>CAWFXX010000001.1:0-1044350 GCA_963819915.1 uncultured Alphaproteobacteria bacterium
GGACATGACAGCACGAGTGGGAGCCTGCCGCGTCGGGGGCGGCAGCAATTATCGGTAGACCGTTCGTTAGCGTGAGCCCGCTTTAGGAGAACAGCTATAGACCGCTCTGATATCGTTCGCCAAAAGGACTTTCTGGTGTGCTTGTGCTGCGGCTTCGCAAGCCTGTGGGGTGTCATATTCAGCGACAACGGAATGATTTTGTCCGGTCAATATCGACATTAGCAAGACCGTTATTGTCATCTCTAAGCCCTCCTATTGGGAAGTTGTTTCCTCGACCATATTAATACTGGATCGCCAAGTGCAGACTGGACAATGCCGCCGCAGCCCCGGCAGCCCCGGCGGGCATCGCCCTCTTTTTGGCGGACCCGGTTCGGCAGATCCGCTTGTGACCAATTCGCAACAGGGGGCAATTTTCTCGCTGTGAGTGTACTGCGGCGGGACTGGTCTAAGGGTTCCGATATAGAGTTTTGCATTAAAAAAAGAGGCTCATCCAAAAAAGGGGCTGGAGTTATGCGCCGTTTGCCAGTTGCGATCGTTGCCGCGGTCTCGTCCATTGCTTTCATACAATTTGCGTCCGCAGCGGATCTGCCGCGCAAGGCGCCTGTTTATACGCCCCCGGCGCCGGTCTGGACCTGGACCGGATTCTACATTGGCGTGAATGCGGGCGGCGGCGTCGGACGGGATCCGACCACGCAAATGGATGCGACCACGGGTAGGGCGGTCGGCTCGTTCTCTATGTCTCCCGCTGGTTTCATTGGTGGTGGTCAGATCGGGTATAATTACCAATTCGCACCCAACTGGTTGATTGGTGTTGAAGGCGATGTTCAAGGGGCGAGCCAAAAAGACACGAGCTGTGTGGGCGCTGGGTGCACCGACCCCGGCAATGCATCATACTTCACCGCGGAGCAAAAACTAAAATGGTTTGCAACAGCGCGGGCGCGGTTCGGTTACACGAACGGCGACTGGCTATGGTACGTGACCGGCGGCGGTGCTTGGGGAGAGGTCCACAACGATTTTCGTGTCTTTACACCTGCTGATGCCGCTGGAAGTGCCGATTTCAACCAAAGTGGATGGGTAGTCGGCGGCGGGGTTGAGACGCACCTTGGGGGTGGATGGACCGCAAAGCTTGAATATCTCTATTTGGACCTTGGAAGCTATACTGACGTCGTACCTGACCCGCTCACCGGGCATACTTTCACAATGACGAGCGACGTGCGGGACCATGTCATCCGCGTCGGCCTCAATTATAAATTTTACTGACCATTTGCGGCGCGAGGAAAACAAGGACTTCGGGAAACCTCGGGGCTTTTTTTGTAATCAATGCAATTTTCCTAATGCAAGCCATTGCACCTTAGCGGACATCAGCCGTGCACTTGCACATGCCCGCTTTTGAGCCAACGCGGACATGACAAGCTCGCGCCTATCATTAGTCGACAAAATTTTGCCCGCGCGTACCCCAAGTGAAATGCCGAGCATTACTGCGGCACAAATTGCCAAGCCATTGGCTGGAAATCACAAGACGAAGCCACTGCAAGGCCTTAAGCCTGCCAATGTGGCATTGAATCGCTGACTGCCTTGAGCCGTCGGCATTTATTAAGGTCGACAAATGAAACGAACGTTAGTCGCGTTGGCGGCAGTAGTTATCAGCTTTGGTGCGAGTTTTGGAGCGTCGCCTGCTCATGCGACGACGTTCGATCTCATGTTCACAAACACCGTGTTACCTGGCAATGGATGCTGTGGTCCCTTCAACGTTTCGGCGACACTCAACGCCACGTTTGACGGCACCAATTATAATGTCATCGGCATCACTGGCACAGTCTCTGAGGGATCGCCTGCCACGACTTACAGCATTATCGGTTTGCTGCCGGCCAACAACAACAACGGCTATTTTGGATGGGACAATGTGATCACCACGACGGGCGGGGGCGCGCCATTTGGCTTAACTAACGGCGGCATTGTTTTCACTGCCGCGGGTCCTGATTATTACGCAGCTGACCCTACCGTTTCGTCGGCAGAATTTAATATTTACGCTGACGGCAATGGTTACACGCTGCTTACAATGGCCAGCAACAACGTCAACTCTCCGTTTAATGGCGACCTTTCGATAGTTGAAAGCTCAACCAACGCAACGCCACTTCCAGCCGCTCTCCCGCTCTTCGCGACCGGCCTCGGCGCGTTGGGTCTGCTCGGTTGGCGCAGGAAGCGGAAACAAGCCGCCTAACCTGATTTAGTCTGTGGCCGGAAACCCTCGAGCGAAAATGCTCGAGGAGTTTTTGTCCAGGTTCCGAGCGTAACAAAAGCTTCACAAGCGACAAAAAGACAAAAGACATATGTCATTTTTAATAGCGGGTGGACCTTTTGCTTTTTAGAAATATTGCTGTCGTGTTGACGGGTTACCGCTTCGCATTATGAGGACGTTTCTTCACACGATTTGGCCGCCGCTGATGGTCGTTGTTGGACTTGGTCTGACAGCGGCGTGGATGGGATTTTTCGGCTACGAATTAGCTCACGCGGCGCTGTCCATTTTTTGACACTGGACGGGGCGCAGTATCGCCACAGCTGCTACCTGGTTCAGAAAAGGCCGCTCTCCCGCGGGAGGGCGGCCTTTTGTTTGAACTCGCTCGCGAACTCAACGGCTATAGTCCCATCGCCAATGCACCACTGAATTAACACTGCCGTTCGCATCGTGCCGCCAACGCGGATGCCACTTAGCGGCCATTGGCTCGTGCGCTGCACCTGTCTGCTGTCTGGGGTAAGGCGGACATGGTGCGCCGGTCTAAGGCGCTCGGTCGGCGCGCCTGTTCAAACGAAACACCGATCATTGTGTCGGTTCTCCACAACGATTGGCAGCGACGCCGGGCACCCTCAATAATGACATCGAAGCTTCCGGGGATGCCGAAACTGGTCGACACCTGTAGTGCGGCTCCTTTTTCAGTAGCATTTCTGACCGTGCAGTGGATTGATGGCGCTTTATCACTGGTAATGATGCACCCAGTTTTCAGCAAACGGCGTCGATAAGAAATTCGCTTTTCATTCATGGTTTCGGCGACTCCAAAGCCTGATTGGGTGCGGATTTAAATTCCTCGGCTAGTCGCGCGTAGCAAGCAGCGAGTTGCTCGCATTCGGCCTTGTGCGACGCCTTCTGTTCGTTAGTGGCTTTGCGCCGAAAGCGCTCGGCCAGCATCAAATAGTGTTCGGTAAGTGTCGGATCTTTTGCTCGCACCGTGGGGATACTCCCGAGAAAGTGAACGGACCGCCGCCGTTTTAGCTTCCAACGCTTTGTTCCTCGATAATCGGCCGCCCTAGTTTCAGGACATCTTGGTAAGCACATTTTAATTGGTCGTTCGTAACGCGTTCTTCGATCGGACGAAATGCTCGGAGGTTGTGCTTTGACGGCCCGACGGCAAATAAAATCAAATTCCTGTCGCCAAATCACAAGACATAATTAGCGTCGCTGCTTTAAGCAGCCAGCCATCCGGTCGGCGCCGGCTGGTGATTCTGCTCGCAATTCAGATTTCATTTTTGTTCTGCCCGCGTTGTGGCCTATGGCTGGGCAGAAAGGGGCCGTGCCGAGGTGTCATACACTCGGTGCGGCCCGCTTATTTTCGTAGAAACATTAAACGCCGAACTCGCTGGCGAACGAGTATGCTGTCGCCTTATCAGAAAAAGCACCGTCGAATAATGGTGTCACGATCATCGTGGCGGCCCTGACCGCGCTACTGGCACCTAGCGGATATGAGCTAGTGCACTGCGCATGTCCGCGTTCGGTGGTAAAGCGGACATCAGTTTTCCGGAACGACCATTTTATTTGTCAAAAAAAGAAAGAGCCGCAGGGATCGCTACGGCTCTTTCTCGTCGCGGCTGTCCCAGTTTGAAAGGCGCTGGGGGAGCATAACGGGACAGCCATTGAATGGATGTTTTAGGTCTTTCGGCGCCTTTATGAAAGACTAAAAATCTCCGGGACCAGCGAGACACTCTCATCGGATTTCGCTCGTAGTAAATCCTCCAGTGTCTCTGCTCGGTAGGCTTTACGTTCGTAATCGTCCGCGAGTTGGAACATTTGTGTACGAGGCTTTTCGTTTCGAAAAGACGAAGCTTTTGCCCGGCACTCGCGCGCGAGAACCCGACACCTTTCGCTGAGGGACACTGACATGACGCTCACCACGACTGAACAATTCGAATACTGCTGATTATTCTACTTTGATTTCGTCAGGCCCGACTTCACTTACTTGTGATGTCCGCGCGCTGTGGCCAGCCTATTTTACAGGACGCTCTAGTATTTCCGAGCCAACAATGCGCTCTCGGGCCACGAGCTTCCAAAACGAAGAGCCCCGGCGGGGGGCGCGGGGCTCTCGTAGGCGTACGCAATTACCAGAAAGCGACAGTACGCGGATAATAGATCATGATGGTTTAAAAAGATTGAACGACTAGGTATTGGAATCTAGCGGCAGCAAAAACCAACAAAATGATCGACGGCGCTGCCTAAGTTATCGGCTCTCGATGAAATCAACCCAGGGCAATGTCCCGAGTTGTTATGCGCTGGGCGCCTCGCATTTTGTCTGCTTCTCGCACAAAGCAGAGGTGAGCTGTTGCGATGCGAATGTCCGCGAGGGGGGTAGTGCAGACATCTCGTTGAGAGGTTGCCCGCTAATGATTGAATGTAGACATCGTTACCTCCAACGCCACCCAGGTTATCCCTAAGTCTCGTTATCCCTAAGTCTCATTGGGCAACCCCTATGGACAATTGGCAGGCATTCGTCCGCGGCAGTAACACCAAAAAGCCGCCGAGTACCAGTTGGTCTCTGGGTTCCCAATGCGAATGCCGATCCTCACCTACTTTGTGGCGGCCGGAACGGCGCTTCTCGCGCTTTTAATGTTGTCCAGCTATGAACTTCAGGATGTTGGTTCACCAATTCAAACATCGCAGCTAGTGGGACTGCCCAAAGTAGAACCGCGACCAGAACCGCGACCAGAGCCGCAACCATTGATGACGACTTCCAATTTCGCCGCCGTAAAAGAGAACCCGGTCACCCAAACATCCGGTACGGCCTACGCACAGGAAACAATTGCGGCCAAACCGCAGAATGCACAGCCAACCAAGCGGCGACAGTCTGCAAACAAGGATACAAGCGCGCCGCGCGAACATCGCGTTGCAATGTATTCGCACGAAATCATGATGAGTATTCATTAAGACCGTCGCTCGTATGACGGCGTGTTCGCCTAAGCGTGGAGAGCCGAGTCCTATGTCCGCTTTCTGACCCAAAGCGGACATCCGGCTCCAGGCGTCTACTGGATCTGGGGAGCGGTGCAGCGCAGACCTTTCAATTGGCCTGACCCAATCTTTGCTTCCAGAGTTTGATTACTCCTCGCGGAAATTCACGCCTTCCGAGGCCGGCGCGTCGGCATGCTTCCGGCCACATTTCAAGTAAGGTTTGATCGCGGCGGAACAAGTCGCTTTCTGAAACCTCGCTAGGTTCAGGATGTGGCCATTGCGCAGCTTCCATTTTCAACAATTCTAAAAGCGCGGGGATATCTTTCTCGGCTTCCGTGGCAGCCTCCCGTTGTTATTTTTATCGCTTCCTTAAAACAATCGGCCGCGGCTCGGTCTTGTAAATTCGAGCCAGAGTTTTGGCATTTGACGACGGGATGTCCGCTAATGACCCACGGTGGAAACGCGAGTGAACTGGTCGCGATAAACCGGCACAAAGGCAGCGGCGCTACATTTGTTGGGGCTCGGCGTCGGGATTCGTCGATTTCGATTTAAATTCTAACGACCTAGGCAGGCACACTTTAAATCGGCGAGACTTAGGGTTGCGGTATGTTGGGAGACACCTCGCCTGTCAGCTGCGCCAAATGTGGCGCGCGACTGCTCTTGCCGGAAGCATCCGAATACTGCGATGCGCGAAATCTGCGTCACCACTGGAATTGCGAGACCTGCAATTATTCCTTTGAGACTACCGTTCGCCCCGAGACCCGACGCGGGCGGCGTCGGTCCGACCAGCAACGACCTTTAAGTGTGCCGCGTGGGTCATGGTGGTGAAGGCCCGGGAGGAGGCGAGCGATGCGCGAGCTAATTGGAAAAATACCGACCAAAGATCCCAATATCACTGAAGTCGTCTATCGCACCGAAGTTGTCCGGTGCCTGACGTGTCAGCGGACAGTGCCGATGGGTATTGAGGTGGTCACAGTCCAAAAAAGTGGAGCAGCTAAAAAGGTTCTCCGGCACGTGTGCTACTGCCGCGGGCATGGTTTTGATTACGAAACGAAGGCGCACAGCGTGCCTATTCGCCCACATGCTCAATCCCAAACGTCTTTTCGTCCTGTCCATTAATTCGCCGGTATCTGCGCAAAGACTGCCGGACTGAGTGTCGGCTTTCAGGGTGTAAAGCAGACGTCCTGCTGGCTTGCCGCAACGTCCGCTCATGACCCAAAGCGGATATGAACACATTGAGTCCTCGCTCCGGACGCTTCGGATGTTAACGCGCGGCGGCGCTCTTGACCTGCACGGCAAGGCCCATGAACGCATGTGAAGCGACTGTCGCTGACAGGCAGATGACGGCCATTTGTGCGACGCCGCCGATGACCAAACTGATCATCGCCGGCGCCGATCCGATGACACGTACGCCAGGCCCGTGCGGCCAAGTCCGCTAATGGCACAAAGCGGGCATCGCCTGACATGACCCATAGGGCCATCAGTCGTGTCCCAGGTCCACGCGGCAATAAGCCGTGCAACAAAACTATGGCATGAAATCACAAGACCGGGCGAGTGCTGCTGTGTTGTAAAGCAGCATGAAAAACGCACACGCAATCACGATGCTCTCACTAAGAACAAGATCACTGCTGCGCCTGCACGCGCAAGCCATCGGCGTGGACGAGACCAAACTGGCCAGCGAGCTGTTTGAGATGATGGTGCAGGACGCACAAAGCCTTCAACGCGCAACACTTGTGCCGGAAGCCGGCGCTGGCAGATGAAGGCAAACGACGTGGCGGCAATACTGGACCGGAGAATTGCTGCCGCCCTCGAAGCGACTGCTGGCAGCAGCGGGCCTTTGGGCGGCAGCGTGAAACGCCTGAACAGCATCCACGAAGCCCTCAAAGCACAACGTGCCTCTGGTCTGTTGACCGACGAGGAATACGCGAAGGAGGCAGGCGGACTTCTGAACGTACTTAAGCAACTTCCAAGGCCTCATTGCGGAACAGAGGTAGCCACGGTGACGAACTCAGAAAAGCTGCTCGTGTCTGTGATTACTCCGCCCAGTCGTGTGGGCGGACGGATTTGCCGGGTCGTCAAATCCGCTGACGGCGGCGGCAAGGTCGAAAGTTGGGTCAATGGTGCTTGGGTGCCCGGTGGCACGACCCTCAAGGAAGCGGCGATGGGTGCGCGCTGTGCGGATCCTGAATGCTACGCCGAAGGGATTGCCTTCGCGCGCAATGCCTCGCCTGGCGCATTGGAAAAGATTGCAAGGGTGCTGCTGGAATTGCTGAAACAGCCGTCAACATGTACCGCGCTGGCCATCTTGGTGCTTGGCATCGTGACCTTGTTTTTTTCCTTGGGTCACGAATTGAGGGCGTTGCCGTGGTAACGCGACAGCCGCAGCGAACCACGCCTGACACGTAGCGGACACAATTGCCGTGGGGTGGGGGACGAATGTCACATGCGCCACCGTTCTTCGATGCGGGCAGCACGTCACAATGGGGTCACGATGGTGTGGCTTAGCATTCATCCGCATCCTTTAAGGTTACTTAGTCACGTTGCTGGCAGTTCCATCTTCGGCGCCAGACGGCCTGACATTACAATCTTGAAGGGTATCGAGAGGGCATCACCTCCCTCGATAGCTTGCGAGGTTGTCGTCAAGCCACACCGACAACCTCGCACTCCAATTCGGTTGGATTTTTTAGAGGGCGCAATGAAATTCGGCAGTCCAAGTATTTCGTATGTGTGGCCAGTCGAAGGTCTTGCCTCAACTCTCAAAAGGCACGCGCCGTTTGCTGTTTTGGGTTTGGGAGGCGTACTCACGGTTATGTGGATCGTTTTGATTGCTTGGGCCCCGCTCCAGCTACTTACCTCCGCGATTACTTTTGCGGTATACGAAATGCATTTCATTTAGCCCTGCAAGTTGCGACGATCGCTACCAGCATCACTCTTCGCATCGGCGCTCAGTGCACTTGGAGTGCGCGGGTGGCGCAGGAAACGGAAACCAGCCGCCTGATCTAAACAACTGTTCGCTTTTGAAATGCCGCCACATGGCGGCCTTTCTGTTTTGCAGTGCATGAATCCACTTTTGACCCAAAGCGGGCTTCGGCCCAATCAGCGGTTGGCGCTGGTTGAGCACTATTTTTTACTCGCGGTCGAGTCGTGAAGTGCTACCCTTCCCACATGCGTCTGTTGTCCAGTCTGCTTCGGCGTTTCATTCGCAAAGGCACCCTGCGGGTCCGCGATGCCGGCGGCAAAGAGCATGTATTCGGCAATCGCGTGCCGGGGCCCGACGTCGCCATCCACCTGCACGACCGCAAGCTCTACACCAAGCTATTCATCAATCCCGAACTGTATGCCGCCGAAGCTTATATGGACGGTACGCTGACGCTGGAGGGCGGCGCCGCAATCCATGACTTTCTGCTGCTGTTCTCGGTCAACCGTGCCGCCCTTTATTCGTACGGCTCACAGAAGCTCATGCGGCGGATATGGCGTAGTCTGCGGCGCTGGCATCAGGCCAATCCGATCGGACTTGCTGCCGCTCATGCCCGCCACCATTACGATATCTCTAGCGAACTATATCGCCTGTTCCTCGACGACCAGATGCAATATTCCTGCGCATATTTTCGCGATCCCGAGCATGACACGCTCGAACAGGCGCAACGCTACAAGTTGATCCACGCTACTACCAAGCTGCAACTGAAGCCCGGCATGACCGTCGCCGAGATCGGCTCCGGTTGGGGCGGCTTTGCCATTCATCTGGCGCGCGAAACGGGCTGCCATGTCACCGCGGTCAACGTATCGCCCGAGCAGATCAAGACGGCGCGCGCCAGTGCCGAGGCCGCCAACGTATCTGACCGTGTCGAATTTCGCGAAATGGATTATCGCCAGCTCACCGGTCAGTTCGACCGCGTGGTTTCGGTCGGCATGATGGAGCATGTCGGCATCGGGCATTTCGACGAGTATTTCCTCAAAATCCGCGAACTCCTGAAGCCCGACGGCTATGCCTTCATTCACTGCATCGGGCGCATGTCGCAGCCGGGAACCACCGGCCCATTCATCCGCAAATACATCTTTCCCGGCGCCTATGTGCCAGCGCTGTCGGAGACTTTCGCCGCCGCCGAGCGCTGCGGGCTGTGGTGCGACGACATGGAAGTGCTGCGTTTGCACTATTACTACACGGTGAAACATTGGCGCGAACGGTTCGCCAAAAACCGGAACCGGGCGGTGGCGATCTACGACGAGCGGTTTTGCCGGATGTGGGAATTCTATCTCGCCGCGGTCGAACTCGAATTCCTTCACGGCTCCCACATGGTATTCCAGGTGCTGCTTTCGACCCGGCGCGATGCAGTGCCAATCACGCGTGATTTCATGCTCGATGCCGAGCGGGCGGCTTATGCGAAGAAAGCTACCTGAACGACACAGCGTCCGCAGATGTCTGTAATGGCCAATATCCGCAATATCGCTGGGGTTTGCTGATCGCACAAAGCGGATATTTGATATTTGGCGTGGCCGATTTTGCGCTATTATATATCGCACAATAGACATCATTTGATGTACTATTGGGATTGCTCCGCGAGGAAAATGAAAATGGCCGACGCGGCATTGGGTAATGCCCGCTTTTTTAGCCGGAGTGGTCCCTATTCTCTAGCCGTTGTCGCGAAGGCGGCAAGCGGACTAGCAGGCAGCCAGGATCTCCTGCTGGAAGGCGTAGCCCCGCTGCAAATCGCCGGGCCGCACGAAGTTAGTTTTCTCGATAACCGGCATTATGCATCCACACTTGAGCAGACGTCGGCCGGTGCGGTTATCGTGCATCCTGATATGCAAGCGCTGGTCCCGGCAGCAACAGTGCCGATAGTCACGACCGAGCCTTACGCCGGCTGGGCGCGGGTTGCCGCATTATTTCATCCAGTGCCACCGGTTACGCCTGGTATTCACCCCACGGCATTTGTCGCTGAGGGCGCGAAGGTCGATCCGACTGCGGAGGTCGGGCCATTGTCGATTATTGAGGCCGCGGCAGAGATTGGTCCAGGATGCAGGATCGGGCCTTGCGCGGTTGTTGGGAGCGGCGTGGTCGTCGGTCGGGACTGTCGGATTGGCGCACATGTGAGCTTGAGCCACGCGTTACTGGGAGAGCGCGTGTGCGTCCATCCCGGCGCTCGGATTGGCCAGGAAGGTTTTGGATTCGCCAGCATCAAATCCGGATTTCTGACGGTCCCCCAACTTGGGCGGGCTATTATCGAAGACGATGTCGAGATCGGCGCCAATACCACGATTGACCGTGGATCGGCGCGAGACACAGTTATCGGCGCTGGATCCCGTCTCGATAATCTGGTGCAGATCGGCCACAACGTGGTTCTTGGCCGGTGTTGCGTCATTGTCGCACAGGTCGGGATTTCCGGTTCAACTGTCCTTGGAGATTTCGTTCGCGTTGGAGGCCAGGCGGCCATGGCCGGCCATCTTAGCATCGGGCAAGGCGCGCAGATCGGAGCACAGGCTGGCGTCATTTCGGATTTGCCGTCAGGCGCGATTGTCCTTGGAAGTCCCGCGCAACCGAAGCAGGACTTTCTTCGGCAGATAGCCACGCTCAAGCGGATGGTACAAAAAAACAAGAAGTAAAATCGCTCTCCGCCAAACAGCAATTCTTCACCGCGCAGCAATGACCATCCTGATGAGCGTGCTCCATCGCACGGTCATGCGCGCGTAGGGTAAGCTCGCGCCGCTGCCACGCTGCAATGTCTGCTATCGGCCCAAAGCAGGCATCGTCTAATGCACCGCACATGCCCGCGAATGACCCAAAGTCAAGATCGGACCATAGCGCCCGTAGGCAAGTGTCGCCTCGGCCTGCCACCGTTCTCTTGCTTCTGCGTCTCGTCGCGACGGGCCGTCATTAATCTATGTTGGTAATGGGGAACCAGAACATTCGTTCCAGGGTTCTCACCTTGAAGCATCGACGGACGCTCGAATTCGATGAGGCTAATATATGAAACAGATGGTGACGCTTGGTCTTAGCCTAGGGTTGGCGACTGCGATTGTCTCTTTGGGTGCACATGCGCAGGCCCAGAAGGAAGATACCGCCAGCAAGAGGTTCATCCAGACCGCGATTGAGGGTAACAACGCTGAAATCGAACTTGGGAAGCTCGCGCTGAACAAGGGCCAGAGCAACGCTGTAAAACAATTCGCCCAGACCTTGGTCACCGACTACCAAAAAGCGAACGAGGAGGCCAAGACCGCCGCAAATGCCGTTGGCGTGAAGCCTCCTGACGCCGACCTCGTGACAATCGGCACGTCAGTGAAGCTCAAGGCGCAGTCCGGAAATGCGTTCGACCGCTCGTTTATTGACGCTATGGTTTCCGACCACCAGAAAGACATCAAGGAGTATCAGGAGCAATCGGGCAAGAACAATGTGGTTGGCCAATACGCCAGACGGGCGCTGCCAGCATTGCAGAAACATTTGGAAGAGGCCGGGAAAATCCACCAGCAGCTAAAAGAAACTACCGGCGGCAGATAAAATGCGGCTCGCCGAACTCCACTGTTGGCGCTTTATGGGCCGAGTTTCTCTGCTCGATAGGCTTTGCGTTATACATAGGTATACGTCAGCAATACGCACGATCAGTATTTGCCCGTCAAAAAATGCGCTGAAGTGAATCGCTGATAGGAGCAAGGGTAGCAGCCCCCCATCTTCCGCCCTTGTTACACAAAGAGGCCATCTTACCCCCAAGGTGGCCTCTTTGTTTCTCATTCGTCGTGCCACTCGGTAGCAACAAGGATCGTGATGTCTCTCACAACAATCTCCACGGATCGCGCCGTCGAACGGCGCACCGCAAATTTACGCATCGTCAGGCGATCAATCATCCGCGACGGCCACAAGTCGAGCGTGTCGCTGGAAGATCAGTTCTGGGACTGTGTGCGCGAAATCGCGAAAAGCAAAAAGGTTACAATGTCGAAGTTAGTCGAGGAAATCGCCCACCACCGCAATGGTGTAAACCTTTCGTCGGCAATTCGAGTATTCGTGTTGGAATATTATCAAAATGTTTCCAGTTTGGCCGTTTGCCGGGATTAGCTACGCACGCCGAGTCTTCGATCCAAAATGAACAAACCTTATTATTGCGAGTATGCCGGCGTGCCGACGATTGTTGGTGAGACCCGCGCTTGGTCGTTTGAGAAAGGCGCCTGGAAAGAAATTAATCGCAATGAGGCCTATACCAAGGCGCGACTTATTGACGAGCATGAATTCCGACGACTTTTTGGTCGACTGCCACCGTTGCCCACGCCAATTCCGCGCCGATGAATGTCCACAAAGTGGGTTTTCCGCCCCGTGCGATTAGCGGACATGCCACCGGTCTCGCGCGATATCTATAAAATGAACGTAGGTGGTGACGGTGCGGTACCCCGTCGCCATACGACGGTCTGGCGTTTGGGTGTCATTCCAATGACACCCGTACGACAATGCGCCTATACGTTGGTGTAGCTCAGCGATACGCACGCTCAGTATTTCCGAACGCAAAAATGCGCTGAGATTTTTGCTCGCGCACGCGCGCGGAATTGAGAGTGATGATGTTTGACACGCAAGATAACTTGTTATTCGCCCACAAGACAAACATCGAAAGGTATCGAAAAATTTTGGAGACATTCCTGTCCGCTGAAGAGGAGGCATTTGTAAAACGTCGTCTCGCCGAAGAACAAACCGCTCTTAATCAACTCGCTGACCGAAATTCGCAATAGGCTAATCGGCGATTCAGCTCAAAGGACAAGGGCTCCAGCCCCATCCCCGTTCCCCGCCCTTGTCCCGCTTGGAGGCCGCCTTATCCCCAAGGCGGCCTCTTTTCTTTCGCATCCATTATGGCACACGGCTCGCCGCGCACTGAATGTCTGCTATTTGTCGCAAAGCGGACATCGATGACTTGCGAATCACGGTCCGCTTTCGGGACAAGCGGATATCGCTCGGACAACGACATATGTCGGTTTTGATCCTGTGTCCGCGCAAACGTATGACTATAACATTGCGACACAGCGCATCGATCGAGCGCTCAATGAGCGAGTAGGGCGGACATGTCGTCGGAATTAAGCGTTGCGCGCCGTGAGAGCTTCATTCAAGCAGGCAACCAGTCTTTGATCGTTGAACGGCTTGGCCAAAAATCCGACGGCGCCTCTGGCCAGCGCTTGTGCCCGCGCTTTCACCCCGGGAAACGCCGTAATGAAGATGACGGGCAGGCGATGCCCTTGAGCAATCAGTCGATCTTGCAACTCTATTCCTGTCATTCCCGGCATCTGCAGGTCAGTAATCAGGCAGTCGATGTCCTGGATTCGGTCTGACTCTAGCAACGCTTCAGCGGAGTCAAATGCGGCCGCGCCATACCCAAGTGACCGTATAAAGCTCATTATAGCTCGACGAAACGATTCATCGTCGTCAACAACTGCTATCACGGGCTCGTTCGGCAAGTTGGCGTCCTCGATGGCGAGACATCTAGGGGTATGTGCGGCGGCATGCACGACACCAAAGGTAACGATCAACGACCAAAACGGATCGCTATATTACACCAAAGTATAGGTCCTAGGATTTTGTGCGGCGAATTCCCAAAATGTCTGCCATTTTCACCAGATCGGCCAAGGATTTTGCGCCCATCTTTCTTGTCACCTTGCCGCGATGCACCTTCACCGTGATCTCCGTTACCCCGATTTCGGCGGCGACCTGTTTATTCAAGAGACCGCCAGTTACCCAACCCATGACCTCTTGCTCGCGGGGTGTCAGCGTCTGGTATTTTGCTCTCAGTTCGGAAATCGCCTTCTCGTTTGACTGGCTCGCTGTGGCCCGTTCGAGCGCGACCTGGATTGCGTCCAATAGATCTTGATCGCGAAATGGCTTGGTCAGGAATTCAATGGCTCCCGCCTTCATGGCCTTGACGGACATTGGGATATCGCCGTGACCGGTGATGAAAATGATAGGAATCTGGATTCTAGCCTTCGTAAGTTCTGCCTGGAAATCCAGCCCGCTCAACCCTGGCAACCTGACATCGACGATCAAGCAGCTTACGGCGTCAGGCCGCTTCGCTCCAAAGAATTCCTGCGCGGAAGTGAACGTTTCGACCTGCAATCCTATCGACCGGACAAGACTGCTGAGTGCCTCGCGCACGGATGGATCGTCATCAATGACGAAAACAACCGGCAGCGGTGCGGATCGTATTCGTTTTTCATTCAATGACCCGTCTCCTCAACGTGTTGAAATACCGAACCGTGGGGACGCCAGGAAACCTGCCGGAAGGCCATGGACGCCCCAAGCAAATACGTTTTGCTTCTGCCGGTTTTGCATTGCCACTGACCCGGCAATCGGCGCGAATTACTCGACCGTACATGACAATTGCGGCCTATGGAATAAACACGCTGATCACCGATGGTTGATGACTTCTCGGCATGACTTGAGCTGGCCACTCGATACCTTGGTATAGCTCGCCCTCCCTTTTCGATACTTGGCGTTAACCAGCGTACAGTGGCGCGATCAGGCGCCATCACCCTACGCTTCCTGCAATCAAAAGAGCCTAGTTCGCTGCAGGGAGCTCAACATGATCAAGACTATTGTGATTGGTGGTCTTACGGCCGCGACTTTGATTAGCGGCGCTTGCGACGCGGTGGTCGCCGAACCGCTCGGGTACGCGGGCGTATTCGACGGCAGCGCTTTCATATTCCAGCAAGCGTTGCGGGAGCCGCAGGAAACCAATGACATTAAAACGCCCGTCGACATCCCCGCACGCCTGCACCGCCGCGTGGTCGATTATCCGATGCGCGAAGCGGCTGGCACAATCATCATCGATACGCCGAACACCTATCTCTACTATGTGCTCGGCTCCGGCAAAGCCATCCGCTACGGAATCGGAGTGGGCCGCGAAGGATTTACGTGGTCGGGCGTAAAGGCGGTTGAACGAAAAGCGGAATGGCCAGACTGGATTCCACCAGAGGAAATGGTCCAGCGCCAGCCGTACTTGCCTCGCTTCATGGCAGGTGGTCCCGGAAATCCACTCGGCGCACGCGCCATGTATCTCGGTGGCACAGTCTACCGTATCCACGGAACGAATGCCCCGTCCACGATCGGCAAGCAGGTGTCGAGTGGATGCATTCGTATGCTCAATGAAGATGTCATCGATCTCTATACGCGCGTGAATGTGGGAACGAAAGTTGTCGTCCTGCCGATGTATCCGGCTCGTCGCGCAGTAGCGGGCCAAGATCGCTCAATTCATCACGTGACGAGAAACACAGCCGCCAACGGTGGCCTGGCGCACGGGATTTACTGAGAAGCACCGCGTCCCTAACGGGGGATATGCCATGGACAGCTCACTCTGGTCTGCAGGGCAATACACTCACCTCAAGATCGTGGTCGTCGCTTTCTTTGCCTCGATTGCGGTGGTCGCCATCGGACTTAATGGCCGCCTCAATAGCGGTGTCGCGACAGAGCGTATCGAAACCGCTGATGTAACGATTAAGGCGGGCAAGCCAAAGACTTACACAGACATCGGTCAAGCAAATATTCGTTGAACGAAAGATGTGAGGGAGGGCAGGATCATGGACGAGCGGATAACTGTTCAAGTGTTTGGCTTATCGCTGACGGCCATATTTGTGGGTCTGTTGATACTGAACGCTGTCTCTTATTGAAGCGCCTGCAACCAAAACATGACGAATGCGCCATGCACTACACATTCAGTAACAGGTTCAAGAATTTCGCGGTGGCTTTTGTCTTCAGCGGCATCGCCGCTGGCGGCATCAGTGCGTTAACGAGCCCGGTCACCGCCGGCAACGCTGCGAACGTCACTATTTCAATCAATCGAGCCAATAAAAGCGACCGGCTGCCGCTGCCGCAGATAGTCCGGCCTAGCCAGGGCAGTTCCACTTCTGAAACGCCAATTCCCAGACACGCGCCGCTCGACTGTGAGCCAGCCTTCAGCCCAATCACCGATCCCGGGCGGGCACACATAGTCAATTATTGTTTGGCTTGATCCACGACCACCTCATCCATGCTTTCGCGGGGTAAAGCCGCCATCGTTTGGTGCCATACCCCCTAATGGCCCAAAGCGAACGTGCTCGCAGTCGTCAGACGGTACAATTGGCGGACAGGGAAACTACGGATGGTATGCACGACACATGTCCATCTCCGACCCCCAAAGCATACCAAAGTGGTTCGGGTCCCATTGGTCTGCGTGCGCACCGTTGTTTCTGAGGCCGTAACCGATATGCTCGGCCGCGTGGAGGTTAGCGCCGCAACCCATGCAGACCAGCAAGCCTAAAAAATTACCCACTGCTTCACTCGACGAGTTCCCGCTTGTCATTGCGGCCACGCCTGCCAGCAAACAAGAGCGTAGGGTCGCGCTCGCGATCGTCTTAATTCTAATCCTCGTATTTACAGTCGTCACGCCGTTCGCAAGTGCTCAGTTGCCTCGCATTGATGCGTTTGTGCCAGTACTTCAAACGGTTTTGTGCTTTACCGATCTGATAACGGCGGCTCTGTTGTTTTCCCTATACTCGATCCAGCCTTTGACGGGTCTTCTGGCGCTCGGGTGCGGCTACATTCTCAGTGGTCTATTCGCATTTCTACAAACGCTCGCTTTCCCGGGTGCGTATTCTCCTTCCGGTCTGATCGGGGATCAACTTAACAGCGCGCCCTATTTTTTTATTCTTTGGCATATCGCGTTTCCCCTGGCCGTAACCGTGTACGCGTTGTCGGATGATCGCCCGCGAGCCGATGATCCACGTGGCAGATCGACCAAATCGACAATCTCCATCGCCGTTGCATGCACGCTCGTCTTAACAGCCGGACTGACGTGGGCCGTCACTGCAGGAGCGCGATACTTACCGAGCCTTTTTGTCGATCAGATGCGCCAAACCCCTAATGCGAGTTATTTTACGGGCACTATCTGGATGTTCAGCGTTGCCGCGCTGCTCCTGTTGTATTTTAGAAAGCGCACGTCGCTCGCTGTCTGGTTAACGGTGACACTTTTTGCGACCTTACCAGACCTTGCGATTTCAACAATCCTAACGACGGTGCGTTTCACTCTCGGCTGGTACACGGCGCGGAGTTACGCATTGATTGCCGGCAGCACGGTTCTGATCGTGCTGCTTACAGAAACCATCTGGCTTTATGCCCGACTTGCCCGCACCACAGTCCTACTACGACGCGAACGCGCTAATCGCCTTTTGAGCTTGGACGCTGCCACAGCCGCAATCGCTCACGAGATTGCACAGCCGCTCGCTGTAGTTGCGACGCGCGGAAGTGGTATTCTGAATTGGCTTAATCGAACGCCGCCTAATATCGACGAAGTACGCGCCTCCGCAATTGCCGTTGTCAATGCGAGCCACCGCGCAGGTGAAATAGTCGCGAGTGTTCGCGCTCTTTTCAGGAAGACCGACGATCGTAGGAATTTAATTCACCTCAATGACGTTGCGCGAGAGGCACTAGGTTTGTTGCAACATGATCTGGAGTCGAGCCAAGTAGCTGTCGCAACCGAGTATCTGGTTAAACTGCCTCCGGTTTGGGCCGATCGTGTACAACTTCAGCAAATCGTCTTGAACTTGGTCAAAAACGCAATTGAGGCCATGAGTTCTGTTCCCTCCGGCTCAAGGCATGTGCGCGTAGTTACGCGGCTAAAAGGAGATTCGGCGGTTTTGCTATCCGTCCAAGATAGCGGCCATGGAATAACTGCGGAGGACCAAAACCGAGTATTTGATCCGTTTTTCACGACAAAACTTAGCGGCATGGGATTGGGCCTTGCTATCTGTCGAACTGTCGCCCAGGACCACGGCGGTAATTTGCGGCTTGTTGAAACGAGTTCTCAAGGCTCCATTTTTGAGATCGAGTTGCCGATCGGGTCAACAGATGACGCGCCGAGCTGAGTGAGACGGGTGTTGGAATGTCCGCTATTGGCATTTAGCGGACATCGGCTTGTGCGCTGCACATGTGCTGCTTTTGACCCATAGCGGACACGAGCCGACACTTTTCCAACATTGCTATTTGAACCGTTACGATCCTCGAAATAGGGGGCCGAGTATGCCGCTATTCAATGTTGGCTTTGTCATCTTCCCTGATCTGACGCAGCTGGATTTCATGGGTATTTTACATCTCCTCTCGCGTTAACTGATTGAGGTATTTCGGAGGGCGATTGCGGCAGGTTCGGCACAGGTATTTAATAAGAAAGAACGCCGTCGGTATGCCCGAGTATCTGTGAGCCCACGAGCACACGACCAACGCCAGCCGTCAACCGCCGATGACCCAATCCGGCGGTGGATTGGAAACATCGGGCTCACTGCAGCAATTGGCTTGATTTATTTCCTGACGGCGAAATTTAGCGTCCGTCTGATTCTGGAATCTTCGGGCGTCGCCGTATTCTGGCCCGCGGCTGGTATTTCCTCAGGCATCCTAATCGCGCTCGGACCACGCGCGCGGTGGCCGGTGTTAGCCGGGGTGATGGTCGCGACTGTTGCCACTCACGTCATTATCCGCGACCCCCTCTGGGCGAGCGTCACCTTGGGCCTATCCAATGGCGCGGAAGCTCTGATTACAGCCGGATTTATCCACCACTACTTCGGTGCAGGTTTCAACCTTGTTCGGGTGCGCCACGTTATTGGGCTGCTCGCGGCGGCAGTCGTTGCGACGACTGTGTCAGGGGTCGGAGGAGCGGTTACCTACAGCTTGATGCGCGGGTCATCGGCATTGATGCTCGATAGTTGGCAGCAGTGGTTTACATCCGACTTTGTCGGTATCATGGCTGTTGCACCGCTAATGATTGGGCTCGCTGCCGTTGTGCGGCAGCCATCGCCGCGGAGCGAAGTCATCGAAGGCACGTTGGGACTCTTGGCGCTTGCGTCAGTGACTGGACTTATCATTTCGCTGCCGCGCGGGCTTTGGGAGACGTTGTTTCCGATCAACTGGCTGTTTCCAGTTTTGGTGTGGCTTGCCGCACGCGCCCGACCGGAGTTCTCTGCAGCGGGCGCGTTCGTTGTTTCGATTTCGATAGTCTTGACGACAATCTTGAACGTCGGTCATTTCGGAGATCTCAGTCTTCCAATCAGCGACCGCGTCCTAAATGCCCAAGCAGGCATTTTGGTTGTGACGCTCAGCGCATACGTACTTGCCGCGATATTTGCCCAGCGGAGGGAGGGTGCGACACAGCTCGCTCGCTCAAACATAATGCTGGAGCGCGAGCGAGATAATAAACTTTTGAATGCGCAAGCGCTTACAGCTGCGATTGTTCATGAAGTGAGGCAGCCTCTGGCTGCAATCGCAATCAATGCCAGTGCGGCCCTGCGGTTTCTTGGCAAGACGCCACCGGACCTTTCAGAGGTACGGCTAGCTTTGAACAATATGATTAGGGACACCCATCGCACGGGTGAGGTGCTAGAGGGCATTCGCGCGTTGTTCGAGAAAAGCGATCAGAAAAGAGAGCGAAGAGAGCGAGTTGAGGTTAATGAGCTTATTCTGGGGGTCCTGCAGTCATCTCGGAAAGAGCTGCAGGATCATGGCGTTGAGACTCGACTTGAGCTGGAGTCCGGACTGCCGCTTGTCGAGAGCCACAGGAGGCAATTAGAAGAGGTCATCTTTAACCTGGTCCACAACGCGATCGAAGCAATGGATGCTACGTCGGTTCGCGAGCGGGTATTGGGGGTGAGAACCGAGCTCAAAGGTCATGAAGCGATTACCGTAGCAGTGCGGGATTCAGGACCAGGAATTGACCCAAAACGACTCGAGAGCATATTTGGTGCATTTTTTACGACAAAGCCACATGGCATGGGCTTGGGACTAGCCATATGTCGTATGATTATCGAACAACACGGCGGCCAACTGACTGCCTTATCGGATGGCAAAAATGGGTCGCTGTTCCAATTTGTTTTGCCGATCGAGTTCGCGCGAAGCCACTAGTTGAAGGGCAGACCTTCTGAGTAAGCTGTCCCATAGATCCGTCCAGTTCTGCAGGCCGTGTGCCGTCGCAGATCATGTCCGCTAATGGCACTTAGCGGACATCGGCTTGTGCGCCCCACATGCCCGCTTTCGGGGCAAAAGCGGACACGTCGATTGCGCGGCAAAATGTTTAATCTTGGCCCAAAGCAGGCATTTGCCGCTCGATTTCAAGTGCGTTGTCTCTGAGATAGGGCCGCATTTGGCCAACGTTGGAAGCGCATCCTTTCAACTTCGTCAGTGTGTCGGTGACCGCCCGGCCCAACTGGCCAATCGCTTCGTCGGTGAGGATGGTTCTCGCGTTTGCGAGCCGGTCGATGCTCACATTGAGGGTTGTCAGCGCCTCTTTCAGTCGGCCAATTTCGAATTGAGCGGCTGGATTTTCCTTCACCTTAATTTCCCTGAGAGTATTGCCGAGCGAGCGGACTTCCTCGGTCAGGTTTCGGAGATTCCCCAGCACGTCCTTTGACGGCAGATCGATTTTTGACAGCACCGCCACAGTCATCGTTGAAACTACCCTTCCGGAAAAATTATCGATACGGACCATTGCGACGAGCGCAAGGATTGCAGCAACGATCACTAGGATCGCCGTCGCGTTAATCAGCGCGAGCAGAAAATCTACCGGAAGCCTCCGCAATCGTCCGGAGAGCTTATTTCGATTGGGTTCGGACAAGAATGCCTCCTGTCGTGCTGGTGGACCGCACGTGTCTGCGTCAGACCCAAAGCGGTGACTGAATCAATCGCGGACCGAAACGAAACTTTGCTCGCATCGGTCCGCGGTAGCGGGGGAGTTAGCCAAAACTCCCGAATGGTCGCGCCCTATTTCTAGTCTTCGTCCTCTGATTGCGCCCGCCGCTGTTCAACGGCATCACTCATATCGTGGAGTACAAAGAGCGTAAGGGCACCCATGCGCTGCTTCTGCTCGGGACTGAGGGTCTGATAGAGCGGTTGCCATGCATCCGCGAGCTTCTTAAGGTCGGCGGATCGTTGTGCCAATGCATCGGCGCGTCGGTTTAAGAACGCTATGGCATCGCGGCCGCGCCAGGCTTCGACAGTATTCTCATCGGCTCGTTTTCCCGTCGTTTCGATGATTTGTGCCAGACGGGCTTGCCGGTTGTGCGCCCTGGCACGGATGGCGCTCTCTATAGCCGGCCAATATTTTGCCTGCTCTGGGGTCAGCTGCAATGCGGCCTTGACCAGATCTATCCGCAAGTCTGTCAGCGTATTCCGGGCCGCGATGCTTAACCGTTCGGGTGCCGCACCGGATGGGGTCTGAGCATAGGCCGGCGGGGACGCAGTAATGAAGAGCGCAGTCGCACTGGCCGCTATGAGTTTTAACATTGGCGATCTCCTGAGTAGCTGTCGCCCCCATGAGCCCGCAAAAAGAATAACCGCACAGTCGAAGGTCGCGTTGACTTAAATCAAGGGGTCTGAGGATGGATCCCACGCCCGTTTTTTAGCAGCGCGCCATGGAGTTGCCGCCAGCTGGTATGCTCGTAAGGCCGCTGAGAGTTTCCAAGCCAAAGGCGACAATTCACGCCATCTGGGCTCGTGTGGCTGATGCCATTGAGCGCGGACCCACAAAGCGGGCAGGAAAGCGTCATGGCAGTGTCTTGAACTTGCCTTCAATTGAGAGCGTGAGACCCGCTAAAACAACTTTGCGGTTATACGTTGGTGTAGCTCAACGATACGCACGCTCAGTATTTTTGAACCACAAAATGCGCTCGGTTATTCAGTGAGGTGGGGCCGATGTGGATGACCATTTGGACCGTGACAATTTCAATGGCACTTGGATTTTCGGTTTTGGCAACACTGCTGAAAGACGGTGCTACGTTTTAGCACTAGTTGCGTGAGGAGTGGAGGCGATAAGGAGGATGACCATGGATCGGACGAAGAGTCTCTCGAGTAAGTCAGTGACCGTTGCGGGAATTGCGGCCAGCCTCATGTTGGGGTTCGCAGGTGTCACTCTCAGTTCAGCACCGGCTAGCGCCGTAGTCTACTGCCAGTACGTTGATTATCCGACCGGTTGCGTGGCGAGGGCCGGCGTCGTGCTCAGGCCTCGTCCAGTGGCGCGCGCTGCGGTCCGTCATAACGCCGGTGGCAATGCAAATGGCGGCGTCAATCGCGTTGGCGCGGGACGGTAAAGCCCTTGTTTGCGGGTCACGACCTTGGCACGGCCGACCGGCAAGCCAAGGTCCGTGATCCGTTTACATTTTTGTCACCAGCAATTCTTCTGTTCTAGGAGAACGGCCTGCTTATGGCACTTTACGGACATCCAGCTCGAATGGCTTGATGTCCGCTTTCGTGGGTAAAGCGGACATGGCAATCGTACCGGTGGCGCTCGGCGACGGCGGACTGTTCACGCACTCATATCTGCTCGGCTCTCGGGGCCTAGCCCTTACTACGACGTGGATCGCCGCCATAAGTTCGCTCTTCGCGAATTCTGCCGTTGGCTTTGTGAAGTACGGCCTGACCAAGCCCGCCGGCATTTTGAGCTTTATGACCAGCTTTAATGGCTGCTTGTTCAGATGCTGCCTGCGTTCGGTGAGTTGAGATTGTGCGACCTTTGCTTTCAACTTTCCATCCGGTATCGGTCGGAACTGAGTGAAATACTTTCCTTGGCATGAGATGCTCCCTTGCTGGTTGCGAGGCAATGATTTCTTCTACTCCGGTTATAGGAACGAGACCATAAGCGAAAATTCAATCACCGGCTGCTGTGATGCAGTGGCGCGCGTCGCGCTCTATTTTCGCTTTCGGGGTAAAAGCGGACATTAAAGGAGTGCCTCCTTTAGTTCGCATTGCCCGCCGTTTGTTTCCACAGTTTGATCACTCCGGGAGGAAATTCGCGCTGTCCAACACCTGTGCGTCGGCAGGCTTCCGGCCACATTTCAAGCAAGGAACGATCTCGGCGGAATAGGTCACTCTGCGAAACCTCGTAAGTTTCAGAATACGGCCAGCGCTCAGTTTCCATCTTCAAAAGCTCTATGAGCGTAGCGATATCTTTTTTGTCAGTATTCATGACAAGCCTCTTCACTGCCAGGATGATTAGAGACTGCCCAAAGAAATCTTGCTGTGTCGGACATCACAGTTAGACGCATTTGATGGATCTCTTTATGCGCGACAAGTTTGCCGGATCATTTCGGTATTAAGTTACTCCGGTGAATTTCGAATCGGCTGTATATAGAAAGTGGGCAGGGGGCAACGGGGGCCCCAATGAAATCCTCAGTTGTTAAACGTTCCATCGTAATTGTTGGGCACAAGACTAGCGTCAGCCTTGAAGATCCCTTTTGGGATCACCTAAAAAGCATCGCGCGTGCCCAGTGCGTGACACTGTCGGAATTGGTCGCCAGCATCAACGGTACCCGCAAACAGAGCAATCTATCCTCGGCGATCCGCCTGTTTGTGCTTGAACACTTCCAAAATGAGCACAAGCGGATAGACCTAACGCAGGCACCGGCGAGTGGTGAAGGAACGCACGACTCCGGCTTTGATGAGGCCCGCTAGCGTGACCGCCGCGAGGCAGTCTTTCTACTTTGGTAATTATGAGGCTTGCGATCAGACGGGGTCTATTGATGGGACAGAAGACCTGCCGGATTTTTTTTGACCTTGTTGAAAAGCATTTAACCGCAACTACCAAAAGCAGATGGAGTCACGAACTTTGACTACACGTTAGTGTTTGTCCGATCGGGGGTGGGAATGTGATGGAGGGTCGCAATGGGACAAGCGCTGCTTATGCTGACGTCACTGTTCAACCTCGTGGTCGCCATTTTGGTCATATATGATCTTCGGTACCCGCCTTTTGATTGAACGGGTCGACGCATTGGTACACAGTCGTGAAAGTCCGCTATTGGCACTTAGCGGACATCGGCTTGTGCACTGCCCATGTCGGTTTTTGACCCATAGCGGACGTGCGAACTTGAACTGCGAAAGTATTAGGAGTGGTTCCGTACCTCCGGGGCCGTCCGCACTCCTGATACGTTGCGGAAGAATGGGGGGCTGTTCATGCGCTGTATTGCAGGTGCTTTGGTCACTGCAATCTTCACCGCTGTATTCGTGCAGGTCGGCTTGGCTGCAGACCTCCCGGTGAAGGCACCAGTGATGCTACCGACCGCCGTACCCTACAGCTGGACGGGCTTCTATCTCGGCATCGAAGGCGGTGGGGGCTGGGCAGACACTCGTCACACGAACGCGATGAACGGCATAAATTCCGGCGATGTGACGATCAACGGAGGCCTCTTCGGTGGCACCTATGGATACAATTTTCAACTCGGTTCCTGGGTGCTCGGCCTTGAGGGCGATTTTTCATGGAGTGGCATTAAGAAAGATTTTGATGACAGCGTTCCAGAGCTGTTCTTCTGCACTATCCCCGATAGCCCTATCAAGTGCGTGACTGATTTGCGTTGGCTCGGTACTGATCGCGTCCGCCTCGGTTATGCGTGGGATCGCTTGCTTGTCTATGGCACGGCCGGTGTTGCTTACGGCAACGTGAGAGCCACCCTTGCCAATGCAGACTTTTTTGTTTCGGTTGGCGACAGCACGCGTACGGAATTTATATTCGGCGGTGGTATTGAGTGGGCGTTCACGCGCGCCTGGTCGGTGAAGGCGGAGTACCTGCGCACCGATTTCGGAAATAAAATCACCTACAACGTTAGCAACAGATTCCCACAGTTTGTATCGCTGACGAACATTGATATCGCTCGTGTCGGCCTAAATTATCATTTCCGCTAAATGCGGTGCAGTACACGCCGGGCTCAGGCCAAGTGGCGGTCAGCACCTCTGGGCCCTGTCGACCGGGCAAGCTCACAATTGCATATAGGGCCTGCTCGCTGCGGGCCAGAAATTCGAAGTCATTTTTAGCAGCGGCGGGTGATGAATGAGCAGCAGCATGAGCAAACCGGTCATCGTCGGGTGGATCCTATTAATAATCGGGACGATCCTCTGGCTTTATGGATATTTTGTCACCGGTCATTCGCCGCTGATCGATTGGCAGGCTCACACCCCGTGGTGGATTGCCGACTATTTGCCGAACATCGAATTTGAAATCGGGATGGTGCTGGTCTGGCTGAGCATGGTTCCGATGTATTGGCCGTCCAAGGGGTAAGAACTGCCGCGATCCTCAAGCAGATTTTTCAGGAACAGCACAGCATTAGTAAGCATTGCTCCGACTTCTTGGTTGTCATAGTATGTTTTCAGGGGCTGCCTTTACAGCTAATCGCGGGAGGTATTATGTCCGTCTCACGCTCCCAAAAATTGTCGACATTGCTTGCAGCATTAGCGACGGCGGCGTTTGTTGCTGCCAATGCAGCGCACGCATTTAGCATTGATCCGCAGAGTGGAACGAACGCGGACGGAAGTGCAAAATTTTTCGATCCCGGCGACGAGCTTGAGAATTTCGCTTCGGGTAAGCACTCAATATTCCAGGGCAACGGCTTCCTGAATTTCGATTTCAGGCCGTCCTTCGGCACCGATCAGCGCGGCCCCCAGGCTTCACCAGGCTATCCCCAGTACCGGGGTTTTCCGGATCACTGACGAGTCGCTGATCGCAGTTTGGGTTCGCTAGCCAGACTGGAATTGGGTTGCGCATTGCGATCGACCCATCGTAACGGAGAGAATCGAAACCTGATGGAATTCGATCTGGCGACTGTGGACTGGGTGTATGTAGCCGTCCTGGCGGCGCTCGTATTTATTTCCACGTGGGTAGGCAGCCTGTTGTCCTTCAAGCACTCTGGCAGGGCTGCTGTATTGTCGGCATTGGTATTTGCTGCGCTGTTTGTGTTTTGGACGTATTATCCCCACCGCATACCGGGGCCCAGAACACTGACGATACAAAATGCCGTGAGTACACCTGCCACCACGCCCACGCCTGCAGCACCGGCTACACCTTCTGCGCCTGTCGTCCCAAAAAATCCGGTCACGGACATTACGCCTCCCGCAAGTCCTGCGCGCTAGCGAGTGGCAATCTCCGGAGCTCCGGCAACTGCCAATGGTCTCCGCCGGTCTCGTTCGGATTATGGTTGAGGTGCCTCGGAATTTTTAACAGTGCGTCTTGATTCCTTATAGGCGCGCTTGAGCTCGTTTGATAATCCAATGCCCGCGTCGAACAGTGTGCTGGTCGGGTGCTCGCGGCAATAACTGAACATCCAATTCATCCAATCAACAGATCGGGTGCCTTGGGTGAAGTCGCTATCAATTGAGAGATCGAATAGGTTTTGCGCCGAAAAAAATCCCTGGAGCCAACCGATAACGGCCATGTAGATGGCCCCACGTTGGGGATGAAGATAATCTAGCCGGATCACATTTTGCTCAGGGTCATAGTTGAGCTTCTGCAATTCAAGAATATCGGAGCAATTGCTGCGTTCAGGCCCGATAACCACAGGGTCGCGCTTCTGCTGGGCGTTGCCGCCGACAGGTTGAGCACAGAGCGCCGAGAGCACAATCCAAAAAGCTAGCTTCCGCATGATCGCCCGTCCCCTAGGGCAGATATCCGCCACCTGTCAGATTAGGGGTCGGGCGGGCAGGGGCTGTGATGGCCATCACAAAAACGCGGTTTCCACCCTCCGGGCGCACAGATAAATAACGCGAGAAAAGCCCGTGAATCGGGGAAAATCCACGATGCGCGTATAAAGTAAGTTCCAAATAGTCACTGAGGTTCGCGCATGCCGGCCACACCGGAAGAATTGTCCTTCACGTATTTCCCCGAAAACTATCGCTGGTCGCACGGGCTGCTGATCGGCCTGAACATGGCGCCATGGGGCGGCGCCGAAATCGGCGAAGTCAATCGCATCGGGCTGCGCCTGAAGAAATGCGTCGGCGACGACGACGCCTGGTTCCGGGAATGGGCGCGCGAGGCACGCACGGTCGAAGATCGTGGCCGCGAACTCGTCGCCGGCGGACGCACGACAAGCGGCGCGCAATATCTGCAACGCGCGAGCGCTTACTATCATGTCGGCGAGCGTTTCCTGCAGCCGAAAAGCGCGGAAGGCCTCAGCGCCTACAGGCGCGGCGTTGAGTGCTTGCGCGACGCCGCCAGGTACATCAAACGGCCGCGGCTGGAGCATGTCGAAATCCCGTATGACGGCGGCAGCCTGCCGGCGATCTACGTGCACGCCGAGCCGGCAAATCGCGGCGGCAAAGTCCCGGCCATGGTGTTCTTTGACGGGCTCGATATCACCAAGGAGATTCAGTATTTCAAGGGCGTGGCCGATCTCGCCGCGCGCGGCATTGCCTGTTTGATCGTGGATGGTCCGGGCAATGGCGAAAGCATCCGGTTTCGAAATTTCTATCTGCGCCCGGATACCGAGCACTATGCAACGCCGGCATTTGACTATCTCGCGTCACGTCCGGAGGTCGACCCGAAACGCATCGGCGTGATGGCGATCAGCCTCGGCGGATATTATGCGCCGCGCGCGGCGGCATTCGAGCAGCGCTTTGCCTGCTGCCTCGCCTGGGGCGCGCAGTGGGACTACCAGAAAATCTGGCTGGATCGTTTTGAGCGGCTGGCGCGCGCCGATACGCCGTCGCTGTCCGTCGCTTCGCAACACATCCTGTGGGTTCTCAATGCGTCATCGCAGGACGATGCGATCAAGCGCCTGGCGCCCTTCAAGCTCGATGGCGTGGTGCAGAAAATCACCTGCCCGTTCCTGATGCTGCACGGGGAGGGCGACGAACAGATCCCGCTGAGCGAAGCGCAAAAATGCTTCGATGCGGTGGGCTCAAAAAACAAAACGTTCAAGCTCTTCACGCGCGACGAGGGCGGATATCACCACTGCCAGATCGACAATCAGAGCATCTGCTCGGCCTATATGTGGGACTGGCTCGAACAGGTTCTGGAGCCGAACCGTTAGCGTCGACGCGGCTCGCTATTGATCGATGTGAATATTGTTGTTGCGGACGACTTCGCCCCAACGCGCAACCTCGCTCTTCATCAGCGATCGGGCGGCCGCGACGGATTGCTCATTCTTCGGATAGGGCTCCACGTCCGTTGCCGCCCAGATCTTGAGAAGGGCTGGATCCGCAACGACCTCCTGGACGGCCGCGTTGAGCTTGTTGATCACCGCTTCAGGCGTCCCGCTCGGCGCGAACAAAGCCTGCCAGAACTGGATTTCCAGCTTCGGCCCGAACAGGCTGACGAAGCTTTCGGCAGTCGGAAGTTTCGGTGATTTCTCCTTCGCGGTGATTCCGAAGGCAGTCAGCTGCCCGGCCGCGACCTGCGGTTCCACCTGCTGTGGCGTCGCGAAGAAAAGGTCAACGTGGTCGCCGAGGATATCCTGCAGCGCCGGAGCCGCGCCGCGATACGGAATTTGGTCGATCTGCACCTTGGCTTCTTGGGCCAGCAGCGTCGTCGCCAGATGACCGGTTGCTCCGTATCCCGGGATGGCGGCTTTCAAAGTGGTGGTCTTCATCAACGCAAGCAGTTCGGGCAGTGTCTTTGCGGGAAGCGTCTTGCGCCCGATCAGCACCAGCGGGTTGCGATTGATGAATATGACCGGCGTCAGGTCTTTTTCCGTATCGAACGGAAGTTTCTTGTACAGCGTCACGTTTGCGGAAATCTGCAGGTTGTGCAGGAGCAGCGTGTAGCCGTCCGGCGCAGCCTGCACGACCTTGTGCGTCGCGATGATGGTGCCACCGCCGCTGATGTTTTCGACGATGAAGTTCTGCTTGAGTTTGTTTGTCAGTGCGCTCGCGACCTGGCGCGCGGCCTGGTCGGTGGGGCCACCGGCCGGGTAGGGCACGATGATGGTGACAGGGCGGCTCGGATAGTCATCCGCGCGGAGCGGAGCAATAAACGCGAACACACCGACAGCGGCCAGTGCGATTGCGATGATGCGCCTCATCACAGTCTCCTCCCAAGGTTATATATTTTCCTGCAGCCTACGCCGCCGGGATAACGGGCAACAAGAGCGGCCGGTCCTCCGGCGGAGCGTCGCATGTTAGCGGAGCCGCGGTCAGAGCGCTGTGTCGCCCATAGTCTAGTAAAGCCGCGTCACCGGGCCTGTACCAGACCAGAAATGTCGAACCTGATTAATAGAACGGCTAAAATTGACCGGTCAGTCGTACAAACGGCCCGTAATAATTACGGTCGATATTTATCGGTCCCTGATTGAGGTCGAAAGTTCGAAGTGCGTGCCAATAATAATCGAACTGGAAGCCTACAGTGGCCTTCACCGTTTGGGTAAATGCATAACCAAGGCCGACCGAGGCGTCGACGTTGGGTACCCAACCTCTGCTGTCGAAGGAGCCCACGGGAAATGGAGTACAGGCAGCGCAAGCAGTTCCCGTCACGTCAAGACTTCGACTGCCATAAAGCACGGCAATTCCGGCGCCATAATCGATAGACCACGGGCCTTGTATTCCAAACACGCCGCTGATTGCGGCACGCGGGCCAAAACCGAGAAAGCGACTGTGTTGTCTGAAACTGTATCCATAAGACGAGCCGTAATAGGAAACATACGCACCGTTGTAATTCGTCGTGGCGCTCAAGTCAGCCACACGTAAGCCAATCTTCAATTGGCTCTGTTGCCCGATTCCGATGTCGCGACCCACCATGAAATCGGCGACCCAATGCTGCTCGCGATGTGTGGCCTGCGAGGAAGCGGAACCGCTCTCGTAACCAAAGGAGGCCGAGTTATTTTGCGTTCGCTTGCCTGAACGGCCGAAGCGGACATCGAAGCTTGCGTGCCACGGGGACGCGGCAAATTGATAGTCAACGCCGCCGGCAATCGTCCATCCGACGGGAGGCCGTCCTAAGCTGCTGCTAAAACCGAATGCCGGGTCAAAGTAATTGATCGCCGCCGCCGCCGGTCCACATCGGACCGCCTTCGATAAACATCGTGACGATCGGGTTCGCTTCCGGAGCGGCCTTGAGTATGGGCGCCTTAGTCGGCAGGTCGGCCGGTTTTGCAAGCTCCGGCGCCGCAGCCGTTAAGGCCAAGCACTGATACGCTCAAGCAGCAATGAACGGCGAATGTTATTGCGATACCGCAACATGCCCCACCCCTAAATCCAGCTCGCCTCAGCCCAGAAAGGATAAATTTACCGAACATTAAGGCGAGAGTTCGCCAGAATCAGGCTTGTCCCAAGTTTCAAAAGGCTGTGGCCTTTTAGCCACAGCCGAAAGCCATTGAATCAGCACGCATTTTTTGCGGAGGTCTAAGGTAGAAAAGACTATTGCCAATCAGATACCCTCCAACTCTGCACCAAGCGAACTGACAATAGGGATTGGGGGATGAGCGTGCGCACGAAGAGCGACCCGACAGCCGATGCGACTGCCGCTAAGGCCGGAATAATTTGGATCGCGTCATTTCCCAAGTCGGGCAACACTTGGACGCGCACATTTCTGCACAATCTGGTCAATGTTCAGGCCGGAGAGCGCGAGCCGCAGCGTATTAATGAACTCAACCGCTTCTCTACATGGGACATCAGCAAGCAGTATTACACGAAGCTGCTCGGCTACCCGCCCGGGCCCGACCACCGGAACGAGATTGCAGCAACACGTCACAAGGTTCATGAAGAAATTGCCAACGCAGCTGATGGCGTTGTTTTCGTCAAAACCCATCATGCTTTGGTGATGGACCGTGGCCATTCCACAGTAAACTTCGCTGTGACGTCCGGCGCCATATACATCATTCGCAATCCGTTCGATGTGGCTATTTCATATGCTCACCACATGAACGAATCGATTGATGATGCAATCGAGCGCATGAATATAGAGAACGTCGAGACTGACATTACTGAAAAAACCGTTTACGAGGTCTATGGTTCCTGGAGCCAACATGTCTGGAGCTGGACGCGAACACCGCACCGCGCAATCTATGTTATGCGCTACGAGGACATGATTGCGGATCCAAAAAAATCGTTCAAAGGATTGATCGACCATCTTTTGCTCAATCCCACCAACAACGAGCTTGTGGAGGCAATCGATCGCTCATCGTTCGAAAAACTCAAGGAACAAGAAACAAGCGAAGGTTTCCGAGAGAAACCAAAAGCCGCTGCCCGCTTCTTTCGTGAAGGCCGTTCCGGCCAATGGAAAGATGTGCTCACGCCACTTCAGGTCCAGCGTATTATTCGGGACCACGGCGAACAAATGAAGCGCTTTGGTTATCTAAATGACTATGGAACGCCGGCGTAGCGCATAGCCGATGCACTCCGACCTCCCGAACTGGCCATTGTCCCGGCCAAGCGCTTCCGCAGAACGTAATCTCATTCTTGTTCACACGAAGGGATTCCAAAGTATTTCCGATTTCGAAGCTATCCGCGACTTTGTTACTCAAAGCTCGCCTGACATAGAGGTGTTTCTTGTCGACAACGAACTATCCGCCTCGGGGCTACGTCGCAAAGCAGCCCGCCGTCCAACGCTTTTGTTCTCGCCGGTCGCGCTTATGAACTTCCGCCCTGAGCGCGGTAAAATCTACGAAGGCCGGGCGATGGCGAAGATAAAACAAGTCGAGCGATTGCAAGCAGCAGGGTTGCCCGTACCTAAGACAGCATTGCTTGCGCCTGGCACAAAATTCGATCCCAGAGAATGGGGAGAATATGTGGTGCTTAAGCCGTCACTACCCGCGTTCCAGTCGAAGGGCCAGGCTGTAATTTTGATGTGCACGGAGGATGTCCGTTTCATTCCTCCTGAAGACTACCCCGCTGAACATCCCGGACGGTACAGCCCGATGATTGTTCAGAGCTACGTTCACGCCGAGCCAGCTCTTTCGAACATCCGGGTGCTGACGATATTCGGAGAGCCATTGTACGCACTGCAAAGTTCAAGCAAGTTAAAAAGCGTCGAGCTGACGCCTGGTAACGTTCGGCAAAACATGCTTGCCGTCGCGCACCAGTCGATTCCGCCGAGCCAAAAGAGCGTACACTTCGTTTACGACGAAGCCGTGCTCGCGCTTGCGCGCGCCGCCTACGCCGCATGCCCAGAAGCCGCGTTGCAGGGATGTGACATCTTGCGCGACAGCCGAACCGGTCGGCTTTGCATTTTGGAATTCAACCCGGGCGGTAATACATGGCACTTTTCTTCGGCGCGCGCGGAAGTTCTCCGCGAAGTCGTGGCGCCCGAGGACCGTCTTGGTCAAAAACGAAAATCACAATTTGATGCGTTTAGAACAGCCGCTCGCGTGCTAGCAAAGCATACCAGGCTAGAGGCGCTTTAGCGTTGCTGCCGATGACCGGGTCACGTTTCGCAATCAACCGTGGTGTTCGGCTCCACTACCAGATCATCGGGAGAGGAAAACCGATCGTATTACTGCACGGCTTTCCGGAATATTCGAACGTGTGGCGTCATCAGATTGCAGATCTGAAAGCCGATTACTGTCTCATTGCACCGGATCTTCGCGGGTTTAACCTCAGCGACCGGCCAGCAAGGCGTCGAGCAGTATTCGGTCCGATGTACTGGCGCAAGACCGTCTTATGCATACTTGACTGATTGCAATGTCGATCAGGGCGGCCCTGGTTGGTCAGGACGTTGGGGGGATGGTTGCGTGGTGGCTTGCGAGCAACACGCCAGAACGGATCGAACGGCTGGTTGTCCTTTCAGCGCCGCACCCAGCACTTTATGTGGAGGCTCGAAAACAGCCTGCGCAAAGGAAAGCGTCTAGCTACATTGACCGTCTGCTTGCGCAGGGATCAATGCGAATTGACAAGCTTACATTTTGGCTGGACGACCAAAACGAACGACATGAGCTGGAACTCGCCTTAGGCCGTTCGGACGCTAGACGCGATATGGTAACCACTACCGCTGCCAACTTCTCTCCCAAGATTCGCGGTTTTTAGTTCCCGGCGTAGCTCCGTGTAAGTTGTCCAACGCTCGTTCTCTACGGCACGGAAGACCCGTATGTTTTGTCGAGCGCATACGAGAGGACGCACGAATGGGTCGACGGGCAATTCGAAATCAAAGCGACTGCCGGGCGAACACTTCTTGCACCACTCAGCTGCGGATGTGGTAAGTGCTGAAATCAGGCGTTGGTTCGCTGCGAATAGGCTGAGCCTGACGGTGCCGAGTCGTCGATCGCAGATTTAATGGATGTTCCGACTTTGAGCGACGTCCCGCTACGCGCGTCGGAAGGCCATTCCGCTGGTGGCGCCTGCAATCGATCTCAAAGATCCCGCCCTTGCCGCTCGGGACGATTACCATGCCTTATTTTCCCGTTTGCGGACCGAGGCCCCGATCTATTGGAATCCAGAGTTCGGGCGGGAGAGGTTTCTGGGCGATTACCAGATACGACGACATCGTCCGCGTCGTAGAGGACCCGGTCACGTTCTCGGCGGCGGTCAAAGACGGTGGCATGCGAATATTTGACGCTTCTGACGTGGCGAAAAATCCGCGCGCTCATCTCCTGTCGATGAACCCGCCGCAACACACCGAGCTCCGTCGCGCTTTGCAGCCACTGTTCACGCCGCGGCGCGTCGCGAGCGGATGGAGGCAGGAATTTGCAAGCGAATGACGTTGCTCATCGACCAAATCGCCCAATCTGGGCGGGGCGGAGTTTGTATCCTCGATTGCAGCTCCGCTCACCTTGGGATTGCTCACTGAAATCTTGGACGTCCCCGAACGTGATGCGGACAGATTGTTAAAATGGTCGAACGCATTCATCGGCGATGATGACGAAGACTACCAGCGGTCAATCGAATTTCGGCAGCGATTGCGTTACAGAAATGGATGAATACGCTTTGAACCTGTTGTCGCAACGAAAGGACGGCAACGGAGAGGATTTCGTTTCTCTCATTTCGAAGGCCAAAATAGATGGCCAATATCTTGACGAAGACACCTATACCACGAATTTCGGCGCCTTTTTGGTTGCCGGCAACGAAACTACGCGCCATGCGCTCACGGCAGGAATTTTGGCCCTATCCTTGTTTCCGGCAGAAAAAGCAAAGCTTCGAAACGACCGCGCGCTGATCAGCAGTGCAGTGAAGGAGATCATTCGATGGGCAACCCCCTTGATGCATGTCCGGCGTACAGCAATGCAGGACGTTATCATCAGCGGAAAGACTATAAAGAAGGGAGACAAAGTAGTGGTCTGGTACGTTTCTGGAAATCGCGATGAGAGGAAGTGGTCAACTGGAATGCAGTTTGATGTCGGACGATTCAGCGACCGTTCCGCACCGCCCCATCTTGCATTTGGATTTGGACCACACCATTGCCTTGGCTGGCGGATGGCTGAGCTACAAATCAGAATCGCTCTCGAAGCGATGCTGCGCAGGATTTCAGATTTCAACGTGCATGATCCGGTTCGTCGCCTGAGATCAAATTTTATTGGTGGATTTAAAGAATTGGCGATCGTCTATACGCCGGAGCAACGTCTGTTAAGCGTTTCCGGCTGTTTCGCTTAGAAAGCGTTGTTTCCACGCGATGTTTAGTCTGATCAGCCTGTTTCTGCACGGCGACACAGGTTAATTGCTCTGTCTTCGGCAATTCAAACCAGTCGAGAATTTGTTCGACCGTTTCGTTTTCGTTTGCGCAAATATCCTCATAAAAGAGCTGGAGATGCGGTAGCCCTGATCGTTTGATATAGCGCGCCCACGCGCGGTTCATTTGCCGGATCGCGTCGAGGCAATCGGCGATGGCGACACGGTCGTAGGTCGGTCTGCGTGACGGTTTGTGAAAAACGGTCCAACTGCCAGTCTGCAAACCAATGGCAAGCGAGATCGCTTGTTCGACTAGCGTCGCGGCGCACGATCCAGATAATTCTCTGCACGTCGAAAAGATCGCGAGGGATTCTGAAGCGCGCCAAGTTTGCCAAATGATACCAGTGCGCCTGAAGGCCAAACCAGCCGTTTGGACTTGTTCGCCGCGTCATGATCTCGCCGTACACGACGCGGGGGTCGGTGGACCCTACAAGTTCACACCAATGGTCAAAATTGGCGGCACTGAGATATTCGAGAGGCGCTCCGAGCTGTTTTGTTGAGAACAGGAGATGGCCAAGGTAATGACTTCCGCTTCTTGGAGTTGTTGCGATGAGATACACGAACCGTTTATGCGTGGTGGGCGGAAAATCATAGGTCGAGTCAAAAACCCGATCGACCAAAAGGTGGGGTGGCCCAGCCTGGCGGAGCGCGGAAAGTCGACGAAGCCATGCCGGCTGGTACGCCATGTCGTTTATTGAGAGACGCTATAAATGGGCCGCTGCGGCAGTTGCAAAGGTGGGGAAATATTCAACAATGTGTCCAGCATTATAAGCCGCGACCATCTTTGGAATTTCGTCCCAAGCATAAACGTGTTTGCGGCTGTGGTGGGAGCCACCCGGTTTCAACGGCGTATTGCATCGCTTCAAGCCCCTCTTGCAGCGGACTTGCATGCGTGTGCACGAATATATGGCGTTCAATACACTCGACTGCGCGATTATATTCGAGTGCGAGGCCGCGCTTCCATCCACTGCTCGCGATGACGCCTTGTCGGCCCAGCGCCCGCAGAGTTGGGCGTACGACCGGTCCTCCGATATTGTCGACGAAAATCGACACCCTTCGCCCGTTGGTGAGTTTGTCGACCAAATTGAGAAAAGAGCGTTCCGACTTGACGTAGTCCGCCAGTCCCTTTGCGATTAGGAGGAATGGCAGTCGTAAGGCCCGGAAACCGTTCCCTGTCGACCGGAGTAATTCCAGCGGCGCGAATGATTTCGCCCCGTTCCTTTCCAGTGTGAAACATCACGGTCTTGCAGCCGATGGAGCGCGCCAGGTCCAGCTCGGCGAAAGCCACACCGCCGCCCCAAGCCCATACATGAGTTTGCTCTGTGGATACGGAAGGCATTTGGAGGCGCCAAGCGCCCAATGCTACTCGCCAATTCGACCAGGCTGAAGTGTAGCGCACCGGAAAACTGGCCCAGCGGGCGAGTGGCACGACTTTCTCGTCAGGAAGCGGAACAAGCTGACTTGCATTTACGTAGAAACGCTCCGCGAGCGTTCCCATGGTTCCGGGTTCATCGTATGCACATACAGTTCGTACGTAGCCATACGGGTCTTGCTTTGCGATTGGCGCAAATGCGCACAGGGTACCTTCAGGAAGATACCCTGTTCGTGATGATAGGATCCGCACCACGCCGCTGTTGCCCAGCACGATCCACTCTTGACCAAGCCGTCGACAAACATCGATCGGATCGCGCAGGACAGCATGGGACATGTTGCCTTCCCATGAGCCGTAGATTGTCTCTACGAGGACTCTGCTCGTCAGATGATCTCGGCAGCTCGATGTCGACAAGCTCAAGAATTCCCGGCTTGCGGGGACGCTCGTTATCGCCGCGGCGCAGAATCCAGGCGCGTGTCTTTTCGCCAACTCGTTGAGGAGATGTATTGGATACGGATGTCATGACAGAGAAATGACTTTTCCCACCTCGGGTTCGCGTGCTTACGCGACGATACGAAAGCCCAATTGGCGTTTAACTTCCGCCGTGGCCGGAAAAAAATCACAAGCGGCATACTTCTCGATAAAAAGAGAATTCTGTTGTTGCCGATCATCGACTTCAGTGAGCACGGCCCCTTTGTCTCGCTGGAGTCTTTCACGCAGCAAACCCGCATAGGCAATGTAATTCAGAGACGTTTCGTCTTTGGCAAAGCCGACTAGAAGTATCCCAGCGAGCACCGCATTTCCGATCGAAACGATATTGTCGGTAGAGATCAGTCCGAGCATATGATCGATACCTCTTTCGACGATGTGCTCGCGCCTCAATCGGGAAATTCGCTGGGCGAGCATGCGGCCCTGATAGTCGGGATGAACGACCGTGCCGTCACCATGATAAATTGTGCTGTTACTATCTTCGATCATCGCAAGAATTGTATTTTCGGGGTATGGGTTTTGTGAAATGCGGTGACAAATTGAGTAGGCGACCAGTTGTTTGCCGCTGCGGATACCGGTAGCGATCACATCTTGGCTCGGCTGTGAAAGGATCTTTTGAAAGTCGTCCTGCGTTCGCCTGGCGAGAAATCCATAGGGCGTTGAAGAAAGCGCAAGCGAGTAAAGCGCGAATATTTCCTGAATGTCGTTCACCGACAAAACGACGCTATTCAGGGAATTGTCCACGTGCACGCCTCATCACAGTCTCCTCCCAGTTATGTATTTACCTACAGCCTACGCCGCCGGGATAACGGGCAACAAGAGGTATGGCTGCTTGCCGGCTGCAAAATGCAAGGTGTTCCGGCTGTTGAAGATCGCCGGCGGCCGGTCGTCTTTATCAATATGGAGGAATGGACCGACACCTTTCATCGGATAGGGAGCGTTCGGGAGTGCAATATCCTTCCCGTCGACTTCGTAGTCTTTGCCACTCACCGTGAGCGCGAGCCGGTAGCCGGGCGGCACGACGATACTGGTCGGCCAGATCTCAATATCGAGTTCGACCGGCTCGCCGGGCGTCAGCGGCCATTCCTCGTCATGGGTGTGCCAGGGCCGGTAAGGCTCGCGACAATTTCGGGTCGAGCTTGCGGTGCGAGGCGCGCAACCAGCCTAACCCGACCGGCACACGCGGGTCATTGGAGCCGATGAACGTGACTTCCTTGCCGGCGGGATCAAAAACGCGGAGCGCGAGGAACAGATCGGCGTCGGTGGTCTCGGATGAAATCCAGAGCTTGGCGGCGACCGGACCGGTGATCTCGAGGCTCTTTGCGAGCGGAGGTGTGCTGAACGTCAGCCCGTCGCCCGTCGTTTCATACGTGAGCGTAGTCGGCGGCCGCCGGCACTTCGGTCGCCAAGGCACGTCCATCGGGATGCAAAAAGTATTTTGTCCATTGCGTGCGCGCGAGCGGCCATTCGTTTTCCGCGCGCAATTCGAATTTCTCGCCGGGATGACGGATATTGAGCGACACGCGCGGCTGCTTGCTCCAACCGGTATCTTCGCCCTTGAGGAAATGGCCGAAGAAGCGTTTCTGCAACGCCTCGCCGTAACGGCTGTAGAAATGCGTGAAGTGGGTATCGCCATGGACCTCAAGCCATTTCTGCTTCGAGCCTGCGCGCAGATAACCTTCAAAATTTCCGCGTGTATGGAGACCCATGCCGCCCCAGTTGCCGGCGGAAAGCAGGGGAGCTTCGATCTCCTCGAAATGTGCCGTTCGAGCCGCGTAATAGTCGTCATGCAGCCGGCGCCGTTTCGCCTCGCCGGGCGTGTCGGCGCAATTTTTGGCGAGTTCTTCTTTCGGTAGCGTCTGTGGCCCGGCAACCAGCTCGCCGGTCACGACGCTTTTGGCGCCGCGCGTGCCGGCGCCGTGCTGGACGCTCGCCACCTGACGCGGGTGCCAGCTGTTGAGGAAATCGCACAGGATGCCGCCATGACGGCAGAGCTCGCGATAGTAATCGGACGAGCCTTCCCAGATGCACATGGCGGCGAGGTGCGGCGGCTTCAGCGCACCGACCTGCCACTGGTTCATCGCGTAGTATGAAATTCCGTTGATCCCGACTTTGCCGTTGCTCCAGCTTTGCGTGCCGGCCCACTCGATGCATTGGTAGAGGTCCTGCGCCTCGCGCACCGACCACACATCGAGGTAACCGGGCGAACGGCCAGCGCCGCGCGAGTCGATGCGCACGCAGGCATATCCGTCCGGCACCCATTTCTCCGGATCAACGAGCTCCCAGTTCTGATATTTGTTGCTCGATCCTTCGAGCACTTCCGGAGCGGCTTTGGTGAGCCTGGCCCAGTTGCCTTTGTAGCCTTCCTGGAACGAAAGCCCCTTGGCATAGGGGCCGTAACTTAAAATGACCGGACACGCTCCGCCGCCGGGCGGCCGGATAGACGTCCGCGCGCAGGATGACTCCGTCATCCATCGCGATCGGCACATCCCAATCGATCTGCATGCCGTCGCGGATTTCACTTTTTTCTGCGTGCATGAAGGCGCCGGATCCAACGTCAAGCCGGTGGGGCTCTTGTGGCCGATGCCGCTTCACCGCATCGGGATTGGTCGAGTCCACGCCCATGTAAATTCCGCGTTCCCAATTCCGCTTGAGCGGATCGGAAACCTTCAGGGACATTTTGCCGATCTTCTCAATTTCTATCTCTACGGTTTCACCATCCTGCAGCGCGCCGAGCCCTTCATGATTGGTGCCGCAGGCAATCAGATCGCCTGAGTTCATCGTCATGACTGTCGTTGCAAATTCGATGAGCTCCGGCACGCGGTGCTCCATGTCATCGGTATTGTAGTTGTGGCGCAGCTGGCCATCGTTCCAGAACCGCACGATCAGGTTGTTGGGATCCTCGATCTCGTCAGCCGTTGTAATGCAGGGGCCGATCGGGCGCGAAGGTGTCGAAGGACTTGCCGAGCCAGCTGGTCAGCGGGCTCGCCGGCCACGTCCGGCGGCCTTGCTCGCGCGCCGATACGTCGATCATCGCGGTATAGCCGAACACCGCGTCTTTCCAGTTCTTTGCCTTGACCATTTTCGCCGGCCCCTTGATGACGATGGCCAGTTCGGCTTCGTGCATGAACATCCAGGGCACGGTGAATTCCGGCAGCATGATTGTGTCGCCGGGTCCGACGACTGCGTCCGGATTCTTCATGAACATATTGAGAGGACGCGCTTCGCGCTGCGCGTGCTCCCAGTAGTTGGCGATGCAGGCGAGGATCTTGCCGGGGCGCGGCAATGGCGCGCGTAGACTCACTTTGACAAGGGGCAGCGCGGTGCTGTCGCGCGCCAGTTTTTCGAGGGCAGGGCGCAGGGTCTCGAATCCATCAATGATGCCTTGCATTGTCAGTTGCGGCGTATGGTGGGTTTTCACTGCCGCCGAGATATCGACGATTCCGCGGTCGGTGAGCACGCCGGGCAAAATTTCAGCGTTTGGGGCGGCTTGAAATAATACAAGCTTCACGGATGTTTCCTCTGCCGGGTCCAATGAAGACGACGCCCACCTGTTATTGACGCAAGTCAAAGACCATGGCCGCACGTGCGTCTATGTAAGTGCGAAACTACAGGGTCAATGATGCTATGTTCATTCCAATCGTCGCGGCAATAGTCTTCTTGGTTGGTGCGGGTGGTCTCGTGCTATCGAGCCTCGCACCGATTGTAGGCGACAGTGTTTTCAACTTTGCTGCGGCCTGCCTGGTGGCTGGTCCGCTCATTTTCTTTTTCTATGTCATCATTGGTCTGTGCGTAGAGTTTATTCAAGCCAACCGCGCGCCCGAAGTTGGCGTTGTTGCATTTGGTTCACCGGCTTACGCTCAGGCCGCTTACCCCAGCCATTTTGTCTATGACGGTCTTCCCGAGGGACTGCGACGCGAGCGCAAGGGGCCGTTAAATCCGGGCAGCGGCCGCGCCAACCGGGATTTAATCGCCGTACCGTTTTTTGTTGAATTTGGTTTTGCGACGGAGATCGCGATCCAGCGCGTGGCTCAAAAAACGAAGCCGCCCGCTGCGGGCGGCTTCGACGTTTCGGCCAACTGCGATGGAGGTTACTTCAGCTGGTTCGCGATGTAGTCGAACTTGGCATTCAGGCTGGAGCCGATCGCATTCACGGCGGCGATGATGACGACGGAAATACCGGCGGCAATCAAGCCGTATTCGATCGCGGTTGCTCCTGATTCATCCTTGAGAAAGTGCAGCAACTTTTGACATCTGAGCGACTCCCAACTCGGTCTCATGACAGGGATCACGCTACGCTCTCGAGGATTAATGAGAGTTCTTGCGAACATGGGTTACCGAAAGGGGTTATTGCTGCGTTTTAGCCAACTGCAATCGGATAAATTCCGTGATGGCAGTGGCCGGCACAAAATCGCTTTAGCACGGCGCAACAAGTGACTTGGTTCGCCCGCTCCCGAAACGTTATGGCGCGCCAGCTTTTGAAAGTTGTCAGGCGTTGCTGATCTCAGCCTATGAAATTTAAAATGCATCTATAAGTGGTTCATCTGCAATTAAGCGTTGGAACAGTTGAGATGCCCACGGACGGGGTCTTCTCAACGAGGTCTGAGATGCTTCCGCGTACCATGAAGCTTGCGTTGCTGCCGTCGGCACGGTTACGCTGATTGCCAACCCGGCATTTGCCCGCACCGCCCAGAAGCACATCGTGGCGACCGAAGCCTTCGCGTCGGTTTCCGGATACGCCGGGATCGCTCGCCGGCGTTTACACGGTTATCGGCTGGGATGGCCGCGTCGCCGGCGCTGACCCGGACCGCAATATCCGGTTTCAACTGACGCGGGATGCGTTCGCGAACGAGAATTGATCGTTCGACCTGCCACGCAAGAAGACCCCGCGCGGGTCTTCTTGCGTTTTAGTTTCGAAGCCCAAATGTCGCCCGTATTACAGACGGATATCGTTGATAACCGCGTATTTCACTGTAGATAGCACCCGCGATTACGGCTATTTTGTACATAAGCAGCGTGTTCGACTTTGCGGGCACCTGATAGAGTGCTTGCAAGGGCGCGACCAAATCCAAATAAAGCGAACCACAGGAGGAAAAAAATGATGAGGCTTTCTTCCCTTGCATTGGCCATCGGAATCAGCGTCGCTGGCATTGCCAGTGTCCAGGCCATGCCGGCCGCACCGCTTGATCAGCTGCAATCCGGAATAACCGTTCCTGTGGCTGGCGGCTGTGGCGCCGGCTGGCATCGTGGCCCCGGCGGCGGCTGCCGTCGCAACGGATATTACGGCGGAATGTATTACGGCGGAGGTCCGGTGGTGGTCGCGCCGGGGCCAATCGTGGTTGCGCCGGCGCCCTGTGGCGGCCGCGGTTCGCACCGCGTTTGCAACCCCTACCGTTGCTGGCGGGTCTGCAACTGAGCAGAGTTCCAACCGATTAGATCATTTTTTCGGAACTCGGCCGCCGCGGGCGGCCGAGTTTTTTGTGGCGCTTGCGGCACCAGACGGCGCTTTTCGACCGCGTTTCGGCCCGTTTTTTCGGCCATTTCCGACTGCCGGACTTGGCTCCATTAAGAGCCGGTTAAGCGGTTTGTACCATGGTTAAGCGGCCGTTAACGCCTGTGATTCGACGGCCCTGGAGGAGTACGCGGTCGTACCTTTGCGACCGCGATACAGCAGATGAAAATGCGCGAGCCCGTTTTCGACGATCCATCCAGGCTGTCCGGCAATCGGCGAGGCCCGGCCAGGCGAAGCGCGAAACCCGTTGAGCGCTTGCTTGATGCCGACGAGAGGGCTTGGCCCGTGGTCGCGGCCCCTCGACAGAACAACATCGCCGCTCTTGAAGAAACGATCGCAAAACAGTCCGCCGAATTGAATCTGCGCTGCACGCAGGTTGCTGACTTGTACAATGTCCAGCAGCGGCAGGCGAACGAACTCCAGGTCGCATGTGAGGAAATCGATCGCCTGAGCGGCACGATTTCGACCCTTCTCGAGAAGACCGCGCAACAAGAAGCCGACGCCGAAGCGACGAAGAAAGCAAGTCGCGCTTTTGGAAACTGAAAAGGCGGCTTTGCGGGCTCAGCTCGAAAAGGCGCTCGCAGAGTTCCGTGACATCTCGCAAAGATTGCTCTCCGTCGAGACCGCATTCAACGATCGCGAAACAACGCTCGCATCGGCTCTGGAAAAAATCGACTCGCTGAATTCTGAATTGATTGCCGCGTCGGCTGACACCTTCAAGGTTGTCGCGGTCACCACCGGCGAAAAACAACGCTATCGCAGCGAACTCAATCAGCAAAAAGCGAGCTTCGAGGCCCGGATCAAGACACTCGAGTCCGCCGCCAGCGCGCAGGACACGCAGATCAAGACTCTCGAAGAGGTGCGCGCCAGATTGGCCAAGCGTGTCGAGATTCTCGAGACGTTGCGGAAAAGCGAGCGTGACGCCGCGGAATTCAAAATAAAAGAGCTGACTGAAGAGCTTCAGCGCGAGCGTCTGGGCTATTCAGCGGAACAGCGCGCGTTTGCAGCGTTGCGAAATGAAACGACCTCTCTTTTGCCGACGCCTGTCGCGCAAAGCAACGAAGCGAACGCGAATGGTATCGGCTCTTTCGTGCCCCATAACAGTGCCGCGTAGCGTCCAAGAAGCCGTCGCTTCGCGGGCCTGAAATTCTCCGTAGCGTACAGATCGCAGATCAAACGTCAGCCGCCAACAGCGGTTGGCCGTGACATTTAGGAGATCACACGATGAACCGGTTTAACCTCAGTATGGCTGCATGTGCGTTGGCTTTTGTGACGGCATCGCCGGCGTTGGCAGCCGACATGCCCGGCGGCTACAGAGAGCCCGCTTATGCCGCGCCGGCCGCCAACTGGAGCGGATTCTATGCAGGTCTCAATGCCGCATACGGCTGGGGCCAGAGTGACTGGAGCGGGGGCGTCACGACCGGTTCCAATAGTCCGGCGGGAGGCCTATTCGGTGCAACACTTGGCTTTAACGTGCAATCGGGCGCCTTTGTCTTTGGTGCCGAAGGTGACATCGATGGCAACTGGATGCGCGATTCAAACAGCAACGGAACCGGCTTCTGTAGTTCGCCCGGCTGCGGAATCCAGACCAGCTGGTATGGGACGACGCGTGGCCGTATTGGCTACGCCTTCGATCGCGCACTGTTTTACTTCACCGCTGGTGCGGCCTTCGGCGACCTCCAGATGATGACGAACGGTGGAACCGTCACCTCGGACAGAGTGGGCTGGACCGCCGGCGCCGGTCTTGAATATGCGTTCCTCGGCCCCTGGTCGGCGAAAATCGAGTATCTCTACGCCGACCTCGGCAGCGCGACGTGCGGCGCCGCCGTCTGCGGCACCAACGCCGCGGTGACTTTCAATACGAATATCATCCGGCTTGGCGTGAACTATCGATTCTGGTGACGCGCCGCACCGCTCAAACGCTCAAAAACAAAAACCCCGGGCCAAGTCCCGGGGTTTTTCTTATGTAGCATTCAGCGCACGTCGAAATGTTCGTGCGCCTTCCAAAGCGATGTGACCATCCAGCCAGTCGAAATGCCGACGAAGGCGCCTGCGATGACATCGCTCAAAAAATGATAGTTGCCCCCGATCAGGGCGACGGCGACGGCGAGGGCTGCGAGCGCGCACAGGGTGCGCATCCGTGGAAAGTAAACCCAAAGCACCGAGACGACCGCGCAGGTGATCGCCATGTGGCCGGACGGAAAGGACGCATACTCCGGGCCACCATGAAAAAAATTAAACCCATAGACGCCGTCGTGAAGGAACGAGGGATTGTTGTGAACCCAGGTGTCTGGCCATGTTCGCCCGAAGACGAATTTGAGCTGGGCCTTGGTCGCTTCGGCGACGATCAAGCTGATGCTGCAAAGGAACGCGCATTTCTGGAGTCGCGATAGCAGGCGGCCCGACAGGCTCCAAAGGCCCAAGCCGCGAAGGTAAGGACAGCCAGCGGCACAAAGGGGTCGGGAAGGAGTGTCAGCTGCGCAAATGGTTCCGGGCGAGCCACCGTCCTATAAAAGACGAGTGCAATCGGACGATCGAGCCACTGGTAGGAGACCGTGCACGCAAGCGCGGTTCCCGCGAGGCCCAACATCCATTTTCGCAATGCAAGCATCGAATCTCGTCCATATCGCTATCGGGAAGGGATTGCCGCCAGCGCACTTTGACGCGCCGACTGCGGCACATTTCAGGCGGGTTTGGATGAGTGCGCGACCTTACAGTTGCTGGCGCTCCAAGGGCGTGGCGCGCGCAGCCGAGATTTTCTGAAAATATCCATGGCTCTGTCTGCACGAGCTATCTTCTTGGCGCGAACACATGCATATTGCCCGGATGAGCAAATCTCCTCGCGTCATATTCAAGCCTGAGCGAATTGCGGAAGGTGACTGGCAAATCCAGGCGCAATGTCCCGGAGCCGAAACCACTTACGTCAAAGGGTTCCAGGACAAAGTGGCAATTGATGAATGGTTGGCTGGCGACGGCAAGATCAAATGGCTGCGGGCGCGAGGTTACGCGAAGTAACTGTTGGCCGATGTGCCCTGTACCGCGTCGTGTGATCATCGCGCCGGACACTAGCGACCATGCCCTCTGCATCCCGTATTGAAGGTTATGCCATCGTTTCCGAGGACGGCATGCTCGCGAATGCGGCCGGCGTCATGCCGGACTCACTCAAGTTTGAGGCCGATCAGGCTTTCTTCGAAAGAGGTCTCGACGGTGTCGACGTCGTGGTGCATGGGCGCCATTCCCATGAAAACCAGCGGCACTCGGATTTGCGAGGGCGATTGATTTTGACTCGTTCGGTTCCGGCAATAGCGGCAGATCCGTCAAATCGGAAAGCGCTATTCTGGAATCCGGCCGGCGCTTCGTTGGAACAAGCCATGGCTGTGCTCGGCGTCCCAAATGGCAGTGTGGGCGTCATCGGCGGCACAGAAGTGTTTGGAATGTTTCTGGACCAGTACGAAACATTTTATTTGTCGCGTGCGCCCGGCGTGCGTTTGCCGGGCGGCCGGCCGGTTTTTCCCGAGGTGCCGGCGAAAACTCCGGAGGACGTGCTCGCGCAGCACGGCCTCCAGCCCGGGCAACGGCAGGTCCTTGATATGGAAAAAGGCCTGGCAGTCGTCAGTTGGCGCCGCCAGATGTCGCAGAGGCCGCGGCGTTGACACGCAACAAGCCGCCATTTCGCGCCGAGCACATCGCTAGTTTGCTGAGGCCCGTAGAACTCGCTTGAGCAGCGCAGGCGCTATCAAAGAAGTGCTTGCAACGCTGACGCTATTTCTGGCCCTGCTTGCGCGCTCGGGTGGGCTGCGGTAGCAGGTCCGCGGTGATTGCGGGTGTAGCTCAATGGTAGAGCAACAGCCTTCCAAGCTGATGACGACGGTTCGATTCCGTTCACCCGCTCCAGTCTTCGCGCCTCCGGCGCTTCGATTGGCAAGCCAGCTTCAATGCGAAGATTGCCCGCCGCAGCTTTAGCGAAGGCGGGCGAGATCTATAGGGCTTTGCTCGGCAAGCCAGACCGCCGTAGCCTCGGCGAAGGCGGTCGAAACGGCCCAAAACCGGTCAAAAACGGCCACTACGCGCTTGCAATCAGCCTATGTATAATGCATGACATCGCCGCGGCGGGCCTCTATGGTCCGCCGCATCCGCTTTCCGGAGGAGTGTAGCTCAATGGCTAGAGCACCGGTCTCCAAAACCGGGGGTTGCAGGTTCGAGTCCTGCCACTCCTGCCAGGCACAGAGCCGGCGCTAACCAGGTGCCGGCGAGGCCTGCGCAAACGCGGCGGCTGTGACTACATTGGGACTCGTTTGATTAGCGACTTGGGATCAGGACTTCACCAGAATGGCAACGTCTCCGTTCAAATTTCTCCAGGAAGTGCGCGAGGAAACGCGCAAGGTGACCTGGCCGTCGCGCAAGGAAACGATGATCACCACCGCCATGGTGTTCGTCATGGTAGCGATTGCGTCGGTTTTTTTCCTGGTCGCGGATCAATTGATCCGCATTGCCGTTACCTTCGTGCTCGGCATTGGAACCTGAAGGTTCAAGAGCGATGAACGATACAGCCACAGAGACGACGACATCGACCAAGCCAAAGCGCTGGTACATCGTCCACGCCTATTCGAATTTCGAAAACAAGGTCGCGGATTCCATTCGCGAGCAGGCCAAGCAGCGGGGACTCGCTGAGCACATTGGCGAAGTCCTGGTGCCGAAGGAAAAGGTCACCGAGGCCCGGCGCGGCCGCAAGGTCGAGACCGAACGCAAGTTCTTTCCGGGCTACGTGCTGGTGAAGATGGACCTGACCGACGAGGTCTATCACCTCATCAAGAATACCCCGAAGGTCACGGGCTTCCTCGGTTCCGACAAGAAGCCGATGCCCATTTCGGATGCCGAAGCCGACCGCATCCTGCATCAGGTGCAGGAAGGCATCGAGCGGCCGAAGCCGGCGGTTTCGTTTGAAGTCGGCGAACAGGTACGCGTCTCGGACGGTCCGTTTGCCTCGTTCAACGGCGTGGTCGAGGAAGTCGACGAGGCGCGCTCGCGCGTGAAGGTGGCGGTGTCGATCTTCGGCCGCGCGACGCCTGTCGAGCTGGAATTCGGCCAGGTGGAGAAATTATAAAGTTACCTCTCCCCGCTTGCGGGGAGAGTCGCCATCCGAGCGTAGCGAGGATGGCGGGTGAGGGGGCCTCTTTGAGGCACGGCGAGCGAAATGCCCCTCACCCCGACCCTCTCCCCGTAACAGGGGTGAGGGAAACGACGTGGGAGGTGAGGCGGTCGCCAACCGTCAATAGCCGCACCACTAACGGAGTGAGATATGGCGAAGAAAGTAACTGGATTCCTCAAATTGCAGGTGCCTGCCGGCGCCGCCAATCCGTCGCCCCCGATCGGGCCGGCGCTTGGCCAGCGCGGTCTCAACATCATGGAGTTCTGCAAGGCGTTCAATGCGCAGACCCAGAAGATGGAGAAGGGCATTCCGATCCCGGTGATCATCACGACCTACCAGGATCGCTCTTTCACCTTCGAGATGAAGACACCGCCGGTGTCCTATTTCCTCAAGAAGGCGGCCAAGCTCGAGAGCGGGTCGAAAACGCCCGGTCGCGAGCCGGTCGGACAGGTCAGCAAGAAGCAGGTCCGCGAGATTGCCGAGCAGAAGATGAAGGACCTGAACTGCGATACGGTCGAGGCGGCAATGAAAATGATCGAAGGCTCCGCGCGTTCGATGGGCCTCACGGTGACGGAGTAACCGCCATGACAATCGGAAAACGCACAAAGGCCGTTCGCGAAGGCGTCGATCGCGACAAATCCTATCCGATCGCGGAAGCGGTCAAGATGGTGAAGGAGCGCGCCAAGGCGAAGTTCGACGAGACCATCGAGATTGCAATGAATCTCGGCGTCGATCCAACTCATGCCGATCAGATGGTTCGCGGCGTGGTCCAATTGCCGAATGGCTCCGGCCGTACGTTGCGCGTCGGCGTGTTTGCGCGCGGCGGCAAGGCCGACGAGGCGAAGGCGGCGGGTGCCGACGTTGTCGGCGCCGAAGACCTGGTCGAGAAGGTCAACAAAGGCGAGATCGATTTCGATCGCTGCATCGCCACACCGGACATGATGCCGCTCGTCGGTCGCCTCGGTAAGGTGCTCGGTCCGCGTGGCATCATGCCAAACCCCAAGGTCGGCACTGTGACGATGGACATCGCCAACGCGGTGAAGGGTGCCAAGGGCGGTTCGGTCGAGTTCCGCGTCGAGAAGGCGGGCATCGTCCAGGCGGGCGTCGGGAAGGCTTCATTCACCGAGGACAAGCTGGTCGAGAATATCAAGGCGTTTGCCGATGCCGTGCAGAAGGCAAAGCCGCCAGGCGCCAAAGGGCACTACATCAACCGGGTGGCGATCTCGTCCACCATGGGTCCCGGGGTCAAAGTCGAGCCGTCGTCGCTTTTTTCGAGCGGCAGCGGTAACTGAACCCTCTTTTCCGGCTTTTTCGCGGGATTATCGCGAAAAAGGACTTGGCAAAGGGGGTCTGAGGCTCTAAATGAAGCGCATCGGGCGTGCCGACCCAATTTGTCGGTGCGCCTTTGCGCGTCTCTACAAACCTGTGGTGATCGGAACTTATTCCTTTTGGAAACCCGGCTGGGAGCTCTGAAAGGAAGAAGCCCGATACCGTTGCGGATGCGAAGACGCGCAAGGCCGTCCCTGTAACGGGCCGGCCGACCTGTCCAAGACTGCCGGCGCCGAAGGTCTGGAAAGACCGGACGCTTAATCCCTGATGGGGCCAGCACAGACGGGGACACGACCCGAGTTTGCGCACCGACAAGGTGCGCCAGTTTGGTTCGAACCTCGGAGACCCGCGTGCGGCCGTAAGGTCGTGCCCGGGGGGCAGGCTTTTCGAATAGTCGTCCTGCCCGGTTCGCTCTGCGTGAACTTCAAGCGGGACGGCTGGTAGCAACCAGGCGGCTCCCGCGTCACGCGGGCCAGCCGCCAAACCGGAAAGAGCTTGCAGTGGATCGAGCGGCTAAAGCGGAGTCCATCACGGAACTGAGCGGGGTCTTCAAGACCTCCAATGTTGTGGTGGTGGCTCACTATTCCGGCCTCAGCGTTGCCCAGATGCAGACTCTGCGTAAGCAGATGAAGCAGGCGGGCGCGCAGGTGAAGGTCGCGAAAAACCGTCTCGCCAAGATCGCACTCAAGGACACCGACGTTGCCTCCATTTCGGCCCTGCTCAAGGGGCCGACCGTTCTCGCCTACTCGGGCGATCCGGTGGCGGCGCCGAAGGTGGCTGTCGACTTTGCCAAGGCGAACGAGCGTTTCGTCATTCTTGGCGGCTCGATGGGCAAAACCGCTCTGGACCTCAACGGCGTCAAGGCGCTCGCCTCGTTGCCGTCGCTGGATGAATTGCGCGGCAAGATCGTTGGCCTTCTCGTTTCGCCGGCGACCAAGATCGCGCAGCTCACCAATGCTCCCGCGGCGAAGGTCGCGCGTGTGATCCAGGCTTACGCTTCCAAGAGTGCGGCGGCCTGACGGCACAAAGCAAACTCATATTTGGTTCGAACCTAATAGGAATTGAACAATGGCTGACCTGCAAAAGATCGTTGATGACTTGTCCAAGCTGACCGTTCTGGAAGCGGCGGATCTGGCCAAGATGCTGGAAGAAAAGTGGGGCGTCTCTGCTGCAGCTGCGGTCGCAGTGGCGGCCGGTCCTGCCGGCGGCGGTGCCGCTGCGGCGGCTGAAGAGAAGACCGACTTCACGGTCGTTCTCGCCAGCGCCGGCGACAAGAAGATCGAAGTGATCAAGGAAGTGCGCGCGCTCACCGGTCTCGGCCTGAAAGAGGCCAAGGATCTGGTTGAAGGCGCACCCAAGACCGTCAAGGAAGGCGTCAACAAGGACGAGGCGGCGAAGATCAAGGCCACCCTCGAAAAGGTTGGCGCAAAGGTGGAGCTTGAAGTAAGCGAGCTTATTTCAATTCCATCCCCGGACAGCGAGGCAAGCCGAGCGAGATCCGGGGATCGAAGTCGAGTCTAGACGTGGATGGCAGCCGAACTCGGGCTTGCCCGAGTTCGGTCAAGGGTTATGAGGCGCAAGTCGGGCAAGCCCGACTTGCGATGACAAGCCCGGCCATGACGGAGTGAAAACGAAATCCCCGGGGTTTCGGCCCCGGGGTCTCGGACAGGATAAAAGGTGTACGGCACAGGCCGGACCTCGAGGCGATCGTGAACCGGAAAACGCCGGCCACGATGAAAAGTGAAGTGTGCGGCGGTTCGGGTCAGACCCGAATCACATAGAAACGGACAGCCCCGACGCCTGTCCCAATGGTCGCGATGGATTGCGGCTGTTTGGAGAGGCGCCCGCGCTGCCGACAAAATCGAATCGAGAGAGAAAAGATGGCGCAGACGTTTACCGGTCGCAAGCGCGTAAGGAAGTTTTTCGGGACAATCAAAGAAGTGGCGGAGATGCCGAACCTCATCGAGGTTCAAAAGGCATCTTATGACCAGTTCCTGCTGGTGAAGGAGCCGCTGGGCGGTCGCCCCGACGAGGGCCTGCAGGCGGTCTTCAAATCGGTGTTCCCGATTTCGGATTTTTCCAATTCGTCGCAGCTCGAATTCGTCAAATACGAATTCGAACCGCCGAAATATGACGTGGACGAGTGCCGCCAGCGTGGCATGACCTACGCTGCGCCGCTCAAGGTGACCCTGCGCCTGATCGTGTTCGATATCGATGAAGAGACGGGCGCCCGTTCGGTCAAGGACATCAAGGAGCAGGATGTCTACATGGGCGACATTCCGCTCATGACCAATAACGGCACGTTTATCGTCAACGGGACCGAGCGCGTCATCGTTTCACAGATGCACCGTTCGCCCGGCGTGTTCTTTGACCACGACAAGGGCAAGACCCATTCGTCGGGCAAGCTGCTGTTTGCTGCCCGCATCATTCCGTATCGCGGTTCGTGGCTCGACATCGAGTTTGACGCGAAAGACATCGTGTATGCGCGTATCGATCGCCGCCGCAAGATCCCGGTGACGTCGCTGCTCTATGCGCTCGGCCTCGATGGCGAACAGATCCTCAGCACGTTCTATAAACATGTGAGCTACAAGCGCGCCAAGGAAGGCTGGCGCGTGCCGTTCGATGCCAACCGCCTCAAGGGCTACAAGGCCGTCAACGATCTTGTTGATGCCGACACCGGTCGCGTGGTCGTCGAAGCCGGCAAAAAGCTCACCGTGCGCCAGGCGCGCCAACTCGCGGAGAAGGGCCTCAAGCACCTTCGCATGACCGACGAGGAACTGATCGGCCATTACGTTGCGGAAGATCTCGCTAACGGCCGCACCGGCGAAATCTACATGGAGGCCGGCGAGGAAATCACCGAGAAGAACCTCAAGGTCCTGATCGAGGCCGGCTACAAGGAACTGCCGCTGCTCGACATCGACCACGTGAATGTCGGCGCTTACATCCGCAACACGCTCTCGGTCGACAAGAACATGACGCGCGAAGACGCGCTGTTCGACATTTACCGTGTCATGCGTCCCGGCGAGCCGCCGACGGTGGAAACCGCCGAAGCGATGTTCCGCTCGCTGTTCTTCGATTCCGAACGTTACGACCTCTCGGCTGTCGGCCGCGTGAAAATGAATATGCGCCTCGATCTCGACGCGCCCGACACCATGCGCGTGCTGCGTAGGGACGACATTATTGCGGTCATCCGCACGCTCGTCGATCTGCGCGACGGCAAGGGCGAGATTGATGACATCGATCATCTCGGCAACCGGCGCGTGCGTTCGGTCGGCGAGTTGATGGAAAATCAATACCGCGTCGGCTTGCTGCGCATGGAGCGCGCGATCAAGGAACGCATGTCGTCGGTCGATATCGACACCGTCATGCCGCAGGACCTGATCAACGCCAAACCAGCTGCGGCCGCGGTGCGCGAGTTCTTCGGTTCCTCGCAGCTCTCGCAGTTCATGGACCAGACCAACCCGTTGTCGGAAATCACGCACAAGCGGCGTCTGTCCGCGCTGGGACCGGGTGGTTTGACCCGCGAGCGTGCCGGATTCGAGGTGCGCGACGTGCACCCGACGCACTATGGCCGTATCTGCCCGATCGAAACGCCGGAAGGTCCGAATATCGGACTGATCAATTCGCTCGCCACGTATGCGCGCGTGAATAAATACGGCTTCGTTGAAACGCCTTACCGCAAGGTGAAGGACGGGCGCGTCACCGATGAAGTGATCTACCTCTCCGCGATGGAAGAAAGCCGCCATACGGTGGCGCAAGCCAACGCGCAGATCGATGCGCGCGGCCGTTTCACGGAAGACCTGATTGTGTGTCGCCAGGCCGGCGACGTGCATCTTGTGCCGCGCGATAAGGTCGACTTCATGGACGTGTCGCCGAAACAGCTCGTTTCGGTTGCAGCGGCGCTCATTCCGTTCCTGGAGAACGACGACGCCAACCGCGCGTTGATGGGCTCGAACATGCAGCGCCAGGCGGTGCCGCTGGTTCGCGCCGAAGCGCCGTTTGTCGGCACCGGCATGGAAGGCGTGGTCGCCCGCGACTCGGGGGCTTCGATTTCCGCGCGCCGGACCGGCATCGTCGACCAGGTGGACGCCACCCGTATCGTTGTGCGCGCCACCGGTGAGACCGATCCGACCAAGCCGGGCGTCGATATCTACCGACTGATGAAATACCAGCGCTCGAACCAGAACACCTGCATCAACCAGCGTCCGCTGGTGAAGGTGGGCGACAGCGTCGACAAGGCCGACATTATTGCCGACGGTCCCTCGACCGATCTCGGCGAACTCGCGCTCGGCCGCAACGTGCTGGTCGCGTTCATGCCGTGGAATGGCTACAACTTCGAGGACTCGATCCTGCTGTCCGAGCGGATCGTGAAAGACGACGTGTTCACGTCCATCCACATCGAGGAATTCGAGGTGATGGCGCGCGACACCAAGTTGGGCCCCGAGGAAATCACGCGCGATATCCCGAACGTCTCGGAAGAGGCGCTCAAGAATCTCGACGAAGCGGGCATCGTCTATATCGGCGCGGAAGTTCACGCCGGCGATATTCTTGTCGGCAAGATCACGCCGAAGGGCGAAAGCCCGATGACGCCGGAAGAAAAACTTCTGCGCGCCATCTTCGGCGAAAAGGCCTCCGACGTTCGCGACACGTCATTGCGGGTGCCGCCGGGCGTGCAGGGCACCGTCGTCGAAGTGCGCGTCTTCAACCGTCACGGCGTCGAGAAGGACGAGCGCGCGCTCGCCATCGAGCGCGAGGAAATCGAGCGGCTCGCCAAGGACCGCGACGACGAGCAGGCGATTCTCGACCGTAACGTCTACGGCCGTCTCGCTGAGTTGCTCGAAGGCCGCCAGGGCATTGCAGGTCCGAAGGGCTTCAAGAAGGACTCCAAGATCACCAAGGCGGTGCTGGACGAATATCCACGCTCGCAGTGGTGGCTGTTTGCTTCGCCCAACGACAAGCTGATGGCCGAGATCGAGGCGATCCGGAAGCAGTACGACGAATCGAAGAAGCTGCTCGAGCAGCGCTTCCTCGATAAGGTCGAAAAACTGCAGCGTGGCGACGAGCTTCCGCCCGGCGTGATGAAGATGGTCAAGGTCTTCGTCGCGGTGAAGCGCAAGATTCAACCCGGCGACAAGATGGCCGGACGTCACGGCAACAAGGGCGTGGTGTCGAAGATCGTGCCGGTCGAAGACATGCCATTCCTCGAGGATGGCACGCAGGTCGACATCGTGCTCAATCCGCTCGGCGTGCCGAGCCGCATGAACGTCGGTCAGATTCTGGAGACCCATCTTGGCTGGGCTTGCGCCGGCCTGGGGCTCAAGATCGGGCAGGCGGTCGATGCCTATAACCTGAAGCACGATGCGCGGCCGCTCAAGGACATGCTCAAAAAGGTCTATGGCGACGACGAGACCATCAAGTCGCTGAGCGAGGATGGGTTGATCGAACTCGGTGGCAACCTTCGGCACGGCGTGCCGATCGCCACGCCGGTGTTCGACGGCGCGAAAGAGGCCGACATCGAGAAGATGCTCGATCTCGCCGGCCTCGATCACTCGGGCCAGGTCAATGTTTTCGACGGCCGTACCGGCGAGGTCTTCGATCGCAAGGTCACCGTCGGCTACATTTATATGCTGAAGCTGCACCATCTGGTGGACGACAAGATCCACGCCCGGTCGATCGGCCCGTACTCGCTGGTCACCCAGCAGCCGCTCGGCGGCAAGGCGCAGTTCGGCGGCCAGCGTTTTGGCGAAATGGAGGTGTGGGCGCTCGAAGCTTACGGCGCGGCTTACACCTTGCAGGAAATGCTCACCGTGAAGTCGGACGACGTCGCCGGCCGTACCAAGGTGTACGAGGCGATTGTGCGTGGCGACGACACGTTCGAAGCGGGCATTCCGGAAAGCTTCAACGTGCTGGTCAAAGAAATGCGTTCGCTTGGCCTCAATGTCGATCTGCACAATTCCAAGCAGCAGCGGCAGGGTTCGGATACGGCCGAAGCGGCGGAATAAATATGCGTTGCGGAGCGGCGAGGGCGCCGCTCCGTGGTTGAACGATCAACGACAGGTGGGGAACTGCAGGTTCCCCGGTCGAGGAGAAGACGATGAATCAAGAGATTATGAATTTTTTTAGTCCGCAGGCTCCGGCTCAGGTCTTTGACCAGATCCGGATTTCGATCGCGAGTCCGGAAAAGATTCTGTCGTGGTCCTACGGCGAGATCAAAAAGCCGGAGACCATCAACTATCGTACCTTCAAGCCGGAGCGCGACGGCCTGTTCTGCGCGCGCATCTTCGGGCCGATCAAGGATTACGAATGCTTGTGCGGCAAGTACAAGCGCATGAAATACAAAGGTATCATCTGCGAAAAGTGCTCGGTCGAAGTGACGCTGTCGCGCGTGCGGCGCGAGCGCATGGGCCATATCGAGCTCGCAGCGCCGGTTGCGCATATCTGGTTCCTGAAGTCGCTGCCGAGCCGCATTGGCCTGCTGCTCGACATGACGCTCAAGGACCTCGAGCGCATCCTGTACTTTGAATATTACGTCGTCCTTGAGCCGGGCCTCACCCCGCTCAAGGATCGCCAGCTCCTGTCCGAGGACGAATACCTCAAGGCGCAGGAAGAGTTTGGCGCCGATAGCTTCACCGCCACAATCGGTGCGGAAGCGATCCGCGAGATGCTCAAGGGCATCGACCTCGAGAAGATGCAGGGCGAACTACGCGCCGAGATGGGCGAGACCGAAAGCGACATCAAGAAAAAGAAGATCGCAAAACGGCTCAAGCTGATCGAGGCATTCATTGCCTCCGGCAACAAGCCGGAGTGGATGATCCTGACCGTCGTGCCGGTGATCCCGCCCGATCTGCGGCCACTGGTGCCGCTCGATGGCGGCCGTTTCGCCACGTCCGACCTCAACGATCTCTATCGCCGCGTCATCAACCGCAACAACCGCCTGAAGCGGCTGATCGAGTTGCGCGCGCCGGACATCATCATCCGTAACGAGAAGCGCATGCTTCAGGAAGCGGTCGATGCGCTGTTCGACAACGGCCGCCGCGGCCGCGTGATCACCGGCGCCAACAAGCGTCCGCTGAAATCGCTCGCCGATATGCTCAAGGGCAAGCAGGGCCGATTCCGGCAGAATTTGCTCGGAAAGCGCGTCGACTATTCAGGCCGTTCGGTGATCGTCGTTGGTCCCGAGCTCAAGCTGCATCAATGCGGCCTGCCGAAAAAGATGGCACTCGAGCTGTTCAAGCCGTTCATTTACTCACGGCTTGACGCCAAGGGCCTGTCCACGACCGTCAAGCAGGCGAAAAAGCTGGTCGAGAAGGAAAAGCCGGAAGTCTGGGACATTCTCGACGAGGTGATCCGTGAACATCCGGTGCTGCTCAACCGTGCGCCGACCTTGCACCGCCTCGGCATTCAGGCCTTCGAGCCCGTGCTGATCGAGGGCAAGGCGATCCAGCTGCATCCGCTGGTTTGCGCCGCCTTCAACGCCGACTTCGACGGCGACCAGATGGCCGTCCACGTGCCGCTTTCGCTCGAAGCGCAGCTGGAAGCACGCGTGCTGATGATGTCGACCAACAACATTCTGCATCCGGCCAACGGTCAGCCGATCATTGTGCCATCGCAGGATATCGTGCTTGGGCTCTATTATCTTTCGCTGCTGAGCGAAGGCATGCCCGGCGAAGGCAAGACCTTCGGCGACATGTCGGCGATCGACCATGCGCTGCATGAGAAAGTCATCAGCCTGCACACCAAGATCAAATACCGTTGGGAAGGCGTGGACGAGAAGGGCAAGTCGTTCAAGAAGTGGTACGACACCACGCCCGGCCGCGTCGTCCTTGGCAGCGTGTTGCCGCGCAGCGCCAAGGCGCCGTTCGACATTGTTAACAAGCTTATGACCAAGCGCGAGATCTCGTCGATGATCGACACGGTCTATCGCCACTGCGGTCAGAAGGAGACGGTGATCTTCTGCGACCGCATCATGTCGCTCGGCTTCTACCATGCGTTCAAGGCCGGCATCTCGTTCGGCAAGGACGACATGGTGGTGCCAGAGTCGAAGTGGAAGATCGTCGAGACCACGCGCGAACTCGCGAAAGAGTTCGAGCAGCAATACAACGATGGTCTGATCACGCAGGGCGAGAAGTACAACAAGGTCGTCGACGCCTGGTCGAAGTCCACCGATGCCATCGCCGAAGCGATGATGAAGGAAATCTCGTCGACCAAGAAGGACGACAAGGGTCGCGACATGCAGGTCAACTCGATCTACATGATGGCGCATTCCGGCGCGCGCGGTTCGCCAGCGCAAATGCGTCAGCTCGCCGGCATGCGCGGCCTGATGGCCAAGCCGTCGGGTGAAATCATCGAAAGCCCGATCATCTCGAACTTCAAGGAAGGTCTGTCGGTGCTCGAGTACTTCAACTCGACGCACGGGGCCCGCAAGGGTCTCGCTGACACCGCCTTGAAGACGGCAAACTCGGGCTACCTGACGCGGCGTCTGGTTGACGTGGCGCAGGACTGCATCATCACGACCGAAGATTGCGGCACCAAGGGCGGCATCAAGGTGCGCGCCATCATCGATGCCGGCACCGTGGTTGCCTCGCTTGCGAGCCGAATTCTCGGCCGCACGACCGCGGAAGACGTCAAGGATCCGACCACCAGCAAGACTGTCATGAAGCGTGGCACGCTGCTGACGGAGCCCGAGGTCGAGGTCATCACCAATAGCGGGGTCCAGGAGCTGAAAATCCGCTCCGTCCTGACGTGCGAATCGGCCAACGGCGTCTGCGGCGCCTGTTACGGGCGCGATCTCGCGCGCGGCACACCTGTCAATATGGGTGAGGCGGTCGGCGTGATTGCGGCGCAATCGATCGGCGAGCCGGGCACCCAGCTCACCATGCGCACGTTCCACATCGGCGGCGCGGCGCAGATCTCCGAGCAGTCGTTCATCGAGTCGAACTTCGACGGCAAGATCAAGTTCAAGGGCAAAAACATTGCCAAGAACTCGGACAATGAAGTTGTCGCGATGGTGCGCAACATGGTCGTCGCGGTCGTAGACCCCGACGGCACAGAGCGCGCGCATCACCGCATTCCCTATGGCGCGCGCATGCGCGTCGAGGACGGCGACAAGATCAAGCGCGGCCAGCGCATCGCCGAATGGGATCCCTACACCCGGCCGATCCTGACCGAGGTGGAAGGCAACATCGAGTTCGAGGACCTTGTCGACGGCCTGTCGATGTCGGAACAGCTCGACGAGTCGACCGGTATCGCCAAGCGCGTGGTCATCGACTGGCGCACTGGATCCTCGCGGAACCAGCAGGATCTGCGTCCGGCGATCGTGATCAAGTCCGGCAGCAAGATCCTGAAACTCGCCCGTGGCGGCGAGGCGCGCTACCAGCTCGCCGTCGATGCCATCATCTCGGTCGATCCGGGCGGGCATGTGAAGGCGGGCGACGTGATCGCGCGTATTCCGACCGAAAGCGCCAAGACGCGCGACATCACGGGCGGTCTGCCGCGGGTGGCGGAGCTATTCGAGGCGCGGCGTCCGAAGGAAGCGGCGATCATCGCCGAAATCGGCGGCACGGTACGCTTCGGCAAGGACTACAAGAACAAGCGGCGCATCACCATCGAGCCGTCAGGCAAGAACGACGAGCCGAAGGAATACCTGATCCCGAAGGGCAAGCACATCCACCTCCAGGATGGCGACGTCATCGAGAAGGGTGATTACATCGTCGAGGGCAATCCTGCCCCCCACGACATTCTCGCCATCAAAGGTGTCGAGGAGCTTGCCGCTTACCTGGTGAACGAAATCCAGGAGGTCTATCGACTCCAGGGCGTGAACATCAACGACAAGCACATCGAGGTGATCGTTCGCCAAATGCTGCAGAAGGTCGAGATCGACGACGTCGGCGAGACCGAACTGCTGCAAGGCGAGCAGATCGACAGGACCGAGATGGACGAAATCAACGCTCGCGTCGAGGCCGAGGGCAAGAAGGGCGCTTCCGGGCATCCGGTTCTGCTTGGCATCACCAAAGCGAGCTTGCAGACACGTTCGTTCATTTCGGCGGCGTCGTTCCAGGAAACCACGCGCGTGCTCACCGAGGCTGCCGTCAACGGCAAATCGGACACGCTCGACGGACTCAAGGAAAACGTCATCGTTGGCCGCCTGATCCCGGCGGGCACGGGAGCCATGATGAACAGCTTGCGCGAAGTCGCTGTCAAACGCGATGCGCTCATTCTCGAGGAACGCGAAAAGGATGCGGCCAAGGCTGCTGCCAAGGCCGAAGCGGCGGAGGCCCCGGCACTGCCGGCGGCGGAATAACTCCCGCCCTTGCACCAAACGGAAGGGCCGCCGAGAGGCGGCCCTTTTCTTTGCGCCGGAATAAGGGACAATGGGCTCCCCGCACGCTGGACATCACCCAATGCATCTTGTTGTTCTCGCCGGTGACGGCATCGGCCCCGAAATAACGGACGCCACGCTTGCCGTGTTGCGCGCGGCCTCGGAGCGCTTCGGGCTTGGGCTGCGCATTGAAGAGGCTGCGATCGGCCATGCGGGTTTGCGCGCGCACGGCCACACGATCCATCCCGATATCGTGACGAAGGCGCGCAACGCCGACGGCATTGTACTGGGGCCCACATCCACCTTCGAGTTCAAGGATCCGGCGAAAGGCGAGGTCAATCCCTCGATGACGCTGCGAAAGGGACTCGATCTGTTCGCCAACATTCGTCCGGCGCGTACTTATGCGGGCTTTCCGCTGCGTTGCGGGGAATTCGACCTCGTGGTCGCGCGCGAAAATACCGAAGGCTTCTATGCCGATCGCAATATGGAGGAGGGAAACGGCGAGGTGATGGTGACCAAGGACGTCGCTATTTCACTGCGCCGGATTACGCGCGCCTGTAGCGAGCGCATCGCGCGGGCGGCCTTCGAGCTGGCAAGGACTCGCCGCAAGCGCGTGACGATCGTTCATAAGGCGAACGTGCTGAAAGTCACCGACGGGCTCTTCATCGAAGAGTGTCGAAAGGTCGCGCAGGAATTTCCGGATATTGCCGTCGACGACGTCATTGTCGACGCGATGATGGCGCATGTCGTGCGCCACCCTCAACGTTTCGACGTGATCGTCACGACCAACATGTATGGCGACATTCTGTCCGATTTGACCGCTGAATTGTCGGGCAGCCTCGGGCTTGCAGCCTCGTTGAACGCCGGAACCCAGCATGGGATGGCGCAGGCGGCGCACGGTTCTGCCCCCGACATCGCGGGCAAGAACGTGGCTAACCCATTGTCGCTCATCCTTTCGTCCGCGATGTTGCTGTCCTGGTATGGGCGCCGCAACAAAACCAACGCGTTTGAAGCCGCCGCGGCCGCGATCGAGAAAGCGGTTGAAGTTGCGATAGCCGCTAAAGCGGCGACCACCGACGTCGGCGGCAAACTGGGCACGCGCGAGACCGGGGAAGCGGTGGTCGCGCGGCTGGCCACGTAGCCGTCGCCATGCGCTGCGATAGTCACGTTCACATCGTTGGTCCGACAGATCGCTATCCCCAGGTTCCCAACCGCACTTATCTCGCCGGCGTTGCAACGGTCGATGAACTCGAACACAGCGCTGCGCCGAACGGCGTGAGGCGTTTCGTTATTGTGCAACCGAGCTTCTACGGGACTGACAACCGACTGCTTTTGCAAAGCCTCAACGTTCTTGCCGGCCGGAGTCGCGGCGTTGCGGTCATCGACCAGGCCACGTCACGGCAGACGATTTCAGGCTTCGTGGCGCAGGGGGTGCGCGGCTTGCGGCTCAATCTCTACAGTCGAATCGGCGATGACACGCCGCTTGATCTCCGGCTCAAAGCCATCGAGGAGCCGGCTCACGAGGCTAATTGTCATATAGAAGTGATCGCGCCGCTGAAAATGCTCGCCGAAAACGCGCGATTGCTCGCGCGCTCACGCGTGCCGATCGTGATCGATCATTACGGCATCTATACCGGTCACACGCCGGGCGACGGGCAGGGGCGCGCGCTGCTCGACCTTTTGTCGCTGCCGCATGTTTGGATCAAGTTATCGGCGCCTTATCGGAACAGTACCGATGACTTGGCGACCAGGCCGGATCCGGACTGGCTGATGGCTATTTTGGCGATTGCGTCAGCCCGCTGCGTCTGGGGCAGCGACTGGCCGCACACGCCGCCGCACACTGTGCAGATGGGTAGCGACCTGCACGCGCCTTATCGTAGACTTCCCTATGGCGCGGTTCTGGACGGCTTCATCGCGGCTGTAGGATTCGACTGAGTTGGCCGAACGTATCCTTTCGGACAACCCAGCGCGTCTCTACGAATTCCAATAACGATAAGTCGCCCGAACCAACGCGGCGGCAACCAGCAGGGAGGATTAGAGATGCGGCCCATGCGCGTGCTGTCTGTTGGCCTGTTCGCGGGAGCGATTCAAGCTGCCGCTCTATTTCCAGCATTGAGCCAGACTTATCCAAACCGCCCAATCCAGGTGATTGTCGCCTATGCGGCCGGCGGGACCGGCGACATTGTCGCGCGGTCAATCTCCGATCGGCTTGGCGCGGTGCTGGGCCAGTCCGTCGTGGTGGAAAACCGGGCGGGCGCCAGCGGTTCGATCGGCGCGCATTCGGTCACGACCGCGGCGCCCGATGGTTACACGCTCCTGGTAGGCCAGACTGGAGAAATCGCCGTCAATCAGCATTGGCTCAAAGGCCTGAACTACGATCCCGACAAAGACCTTGTGCCGATAGCGCTTGCGGCCGTGGTGCCGCTCGCGCTCGTGGTGCCGGCGAAGGCACCGTATTCGACCTTGCCGGAATTTTTGACGGCGCTGAAAGCCAAACCAAAGATGACTTTTGCATCGGCGGGAATTGGTACGCCGGGTCACTTCGCGGGCGAGCTTCTCAAGCTGCAGTTCGACGAAAACCTGACCCACGTGCCTTACAAGGGTGCAGGTCCAGCCCTCAATGACCTGATTGGCAATCACGTCGATTTCTACTTTCCCGGATTTCCGGCGGCCGCTCCGCACGTTAAGGGCGGCAACTTGAAAATGCTGGCATTGTCGTCGGCAAGACGCTCGCCCGCCGCGCCCGAGGTGCCCACGGTTGCCGAAGTCACCGGCAACCAGGATTACGACTTCACGTTATGGGCCGGTTTTTTCGCGCCGCGGGGCACGCCGCAGCCGATCATCGACCGGCTGAACAAGGATATCAACGCGGTGCTCGCCGAGCCGGACGTCAAGGCGCACCTGGAGGCCGCAGGGGCAGTGGTAACGCCGATGTCGGTCGCGCAGTTCAAGGAGTTTGTGCAGCGTGAGAGCGCAAAGTATCTGCGCGTCATCAAACAGACCGGCGTGACCGCGCAATAGCCCCATACGGCAAAGCCGGAGTGCCGATCGACGTTAGGTATAGGGCTCCGGATGGCCCGGAAGCCTCGATTTTCGGCCATTTCTGCTTGACTTAGTGGGGTCCCGCCGATACATACCCCTCACTTTTCGGCAGGCGGTGAGCTTCGCTTGCTCGGAACGGCCGCCCGGCTAATCCTTTGAGATCACTAAGTTTTCTCGAAGCTTGGTCGGCGCAATCGCCTCGACGAATGAAGCTCAAACGCTGCCACTGACAGCACCTGTCAGACTTGGAGTGAACGGCCGCGGTGCCTAACCGCAGCGTGGTCGTCCGAACGGAAGAGCGCCCTGCCGCAATTTGGCGGATGGCGCGATTTCGTTTTGCGCGTGGGAAAGACGCGCGAACACAACGCGCACGGATTTTCCGGGCGCGGACATGCCGGGGCGAACAGCCCGAAACGACGCGGACGAGGGTGATGTCCGCGAAGATTGGAGAGGGGCGGCACGAGCGATTCAGTTCGTGCAGCTTTCCTGAAAACGAAGGGTGCGAAGGCCAACGATGCCGACGATCAACCAGCTGATTGCCAAGCCGCGCCATCCGCTCAAGGCGCGTAACAAGGTGCCGGCTTTGCAGGCTTCGCCGCAGAAGCGCGGCGTCTGCACGCGCGTCTACACCACCACGCCGAAGAAGCCGAACTCGGCGCTGCGCAAGGTGGCAAAGGTGCGTCTCACCAACGGCTTCGAAGTGATCGGCTACATCCCGGGCGAGGGCCATAACCTGCAGGAGCACTCGGTGGTCATGATCCGCGGCGGTCGCGTGAAGGACCTGCCGGGCGTGCGCTACCACATCCTGCGCGGCGTGCTCGACACCCAGGGCGTGAAGAACCGCAAACAGCGCCGTTCGAAATACGGCGCCAAGCGTCCGAAGTAAGGATCTGAGTCATGTCCCGTCGTCACGCCGCAGAAAAACGCGACATCATCCCGGACCCCAAGTTCGGCAATATCGTCGTCAGCAAGTTCATGAATGCGATCATGTACGACGGCAAGAAATCGGTAGCGGAAGGCATCGTGTACGGCGCTCTCGAGACGATCGAGGGCAAGACCAAGCAAAACCCGCTGACGGTATTCCAGCAGGCGCTCGACAATGTGATGCCGTCGATCGAAGTCCGCTCGCGCCGCGTCGGTGGCGCCACATATCAGGTGCCGGTGGAAGTGCGCACGTCGCGCCGGCAAGCGCTCGGTATCCGCTGGATCATCGCGGCCGCGCGCGAACGCAACGAACGTACGATGACAGAGCGCCTCTCCGCTGAGCTGCTCGACGCATCCAATAACAGGGGAAACGCAGTCAAGAAGCGCGAAGACACGCACAAGATGGCGGAAGCCAACCGAGCCTTCTCGCATTACCGCTGGTGACAGCAGAAAAAAGATTCAAGGACTGATCCCCTATGGCCCGCAACCACCCAATCGAGGACTACCGCAATTTCGGCATCATGGCGCACATCGATGCCGGGAAGACGACGACGACCGAGCGGATCCTCTATTACACAGGCAAGAGCCATAAAATCGGCGAGGTGCACGAAGGCGCCGCGACGATGGATTGGATGGAGCAGGAGCAGGAGCGCGGCATCACCATTACGTCGGCCGCGACCACCGCGTTCTGGAATGAAAAGCGCCTCAACATCATCGACACGCCCGGCCACGTCGACTTCACCATCGAGGTAGAACGTTCGCTGCGTGTGCTCGACGGCGCCGTCGTCGTGCTCGACTCCAACCAGGGCGTCGAGCCGCAGACCGAGACGGTCTGGCGCCAGGGCGACAAGTACAAGGTTCCGCGCATCGTCTTCGCCAACAAGATGGACAAGATCGGCGCTGACTTCTTCAAATGCATTGAAGACATCAAGACCCGCCTCGGTGCCAAGCCGGTGGCGATCCAGCTCCCGATCGGCTCCGAACAAGCCTACAAAGGCCTGATCGACCTGGTGCGCATGAAAGGCGTGGTGTGGGACGATGAATCCCTCGGCGCCAAATACCAAGACATCGATATTCCGGCCGACATGCTCGATCAGGCCAAGGAATACCGTGAGAAGATGATTGAGGCTGCGTGCGAGCTCGACGATGATGCAACCACAGCGTACCTCGAGGGCAAGATGCCCGACGAGGCCACAATCAAAAAGCTCATCCGTAAGGCGGTAATCACCGGGGCGTTTTTCCCCGTGCTGTGCGGCTCGGCGTTCAAGAACAAAGGCGTGCAGCCGCTGCTCGACGCGGTGGTTGACTATCTGCCGAGCCCGCTCGATGTGCCGCCAATTCACGGCATCAACCCCGACAACGACGAAGACGTCATCCGCGAGCCGAAAGACGACGCGCCGCTGGCGCTGCTCGCGTTCAAGATCATGGATGATCCGTTCGTCGGCACGATCACCTTCTGCCGCATCTATTCCGGTACGCTTACCAGCGGCACCGGCGTGATCAACTCGACGAAAGAGCGCAAGGAACGGATCGGCCGCATGCTGCTGATGCATGCGAACAACCGCGAGGACATCAAGGAAGCCTATGCCGGTGACATCGTCGCCCTGGCGGGCCTCAAGGAAGTGCGCACCGGTGACACGCTGTGCGATCCCAAGCAGCCGGTGATCCTCGAGAAGATGGAATTCCCCGATCCGGTCATCGAGATTGCGATCGAGCCGAAATCGAAAGCCGACCAGGAAAAGCTTGGCGTTGCCTTGGCCAAGCTCGCCGCCGAGGATCCGTCCTTCCGCGTTTCCACCGACCAGGAGAGCGGCCAGACCATCCTCAAGGGCATGGGCGAACTGCATCTCGACATCAAGGTCGACATTCTCAAGCGCACCTACAAAGTCGACGCCAATATCGGCGCGCCACAGGTTGCCTTCCGTGAGAAGATTACGCAGCGAGTCGAGCACGGCTACACGCACAAGAAGCAGACCGGCGGTTCGGGTCAGTACGCCAAGATCAAGATCGTCGCCGAACCGTTGCCCCCTGGCACGCCATTCGAATTCGAAAACGAAGTCGTCGGCGGATCGGTGCCGAAGGAATTCATCCCGGGCGTCGAGAAGGGCCTGGAGTCTGTGCTTGGCTCCGGCGTGGTCGCCGGCTTCCCGGTGGTCGATCTGAAGGTTGCGCTCATTGATGGCGACTCCCACGACGTCAACTCGTCGGCGCTCGCCTTCGAAATCTGCGCGCGCCAGTGCCTGAAGGAAGCGCTGCAATTGGCCAAGCCGGTTCTGCTCGAGCCGATCATGAAGGTCGAGGTGGTGACGCCGGAAGACTACACCGGCTCCGTCATCGGCGATCTCAATTCGCGGCGGGGGCAGATTCAGGGCCAGGACATGCGCGGCAATGCCAACGTGATCAACGCGATGGTGCCGCTGATGAATATGTTCGGCTACGTCAACAATCTGCGGTCAATGTCTCAGGGCCGCGCGACTTTCACGATGCAATTCGATCATTACTCAGAGCTACCCGCAAACGTGTCTGCTGAAGTCCAGAAAAAATTCGCGTGACCGGGAACGTAGATAACAGAAGGATCTGAACGGAGAGCCCCATGGCCAAAGAAAAATTCCAGCGGACCAAGCCCCATTGCAATATCGGGACGATCGGTCACGTCGACCACGGCAAGACGACGCTGACAGCGGCGATTACCAAGGTACTGGCCGAGAAGGGCGGAGCCACGTTCACCGCCTACGACCAGATCGACAAGGCGCCAGAAGAGAAGGCGCGCGGCATCACCATTTCGACCGCGCACGTCGAATATGAAACCGACAAGCGCCACTACGCGCACGTCGATTGCCCCGGCCACGCCGACTACGTGAAGAACATGATCACCGGCGCCGCGCAGATGGACGGCGCCATCCTGGTCGTGTCGGCCGCCGACGGCCCGATGCCGCAGACCCGCGAGCACATCCTGCTCGCCCGTCAGGTCGGCGTTCCGGCCCTGGTGGTGTTCATGAACAAGGTCGACATGGTCGACGATCCGGAGCTGCTCGAGCTGGTCGAGCTCGAGGTTCGTGAGCTCCTGTCCAAGTACAATTTCCCTGGCGACAAGATTCCGATCGTCAAGGGTTCGGCGCTCAAGGCGCTCGAAGGCACCGACGAGAAGCTCGGCAAGGAAGCGATCATGGCTCTGATGAAGGCCGTGGACGAATACATCCCGCAGCCTGAGCGTCCGAAGGATCAGCCGTTCCTGATGCCGGTGGAAGACGTGTTCTCGATCTCCGGCCGCGGCACTGTCTGCACGGGTCGCGTCGAGCGCGGCATCATCAAGGTCGGCGAGGAAGTCGAGATCGTCGGTATCAAGCCGACCATCAAGACCGTGGTCACCGGCGTCGAAATGTTCCGCAAGCTGCTCGACCAGGGCGAGGCGGGCGACAACATCGGCGCGCTGCTGCGCGGCACCAAGCGCGAGGAAGTCGAGCGCGGCCAGGTGCTGTGCAAGCCCGGCTCCGTGAAGCCGCACACCAAGTTCAAGGCCGAGGCCTACATCCTCACCAAGGAAGAGGGCGGCCGTCATACTCCGTTCTTCACGAACTATCGTCCGCAGTTCTATTTCCGCACCACCGACGTGACTGGCGTGGTGCATCTGCCGCAAGGCACGGAAATGGTGATGCCGGGCGACAATGTGGCGATGGAAGTGCACCTGATCGTGCCGATCGCCATGGAAGAGAAACTGCGCTTCGCCATTCGCGAGGGCGGCCGTACGGTCGGCGCCGGCGTGGTGGCGAGCATCATCGAGTGACGAGTTGAAGCGTGATGGCCGGGTCAATCCCGGCCATCCGCGTCTTTATTGAAGTTAGCCATTCCGTGGTTGCCTGTCTTACGGGCGGGCACGACGGACGAGAGAAACGACAATGAACGGCCAGAATATCCGGATCCGGCTCAAGGCGTTCGATCACCGCATCCTCGATGCGTCGACGCGCGAGATCGTGAACACGGCCAAGCGCACGGGCGCGCAGGTTCGTGGACCGATCCCGCTGCCGACACGAATCGAGAAATTCACGGTGAACCGCTCGCCGCACGTGGACAAGAAGAGCCGCGAGCAGTTCGAGATGCGCACGCACAAGCGCCTCCTGGACATCGTCGATCCGACGCCACAGACGGTGGACGCGCTGATGAAGCTCGATCTAGCCGCCGGCGTCGACGTCGAGATCAAGTTGTAAGGCCGGGGTGGGATTAGAAATGCGTACGGGTGTCGTCGCACAGAAGGTCGGAATGACCCGGGTGTTCACCGAAGCCGGTGAGCATGTGCCGGTGACGGTGCTGCAGCTGTTGCAGTGCCAGGTCATTGCCCATCGCACCAAGGACAAGAACGGTTATGTTGCGCTTCAGCTGGGCTCAGGCCCGCGCCGCGCCAACAACATGATCAAGGCCGACCGTGGCTATTTCGGCAAACAAAAGGTCGAGCCGCAGGCGCAAGCTTGCGGAATTCCGCGTCACCGAAGACGCGCTGATTCCGGTCGGCGCTGAAATCACGGCCGATCATTTTATCCCGGGTCAATTCGTCGACGTCTGCGGCATCACCATCGGCAAGGGCTTTGCCGGCGGCATGAAGCGCTGGAATTTCGCAGGCCTTCGCGCCTCGCACGGTGTGTCGATCTCGCACCGTTCGATCGGCGGCACCGGTGGCCGTCAGGATCCCGGCAAGACATTCAAGAACAAGAAGATGCCGGGCCATCTCGGCGTCGAGCGTGTCACCACGCTCAATCTCAAAGTCGTACAGACCGATGTCGCGCGCGGCCTCATTCTGGTGGAGGGCGCGGTACCCGGCTCCAAGAGCGGCTGGGTCACTGTCCGCGATGCGGTCAAGAAAAAACTGCCCAAGGAAGCACCGAAGCCCGGCAAGTTCCGCGTGAGCGAAACGGCGGAAGCAAAAGCCGAGCAGCCCAAAGCTGCGGCTGAGCAGGCGCCGAGCGCCGACCAAGCAGCGGAGCAGGCCGCCAAGGCTGCCGAACAGGCGGCGAAAGCGGCAGCGCAAGCCGCCAAGTCTGCCGAGCAGGCGGCTAAAGCTGCTGACAAGGCGGCCGACAAGGCCGCCGCCGCGAACAAGAAGAAGGAGGGCGAGTGATGGACCTTAAAATCGTCGCCCTCGACGGCAAGGAAGCCGGCTCGGTCAAATTGTCCGATGCGATCTTCGGGCTCGAGCCGCGCACCGACATTATCCAGCGCTGCGTCAACTGGCAGCTCGCCAAGCGTCAGCGCGGCACGCACAAGACCAAGGACCGCAGCGAGATCTGGCGGACCGGCAAGAAAATGTATGCGCAGAAGGGCACCGGTGGCGCACGTCACGGTTCCGCGCGCGTGCCGCAGTTCCGCGGCGGCGGCCGTGCTTTCGGCCCGGTCGTGCGCAGCCACGCGATCGACCTGCCGAAGAAAGTTCGCGCGCTTGCGCTCAAGCACGCGCTGTCCTCGAAAGCCAAGGATGGCGGCATTGTCGTCCTCGACAAGGCAACGCTGAAGGACGCAAAGACCAAGGCGCTGGCCAAGCAATTCGACAAGCTCGGGCTCGAGAGCGCGCTGATCATTGATGGCGCCGAGATCGAGGCCAATTTCCGCAACGCCGCGCGCAACATCCCGAATATCGATGTGCTGCCGGTGCAGGGGATCAACGTCTACGACATCCTGCGGCGCAAGACTCTGGTTCTGACCAAGGCGGCGCTCGATGCGCTGGAGGCGCGATTCAAATGAGCACCAGCGATCCGCGCCATTACGACATCATTTTGTCACCGGTGATCACCGAAAAGGCGACGATGGCGTCCGAGCACAACAAGGTCATGTTCAAAGTGGCCAAGCACGCCACCAAGCCGCAAATCAAGGAAGCGGTGGAGAAGCTGTTCGACGTCAAGGTCAAGCGCGTCAACACGCTGACCCGACCCGGCAAGTGGAAGGTGTTTCGCAACAAGATGGGACAGCAGTCCGAAGAGAAGCGCGCGGTCGTGACCCTGGAAGAAGGTCACAAGATCGACGTGACCACCGGATTGTAAGGGAGCGTTGCGATGGCTTTAAAAACCTACAATCCGACCACCCCAGGCCAGCGTCAGCTGGTCAATGTCGACCGCTCGTCGCTCTATAAAGGTGCGCCGGTCAAGTCGTTGACCGAAGGTCAGCATTCGACCGGTGGACGTAACAATAACGGACGTATCACGTCGCGTTTCCGCGGCGGCGGTCACAAGCAGGCCTATCGCCGGATTGATTTCCGCCGCACCAAGTTCGATGTGCCGGCGACCGTCGAGCGCTTGGAATACGATCCGAACCGCACCGCCTTCATTGCGCTGATCAAATACCAGGATGGCGAGCTCGCCTATATTCTGGCGCCGCAACGCCTGGGTCCCGGCGACAGCGTGATCGCCTCGGAGCATGCCGACGTAAAACCCGGCAACGCGATGCCGATCGCCAATATTCCGGTCGGCACCATCGTGCACAATGTCGAACTGAAGATCGGCAAAGGCGGGCAGCTCGCGCGCTCGGCCGGAAGCTACGTGCAGATCGTCGGCCGCGACCAAGATTACGTCATTCTGCGCCTGAGCACGACAGAGCAGCGTCTGGTGCACGGCCGTTGCATGGCGACGGTCGGCGCGGTGTCCAATCCGGACAACATGAACACCACGATCGGCAAGGCCGGCCGCCAGCGCTGGAAGGGCCGCATGCCGCACAATCGCGGCATCACCATGAACCCGGTCGATCACCCGCACGGCGGCCGCACCAAGGGCGGCAAGCACTGGGTCACGCCGTGGGGCTTCCCGACCAAGGGCAAGAAAACCCGCAAGAACAAACGTACCGAACGCTTCATCATTGCGAGCCGGCACGATCGCAAGAAGAAGCAGCAGTAAGGGACACGAGCTATGACGCGTTCAGTTTGGAAAGGTCCTTTTGTCGACGGTTATTTGCTGCGCAAGGCGGAAGCCGCGCGCGCATCCGGCCGTCACGAGATGATCAAGATATGGAGCCGCCGCTCGACGATCCTGCCGCAATTCGTCGGGCTGAACTTCGGCGTCTACAACGGGCAGAAGCACATTCCGGTGATGGTGAACGAGGAAATGGTTGGCCACAAGTTCGGCGAGTTCGCGCCGACCCGGATGTTCTACGGCCATTCGTCTGACCGCAAAGCCAAGCGCACGGGTGCGCCGGCAGCGCCTGGCGCGGCTCCGGCCGCCGCGGCACCAGCGGCACCGGCAAGCTAAGGGATAAAGAGTAACGTCATGGGCAAGCGCCGACGCGAGCGAGACCTCGACGAGACCGAGGCAAAGGCTGTGAGCAAGATGCTGCGGATTTCTCCGCAGAAGCTCAATCTTGTCGCGCAGATGATCCGTGGCAAGAAGGTCGCGAGCGCGCTTGCCGACCTCGAGTTCTCGCGCAAGCGCATTGCCAAGGATGTGCGCAAGTGCCTGGAATCGGCGATCGCTAACGCCGAAAACAATCACGACCTCGACGTCGACGATCTCGTCGTCTCCGAGGCCCATGTCGGCAAGGCGCTGGTGATCAAGCGCTTCACCCCGCGCGGCCGTGGCCGTGTCGGACGTATTCTTAAGCCGTTCTCTCACCTGACCATCGTCGTGCGTCAGGTCGAGGCACAGGCGGAAGCCTGAGGAGTATACGATGGGTCAAAAAGTCAATCCGATCGGGCTGCGCCTTGGCATCAATCGCACATGGGATTCGCGATGGTTCTCCGGCAAAGCGGAATACGGCACGCTGCTGCACGAGGACATCAAGATCCGCAAGGAGCTGATGAAACAGCTCAAGCAGGCCGCGGTTTCGCACATCGTGATCGAACGTCCGCACAAAAAGTGCCGCGTCACGATTCACTCAGCGCGTCCCGGCGTGGTGATCGGCAAGAAGGGCGCCGACATCGAGAAGCTGCGCAAGTCGGTTGCCAAGCTCACCGACAGCGACGTGGTCATCAATATCGTCGAAATCCGTAAGCCGGAGCTCGACGCGCAGCTGGTCGCCGAGTCGATCGCGCAGCAGCTGGAGCGCCGCGTTGCGTTCCGCCGCGCCATGAAGCGTGCCGTGCAGTCGGCGATGCGACTCGGCGCTGAAGGCATTCGTATCAACTGCTCGGGCCGTCTCGGCGGCGCCGAGATCGCGCGGATGGAATGGTACCGCGAAGGCCGCGTGCCGTTGCACACGCTGCGCGCCGACGTCGACTACGGCGTTTCCACCGCCTTCACCACCTACGGCACCTGCGGCGTCAAAGTCTGGATCTTCAAGGGCGAGATCCTCGAGCACGATCCGATGGCGCAAGACAAGAAACTTGCCGAAGGCGACGCTGGCCGGCCGCGCCGCGATACGGCGGCGTAAGGGGACAACAGAGTTAGGTCATGCTGCAACCGATCCGTACCAAGTTTCGCAAGGCGTTCAAGGGCCGCATCCACGGGGTTGCGACCAGTGGCACCACGCTTGCCTTCGGCCAATACGGTCTCAAGGCGCTGGAGCCCGAGCGCGTCACTGCCCGTCAGATCGAAGCCGCGCGCCGCGCGCTCACGCGCTTCATGAAGCGGTCGGGCCGGGTGTGGATCCGCGTGTTCCCGGATGTGCCGGTGTCGAAGAAGCCGATCGAAATCCGCATGGGCAAAGGCAAGGGCACGCCCGAGCTCTGGGTTGTGCGCGTGAAGCCCGGCCGCATCTTGTTTGAAGTCGATGGCATTCCGATTGCCGTCGCCAAGGAAGCTCTGGCGCTCGCCGCCGCCAAGCTGCCCGTCAAAACCCGATTCATTGAACGCATCGCCGAGTGACGCCATGAAAGCCGCCGACGTAAGAGCGATGACGATTGATCAGCTGGACGACGAAGTCCTCAAGCTGAAGAAAGAGCAGTTCAACCTGCGCTTCCAGCGCGCCACGGGTCAGCTCGAGAACACCTCGCGTGTTCGCACGATCCGCCGCGACATCGCGCGGATGAAGACGATTGCCATGCAGAAGCGGGCAGGCGCGCCCGAGCCTACTCCGAAGGCGGAGGCCACAGCGCCGGCGCCCGCGAAGAAGGCCAAATCCACCAAGCCGAAGGCCGCCGCGAAGCCGAAGTCGCGCGCCAAGTCGGCCAAGACGAAGTCGAAGGAATAAGGGGTTCGAGATGCCGAAGCGTACGCTCCAGGGCGTTGTCGTGAGCGACAAGCAGGACAAGACCGTGGTCGTGCGCGTTGATCGGCGCTTCACGCACGCGACCATGAAGAAGACCATTCGCCGCTCGAAGAAGTACCACGCGCATGACGAGACCAATCAGTACGCGGTCGGTGACGTCGTGTGGATCGAGGAGCGCCGTCCGATTTCCAAGCTCAAGTGCTGGGAAGTCGTGCGGGGCGAGAAGAAACAGAAAGTGCAATAGGCGTTATGCCGGGTAAGACAAAGAGAGCCGCATCATGATTCAGATGCAAACCAATCTCGACGTGGCGGACAATTCCGGCGCGCGTCGCGTCATGTGCATCAAGGTGCTGGGCGGTTCAAAACGCAAATACGCCACCATCGGCGACGTCATCGTCGTTTCGGTGAAGGAAGCGATTCCGCGCGGCCGCGTCAAAAAAGGCGACGTGATGAAGGCCGTGGTGGTGCGCATTTCCAAGGACATCAAGCGCCCGGATGGTTCGGTCATCCGCTTCGATCGCAATGCGGCGGTGCTCATCACCCCGCAAATGGAGCCGGTCGGCACGCGTATCTTCGGGCCGGTGCCGCGCGAGCTGCGCGCCAAGAACCACATGAAGATCATCTCGCTCGCTCCGGAGGTGCTCTGATGGCTGCCAAAATCCGCAAGGGCGACAAGGTCGTTGTCCTCACCGGTCGCGACAAGGGCCGCACCGGCGAGGTGTTCGAGGTGCGTCCCGATCAGGACCGCGCTCTGGTGCGCGGCATCAACATGGTCAAGCGCCACCAGCGCCAGACCGCACAGCAGGAAGGTGGAATCGTCTCCAAGGAGAGCACCGTTCACCTGTCCAATCTGGCGGTGGCCGACCCCAAGGATGGCAAGCCGACCCGTGTCGGCTTCAAGTTCGTCGGCGAAGGTGAAGCGCGCAAGAAGGTGCGCGTCGCCAAGCGTTCTGGAGTTGAGATCGATGGCTGAAACCCAGCAATCCGCACAGGCCAAGGCGGAAGCCAAGGCGGAAAAGAAGGCCCAGGCGCAAGCCAAGGCCGCCGCGCCGAAGGAAGCGCGCAAGCCGCGCGAGCGCTCCGACTATGTCGCGCGCATGAAGACGCATTTCGAGCAGGTGGTGCGCGAGCAGCTGACCAAGCAGTTCAGCTACAGCAACCGCATGCAGGTGCCTCATATCACCAAGATCGTGCTGAATATGGGCATTGGCGAGGGCGTCGCGGACCGCAAGAAGGTGGATAACGCCGCGAACGATCTGTCGATGATCGCCGGCCAGAAGGCCGTCATCACCAGGTCGCGCAAGTCGATCGCGACCTACAAGCTGCGCGACGGCCAGGCGATCGGCTGCAAGGTCACCTTGCGCAAGGCGCGCATGTACGACTTCCTCGACCGGCTGGTGAATATCGCGCTGCCGCGCATTCGCGATTTCCGCGGCCTCAATCCGAAGAGCTTCGATGGCCGCGGCAACTACAGCCTCGGCATCAAGGAACATATCGTGTTCCCGGAGATCGATTTCGACAAGGTCACCGACTCGTGGGGCCTCGACATAACCGTTTGCACCAGTGCGCGTAACGATGACGAAGCGCGCGCGCTGCTCACCGCGTTTAACTTCCCGTTCCGGCAGTGAGGCTCAGGCCTCATACGCGGAACCGCAAGGAGTGAAAGTATGGCGAAGAAGAGTTCGATCGAAAAGAATAACAGGCGGCGCAAGATGGCGAAGAAATTCGCCAATCGGCGCGCGAAACTGAAGGCGATCGCGCACGACAAGAAGCTGCCGATGGAAGAACGTTTCGCCGCGACCCTGAAGCTGGCCGAGTTGCCGCGCAATTCTTCCAAGACGCGCATACGCAATCGCTGCGAGCTTAGCGGGCGTCCGCGTGCGTATTACCGCAAGCATCGCTTGAGCCGTATCGCGCTGCGTGAGCTTGGCTCCAAAGGCCTGATTCCCGGCCTTGTAAAGTCGAGCTGGTAGGGAGGGTGCGATGGCTGTGAACGATCCGATCGGCGATATGATCACGCGCATCCGCAATGCGCAGATGCGTAATAAATCGAAGGTCTCGATGCCGGGCTCCAGGCAGCGCGAGCGCGTGCTGGAGGTCCTCAAGACGGAAGGCTTCATCCGCGGCTATGCCAGCGTGGCGCATGCCAGCGGCCGCTCGGAGCTGGAGATCGAGCTGAAATATTTTGACGGTGCGCCGGTGATCCGCGAGATCGAGCGCATCTCGAAGCCGGGCCGTCGTGTATACGTCGCGGTCCGCAATCTGCCGCGTATCAATAACGGCCTTGGCGTTGCCATCCTGTCGACGCCCAAGGGGGTCATGGCCGACCACGACGCCCGCGAAGCGAACGTGGGCGGCGAAATCATCTGTACGGTGTTCTAATGTCACGCATCGGCAATAAAGCGGTTGCGGTTCCCACGGGCGTTACGGCCAATGTGGAAGGGCAAACCGTCAAAGTGAAGGGGCCCAAGGGCGCCCTGCAGGTCGTCGTGCACGAGGACGTGTCGGTCACGCTCGACAAGGGCTCGATCACGCTTGCCCCGCGCGGCGAAAGCAAGCGCGCGCGCTCGATGTGGGGCACGTCGCGCACGCTGGTTGCCAACGTGATGGCGGGCGTGACCAAGGGCTTTGAGGAAAAGCTTGAGATCACGGGTGTAGGCTATCGCGCCGCGGTGCAGGGCAAGTCGCTGCAATTGCAGCTCGGCTTTTCCCACGACGTGAACTTCCCGATTCCGGAAGGCATCGCGATCGCGACGCCGAAGCCGACCGAAATCGTGGTGACCGGCATGGACAAGCAAAAAGTCGGTCACGTTGCCGCTGAGATCCGCGGTTTCCGCCCGCCTGAGCCCTACAAGGGCAAGGGCGTGAAATACGTCAACGAATACATCTTCCGCAAGGAAGGGAAGAAGAAGTAGAGGACGCGCCATGTCGAGATTAACAGACCGGGTTGCGCGCCGGACGGCGACGGTGCGACGCAAGGTGAAGCTTGCGGCGCGCGGACGGACGCGGCTGTCGGTATTCCGCTCGTCAAAGCACATCTATGCGCAGCTTATCGACGACGTGAAGGGCACGACATTGGTTGCGGCTTCCTCGCTCGAGAAGCCGATGCGGGAAGGCGCCAAGACCGGCGCCAATATCGCGGCGGCCAAGGCTGTCGGGAAGCTGATCGCCGAGCGCGCGATGGAAAAGGGAATCAAGGACGTCGTGTTCGACCGCGGCGGCTATCTCTATCACGGACGCATCAAGGCGCTGGCCGATGCCGCGCGTGAAGGCGGCCTCAACTTCTAACGGATCGGTTTAAACATGGCACAAGAACCTCGACGTGAAGGCCGCCGCGACCGCGAACGCGGTGGTCGTGAAGAGCGCGACAGCGAATTCACGGACAAGCTGGTGCACATCAATCGTGTGGCCAAGGTGGTGAAAGGCGGCCGGCGTTTTGCGTTCGCCGCGCTCGTCATCGTCGGCGACCAGAAGGGCCGCGCCGGGTTCGGTCACGGCAAGGCACGCGAAGTTCCGGAAGCCATCCGCAAGGCGACCGATGCCGCCAAGCGCGCGTTGACGCGCGTTCCGCTGCGCGAAGGCCGCACGCTGCATCATGACGTGCTCGGCCGTCACGGCGCCGGCAAGGTTTTCCTGCGCGCCGCGCCTCCGGGAACCGGCATCATCGCCGGCGGTCCGATGCGCGCCGTCTTCGAGACGCTCGGCATCCAGGACGTGGTGGCAAAATCGCTCGGTTCGTCCAACCCGTACAACGTGGTGCGCGCGACGTTTGATGCGCTCAAGCACCAGGATTCGCCGCGTTCGGTGGCGGCCCGCCGCAACATCAAGGTGTCGACGCTGCAGTCGCGGCGCCGTGAAGGCGATGCGGAAGCGGCGGCGGATTGAGGAATTTAGCGCATGGCTCAGGCACACAAGATGATCAAGGTTGAGCAGGTGGGCAGCCCGCAACGGCGCCATCACGACCAGCGCGCAACGCTGATCGGGCTCGGCCTCAACAAGATCGGGCGTACACGGGATCTCCCGGATACGCCGTCGACCCGTGGCATGATCCGCAAGGTCCAGCATCTGGTGAAAGTTGTTGGAGCGGCGAAATAGCAACGTCGTCACCGGGCAACCGGGTCCGGCCGCTGGCCGGCCCGGCTGTAAACTTGTCCCCGGTGACCCCGTTTAGGGAAGCACAGTGCCACCCTAAGCGAGATGGCCGGGACAAACCCGGCCATGACAAAGGAGAGATCAGAGGACGCGAACGATGAAACTCAACCAGATCGCCGACAAGCCGGGTGCGCGCAAGAATCGCATGCGCATCGGCCGTGGTATCGGCTCCGGCATGGGCAAGACCGGCGGACGCGGCGGCAAGGGCCAGACTGCGCGCAGCGGCGTGCGCATCAAGGGCTTCGAAGGTGGCCAGATGCCGCTGCACCGCCGCTTGCCGAAGCGCGGCTTCCGCAACACCTCGTTCGCGGTCAAGCTCAACGAAATCAATCTGGGCAAGGTGCAGGCGGCAATCGACGCCGGTTTGCTCGATGCCAAGGCGCCGGTTGATGCCGCGGCCATGGTCAAGGCCGGCCTGATGCGGCGTGAAAAAGGTGGCGTGAAGCTCCTCGGTGAAGGCGAGTTCAAGACCAAAATCGATTTCTCGGTCTACCGGGCATCCAAGTCGGCGATTGCCGCCGTGGAAAAAGCCGGTGGCACCGTGAAGATTCTTGCGCCGCCGAAGGAAGAAGACGCCGAGCCGCGCGGCAAGAACAAGCGCATGGCGTTGGAAGCGGCCAAGGGTGGAAACAAGCCGAAAGGCGGCAAACCCAAGGCAGAGGCGAAGGCAGAGGCGGAAGGCGAACATAAAGGCGCCGAATAGCGAGCCCCTGGCGTCGTCCGCCCACTGCGGTCGAATGGCGCGGGACTACAGTTTGGGACCATATCGCCTATCTAGGGGCTGTGAGGACGGGATGCCTCAAGTTCGCGGGGCATAACATCGGAAGGGTCGAGCGGCCATGGTCTCTGCAGCTGAACAACTGGCAGCCAATCTCAATTTCTCGGCGCTCGCCAAGGCCGAAGAGCTCAAGAACCGCATCTGGTTTACGGTCGGCGCATTGCTCGTCTACCGGCTCGGCACCTATATCCCGCTGCCCGGAATTGATCCCAACGCGTGGGAGCAGATTTTCAACACGCAGTCGGGCGGCATCCTCGGCATGTTCAACATGTTCTCCGGTGGCGGTATCCACCGGATGGCGATCTTTGCGCTCAACATCATGCCGTACATTTCGGCATCGATCATCATTCAGCTGATGACGACGGTTTCGCCCACGCTCGAAGCGCTTAAGAAAGAAGGCGAGCAGGGCCGCAAGATCATGAACCAGTACACACGGTATCTCACCGTGGTGCTGGCGGCGTTTCAGGCTTACGGCATCGGCGTCGGCCTGCAGGGCACGGGCAGCGTGGTCTCGAGCCCGGGCATCTTCTTCCTGATGTCCACGACCATCACGCTGACCGGCGGAACGATGTTTCTGATGTGGCTCGGTGAACAGATCACCTCGCGCGGCATCGGCAACGGCATTTCACTGATCATCCTGTCGGGGATCGTGGCGCAGCTGCCGTCCGCCATCGCTGGCACTCTCGAACTCGGCCGCCAGGGCGCATTGTCGACCGGGCTGATCCTCGCCGTCATCTTGATGGCGGGCGCCGTCATTGCCTTCATCGTGTTCATGGAGCGCGCGCAGCGCCGCTTGCTGATCCAGTATCCGAAACGCCAGGTCGGCAATCGCATGTTCGAGGGTCAGTCCTCGCACCTGCCACTCAAACTCAACACCTCGGGCGTGATCCCGCCGATCTTTGCATCGTCGCTGTTGCTGTTGCCGACCACGGTCGCCAATTTCAATGCCGGGCAGGGACCAGGATGGCTTACCACGGTCACGACATTGCTGGGTCACGGCCGCCCGCTATTTCTGATTCTGTATATCGCGTTGATCGTGTTCTTTGCCTTCTTCTACACGGCGGTTGTCTTCAATCCGACGGAGACCGCGGACAATCTGAAGAAGCATGGCGGCTTCATCCTCGGCATCCGGCCGGGTGAACGGACCGCCGAACACATCGACTATGTGCTCTCCCGCATCACCGTGCTGGGCGCGCTCTACCTCGCGATCGTCTGCCTCATTCCTGAAATCCTGATTTCCTACGCCGCTGTGCCGTTTTATTTCGGTGGCACGTCGCTGCTGATCGTGGTCAGCGTCACCATGGACACAGTGGCGCAAATCCAGGGCTATCTGCTTGCGCACCAGTACGAAGGATTGATCAAGCGCTCGAAGCTGCGAGGTCGCACGCGATGAGATTGATCCTGCTCGGCCCGCCGGGGGCGGGGAAGGGCACGCAAGCGCAGCGCCTGATCGCCACGCACGGAATTGTCCAGCTCTCGACCGGCGACATGTTGCGCGCGGCGGTCGCCGCCGGCACGCCGGTCGGCCTGCGCGCGAAAAGCATCATGGACCGCGGTGAGCTCGTTCCTGACGATGTGGTTGTAGCGATCATTGCTGACCGTATCGGCCAGCCAGACGCGACGCGCGGTTTCGTGCTTGACGGATTTCCGCGCACGGTTCCGCAGGCGCAGGCGCTCGACCGGCTGCTGGCCGAGCGTGGCCTCAAGCTGGACGCCGTTCTCGAACTCAAGGTCGACGAGGGCATTCTGCTTCAACGCATCGAGAAGCGGGTCGCCGATATGACCGCGCGCGGCGAAAAGGTGCGCGCCGACGACAATCCCGAGGTCCTAAAGGGGCGCCTCGCGGCCTACCGGGCCCAGACCGCTCCGCTGGCCGGCTATTACGCCGAGCGGGGCATGCTGAAGAGCTTGGATGGCATGGCCGCGATCGATGAGGTCACGGCGGCCATAGATCATCACCTGCGGTCCGCAGGGAGACCGCAGGCTGCCGGCAAGGGAATGCGCAAACGAACCGGCAAAGGCGCGGCCAAGCGCGCCCGTCGCAAGGCCAAGTCTGTCAAATCGCCTGCCAGGTCAAAGGTCAGGTCTGCGAAGCGGGGTTCCCGCAAGGGCGCGGCCCGCCGGAAACGACCCACGGCCGCCAGGCGCGCCAAAAACAGGCCGGGACAGCGCAAAAACCGTACCCGACGGAGGTTGACGAGAGCGTGATGAATCCCTTAATAAGCTGCACATTCAGGAGTTTGACGCGATGCCGGGCCCCAATGAAGCGGGGGACGGGCGTCGTGTTACGCTTTGCGCTATCCCATTCCAGGGACACGAGAATTTGGGGCGTCCGGCGCAGCCGGTCGATTTAGGAGAAGCTAAGTGGCTCGTATCGCGGGTGTCAATCTACCCACCAACAAGCGCGTCGTGATCGCGCTGCAGTACATCCATGGCATCGGGGGCAAGACTGCCCAAGAAATCATGACCAAGGTTAACCTGCCGCCGGAGCGCCGCGTATCGCAGCTCACCGACGCCGAGGTGCTGCAGATCCGCGAAATCATCGACCGCGATTACATGGTCGAGGGCGACCTGCGGCGCGAAGTCCAGCTGAACATCAAGCGACTCATGGATCTGGGTTGCTACCGCGGACTGCGCCATCGCAAAGGCCTGCCGGTTCGCGGACAGCGCACCCACACCAATGCGCGGACCCGCAAGGGCCCGGCTAAGACCATCGCCGGCAAGAAGAAAGCCGAAGGCAAGTAACAGGGATTGCCCGCGCCTCTTTGAGGCTCGCGGGCCGCGAAAGGATCGAGAATGGGTAAGGAAGCCACCCGCGTCCGCCGGCGCGAACGAAAGAACATCGCGTCGGGCGTCGCGCATGTCGCGGCCTCGTTCAACAATACCATGATCACCATCACCGACGCGCAGGGCAACACGATTGCCTGGTCGTCGGCGGGGACCATGGGTTTCAAAGGCTCGCGCAAGTCGACGCCTTATGCCGCACAGGTTGCCGCGGAAGATGCGGCCAAGAAGGCGCAGGAACACGGCATGCGCACGCTTGAAGTTGAAGTTTCCGGCCCGGGATCGGGCCGGAAGTCGGCGCTGCGTTCGCTGCAGGCGGCTGGTTTTACGATTACTTCGATCCGCGACGTCACCACGATCCCGCACAACGGTTGCCGGCCTCGTAAGCGTCGTCGGGTGTGATTTTCCTTCGCGCGGGTTCTTGTCCCGCGTTCGTGCTACCGCCGAGGTTTTCCCCACGCGGCGGGTGGGGTGCGCTAGGCGCGACAAGGCCGCGCCGCTGAAAAGGTGAAGACGTGATCCAAAAGAATTGGCAGGAATTGATCAGGCCGAACAAGCTTCAGGTTGCCGCTGGCAGCGACGCTGCGCGTACTGCCACGGTGGTGGCCGAGCCGCTCGAACGTGGCTTCGGTGTGACGCTTGGCAATGCCTTGCGCCGCATTCTGCTGTCCTCGCTGCAAGGCGCTGCGGTGCAGTCGGTGCATATCGATGGCGTGTTGCACGAGTTCTCCTCGATCGCTGGCGTGCGCGAGGATGTCACCGACATGGTCCTCAACATCAAGGACATCGCCATCAAGATGCAGGGCGAAGGTCCCAAGCGCATGGTGGTGAAGAAGCAGGGTCCGGGCACGGTCACCGCAGGCGACATCCAGACGGTCGGCGATGTGGTGGTGCTCAACCCGGATCTCGTGCTCTGCACGCTCGATGAGGGCGCCGAGATCCGCATGGAATTCACCGTCAACACCGGCAAGGGTTACGTGCCGGCCGAGCGCAATCGCCCGGAAGACGCGCCGATCGGCCTCATCCCGGTCGACAGCCTGTATTCACCGGTGCGCAAGGTTTCCTACAAGGTCGAGAACACCCGCGAAGGGCAGATCCTCGACTACGACAAGCTGACCATGACCATCGAGACCAACGGCGCGGTCTCGCCCGAGGATTCGCTCGCTTATGCCGCGCGCATCCTGCAAGACCAGCTCAACGTGTTCGTGAATTTCGAGGAGCCGCGCAAGGCAGAGGCCGCCGAGACCATTCCGGATCTCGCCTTCAATCCGGCCTTCCTCAAGAAGGTCGACGAGCTCGAATTGTCGGTGCGTTCGGCCAATTGTCTCAAGAACGACAACATCGTCTATATCGGCGACCTCGTGCAGAAGAGCGAAGCGGAAATGCTCCGTACCCCGAATTTCGGACGCAAGTCGCTCAACGAGATCAAGGAAGTGCTGGCGCAAATGGGCCTGCATCTCGGCATGGAAGTGCCGGGCTGGCCGCCGGAAAACATCGAAGAGCTCGCCAAGCGCTTCGAGGACCATTACTGAGCCATCGATTGTCATGGCCGGGCTTGTCCCGGTCATCTCGATAAGTATGGCATAGCTTCGCCCGCCTAAGCGGGATCACCGGGACAAGCCCGGTGATGACAGGAAAAGATAGAGACGAAGAGGATATTGCGATGCGTCACGGCAAAGTTCACCGCAAGCTTGGCAAGAAGCCGCAGCATCGCCGCGCCATGTTCGCCAACATGGCTGCCGCGCTGATCAAGCACGAGCAGATCACCACCACTCTGCCGAAGGCGAAGGAACTGCGCCCCGTGGTTGAGAAACTCGTCACGCTCGCCAAGAAGGGCGGGCTGCACGCGCGCCGGCAGGCCATCGCGGAAGTCCGCGATGTCGCCCAGGTCAAGAAACTCTTCGAGGTAATCGGCCCCCGCTACAAGGAGCGCCACGGCGGCTACCTCCGCATCATGAAGGCGGGCTTCCGCTACGGCGACAATGCCGCCCAAGCGGTCATCGAATTCGTTGACCGCGATGTGGAAGCCAAGGGCAAGGATTCCGGGCCTGTGCAGGAGCGCAAGGCCGAGGAGCCCGCGACGGCGGCGGCCTAGCGTTTAAAGTGTCAATTTAAGAAAGGGCGGCACCTGGTTGCCGCCCTTTTTGTTTGCCGCATCGTTCGCGGTGAGTATGATTGCACCAACGACCGGCAGAACTCGGCATATTGGGGGAATCCATGAGCAATCGTTCGGCGATTTCGAGGTTGGCGTTTGGCGCAGCCATTGGGGTGGTCATCGGGGCCGCGCTGGCGGGCTCGGCGGGCGCGCAGTCATCGCAAGCCGACCTGGTCAAGCGCGGCGACTATCTGGTCAACGGGATCATGACCTGCGGCAACTGCCACTCGCCGAAGGGGCCGCCCGCGGCGACCGCCGGCAAGGATTTTTCCGGCGGCCTGTCCTGGGACGAGCCGCCGTTCAAGGTGACGGCACCGAACATTACGCCGGACAAAGAGACCGGTATCGGCAAGTGGACGGATGCTGAACTCAAGACGGTCTTGCGCACCGGCATACGGCCGAACGGCGTGCATGTCGCGATGATCATGCCGACCGGTTTCTATCACATCATGACCGATCGCGATGTTGATGCTGTCGTTGCCTATTTGCACACGATCAAGCCTGTGAGCAACAAGGTGGCAGATCCGATCTACAAGATGCCGCAGGTCGAGCACGTGCTTCCGGGCGGCGAGAAGCCGTTCACCGAAGCCATGATGAGCGACAAGGTGAAGAAGGGCTTCTATCTCTCCACCATCGCGCATTGCATGGAATGCCATACGCCGATGGAGAAGGGGGTGCGCCAATGGGACACCCGCCTCGGGGCCGGCGGATTTGAATTCCCCGGTCCGTGGGGCGTTTCGGTGTCGCGCAACATCACCTCGAGCAAGACGAAGGGTATTGGCGCGTGGACGGACGAAGAGATCAAGCGTGCGATCACCACCGGTGTCGACCGCCAGGGCAACAAGCTCAAGCCGCCGATGGGCTTCCAGTACTATTCCACGGTCTCAGCCGACGATCTCGACGCGCTGGTGGCCTATTTGCGCACGGTGCCGGCGATCGACTAGACGGTTGATCCTGCAGGCCGGAAAGGCGGGCGGCGGCCTTCATTTAGGCTTGGGAGAAGCCTATATCATCGCCATTCGCCGGGATTTGAAGCCATGCACCTGAAGACCCTGACCGCCGTTGCCGTGATCGCGCTTGCGGGCGCCGCCGTTGCGCAGGAACGGCGGCTGCCGACGCAGACCGAGTTGCGCCTGTCTTACGCTCCGGTGGTGCAGCATGTGGCGCCGGCGGTGGTCAACGTCTACGCCGCCAAGGTGGTGCAAAACCGCAATCCACTGCTCGACGATCCGATTTTCCGCCGCTTCTTCGGCGGTGGGCCGGGTGGCGGCGGCAATCAGTTGCAACGCTCACTCGGCTCCGGCGTGATCGTCGATGCAACGGGGCTCGTCGTTACCAACAATCACGTGATCGAGGGCGCCGACGAAGTGAAAGTCTCGCTCGCCGACAAGCGCGAGTTCGAGGCAACCTTGGTGTTGAAGGATCCGCGCACCGATCTGGCGATCCTGCGTATCAAGGACAGCCACGAACGATTTCCCGTGCTCGACTTTGCGGATTCCGACGCCGTGCAGGTCGGCGATGTCGTGTTGGCGATCGGCAATCCCTTTGGCGTCGGACAGACGGTAACGCATGGCATTGTGTCGGCATTGGCGCGCACACAGGTCGGGATCAGCGACTATCAGTTCTTCATCCAGACCGATGCGGCGATCAATCCCGGCAATTCCGGCGGCGCCCTGGTCGACCTGACGGGCAAGCTCGTCGGCATCAACACGGCGATCTTTTCACGCTCCGGTGGCTCGCAGGGGATCGGCTTCGCCATTCCCGCCAACATGGTGCGGGTCGTGGTGGGATCCGCCAAAACCGGCGGCAATGCGGTGGTGCGGCCCTGGCTCGGCGCCAAGCTGCAGGCGGTGACAGCCGACATTGCCGACAGCATGGGCCTCAAGCGGCCGACCGGCGCGCTCATTGCAAATGTTGCGCCCAACAGCCCGGCCGCGCGCGCGGGCCTGAAATCCGGCGACCTGATCGTTTCGGTCGACGGGCAGGACGTCGAAGATCCAAACGCTTTCGACTACCGGTTTGCGACCAAGCCGCTCGGCGGCAATGCCAAGCTCGGTGTGCTTCGGGCGGGGCGGGAGCAGGCGGTGACGATCGCGCTGCAGTCCGCGCCGGAGACCCCGCGCGACGAGGTCGTCATCCGGTCGCGCTCGCCGTTTTCCGGCGTCAAAATTGCCAACCTTTCGCCGGCGCTGGCGGATGAGTTGCAGGTGCGAAATGCCGAAGAAGGTGTTGTCATCGTCGACGTCGACAGCGGTTCCTACGCGAGCAATCTCGGCTTCCAACGCGGCGATGTGATCCAGGAGGTCAACGGCGAGCGCATTGCAAAAACGCGCGACCTCGAGCGGTTGAGCAGCGTGCCGAGCCGCAGCTGGCGCATCATCATTCTGCGCGGCGGGCAGAAGATCTCCGCGGTCTTCAGCGGATGACTTCGCGCCCCAAGGCGGGCGGCCCGAGCCTGTTCGCCGCCGCAGGCCTCGATAAAGACGCGCCGCACCCGCTCGCCGACAAGCTCAGGCCCCAGCGCCTCGATGAAGTCGTCGGCCAGGATCATCTGCTCGGCCCAGATGGCGCGCTCACGCGCATGCTTGCGACACGCTCTCTGGGTTCGCTGGTATTTTGGGGACCGCCAGGCACCGGTAAAACGACGGTTGCGCGCCTCCTCGCGCAGGCAACCGATCTTCATTTCGAGCAGATTTCCGCGATCTTCACCGGCGTTGCGGACCTCAAGAAAGTGTTCGAGGAAGCGCGCCGCCGCCGCGAGATGGGGCAGGGCACGCTCTTGTTTGTGGACGAGATCCACCGTTTCAATCGCGCGCAGCAGGACAGCTTCCTTCCGGTGATGGAGGACGGCACGATCATTCTGGTCGGCGCCACCACCGAAAATCCGTCATTCGAACTGAATGCGCCGCTGTTGTCTCGTGCGCGTGTGCTGGTGTTCAAATCGCTGGATGCGGATGCAATCGAGAAAATGCTGGCTCGCGCCGAGACTCTTGAGGGCAGGCGGCTTCCGCTCGATCCGGATGCGCGCGAGGCGCTTAAGCGCATGGCCGATGGCGACGGCCGCGCCGCCCTCACGCTGGTCGAGGAAATCTGGCGGGCGGCGCGCAAGGATGAACTTTTCGACTCCGCAAAGCTGCAGGATATCGTGCAGCGCCGCGCGCCGATTTACGACAAAAGCCAGGACGGCCACTACAATCTGATCTCGGCGCTGCATAAATCGGTGCGCGGCTCGGATCCCGATGCCGCGCTCTACTATCTTTGCCGCATGCTGGACGCCGGCGAACCGGCGCTCTACATCGCCCGCCGCGTGGTGCGCATGGCAATCGAGGATATAGGGCTCGCCGATCCGCAGGCGCTGGTGATCGCCAATGCTGCGAAGGATGCCTACGACTTCCTGGGCTCGCCGGAAGGCGAGCTCGCGATCGCGCAGGCAGTGATTTATTGCGCCACGGCGCCGAAATCGAACGCAGGCTATGCGGCCTTCGGCGCCGCCATGCGGACCGCGAAAGAGGCGGGTTCGTTGTTGCCGCCCAAGCATATTCTCAATGCACCCACGAAGCTGATGCAGGAAGAAGGCTATGGCCGTGGCTATGCCTACGACCATGACGCCGACGAGGCTTTTTCCGGCCAGAATTATTTTCCGGACGCACTTGAGCGGCAGAAATTCTACGATCCGCCGGAACGCGGCTTCGAGCGCGAAATCAGGAAGCGGCTGGAATATTGGGAAAAGCTGCGCAAGGATCCGCAGCGTGGGCGCGCATAGATGAGCGAGGCCTCCGATCGCGCGGTGACAGCCGATATCACCCTGTCGTCGCGGCTCACATTCATCACCAAGACGATTTTCCCGGCGTGCTGGATCGTGGTGTTTGGTGCGGTCAGCGCGTTCTTCTGGGTCAACACGGGCCTGCCTGCCGAAACAAGATGGTTGTTTCTGGCTGCCTGGATCGTGGGCACGCTGTCTTTCTGGTGGTGGTGCATGCCTCTCAAAAGGGTCCGTGTTGGCGGCGGCCAGCTTTACGTTTCCAACTTCCGGAAGGAAATTGTGGTACCGCTGACTTTCATTGAAATTGTCACGGAAAATCGCTGGATCAATGTTCATCCGGTGACCATCCATTTTCGTGGTGACACCGAATTCGGAAGAAAGATTTCGTTCATGCCGAAGACACGCGTGATGTTCTTCTGGTCGTCGCATCCGGTCGTGGGTGAGCTCAGGCGCATGGTCGCCGCTGCGGCAGCCGGGAGCAGGGCATGAGGCGGGGACGCACCGGCTCGCGCCAGCCCCGCGGCGGCGAGAAAACCGCTTCGCGTGGCCGCGGTCACGGCCGCGATCGCGACGAGCGCCATAAGGAGCGTTCGAAAAAGCGTTTCGCGCAGCGCCAATCCGACGTGCCCCCAAAACATGCGCCCAAGCGCGGCTCTCCCTCTCCTCGCGTGCGAGGCGAGGGTCGGGGTGAGGGGGCGTTTCGAAATGCTCAGAATCGTACGGATGCCCCAGCACGGGAGCGCCTTGGCTCCGAACCGGCAGTCGCAGCGAAGGCGACGTTTTCCTCCGCCGGCGTGCAGACCGCCACCGTGACGCCGGACGAGAACAACATGCGCGTTGACCGCTTTTTCGAGGCGCGCTTTCCGGGGCTTTCGTTCAGCCACATCCAGCGCATCATCCGCAAAGGCGAGGTGCGCGTGAACGGCAAACGAACGCAGCCCAAGGCGCGGCTCGAAACCGGCCAGGCGGTGCGCATCCCGCCGCTGAAGGTCGAGGCTCCGCCTCCGCGCGATGATGCGCCGTCCGCACAAAAGGACCGCGCATTCCTGAAGTCGATCACGCTTTACGAGGACGCCGACGTCCTGGTGCTCAACAAGCCGATGGGCCTTGCCGTGCAGGGCGGCTCCGGCACCACGCGTCATGTGGACGGAATGCTGGGAGCCTTGCGTGGCACCGACGGTCAGCGGCCGCGTTTGGTGCACCGGCTCGACAAGGACACCGCGGGGTGCTTGCTGATAGCCAAAAGCCGTTTTGTCGCTGCCGCGCTGGCCAAGACTTTTCGTTCACGCTCGGCGCGCAAGATCTACTGGGCGCTGGTCGCCGGCGTGCCGAAGCCCGCGCAAGGGCGCGTCTCGACTTATCTTGCCAAACAGGAAGTCGAGGAGGATTCCTTCATGCGCATCGCCAAGCATGGCGAGAAGGATGCGGTGCATGCGGTGACTTATTATGCGGTGGTGGAAACGGCGGCGCAGAAGGTCGCCTGGCTGTCGCTCAAGCCGGTCACTGGCCGCACTCATCAATTGCGCGCGCACATGGCCCATGTCGGCAACCCCATTGTGGGCGATCCGAAATATTTCAACATCGAGAATTGGGAGCTGCCCGGGGGCATCCAGAACAAGCTGCATCTGCTTGCCCGCCGTATCGCGGTACCACATCCGCGTGGTGGGGTGATTGACGTGTCGGCGCCCTTGCCACCTCACATGCAGCAAACGTGGAATTTGCTTGGGTTCGATGCCACGCGCTACGACCCGATCGAAGAAGCACCAGAAGAGGAGTAGCGGTCACCAAAATTTGTCATGCGCGGGCTTGACCCGCGCATCCCGATCATAAGGCAATGCGTTGCGACCCTAAGCGGGATGGCGGGGTCAAGCCCGGCCATGACAGGAAAATTGGGATGCGCCACCTGATCTGTGTGATCATGTTTGCACTCGGCGCCGGCTGCATCGCCGGGCCCGCGCGTGCGCAGACTAACAACAGCATCCTTGGCGACGACTACAGCATCATGAAGCCCGAAAAAGGCGCGCGTCCGTCGCAGCCGGAGCCGTGGCTGGCGCCGAAATACAAATCTCCGCGCGGCACGGTGAAGCACGTGGTTATTCCACGCTCCACGACCATCCAGCCGCCCAACACAACTGTGCCGCCGCCGATCGTCGTCCCGCAAACCGGACAGGTGCTGCCGAACCTTCCGACGGTGCAGGGCTCGGGCCCGAGAGGCGCCGAAACCTTCCAGGACCGCGCCTCGCGCTGCGCCCACCAGGCCGGGGTCTATGGGCAGGCGGCCGGCGACCGCAACGCGTATGTGGGCACCTGCATCAATCAGTAGCAATCTTCATCCGTCACTTGAGGTCTGAAATGCGCTTAAAGCAGCACTTCAAGTTAAGGTTTTGCTTTAAACACTGGCTCAAATCTCATCCATAACCTGCGCGTAGGAAATCAGCGCAAACAGCGCCGTGCCCCCGATCATATTGCCTATGAGCACCGGCACCGTGAACTGCGCCAGCATCTGCCACCACGCCCAGCTGCCGGAAAACACCAGCAGGTAGGCCTCCATGCTCCCGGCAACGACGTGCGTGAAGCCGCCGGCCGCGATGAGCCAGGTCATGAGTACAATGACCTGAAACTGAGACCGCTCGGCGCCCGGCATCAGCCAGACCATCGCCGCCATCAGGAAGCCGGCGGCAATTGCCCGGAACGCCATCTCCGACCAGCTGAAGTCGAGCAGGCTTTGGCTGATTGCGAGCATTCCGCCGTAGAGTTCGGGCGACAGCACCGGCGTGTAGGCGCAAAACACCGCCGCGAAGAATGTCGCGGCAAGATTGGCGGCGAGTACGATCGTCCAAAGGCGCGCGGTGCGTCCCAGATTGTCGAACGTAAACTCCTTCGCCAATGGCAGCACCGCCGTGATCGTGCTCTCTGTGAACAATTGCTGCCGCGAGAGCACCGCCATGACAAAGCCGGTGCTATAACCGAAGCTCGTGACCAATGGCCGCCAGGATGCGTCAGGCAGATTTGTTTGCAATATCGCCTGCGCCAGCAACGAGAAGCTGATCGACAATCCCGCAGCTACCCCCGACCACCACAGCGAGTTGAGGGGACGCGCCATTTCCTCCTCCCCCAGCCGGCGCACGACTTCGTAGATGACGGGCGTGCGTGGAGTTGCCAGCTCCTCGACGTCGCGGACTTCATCGCTGCTGATCCCTCGGCGGCGGCTGCGCGCAGGGTGCGTCGAGGGCCGTTTGCGGCCGGCGATGGAAGCGCGTGCGCTCATGCGCCCCATCAACGTCCGGAAGGCGAGTGAAGTTCCGCGTCCTGAACTCAGGCTCCCGCGGCGTCGAGCGCCGCGATGTCGGCAGGCGACAGCTTGATCGCTGGCGCCGTCATGATTTCGCCGAGCTGTTTCAGGCTGGTTGCGCTGACGATCGGGGCCGTGATGATAGGCTTGGCGATCAGCCACGCCAGCGCGATCTGGGCCTGCAGGGCGTTATGCCGTGCCGCGACGTCGTCCACGACTTTGAGAATGCCGAGGCCACGCGCATCGAGATAACGCTTGAGCCTGCCGCCTCGCCCCGGGTGCTTGGCGCCTTCCTCAGCCGAGCGGTATTTGCCCGTGAGGAAACCTGCGGCGAGCGAATAGTAGTTGATGACGCCAAGCTTGTGCTCGCGGCAGATCGGCGCGAACTCGGTCTCGAATTCCTTGCGGTCGGAGAGGTTATAGAGCGGTTGCAGGCTCTCGTAGCGCGGCAGGCCGAGTTGCTTGCTGGCAGCGAGTGAAGCTTTCAGGCGCGCCGGACTGATATTGGAGGCGCCGATCGCGCGCACTTTGCCGGCTTTGATCAGCGCGGCATAGGCCTGCATCGTTTCCTCGACCGGCGTGACCTCGTCGTCGAAATGGGTCTGGTAGAGATCGATGTGGTCTGTTTGCAGGCGCCTTAGCGAGGTCTCGCACTCGCGCAGGATGTAGTCCTTCTTCAGGCTACGGCCTTCGCCCATGTCCTCGCCGACCTTGGTGGCGATCAGCACCTTGCCGCGTTTGCCGCTCTTTTTCAGCCAGTTGCCGATGATGGTTTCGGATTCGCCGCCCGGGCTGCCCGGTATCCAGCGCGCATAGCTGTCGGATGTATCGACGGCGTTGAAGCCGGCATCGATAAAGGCATCGAGAATGCCGAAGGAAGTTTTTTCGTCGATGGTCCAGCCGAACACGTTGCCGCCGAGCACGAGCGGGGCGAAGTGCAGATCGGATTGGCCGAGCCGGCGTTTTTCCATGGCGAGCGTCATTCTCTCGTGTCATGCCCGGCCTTGTGCCGGGCATCCCGCTTAGGAACGCATTGCCTACCTAAGCGAGATGGTCGGGACAAGTTTACAGCCGGGCCGGCCGGCGGCCGGACCCGGTTGCCCGGCCATGACGATGCCTTTGGTTTGAAGGAGTGTTTACCGCAAACTTGCGTTGAACTTGTCGAGGGCGGTTTGGCCCGGGCACAGCTCTTTTTCGGCAAGGGTGTTCAACGCGGCGTCGACAGTGCGCAGGTGGGCGTGCAGATCCTCCGGCTCTTTCTCGACATAGAGGAGCCCGGTGACGATCTGCCCCTTGGCAGCGTGGTGCTGGAGGAAGCCGAGGGCGGCGGTGCGGTCATGCAGCTCGTAGTCGGCGGCCAGCTTGCGCAGCGCGATCCTGGAGCCATCGTGCTGCTCCACCACCTCGACGGTACCGGGATCGTATTTGACCTCGATCGGCATGCGGCTGGAGATGAAGTCGAGCCGATTAACCGCCTCGTTGTGCTCGCGCACGAAATCGAAGCTCTTGGTCGAGCCAGCGTGATTGTTGAACGCCACGCAGGGCGAAATGATATCGATGAAGGCCGCGCCCTTGTGCGCGATCGCCGCCTTGATGATCGGCACGAGTTGCTGCTTGTCGCCGGAGAAGGAGCGGGCAACGAAGCTTGCGCCGAGCTGGAGCGCCATGGCGACGAGGTCGATGGAATTGTCTGTGTTGATGAAGCCGCGTTTGGACTTCGAACCGCGGTCGGCGGTGGCGGAGAACTGGCCCTTGGTGAGGCCATACACGCCATTATTCTCCACGATATAAACCATGTTGACGCCGCGGCGCAGGCAATGCGCGAACTGCCCGAGCCCGATCGAGGCGCTGTCGCCGTCGCCGGACACGCCGAGATAGATCAGGTCGCGATTGGCGAGATTGGCGCCGGTGAGCACCGACGGCATGCGGCCATGCACGGAGTTGAAACCGTGCGAATTGCCGAGAAAGTAGGTCGGCGTTTTCGACGAGCAGCCGATGCCGGAAATCTTGGCGACGCGGTGCGGCTCGATCGAGAGCTCGAAGCAGGCCTGGATGATGGATGCAGTGATCGAGTCATGCCCGCAACCGGCGCACAGCGTCGAAACGGTGCCTTCGTAGTCGCGATGGGTGTAGCCGAGCGAGTTTTTCGGCAGCTCGGGGTGATGGAATTTCGGCTTTGCAAGATAGGTCATGGCTCTTTCTCCGGGCTGTCATGCCCGCGAAAGCGGGCACCCAGTACGCCGCAGCGACAATTGTAGCCCTCGACGTCGGCGGTTACTGGATCGTCCGCCTTCGCGGACGATGACAACAAAAACTTGGTCACGACGTCACCTTCATCGGCTTAACCTTCAGTTGATCGAGATGGTCGCCGATTGCCTTGGCGATAAAGCGGGCGGTGATGGGCGTGCCGTCGTAGTGCAAAATCGGTACCAGCCGCACCGGGTCGATGCCGCATTCATTGACGATCAACGACCGCAACTGCGCGTCACGGTTCTGCTCGACCACAAACACAAAATCGTGGTCCGCCACGAAGCTGTTTACGCTCGAGTGGAAGGGGAAGGCGCGAATGCGCATGCGGTCGAGCGAATGGCCGCGCGCCTCGATCATGTGGATCGCTTCGTCCATCGCGGGCGAGGTCGAGCCGTAATAAATCACGCCGTATTTGGTCGGCTTGCCGCTGGTTGCGATCAGCGGGCGCGGCACCAGGTCCTTGGCGGTATCGAACTTGCGCACCAGGCGCTGCATGTTGTCGACATAGGGCGCGCCTTCCTCGGTGTAGCGCGCGTAACGGTCGCGCGAGGTGCCGCGCGTGAAGAACGAGCCCTTGGTCGGATGCGTGCCGGGATAGGTCCGATAGGGGATTCCGTCCCCGTCGACATCGAGGTAACGGCCAAACTCCTTGCCGGCTTCCAGCTCGGCGGCCGTCATCACCTTGCCGCGGTCGTACTTGCGGGCATCGTCCCAGGCTAGCGGCTTGGACAGATGATGGTTCATGCCGATGTCGAGATCGAGCATGACAAAGATCGGTGTCTGCAGCCGGTCGGCGAGATCGAAGGCCTGCGCGCCGAAGGTGAAGGCTTCCGTCGGATCCTCGGGGAACACCAGGACGTGCTTGGTGTCGCCGTGCGAGGCGTAGGCACAGGAAATGATGTCACATTGCTGCGTGCGGGTCGGCATGCCTGTGGATGGCCCTGCGCGCTGCACGTCGAACAGAACCGCTGGAATTTCAGCAAAATAGGCCAGCCCGATGAACTCCTGCATTAACGAAATGCCGGGGCCGGAGGTGGCCGTGAAGGCGCGCGCGCCGTTCCAACCCGCGCCGATCACGATGCCGATGGAGGAGAGTTCGTCTTCAGCCTGGATGATTGCGTATTTCGCCTGCTTGGTTTCGGGGTCGACGCGCAATTTCGCGCAGTGGCGCGTAAAGGCGTCGGCCAGCGACGAGGATGGCGTGATCGGATACCAGGCGCAAACGGTAGCGCCTCCATAGACCGCGCCGAGCGCCGCCGCTGAATTGCCTTCAATGAAGATACGATCGCCGACTTTGTCGGCCTTCTTCAGGCGCACCCCAAGTGGGCATTGCAAATTGAGGATCGCGTAGTCGCGGCCGATATGCAGCGCCTTGATATTGGGCTCAATCAGCTTGTCTTTGCCCTTGTACTGCTCGCCGATCAGTTGCTCGACCACCTTCACGTCCATATCGAGCAGTGCGGTGAGCGCGCCGATATAGATAATGTTTTTGAACAGCTGGCGCTGGCGCGGATCGGTGTATTCGCGGTTGCAGATTGCGGTCAGCGGCACGCCGATAACAGTGATGTCCTCGCGAAATTTCGACGGGGGCAGGGGCTTGGTTGAATTGTAAAACAGGTAGCCGCCCGGTTCGATGCCGGCGATGTCCCGGTCGAAGGTCTGCGGGTTCATCGCGACCATGAGATCGGTGCCGCCGCGCGCGCCCATGTGGCCCGCTTCCGAGATGCGGACTTCGTACCAGGTCGGCAGCCCTTGGATGTTGGACGGGAAAATGTTGCGCGGCGCGACCGGCACACCCATGCGCATGACCGCGCGCGCGAACATCTCATTCGCGCTCGCCGAACCCGAGCCGTTGACGTTGGCGAAGCGGACGACGAAGTCGTTTACGCGGCTGATCGGCGAGGCGGTCGGCATGAAGTCCCTGCGTGAGTCATATCCAGGAAGAATTTTTGCATGTCCCAGGCGCCGGTCGGGCAGCGTTCGGCGCAGAGGCCGCAATGCAGACAGACGTCCTCGTCCTTGACCATGACGCGGCCGGTCTTGAGACCGTTCTGCACATAGAGGTCCTGGGAGAGATTGCGTGACGGGGCGGTCAATCGCGTGCGGAGCTCGGCTTCCTCGCCATTCGGCGTGAACGTGATGCAATCCATCGGGCAGATATCGACGCAGGCATCGCATTCGATGCAGAGCTGCGCCGAAAACACCGTCTGCACATCGCAATTCAGGCAACGGCCGGCTTCCTTGAGCGCGACCTCGACGTCGAAGCCCAGCTCGACTTCAGCCTTGATGTCTTTCAGTGCGATGGCCTTGTCGCGCAATGGCACCTTGTAGCGCTTATCGAGCTCGACCTCGTTGTCGTAAGACCATTCGTGGATGCCCATTTTCTGGCTCATCAGCTCGACGGCCGGCAGCGGACGGTCGGTGATGTCTTCGCCATTGAGCATCTTGTCGATCGAGACGGCGGCCTCGTGGCCATGCGCTACCGCCCAGATGATGTTTTTCGGGCCGAAGGCCGCGTCGCCGCCGAAATAGACTTTCGGGTTGGTCGAAGCAAACGTCGTGGCGTCGACCTTGGGCATATTCCATTCGTCGAACTGGATGCCGCAATCGCGTTCGATCCACGGGAAGGCGTTTTCCTGACCGACTGCCACCAGCACGTCGTCGCAAGGAAAGTGTTGATCCGGTTCGCCGGACGGGACCAGTTTGCGGCGGCCCTTGGCGTCGCGCTCGGCCTTTACCTTTTCGAAGGTGATGCCGGTGAGCTTGCCATTCTCGTGGGTGAATTCTTTCGGCACGAGGTAATTGTGAATCGGAATGCCTTCGTGCATGGCGTCTTCCTTTTCCCAAGGTGACGCCTTCATTTCCTCGAAGCCGGAGCGCACCACGACGTCCACCTGCTCGCCGCCGAGGCGGCGGGCGGAGCGGCAGCAGTCCATCGCGGTGTTGCCGCCGCCGAGCACAACGACCCGCTTGCCGATCTTGCTGACGTGACCGAACGACACTGACGAGAGCCAATCGATGCCGATGTGAATATTTTTGGCCGCTTCCTTGCGGCCGGGAATATCAAGGTCGCGCCCGCGCGGCGCGCCGGAACCGACAAAGATCGCGTCCCAACCTTCGGCCAGCAGCGCCTTCATGCTGTCGATTCGCTTGCCGCCGCGGAATTCAACGCCGAGACCGAGGATGTACCCGGTTTCCTCGTCGATGACGGAATCCGGGAGACGGAATTTCGGAATTTGCGTGCGGATCATTCCGCCGGATTTCGGATCGCCGTCGAATACAACGCAGGTGTAACCGAGCGGGGCGAGGTCGCGCGCCACGGTGAGCGAGGCGGGGCCGCCGCCGACCAGCGCGATGCGTTTGCCGTTTTTCTTTTGCGCGGGCCTGGGCAGCCGCGCGGTGATGTCGTCCTTGTAGTCGGCCGCAACGCGCTTGAGCCGGCAGATCGCCACCGGTTCGTCCTCGACGCGCACGCGGCGGCAGGCCGGTTCGCAAGGACGGTCGCAGGTGCGTCCGAGAACGCCTGGAAACACATTCGAGCGCCAGTTGATCATGTAGGCGTCGGAATAACGGCCTTGCGCGATCAGACGGATATATTCCGGTACCGGCGTGTGCGCCGGGCAAGCCCATTGGCAATCCACGACCTTGTGGAAGTAGTCGGGCGCAGAAATGTCGGTATTCTTCATTGACTCCTCGAAACGCGCCCCGCTACTCGGCACTTACTGAAGGGTGTCGCGTTACAGCCCGAACGGGTCCACTTCCCCTTGGTCGGCCTTGTTATCCGGCACGAATCCGAGGCGGATATTATTGTCTACGAACCCGCAAGGCTACCTATCCTTCCGTCATGGCTGAGGCCTATCAACCACAAGTCTGCGTGACATTTTTCGCTCCCTGAAAGAGGCGGCAGCAAGGCATTCCGGCCCCCTGGTCCGGCGGTTTTGGACTAACATCGAGGGGTTGAGTTCCGCTTATTTTGCGCCGCACAAATCGAGTCCCAATGCGCGAGATTTTTACCGAGATTTTCGAAAATCAGCCGCTCGACCCGATGGAATCGGCGCGCCGGGGGGCGCGGCCGCAATTGCGCAAGCGCTTCTATGAGCGCGCGCAGGTCACCGAAACGGCGGAGGGCGGCGCGGTCCAGATATTGCTCGACGGCAAGCCGGTGAAAACGCCGGCGCGCCGCGCGCTGGCCGCTCCGACGCGTCCACTCGCCGATGCCATTGCCGCGGAGTGGGACACACAAAAGGACGTGATCGATCCCGCGCGGATGCCGCTCACGCGTCTCGCGAATGCGGCGATTGACGGCGTCCGTGATGCGCCGGCAGCGGTCACAGACGAGATTGCTAAATATCTCGGCACGGATTTGCTGTGCTATCGCGCCGATGCGCCGGCCGCTCTGAGCGAAAAGCAGTCGGCGGCGTGGGATCCGGTGCTGGCCTGGGCGCACAAACAATTCGGCGCGCGTTTCATGCTCGCGCAGGGCGTCATGCACGTGACGCAACCACGTGAAACAGTCATTGCGATGCGGGCCGCGATTCCCGGCGACCCGTGGCGTCTTGCCGCGGTCTCGTCGATTGCGGCGCTGACGGGATCAGCGCTGCTTGCCCTGGCACTCGCGCATGATGCGATCGACGCCGAGACGGCATGGGCCGCTTCGCACGTCGACGAAGACTGGCAAATGTCGCAATGGGGCAAAGACGACCTCGCGCTCGAACGGCGCGCTTTCCGCGAGACGGAATTTCGCGCGGCGGTTACGGTGCTGAAGCTGGCGGGTTGAATCTCGTTTGTCATGCGCGGGCTTGACCCGCGCATCTCGCTTAGGTGAGCACGGCTTTTGCCACCCTAAGCGAGATGGCCGGGACATAGGCGTGCGAAAGCACGCCGTCCTTCGGACGGCTACGCCCGGCCATGACTGGTATAGATCAGTGCCCGCTCGAGTCGCCCTTGCGGCCGGCTTCGTACAGGAACCAGACGCGCCGTTCGGCATCGTCAATGAATGTTTCGAGCAGGCTCGCGGTCGCGACGTCATTGTGCTCGTCGCAAACGTCGTGCACCTCGCGCATCGCGGCCACCACATTTTGATTGTCTTCGCGCAATTCCGCCAGCATGTCGGAGGGCTCGACATAAGCCGCGTCATTGTCCTCAAGCTTCTGGTGGCGGGATATATCCCCAATTGAGCGCAACGTTGGCTGCCCGATCTTGCGGACACGTTCGGCGATGACATCGGTGGTGGCGAAAATCTGGTCGGCCTGCTCATCGAGCAGCAGGTGATAATCCCGGAAATGCGGGCCGCTCACGTGCCAATGGAAATTCTTGGTCTTGAGATAGAGGGCAAAACTGTCCGCCAGGATGCGGTTAAGCGCGACGGCGATGTCTTTTGCGGCGTTGGCGCCGAGGTCGGTGGGGGTGGCAAGGCGCGGCGAGCCGGTGCGTGGCGTGGCGTGGTTCATGTCGGGGTGTCCTTCTGGCTACCCCGCGAAACGGCGGAGGCCGCCGCAAAGTTCCATCGCTCAGGAACTTTTATTTTCGTCCGCGGGGGTTGTGGCGCCGGCCTGCTGTTTTTTGGCTTCCAGCTCGGCGGCCCTGGCATCTGCGGCGACCGCTTCGGCCTCGCGGCCCAGCGAGCGCAGCAGGCTGGCGCGGGCGCCGTGCATCTTGCCGACGTCGCCTTTTATCTCGATCGCTTTATCGACGCTGGCGAGCGCTTCATCAACGCGCAACATCTTCCGCAGCGCCAGCGCGCGGCCGAGATAGGCCTCGGCGAATTTCGGCTCGAGCGCGATGGCGCGGTCGTAGCCGGCGAGCGCTTCCTCGTCGCGGTTGGCGTCGAGCAGGGAATGAGCGCGATTGCAATAAGTCACGCAGAAATCAGGATCGAGCGCGATGGCCTTGTCGTAGCTTGCAATGGCCTCCTCGATCCGCCCGGCCCCGTGCAGGGTGGCGCCGCGGTTGAGCCAGTCGCTCGCTGAATTGGGGTTGAGCGCAATCGCGCGGTCGAAGCTCGACAGCGCCTCCGACGTGCGGCCGAGCTCGCTCAGCATGTTGGCGCGGTTGCCATAGGCATCGGCGAATTTGGCGTCGCATTCGATCGCGGTGTCGAAACTTTCCAGCGCATCCTTGATCTTGCCCATGCGGTAAAGCGCCTGGCCGATGAGATTGTGCGCGCGCGCCTGCCCGGGCCGGAAGTTCAGCGAGCGGCGGGCCAGATCGATGCCCTGCTGGAGCTGGCCCTCGTGGCAGGCGACCACGGCGATGTAATAGAGCGCGTCGGCATTGTTCGGGTCGTTGCGCAGCACCTGGGTGTAGCGGTCCATGGCGAGCGACAGCTGGCCCGACCGGTGGTGGACCATGCCCTGCTGGATCAATTCGGCGGCGGTTTGCGGCTCGCTCATGAGGGCTTGTAAGCAGGGTTTGAGGCCGGTGCCAAGTCGTACCCCTGTCATGGCCGGGCTTGGCCCGGCCATCCCGTAAAGGAGGGCAGGTGCGTTGCCACCTTAAGCGGGGTCACCGGGACAAGCCCGGTGACGACGAGGAGAAATCGGCCGGTTCTCATGCTATTCCTGCGGCAGCCAAGATTCCGCGAGGGCAGGGGCTCCAATCAATGAAAGACATCCTCGACAAACTCGAAAAGCGGCGCGAGGAGGCCCGCCTCGGCGGCGGCAAAACGCGCATCGAGGCCCAGCACAAGCGCGGCAAATTGACCGCCCGCGAGCGCATCGAGCTCCTGCTCGACAAGGGATCGTTCGAGGAACTCGATATGTTCGTCGAGCACCGCTCCAACGATTTCGGCATGGAGAAGAGCAAGATCCCCGGCGACGGCGTCGTCACCGGCTGGGGCACCATCAACGGCCGCGCCGTCTATCTGTTCTCCAAGGACTTCACGGTGTTCGGCGGCTCGCTTTCGGAAACGCACGCGCAGAAAATCATCAAGGTGCAGGACATGGCGATGAAGGCACGCTGCCCGATCATCGGCCTGTTCGATGCGGGCGGCGCGCGCATCCAGGAAGGCGTGGCCGCGCTTGGCGGTTACGGCGAAGTGTTCAAGCGCAACGTGATCGCCTCCGGCGTCATACCGCAGATCAGCGTCATTATGGGCCCCTGCGCGGGCGGCGATGTCTATTCGCCGGCGATGACCGATTTCATCTTCATGGTGCGCGACACCTCCTACATGTTTGTCACCGGGCCCGACGTGGTGAAGACCGTCACCAATGAGGTGGTGACGGCCGAGCAGCTCGGTGGTGCGTCGGTGCACACGACCAAGTCAGGCGTGTCCGATGGCGCTTTCGAGAACGACGTCGAATGCCTGCTGCAAATGCGGCGGCTGGTCGATTTCCTGCCGGCGAATAATGCGAGCGGCGTGCCTGAGTGGCCGACGCAGGATGAAGCCGACCGCATCGATGAATCGCTCGACACGCTGGTGCCCGACAACCCGAACAAGCCTTACGACATCAAGGAACTGATCCTGAAGGTCGCGGATGAGGGCGACTTTTTCGAAATCTCGTCGGCCTATGCGAAGAATATCGTCACGGGCTTCGGCCGCATTGCCGGGCGCACCGTCGGCTTCGTTGCCAATCAGCCGATGGTGCTCGCAGGCGTGCTCGACAGCGATGCCTCGCGCAAGGCGGCGCGCTTCGTCCGCTTTTGCGACGCCTTCGGAATTCCGATTGTGACATTTGTCGACGTGCCGGGCTTTCTGCCCGGCACTGACCAGGAATATGGCGGACTGATCAAGCACGGCGCCAAGCTGTTGTTCGCCTATAGCCAGTGCACAGTTCCGCTGGTGACCGTGATCACGCGCAAGGCCTTCGGTGGCGCCTATGACGTGATGGCGTCAAAGCACGTCGGCGGCGACCTGAACTACGCGTGGCCGACGGCGCAGATCGCTGTGATGGGCGCGAAAGGAGCGGTGGAGATCATCTTCCGCGCCGACATGGACGATCCGAAAAAGATAGCCGCACGGACGAAGGAATATGAGGAACGTTTCCTGTCACCATTTGTCGCCGCCGAGCGCGGCTATGTCGACGACGTGATCATGCCGCATTCCACGCGCCGCCGCATTGCGCGCGCGTTGGCGATGCTGAAGAACAAGGATGTGGAGATGCCGGCGCGGAAACACGACAATTTGCCGGTGTGATCCAATAATATGATTTTGCCCAGCGCTTTGAGCGTCGAATGAAGCCGCCCAAAAAACCCAAACCCGCAAGCCTCAGCAACGCTCTCCGCGCCGAACGGCCGGTCCTGGTCGGTGCGGCGACGACGCTTATTTTCTTTACAGTCGGTGCGTCCTGGACCGACGATCTCACGCATTTGGGCATGACCGCCGTGCTCTTTGTCTGGCTATTTGCGGTCATGGTCTGGTGTGCCTTCGGCGTGGTGCGTCACGCGGAAGTGTTGGCCGAATATCTGGGCGAACCCTACGGCACGCTTATTCTTACGATCGCTGCAGTCAGCATCGAAGTGACCATCATGGCGACGGTGATGCTAAAAGGCGACCCAAACCCGACGCTGCCACGTGACACCGTGTTTGCTGTGCTCATGATCGTGCTCAACGGCATGATCGGGGTGTCGGTGATCGCCGGCGCTCTGAACCACCGGCAGCAGCAATATAACCTGCAAGGCGCGATCGCGTTTCTGGCGGTTATTACCTGTCTTTCCGTCATCTCGCTGGTGGTGCCGACATTCACGACATCAACGGTCGATCACACGATGACGACCTTGCAGGCGATTGTGTTCGGTCTTTTGACCGCGCTGCTTTATGGCGGCTTCCTGATGATAGAGACCGTGCGCCACCGCGCTTTCTTCATGGAAGCAAGAGCGCTCAACCGCGTCACCGGTGCCGAGCCGGCACATGAACCCGGGCATGGGCCGCGCCGCTCCGTTGCCTATCATGCCGCTCTGCTGTTCCTCACCTTGCTGCCCGTGGTGCTGCTGTCGGAGAAACTGGCGGAAGTGATCGACTACGGCATTGAAAAAATGCATGCCCCGACCACGCTCGGCGGCATCCTGATCGCAATATTGATTCTGTCGCCGGAGGGACTGACGGCCTTTCAGGCGGCGCGTCACAACCACCTGCAGCGCTCGGTCAATTTGTTACTGGGGTCCGGCCTTTCCACCATTGGGTTGACGATCCCGGTCATGCTGGCGCTCAGCCTGGTGATCGACTTGCCGCTTCAGATGGGTCTTGAATCGGTGCCGGCCATCCTGCTGGTGCTGACGCTGTTTATTGCGCAAATGACATTTTCCGGCGCACCGACCAATATTCTGCTCGGTAGCGTTCATCTGGTCTTGTTCATCGCCTTTATTGTGCTGATTTTTAACCCGTAAGGATGCGTACGGAGATAACCAAAGCTCATTATTCACGATTGAAAGACCTGCCGCACCCTTGCACATAGGGGCCGCCTGGAGTTCCATACAGGCTGTTTCAGTTCTTGTACCAAGGGGGGTACGACATCATGAACTTGCACTGCCACCGCTTTCTGCTTGCGGCGTTCGTTCTTGCGGCGATGCTTTTCGCGCCGGCCGCGGCCTCAGCCCAATCGTGGACCCAGATCGGCGCGCTCTCGTGCCAGGTCGATCCGAACGTTGGCTTCATCATCGTTGGCCACCAGTCGATGCGATGCACTTACCAGCCGGCGCAGACGAACCCGCCGCAAGGCCCGCCGCAATTCTATGATGGCGCTCTCAACACCGTGGGCCTTAGCATCGGCATCAGCGCCGGTAGCGCGATAGGGTGGGCTGTGTTTGCGCCGACCACGGGTGTGCCCGCCGGCGCGCTCGCCGGTGAATATGTCGGCGTGACGGGCACCGCCGCCGTTGGCATAGGCGGTGGCGCCAACGTGCTGATGGGCGGGTCCAACCGCACCATCGCGCTTCAACCGGTTTCGCTCCAGGGTTCAGTTGCGCTGAATGCCGTCGCCGGCGTTTCCGCGCTCACACTGCGCTGGCGCTAAGTTTAACATCGAAAGTCTCGCTCAAGCGCGCTCCGGCACGACATGCCGGGGCGCGTCTGCGTTTGATGTCGGCATTGGCGACAATCCCGCGCGCCCTGCCGCACCTCCCAGTGCAATTGACTAAAATTGGATTGGGATATCCAAGCAGTAATTAGCCAGGAACTCTTTGCGCCTCCCTCTTCCCGCGAACAGATGACGCCTCTGCGTGTTCTTTCTGGCAGGTGGGACGCTTACGGAGGGAGAATTTATGGCTGTGCGACAATCGAAAGTTCTGATCGCTGATGATTCCAATCCGGTCCATCAGCTGATCCGTGACGCTCTTCCCAACGACTATTCCACCAATATCGTGCATGCCTTCGATGGCGTCGAATGCCTGCAGGCACTCGATCACGGGGTGGACCTTGCATTCATCGACGTTCATATGCCGACCATGGGCGGCATGGACGCCTTGTGGGCGGCGCGGATCGCGGGCAACAAAACATTCGTCACACTGATATCCGGGCGGTCAAACCGGCGTTGCATCGATCTTGCGCGCCAGCTCGACGCCTATGAGTTTCTGACCAAGCCGTTCGGCAAAGAGGAAATCGAGGCCATCCTGGCGACGCATCGGCGCGTCGCCACGCCGATGCATGTGCTGCTGGTCGACGATTCAGCCGTCTCGCTGAAAGTCATGCGCAAGGTACTGTCGAGTTCTGTTTTCCACCTCGACATCGAAGATGCAAATACCGGCACCGAAGCGCTGGCGCGATGCAAGGCGGACGCATTTGATGTTGTGTTCCTGGACATCAACATGCCCGGTCTGAATGGGTACGCAACGCTTGCGCGCATGATGGAGGCCAATCCGCAGGCCAAGGTCGTGATGATCTCCGCCGAATACAACGCAACGCGCGAGCGCGAGGCGCTCAAGCTTGGCGCCGCAGCGGTTATGCATAAGCCGTTTTTCCCGACTGAGATCGACGCGGTTCTGCATCGCATCTTCGGTCTGCAATCGCCGAAACTTGCGACCAACGCGTTTGTTCGCGACTTCGGCATCAAGATCCACGGCCGGACCATCGCGGTCGAACATGCCGAGACCGGGCACATCTATGAGTATGTCTGGTTCCGCGATCCACCTTATCTTCGTCTGCCGCTGATCCGCGAGAATGAGGCAGCGACAATTCCGGTGGCCGAGCTGATGGCGAATGCCAAAAAGGCGGCGATGCTCGAGCTGGAAAATTCCAGCCTCGTGCAGGCGCAAGCGGCTTGAGCGCGTGTTAACGGCTGAGTGACGGCCGCGAACCTGTGTAAAGCGGGGCTGCAATGCCTGTTTGAAGCGTGACTGACGGCAGCGGTACAATTATACACGCGCCGTGCCGATCACCCGTGACCAGACAGGCGTGCTTGCGGCGGTGGCCTCGAGCGCAATCGGTGGCATCGCCGGCGGAGCGACGCGTTTTGTCGTGCATGCCACCGACCCCGTGACGCTCGGCGTATTTCGTTTCGGTACCGGGTTTCTGATCCTGTTGCCGATTGCGCTTTTTATGAAGAGCCGGTGGCCAAAAGGCCGCGACTGGTTTGCAGTCGCCGCGCTCGGGATCTTGTTCTTTTTTGCATTCTCGATCCTGTTCAACCTGGCCTACAGCTACACCACGGCAGCGCGCGGGGCGCTGACGCTTTCCACAATGCCCTTGATGACCATGCTGGTCGGCGCCGCACTCGGCATCGAAACGCTGACGGTGCGCAAGACAGCGGGCGTCCTCATTGCCATGACCGGCGTGCTATTTGCGCTGGCGTTTGGCCTCTCTAACGCACCGGCCGGCGCATGGCGCGGCGAGCTGGTGATGTTTGCCGCCACGTGTTGCATGTCGCTTTACAATGTGTGGTCGCGCCCATTCATTGCGCGGTCCGATCCGCTTGCGTTCTTGACGGCCGGCATGGGCGCGGCGGCGTTCTGTTTGCTCGTGTGGGCGCTGGCAATCCATGGTTTCGACGCCGTTGCGCACTTCGGCGCACCGCAATGGATCGCGATAGCCTATCATCGGAATTGTCGGCAGTGCGGTTGCGTTCATTCTCTGGGTGTTGCGCTGTCACGCACTAGTCCGACTAAGACGGCGGTGACGATGACCGTGAACCCCGTGTTTGCGTCGATCGTCGGAGCCGTCGCGATCGGCGAGGGGATCGGCCTCAATTTGGTCGTCGGATTGGTCGCGGTTGCAGCCGGAATCTGGCTGGCTGCGCGCTGAATTCCCGTCAGCGCCAGCCGCCACCGCCGTTCACATAGACCGTATCGGCCGTCATGAATTCGCAGGCATCGGAGCACATGAATAAAACCAGCTCACCGATTTCCTCCGGTTCGGCAAAACGGTTCATCGGCACATCTTCGAGGAAGCGCTGGACCAGTTCGGGCGAGCTGCTGGCTGCCGCCTGAAATGGCGTCTTGACCGGGCCTGGCGAGATCGACAGTGCGCGTATGCCCTGCGCGGCAAATTCGCGTGCGACGCCCATTGTCATGGTCACCACGGCGCCCTTGGCTGCGGCATAGTGCACGGAAGATCCGGGGCCGCCGCGCCGGTGCGACATGCTGCCCATGTTGACGATCACGCCGAATTTATTGGCGAGCATGTGCGGCAGCACGGTTTGCATCGGGTAGAGCGTGCCTTTGACATTGAGGTCGAAGGTCTTGTCGAGAAGATCGTCGTCGATCTCGAGGAATTTTGCACGCCTGATGGCGGCGCCGGCCGAATTGAACAGGAAATGCACGCGGCCGAAGCCGTCGAGTGCGAGTTGGACCATGTCCTCAACGGCGGCGCGTTTGGTGACGTCGATGGTGAGGGCCAGCGCCTGGGCACCGAGCGCGTTGATCTTCTCGGCGGTCTCCTCGACGCCTTTTTCGTTGATGTCGGCGCAAACGACGTTGGCACCCTCCCGCGCGAAGATCAGTGCGGTCGCGCGGCCAATGCCGCTGCCGGCTCCCGTAATGACGATGGTTTTCCCGTGAAAATAGTCCGGCGATTTCGGCATGGTGCCATCCTCTCAAATGTCATGGCCGGGCAACCGGGTCCGGCCGGTGGCCGGCCCGGCTGTAAACTTGTCCCGGCCATCCCGATTCATGAAACTCGGCGCATGGGTCAGTTCTATATGTACATACTCGCTTAATCGAACCCGTCGTGGCGAGACCGCTACGACGATATTTCTCCAAATCCCTAAGCGGGATGGCCGGGACAAGCCCGGCCATGACGAGCGGGAGGATCAATATTATGCCTGCACCTATCGAATATGCCGAAGCTTCAGCCGCCGTACGCGCGGTCTATGATGACATCAAGAAGTCCCGCAACGTGCCGGACGTTAATAATTTCTGGAAATACCTCGCACACGATCCGGTGACGCTGCGCCGCACCTGGGAGAGCGTGAAAGAGATCATGGCGCCGGGTGCGCTCGATCCACTGACCAAGGAAATGGTCTATCTGGCGGTCAGCGTCACCAACGGCTGCGCCTATTGTATCGCGAGCCACACGGCGGCGGCACGCAAGGCCGGCATGACTGAGGCTATGTTTGGCGAGCTTATGGCGGTAACGGGGATGGCCAATGAGACAAACCGCCTTGCCAATGGCTACCGGGTTCCAGTCGATCCGACCTTCCAGACGTGAGATTGCCCAACGGCCCGTGACCGTGACACAATAAGAAAAAAACGGGGGAGGGTGTTGCCATGTTCGACAAGCCTGTCGTGACAAAATTGCTGTGCGTTGCGCTCGTTGCGGCGATCGTGCTGCCGGTCGGGCGAATGCTATTTCCCTATGTCAGCCAGGAAATGACAGGCATGCAATTTCAGGCCATCGAGGCGGTATTGAGTGCGACGGTCGGATTCGGGATCTATTCGATTTTCGGATAGCGCGTCGTGGCGACGCCGATCACTTTGACCGTACGCGCGCGCCGAAGCGTTTATTGAGCGCTGTTCTGCCGCTGGGGCGGGTGGGAGCTACCGGAACCCGTTGTGCTTGGCGGATTTGAGTTGCCGGCATTCTGTTGTTGTTGCGGAGTATTCGGCGACGGCTGCGCGGCCTGCTGGCCGGAGTCGTGAGGCGTTGCAGGCACTGGCTGGCTTGCCGCGGGTTCCTGGTTATTGGTTTCGTTGCGCTGATTGTTGAGGCCCCACAGGAAGATCGAGACGATCGTAACCGCCGCAGCGAATGTAATGGTAATTTGCCACTTCGCGGCTCTTTTTTCTGGGCGCGGGCGCTCTGTCACCAACGGCAAGTTTCGGGGCAAATCTTTCTCAAATAAATTCATCGCATTCACCCTTCAACCCGGCGCCGTCGCGGCGCCGGGTTCATGTTTTACGGGAAACGCTTAAGGACGCTACTGCGTACCGCTGCGTGGCGGTGCCGTTGACGGGGCCGGCGTTAGCGGCTGTGCGGCGGGAGAGCCTGAGCCAGTCGTTGTCGGCGGGGCAGCGCTGTGCGCGGGCGCGCTGCTCGTCGTCACTGGCGAAGTACCGTTGCTTGCGGTAGTCCCGTGATTGTTCCAGCCGGCCACGATCAAGAAGCCGATCAGGAGCAGTACCGCAACGCCGGCGATCCAGCCCCACATGCCGCCAACACTTTCGTCTCGGCGAATCACCGGATCACTTAACCGCGGATCGCTGTAATTCGGATCGGTAAAACGCGGATCAGTCATGGCAACCTCCTTGGATTCAAGACGAGGTGCAGTCGTCTCGAATGGAGGAAACCCCCTGGCCTCAGCTCCGGTTCCGAAATTTCCGTTTGATGTGCGGAACCCGCAAAGTCAGGTCACGCGGACCGCGAGCCGCCAGGCAGCCCAAAAAACAAAGAAAAAGCAGGCGAGAAACACCGGCAGACTCGCGGTCATCGACCAATGCTCAACACTTCGACCGACGAAATAGGCAATTGCCTCGCCGATCAGGACAAAAAGGACGTAAAACGCAATCAGTTTCATGGCAGCTATTCCCCCCGGTCATTCCCCACGTCAGTCACCATAGCCACGATCGCGGTAAGAGGGGAAGGTATCGCCCGGCGGAAAGTGGTATAGGCGCGCTACCCGCCAATTCGAATAAATCCCGTTTCAACTGTGCTGACACCATGATGCGCCTGACCCGACTGGCGATTGCGACCGCGCCGGCGATTTTCGTCCTGCTGTGGAGCACCGGCTTCATCGGCGCTCGGTATGGGCTGCCTTATATCGAGCCGCTGACGTTTCTCGCGGTGCGCATGGGTTTTGTCGTGCTGATCATGGGCGCAATCGCGCTGATCGGTGGTGCGAAAGCACCAGACGCGCGGGGTATCGGACACGCGCTGGTCGCCGGCTCGCTCGTCCATGGGCTTTACCTGGGTGGCGTGTTTACCGCCATCAGCCAGGGGGTCCCGGCCGGCGTTTCAGCACTCATCCCGGGCCTGCAGCCGATCCTGACCTCGACGATCGCCAACCGTTTCATGGGGGAGACCGTCACCCGCACACAATGGATTGGTCTCGCGCTCGGTCTCATCGGCGTCGTTCTGGTTTTGCATGATCGCAGCATTGTTCTCGCCGGTTCGACGCTGGGCTGGATCGCGAGCTTCTTGTCGCTGATCGGGATTACGCTGGGCACTCTCTATCAGAAACGTTTTTGCGGCGGGATCGACTGGCGTGCCGGAAATTTTGTGCAATATGTTGGCGCGGGTCTTTTGTTCACAATCGGCGCCTTCGCTTTTGAGACGCGCGAGATCCACTGGACCGGCGAGCTTATTTTCGCGATCGCCTGGCTGACGCTCGTCCTGTCGATTGCCGCAATCGGATTGATGTACTGGCTGATCCGCCGTTCGGCGGCGACCGGCTTTGCGAGCCTGTTTTATCTCGTGCCCGGCGTGACCGCTTTGTTGGCATTCGTCCTGTTCGGCGAGCGGCTCGATGCGCTTTCGATTGCCGGCATGGTGATCTGCGCGGGCGGGGTGGTGTTGGCCAATCGCGGCGCCGCGAAGCCGCGCACCGTGTGAGCGCGATCGTTACCGGTCCAGAACGAGCTGGGTCTGGGTGACAAGCGCGCAAAGTTTACCGTCGCCACGGGTGATGCGGGTTTGCCAGACCATGGTGGTGCGGCCGCGATGGAGCGGCGTGCATTCGGCTTTGGCGACGTCGCCAAGCGGGATAGCGGCGAAGAAATTGGTCTTGCTCTCGATCGTCGTCGTGGATTGACCCTCCTTGAGATTGGCCGTCGTCGCGGTGCCGCCGAGATTATCGGCGAGCGCCATGATGGCGCCGCCATGCATGATGTTAAAGCGGTTGTTGAGCTCTTCGCGCATCGGCAGTTCGGCCGTGACGCGTTCGGGCGACACGTGGGTAATTTTGAGGCCCAGAAATTCGGCAAAGGGCGGCTGTGATTTGGCCGCATCATTCATTGCCCTGTCACTCATTTTAAATGCTCCGCCGCCGCTAAAATAACCAAGGGGCGCGGACGATATCGCCCGCGCCCCTTGCTTACAACAAGTCCGGAAGGGTGTTTATGCCTTCGGCTGCGGCACAATGCGGATATAGGGCCGGGGCGCCTTGAAGCCTTGCGGCCAGATCTTCTTGGCTTCGTCATCGCTGACCGACCCGGCGATAATGACATCGTCGCCTTGCTTCCAGTTCGCCGGCGTTGAAACGCGGTGTTTGGCGGTCAGCTGGAGCGAGTCGAGAACGCGCAGCACCTCGTCGAAATTGCGGCCCGTCGTCATCGGATAGACCAGGACGAGCTTGATCTTCTTGTCCGGGCCGATGATGAAGACGTTGCGTACGGTCTGGTTATCGGCCGCCGTGCGTCCTTCCGAGGAGCCGGAGGTCGCTGCCGGCAGCATACCGTAGGCCTTGGAAATTTTCAGTTCGGTATCGCCGATCATCGGATAGTTCGGCGCAAAGCCAACGACGTCCTTGATGTCGGCAGCCCATTTCTTGTGATTGTCCACCGGGTCGACTGAAAGACCAATGATCTTGGTGTTGCGCTTGTCGAACTCGGGCTTCAACCGCGCCATGGTGCCAAGTTCGGTCGTGCAAACCGGGGTGAAATCCTTCGGGTGCGAGAACAGCACGCCCCAAGAGGTGCCCAGCCAATCGTGAAATCGGAGTTTTCCTTCAGTCGTCTCCGCCTCGAAATCGGGTGCGGTATCGCCAATCGCCAACGCCATGATCCACCTCCACTCAAAAAGTTACGTCCTCACCAGCTAATATAGGCGACGGCGTGCAAGTGGAATAGGGCGAGGGGCAAAGAGGATCGATGGGTAGCCGGTCACGCCTTGCGGAGAACAAAATCTGCGGCGCGAGGGTGCCGGGTGGAAAAGCCTTTCCACCCGGGCAATTTACAGCGGGCCGCTAACGGCTCGCCGCTTTGCGCTCGTCCATGCCGACGGTCCGGCCCGGGAAGCCGGCCGCGTCGAAATATCGCGTGCTGCCGACGCGCTGGCCTACCAGCACCGTCGCGAGGCCGTTTTGGTCGGGAGTGGCACGTTCGACGAATTGCTCAACCGTGGGGCTTGAGCCCCCCGGCAGGGCTTCATCGACAACCCGGCCCATCAGGCTGCCATGGAACGGGATTTTCAACCCCAGGACTTGCGCAATAGTCTTGCCAATGTCGGCATTGCTCACGGGAGCTTCGTTGACGAAGCCGGATTTAAAATCAGGACCGGCCGCCGCCATGAAGTTCATCGTGTCGGCGCGATTGAAGCTGCCATGCATGCCCTGACCCTGCTGCAACAGGGTATCGGCAACATTGACCGCGCACATCACCGGTTTTTCGCAGCCGGTTGCGTATGAGCGGAAGTTGATGACGATCGCGGGGCGGGGCGTGACCGACGAGCCCTTCAGATTGATCGCCGAAACCGGCAGCGTGCCCGGGAAAGTGCCGAGCTCGTCATCGACGAAAAGCCCACTCACGTAGTCTTGCGCCAGCAGAGCTGAAACGACCTTGGCCGTCAGCGCCCGGTCCTTGCCCGGCACATAAACCAGGTCTGAACCGCCATTGGAGGCAACTACGACGTCGGGCTTGTCCGCATTGTCGCCGATCACGCCATTGCCGCGCTTGGGATATTTGCCTGGTTCGACGACGGCATTTTTGTCGTCGGGATCGTGCAGCGGCAATGCCAATGCCTTGGCGAGATCGAGCGCGACAAAGCCGGGTGGCAGCAGGCTCTCGGGCACGTCGCCAAAACTCATTTGGGCGGCGGCGCTGGTCTTGCTCTCCTTGGAAATCGTGGAGAAGCCGTGGTCGGCGGCGATAATAATGTCAGTATTCGCCGCGAGGCCGAGTTCGTCGAGTGCGTGGCGAATCTCCGCCAGGTTATCATCGGCGTTCTTGACGGCGGCGCGCGATGTCGGCCCGTTGATGCCTGGCTCGACCTTCAGCAGACTGTCACCTTGATTGTGTTGGGTTCCGTCGGGGTCACGCGACCAGAACACCAGCACAAATGGTTTGTTGCTGGCCTTGAACAGCGGCAACACCGCTTTGGCAGTGACGTCGGCGAAATATTTCTGCTGGTCAACGTTGGCGACAGTGGTGCCGGGCTTCTTGGCGTCGCCGGCTGCGCCGTTGGCGCCGCGTGTCGGTGCTGTGGCGGGCAAGCCCGCGGCCTTCAGCGCATCTTGCAATGGTTGCGAGAGGGGAACGCCGGCGGCGCTTCCGGTCGCGTCATCGACGATGATCGTGGTCTCGCCCTTGCGGTCGGTGTGGTCGAACATCATCGTCGGTCCGACTTTGCCGATAGCCGCGGTGCTGAAGCCCTGATGGCGGGCGGCGAAGAGCACGGCATCTTCATCGACAAAATTTCCGGAGAAATGGTCGTCGATGTCACCCAATACCGGGTCACTTTCAATGAAAGGGGTCACGCTGTTGGCGGCGTGAGCGGTCGGAAATCCGACATAGATCGTATTGCTGAATACGCCGGTGTCACCGAGGAAATGGCCGGTCGACATGCCCGACGCATTGGCCATGGTGAAGGTCGGGAACAATGAATGCGGATTGGCGAAGTTGACGCCTTTATCCCGCACGTCCGCCATTGCGGGCGCGGTCTCGGGCGTCACCGACAGAGCGCGCAGACCATCGGGCACAAACAGAATGAGATTGCGCTGACTCTGCGCCTGTGCAGCCGCTCCCTGGAGAAAGGCGGCGGCGCATGCGGCTAAAACCAAAGTTTTCTTTTGAAATGGCATGGCAACGCTCCCGATGATGCGTGTTGGGATGCCGCGGTAGATACCCTCGCTATAAGACAGTATTGTAACGCTCGAACGGTTATCCGCGGCCATTTTGACACGCGGCGCGCGTTGTTGCTGCTGTTTGCGCGGCAAGATTGACTTTTGCGCTATAAGGCAGCAAGCCAAATGGCCGGCACCTGGGGCCCCTGTCACGGTATGTTCAAGCGTATCCTGATCGCCAATCGCGGCGAAATCGCCTGCCGGATCATCAAAACCGCACGCAGACTGGGGATCGAAACCGTCGCCGTCTATTCGGATGCGGACAAGGATGCGTTGCACGTCGAATTGGCCGATACCGCTGTCGCAATAGGCCCGCCACCGGCGGCAGAAAGTTACCTTGTCATCGACAAGATCGTGGCCGCCTGCAAGCAGACCGGCGCCGAAGCGGTCCACCCCGGATACGGCTTTCTGTCCGAGCGCGAAGCATTTCCCAAAGCACTCGCGGCCGCCGGCGTCGTCTTTATCGGCCCCAATCCAAAAGCGATCGCCGCGATGGGCGATAAGATCGAATCGAAAAAGGCGGCGGCCGCCGCCAAGGTGTCGACCGTTCCGGGACATCTCGGCGTGATTGAAAACGAGGTGGAGGCGATCGAGATTGCGGAGGAGATCGGCTACCCGGTGATGATCAAGGCCTCGGCCGGCGGCGGCGGCAAAGGCATGCGGATCGCCCATAGCAAGGCCGAAGTCGCCGAAGGCTTTACGCGCGCGCGCTCGGAAGCGAAGTCTTCATTTGGCGACGACCGAGTCTTCATCGAAAAATTCATTACCGACCCGCGGCACATCGAAATTCAGGTGCTCGGCGACAAGCACGGTCATGTCATCTATCTCGGCGAGCGCGAGTGTTCGATCCAGCGGCGAAATCAGAAGGTCATTGAAGAGGCCCCGAGCCCGTTGCTTGACCCGGCCACGCGCAAGACGATGGGAGAACAGGCGGTCGCTTTGGCAAAGGCGGTGGGCTACGACAGCGCCGGAACGGTCGAATTTGTGGCCGGGCAGGACAAGAGTTTCTATTTCCTGGAAATGAACACGCGATTGCAGGTCGAACATCCTGTCACCGAGCTCGTCACCGGCATCGACTTGGTCGAACAAATGATCCGCGTTGCGGCCGGCGAGAAGCTCGCGATCAAGCAGAACGATGTGAAACTCAATGGCTGGGCAATCGAAAGCCGGGTTTACGCCGAAGATCCGTATCGGAATTTCCTTCCTTCGACCGGACGGCTCACACGCTATCGTCCCCCGCAAGAGGGGACAAATAACGGCATCACCGTGCGCAACGATACGGGCGTGTATGAGGGTGGGGAGATCTCGCTTTATTACGATCCGATGATCGCGAAACTGGTGACGCATGCGCCGACGCGCGGCGCGGCGATTTCGGCACAAAGCGACGCGCTCGATGACTTCGTGGTCGATGGCATCCGGCATAACATTCCGTTCCTCGCAGCGCTGATGACCCATCCGCGCTGGCAAGCAGGAAAGCTTTCGACCGGCTTCATTGCCGAGGAGTTTCCCTCGGGCTTTCAGGCCCATGCGCCCGAAGGAGAGCCGGCACAGGTTCTGGCGGCTGTTGCCGCCGCAATCGACCATGTGCTGGGCGAACGCAAGCGGCGCGTCTCAGGCCAGCTCAGTGGCCGCAGCGTCACGCGCGAGAGCCAGCGCGCCGTCTGGCTCGGCGAGCGGGAGATCAAGCTCGAGGTCAACCGGACCAACGGCGCGATCGAAGTCCGCATGCACGGCAGCAAATCCGGACCATTGAAGCTTCACTCCGACTGGAGGTCAGGGGATCTGATCTGGCATGGGACAATCAATGACAAACCAGCGACGGTCCAGGTGCGCACGATCCTGAACGGTTTCGCATTGAGCCATCGTGGCGTCGAAACGAAGGCCTATGTCTACACCGAGCGCGAAGCCGGTTACGCACGCCTGATGCCGGTCAAAAAAGTAGCCGACACCGGCAAACAGGTGCTGTGTCCGATGCCGGGCCTTGTTGTCTCGATCGCGGTCAAAGAGGGCCAAGAGGTGAAGGCCGGCGAGACGGTAGCGGTCGTGGAAGCCATGAAGATGGAAAACGTGCTGCGGGCGGAGATCGACGGCACGGTCAAGACGATCAATGCCAAGCCCGGCGACAGCCTGGCGGTGGATGCGGTCATTCTGGAGTTCGCTTAAAGGGTGCGTGTCGAGACCTGCGCGATAGCGATGGCGGAAAGCACGCATGGATAACCCTATCGTTCTTCATGTTGTTGTGCGTGGCCGCGTGCAGGGCGTCGGCTACCGGGCCTTCGTCGAAGACGAGGCACAGGGACGGGGTTTGCGCGGCTGGGTGCGAAATCGCCGTGATGGTTCTGTCGAAGCGGTGTTTTCCGGTCCACGCGGTGACGTCGAGGCCGTGATCGAAGCCTGCCGGCGCGGACCGTATTCAGCGCACGTGAGCGCGCTTGATCAACGTGATGGAACGGAAGCCGATCTTTTGGAGGCCGGGGGAGGCGGTTCTTTTGCAGTACTCCCGACGGCTTGATCAGCCGTTGTTCCGAACAAAACTTCGAATTCGCGCCGCAAGATCATATCGACATCTGCCAACGACACTGGAATTCCGAGGCCGGCGAGGCTGGTCACGCCATACTTCCGCTCATTCACGCCACAAGGAACAATGCCGGAAAAATGTGAAAGATCGGGGTCGACATTGAGCGCCATGCCGTGGAGCGTGACCCATTGCCTCACGCGAATTCCAATTGCAGCAATCTTGTCCTCGTAGCCTTCGCCTATGTCGGGGCGCCGCACCCAGACGCCGATGCGATCCTCGCGCCGCTCGCCGCGCACATCGAAAGCCGCCAACGTTCGTATGATCCATTCCTCAAGCGTAGCGACAAACCGGCGGACGTCGGGTCCGCGGCGCCTGAGATCGAGCATCACATAGGCAACCCGCTGCCCCGGGCCGTGATAGGTCAGTTGACCGCCGCGGCCGGTCTGGTGCACCGGAAAACGCGCATCAATCACGTCGGCCAAATTCGCGCTGGTGCCTGCGGTGTAAAGTGGCGGGTGTTCCAGGAGCCACACGAGCTCGGCAGCCTGTCCTGCGGCAATTGCGCCGGCCCTGGCTTCCATGGCGGCGACGGCCACGTCGTAGTCGACGAGGGAATCGCTCGTCCGCCATTCGACCGGCGTCATTCCGGCCGCCATCGGAAGCCCGACTTTCAGCGTGTTTCGTGCGTTAACCACTCGTTCACCATACCATGATGACCTGTCTGCTCCCTGCCATAGCGCAGAATGCGCAATAGGAAACCAACGTGGCCACACTCGATAAAGTCGGCGTCGACATCACCGTCGTTCTTGGCACCACATCCATGCCGGTCCATCAGGTCCTTCGGCTGGGCCGCGGCGCCATCATCGAACTGGATGCCTCCGAGGAAGACGCCGTGAGCATCCTTGCGAACAATCTGCCGGTCGCCAAGGGGACCGTGGTCGTGAATGGCAACCGCATTGCCGTGACCGTCGCCGAGCTGTTGCCGCGTCCGCCAGACATGCGCTGAGCTGCGTCCAACCGGCTCAATCTCCAGCGAAAACCGGCTTTGGGCGGGCCGGGCGCGGCCCTTGTCCCTCAACACCCTATTTGTTACATGGTCCGCCATCATCGGGACGCGGGGTTTTCAGACCTTTTCGTCCTTCCCCCATGCGGCCGTGGCGGAATTGGTAGACGCACTAGCTTGAGGTGCTAGCGGGGCAACCCGTGGAGGTTCGAGTCCTCTCGGCCGCACCATTTTTCCTTTTCAAGGACGGAGTGACGGGTAGCATTACCGAGCGGACGGCATTGCCTGGCCACTCCTATCACTCCTTGTGTTCTTCTTCGGTGCGGATGGTCGCTAGCGTTCTTCGCAGCACCTCAAAAATCACCGCAGTTGACCAGCCAAACAACAGCACGCCATTCATCGCCGTCATTGGCCCGAGCAAATGCCAGCGCTCGACCGGCGTCACGTCGCCGTAGCCGAGTGTCGTGTAGTTTACAAAGGCGAAATAAATGAGATCGGCGCCTTCAGGTGCGGCGCCGACGATTGCGTAAGCCAACGACCAGACGAGTACTTCAGCAAAATGCGCGGCCATCAGGAACGAGACGGTCGCAGTCATGACAGTAATCAATCGAAGCGATTGATGTGGCGCTCTGATCGAAGCCGCGAGGCGGGCCGCCGCTATTACACCCGCCATCAAAAACGCATGAATGGCAATATTGCAAAAACTGACGGTAACACCCACGATAATTTGGCCAAACATGCAGATCGCTCCAGCTATACGGCCCGATATTTTCGGTCCGACCTAATCCTTTTACTGGACCTGGGGTGGCAACAGATAAAGCGTCATCGCAAAAATAAAGTACACTAATAATACGAGTACTCCGACAAACCACGCCGAGCGCCCGCTGGTGGTCACCAGGGATACGGTCATTGTGGCAATGAGCATCATGACCACCGCGCCGGGCCAGAACTGCAGGTTCATCGGCGTCGGACCAATGATGTAACTGAGCAGCACCAACACCGGAGCGACAAAGAGCGCGATTTGGGCCGCGCTCCCCAGCGCGATGCCCACGCTCAGATCCAGGCGATTTTTGCGTGCGCCGGAAAACGCTGAGGCCATCTCCGCTGCCGCGCCCACCAACGCCACGACGATGAATCCAACGAAGGCGGGAGTCATTCCAAACGCCACCGCTGCCTGCTGCACCGATTCGACGAACACTTCGCTCACCAGCGCGACCAGCACCGTGACGCCGGCCAGCGTCATCAGGGCCAGGCCCAACGGCCACGGTGTGTCACCGGCTTCCCCGTGTTCCGCGCTACCGAAAAATTCGCGATGGGTCTTGAGCGAGAACAGCAGGCCCAGTCCGTAGGCGGCGATGAGCAGCGCAGACAGGCTTACGCTCAGCTTTTCGGTGAATGCCGATCCGGCCACGGAGTCGGCTTCAGAGATTGCGGAAGGAATTAACAGCGCGATCGTGGCCAGAAAGAGCAGGCCTGATTGCAGGCGGGCGCTGCTGCGGTTGTAGTCCTGCACGTGGTACTTGAGCCCGCCGAGAAGAAATGATGCGCCCAACATGAACAACGTGTTGGTAACGATCGCCCCGGCGATGGATGCTTTCACCAAAGTGTATTGCCCGGCGCGCAATGCGGCCAGCGCGATGACAAGCTCCGTCAGGTTTCCGAGCGTGGCGTTGAGCAGGCCGCCGACCGTATCGCCTGTCTTGGCCGCTACGGATTCGGTGGCATGACTCAGCAGCGCGGCCAGTGGAACGATAGCGAGGACAGACAGCACAAAATGCAGCGTATGCGCTTCAGGGCGGATGTACTTCGCGGCAAATACCATTGGCACAAAGGCCAATAACCAGAGAAGGGGGTTGTGGCGGATTTCTTTTAGCAGCAAATTCATGGGAGGCAGCCTCGGGAGGGGCGGCGCGGATAAAGCATAGTGGCCGCTTGACCACTAAAAATTGAGGCTATCGGGCGCGAGAAAGCGTATCGTTCCAAATCGACGTCCATTTGATCTTGATCAAAGCTTCCACAATGACAGTGTTATCAACCTAAAACGACGAAGCCAACCGGGAGGACTTAACGATGAATCTCATTCGTGCGACGAAATTTTGTGTAGCGATGCTGGTAGCGGCGGTTATGCTGGCGGGGTCTGGCCCCTCGCAGTCCTATGCTGACACCGGCTCGGTCCGCCTCAAGGTCACAAAAGTCGGGTTCATCGTAGGAGTTGGCGGCGGCTCCGGCGTTCTGCATTTCAGGGGCCATAACTACCGGCTGAGCGTCGGCGGGGTTGGCGTTGGTACGATTGGAGCGGCGGGGGCGGACCTGGTTGGGACCGCAACAAATCTTCGCACCGCTGCCGACATCGCAGGCACGTATTCGGCCGCTTCGGCCAGCATCGCAGTGGCGGGCGGCGCAAAAGCAGTAACGCTGCAAAACTCGAACGGCGTCGTGTTGACTTTGCGTGGCAGGCAGGTTGGCTTTGAAGCGTCACTTAGTCTGAGCGGGCTGACGATTTCATTGCAGTAGCACTTCACGCGCAGGATTGATGTCCACTTTGGATCATGGTGAGTGGACGATATCTGCTTTACTCCCTGAAATGGACAGTCTTCGAGGGTGCTGCGTGTCCGCTCAGTGCAAATAGCGGAACTCGATCGCTTGCTTTCGATACAATGTATAAATGGGTTCTGAGATACCGGCGGTGGATCCCGCATCCGCTAGTACGATTAAACGTCTAACACGCATCGCACCGGGCGTGCAGGCGATTTCGCACTATCAATTTGCCGAAGACTTCCGGTACGACTTCGTTGCGGGGATATCGGTTGCGGCTGTAGTGCTGCCTGTATCGATAGCGTATGCCCAACTCGCCGGATTCAATCCTGTCGTTGGCCTCTATTCGAGCATCTTGCCGCTGGTCGTTTACGCAATTTTTGGTACGTCGCGCCAACTGATCGTGAACCCGGATGCCGCAGTCTGTGCGATGATCGCGTCTGCAATCGGACCGCTCGCCGCAGGCGATGCTGAACTCTATCTCTCGCTCGCGATTGCACTGACTTTTCTCACTGGTCTGTTGTGCATTGCCGCAAGCTTCTTCCGCCTCGGGGCGCTGGCAGACTTTCTGTCCAAGCCAATTTTGGTAGGCTTCCTAAATGGTATCGCGATTAGCATATTCCTCGGGCAGATTGGCAAACTGCTTGGATTTTCAATCGAGTCGGGTGGCATTGTTCCTCGGCTACTAGAAGTCTTCTCTAAGCTTCCGCAAACCCATTTTCCGACGTTCGCGGTAGGAGCCGGTAGCTTTGCCGTTCTCTTCATCTCACTGCGGTTCTTGCCGCGCATACCGGCGGCGCTGGTTGTGCTGATCGTCGCGGGCGCCGCGGCTGCCCTATTGGCCCTTGACGCACAGGGCATTGCAATTCTGGGCACCGTCCCTGCCGGCCTGCCACCATTGCGATGGCCGACGTTTCCACTCGAGCACCTGCCGTCTCTGGTAGCCGACGCGGCGGGGTTAGCCCTCGTGCTCTTTACGAGCGGCACATTGACGGCCCGCAGCTTTGCCTCGAAGGGACACTACGAAATCGACGTCGATCGCGAACTAGCGGCCTACGGTGCAGCCAACATCGCTTCGGCCCTGTCGCAAGGCTTTGCCGTCACCGGAGCCAACTCGCGCACCGCGATGGGCGCCGCTGCGGGAGGCCGTACGCAGGTGACCGGGCTGGTCGCCGCGACCGTGATCGCGGTCGTGCTTTTGTTTCTGACCGAGCCGTTGCAATACGTGCCGATCGCGGCCCTTGGAGCGGTACTGGTGTTTGCGTCTTTCTCGCTCTTTGACGTGAAGGCGCTTACAGAAATCTGGAAGATCGACCGCCTCGAGTTCGGATTGGCGATGATCACTACGCTCTGCGTCGTGGCAGTAGGGGCGATCAACGGCATTCTCATCGCAGTGGCGATCGCGTTGGTGCGCTTCGTCAAGCAAACCGCGCGCCCGCGTACGGAGGTGTTGGGCAAGGTAGAGGGGTTACCTGGCTTTCATTCGATCGAGCGGCATCGATCTGCGAAGACAATCCCTGGCCTCACGCTCTTTCGCTTCAACGCGCCTCTGACATTTTTCAACGCCGACTATTTCAAGCAGCAAGCGGTGGCTGCTGCTGATGCCGCAGGCCCGGACTTGCAGTGGTTTGTCATCGACGCGATTCCAATCAGCGACTTCGATATCAACGGCCTGTATGCAATGCGCGACTTGCGCCAGGCGCTGGAGACGCGCGGTGCCGCCCTGATCATTGCCGGTCGCAGGACCGAGTTTCTTGTGTGGCTACGGGAGATCGGCCTCTACCAAGCGGAGCACGAGCAACGCATCTTTCCGACATTGCGTCAGGCGATGAAGGCGTACGGCAAGGTGCATCACGGCGAACTGCCACCGGATGAGGAATAGCGCGATCTGCCGCCACGACTTAAAAGAGCTCTTTTACGAACCGTCGGCCTTTCAAGCTTGCCCGATCATCATATGCGCCCTTTGCCGTCGTTCCGCTAATATATTTCGCGGACAAATTTCCGACCCTCCAGAGACCGTCGATCGTTGTACTTGTTTTTAGCAGGCCGTTTCGGCAACTTGATCTTTTCATTCTGAATGGTCTTGTGAGGGATCGACGCAAGAATATGCGAGATGCAGTTGAGGCGCGCGCGCCGTTTGTCGTCGGAACGAACGATATTCCACGGCGCGTAGTCACCGTCTGTTGCCTTCAGCATCATGTCGCGCGCCTTCGAGTATTCGTCCCAAAGGTTGTATGACTTGATATCCATAGGGCTTAGTTTCCACTGGCGCATCGGGTCATTGATGCGCGCCAGGAAACGCCGCTCCTGCTCGTCCTTGCCGACTTCCAGCCAGAATTTAACGAGCACAATACCTGAATCGACGATATATTTTTCGACTTCCGGGCACAGCTCCAAAAAGCGCTCATAAGCCTTCTTGTTGACAAATCCCATGACGTGTTCAACGCCGGCGCGATTATACCAACTCCGATCAAAGATGACGACTTCGCCGGCCGCGGGAAAATGCTGAATGTAGCGCTGCAGATAGACTTGCGTTTTTTCCCGCTCCGACGGCGGGGGAAGGGCGGCAATTCGGAATACGCGCGGGCTCAGGCGTTCGGTAATCGCTCTGATCGTGCCGCCCTTGCCGGCCGCATCGCGCCCCTCGAAGACAATAATCGCCCGCGTTCCTTTGGCTTTGACCCATTGCTGCAGGTGGCAAAGCTTGATCTGAAGCTTGTGCAGTTCGGCCTCGTAGGCCTTGCGCTTCATCTTCTTCGTCGGCTTGTCGGGTGAAGGTGCCAATGTCGTTCTTTCGCAATTGTAGACGGGTTCCGATAACGCGGCGCGGTCCAACAAAACGAGATTTAATCAGATATGGCGGGCGCTTATTGACCTATGTCAAAGGTGATTGGTCGCCATTTTCTAGAAAGGAAAGGTCATTTCGACGAAGCGTGATGCTTTCGTGCGGTCAAAGATGCCGCACGTCTAACCCCAGGTTCGGAAGTAAGGGCCATGACAACAATCATTGATGATCTGCTGCCGACTGCCGCCGACTGCAAGAAACAGATGGCCGAAGCCGAGGCGGAAAAGGCATCTGAATACATGCGCAAGAAGGCAGCAGCCGATGCCGAAAAGAAAGCGTTGTTGGACAACTTGCAAAAGCCGTCTGGCGTGTCCGATGAAGAGCGAATGAAACGCGCAGCCGCGATCATCAATCGCGCGGTCAGCAACGGTCAGACCGAAGTTTTCGTTGGCCGGTTTCCCAATGACCTTATCACCGATCATGGCCGCGCCATCAATCAGCAAGAGGCGGGGTGGGAGCAGACGTTGACGGGATTGCCTAAAGAACTCTTCGAGTTCTGGAAAAAGTATCTCCAACCTCGCGGATATCGGGTTAAGTTTCAAGTTGTCGATTGGCCCGGTGGGAAGCCCGGCGATATTGGCGTAACATTGACCTGGGGCTAAGACTAGCAGTCCCTCCGAACGGAGAACGGCCATGCGTCACGCTCGATTGGCGTTGTTAGCCTTTTTTGGGCTGACGTTTCCCGCCTATTCCCAACAGCCGCCGCCCACCACGGTCCCAGTCGGCACCGTCATCGCGGAAAAAAAAGCTATTACCCCATCACTCGAATTTGTGGGACGGGTGGAAGCGATCAATCGCGTCGACGTAAGAGCACGTGTCACTGGATATCTTGAGGCTGTCCTTTTCAAGGAAGGCGATGCGGTCAAAGAAGGCGCTCCGCTCTACCGCATCGAAAAGGGTCAATTCGAGGCGGCGGTCAAGCAAGCGCAAGGTGCGTTGGAGCGGGCCAAGGCGGCCAAAACTCTCACTGAAATACAACTGCAGCGCGCGGAGGAACTGCTCGCGAAGAATTCCGGAACCGTCGTGGCAAAAGATCAGGCGCTGGCGGCAGATCAGCAGGCTCATGCGGCCATTCTGGAAGCCGAAGCCAATCTGCAATCAGCCCAGATCAATCTTGGCTACACCGACATCACATCGCCCATCGCCGGAAAAATCAGCCGAACAAGCGTCACGGTGGGAAATGTTGTGGGCCCCGACAAGGGTACGTTGACGACAGTTGTCAGCCAGGATCCGATGTACGTGACCTTTCCGGTCAGCCTGCGTGAGTTTTTAAGGGTGGCGCAGACCAGCCAGCTTCCCAGTCTGGATAGCTTCAAGGTCAAGCTGCGCTACTCGAATGGTTTGTTTTACGATCAGGTCGGGACGGTCAACTTTCTCGACGTGATGTCAAATCGCGCCACGGACACGGTCCTGGCGCGCGCCACCGTTGCCAACCCGAAAGGAGGCATTATCGATGGCCAGCTGCTGACCGTTATTGTCGAGACGCGGGAACCAGAGCAAAAAATCATAATTCCGCAATCGGCGCTCATCGCCGACCAGGCGGGGATCTACGTGTTCGTGGTCGAAGACGGCAAGGCGGTCACGAAGCGAATCAAGGCGGGCCGTTCGAGCGGTACGGGCGTTGTGGTTGAATCGGGGCTGACCGGAGGTGAGCAGGTCATCATCGAAGGTTTGCAAAACGTCCGGCCCGGAGCGGCGGTTCGCGCCAGCCCGGTGGTTCCGGCGGCGAGCCGGAGCTAGGCAATGTTGTCGTCAGTCTTTGTTGATCGGCCCCGGCTTGCGATAGTCATCGCCATCGTTACGACGATCGCCGGCTTGCTGGCGCTACTGTCAATTCCGATAGCCCAGTACCCGGATATCGTCCCGCCACAGGTCTCCGTCACGACCCGGTATCCCGGCGCATCCGGCTCTGTTGTGGATGCGACAGTCGCCCAGCCGATCGAAGCGCAGGTCGTCGGCGTCGACAAAATGATCTACATGAAGAGTGTCAGCGGTGACGACGGGAGCTATTCGCTGACGGCTTCCTTCGAACTTGGCACCAATCCGGACATCAACACGGTCAACATCAACAACCGTGTTCAAATAGCTCTCTCGAGCCTTCCGCCGGACGTGCAGCGGCAAGGCCTCACCGTAAAGAAGAAATCATCGGCGCTGCTCGGCGTCATTGCAGTCTATTCGCCAAAGCACACCCATGATCCGCTGTATCTTTCGAATTACGTCACCATCAATCTTCTTGACCAGATCAAGAGCACGCCCGGTGTCGGCGACGCAAACCTGTGGGGCCCCCAGGACTATTCAATGCGCGCCTGGGTGCAGACTGATCGCCTGACGGGCCTCAACCTGACGACAGCCGATATCATCGACGCAATCCAGTCACAGAATATTCAGGCGGCCGCAGGTCGGATTGGTGCTCGTCCGATAGCAAATGATCAGCAGCTGCAACTCAATATACAGGCAAAGGGCCGGCTCAGCACAGTCCCCGAATTTGAGAATATCGTCATTCGGACCAATCCGGACGGCTCTGTGCTGCGTCTTCGCGATGTCGCGCGAGTAGAACTGGGCGCATCAAATTTGGATCGTGATACGCGGCTCAATGGGGGCCCAGCGGCAGCGATCGCGATTTATCAAACGCCCGGCGCCAATGCCATTGCGACACTCAATGCCGTCCGCAGCCGGATCGAGGAGCTACAAAAGGCGTTCCCGGAAGATTTGGCATGGAAAATTACCTACGATCCGACCGTCTTCGTCAAAGACACCATCCATGAGGTGCAAAAGACTCTTGTTGAAGCCTTCATTCTTGTTGTGATCGTCGTCTTTCTTTTCCTCGGTAACGTGCGGGCCACGCTCATTCCGACGCTGGCGGTGCCAGTCAGCCTCATCGGCACGTTTATCGCATTGCTGGCCGTCGGCTACTCGGCGAATTCCGTTTCGCTATTGGCCATTGTTCTGGCGATCGGCATCGTGGTCGACGATGCGATCGTCGTTGTCGAAAACGTCGAAAGGGTGATGGAAGAACACCCCGAGCTTTCACCGGCGGATGCGACGAAACGTGCCATGTCGGAGATTACCGCGCCGATCATCGCGATCACACTCGTGCTGCTATCGGTGTTCGTGCCCGTCGCGTTCATACCCGGGATATCCGGCGAACTGTTCCGTCAATTCGCGGTCACGGTCGCCGTTTCAATGTTTTTGTCAGCGATCAACGCGCTCACGCTTTCTCCGGCGCTTTGCGGTGTCCTGTTGCGGCCGCACCACGGGCCGCGCGGCGGTATCATGGGAAAAGTCATGCGTTCGATCGACTATGTACGCGACCGCTACGGCTCTGTTGTAGCTCGGCTCGTTCGCATGTCGATCATCGGCCTGGTCCTGGTCGGCGTCTGTGGCCTTGGTGTCGTGGGACTGGCGAAAATAACGCCGACTGGGTTCCTGCCGGAGGATGACCAAGGCGCATTTTTCGTTGTCGCGCAAACGCCGGGCGGCGCTTCGGTTGCCCGTACCACCGACGTCATCGAGCAAGCCGAAGCCATTCTGCGCCAGGAAAAGGCGGTCGCGGACGTCACGGCCGTTATCGGCCTGAATTTTATCGACAACTATTCGCAGCCGAATGCGGGGTTCCTGGTCGTTACCCTCAAGCCGTTTGAGGATCGCAAAGAGTTGTCGCTTGGTGCTCGCGAAGTGATCGCCCGACTTGGTACGCAGTTCCGCCAGATCCAGGGCGGTACAGTCGTTCCGCTGGCGCCGCCGCCAATCCTCGGCCTCGGGACCGGCGGCGGGTTTGCTTATGTCCTGCAGGACCTTCGCGGAGGTGACCCAAAGGATCTTGCGCAGGCGGTGCGAGGGCTGATCATTGCCGCAAATCAAGATCCGCAGCTCAATCGTGTCTTCTCGACTTTTTCTGCGACAAACCCGTCGATCTTTCTGGATATCGATCGCGACAAGGCCCAGATCCTCGGCGTTTCTTTAAGCTCTGTCTTTCAGGCACTGCAGGCTTCACTCGGCGGATATTTCGTCAACAACATGAATTTGTTTGGCCGGACCTGGCAGGTTCAGGTGCAGGCGGAAGCGAATGACCGAGCGAGCATTGCCGATATTTATCGCATCAACGTAAAGAGCGCAGACGGAAAGATGATTCCAATGCGAAGCCTAGCTGAAGTCAGTGTCGTTGTGGGGCCTCCTGGCTTGATCCGCTACAACAATCGCCAGGCCGTCACCATTCAAGGTGGGCCGGCGCCGGGCGTTTCGTCTGGGCAAGCGCTTAAAGCGATGGAAGAGGTGGCCGCCCGCACGCTGCCGCAAGGCTACGGTGGCGAGTGGACAGATACCGCGTTTCAGGAAAAGCGGGCGGAAGGGAAGACCGGGATCATCCTCGGGTTTGCTGTTCTGTTTGCGTATCTGTTCCTGGTCGCGCTGTACGAAAGCTGGACCATACCCGTTCCGGTCTTGTTGTCTGTCGCGGTTGGACTACTCGGCTCGTTTATTGCGGTGGTTCTTGGCGGTCTGACGCTCGATCTTTATGGGCAGATCGGCATGGTCGTGTTGATTGGCCTGGCGGCGAAGAACGGCATTCTCATCGTCGAATTTGCGAAGGAGCAGAGAGAAAAGGGCGTTCCGTTGCTTGAAGCTGCCACCGAAGGCGCGCGACTGCGCTTCCGGCCCGTGATGATGACGTCGTTTGCTTTCATCCTCGGTCTTCTTCCTCTGGTCATCGCGACCGGCGCATCGGAACTGGCGCGAAGAAACGTTGGCACGCCGGTGTTCGGCGGCATGATTTTCGCATCGTTTATCGGAATTTTCGCGATCCCGCCGCTCTACGTCGCCTTCCAGGCCGTTCGCGAACGGCTACGGCCAGGGGCGCGGCCAAGCAGCGGTCCGACATCAATGCCCGCCGAACACTAACGTCTGGAACGGAAGCACCAATGCCTGGAGTCGCAGGATCAAGGCGTGCACAAGCGCCAGCGCATCTACGACATGGAGAACGATGGCCCGGAAAGTGCCCGTGTCTTTCGCGACAATTTCGTCGTGGTTGCTCGAATAGGCATTAGCGATACAGCTGCTGCCCGGCGTCACGCCATCGAGCCCGCCTTTGTAAAGAGGCTCAAGAAAAACAAGAAGAGTACCCGGCTTGGTCACTTGCTGCGCTTCAAGGAGCTGTTCGCCACCCCGAAACTGCCCGGCGGCAATGTAGTCCTGCACAGCCGTCACCACCATCGGGATGATCGTAAATGGTTTGGACACGCAGGTAACTTCCGCGATCATTCCGTCCTTCATGATCTGAGACTCGATCTGGCCGAAACCCGCCTGCAAAGATCGATAACCGGCGCCCTCTGGGATCAGGATGCCGGCCGGACGCATCAGCGGATTGACGACATCGCCGACCCGCAGAAAGAACTGCTCCACGCGCCCGCTCACGCCAGCACGGATGACCGTCTTGTCGAGTTCGACCTGTGCCTGCGCGAGTGCGGCTTCCGCCGTCGCTTTCTCGGCCGGCAACAGGGTTGATATTCGCTCCTCGGCGCCCTGTTTCTCGGCGGTCGCTGCAGTGATTGCGCCGAGTTGCCCACGCTCGCGTTCCTGCAGGCGCTCGATCTCGCGAAACGGAACGTTACCCGAGTTGCGCCGATACAGCTCCTGTTTGGTCTCGAGCTCGTCCAACGTTTGCTGATGTTCGCTCTTGGCCTGTTGCAATTGGCCATCGGCTTTGACCACGTCCGACCGCGCCACCACCGTTTGCGCCTCGACCTCGGCAATCTTGCGCCGCGCCGATTCCACAGCTGTTGCCTGTTTCGAGCTGTCCAGCCGGAAAATCGGCGCGTCTTTGGCAATCGGGCCGCTGTTGCCGACGAATATCTCGGCAACGCGCCCGTTCGTCTCGGGCAGGATCGGAACAGTGCGGAAAAAGAGCGTCACATTGGTCGTGGACGGGTGATTGTAAAACACGGTTGTGATCAGGAGCACGGTCAGAACGAGACAGCCGGTGATGCCCCATCGGAGCTCGAACCACACCGAGTAGAATGTTATTTCCTTGCCGAAGCGCCGTCCTTGGACATAGCGGCGATAGAGATAGTCCGGGAGCAGCGTCACCAGCGAGCAGAGAAGCATCTCAAGCATGGTCGAGCTCTTTCCTGTCGGTGACAATCCGCGCTGGTTTTCGCGGCACAGATGCTTCCTTGTCGGCGTGTTCGTCGTGCGCGACGTGGGGCGGCGTGCGGTCGGGCACACCCTCGGCACCGGCACCTGGCTTTACACCGGCCATCCTTTCGACCGAGCCCGCGATGCGGCCGAGGAAGCCGCCGAAGTCGGGAAGGTCAATGAACGCCAGCAGCAGGCCGGCGATCCAGAAAATGTGCATGTGGGTAAAGAGCGCAATCAGGCAGAGGATGGCGACAATCTCGAACTGCACCTTCTGCCCTTTGTGTGCAATTTGCTCGGGCAACGAATGCAGGCGGAAGTACAGGACGCCGAAACCAACGACGGAAAGACCGAGGAATACGGCCATGACAACCATGAGCACGTCGGTGTCACCAGGCGGGGTGATGAACGACGGAAGATTGTGCGCGGCGGCGGGGTGAAGCTGCTCAGCCATCATATGCCTCAATGCGGTCAAAGCGTATCAACATCCGAATACCATTTCTTGAGATTAACCCGCTACTTCGCCCATAACAGGAACCGTCACAGTCATCGTGACAAGAGCTCGCAATCTATTGTCGCGCAGACATGCAGAGTTGATCTAAGTCAAGGTTGCATCAATTGAAGACCGCCACTGTTGCACGACCTCGAAAATAGGGGAAGGCAGCGATGGCAAAGGAATCCGAAGGCCCACGAAGGCCGGATCGACCAGTTTTTTTCAGGACCGGGCGCGCGCGCCGACCGGTGGCGGGATCTAGTGGATTCGGCGCAGGCCTGGGCAGCCGGCACGGACAATCGGACAAAATTTGAGGCGATGCTCGCCGAGCTGGCGGCAACCGAAGAATACCACGCCTATCCAGGCTCCCATCTTTTGGCATCGTTGCGCGACAAGGCCGCCGCAGACGACCCCCGGGCCACGCTCGCGCTTGCGAAGAAGATCAGCACAGCGCTGCTCACCCGCTCATTCCGCCGGCACGCGGGCGACTGGGAGGTAAACGACGAAGCTGACGCGGCAATGCCGGACATTCTGCCACCGACTCTTGGTCATAACGAATCACATCGGCCATATTTCGAAACATTGATCGTCACCGGTCTTCCGGCCGAGCGCTGGCCAGGCTTTTGCGCCGAATGGCGCAGGCTCCGCCGGCCGCTTGACCAATTCGTCTACGAGCCGGTGATCGTTGGCAGCGTTGAAGATGCGTTTTGCGCAGCAATGCTTAACCCCGACATTGCGGCTGTCATCATCAATGAAGGCTTCGTGTTCCGTTCGCGTCATGACGCGCCTGTGTTGCGCACACTTTCTGCATCGATGGAGCAGCAATACAAGACCGAATTGTCGGCGCTGCAATTGGCGCAAATGTTGAAGAGGGTGCGTCCTGAGCTTGACCTCTACATCGTATCGAATCGCCGGGTTGAGGAATTGGCCGGCAATCCGAAAGCGGGCGTGGCCCGGCGAATCTTTTACTCGGTGGAAGAGTTGCTTGAGTTGCATTTGGCTATTCTCGAGGGCGTACAGGATCGCTATGACACGCCGTTTTTTGATAACCTCAAGAAATATGCACAACGGCCGGTTGGCACGTTCCATGCGCTGCCGATCGCGCGCGGAAAGTCGGTGTTCAAATCCGACTGGATCCGCGACATGGGCGAATTTTACGGGCCAACGCTATTCCTGGCGGAGAGCAGCGCGACCACTGGAGGACTCGACAGCCTGCTCGAGCCCACCGGCAACATAAAAATAGCGCAGGAGAAAGCTGCGCGAGCCTTTGGCGCGGACCACGTTTTCTTCGTCACAAACGGCACCTCCACGTCCAACAAAATGGCGGTGCAGGCACTCCTCGGGCCAGGCGATATCGCGATCGTCGATCGCAATTGTCACAAGTCGCATCACTACGGGATGGTGCTCGCTGGCGCACAGCCGCTTTATGTCGAGGCATTCCCGATGACGGAATACTCAATGTATGGCGCCGTGCCGCTGCGCACCATCAAGGAAGCGCTGCTCAATCTGAAGGCCGAGAACAGATTGAACCGGGTCAAGATGCTCGACCTGACGAATTGCACCTTCGACGGCCACATCTACAATACGCGCCGCGTGATGGAAGAGTGCCTGGCGATCAAGCCGGACCTGATCTTCCTGTGGGACGAGGCGTGGTTCGGCTTTGCCCGGTTTTCGCCGTTCCTGCGCCCGCGCACGGCAATGGGCGCCGCCAATGATATCGAAGCCTGGCTGAGCGATCCGGCATCTGTGACGGCCTACGAGAAACAGCAGGCCGAGCTCGGCAAGAATCCGTCGAACGAGAAATTGTTAAATACGCGGCTTATTCCGGATCCGCGTCAGGTCCATTTGCGGGTCTATCAAACCCATTCGACACACAAGTCGATGTCGGCGTTGCGGCAAGGCTCAATGCTGCTGGTGAAGGACATTGATTTCCACACCGTCGAGGCGCAGTTCCATGAAGCGGTCTTCACGCACGCCTCGACCAGCCCCAACCAGCAGCTGATCGCCAGTCTTGACGTGGCGCGCCGGCAGATGGAGCTGGAAGGGTACGGGCTGGTCGGTAACGCCATTGAAGTAGCGTTTGCGATACGCCAGGCCGTTGCTTCTCATCCGTTGATCTCGAAATATTTCCGCATCCTCGGCGCCGACGGCATGGTGCCGGCGCAGTATCGGCAGAGCGGGTTCACCGATTTCCTTGCGCCAGGGATGAACTGGGCCGTTGCACTCAAGAGCATGCAGGACGACGAATTCTGCCTCGATCCGACCCGGATGACTTTGGTCTGCGGCACCGCCGGGTTCGACGGCACGCAATTCAAGGGCCTGCTGGCGAGCCGGTACAACATCCAGCTCAACAAGACCTCGCGCAATTCAGTCCTGCTGCAGTCCAATATCAACAACACACGCAGTGACGTGGCGCACCTGATCCGTGTCCTCGTGGAAATCAGCCACGACATCGATCAGCGTCTGACACAAGGCGGCCCGAATGTGCGCAAGACGTTTGAGGCGCGGGTCAAGAGCCTGATGACGGACGTGCCGGACTTGCCGAACTTCTCGCACTTCCATGAAAGCTTCCGAAAAGACGCTGGCAAGCGGACCAACGAAGGCGACATTCGCAGTGGCTTCTATTCTGCCTATGACACAACCGGCTGCGAATACATCCGGCTGGCAGACCCCGAGATCGATCGCCGGCTGAAGAGCGGTCCCGACTTGGTCTCCGCCAATTTCGTCATCCCGTACCCGCCCGGTTTCCCGATCATGGTGCCGGGCCAGGTGATCACGAAAGAAACAATCGACTTCATGCGCAAGTTGGATGTGAAGGAGATCCACGGCTACGACGCTACCGAAGGATTGAAACTGGTGCGCGCCGAGGCTCTGGCAAAGCTTGCCGGAGTGTCGCCGAAGCGCGCGGCGTGAACATCGTCATAATTTAATTGACCATCCGTACGGCCGCAGCTCGTATCGGATCAACAGGTGACATCATGATCGATTGGTTCGTGCACACGCTTCAAAGCTATCCGGAAATCGCGATCTTCCTGTCGCTGGCCCTCGGGTATTACTTCGGCTCCTTCACCTACAAAGGTCTTGGTCTCGGCGCGGTGACAGCGACACTGATTGCCGCGGTTCTCATTGGCCAGCTCGGGATCACGATAACCGGCCCGCTCAAGCCGACCTTCTTCCTGATGTTCCTGTTCGCCATCGGCTACGGGGTGGGACCTCAGTTCGTGCGCGGCATCGCGCAGGACGGACTTCCGCAGGCGCTGTTTGCCGTCGTCGTCAGTGCGTGTTCTGCCTGATCGCTGCCGTCGTCGGTGCGAAGATCCTCGGGCTATGATCGTCGGCTCAGCCGCGGGACTCTATGCAGGCTCCCAGACGATTTCAGCGTCGATGGGCCTTGCAACCGATGCAATCAATCGCCTTGGTCTGTCGCCCGACGAGATCAAGAAGATGCTGGACATGCAATGCCGGTTGCCTATGCCGTCACGTACATTTTCGGCACGATCGGATCTGCGCATCTTCTTGCCTTACTCGGTCCTGCTCTACTTGGCATCGATCTCGACGCAGGCGTGCAAGCGCTACGAAGAGAAGCACGGCGGCAAGAAGCAAGCGGGCGGTCCGGCACGGCCTGGCATCAGTTCGAGTTGCGCGCGTTCCGCGTCAAGGAAGGAGGGCCGGTCGTCGGCAAAACGGCCCTGGAGGCCGAAGTCGCTGCTACCGCACAGCGTGTCTTCGTTCAGCGGATCCGCCGTGGTGACAAGATCATCGATGCGACCGCCGATACGGTGATCCAGGCGGGCGACATCTGCGCCGCTGGCGGGGCGCCGCGAGGTGCTGGTCGAGCCTGCTCGGTGCCGGCGGCTCAGGAAGTCGATGATCGCGAGTTGCTGTCGGTGCCGGCCGAAGGCGTCGACGTCTACGTCACCAGCAAGGACGTTGACGGCAAAACGCTGGCAGAAATCGCGACCAGATCGCCGATGGCGCGCGCGGTGTTTTCCTGCGCAAGATCACACGCGGCGCGATCGCGACCGAAATTCCGATCCTCGCGGACACCAAGCTACAACCGCGGCGACATCGTTACGCTCGTTGGCCGTACGAAGGACATCGCGCAGGGCGACCAAGACGATCGGCGTCGTCGGATCGCGCAACCGATGTCGCGGATGTGGCCTTCATCGGCGCGGCCGTCACGATCGGCGCGCTGTGTCGGCGCCTTCGTCTACAAGGTCGGCGGTATTCCGCTCACGCTGTCCACCGCCGGCGGCGCGCTGTTCTCCGGGCTGTTCTTCGGGTGGCTGCGCTCGGTAAAGCCGACCTTCGGACGCATTCCGTCACCGACGGTGTGGTTCATGAACTCGGTCGGGTTCAACATCTTTATCGCCGTCGTCGGCATCTCGTCGGGACCGGCCTTCGTCGCCGGCCTGCAGAAGCTCGGTTTCAGCCTGTTCCGTGGGGCATGGTGGCGACGACCGTGCCGCTGATCCTGGGCATGTTCGTCGGCAAATACATCTTCCAATTCCACGACGCCCTTTTGCTCGGCATGTGTTCCGGTGCGCGCACGACAACGGCCTCGCTCGGCATGGTCTGCGACCGCGCCAAGAGCCAGATCCCGGCGCTCGGTTACACGGTGACCTACGCGGTCGGCAACACGCTGCTGACGATCTGGGGAATGGTGCTTGTCATGTTGTTGAGTTAGTGGCGACGGCCAACCGATCACCATTTTTAGGTTTTAAACAAAGTTAGAATCAGGAGCGAACCATGGCCGACATGCTTACGTTGAAAAAATTCGAGGCACTGGGTCCGTTTGAGATCAAGAACGAGCTCATAGACCTCGCCAAGAAAACGTCCAAGACGGCACAGTCCGCGTTCCTGAATGCTGGCCGTGGCAATCCCAACTGGGTCGCGACCACCCCGCGCGAAGGTTTCTTCCTGCTCGGCCAGTTCGCCATCACCGAGAGCAAGCGGGTGATGGAGCTCTCCCCTGGAATTGGCGGGATGCCGGAAGCCAAGGGCAGTGCGGCGCGCCTCAACGCATGGCTTGCCAAACACGATGACATGCCGGGCGCCGACTTTCTTTCAGCAATGGTGAGTTTTGCGGTCAAGACCTTCAAGTTTGAGCCGGATGCATTTGTCCACGAGCTTGTCGATTCGATCATCGGCGACAACTATCCCGTGCCTGACCGCATGCTGGTCCACAACGAGCGGATTGTGCACGAATACCTGTTGTGGGCGATGTGCGGCAAACCGCACCCCTCCGGCAAGTTTGACATTTATGCGGTCGAAGGCGGCACCGCCGCGATGTGCTACATCTTCAAATCGCTGAAGGCCAATCGGCTGCTGTTTCCCGGCGACACGATCGCGCTCGGCACGCCGATTTTCACGCCTTACATCGAGATGACGCACCTGGAGGACTACGCCCTCAAGGTCGTGAACATCGCGGCTCCGCAGGAGAATCGTTTCCAGTACTCCGACGCTGAACTCAAGAAGCTGGAAGACCCGAAGATCAAGGCGTTCTTCGTCGTCAATCCCGGCAATCCGAGCGGAATGGGCATGAGCCGGGAAACGATCGCCAAACTCGTGAACCTTGTTAAGACCAAGCGCCCCGACCTGATGCTGCTGACGGATGACGTCTATGGAACGTTCGTCAACGATTTCCGCTCGCTGCTCGGTGAGCTCCCGTATAACACCATCGGCGTCTATTCTTATTCCAAGTATTTCGGCTGCACCGGCTGGCGCCTGGGCACCATCGCGGTCCACGAGAAAAACATCTTTGACGACATGATCGCCAAGCTGCCGGCCGAACATGTGAAAGCGCTGGACAAGCGTTACGGTGGGTTAACCCTGGAACCACGCAAATTGAAGTTCATCGATCGTATCGTTGCCGACAGCCGTGACATTGCTCTCAACCACACTGCGGGGCTCTCGCTGCCGCAGCAGGTGATGATGACCATGTTCTCGCTCTACGAGCTGATGGACGCCAAAAAAGACTACCAGAAGGCGTGCATGGAGATCGTCCATAAGCGCATTTTAGCGCTGCTTGAAGGCATGGGCCTCGAGGTTCCTCCGAACGCGAACTTCGATGCCTATTACGCCCTGATCGATTTCGAGTTCTGGGCCCGCAAGAACATAGGCGATGAAGCGGTTGAATACCTGAAGAAGAATATCCACCCGCTCGACCTCGCCTTCCAATTGGCCGAGGCACACGGAATCGTGTTGCTGAACGGCGGCGGATTTGAGGCTCCCAATTGGTCGCTTCGTGTGTCGTTGGCCAACCTGCCCGATGAAGCGTACGAAGAGATCGGACGCGGTGTCCGGTCCATCGCGCGCGGCTACCGCGAGAGGTTCGAAGCGTCGAAAGGCGCGTCAAAAAAGTGAGCTGGTGATTGGCCGGAGGTGACGCCCTGGCCTCGTTTTAGTGCTTGTCCATAGGCATTCGCCGCATGGGCCAGAATGGGGGTTGTGATGTCCTTCGTTCAACACGTCGTCAAGACCGGGCCCGAAGTTTTTCTTTTTTTGGCGATTGCGATCGGGACATTGCTTGGGCGATTGCGCATTGGTGGATTTTCGGTCGGCGCCACGGCCTGTACCTTGATCGTCGCGGTTATTCTGGGTCAGCTTGGCACGTTCGCCATTCCTTCGTTGCTCAAGTCGATTCTCTTCAGTCTTTTCGTCTTCACGATCGGATATCGATCGGGGCCTGAGTTTTTCGCCTCACTCAGCGTGCGCACGCTTGCACAGGTCGTGTTGGCGCTGGTTATAGGCTTGACTGGCCTCGCGGTTGTGCTCGCGTTCGCGTTCACCTTGAAGTTTGATTCCGGCACCGCCGCCGGTGTTGCCGCCGGAAGCCTGACGCAATCATCGATGATGGGCACGGCATCCGGCGCTTTGTCGCAGCTCGGCCTCCCAGCCGATGTGCTGCAACAGCAGCAGGCCAATATCGCCGCCGGATATGCCGTCACCTACATCTTGGGTTACATCCTGGTCTTGCTTTATGTCCCGTTGGGCGCGCCTATGCTGATGGGCGTCAACCTGAAGCAGGAGGCGAAAAAGCTTGAGACGGCATTGTCCGGCGGCGCCGAACCCAGGGCTAAAAATCTTTTGTACCGGAAATTCCAGGCGCGCGCATACCAGGTGTCGGCGGCGGCGGGCCGGACAGTGGACGAGATCGAGAAAGAGATTGGCCGACGGGTCGTGGTCGAGCGGATATTGCGCGGCGAGGCGGACGTTGAAGTGCGACCTGAAACGCGTCTGCAGGCAGGGGATGAAATTCTGCTCGCCGGACCGACGGTGGCCGTTATTGACGCCCACCCGATTGTCGGCCCCGAAATCGCGGGCGAGCGCGTCATGAGCTCTGTGCCCGGTGAGGTGCTCGAGGTTCTTGTGTCGTCCCGTGAGCTGCATGGACGGAGTTTGGCTGAAATCGTCGAGCGGGTCGGGGATGATGCTCGTGGCGTATTCTTGCGCTCCTTGGTGCGGCACGGGCAGGAGGTGCCGTTGAGCCCCGGCACGCGCATCTACATCGGCGACGTCATGACGCTGGTCGGCTTGTCCCGCGATCTCAGCCGAACGACGGCGAGAGTAGGGCAGGTGCTACGCGCGGGCGACCGTATCGATGTCGCTTTTGCCGCCTTTGGCCTTGCGATTGGCCTTCTGGTTGGCTTGCTGAGTGTCACGGTTGGTTCGGTACCGCTCACGCTCGGCGGCGGCGGCGGTGCATTGGTGGCCGGGCTTGTGTGCGGCTGGTATGCATTCTCGCCGGCCGACTGTCGGAGCCATACCGCCGGCTGCACAGCAAACACTCATCGATATCGGGCTGGGCGGTTTTGTCGCATCCATTGGCCTGGTGAGCGGCGCCGCGGCCTGGACGGCGATTCAGGCTCATGGCCTGACATTGCTGATGGTGGGCGTTGCAGTCACGCTGACGCCGCTGGTAATTGGGACACTGTTCGCGCATCGCGTCCTGCACATGAACCCGGTCATTATCTGCGGCGCGCTCGCCGGCGCCATGACAGTTGATGCTGCGGTGACCGGCTGCTGCGAGGTTGCAGAAAGCCAGACGCCGGTGCTGGGCGTCGCCGTTCCTTACGCCATTGCCAACATCGTTCTGACGGTGTTGGGACCCATCATTGTGGGCGTGACCTATGTTGGCTGATCGAGCTGATAGCGTCAGATCGGCTCTTTGAAACGCGCGCACCATTTCGGTCTGAAACGTGCGGCGACCTTCGGCGAGCAATTGATTTTGCAGGACTCCGTCACGCAATCCATGAGTTCGCCCGCGCTCTCGCCTGCATCGGGCGGCGGTGCTGCGGCCGCCGCTGCCGGAGACAGATTGCCTCTGTTCGGCGCGGCCTGGGGAGCGGCCGGCTGTGGGCTGTCCTGCGGGATAGCCTGATTTGCAAGAGGCTGGGGCCTGGGTTCGTCTTGATGAAACCAATCACCAGATGACGCACACCCGGCAAGGGCGAGGAGAAGCAGCATTGAATACAGCTGTCTCATTCGTTGAATCACATTCCCTGGCAGCATTCGATTGAATGCGCGCGATATACCGATGCTCGCATCGTGTGGACGCAGACGCCACCATCGCAGGCCGACTATTTTGAGGCGGTTGGCGCCTCAACCTTATGCCAGGTACTATCGGGATTGTACGCCGTCATGCGCTCGGCGAGTTCCGTCGTGCGCGGACCGAGGTCTTTTTCGTAAACGATACCGTTGTGATTGACGATGAATGTCATCACGCCGGAATTCCTGTACTCGGCCGGATAGGCGACCAGGGCGAAGCCACCGATCATCTTGCCTTTCACGACATATTCCAGTTCGCCGCCGGGAGCGGCGGCGCCCTGTTTGTCAGAGAATCTTGAAATAGTAGCCGTGATACGGCGTCCGGCCGCCGCCGGTGCGGTAACCTTGGGCGGTCGCGTTGGCGATCAGCTCTCCCAAGGGACTTGCATCGCTGTTCTGGGCATCTGGCCAGTACAGCCCATCTTTCTTGCCGGCACTGCTGACAATGCGCTGCGCATAGATGCCCTTGCCGGCGCCGGTGCGGTCCTTGTCGGCGTATTCGTTCTGTGCGTCGACATAGGCAAGGGTTGACTGGATGGCATCAAGCTCGTTTTTGCCGATGCGGCGAAAAAGAATTTCTTCCCGGCCTGCGGCGGTGTCAAAGCGCCAGCTTCCATCCTTGCGGACGAGCGGTATCGGAAGGGGAAAGTCCTCCTGGCCGATGACGACGATCGCCTTGTTGTCGCCGTCCATCGTGATCTGGTGCTTCGCATCAAAGGCAGCCACAAATTTCTCACGCGTTGCGGCGTCGGCCACCGGGTCGCCGGAGGATGCGATGTCGGCACCGTCAGGTCCCAGGACCGTCACAATCGCTTTGGGATCACCCGCCTTGGCCGCGCCGGCGAGAGCACTGGCAGCCTCGTCGGGCGTCTTGAATGCTTGCTGGGCGTTTGCCGTTGCGCACAGGAGCGCGGCAATCGTCAATGAGACAAGAGTTCTGTTCATGGCATCCTCGATCACAAGCGCTTGCGTGAAGACATATCAATGTGAAACTGATGTGGCCGGCACCCGAGCTCCCGAAGCGATCCAGTGCTGGTAGGTCTGGAACCGGACGCCGAGCTTGTCATAGTAGACGCGCAGGTAGCCGTCCGGTCCGCGCTTGACTGCGTCCGGCCTGATGACCTGCACTTCCTGCGCCATGACGCCGACATAGGGCTTGCTGCTGCCGTCGTAGGCAAAGCGATAGAAGCCCAGGCCGTTGTCGAGGCGCCCGAGAAGGACGATGTCGTGCTTAAGCGCGATATCGGATCGCCGTCCGCCACCACCGCCGCCGCGCCACCGCCGCCGCCACCGCCACGCGCGCCACCGCCGCCGCCGCCTCCGGCACGTGCGCCACCGCCGCCGCCTCCGGCACGTGCGCCACCACCACCCATGCTGGCGTGTCCGCGCGCGGATTGCGCACTGGCCGTTCTGCCGGATTGAATATTTCCAAGGGCGTTTCCGCCGCCTTTTCCGCCACCGCCGGCGGGCCGCTGGCCTGCGCTCGGCTTTTGACCGCCACTGGGCCGCTGGGCGCCACCACCGCCGCCGCTCGGGCGATTGGCAGCACCGCTGCCGCCGCCTGGGCGATTAGCAGCTCCGCTACCCGCCGCCAGGCCGATTGGCAGCCGCCGCTGCCACCGCCTGGACGATTGCCGGCGCCACCGCGATCGCCAAGGTTGGCTTGACCGCCACCTGGCTTGAGAACCTGATCGCCGCCGCGGCCGCGGAAATCCATGCGGTCCTGGCTTCCACCACGAGCGCTGTTGTTGCCGAACTTCTGTTGGACGCCCGTATTGTTGTATTTCACGCCCTGCCGATGTTGCGGGTTGTGCTGCCAATTGCCGCCCGCGTTGATGTTGTTGATGTTGGTGTTGCGATTGACGTTGATGTTGTTATTGCCCCAGTTCACACCGCCACCCCAATAACCACCCCCGGCCCAGCGGCCGAGGGCTACACCGGCGCCGAAGGCGATCCCTGTCGCCAGAATGGCGCCGGGAACATATCCGTACGGCGGCGGGAAGTAGTACGGCGGATAGCTGGGATACGGCCAGCCGCCGTAGACCACGCCCGGATCGTAGTAGGGGACGTAGACTGTATCGGGAACCGCGGGTTCGATAGCGATAACCTGCCTGCTCTGCTCCTGCTTGACGGTGACTTTCTGTTCCTTGGTCGACTGCAACTTGTTATTCGCCTGCGCCTTCGTCCGCAGCCGCTGGACTGCATCCATCACGTCGGGCTGTTGAGCAAGAACTGCGTCGCCCAGTTTTTGCGTCCAGTCGAGTTTTGTACTCATCATTGTAAGCACGGACGGGGTTGCAATCAGGGATTTCACGCTGTCATCCCATGACAGCTTGTCGACGGCTGCTTTGAGCTGATCGCCCTTGAGCGCTTTGTTATCCGTTGCCCAGCGGTCGGCTTGCACGACTTCGAGGGGGTAAGTCGATGCCATGAGGACTTCGGCCAGCAATGTATCCGGGTAGAGCGCGATCGGCGCGACGAGCGCATCCAACTCTTCAGCTTTTAGCAGTTGCTGATCGGCGGTAGCGGGCGGATTTTGGCCCTGCGCCAATGCCGACATCGGCATAAGGACGAGCAGCCCGAATAGTGACGCTCTCAGTGCTGAAAAAATCATGGCGACCCCAATTGTCTCAACTCTTGACCTTCATCATCGCGTCGACTGCTTTGTCGTGAGGATTTCCCAGGCAGCGATCCAAGAAAGCGTCTGTTCGTTTCTTCAAAGTTTCAAGATTAAATTTCGTGGCACCGCTAGAGCAGTTGGCACTTGGAGCCCACAAAAAACGAGAACTGAACCAGCAAGGAGTTTAGTGGCAAAGCATCGCATAAAAACGCCTCGACTGTGGATGGAATCCCCGCCAATTTGGCATTCAATTTGGACGGCACTGACAAAGCTTTGATTTAGATCAAAAACCACCTATCGCCTGGAGTGAACTATGCAAGCATATCCTGGCCAGGCCGGTATTCGGATACATTGGATTGCCAAGATGAAAATTCGTTCTGTAGCGAACAGCCTCGTCGTTATGCTCAGTCTAACATTGATCGCAGGGTCGGCGAGTTCACAAACATGCGATAGTTTATTGGGTGGTACCAATTGCGGTGCCAAATCGCAAAACAGCCAGCAAAGCAGTCCAAGGCCGCAATCCTCCGGCCCGCAAGGAAACACCGATTGGCGCCTCGGCAGCGGTTCGGCGAGCGGAGGCCTGGGGAGCAGCCTGTCGAGCAGGGATGACCGGCCCGCCACTTTTGGCGCCATTACATTCGGCGGTGGCGGGACAACCTGCAGCGGCCCGTTTCGATCGAGAAATTGTTGAAACGGCCGATATGCCTGAAGCACGCCGAAAACACGTGACGTGTTCTAGTCGATGATGTGATAGCCGCCGTCGACGTAAAGCGTTTCGCCCGTGATAAGGCGCGCGGCGTCGTGTGCAAGAAAAGCCGTGGCAACGCCGACATCGTCAATGCTGACGAGGCTGCGCGCCGGAGCTTTTTCCTTTGCCTTGTCGAGCAGCGCATCGAATTCAGGGATCCCAGACGCGGCGCGGGTTGCGAGCGGCCCGGGCGAGATGGCATGGACGCGAATACCCTTGGGGCCGAGTTCGGCGGCGAGATAGCGCACGGCGCTTTCCAGCGCGGCTTTGGCAACGCCCATGATGTTGTAGTTCTTAACGACCATCTGGCTGCCGTAATAGGACATCGTGAAGAGGGTGCCGCCGTTTCGCATCAGTGGTTCTGCTAAATGCGCCATGCGTATGAACGTCCAGCAGGAGACGTCCATCGTGGTGGCAAATCCCTCGCGCGATACATCCACCACGCGTCCATGGAGGTCCTCCTTCGGCGAAAAAGCGATGGAATGAACCAGAAAATCGAGGTGGTTCCATTCCTTTGAGATTCGTTCAAAGACCGCTTCCATCTGACCCGGTATATTGACGTCGAGTGGCATGACAATCGGCGCGTCGAGTTCGCGGGCGAGGGGCTCGACGTATTTTTTGGCTTTGTCATTGACGTAGGTGACTGCGACCTCGGCGCCCAGCGCCCGGAATGCCTTGGCGCATCCCCACGCGATCGAATTTTCGTTGGCAATGCCAACGATGAGACCCTTCTTGCCTTCGAGCAACTTGGCCTTGACCGCAGGAAGCACTGCAACGTTCATGTTCGTCCTCGATGGCAGAAGTTTGCCGGGGCAAAATTCAATCAGTGAAAAACGGCCCCGCCGAAACAGTGCCTCTTTCGTCGGGAGGCAGGCTGCTCACGACCGTCTGGAGGCGGCGTGCTTCGTCCTCCAAGCCGATCCAGCGCAGCTTCCGAATGAGTTTGGCCCATTCTCTCGGTTGTCAATTCATGGGCATGACTTGAGTATTGAGCGCCTGTTCCATGACGGCCCTCCTTGTCTCATCTGTTTCAGCGTTTCCTCACGACCACTTGGTGGCACGATCACGTACTTGCGGTGGGCCATCCAGTGCCGAGCGACTTTGCGATTTTTTGCGTAATCTGCTGGGATTCTTCGACCAGCCGGCGTCCATCGTCGGCGGCCATTTGCATGCGTTGCGAAACACATTTTGTGTACGTCTCGAGTGCTTCGGGCACGCTGTGCGTTGCGCCCAGTTTGCTGGCCAGATCCGACCACAGCGCGATTTCAGATTGGACGCGGGTCAGCCAGGTGCGGCTGGCCTGCTCGTAGGATTCCAGGACTGCCTTTTGCAAGGCTATTGCAGCTTCGGATCGCTCGCTGCCCCAATTGAAGAAGGGCATCGAACCGTCCTTGGCTGCTGTGGAACTGCTTGTTTCCCTGCTTGCCATAACACAGCACCTCTCCGGTTAACGATTGTGCTTATGGCAAAGATGCTCATCAAAATTTTACGTTCATTGACCTGCATCAAACGGGTGCGAATATTCATGCGTTACTAGAACAACAGCCCGTAAATGCAAACAACGGCCTTGATACAAAAGAACAATTGATCGCGGGCAGGGTTGAAGCGTTCTCAGAGGATACCAGCAGCGGTCGGATGCCGGTTCAAGGCGAGAACCGGCCGTCGACCGTCAAGTCGCGGGCTCGTGGGAAGTCATTTAGGGAGCGCGCCAATGTCAAAAGTCCAAACGCAGTCGCCCGTAACAGGGTCCGCAGCATTGCCATTTGGCATGTTCGCGCCGGCTATGGAGTACATGACCGACGCCGCACAGCGCACCGTCTTGTTCTGGGACGTGATGCGCCAGCGCGGCAATCAATATCGCGAACATCTGGCTGAAGCGGCCCCGCATGTCCTCGACTACAAAGTCGAGCTCGTTGTCGACGGGCGCAAGCTCGACCGCCCCGTAAACTACGGTCTCGTGCGCGTTGTCCCGCCCGCAGGCGTGACGGTCGATCCAAAGCTTCGGCCGTTCGTTGTCGTCGATCCGCGTGCCGGGCATGGCCCAGGCATCGGCGGTTTCAAGGCCGACAGCGAAATCGGCGTTGCGATGAAGGCTGGGCATCCTTGCTATTTCGTCGGTTTCACGCCGGATCCGGTTCCCGGCCAGACAATCGAAGATATCGCGCGCGCTGAAGCGATCTTCATAGAGAAAGTCACCGCTGCGCACCCGGAGGCGAGCGGCAAGCCGTGCGTGATCGGAAATTGCCAGGCCGGATGGGCAATCATGATGCTGGCGGCCATTCGCCCCGAGTTGTTTGGCCCGATCATTGTCGCCGGTTCGCCGCTGTCCTACTGGGCAGGCGTCCATGGCAAAAATCCCATGCGGTATTCGGGAGGGCTGCTGGGCGGCAGCTGGCTGACCGCGCTGACGGGCGATCTCGGCCACGGCAAGTTCGACGGCGCCTGGCTGGTGCAGAATTTCGAGAACCAGAATCCCGCAAACACGCTCTGGACCAAGCAATATAATCTTTATTCAAAAATCGACACGGAGGCTTCGCGCTACCTGGGGTTCGAGCGGTGGTGGGGAGGGCACGTGAACCTGAACGCGCAGGAAATCCAGTTCATTGTCGATGAGCTCTTTATCGGCAACAATCTTGCTGCGGGGAAAATTCATACTTCGGACGGCACTGCGATTGACCTGCGCAACATCCGGTCACCGATTGTCGTGTTCTGCTCGAAGGGCGACAACATTACTCCGCCACAACAGGCGCTTGGATGGCTTCTCGATTTGTATGAGGACGTGAACGAGATCCGCTCTTACGGGCAGACCATTGTCTACACGATCCATGAAACGGTCGGTCACCTCGGGATCTTCGTGTCCGGCGGCGTTGCGAAAAAAGAGCACGGTGAATTTTCGAGCAATATCGACCTGATCGATACTTTGCCGCCGGGCCTTTACGAGGCAGTATTCGAGAACAAGACCGGAGACATGGCCAATCCGGATCTTGTGAGCGGAAATTGGGTGATGCGGTGCGAGGCCAGGACGCTCGATGACATTCGCGCCCTCGGCGGCAACGATGCCGCGGATGAGCGGTGTTTCGCCACAGCGGCGCGCGTTTCGGAGACCAATCTGGCGCTCTACCGGACGTTTGCGCAGCCTGTGGTTCAGGCGATGGTCAGCGCTCCCGTGGCAGACTGGATGCGCAAAATGCATCCATTGCGGCTGCAATACGAGCTTTTCTCCGATGCCAATCCGCTGATGGGTTCGGTTGCGCTGCTTGCCGATCAGGTCCGCAGTAACCGAAAGACTGTGGCCGGCGACAATCCCTTTCGTGGCCATGCAGGAGAATCTTTCCAATCAGATCGTCACTGCGCTCGATGCGTGGCGCGAAGCGACCGAAAAGTTAGCCGAGAAGACGTTCCTTGCGGTTTATGGCGCGCCGACGCTTCAGGCGGCGGTCGGCGTTGATCCTGCCGCAAATCGCCGCTTGCGGATGGCAACGAAGAGTCCGTTGCACAAGGAGCTTCTCGAAAAGAAGATTGCCGAACTCAAATCGCGCATTCCGGTTGGCGGGGTCCGCGAAGCGGTCATCCGCGGGCTTAATCTACGCGGGGATGGAGCGAGCCGCAGTCGACGAGCGCGGATTTGAGTTGGCCCGCCGTATTCGCAAGGCGCACGGCGACTTGCCGATTGCGGAATTCAAGGCGCTCGTGCGCGAGCAATTTGCGATCCTGCTGGTCGATGAAAAAGCCGCGCTCGCTGCAATTCCGTCGATGCTCCCGACGGACGTGGAAGCCAGGGAAAAGGCTTACGGCGTGATTGCCGAAGTGTTTGCTGCGCGGGGCGAGCCGTCTGCTGAAGACAGCAAGCGGTTGAGCGAAGTTGCGCGGCTGTTCGGCGTCGAAGGCGGTCCAGCTCGGGGACATCTCCGGGAAGTTCCAAAGAAACCCCAAGCCAAGGCGTCCTGATAGCAACTTAGGATGAAGTTCACGAGGAACCATCATGGCGACACCAAAAACCAGTGAAGTCACGGCGATGAGACCGGGTACACATCCCCCGAAATATGACCGGCTCATCGCGCTGGCAAAGCAGATGCCACCGGTGTCGACGATTGTCGTTCATCCTTGCGACGAAACTTCGTCTGCGCGGCGTGGTCGAAGCGGCAGAGGCGGGCATCATCATCCCGACCCTTGTGGGACCGGCGGCAAAGATCGCAGCCGTCGCGCGCGAGCATCACCTGGACATCAGCCGCTTCCAGATTGTTGACGTTCCGCACAGCGATGCAGCCGCAGCGAAGGCGGTGCAGCTGATTCAGGAGTCCAAAGGCGAGTTACTGATGAAGGGCAGCCTGCACACGGACGAACTCATGCGTGAGGTGGCCTCGAGCAAGACCGGATTGCGGACAGCCCGCCGCATAAGTCATGTATTCATCATGGATGTTCCGACATACCCTGAGACGCTTTTCATCACTGATGCCGCGATCAATATTTTCCCGGACCTGGATGCAAAACGGGACATCATCCAAAATGCAATTGATCTCTTCACGCAGGTTGGCCTTGGCGTCCCACGAGTTGCAATCCTCTCTGCGGTCGAGACCGTAACGTCGAAGATTCCGTCGACAATCGATGCAGCGGCCTTATGCAAAATGGCGGACCGCGGCCAGATCGTGGGCGGCTTGCTTGACGGCCCGCTTGCTTTCGACAATGCGATTGATCCAGAAGCTGCAAGAATTAAAGGGATCCGGTCGGAAGTGGCCGGACGTGCGCAGATACTGGTCGTGCCGGATCTCGAGGCGGGCAACATGCTGGCAAAGAATTTGACTTTTTTGGCCAAGGCAGACGCGGCAGGAATAGTGCTCGGTGCGCGCGTTCCCATTATATTGACTTCGCGGGCCAATTCAGTCCGCGCGCGAATGGCATCTTGCGCGGTTGCCGTGCTTTTTGCGGCCGCGCGCCGTCGTAATGCGGCGCTGCCGGCGGCGTGATGGCCATGGATACAATTCTTGTCGTCAACGCCGGCTCTTCAAGTGTTAAATTCCAGGTCTTTGAGACCGATGGAAAGTCCGGTCTTAAGCGACTGGTCAAAGGTCAGATGGATGGAATCGGCGCGCGACCGCACCTGCGCGCACAAGCAACCGACAATGCGTCGCTGATTGATCAGACTTATAGCTTGGATGCCGTACGTGACGTGCCCGGAGCAATTCGAGAGGTAGGTGCATGGCTGCGCACTTCACAGAAATTGAATCTCGTTGCGGTCGGCCACCGTGTGGTTCACGGCGGCCCCGGATATAGCCAGCCATTGCTCATCGACAGTTCGGTCGTCGGGAAACTGGAGCGCTACATTCCGCTCGCTCCGTTGCACCAACCGAACAACCTGGCGCCGATACGTTCAATCCTCAAAAGCCATCCTGAGTTGCCTCAGGTCGCCTGCTTCGATACGGCGTTCCACCGTGGCCATTCAGCAGTCGCGGATCATTTTGCCATCCCGGAACACCTCTACAAAGAAGGCGTGCGCCGCTATGGGTTTCATGGGCTGTCGTACGAATATGTCAGCAGGCGTTTAAAGGAGCTGTCGCCTGAGGTCGCGAAGTCCCGGGTGATCATTGCCCATTTGGGAAGCGGGGCTTCAATGTGTGCGCTGGCAGATGGCCGAAGCATTGAAAGTACGATGGGCTTTACGGCTCTCGATGGGTTGCCGATGGGGACGCGGCCTGGGCAAATCGATCCGGGCGTTGTGCTTTATCTTATTTCGGAAAAGGGAATGAGCGCCGAAGCGGTGCAAAAGCTTTTTTACAATGATTGCGGGTTGAAGGGTCTGTCAGGCATCAGCAACGACATGCGCGTGCTGGAGACGGGCGACGAACCGGGCGCGATCCTGGCCATCGACTATTTCGTATACCGCATCGGTCTTTACGCCGGCATGCTGGCTGCTGCCCTTGGCGGGCTCGATGCCTTCGTATTCACCGCGGGGATCGGGGAGAATTCAGCCGGTATTCGCGCAAGGATCGTGGAAAAGCTTGAGTGGCTTGGGGCAGAACTGGATGTAAAAGCGAACGTAGCACAAAAGTCGCTCATTTCGCGAGCCTGACAGCCGGCTGAAAGTTTTTGTGATTCCCGACCGATGAAGAGCTGATGATTGCGGAGCATACGCTCGCCGTTATATCAGCCGGTCATCGCCAGCGGGCGCACCTCCAGAGCGCGACGATCTAGCCTTTCCCTGGCGCGCAGGAATTCTGATTAGAAGCCCGACCGTTTGGCGCGCCGCGCGTCAACGAATTTCAGACAATCATCCCATTCTTTTGTGCCGGGATAGAACCCGTATTGGCTGCAAGCATACGTGGTTCGGTCGATATCGGCTTCCCAAGGATGGCTGGCGCAGGCACGACAATGCGAGCGCCATGCCGACAATGCCGATGCCCGTTTTCGCTACATTGAACCGGGTTCGCTTTTCAATCATGGACAAGGATGACGGTGGCCATCATTGCCGAGATAGGTGCCGCTATTGGGATCATACGACCTGAACCGACGCATGCAGTAGTCGACTGCGCCATCGGGCACGTCGCCTTCGTAATAGCCGGGAGCCGGATAATAATATGGCGGCGGATAATAGTAGGGTGCTGCCAACATCCCGCCGAGAATTGCACCGGCGGCAAACCCGCCACCGTAGTAACCCCAGCCACCGCCACGCCAACCGCCACGCCAACCGCCAGCCGCCGCTACCAGCGCACAACATCGAGATTGCCGATAGGCATGTTTCCGTAAGCATTGGCTGCCGGTGCTGCTACCGCAGGGCCGGCATGAGACATCAAGCCGATCGTGACTGCCGCCGCCGTCAAAAGCGTCGCAATGGGTTTCGACATGATCGCACCTTCGGTTGCGAGCCGATCGCATCGGACTCTGAAAGAACATAGCGTATTGGTCGCCCAATAAGAAGTATTGATCCTGGGCAAAAAGCCAAGACCGGAAATAAACGCACAATATCAATATGAGGGCAGAGACTAGAACTGGTTTTGGCGCCAATCCTGGCCAGCGACGGTCTTGTCGGAATCTTGCAGGCCCGCAACGGAGTGGTGCCGGTGTTTTCCGGAAATGATCTTCTTAACGCGATGCCGCAATGCCGTCTTCGCCGTCGTTTCATGCGTGGGCTTCGGCACGACGCGCGGCCATGATTCCTTGCTGGCGTCGGGCGATGCGACCAATTCCGGCAACGACGCCGGCCGCTCGCCGGCCGAGACGACTTGCACAATGTGGTAGCCGTGCTCCTTGAGTTCCTTCAGCAGAACTGGCAGCGCCAGCGCAGTCGCGGGATGGATGTCGTGGAGTAATAGAATGCCACGGCCCTTGGCTTCCAGGCGCCGCATTGCGCGGCGCACGATTTCGGCGGCGCCAATATGTTTCCAATCGTCGGCGACGACATCCGCGCTCCAGGTCACCAAAGATTTCGACGCAAGGTAATCTTCGATTGCACTGGTTCGGCCCAGGCCCGGAATCCGGAAGAACGGAGACAATGCTTTCGGATCGCCGAGTGCCGTGTCGACCGAGGCGATGCCGTTGTCGACCTGGCGCTCCGCATTCTGCAACGACAGACGCTGGAAGGCGAATGGGTGATTCTGGCTGTGGGTGCCGATTGTGTGACCGGCATTGTATATGCGGCGAACAATCGACGGATAAGCCTGCGCCATTTCGCCGACGAGGAAATAGGTCGCCTTCACGCATTGCGACGCCAGCGTATCGAGAACGGAATTGGTGTAGGGCGGTATCGGCCCGTCATCGAATGTGATGACGACCTCATGGTCGTTCAGCGGCAGCGTCTGAGAATATTGAATGCTGCCGATCCGGCTCAGTTCGCCCGGGCTTACGGTGAGAACGCGGCTCGTGCCGAGCGCGTCCGGATTGCCAGGGCAAGACTCCGCAACGGCGGAAACGACGCCGACAACCAGCCAAACAACAATAAACACAACACTACGCATCAGGCCCCCCAGCCACCCGCGCCGTCCGCCCCCGGCAGGAGGCCCCCGACAATATGGTGGCCAACATTAAAGGATGATTACGCGTTGTGAACGCGCCAAAGCCTATTTTCCAACCGTTTTTAGGTTACTGCGGCAAAAAAGCGACGCTTTCAGCGGGTATTGGGGCCCTCGGACGGAATGACGTGAACAATTCTAAAGCCACGCTTTTTGAGCTCACGCAGGAACGCAGGGAGCATTTGGGCCGTTTGGGCTTTGGTATCGTGAAAGAGCACGATGCCGCGGCCCACCTGTTCGATCCTGGACAAGATGAGGTGGAGCTCATGGTCGGGCGTCATGGGCACCCAGTCGCTTGCCCAGACGTCGGCACCAAAAACGACAAGCCCACGCTCGTTCATGCGGTCAAGCAAAGCGGCGTTCGAAGCGAAACCCGGAAAGCGGAAAAATGGTGTTGTCGGCTTCGTTCGCCGCACGCCGTAAAGTGCAAATTCATCCGCGGCGATCCCGCGATCGATGTCGCTTTCGGCGCGCGCGAGCGACATATGACTGAGCAGCGGATGTGAATAGCTGTGGTGACCGATGCTGTGACCCTCAGCAAGGGCGCGTCGCGCGAGTTCTGGATGCGCAGCCGTGTTTCTTCCTAACAGGAAGAACGTTGCATGGACGCATTCGCCCTTGAGCGCGTCCAATACCCGCGGGGTTGTCCCGGGCCATGGGCCGTCGTCGAACGTCAGCACGAGCTCCTTGTCGTGCAGCGGCAAGGTTGAGGGGAATTGCTTACGGCCGATCCGTGGCTCGGCTTTGGCGTCGACCTGAAGCACGCGCGCGGTGCCCAGCGCTTGCGGATTGCCCGGACACGACTCGGCCATGGCCGCCGGGGGGACGAGGGCAATAAAGATGAGGGCGAGGACGAGATTGCGGGTCATAAGTCGTTCCGGAGCGAGAATTGATCGCATCATTGAGAGCCGGTTACCAGTTGTTCACCCTATTTGCTGACCAACGTTTAAAGGCCAATCCGTAACGCTATAGCCCGACGCCGCACGTAGGCTGGGAGTGCCCGGTGCACGAGGTCAATACGGGAGCAGCGGGCCTACGTCCCGCCCGCTGGCTGCGGGCCTGGGTTGGGCGATCGCGTGCCTCTCAATTGCAGAATCCGATTTCCACACAGCGTGAATCCTCCGCCATATGCGGGCCGTATACCCGTTTGACGGTACTGATCGCGGTTCTCATCGTGACCGTGACACTTTCCGGCCTAGCCATTGGCTATCGCGCAGGCCAGCGAAGTGACGAGCAACTGTCGTTGCAGCAGCACGGGGCTCTGCGCAATACGATCGCCGAATTTTCGTCGCCGCTCGGCCGCAAGGGCGAGATCGATCCGCGGCTGATGCGCCTTGCCGGGCAGATTGTCGGCGTCAACAATCTCAAGTTCGAACGCAATTCGGGCGCAGGCGGCCGCGAAATACAGCCTGTGATGGACACGAATGGTCGCATCATCGGATTTTTCACATGGGACAAATCTGTGCCGGCGACGCAGGCGTTGAAACGTCTGGCGCCACTTGTCGCCATTGTTGCTGTTGTTCTGGTTATATTTGCTGGATTTGCATTATTGCAGCTGGGGCGCGCGCGGCGCGAACTTGCGGTGAAAGAAATCCAGGCGGCACGCGCCGCGGACGAAGACAAGCTTACCGGTCTTCCCAACCATGCCAAGATCCTCGAATTGCTGGACCTCGCTCTTGCAGAGCGGGCCGACGACGATTTGACGACCTTCGCACTGGTCGAGATCGATGGCGTCGAAGATGTGACCGCTCATCACGGCGTGCTGGGAAGCGATGAACTTATTGTTGCGATTGCCCGGAGACTAAAGGAAACGCTGCCTTCGCATGCAATGTGCGGCCGCATCGCGAGCGATGAATTTGCAATCACGCTGACAACGAGCCAGGGCGTTAACTTCGAGGTTATCATCCGGGACGCGCTCGAAACGATCACGCGTCCGCACTGGATCGACAATGTCGTTCGTGTCAGCGCGCATGCAGGCTTTGCGCAATCGCCGAGCGATGCCACCACGCGCGGTGAACTCACGCGCCGCGCCGAGCTCGCCTTGCGTGCGGCCGCCAAAAAGGGCCCAGGCGCCATCGTGGCCTTTGATCATTCGATCGATACCGTGTCGACCGATCTGAAATTCATCCATCGTGAGCTGCCACGCGCGATTAGCGCGCATGAACTGGATTTGAACTATCAGCCAATTGTCTCGTCGCACGGTGGACGAATGGTGGGCGTCGAAGCGTTGTTGCGGTGGACCCATCCAAGCCGAGGCATCATCCCGCCCACAATCTTTATTCCGGTTGCCGAGCAGATGGGATTGATGGACACAATCGGCGCGTTTGTGCTGCGTCGCGCGCTTCATGAGGCAAAGCGGTGGCCCGAGGATCTTTATATCGCGGTGAACCTATCTCCATTGCAGGTTCGCGATGAAACAATCGTTGATATGGTCCGCACCGCACTGACTGAAAGCGGTGTCACACCGTCCCGCCTGGTTCTCGAAATTACTGAAGGCGTCCTCATCGATAACCCGGATGAAATGGTCAAACGCATCAAGGATCTGCACGCGCTCGGTGTACGCGTCGCGCTCGACGATTTTGGTTCGGGTTATTCCAATCTCGGTTATTTGCAGCGTTTTCCACTCGACAAGTTAAAGATCGACAAAAGCTTCGTGGCGGCGCTCGGCCGTTCCTCAAATGGGGGAGTGATCATCCAGGCCATCGTGGCGCTTGGCCGCGCGCTTGGCCTGTCTGTGCTGGTCGAGGGTGTGGAAACCGAGCATCAGCGCGTGTTGTTGCGGTTGGCGGGTTGCGACGAGATGCAGGGCTTTCTGTTTGCAAAGCCCGCGCCTGCCAAAGCAATCGACAGGCTTCTGGCGCAGGCGGCGAAGCACGGCAAGGCACTCCCAGCGCCAGGCGAGGCGCTGACAGCGTGACCCTCACACGATAGAGTCGGTCGCCAATTGGCGCCCATTTGAGACGGGCGAGCGGAGGGCGGCGGATGATTCCCAATGCATGGTCGGGCTTCGATTTCGGTCTTGGGCCGGACGTCGACATGCTGCGCAAGTCAGTGAGCGGCTTCGCGCAAGACCGCATCGCTCCGCGTGCCGACGCAATCGACCGCGACAACAAATTCCCGCGCGACCTGTGGCCCGAAATGGGTGCGCTTGGCCTGCACGGGATCACCGTGGAAGAGAAATATGGCGGCTCCGGGCTCGGCTATCTCGAGCACTGCGTGGCAATGGAGGAGATTTCGCGGGCTAGTGCGGCTGTGGGATTGTCCTATGGCGCGCATTCCAATCTTTGCGTCAACCAGCTGCGGCGCAACGGGAGCGAGGAGCAGAAGAAAAAATATCTGCCAAAATTGATTTCCGGTGACCATGTTGGAGCGCTCGCGATGTCTGAGCCGGGGGCCGGATCCGATGTGGTTTCAATGCGCACCCGAGCCGAGAAGAAAGCCGATCACTACGTCCTCAACGGGTCGAAGATGTGGATCACCAACGGCCCCGTTGCCGATACTATGGTGATTTACGCCAAGACCGATCGTACTGCCGGCGCGCGCGGCATAACGGCGTTTATCGTCGAGAAGGACTTCAAGGGGTTTGCGCCCGGACCGAAGCTCGACAAGCTGGGCATGCGCGGCTCGGATACCAGCGAATTGGTGTTCACCGACTGCGAGGTACCCGAGGAAAACGTCCTGGGCGCGGTCGGCAACGGCGTCAATGTGCTGATGTCGGGGCTGGACTACGAGCGCGTGGTGCTGGCGGCGGGTCCGCTGGGCATCATGCAGGCCTGCATGGATGTGGTGATCCCGTACGTCCATGAACGCCAGCAGTTCGGCCAGGCGATCGGCCGTTTCCAGCTCGTCCAGGCCAAGCTTGCCGACATGTATGTGACCATGAACGCGGCCAGGGCTTACGTGTACACGGTGGCGCGCGCCTGCGACGAGGGGCGAACGACGCGCGAGGACGCCGCCGGCGCCATCCTCTACGCGGCCGAGCGCGCGACCTGGATGGCGCTTGAGGCGATCCAGTGTCTCGGCGGTAATGGCTATATCAATGACTTCCCCACGGGCCGTCTGCTGCGCGACGCCAAGCTCTATGAGATCGGGGCGGGAACCTCCGAAATCCGTCGCATGTTGATCGGGCGCGAGATCTTCGAGAAGACACGGTAGGGTGCACCGAGCCAAAGATGGCGTGCGTTAACGTTTCGACCCGGCGAATCAGGTAGTGCATTGGCCGACATCACCAGCAATGGGGATCGCGGCCATGATGCGGGTGCGGCTGAAAGCTGACGGGCGGATCGTCGAAATTCTCCCTGATGGCGTTGAGAAGACCATCGACCACAGCGATCCGGCACAATTCGTTCGGCAGGTCAGGGCGCGCTGCGGATTGACGCAGGCAGCATTCGCCGAAAAAATCGAAGTGCCGATCGAAACCGTGCGCAATTGGGAGCAGGGCAAACGCCATCCGCGCGGGCCGGCGCGGGCTTTGCTCAAGCTGATCGATCAGGCGCCTGATGTTGCCTTCGCAACGCTTGGCAGGGGACGGCGCTGACGCGCTATTCGGCGGCGGCGTGCACGCGCGGACGCGGCGAATAGCGCGCGATGCGCATCAGCAGGAACATCGCGAACAGCGTTGCGATGTAGACCAGCAGCTGCATTTCGGTCGGCTGATCGATATATCCGATCAATGTGTGAAGCAGCCGCCCAAAGATACTCTTTTCGGATAACAGCCAGGACGTATCCCAGAGGGTGCGGTCGAGGACGACCAGCACGCCAGCATTGTTGAGAAACTGTACGGCCTGTGCCGCCATGCCCGCGGCGAGCAGGGCGATCAGCCAGCTTGTCACCGAAAAGATATGCCGGTTCGGGATTGCCAGCAGGCCGAGGTACGTCAACGCCGTGAACGCCGCGCCGCCTGCTATTCCGAGCAGGCCACCAACCAGCAAGGCCGAACCCGATGTGCCCGACGCCATGATGCCGTAAAGGAACAGCACCACTTCAGATCCTTCGCGCAACACGGCCAGTCCGACGACGACAGCAAGCGCGGTGAGCGGCTTTGCGCCTTCGCTCACGGCATTGCCAATCCGGCGCATTTCGTCCGCGATTTCGCGACCATGGCGCGCCATCCAGGCGTTGTGCCACATCAACATGACCACCGCGACACCGAGGATGCTGGCGTTGAAGAGCTCCTGACCTGCGCCCTGGAAAGCATCCGAGATGACGCCGGCAAACATAGCGACGATGGCTGCACCCAGCACGCCACCGCCGATGCCAATCGTGATCCAGCGACCACGACCGGTGACGCCGCGCGTCGCTGCCATCACGATGCCGACGATAAGGCCGGCTTCGATGACTTCACGAAACACGATGATCAGTGCACCAAGCATGATTTATTCCGCGACCACGATGCCCTTGGCAGTGGCTTCGTTATATTCGCCAATGAAGGGATATCGCCCGGGCTTGAGGGGACCGATGCGCACCGTTCCCTTCGATTTTCCGGCAACGACCTTCTCTACCTTCAGAGCGCCGCTGTCGAACTCCTCCGCCGTAGCGTCCTCGTTGATGACCGTAATAATCACGCGCTGATTGGCGGGTACCTTGATTTCGGCCGGCGTGAACCGGTGATCCTTGATGGTCACCACATAGTCGTCGGCACGAGCAGCGGCTGCTCCGGCGGCCACCACCACCACGGTACTCAAAACAGTAAAAAGCTTGCGCATCAGGTCCTCACGCTAGTCAACGGTCCTCACAAAAGCATTAAAACCTGTTGATGCAACTGCTTTTTTCTTCTCTTGAATTATTCCAATGTAAGAACCGGTACGAACACCTTGCCGGTCAAAGCAATGTCCGGCTTTGCGCCAACGCAAAATGTTTCGCGATTTTTCGCAGCACGGCTATCTGGCGGCTCTCGCCGTCTCGTGGAACCCGGGTTGGCAGCATCGCAGCGACCGGGCATTCTTCCCGACCCGCCGCCGACCTGTCCCAAATGCAGAATCGAGGAGATCGCAATGCAAGTGGTTGAAGCTCATGGTGCCCGCATTCCCGCTATCGGTCTTGGGACCATGACCCTTAAAGAGGACGTCTGTGTGCAGGCGGTCAAAACAGCGTTGCAGATCGGTTACCGCCACTTCGACACTGCGGCCTTCTATGGCAACGAAAGGGAAAACGGCGAAGGTCTGCGCCAATCCGGCATCAGACGTGCGGATGTATTCATCTGCACCAAGGTCCGCCAAGGCGACCTGATGCCCGATGCCTTTGCCAAGGTGCTCGATCAGAGCCTGGCCAATCTGCAATTGCCATTTGTCGATCTGCTGCTGATTCACTGGAACAACCCGGACGTTCCGTTCAAATTGTCAGTCGGCGCACTGTGCAAGGCGAAGAAAGAAGGCAAGACCAAACACATTGGCGTCGCCAATTTTACGACAGCGATGCTGGACGAGGCCTGGGCGGTCACGACAGAGCCATTGGTCTGCAACCAGATCGAAATGCATCCCTTCATCAACCAGGACAAGGTGCTCGCCGCCTGCAAGAAGCACGGTATGGCGGTGGTGGCTTATTGCCCGATCGCGCGTGGCAAGGTGCCCGGTGCCGATGCGCTTGAGCGTATCGGGAAAGCGCACGGCAAGAGTGCTGCGCAGGTCTCGCTTCGTTATCTGGTGCAAATGGGCGTCTGCTCTATTCCCCGCACGGCCACGCCGGAGCACCTGAAGCAAAATCTTGAGGTATTCGATTTCAAACTGTCCGACGCCGAGATGGCTGAACTCAAGAAGCTCAACGCAACCAATATGCGCGTGGTCAATCCGCCGCACGCTCCGAAATGGGATACGCCGTGATCCGATCGGTCATCCTTGTTGTCACGCTTGGTTTTGATCGTATCTGCGTCAGCTGAGGAAAAGCCGGATGCAAAGGATTCCAGCGTGATTGAGAAATGCATGAAGGCCAAGACGGGCCACAATTGGGCCTGGGAAGCTTGCATTGGCACTGTTTCAGAGCCTTGCGTGAAGAAGCATCCGCAGGAGGTGCCGTCCGATGTCATCGCCTGTTACGACCGCGAGCAGGCGGTGTGGGACGACATCCTGAACAAGTCGTACCAAAGCCTACGAAAAGCTCTGGATGACGACCAGCAAGTCAAACTGCGAGATATGCAGCGCGCCTGGATCGCATCGCGGGACAAGACCTGCGGCTTTCTCTACGACTATTTCCAGGGAACAATGGCCAATCCGATGATCGCGGCGTGCACGAGCCGTGCAACCGGCATGCAGGCGCTGTATTTGCGCGGCTTCGCCGACGATGTTGCCGAGAGAAAATGAAGGCCTGAAATGCAGACGGTCGAGGCCAAAGGCTTCAAGATTCCGATTGTCGGTCTTGGTACCTGGGCGTTGCGCGGCCGCGACTGCGCGCGGTTGACGGAGCAGGCAATCCATCTTGGGTATCGGCATATCGACACGGCGCAGATGTACGACAATGAACACGAGGTGGGCGAGGGCATCCGCGCCTCGGGCCTGCGCGCCGAGGTGATGGTGACAACCAAGGTGCAGCCGACACTGCTCGCGCCGCACGATCTCGAGCGGTCGGTGAAAGAAAGCCTGGCGCGGCTGCGACTCGACGTCATCGATCTACTGCTGATCCATTGGCCCAATCCGCGTGTGCCGCTCGCCGAGACGCTCGGTGCCATGGCCAAAATGAAGCGTGAGGGTTACACGCGGCAAATCGGGGTCTCCAATTTCACCGTGTCTTTGCTTGAGGAAGCCAACCGACTTTCAGGTGAACCGCTGGTGTGCAACCAAATCGAATGCCACCCGTTCCTGAACCAGGACAAGGTAATTGCGGCATGTCGAAAGCACGCGATGGCGGTCGTAGCCTATAGCCCGATCGCGCGCGGTGGGGCCAAAGGCGACAAGCTCCTGGAAAAGATCGGCAAGGCCCATGGTAAAACCGCCGCGCAAGTGTGTCTGCGCTGGTTGGTCCAGCAAGGAATTGTGGTCATCCCGCGCACCAGCAAGGTCGAACGGCTTGCGGAAAACTTTGCGTTGTTCGATTTTACGTTGAGCGATTCCGAAATGCGTGAGATTGCCGGGCTCGCGCGCCGCGGCGGGCGCATCGTCGACTGGACCTGGTCGCCGAACTGGGATTGAGGTCTAAAAAAACCCCAGCGACTCGCAGCCGGTGCCGGCCTTGAAGCTGTGTTTCCAGCGCCGGGCAGGAATATCAATCACATGTACTGAGCCGTCGCCTTGGCACGCAACGAATAATTCGTCGCCGCGATAAGTCATGTCCATGGGCTGGCTGCCGACTTTAACCGCCGTCTGTTCGCGGAACGTCGGCGTAATCAGGCTGACAGTGTCACTGTTTAAACTGGTTACGCCCAACAAGCTCCAGTCGGGGTTGTAGCGGGCGATCTGGGCCGGCTTGGGAACGTCTTTCAGTTGGATCGTGTCGCGCACGCGCTCTGTTGTGGTGTCGATCAGGAACAATACCGGCTCCTGATCCGAGACAACGACCACTGTTTTTCCGTCGGCGGAAATGGTGATGCCGGCCAACGGGTGAGGTGTCTTGATCTTGCCGAGCAGTTTGCGTTTCGGGAGATCGATTACCGAGACTTCGCCGTCCTCCTCGTTTTCCGTGTACAACCTCTTTGCGTCCGGCGAGATGATGAGCCTGTGGGCGTTGGTAGAGCCCGACTCGATCGCTTCGACCACTTTTCGTGCTTTCGGGTCGACCACCGCCACCACTGCGCTGTTCTCGCAGGTGACGTAGATAAGCCCATCCGGTCCCAGCTTGAGGGTGTGTGGCGCGATGTGCGGCCGCAGGTCGATGTCACCGACATGTTCGCGGCGGGCAAGGTCAATGATGCAGAGTGTGTGGCCTGGGTTTGGATTGCGCCCATGGATGCCGTCGCCATAGATCGGCACGTAGGCAAGGCCGGTCTCCGGCACGATCAGCAGTTCGTGGACCGTCCGTTGAAACCCTTCCAACACTTTCTCGGTGGCGTAAGTGACCGGATCGATGAACAGGATTTTCGCGCCCATTTTGTCGACGCCGATCATTCCATGCGCGTTTCCTTGTCCGACCATGGCTCCGCCGCTCCTTTCACTTTCCGGCCCATTGATTAGCATGGCGCGCGAGAAATGTTGTAGGGAAGGGACATGAGCCCCGAGACGGCCCTTGTTTTATTTTCCGGCGGGCAGGATTCGACTGTCTGCCTGGCCTGGGCATTGCAGCAATTTTCACGCGTCGAAACGGTCGGCTTCGACTATGGGCAGCGGCACGCGGTCGAGCTGAGCGTTCGCGCACGGCTTCGCGAGCGTATGGCGGCCTTGCGGTCGGATTGGAAGGCAGGTCTCGGCGACGACCACCTCGTCAAGCTCGATGCGCTGGCAGCGATTTCCGAGACAGCGCTGACGCGCCACATGGCCATTGAGATGGCGGATAGCGGATTGCCAACGACTTTTGTCCCAGGCCGCAACCTGATCTTCTTCTGCTTTGCCGGCGCTCTGGCCTACCGGCGCGGCGTCCGTCATCTGGTGGCCGGCATGTGCGAGACCGATTACTCGGGTTATCCAGACTGCCGGGACGACACTGTAAAGGCCGTCCAGGTTGCACTTACTCTAGGACTCGATAAACGCGTTACCATTCATACGCCGTTGATGTGGATCGATAAGGCCGACACTTTCGCGATGGCAGAGGAAATTGGCGGCAAAGCATTCCTTGAAATCGTCATCGAGGACAGCCATAGCTGTTATCTGGGCGACCGTAGCAAGCGTCACGAGTGGGGTTTTGGGTGCGGCGAGTGTCCGGCTTGCCAATTGCGGTCGCAAGGTTTTGCAAAATTCAAGGGTCGAAAGAAGTCATGATCGATAACGAGAAGCGCAGGATCGCCGAAGGCAGTATCTTTCTTGTGCTGTTTTGTCTGACGATTCCTGCTGCGAACTGGATGATCGGACATGTCGGCACCGCGTGTGTGCCAAATGGTCCCTGTCTCGTGCCGGTCGCGCCCGGCATCATGGCGCCATCGGGCGTGCTGATGGTGGGTGCCGCGCTAGTGCTGCGCGATCTTGTGCAGAGACGGCTCGGCGTTGAATTCGGGATAGGCGCGATTGTCGTGGGCGCGATGATTTCGGCCGGCCTTGCGCCGGCTTCGCTCGTGCTGGCTTCAGCGGCCGCGTTTCTGCTTTCCGAGTTTTCCGACTTTGCGGTCTATACTCCGCTCGCGCGGCGGCGGCTGGTGGCGGCGGTGGTCGCGTCCAGCGTTGTCGGCCTCGTGGTCGATTCAATCGTATTTCTCTGGCTTGCATTCGGCTCGATGGAATTTCTCCTCGGTCAAATCGTGGGCAAGCTTTGGATGGTATTGCTCGCGGTGCCTTTTGTCGCGTTCCTGCGCCGCCGCGACGAGCGACTGGGACTAAAGGCTGTGTGAGGCTTAACATGGCAGCAACCCTCGATATCCTTCGTAACGTCACAACCGGCACCATCACAACGATGTTGCTGAAGAAAGGGATCCGCCGATCCTGGATGGCGGGCGCGATGCCGTTCGGTTTCTCCGGAAAACGTGTTGTGGGCCCGGCTTTCACACTTCGCTTCGTTCCGGTGCGCGAAGATCTTGCGACACCTGAGAGTTGGTCGAAACCGATTTCAACGCGCGGCGCTATCGAGGCGATGCCGGAGAATTGCGTCGTCGTTGCCGATGCAATGGGCGTGATCGGCGCTGGTATATTCGGCGATATCCTCTGCATGCGCATGGTCAAGCGTGGCGTCACGGCACTGATTACCGACGGCGTGATGCGCGATAAACATGGCGTGCTGGCGACAGGCCTGCCGGTGTGGTGCGCGGGCGTTGCAGCGCCCGCTTCCGTCAATCAACTGACATTTGTCGGCTGGAACGAACCAATCGGGTGCGGCGGTTGCGCGATTTTTCCCGATGATATCGTTGTTGCTGACGACGATGGCGCAGTGGTGATCCCGAAAGATCTGGTTGAGTTCGTCGCCCATGAAGGCGCGGAGCATGAGCTGCTGGAAAGCTGGCTGGTGCAGGAGGTCGAGAAGGGCGCCAAGTTGCCCGGCCTCTATCCGCCCAATGAAGACAACAAAAAACGATATGAGGATTGGAAGAAGACGCGCTGATGTTCTTCGTTCTCTCGAAGACCGCCACTCTTCTGCTTTTGCCTTCCAATTTCTTGATTTTGCTCGGCCTTGCCGGCGTGGCACTGATGATGACGCGCCTAAAACGCGCTGGCACGTTCATGGCGGCCACAAGCCTTGTGTTGCTGGCGGCGGCAGGTGTTCTGCCGATTGGGGACCTGCTTGGTCGCCCGCTCGAGCAGCGGTTTCCGGAGTGGGACGCGAGCCGAGGTGCGCCGGATGGAATCGTGGTGTTGGGTGGGGCAATTTCAAGTGATCTTTCGAAGGACCATGGCGAACCGGTTGTCGGTGACAGTGGCGCGCGCATTGTCGCGCTGGCGCGCCTAGCGCGCGCTTATCCGAATGCCCGCATCGTGTATTCGGGCGGCGATGCTAGTTTGTCTGGCAGGGGCCCGTCCGAAACGGATTTTGTGGGGCCTTTGTTGGACTACTTCGGAATTCCGCGAGCGCGTGTGTTGCTGGAATCGCTATCCCGCAATACCGCTGAAAACGCCGCTTACACGAAAGAGCTGATCACACCGAAGCGGGGTGAGCGCTGGTTGCTGGTGACATCGGCCCAGCACATGCCGCGCGCTATCGGTTGTTTTCGCAAGGTCGCCTTTCCGGTAGAGGCTTATCCGGTCGACTGGCGCGCCGAAACGGCGCCCAATCTGGTGAGGGATCGATCTTTCGCCAAAGGAATAGCACGCATGGATACGGCCGCGTCCGAATGGATTGGCTTGTTGGCGTATTGGCTGACTGGCAAGACCACCGACCTGTTCCCGTCTCCATAATTGCAACTGGCAGGGGAGATGTTCTCTATCGTTTACGAAGCTTGCGGCAAAAGACGTCGTAGATCGCCCCGATGACGACGCGCGCCTCGTCACTCGCGAGTCGATAATAGATAGCTTTGCCGCTCCGGCGGGTGGTGACCAGTCCATCCGAACGCAAGCGGGCGAGCTGCTGTGATACCGTTGGCTGACGTAAGCTGAGAAGATCTTCCAACTCGCTGACGGATTTCTCACCTTCGGCGAGAATACAGAAAATCATCAGCCGGCTTTCATGCGCCAGCGCTTTGAGAAAATCGCTTGCGCGTTTTGCATTGTCGACCATGCGGTCGAGTTCATTCGAGCGAGCGCGACCTTCAAGGTGATGCAATTCCATTCGTACACCAACAATTGCGTTTCGCGGTCAGATGAATACAGACGATCAATTTACAACGTGCAACGACTTTTCGTAGAGCGAGCTCCGTTCACCACTCGTTCCTGTCACGTCCAGTTTTTTGATCAGTACGCCCAACAGTCCCCAGAAATTGTCTTCGCCGGGATAACCGCGGATGCGGCCTATTTCGTGGCCGTTTTCGACGAGTACAAAAAGTGGTGCGAGCCGTTCCAGTTCGATAAAGGCGAGATCCGACGGCAGTGCGCGATCTATATTCACGCGCCGCAAGGGCGCGCGCTGACCTTCCGTCGTTTTTGGGTAGATTGGCGCAATTTCGCGGTCAAAAATCTCGCACCACGTGCAACCGGCTTGTTCAAACATGACAAGTTCGGCCGCATGCGACCTTTACAAGAGCGAATACAAAAATCATCGCGCCAAACAGCGCAACGCGAGAATAAAAATATCGTATCCGAGAACAAGTCACTAACTTCATTCTCTCTCGTGCGAGCCGCGAACGATGCGCGCTGAATCGCGAGGATAATATATCAAAAATATCGAATATGTCGATGGAGTCGCGCGGCGAGAGACGGATAGACTGGTCAGCCGAAACGAAATGCCAACAAGTTGTCGAACGAGCGCAGCTCGATCAGGACACGGTGCAGGAGGTCTGCATCCTGAGTTGCAACGGCTTTGGGGATAAGCGATAGGCTCGCTTTTGCGCCGTCCACGAGTCGACGGAATTCGGGGGATTTACGGATTGGTTCGCTCGCAATGCCATCGCATCGATCAAGGATAGATCCATATAGGGATGCAGTATTGGCGATGGCGGTGCTTGTATCCGGCTCTGCCCCAGTCGAGCGCACGGTCATTGTAGATCATCAGCGCGTCCATGGCGCTGTTGGCATCGCGTACGCAATCGGCCAGCACGACGACTCCGCTTGCTTTGCGTAACTCATAAAGGTCGCCTCGAATCGCGTCGAGCGAATTCCGCGCCGCATCCAGTCGCCCCGTCTTGAGCATAAGATCGGCGCCGACCAGGCGTGCGCTGACGCCGGTAAACAATCTGCCGTAGAGGGGGTTATTGGTGAAAACCTCGGGCCGGTTGCCGGAAAAACGTTCGGTTAGCCTGATCCATGCATCGCGCAACCGGTCGATTTCGAGCGAGGCAAGATCCTCATTGCCCGTGCGCAGATAGCCTATTGCGACGCGGTTGTGGGCGCTCGCCGATTCGACGGCGGCGTTGAAATCCGCAAGTTCATCGGCCTTGGCACCAATTGTGCTGCCGAGAAGGGCCGAGGCGAGACATGCAATGCGAGCAAGCCAGAGCAGCATGATTTCACCAGTTTTTTGTCGCGAACGTCCGTATAATTGTAGTTATAAGTGCCGCCGCGGCCGGCAGCGAGACAAGGTTGGCCGTTTGGTTTACGGATTGCACATATGATTACACGCCGGATTTTGATGATTGGCGCTGCTTTTTTTGCGGCCGCCTCCGCGCCGCGAGCGCACGCTGAAGGGCCAATTTTGACGGACGATGGGCTCTACAAAGAGCCTTGGTTCCTGGAAAGCTTCCTCGATCTTGCCGACGATCTCGAAGGAGCACGCAAGGAGGGCAAGCGCTTTGTGGTCATGTGGGAGCTCAAGGGCTGTCCCTATTGCAAGGAAACGCATTTTGTAAACTTCGCGCAGCCGCGCATTGCGGACTACGTTAAGGCGAATTTTGAAGTGCTGCAGCTCAACATCATCGGATCGCGCAAAGTCACCGATTTCGATGGCGCGGAATTGTCGGAAAAGGAATTGGCCGCGAAATATGGCGTGCGGTTCACTCCGACATTCCAGTTCTTCGGGGAGGGCGCCGCGCCGCTCAAGGGCCTGCCGCCGGCCAAGCGCGAGGTGGCGCGGGCTCCCGGTTATATGCGGCCCGACGACTTTCTCGCGTTGTTCCGCTACGTGCGGGAAAAGGCCTACGAGAGCAAAAGCTTCCTTGACTATCTCAAGTCATTGCCGAGCTGATCGGTGAAGGACGTATATTTTTTTGTGAATATGATTTGAACTAGCGCTGTCCCGTCGCTATGGTCCGGACGGGCGCACTAGCAACTGCCCCAAAATGTTCATCCGGGAGGACTCACTGATGCGACCCTTATCCCGCCGCGACACCCTGGCGCTCGGCGCCTCGGGCGCGGCGCTCACGTTGATAGGCTGGGGCGAGAGCGCCTCTGCTGCCGCCAAAGAAGCGGCGGAGCAAATAGCGAAATTTACCGGCGGCAAGACAGCGGAGAAGGGCAAGATTTCGATCGAACTGCCCGAGATTGCGGAGAACGGCAATACTGTCCCGTTGTCGGTGTCGGTCGACGCTCCGATGGCTGCCGATAACTACGTGAGCGAAATTCTCGTGGTTGCTGACGGCAATCCAAATCCGGGTGTCGCAACGTTTCAGTTCTCGCCGCTCGCGGGCAAAGCGGAAGCCTCCACGCGCATACGCCTCGCGACAACCCAAAATATCATCGTGACCGCCAAGACCAGCAAAGGTGAGTTCTTCACCAACCAGAAGCTGGTGAAGGTCACTATCGGCGGCTGCGGCGGCTGATCCGGCAACAAATACGATTCAGGAGAATACAATGGCGGAAAAGCCACGGCTCAAGCTTCCCAAGGAAGCCAAGAAAGGCGAAGTCATCGAAATCAAGACGCTGTTGCCTCACATCATGGAGTCGGGCCAGCGGAAGGATAAAGACGGCAAGGCCATTCCGACGAAAAATCATCAACAAGTTCGCATGCGAGTTCAACGGCAAGCCGGTGTTCACAGCCAATCTCGAACCGGCGATCGCCGCCAACCCCTACATGCAGTTCCATGCCAAGGTGGAAGAAAGCGGTACGTTCAAGTTCACATGGACCGATGATGACGGCACCGTCACCACGGCGGAAGAGACGATCACGGTCAGCTGACACCCGTTCCGCGCAGCAACGTGCGGGACGGACAATGATAATAATCTGAATGGGAGGAGCCGATGACTCGTGGAGGAGTTCTGGCGACTGGCACAGCCCTGGCGCTGTTCGTCAGTGGGCGCATTCGTCATTATCGATCAGACAAGCGCGAATGCGCAGGCCAAGAAGGAAGCGCCTCTTGAAGTGAAGGGCGATGCTTCGGTCCGGCCATGGAAGCGCTATGCCGGCTGGCCGGCGCGCGATGAGTCAAAATGGAGCACCCTCGCGAAGGTTTCCTCTCCGCCGGCGCCGAAGAAGCCGCGCAAGCTCGCCGGGCCCATCACCGGCGATGCAGCCAATGGTGCCAAGCTGGTTGCCGATCGCAACCGCGGCGGTTCATGTCTTGCCTGCCATGTCATGGGGCAGGCCGGAAACGCGGACCAGCCGGGTAATGTTGGCCCGGATTTGTCAGAACTCGGCAGTGCCGGTCGCGAAGACGAGTATTTGTTCAATTATATCTATGACGCGCGCGTCTATAACGCGGAGACGGTAATGCCCCCTTGGGGTGGTCACGGCGTCTTCAACGACCAGGAAATCGGCGACATGGTCGCGTTCATTAAGACGCTGAAGAAACCCGCCGTATTCAAAGTCGAAGTCGACAATCCGGAAAAGCGCGCGGCGCCGGTGGAGAAGCGCGACAATCTCGATCCGATCGAAAACCCCGGGATGTGGGCCGTCGACAAGGCGCAGGAGCTTTGGAAGCAAAAGCAGTCTGCCGGCTCCTCCTGCAGTACTTGCCACAGCGACCCGAAGGCGCAGTTCAAGACTTGGGCGGCGTCGATGCCAAAGTGGGAGCCGCGGCTCAACAAGGTGCTGGGCGTCGAGGAGTTTGTCACCCGCCATGCCAAGGCCACCACGGGCGCCAATTGGCTGATGGAGACCGACGAAAACCGCGCGATGTCGATTTACCTGCACAATCTTGCCAACGGGACGCCGATCAAGGTCGACACGTCGAGCGCCGCGGCGAAAGCAGCGATTGCGCGCGGCAAGAAACTGGCTGAGCGCAAGATCGGCGAATTGAACTTCGCCTGCACTGACTGCCACGGCAAGGTGGCCAACCACTGGATCCGCGGTCAGTGGCTCGGTCCGCCAAAAGGCCAGTACGACCACTTCCCGACCTGGCGCACCAGCCTGCAAACGGTCTGGGACATCCGGCAGCGTTTCCAGTGGTGCCAGGTCAATATTCGCGCCGACGAACTGCCGCCTGATGCCAAGGAGTATGGCGATCTGGAGCTCTACCTGGCGTCGATGAACGACGGGCTCAAGCTCAGCGTCCCGGGCATCCGCCATTGATCTACATCATGGCCGGGCCTCGGCCCGGCCATTACTTATCTTGAAAGCAGGGGTGCGCCGGGCCGCCCGCTAGGTGGATGCGGTTTGGCGCGTGCAATAGCGATGATTACCCGCCGTGAGATCCTCCAGGTCGGCGTCGCCGCGGCCGCATTGACGGCCGGCGGCAACCTCTCTCGCGCCTTCGCACAGCAGAATCTCACCGAAGCGGAATTGCTCAAGTTCGACGCGGTCGGCAACGTGACGCTGCTGCACGTCGCTGATATTCACGGTCAGCTGTTGCCGGTGTATTTCCGCGAGCCCACCGTCAACCTCGGCGTCGGCGAGGCGAAGGGCCAACCACCGCATCTAACGGGCAAAGATTTTCTCAAGCGCTTCGGCATTCCGGAAAAGTCGGCCGCGGCATACGCCTTGACCGATCAGGATTTTGAGGCTTTGGCGAAATCCTATGGCCGTATTGGCGGACTCGATCGCCTCGCTACCGTGGTCAAGCACGTCCGCGCCGAGCGCGGCAACGATAAAGTCCTGTTCCTCGACGGTGGTGATACCTGGCAAGGCTCGCTCGGCGCAAACCGCAGCAAGGGTCAGGACATGGTCGACTGCATGGCGCTGTTGAAGCCAGATGCCATGACAGGGCATTGGGAATTTACCTACGGCGAAGCGCGCGTGAAGGAGCTGGTCGACGGCCTTGGCTTCCCGTTCCTCGCGCTCAATATCCGCGATACCGAATGGAACGAGCCGGCTTTCGAGCCGATGAAAATGTTCGAAAAAGGCGGCGTCAAGATTGCCGTGCTCGGTCAGGCATTTCCCTATACCCCGGTCGCCAATCCGCGCTGGATGATGCCGAAATGGTCATTCGGAATTCGCGAGGAAGACGTGCGTGCCAATGTCGAGAAGGCGCGCAAGGGTGGCGCTCAGTTGGTCGTGCTGCTCTCGCACAACGGCTTTGATGTTGACCGCAAGCTCGCGGCACGCGTGTCTGGCATTGACGTCATTCTCACCGGCCACACGCATGATGCTTTGCCCGAGGCGATCAAGGTCGGCAATACCTTGCTTATTGCTTCCGGCAGCCACGGAAAATTCATCTCGCGGCTCGACCTTGATGTCAGCGACGGCGGGATCAGAAATTTCCGTTACAAGCTGATTCCGCTGTTTGCGGATGTCATCAAACCCGATGCAGAGATGACGGCGGCGGTGGCCAAGGCGCGCGCGCCGTTCATGGGTGATCTCACACGCGTTGTCGGGCACTCGGATTCTCTGCTTTACAGGCGGGGAAACTTCAACGGCACATTTGACGATTTGATTTGTGCAGCGCTCTTGAAGGAACGAGACGCGGAGATTGCGCTGTCGCCGGGGTTCCGTTGGGGCACGAGCGTTCTGCCGGGCCAGCCGATCACGATCGAAGACATTCATAATGCGACGGCGATCACGTATCCGCAGGTTTATCGAACATCGATGACCGGCGAGCGGCTGAAGGAGGTGCTCGAAGACGTCGCCGATAACCTGTTCAATCCAGATCCTTACTATCAGCAGGGCGGCGACATGGTGCGCTGTGGCGGGCTCGGCTACGCGATCGACATATCCAAGCCAATTGGCCAGCGTATCTCTGCAATGACCCACTTGAAGTCCGGCAAAGCAATTGAGCCGAAGGCGGACTATGTCGTTGCCGGCTGGGCAAGCGTGAATGAAGGCACCGAGGGGCCGCCGGTCTGGGATCTGGTCGAGCGCTATATCGCGGCAGAAAAAACCGTCCGCGTGGCACCCAATACCCGCGTGAAAATTTCGGGGACCTAGCGAGGATTTGCATTACATTCATAAAAATGAATGTGATAAGAAGCGGTCCATAAGGCCATCCACCGGGAGGTGCCGATGACTGACCCGATCGACGCAGGGCGCGCAACGCGCCGCCGCTTTCTTGCGGGTGCTGCCGGACTTGTCGCGTCGGGCGCGACCGCAGCTCGCGCCGATAACGCCAAGAATCTTCCGCCGAATGTTGCCGACTGGACGCGCCAGCTCGGTGAGGGCGTTGGCGTTCGCGGCTATGGCAGTCCATCCAAATACGAAAAGGACGTTATCCGCCGCACAGTGTCCTGGCTTACCGCGACGCCCGAATCCTCGGTCAGCTTCACGCCACTGCATCAGCTCGATGGAATTATCACGCCGAATGGCTTGTGCTTCGAGCGGCATCATGGCGGCATTGCCGAGATCAGTCCTGCCGACTATCGGCTGATGTTGCATGGCCTTGTCGAAAAGCCGCTCATCTTCACGCTTGATGAACTCAAACGATTGCCGCGCGTCAACAAGATCTATTTCCTCGAATGTGCCGCCAATTCCGGCATGGAGTGGCGCGGGGCCCAGCTCAACGGGTGCCAGTATACCCATGGCATGGTGCATTGCGTGCAATACACCGGCGTTCCACTGAAGGTTTTGCTCGAACAGGCCGGCCTTAAGGCGAATGCAAAATGGCTCATGGTCGAAGGCGGCGACGCCGCGGCGATGAACCGCTCGATCCCGATGAGCAAGGCGCTCGATGATTGCATCGTCGCCTATCGCATGAACGGCGAAATGCTTCGCCCGGAGCAAGGCTATCCGGTGCGCCTCGTGGTGCCGGGCTGGGAAGGCAATGTCTGGGTGAAATGGTTGCGCCGCATCAAGGTTGGCGATCAACCCTGGTTCACACGCGAGGAAACCTCGAAATACACCGACCTCCTCGAAGACGGGAAAGCACGCCAGTTCACCTGGGTCATGGACGCCAAATCGGTCATTACGTCCCCGTCGCCGCAGGCTCCCGTCAAACAAAAAGGTTTCAATGTTATTTCGGGCCTGGCCTGGTCCGGGCGAGGGAAAGTCGCGCGCGTTGATGTGTCACTTGATGGCGGCCGCAACTGGCGAACGGCGCGGATCGACGGCCCCGTTTTCGACAAGGCCTGCGTGCGCTTCTATTACGAGTTTGACTGGAACGGCGAAGAGCTGCTGCTGCAATCGCGTGCAATGGACAACACCGGCTATGTGCAGCCGAGCAAGGATGCATTGCGCAAGATTCGCGGAGTCAATTCGATCTACCACAACAACGGCATTCAGACCTGGGCGCTGAAGCCGGACGGGGAGGTCGAGAATGTCGAAGTCGGTTAGCCTTGCCGTTTCGGCCGCGCTCCTGGTCACGCTGTCTATGCCCGCTCTGGCACAGGCCGCGAAAGACGCGCCGCGCACCTACGGTATCGGGCACCCCGCCACGGCTGAACAGATTGCCGGTTGGGACATTGACATTCGTCCTGATGGGCAAGGCGCGCCGTCCGGCCACGGCTCGGTGAAGGACGGCGAAAAGGTTTACATGGACAAATGCGCCGCCTGCCATGGCGAGTTCGGTGAAAGTGCTGGGCGGTGGCCGCAGCTTGCGCAGGGCAAGGGCACGCTTGCCTCGCATGACCCGGTCAAGACGGTCGGCTCGTATTTTCCTTATCTCTCAAGCGTGTTCGACTATATCCGCCGGGCCATGCCGTTTGGTGATGCGGAATCGCTCAGCAACGACGAGTTGTATGCGGTTGTGGCCTATGTGCTTAACCTGAACGACATCGTCGACGACAAGTTTGTCTTGTCGAAGGAAACCTGGGGCCAAGTGAAAATGCCGAACCAGGGCGGCTTCTATGACGACGACCGCGAGAAGACCGAAAAAGCCTTCTGGAATCCAAATCCGTGCATGAAGAACTGCGGCCCGCCGGTGAAGATTATCGGCCGCGCGCAGGCGGTCGACGTGACCCCCGACGAGAAGACGCAAAAGCGCGGGGTGGAGTAGCGTCTCGAAGACAATTCGCATATGACATTCCGGCAGTTTTGACGTTCAGCCGGGATCCGTATGGCCAAACTCAATCTCTCCATTGCCGTCCGCGATTATGACCGCACACGGCCGCTAAGCGACGGACTCGTTCAGATCGACGGTGTCGATCCCGTCTTTATGGCACTCGATCCGGAGGAGATCTTCTTCCGCGCCTTCCGGCGCGCTGAATTCGATATCTGCGAATTGTCGATGTCGAGCTTTACGGTGAAGACGGCACAGGGAAACTGTCCCTACGTAGGCGTGCCGGCTTTCGTATCGCGCGCCTTCCGCCATACGTCGATTTATGTGCGCACCGACCGCATCAAAAAGCCGGCGGACCTCAAGGGTAAGAAAATAGGCGTGCCGGAATATCAATTGACGGCGAATGTGTGGGCGCGCGCCATTCTTGAAGACGACCACGGCGTCAAGCCCTCGGATATTCACTGGATCAGAGGGGGTCTCACGGAAACCGGCCGGCGCGAAAAAATTACAATCACGCTGCCGAAAGGTGTCCGGCTCGACGACATTCCGGAAGGCCGGACCCTCTCGAGCATGCTGGATGCCGGTGAAATCGATGGCTTTATCGGGCCGCGTGTGCCGCCCGGTTTTGAGCGCGGCGACCCGAATATTGGCTGGCTGTTTCCCGATCCCGTCGCTGCCGCAAAAGATTACTTCAAGCGCACCGGCATTTTTCCAATCATGCATCTCGTCGGTATTCGGCGCGAACTTGCCGAGCAGCACCCGTGGTTGCCGGGCGCCGTATTCAAGGCCTTTGAGCAGTCAAAGAAGATTGCCTTGGAAAAGCTAGCGGACACTTCGTCGACCAAGGTGACCCTGCCATTCGTCGAAGAACGTTTGATGGAGGCACGCGCGCTGATGGGGGAGGATTTCTGGTCGTATGGCGTGTCAGCCAATCGCAAGACACTTGAGACCTTCCTGCGTCACCATCACGCGCAGGGCCTCTCGTCGCGGTTGGTCACGCCGGAGGAAATGTTCCATCCCGGCACGCTCGAGACATTCAAGCTCTAGGTTGATCCAAGGTTAAATCATGGCCACCCTTCGTATTTTCAGCGGCGGAGCGCCGAAAGAGATTTTCCTGCAGCTCACTCCGCAGTTCGAGCAGAAATCCGGTCACAAGGTCGAATACGTTTTTGCAGTGATGTCCGCACTGCGCGACAAGGTTGCGGCAGGTGACAAATCAGATGTGTTGGTCATGCCGACCAACATTTTGGACGACTACCAAAAGCGCGGTGTGGTGCAGGCGCAAGGCCGTGCCATCCTCGGACTCGTCAGCGTCAATGCGGTCGTGCGTACTGGTGCACCGAAGCCGGATCTGTCGACCCCGGACAAGGTCAAGCAATCAATCCTCAATAGCCGCGCAATCGTCCACGCCACGCCGGGTGCGACGCCGAGCGGGACGCATATGGGCAATCTGATCGAGCAATTCGGCATTGCCGACGCAATGAAGGGCAAAATCATTCACAGGCCCGCGCTTGAGGGCGGAGTGCAACTGGTCGCAAGCGGAGAGGCCGAAATCGGCTTTTATCCGAAGAGCGAAGTCGTCAATACAAATGGTCTATCTGTAGTAGGACCGTTACCGGCGGCGATCCAGCTCACGACCATTTATGGCGCAGCGGTGACCGCCGGCAGCACGGATGCGGATGCAGGCCGCGCTTTCATTGCCTTCATGACTGAGCCCGCCCATCGCGCGGCGTGGGCTCATGCGGGTTTTGATCCGCCGTCCTAGTTTCTGGCAGGTTTTAGCTTCAGGTGGATGTTTTTTTCCTGAGTGAAGGAGAGCATCTCCTCGAAACATTCCTCGCGTCCCAGGCCCGACTGCTTGAAGCCGCCGAACGGCGCGCCGAGGAAGTGCTTGCTCACTTCGTTGATCCACACAAAGCCTGCTTGCACGCTCATGGCTGTGCGGTGCGCAGTGTTGAGATCATTCGTCCAGATCGAGGCGGTGAGGCCATATTCGACCGCGTTGACGGTCTCCAGCATCTTGGCCTCGTCTTTCCATTTGAAGACGCCTAGCACGGGCCCAAAGATTTCCTCGCGCGCAATACGGTTCTTTTCGGTGACGGCGAAGACAGTCGGTTCGACGTAGAACCCGTTTTTAAGCGCCGGGTCCGCCGGCGGTCCGCCACCGCTGATGAGTTCAGCGCCTTCGCTTTTGGCGGAATCGATGAAGCTCATCACGCGATCGAATTGCTGCTTGGAAACGATGGCGCCCATGGTGGTGGCCGGATCGGTGGGAATTCCCGGCTTGTAGTATTTTATTTTCTCCTTCACGCGCGCGATCACAGTGTCATAGATTTTCTCGTGAATGAAACGCGCGGCTCGTCGATCCGCAGGATTGCCCGCACCAGGTAAAGTTCATACCGCCGATCACTGCGCCGGCGACCTCGTCGGGGTCGGCGTCACCGTAAGCTATCAACGCGTTCTTGCCGCCCAGTTCGAGCATCGTGCGTTTGACGGTGTCGGAGGCCGCCTTCATCACGGCCCGGCCGGTTGGGACGCTACCGATCAACGCGATCATGGCAACGTCCGGATGGCTGGCGAGCCGTTGGCCCGCCTCGCGGCCACCGGGTACGACGTTGAAGACCCCCGGAGGCAGCAGTCCGCCAATCAGTTCCGCCAGCCGCAGTGATGAAAGCGGAGATTGTTCCGGTGGCTTGACGACAACGGTATTGCCAGCGGCGAGGGGCGCCGCGGATTTTCCGGCGCAGAACATGAACGGGTGATTGAACGGAATGATGCGCCCGACGACCCCCAGCGGTTCTCGGATCGAAAAATTTACAACATCCGGCCCCATCGGGATCGAAGCGCCTTTCATTTCCGTGACGAAGCCAGCGAAAAACTCAACCTGCGCCGCCGCGATCATGGCGTCGCTGACCATTTCCTTGACCGGATTGCCGCAGTCGGCGGCATCGATCATGGCGAGTTCGTTGGCGTTTTGGCGGAGGATTTCCGCGATCCGCCGCAGGATCTTGGCACGTTCCAGAGGTAGAACGCGGCGCCATTCCTGGAATGCCGTTTTTGCCGCCGCGACGGCAGCATCGATATCGTCGGCGCCTGAATCTGCGACCTTGCCGAGCGACTGGCCGGTACCGGGATTGATGGTGTCAACAAAGCGCCCGGCTTTCGGGTCGTGCCATGCACCGCCGTAGTAGGCACCGCGATTTTCTGGAAGCACCACAGCTTGCGCGGACGCTGATTTCGGAGACACGGCTGTCGTCATGGGAAAAAACCTACCGGTTCAGGTTCGTTTGATGCTGTCGAGGCCACCCAGGCGGCCGATCAGGGCGTTGGCGCCGATCGCCAGGACGAACAAGACGATCAGCATCGCATACATGCGCGGCATGTCGAAGGTGCTGTAGGCCTGGATGATCAGAAAGCCAATGCCTTTATTCGATAGTTTGGTCTCTGCCAGTAGCGTGCCAATTAGCGCCACGCCAAGACCAAGGCGAACGCCATTGATGATGGGATGGCGCATGGCCGGCATATAGATCTTGAACACCATCTGCGAGGTAGAGGCGCGGAAACTCTTGCCGACGCGGATCAACACCTTATCGATCTGCCGCATCCCCGCTGCAACCGACAGTGCAATGGGAAAGAAACAGGACAGTGTCCCAAGCGCGACTTTGGATTCCGGGCCGACGCCGAACCACATGATCATCACCGGAAAAAAGATGATCTTCGGCGTTGGACCGAGATAGTAGAGATAATTCTCGAATGCTCTGGAGAGAAACCGGTTCGCGCCAAGCAAAAGGCCAACCGCCATGCCGGAGACTCCACCGATCGCGACGGCCGCGCCGATTTCGGCCGTGGTGACACCGAGATTGTAGTAATAGTTCGGCCGCGCCAGCAGCTGGCCAAGCGCCTGACCAATTGAGATCAACGAGGGAACGACGTCGCGGTAAAGCCAGCCGGAGTGAGCGAGAAACTCCCATATCGCAAGCACGCTTAATATGATGGCCACACGCAACAGCGTGACCTGGCTGATCACCGGAGCGGCGACCGCTGCCTGCCTCAGTCGACCGGTCTCAGCCATCGTTCCACCTTTTCGAGCGCCATGAAGAACAGCACGCTGACTAGGATGACAAAGCAAATCGCCGCATAAGTGCCGGCGAGGTCATAACGTTCGGAAAGATCGTTGATGAGCTGGCCGAGGCCGCCGTAATTGATCAGAAATTCGACGCCGACAACATTGATCAGCGCGAAGACAAGTCCCAGCCGGATGCCGACGAATATCGTCGGCAGAGCCGCAGGCAGCAGGATTTTCCAGAATTGCTGCGTGCTTGTGAGGTTGAAGCTGCGTCCTACGTTGACCAGCACTTTGCGGGTGCTAGCCATTCCCTCAATGGTCTTCAGAATGACCGGGGGCAATGCGGCAACGAAACCGATCATGATGATGGTCCAAGCGTTGCGGCCGAAAATGACCATGAATAGCGGATAGGCCAGCACAACGGGTGCGGCGGCAAGCCCCGCGACCCAGGTCTCGCAGGCGTCTTGCAGCAATTTATAACGGTGCATCAAAACGCCGCTGGCAACGCCGAAAACCGTAATCATGACTCCTGCGGTCAAACACTCGGTGGCCGTGAGCACGAAGCGTCTGAAAACATGCTCCTCAACGATGACGCGCCAGAAACTTGCGGCAATTTCCGATGGCGGCGGCACGATATATCGGCTGATGACGTCCGTGCGGATCAGCAACTCGACAATCAGCAGGAACAGGACAAGGCTTGCTACGCCAACGGCTGCGGGAGGCACACCACGGGCGGAATTGCGGATCGCGACATCGGTCATGACGCCGGCACCTCGTGATGCAGAACGTGTTCTTCTTCATCCTTCATGCCGCGGCTCGCTTCCTCGCGAAGGTCACTCCATATCTGGGCCACGTAACGGCCAAAGGCCTCGCTCCCGACGATTTCGGACGTGCGCGGACGCGGCAGATCGATATCGACGATGCGTTTCACTTTGCCGGGCCGATAGGTCATCACCAGGATCCGATCCGACATCTGAACGGCTTCGGTGATGTTGTGGGTAATCAGTAGTGTCGTCTGTTTCAGCTGTTGCTGGATTTGCAGCACTTTATCCCCGAGTAACAGCCGCGTTTGCTCATCGAGCGCTGCAAACGGCTCGTCCATCAGCAGGATCTTCGGTTCGGAGGCGAGCGTTCGCGCCAGCGAGACGCGCTGGCGCATGCCACCTGACAATTCGCCCGGATAGCGGTTTTCGAAACCGTCGAGCCCGACCATCTTGATGAAGTAGCGTGCTCGTTCAGAGCGTTTTGCCTTCGGCATACCGATAAGCTCGAGCGGAAAGGAGACATTGTCGGCGACGGTACGCCAGGGAAAAGTCAATTCCTCCTGGAAAACCATCCCGATCGATTTGTGCGGACCCGAAATGGTTTCGCCGGCAACGCTGACCACGCCCTCGTGGTTGCTCAAAAGGCCGCCGATGACATTAAAGAGAGTGGATTTGCCGCAGCCCGACGGGCCGATGACCGACAGGAATTCACCGGGTCTAACCTTGAAGGAGACATGGTCGACAGCGGTGATTGGCCCCTCGGCGGTCTGGAAATGGACGGCAATGTCATCTGCAACCAGAATGGCATCGTTGGATGCGGCGGCTGACATGGTGCGACTACTCGCTCTTCCGTGTCATGGCCGCCGTTGTGGCGGCCGTGTAGCCGGGCTCGACTCGAACGTCGACGACGGCCAATGCGCCAGATTCCACAGCGGCAATGGCCTTGGCGAACGTAGGCGCCAGGTCTGCAATCGAGGCGATAGGCCCGAAACCCTGAGCGCCTTGCGCACGGGCCATGCCTGCAAGGTCAATGTCAGGCTCGGAGATGCGCTGTCCGACCCACCGGTTCTCAATCGGGCGGTTACGCATGCGTGCCACGCGCTCCTGATGCAATTCGTCGTTGAAGAACGATCGATTATTGGCGACCACAACCAACAAAGGAATGTGGTAGTGCGCCGCGGTCCAAAGCGCGGTGATGCCCATCAGGAAGTCGCCATCGCCGCAGACGGCGATCGGCAGCCGGCCGCTGCCTTTGAGCGCCAGCGCAGCTCCAACTGAAATGCCGGGGCCGCCTCCGACACCTCCGCCGCCGTCGGAGCCGAGATAGTCGAGGGGATGATTGAAAGCCCAGTTCGCGCCGTTCCACGACAGCGAGACGTGGGTGAGGCTGGTCGGTCTCTCGCCAACGGCCTTGCGCAGCGCCACAGCAAGGTGATCGACCGTGAGCTTGTCGCCGGCCGGCGCCGGAAATTCCTTCGCACGCGTTGCGGAAATGCGTGGTGAAGTGGAAGCAAGCGTTGCGAGCAAGGCCGGCACGGCGACGTCCGGCTCGCAGTCGATGAATACGTCGACCGGAGGCAAGCCCTGGTAGTCCATGCTCCAGCCATTGTGCAGCCGATGGTCTACGGATACCTGAATGACCTTGGCGGTGACATTGCCGACGGCCTTGAAGGTGCCTGCCACGTCCAGCCAATCGAGGCTGAGGATGACGTCGGCGCTCCGGATGGCATCGGCTGCCTCAGGCGCCAGCACTGTCCCGCCCGGAGCACCGGCATGCAGATGATGGGTCGGTCGGGAAAGAGGCAGCGATCTTCAAGTCAGTTACGACGAGAGCATTGAGCCGTTCCGCGAGCGTAACCCGTGCTTTCCAGCCGTCGACGTCGCGCGATGTGCGCCCGGCGAGAATGACCGGACGTTTGGCGCCTTGTAATAACTCAGCTGCAGTCTTGATGCGATCGGCGGGCGCGGCGCTGTCGACCGCTGGCATAAACCGCTTGGCGTCGATCGCGGCCACAGCCTCACTGAGCTTGCTCTCCTGCATTTCGGCATCGAGATTGACGTAAGTCGGTCCGCGCGGCGCCGTATTGGCGATCCAGTTCGCGCGCAAGACGGCTTCGCGCGCAGCCGCCGGTGACGCCGGCTGGTCGTCCCATTTGGTGTAGCCGCGCACGAGTGCGCCCTGATCACGGGCCGTATGAATCCAGTCGATCCACGGGCGCCGCTTCACGGCATCGACCGGTCCCGTCGCGCCGAGAATGACCATCGGCATGCGATCGCACCATGCGTTAAATATCGCCATGGTGCCGTGCATCAGGCCGACATTTGAATGGACGGCTGCAGCCATCGCCTTGCCGGTGACTTTCGCGTAGCCATGCGCGATTGCGATCGCGCTTTCCTCGTGCAGGCACAGCAGCATCTGCGGACGTTCATTGCCGAGATAGTTCACAAGGCTGTCGTGAAATCCGCGATAGCTGGCGCCTGGATTGAGCGCGATATAGGGGATGTCGGTTGCGCGCAGCGCGTCAGCGACAACATCACTGCCGAAGCCGGCCGCATTGACGCCAGCCGGAACAGGGCGATCAAACGCGGACAAAGGTCCGCTATCGCCCGGACGCCCCTTTTTGCTCTCGCTTCTATCGCTCGACACGTTTGCAGGCTCCGCCGTCGGCCGCCCGGCGGGCGGTGGGCGGCATCCAACCGGATTACGAGCCCTGACGCAATCGGGCGAGCAATTTCAGCCCGGCATAGCCGTCGACAGGGTCCATCCCGACTTTCTTCTGAAAGGCGAGGATGGCCTTGATGGTGTCGCTGCCCGTGCGGCCGTCGATGCCGTCGGTCTTGAACCCTTGCTCATTGAGCCGCCGCTGGATTTCCTTGACCTCATCCAGCGTAGGCGCGCGTTCGCCGCCGGGGAACTGCTGGCGGAAAGGCGGATCACCACGGATCAAGTCGCCAAGGTGGCACAGCGCCAGCGTGTAGCTGGTCGACGGGTTGTAGGCATGGACTGCACGAAAATTCTGGCCAATCAGGAAGGCCGGGCCGCCGGCCACTGGAAGCCAGAGTTTAACCTGATCCGCCGGGCGGGTGAACGGGGCGCCGTCCGCACGGCGTACGCCGATCTCCGCCCATTTGGCGTAAGAGCGCACGGTGCGGTTGTTCGCCAGCCGAGCCTGATTTGCGGCAAGCATCACCTCGCAGCCCCAGGCTTCGCCGCGCCGATAGTTTCCGCGCTCCACCAAAAACCGCGCGGTGCCCGCGAATGAATCATCTGGCCTTCCGAATGGAGAGATGCGGCCGTCGTGGTCGAAATCGACGCCCATATTCAACCAGACTTCGGGCATCCACTGCGTGTGCCCCATCGCGCCTGCCCACGAGCCGATCATATCCGAGGGTTGTGCGAAGCCGCGGTCCACGATGGTGAGGGCGTTGAGCAGCTCGGTTTCCCAGTAAGGGCGGCGGCGCGGCGCTTCCCAAGCCAGCGCCGCAAGGGCCGGGATGATCGGTCGCATGTATTTGCGATTGGCGATCACGTCGCCGAATGACGACTCCATGCCCCACAAGCCAAGAATAATGTAGCGGTCAACCCCGTAATCTTTCTCGACGCGCGCCAGTAGACTTGCGTATTCCTTGGCGCGCACTTTTCCGGTGATCACGCGCCAATCCGAGCAGCGACGATTGATGTACTGCCACATCAATTCGGTAAATTCCGGCTGAGCGCTTAATTCTGCGATGACGCTCGTGTCTGGCGTCAGTTCGCCCATCACGCGATCATAAGTTTGCTCGGTAATGCCGCGCGCGATGGCGCGCGGGCGAAAGTTGACGACCCAGCGGGTAAACGCTGGCGTCTGGGCGGCGAAGCCGGCTTCGCCAAGCATGAGTGCTACGGTGGCGCCAAGCGCGCCCGTCATCAGGGCGCGGCGGTTCAGGCGCATGTCGGCTTGGTGGAGTCCGCACAACGGGATTCGGTGCATCACGCCATTGTATCCATCAGTTCCGCGCAAACAAACGCTTGCCAGGAAACCTTTTCGTGAACCAATGGATGAAGCGGCTTAACCGTCGTTATGCCGGTGCCGCTGTTTCTTGCGCACCTGACGATGCCTTTGCGGTTTAACGTGCTCGGGTGCAGAAATTTCTGGTTTTGCCGGCGGTAGCGGCGAGGCCAAGGATGCTTCCGGAACGGGTTCCGGATGCAAGATAACCGGCGGCTTTTCCGGAATAGGCGGAGCCGGCTGGCCCGGCAAAATTTCGCTGCCGCGGCCTCCGATCAGGCGTTCATAGGCGGCGACCAGCGTCATATAGGGATTGACCCAAACCCAACCGATTTTGGTGAAGACCTGAATGTTGAAGTGGATGTGGTAGGACGTGCCCTTCTCGTAGTCACCCCAGGTCGCGACTTTGCCAATGACCTCGCCTTCGGAAACACGTTTGCCGTTCAGAAGACCTTCGGCATCCATGTAATTCGGATTCATGTGGAGGTAGCGAAAGCGCACGCGCTCGTTTTCGGTATTGGCGACGATATAAACGCCAATATTTCCTGGCAGGCGGCGAATGGTGCCGTCATGTGCGGCGGCAACCGAGTGCTGGTAGGGCATGCACCGGTCGGCCTCCGCATTGCTGAGAACGCAGTTGGCTGGCCGAATATCTTCGCCCTGGTGGCCGTAACCGCCGGGGCACTGACCGACAAGGAAATCACGCAATTCGCAAAAGTTATCGCGCCACGGATAGGTGAAATTTTCCGCCGCCGACTCATCGAAGACCAGTGGCTTATCGTTGAGCCTGCAGTGATATTGCGCGCCTTTGCGGCCGGTGCGTCCCACTTTTCCTGTGTGGTAGCAGTCGCCCCACGGCATAAAGGATTGCGACTTCACGTAACCGGGCGCGTCCGCAATCGGAAAACGTATGCGCGAATAAACGTGATAGTCGACGCGGCCAGGCATTTTTTTCCAGCCGGAATTCTCGATCAGATCGCCCGGGCTGTAGTAGGTGAAGTCCGATTTGCCATCCGGCCGGCCAAGGTCAAATTTCGGTTGCTGGATTTTGGCTGGGCTGCCGCCGGCCGTGCGCAACAAATTCAGAAATCGCAGTGCGAGCGGGTCGGCTTCGCGGCATGAAAGATGCCGCGACGACGGCCGCATATCGTAGCACTGGATTGAAAGGACGTAGGGCACGCCAAATCGTTCGAACACGTAGCGCACATGCGCTTCACTCAAAACGCGGCGGATGCCGGGGAATTGGTCAGTCAGCTCCTTTGGCGGGGGCTCTTCTTTTTCCACATGATCAGGCGGGTCAAGCTCGTAGACAAAGGCTGCACCCGACATCTCGAACAAAATCGGTTTATCGAAACGAATCTTGAGGCCGTCTTCCTTGTTGCTGAGCGTAAAAGTCGCATCGTATCCGGCCGGGCCTGACAGGAAGAATTTGGTCGGGTGAAGACCTCCGAAGTATTTCTCCGAGGTCGCGGCCTCCGGTTTGCCGTCGGCCATATCCTTGCGAATACGCATCGATATCAAACGGCAGCAGCACCGGAACCGAGCTCTTGCCGATATCGCTGAACCGCTTTTCGGTGATGGCGTTAAGGCGGGCGAAAGCTTCGGCGGGTGATTGGGTGCCGCGATCGGGTACGCTCGCCGCGGCGGCTTCCCAATTGACCTCGCTGAGCTTGACGGCGGGGCTTTCAAAATCGCCGGCGGCCGCAGGCCCGGCAACAAGCAATGCAAGGCTAATCAGGACAGCGCGTTTCACACCGGATCCCTCGTTCTGCCCGCCAGCCAAGGGCCGGAGAAGTTCTTCGCGGCCAAGTTAATGGCATCGGAGAGCGGCATACAAGTGTTCCGGGGTATGGTGTAGGGTGCGCCGCGGCGAAAGATGGGCGCCATGGTACCGCTGGAGATGTATAAGAATGACGTTGCGTGAGGCAAATTTGACGGCGGCTTCGGCAGCCGACCGGGAGCCTGAGATCATCGAGAGTGGTGGCACCGCGCGACTGCATCTCACGCTTGCAACGACCGATTATGATCACGTGCGCGACTTGATGAACGGTGTCGTGCGGCCTGAAGGCGTCGTGCTGACCGCCTTTGTGCTCCCGGTCGAGGAGGTTTTCTACAGGTTTATTAAAAACCGGGAATGGGACGTGTCGGAAATGTCCTTCGGCAAGTTCATCGGTTACGCCTCGCAGGGAAATTCACCGTTCATTGGAATTCCCGTTTTTCCATCGCGCGTGTTCCGGCATTCCGCGTTTTACGTGCGTACCGACCGCGGGATTGCGCAGCCGAAAGACCTCGAAGGCAAGCGTGTCGGTATCCCCGAGTGGGCCCAAACTGCGGGTATCTACGCGCGCGGCTATCTGTCGGACACGGCCGGTGTGGATTTGCGCAAGATTCACTGGGTGCAGGCCGGCATGAACGAGGCGGGCCGCGAAGAAAAGGTCGAATTTAAACTGCCGACTGGAATTCAATATGAGCAGCGGCGCGACACGAGCATTTCGGCGATGCTGCTGTCTGGCGAGATTGACGCGGCCATTTCAGCCCGTGTGCCGGACGCCTTTGAAAGCGGCGGCGGAAAGATCGCGCGGCTTTTCCCGAACTACCGTGCCGAAGAGGCGCGGTATCACGCGGCAACGGGCATTTATCCGATCATGCATGTGATCGCCATGCGGCGGACGGTCTTCGAGCGTTACCCTTGGGTAGCTATGAACCTGTTCAAGGCCTTTGACGAATCCAAGCGGCGAAGCCTCGATCGCATCCGGGATTTGACTGCCTCGCGCATCCCCGTGCCGTGGTCCGCTGCAATTGCGGATGAATGGAGCAAGGATTTTGGCGCGGATCCATTTCCATATGGCCTTGAAGCGAACCGCAAGACACTGACGGCGTTCTGCCGCTTCGCTCACGAGCAAGGCATCACCGCAAAACAACTTGCTCCTGATGATTTATTCCCGAAAGAGGTGCGGGCGAGCGTGCGCGTTTAGCGCATGGCCCCGAAAAGTGGGAACCGGTTTTCGGACAAGGTCATGCGCAAAGACAAAGATCAGTCTTTCGCGCGCTCCACATAGGAGCCATCGGCGGTCATCACCACCACGCGGGTACCGGCAACGATATGGGTGGGAACCATCGTGCGGATGCCGTTCGACAGAATCGCCGGCTTGAACGAGCCGGACGCAGTCTGGCCCTTCATGGCGGGTTCGGTTTCCTTGATTTCCAAGGTCACCTTCTGCGGAATTTCGATGGAAACGGCGACGCTTTCATGGATGGCGAGGTTCACTTTCATGCCTTCCTGCAGATAAGCGGCTTGATCGCCGATGATGTCGGCCTGCAGGGTAACCTGGTCGAACGTTTCATCATTCATGAAGTGAAAGCCGTCACCGTCCTGGTAGAGATATGAATATTCCACGTCCTCGACGTGCGCACGCTCCACCTGGTCAGTGGTTTTGTAACGCATCTGGGTCTTCACGCCGTCGGAAATCCGGCGCATATCGACCTGGGTGGTGGGGGTGCCCTTGCCGGGATGGAAATTTTCCGCATTGAGGACAACATAGAGCTTGCCGTCGAGATCGACGATATTGCCTTTGCGGAGCGAACTAGCGATGACCTTCACGATATTGATCCTTGACCTCTGGGCGGCTGGGAGCCGCAGTTTCGGGCCGCACCATAGCGATCTTCTCGCGCGATGCCAGTCTTTCTCGAGCGTCGTCTGATCGAGGTAAATGTGCCGAAAAGCCCGCCGTTCTGGAGTGCCGGAGTCCATGCCGCCCGCAGACCATATCTGCTGGGGCGTCAGCAGATCATGGCCGCCTTGCGGCGCTGGTTTACCGCACAGGATTTTATCGAGGTCGAAACCGCGGCGCTGCAGGTTTCGCCGGGTAACGAGACCCACTTGCACGCCTTCGCGACCGAGCTGATCGGGACAGGTGGGGAACGCCGGCCGCTCTACTTGCGGACCTCGCCGGAGTTTGCCTGCAAGAAACTGCTGGCGGCCGGTGAGACGCGCATTGTCGACTTTGCCAAGGCGTTCCGGAATCGCGAGCGTGGACCGTTGCATCATCCGGAATTCACGATGCTGGAATGGTACAGGGCGAACGAACCATACGAAGCCCTTATGGATGATTGCGCGGCGCTGCTGGTCGAGTCGGTGCGCGCTGCCGGCGTGAAGGAATTCCGGTTTCGCGGAAAAACCATCGATCCCCTAGCCGCACCAGAACGCGTCACCGTGGCTGACGCATTCGCGCATTATGCCGGCATTGATCTGTTGGGCACAATTCAAGGCGGGAGTGGCGACCGCAAGGCTCTCGCAGCGCAAGCGGCTAAGGCGGGCGTTGCGACGGCCGCCGACGACAGTTGGGGCGACATATTCAGCCGGATCCTTGCCGAGCGCGTGGAAGGTCACCTCGGGATAGGCCGCGCCACTATATTATATGAGTATCCGCTGCCGCTCGCCGCGCTGGCGCGAGCCAAGGCCGGAAGCGATACGGTCGCGGAGCGCTTCGAGCTCTATGCCTGCGGGGTGGAACTCGCCAATGCCTTCGGTGAGCTGACCGACGTCAACGAACAGCGCAAGCGCTTCGAAACCGCGATGAACGAAAAGGAACGCGTCCATGCCGAGCGCTACCCGATCGATGTGGACTTCCTCGACGCATTGGCGTCCATGCCGCCCGCCAGTGGTATCGCACTCGGTTTCGACCGCTTGGTGATGTTGGCGACGGGCGCGCAGCATATCGAGCAGGTGATCTGGACGCCGATTAGTGAATGATAATGACAAAGGGACAAACCATGACGACGCTCCGCACTCCCACGCAATTGTGTGAACGGGGGCTGATATCGTCCGATCAACGGGCCGCACTTGAGGCCGTTGCCTCGCGTTATGCAGTCGCATTGCCGCCGGCGCTCACCGAGTTGATCGATCGCAGCGATCCGGCCGATCCGATAGCGCGGCAATTCGTGCCGGATACCGCAGAACTCGATCATCGCCCCGAAGAACTCGCTGATCCGATCGGCGATAATACGCACAGCCCCGTTGAGGGGATCGTTCACCGCTATCCTGATCGTGTTCTGTTCAAATTGACCCATGTCTGCGCGGTCTATTGCCGATTCTGTTTCCGTCGCGAGATGATCGGGCCCGACAAGCCAAACGCGCTGTCTCAGCAAGAGGTGGCGCGCGCGCTCGACTATATCCGGATGCATCCTGAGATCTGGGAAGTGATCCTGACCGGGGGCGATCCGTTGATCCTGTCGGCAAGGCGCCTGCGCGCCGTGATGAAGTCGCTTGCGGCGATCGGCCACGTCAAGGTCCTCCGCATCCACACCCGCATGCCGGTCGCCGACCCGGAACGCATCTCCTCCGAACTGGTGCGGGCACTAAAAATCAGGGGAAAGGCCACCTATGTCGCCGTGCACGTCAATCACCCGCGTGAACTGACACCGCAGGCGCGTTCGGCTTGCGCGCGCATCGCGGATGCCGGAATTCCGCTGCTCTCACAGACGGTGCTGCTCGCCGGCGTCAATGACACGCCGGATGTCATGGGCGCATTAATGCGGGCGCTGGTCGAATGCAGGATCAAACCGTATTACTTGCACCATGGTGATCTTGCGCCCGGCACCGCGCATTTGCGCGCCAATATTGCAACGGGTCAGGAACTGATGCGCAATTTGCGTGGGCGAATCTCTGGCCTTTGCCAGCCGACTTATGTTCTCGACATCCCGGGCGGCCATGGCAAATCGCCGATCGGCCCCGCGTACGTTGAACAGGCCCAATCAAATGGTCACGCGCACATCATCGTGGAGGATTTCAACGGACGGCAACACCACTATCCGCCGCAAGCGGTCTAGTGCCGAATTGCCAACACGTCGAGCAGAGCCGCCGCAACCGCGAGGCTGGCGAATCCGATGAACACCACCGCGATCACAGCGTGCCAGACAAAGGCGACGTCGCGCCTCAGGGCTGCCACTACGTTCTTGCTGTTGATCATCGCCTGACGTTCCCAATAAGAGTTCGCTACAGGACAGCGAACCATAGTCGCTAAAGGACCATCCGGCCCATAATTTGTATGTTAAAAATCGCGTGAGCAGCGCGGCGCCTTCGCATACCAGCTATGACACCGAGGCCGCAGGGAATGGCGCGCCCTAGGGGATTCGAACCCCTGTTACCGCCGTGAAAGGGCGGTGTCCTAGGCCTCTAGACGAAGGGCGCGCGTGGCCGGGGGTATAAAGACGTTCCCCGTCAGCGGCAAGCGAATGACGGCTACCACTTACCGGTGTTCGGCATCGATTTCCACGGTTCCTGCGGAGCTTTGGCGGCTCCTTTTTGCAGGAGCTCGATGGAATGCTTGTCGGGTGAGCGCACGAAAGCCATGACGCCGTCGCGCGGCGGCCGGTTGATTGTGACGCCGGCCTTCATCAGGCGGTCGCAGGTTTCGTAAATATCGTCGACCTCATAGGCGAGGTGGCCAAAGAATCTGGCCTCGCCGTAATCCTCGGAATCCCAGTTGTAGGTCAGCTCGACCACCGGCGCGTCGCGCCGCCCGGCCTTGAGCGCCTCGCTCGCGGCGGCCGCGTCGTCCGAAGCCGCCAGGAACACCAGGGTATAGCGGTTCTTTTCGTCGACCCGGCGGCGGACTTCCTGAAGGCCGAGCAGCTTGCCGTAGAATTCCATGGCGGCATCGAGATTGCGTACGCGTAGCATGGTGTGCAGAAATCGCATGGTTCAAACCTCACTGTGGCAGGCGCCCTGACGGGGCGGCACTATAGCAATGATTGCCTCGGACCTTGAAGCTGCCGTCGCCGGCCTCGGCGAGCTGATCGAAGCCGCCCGCGCGATCGTTCCATTCACGGGGGCGGGGATCTCGACCGAATGCGGCATTCCCGATTTCCGGTCGCCCGGCGGCCTGTGGACCAAGAACCAGCCGATCCCCTACGACGCCTTTGTCGCCAGTCGTGACATGCGCGATGAGTCCTGGCGGCGCCGTTTTGTGATGGAGGAGAGTTTCGCCAAGGCAAAACCCGGCCGCGGTCATCGCGCGCTTGCCAGTCTCTATCGCGCCGGCAAGGTCCCGGCCTTGATCACCCAGAATATCGACAACCTGCATCAATCTTCCGGCATTGCCGAACGCGATGTCGTCGAGTTGCACGGGAACACCACCTACGCCGTCTGCCTCGACTGCGCCGAGCGCTATGAATTGTCGTGGGTGAGGGAAAAATTCGAGGGATCGGGGGAGCGCGCCCCCGATTGCAGCTGCGGTGGTCCGATCAAGACCGCGACCGTTTCGTTCGGCCAGGCCATGCCGGCCGAGGCGATGCAGCGTGCCGAGGCCTTGACCAAAAGCTGCGACCTGTTTCTCGCGGTCGGCTCTTCGCTGGTGGTCTGGCCGGCCGCCGGTTTCCCCCTGATGGCCAAACGCAACGGCGCTACGCTTGTCATCATCAATCGTGAGCCGACGGAGTTCGATGACATTGCCGATCTGGTTGTGCGCAACGACATCGGCGACGCTTTGGCGCCCTTCATCGCCCACTGATTCGCTTGCGTTGCGCTGTGTATAGAGCTGTGCGCAAGCCCATTTTGGCCTTTGCCGTTTGAAGGCCGGTGTTATCTTCAAATCTACGAAAGATTCGTCGAAGCGCCCATCAAGAGGCGCCAGCAAGGCAGCGGCGCGCGGCGTCATGGCGTCGGACGGGGTCGAATCAAAAATGTCTGGTACCAATCTCCGGCCAGGGGCGGTCAGAGAACTCGTCGATGAAACGGCGACCAATCTCATAGAATTGACCGGCGTCATCAAGTGGTTCGATGTCTCAAAAGGTTTTGGGTTCATCGTTCCCGACAATGGAATGCCCGACATCCTCCTTCATGTGACCTGCCTGCGGCGCGACGGCTTTCAGACCGCCTATGAGGGCGCGCGGGTGATCTGCGAGGTGCTGGAACGCCCGAAAGGTCTTCAGGCCTTCCGTATCGTTTCGATGGACGAGAGCACCGCCGTGCACCCGGCGCAGATGCCGCCGCCGCGTACCCACGTCACGGTGACGCCGACCAGCGGGCTCGAGCGTGCGCAGGTCAAATGGTTCAACCGTCTGCGCGGCTTCGGCTTCCTGAGCCGCGGCGAGGGCACGCCCGATATTTTCGTTCACATGGAAACCTTGCGCCGGTATGGCATCGCCGAGCTGCGGCCCGGCCAGACGGTGCTGGTCCGCTTCGGGCCCGGGCCGAAGGGCCTGATGGCAGCCGAGGTGCGGCCGGATGGTGGCCCGCTCGGGCTTGCCTCGCACTAGATCTTGGATTTTCCAGTTGCCGCTTGAGCTTGAGCCGCGTAAAGGCGGACGGATGCGCGCAATCAAGTGGCTTATCATTGGTTTCGTTGGGCTTTTTGTCGCCGCCGGTCCGGTCTGGCCGGCCGGGCAGCAGACGCTTGAGATCGCCACCAAATCCGGCGTGCACGTTTTTTCGGTCGAACTGGCCGACAACGATGCCGAGCGCGCCAAGGGGCTCATGTACCGCAAGGAACTGCCCGAAGGGCAGGGCATGCTGTTTGATTTCCACCGCGAGCAGGATGTGAGTTTCTGGATGCAGAACACTTATATCTCTCTCGACATGATCTTCATCCGTGGCGACGGACGCATCCTGCGGATTGCCGAAAACACCGAACCTTTGTCGACGCGGCTGATCCCGTCCAGCGGGCCGGTGCGGGCGGTCCTGGAAATTATCGGCGGATCGGCCCGCAAACTCGGCATCGCGCCCGGCGACCGCGTCGCTTCGCCCATATTCAATGGCCATTGAGGGCTTGCTTGCCGGCCTGAATCGAAGCGTGTATCGAACGCCGAAAGCCAATCGGGGCATAGCGCAGTCTGGTAGCGCGTCTGGTTTGGGACCAGAAGGTCGCAGGTTCGAATCCTGCTGCCCCGACCAACTAACACATTGATTTCGCACCGTTTAGCTCCCCGGTTTCGGGTACCGCCGGACGGTCGCGCGATCGAGCCGGGATTCGCAGACCTTTTCGAGCCAACCCTCATAGGCGGCGACCTCCAGGGGCGCCCGGGCGCGCACCTCGTCATAGGTCAATCGGTCGATATTCCCCTCGAGCAGCGCGTCGACGCCGTCGCGCACGTCCTCCGGCACAAACGGGGCCAGGCGCCCGATGCAGTCGTCCGGATCTGCCGAACAGGTACCGGCGCGCCGGCAGGCGGTCTTCACGCAGAGATCCGAGAGGCAAAGCATGTTTGCTCTCCAGCGCTGAAGCCGGAATGCGACGATGTCCTCGCGCTCTTGAAGGGACAGTTTCGACACGTCAGCGGTATTCAATTCGGTCCGGTTCACCATTCACGCAGCCTCCATCGTTCTCGCGGCGCGGATGCGCCCGAGGTTTGTTTCGGTATCCTCCCGTCCGGATGACGAGAGGGGACGGCGCGCCGAGCGGCGCGACAGTCCGTGATGTGCACGCCCTCTTGCGAAGGCGTGGCGCCTTTCGGCGCGCCGTCCGGCGTTCTCCTTCGGCGCCGGGCCGCGCTTTGCGGGGCTGTCGATCGTGACGGCCGCCGTCAGCCATGCTCCTGGCAGGCAGCCCCTATTGGCCCGCCGGGCGGAGCCCCGACGCCGCCCGAGTGCGCGGCCTGCTCGCCACGCCCGCAGGCGCCGGTCCGTTCCACACGAGCCGGCGCAACCGGTTCGCGTCCCTCATGGGAGCGGACAATGGAAGGTATATAATCCTATAGGAATATTGTCAAGACAAAATCTGTGGGCGACAATGGCGCGAGAGTCCAAACATAATGCGCCACAGGCACAGAAAAATTCGAATGGTGTCGCGCGCTGCGTTCTTCAGCGCGCTGACAGTTGTTTCGCACGTTGCGGCGATTGCCGGAACGATTGCGGTGATCCTCGACACGCTGCATCATTGGTGACGGCTAAATGGAGTCGTGTCTGCTTCCGCCAGCACAAGCGCGCAGTCGTGATCAGTAACTTTGATATTTTTCGAAAGCTCGATAAGTGGATGGGTGACAGCAGAGTCGTGTCGTCATCTGTTCGAGTGATGCAGATCTGTTCGGGTAATTTCGAGGTTCGCTTTCGTTGCAGAAATGCAACGACGCGTCAGCAAATGCATCGTTGCGCGTCAGATTGAGCGGTTTGTCGTTTTTCACAAACCGTCCGACGTGCATGCCCAAGCGTTCCTTCTAGCGATCTCTAATTCTTGCATCGGTTTGAGAGTCTGCAACGCAGCTCGCAAATGCAGATGCAAAATTGGAGTTTGAAAATGAAGCTGGTGAAAAGTCTTCTTCTTGGCTCGGCAGCGGGACTCGTTGCGGTGGCCGGGGCGCAGGCAGCCGATCTTCCCGTCAAGGCCAAGCCGGTCGAATACGTGAAGATCTGTAGCCTGTATGGCGTCGGATTCTATTACATCCCCGGTACCGACATGTGCTTGAAAGTCGGTGGCTGGGTGCGCGCCGAATATGCGTATGGTGACAACGGCAGCATGACCTGGGGTTGGGCGAACGCGAACGTCAACAACCGTACGCACCAGCAACAGCACGTGGCGCGCCCGCGGTTACATCACGGCCGATGCCCGCAACCAGACTGAATACGGCACGGTGCGCGGTTATCTGGCGGTCGGCTATCAACACCAACAACACTTGGTTTCGACACGGCCGCGAACACGTTCAGCGCGAATCGCGCCTTCATTCAGTGGGCGGGCTTCACGTTCGGTCTGGCGCAGTCGTTCTATGACTTCTACAGCGTGCCGGCGACGTCGTACTGGGGTTCGTTTCCGGCGTCTGACACCGGCGATGCGGGCTGGATGGTTGTCGGTTACACGGCGCAGTTCGGCAACGGTTTGTCGGCGACGCTCGCTGCCGAAATGCGCCGCATGACGCAGATCGCAACCTGTAGGCAGTCTCGGTCACCGCCTACCGGTGGGAGCGCAGGCGGACCTGGCTTTGGCTGGGCATTCCGCCGCCACATACGGCGGCTTCCAGATGCCTGACATCGTCGCCAATTTGCGCGTCGACCAGGCTTGGGGTTCTGCCCAGATCATGGGCGCCCTGCACCAGGTCAATGCGACTCTACTATGGCGACGGCTCTCGCCATCCAGCCGTCGGCCATCCCGATGAAGAATTGGGCTTGGTCGTTGGCGCCGGCATCAAGCTGAACGCGCCGATGATCGGCCAGGGCGACTTCTTGCAAGCCCAGGTCAACTATACCCAAGGTGCGCTGAAGTTACATCTTCCAGACGCCGAACACGAACTGGGGCAAGAGTAAATGGCAGCAGCCGTTGGCTTTGGCATGCTGAGCGATGCGGTTTTCGGCGGTACGCATACTCGGCGTCGACACGACCACCGATCTCGAACTGACGACCGCCTGGGGTGTCAATGCGGCCTATGAGCACTTCTGGAATCCGCGTTGGCGAACATCTCTGTACGGCGGTTACGCGGCCGTCAGCTACAACGACACTGGCGATGCAATCTGCGTGCGGCATTGGCAGCGGAAACGCCACGAACGGCGTCTCGTCGCTGCCGCACTCCGGGCTGCGACAACGATTGGCAGACCTGGTGGATCGGTTCGCGCACCCAGTGGAACGTCACCAAGGACTTCTACATGGGCGTGGATGTGCTGTACTCGAAGCTGCAACAGCGCTACGACGTCCAACTGGCACTGCCGGACGGGCATAACGTGCACCTCAGGACTGGACTTGCTGGCGCAGGTGCCACTGCGACGTTGAGCGACATGGACAATTGGCAATTCCGCTTCCGCGTCCACCGGGACTTCTATCCCTGATCGCGTGACGCTGATTTGAAAGGGCGACGGCCCCCGGCGGGAAACCGCCGGGGTTTTTGTTTGCACATTCTCCGCCGTCGTCCCCGCGAAGGCGGGGACCCAGTAGTCCGCAGTTTCGCGATTTCGCCGCAACGTTTGGGGTTACTGGATCGCCCGCCTTCGCGGACGATGACAGAGTGCCAAAACGCGCGCGCGACTAATGAACGTGAACGTTGTGGTCGCAGCGTGCCGATAAATTTCGCAATCCGCGCCATCGTGTCGGCTTCCGCCAGAAGCGGCGCATGGCCCTGATCCGCCACTTCCAGTGTTTCGAGTCCGGCATGTCGCGCGCGCATCGCTTCGACCGTGCGCCGGCGACAAAATGTCCGAGTTGGCTCCGCGGATCGCCATCACCGGCACAGCGCTGAGCGCGCCGAACTGGTTCCACAAAGGCGGCATCGGATGCTCCGGGTCGATCGCCTCTAGTGTCTTTGCAAGCTTGACGTCGTAGGTCGGCACCATCCGGCCATTTTCTTCCTTGAACGCACGTCGCGCGCTGGCAAGCCAATCGTCATGTCCGAGCTTGGGAAATTGATTGTGGAACAGCCGGCGCAGGATTTCTGCTCCGTCCTCGAAATTGCGCGGTTGCGGCAGCTTGCCGACGTAACCCTTGATGCGCATCAGCCCCTGCGGTTCGATCACCGGGCCGATGTCGTTGAGCACAACGCCGGCAATCGCGGTTGGCCGCACCGCGGCCAGCAGCATTGCAAGGATCCCGCCGCGCGACGTGCCGATGAAGATTGCCGGCATCGCATCGAGCGCTGTCACCACCGCGAGGACATCGGCGAGCTCGACCGGCAGCGAATAATTATCCGGGTTGCGGTCGTAGTCGGAGCGCCCACGTCCGCGATAGTCGAGCGCGATCACGCGACGCGGATGCGTACCATCATGCGTCAACGCTGTGGCGAGCGCTTCAAAATCGGCGGCGGTGCGCGCGAGGCCGGGCAGGCAGACGACGGGAGTCTTCGGTGAACTGCGCTGGCCGTAGCAGAGGGCGTGCAGCCGCAAGCCGTCGGGAGCAGTGATGAAGCTGGATGAGTGGCTGGGAGCGTTCATGGGCTGTCGTCCCCGCGAAGGCGGGGACCCAGTATTCACTGACGTGCGATACTCGGATAGAGGTCAATCCAATTAGGATTGAACTCTTCGATCAGGCGAATTTTCCAATCCCTGTTCCATTTCTTGATGCGCTTTTCGCGCTGTATTGCATTTTCGATATCGTCAAACTGTTCGAAGTAAACCAAGTCATGAATCCTGTACTTCTTGGTGAAACCATCAACGCCGTCGGATTTGTGCTCAAAGACCCGCCGGACAAGGTCACTAGTGACGCCGACGTAAAGTGTACCGCCGATTTTACTTGCAAGGATATAGACGAAATAACCTGAGCCGGAGGTCATCTAACAAATTTTGTGATTACTGGACTGCCGGGTCAAGGCGGGTATTCGGAGGATGGTGTCATTGATGCTGTCATCGCCCGCGAAGGCGGGCCGGCAAGTTGACGACGACAGAGTCATTTGTTCGAAGAATGAAGCATTCTTGTTGCCTGTTTGCCGAACTTTCATTTGTCATTCCCCGCGTAAGCGGGGAATCCAGTACTCCCGGTTTTTCATTAGATAATCATGGATTGTGTTTACTGGGTCCCCGCCTTCGCGGGGACGACGACTTCGCTAATTCATCCCGCCGCGCTTGATATCGGCTTCGATCAGCAACTTGGTGCCGCCGCCGAAGCGGGCGCGATAGACCTGAAGGTTCTCCATGATCCGCTCGACGTAGTTGCGGGTCTCGGAGAGGGGGATGCGCTCGACCCAGTCGACCGGATCGATATTCGGATCGCGCGGATCGCCATAGGCCGCGATCCACTGCTTCACGCGTCCGCGCCCGGCGTTGTATCCGGCGAAGGTGAGGATGTAGGACCCGTTGTAGCCGGTGAACAGGTTGGACAATTCAGCCGCGCCCATCTGCATATTATAGACAGGGTCCTTGAGCAGGCGGTCGCGGTTGTAGGTCACCTTGAACTTGGCGGCGGTATCGATGCCGGCGGCGGGCGTCACCTGCATCAGGCCCATGGCATGAGCGCTTGAGACGACCTTCTGGTTGAAGTGGCTTTCCTGGCGCGCGATCGAATAGGCAACCGCGGCCTCGATCGGCGGGGCGATCGGCTGGTACTCGGGCAGGCCAACCACCGGGTAGGCGTAATAGTCGAGCGGCAGACCGCGTCCGTAGGCGGCCTCGCCCAGCAGCAGCATGGCGCGGCCATCGCCATGTTTCGCGGCAAGCTCTCCAAGCATGGCCATGCCGGCGATGTCGGTGGCGCTTTCGCCGAGTTCGGCAAAGATCGATGCCAGCATGTCGCGTTCGTCGAGCGCATAGAGAATTTGCGCGGCGCGCACGACCTCGAGGTTACCGAGCACGCTCTGCTCTTGCGGTGTGAATGCCGGCGGGCCGCGCAGGCCCAGGTCGGTCAGGCCCAGCCGCGCCCGCGCGAGCTGGCCGTAGTAAGTGGCCGTGTATTGTGCCGCCGTCTCGTAGAAAGCCTTTGCCTGGACGCGTTGACCCATTTCTTCCGCGGCGCGGCCTTGCCAATAGCCGCCACGCGCAAGCGCATGCGGGCTGATGGTGCCTTCCATGATCCGGGCGAAATGCTCGGCGGCGGTCTTGGGGTCGTGCAGATAGCGCAGTGCCACCCATCCCGCGGTGAAATGCGCATCTACCCGATAAAAGCCCCGCAACGGCGCCGCAGCTTCACGCGCCACCCGATAAGCGGTTTGCGCATCGCGGTCATCGAGCAGCTTGCGCACCAGCAGGCGCCGCTCAAGCCACCATTGATCCAGATTGTAAAGAAGTTCCGGATTTTTCGGTGCGGTGAGAATCAGTTTGCCGGCTTCTTCCGCCTTGTTGTTCTGTCGCAGCCACTGGACGCGCGCGAAGATGTAACCGGGATCACTCTGCGCGGATGCGGGGACTGCGTCGAGCGCGGCCTTCGCGTTGCCGGCCTTGTTCAACACGGCCGCGCGCGCCTTGCCAAGCGCGACTTCGTTGCCGCCAAGACGTTCCGCGGCGCGCATGCCGCCGGCGACATCGTCGGCATAGAAGCGGTGCTCCATGCGTGCTTTGTGGTCGGCAGGGGTGAGCATGTCGCCGAACATCTCGAGCACGCGCTTCTCGACTTCCCCGCTGCATTCGTCATTGCGCCAGGCATAGCGGACCAAAGCAGCCGCGGCGTCCCGGTCGCCCTGCGCGAGCAAGGTGCGCGCCAGCATGAAACGGCCTTTGGCGGTCGACGGTTGGTGCTTGGCGAAGAAGGCGCGAACCGTGCGGTCGTCGACGCCATCATTCCAAAGAGCATTTTCGGCGCGCCGGCGGAACAGCGGGGCGTGCGGCCAGCTCGGATTGGCTTCGACGAAGGCGGCGTAGCGCTGGAAGGTCGGGTTTGTGTTGTCCGAACGCAGGATCACCCATTCGGCGAGTTTTCTGGCGACCGGATCGGCAATGCTGGCTTCGGCGCCATCGGCATCCGCCTCCTTGCCTTTGCGCGCGGCCTCGATGACGCGCTTGACCGCTGCGACATCCGCGGCAGAGGTCGCGGCGGTGGGGGCGATCGCGAAGGGACCGGAAACCGGCCGTGCCAGCGGCTTGAATGTGGCGCGGCTTTCGAAAATTGTGCCGTGCAGCCCAACATTGGCCTGGGCATATGCAGACTGGGCGTTGCTGTTGGTGGCCGGCCGCTTCTGCGGGAGCGGGGCGATTCGCGCGGCCGGCGCTGCGGCTTGTTTTCCGTTTTGGATCGCAGGCCGTGGACGCGGCAAGGGAACTTTCTGTGCGGGTAGCGGAAGCGCTTCCGCGCTGAATGCACAGGCGGCAGTCAATGCCAAACACGCGGCCAAACGCGGGCTCAAAAGAATATTGATGGGGCTGCGACTAGTCCCGCGCATCCGTTCCCTTGCCTTTAGTCCCGGCGACCCCGACTCAAAGGAAGGGCCGCAAATCCGATTGGCCCCCATTAGGCCAATAACGTTGATGAAGGATATCCAAAATTTCGGGGTATGGGGATGCTAGGCAGCGAGGGGGGCAAAAACAGGGCAAGGCCGCCTATCACGCCTATTCATGAGCCCATTTACGGGCAGGGCTTTCATCGATGCCCGCGACCCGATATCTATGGGACCTCAATCCGGTTCCCCTGTGGAGAAGTCGTGCCATGACCGCCAAGACGAGCTTTCGAGGCTCTTTCACCGCGCTGGTCACGCCGTTCAAAAACGGCTCGCTCGACGAAAAAGCGTTCCGCGATATCGTGGAATGGCAGATCGCCGAAGGCACAAACGGCCTGGTTCCGGTCGGCACCACCGGCGAGAGCCCGACTTTGTCGCACGACGAGCACAAGAAGGTCGTGGAGTGGTGCATCGACCAGGCTGACGAACGGGTTCCTGTCATTGCCGGCTCTGGCTCGAATTCGACGGCCGAGGCCATAGAACTGTCGCAGCACGCCGAGAAGGCCGGCGCCGACGCGGTGTTGATTGTCACGCCTTACTACAACAAGCCCACCCAGGAAGGGCTCTACCAGCATTACAAGGCGATCAATGATGCCGTCGGCATTCCGATCATCATCTACAACATTCCGGGCCGCTCGATCGTGGATATGTCTGTCGACACGATGGCGCGCCTGTTTGAACTCAAGAACATTGCAGGCGTGAAGGACGCAACGGCGAACATGGCGCGCGTTTCGCAGCAGCGCGCGGCGATGGGGCCTGACTTCAATCAGCTCTCCGGCGAGGACATCACCGCGCTCGGCTTCATGGCGCATGGCGGCCACGGCTGCATCTCTGTCACTTCGAACGTGGCGCCGCGGCTCTGCGCCGAATTTCAGGCCGCCTGCCTGAAGGGCGACTTCGCCAAGGCCATCAAGTTGCAGGACAAGCTCACGCCGCTTCATATCAACCTGTTTGTGGAAACCAGTCCGGCACCGATCAAGTATGCAATGTCATTGATCGGTAAATGCGCCAATACGGTGCGGTTACCGATGGTGCCGGCAAGCGAGAAGGCGCAGGCCGCCGTGCGCCAGGCGATGGTGCACGCCGGCCTCATCAACTAGATGCTGGCTGAATTCAAAAAGTTTGCGCTGCGCGGCAATGTCGTCGATCTCGCCATTGGCGTGATCATTGGCGCGGCCTTTTCCGGCATCGTGAATTCGCTGGTCGGCGACGTCATCATGCCGATCATCGGCGCGATCACGGGCGGTCTCGATTTTTCGAATTATTATGTGCCGCTTTCGGCGAAAGTGACGGCGACGACCCTGGTTGAGGCGAAAAAGCAAGGTGCCGTACTGGCTTGGGGAAATTTCCTCACTGTCACGCTTAACTTTATCATCATTGCTTTTGTGCTCTTCCTGGCCATTCGCGGGATTAACAAACTCGTCCGCAAGGAAGAAGAAAAGGCGCCGCCAGTGTCGAAGACCGAGCAACTTCTCACTGATATCCGCGATCAGCTCAAATCGCGCTGACCGCGAACTGCAAGCACACCCATCGTAGCCCCATGGCCGCAAAACCCGAGCGCCGCTTCAAGGTGGTCGCCGAAAACCGCAAGGCGCGCTTCAACTACGAAATCGGTGACACGTTCGAAGCCGGGATCGTCCTCACGGGCAGCGAGGTCAAATCGCTGCGAGCTGGCAAGGCCACGATTGCGGAGTCTTATGCCGATACGCGGGACGGTGAACTTTGGCTCATCAACTCCAATATTCCGGAATATCTCCAGGCCAGCCGCTTTAACCACCTGCCGAAGCGGCCGCGCAAATTGCTGCTGCAAAAACGCGAGATTAGCCGATTGGCCGGCGCAGTTGAGCGGGAAGGCATGACCATCGTGCCGTTAAAGCTTTACTTTAACGAAAAGGGCCGCGCCAAGATCGAGATCGCGCTCGCGCGCGGCAAGAAGCTGCACGACAAGCGCGAGACCTTGAAGAAGCGATCCTGGGAGCGTGAACGCGGCCGGTTGATGCGCCTGAAGGGGTAGTGGATGGACGGACGCCGAATTAGCATGGCAATGATTTGGCGCCCTCCGAGTTCACCCCTTAAATGACCGCAGATTCCATTCGAAACAGTGTTTCTCCGCGCCGTCTCGTTGGATACGCGGCGATTGCCGCCATTGCGCTCGGCGGTTTCGTGCTGAGCAGCCTCGCGGCGCTTAACCAGAACGACTTCATGTATGCGGTGGCGCCAGCCGTCTGGGCGCAAAATGGCGCCCTTTACACCGACGTTCCGTTTCCGCAGGCGCCGCTGTCGATCCTGCTCAACTCATTGCTGGTCGCGATAAGCGGAAATGTGAATATATTTTTGTTTGGCCGTGTCGTTTCCATGGGCCTTGTGCTGCTGGCGATTCTGTTGCCGGTGCTTAACCGGTCCAGAATGCGGGACATCGAAATTTGGGTTCTCTATGTCTCGCTTTGCCTCACCAATTATTTCCTCATTTCGAACAGCCGAGAAATCGGAAACTACGCGCTGTCGCTGATATGTCTGTCCGCCGCCGTGACCATTGTCGGCGCGGCGGGCTCGGCAAAGTGGCGCGGCTTTGCCGCATTCGTGTTCATCGGCCTGGCGACATCGGCCAAGCTTTATTTTATCGTCATTTCTCCGGCACTGTTTTTCTACTTCCTGATCAATGAGCGGGAGGCGCGTAACCCCACGGTCGTTCTGGTGTGCGGGTCCGGATTGGCCGTCGGCCTGGCGCCGGTCCTGTTTTTTCTGGCGCGCGACTACGAGGGTTTCTGGCGCTGGACCATCCAATTCTTCCAGCTGATCATGCCGCTCAGGCTCACTGGTGCGGCCGATGGCCTGCGGCGCATTGCAAATATGTTGCTGCTTTTCGCGGCGCTGATGGCAATTCCCATTGGATTTTTCGTTGCCGCGACATGGAAGGCGTGGCGTCAAGGCGGCGTCGAATTGCGCGAGAGATCCGCGCAGCTGCTGTTGCTCGCGGCCACCTGTGCCATGGCCATATCGCCTGTCATCCTGTTCGGGCAATACTTTGGTCCGCTTGCATTCCTTCTGCTGCTTTTTTCCGCGCCCTGGAGACCGGCCGCGGAGCAAATGCGGTTTCGGTACAGGATTTTTGCCTGCGCGATGCTTTGTATCCAAGCTGTCATTGTCGTGGGAATCGTTGGCCCGGATACGATCCGCGACGGCAACGTCGTGGTCGCCGACGTTCTTAAAGCGCAAAAAGCGGCTCGGCAGGTTGTCGGAAACGGCTATCGTTGCGAGCGCAGGCTCTACACGACTGTGCCGCTGTTCTTGCTGGAAAATAATGTCAAATATCCGCCCGAGCTGGCCGCGGGGCCGTTCCTGATGATCTTCCTGCGCGGGGACTCCCTGGTGCAAAAGGGACTGGCGTTCGATGTCGATGCGCACATCAAAAAATGGGATCCCGATGTCATTATTTGGGGCTATTTTCTCGGCAGCCATGATCCAGCCGAAGATGCCGTCGACCGTTCCATTCGTGACTATGCTGTCAGCCACTCGTTTGTGGTCGCGTCGCTCGGAAAAGTGGACGGACACGAGATCGAGCTTGGCTACCGCGCTGGCTGCAAGTGAACTTCGGACAGTTGAATAGTGAGGCCGACAACATGAGTGCCACCGTCCCAACCAGGCTTGATCATTGCGTGATCCATGTATCCGACTGGGAACGATCGAATAAATTCTACAGCGCAGTGATGGGCGCCGAGCTTGTGCAGCGACCGGCCGGCTGGGCCTACCGCTTTGGTGACAAGCAGCTCAACGTGCACGGCCCGGGCGTGCAGCCGGCGGAAGTTGCCCGTCTGCCCGTGCAGCCGGGCAACAGCGACTTGTGTTTTGAATGGGTTGGCCCGATCGATGGTGCGGTCGCGCATCTCAAAGCGCACGGAGTTGCCGTCGAGCGTGGACCGATGCAGCGGTTCGGCGCCAAAGGGCCGGGGACATCGGTCTATTTTCGCGACCCTGATGGCTCGCTCATGGAATTTATGAGTTATGGAGATCAGAAATGACCGAAGCGCCTGGTACTCATAACCCGCAATTCTTGCCGCCGGATATTCCGGCCCCGCAGGACGACGGCGCCGCGCGCCATCTGGCAGGCATGAAGGTTCCGGACCTCGCCTTGGCGACGACGACGGGCGCGCCCGTCAATCTGTCGAAGCTTAAGGGCCGCACCGTCGTCTACATTTATCCGCGCACGGGCGTGCCGGGGATCGACCCGCCGGATGGATGGGACCAGATCCCGGGTGCGCGAGGCTGCACCCCGCAGTCGTGCTCGTTTCGCGATCATTACGGCGAACTCACACGGTTGGGAGTGGCGCAGCTCTACGGGCTTTCCACGCAGGACACGGCCTATCAGCGCGAGGCGGCGACGCGTCTCCATCTGCCGTTCGCAATTCTGTCGGACGAAACGCTGGCGCTGACCAAGGCCCTCAAGCTGCCGACATTTACGGCCGCAGGGATGACGCTGCTCAAACGCATGGCGCTGGTGATTGACGACGGCAAAATCACCAAGGCGTTCTATCCAGTCTTTCCGCCGGACAAGAATGCGGCGGACGTGATTGCCTGGATTCAGGCGTCCAGATAATTCCTGACGGCCGCGAAAACCTTGCGGAACATTTCTGGCGTGAGAACACCGGTATTGGTGTTGTAGCGCGAGCAGTGATAGCTGGAAAACAAAGTCAGCTGGTCAAGTTCATGCTTGCCGCCATGTTTGAACGGCGTCGCTGATTTTTTGGCACCGAGCGTCGTAACCACGCTATCATGCGCAATGCGGCCGAGCGCAACAACGGCGCGCAATTTCTTCATCTCGGCAATCGTCGCCGCAAGAAAGGCGCGGCAAGTTCTTATTTCATCCGGAGTCGGCTTGTTCTCGGGCGGGACACAACGCACGGCATTGGTAATTCTGCAATCGACCAGTTCGAGTCCGTCGTCGGGATGGGCGCCATATTCACCGCGCGCAAAGTCGAAATTTGCCGAGAGTTTCGTAAAGCAGCACGCCGGCATAGTCGCCGGTGAATGGGCGGCCGGTCCGGTTGGCGCCTTGTACCCCGGGCGCCAATCCGACGATCAGCACGCGCGCACCCAGAGGGCCGAACGAGGGGACAGGCGCATTGAACCATGTTGGTTCTTTGGTGCGCCAGGTCTTGCGGAATGCAACCAGCCGTGAGCAGCGCGGGCAGTCGCGTCCCGGCTTGCCGTCAACGTCGCTCATAGCGCCTTGTTATTCGAAAGAGTTGTCGTCGTCATCAGCGCCCACGGTGGCGCCGGCGCGTTGCGGCGCCGTCGTCGGCCTTTGCAGGAACTGTGGCGTGTGTTGCGGCGAACCGTGATCCTCGCGCGGCCCGCGTGCTGCGTCGCGCGCAGCGCGTTCGGCCGGGTCGCGGCCGATCTTGGATTGCAACGTGACGATGTCGGTGAAGACGTCGGCCTGGCGGCGCAGCTCATCGGCGATCATCGGCGGCTGGGTGGAAATCGTCGAGATCACGGTGACGCGCACACCCTTGCGCTGCACGGCTTCCACCAGCGAGCGGAAGTCGCCGTCGCCGGAAAACAGCACCATGTGATCGATGGTGCCGGCAATTTCCATCGCGTCAACCGCAAGCTCGATGTCCATATTGCCTTTGACCTTGCGGCGGCCGGTCTGGTCGACAAATTCCTTGGTCGCCTTGGTGACGACGGCGTAGCCGTTGTAGTCCAGCCAGTCGATCAGCGGGCGGATGGAAGAATATTCCTGATCCTCAATCACTGCCGTGTAGTAAAACGCGCGCAACAGATAGCCGCGCGATTGAAATTCACGCAGCAGGCGCTTGTAGTCGATGTCGAAACCGAGGGATTTGGCAGTGGCGTAAAGATTGGCTCCATCAATGAATAAGGCAATTTTTTCACCAGGTACGGTCATGGGATTCTCTCACAATTCACTTCGAGTTACTTTCAGATCGCAGGTACGCGCAATGCGGCATGCGCGCGCGTCCTTTTAGATCGCGGTTAACAGGGCATGGCGGCATCTCGGATCAAATGAGCTGCCGCCTGCGCAATCACGCCGCGCCGATAAAATCCGGTGCCATCGGCTTGCTGCGGGCTCGCATTTGTCGCGTAACAGACGGTTGCGGCCAAACCAAGACAAAAATGCTTGAAATTCCATGCACCAAAGGATACCTAGCAGTCCAATTCAGGGATAAGTTCCACCAGATGGAGTGCCGAGCCGATGGCCCGTGTCACCGTAGAAGATTGCATTGATAAGGTTGAAAACCGCTTCGATCTCGTCCTGTCTGGCGAGCCATCGTGCGCGCATGATTTCATCCGGATCGCAGATTACCGTGGAGAGAGACAACGACAAGAATCCGGTCGTTGCCTTGCGCGAGATCGCCGATACCACCGTGTCGCCGGGCGACCTCAAGGAAGACCTCATTCACAGCTTGCAGAAATACGTCGAGGTCGACGAGCCCGAGCCCGAAGTGCCGCTGATCGGAGCCGGCGCCGGAGCCAGTGTCGATTCGGATGACACCGAGGTAACCGCCGACCGCATGACCGAGGAAGAGCTCCTGAAGGGGCTCGAAGGCCTGGCCCCTCCGGAGGAGGTCCCCGAAGACGACGCCGAATAGGCCGTTTCGACTTGAGTATTCACCTGTGATCCCGCGGCCCGGCCCAAAAGCCGGGCCGTCGGCTATTTATCAACCAGTATCGCAAAGCCTTGCAGCTACGGCGAAACGACGTGATATCTTGAGGTAGTTCCGTCAGCAGAGGCTGCGAGGCAGCAGATATGGCGCGCACGCGCTCCGACCTTCCGCGCATGCAAAAGCAGGCCCCGACGCGGGCGCCGCGCCCGCCGGCCGTGGCCGCGGCAACTCAAGCGGTTGAAAAGCCTGCCCAAACGCGAAAACCGCCGATGATGCGGCAGTACGACCTCATCGAACGCGTGCGCCGCTACAATCCAAATACCAACGAGGCGCTGCTCAACCGCGCCTATGTCTACGCCATGAAGGCCCACGGCGAGCAGAGGCGTGCGTCGGGTGATCCCTATTTTTCGCACCCGATCGAGGTTGCGGCCATTCTGACCGACCTCAAGCTCGACGATGCGACCATTGCAGCTGCATTGCTGCACGACACCATTGAGGACACGGAAGCGACGCGGGCGGAAATCGACGGGCTGTTCGGACGCGATATCGGCACGCTGGTCGAAGGTCTCACCAAGTTGAAAAAACTCGACCTGGTGACCAAGGAAGCCAAGCAGGCGGAAAATCTCCGCAAGCTGCTCCTGGCGATCGCCGACGACGTTCGCGTGCTTTTGATCAAGCTCGCCGACCGGCTGCATAACATGCGCACGCTGGGCTACATGCCGCCGGAGGCGCGCCGGCGCGCCGCCGAAGAGACGCTGGAAATCTACGCGCCGCTTGCAGGCCGCATGGGCATGCATGAGATGCGCGAGGAGCTGGACGATCTGGCATTCCGCGAGCTTTATCCGGAAGCTTATGAAGTGGTATCGGCGCGGCTGAATGAACTCACCGAACGAAGCAGATTGCTGATCTCGGAAATCGAAAAGCAACTCACAAAGAAGCTTGCTGATCGCGGCATCGACGCAAAAGTGGTTGGGCGCCGCAAGCGCGCCTATTCGATCTGGCGCAAGATGGAGCGCAAGTCGGTCGGCTTCGAGCAACTTTCGGATATCTTTGGATTCCGTGTTGTGGTGAAAACCTTGGCCGACTGTTATCAGGCCCTCGGTATCGTGCACAGCACGTGGCCAATGGTGCCGGGCAGATTCAAGGATTACATATCGACGCCAAAGGGGAATGATTACCGTTCGATCCACACGACCGTGATCGGTCCGAGCAAGCAGCGCGTCGAGCTGCAAATCCGTACGGTGGAAATGCACGAGATCGCCGAGTACGGCATCGCCGCGCACGCGCTCTACAAGGACAACGCAGGATCGCCGACGGAATTGCTGTCGCGGGAATCGACGGCCTATGCCTGGCTTCGCCGGACCATCGAACTTCTGGCGGAAGGTTCAAACCCCGAAGAGTTTCTCGAGCACACCAAGCTCGAGCTGTTTCATGACCAGGTCTTCTGTTTTTCACCGAAAGGCAAGCTGATCGCGCTGCCGCGCAAGGCCACGCCGATTGATTTCGCCTATGCGGTGCATACCGACGTCGGAAACACCGCCGTAGGCTGCAAGATCAACGGCCAGGTCGCGCCATTGACCTCGGAGCTGGTGAACGGCGACGAGGTCGAAATCCTGACTGCGAAAGCGCAAAAGGCGCCGCCGGCGGCCTGGGAATCCATTGTCGTGACCGGCAAGGCACGCGCGGCGATCCGGCGGGCAACACGTGTCGCCGTGCGTACGCAATATGCGGGTCTCGGCCGCCGGATTGTCGAACGCCTGTTCCAGCGCGCGAAGATTGCTTACTCGGACGAGAATCTCACCGGCGCGCTGCCGCGGTTGGCGCGCGCGTCGATTGAAGACGTGATGGCGGCGGTCGGACGCAGTGAGCTGAAGGCATCTGACGTCGCACGCGCAATGTACCCGGACTACAAGGAAGAACGCGCCGCCGCCATGGCGGCAAATCCAAAACCGGACAGCGGCTGGTTCGGATTGAAAAAGCTGACGTCGGTCAAATTCAAGGTGCCGGACAGCGCGCTGGGGTCGGCTATTCCCATCCGCGGCATCAATGGCGATCTGCCGGTGAGTTTCGCGCCAAATGGCGGCGCAGTGCCGGGCGATCGCATCGTCGGCATTCTTTCGCCGGGCGAGGGGATCACGATTTACCCGATTCAATCGCCGGCATTGAGCGAATTCGAGGACAAGCCGGAACGGTGGCTCGATGTGCGCTGGGACGAAGAGGAGCGGGCGCCCCGCCGTTTCCCGGCGCGGATCGCGGTGCAGTCAGTGAACGAACCCGGCTCGCTCGCGCAAATCGCGCAAGTCATTGCCGAACATGACGGCAATATCGACAATATTCGCATGACGCGGCGCGCTCCCGATTTCACCGACGTGACCATTGATCTCGAGGTTTACGATCTCAAGCATTTGACCGCCATTCTTGCTCAGCTGCGCGCGAAACCCGTGGTGGCGACAGCGGAACGCGTGAACGGTTAGCTGGCGCATGATCCCGAAAAGTGGGCACCGGTTTTCGGTTAAGATCATGCGCAGGACAATCGCATGAATCGTCTCCGTCTTGGCGTCAACGTCGACCACGTAGCCACCATCCGCAATGCGCGCGGCGGGCGTCACCCTGACCCGGTGCGCGCTGCCAAGCTTGCAATCGCCGCAGGCTGCGATGGCATCACCGCGCACTTGCGCGAGGATCGCCGCCACATTCGTGACGATGATATTGCGCGATTGAAAGCCGAGATCGACAAGCCGTTGAATTTCGAGATGGCGGCGACAGAAGAAATGGTCGGCATCGCGCTCAAGACCAGGCCGCATGCCGTATGCCTGGTGCCGGAAAAGCGCACCGAACGCACCACCGAGGGCGGGCTCGATGTCGTGCGGCAGCGCGCGCAGCTCGCGCCCGTGGTGCATGAGCTCAAGCACGCCGGCATCCGTGTTTCGCTGTTCATCGGGGCCGCGCCCGCGCAAATCGAGATGGCGGCCGAACTTGGAACGCCGGTGATCGAAATCCATACCGGGTCCTGGTGCGATGCGGTCATGGAGGGGCGCGCCGCGGAAGCCAAGTCGGAATGGCAACTCATCCGCGACGGCGCTCTGCTCGCGTCAGGTCTTGGCCTTGAAGTCCACGCCGGTCACGGGCTCGATTATGGAACCGCTGAGACGATTGCGGCGCTCCCGCAGGTCGTCGAACTCAACATCGGACACTTCCTGATTGGGGAAAGCGTGTTCGAAGGGCTGACGGAGACCGTGAAATTCATGCGCGCGGCGATGGATCGCGGCCGCAAGAAAGCGTCCCAGTCATGATTATCGGTCTCGGCTCGGACATCGTCGACGTGCGCCGGATCGCCGCCGTGATCGAGCGCCATGGCGAGCGGTTTCTCGGCCGAATTTTTACCGAAACCGAGCGTGCCAAAGCCGATCAACGTGCCAATGCGGTCGAGACCTACGCCAAGCGGTTTGCCGCGAAAGAAGCCTGCGCCAAGGCGCTTGGCACCGGACTGCGGCACGGCGTTTTCTGGCGTGACATGGGTGTGGTCAACGTGGCCGGAGGACGCCCGACCATGAAATTGACGGGCGGCGCGCTTTCGCGGCTTACGGGCGCTCACGCCGCCGGGCTGCGAGGCGCGGATCGACGTTTCGCTGACCGACGAGGGCCCGACCGCGCAGGCGATTGTCATTATTTCAGCGGTTGCCGCGCCGGCGCCGGGAGGTTCACGTTGAACACGAGAAACGCAACCCAGCCAGATTGTTTGCGTTGCGGTTCCGGCGTTGTTCATTGCTTGTCGGGGGACCAGCCGCTACAAGGTCGCCGGGGAGCGCATGCCGATTGGCGGGACGAAAGGCTTATGAGCGTGACATCCGGGACGAAACGAAAAGAGAGCGGCGTCGGCGAAACCGTGCGCGTGATCATTCATGCGTTGATTATAGCGCTGGTGATCCGGACCTTCCTTTTTCAACCCTTCAATATTCCATCCGGCTCGATGAAGGCGACATTGCTGGTCGGCGACTATCTGTTCGTCTCGAAATACACCTACGGCTACAGCAAATATTCGCTGCCGCTCTCGCCGCCGATTTTCTCCGGCCGCATTCCTTCTGACTGGCTGCCGCAACGCGGCGACGTCGTCGTATTTAGGCTGCCCAAAGATCCAACCACCGACTACATCAAACGCGTGATTGGGCTGCCGGGCGATAAAATACAGGTGATCGACGGCGTGGTGAGCATCAACGGCACGCCGGTCAAGCACGAGCGCGCCGACGACTTCGTCGAAACCGAAGAGGGCCAGCACGATGCGCCAGTCAAGCGCTGGAAAGACACGCTGCCGAACGGCGTGAGCTTCTACACGCTGGATCTGGTCGATAACGGCTTTGCCGACAATACGCAGGTCTACACCGTGCCGCCGGACAACTATTTCATGATGGGCGACAACCGGGACAATTCGACAGACAGCCGCTTCAGCCAGGTCGGGCATGGTGCCGTTCGAGAATATCGTCGGCAAGGCGCAGCTGATCTTCTTCTCCGTATTTGAGGGCGAGCGCGCCTGGCAATTCTGGCGCTGGCCGGTCTCGGTGCGCTGGAACAGACTGTTCACGATCGTCAGATGAGCCGCAAGGCCAAGGACCGGTCGGCACTCGAAGACAGGATCGGCTACAAATTTGCCGACAAAGACTTGCTCGAACGCGCCCTGACGCACATTTCGGCGCTGTCGGGCGGAAATCGCGCGGCGAGCTATCAGCGCCTGGAGTTTCTCGGCGATCACGTGCTGGGCCTCGTGATCTCGGACATGCTCTACCGGGCGTTCCCGAAAGCGAATGAGGGCGAGTTATCGCGCAGGCTTGCCGACCTCGTGCGCAAGGATACCTGCGCGGACGTGGCGCGCGCGATGGATCTCGGTCCCGCTCTCAAGCTCGGCAACTCGGAATCTCATGCCGGCGGCCGGCGGCGCACGACCATTCTCGCCGATGTTTGCGAGGCGCTCGTCGGTGCTGTGTTCATCGACGGTGGCTACCAGGCGGCCGACGATCTGATTGTCCGGTTCTGGAAGGAGCGCATGCTCAAGCCGCTCGGGCCGCTGCGCGATCCAAAGACGATGTTGCAGGAGTGGGCGCAGGCGCGCGGGCTTCCGACGCCGGCCTATCGCGAACTGGCCCGCACCGGTCCGCATCACGACCCGGAATTCCGCGTTGCGGTCGTATTGCCGGACCGCCCGCCCGCCGAGGGCCTCGGAAGCTCGAAGCGGGCCGCCGAACAGGCCGCTGCTGCCGCCATGTTAACGCGTGTCGGCGTGGCGGCGGATAAACTTGATGTCTGACACGGCTTTGCAAGGCAGCGGCACGAGCTGCGGTTTTATCGCGCTGATCGGCGCGCCCAACGCCGGCAAATCAACGCTGCTCAACGCGCTGGTCGGCTCCAAGGTCACCATCGTATCGCACAAGGTGCAAACGACGCGCGCCTTGATCCGTGGCATTGCGGTTGAGGGGCAATCACAACTGATCTTTGTCGACACGCCCGGAATCTTTTCACCGCGTCGGCGGCTTGATCGCGCCATGGTCACGACGGCGTGGAGCGGGGCACACGAGGCCGATCTGGTTGGCCTGCTGATCGATGCCCGGAAGGGGCTGGACGAGGAGGCTGACGATATTCTTGGTCGGCTCGGCGAGGTGAGGCGGCCGAAACTGCTGATCCTCAACAAGATCGACCTGGTCGCGAAGGAAGCGCTGCTCAATCTCGCAAAAGCCGCCAATGAGAAAACGAAATTCGAGGCGACCTTTATGGTGTCCGCGTTGACGGGCGACGGCGTGCCGGACCTCAAGCGCTGGCTGGCAAAGCATGTTGCGCCGGGGCCATGGCTTTATCCACCTGACCAAATGTCGGACGCGCCCGTTCGCCAGCTCGCCGCGGAGATCACACGCGAAAAATTATTCGAGCGGCTCCATCAGGAATTGCCCTATCACTCGACGGTCGAGACCGAAGCCTGGAAAGAACTGCGCGGCGGCGATATCCGCATCGAGCAGACGATCTACGTGGAGCGCGAAAGCCAGCGCAAGATTGTGCTCGGCAAAGGCGGACAGACGATCAAGGCGATCGGCGAGGCCGCGCGCAAGGAAATCGCCGGCATCGTCGACGTCAAAGTGCATCTGTTCCTGTTCGTCAAGGTGCGCGAAGGCTGGGGCGAAGACCCTGAACGTTACCGCGCCATGGGGCTGGAGTTTCCGAAGGAGTGACGTAGAAATAGCGCTGTGAGTCCCACATGCAATGGACCGATGAAGGCATAGTGATCGGCGTCAAGCGCCACGGGGAGGCAAGTGCCGTTCTCGAGCTGATGACGCGCGAGCACGGCCGCCATCTGGGCCTTGTGCGTGGCGGATTTGGATCGCGCCTCAAGCCTGTGCTGCAGCCGGGCAATACCGTCAACGCCAACTGGCGTGCACGGCTCGACGAGCATCTCGGCAATTATACGATCGAAGGAATGCATCTGCGGGCCGCCAGCTTCTTTTCGGCTCCGCACGCGATTTATGGCGTCAGCCACATGGCCGCGTTGATGCGGCTGTTGCCGGAGCGCGACCCGCATGCCGGCCTCTACGAGGCGTTCGACGACATCCTTGCGCACCTCAATGATGCCATCGTCGCCGCGCCGATGGTCGTGCGCTTTGAATTGCGGCTGCTCGCCGAACTCGGCTTTGGCCTCGACCTTGATCGCTGCGCGGCGACGGGCGGCTCCATTGATCTCGGATATGTGTCACCGAAATCCGGCCGCGCCGTGTCGCGCACTGCCGCCGAGCCGTGGGCCGACAAGATGCTGCGCTTGCCGGCGTTCCTGCGCGAAGAGCAGGCGATGCCCGCCGGCCGCGACCTCGCCGACGGCTTTGCGTTGACCGGTTATTTCCTGACTCGGCACGCGCTCGAGCCGCGCGGGCTCGCGCTCGGCGACGAGCGTGCGCATTTCATCGCCGCGCTGAACCGGGCGCTGCCGAGCGTGGCCTAGATTACCACCAGTAACGCCGGCGGTAGTACGGACGTCCATAGTAGGAGCCGCCGCCGTAGTAGTAGGGGCCGCCACCCGTCCACCAGCAGGCGCGGCGCCATCCGCAGCCATAAGGTCCGCAGCGCCAGACCCGGCGGCAGACATAGGCGATGTTTTCAGCGAGGTTGGTGCCGTCAATCGCGGCCATGAGCCCGGACGGTGTCGTGACCGTCATGGCCTCGGCGCGATTCGGGACGAATGAACCTGCCACGAGAAGGGCTAGCGTCGCGGCAGCTGCAAGAACAATCCGGCGCATTGCTTTCTCCGTTCAAGTAGAACCCGATTCCCAGCGCAATCGCGTGCAAGGTAACACAGTCGAGGGGGCGGGCTCATCAATAGTGCTTAAAAACCGGGAAGATTAAATGACGATGTCGTTCGTCGCTTGTTCGCCGGCGGACAACGGATTAGCTATCGAACATGGGAAAGCGACTGATTCCCCCGGAAAAAGGCGCGGTTGAAGAAGTAGGGCTGCGGGAAGCGCTGGAAGAGCGCTATCTCGCTTACGCACTGTCCACCATCATGAACCGCGCGCTGCCGGATGCGCGCGACGGCCTCAAGCCGGTGCATCGCCGCATCCTCTACGGCATGCGGCTGCTGCGGCTTGACCCGGGCGCTGCCTTCAAGAAATCCGCCAAGGTTGTGGGCGACGTGATGGGCAACTTCCACCCGCACGGCGACCAGGCAATCTACGATGCGCTGGTGCGGCTCGCCCAGGACTTTGCCCAGCGCTACCCGCTGGTGGACGGGCAGGGCAATTTCGGCAATGTGGACGGCGATAACGCGGCCGCCATGCGTTACACCGAGGCGCGGCTCACCGAAGTCGCGCGGTTGCTGATCGACGGCATCAACGAGGACACCGTCGATTTCCGTCCCACCTATGACGGCACCAGCGAAGAGCCGGTCGTGTTGCCGGCGGCCTTTCCCAATCTGCTGGCCAATGGCTCGCAGGGCATTGCGGTCGGCATGGCGACGTCGATCCCGCCGCACAATGCAGCAGAGTTGTGCGACGCGGCGCTGTTTCTGATCGACAATCCGAAGGCGCGCAGCAAGACGCTTCTCAAATACGTCAAGGGTCCGGATTTCCCGACCGGCGGCGTGATCGTCGATCCGCCGGAAACGATTGCCGAGGCCTACAACACCGGGCGCGGCTCATTCCGCGTACGCGCACGCTGGAAACAGGAAGACACCGGTCGCGGCACCTACGTGATCGTCATCAGCGAAATTCCGTGGCTGGTCCAGAAATCCCGGTTGGTCGAAAAGCTTGCCGAACTGATCAACGAGAAGAAACTGCCGCTGGTCGCCGATGTGCGCGATGAATCGGCGGAAGACATCCGGCTGGTGATCGAGCCGCGTTCCCGTTCGGTTGATGCCGAACTGCTGATGGAGTCGCTTTTCAAGCTCACCGAGCTCGAAAACCGCATTCCGCTCAACATGAACGTGCTGGTGAAAGGCCGCATCCCGCAGGTGCTGGGCCTCGCAGAGGCGTTGCGCGAATGGCTCGACCACAGGCGCGAGGTGCTGCTGCGGCGCTCAAGGCATCGGCTGGCGGAAATCGAGCATCGCCTGGAGGTGCTGGGCGGCTACCTGATCGCCTATCTGAACCTCGACAAGGTGATCAAGATCATCCGTAAGGAGGACGAGCCCAAGCCCGTCCTGATGAAGACCTTCAAGCTGAGCGAAGTGCAGGCCGAAGCCATTCTCAACATGCGGCTGCGCAACTTGCGCAAGCTCGAAGAGATGGAAATCCGCGCCGAGGACAAGGCACTGCGCGAGGAGCGCACCAAGCTCAAGGCGCTGATCGGCTCGCCGGCCGCAACAATGGAAGACCATTTCCGGCCAGATCAAGGAGATCAGGGAAAAGTTCGGGCCGAAGACCGATATCGGCAAACGCCGCACCACCTTCGGCATTGCACCGGCGCACGACGAAGCCGCCATCGAAGAGGCGATGGTGGTGCGCGAGCCGATCACCGTCGTGGTGTCGGACAAGGGCTGGATCCGTGCGTTGCGCGGCCACGTCAGCGACCTGTCGGGCGTGACGTTCAAAACCGGCGACGCGCTGAAATTCGCATTCCCGACCGAGACCACCGCCAAGATCCTGATCTTCGCCAGCAACGGCAAGTTCTACACGATCGATGCTTCGAAACTGCCGGGCGGGCGCGGCCACGGCGAACCGGTGCGGCTGTATTTCGATATCGAACAGGATGCCGACGTTGTGGCGGCGCTGGCGTTCCAGGGCGGCCGCAAGTTCCTGGTGGCGAGCCGTCAGGGCAACGGCTTCGTGGTGGCCGAAGATGAATGCCTCGGCACCACCCGCAAGGGCAAGCAGGTGCTCAACCTCAAGGCGCCGGACAAGGCGCGCGCGATGACCACGGTCGACGGCGAGCTTGCGGCCACGATCGGCGAAAACCGCAAGATGGTGATTTTCAAGGTCGACGAGATTCCGGAGATGACACGCGGGCGCGGCGTGCGCCTGCAGAAATACAAGGAGAAGGGGCTCTCCGACGTCACCACCTTCAAGGCGGATGACGGGTTGACATGGACCGACAGCGCGGGGCGCACCCAAACGTTGACCATGAAAGACCTGAAGGATTGGCGCGGCAAACGCGCCGATGCGGGCCGCATTGCGCAGGGACTGCCGAAGAACAACAAGTTCCGTGGTACGCCAAGCGCGGGCAAGGGCGGCGACGAAGAGTAGTGACCGTCATGCCCGCGCTTGTCGCGGGCATCCACGTCTTTCGGGGCGAAAGCAAAGGCGTGGATGGCCGGGACATAGGGGTTCTGAAAGAACGCCGTTCTTCGAACGGCTATGCCCGGCCATGACGCCAAATGGCGTCAACTCGCCACAAACAGCAACGAGCGTTCCGATTTTTCCAGCAGTGCCGCCGCCGTGTCGCCGAAGAACAGTTTCTCGCCTGGCCTTCGGCCGGTGCCGATCACGACCAGATTATATGGCTTGCGAGACAGCTCCTTGAGAATGGCTTCTTCAGCCGCGACGTTGGCACGCACCGCTGTGCGCACGTCGGTGTCGTAAGTCTCGGCGAGCTTCGAAATATCCTTCAGGATCGCTTCCTCGTAGCGCCGTGAACGCTTTCTGCCGCGCGGCGCGACATAGAGGGCGGTCAGTGGCGCGTGGCTGGCGCGCGCAATTGCGATGGCGACTTCCGCCGCACGGCGCGAATATTCGGTCCCGTTGACCGGCACCAGCATGTTGAGTTGGGCGCCAAGCGGATGTTCGAGCAGCTTGTCGCGCGCGTCCACGACGGCGAGGGGGCCTTCGAAACCGGCCGCAAGTTTTGTGATGTCCTCGTGGAATTCATTGCGGCGAGCCACGGTCTTCTCGAGGCCGATGACCATGAGGCTGTAGCCCTTCTCGGCCTCTTCGGCGACCGCCTCGCGCTTGGCAGCGCGTCTCCACAATGGTCGTTACGTCGAGCGTAGCATCGGATTTTTCTTCGGGCTTTTGTGCGCGCTCAACGCGTTCCGCGAATTCCTGCACCGTCTTGCCCACCTCTTCGGCTTTTTGTTTTGCGGCTTCGACTGCGGCCTTCCCGGTCTTCTTATCGTTCTTGATATGCATGACGGTCGTCGGCATTGCACTGGCGCCGGCGATCAAGCCGACAACACGCGTTGCGAGTTTTGCGTTGTCGCTTTCATCAACCGCGAGCAGCAGCCGCTCCATCTTTGAAACGAAGCCCTTTGCCTCCATCTCTTCACGCTCGAGGCGTTGTTTTTCCTCCTTTCGCATCGGTAGTCGTGACAGGGCCCACCGTAGCGTCGGTGGCATCACCATGGTGGTTATCACGGCCATGGTGACGATCATGGTAAAAAGATTCTGGTTCAACGCACCCATCGAAAGGCCAATGGTGGCGACAATCACTTCGGTCGAACCGCGCGCGTTCATTCCGGTGCCAAGCGCGAACGATTCCCGAAAGGTCAGGCCGGCAAGCTTGCCGCCGGCGAACGCGCCGCCGAATTTCCCGATGCTGGCGATGGCGATAAGGCCAAGCGTCAGGAACAAAAGCGAAGGATCCTTGAGGATGGTCAGGTCGGCCGAAAGGCCGGCGGTGCCAAAGAACACCGGCATGAAAAATGCCATGACGAGGCCACGGAGTTGCTCGTCGATGTGGCGTGTCAGAATGGGCGATTCACCGATCAAAATGCCGGCCACAAATGCGCCGAGCACGGTGTGGACACCGATCAGATCGGTGATGAGCGCCATCGCGCACATGATCAGCAGGATGGCGGTGATCACCGCGAAATCGCTGGCGAAGACGTCGTTCACCCAACGGATAATAATGAAAACGATACGCCGGCCGATTGTCAGGCTGAGCCCCATGAAAGCGAGCGTTCCAAGAACGCTCTGAGCGAGGCTCAGCATGTCGACATGGCCTTGCAGCGCGAGGCTGAAGATGACGGCAGTGATCATCCATCCAACGGTGTCGTCGATGATCGCGGACGCGAGGATGACCTGGCCGACCGTGCGGCGCATAAAATTCATTTCGCGGATCACGGTTGCGACAATTTTCACCGACGCGATCGACAGTGCCGTACCGAGGAAGAGGGACGTAATGAGCCGCTTGCCCGGATCCGGCAGCATCGAGTCGGGCAGCGCTTCACCCAGTGCGACACCACAGGCGAATGGCACGATGATGCCCGCCAGCGACGCGATCACGGACGTGCCCCCGGTGCGGCGGACCAGCCGGAGATCGGTTTCCATGCCGGTCAGCAGCAGCAGTGTCAGCACACCGAATTGCGAGATCGCATCGAGCATTGCCTTTTGTTCTTTGGCGGGCGGGAAAATGGTGTGCTGAAGGTCGGGGAAAAGTGCGCCGAGCAGAGACGGCCCAAGCGCGAGGCCTGCAATCAGTTGCCCCATGACGCCGGGCTGCTTCATGCGGACCATGACTTCGCCAAGCAGACGGCCGACAAGCATCAGCAATGCGAGCTGCGCGACGAAAATAAACTCGGATGGCCCTTTCTGCCCTTCGGCGGCAAGCGCGGGCGTCGCTGCCAGTGCCAAAGGCGCTGCAGCCAGAAGGCGCCAGCGCCATCTCGGAATCTCAAGCATCTGCGGGCCGCCCCTCGCTCAGGCCTATTAGGCCATCGGAAACCCGGCGCTGGAAGTAAGGTTCCGCACTAAATGCAATTGCAAATTATTCGCAACTAAGTACTATAGACGTGGTTTTTGAAAGATTTGGACGAAACCGGGGGCGTGTCGGGGTGCCAAGGAAAGCGGTTGGACGGGGGTCGTTGAGCGAACGCACCGCTGCGACCGCGCGGGGAGTGCTGCGCGGACGCCGCCGCGGCATCGGCGACTACCTCGCGTTCGGCGGTCCGGCAGTGATCGCTTCGATCGCCTACATGGACCCCGGAAATTTCGCCACCAATATCCAGGCGGGCGCCAAATACGGCTACGAATTACTTTGGGTCGTGTTGCTTGCCAACCTGATCGCGATGATGTTTCAGGCGCTGTCGGCGAAGCTCGGCATTGTCACCGGACGCAATCTCGCGGAAATGTGCCGTGAACAATTTTCTCGGCCGGTCACATTCGTGATGTGGGTGGTGAGCGAAATCGCCGCCATGGCCACCGATCTTGCCGAATTTCTGGGCGGCGCGATCGGCCTCGCGCTGCTGTTCAAGATGCCGCTGCTGACAGGGATGGTTATCACCGCGATCGTCACCTATGGCATTCTGATGTTTGAAAGCCGCGGCTTCCGGCCCGTCGAATTGATCATCAGCAGCCTGGTGGCCGTGATCGCGCTTTGCTACCTGATCGAGATCTTCATTGCACCGGTCGATTGGAAAACCGCGGCGATCCATACGGTGACGCCACAAATTGCGGACGGCGAGGCTCTTCTGCTGGCGGTCGGCATTATTGGTGCGACGGTAATGCCGCACGCAGTTTATCTGCATTCCGGGCTGACACAGGCACGCATCCCGGCGCGCAATAATGCCGAGAAACGCGCCGTCGTGCGCATTTCAAATTGGGAAGTGCTGATCGCTCTGGCGGTCGCTGGCCTCGTCAACATGGCCATGGTCATGTTGGCATCGAGCGCATTTCACGCCGGCCACAGCGATGTCGCGGAAATCGAAACGGCTTACCATATACTCGCGCCCTTGCTCGGCATCGGCGCGGCCGGCATTTTCCTGCTGTCGCTGATCGCTTCGGGAATTTCGAGCTCGGTTGTGGGCACGATGGCCGGGCAGATGATCATGCAAGGATTCATCGGGTTTCGTATCCCGATCTGGTTGCGGCGCGTTATTACAATGGTCCCTGCCTTTGTCGTCGTCGCGATGGGCGTCAACGCGACCAATGCTCTGGTCATCAGCCAGGTGGTTTTGAGCATAGCGCTGCCGTTGCCGATGATCGCGCTGGTGCTGTTCACGCGCCGCCGCGATATCATGGGCGCGTTCGTCAACACGCCATTGACCAATGTTGTTGCCGTGGCCGGCACTTTGATCATCCTGGCGCTGAATGCGGTGCTGATCTTGCACAGCTTCGGTGTGCCTTTGCCGGGGCTCTAGCGCTCCACGCGGCTCCAGCCTGAGGGCATCAGGCGTTCCTGCGGCAGGAAACGCCCCTTGTAGTCCATCTTGCGCGAGCCGGGCACCCAATAGCCGAGATAAACGTAAGGCAGGCCCATGCGGTGGGCGCGGTCGATGTGATCGAGGATCATGAAGGTCCCGAGCGAGCGATCGCCTTCATCCGGTTCAAAGAACGAATAGACCATCGATAGTCCGTCGCTGAGCACATCGGTGAGGGCAACCGCCAGCATTTGACCGACGCCGCGCCCGTTGATGCCGGTATCCGGCCCGCGACGCCGGTATTCGATCAGCCGCGTATCGACATGGCTGTCCTCGATCATCATCGCGTAATCGAGCACGGTCATGTCGGCCATGCCGCCGTCGCGATGCCGCGCGTCCAGATAGGCGCGGAATACGGAATATTGCTCGGAGGTCGGCGCGGGCGAACGCATGTCGCCGACGATGTCGGCGTTTCGTTCGGCGATGCGGCGCATGTTCCGCGACGGCGCGAAATCCGCGGTCGACACACGGACAGACACGCAGGCGCGGCAACTCTCGCAGGCCGGACGATAGGCGATCGACTGACTGCGGCGAAAACCGCCATGGGTCAGGAGATCGTTGAGCTCACCCGCCCGCTCACCCACCAGATGGGTGAAGACCTTCCGCTCTTCCTGGCCCTCGAGATAAGGGCAGGGCGACGGGGCGGTCAGATAAAACTGCGGTGTATCGCGTGAATGTTGGGTCACTCATCAGGCCGTTATTTCGAAGCTATCCGATTCCACCAATAGCATCGCGCCTCCGGGGGTTCCCGTCAAAGGCCCTGTCCGGTCGTTGTCCAGCCCGCTATCAGGCCTTGGCCGCCGGGACCGAGGGACGCAACATCGACGCGCGTGCCGCGTTATTGATGACGACCGTTCCGAGCAGGATATCGTGCAGCAACCGCCGGCGCTCGTTGAAGAAGGCAACCAAAAGAACGAACGGCGTGAAAAACGACACCGTGAACCAGAAGGCGATGGCATGCACCGCTCCGAGCACGAAATAGGCCGGCGCGCCGTACCAGGTGCGCATTTCCAGATCCATCACACGCATGCCGACGGTGGCCGAATTCGGGCCGCCAAGGGTGGCGCCGAAGTAGAGCAGCGCCCAGATCACCGTTCCCGGCGGCAGCAGCCAGTAGAGCGCAAAGCCGAGCCCCAGGGTCACGATGCCGAATGCGAAAATGAACATCGCGACCAGGACCACCGGGATCGCGAGAATGATGAAATCGATGATGAAGGCAGCCACCCGGCGCGACAAAACGCCGTCGAACAATTCGGGTTGGGTCACCGGGTCGTAGGCGTGCGGTTTAACGTCGATCGACATGGCGTCTCTGGGGCTCTCTGGGGCTCTCTGGGGCTCTTGGGCCCCTTGGGCCTCTGTCCCTTTGGCCGATTCCATCGAGATGGAGAATAACCCGGCGCGGCGCAAGGGGCTATTAGCCGGCAGACGGCTGGATGCTCGCCCGGGCTTGCGGCATGGTGGGCAGAGCCTGTCGGGAGCCGCGGAATTGAAAGTAACGCTTGCCGATATCGAAGCAGCCCACCGCATTGTTGCCGATGTGGTGTTGCGAACGCCCATGTTGCCGGCGCCGAAACTGTCCGCGCTTACCGGCGCGGAAGTTTATGTCAAATACGAAAATTTGCAGGTCACGAATTCGTTCAAGGATCGCGGCGCGCTCGTGAAGCTCGCGTCTTTGAACGACGTCGAACGCAAGCGCGGCGTTATCGCGATGTCGGCCGGCAATCATGCCCAGGCGGTCGCCTATCATGCCGCGCGCTTGGGAATCCCGGCGTCGATTGTAATGCCGGTCACGACGCCGTTCGTGAAAGTGGCCGCGACACGGTCCTACGGCGCTGAAGTCGTGCTGCACGGAGAATCCGTGGCGGAAGCGCAGGCGCGTTGTGAGCAAATGCAGGCCCAGCGCAACCTGGTTCTGGTTCACCCTTACGACGACCCGGCGATCGTTGCAGGCCAGGGCACGATCGCGCTCGAAATGCTCGACGAGGTGCCGGAGCTTGAAGTCCTGGTGATCCCGATCGGCGGCGGCGGGCTCATTGCGGGCAATGCCATCGCGGCACGGGCGAAAAATCCGGCCATCGAGATTGTCGGCGCCGAAGCTGCGCTCTATCCTTCGGTCTGGAACGCGCTGCGTGGGGAAAACCGGCCGATCGGCGGACCGACGCTGGCGGAAGGAATTGCGGTCAAGAACGTCGGCAAGCTCACGCTGCCGATTATCCGCGAACTGGTGGCCGATATCATTCTGCTCGATGAGGCGCACCTCGAGCGCGCCGTGAACGCCTACCTGACGCTGCAAAAAACAATGGCGGAAGGCGCGGGTGCGGCGGGGCTTGCCGCCATGCTCGCAAAGCCCGAACGGTTCAAGGGCAGAAAAGTCGGCCTCATCCTGTGCGGCGGCAACATCGATCCGCGCGTACTTGCGTCGATCATGGTGCGCGAACTCGAGCGCGACAGCCGCATTGTCTCGTTTCGTTTGACCATTCCCGACCGGCCCGGCGTCCTTGGCATTATTGCAACGCGGATCGGCTCGCTCGGCGCCAATATTCTCGAGGTCAATCACCGCCGGTTGTTTCTGGATGTTCCGGCCAAAGGCGCCAAGCTCGATGTCACGATCGAGACGCGCGATACCGCCCATGCCGAAGAAGTCATGGCCGCGCTCGCCGCCGACGGCTATGGGCCGGTGCGGCTCGAAGCGGGTGCGACAATGGAATAAGCGAGACTTAAGCCGCCGACGTCTGCGTTTGCGCTTCCGTCAATTTGGCCTGGAGTTCTTTCAACGTTGGATCGGTGCGATGAACTGCCAGCAAATTGATGCCAGCATCGATGACTTCGTAGCCGCGCTCCTGGATCCAGGCGCGCAGGCGCTCGCGAACCGTCTTGATCTGTTCGATCAGCAGGATCGGATGGCTCTTCTCGATCAGTTGCCGGGCGCCTTCCAGCGCTTCCATCTCCATGCCCTCGATGTCGATCTTGATCAGATCCACGCGGGACAGTTGCAGCGAGTCCAGAGTGATCCTTTGGACCGGCACCATCTTTTCGTCGGAATAGTCGATGGCCTGGCCGATGAATTCGGTTGTCGCGCTCGGGCGCAGCTCGAGGCTGCCGAAGCTCGATGCGGTGAGATAGTCGGGAACCGGCATTTTCATGACACCGGATTCCGAAGAGACCGCGGCATGCATCGCGATCGCATTGAAGCAATTGTTGAGCGCGATATTGCCGGCGAGCGAATAGTAGATACGTTCCTGTGCCTCGATTGAGATCACCGATCCCCAGCCGGTCATCGCAATCGCCCATTCAATCGTATGGGCTCCGATATTGGCGCCGCAATCGATCGCGATCGCGCCATCTCCGTAATAGCGCCTGCGCGCTTCCAGCAGTTGCACGGCGAGTTCAACCTCGACCGGATCGAAGGCGGCGCGCTCGAGAATCTGGAAGCCGACGCCAAAGCCGCTATCGGGACCAACCATGCGGTAGTCGAAACGGTTGACGATCATCGCCCCGTGATTGCTGGAGGCGAGGACGAACGCGAGCTTGCGTCCGACGTTGCGCATATGAGGTCCCCCTGAAGGCCGCGCGAAAAAACGACGCCGGAACGCGACAAACAAAGAGCCGGGCGCGAATCGTCCGGTAGCTTAAAGGGCTTATCTGCCCCCGTCACCTGCGAGGGCCGTCTATGGCGACGCAGCTATCTCTGCATGGCCCGCCAGATTCGCTCGGGCGTCGCAGGCATTTCGATATGCCTGATGCCGAATTCGGAGAGCGCATCGACCACCGCATTGGCAACGGCCGGCAACGCGCCGACATTGCCGGCTTCGCCTGCGCCTTTGGTGCCGAGCGGGTTGGTCTTGGTCGGCACCGGGTTCGACTCGACCTCGATATTAGAGAGGTTGTGGGCGTGCGGCATGGCGTAATCCATGAACGACGCGGTCACCAGCTGGCCGCTGGTGTCGAAATGGATATCTTCCATCAGCACCTGGCCCGCGCCCTGCGCAACGCCGCCATGGATCTGGCCATGCAGCAGCATCGGATTGAGCACCGTTCCGACGTCGTCGACCACGCTGTAGCGCACGATCTCGACGACGCCGGTTTCCCTGTCGATTTCCAGCTCGCAGACGTGACAACCATTCGGAAAGTTTTGCTTTCCGGCCTTGTACACGGCAGTGGCGAGCAGACCGGGCTCCATCGCAGCCGGCAGTTTGGCCGGATTTGACGCGTCGATGGCAACTTCCTTGATGGTCATGGTCTGGTTGGTCTTTGGCGAGGAGAATACGCCGTCAGCGAAATTCACGTCCGCCGCATCGACCTTGAGCGCATGCGCGGCGATCGCCTTGGCTTTTTCGATCACCTTGTCGGTCGCCATCGTGAACGCGGCGCTCGACATCGTCGACGTGCGGGAACCGCCGGTCCCTTCGCCGTAGAACACCTCGTCGGTGTCGCCCTGCACGTAGCGGACATCGCTGGGATGCAGTCCAAGCCGGTCGCACACGAGTTGCTTGAAGACGGTTTCGTGTCCCTGGCCGGCGGTCATTGATCCGGAGAACAAAGTCACGGTCCCGCCGCGGTCGAAGCGCACTTCGGCGCCTTCGGTCCCGCCGGCGGCCGCCCGCTCGATGGTGTTGGATATACCGAACCCGCGGAGTTTGCCGCGCTTGCGCGATTCCTCGCGCCGCCGCTTGAAGCCTTTGAAATCGGCAAGCTCCAGCGCGAGGTCCATGTTCTTTTCGAATTCACCGCAGTCATAGGTGAACGTCAGGCCGGTCTTGAACGGCATCTGCTGTGGCGAAATGTAGTTGCGCCGGCGGAGTTCGACCGGGTCGCGCCCGAGTTCGTCCGCCGCGAGATCGACCATGCGTTCGATGATGTAGCCGGCTTCCGGACGGCCATTGCCACGGTAGGGGCGGACCGGATTGGTGTTGGTGAAGACGCCGGTGATATCGACGTGCATCGCGGGCGTCCGGTAGACGCCTGCCAGTGTCCCGGCATTGAGGATGAAGGCCGGCATATTGTTCTGCAGATAGGCGCCGATGGCGGCGATCGTCTTCACACGAAATCCGAGAAATGCGCCATCCTTGTCGAGCGCAAGTTCGGCTTCGGTCACGTTATCGCGGGCCTGCGCGTCGCTCAGGAACGCTTCCGTGCGCGTGCTCATCCATTTCACGGCGCGCCCGGTGAGCCTGGACGCAAACATCGTCAGCGGCGCCTCATTGAACACCGGCGTCTTCATGCCGAAGCTGCCGCCGACATCGATGCAGATCACGCGCACTTTGCTTTCCGGGACTTTCATCACCTTCGCAATCTCGTTGCGATAGGGATGCGCGCGCTGCACCGGCGAATGAATGATGTAGCGATCCTCGGCCGGCAGGTAGACGCCGACGGCGCCGCGCGGCTCCATCGCGGCTGCGGTGACGCGGTTGATGACGAAGCGATGCTTCACGACGTGCGCGGCCTTGGCAAAGGCCGCATCGGTGGCGGCCTTGTCGCCGAGCAGTTCCACGAAACAGATATTGTCCGGGCAGCCATCCCAGACTTTCGCGGCGCCAGGCTCGGTTGCCTTGGCTGTCGAGACGACCGCGGGAAGCGGCTCGTAGTCGACCTCAATCATTTCGGCGGCATCGGCCGCCTGCGCCGTGGTTTCGGCGACCACGAATGCAACCGGATCACCGACCCAGCGCACGCGATCTTCGGCCAGCACCGGGTAGGCCGCCTTGAACATCGGAGATCCGTCGCGGCGCTTGAGCCCGGCATGTGAGGGCAATTCGCCGAGACCTGCTTTTTTCCAATCGGCGGCGGTGATCACGGCGAGCACGCCGGGTGCGGCCCTGGCGTTGTCGGTCTTGATCGACAAGATCTTGGCGTGGCCATGCGGCGAACGCAGCACGACGCCAAACGCCATGCCGGGATAAACGACATCGTCGATATAGCGGCCGCCGCCGCGCACCAGCCGCGGATCTTCGAAACGCGGCACGCCTTGGCCGATGGCGAATTCACCCATGGGATTTCAACCTGCAGGATTCATGTATCACCGGGCGGGTGACGAGGAGGGAAGTGTGCCCTTGATTGGATTCAGCCTGATTTGAGTTTTTCAGCCACGCGCGGGGCGAAATAAGTGAGCACGCCATCGCAGCCGGCGCGCTTGAACGCGGTAAGGCTTTCGATCATCGCGCGCTCGCCGTCGAGCCAGCCGTTTTGTGCGGCCGCCATGATCATCGCGTACTCGCCCGACACCTGGTAGGCGAAGGTCGGCATGCCGAAAGCATCTTTCACGCGCGCGACGATATCGAGATACGGCAGTCCCGGCTTGACCATGATCATGTCGGCGCCTTCCTCGATGTCGAGCGCGACCTCGCGCAACGCTTCGTCGGAATTGCCCGGATCCATCTGGTACGTGCGCTTGTCGCCGGTCAACGTTTTCGCCGAGCCGACGGCGTCACGGAATGGGCCGTAGAAGGCCGACGCATATTTTGCCGCGTAGGACATGATCGAGACGTCGGTGTAATCCGCGCCATCGAGTGTCTTGCGGATGGCCGCGACGCGTCCATCCATCATGTCGGAAGGCGCGATGATGTCGCAGCCGGCTTCCGCCTGCACGAGTGCCTGCTTGGCGAGCACGGCGACCGTCTCGTCATTGAGTATGACGCCGTCGCGCAACAGGCCGTCATGACCATGACTGGTGAAGGGATCGAGCGCGACATCGCACAGGATGCCGACCTCCGGCACTTCCTTCTTGATGGCGCGGATGGCGCTGCAAACAAGATTGTCCGGGTTGAGCGCTTCGCTGCCGGTCTCGTCGCGCAATGCCGGATCGGTGTACGGAAACAGGGCGATGCAGGGAATGGTGAGCTTGGCCGCGCGTTCGGCCTCGCGGACCGCCTGATCGACGGACAGTCGTTCGACCCCGGGCATGGACGGCACCGGCGTGCGGGCATTGTTGCCGTCCATCACGAACAGCGGCCAGATCAGGTCGTCGGTCGTGAGCGTGTGCTCTCGCACCATGCGGCGCGCCCACTCCGCGCGCCGGTTGCGGCGCATGCGAACGGTCAGGTCGAGCCGGTCCGGCGCCGCGGCGGGCGCGAAACGGGTGCGGGCTTCGATCGGGCGGCCGAATTTGATTGCCATTGGGGTCTCCAGTGGGCTCTTTTTAGCTTGTCCCATCGGGCGAGGCTACCGGGCAGGGATGTCAGTGTTGACGGGCGTTTGGGCCCCACCTATCGGTCAAATGATGGATTTCGACCTCACCGAAGAGCAACGCGCCTTTCAATCAACGGCGCGGCAGTTTGCGCGCGACGAAATGATGCCGCATGCGCGCGACTGGGATGAAGGCGAGATCTTCCCCGTCGACGCGCTGCGCAAGGCAGCGGCGCTCGGCTTCGGCGGTATCTATGTAAAAGAGGACGTCGGCGGGTCAGCGCTCAGCCGCCTGGATGCAGCGTTGATCTTCGAGGAGCTCGCCCAGGGCTGCACGTCGACGGCCGCCTATATTTCAATCCACAACATGGCGGCATGGATGATCGACGCTTTCGGCGGCGCCGAAGCGCGCAAGAAATTCCTGCCGAAGCTGTGCACCATGCAGCACTTTGCAAGCTACTGCCTGACCGAGCCGGGCGCGGGATCGGATGCGGCGAGCCTGAGCACGCGCGCGCGGCGCGATGGCGATCACTACGTGCTGGACGGCACCAAGGCCTTCATTTCGGGCGGCGGCGTCTCCGACATCTATGTGGTGATGGCGCGCACGCGGCGAAGCCGGGCCACGCGGCATTTCCTGCATCGTCGTGGAGAAAGGCACGCCTGGTCTGTCTTTTGGCGCCCGGGAGAAGAAGCTTGGATGGAAAACGCAACCAACCGCCATGGTGATGTTCGAGAATTGCCGCGTGCCGGTGTCGAACCGCATTGGCGCCGAGGGCCAGGGCTTTCGCATCGCGATGGCTGGCCTCGACGGTGGCCGGCTCAACATCGGCGCGTGCTCCATCGGCGGGGCGCAGTTCTGTCTCGACCGGACCGTCGACTACATGAAGGAGCGCAAGCAATTCGGATCGCGTCTGGCCGATTTTCAGGCGTTGCAATTCCGGATCGCGGACTACGCGACCGAACTTGAGGCCGCGCGCCTGCTGTTGCACCGCGCGGCGGTGGCGGTCGGGGAGGGCGAGCCGGCAGCGACCCGTCTTGCCGCGCAGGCGAAGCGCCTTGCCACCGATGCGGGTTTCGAGGTGGTGAACGGCTGCCTGCAGTTGCATGGCGGTTACGGCTATTTGCGCGATCATCCCATCGAACGCGTCTTGCGCGATGTGCGCGTCCATCAAATACTGGAAGGTACCAACGAGATCATGCGGTTGATCATCAGCCGCGCTATGCTGGGCAATTAGTGGGAAGGCCAGGGAGAAAACATCATGGAACAGCTTCCGAGACTCTATCTCTCGCGCGACGAGATGATGAAGCGCATTGCACGTTTCAAGGATCTCAAAGGTTCCGACGGTGGGTTGCCTGACAGCAAGATGCCGGGCTGCGAGCGCACTTTGTTTAATGTCATCGGCTTTCAACCGCCGCAGGGGCATGGCGAGAACGCGACGTCGCCGGTCGGCGATCATGCGGCACGGATGGCGGCGATCAAGATCCGCGAGGGCTTCAATCTCGGCTACTGCAAGGCCAAGCCCGGCCACGGACCCGAGATGCATAATCACGACACCAACGAAACCTTCATCCCGATGACCGGCACCTGGCGGGCCAGCTGGGAAAACGGCAAAGGTGAGGTTGAATATGTCGATCTCGGGCCGCTCGATGTGGTCTCGTTTCCACCAGGCATGATCCGCCGCTTCGAAAACGTCACCAAGGGCGATCCGAATGCGGAATCGATCCTGATGTTCGTGATCGGCGGTGACGCGCCCCAGGCCGAGTTCACCGATCAGGCGATGCAACGGCTCGAAAAGGCGGGCGTCTGGCCGGCGCGCGCGTGATGCCTTCAACCGTTCGTCCCCGCGAAAGCGGGGACCCAGGGCCGCACCTGAGGGCTGGTGGGCTGCGCCTGGATTCCCGCTTTCGCGGGAATGAACGGAGAGTGGGCCTGCGATGACAGACGACATCCTTTTCGAACGTCGCGGCGCGGCCGGTATCGTCACATTAAACCGGCCGAAAGCGCTCAATGCGGTGACCCATGCCATGGTGCTGGCGCTGCGCGCGCAACTCGATCGCTGGGCTAACGATGACGCGGTAACACGAATTGTCGTGACCGCCGCAGGTGACCGGGCTTTTTCCGCGGGCGGCGACATTCGCGCGCTTTACGATCTGGGGAAGGCCGGAAAGCACGACGACGCACTGCAATTCTGGCGCGACGAATATCCGCTCAATGCGGCGATCAAGAACTACCGAAAGCCCTACGTTGCTTTGATCGACGGCATTGCGATGGGCGGCGGGGTCGGCGTGTCTGTGCATGGTTCGCATCGCGTTGCCGGCGATCGCTTTTCGTTTGCCATGCCAGAGGTGGGGATTGGCTTTTTTCCCGACGTTGGAGCGACCTGGTTCCTGCCGCGCATGCCGGGCGAGCTTGGCACTTATTGTGCGCTGACCGGTGAGCGTTTCGGTATTGCTGACGCGCTCAAAAGTGGAATTGCGACCCATCGTGTGCCGTCGACGCGGTTCGCCGCCTTGCTCGAAGGATTGACCGGTACCGTTTCAGTCGATGCGGTGCTTGCGGCATTCGCCGAACCGCCGGGAGAGGGACCCATCGAGCAACGCAAGTCGGCGATCGATCGACTGTTTGCCGGTGATTTGGTCGAGAACATTCTTGCCGCGCTTGATCGCGAAGCGGATTCCGGCAGCGGGGACGCCGAATGGGCGCGGAAAACCGCCGCCACGATGCGCACAAAGTCGCCGCTCAGCCTCAAGCTTGCGTTGGCGCAGGTGCGGCGTGGAAAAGATTGGGATTTCGGCACGTGCATGCGCATGGAGTTTCGCATAGTGTCGCGCGTCATTCATGGGCATGATTTCTACGAGGGCGTCCGCGCCGTGATCGTCGACAAAGACAACCAGCCGCGTTGGCGGCCCGCCACTCTCGCCGACGTGGGCGAGGCGGAGGTCGAGTGCCATTTTGCGCCGCTTGGCCGCGCTGAACTGGTGCTGCCGTGAACAATCCGGCGGCATCGAATGACGTGCGGACACTCGAGCCGGTGCGCGAGGGCACTGCCGAGCGTTCGGTAGGGCTCTGGACGCGGCGCCTGGTGCTTTTTCTGCGCGCGATGGCGGCCATATCGCTGCTTAAGGGTCTCTATCACTGGGCGCAGGTGTGCGGCATCGGCTTCGGCGAGACATTGCCTTTCGAAAACCATTCGATTGCGTGGCAGACCGCCACGGTCTTCTTCGCGGTGATTGATCTCGTTGCGGCTGTCGGCTTGTGGCTTGCGGCTGCGTGGGGCGCGGTCATTTGGCTGACCGCGGTTGCATCCATGCTGGCAGTGGAAATATTTTTCCCGCAAGTCTTTGGCGGAGGCTGGCTGACGGGCGTGCTGGAAGGCGCGCTGCTTGGGCTCTACCTCTGGCTGGCATTGAAATCGGCGCAAGAACATCCGCAATAACGAACGGACAAGAATGGCGGGAGGGCGTGATGGCACGTATCGGATTTGTCGGCCTCGGCAATATGGGATTGCCGATGGCGCAAAATCTGCTCAAGGCCGGCCACGAAGTGGAGGGCGTCGACGTCAACCCCGCATCGGTCGCCAAGCTTAAAGCGGCGGGTGGGACAAGCGATGAAACCGCAAAGGGCGCCGCCGCGCGCGCTGACGTGGTGATCACCATGCTGCCGTCCGGCAAGGAAGTGCGCGAGGTTTATCTCGGATCGTCCGGGATCATTGAAAATGCGAATGCCGGCACGCTGCTGATCGATTGTTCAACCATCGACGTTGAAACCGCACGCGCAGTTGCTGTGCAAGCAGACAAGAAGGGGCTCTTGATGCTCGACGCGCCGGTTTCCGGTGGTGTCGGCGGAGCGACAGCAGCAACGCTCACATTCATGGTCGGTGGGAGCACGCAGGCCTTCACGCGCGCGCAGACGATTTTGGAGAAGATGGGCAAGACGATCGTGCATGCGGGCGGGGCAGGGAACGGGCAGGCGGCAAAGATCTGCAACAACATGATCCTTGGCGTGTCGATGATCGCCGTATCCGAGGCGTTCGTCCTCGCCGAGAAGCTCGGTCTCGACCATCAAAAACTATTCGACATTTCTTCAAAATCGTCGGGACAGTGCTGGTCACTTACAAGTTACTGTCCGGTGCCCGGACCGGTTCCGACATCTCCGGCCAACCGCGACTATCAGGCGGGTTTTACCGCCGCCATGATGCTTAAGGATCTGAAACTGTCGCAGGATGCAGCGAAAGCAACGGGAACCAAGACGCAACTTGGTGCCGACGCGGCGCGGATCTACACACAATATGTAGAGAGCGGAGAGGCGGCGCGGGATTTCTCCGGCATCGTTCGTTTTGTTCGCGGCTGACGCGGCTTTCTAGAGTGAACGAACCGTTTCGCGTTTTCCGACAATTGCGAATTCAACAGATCGTTCACCGCTGCAAATAAACCTAATCTTTATGGTGTTATTTAAGCCGATTTTAGACTGCCCCTCTTAGTGTGCGTCACATCCGGAGCGGGGAAACAGGGCCTTGCAACCGGGGACGTACAAATAAAACGCAAGGGGCGTTGAACATGAAAGCCGTCGCTAAGACGGTCGAGCCCGCCGGACGAGAGGCGTCGCTCGATCACATTCGGCCACAGTACCTGGAGGCCTTGACGTTAGTCGAACGGCTGCATCGCCGGCTGCTCGACGTCATCAAGGACGAGTTCGATCGGCGCGGCCGCTCCGATATCAATTCGGTGCAGGCTCTGCTGCTCTACAACATTGGGGACAAGGAACTGACGGCCGGTGAGCTGCGCACGCGCGGCTACTATCTCGGCTCCAACGTTTCGTACAACCTCAAGAAGCTGGTGGAAATGGCGTTCCTCGATCACCAGCGTTCGCGCGTCGACCGGCGCTCGGTTCGCATCAAGCTGACCGACAAAGGCCGCGAGGTGCGTGACATTATCGAGTCGCTTTATCAAAAACACGTGCGCACCGTTGAGCAGGTCGGCGGCATCAACGCCGAGGAGTTTTCCACGCTCAACAAGTCGCTGCACAGGCTCGAGCGGTTCTGGACCGACCAGATCCTTTATCGGCTCTAAGCTTCGACCACGGGTGGAATGACTTTAGGCCCCGGCCGCTTTGCGGCTGGGGCTTTTTCATGCCCTAGGCGCGCGGCCGGTGCCCCCTAGATATTGCGCCTAAACGTCTCCACAGCCCAATGCTTGGCGGTTAGAGGCCAATATGGTATCTGCGGGTCAATCCTGGATCCTGCCTCTTATTCGGCGCCGATCATTCCCGGCGCCAGGAGATCGTGATGTCGGCGAAGACGAGCCCCCAGCCCTCCAGCGAGGTTGAATCGCTTTTTTCCGCCAGCCTGCGCGAGGTCGACCCAGAAATTGCGGATGTGATCAAGCAAGAGCTTGGGCGCCAGCGCGACGAAATCGAGTTGATCGCTTCGGAGAACATCGTCTCGCGCGCTGTGCTGGAAGCGCAAGGTTCGGTGCTCACCAATAAATATGCCGAGGGTCTTCCGGGCAAACGCTACTATGGCGGTTGTCAATTCGTGGACATCGCCGAGCGGCTCGCGATCGAGCGGGTCACAAATTGTTTGGCTGCAAGTTTGCGAATGTCCAGCCGCATTCCGGCGCCTCTGCGAATGCGGAAGTGTTTTTCGCGCTGCTCCAGCCCGGCGATACCTTTATGGGACTCAATCTCGCCGCGGGTGGACACCTCACGCACGGATCGCCGGTCAACATGTCCGGCAAGTGGTTCAGGCCGGTTCCGTATGGCGTGCGGCGTGACGATCATCGCATCGACATGGATGAAGTGTCGCGTCTTGCCCGCGAGCACAAGCCGAAACTCATCATCGCGGGCGGTTCGGCCTATCCGCGCATCATCGACTTCCGCGCGTTTCGCGCGATCTGCGACGAGGTCGGCGCGCTACTCATGGTCGACATGGCGCACTTTGCCGGGCTTGTTGCCGCCGGCGTTCATCCCTCGCCATTTCCGCACGCGCACGTGGTAACGACGACAACGCACAAGACACTGCGCGGTCCGCGCGGCGGGGTGATCTTGTCCGATGACGAAGAGATCGCCAAAAAACTGAACTCGGCGGTCTTTCCCGGCATGCAGGGCGGCCCGTTGATGCATGTGATCGCCGCCAAGGCGGTGGCTTTCGGCGAAGCGCTGCGTCCGAGCTTCCGCAGCTACGCCAAAAGCGTCGTCGAAAACGCCAAGGCGCTCGCGGAAACGCTCAAGTCGCACGGCCTCGACATTGTTTCCGGCGGCACCGATACCCATTTGATGCTGGTCGACCTGCGGCCGAAACGCCTTACAGGCAAAGTGGCGGAAGCGGCGCTTGGGCGTGCGCACATCACTTGCAACAAGAACGGGATCCCGTTTGACCCGGAAAAGCCCACAGTGACGTCTGGCATCCGGCTCGGGACCCCGGCCTGCACGACGCGCGGCTTCGGCATTGCCGAATTCCGCCAGGTCGGAGAAATGATCGTCGAGGTGCTTGATGTCCTGTCGCAGAAGGCGGTCGATGAAGATTCGCTGGTCGAAAACGCCGTGCGCGCCAAGGTGAAGACATTGATTTCACGTTTTCCTATTTACCAGAGCTAAGCCGATGCGTTGCCCGAGTTGTGGAAGCCTCGATACACAGGTGAAGGACTCGCGGCCGACGGAGGATTCGGCGGTCATTCGCCGGCGGCGCGTCTGCCTCACCTGTAATTTCAGGTTCACCACATTCGAACGTGTGCAGTTGCGCGAGCTGACGGTGATCAAGCGCGCCGGCCGGCGCGTACCGTTTGATCGCGACAAGCTTATGCGTTCCGTCCAGATCTCGTTGCGAAAACGCCCCGTTGAGCCCGAACGTATCGAGCAGATGGTGTCCAAGATCGTCCGTGAGCTGGAAAGCCAGGGTGAAAGCGAAATTTCCTCTGAAGCGATCGGCGAAATCGTGATGGAGCATCTGCGTGAGCTCGACGACGTCGCCTATGTGCGTTTTGCTTCGGTTTACCGCAATTTCCGGGAGGCCAAGGACTTCCGCGCCGCGCTCGACGAATTGTCGGGGGAGGACGACGGCAAGCCGGCCGCCAGCGCGCGCAAATGAACGAGCAAGCCGCACACGTTTCGCAAGGCGCGACAGCGGATGACGAACGTTACATGCGGCTTGCGCTGGCGCTCGGCCGGCGCAATCTCGGCCATACATGGCCAAATCCCGCGGTCGGCGCCGTCATCGTGAAGGATGGCGTTATCCTGGCACGCGGATGGACGCAGCAGGGCGGTCGTCCGCACGCCGAAGTGGAGGCCTTGCGCCGCGCAAAAAAGGCCGCGCAGGGCGCCACGATGTACGTCACGCTTGAACCATGCTCACACCAGGGAAAGACCCCGCCGTGCGCCGATGCGATTGTGCGTGCGGGTATCGCGCGCGTCGTTTCGGCGATGGAAGATCCTAACCCGGAGGTGGCGGGGAAAGGCCACGAGCGGCTGCGCGAAAAAGGGATTTCCGTCGAAATAGGGCTTTGCGCGGATGAGGCGCAACGCGCGCATGCCGGTCACATCAGCCGCGTCACGCGTGGGCGGCCCTATGTAATGCTCAAGCTCGCTGTTTCGGCGGACGGCAAGGCCGGCCTCGCGGGACGTAAGCAGGCGTCCATCACCGGCGAAGTGGCGCGCGAGCGCGTTTTTCAGATGCGCGCTGCAAGCGACGCCATATTGGTTGGTATAGGAACGGTTTTGGCCGATGACCCGCAATTGACATGCCGCCTGCCTGGCATGTTCGAGCGGTCACCGGTGCGTGTCGTTCTTGATGCGCGGTTGCACCTGCCGCTGGCAACCTCTGTTGCGGCAACTGTGCGCGAGACCCAAACCTGGGTTTTCGCTTCAACCAAGGCATCGCCGATCGCAGAAGAAATTCTCCAGCAAAAAGGCTGTAAGGTCTTTCGCGTCGAGGACAGCAACGGCGAACTGGATCTTCATGCAGGTTCTCAAACGACTCTCGGACGAGGGGATCACGCGCTTGATGGTCGAAGGCGGTCCGAAGGTCGCGGCCAGTTTCGTTTCGGGCGGCCTGATCGACGAAGCGACGCTGCTGCGTGGTGAAAAGACCATCGGCGCGGACGGTATCTGGCCTCTGGAAGGAATGCCACTCGACGCGCTGATCGGCAATATGACACAGCACGGCACCGAAAAACTTGGTGCGGATGTGCTCGAGAGCTTCGCGCGGGCCTAGACCATGTTCACCGGTATCGTCACCGATCTGGGTGAAGTGCGGTCAGCGCAGCCGCGCGCCGGCAATTTGCAACGCATCACCATATTCTGCCGGTACCCTCGCGCAGAGATCGTGCAGGGGGCGTCGATCGCCTGTTCAGGTGTTTGTTTAACGGTGGTTGATGCCGGCGATGATGCCGGACGCAGCTGGTTCGCGGTAGACGCCGCGGACGAAACGTTGCGCGTGACGACCGCCAGCCGCTGGCGGCAGGGGTCGAAGCTTAATCTTGAACGCCCATTGAAATTCGGCGACGAACTCGGCGGGCATCTCGTGGCCGGTCATGTGGACGGAATCGGGACGGTCTATGCCCGCGAGGACATGACCGAAATGGCGCGCTTCGTGCTGCGCGCACCGGCCAACCTTGCCCGTTTTATAGCGCCCAAGGGCTCGATCGCAATCGATGGCGTTTCCCTGACGATCAACACTGTGGAGGCTGATACATTTTCAGTCCTTGTCATACCTCACACGTTGCGGGAGACGACGTTTGGCGCCTTGCGTAAGGGCGATGAGGTCAACCTCGAAATCGATACAATGGCGCGATACGCTGCGCGCCTGCTGGAGATGAAGTAGGCTTGTTCGGGCGGGAGCCGCTTGCTACCACGCCGTCAAAGAAAGTAATCGGGGCCATGGCGAAGAAACGAACCACTGTAAAGAAACGAACGACTGCAAAGAAACGCGACGGCCTGCATATGCTGATCGTGGAAGCGCGCTTTTATGACAATATTTCCGACGAATTGTTGCGCGGCGCAACGCGGGTGCTTGATAATGCAGGCGCACGCTACGACCGCGTCACCGTCCCTGGTGCGCTCGAAATACCAGCCGCAATTGCGATCGCGATGGATGCCGCGCGCAGCCGCCGTGAGCCCTATGACGGAGTCATTGCATTAGGCTGTGTGATCCTCGGTGAGACCTACCATTTCGAGATCGTGTCGAATGAATCCGCGCGCGGGCTGATGGACCTCGCGGTGAACGAAAGACTGCCCGTCGGCAATGGAATTCTCACGGTGGACAATGAAACACAGGCCCTTGCCCGCGCCCATCCTGAGGAAGGCGACAAGGGCGGCGACGCAGCACGCGCGGCGCTCACCATGGTCGCGCTCAAGCATACATTGGCCTGGCGCTGATGAGCGCCGGCGCCACACGCGACGACAACGAGGCGCGCAAGGCCAACAAGCGTGGCGCGGCAAGGTTGGCGGCGGTGCAGGCGCTCTACCAGATGGATCTTGCCGGAACTGGCCTCAACGAGATCCTCGCGCAGTTCGAGAGTCACTGGATTGGCCGCGAAGTGGAAGGCGCCCAGTATTTGCCGGCCGAGGCGGCGTTCTTCCGCGACGTTGTGTCGGGCGTGGTACGCGACCAACGCGAGCTTGATCCGTTGATCGATGAGGCCCTGTCAAAAGGCTGGCCCCTCAAGCGCATTGAGACGGTGCTGCGCGCGGCCCTGCGCGCCGGCGCCTATGAGCTTATCCACCGCAGCGACGTGCCGGCCCGCGTAGTGGTCGCGGAATATGCCGACGTCGCTGCGGCCTTTGTCGAACGTGACGAAACCGGCATGGTCAATGCCGTTCTCGATCAGCTGGCGCGGCGCCTGCGCGCGTCCGAGTTTGGTCGCACGGCCGGGTGAGACCATGGCGCGTGACGACATGTCAGCGGAAGATCACCTGATCGCGCGGTTTTTCAAGCCGCTGGCGAGCCATCCCGGTGCGTTGGGTTTGTCCGACGACGCCGCTTTTCTGACGCCGCCGCCGGGATGCGATCTGGTGCTCAAGACCGACGCAATCGTTGGCGGCGTCCATTTTTTTGCGGACGATGCGGCGCATACGGTCGCCAGCAAGGCGCTGCGCGTGAACTTGTCGGACCTGGCGGCCAAAGGCGCGCGCCCCCTCGGTTTTCTACTCTCGCTCGCGATACCGAAAGATATCGGTGAGGACTGGCTCGCCGGCTTCGCAGAAGGACTGCGCGGGGATGCCGTGCTGTTTGGCTGCCCCTTGTTCGGCGGTGACACGGACCGTACACCGGGCCCGACGACGATATCGATCGCGATGTTCGGCACTGTCCCCGAAGGGACAATGGTCCGCCGCGCGGGCGCCATGACGGGAGACCGCGTTTTCGTCAGCGGGACCATCGGGGACGCCGCGCTGGGTGTCATGGTGCGCGGTGGCAAGAGCTGGAAACTCAGCGAGCCACATCGCAAGCACCTGCTGTCGCGCTATCTCCTGCCGCAGCCGCGCAATGCGTTGGCCGAAGCCGTGCGTACGCACGCGACCGCCGCGATGGATATTTCCGACGGCTTCGTTGGGGATTTCAGCAAATTGTGCCGCGTTTCGGACGTCAGCGCGGACATCGAGGTTGCGCGGATACCGATGTCGGACGCCGCGAAAGCCGTCATCGCCGGCGATTCCGGCATGCTGGAAGCCGCCATCACCGGTGGTGATGATTACGAGGTTGTCTGCACGGTCCCGGCCGCAAAGGCCGACAGTTTCCGTGCCGCAGCCAAGACGGCGCAAGTCACGGTGACCGAGATCGGCGAGATCAAGGCCGGCAAAGGCGCACGTTTCCTCGACGCCGATGGCCACGCACTCACTTTCAAGCGGGCTTCGTTCAGTCATTTCTGAAATCGCGGGACGAGCACGTCGAAGACAGTTATAATGGGGACAAAAGGAACGGGACTTCACTATGCATGACATGACGGCAAAAAAGGCGGCGGTCACGCCGGTCGGACAGCATCCGAACTATCAGAAGCATCACAAACGATTTCCGACCAGCGCCTGGCTGCGCCGGCAAGCGCCGAACAATGTGCCGCTTTTTGCCTTCGAATATGGCGACACCGGCGCCGGCAACGATGTCGGCATCGCGCACAACTGGGCCGCTTTCGACAATATAAAGATCGCGCCGCACTACGGCGTGATGCCGTCCTTGCCGCCGACTGATGTCAAATTGTTCGGCCGCAGCTATTCCGCGCCGATTGGTGTCGCGCCGATGGGCGGTCCGTCGCTGGTGTGGCCAGGCGCCGACTTGTTGATGGCGAAAGCGGCACAACGCGCGCGCATTCCATACACGCTGAGCGTTGCCGGCGGCATGACCATCGAGCAGGCGGCGGAAGCCGCGCCCGATGTGTTCTGGCTCCAGCTTTACCGGTTTTGGCACGACGATCACAAGATTGGCTTCGATCTCGTTCGGCGTGCGCAGGCGGTCGACGCCAAGGTCCTTGCGCTGACCCTCGATGTGCCGGTGCGCACGACACGCTCGCGCGAAACTTATGCCGGGCTTGCACATGAATTCCGCCCCAACGCGCGCATGATCTACGAAATGATGGTGCGCCCGAAATGGCTGCTCGCGCTCTTGCGCAACGGATATCCGCGCTTTGCCACCATTAGCGATTACGCGCGCCCGGGTGCCGGCACCAACGAAGTTATCGCTTACGCGCGCGCGCGCATGGGCGGCGCATTTTCATGGGAAGAGGTGAAGCGCTATCGCGACAAGTGGAAGGGACCGATGGCGCTGAAAGGCATCCTGCATCCGGCAGACGCCGAAAAAGCAGTCGCGCTCGGTGTCGAAGGCATTTGGGTGTCGAACCATGGCGGCCGCCAGATTGAGGCGCTGACCCCGTCGATCGATGTGCTGCCGGCGATTGCTGCGGCCGTCGGCAAGAAGGCGACGGTGATCCTCGACAGCGGTGTGCGTAGCGGTCAGGACGTCATGCGGGCGCTGGCGCTCGGCGCCGACGCGGCCTTTGCCGGAAAGTCGTTTCTCTGGGCGGTCGCGGCGCTCGGCGACGAGGGGCCGGACTACCTGATTGATCTCTATATCGACGAGTTGCGGGCATCCCTTGGTCAGATTGGCGCAAAGTCACCGGCAGAGGCGCGCGCGGCCAGCATCAGTCATCCGGGCGCCTTTGCGTTTACGTCCAAACCACGCACGTCCAAGGCGCCACGCAAAAGGTGATTTGCTGGTATCGAGCCGACAGTGCGGGACCGATCAGATGGGGCGATCCTGATTTCAATCAAAATCATCCCTGATCTGCATCCTTGGCAGTGGCGATTCACTCTGGTGGCCGATACAAGGGGCGACTTTTTGCTCGGGAGCCCCTGATGTCGGCGGTCGCCGAACCCTTTCAGCACGCCGTACCAGATGACAATCTGGCGCGCCGCAACGCCATCGTGCTTGCGGTTGCGCAGGCGTTGGCCGGGGGCAACAACACGGTCATCGTCAGTACCGCCAGCATCGTCGGTGCGGTGCTCGCGCCCGATAAAGGGCTGGCAACTTTGCCGATCACCGCGATGGTCATCGGCATGTGGCTCGGCACTTTGCCGGTTGGTGCATTGGCCCGGCGCTTCGGCCGGCGTTTTGCCCTGCAGACCGGCTCGGCCTTCGGCATCTTGTCCGGTTTGATCTCCTATTCGGCAGTGATGAACGGCCAGTTCTGGCTGTTGCTGGTCGGCACGTTCTGCGGCGGCCTCTACGCTGCCGCGCATCAATCCTATCGTTTTGCCGCCGCCGACACCGCCAGCGAAGCGTACCGGCCGAAAGTTGTCTCCTGGGTGCTGGCTGGTGGCGTATTCGCTGCCGTGATCGGACCGCAGCTCGTGATCTTCACCAAGGATCTGCTGTCGCCGCATTTGTTCGCCGCGAGCTATCTTGGTCAATCAGCCTGCGCCGTTGCGGCGGCAGTTGTGCTGCAATTCGTCAGGGTGCCGCCAGTTGCTGTTGCGCGCCATGATAACGCCCGGCCACTTGCCGAAATAATCCGTGCGCCGCGTTTTATCGTGGCGGTTGCCTGCGGCATGGCGAGCTACGGCATGATGAACATGCTGATGACCTCGGCGCCGCTCGCCATGGTCGGCTGCGGCCATTCGGTCACAGATGCGGCGCTCGGTATCCAGTGGCACGTGCTGGCGATGTATGCTCCGAGCTTTATTACCGGCTCGTTGGTCGCGCGGTTCGGGGTCGAGCGCATCACTGGAATTGGCCTCGCGCTGATCGCGGCAACGGCTGTCGTCGGCATCTCAGGTCTCACGGTCGCGCATTTCTGGACCAATCTGGTGCTCCTGGGGCTCGGTTGGAATCTTGCTTTCATCGGCGCCACCACCATGGTGACACAGTGCCATCGCCCGCAGGAGCGCAACAAGGTACAATCGTTTAATGATTTTCTCATTTTCGGCAGCATGGCGCTGACGTCGTTTTCGTCCGGCCAACTGCTCGACAAATTCGGTTGGGCCACAATCAACGAAGTTATCTTCCCGACGATTTTCCTGACCGGCGCGCTGCTGGCTTGGCTTGCGCTGCGACCGCGGGAATCCACGGTGTGAATTTCAATACGATCACGTATCCAAGCCGAAGGTTCGGCGGGGACCTTATAAGCGCATATCCATCTAATCGGCGTTGAGCGACCAACGTTCACGACAATGACGGCAGCTGCTAAATGTCTTGCGGCATTTGCCTGTCCTTGAAAAATACTGTTCGACTTGGTGCGGGATGACGAGCGGGACTTCACCGATGACATGGGTGCTCGATCGCGTCGGGCGGCACATTGCCGACTATCTGCAAAAACCGGCGTCCGGATATGAGCCATTTACTCCGCCTGAACCCGAGGCGCTGCGGGCGACGATCAAGCCAGGCGACATCTTGCTGATCGAGGGGCGCACCCATATCGCCGGCGTGATCAAATACCTGACTCAATCGACCTGGTCGCATGCCGCGCTTTATATCGGACCGATTGACGGACAGACGTCGACGAACGGGGAGCCCTGCGATCTGGTGGAATCCAATCTCGACGCGGGCATCGTATCCGTCCCGCTTTCCACTTATTTTGCCTATCACACGCGCATCTGCCGTCCGGTGGGCCTGTCTCCGGAAGACCGCAAGACGGTCTGTGACTACGCGGTCGAGCGAATCGGGCTGCAATACGACCTCAAGAACATCATTGATCTCGGCCGCTATCTCGTGCCCTTGCCGGTCCCTCAGCGCTGGCGCCGCCGCATGATAGCGCTCGGTTCCGGTGATCCGACCAAGCTCATTTGTTCGGCGCTCATCGCGCAGGCCTATGGCGCCGTCGGATACCCGATCTTGCCGGCGATCGAGCGGGTCGAAAGCGCGCAGGCGCGGCAGGAGATCTATCATATTCGCGACAGCTCGCTGTATTGCCCGCGTGACTTCGATATTTCACCCTATTTTGCGGTAATCAAACCGACCATCGAAATGGGATTCGACTACAAGACCATCAATTGGTCTGCGGCCGCCCCAAAAGCAGCCGAGCGCGCATGATGTGACGCTCGTCTTTATGATGGAATTCCTACCCGCACTTGTTCCGGCGGACGTGGCCGTGCGTGCGCCGATCGGACAATAAAGGCGGTCTGGAACAGACAGCATCCAGATACTGCGACGGGTCATAAATTCCGCGTTGCACAGTCGCTATCTTTTTGGCTATATCCGCGCGCTTTCCGGTCGGGGTGAAGCGCCCTTAAAGCGGCCATCCTCGACGCTCCTGGTGCCGGCGGGAGCGTTCGTCCCGCCAGTACCATTCAAAATCGGGGATAATGGCCACCATGACGACTTTGTGGTTGATCGTCGGCTGCGGGGTGCTCGCGATCATATATGGCATCTGGGCGACCCAATCGGTGATGAGCGCCGATGCGGGCTCCAAGAAGATGCAGGAAATCTCAGAGGCCGTGCGCGAGGGCGCGCAGGCCTATCTCAAGCGGCAATACACCTATATTGGCATCGTCGGCGTCGTGATCTTCGTGATCATCGGCTTTACGCTCGGCTGGCTGGTGGCGGTCGGTTTTGCCGTCGGCGCCATTCTGTCGGGAGCGACCGGCTTCATCGGGATGAACGTCTCGGTCCGCGCCAACGTGCGCGTTGCCCAGGCTGCGACCAAGTCGCTGGCCGGCGGGTTGGAGCTTGCCTTCAAGGCCGGCGCCATTACCGGCATGCTGGTCGCCGGGCTCGCGCTGCTTGGCGTCACGCTTTATTTCGGCTTCCTCACCGGTTCGCTGCACAAAGCGGCCAATGACCGCACTGTCATCGATGCCATCGTCGCGCTCGGTTTCGGCGCCTCGCTGATCTCGATCTTTGCCCGTCTTGGCGGCGGCATCTTTACCAAGGGCGCCGACGTCGGCGGCGATCTGGTCGGCAAGGTCGAAGCCGGTATTCCGGAAGACGATCCGCGCAATCCTGCGACCATTGCCGACAATGTCGGCGACAATGTCGGCGATTGTGCCGGCATGGCCGCGGACCTGTTCGAGACCTATGCAGTGACGATCGTTGCGACCATGGTGCTGGCGTCGATCTTCTTCGCCAGCACGCCGATGCTGTTCAGCATGATGACCTATCCGCTCGCCATCGGCGGCGCCTGCATCATCACGTCCATTATCGGCACGTTCTTTGTGCGGCTCGGCAAGAAAAAGTCGATCATGGGCGCTCTCTACAAGGGCTTCATCGCCTCGGCGGTGCTTTCGCTCGTCGCGATCTGGTACGTCACCGACTTCTCTGATCGGGATGGGCCCGCTTCCCGGTGTCGCATTCACCGGACAGGCGCTTTATGTCTGTGCGGTCGTCGGCCTGGTAGTGACCGGACTGATCATCTGGATCACCGAGTATTACACGGGCACCAATTTCCGCCCGGTAAAGTCGATCGCGTCGGCTTCGGTGACCGGCCATGGCACCAACGTCATCCAGGGTCTGGCCATTTCGCTTGAATCGACGGCGCTTCCGGCCATCGTGATTATCGCCGGCATTCTGGTTGCCTACGGCCAGGCCGGGTTGTTCGGCATTGCGATCGCGGTCACCGCGATGCTCGCGCTTGCCGGCATGGTGGTTGCGCTCGATGCGTTCGGTCCGGTCACCGACAATGCCGGCGGCATTGCCGAAATGGCTGGCTTGCCGAAAAACGTGCGCAAGTTCACCGATGCGCTCGATGCGGTCGGCAACACGACCAAGGCGATCACAAAAGGTTACGCGATCGGCTCGGCTGGCCTTGGCGCATTGGTGTTGTTTGCGGCCTATAACCAGGACCTGCTGTTCTTCACCAGAACCGCTGCGCAGCATCCGTACTTCCAGGGCATCCAGCTCGATTTCTCGCTGAACAATCCGTACGTGGTTGTCGGCCTCCTGTTCGGCGGACTGCTGCCTTATCTGTTCGCATCGATGGGCATGACCGCTGTTGGCCGTGCCGCCGGCGCGATCGTTGAGGAAGTGCGGCGGCAGTTCCGCGCCAAGCCCGGGATCATGAAGGGCAAGGACAAGCCCGACTATGGCCGCGCCGTCGACATGCTCACCAAGGCCGCGGTCAAGGAGATGATCGTGCCGTCATTGCTGCCGGTGTTGTCGCCGATCGTCTGTTATTTTGCGATCTACATCATCGCGGGCGGCGGTGCGGTCGGAAAATCGGCGGGCTTTTCGGCGCTCGGTGCCATGTTGCTCGGTGTTATCGTCACGGGCCTGTTCGTCGCCATCTCGATGACGTCGGGCGGCGGTGCGTGGGACAACGCCAAGAAGTACATCGAAGACGGCCACTACGGCGGCAAGGGCTCGGATGCCCACAAGGCCGCGGTGACCGGCGATACGGTCGGCGATCCCTACAAGGACACGGCCGGGCCGGCCGTCAATCCGATGATCAAGATCACCAATATCGTCGCGTTGTTGTTGCTCGCCGTGCTCGCACACTAAACGCGGCCACAAAATGCAAAGGGCCCGCGCTTGCGCGGGCCCTTTGATTCTGCCGGAGCGTTTTACAGGTGCACGCCGACGTTCTTGAAGATGTTGCGGATGTAGCTCAGCTCCTGGCCGCCCGTCGGTGTGGTTTGCGAGAGGAAGTCGAAGATCTTGCCATCCTTGACGCCGTAATTGGCGAGCCGCGAGACGCGGCGCTCCTTGTCGAAATAAACAGCGATAACGCGTTGATCGACCACTTCATGCGGCATGAACGCGGCTGAGCGCTGCGCTTTCTGCGAAATGTAATAAAAGGCGTCGCCATTGACGGTCGCAACAGTGGAAGGCGTGCCGAGGACGATCAGCACCTGTTCCTGCGTCGCGCCCACGGGAACCTGCTCCAGGGCCCCCTCGGGCAGCACATAGCCGCGCTGGAGCGTCTCCGTCATGCCGCCGCACGCGGCAAGCGCGAGTGCGCCGGCGAGCGCCAGAACGAGCCGGGCGGCGTGTTTGCGATGACGCACGGTCTTAAATCCCAAACGCGACAGCTTCATTTCGGTCTTGCATCAGGGCGGGCCGTGACGTAACCGCGGCGAACCGCGTCAACCCTCGAATAGACCCGATGATACTTCCCCTGTTTCGCCGCAGCGCGCGGTCGGACACCATTTCGAGCCTGTATGGCACGATCGTGGCGCAGGCACGATTGCCCAGCTTTTATCGCGATTACGCAGTTGCGGACACCATTAATGGCCGATTCGATCTCCTCGTGCTGCATCTCGGTTTGGTCCTTAGCCGTCTGGAGGAGGCCGGGTTAAGGGAACTAGGCCAAGGGCTTTTTGACCGCTTTTGTCAGGATATGGACCATAATTTACGTGAAATGGGGATCGGCGACATGTCGGTCCCGAAGGAAATGCAGCGCATGGGCGAGGCTTTCTATGGACGGACGCAGGCCTATCGAACGGCTCTCGCGGCCGACGATCCGAAAGCTCTGCCCGAGGCGCTGGGGCGCAACATCTACGGCAATGCCCCGGCTATGCGGGGTGCAGCGGGGCGTCTTGCGGCCTATATGCGGGAAGCGGTACGTGATCTGGAAGGTCAATCGCCGGCCGACCTGAGAGCCGGCCAGCTTCGACTGCCGGATCCCATTGCTATTCCTTTTGTTGAAGATAAAGGCAGCGCTTTAGAAGACTGAATTCTATGGAAAAAAACAGAAATCCGTGGAGCGTTATTGTCGCGCTCGATGATATTCCGGAGACGGGCCTGCATACCGAGATAGAGGCCCCGGAGCCGGTGCGTGCCGATCTCGCCAGACTGGCGGGGCTACGCGAACTACCTCGTTTGTCGGCGGCATTCGATTTGACCCCGCGCGGCAGCGGCGTGCGTGTGGCCGGCCAGGTGAGCGCACATCTGGGCCAGACCTGCGTCGTCACGCTCGAGCCGATCGAAAGCGACCTGTCTGAGACGATCGATCTGGTCTACGCGCCGGCCGCACACACCCAGGTCAAGGACCTCAAATTGGACGATGAGCCGCCGGAAATGCTGGTCGATGGCAAGATCGATCTGGGCGCAATCGCAACGGAGTTTCTCCTGCTTGGCATTGATCCTTATCCGCGCAAGGCGGGTGTTGAATTCGCCCCGGTCAAGGCGGGCGATGCCGAGGCACGGCCGTTTGCGGCCCTCGAAGCGCTTAAAAAGCGTCTCGGCAGCAGCTAGCCTGAGCGCACGGGGCCTGGGCATGCGTACCATCGAGAACCGGCTTGTTTGCAGCAGGCGAGCGGCTATGGTCGCGCGCGTGTGTCAAATTCAGATGACCGCACCGCCGGCGCTTCAGGCAAAGTCGCCAAAGGCGATCCATGCCCGATAAAGTCCGCATCGCGCTAGACGCCATGGGCGGTGATCACGGTGCTTCGGTGCTATTGCCGGGCGCCGATGTTTCTCTCGTCCGCCACCCCGACATCGAATATCTGCTGTTCGGCAATCGCGCCGCGGTCGAACCGGTTCTGGAGGGGTTTCCGCGTCTGAAGGCCAGGTCAAAACTGATCCACACGGAAATCGCGATCCGTATGGATGACAAGCCAAGCCAGGCGTTGCGTTACGGCCGCTGGAAGTCGTCGATGTGGCTTGCGATTGACGCAGTCAAGAAGGGCGAGGCCGATGTCGCGGTCTCCGCCGGTAATACCGGCGCGCTGATGGCGATGTCGCGGTTCAATCTCAAGATGATCGAGGGCATCGAGCGCCCGGCGATCGCGGCGCTCTGGCCGACGCTGAAGGGTGAATCCGTGGTGCTCGATGTCGGTGCTTCGATTGGCGCGGATGAGGCGCATCTCGTCAATCTGGCAGCAATGGGCAGCGCGATGGCGCGGGTGCTGTTCGACATCGAGCGTCCGACCGTCGGTCTGTTGAATATCGGCGTTGAAGAGGTCAAAGGTCTCGAGCAGGTCCGCGAAGCGGGCCGCATCCTGCGCGAGGGCCAGTTTCCTCATTTCGACTACCATGGTTTTGTCGAAGGCGATGATATCGGCAAAGGGGTCGTCGACGTGGTGGTCACGGAAGGGTTTGCCGGAAATATCGCGCTGAAAACCGCCGAAGGCACCGCCCACCAACTCGCGACCTATCTGCGCGCTGCGATGAACCGGACCTGGGCGGCGCGCCTCGGCTACCTGCTGGCGCGGCAGGCGTTTCAGGCCCTGCGCGAGAAGATGGATCCCCGCAAATCCAATGGCGGGGTTTTTCTCGGCCTCAATGGGATCGTGATCAAAAGCCACGGCGGCGCCGACATCGAGGGCACGGCTGCCGCGATCGACATGGGCTACGACATGGTACGCTACGAATTGCTGGCCAAGATTAGTCAGTCGATGGCGCGCGATCTTCAGGCCGGTACTTCGGCAGTGCTGGCGAGCGGAGCAAGCCCGTGACGGCATTGCGTTCTGTCGTGCTTGGTTGTGGAAGCTATCTACCCGCGCGCATTGTCAGCAACGACGAGCTGGCGCGGTCGGTCGAAACGACCGACGAGTGGATCGTCCAGCGGACCGGCATCCGCGAGCGTCATATCGCGGCGCCGGGTGAACTCACGTCGGATCTTGCGCTGCACGCCGCGCGCGCGGCACTGACCAATGCGCATGTCGAGGCGAACTCAATCGACCTGATCATTTTGGCGACTTCGACACCTGACCAGACCTTTCCGGCAACGGCTGTTTCAGTGCAGGCGGGCCTCGGCATCACGCACGGCGCAGCATTCGATTTGCAGGCGGTTTGCTCCGGCTTTGTCTACGCGTTGCAGGTCGCCGATTCGCTGTTGCGGAGTGGCGCCTACAAGCGCGCGCTGGTGATTGGAGCGGAAACATTCTCGCGAATTCTCGACTGGAATGACCGCACCACCTGCGTGCTGTTCGGTGATGGCGCCGGTGCACTCGTACTGGAGGCGCAGCCGTCAGCGGGTGCGCGCGAGGATCGCGGGATTCTGACCACACATTTGCGCTCCGATGGCCGGCACAGGGCCAAGCTCTATGTGGACGGCGGACCGTCCTCCACGCAGACGGTTGGCCATCTGCGAATGGAGGGCCGCGAGGTGTTCAAGCACGCGGTGGCAATGATCACGGATGTGATCGAGGACGCCTTCAAGGCCACCGGCTACGCGGCGGCTGACATCGACTGGTTTGTTCCCCACCAGGCCAACAAGCGCATTATCGACGGGTCCGCTCATAAACTCGGCATCGCGCCGGAGAAGGTGGTGATTACGGTGGATCGCCACGGCAACACATCGGCTGCGTCGATCCCGCTCGCTTTGGCCGATGCGGTGGCCGATCGGCGCATTAAACGGGGGAATTTGATCCTTTTGGAAGCGATGGGGGGCGGGTTCACCTGGGGTTCGGCTCTGCTGCGCTGGTGAACAGGCTCCGGAACCGTAAAAAGGAACCGTCGGGCAACCGGGGGGTATCCCACCATATTATCGAGCCGCCCCGTTGACCGGTTCCGATCTTGCTAATATCGTCGATAATTCAGCGGGATACCTTCGCCGGGGGCAGGGCAGGCGATGACCGGAAAAACTGTGACGCGGGCCGACTTGTGCGAGGCGGTCTATCAAAAGGTCGGCCTTTCACGCACGGAATCCGCGGCGTTGGTGGAGTTGGTGCTCAAGGAGATCACCGACTGTCTCGAACGCGGGGAGACCGTGAAGCTGTCCTCGTTCGGCTCGTTCGTCGTGCGTAAAAAGGGCCAGCGCATCGGGCGAAACCCCAAGACTGGCAAGGAAGTACCGATCTCGCCGCGGCGTGTGATGGTGTTCAAGCCGTCGGCAATCCTCAAGCAGCGTATCAACGGCAACGCGGTCGCCGACGAAGCTGAAGCTTGAGACTCAGGCGTTCGTTTCAGTAAAAGCGTTTAGATCCACAACGGAGTGAGGTCGCTTTGGATAACAAGGCGCCGGACGCATTTCGTACCATTAGTGAAGTGGCAGACGAACTCGATTTGCCGCAGCACGTGCTGCGCTTTTGGGAAAGCCGCTTCCACGAAATTAAACCGATGAAACGCGGTGGCGGTCGACGTTACTATCGCCCCGATGACATCGATCTTCTGCGCGGAATTCGTCACCTCCTGTACGGCGAGGGCTACACCATTCGTGGCGTGCAGCGAATTTTGCGCGAGCAAGGCGCGAAGTTCGTGCAGGTCGTGTGGCAGGAGGGCGCGCCGCAGCCGCCGCACGGCGTTGTCGAAGACGAGGACTACAGCGACGACGTGGCGGAAGTGGAGAACAGTCCGCCCGACGAAGATCGCGGCCTGCGCGGCCGGATTTCGTCGCTGATCGGACGCGACCTCGGCGATCGGCAGGATGATGCAGCGGATCGCGTCGATCCGCCGCTCACCGGCGCACCCGTCCCGCGCATCGACCCGGCCGATCGCGCAATCCACGACGTTTCGGCATCCGACACCTCGCCGGAAGCGTCCGAAGCCACTCCGGCGTCATCCCGTCACGGGGGGCTGGGCCGCGATGACCTGCGCAGGTTGCACGCGGCCCTGCACGAGCTGGCCGAGTGCCGCAAGCTGATCGATGCGGCCGTGACCCGGCCGCACTAGGCTTTTTTCCCAAATCTCGCGGTATTGAGTGAACCGGACGGGCATGGTGGCCGACCAATAGCCATGTACAATGTCGGGACCCGTCGTTCGGGAGGTTGAGGGGGCATGGTCCGGAAGATCGCAAAGACCGCATTGCTTGCGATCGCAGTGGGAACGGGCGCGCTTGCGCCCGCGCATAGCCAAGTGGCGCCCAACAATCCCCCGGTCACAATCGTAACGCGTGGCGCTGCCATCACACCGCTTGGCGGGTTTGTGATCGGCTCGGTCGTGTGCGCCGCCGTGTCGCCGATGGTCGGCACGGTGATCCTCGGCCGCGAACTGACGATCGGCGAGGCCTATCACACAACATTGGGTTGTATGCTCGGCCCGGTCGGCTGGCTGCTGGCGGATGCAATGTTTCCGCCCACCGCGGTCGGCGCGACGCCGCCGACGCCGCCGAACCAACCGCGCTCGCCGCGGCGCGTGACGCAAGGACGCCACATCAACATCCCGCCCGCCGGCGCGACAAGTCTTGTCTTGAACGAAGTCCTGCTGGAATTTCCGCCCGGCACTTCGGCGCAAACGCGCAACGCGCTCGCGCAAGCGCTGCAAATGACCCAGCTGGAGACCCAGACCTTTGCGTTGACGGGCCGAACGATCGAGCGCTGGCGCATCGATGGCACGCGCTCGGTCCGCAACACTTTGCAACTCGTGGCGCGCAATTTCCCCGGCGTATCGTTCGGCCAGGCGAACATGGTTTATCGGCCGGCGCAATCGCCGTCGGCTGCACAGCCGGCCGCCGCGCCCGATGGCGCGTCTGCACAATATGTCGTGCAGAAGCTGCACCTCCTGGAAGCGCACCGCATCAACAGCGGTGACGATGTCCTGGTGGCTGTCATTGATTCAAAAATCGATACCAAGCACCCTGATCTCGCCGGTGTGATTGCCGGCGAATATGATGCTGTCGGCACGTCCGATAGTGCGCATGCGCATGGCACGGCAATGGCCGGCGCGATCGCGGCGCACAGCAAGCTGATCGGCGTCGCACCGAAGGTCAAATTGCTCGCGGTCCGCACATTTTCGGGTAATGGCGAATCCGCGCAGAGCACCACCTTCAATGTCCTCAAGGGTCTCGACTGGGCGGCGAGCAAGAATGCGCGCATCGTGAACATGAGTTTCGCCGGCCCGCCCGATTCGTTGCTGCAGGAAATGCTGGCGAAGGCCAACGCCCGCGGGATAATTTTGATCGCGGCTGTTGGCAATGCCGGTCCGAACTCCCCGCCGCTGTATCCGGCCGCCGATGTGCACGTCATCGGCGTCACGGCCACGGACGCCGACGACAAGCTGATGCCGCAAGCCAATCGGGGCCCACAGGTCGCCTTGGCGGCGCCTGGGGTCGAAATTCTGGCCGCGGCGCCCGATGGCGCCTATCAGGTCACGTCCGGCACCTCGGTCGCGGCCGCCCATGCCACGGGCGTGGCTGCTTTGCTGCTCGCCGCCAAACCGAAACTGACGCCGGCCCAGGTGCGCAGCGATTTGATGCGGACAGCGCATCGCATCCCGGGCAAGCGCAATGAAGTCGGTGCCGGTGTGGTCGACGCGCTTGCGGTGATCAAGGAGACGCCGCGATAGCAGGCGCGGTTCTTGCCGCCTCAATGCAGTGTGATATAGCGACAGGCACCGCGTCATCGAGAGCGTCGCTGATGTCCGATATTGCCGGGGAATTGCCGACCTCGACGCCCGTGAGCGTGATCACCGGCTTTCTCGGCAGCGGCAAGACCACGCTGTTGTCGCGTCTGCTTGCCGATCCGCGCATGAGCAAGGCCGCGGTCATCATCAACGAATTCGGCGAGGTCGGTCTCGATCACCTGTTGGTGACGACGCCGCGCGAGGACGTGACGCTGCTATCGTCCGGATGTCTGTGTTGCTCGCTTCGCGGCGACCTCATCAACACGCTGACGCAGCTGTTCAATGAGCGCGCGCGCGGTGAAATTCCTGACTTCGACCGGGTGCTGGTGGAAACCACAGGCCTCGCCGATCCTGCGCCGGTGCTCCTTACTGTGAGCGCTGACGATCGGTTGTCCGAGGTGTTTCATATCGAGCGGGTGATCACCACCGTCGATGCTGCTCATGGCATCGGCCAGCTCGACAGCCAGCCGGAATCGGTGAAACAGGCTTGCGTCGCCGATATCCTACTGCTGACCAAGACAGATATTGCAGCGCCTGACGGCGTCGCTGCATTGCGCGCGCGCCTCAACCGGCTGAATCCGATCGCTCATACGCAAGATGTCGTACGCGGCGAAATTGACCCCGACTGGCTGTTCAATATCGCGGCGCCCGGTGCGCCCCGCTTGCGCGATTTCAACGACCTGGTCGGCCAGGTGGACGCGCACGCGGGCCATCACCATGATCACAAACATGATCATGGCGCGGGTGCGCATGGCGACATCCGCTCGTTCTCCGTGATCCGCGACGAAAAGGTGACGTTTGCGGGTCTGGAAGTCTGGATGGGACTACTGGGCGAAGTGCGTGGCCCCGATCTGTTGCGCATCAAGGGGATCGTGAACGTCGGTGGGCGGCCGATCGTCATCCAGGCTGTCCAGCACATGTTTCATCCGCTGCATGAGTTGGCGGAATGGCCGGACGACGACCGTCGCTCGCGTCTGGTTTTCATCACCCGGAACGTCTCGCGCGAGCAGATTGAGCGCACGCTCGATGCCCTATCCCTCGATATTGCACCGCGCGCCGAGGCCGCGGTGATTGATCCGGACGAATTCCGCCAGTTCGTGGCTGCGGCCAGCAAGTTTCGGTGACCGTGGCGGCAGGCGCGCCGATGATCTAGACCTTGCTCCGGCCCCGCATGCTAGCCTGCGCCGGACTTCAGGTGCTTGATTTCACGGATTGATTGTTATGGCCACGCAAGACCAGGTGATCGTCGAACGTCCTTCGAGCGATATCGTCGTTCTGAAAATCAACAGGCCGCAGGTCCGCAACGCGCTCAATCTCGACGTGCGCACGCGGTTGGCCGATGAGGTGGCGCGGTGCGGCGCCGACGAGGCCGTGCGCTGCATTATCATCACCGGCTCCGACACGGTTTTCGCCGCGGGGGCCGACATCGGTGAGATGGCAGACGCCGGTCCGGTCGAAGTCATGTCGCGCAACGTCCAGAAATACTGGCGCGTGCTGACCGAATGTCCGAAGCCCCTGCTGGCCGCGGTGGAAGGTTTTGCGCTCGGGGGTGGGCTCGAGCTCGCTTTGTGCGCGGACATCATCGTTGCGGGCGAGGGGGCCAAGCTCGGCCTGCCGGAAGTGAAGGTCGGCATATTGCCGGGCGGCGGCGGCACGCAGAAGCTTGCCCGTCTGGTCGGCCGTCAGCGTGCCATGCTCCTGATCATGACGGGGCGGATGTTCGGCGCGGCGGAAGCCTTGAGCATGGGCGTGGTGAGCGAAATCGCACCGGCCGGTCAGGCGCTCGCGCGCGCGCTTGATATCGCGCGCGAAATCGCCGCAATGCCGCCGATCTCAATCATGCAGGTCAAGGAAATCGTGAATGCGGGATTGAATGCGCCGCTCGAGACCGCATTGATGCTGGAGCGCAAGGCCTTCCAGTTGCAATTCGCGACGCGCGATCAGAAGGAAGGCATGCAGGCTTTCCTGGAAAAAAGAAAACCGAAGTTCGAAGGAAAGTGACGCGTGGCGGTTGATCTATCGCGGCCTGATCTCGTTGCGGCTGTGTTCGGCGCCGGCACCATGGGGCGGGGGATCGCGCAACTGTGCGCGCAAGCGGGCCTCGAGACCTTGCTGTTTGATTCACGCGCGGGCGCGGTTAAAGAGGCGATTGCCGCAATCGATAAAGGCCTCGAAGGCTCTGGTCACGAAAGGCCGGATGACTGCGGACAGTCGGGCGGCCGTGCTCGGCCGCCTCAAACCGATCAGCTCCTTCGATGAGGCAAAATCTGCCGGCATTGTCATCGAAGCGATTGTGGAAGACATCGCGGCCAAGCGCGCGCTGTTCGGCGAACTGGAAGCGCGCCTTGCACCTGATGCTGTCATCGCGACCAATACATCGTCGCTGTCGGTGACCGAAGTGGCAGCCGGCTGCGCCAGCCCGGGGCGCGTTGCCGGCCTTCATTTCTTCAACCCGCCGCCGCTGATGAAACTGGTCGAGGTTATCGGTGGCTTGCGCACGGACTCTTTGGTGGTCGAGGCGCTGATCGGGTTTGCGCGCCGGATCGGCAAGCATCCCATTGTCGCGACTGACAGCCCGGGTTTTGTGGTCAATCACGCCGGCCGGGCCTATGGCCCCGAGGCGCTGCGCATTGTGGCGCAGGGCATCGCGAGCCCGCAGGAAGTCGACACGTTGATGAAAGAGGCCGCCGGCTTCCGGATGGGCCCATTCGAGCTGCTGGATCTCATCGGCGCCGATGTCACTCATGCGGTGATGGTGAGTATCTTCGAGCAATATTTTGGCGAACCGGCATACCAGCCATCTGCGCAAATGGCGGCGCGCGTCGCCGGCGGTCTGCTCGGTCGAAAAACGAAGCAGGGTTTTTACAATTATGACGGCACGCGGACGGACATTGCGCCCACCGTTACGGTGCCGAAACTGCCGCTTCCGGCGTCGGCATGGATTGCGGACGAGGACGGGGCGAGGGAACTCGGCGACTGGCTGAAAAGCGCCGGCGTCAAAATTCAGTTTGGCGGAAAGCCCGCGCCCAGTGCTGTTTGTTTTGTGACCCCCCTCGGCGAGGACGCATCCAATGCAGCCGTCCGGCTTGGTGTTGATCCATCGCGGACGGTTGCCGTCGACATGTTCGGCCGATTTTCAGGCCGGCGCACGCTGATGAAAACGCCGGTCACGAAACCCGAAATACTCGGGGCGGCTGCCGCGGCGTTGTCGGCCGGCAACGTCCCGATCACGGTGATCAAAGATAGCCCCGGTTTTGTGGTGCAGCGGCTGCTCGCCATGATCGTCAATGTCGGGACACGCATCGCCGAACTGCGCATCGCGGCGCCCGTCGACATCGATGTTGCGGTCGAGCTTGGCCTCAATTACCCGAAAGGCCCGCTTGCGCTCGGCGATGCGCTGGGGCCGGCACGCGTGCTGGCCGTGCTTGACGGCATGCACGCGATCACGCTTGATCCGAAATATCGCGCGACCACTTGGCTCCGCCGCCGTGCCAGGCTGAATGTGTCATTACATACGCCGGACTAATAGCGTGGTGAGACCTGGGCGGGTTTGACAACGATGGGCCCCGTTTTAACCGGGGCGCTGCCCCACACGAACGATGCAATGATTGCCGTCATAATGGCGACGTCGAGAGCAATATCTAAAAACCTTTCCATTGTTATGGCTTTGAGCTGCGGCGTTTACGATTGCCGGAAATGACCGGCCAAAACTGGCGGGATTCGTAACCGGCCTGCGTGGATACAAACGGCTTTTTTGCTTCACCGGGATTCTCATCCCGGTTTGAAATCAGGTATCCATATTGCTGAATTATTTTGGCCGCTCGTTCGCGCTGCGTTTTATCAAGCGCAACATATAATTTGACGAAAAAAGCCTTGAACAAGTCTGTGACCGTATTGGCTGGTCGAGCGGTGAAACGCTTGCTCGACATGATGTTTGCGGAGGCTGACACTTAGTTGTCCGGGGTTTCAGGTCCGATCCGGGGAAGGGCTTGTGCGGCAGCGACCGACAACAAGCAGGCCAAAGTCGCGGTGATGATCGCAATGTCGACCATTTCGGTTGGCAGTTGTTTGAGGTGCCGTCTCACTTTTTGTCTTGTCGCCTCAGACCTGCCAATGACGCCGCACACCTAAACGGCGCCGTTATTTCGGGTCTTGGTCAGAAACGACGTTTGATAGGACAAACGCGACAAAATTTATGTCTCAAGCGACAACGAATGAGTTTGATCCGGGGGCCGGTAAGCCGGTAATGGCGGTCCCGGCCAGAAAGCGCCTCGCGGATTCGTAACCCGCTGGCGGACACAATTTGAACTATGGGCGCGGTGGCAGGCCTTTAAAGGCGGGCACGCCGTCCGCAATGAGATGGAAAGGCTGACCTTCTGCCGTGAAGATTGCCTTTTGCGCGCCGCCATAGACTGAAGGGTCGTCCAACGTTCCGACCTTCAGAACCACCGGCCGCAGGCCAGGCCGCCGCGAGATCAAGTGTGTACCGCACACCGCGCAGAACTCTCGCGTTACGGCTTCAGCCTTGTCAGGCCGCCGATAGATCTTCGGCGCGCCTTTCGTGTACGCGAAACCATCTGCCGGCACGAGCATGAACAAATTAGGTGCGCCACCCGAAAAATACTGACACGCGCGACAGTGGCATTGCGCTCTCAGGACTGGCTCACCCTCCGCAACATAGCGCACGGCGCCACAAAAGCACCCGCCTTCAAGCCGCATGATACTTCTCCCGCGTCGCCAGTCACTTCGGCAGGAAATCCGCGATCAGCACCTTCGACCAGTCCACATCCTTGGTGCCGCGCAGGCGGCCCGCTTTGGCCAGGTCGTCCGCCTCGGCCTGGAAGTATTTGGCGAGCCCGGGGATATATTTCGGGTTCACATCCATGCGCGCCAGCAACTTGCCCAGCGTCGCATCATCCATCTTGTAACCGGCCTGCGTATAAAGTCTTTGTAGAATGTCCTTCACCTTGGCCGGATCCGTCTGAAACAGCTGCGCCGCTTCGGCCATGGCCGCGACCACCGCTCTGGCGGCCTTGGGGTTGTTCTTCACGAAGGCCGACGTCGAGGCCAGCATGTTCGGCATCGGATCGTATTTTCCGTAATCGAGCAGCAGGTCAGAATAACCGAGCGACTCTGCCAGCGCGCAGAACGGCTCAACTCCGGCGAAGGCGTCGATGGAGCCGCCGGCGAGGGCCGCCGCCTGGTCCTTGAAGTCGACGTTCACCATCTGGAAATCGCTGTCTTTCAGATGGAACGCGGGAAGGATCTTCGAGCGCAACACGCTGTCGATCGTCGAGCCGGGGCGGCTCCCGATCTTCTTGCCCTTGAGCTGGTCGAGCGACTTGATGCCACTGCCCTTCTTGACCTCGATGCACCCGGTGCGGCCGGTATAGGCCACCGTTGCAATCGCATTGAGCTCGCCCACCGCGGCGCCGACGACGAACGGCGTGCCGCCGACGGTTGCGACGTCCAGGGTGTTGGCGACGAGCGCGTCGCGCGCATCCTTGCCGGCCGGAAAGCGCTTCGCATCGACCTCGACGCCATGTTTTTTGAAAAGGTCGAGCTCAAGTGCGATGACGGCCGGCGAGCCCCACAGGCTGTATTGATAACCGAGCCGGACTTTGTTGGTTTCGGCGTGTACTGCCCCAATCGTCGACGCGACAAGAACGGCGGCAAGCGATGCGGTGAATAAATTGCGGGCGCGCGTTGTCATTGGCCAGTTCCTCCACTGCTGCGGTGCCGCCGGCTTCTTGTGAGCCGCGTGCGCGAACGGGCGCGCTGATCGTGTCGTCGGCTGTCGCGCAAAGGATGCGATGGCATCGCGGAGCCGGTCAATGATCCCGGCGTATCGGATTCCTGTGCGGCGAGACCGGATGCGCGCCCGGCGAGGCGACATAGTTTGCCGGCACTATTGACCCGTTCTTGTTCGGCTGACTACCGTTCGCATCCCGGTCTGGGCCTCAGGAAGTCAGTTCACATGGCGAAAGTGAAGCAGCTCGCGATCAAGGGCAAAACCCTCATTGATGGCAATGGCGGTTCGCCTGTGAAGGATCCGGTCATCATCCTGGAGGGCGGGCGCATCAAATCGATTGGCGGCAAGGACAAGATCGCCATTCCGGCCGGAATTGAAGTCGTCGATGCCAGCCATTGCACCCTGATGCCGGGAATGATGGACCTGCATATCCATCTCTGCATGTTCAACAACCGGACCTTCAAGAACTATCGCGTCGCGCAGTGGGAAGTGACGCCGCATCTGCAGCAGATGTACGCCTTCTTCCACGCGCAACTCTGTTTCGAAATGGGTTTCACGACCTTGCGCGACCTCGGCCAGCAGAGCACGCGCGGCCTGATGACCGAGTCGATGTGCGCGGTGCGCGACGCCATCAACGCCGGCGTGCTGGCCGGCCCGCGCCTGGTCGTCGCGGGTTTCACCTACATGACCGGCTCGCACCTTGAGCTGATCTTTCCGCGCGCCGCGGAACGTCACGGTTTCCAGAATGCCGACGGTCCTTGGGAATTGCGCAAGCTCACGCGCCTCAACCTTCGCCACGGCGCCGACGTGATCAAGACCTGCGCGTCCGGCGGCGGCGGCACCGACAAGGAAGAGCCGGACGTTCGCAACCTCACGCAGGAAGAACTCGACGCCATCGTCGATGAAGCGCACGCGTTGCATAAGCAGGCCGCGGTGCATTGCTTCACGCCCGGCGCTCACCGCATGGCGCTGAAGGCCGGCTGCGACACCATCGAGCACATGGTGTTCCATGACGATGACTCGTTGGAAAAAATCCTCGAAACGAAAGTGTGGATGACGCCGACTTTGTCGCACCGCACCGATCATGCCATTGCCATCCGCAAGGATATCGGCACGCCGGAGTTCACGCTCAACAAGATGAAATCGATCCAGCCGCATTGCTTCAAGACGTTCGAGAAGTTCTACAAGTCGGGCGTCAATATCGCGATGGGCACCGACATGGGCTTTGAGCCCGGCATGGGCAGCAACGCCTTCGAGCTCGAGACCTATTGCGGGCTCGGCATGAAGCCGATGGACGCGATCCTCACCACCACGCGCAACGCCGCAAAAGCGCTCAAGCTGGACAAGGATCTCGGCACGCTGGAAGCCGGCAAGCTTGCCGACATCGTCGCGGTTGATGGCGATCCGCTCGCCGATATCCGGATATTGCAGGAGCGCAAGCGCATCCAGCTGGTGATGAAGGAGGGCGAGGTCTACGTCGATCGCCGCCCCGGCCATTCGCGGGAAATCGTGCACGCCGAGCCGGACAGCTGGCGCAAGATCGACGCGTGAGCCGCGGCTTCGCGATGTACAATCGACAATAGCCATTGGCGCGCCGGAGCCGGAAGACATGCCTCTCATTGACGTTCACCAGCACGTCATTCCCGATATCTACAAAAGCGAGCTCGCGCGTGTCGGGGTGATGGGCAGCGGCGAGAACCCGTGGCCGGCCTGGAGCATGGCCCGTCAACTCGAATTGATGGACGAGCACAAGATCGACGCAGTGCTGCTGTCGATCGCCTCACCCGGCGCCTATTTCGGCGATGTTGCGTTCACCAAGCGGCTGGTCAAGACCTGCAACGAGACCATGATGCAGATGGTCAATGACCATCCCGGAAAATTTGGCGCCATGGGCTTCGTGTCGCTGCCGGATGTCGCGGCGGCCTGCCGCGATGTCGAATATGCGCTCGATGTGCTCAAGATGGACGGCATCAATCTGATGAGCCACACCGGGGAGCGTTATCTCGGCGATCCGGAAGAGAACGAGCTCTATGCCGAGCTTGACCGCCGCCGCGCCGTCATCTTCGTGCATCCGCAGCGGCCGCACGCCACCGGCATGCCGCGTTATGCGTTCCCGGCCGGTTATACCGAGCTTACCTTCGACACGACGCGCGCCATCACCAACATGCTCTACACCGGCATGCTGGCCAAATTCCCCAACATCCGCTGGATCATGCCGCACATGGGCGGTGTCGCGCCGTTTCTTCTTTTCCGGCTGAGCGGTATCGAGGACGATCCAAAGGCGCGCGACAAGGTTCCGGAGGGTGTTGCGACCTATCTCAACCGGCTCTGGTACGACGTCGCGCAGTCTGCCTCGCCGTTGGCGCTCAACGCGCTCCTTGAGGTTGCCGACCCATCGCGCATTTTGTTCGGGACCGACTACCCGTCCGCGCGCCCGGCCGAGAAAGTGATGCGCGATACCGTCGCCGCGGTGCGCGCGTTTGATGGTTACGATGATGCGCTGCGCCAAAAGGTCATGGCCGGCAATGCGCAAGCTCTGCTCCCGCGCTTCGCGAAATTGAAATAACAGTGCCTAGCCCGCGCGGCTTGCCTTGTACTGACGGAGCAATTCCCGTCCGTAGTCGTTACCGTTGGGCGTGCGCACCAGCGCGTGCGCGTGCCGGCGGTTGTAACCGGTATCCGGCAAGGCAACGCCGGGCTGGTGATAGAATTCGATGAAAATCACCGGGCTGTAGATGCGGTAATAGAATGGACTGACCGGATCGAAGTCTCCGATCCATGCGAAAACCGTTTGATCGAAATACTGCCTGACTTCGGCAAGCCGAAGCCGGGCGTGGTCTCCCGGCAGCCGGTCGGTATAGAGCGCGATCAGCTCGAACAGTTGTTCGCGCTGCGCCGGCATCATCGCGGCGACCGGCAATCCGAGAGTGGGGACAACAATATTGTCCTTGAAGCCAGAGGCGTAACCGTCGAAAGGCAAGTCCATTCCGATCAGCGCCTTGGCGCGCTGTTCTGGCGCCAGCGCGTTCATGAATTCCCAGCCCGCCGCTTCTTCCTCGCGCAGCACCGTGGTGCCCTGGTAGATGCCGGATTCCGCAAGAACCGGCTCGGAGCCGAGCAGCATCGGCGACAAAACCATCTGGCCACCCAGCACAAAGCAATTGATGTTGCAGTGGTGCCCGTCGAACTGCCAGCCCCATGGGCGGTCCGCGGAGGGTTCGCCGAATATGCTGATCCAGTAAAAAAGCTCGCCGAATTCCTCAGGCAGGTTGGTCAGCTCCGCGAGATGCTCGTTGAGCTTCATGGCATTGCGCGCCGTTTCATAGGCCCGCGCGCCGAGCCCGGCGCTTAGGACGCGATAGGCGAGGTCGCGCTGCCGCTCGCTCAGCTCGGCGAGACAAAGACCATGACGCATCAGATTGCGATGAATATTGCTCCAGGTCCGCCAGATTTCGCTGTCGACATCGAATTGGACCGCCGCGCGTTGTGCGGGATCCAGAGACGACAGGAACGCGTTTACTGCATCGATCACTGGTTGCGTCGATACGCCGGCGTTATGCAGCGGAAACAATCCCGGTTGAATTTCACCCGCTGATGTTATGCCCTTGAACGATTCATTCAGGGATTGCCGCCAGCCCGCAAATAGATCCTGCAGCGGCTTTGAAACTTTCGTTTCATCAATTCGCGGCGGTGCCCGCCGCGGACGAATATTGGTGACGTCGGTCATTCACGTGACCTGGGGTTGCTTTCGCAAGCATCGCCTGAAGGTCGGACGGGCGCAACGTCCTTGCCGCCGCGCCAATCGTGGCCGAAGGGCTTCTGCCCACCGATACAACGCGCTGGTTGCAAACCACGCCGTCCGCACCACGCAGCGCGGCTGCGATGCGGCAAGCGTCGATGGACAACAGGGGTGCCGCCAGACATAATTTGCGCAAGCAAGAAGAAATGAGGGAGAAACGCCATGCAGGCCTCCGCAAGTGCTGCGAGCGCACGCAAACTCGCCATGGATCCGGAAGAATGGAAAGCGCGCGTCGATCTCGCTGCGGCGTTCCGGCTCGCCGCCCTGCAAGATTGGGATGAAATGCTTTTCGCCCATTTGTCCGCGCGCGTTCCGGGCCATCCGAAGCAGTTTCTGATGCATCCGGCTGCCATCTTGTTCGAGGAGGTGACGGCGTCGAACCTCCACAAGCTCGACGAGCACTGCAATCATGTCGAGCCCAGTGAGGAAATGCCGCACAAGTTCGCGTTTCCATTCCACAAAGGCATCTACGACGCATTTCCGCAGGCGCAATGCGTCATGCATCTGCACACCAAATATGCGACCGCGGTGGCGATGCAGGAGCAGGGGCTTATTCGCGGCAATCAATACGCCATGTGGCTCGGGCCGATCGGATATCACGACTACGAAGGGCTGTTGTCGACGGACGAGGAAGGTCATCGCCTTGCCAAAAATTTCGGCGACAAGCAGATCGTGCTGCAACGCGGGCACGGTTTTGTGCTCTGGGGGCACACCATCCACGAGGCCTACATGCTGGCCTTTCTGATCATCCGCGCCTGCGAGACCCAGGTGCGCTCGAACGCCGGCGGCCTCAAGCCCTACGTTCCGCCCCAGCAGGTTCTCGACGCGACCATTGGCCAGGCCCGTATCATCACGGACGGCAATGCGCCGTTCAACCAGATGACCTGGCGGGCGCTTCTGCGCAAGCTCGACCGCGACGCACCGGACTACAAGACCTGACTTTGCTGCCCGCGCACGGCAACAACGCTGTGCGCGCCGGCGTCGCGATAGCGGGGAATTCTGACGGAGACTGAAATGTCGATTGTGGAGCGCACGCTCACCGAGAGCTCGCTGCCGATCTATCACCGCTCGATCGACTGGGATGCGCTGTTCAAGCGCTACCCGGTGCCGGACGTCTTTGCCAAAACCCGCTGGAAGTGGTCGGCCGATGAAATCCGTGCGTTTCAGAACGAGCAATTTCTCGATCTGATGAAAACCGGCTGGCAGAACGAATTCTACAAACGGCGCTGGAAAGCCGAAGGACTCGAGCCGGGTGACATCAAAAGCATCGACGACATCGTCAAGCTGCCGATGTTCGATTCAGCCGACATCAAGAAGGACCAGGAAGAAAACCCGCCATTCGGATTGATCAACGGTGACGTCACAAAGCGCATGCAGACGACGCCGATGAAGCTGCAGACAAGTGGCGGAACCACCGGGAAGCCGCGGCCGACGCTGTATGCCCCGCAGGAATGGGAGCTCAACGGGCTTACCCACGCGCGCGTCCTATATATTTGCGGTGTGCGACCTGGCGACCGCGTCCAGATCCCGCACACCTGTTCGCTCGGGAATGCCGGCTGGTGCTGCTACAAGGCTTGCCACGATTATCTCGGCGCGTTGCCGATCACCACGGGCACCGGCGCGGTCACGTCATCGCGGCGGCAAATCGAGATCGCGCAGGAATGGGGCACGAATGTCTGGTACGTGCGCCCGGAATACGCAACCCAGCTGGCCAAGGTCGCCCGTGACGAGCTGAATTTCGACGTACGCGATCTGAAGACCAAGTTCCTCGGTTGCGGGCTCGGACCCGATACCGACAATGCCTTCCGCAACCAGCTCGAGAATCTTTGGGGCTGCGACGTCTACGATATGTACGGCACCCACGAAATGGGCATGGGAGCCTTCGAGTGCCAGCATAAATCCGGCATGCATTTCCACGAGGACAGCACGTTTTTCGAAGTGGTGGGCGTCGAAGACAACAAGCCCGTCGCCAATGGTGAAATCGGCAACATGATCTGCACGATCCTCCACCGGCGCCAACAGCCGATGATCCGGTTCAATCTGCGGGATCTCACCCGCATTGTCTCGACCGACCGCTGCGAATGCGGCAGCTGCTTCCGCCGCATGCAGAAAATGCTCGGCCGCAGCGACACAATGGTGCGCATCCGCGGGGTGAGTATCTGGCCGCAAGCCTGCCTGCCCGCCATCAAGAGCGATGAACGCACGACCGGTGAATGGCTATGCATCGCCGAGCGCACTGCGAGCGACGGGGTCGTGCGCGACGAGATGACGGTAAAGGTTGAGGTGCGGGACGATGCGCCGGGCTGGGACGGGTTGAAGGAGCACATCGAGAAGCGGTTGCATTCCGATCTCGGGCTGCGGCTTAATATCGAGCTGGTGCCGGAAGATGCACTGATGGAATGGTCAAACCGCGGGCGCGAAGGAAAGCCCAAGCGAATTCTCGACAAACGTTACGAGAAAAAATGACCGCAACCATGCGCTATTTCGATTGTCATTCGCATTTCTCGACGAAGGCAGGGCTGCACCACGCCACGCAGGAGGATTACGAGCAGGCGCAGCGCGTCTTCAAGCGCAAGCGCACGTTCGAGACTGAAGAGCAGATGGCGGATGGTTTCCGCACGCGCAACGTGCGCACCATCCTCGACATCTACCGGACCTGGCGGATGACCGACGAGGACGAAATCCGCGCCTCCAACGACTACGCGACCGATTTCGCGCTCAGGAATCCCGACATCGTCTATGGCAACTGGCTTGCCGCCAATCCGGCCATGAAGGACTTCTGGCTGAAAGAGTACGCGCGGCTGGCGGCAAAAAAATGCGGATTTCTCGGATTTTGCCAAAGCCAGAACAGCCTGGGTTACCCCGCAAGCGATCCGATCTGGGATCCGTTCTACAAGCTGTCGATCGACGTCGGCGCTCCGGTGCTGCTGATGACCGGCTTAACCGGTATCGGGCAAGGCATGCCGGGCGGCAAAGGGATCATCCTCGAGGATGGCCATCCGCGCCACGTCGACAGAGTGGCGGCGCGCTTCCCGGAATTGAAGATTCTTGCGGGCCGGCCGGCGTGGCCATGGCAGGACGACATGATTGCCGTGCTGCTGCACAAGGCCAATGTGCACTATGAAGTGCATGGCTGGTCGCCGAAATATTTCACCCCGGCCCTGAAGAAGGAGATCGGTTGGCGACTGCAGGATCGCGTCATGTTCGGTTGGGATTGGCCGACGCTGACGCTGGAGCGGCTGGTCGAGGACTGGCGTTCGCTCGGCTACGACGAGGACGTCTACGAGAAGGTTTTTCACCGGAACGCCGAGGCGTTCTTCCCCAAGGCCGCGCCAAAGTGAAATCCGCCATGGCAGACTATTGCAGCACTCGCTGGAAGACTTCGCAAGGTCGCGTCGAAGCGAGCAGGTAAAGCCCTCGGAGCTCTCTGCGTCTGGCCTCCGATGTGTTCGAGCATTGCGGCGTTCCACGCGCGGACGCGGACATTGCCGCTGAGGTCGCGCTGTGGGCGCAACTGCATGGCTCGGATTCGCACGGCATCGTCCATCTGCCGCTTTACGTCCGCGGGCTGCTCGATCGCACGATCAAGGCGCGGCCAAATTTTGCGATGACGCAAGCAATGCCCTGTTGCGCCGTCCTCGATGCCGATCACGGGCTGGGACTGGTGGCGAGCCGACGCGCGATCGACATGGCGATCGACATGGCCAAGAAACTACGGACTCGGCGCGGTTGCGGTGCGCAACAGCAGCCATTTCGGGGCGGCCGGCTACTACGCCGATCGCGCCGCCGAACAGGGCCTGATCGGTCTTGCATTCACGAATGCCATGCCGGCGATTGCGCCGACCGGCGGCAACGGAAGGGTTGCTTGGCACCAATCCGATCGGCGCTGCATTTCCGATACCCGGCGCGGATCCGGTCATCGCCGACATGGCGACCGCGGTGGTGGCGCGTTCGCGCATCCGCCATGCGCTCGCCGCCGGGCAGAAGAGTATTCCGGAAGGCTGGGCACTCGATCCGAGCGGCCGGCCGACGACCGATCCCGCCGTGGCGGTGAAAGGATCGTTGCTGCCGATCGGCGGGCCGAAAGGCTACGCGCTGTCGCTGATGGTCGAGATCCTGTGCAGCGCGCTGTCCGACGGTGAGCCCGGCTTCCAGGTGACTTACGAAAACATGGTCAAGCGGCCGAGCAATATTTGCCAGTTCTTTCTGGTTCTCAATCCGGATGGCTTCGCCGGCAGTGAGCGCTACGGCGCGCGCATGACGCATATCGCCGAGGTCATCGGGAAGGCGAAACCCATGCAAGGCGAGGCACCGCCCCGCTTGCCCGGCGCGCGCGGTCATGCCGTCAAGCGCAAGGCCGCGGCCGAAGGCATTGCGATGTTCGGCAATTTGCGCAGCGCTCTCAACAATGTCGCCGGCATGATCGAGAGCCACACGGAGACGGCATGAAAGCCTACGAGGTGCGCGAGACCAGCGGCCTCGACGGGCTGGTGCTCAATCCTTCGCGACCCGAACCGCAGCCGGCGCATGGACAAATTCTCGTTCGCATGCGCGCCGCCGCCCTGAACTATCGCGACCAGGGTGTCATCAAAGGCGCCTACGGCTACACAAAATTTCCGGTGATCCCGTTGTCCGACGGGGCCGGCGAAGTCGTGGCGGTCGGCGGCGGCGTGACGCAATTCAAGGCCGGCGATCGCGTCGCCAGCACTTTCTTCGTGAACTGGACCGGCGGACGCATGCCGGCGGATGCCTCGCGCAATTCGCTCGGCGGAATGGTCGACGGCGTGCTGTCGGAATACGCGCTGCTCAACGAGACCGGCGCCATCAAAATTCCGGACCATCTCAGTTTCGAAGAGGCGGCAACGTTGCCGTGCGCGGCGCTCACCGCCTGGAATGCCGTGGTCGAGACCGCGCAACTCAAGGCCGGCGAGACAGTCGCCATCCTGGGCACTGGCGGCGTGTCGTGCTTTGCGCTGGCGTTCGCGAAGATGCACGGCGCGTTCGCATTTCTGACGTCGAGCAGCGATGAAAAGCTCGCGCGGGCAAAAACGCTCGGTGCGGATATCCTGATCAACTACAGCAGCACTCCGGATTGGGAGCAGGAAATCCTCAAGCAGACCGGCGGCGCCGGCGTCGATCTCGTCATCGAGGTCGGCGGCGCGGGGACGCTCGAACGCTCGATGAACGCTGTGCGTAATGGCGGTACGATATGCATCATCGGCGCGCTTGCCGGCCCCGGCTCGATCAATCCGCGCATGATCAACCGCAAGTCGATCCGTCTTCAGGGAATCCATGTCGGCAGCCGCGACATGTTTGCCGCGATGAACAAGGCGGTGGCGCTGCACAGGCTCAAACCGGCGATCGACAAAGTGTTTGATTTTGCGGATGCCAAGGCGGCTTACGCCTATCAGCAAAGCGGCAAGCACTTCGGCAAGATTGTCATTTCGCTGCCGATAGCCCCTGCGGTGTCTAGGCGAGCAGATGCATGATCCAGAGCGATATAGCCGGGATATAGGTAACGAGCATCAGCGCGAGAACCGCAATTGCTACGAATGGAATAAGCCCAACGTAAAGCGTTGCGGACGGCGTTTTGAACAGGGCCTGACAGACGAAGATGTTCAATCCGAAAGGTGGATGAAATGTACCGATGGTCAAATTCATGACCACGATGACACCGAAGTGGATGGGGTCGATGCCGAGCGACGCCGCGACTGGAGCGAGCAGTGGCGTCAGCATGATCAGCGCAGATGCGGGGTCGAGGAAGCAGCCGACGAACAAAAGGAAGGCATTGATGGCGAGCAGGACGACCCAGCGCTCGGAATGCAGGCCGGTAATGAGCGAAACGGTATCTTGCGCGATGCCGCTGATCGTCAACAGCCATGCATAAAGGCCTGCCACGGAGACGATGATGAAAATAAGGCCGGTGAGGTACATCGCGCGCGCGCCGGTCTCGAAGATCTGGCGCGGCCGTGGTTTCGCGATAAACGAAATAACTGACGAAGATTGCATAGACACTCGCGACCCCGGCGGCCTCAGTCGGCGAAAAGACACCGGAATAGATGCCTCCAAAAATGATGGCGATAGCGCCAATCGCCCAAACCCCGTCGCGTGTGGCGAGCAGGAACTCCTTAAACGAGAACTTGCCGCTTTCCATAATTCCGCTGCGCCAGGAATGATAATAGATGTAGATGCCGAACATTCCTGCCAGCAGCAGGCCTGGTCCAATACCGGCGGCGAACAGTTGGATGACCGAAGTATCCGAAGCGATGCCGTAGATGATCATGGCGATCGACGGCGGGATGAGATTGTCGAGGGCCCCTTCGGCGGTAACAAGCGCTGAGGCAAAACGTTCGCTGTAACCGGCTTCTCGCATGCGCGGATAAGTCAGCGTGCCAACCGCCGCTGTCCCGGCGGTCGTCACGCCGGATATTGCGCCGAACAGCGCCGCAAAACCAAGCGACGTCAGTGGAATATGCGCGCGAAATCCGCCGATCATTGATGCAACCCAACGCAATAACCGCTCGGTAAGGCCTCCGCGAGACATCAAGTCGCCGGCAAATATGAAAAACGGTACAGCCAGCAGCGCGTATTTGTTCAGGCTGTTGAAGATGTTTTGATGCACCGCTGTCATCGGTAGATCAAAAAAGCCGGTCAAAATTACCAGCGAGGTCGCCAGCAAAAGCAGAAAAATTGGAAAGCCCAGCAGCAGAAGCACGAAGGGCAAGATGGCCATGACCCAGTACATCGCCGCAGCCTATTCAAATTTGCCGGTGATGTAGGATCGAATGCGTACGATGGCGGCTATAGCCATGAAACTAAAGCCGAACAGCACGGCCGCGTGCGGAATGACCAACGGGATGTCAGTTCCTGCGGTGACGCTATGGTTGCGGTAGTGCACCAAAAGGACTTTCCATGACTGCGTCGCAGCAAAAGTCGTGCAGGCAATCAACGTAAGCGCAATGGCGATGTTGATCACCCGCTTCCAGAACGGACTCATCCCCGAATAGATCAGATCCATATTCAAATGCGCGCCGCGGTAGGTGATCGAGCCCGCGACGATAAATACGGTCCAGATGACGATGAAGATCAGAACTTCTTCCGCCCAAAAAATCGGGTCTGAAAAAACGTAGCGCGCGATCACGTTGATGATGTTGATTGCCACGGCAACAAGGAACAGAGCGCCGGCCAGAGCATGCGGCACTTTGTTGAAAATAATTTCTTCGATCTGCTTCGACCTGGAGGGTTTCTGATTGTCACTCATAACGAAGTCAGGCTCCCCATCCTCGCCTCGTCATGCGCCGGAGCCTGAATCCAATCGCCGTCACCGGAGGCCCGTCACCGTAAAACCAGCACGCCTCACCGACGGTGAGGCGTGCCGGGGAAACATTCGGCGGCTCAATACTTCGCCTTGATCGCCTGGATTTTGTCGTAGAAGGCCTTTAGTGCCGGATCGTTCTTTGTGACTTCGGCGCCAATCGGCTGCAGTCGCTTCTCAAGTTCGGCTTGCTCGGCCGGGGGCAGCGTGACGATTTCGCCGCCGCGCTGCTCGGTCCACACCTTTCGCAGCGCCACGACCTCGTCGACCGCGGTCTGGCGTGCCCATGGCTGCAGCTTGCGCGCTTCCTCGACGATGATCTTGCTCAGGTCCGGCGGTAGTTTGTCGAGCCAGGCCTTGCTCAGCCCGCCGAACGAGATCAGCAGGGTGTCGTGGGTTTCGAGCAACGTCTTGCCGACGTTCTGCAGGTTGAAGTTGGTGTAGATCGACATGCCGCTCATGGTGCCGTCGATCACGCCATTCTGCAGCGAGGTGATCATTTCCGGCAGGCCCATCGGCACCGCGGTTGCACCCAGCGCCGCCATGCGTGCGCGTTCGGCCGGCGTTGCGTTGACGCGCAACTTCATGCCTTTGAAATCGTCTATGTGGCGCAATGGCTTCTTGGCGCCGAAGTAGAGCGACTCCGCCGCAACCGCGAGGTTGACGCCGACGATACCCTTGGCTTCTGCCATTTTCAGCACGTAGGCGTTGAATTCCGGATCGGCCAGCACCTTGTTGGCCTGGTCGGTGCTCTTGAACAGGAACGGAATGCTGAACTCACCGAAGCGCGGATCGACGCCGACAAAGAAGTCGGCCGGATTTTCGTAACCTTCGATGGTGCCGAGTTGCAGGCCTTCGATCATGGCCGCCGGGCTGCCGAGCTGGCCGCCGGGAAATACCTTGACCTCGACGCGGCCGTTGGTGGCTTTTGGAAGAATTTCGGCGAGCTTGTGGCCGAATTTTTCCTGCATGTCGCCACGCGTGACGATCGCCCATTTCAGCGTGTATTCGGCAGCAAGCGTCGGCGTGACAAGTGCCGGGCATGCGGCAGCAAGAATGATTGCCGCGAGACGAGCATGGATTTTCATGACGTCCTCCCCAAGGACTGCGGCTGTTATTTATTCTCTGGTAGCCGCGCGATTTGCTTGTAGCATTGACACGATACAGACTATCCCAGCAAAGAACACTGTCAATTATTGAGCCGCGAAGTGGCGCGGTGTATCGCACGCAGTACGACCGTGCGTTGCAGCAGGGGATCACATTATGAAAATCGGATTGGTCGGACTCGGCCGGATGGGCACCGCGATGTCCCAACGCCTGCGCGAGCACGGCTTTGACGTGGTGGGCTGGGACATGAACGCCGATCGAAACAAGGCCCTTGGCGACGGCGGCCTGCGGATCGCGGCCAATCCGCGTGCGGTGGCGGCCGACGCCGAGATGGTCATCTCGATCATTACCGAGGATCACGGCGTTCGCCACATTTTCAAGGATGCGGATGGCTTCTTGAGTGCTGATGTCAAGGGCAAGCTGTTCATCGAAATGAGCACGTTGCAACCGATGACGGGGCGCGAGCTCGCGCCGCTGGTCGAGGCGAAAGGCGCGCGCCTGATCGAATCGCCGGTGCTCGGCACCATTCCGCAAGTCAAAGACGGAAAACTGTTCGCGCTCGTCGGCGGACGGGCAGAGGATCTCGAACGCGCAAGACCCTTGCTGGAAAAGATGACGCGCCGTATCGCGCATATGGGGCCGAACGGAAGCGGCTACGCAATGAAGCTCGCGGTCAATCTCGGGCTCGGCGCCTACATCCAGGCGCTGTCGGAATCCCTCGCACTCGGCGCCAAGCAGGGACTCACGCTCGATCAGATGCTGGATGTGCTGCAGGAAGCGCCTTACGCGAGCAACTGGATGAAGAGCAAGATCGGCGTGATGAAAGGCGAGAAGCCCGAGATGACGCTCGATATCCGCACATTGCGCAAGGACATTATGTCGGCGGTCGCCACCGGTGCGTTGAGCGGCGTTCCCATGCCGCTGTCGGCAGGGACACTCACCTCACTGTCGGCGGCCGTTGCCAACGGCTATGGGCAGGGCGATCTCGGCGAGATGCCGAAATTCCTGCGCGAGGCGATGCTGCAGAACTTCCAATAGCGTTGTACCGCCACTTTCGAACGCGATTGTGTTCGCGTCCGGAAAGTCCTCTCAACAACTCCTTCGCTCTTCAGCCGATCAGTGTCGAAGGCGGGCTCGGGCTCAATGTTATCGCCACGGTGACCGGACTCGAATTGCAGCCGTTGAAGCCGTCCGCCACCGTCGTCATCACCGCTAATCGCGGAAATGACAAACGCGCGATTCAGGTGCGAGGAGAGGCCGCCGCAAGGCGGTCTTTCTTTTTGTCCGCAGATGTCCGCGATTAATCCAAGACGGGCATCCGTCGCGCCCTGTTAGGTTTTCGGCGCGGCAACAGCGATGTGCACAAAGCTTTGGTTTGCGGAGGTTGAAATGGTCGGGGCGGCGGGATTTGAACCCACGACCCCTTGTCCCCCAGACAAGTGCGCTAACCGGGCTGCGCCACGCCCCGACCGGAACGGCGCGGACTATAGGGATGTGTTTATCGCGGCGCAACCTTCGGCATCGAGGCGATCCGGATTGGTCCGCGCAGCACATAGACCACGTAAAGCACCGCGCCCATGACATAGACGGCTGCGTAGCCGCCGATGAAACCGACGATATCGAGACCGCTCACAAGCACCAGCGCGGTCATTGCCGCCATGGCGACAACCAGGAAACTCGCCACGCGCGCGATCTCGCGAAAAAAACCGGTGTGGAGCAGCAGGCAACTCGCAACATTCTGCGCGAGATTCGCCAGCAGCAGAACGATCAGGATCAGCGTTGCGGCCGGCGGCACGGTTGCGGCTTGTCCAAGCAGCAATGCGAATAGCCGGTCGCCGGCGAACAGCAGGATGGCGCATAGCGCGAGTGTCGGCACAGCGCACAGAACGGTTGCGATCATCGTCGCCTTTTTGAGGGTCGGCGCATCGTGATCGGCAAAGGCGCGGGTCTGGCGCGGCACCATCGGATCAAGCCCTGCCGCGTAGATCAGGGTCGCACCGCGGAAAATCTTGAAAACGGTATCGAGAATGATTGTCGGCGCGCCAAGGCCGAAGACGACGGGCACCACCAGGTAAGGGAAATTATAGATCGCGAGCTCGGCAACGGCATAGTTGCCGCTGCGCAGAAGCTCGGCGCGGTTGTCGCGCCAGAACGTGCTCAGCGTGCTCCAGAGCCGCGGCACGCCCGCCGCCATCGCACCCTTGTCCACCAGCCGGGCGATGCAGATTCCCAGCAGCACGAACCAGAGCAAATTGGCGAGCAGCAGAAACGCCGGCAGTGGCAGGCCGATCAGCAGCGCCAGCATGATAACGATGTGGCCGCCGCGCCGGATCGCTTCGAGCGTCTCGAAGGCGATGAATTCGTCCACCGCGTTGCTGACATTGCGCAGCGGGAACCAGACCAGGTTGAGCGCTGCAAAGCTGAAGAACAGCGCGAACTCGAACCCTTGCCAGGCTGAGACCGATGGCCGGCTTGCCATGACGGCGAAACAGGCCAACGTGCCGGCAAGCACGATCAGCGCGTAGAGGGCGACCACCGCGCTCGAGTGCGCGGCGATCGTGCGGTCGGTGCGCTGCGCCAGATGTCGCGCGCGCTGCCGGACGAACAGAATCTTTGCGGCGCCGAGGTCGAACAGCCAGAGCGACACGCCGAAGGTTCCGATCAGGATGTAGATAGAAAACTCTTGCGCGGACAGCACGCGCGCAAAGACGAATGTCTGGACAAGCCCGCTGATGACAGCCGCGGTCGCGGTCGATGCGCGCAGGAGGAAATAGCGGACAGACAACAAGCCTGCGAGCAGTCCCATAGGCTGCGGCAAGGCGTCCTTGCGCCCGGCTGTCGTTGCTTGCGAGGTCATGGCCGAAGAACTTAACGGCGAGAGCGCTTTATTCGTTTAAAGATCATGGTGAACGAAATCTCACTCCAAACGTAAAAAAGCAGATTTACCTTGTACGATCGAATTAAAGGAAAATTGGCCGAAAGCCTGATATTGCCTGCTGCATTCGCATCAGCGTTCGCGCAATGGGACCGGCAGGCATGGCTCCGGACACGACGAAGGCCGGACAGTCCGGCCTGACGCAACATCATCCCGCGGTCAGCGTGGTGGTGCCGTGTTTCAATGGCGGCCGTTTTCTGGACACGATGATGGACGCGCTGGCGCGGCAGACCTTCCGCGACTTCGAAATTGTCATTGTTGATGACGGCTCAACCGATCTCGATACGTTGCGCAAGTTGTCCGAACTGAAGGGCCGCGCGCGCGTCGTCCATCAGAAAAATGGTGGCCTGTCGGCGGCCCGGAATTCCGGAATTCGCTTTGCGCATGCAGACCTTGTCCTTCCGCTCGACTGTGACGACACGATCGAGCCGCCATTCCTGGCCGAGGCAGTCGCGCTGATGCGCGCCGCGCCGGCCGATGTCGCGGCCGTATTTTGTCACATGCGGCTTGCCGGCGCCGCCAAGGGCCTCCTGGAACGCCATTTCAATCGCTTCGATCTTCTCTTCACCAACACGCTGCCGTCAGGTCTGTTGTTGCGCAAATCCTGCTGGGCAGCCGTCGGCGGCTATGATAAATCGATGCGCGACGGGTATGAAGACTGGGAGTTCCACTTGCGGCTCACGCGCGCCGGCTATCGCGCCATTGAGCTGCCGAAGCCCTATTACGTTTACAGTCTCGTGGACGAAGGCATGCTGCTGAATCGCGCCTCGCGCCTGCATGGGCGGCTCTGGCGTGTCATTCGCCGCAAACACGCGGACCTTTACTGGCCACCGTCGGTCCTGCGGCTCTGGCGGGCAACCCGTGATGGCAGCGGCCGTGTGTCCTTGCGCAAGGGCCTTGCCGCGCTTTTGCTTGCAACTGTGTTGCCGGATGCCTTGTTCAGCCGGCTGGTCGCCGGCATGCGCCGCCGGTCGCTGCTGGAAGGTCACCGGCCGGCCTATATGGCGGAACCGGAGAAAACCCGGCTTGCCGCATAACCCTATCTTAAACCCGAAAGCCTAAACCCAGTCGACGATAGCGATCGACCTGCAGATGAGTTGATTTGATGTCCTACACCTCTGCCACCCCCACGCCGGCCGCGCCCGTCAAGCGCCTGAGCTTTGACCGCGCGATCCGCAGGTTGTTTCCGTCGACCTCGCGGCTGACGTTCAATCCGTTGTTCAAGGCAGCGGTCAATGCGTTCGATGTGCTGCCGCGCCTGGTCTGGCCGGAGTTCCGCGACCTGCCGCCCAATCATCTGCGCATCCGCATCGGCGTCGGTAACCGCATCCTCAATAACCAGACGCACTTTCTGGTGCACGCGCGCGATTTCTGGATGTTCGTGTTCACCGAAGGGCTCGCCAACGCCAAGTCCAATATTCTCGATATCGGTTCCGGCTGCGGCCGCTGGGCGCACTGGCTGCGCGATTACAATTTCCGCGGTCGGCGCTTCACAGGCACCTATGTCGGGATCGACATCGACGGCGAGGCAATTGCCTGGTGCGAAAAGCATTACGATGCGGAGCGCTTCCGGTTCCACCATTCAACGCATTCGAGCGTGTCGTACAACCAGCGCGGCGAGGCTTCGCAATACCGCATTCCGGAGCCGAACGGCACGATGGACCTGGTCGTTTCGAACTCGCTGCTGACGCACGTTCTGGAAGCCGAGCTCGAGAACTACATCCGCGAAAGCTATCGCGTGCTGCGGCCGGGTGGTGCGATCATGCATTCGCACTTCAATCTCGACTATCCGCCGGCGACCTATGGCACGCGCCATACATTCCAGCACGCGGTCGGCAATGCGCGGGTTGAATCGCTCGAGCAGCCGGAAGCCGCGGTGGCCTATCGCACAGACTATCTATTCAAGGTTGCGCGCGGCGTCGGCTTCAAGGACTGCGAGATCGTCCACATGCCGGGCGGCGCGCAGCACCAGCCGATTTTGCTCTGCAAGAAATAGTCAGACTGTCCGATTAACGCGTGGCGCCGGCCGTCCAGCCGACGCTTTGCATTTGGGCATGCGGCCTGAACGTTGCGGCGGCCAGACCCCAGATCATTCCCAGCAGCAGGAAGAAATGGCGCCAGTGATCGGTGTCGATCACGAAGCCTTCCGCCACTTCACCGACGAACGCGGCATAGGCGGTGATCGCATAGGCTTGCCACGGCGTTCGAACGAAGGCCGATCGCAATCCAGCCCAAAGGGTCGACAGCAACAGCATCAGATAGGCCATCGCGCCGGTCCAGCCATAGACCAGGAAAGCCTGTAGATACACGTTGTGCTGCTGCAATCCGTGCACGCGCGCGAACTCGAACGGCCCCATGCCGTTCGGGAAATTCAGCACGGATGCGAGCGCAAGCTCCTGCAGGCGGAAACGGCCGCCTTCGCCGACGTCGTAGGACTGAATGAGCTGCGCGCGTTCACGGAACATTTCGCCGATTGAATCAAACGATAACAAGAGCGCGAGCAGCCCCGCGAGAGCGAGCAGGCTGAGCGCGCCAAGCGCGACAATGCGCAGGCGGACATGCTGGTTGGGTGCAGTCAGAAAGCCAAGGCCCACAAGCGCCACGCTCGACACGGCGAAATGAAACCATGCGCCGCGCGAAAAACTCAGCAGCAGTGAAAACAGCAGGATTGCGCACACCACAAGGTCGGTAAGGCGGATGTCGCGCGTGAGCATGCGGTAGACAATGAACAGTGTCGGCCAGATCAGAAATGGACCGAAGACGTTTGGGTCCTTGAACATGCCAAGCGCGCGGCCGAAGGGGGCGAACAGCTGCTCGGCGCCGGGGAAGAGGCCGAAATACCCACTGATGCCGGCAAAGGCAGCCATGAGGGCGCTCAGCGTGTAGGCGACGCGCATGGTCGCAAGCCGCGACATGCTGTTGTTTGAAAACAGGCAGGCAAACACAATGGCGGCGATCGCGAGATAGACCGACGTGCCGGTGTATTGAATCGTCTTTTCCTCTCCAACCACCGGGATCAGCGCCATGGTGCCGGCGAAATTCCAGATGACCATAAAAATCAACGGAACAATGAGCATGCGCTGAAATCGCACGCCGGCGACAACGCAGGTGAGGGCGAGCGCGCCCATCATCAGGTCGTGCGGTGAGGGCTCGATGAAGGCGACAGAACTTGTCAGGGCGGTCACGAACAGCACGAGCAGCAGAATGCGTTCCGCAAGCGGCTTCGCATCTGCTCGCGGCATTGCGGGCGGCATCGCCGCCATCGCCATGTCGCGGGCCGTGATCAATACGCGTTCTCGGTTTTGAGCAAGGCGATCGGCGTGTGCGCCAGAATGGCGAGGTCGAACAAGACCGACCAGTTCTCGATGTAGTAGAGGTCATGCTCGACGCGCTTCTGAATTTTCTCGTGGGTATCAGTTTCGCCACGCCAGCCGTTGACCTGCGCCCAACCGGTAATCCCCGGCTTCACGCGATGACGCGCGAAATAGCCGTCGACGGCCTCATCGTAGAGGCGGGCTTCCGCCTTCGCATTGACCGCGTGCGGGCGCGGGCCCACAAGAGACAGGTTGCCTTTGAACACTACGTTGAACAGTTGCGGCAGCTCGTCGAGGCTGGCCTTGCGGATAATGCGGCCGACACGCGTGACGCGCGGGTCATCCTTCGAGACCAGCCGGTCGGCGGTCATGTCAGCGGTGTCGGTATACATCGAGCGAAACTTGTAGACCTCGATCAGATCGTTGTTGAAGCCGTAGCGCTTCTGCTTGAACAAGGCCGGGCCGCGGCTGTCGAGCTTGATGGCGATCGCGATGATGGCCATGGCAGGCAAGGCGAGCAGCAGCATCAGGCTGCCGATGATCTTGTCGAACAGCCATTTCATCACGACGTCCCAATCGGCGATCGGCCGGTCGAAAACGTCGAGGACGGGGACATTGCCGATGTACGAATAGGAGCGCGGGCGGAACCGCAGCTTGTTGGCGTGAGCCGCAAGACGAATGTCGACCGGCAGCACCCAGAGCTTCTTGAGCATCTGGAGGATGCGGCTTTCGGCCGAGATCGGCAGCGAGAAGATCACCAGATCGACGCGCGTGCGCCGGCCGAACTCGACCAGATCATCGACGGTGCCGAGCTTGCGCTCGCCCGCGCAGTCCGCGCTGCTGCGCTCGTCGCCGCGATCGTCGAACAGGCCGATGATATCAACGCCGGTATCCTTTTGCCGGCGCAATTCCTCGATGACTCCTGCGCCGGGATCGCCGCCGCCCACAATGACGGTACGGCGGTTGAGGCGTCCCTCCTGTGTCCATTTGCGCACGAGGAGGAACACGAGCCTGCGCGAGATGATGAGTGCGGCAAGTCCGACGAGATAGTACGTGCCGAGCCAGACACGCGAAAACATGTCGCCGGCTTTGGCGAAGAACGAGGCTCCGATCACGATCAGGAAGACGACCGACCAGGCCGATGCCAGACGCATGTACTGCTTTTCGTAACCGCGGAAAGCCTGCACTTGGTAGATGTCGGCGGCCTGGAACGCGAGCGTCGACAGCACCCCAAGGCCCAGCGTTGCGGTGAGGTAACGCCAGATCAGCCCATGCATCGTTGGCAGATAGGCGACGTAGAGCGCGAGCCCGATCAGCACGACAAGTGCGAACTCGCCCATGCGCACGAAGCCGGCGAGCACGATCGGCGAAACCGGCGCCGGTGTCGGCCTGTCGGCAACGGCGAGCGCTTCCGCGGTCAGCGTGCGGGCGTGAGACAGCGGCCCGCGCCGCGTGGGCGCACGCGCGGCAATCGCGGCTGCGCTCGAGGCGCTCAGCGATGGACGAATCTCGGTGTTGGTCATGGTCGGTGCCAAGCTCGAACCCGCGGCATTTGGCGATGCCACGGCGAAGCGCCCCTAATTCACGGAAATTCCTAAGGAAAAAACGTCAAAAAAGGCTTATCGGATAGGCGAAAAGTGTCTTAACGCCGGCCGCATTCCTTAAGGCGCGCAAGCGCCGTTTCATAAGCGCTGAGGACGCCGTCAACCATGGTGTCGACCGAAAATGAGGATGCGACACGCTCTTGCAGGCTTCTGGCGAGTGCCGCGGTTGCATCCGGGTGGTCGAGCGTGTTGGCGATTGTTTGCGCCAGCGCCCCAACATCTTCGGCCGGAACGAGCGTATTGGTCAAAGTTCCATAGATTTCGGGGATGCCGCCGACCTTGGTCGTGATTAATGGCAGGCCGGCCGCTGCCGCCTCCAGCACCACGTAAGGCAGCGATTCCGCCCGTGAGGGAATGACCATGACTCGGCCGAGTGCCTGCGCCTCGCGCGCCGGCATGGCCGGCCGGAAATGGACGATATCGCCGAGTCCCAGGCGCTCGACCTGACCCAGCAGGGCCTCGCGCTCAGGGCCATCGCCCACCAATGTCGTGCTCACGATCCGGTCGCCGCGATGGAGCTGCGCAATCGCGTCGATCAGGACGTCGATGCCTTTGACCGGGCGGAATTCGCCCATGAACACCAGATCGGTGGCTTCGGCCCGCGCGACGATCGGTTCGAATTCCTTGCGCGACACGCCGTTGTGGACGACGCGCACGAGGCCGCGCGGTGTTCCGATCTTGCGGCGGAAAATTTCGGCGCTGTACGCGCTTTCGAACAGGAAAAGATCGCCGCGCAACATCAAGAGCTTTTCAGTCGCGAGGTAGAATTTGCCCGCCAGCGTGTCGTGGCCAAACAGCAGGCTGCCACCATGCGGCGTATAGGCGCGGACCGCACGGCGCGCATTGAGCGCCATGCGTGCATAGGCGCCGCCTTTGGCGCCGTGGCCGTGCACGACGTCCGCGCCGACCTGGGCAATGCGGGCCATCACGCGCGTCATCGCGACAGCATCGCCCGGTCCGATGTGGCGGCGCATGGGGATGCGGGTCAGGCCGAGGGCGAGCGACGGAGCAAGTTCTTTCAGCGTCGCTTCGCCGCGCGGCCCGCCGGTGTTGCTGTCGGCGATCAAACCCACGTAGTGCCCGCGCGCGACCTGCTCGCGTGTAAGGTCGAGAACGTGCCGGAAGAGGCCGCCAACCGGCGCGCGAAATACATGCAGGATTCGCAGCGGCGTCATCGGATTGTTCCGAGCGGGGCGGTTGCCGCGGCCGCGAACGACGACAAGCTGAGGTGCCGCATTGAGCGAATCCCGACCCGGTTGATGGAGGCCCCGCCGAATTAGGCGTCGCCGTGGTTAACAAAAGATGATTTTGCGCCGTTTTGAGCACAATTAACGGCGTAGCAACCATATTCGGTTCTGATCAAAGTGGGGCTGAAGCGACGCAAATTTTGACGGTAGCGTCGCACTGCTTGTCCAAACCGAAATATGTTTGGCCAGGCGCGTCGTGCGTTCGGAGTCGGAATGTTGTTCCGTCGAAAGTCGAGTATCGTTGCCGCGCCAGCTCCGGCGATTGCGCCAATGGCGTATGACGCCGAGCCTGACCTGCGGGGCCTCGGGCGAATCCTGTGGCAGAAAAAAACAAGAATTCTCGGCCTCACGCTTCTCGCCGGTGGTGTGGCCTTTCTTGTCGTCAACGCAATCACCCCGCGTTATCAGTCGGAGTCGCGCTTGTTGCTGGAGGCGCGCGAGAACGTGTTCCTGCGCGCGGAAGCCGACAAAACAGGCGAACGGACGACGATCGATCCGGAGGCTGTGACCAGCCAGATTCAGCTTGTCCTCTCGCGCGATCTCGCGCGCGATGTGATCAAGAAGGAAAAGCTCGCGGACAATCCGGAATTTGATCCGAGCAACAATGGCTTTGCGGTCGTGCGCTGGATCCTCGGAAAGCTCGGTATTGGCCGTGATATCAGCACGATGTCGCCGGAAGAGCGCACGCTCGAAGCTTACTATGATCGTCTCAATGTTTACGCGGTCGAGAAGTCGCGTGTGATTGCCGTCGACTTCAGCTCGGCCAATCCGGATCTTGCAGCCCAGGTCGCCAACACGATCGCTTCGACCTACCTCAGCACGCAGCAGGCGGTGAAGCAGGACCAGACTCGCGAAGCTGGTAATTGGCTCGCCGGTGAAATCGAAAAGATGCGCGCGCGCGTGGCTGAGGCCGAAGCCAAGGTCGAGGAATATCGTACGCGCGAGAATTTGTTTTCCGGCTCCAACAACACGTCGTTGCCGAGCCAGCAGTTGACCGAGATCAACTCGCAGATCGCCGCTGCACGCGGGCAGAAGGCCGATGTTGAGGCGAGGGCGCGGCAATTGCGCGACCTCATGAATTCCGGAAAGTCGATCAACTCAGCCGACATCGCCAACACCGACACGATGCGGCGCCTGATCGAACAACGGATCGCGGTGCGCGCTCAGCTGGCCGAACAGTCGACCACGCTGCTCGACCAGCATCCGCGCATCAAGGAACTCAAGTCGCAGGCTGCTGAAATCGACCGCCAAATTCAGGTCGAAGGAGAACGGCTCCTGCGCCAGCTCGAAAACGACGCCAGTGTTGCGCGCGACCGGCTGGCGGCACTGGGTGCTAATCTCGAGCAGGTCAAAAAAGCCGCGTCACAGACCAGCGAACAGGATGTGCAATTGCGCGCGCTTGAAAGGGAAGCGAAGACCCAGCGCGATCTGCTCGAACTCCTATCTCGGGAAATATCGCGAAGCCACGGCGCGCGACAGCATCAATGCGGCGCCGCCGGACGCGCGCATCATTTCGCGCGCCACGCCTGCGATGAAGCCGGCTTACCCAAAGAAGCTGCCGATCGTGTTGATTGCCGCGTTCGCAGCTTTCGCGCTGTCGGCCGGCTTCACGGTGACGGGTGCGCTGCTGGCGGCACCCCCGGCCTATGGTTATTCGCCGTCATTCGTTCCGACACCGGTCATGCCGCGTGCGCCGGCAAGCCCATCATCGCCGCAAGTCCTCTCGCCGCAAGCTCTCTCGCCGCAAGCCCTCTCGCCGCAAGCTCTCTCGCCGGAAGTCCTCTCGCCGCCTTTGTCGCCGGAAGCGGGGCAGGCACCAGGCGCAACGGCGCCGCCAGTGGTTGCCAGTACGGTCGAAAAGATTGCGCGTGAGTTGCGGCAGGGAGGCCCCGGCGGCGTCATTGCGGTGGGGACCGTGCGGAATGTCGGCACAACTTATGCTGCAATCATGCTGGCACGGGCTTTGGCGGACGAAGCCAATGTGGTCCTCGTGGATCTGGCGTTCAGCTCGCCCAACCTCTCGGTGATATCGACCGAGCCCAACGCGCCCGGCATCGCGGAACTGGTGCACGGTACGGCATCGTTTGGCGATGTCATCACGCGCGACCAATATTCGCGCGTTCATCTGGTCGCCGCCGGCAACGTGGGTGGTGACGTTGCCGCGCTTGCATCCTCGCCGACGTTAGCGACCGTCATCGAAGCGCTGTCGCACAGCTACGATCACGTGGTGATCGACATGGGATCCGCTTCGGATGTCGCTGCCGAGCGGTTTGTATCGCTCGCCACGCATGCAATGCTGGTGGCCGCCGATCCGGCCAGCACGGTCACGCGGACAGTCCGCGACAGGTTGTTGCAGGCGGGCTTTAGCGATGTGGCGGTTATTGCGGGCGGTGCGCAAGCGGTCGCCGCATAGGCCGCCTCAAGTCACGGCGAAACGGAAAGCCGTGCGCGCATGCGACGGAATGCGCCGACGGCCGACCATAAAGCAGGACGCTGCTTGATTGCGCGCTTGATGGCGGCGCCGATCGCAAGCGCGAATGCAAATATCCGGCCCGTTGGGCTGAGCGGCAAATAACTGTCGAACAAAGGCTCGGCGTCGCCGCACAGCAGATTTTTGTAGCGTGCCTCACCGATGCCAAGGTCGAACGTGTCGAGACCGCGCTCGCAACAGCTGCGGACAAGTTTGAGGATCAGTTGTTCTCCCGGAGCTTTCGATCGCGAAGCGCCCCTGGATAATTGAGTTGAACATGGCGCAGAAGCGGCCGCCGCCGACAATGCCGCCCATGGTGGCAACGATGATGTCATCGACGGACAACGCATAGAGCTCAATCAGCGGCTCGCCGCCCTCGATCGGCTCGATCGCGGCTGCTTCGATGAAGCGGCGGACACCCGGCACCGCAAATGCATCCGGCACGCCAATGGCGCGCATGCGCGCGCTCTTTTGTTTGAAGAAGGCGTCAAGCACGCGGCGTACGTCGTCCGGGGCAATTGCGCGCTCAAAGCGCAATTCACCGAACCCGCCCAGTGTACGCTCCTTCTTTCGCATCTTCTTGCGTGTTTCGGCATTGGTGCGCGCCCGCAGCAGCGCGTCAAAATCGGGCACCAGCGCGCCGCTAAATCCGTAATTGGCCGCGCGCTGGTTCGGCAGCAGCGCGAACGGATTGGTGGCGCCGCCCCATGTCAGCGGCTGGCTCGTCAGCTTGATAAGATCGGCCCGTCCGGCAAGCTCGCGAAGGACCTTGCGCAGCTCCTTCGCTTCTATGGTGGCGGCGACGTCGCGGCGCCAGAGCGCCATATTGAAATTGGCGTGTTTGCCGCCAAGAAATTCCAGGCTGACAGTGCTGCCGACGTGACGGGAACCGAACGGCCACAGGAACAACGGTTCACGGTTTGCATTGAGGCCGACCACAATGAACGGGTTAATGCCGGCTTCGGAGCCGACATGGCGCTGCCAAAGGTTCAGAAAGTCGTAGCGCTGGTAGGGTGTGGCGAGGCTTTCGGCATGTTCCAGCGCGCGCCAGTGCGGCTCGGCGGCCGCCATCGTGCTGAAGATCTCGACCCGCGCGACCTGCCGATCCGTGGCCGGCAAGCCGCGGGCACCGGCCGGGACGGAGCGTATGGGCACGACGTTCATGGGCTATAAAGGACTGGTTGATGCGCGCCGCACCTTCGCAAAGATTTCTCAACAAAGGGTTGGAATAGTAGGTTTGATTGACCGCTGTTCCGCAGGAGCCTGACGAATTTGAAGAAAACCGTCATCCGGGCTGGCCTGGAAACGCTCTACTTCAGCGGGATGCACCACTGGCTGCGCCCGCTCCTGGGTGGCGTCGGCTCGATTCTGACCCTGCATCACGTGCGGCCGGCCCGGCCCGACGGGTTTCAGCCCAACCGCCTGCTCGAAGTCACACCGGACTTCCTAGAAGGACTGGTGCGGCGGCTTGCCCGTGCGCACATCGATGTTGTCTCGCTCGACGAAATGCATCGCCGATTTATCGAGGGCGATTTCAGGCGGCGCTTTGTCTGCCTGACATTTGACGACGGCTACAAGGATTTTATGCGTTGGGCCTATCCGGTGTTGCGCAAGTACAAATTGCCTTTCGCGATGTACATCGCGACCAGTTTCCCCGATCGTCTCGGCGAATTGTGGTGGATCGCCCTCGAAGCGGTGATCGCGCAGAACAACCGCATCGGCATGGTGATCAACGGCAATGACCAGTATTTCGAATGCGCGACCGTAAGCCAGAAGCGCGAACTCTATGATGAGATCTATCGTTATCTGCGCAGCATGAAGACGGAAGAGGAAGTGCGCCGCGTCGTGCGCGATCTGTGCGCGTGCTATAGCGTCGACGTTGCCTCGTTTTGCCGCGACCTGTGCATGGACTGGGCGGAAATCGTCGACCTCGCTGCTGATCCGCTTTGCACCATCGGTGCGCACACGGTCAATCATATGATGCTCAGGAAAGTGCCAAGCGACGCGACCGTGCGCGCGGAAATGGAGATGAGCCGGGCCGTGCTTGAGGCCGCGCTTGGCAAGCGGCCGGAGCATCTGGCCTATCCGGTCGGTGATCCGACGTCGGCGGGGCCGCGCGAATTCAGGATTGCCGCCGAGCTTGGCTTCAAGACCGCGGTGACGACACGCCCGGGCGTATTGTTCAAAGCACACCGCGACTATCTGACCGCATTGCCGCGAATTTCCGTCAACGGCGAATTTCAGCAGCAGCGTTATCTGAAAGTGCTGATGTCAGGCGCGGGCACCGCCTTCTGGAACCGTTTTCGCCGGGTCAGCGCCGCGTGATCGTCACGCGCTATCGGGTCGGGCCATCCAGCTGATCAGCGGCATGGCGGGGAGGACCCAGCCAAGGCCAGCGACTACGTAATAGATTGCGGCGACAAAGCCGTTGATATCCGTCAGGACCGACTGCGCCAGCGCCATAGCGAGCAACCCCCAGACGCAGACCAGCGCGAGCAAGGCAATAGTTCCGACGAATTTGCGGCTCCGGATCGACATGGTGGCTGTTCGCGGACCTCAATTGCGGTTGCTGGCGCATGACTATATGGTCCGCGCCGTGTCGCACAAGCAAGCTTTCGATGCCTGATCTGGTTCAATCATCCGGTACTCACACACGCGCGGTTCGCTTCTGGCTGGTCACGGCGGCGGCGATGATTTTTCTGACGCTCATTGTCGGTGGCGCCACACGATTGACCGAGTCCGGCCTCTCGATTGTCGAATGGAAGCCGGTCACCGGCGTTTTGCCGCCGCTGTCGAATAGCGAGTGGCAGTCCGAATTCACAAAATACCAGGCCATTCCCCAGTATCGCGAGCTCAACCGCGGCATGAGCCTGGATGCGTTCAAGGTCATCTATTGGTGGGAATGGTCGCACCGTCTTCTGGCGCGCGCGACCGGCGTGGTGTTTCTGTTGCCCTTCCTGTATTTCCTGTGGCGCGGCTGGATTCCACCCAGACTGCGCAATCGCCTGTGGGCGATTTTCGCGGGTGGTGCCGCGCTTGGCGCCGTGGGTTGGTGGATGGTGTCGTCAGGGCTCTCTGGCACATTGACCAGCGTGTCGCAGTACCGCCTGGCCTTCCATCTCACTCTGGCGTGCACGATTTACGCAGCAGTCGTGTGGACATCGCAGCAGGTCTTGCCACGGCCGCCGGTCGGCGCTTCATCGCGCGTCCGTAATGGCGCGCTCCTGGTGGCGATCCTCGTTCTGCTGCAGATTTATCTTGGCGCGTTGGTGGCCGGGCTTGATGCCGGCATGAGTTACAACACCTGGCCGCAGATCGATGGCGGGCTGGTGCCGTCTTCCGATCGATTGTGGTTCGAGATACCGCTGTGGCGGAATTTCTTTGAAAACCCGCTGACGGTGCAGTTTGAGCATCGCATGCTGGCTTATGCGATTTGGCTGCTGGTCGTTGGCCATGCCATCGATGCGCTGCGCAGCGAAGCGGACTTACGAGCGCGGCAGGAGGCGGTACTGCTCGCTTTATTGGTGACCGCGCAGGCGGCGCTGGGCGTTGCGACGTTGCTGCTGGTGGTTCCGCTTGGGCTTGCAATCGCACATCAGGCGATGGCCGTTGTCGTGCTGACCACAGCCATCATCCACGCCGAGCGCCTGCGACATCGCGTTGACAGCCGTGCGTGGCTCAAGCCGTCGGCCGCGGGCGCGCGGCCATGATCGATATCAAGCTGGATAACGGCGTCGCGGTCGTGAGCATGAGCCACGGCAAGGTCAATGCACTCGATATCGAATTCTGTGAAGCGCTCGCGGCGCGCTTTTCCGAGTTACGGACATCCGATGCGAAGGCTGTGGTGTTGACCGGGCAGGGCAAGATCTTTTCCGCCGGTGTGAATCTCGTGCGCCTGAGCGAGGGCGGCACCGCTTATATTCGTCAATTTTTGCCGGTGCTGCACCGGCTTTACGACGCCGTGTTTTTCCATCCGAAACCCGTGATCGCGGCGATCAATGGCCATGCCATCGCGGGCGGCGCGGTGCTGGCCTGCTGCGCCGACCGGCGCATCATGGCGCGCGGTTCCGGACGCATCGGTGTCACCGAAATTCTGGTCGGCGTGCCGTTTCCTGCGCTCGCGTTTGAGATCGTGCGGTTTGCGGTGCCGCCGCGTTATTTGTCCGAATTCACGCTCTCAGGCGCGACCTACGCGACCGATGCCGCCTTGCAGCAGGGATGGGTCGACGAGGTGGCGGAGCCCGATGACTTGCTGGACGATGCACTCGCGGTTGCGCGCGAACTTGCGATGCTGTCGCCGCCGGCTTTCGCGCAGACGAAATCGCAAATTCGTCAGGCCGTGGGCGAGCGCTTGCAGCGCAGCGGCGAGGCAACGGACAAGGCGGTCACGGAAATATGGACCGCCCCGGCCACGCTGACCTATGTCCGCGACTATGTGGCGCGGACTTTGAAAAAGTCCTAGCGGGTTACTTCGCTTTCAGGCCTTGCTCGAGGTCGGCGATGATGTCGTCTTTGTCTTCCAGACCGACTGACAGACGCACCACATCCGGACCCGCACCCGCCTGAACTTTTTGCGCATCGGATAATTGTCGATGGGTGGTCGATGCCGGGTGGATGATGAGCGAGCGCGTATCACCGATATTGGCGAGATGCGAAAACAGCTTCACGTTCGAAACGAGCTTCACGCCGGCGTCATAACCGCCTTTCAGTCCGAACGTGAACACCGCGCCGCTGCCCTTCGGCACGTATTTCTTTGCAAGCGCGTGATATTTATCGCCAGCGAGGCCGGGGTAACTCACCCAGGCGACTTCGGGTCGCTTCGACAGCCACTCGGCGACGGCGAGCGTGTTGTCGCAATGGCGTTGCATCCGCAGCGGCAGCGTTTCCGTGCCGGTCAGGATCAAAAAGGCGTTGAACGGCGAAAGGGCAGGGCCCAGATCGCGCAGCCCCAGCACGCGGCAGGCAATCGCAAACGCGAAGTTGCCGAAGGTTTCATGCAGGACGATGCCTTGATATTCCGGACGCGGTTCCGACAGCATCGGATAACGCCCTTTGCTTTTTCCCCAATCGAAGGTGCCGCCGTCGACGATCAGGCCGCCGATGGAATTTCCGTGGCCCCCGATAAATTTGGTGAGCGAGTGCACGACAATGTCGGCGCCGAAATCGATCGGCTTGCAGAGATAGGGCGTGGCGAGCGTATTGTCGACGATGAGCGGAATGCCGGCCTTACGTGCAATCTTTGAAATTGCTTCGATGTCGGTGATGACGCCGCCCGGATTGGCAATGGATTCGATGAAGATACATTTTGTTTTTGGCGTCACCGCCTTTTCGAATGAGGTGAGGTCATCGGGGTCGGCCCAGACAACATTCCAACCGAAATTCTTATAAGAGTGATTGAACTGATTGATCGATCCGCCATAGAGCTTTTTCGATGCAACGAATTCATCACCCGGCGTCATCATCGCATGCATGACAATTACTTGCGCAGCATGGCCGGAAGCGACCGCCAGGCCCGCAGTGCCGCCCTCGAGCGCCGCGATGCGTTCTTCCAGCACGGCGCAGGTCGGGTTGCCGATGCGCGTATAGATGTTGCCGAAGGCCTGAAGGCCAAATAAAGCGGCGGCGTGATCGACATCATCGAATACGAACGATGTTGTCTGGTAAATCGGGGTCGCACGCGCGCCCGTTGTTGGATCGGGCTTGGCGCCGGCATGAATCGCCAGCGTAGCAAAGCCGGGAGTGCGTTCCGCGTCAGCCATAAAGTCCTCACTGAGTCTGAAGTGCAGGGATTATAGGTTCAATTGGAATATGTGCGGCGCATACAAAGGCCTGACAGGCGCGCCGTCAAGGCGATATCCTAGCCGTTATTGTCGTTGTCGGAGGCGGGGCCAAGGCCGTCGTCAAGGCGCATGCGTTGCACGCCGGTGCCGAGCGTGCGCGGGCGCTTCGAGGATAACGTTCGCGAATTGACGCCCATCCACGAAATTTCCGAGGATAGACGGCCGTATTCGATCTTCGGGCAGCGGTTCATCACAATCTTTGAGACCGGCGGCTTCCGCGAGTTTGGCGGCCTCATCATTGCGCACGCTGAGCTGCATCCAGATCACTTGTGGTTTTGATTTGAGCGCCAACGCCTCCTGCACAATCGGGAGGACGTATTCCGACGCGCGGAAAATATCGACCATGTCGATCGGCTCGGGGATGTCCGCGAGCTTGGCGTAAACCTTCTGACCGAGAATGCTCTTGCCGGCCTGGCCCGGGTTGACCGGGATCATGCGATAGCCGCGCTCCAGCAGATATTTGAATGCAAAAAAACTCGGCCGGTTCTCTTTCGGAGAGATGCCGACCATGGCGATCGTCTTCACCGTATTGAGAATGCCGCGGATATAGGCATCGCTATAGGCGTCGTGGTTCATGCGCTGACCATAGAAGCGCCAATGATGGAGTGGAAGGGCGCCGGTTTCCTGTCACGCACAGGAGTGGCATAGTTTCATTATCTCGCGCGATTCGGCGCCAAGCCCGCATAGCCTGCCATGGTCGATCCGAACGCCCTGCAACTCCTCACTCAGCTCGCACATATGAACTACGACATGTCGCTGACCTGGCGACGGCTGGATGTTGAGCGCTATCGCACGCAGGAACTTGCAACGCCGCGCTATACCGAGCCCAAGCGTCTCCTCCGCCATGGGTTCAAGGTCTATTCGCAGTCCGACGAGGACGGCATCATCCAGGAAATCTTCAAGCGCATTGGCGCGACGAACCGGACATTCATTGAATTCGGGGTCGAGACCGGCGTCGAATGCAACTCGGTCAAGCTGCTGGTAGAGGGCTGGAGCGGGCTCTGGATCGAGGCAGCGCCGAAATATGTAGCCGAAATCCAGAACCATTTCGGGCCGTTTCTGGCCCAGAGCAAGCTCCGGATCAGTCAAAACCTGATCACTGCGGAAAATATCAACTCGGTATTCGAGCAGGCAGGCATGTCGGGAGACATCGATCTCCTCAGTATCGATATCGATTATAATGACTACTGGGTCTGGAAGGCGCTCACGACGGTCAAGCCACGCGTCGTGGTCATCGAATACAATGCAACCCTGCGTCCGCCGATGTCGCTCGTCGTCCCCTATGATCCGACGCGAAGTTGGGATGGATCCAATTATTTCGGCGCCAGTCTGGAAGCCCTTGTCCGGCTTGGCCGCGAGAAGGGCTACCGCGTGGTCGGTTGCAACTATGCTGGCGCAAACGCCTTCTTCGTGCGGGATGATGTCGCCGGCAGTCACTTCCTCGATCCGGCGACGGCCGAGGAGCACTATGAGCCGCCGCGCTATGTTTACGCCTCGCAGGCCGCGGGTCACCGCGCGCGGCCGGGACCTTTCGTCAGCGTCTAGCGGTCGCTTTCCAAAGCCACTTTTTTGTCGCTGCTTGCCGCGAGTTCCGCACGCAGCCGCGCGTTCTCGGCCTGCAACTCGGCGACCTTGGCCTGCACGGCGGAAAACGCCTGTTCGACTTCTGCCTCGGTGAATCGCGTGACGATGTGCGACGAGCAGTTCACATCCCAGGCTTCGATTGTGAACAGGATGGCACGCTCGGGGCGCGCCTTGTAGCCTTTGTCGAAGAGCCGCTCCACCAGCGCCGGATCATTTTCGACCACGCGCGCGCGCCCCCAGAGCTTGATGCGTTGCTGGCGTGCCGGATCAAGCAGAAACAAATAAGCGCGATCATTCTCGGACAGGTTCGCGAGTGTGATGTACTGGCGATTGCCGCGAAAATCGGCAAAGCCGAGCGTGTGCTCGTCGATAACTTTAATAAACCCCTTCGGTCCGCCCCGATGCTGGATGTAGGGTGCACCGTCAGCCGTCGCGGTCCCGAAGAAAGCGGTATCCTGTTCTGCAATGAACGCGGCAAGCTCCGGCGTCACGCGATCGGGAAAGCCTTCGGCAAGGCGCCGTTCATAGGCCTTGGCCGAGCCGCGCTCGGCCTGCGCCTGCCGGGCGGCCGGCGTGAAGACCCGTTCGGAATTATTCATGCGTTGAAGTCCCTCGCTGCCCAAATCGTTCGCTGCCCATGTCCGCCGGAACAAAGATAATAGTTTGATGTTGCTCACGGTAGGTAGGGCCGCGCTTGTTTGAATTGGGCAGGATTGCGGTGGCAAGCGACATAAGTTGGTCACTCTGGTTTGCTGCGATCTGAAAGCTGAGGGGCGCCGCCGAGGTGTGCACAAACAGGAGGCGTTCGATGTGTGACTACAGTCTACACGACATAGCGTCCCGACCGGCCAAGGTCGGTGACAAACTGGTATCGACCCAATTTCCCAATGCGATCACGCGCGGTTTTTCGGATCCGGCCGAGCCGCGCGTGGCTGTCTGTCTGTTACCAGGGACAGAACTTGCCTTTGACAATGAAGTCGAGTGCGACGCGTCGTTCCGGTTCTTGCCCACGCGGAAATCGTCACACAAAGTGGCGCGTTTCAGGCAGGTCAATCTCAACCGACCGGCCGCCCACCACGACGCCCTGGAATTTCCGGATGGCAAGGTCGTGCTTGTCACGGATCTCTGCGAAGGCCAGCACCTGACGGTTCTGCAATTGCCGAGTACTGGCCGGCCAACGGAGGAGCAGGGCGAAATCGAGCAGGCGGAAAATCAGATCGCCTGACTGAGGACTGAAGAGTCCGGCCAAAACCTGAGAGCCACCGGCTTTCCGGTGGCTCTCAAGCGGTATTGGCCGCTTCCAGGATTACTTTTTCTGCGCGTCGACGACCTTTTTGCACGTCTCGCTCAATCCGCCGTATTGTTTGCTGAGACAGGCCAGCACACGGCCGCCGCCGGGCATCGTTCCTTTGCAGAATTTGTTGTAGTCACCCCGGCAGGCCGCCCGTTGCTCGGCGGTGAAATCCTGCGCGAGAGCAGCGACGGACCAGCCGAACGTCAGAAGGCCGGCCAGTAGAATTCTACCCATCAGCGACGTCATCGATCCTCCCAGTGAGGGTCACGCTTGTCGATGAAGGCGCAGATACCCTCTTCCGCATCACGCGCCATCATGTTTTCCGTCATCACTTCGGACGCGTAGTCATAGGCTTGAGCGAGGCTCATTTCGGCCTGGCGGTAGAAAGCCTGCTTGCCGATCTTGAGGACATAGGACGATTTTGACGCGATCTGTCGCGCGAGCGAAAGCGCCGCGTTGCGTTCTTCGCCCGGCGCCACGACGCGATTGACCAGCCCGATCTGGGCTGCCCGTTCCGCGGAGACCATGTCGCCGGTCAGCAGCATTTCCATTGCGTGCTTGCGAGGAACATTGCGGGACAGCGCAACCATGGGAGTCGAGCAGAAGAGGCCGATATCGACGCCCGGCGTGGCGAACTTGGCGGCGGTCGCGGCGATGGCGAGATCGCAACTGGCCACCAGTTGGCAGCCGGCCGCGCTGGCGGGGCCCTGGACGGCGGCGATCACGGGCTGCGGCAGGTTGACGATCTGCTGCATCATCGCGCTGCAGATTGTCATGATGTGGCGGAAATAACCGCGGCCGCCATCGGCATCGCTGCGGCGGCTTGTGAGTTCCTTCAGGTCGTGGCCGGCACAAAAAGCCGGGCCATTCGCGGCGAGCAGCACACCCCGGATGCTTTTGTCGGCCGCGATTTCGTTGAGCGCACCTGACAGTGCGATCAGCAGCGCCTCCGACAGGCTGTTGCGGGCCTGCGGACGGTTGAGCACCAGGACGGCAATGTCCCGATCGCGTTCGCGCAACAGTACGGAGGTATCAACGGTGCGGGCAGCGGTCGGCGCGTTCATGCAAATGATCCCGATCGGGGCCGATACTTAACCCGCGACATGGTGCGCGCAAGGCCAGGAACGCCGGGCTGGTCCGGGCGTTGCCGAAGGCGATGTCCAAAAGGCGTACAAAATCGAGGCGCGCAAAGCGCGGTGGAGCGCGTTGGTCGGGGCGCGTCACCCGCGAAAGCGACGCGTTGACACTCGAAAGGGGCGTATTCACCAAGTCGAGCCCCCGCAAGATCGCGCGGTCGCTTAAACGCTCAGCCGATCGCAGCCGGCGGCGCAAGTCGAATTCCTATCGTTCGGCGATGTCGATGCTGACATTCTTCATCAACAGGGCCGGCAAGGGCTGGAGCAAAGGCTGGAAGGCCAAGGACGCGCTGCGCAGCTCGGAGCATGAGATTCGACGATTGACCTGATCGCGGCGCCGTCTAAGACCTAGGCGCCGGATCGGCCGGCGAGGGGGCGCCTATGCCGGCTGCGGTAATGACTGCTGATGCGATCGGGACGCTCCTGCACGAAGTATTCCCGCAGGCTTTCTATCCCGGCTGCGGATTGACGATCGAGCGCGTGGACTACGGGGATATCCGGGTCCGGCGGCACTTTCGCGAGGATCAGCTGCGGCCCGGCGGTACCGTTTCCGGCCCGACGATGATGGAGCTTGCGGACTTTGCGATGTATGTCGCCGTTTTTTCCGCGGTGGGTCCGCAGCCGCTGGCGGTGACGACCAACCTCAACATCAATTTCCTCCGCAAGCCGACGCGGGCCGACCTGATCGCGGACGCGCGCCTGATGAAAGTTGGGAAGCGGCTGACGGTGGGCGAGGTGACGATTTTTTCCGATGGTTCCAGCGATCCGGTAGCCCACGTCACCTCTACCTATTCCATCCCGGAAACGCGGTAATTAGCTGTTGGTAATAAAATACCATTCTTTTAAGTATCTGTAGTAATTACGATAATTATGGACGCTAGGCGTTGACCCTACCGTTGCGCCTCGGCTAGAAACCTGCACCTTTGGCGCTGCTCGGGCGCGCCCGAACTCTCTGGGACAAATCGTCATGAAGACTTACTCGGCAAAGCCGGCCGACATCGAAAAGAAATGGATCACCATCGACGCCACCGGGCTTATTGTTGGCCGCCTGGCCTCGATCGTTGCGCTGCGGCTGCGCGGCAAGCACAAGCCCTCCTATACGCCGCACATGGATGACGGTGACAACGTCATCGTCATCAACGCCGCCAAGGCCGTGCTCACGGGCCGCAAGCGCGAGAAGAAAGTTTATTACCACCACACCGGTTTCATCGGCGGCATCAAGGAACGTACAGCGAAGTCGATCCTGGAAGGCCGTTTTCCCGAGCGCATCGTCGAGAAGGCTATCGAGCGCATGTTGCCGCGCGGTCCATTGGGCCGAGTGCAGCTTGGAAACTTGCGTGTGTATCCCGGTCCCGAACATCCGCATGAGGCGCAGAAGCCCGAAGCGCTCGATGTCGGCGCGATAAATCGCAAGAACGTGAGGAGTGCCTAACCGTGGCCGAAACCGTGCAATCGCTCGAAGGTCTGGCAACTCTCAAGCCGGCCGCCCCCGAGGCGCCGAAATACGAAAAGAAAGTCGACGCGCAAGGCCGCGCCTATGCGACCGGCAAGCGCAAGAACGCGGTCGCTCGCGTGTGGATCAAGCCGGGTTCCGGCAAGATCCTGATCAACACAAAAGCCGTCGAGGTGTTTTTCGCACGGCCGGTGCTGCGCATGCTGATCCAGCAGCCCCTGGTCGCGGCCAACCGCGCCGGGCAATACGACGTGACGTGCACGGTCTCGGGCGGCGGCCTGTCGGGCCAAGCCGGCGCGGTGCGCCACGGACTGTCGAAAGCGCTGACTTACTTCGAGCCCGAGCTGCGCGCCGCATTGAAGCGCGGCGGCTTCCTGACCCGCGACTCTCGCGTGGTCGAGCGCAAGAAGTACGGCCGGGCAAAGGCACGCCGCTCGTTCCAGTTCTCGAAACGCTAGCCGGCCCGAACATTTGCAAGGTTGCAGAAGCCCGCCAAAAGCGGGCTTTTTGCTTGCGGTTTTGAATATTTCAAATTTTAGCGAATTCGTTCACGCGGCGGCGACTTTATTCCGCCCACATAATCCAAGGGCAGCGCGCGAAATTGATTACAATTCGCCGCAGTCTTTCATCGAAGCCCCCTGAAAAGCGCAACGGATTACCCACGGCACAAGGCTATTTTACCGGCACGGTCCGGGTGCATGCCGGCTGGACCGAGGTGGGAGTCCGAATGTTGCTCGCAGGCGGCCTGCAATCCACGTCGTTGGATATGCCGACCTTGTCGTTGGTGGCGGTCTGTATCGCCGGCCTGCTGGGGCTATTCCTCATCATCGATTGGATGCAGCAGCGCAACGTCCGCGCGCTGGCCTGGTGGGGCTCGGCCTATCTGATCGGCGCCTCGGCGATGGCGCTCGGAAACATGCCACCGTCGCTCATCAAGATTCCGCTGTCCGCCCCGGGTGCATTGACCTTCCTTGCTTGCGGCATGGTCTGGAACGGCGTCCGCTTGTTCCAGGGAAGGCGTGTGCTGCCACTCGCCACTTTCATCGGCGCGGCCGTTTGGCTTGGTCTCGCCCGCATTCCGGGCCTGATGGAAAATGGTAACGGCCCGATTCTCGGCGCCATGATCGTTCCGGTCTACACGTTCTTCATCGCCATCGAACTTTGGCGAGAACGGCGCAGGACGCGCTATTCACGCGCTGCGGCCATCGTGGTGCCGTGTCTGCATGCCGGTATTTTTCTTGTGCCGCTGGCAATGCGCGCCTTCCTGCCGGAAGGCTATAACGCCGCCTGGCTGACGGTATTTACGCTTGAAACAATTCTCTACGCGGTCGGCACCGCGTTCATCGTGATGCTGATGGTCAAGGACCATCACGTCCATGTCTATCGCACGGCGGCGTGCACCGATCACCTGACTGGTCTGTTGAACCGCCGCACCTTCCTGGATAACGCAGTCACGCTCTGCGCGAAGCAGGGCAAGCGCAGCGAGCCGGTGGCGATGCTGATGTTCGACCTTGATTATTTCAAGTCGATCAATGACCGCTTTGGTCACGCCGCGGGCGACGAAGTCTTGCGCCTCTTCGGTCGCGTTGTGCGGGCCAGCACGCGTATGGATGACATCATCGGCCGCTTCGGCGGCGAAGAATTTATCGCGATTGTTCCGGGCGGTCTGGAGAGCGCCAACAAGATCGCCGAGCGCGTCCGCACCGGTTTCGAAAAGGCCGGTGTCACGGTCGCCGACCATGCCGTCGGTGCGACGGTGAGCATCGGTGCCGCAATCTCCTACGACCCGGTCAAGTCGATCGATGCGCTGATCGCGCGGGCCGACGCTGCGCTTTATCGCGCCAAGCACGAGGGACGGAATCGGCTCCACATTGCCGAAGAGGAAATGGCAGCCGAGCGGGCGCGCCTGATCGCCGCCGCCCGCCGCCCGCACGCCCAGCGCATGCCCGCTTTTGCACGGATTTCGCGGCGCAACACAGCCGCCTGATCGACGCGCCGCCGGCATAGCCGGCCGCAACCTCTCGTTTACCCTATTTGCTGTACGATGCCGGCATGTGGCGTTCACCGAGTCTTGCCCGCACCGGCGCCGATACGCTTGAGGCCTATGCCCAGCGTGCGGGCGCCGCATTGGCGTGCGCTTATTCAAACTCGGCGGAATTCGATGCGGCTCTGATCGCGGAGCGGCGCGCCGCCGGCGTGTATGGCCCGCGCCGCCACCGCCGGCAGATGCTGGCGACCGCGGCCGGTATTGCAGCCGGGCTCGCCATGGTTGCCTTCCTGATCGCCTAGCGGCTTTCCTCTATCCGCAAAAGAAAACGGGCTCTTCTTGCGAAGAGCCCGATGAGTTGCATCGCGTATGCGATGATTGGGAGGAACGCTTACGCCGAGTAGTACATGTCGTATTCGACCGGATGCGGGGTGTGCTCGAAGCGGATCACTTCCTGCATCTTGAGATCGATGTACGAGTCGATGAAGTCGTCATCGAACACGCCGCCTGCCTTGAGGAAGTCGCGGTCCTTGTCGAGGTTTTGCAATGCCTCACGCAAGCTGCCGCAAACGGTCGGGATTTGCTTGAGCTCGGCCGGCGGCAGATCGTAGAGATCCTTGTCCATCGCTGAACCCGGATCGAGTTTGTGCTTGATGCCATCGAGACCGGCAAGCAGCATCGCGGAAAAGGCCAGGTACGGATTGGCGAGCGGGTCGGGGAAACGCACCTCGACGCGCTTGGCCTTCGGATTTGTCGTGTAGGGAATGCGGCACGACGCTGATCGGTTGCGTGCCGAATAGGCGAGCAACACCGGCGCTTCAAAGCCCGGCACCAGACGCTTGTAGGAGTTTGTCGTCGGGTTGGTGAAGGCGTTGATTGCCTTGGCGTGCTTGATGATGCCGGCGATGTAGGACAGGCAAGTTTCCGATAGATCCGAATATTTGTTGCCCGCGAACACCGGCTTGCCGGCTTTCCAGATCGACTGATGGCAGTGCATGCCCGAGCCGTTATCGCCGTAGACCGGCTTGGGCATGAAAGTCGCTGTCTTGCCGTAGATCTGCGCCACCTGCTGGATGCAGTATTTGTAGACCTGCATCATGTCGGCCATCTGCGTCAGCGGTGAGAACTTCAATCCGAGTTCGTGCTGAGCCGACGCCACTTCGTGGTGGTGCTTCTCGATCTTCGCTCCCATCTTGGCCATGGCAGCAAGCATTTCGCTGCGCATGTCCTGGGCCGAGTCTTGCGGCGGCACCGGGAAGTAACCTTTCTTGGTGCCGATGCGGTGGCCGAGATTGCCGCCTTCATATTCAGTGGCGGTATTGGACGGCAGCTCGATCGAGTTGAGTTTGTAACCGGTGTTGTAGGGATCCGTCGCGTATTTGACGTCGTCGAACACGAAGAACTCGGCTTCTGGGCCGAAGTAGATCGTGTCGCCAACGCCCGAGGACTTGACCAGCGCTTCGGCCTTCTTGGCCATGCCACGCGGGTCGCGGTTATAGGGTTCGCCGGTGGTCGGTTCCAGAACGTCGCACACCAGCACGAGCGTGGTCTCGGCGAAGAATGGATCGATACAGGCCGTCGCAGGGTCCGGCATCAAATTCATGTCCGACTCGTTGATCGCTTTCCAGCCGGCGATCGACGATCCGTCAAACATAATGCCTTCGGCAAAAGTATCCTCTTCGATCATCGTGACGTCGAAGGTGACGTGTTGCCACTTGCCGCGTGGGTCGGTAAATCGGAAATCGACGTATTTGACGTCGTTATCCTTGATCATCTTCATGACTTCTTTGGCTGTCGTCATGGACTGCATTCCCCCTTATTTAATGAAATTGCCGCGAGGACGGTTGCCTGCGGATTAGATTGCATCAATTCCGGATTCCCCGGTCCTGATCCGAATGGCTTCTTCGATGTTGGAAACGAAAATCTTTCCGTCGCCAATCCGGCCAGTCTGAGCAGCGCGCCGGATTGCATCGATCGCTTTTTCCACCATGTCGTCGCCGAGGACGATTTCGATTTTCACCTTGGGGAGAAAATCGACGACGTATTCGGCGCCGCGGTATAGCTCGGTATGTCCTTTCTGTCGTCCGAAGCCCTTGGCCTCGGTCACGGTTATCCCCTGTAGGCCGACCTCCTGGAGTGCTTCCTTCACCTCGTCGAGTTTGAAGGGTTTGATGATGGCTTCGATTTTTTTCATTGCCTGTCCTTCCACCCAGCGCACCGGGAACCGATCCGGAGTGCCGCCTACCGGTTAGCAGAACCCGTGCCAAGCCAGCGAGACCAAAAAAGCCTATTCACACCAATGGCTTAATTGAAAGTCGACGTGCCGTAGCGGGGGGTGCCTAATGTTCGGCGCCCAGAAGTTAAGCAAACTGTCTAGATTTTAGCCAGCGGCCAAAGACTTGTGGTGCGTCAATCCATTGCTTCGGATTCTTCGGTAGGCTTTGCGCCATGATCGAGTTGCTCACGACAGCCGAAATGGCGGAAGCCGACCGGCTCGCCATTGCTGGTGGCGTCGCCGGCCTCGATCTCATGGAGAACGCCGGACGTGCGGTCGCCGACGCTGCGGCCCGATTGCCGAGCCGGCGCGTCGTAGTGGTGGCCGGTCCCGGCAATAACGGCGGCGATGGTTTTGTCGCAGCCCGCTATCTCGCCGAGCGCGGCGCGGCTGCGCGCGTGAGTTTCGTCGGCGACAGAAAACGTCTCAAGGGCGACGCCGCGCTCGCCGCCCAACGCTGGACCGGCCCCGTCGAAGAAGCCTCGCCGGCATCGCTCAGGGACAGCGATCTGATCATCGACGCATTGTTCGGCGCGGGTCTTGATCGCGACGTCGATGGACTGCCCCGAGCGATGATTGCCGCGATGAATGCGAGCGGCGCGCCGATCATCGCAGTCGATCTCCCGAGCGGCGTGAATGGCACGACCGGTAGCGTGATGGGGATTGCCGTGAAAGCGACGCGCACGGTGACGTTCTTTCGGCGCAAGACGGGGCACCTGCTGCTGCCCGGGCGGCTCCACTGCGGCGCCATCGAGGTCGGCGATATCGGCATTCCGGAAAGCGTGCTCGGCCAAATCAAGCCGGCAACATTCGCCGATGCACCCGCGCTCTGGCGTGGTGCGTTTCCGCGGCTTGATCCCGGCGGACACAAATATTCGCGCGGACATGCGGTCGTGCTGTCAGGCGGCCTGCCGACAACCGGTGCCGCGCGTCTGGCTGCGCGTGCAGCGCTCCGGGCAGGCGCGGGGCTGGTCACGATCGCGACGCCCCGCGAAGCTCTCGACGTCAATGCCGCGACCAGCCTGGCCGTGATGGTGCACCCAGTCGACGGCCCGTCAGAGCTTGCGGAATTCCTCGCCGACAAACGGCGCAATTCGGTCGTGCTGGGCCCGGGCGGCGGGGTCGGGCCAGCGATGCGGGAGCAGGTCCAGGCCGCCCTCGCCAGCGAGGCGGCGGTACTTCTGGATGCCGATGCGCTGACGAGCTTTGCGGATGAGCCCACGGCCCTTGTTTCGGCCATCGGCAAAAGGGCCGGGCGGGGCGTGGTATTGACACCGCATGAGGGCGAGTTTTCACGTTTATTCAATAAGATAGATCAGATTTCTAAATCTAACTCAAAACTAGAAAAAGTCCGGCTAGCGGCTGGAATTGTTGGTGCTGTTGTCGTCCTGAAAGGCCCCGACACTGTGATTGCTGGACCCGACCGGCGTGCCGCGATTGCCAATAATGCTCCGGCGACGCTTGCGACGGCCGGTTCGGGTGACGTGCTGGCTGGGCTGATTGCGGGCCTTATGGCGCAGGGCATGCCGCCCTTTGAGGCTGCGAGCGCCGGGGTCTGGCTGCACGGTGAGGCGGCCAGCGAGTTCGGGCCAGGGCTGATCGCGGAGGACCTTCCCGAGATGCTGCCGCGCGTCTACCGGCGTCTGCCGGCGGAGCTCGCTGGCTGATCCTGTCGGGCGATCCCGCCACCCGTGGACACTCCGGAAAGACCCCAATTTTGCGGTGTTGGGTTGTCCGCCCAATCCGATAACCGTGCCTGCGCCGCTACATGGTTATGGCTTGCCTTTGCGGGTATCGCCGCGTTAAGCCCTGCCGGATTGCGGCGCCAGGATATTCCTGAAACCGCCCCTTGCGGGCGTGGCGGAATTGGTAGACGCGCTGGATTTAGGTTCCAGTGGCGAAAGTCGTGGGGGTTCGAGTCCCTCCGCCCGCACCATGACGAGGGCTATAAAGAAGGGCGGGTCGCCAGCCCGTTTTCCGAAACCGCTCCGGTACGCTGACTACAGGTCTGGCAGGCGTCGAGTGAGTGCAAGCAACGAGTAGTGATCCATGCAGGTTACTGAAACACTGTCGGACGGTCTCAAGCGTGAGTTCAAGGTGGTCGTGCCGGCCGCCGAACTCGATGCCAAGGTCAACGAGCGTCTGGATGATCTGAAGGGCCGCGTCCGTATCAACGGCTTCCGTCCCGGCAAAGTGCCGGTGGCTCACCTCAAGCGCATGTATGGGCGCTCCGCGATGGCGGAGGTGATCGAAGCAACGGTGCGCGATACCAACAACCAGATTGTCAGCGAGCGCGGCTTTAAGCTCGCCGCCGATCCGAAAGTCACGCTGCCGACCGACGAAGGTGCGATTGAGGAATTGATCGCCGGCAAAACCGATCTCAACTACACGATGGCACTTGAAATCGTGCCGCCGATCACGCTCGGCGACTTCAAGAGCATCAAGCTCACCAAACTCGTCGCGGATGTGAATGATGCCGAGGTCGAGGAGGGCGTCTCCCGTATTGCCGACCAGAACAAGCCTTATACGGCGCGCGGCGAAGGCGAAAAGGCGGCCAAGGACGATCGGGTGACGATCTCGTTTGCGGGGACCATCAACGGCGAGCCGTTCGAAGGTGGATCCGGTGACGACGCGGTCGTGCTGATCGGTTCGAATACATTCATTCCCGGCTTCGAAGATCAACTCATCGGTATTGCGCCCGGCGAAACCCGCACCCTGAAAGTGACGTTTCCTGCGCACTACATGAAGCAGGATCTGGCGGGCAAAAATGCCGAGTTTGTTGTCACCGCGAAATCGATTGAGGCGCCCGGCAAGGTCGCAATCGACGACGAATTTGCCAAGGCGCTCGGACTGGAATCAATCGCCAAGCTGCGCGAAGCGGTGAAAGACCGCATCACGAGCGAACACGCGTCGATGTCGCGGCAGAAGCTCAAGCGCGCGCTGCTCGATGACCTCGACAAGCTCCACAAATTCGACCCTCCGCCGACACTGGTTGAGGAGGAGTTCGAGCGCGTGTGGAAGTCGGTGCTTTCGGAGCTTGAAACCGAAGGCAAGACTTTTGCCGACGAAAACACGACCGAAGAGAAAGCCAAGGCGGAATACCGCGGCATCGCCGAGCGCCGCGTGCGGCTCGGCCTGGTGATCGCCGAGATCGGCGAAAAGAACAATATTACCGTCACGGAAGAGGAAATGAGCCGTGCCGTTATGGAGCGGGCCCGTCAGTTTGCCGGTCAGGAGCAGCGGGTTTGGGACTATTACCGGCAGAATCCGCAGGCGGTGGCTGCCTTGCGAGCGCCGATATTCGAGGAAAAGGTCGTCGACTTCCTCCTTGAGCTCGCCAGCGTGAACGAGAAGAAGGTGTCGCGCGAAGAGCTCTTCAAGGAAGACGAATCGGCCGTCTGACGCAGAGACGCCTTGCGCTCGCCCTTGTGGGAAAATAGATCGCCGAGTGTTCCGGTACGGCTAATCTGTCCGGAATGATTCGCGTTAAGGAGACGAAATGAGAGACCCTCTCGATACCTACATGAACTATCTGGTGCCCATGGTGGTGGAGCAGACCAACCGTGGCGAGCGGGCCTATGACATTTACTCCCGGCTCCTCAAGGAGAGGATTATTTTCATCACCGGACCGATTGAGGACGGGGTAGCCACATTGGTGGTGGCGCAATTGCTGTTCCTCGAGGCGGAAAACCCGAAAAAAGAAGTGTCGATGTACATCAATTCGCCCGGCGGCGTGGTGACCTCCGGCATGGCGATTTATGACACGATGCAATTCGTCCGGCCGCCGGTGTCGACGCTCTGCGTTGGACAGGCCGCCTCGATGGGATCGCTTTTGCTGGCCGCCGGGGCAAAGGGCCAGCGCTTCGCGCTGCCGAACGCCCGTATCATGGTGCATCAGCCGTCGGGAGGGTTCCAGGGGCAGGCGACCGACATCATGCTGCATGCGCAGGAGATTCTGAACCTGAAGAAGCGGCTCAATGAAATTTACGTGGCCCATACCGGCCAGTCGCTGAAGAAGATCGAAGATGCGCTTGAGCGTGACTATTTTCTCACAGCCGAGGCGGCCAGGGACTTTGGGCTGGTCGACAAGGTTATAGATAAGCGACCCGAGGAGACGAGCTCCAAGCCCACCTGACGCGCGGTTCCATCCGGTTTTCACTGTGTGAGAAAGGTCGCACTTGCAGCCGTGGATGAAGCGTTATCGTTAATGGAATGTTGATTATCACGTCGTTAGCATGCTTCGCTTATGGTGTGGGGAGTGACGGGTGAGCGGCCTTCCCAGAACAAGGGCCGCCGTGCTGGAGTTCAGGCGCGAAACTTGCTTCGTTGCGTGACGGTGGCTAAGCGAAACGGCGCTGGCCGCGGAAGTTACGGAAGCGTGTGACGGAGAACGGAATGAGCAAAGTCGGCGGCAGCGATTCCAAGAACACCCTCTACTGCTCGTTCTGCGGCAAGAGCCAGCACGAAGTGCGCAAGCTCATTGCCGGCCCGACGGTGTTCATCTGCGATGAGTGTGTCGAACTCTGCATGGACATTATCCGCGAGGAAAACAAATCCTCGCTGGTGAAGTCGCGCGACGGCATTCCGACGCCGAAGGAAATCCGCAAGGTGCTCGACGACTACGTGATTGGGCAGGACCACGCCAAGAAGGTGCTCTCGGTCGCCGTCCACAATCACTACAAGCGGCTCAATCACCAGGCCAAGCACAACGACGTCGAGCTTGCGAAGTCGAACATCCTGCTGATTGGACCCACCGGTTCGGGCAAGACGCTGCTGGCGCAAACGCTCGCGCGCATCCTCGACGTGCCGTTCACGATGGCGGACGCGACGACGCTGACCGAAGCCGGCTATGTCGGCGAAGACGTCGAGAACATCATCCTGAAGCTGCTGCAATCCGCCGACTACAATGTCGAGCGTGCGCAGCGCGGCATCGTCTATATCGACGAAATCGACAAGATTTCACGCAAGTCCGACAATCCGTCCATTACGCGCGACGTGTCGGGCGAGGGCGTGCAGCAGGCGCTCCTGAAGATCATGGAAGGCACCATCGCTTCGGTGCCACCGCAGGGCGGCCGCAAGCATCCGCAGCAGGAATTCCTGCAGGTCGACACGACCAACATCCTGTTCGTCTGCGGCGGCGCATTCGCCGGCCTCGAAAAAATCATTTCGGCGCGCGGCCGGTCGACCTCGATCGGCTTCAGCGCCAAGGTGGTTGCGCCCGAGGATCGCAAGCAGGGCGAAATCTTCCGCGAAGTCGAGCCTGAGGATCTGCTCAAATACGGCTTGATCCCCGAATTCGTCGGCCGCCTGCCGGTGGTCGCAACTCTGGAAGATCTCGACGAAGCCTCGCTCAAAAAGATCCTGGTCGAGCCCAAGAACGCGCTGGTCAAACAGTACCAGCGGCTGTTCGAGATGGAGTCGATCGATTTGACGCTCGCCGAAGAGGCGCTTGGCGCCATTGCCCGCAAGGCGATCGACCGCAAGACCGGCGCGCGCGGTCTGCGCTCCATCATGGAGGGCATCCTGCTCGACACCATGTTCGACCTCCCCAGCCTTGAAGGGGTCGAAGAGGTCGTGATCTCGAAAGAGGTCGTCGAGGGAACGGCCCGGCCGCTTTACATCTATGCCGACCGCAGTGACCGGACGGCCGAGACCGGCAGCGCCAGCGCCTGATCGGCCTGACAGCCGCAAAGTCGGAAAAGTCTGCTGATTCGCACGATTTCGAGGTTGTTGCCGGCGCGGGACTCGCTTCTACTGCCGGAATGCGGCGCTTCTTGCAGACCCCTGCGCCTCGTCATACGTATTGCGTGTCAAATAACCCAGACCACGAGCGATCGTATCTGGCTACCGACTGGGCGAGGGTTTCGTGACCTCCCTCAAAGCACGCCCGACTAATCCGTCTGGCGTCTCCTTGCCCACACATACCGGCACTGTTGTGCGATGCCGCAACCGCGGGTCAATCGACAGGGGCACAACAAAAGGACAGGGCCAATGACCACCAAACCACGACCCCAGCTGCAACCTGGCGAAACCCGGGCCTATCCGGTTCTGCCGCTGCGCGACATCGTGGTGTTTCCGCACATGATCGTCCCGCTCTTTGTCGGCCGTGAAAAGTCGATCAAGGCGCTGGAAGAGGTGATGCGTTCCGACACCTTTATCCTGCTTGCCACGCAGAAGAACGCTTCCGATGACGACCCGTCCACCGACTCAATTTTCGAAGTCGGGACGCTGGCCAGCGTGCTGCAACTGCTGAAGCTGCCCGACGGCACCGTGAAGGTGCTGGTCGAGGGTGCGACGCGCGCGAAGGTTCTCAAATACACCGATCGGGTCGACTACTACGAAGCCGACGCGACCGCGCTTGCCGACGACATGGGTGACCGCGTTGAAGCGGAAGCCATGGCGCGCTCGGTCGTCAATGAATTCGAAAATTACGTGAAGCTGAACAAGAAGGTGTCGCCTGAGGTGGTTGGCGTAATCCAGCAGATAGAGGATTACGCCAAGCTCGCCGACACCGTGGCTTCGCATCTCGCCGTCAAGATTCCGGACAAACAGGACATCCTGGAGACGCCGTCCGTCACCAAGCGCCTGGAAAAAGTGCTCGGCTTGATGGAAAGCGAGATTTCCGTTCTTCAGGTCGAAAAGCGCATCCGGACCCGCGTCAAGCGGCAGATGGAGAAGACCCAGCGCGAGTACTACCTCAACGAACAGATGAAGGCGATCCAGAAGGAGCTCGGCGACGAAGAAGGTCGCGACGAGCTGCAAGAGCTGGAAGACAAGATCAAGAAGACCAAGCTCTCGAAAGAGGCCCGCGAGAAAGCGACGCACGAACTCAAGAAGCTCCGCCAGATGTCTCCGATGTCGGCGGAAGCGACGGTCGTGCGCAACTATCTCGACTGGCTGCTCTCGATCCCGTGGAGCAAAAAGAGCAAGGTCAAGAAAGATCTCAAGCTGGCCGAGCAGATCCTCGACGCCGATCACTATGGCCTGGAAAAGGTCAAGGAGCGGATCGTCGAATATCTCGCCGTGCAGCAGCGCGCCAATAAGTTGACCGGACCGATTTTGTGCCTGGTCGGCCCTCCCGGCGTCGGCAAGACTTCGCTTGGCAAGTCGATCGCGAAAGCGACCGGCCGCGAGTTCGTGCGCGTGTCGTTGGGCGGGGTGCGTGACGAGGCCGAGATCCGCGGCCATCGCCGGACCTACATCGGCTCGATGCCCGGCAAGATCATCCAGTCGATGCGCAAGGCCAAGACATCGAACCCGCTGTTCCTGCTCGACGAAGTCGACAAGATGGGCGCCGATTTCCGCGGCGATCCGTCATCGGCGCTGCTCGAGGTGCTCGATCCCGAGCAGAACCACACGTTCAACGACCACTATCTCGAGGTCGACTACGACTTGTCCAACGTGATGTTCATCACGACGGCGAATACGCTCAACATTCCGCCGCCGCTGATGGACCGCATGGAGATCATCCGGATCGCCGGCTACACCGAAGACGAGAAAGTCGAAATCGCCCGGAAGCACTTGATCCTGGCGGCGGTGGCCAAGCACGGCCTCGATCCGAAGGAATGGTCAATCGACGACGAGGCGTTGCTGCTCATGATCCGCCGTTACACGCGGGAGGCGGGTGTTCGCAATCTCGAGCGCGAACTCTCGACCCTGATCCGCAAGGCGGTGAAGGAGCTGATGACCTCGAAGAAAAAGGCCATCGCTGTCACCGCGGCAAATCTCGGCGACTACATTGGTGTGCCGAAATTCCGCTACGGCGAAATCGAAGCTGAGGACCTGATCGGCGTGGTCACGGGTCTTGCCTGGACCGATGTGGGCGGGGAACTGCTCACCATCGAAGGCGCAATGATGCCGGGCAAAGGCAGAATGACCGTCACCGGCAATCTGCGCGATGTGATGAAGGAATTGATCTCGGCGGCGGCGTCTTACGTCCGCTCGCGCGCGGTTGCCTTCGGCATCGAGCCGCCGCTGTTCGACAAGCGCGACATCCACGTGCACGTGCCGGAAGGCGCGACGCCGAAGGATGGGCCTTCGGCCGGCGTTGCCATGGTCACGGCAATCGTTTCGGTGATGACCGGCATTCCGGTGCGCCGCGATGTCGCCATGACCGGTGAGATCACGCTGCGTGGCCGCGTGCTGCCGATCGGCGGCCTGAAAGAGAAGTTGCTGGCCGCCGCGCGCGGCGGAATGAAGACCGTGCTGATCCCGGAGGAGAACGCCAAGGATTTGGTGGAAATCTCCGACACGATCAAAAAGGGTCTGGAGATCGTTCCAGTGACGCGCATGGACGAAGTGCTGGCACGCGCGTTGGTGCGGACGCCTGTACCGATCGAGTGGGACGAGGCGAGCGCCAAGCTCGCTGCCGAGGCCGCCGCAGCCGAGCCTGCGGTGGACGAGGACGGTTCTGGTCTCACCGCCCACTGAGCGGTCTGATATTACGAGATAGAAACGGCGCCGCAGGGCGCCGTTTCTGTTTCAAACAGCGGGCTTCTTTGGCAGCAGCACGACCTGCGGGCCGGGTTGGACCCACCCTGACGCGCGCGGATGAGCCGGACTTATCCCTAAATGTCTTAAATCTAGGGGTTTCCTAGTTCCCTAGGCCGCAAAGGTCGGGCAAACTCGGTCCTGCCCGATTCGGACGTATCAAGGAGGCAATGACCAAAATGCTGTCGAAGTCCCAGCTCATTCAAGAAATCGCCGATAAGCATCCGAATAATTTGTCGCGAAAGGATGTCAAAGGCGTCATCGAGTTGCTCGCGACGATTGGATACAAGGAGCTCAAAAAATCAGGGACTTTCCTTGTGCCCGGATTCGCGAAATTCGTTGTGATCAAGAAGCCGGCAACAAAAGAGCGGGCTGGCATCAACCCGTTCACAAAAGAGCCAACAATATTCAAGGCAAAGCCGGCTCGGAAGATTGTGAGAGCCCGCCCGGTCAAGGCTGCCAAAGACGCGGTCGCCTAGCGGCCGGCGTTTTGACGCCGACTGCCAGCTCTTCATCCACGGTACGCGCCGGCCTGCGGCCGCAATGAGTCACGCCCGTGGCGTGGCGCTTTCGGGCGATACATGCCTGGCGGGAGACATGGCGCACGCAGGCGCATGGTGGGCGGTGACGGACTCGAACCGCCGACATCCTGCGTGTAAAGCAGGCGCTCTACCAACTGAGCTAACCGCCCATCTCCCGCCCAATATCGCGCGACGGCGGTCGGATGCAAGCGCGCATATGCGGCACAAAAAGAAACGGCAGGCGAAGAGCGATTGCTCCACGCCTGCCGTTGTTCCCCGGAGGGTCGGGCAGAAGTCGTCAGATCGACTCTTTCAATTCCTTGGACGCGCGGAAGGCGACCTTTTTGCTCGCCTTGATCTGGATCTGCTCGCCTGTCGCAGGATTGCGGCCAATGCGCGCGGCGCGTTTGCGTACCTGAAGGATGCCGAGCCCGCCGATGCGGATGCGCTCGCCCTTTTTCAACGCGTTGACGATATTTCCAACCAGATCGCTGAGCACGGTCTCCGCTTGTTTCTTTGACATCTCGTGCGTTTCCGCGAGTGCGGCGGCGAGATGCTTGAGCGTGACGGTCGGTGGTGTCGGAGCTTTTCCAGGAACCATTGCCATCAGTGGGACCCTCCTCTTGAATCCGAGAGCTTGGCGAAACGCCAAGCACAACGCCCGAATAGACGATTCGGGGGCTGTCTGACCATCGATTCTTCTCGGTAAATAAGGCTTTTTCGCAATTTCCGTGGGTGAGGATGCCTTTACCTTGACTTGCCATAGACCCGTCTATAACTCGAACCAACGCCCGCGGGGGCGTAGCTCAGTTGGTTAGAGCGCTGCCCTGTCACGGCAGAGGCCGCGGGTTCGAGTCCCGTCGCTCCCGCCATTTAATCAATAACTTAGCTGTAGTATCCGGCAGCAAAACCGGCGCCTTTTGGTGACGGCAAATGCCGACCGAGGCACGCCCATGACCTCTATTCCGACCTCCGTTCGGGCGATGTTTTTTGACGTCTTCGGGACCTTGGTCGACTGGCGGACATCGGTCGCCCGCGAGGTCGAAAAGGTCCTCAAGCCGCTCGGGCATAACCTGGACTGGTTGGCCTTTGCCGATGCCTGGCGGGGCGAATACCAGCCGGGCATGGAGGAGGTGCGGGCAGGCCGCATCCCGTTTTGCAAGCTCGATGTCCTGCACCGGCGCAATCTCGAGCGGTTCGTTCCGCGCCTTGGCTTGCGCGATCTTCCCGAGAATGTGTTGCGCGAGCTCACGCTCGCCTGGCACCGGCTCGATGCGTGGCCGGATGTGACGGCGGCACTTCGGCGGCTCAAGAAAAACTTTCTGCTCGCGCCGGTCTCGAACGGAAATATTTCGCTGATGGTTGATCTCGCGCGCCGCAATGATTTTCCGTGGGACGCCATCCTCGGTGCGGAAGTCGCCGGCGACTACAAGCCCAAGCCGCGCGTTTATCTCGCCGCCTGCGAGGCTTTCGATCTCAAGCCTGCGCAATGCATGATGGTGGCGGCTCACAGCAGCGATCTTGCGGCAGCCGCCGCATGCGGCCTGCGCACCGGACACATTGCACGGCCCGAACGAACATGGCCCGGGCACGGGTGAAACCGCGCCGAGCGTGCCGGTTGATGTGGCCGGTGCGGATTTGGGAGAGTTGGCGAAGAAGCTCGGCATCTAGACGTACTGTCGTCCCCGCGAAGGCGGGGACCCATACGCCGTGCCACCTCGAAAGACGGCGGAGTATGGGTCCCGGGACCTCGCGGAGCTTGGCAATCGGGCCGTGCGTCGCGCGGACGGCCGTGGACTCGGCGTGCGAAAGGATGCCGTACTTCGGACGGCTATGCCTGGCCACGACGGCGAAAGTCGTCAACCCTTGTAAACCGGCTCGGGCTGCGAGAAGAAACTCGCCAGGATGTGATAGACCATCATGTAGTTCTTCTGCTGGAAGCTCGCGTGCGAGATGCCGGACATGACGGTGAACTGCTTGTCCGGGTTCGGAAGTTTCTCGAAGAATTTCATCAGGTCCTGGAGCGAGGCGATGCCGTCGTGCTGGCCGCGCATGATCAGTGTCGGCGCCTTGATCTTTTCCGGATCGACCACGGGCAGTCGCGAGCACATGTCGACATAGGTGCCGGTCGGCACGGAATTGTCGAGCGCGGTCACCGCATCGGCGAAGGCTTCGATCACCTTGCGTTCGGCTGTATCCGGATGGTCGCGATCGAATACCGAATGGATGAAAGCCTTGTCGATCGGCCGGCGATTCTTCGCCTGGAATTCGGGCAGCTTCTTGCGGCGCTGTTCGAGCGTCGGCGAGCCTTCGCCGGTCCACACCATGGCGTCGAGCGCCAGACGCGCCACCATCTCGGGATTCCGTTCCGCGAACATCGCGGCGCGTAGCGCGCCCGAGGAAATGCCGTACACGAGGAACGGCCGTTTGCCGCGCAGCTTCTGGATATAGAGCGCGGCGGCGTAGCAGTCGTCGGCACCTTGCGAAATCGGCGCGTTGTTATCGCGATCCTTGGTGGAGCGGCCATAGCCCTCCATGTCGACGCACCAGCAGTCAAAGCCGAGGCGGGCGAAGTGATCCATCGCCGATGAATTGGGCCGTCCCGGCACCTGCAGATCGAAGGTCGGCTGCGAAGCCATCGATGAGCCATGCACGAACAGGATCGTGCCGCGCGTCTTGGCGGGGTCGCCCGCGCATTTTTCGAACAGAAACAGCTTCACGCCGCCGTCTTTTGTCGTCCAGTGTTCTTCGGCCTTGATGGCGGCGGATGGCTTGGTCATTTCGTTCATCGGTCACCCATAGTGGCTACGGCGCTAGTTGATCGGTGGAATGTGATTGGCCTTGATGACATTCGCCCATTTCGCAACCTGGGCGTCCATGAAACTCTTGAATTCCGGCTGCGTCATCACAATCGGGCTTGCGCCGGTTTTTTCCCAGGCCTCCTTGATGTCAGGACGCGCCAGGATCTTGTTGATCTCGGCGCTGAGCTTGTCGACGATCGGCTGCGGCGTTCCGGCCGGCGCCATGAATCCGACCCACAAAGTGGCCTGAAAGCCGGGAACGCCGGCTTCCGCGATAGTCGGGACGTCCGGCAGAATTGCTGAGCGGGTTTTGCCGCTGGTGCCGAGCGCGTGCACAAGACCCGCCTTGATCATCGGCGCCATCGTCGGCACCGAATCGAACAAAATCTGGATCTGCCCGCTGAGGATGTCATTGCGGGCTCCGGTCGAGCCTTTGTAGGGCACATGAACGATGTCGATGCCGGTGAGGTTCTTCAGGAGTTCGCCGGCCATGTGGTAGTTCGATCCGGGACCTGACGACCCGTAATTGATGGTGCCGGGCTTGGCGCGGGCCAGCGCCAGCAGTTCGCTCAGATTCTTGGCTGGCACCGATGGATGCACGACGAGAACGAGGTCCGTGTCGATTAGGGGCGCGACGGGCACCAGATCGCGCATGAGCTGATATTGTTTGTGCCCGTACAGCGTTTCATTGACGGCTTGCGTGCCAGACACCATGAGCAGCGTGTAGCCATCCGGCGCGGACTTCGCGACCACCTCTGTCCCGATGGTGGTGCCGGCACCCGGGCGATTCTCCATGACAAAGGTCTGATGGAGAGATTTCCGCAATTCCTCCGCGATGGCGCGGGCGTAAACGTCGGTCGGGCCGCCGGCGCCGAACGGTACAATGACCTTGACCGGTCGGGAGGGGTATTCATCGGCTTTGGCGGGCGGCGTCGAGACGATGATGGTGCCTGCGAGCGCAAGCAAAGAGAAAAAGTGTCGCAGAAGCTGCATGCTGTTTCCCAAATTCCTGCGGGCGCCGCCGCCCGCGGCGACTATCGAGGGCGGTTCGCGCCGCTGTCAATCGTGGGAATATTCCCTGCGATTTCGGGCCGCGATCGCTCGTGGATGCCGTCCAAGGTTGGCTTGCCACCCCAACACCGCTGCGCTAAGCCTCGGTCGCTCCCGTCCTGGAGGCTTTTCCATACAAGTGAAGGCCTGGTTGTGCGGGGTCACCGGCGCCTTTCGGGCTGCCGATCAGTCCAAGGCGGGCGTATATCGGGGTAGGCCGGGGCTGTACGCTTGAGGTCGCGATGAGCGCATTGCTGCTGGATTACCTGCCGCTGGTTGTCTTCATCGCGGTCGCGCTCGTCATCGGGCTCGCGCTGCTGATCGCTCCTTTTATCGTCGCCTACAAGCAGCCGGATCCGGAAAAGCTGTCGGCTTACGAATGCGGTTTCAACGCATTTGACGATGCGCGCATGAAATTCGACGTGCGCTTCTATCTGGTGGCAATCCTTTTCATCATATTCGACCTCGAGGTGAGCTTCCTGTTCCCTTGGGCGATTGTGTTTCGAAAGATCGGCCTGTTCGGCTTTTGGTCGATGATGGTGTTCCTTGGCGTTCTCACCATCGGCTTCATATATGAATGGAAGAAGGGGGCGCTCGAATGGGATTGATTTGCCCATGACCCTGGTCGCACCCGCGCCAAAAGGCATTCTCGATCCGAACACCGGCAAGCCGGTGGGGTCGGACGACGCGTTTTTCACTGGTGTGAACGCGGAACTCGCCGACAAGGGCTTCATTGTCACGGCTGCTGACGACCTGGTCACCTGGGCGCGCACCGGCTCGCTGATGTGGATGACGTTCGGTCTTGCGTGCTGCGCCGTCGAGATGATGCAGATGTCGATGCCGCGTTACGACGCCGAACGCTTCGGGTTTGCTCCGCGCGCTTCGCCGCGCCAATCGGACGTGATGATCGTCGCCGGCACGCTGACCAACAAGATGGCGCCGGCACTGCGCAAGGTCTACGACCAGATGCCTGAGCCGCGCTACGTGATCTCGATGGGATCATGCGCCAACGGCGGCGGCTACTATCACTATTCGTACTCTGTGGTGCGCGGCTGCGATCGCATCGTGCCAGTTGACATCTATGTGCCCGGCTGCCCGCCGACGGCGGAGGCGCTGCTTTATGGCGTGATGCTGTTGCAGAAGAAAATTCGCCGTACCGGCACGATCGAGCGCTAGGCAGGGCCGCATGGACGAGACGCTCGACAGGCTTGGGCAAACGATCAAGAGCGCGCTTGGCGCTTCAGTCACCAGCTATGAAGTTGCGCGCGGTGAATTGACGATCGCTGCCAAGGCAACCGACCTTATCAAGGTCGTGGCTTTTCTTCGCGATGATCCGGCCTGCCAATTCATCAACATCATCGACATCACCGCGGTCGATTGGCCTGCGCGCGAGCAACGCTTCGATGTCGTCTATCACTTCCTGTCACCGCGGCTGAATCAGCGCGTGCGCCTCAAGGTTGCGACCGATGAAACGACGCCGGTGCCGTCGCTGATCGATCTGTTCCGCGGCGCCGACTGGTTCGAGCGCGAGACCTATGACCTCTACGGCGTGCTGTTCACCGGGCATCCCGACATGCGGCGCATCCTCACCGATTACGGTTTCGAGGGTCACCCGCTGCGCAAGGACTTTCCGCTCACCGGTTTCGTCGAGGTGCGTTACGACGACGAACAGAAGCGCGTGGTCTACGACAAGGTTTCACTGGCACAGGAATTCCGCAGCTTCGATTTTTTGTCGCCGTGGGAAGGCACGGATTACGTGTTGCCTGGCGACGAGAAAGCCAAAGCTGAAGGCAAGGGGTCGTAATTATGAAAGCGACCCTTCAGCCCGGCCTCAAACATACATTCTCCTACGTGGTGCCGGAGAATAAGACGGTGCCCTACACCTATCCGGAATCGCCGATCATCGCCGCGATGCCGAAGGTGTTCGCGACCGGGTTTATGATCGTGCTGATGGAATGGACCTGCACGCAATTACTCAATGAACACCTCGACGCCGGCGAAGGCAGCCTCGGCACTCATGTCGACGTATCGCATCTGGCGGCCACGCCGCCCGGCATGACCGTCAAGGTCGACGTCGAAGTTCTCGAAGTGCGGGGACGTAAAATCGTGTTCAGGGTCCGCGCGCACGACGGCATGGATCTGATCGGCGAAGGACGTCACGAGCGCGTCGCCGTGGTGTGGGATCGATTCAACGCCAAGGTCGCGGAGAAGGCAAAGTCGGCGGCGGAGCTGGTAAGCTGATGGCCGAAACCGCGGTACGCAATTTTACCATCAATTTCGGACCGCAACATCCGGCCGCGCATGGCGTGCTGCGGCTGGTGCTCGAGCTCGACGGCGAGGTGGTGGAGCGTGTCGACCCACACATCGGGCTGCTTCACCGCGGCACCGAAAAGCTGATCGAGGCCAAAACCTATTTGCAGGCGGTGCCTTATTTCGACCGGCTCGATTATGTCGCGCCGATGAACCAGGAGCACGCGTTTTGCCTGGCCGTAGAAAAGCTGCTCGGCATCCAGGTGCCCAAACGCGCGCAACTGATCCGCGTGCTCTATTCCGAAATCGGCCGGCTGCTGTCGCATCTGCTCAACGTGACAACGCAGGCGATGGACGTCGGCGCGCTCACGCCGCCGCTCTGGGGTTTTGAGGAGCGCGAGAAACTGATGGTGTTCTACGAGCGCGCGTCCGGTTCGCGCATGCATGCGGCCTATTTCCGGCCGGGTGGCGTCCATCAAGACCTGCCGCCGAAATTGATCGACGATATCTACGCGTTTTGCGATCCCTTCCTCAAAGTTGTCGACGATCTTGATGTGTTGCTGACCGGCAATCGCATCTTCAAGCAGCGCAATGTCGATATCGGCGTGGTCTCGCTTGCGGACGCATGGAATTGGGGTTTTTCAGGCGTGATGGTGCGCGGTTCGGGCGCCGCCTGGGATCTACGCAAGGCGCAACCCTATGAGTGCTATTCCGAGCTCGAATTCGATATTCCGATCGGCAAGAACGGCGACTGTTTCGATCGCTATCTCATCCGCATGGAAGAGATGCGCCAGTCGGTCAAGATCATGAAACAGTGCGTGGAGAAATTGCGCTCGCCCGCCGGGCAAGGCCCGGTCACCGTCGACGATCACAAGATCGTTCCGCCCAAGCGCGGCGAGATGAAGCGCTCGATGGAAGCGCTGATCCATCACTTCAAGCTTTATACCGAAGGCTACCACGTGCCGGCCGGCGAGGTTTACGCCGCGGTCGAGGCGCCGAAGGGAGAGTTCGGCGTCTATCTCGTCGCCGACGGCACCAACAAGCCCTACAAATGCAAAATCCGCGCGCCGGGTTTCGCGCATCTGAGCGCGATGGACTTCCTCTGCCGCGGCCACATGCTGGCTGACGTATCCGCCATTCTCGGCTCGATCGATATCGTTTTCGGGGAGGTCGACCGATGAGCGTTCGCCGTCTCGCCCCGCCCGAGGTGCAGCCTAAAGAGTTTTCCTTCAACAAGGAAAACCTGGCCTGGGCCAAAGAGCAGGTGAAGAAATATCCGGATGGCCGACAGCAGTCGGCGATCATTCCGCTGCTGTGGCGTGCACAGGAACAGTCCGGCGGCTGGCTGCCGGAGGCGGCGATCCGCTACGTTTCTGATTTCCTCGGGATGGCGCACATCCGCGCGCTCGAGGTTGCGACCTTCTACACGATGTTCAACTTACAGCCGGTCGGAAAATTCCACGTGCAACTCTGCGGCACGACACCTTGCCGGCTGCGCGGCGCCGACGACCTGGAAAAAGTGTGCCGCAAGCGCATCGGCGAGCAGGGCGACGTCACCAAAGACGGGAAGTTCTCCTGGGTCGAGGTCGAGTGCCTCGGCGCTTGCGTCAACGCGCCAATGGCACAGATCAATTACGATTACTATGAGGACCTCACTGCCGAGAGCTTCGGAAAAATTCTCGATGATCTGGGCGCTGGCAAGAAAGTGAAGCCCGGCCCGCAAGTCGATCGGCAGCAATCTGCGCCGGTCGGCGGTGCAACGACGCTCAAGGAAAAGGCGTGAGTGATGCTGGCTGACAAGGACCGCATCTTTCGAAATCTCTACGGCCAGCACGACTGGGGCCTTAAGGGCGCGCGGTCGCGCGGCGCCTGGGACGGCACCAAGGCCATTCTGGAAAAAGGGCGCGATGCCATCATCGAAGAGGTGAAGACCTCCGGCTTGCGCGGCCGCGGTGGCGCCGGTTTCCCCACCGGTCTCAAATGGTCGTTCATGCCGAAGAAATCGGACGGCCGTCCGCAATATCTCGTCGTGAATGCCGACGAGTTCCGAGCCTGGCACCTGCAAGGACCGCGAAATCATGCGGCACGATCCGCATTTGCTGGTCGAAGGGTGCCTGATTGCCGGTTGCGCGATGGGCGCCAATGTCGGCTACATTTATGTCCGCGGCGAATTTATTCGTGAACGCGAGCGAGTGCAGGCCGCCATCGATGAAGCCTATGACGCCAAGCTGATCGGAAAGAACAACGTCAACGGCTGGGACTTCGACCTTTATGTCCACCATGGCGCCGGCGCCTATATTTGTGGTGAGGAAACCGCGCTGCTGGAAAGCCTGGAAGGCAAGAAGGGCCAGCCACGCCTGAAGCCGCCATTCCCGGCCAATGTGGGCCTCTATGGCTGTCCGACCACGGTGCAGAATGTTGAATCGCTTGCTGTCGTGCCGGACATCATGCGGCGTGGCGCATCATGGTTTGCGGGTATCGGCCGTCCGAATAATACCGGCACCAAGCTGTTCTGCATTTCCGGTCATGTCGAGCGGCCGTGCAACGTCGAAGAAGCCATGGGCATTCCGCTGCGCGAGCTCGTGGAAACGCATGCCGGTGGCGTGCGCGGCGGCTGGGACAATCTGCTCGCGGTCATTCCTGGCGGTTCATCAATGCCGCTGGTTCCCGCCGGCAAGGACCAGGCCGATAGCCTGCTGATGGATTTCGACGGCTGCCGCGACAAGAAATCGGCGCTCGGCACCGCCGCCGTGATCGTGATGGACAAGTCGACCGATATCGTCCGCGCCATGGCGCGCATCTCATATTTTTACAAGCATGAGAGCTGCGGCCAGTGCACGCCATGCCGTGAAGGCATGGGCTGGATGTGGCGCGTTTTGACCCGCATGGCGGAAGGCCGCGCGCAGAAGCGCGAGATCGACATGCTGATGCAGGTCACCCAGCAGATCGAGGGCCATACCATTTGCGCATTCGGCGACGGCGCGGCCTGGCCGGTGCAAGGCTTGCTGCGGCACTTCCGTCCGGAAATCGAGCGTCGCATCGACGAATACACGCGCAATGCCGACGCGCACGGCGCGGTGCGCGAGGCGGCGGAGTAAAGCGATGACCAGCGTCCGTCATCTTGCCCAGTTCAACATCGCGCGGATCCGCTATCCGCTCGATGATCCGCGCATGGCGGAATTTGTCGAGAATGTCGATCGCGTGAATAAGCTGGCGGAACAGATTGATGGCTTCGTCTGGCGGCTGCATGACGAAAGCGGGCACGCCATGAACATGACGGTTTATGCCGATCCGCGCATTCTGCCGAACCTTGCCGTTTGGGAAAATGTCGAGGCGCTCGAACGCTTCGTCTGGCAAACGCTCCATCGGCGTTTTTATGGCCGCCGCCGGGAATGGTTCGAGCCGATCGAAACGACGCTGGTGCTGTGGTGGATTCCGGCCGGACATCGGCCCGATCTGGCGGAAGGCGTTGCCCGTCTCGATCACCTCAAGGCGCATGGCGCGAGTGAATATGCCTTCGGCTGGGAGAATATCCCGGCTGCACAGCTTTGGAAGACGGCTCGCTGCGACAATTCAAACGAGCACGCGGCATGATGGGGTTCGGATGGGCGACGACGAAGCGCGAAGACTGGTGCGGCAAGCACGAACGCATTCTGCACTGATGGCGTGAACGAACTGAAGACCTGGACAATCTGAAGACATAAGCAATCTGAAGACCTGGAAAAAATGACCAAAGTCATTGTCGATGGCAAAGAGATAGACGTTCCGCCGGAGTACACGCTGCTCCAGGCCTGCGAGGCCGCGGGCGCGGAAATTCCGCGCTTCTGCTTCCACGAGCGTCTGTCGATTGCCGGCAATTGCCGCATGTGCCTGATCGAAGTGGCCGGCATACCGAAGCCGCAGGCCTCGTGTGCCATGGGCGTGAAGGATTTGCCGCCGAACAAGGACGGCTCGCCGAAAGTCCTCAACACCAAGACGCCGATGGTGAAGAAGGCGCGCGAAGGCGTGATGGAATTCCTGCTGATCAACCATCCGCTCGATTGCCCGATCTGCGATCAGGGCGGCGAATGCGATCTGCAGGACCAGGCCATGGCCTATGGCGTGGATGCGAGTCGCTACGCGGAAAACAAGCGCGCGGTCGAGGACAAATATATCGGTCCGCTGGTCAAGACCATCATGACGCGTTGCATCCACTGCACGCGTTGCATTCGCTTTGCGACCGAAGTGGCCGGCGTGCCCGAGCTTGGCGCCATCGGCCGCGGCGAGGACATGGAGATCACCACTTATCTCGAGCAGGCGATGACGTCGGAGCTGCAAAGCAACGTTGTCGATCTTTGCCCGGTCGGTGCCCTCACGTCCAAGCCCTATGCGTTTGCGGCGCGACCGTGGGAGCTCGGCAAGACGCAATCGATCGACGTGATGGACGCGGTCGGCTCCGCGATCCGTATCGACACACGCGGGCGCGAGGTGATGCGCATTTTGCCGCGCGCCAACGAGGACGTGAACGAGGAGTGGATTTCCGACAAGACCCGTCACGTGGTCGATGGCCTGCGCACGCAACGGCTCGACCAGCCTTACGTGCGCGTCAATGGCCGGCTGCAGCCGGCATCCTGGAAACAGGCTTTTGACGTCATCGCCGCAAAAGTGAATGCGGCACCCCGCAATCGCATCGGCGCCTTGGCTGGGCAGCTTGCCAGCGTCGAGGAGATGTTTGCGCTGAAGTCGCTGATGGCTGCGCTGGGCGTCGGCAATATCGATGCGCGCTATCCGGGCTCGCCGCTGCATCCGAAAAACGGCCGGGCGAGCTATCTGTTCAATTCGACCATTGCCGGCATCGATCAATCCGATGCCATCATGCTGATCGGCACCAATCCGCGCCGTGAAGCGACGGTGCTTAATGCGCGCATCCGCAAGCGCTATCTCAAAGGCAATGTTGCGATCGGAATGGTCGGTGAGAAGGCCGATCTGACCTATCCATTCACTTATTATCTTGGCGCCGGTCCGGAGAGTTCTGGCGCAATTTGTCGACCACGCGCCGGTGAAAGCTGAAAAACCGATGTTCATCATCGGGCAAGGTGCACTCAACCGCCCGGATGGAGCCGCCGTCCTGGCCATGGCGGCAAAAGCCGCGGCGTCGCTCGGCGTGATCAAGGATGGCTGGAACGGCTTCAATATCTTGCACAGTGAAGCCGCGCTCGTTGGAGCTCTCGATGTTGGGTTTGTTCCGGGCGATGGCGGCCTCGATACCGCCGCCATGCTGAAATCCCGCGCGCTCGACGTGTTGTTCCTGCTCGGCGTCGACGAGGTCGAGGTGCCGTCCGGCGGTTTCGTCGTCTACATCGGCACCCATGGTGATCGCGGAGCCCATCGCGCCGACGTGGTGCTGCCGGGTGCCGCCTACCCGGAGAAGTCGGCGATTTACGTTAACACCGAGGGACGCGTGCAGATGACGAACCGTGCGGCCTTCCCGCCGGGCAATGCGCGCGAAGACTGGGCGATTTTACGCGCGCTGTCCGAGGCGCTGGGTCGCAAGCTGCCCTTCGACTCGCTCAACGCCCTGCGGCAGGCGCTGTTCGCGGCGCATCCGCATCTCATGCGCATTGACCAGATCGAGCCTGGTGACGCCAAGGATATCGACAAGCTCGCCAAGCTCGGCGGCAACATCGACAAGGCGGCCTTTGCTTCCGCCGTATCCGACTTCTATCTCACCAATCCGATCACGCGCGCCTCCGCCATCATGGCGGAATGTTCGGCGCTCGCGCATGCGGCAGCACGGACCGCGGCGGAGTAGGGCGCATGATGGATTTCTTCTGGACCTACCTCTGGCCGCTCATCATCATCGTGGTGGAGTCGGTGGTTTTGCTGGTGGTCCTGCTGGTCGCCGTCGCCTATGTGCTGCTTGCCGATCGCAAGATCTGGGCTGCCGTGCAAATCCGGCGCGGCCCAAATGTCGTCGGGCCCTGGGGCCTTTTTCAGTCCTTTGCCGACCTGCTGAAATTCGTGGTCAAGGAGCCGGTGATCCCCGCCGGCGCCAACAAAGGCGTGTTTTTGCTGGCGCCGCTGATCTCGTGCGTGCTGGCTTTGGCGGCCTGGGCCGTGATCCCGGTCAACGCGAAATGGGTGATCGCCGACATCAATGTCGGCGTGCTCTACATTTTCGCGATCTCGTCGCTGATGGTCTACGGCATCATCATGGCGGGCTGGGCGTCGAATTCGAAATACGCGTTCCTTGCGGCGGTACGCTCGGCGGCGCAGATGGTGTCATACGAAGTCTCCATCGGCTTCGTGATCATCACGGTTCTACTGCTTGCCGGTTCGCTCAATCTCTCGGCCATCGTGCAGGCGCAGGACGGTCCGTACGGGTTCCTGGGTTGGTACTGGCTGCCGTTGTTTCCGATGTACGTCGTTTTCTTCGTCTCGGCGCTGGCGGAAACCAACCGGCCGCCGTTCGACCTGGTGGAAGCGGAGTCCGAACTGGTCGCCGGCTTCATGGTGGAATACGGCTCGACGCTCTACATGATGTTCATGCTCGGCGAATATGTAGCGATCTGCACCATGTGTGCGATGGCCACCATATTCTTCCTGGGCGGCTGGCTTTCACCGATTCCCTATCCGCCCTTTACTTGGGTTCCGGGCGTGATCTGGTTCGTCATCAAGGCGTCGGGATTCTTCTTCCTGATCGCCATGGCCAAGGCCATGGTTCCACGTTATCGCTACGATCAGCTCATGCGGCTCGGCTGGAAGGTTTTCCTGCCGCTGTCGCTGGCGATGGTGGCGATTGTCGCCGCCGTCATCCAGTACGGCGACCTGGCAAAAGCGGCGATGAAGTGAGGATGCGATGAGACTCGATCGCGCGGCCAAAAGCCTGTTCCTGATGGAGTTCGTGACCGGCTTCGTGCTGGCCATGCGCTATTTCTTCAGGCCAAAAGCGACTCTCAATTATCCCTTCGAGAAGGGACCGATATCGCCGCGTTTCCGCGGCGAGCACGCCTTGCGCCGTTATCCCAACGGCGAAGAGCGGTGCATTGCCTGCAAGCTGTGCGAGGCAATTTGCCCGGCGCAGGCCATCACGATCGAGGCGGGGCCTCGCCGCAATGACGGCACGCGACGCACGACGCGCTACGACATCGATATGGTGAAGTGCATTTACTGCGGCCTTTGTCAGGAAGCCTGCCCGGTGGATGCAATTGTCGAAGGCCCGAATTTCGAATTCGCCACCGAGACGCGCGAAGAACTCTACTACGATAAAGAACGGCTGCTTGCGAACGGCGATCGCTGGGAACGCGAGATTGCCAAAAACCTCGCGCTCGACGCGCCTTACAGGTGAGAGTGGGATGAATCGTAACGTCGCCGTGTTCTTTTTTAACCTCTCCCCGCGCGCGGGGAGAGGTCGACCGCGCGCAGCGCGGTCGGGTGAGGGGGCGTCTCGATGGATTTCGGCCGGTGGCCCTGGCCCCTCACCCCGACCCTCTCCCCGCACGCGGGGAGAGGGGGTAGGCGAGGCCCACACATGATCGTCGCCGCGCTCTTCTTTTATCTCTTTGCCGGCATTTGCGTGGCCAGCGCCGTCATGGTGATTGCGGCACGCAATCCCGTGCATTCGGTCCTCTATCTCATCCTCGCATTCGTCAATGCCGCCGGCCTGTTCGTGATGATGGGCGCTGAATTCCTCGCCATGATCCTGATCGTGGTCTATGTCGGCGCGGTTGCGGTGCTTTTCTTGTTCGTTGTGATGATGCTCGACGTCGATTTTGCCGAGCTCAAGCAGGGCGTGCTGCAATATCTCCCGATCGGAATGCTGATCGGCGGAATTTTCCTGGCCGAGCTGCTGCTCGTGGTCGGCGCCTGGGCAATTGGGCCGGGCATTCCGCAGGCGATCACTGCGCCGATCCCGGCCAATATTTCGAACACCGAGGCGATCGGTCTCGTGCTCTATACACGCTATGTCTATTTCTTTGAGGCCGCGGGCATGATCCTGCTCGTCGCGATGGTTGGCGCGATCGTGCTCACGCTGCAGCATCGTCCGCGCGTGCGTCGCCAGGACATCGGCGAGCAGGTTGCGCGCAAGCCGTCGGAATCCATCGAGGTGGTGAAAGTGCGCTCGGGCCAGGGCCTGGGGAGCAATATATGACCATCGGCCTTGGACATTATCTTTCGGTTGCCGCCATCCTGTTCACGCTGGGGATCTTCGGCATTTTCCTCAATCGCAAGAATGTCATCATTATCCTGATGTCGATCGAACTGATCCTGCTCGCGGTCAATATCAACCTGGTGGCGTTCTCCACGCACCTCGGCGACATCACCGGGCAAATCTATGCGCTGCTGGTGCTTACGGTCGCGGCAGCAGAGGCCGCGATCGGGCTTGCAATTCTGGTGGTGTTCTATCGCAACCGCGGCTCGATCGCGGTTGAAGACATCAATCTGATGAAGGGCTAAAGGCGGCATGTATCAGGCGATCGTCTTTCTTCCCCTTCTTGGCGCCGTTCTGGCCGGCATAATTGCGCTTGCCGGCGCGCGCGCGCGTTTCCCGGGCAAAGGTCCGGCGGCGGGTGGCGATGACCATGTAACCGACCACGGCACTCTTCACGGCGGGCCGGGTGTGCATGGCGGCGGCGTCATCCGTTCTTCGCATCATGAGGCGGAGGAACACGAACCCGCGGCCGTGGGATCGCGCACTGCCGAGCTGATTACGACGACGCTCTTGCTGATCTGCATGATCCTGTCATGGATCGCCTTCGTCGATGTTGGTTTTGCCCATCACGACATGCGCGTGCCGGTCTATACCTGGATGACCGCAGGGGACCTGAAGGTCGAGTGGTCGCTGCGCATCGATACGCTGACGGCCGTGATGCTGGTGGTCGTGAATACCGTATCGGCCTTCGTGCATCTCTATTCGATCGGCTACATGCACGAGGATCCCTACCGGCCTCGCTTTTTCAGCTATCTGTCGTTTTTCACCTTTGCGATGCTGATGCTGGTGACGGCGGACAACTTGGTCCAGCTGTTCTTCGGCTGGGAAGGCGTTGGGCTCGCAAGCTACCTGCTGATCGGCTTCTGGTACCACAAGCCGGAGGCGAACGCGGCGGCCATCAAGGCTTTCATCGTCAACCGTGTCGGTGATTTCGGCTTTGCGCTCGGCATCTTCGCGGTGTTCATGCTCACCGGCGCGATCGACTTTGAAACCATATTCGCGCAGGCGCCGGCGCTCACCGGAAAGATGATCAATTTCTTCGGATGGCAGGCCGATGCGCTGACGCTCACTTGCCTGTTCCTGTTCATGGGCGCGATGGGCAAGTCGGCGCAGTTCCTGCTGCACACCTGGCTGCCCGACGCCATGGAGGGCCCGACACCGGTATCGGCTTTGATCCACGCCGCCACCATGGTGACGGCCGGCGTTTTCATGGTGGCGCGGCTGTCGCCGCTGTTCGAGCTTGCCCCCAACGCGCAGACCTTCGTGACCTTGATCGGTGCAACGACTGCGATTTTCGCGGCCACTATCGGGCTCGTGCAGAACGACATCAAACGCATTGTCGCTTATTCGACCTGTTCGCAGCTCGGCTACATGTTCGTTGCGATGGGAGTAGGGGCCTATTCGGTCGGCATGTTCCATTTGTTCACGCACGCCTTCTTCAAGGCGCTGCTGTTTCTTGGGTCAGGCTCGGTGATCCATGCGATGCACCATGAGCAGGACATCCGTCACATGGGCGGGCTGAAGGATCGCATCCCCTACACCTACATCGTGATGATCGTCGGTACGCTCGCGCTCACCGGGTTTCCGCTTACGGCCGGCTATTTTTCGAAAGACGCAATCATCGAGGCCGCCTATGTCGGCAAGAATCCGATGGCGCTTTATGCATTCATCTGCACCGTCGGGGCCGCGCTGCTCACCTCATTCTATTCCTGGCGCCTGATCTTCAAGACGTTCCATGGCGAACCGCACGACCGCCAGCACTGGAAGGACGCGCACGAGAGCCCGATGGTGATGTTGATCCCGCTCGGCTTCCTCGCCATCGGCTCGGTGCTCGCCGGCCTGCCGTTCAAGGAGATCTTTGCCGGCCACGGCGTCGAAGGCTTCTTCCGCGAGTCGCTCACGTTCGCCAAAGGCAACAGCGTGCTCGAAGACATGCACCACGTGCCATTGCAGATCGGCATTCTGCCGACCGTGATGATGGCGCTTGGTTTCGTCATCGCCTGGCAGTTCTATATCCGCCGTCCGGACATTCCGGTCGAGCTCGCGCGCCAGCACGACTGGCTTTACCGCTTTCTGCTCAACAAATGGTATTTCGACGAGCTGTATGACCTGATCTTCGTGCGGCCGACCAAATGGATTGGCCGCGAACTTTGGAAGAAGGGCGACGGCTGGCTGATCGATGGCTTCGGACCGGATGGCGTGTCCGCCCGCGTGCTCGACGTGACGCGCAATGTGGTGCGTTTGCAGACCGGCTACCTCTATCACTACGCCTTCGCCATGCTCATTGGCGCAGCCGCCTTCATTACCTGGTTTATGTTCGCGGTGCGCTAGCATGATCCCGAAAAGTGGAAACCGGTTTTCGGACAAGATCATGCGTCAAGGAAAACGATGAATTTGAATTGGCCCATTCTTTCGGTTGTCACCTTCCTGCCGCTCTTCGGGGCGCTGCTCATCATGGTGATGGTGCGTGGCAACGAGCGATTTGCCCGCGGCACCGCGCGTTGGATTTCGCTGTGGACCACGCTGGTGACCTTCGCGTTTTCGCTGGTGATGGTCTGGCGCTTCGATGCGAGCTCGCCGGAATTTCAATTCGTCGAGAAATACAACTGGCTCGGCATTGCCTCCTATCACATGGGCGTTGACGGCATTTCGCTGCCGTTCGTGATCCTCACCACCGCGCTGATGCCGATCTGTATTCTGGCGAGCTGGACCGCGATCCAGACACGCGTAAAGGAATACATGATCGCCTTCCTGGTGCTGGAGACGTTGATGGTCGGCACCTTCTCGGCGCTCGATCTCGTGCTGTTCTATCTATTCTTCGAGGGCGGCCTGATCCCGATGTTCCTGATCATCGGCGTCTGGGGCGGCCCGCGCCGGGTCTATGCCAGCTTCAAGTTCTTCCTCTACACGCTGCTCGGTTCGGTCCTGATGCTGCTCGCCATCATGGCGATGTATTGGGACGCCGGCACCACCGACATCGTGACGCTATTGCGCCACGGGTTCCCGCTCGGCTTGCAGAAATGGGCGTGGTTTGCGTTCTTCGCTTCGTTCGCCGTGAAGATGCCGATGTGGCCGGTCCACACTTGGTTGCCCGACGCGCATGTCGAGGCGCCGACCGCGGGTTCGGTCATCCTGGCCGCCATCCTTCTGAAGATGGGCGGTTACGGCTTCCTGCGATTTTCGCTGCCGATGTTTCCGTCCGCCAGCCACGAATTCGCGCCGCTGATCTTCACGCTCTCCGTCGTCGCCATCATCTACACCTCGCTGGTGGCGCTGATGCAGGAGGACGTGAAGAAGCTGATCGCTTACTCGTCGGTCGCGCATATGGGTTTCGTCACCATGGGGATTTTCGCCGCCACGACCCAGGGCGTCGCCGGCGGCATCTTCCAGATGATTTCCCACGGCATTGTCTCTGGGGCGCTCTTCCTCTGCGTCGGCGTGGTCTATGACCGCATGCATACGCGCGAGATCGCTGCCTATGGCGGGCTGGTCAACCGCATGCCGGTCTATGCCTTCGTGTTCATGGTGTTCACGCTGGCAAATGTCGGCTTGCCGGGCACATCCGGCTTCATCGGCGAATTCCTGTCGTTGATCGGCACCTTCAAAATCAACATTCCGGTCGCGACGATTGCCACGTTCGGCGTGATCCTGTCGGCGGCCTATGCGTTGTGGCTTTACCGAAAGATGATCTTCGGCAATCTGAAGCCGGCGCTTGAGGGCATCCGCGATATCGGCTGGCGCGAAAGCGTGATTTTCGCGCCGCTGGTCATCCTCACAATTCTGTTCGGCGTTGCGCCAAAACCGGTGCTCGACATGTCATCGGCTGCCGTCGCCCAGCTCCTCGACAATTACAATCATGCCATCGCCGCCGCCAAAACCGCGGCGTTGATCGCCCAATGAGCCCCATGATGCAGGTGCTGCAAAATTCCGGATTGATGCCGCTGCTGCCCGAGTTCGTGCTTGCGATCGGGGCGATGGTGATGCTGATGTTCGGCGTGGCGGCCGGCCAGGGCCCGCGCGGCGCGGCAATCGTCAACGCGTTCTGCATTGCCATTCTGGTGCTGGCCGGATTTGCCGTGGCGACGATGCCGCCGGGGCGCGAGTCGTTGTTCGGCGGCAGCTTCGTGGTCGACGATTACGCGCGTTTTCTGAAATTGCTCACGTTGACCGGATCGGCGGGCGCCCTGGTGCTCTCGCTCGACTATCTGACGCTCGAGAAAGAGCAGAAATTCGAATACGGCCCGCTGTTTTTGCTCGCAACGCTCGGCATGCTGATGCTGATCTCGGCGTCGGACCTGATCGCGCTCTATCTCGGCCTCGAGTTGATGAGCCTGCCGCTTTACGTGGTCGCCGCGTCCAATCGCGACAATGTGCGTTCGACTGAAGCCGGATTGAAATATTTCGTACTTGGCGCGCTGTCATCCGGCATGCTGCTCTATGGCGCGTCGCTGATTTACGGTTTCACCGGCACCATCAATTTTTTAAGCATCGCCAAGGCCACGCAAAACGGCGCCAGCATCGGGCTGATCTTCGGACTGGTATTCCTGTTCGTCGGCTTCTGCTTCAAGATTTCCGCGGTGCCGTTCCATATGTGGACGCCCGACGTCTATGAGGGCGCGCCGACGCCGGTCACCGCTTTCTTCGCCGCCGCGCCCAAGGTCGCCGGTATTGCCATTTTCGCGCGTGCGACCGTGGTGGCCTTTCCTGGCATCACGCATGAGTGGCAGCAGATCGTGGTGTTTGTGTCGATCGCCTCGATGGCGCTTGGTGCTTTCGCCGCGATCGGCCAGCGCAACATCAAGCGGCTGATGGCTTACTCGTCGATTGGCCATATGGGCTTTGCGCTTGTGGGGCTTGCCGCCGGCACAGCCGAGGGTGTGCAAGGTGTCCTGATCTACATGAGCATCTATGTCGCAATGACGCTCGGCACTTTCGCCGTGATCCTCGCCATGCGCCGCGACGGAAAGCTCGTTGAAAACATCAGCGACCTGGCGGGCCTTTCGCGCACGCATCCGACGACGGCCTTTTTCCTGGCGGTGCTGCTGTTTTCGCTCGCCGGCATTCCGCCGCTCGCCGGATTCTTCGCGAAATATTTCGTATTCCTCGCTGCCATCAAGGCAGGTCTCTTTACGCTCGCCGTGATCGGCGTGCTCACCAGCGTCGTGGGCGCGTATTACTATCTGACTATCGTGAAGGTCATGTATTTCGACGAACCGGTGCGCAGCTTCCAGCCGATGCCCGGATTGTTGCGCGTGGTGCTTGGCCTGTCGGGGCTCGCCAATATCCTGTTCTTTGCGTTTCCGGCGCCATTGGTTGGTGCGGCGTCAGTCGCGGCGAAGTCGCTGTTCTGACGCAAAACGAGATGTACCGCGAAGCCACGGGCCTGGCGGGGGTCCGACACATCGTTTACGGGACGCTCGGCTCAACCAACGCCGAGGCGCTGGCGCTTGCACGCGCCGGCGAGCGCGGACCGTTGTGGATCACTGCGCAAAGCCAGAGCGCCGGCCGCGGCCGCCGCGGCAATGCATGGATATCCCCGCCGGGCAATCTCTACGCGACGCTTCTGCTTACGGAACCGTCGGCGCCCGAACAGGCGCCGCAGCTCTCCTTTGTCGCTGCGCTGGCTTTGCATGATGCGGTTGCCGCATGCGCGCCGCAGCTTGGCCCCGCGTTAAAGGTGAAGTGGCCGAATGATCTGCTCGTCGGGGCGGCCAAGCTCGCCGGCATTCTGATCGAGGGGGAGAGCGATCCGGTCTTTACTGTCGCGATCGGCATCGGCGTCAACTGCGCAGCACATCCGTCCGATATCGCCTATCCCGCGACGGATCTTGCGGCCAATGGCGCGCGTGTTGTGCCCGATGCGTTGCTCGCCCAGCTGGCGACGGCCATGCAGTACCGTCTCGCGCAGTGGGACCGCGGGCAAGATTTTGCGAGGATTCGTGCCGATTGGCTCAAGCGCGCGGCCGGCCTCGGCGAGATTTTACGCGTGCGGATGTCAGCGCGCGAATTGGCTGGCCGGTTTCAGGGTCTCGATGATGATGGGCGTTTGCTGCTCGAGCAGGACAATGGCGTGACCAAAATCACCGCCGGTGAAGTTTTCGGGATCGGCTCTCCATGAAGGTGAGGCAGCGCCCCAAACTCCGTTCGTTCCCGCGAAAGCGGGAATCCAGCGCTGCAAATGCAGCCGCTGTGATTTTTTCGCCTGGGTCCCCATCGCAAGTCGGCTTTAGCCGACTTGCGCACGATCAACGGCCAACATCGGGTAAACCCGATGTTGGCTCGCGGGGACGAACGGGTGAGAGAGGTACCCGCTGATGGCCGGTCCCTCGCAGGAATTGGTGTTTGCGCCGCTTGGCGGTGTCGGCGAGATCGGCATGAATTTGTCGATCTATGGCTTCGGCGACGAGCGGCGCCGGAGCTGGCTGGCGATTGATCTCGGCGTGTCGTTCGCCGCCGAAGAGCACCTGCCGGGGATCGACCTCATCCTGCCCGACATTCGCTACCTGGTGGAGGAGCGCAAGAATCTCGCCGGCCTTGTCCTCACCCATGCCCATGAAGACCACTATGGCGCGCTCATCGAGCTTTGGCCGCGGCTGAAGGTGCCGATTTATGCAACCCCGTTTACGGCCGCATTGCTCGAAGCAAAATGCGCGAGCGAGCCGGGTGCGCCGGAAATCCCGGTGAAGATTATCCCGGTCGGCGGACGCTTCACCGCGGGGCCATTCGACGTCGAACTGGTGACCATGGCGCATTCGATCCCGGAATCGAATGCGCTTATCATCCGTACGACCGCTGGTACCGTTCTGCACACCGGCGACTGGAAAATCGACCCGACGCCGATCCTCGGCGATCGAACCGACGAGCAAAAGCTGCGCGCGTTGGGCAACGAGGGTTGTCTCGCTCTCGTCGGCGATTCCACCAATGCCGTGCGTGAAGGACGCTCGCCATCTGAAGCCGACGTCGGCAAAACCATCGCCGAGATCATCAAGAAGGCGCGCGGCCGCGTCGCGGTCACCACATTTGCATCAAATGTCGGACGCCTGCGCTCGGTTGCGGATGCGGCGAAGGCTGCGGACCGTGAGGTCGTCGTCATCGGGCGCGCCATGGAGCGCGTCGTTCAAATTGCGCGAGAGACCGGCTATTTCGACGGCGTGCAGGATTTCCGGCCGATGGACGCCTATGGCTATTTGCCGCCCAACAAAGTCGTGGCGCTGTGCACCGGCAGCCAGGGCGAGCCGCGTGCGGCCCTTTCACGCATCGCGGAAGACCAACACCCCGAGGTGACGTTCTCCCATGGCGACACGGTGATCTATTCAGCGCGTACGATTCCGGGAAACGAAAAGGCCGTCGGACGAGTCATCAATCTGCTGATCGAACAAGGTCTCGAGGTCATCACCGATCGCACGCATCTCGTGCACGTGTCGGGTCATCCGCGCCGCGCCGAACTTGAAGAACTGATCGGCTGGGTCAAGCCGAAGATCCTCATTCCGGTGCACGGCGAGGCGTTGCATCTGCACGAACACGCGGCGCTCGCGCGCCGCTGCGGCGTGCCTGAGGTTCTTCAGTGCCGCAACGGCGACCTGATGCGGCTTGCACCAAAAGCAGGCCTGATCGACGAGGTACCAGTGGGCCGGCTTTACAAAGACGGCGCGCTCCTGATCGAGGCGGACGCGCGTACGGTCGCGGACCGCAAGCGGCTGAGTTTTGCCGGGACCGTATCGGTCGCGCTGGCTATCACCGACAAAGGCGAATTGGTCGATGATCCTTCACTCGATATGATAGGCATTCCCGAACGCGATCGTGACGGCGGCTCGATCCACGAGGCGGCCTATGACGCCATTATTGAGACCATCGATTCCTTGCCGCGCGCGCGCAAGCGCGATCCCGATGCTGTTGGCGAAGCCGTGAAACGTGCCGTGCGCGCCGCGGTCGCCCAGCGCTGGGGCAAAAAGCCAATGTGCTACGTGCATGTCTTGACGGTATGATGGGCCGCCGGAAACGAGGACAGTCATGATCGGTCGTCTCAATCATGTTGCCATCGCCGTTCGCGATATCGCCAAAGCTTCCGCCGTATATCGCGATACATTGGGCGCTATCGTTTCGGCGAAGGTGCCGCAGCCCGATCATGGCGTTTCCACCGTTTTCATCACGCTCCCCAACACGAAAATCGAATTGCTCGAACCTTTGGGCGAGGGCTCGCCTATTGCCAAATTTCTTGAGAAGAATCCCGACGGCGGGATTCACCATGTCTGCTATGAAGTTGACGATATCCGCGCCGCGCGTGACACGCTCAAACGCCAGGGCGCGCGCGTGCTCGGCGATGGCGAACCGAAGATCGGCGCGCATGGCAAGCCGGTGCTGTTCCTGCATCCGAAGGATTTCTGCGGCACGCTCGTCGAGTTGGAGCAGGCATAGCGCATGATCCCGAAAAGTGGGTACCGGTTTTCGGAAAAGATCATGCGCAAGGAAAAACGATGAGCGTCTCTACCGTTATCGCGATCTATTTTCTGGTCTGGTGGCTAACGCTGTTTGCCGTGTTGCCTTGGGGCGTGCGCAATCAGGAAGAGAGCGGCGATGTCGTGCCCGGCACCGATCCCGGCGCGCCGGTCTTGCACCGGATGTGGCGCAAGCTCGGTTGGACGACCGTGTTTGCCACGATCATTTTTGGGATTCTCTTCGTGGTCTACACGCAGGGTTTGATCCCGTACGACATGCTGATGGCGATTTCCGGTCCGCCGCGCCGCTGAGAGTCCACGGGATGCAAAAAAAGAGCAGGGCGCGAAGCCCTGCTCGTCGCATTATTAAGTCCTTGCCCCGGTGTTTATCTGTTTTCCGGGTGGCTGCGCGTCACGCGCCTAGGACTTGCTTCCCTCCCAAGACTTGGACCGCAGTTTGGAGCCGGTTCTTGCCGCCGGGTTCCGCTCTTACGGACAAGAATCACGCTAACCGATCGTCAGAAGGCTGTCACCAGTATTTGTGTCGTTAGCGTTCGATGACGACTGGCGCATCGAGCACGATCGGGTTGCCATTGGGGGGTCGAACGATCACCCGCGTCGTCCAGATGCCCGACGGCGTGAGCGTTAAGTCATTGACCAGCCAGCTACCATCCGTCTGTTCGACAGCATTGCGTTCGATCGTTCGGTCTCCGGCGGTCGGGGGATCGAGCGCCAGTCGTACATCCTTTGCCGGGTAGGTCGAAAAATCTTCGCGTGACACGCGTATCGTGACGTCGGTGCGCCCGGCCCGGCCGGGCTCGATGGTCACGTCGGCCATGACATCCGACGTGTGGATGTGCACGAAAGCGGCATCGGGCGGGATGCCTGTCGGAGCGGCATGGACATGCACGGAGGGTGGCAGTGTTCCAAGCAGGGCGACGAATATCAGCACGCAGAGCCCGAGACAGATTTCGACCAGGCTGTTGCGCCGTAGCAAACGCAAGGCGGCCGGCTTGGGCAGGCGCGGTGTCAGGTAGAATTTGTTGACCGCCGCAATCGCGACCATCGCGCCGAACAGGGCGATCTTGAGCGCCACCAGGCGCCCGTAGTCCGTTGCTATCAAGTCTCGGGGTCCGTTCAGCAGGCTCCAGCTGTTGACGAGACCGCTCGCCAGCAAAATTCCGACGCTAACAATTCCGAGCCGCGAGAACCGATCGACCACCCGGATGACAACCGCGTCCCGGCCGCCTGCGGCGTTGCGCCGCGCCCGCCAGAGGAGGAATGCGAAGGCCGGCAGGCCACCGACCCAGGCGCCCGCGCCGAGCAGATGGAGCATATCCGAGACAAGGTGAAGGTCACCCGCCAGACCTGGCGTCGCGCCCGCGTGACCGACCAATGCGGGCAAAACAAGAAATGCGGCCGCGATAGTAATTTGTAACCATCGAGTCCGCGGCCAAGGCAACAGCAACGCGAGCAGTATCGCCAGCGCGAGGCGGATACACCACACCAGTCCGAAGCGCGTGTCGGTGAGCACCGGCCAGCGCCACCATGCAGGCACACGTCGGCAATCGATGTGCCGAGGATGTCGGACGCGAGTAATACCAGCCAGACTGCGCCCGAAGATCACAGCGACCGGCGAGCGCGATCCAAACCAACAGAGTGAGCTGGCGGTGCAGCTTTGCAAAGCCCGGACTTACCCACGGCGGGTTCGGCCACCAACACGATGAAGCCGACAGTGCCGGCCACCAGCACTGTCGCGCCAAAATGGACAGCGCGTGCGAAGATCAGCGGATCGGCCACCTGATGACTCGCGCCGCCGTCACATCTTCTGCATATGTCCACTGTCATTCGGTGGCATCGACATGCCACCGGGTTTCTGTGCGGCAATTCCTTGGACGTCGAGCATGACCTCGACCTTGCCCGCCTTTGCAAAGGTCAAGGTGACTGGAACCTTGTCGCCCTGCTTAAGCGGGGCTTTCAGCCCCATCAACATCAGGTGATATCCGCCTGGCGCAAGCGAGACGCTCTTTCCCGCTTCGATCGGCAGACCGCCGGGAAGCTCCCGCATTTTCATAACGTTGTCCTGCATCGACATTTCGTGGATTTCAACTTTGTCAGCAGCAGGCGATGCGGCCGATACAAGGCGATCCGCGGCGGTACCTTTGTTGACAATCGTCATGTAGCCAGCGCCGACTTTCGCGCCGCCCGGCGTCGCACGACTAAAGGGTTTTTCGATCGATATCGGGTTCGCTGACTGCGCATGAATTGTCCCGACACCCAACATGAGCGCCAGAGTCGCAAGAATAACTGAACGTGAGGGCATACTCATATTTTTTCTCCATTTGCGATCGTTGTTATGGTCCGACGCGGAAGCTGAAATCGCCTTGCGTACGGTGTGTGTCGACCGACAGTACGCGCCAGAACACTTTGTATGTTCCCGGCGGCAGGGCCTTGAGCGATATGCGTAGCTGCGTGCCGTCGCCACCAACGCTGGCCTTACCGGCCGTGACGGACGCGCCACTTTCGTTGCGTACTTCAATCGAGCTGAAGGCAGGCTCAAGCTTTTGTGTGAACCAAAGGACCATCTCCCTTGGTGCTGGCGATACGGTGCTTCCAACTCTTGGCGCGGCGTGGTCGAGAAAGGCGTGCGCAAAGGCATTACCAGGTGCCGCGGCAAGGACGAGGGCAGAGAGAACGAAAGTGATAATGCGCATGATCATTGACCGAGCCTCGGCCTCCCTGAGGCGATACCGTTTCCGAAGATCGGCCGCCCGATGCTGGTGGGGAAAATATCGTCGAGGAAGAAGTGCAGTTGTCCGATGACGCCGACACTGGTCCCGCTTTGGCGATTGAGCGGGATCATCGCTTCGACGGCGATCTGGTACGTGTTGGCAACGTAGATTATGCCGGGGTTGATGGTTCCCGTGGTTACCGTGCCGGACGTTGCCGTATTCGAGACCGGTGTTTGCATGGCCGCCTCGATGATCGGGATCAACCGGTTGACGAAATCGGGCAGGCCAAGATCCACGACCGCGGATTTCAGATATGGCATGCTGTACTGGAGCGTAGCGCCCCAGTTGAGTACGCGCGGATTAAACTCGGTATCGATGTTCTGGTCACCGGAGTCGGGGTCGATGCTTGCCGTTGTGGTTTGCGACACGCCGGGGATCGCGTAGCCAACCTGGCCGGTGATTGCGAAGGGTCGCGCCCAGTCCAGGCTCGAAGGCAGGTCGCCAAACCCTTTTCCGAAGTAGATGGTCGGTGTGTAGACCGTGAAACGTTCGGCACCGACATCCTGCGCGCCGCTACCGCCCCATTCGATTTCGAGCCCCGCTGACATCACAAATTCATGCTCGGGGTTTTTGAACAGCCGATATTTGAACGTTGTCTCCAGATTCTGGAATCCGCGCGCGCCGTTCATGGTGGGACCGCCCGGCGCATAGAGACGCGACCATGTGGGAGCGAACGAAACAGCAAAATCTTCGGTAATGCGTTTTGAAAACTCCGCCGATACGTCAAGTTGCTTGAACGATGGATCGTCGCCGGTTTTCGATATTGCAATGGTCGGGAAGGCGAGCTCGTCGTTCACGCCGGGATCGTCGATGGCAAGCGTCGCGGGGAAGAATCGGTTGCCGACAATTTCGTGCGCGCGCGCAATTGTTGCCGATGCCGCAAGTCCGGCAGCGACCATGGCCAAGCGCCATGAACTGGCCCAAGAATTGAGCCATGTATTTCTGAACATGGATAGCTCCAGTGTCGCTGTGACGGTGAATTTGACCGCACGAAAGGCGGCCGCTTACGTCAGGCGAAGACTGGGGGGCCTCGGGCAAGTTTGGGGTCGGCGGCGACGTCGCGGTGCGGCGTAATGGCAACTGGGCGCAGCACCTGCACGATCCGCGCAGGCGTAAGGGTGGCGGACAGTTCGTTGAGCGGCACCGGCGGCGCGATTGCACTGCAAAGATTACAGTGATCGCAGGCATGCGCCGGTGGGAGCGCACCATTGTCTGGCGTCTGGTCCGTGAGCGCCGATGGTGCGCTATGGCAGATGACCGTGAACGGATCGACGGTTGGCCCCGCAAACGGCGCTACGGCAGCCCACAGAATCGTGTGCAGGGCGATCGCAATGGTCGCCGCCACCCCCGCAATCCGTCTGATGCCTGCTCGCATGTGGTCCTCGGGTCCGTCCAGCGACCTAGCACAGATTATAGATACCGCAGGCAGCGATAAATTCCCAAAAATCGGCCCGGGACTTGTATTTTTGTGGCCGATCCGCTTTCACTCTGACCTCGTCACCTCGAATCTCCTAAGGATTCCATGCGCCTGTCCCGCTATTTCCTGCCGATTTTGCGCGAGACGCCGAAAGAAGCCGAGATCGTGTCGCACCGGCTGATGCTGCGCGCCGGAATGATGCGGCAGGAGGCAGCGGGCATCTATGCCTTCCTACCGCTCGGCGTCCGCGTGCTGCAAAAGATTTGCCAGATCGTGCGCGAGGAGCAGAACCGCGCCGGCGCGATCGAAGTGTTGATGCCGACGATCCAGTCGGCCGAGCTCTGGCGGGAGAGTGGACGCTACGATGCGTACGGCAAGGAGATGCTGCGGATCAAGGATCGGCACGAGCGTGACATGCTGTACGGGCCGACCAATGAGGAAATGATCACGGAAATTTTCCGTGCCTACGTCAAGTCGTACAAGGACCTGCCGCTCAATCTCTATCACATCCAGTGGAAATTCCGTGACGAGGTCCGTCCGCGCTTCGGGCTGATGCGTGGACGCGAGTTTTTGATGAAGGATGCATACTCGTTCGATCTCGACCAGGCGGGCGCGACACATTCCTACAACAAGATGTTTGTCGCGTACTTGCGCACCTTCGCGCGCCTGGGTCTCAAATCAATTCCGATGCGCGCGGAATCAGGGCCGATCGGCGGAAACCTGTCGCATGAATTCATCATCCTCGCGCAGACCGGCGAGTCGGAAGTCTTCTGCCACAAGGACTATCTCGACATGGCTGTGCCGCCGGCGGACGTGAATTTCGACGACGTCGCGGGCTTGCAAGGCATTGTCGACAAATGGACGTCCCAATATGCCGCCACCTCGGACATGCACGATGCAGCGGTCTTCGCGAAAGTGGCGACCGACAAGCAGGTGTCGGCGCGCGGCATCGAGGTTGGCCATATCTTTTATTTCGGAACCAAATATTCCGAGCCGATGAAGGCAACGGTGACCACACAGGAAGGCAAGGAAGTGCCGGTGCATGGCGGCTCGTACGGTATCGGCCCGAGCCGGCTGGTCGCCGCCATTATCGAGGCGTCGCACGATGAGGCGGGGATCATCTGGCCGGAGCCGGTGGCGCCGTTCAAGGTCGCAATCCTCAACCTGAAGCAAGGATCGTCTGACACCGATGCAGCCTGCGAACAGCTCTATCGCGACCTCAACGCCAAGGGAATCGAGGTGCTCTATCACGACCTCGATGAGCGGCCGGGCGCCAAGTTTGCCGCCACCGACCTGATCGGCATCCCCTGGCAGGTGCTGGTCGGCCCCAGAGGCCTCGCCGAGGGCAAATTCGAGGTCAAAAAAAGGGCCGATGGCAGCCGGGAAAACCTCAGTCCCGCCGCCGCGCTCGACCTATTGGGGCGCTGAGCCCCGATTGCAACGCAACCGGCGTGGCGGGCCAATAATCCTGTGTGTTGACAAGGGCTTTGGCTGTCCTGGCGGGCACGAATCCTCCACAATTCACGGTAACAGTCTCGCGTGGGGAATCCTCATCAATGACCGAGCCCAACGGGACGCGGCCCTTCTCCCCGTTTGAATGGATGCTGTCGCTGCGCTACCTGCGAGCGCGGCGCAAGGAAGGATTCATCTCGGTGATTGCCGGGTTCTCCTTCCTCGGCATCATGCTCGGTGTTGCGACGCTCATCATCGTCATGGCGGTGATGAACGGCTTTCGCAAAGAGCTGCTCGACAAGATCCTCGGTCTCAACGGCCATCTGCTGATCCAGCCGCTGGAAAAACCGCTTACCGACTGGGAGGAGGTGGCTGCGCGCGTCGCCGGTGTCAAAGGCATCCGTCTCGCTGCGCCGATCGTCGAAGGTCAGGCTTTGGCGTCTTCGCCTTTTAACGCGGGTGGTGTGTTGATCCGCGGCATTCGCCTGATGGATCTTGAGAAGCTTCCCTCCATTGCCAACAACATCAAGCAAGGCACGCTCAAGGGCTTCGATGAAGACATGGGCGTTGCGATCGGCCGCAGGCTCGCCGATCAGCTATCACTGCGCTCGGGAGACAACATCACGCTCGTCGCGCCACGCGGTGCGGTCACGCCCATGGGCACGACTCCGCGCATCAAGGTTTACAAGATCGCTGCGGTCTTTGAGATCGGCATGTCGGAATACGACAGCGCCATGGTGTTCATGCCGCTCAAGGAGGCGCAGGCCTATTTCAACCGTTCCGGCGATGTGACGGCCATCGAGATCTATACGGACAATCCCGACCGCGTCGATCGCTACCGCGCGGCGGTGCAGGACGCCGCGCATCGGCCGATCTTCATGATCGACTGGCGTCAGCGCAACGCGACATTCTTCAATGCGCTGCAGGTTGAGCGTAATGTGATGTTCCTGATCCTGACACTGATCGTGCTGGTGGCTGCACTCAACATCGTTTCGGGCCTGATCATGCTCGTGAAGGACAAGGGGCAGGATATCGCCATCTTGCGCACGATGGGCGCTACCCAAGGCGCGATCATGCGCGTATTCCTGATCACCGGCGCCTCGATCGGCGTGGTCGGCACTATTGTCGGATTCTTGCTCGGGGTCATAATTTGCCTGAACATCGAAAGCATCCGGCAATTCTTGTCATGGCTTACGAATACGGAACTGTTCTCGCCCGAGCTCTATTTCCTCTCGCATTTGCCCGCCGACATGGATTCGGGCGAGACCACGGCGGTGGTCGTCATGGCGCTGATGCTGTCGCTGCTGGCGACGCTCTATCCATCCTGGCGCGCCGCGCGCCTCGATCCGGTGGAGGCGCTGCGCTATGAGTGAGGCCTATACCGCCGTGAAAGTGGAAATGGTCGAGCAGCAGCAACCACCAACGCAGCTGAAGGAAGAGGAAATTCCGCTCCTTTTCCTGCAGGACGTCGAACGCCACTACCGGCAGGGCGACGAGACGGTGAACGTGCTCAACGGCGTCGAACTCGCGCTGTGGGGCGGCCAGTCGGTGGCGCTTGTGGCGCCCTCGGGCGCCGGCAAGTCGACGCTGCTCCATGTGGCCGGCCTGCTCGAGCATCCCGATCACGGGGATGTCTATATCGACGGCCGATCGACCGCGATTTTGGCCGACCACGAACGCACCCGCATTCGCCGCAACGAGATCGGTTTTGTCTATCAATCGCACCATCTGCTGCCGGAGTTTTCCGCGCTCGAAAACGTCCTGCTGCCGCAGATGATCCGAGGGCTGACGCGCAACGAGGCCAAGGCCCGGGCGGTCGAACTGCTGACTTATCTGGGCCTCGGCGGCCGCCTCAACCACAGGCCCTCGGAACTGTCGGGAGGCGAGCAGCAGCGGGTTGCCATCGCGCGCGCGGTTTCGAATGCCCCGCGCATTCTTCTGGCCGATGAGCCTACAGGAAACCTCGACCTGCATACGGCCGAGCACGTCTTCCGGGCGCTGGCGCAGCTCGTGACGGCCTCCGGGCTCGCTGCCGTCATTGCCACCCACAACATGGATCTTGCGGCCCGGATGGACCGGCGGGTCACGTTGCGGGACGGGAAGCTGGTGGAATTGGACTGACCGGCGTCCAAAAACAGCCAGTTTCCTCATATAATCCATGAGGATAACTCACTAAAGCATTATTTTGGCATGTATAAATGACCAATAGCCCTGACGCTTGACTCTGGAACAAACACTGAACTATGTTCTCTCTCTGTTCTGTGGGAGAGAGCCATGAAAGTAATGTTCAAAGCGCTGATCCAGGAGGCCGCGGCGCTGGCCTCGCTGTCGTTGTTCGTCGGAATGATCGCCATCTGGACGCAGGTCCTCGGCAAGCTTTAGTGGCCCACGTGGATCAGAATCGGGTGGTGCGGGTAGCCGGTGGACGCTATCGCGCACTGGGCCTCAGGATGACGGGGAAAGGCTGACCCGGATCAAGGTCAGCGGTGGACAGAGGAAGGTCGCGTCCCCACTCTGGTGGTGACAGGGAATCACCCTACCTTCGAGCACATATGCCCGGCCTCGATTTCGTGCACTTGCACGTGCACTCGTCCTATTCGCTGCTGGAAGGCGCGCTGCCCATTGCGCGCCTGGCCGAGCTGGCGAAAGCCGATCGTCAGCCGGCGCTGGCGCTCACCGATACCGACAACATGTTCGGGGCGCTGGAGTTCTCCGAAAAACTCGCCGGCTATGGCATCCAGCCGATCGTCGGCTGCGCGCTTTCAATTGATTTCGCCGACACGGATCATGGGCCGCGCAACGGCAATGTGCAGCCGGAGCGGACGCGCATCGTGCTGCTCGCAGCGAATGCGCAAGGCTACCGCAGCCTGATGCGGCTCAACTCGCGCGCTTTCCTGGATACGCCGTCGAATGAACCGCCGCGGCTCGAGCTTGCGTGGCTGGATGGGGAAACCGACGGCATCATCGCGCTGACCGGCGGCCCAGGTGGCCCGCTCGACAGTGCGATTGCCGCCGGCCAAAGCCATCTGGCCGCGACCCGGCTCGACACATTGATCAAGCTGTTCGGCGACCGGCTCTACATCGAACTGCAACGCCACGGCACGCCCGCCGAACGGCGCAGCGAACCGATGCTGATCGATCTTGCATACGCCAAGCGCGTGCCATTGGTTGCCACCAACGAACCTTATTTCGCGGCGGCTCAGGATTACGAAGCCCAGGACGCGCTGATTTGCATTGCCGAAGGTCGGCTGCTCTCGGAAAGCGACCGGCGGCAGCTGACAGCCGAGCACCGCTTCAAAAGCCGCGCCGAGATGGTCGAACTGTTTACGGACTTGCCTGAAGCGCTCGCATCGACGGTTGAAATCGCGCAACGCTGCGCCTTTCGGCCGCGCACGCACCAGCCGATCTTGCCGCGTTTCTCGGTCGGCGAAAACGGCAAGGCGCTCGATGAGGCGAGCGAGTTGCGCAAGCGCGCGGAAGAGGGGCTTGAGCGGCGGCTGGAGACCGCCGGCGTTGCCGCCGGTCACACGGTCGACGAATACCGCGAGCGACTCGATTTCGAGCTCGGTGTGATCGCGGGCATGAAGTACCCCGGGTACTTCCTGATTGTTTCCGATTTCATCCAATGGGCGAAGAAACAGGGCATACCCGTTGGTCCGGGCCGTGGTTCGGGCGCGGGCTCACTGGTCTCCTATGCGCTGACGATCACCGACCTTGATCCGATCCGGTTCGGCCTGCTGTTCGAGCGCTTCCTCAATCCCGAGCGCGTCTCGATGCCGGACTTCGACATCGATTTCTGCCAGGAGCGCCGTGACGAGGTCATCCGCTACGTCCAGGAGCGCTACGGGCGCGACCAGGTGGCGCAGATCATCACCTTCGGCACCTTGCAGGCACGCGGCGTCCTGCGCGACGTCGGCCGCGTCCTGCAAATGCCGTACGGACAGGTCGACAAGCTTTGCAAGCTGGTACCGCAAAATCCGACGGCTCCTGTCTCGCTCAAGCAGGCGATCGAGGGTGAGCCGCGTTTACAGGCCGAGCGCGACGGCGACGCGGTGGTCAAGCGCGCCTTCGACATCGCGCAGAAACTCGAAGGCCTCAACCGCCACGCGTCAACGCACGCTGCAGGCATCGTGATCGGCGACCGACCGCTCTCTGAACTGGTGCCGCTCTATCGCGATCCGAAGTCCGACATGCCGGTCACCCAGTTCAACATGAAATGGGTCGAGCAGGCAGGGCTGGTGAAGTTCGACTTCCTCGGGCTCAAGACCCTCACGGTTCTGCAAACCGCGGTCGCGCTTGTGAAGCGACGGGGGATCGACATCGATCTTGCCGCTATCCCGCTCGACGACAAGAATACTTACGATCTGTTGGCGCGCGCCGAAGCTGTTGGCGTGTTCCAGCTGGAAAGCGCGGGCATGCGCCGCGCGCTGCTCGACATGCGGCCGGATCGCTTCGAGGACATCATCGCGCTGGTCGCGCTCTATCGCCCGGGCCCGATGGCGAATATTCCGACCTACTGCGCGCGCAAGCACGACATGGAGAAGCCGGACTACATTCATCCCAAGCTCGAGCCGATCCTGAAGGAGACTTTCGGCGTCATCATCTACCAGGAGCAGGTGATGCAGGCCGCGCAGATCCTTGCCGGCTTCACACTCGGCCAAGCTGATCTTCTTCGCCGCGCCATGGGCAAAAAGATCCGCAAGGAGATGCAGGATCAGCGCAAGCATTTCGTCGCCGGCTGCATCGAGCACGGTGTCGAGCGTCACCAGGCTGACGCGATCTTCGATCTGCTCGAACGTTTCGCCGAATACGGTTTCAACAAGAGCCATGCGGCGGCCTACGCGCTGGTCGCCTATCAAACGGCTTACATGAAGGCGAATTTTCCGGTCGAATTCCTGGCGGCGACTATGACGCTCGATATGGGCAATACCGACAAGCTCGCTGAATTCCGCGCCGAGGCCGAGCGTCTCGGCATCAAGGTCGATCCGCCGTCGATCAACCGGTCCGCGGTCGATTTCGAAGTCGATGGCAACACCATCATCTATGCGCTGGCTGCGCTCAAGGGCGTCGGCAAACAGGCGGTGGAAGCGATCATTGCCGCGCGGCAGAATGGCGCCTTTGCCGATCTTGCCGACTTTGCGGCGCGGGTTAGTCCGCGTGCAGTCAACAAGCGCGTCCTGGAAAGTCTTGCGGCGGCCGGCGCTTTTGATGGCTTCGAGAGAAATCGCGCGCGGATCTTTGGCGCCGTCGATACCGTGCTTGGCCGCGCGCAACACGCGCACGACACTGCGGCGATCGGTCAAAGCGAATTGTTCGGCGGCGGCGGAACGCGTGAACCGATCGCGCTGCCGCAGGTTGAGCCTTGGCTGCCCGCCGAACGGCTGCGCCGCGAATACGAAGCTGTTGGCTTCTTTCTGTCGGGGCATCCGCTCGACGACTACGCCGCAGTGCTCAAGAAATTGCGTGTGCAGCCGTGGGCGGAATTTGCGCGCGCCGTCAAAGGTGGTGCGACAGCCGGCCGTGTCGCGGCGACCGTCGTGTCGCGCACCGAACGTCGCACGCGGATGGGCAGCAAAATGGGGATCATCGGCCTGTCCGATCCAAGCGGACATTTCGAAGCCGTGATTTTCTCCGAGGGCCTGGCCGAACATCGCGATTTGCTCGAACCGGGAACGGCGGTGCTGTTGTTCCTGTCAGCAGAAGTGCAGGGCGATGAGGTGCGTGCGCGCATCCAGTCCGCCGAGCCACTCGATAGCGCCGCGGCCAATCTGCAAAAGGGATTGCGCGTATTTCTGCGCGACGGCGCCCCGCTCGATGCCGTGGCCAAACGCCTGGAGCCCGCGCCGCGCGCAGCACATCCGAACGGTGACGGCGAGGTGAGTGTCGTATTGCTGCTTCAACGCGGCACCGAAGTCGAGGTGAAGCTGCCTGGGCGTTTCAAGGTCTCCCCGCAAATCGCCGGTGCCATCAAGGCCGTCCCGGGCGTGGTGCAGGTTGAGGCGCTGTAGGGCCTCCTGTTCTCCGTCGTCACCGGGCTTGTCATCAGAAGCGGGTCTACCCGACTTGGATCTTCATGTTAGGAAGTCGGGCAGCCCGACTTCCTTGTGACCCCGCTTAGGTGAGCATGGTGCTTTCCTAAGCGAGATGGCCGGGACAAGCCCGGCCATGACAGCGGATGCTTTCGCCATGCCCCATCGTGCGCCCTCCCGCCGCGACATTCTGAAGAGCGCCGCCGCGCTGCCGCTGGTTTACGCGACACCGTTGCGCGCAGCGCCGCCACCGGCGGAAGCGATCACGCCTTCCTTGGTCGCGGCGGCGACCAAGGAAGGCCAGGTTACCTGGTACACCTCGGCTGATCTTCAACTTGCCGAAAAAATCGGCAAGGCCTTCGAGCAGAAGTTTCCCGGAATTCGCGCGCGCGTCGAGCGCGCCGGCGGCGAGCGGATCTTTGCGCGCGTCGCGCAAGAATATGCGTCGGGGCTGCACGTCGCCGACGCGGTGAGCACGGGCGATGCTGCGCAATTTCTGGCCTGGAAACGCCAAAACTGGCTTGCGCCTTATGTACCGGAGGATGTTGCAAAGCATATTCCGCCGGACCACCGCGACCCCGATGGTACTTATGCGACTGTGCGCTCTTCGCTGTGCGTGATGGCCTACAACACCGAACTCGTGAAGCGCGACGAGGCGCCGAAAAGTTTTGCCGATCTGCTCGACCCGAAATGGAAGGGCAAGATCGTGAAGGCGCATCCGAGCTACAGCGGCACCATCATGACCTCGACCTACCAGGTGGTGCGCGAGCTGGGCTGGCCCTATCTTGAGAAGCTCGCCCAGCAGCAGGTTTTGCAGATCCAGTCCGCCACGGACACGCCGAAAAAGATCGTCCTCGGCGAGCGTCCGGTCATGGCAGATGGAAACGAATCGAACGTGCTGCTGCTCAAGGAGGCCGGAAAGCCGATCGAACTTATTTATGCCACCGAAGGGACGCCCTCGATCGTGCAGCCGTCCGCGGTCTTTGCGACCGCGCCGCATCCGAATGCCGCGCGGTTGTTCCAGAATTATCTGTTCAGCGTTGAAGCGCAGAAACTGTTTGTCAATCTAGGTGGTCTGCGCTCCCTGCATGCCCTGATCAAAAACAAGCCTGGCCGCACGCCGCTTTCAGAGATCAAGGTATGGAAGGATGATCCTGCCGCGGTTGAAACGCAGGGAGAGGAGATCAAGCGCCGCTATTCGCAAATTTTCCACGTGTGATCATCAGCCGCCGGTGTGCGGCACGGCGAACAGGTACGTCAGACCAAAGACGGTCATGCCGATAGCGACGGCTGCGATCGGCAGCAGGATTTGCGTTGCAGCCTCGCGGCCGCTGATGCCGCCGGTCCATGTTGCGAAAGAATTCGAGGCCCATTCACTGAAGGGTTCGTTGCGGTCGTGTTGTTCGCGAGGATCGGCGTTGTGCTGCCAGGTGCGCCACAGAAGGACTGGAATTCCGACCAGGATCAAAAAGAAGAAGGAGATCACTGAAAGGGTCAGTCCTTCATAGGCGCCGCGGCTGAAGAGAGCCCACGCCGATAGGACCAGCCAGATCGTCAATCCGATCATTGCGCGGTAGACCAGCGGATGTAGTGCGTCATTTGCGGGCCGGTTGTGCCGGACCGGAACCGGGTAGGTGGACATGGCCGCTCCAGACCGCCGCCCCAACTTTGTGCTGATGTTCGCTAACGTATGGACCATCCGACAGTTCGTGCCCGCGACAATCGACCGCCCGACAGGACAATAAGCCTAGGCTACCCGACTTGCGGACTGCGGCTAAGCTTTTGACGCGCCTTGCCTTCCGGAAATCGCACCTATATAAGCCCGGCATCACTCACGCGGACGCATGGCTTTAGGCCCCGACAATGGGTCACAAAGGCCGTCCGGTGGCCCAATCGGGCTCACAACCGTCCGCGGCGGATCAACCGGAGAAGATTATGGCGCTTCCTGACTTTTCGATGCGTCAGCTTTTGGAAGCTGGCGTGCACTTCGGCCATCAGGCCCACCGCTGGAATCCGAAGATGGGCTCGTACATCTTCGGCACCCGCAACAACATCCATATCGTCGATCTCGCCCAAACCGTGCCGATGCTGCATCGCGCGTTGCAGGCGGTGAGCGACACCGTCGCGAAAGGCGGACGCATCCTGTTCGTCGGCACAAAACGCCAGGCGCAGGATTCAATCGCCGATGCGGCGAAGCGGTCGGCGCAATATTACGTGAATTCGCGCTGGCTCGGCGGCACGCTGACCAACTGGAAAACCATTTCTGCGTCGATTGCGCGGCTGCGCAAGCTCGATGAAATGCTCAGTTCCGGCGACACCGGCGGCTACACCAAGAAAGAGCGCCTCACGATGCAGCGCGAGCGCGACAAGCTCGACCGCTCGCTCGGCGGCATTAAGGACATGGGCGGCGTGCCCGACCTGCTATTCGTGATCGACACCAACAAGGAAGACATCGCGATCAAGGAAGCGCAGCGCCTCAACATTCCGGTCGCCGCCGTTGTCGACACCAATTGCGATCCGGCAGGCATCACGTTTGTCGTGCCGGGCAATGACGACGCCAGCCGAGCGGTTTCGCTCTATTGCGATCTCATCGCGAAGGCCGCGATCGATGGCATCTCGCGCGCGCAGGGCGAAATGGGCGTGGATGCTGGCGCAGCCGAGAAGCCGCTCGTTGTCGAGCCAATTCCGACGGCGCCGGCTTCTGGCGATCTTGGCTTCGAGCAATTGCCGGGGCCACGTGGCGCGGCCGACGATCTCAAGAAATTGCCCGGCGTTTCGCCGGCGATCGAAAAGCAGCTCAACGATCTTGGCATCTTCCACTATTCGCAGATCGCCGAGCTCAACGACAAAGCTGCGCACAATATCGGCGAAGAAGTGGGACTCCCGGGCCGCGTGCCAGGCTGGATCACCAAGGCCAAGGAATTGACGGCGGAATAACGCCGTCTCGCTTTCCATTGATAACGACCGCCGGCCGCGCGATGCGCGGCTGGGACGGATGAAGGATCAGGTTCGATGGCAAATATCAGCGCCCAGATGGTCAAGGAGCTGCGCGAGTCAACAGGCGCGGGCATGATGGATTGCAAGTCCGCGCTGACCGAGACCAATGGCGATATGACGGCCGCGCAGGACTGGCTGCGCAAGAAGGGTCTGTCCAAAGCCGCCAAGAAGGCCGGCCGTGTTGCGGCCGAAGGTCTTATCGGCGTCCTGGTGCAAGGCACCAAGGGTGTGGTCGTGGAGGTCAACTCCGAAACCGATTTCGTTGCGCGCAACGATCTGTTTCAGGGTCTCGTCAAGATGATCGCCGATGTGGCCCTTTCGGTGGGCAACGACGTTGAAAAAATCAATGCCGCGAAAGCGGGCAGCATCACGGTGGCCGAGTTGATCTCCGATACCATCGCGAAGATCGGCGAGAACATGACCTTGCGCCGCGCTGGCGGGCTTTCGGTCGGGAAGGGCGCAATCGGCTCCTATGTGCACAATTCGGTCGTGGACGGTCTCGGCAAGATCGGCGTGATCGTGGCGCTCGAATCGACCGGCAAGGCCGACGAATTGACCGCGCTTGGCCGGCAGGTCGCCATGCACGTTGCATCGGCCAACCCGCTTGCGCTCGACGCGGGGGCGCTCGATCCATCCGTTGTGGAGCGCGAGAAGAATGTGCTCGCCGACAAGTTCAAGCAGCAGGGCAAACCGGCTAACGTGATCGAGAAGATCGTCGAGTTGGGATTGAAGACGTTCTACAAGGAAGTGTGCCTGCTCGAACAGCCGTTCATTTTCGACGACAAGAAAAGCGTCGCGCAGGCACTGAAGGAAGCCGAGGGCAAAGTGGGTGGCCCGATCAAGATCACGGGGTTCGTCCGGTTTGCGCTCGGTGAGGGCATCGAGAAGCAGGAAACCGATTTCGCCGCCGAGGTCGCCGCCGCCGCGGGCCAAAGCTGATAGCGGCGCGCACCAGAATTGAGGATCGCATCGCATGAGTGATCCGGTTTATCGACGCGTGATCGTCAAGTTGTCCGGTGAGGCGCTCACCGGCAAGCAGGGTTTTGGCATCGATCAGGCGACGGTCGAGCGTCTCGCCACTGATCTTGCCGCCGCCGCCAGGCTTGGTGTCGAGCTCGGTGTCGTGGTTGGTGGCGGCAATATCTTCCGTGGTGTCGAAGTTTCGGAGCGCGGCGTGCCGCGGCCGGTCGGCGACACCATGGGCATGTTGGCGACGGTGATGAATTGCCTCGTGCTGGAAGCGGCCATCGAGCGGGCCGGGTGCGAGGCGCGGACTTTGTCTGCCCTCGCGATGACCGCAGTTTGCGAGACCTATAACCGCAAGCGTGCGATGAAGAACCTCGGCAAGGGCCGTGTTGTGTTGCTCGCGGCCGGTACCGGTAATCCCTTCTTCACGACCGACACCACCGCCGTGTTGCGCGCCGCCGAACTTGAGGCGCAGGCGGTGCTCAAGGCTACAAATGTGGACGGCGTCTACACCGCCGACCCGAAAAAAGACCCGAAGGCCAAGCGGTACGACAAGCTCAGCCACCAGGAAGCGCTCGAAAAGGACCTTAAGGTCATGGATGGCGCTGCCTTCGCGCTTGCCCGTGAAAACCGGATGCCTATCATCGTGTTTTCGATTGCGGAAAAGAGCGCCATCGAAGCCGTACTACGCGGCAAGGGGCACGCAACCGTCGTCGGTTAGGCCGGCGCGGCAATTGCGGCTTCGTTTACAGGGCGCGGTGTTCGAGGGATTGCTATGACAAGCACCACACATGACATCAACGAGATCAAGCGCCGCATGCAGGGTGCGAGCAGCGTTTTGAAAACGGAATTGTCGGGCCTGCGGACCGGGCGCGCTTCGGCCCATCTCCTCGATCCGATCATGGTGGAGGCCTATGGCGCGCAGATGCCGCTCAACCAGGTTGCGACTGTGAGTGTGCCGGAGCCGCGGATGATCTCCGTGAATGTCTGGGATCGCTCGCTCGTTCACCCGGTGGAGAAGGCGATCGTGAATTCGAATCTTGGATTGTCGCCGGCAACGGAAGGTCAAACGATCCGTCTGCGCATTCCAGAACTCAACGAGGACAGGCGCAAGGAGTTGGTGAAGGTCGCACACAAATATGCCGAGACGGCGCGGGTCGCGGTGCGCCACGTCCGGCGTGATGCCATGGATGTCATCAAGAAGCTCGAAAAGGATCATAAGATCAGCAAGGACGACCACGATCGATTTTCCGGCGATATCCAGAAAGCGACCGACGCAGGCATTTCGGAAATTGATCACATGCTGTCGTCGAAGGAAAAGGAGATCCTCACGGTCTGAGGTCGCATATCATGCCCGAGGCCGAACTCCAGCAACCTGCTCCGCCGGCATTCGACGTGCCGCGGCATGTTGCCATCATCATGGACGGCAATGGCCGATGGGCAGCCGCGCGCGGATTGCCGCGTGCCGAGGGGCACCGACGTGGAGTCGAGGCGTTGCGGCGGACCATTCGTGCCGCCGGCGAGATCGGTATCAAGATCGTCACCATCTTCTCGTTCAGCGCCGAAAACTGGGCGCGACCGGCAAATGAAATCGGCGAGTTGATGGGGCTGTTGCGGCGTTTCGTTCGCAATGATCTGGCTGAGCTTCACAAAAACAATGTCCGGGTCCGCGTTATCGGCGAGCGCACAGGCCTTGATCCGGATATCGGGCGGTTGCTGACTGAAGCCGAGGAACTCACCAAGAATAACGACGGGCTCATTTTGGTGGTGGCGTTCAATTATGGCGCACGGCAGGAAATCGTGCGCGCAGCGCAGCGCATCGGGAACGAAATTGCGCAGGGGCGGATGAGCCCCGCCGACATCGACATGGATTCGATTGGGCGTTTCCTCGATGCGCCCGATATTCCCGATCCGGACCTGATCATCCGCACCAGCGGCGAGCAACGCCTGTCGAACTTCCTGCTGTGGCAATCGGCCTATAGCGAACTGGTCTTCGTGCCGACGTATTGGCCGGACTTTGATCGAGCCGCGCTTGAATCCGCCATCCGCGAATATCAACAACGCGAACGGCGGTTCGGTGGCCTGGTCGCGCAAACCGGATCCTGATCCGTGGTCGAGGCAGACCCTGCGTCCCGACCACCGTTGTCCATGAACAACCTGGCGCTGCGCATCCTCTCAGCCGTGGTCCTCGCACCGCTCGCTATATTCGCTGCCTATCGCGGTGGCTGGGCGTTCGTTCTCTTCTGGAGCCTGGCCGCAATCGCGGTCTTGTGGGAATGGACCACCATGGTCGTCGGTGGGTCGTATCGGCTGATGTTTTCGTCCTGCGGGGGTGCGATTGCGATTGCAGGATTTGTCTCCTGGCTCGGTCGCCCGATCGTTGCAATATTGATGGTGGGACTGGGCGGGCTCGCCGCCGCGATATTTGCGCCCGACGAGCGACGGGTTTGGGTCACGGCGGGAATTGGGTATGCGGGAGTGCTGCTGCTGGCGCCGGTTTTTCTGCGCGCCGACGATATGTTTGGGTTTGCGGTGATTGTGCTACTGTTCGCCATTGTGTGGACAACCGATGTATGTGCGTATTTCGCGGGCCGCGCCTTGGGCGGACCAAAGCTGCTGCCGGTTGTGAGCCCGAAAAAAACGTGGTCCGGCGCAATTGTGGGTGTGATCGGCGCCGTGCTGGTCGCACTTTTCGTTGCGGACCTGTTCGGCTCGTTCAACAAACTGGCAATTATCATCATCGCCTTTGTCTTGTCCGTCGTATCGCAATTTGGCGACTTATTTGAGTCATGGGTGAAGCGGCAATTCGGGGCGAAGGATTCGAAGTCATCTCATTCCAGGTCATGGCGGCGTGATGGACCGGCTCGACGGTTTCTGGGCCGCTGCGCTTGTCGCTTGCGTCATAGGCGTGGTGCGCGGCGGCTTCGATGCGCCGGCGCGCGGGTTGTTGCAATGGTGAATGCATGACGGTTGTTGACGCGGTGCGTACAAAAACAACGGCTGCCGGCGGAGTGCGTAGCATTACCATCCTCGGCGCCACCGGCTCGATCGGAACAAGTACGCTCGATCTGATCAAGCGTGAGCCCGAACGTTATCGCGTTGAGTCGATCAGTGCGCGCCGCAACGCCGGCGCGCTGGCCAGGATCGCGCGCGATGTCGGCGCGCGTCACGCGGTGGTTGCTGATCATGCCGCCTATCGCGAACTCAAGGACGCGCTCTCCGGCTCTCGCATCGAAGCCGCGGCTGGCGAAGACGCGTTGGTTGAGGCCGCGCAACGCCCTGCCGATTGGGTGATGGCAGCGATCAGCGGTGCGGTCGGGCTCAAGCCGACACTTGCCGCGATCGAACGCGGCGCTACCGTCGCACTCGCCAACAAAGAGTGCCTCGTCTGCGCGGGCAGTCTGTTCATGCGCCGCGCGGCGAGCACGGGTGCAACCGTTCTGCCGGTTGACTCCGAACACAACGCGGTGTTTCAGGCGCTTGGCTCCGGACACCGCGCCGATGTCAGGCGCGCCATCCTGACGGCATCAGGCGGGCCGTTTCGAACCTGGTCGATGGACGCGATCAAGGCGGCAACGCCTGAACAGGCCTTGAAGCACCCGAACTGGTCGATGGGTCCGAAGGTCACGATCAATTCAGCGACGCTGATGAATAAAGGGCTCGAAATTATTGAGGCGCATCATTTGTTCTCGCTTAAGTCCGAAGAGATCGATGTGCTGGTCCATCCGCAATCGGTGGTGCACGGTCTCGTGGAATTTCGCGATGGATCGGTTGTGGCGCAGCTCGGCTCGCCGGACATGCGCATTCCGATCGCCCATTGTCTGGCCTGGCCGCGCCGTATTGATGGGCCGGCCGCACGGCTTGATCTCGCCGCGCTGAAGCAACTCACCTTCGAGGCGCCGGATCTCGAGCGGTTTCCCGCGCTCGGCCTGGCGCGGCGCGCAATGGAAACGGGCGGGGCGGCACCCACCGTTTTGAACGCCGCCGACGAAGTGGCCGTCAGTGAGTTTATCGCCGGGAGGATCGCATTTCCCGCCATCGCCGCACTGGTGGAGGCGACCCTTGATATGGCCGCAAAGCGCGGTTTATTGGCCGAACCGACCGGAATCGATGCCGCAATGGCCGTTGACCATATTGCAAGAAGTCTGGCCCGGGACCTCTTGCCCGAAATTGCCGTAAAGGCATCCTAGGTAGTTTACGGGCGATAAACCTGCCTGGCAGGGCCAACTAGGAGCGCGGAGCGTAATGGGTATGGAAATCTTGGGGGGCTTGAGCGCGTTCGGGGGAGGCCTCGTCGGCTATGTGGTGCCCTTCCTGTTCGTTCTGACGATCGTCGTGTTTTTTCACGAGCTGGGCCACTTCATGATGGCCCGCTGGTGCGGCATCAGGGTGCTGGTCTTTTCGATCGGTTTTGGTCCGGAGATCGCCGGTTTCAACGACCGCTACGGCACCCGCTGGAAAATTTCCGCAATTCCGCTCGGTGGCTACGTGAAATTCTTCGGCGACGACAATGCGGCGAGCACGCCGGATCATGCGACCGTTGCGGCCATGAGCGACGCCGAAAAGAAAGATAGCTTCATTTTCCAGCCGATCCGTTCGCGCGCCGCTGTGGTTGCTGCCGGGCCGATCGCTAATTTCGTGCTCGCAATCGCCATTTTCGCCGGAATTTTCATGACGGTCGGCAAGCAGACGACCAGCGCGCGCGTCGATACCGTGCAGGCGGGGAGCGCCGCCGAGGTGGCCGGCTTCAAGCCGGGCGATCTGGTGCTGTCGATCAACGGCGAGAAGATCGAGAGCTTTTCCGATATGCAGCGGGTCGTGAGCATCAGTGCCGGTGAGCCGCTTGCCATCGAAGTGGATCGCGGTGGTGTGCCGGTTGCGCTCAAGGCCGTTCCCCAGCTGAAGGAGATCAAGGACAACTTCGGCAATGTTCATCGCCTTGGCGTGCTCGGCATTAGCCGATCGATGGCCCCTGGCGACATCAAGACTGAGAAGGCGGGCCCGATCCGCGCCGTCGTGATGGGCGCGCAGGAGACCTGGTTCGTCGTCGACCGGACGCTGTCCTACATCACCGGCGTTTTTGCCGGCCGGGAGGCTGCCGACCAGCTTGGCGGCCCCATCCGTATCGCCCAAGTGTCGGGGCAGGTGGCCACCGCCGGTTTTGCAGCCCTGATTCACCTGACGGCCGTGCTTTCGGTCTCAATTGGCCTCCTGAACCTGTTCCCCATCCCTTTGCTCGATGGCGGTCACCTTTTGTTCTATGGTATCGAGGCAATTCGAGGCCGGCCGCTGTCGGAGCGGGCTCAGGAACTCGGGTTCAGGATTGGCCTGGCGATCGTCGTGATGTTGATGATTTTTGCAACCTTTAATGACATCCTGCATCTCGCCACGTCATGACCGTTGCTGACGGGCAACTTTTTGAGGGGAAAGGGAAAGTTCGGCGGGACTTTCGTTTGCAGTGCATAAAAAACGCTGTACAAAGCAGGCCTATGCCAGCCCGGACCGTCTAACGAATCCGCAGTGGGGGCGGCCGCATGGATCAAAAGGGCGCGTAGCGCATGGGAATTTGTGTGCGGGTGGTTCGGGGATTGGCGTTTAATTGCCTGATCCTCGCCGGGATCCTTGTCGGTGCTAGCTGTGTGACGGTGGCCTCCTCTGGAGTCGCAGTTGCGCAGACGGCCAGCTCGATCGTTGTCGAGGGCAGCCGCAGGGTCGAGGCGGACACCATCCGTTCCTATTTCAAACCCGGCCCGGGCGGCCGGCTGGGCCCCGAGCAGGAAGACGAGGCCCTCAAGGCACTTCTGACCACCGGTCTCTTCGCCGACGTGCGCATCAGCCATACCGGCGGCCGCATTGTAGTGACCGTGGTCGAGAACCCGGTGATCAACCGGGTGGCCTTCGAGGGCAACAAGAAGGCCAAGGACGAGCAGCTCACTGCGGAAGTGCAGTCAAAGCCGCGCGGGACCTTGTCGCGGCCGACCGTTCAGGCCGACGTCCAGCGCATCATCGAGATCTATCACCGCAGTGGCCGTTTCGACGTCAGCGTCGATCCGAAGATCATCGAGTTGCCCAACAACCGCGTCGATCTGGTTTTCGAGATCAAGGAAGGCGACAAGACCGGCGTCAAGGACATCCGGTTTGTCGGTGCGCATGCATATTCGTCCGGTCGTCTGAAGGACCTCATCAAGACCTCGGAAAGCAACTTTCTCAGCTTCCTGCAGACCACCGACATCTACGACCCTGATCGCGTCGAAGCTGATCGTGATCTGTTGCGTCGGTTCTACCTGAAACACGGTTATGCCGATGTGCGCATCGTTTCCGCTGTCGGCGAATACGATCCGGCCAAAAAAGGTTTTGTCGTTACGTTCACGATTGATGAAGGCGCTCAATATCACGTTGGCACGGTAGATGTCGTGTCGAACGTGCACGCAATCGATCCGGCATCGTTGCGGAGCCAGGTCAAGCTCGGATCGGGCAGCGTTTACAATGCAGATCTTGTGGAAAAAAGCGTCGAGTCGATGACGATCGCGGCCGCCAAAAACGGCTACGCCTTCGCCAGCGTTCGCCCGCGCGGTGACCGCAACTTCGAGGCAAAGACCATTAATCTCGTCTTCGTCGTCGAGGAGGGAGCCCGCGCCTACATTGAGCGCATCAATATCCGCGGCAATACCCGTACGCGTGACTACGTGATCCGTCGGGAATTCGATCTGAGTGAAGGTGATGCGTATAATCGCGCACTTGTCGATCGCGCCGAGCGCCGCCTGAAGAACCTCAACTACTTCAAGACGGTGAAGATTACCAACGAGCCGGGCTCAGCGCCTGATCGCGTCGTCGTTAACGTCGACGTTGAAGAACAGCCAACCGGTGAGTTTTCGGTGTCGGCCGGCTATTCCACCGCGGATGGTTTCATTGGCGAGGTCAGCGTCGCCGACCGCAACCTCATGGGCCGCGGCAATTATGCCAAGGCGTCGCTCACCTACGGGCAATATGTAAAGGGCTTCGACTTGTCGTTTGTCGAGCCTTACCTGTTCGGCTACCGGATGGCTGGCGGTATCGACCTGTTTGCGCGGCAAAATCTGGCCAGCCAATTACGTCTCGTACGATTCCCAGACGGTTGGCACCAACCTGCGTCTCGGTTTCGCGGTCACCGAGGAAATCGCGTTCCAGCCGCGTTATTCGTTCTATCAGCAGAAAATTACGCTGCCCTACCAGTACAATAACTGTCAGTTTTCGAGCAATACGCCCGGGCAACGGCGGGCCGGGTGTAACCCGCAGAACGAGCCGATCCGCCAACGCGTTTACGCCGGGCGATTTATTCGTCAACCCGCCATACGGCTGTTACGCCGACGGCGAAGCCTCGCTGGCGGTGCGTAAGGAACTGGCCGCTGGCCCGGTCAACACGTCACTGGTTGGCTACACGGTTTCCTACAACACGCTCGACAACAACAGGCTTCCGACCAGCGGGCTGTACGCCGAACTCAAGCAGGATTTCGCCGGCGTCGGCGGCGATGTGCAATTCATCCGCACGTCGGGTGAAGTGCGCAATTACTACGAAGTGATCTCTGATGTCGTTAGCGTCTTAAAGTTCCAGGCGGGCAATATTACAGCCTGGGGTGGCCAGAACTTGCGCATGCTTGACCAATTCCAGATGGGGCCGAATCTCGTGCGCGGCTTTGCGCCGGCCGGAATCGGGCCGCGCGACCTGACGATCGGAACGACAAACGACGCGCTTGGCGGCAGCATGTTCTGGGGCGCGAGCTTCGAGGCGCAAACGCCGTTGTATTTCCTGCCGAAAGATATCGGCATCAAGCTTGCAGCCTTCGCTGATGCTGGCAATTTGTGGGATTATCAAGGTCCGACAAGCTGGAGCGTGACGGGTGAAACGTTGCAGGTCGGACTCGATGGCTTTACAAAGATTCGTTCATCAGTGGGTCTCGGTTTGCTCTGGGATTCTCCGTTGGGGCCGCTGCGTTTCGATCTTGCCTACCCGATTACAAAATATTGCGCGACTGCGTCGGACAATGTCACGCAAATTTGCGACCGCACGCAGATCTTCCGCTTCAGCGGCGGAACCAAGTTCTGATTTTGAATGTATCCGGCGCTATACCGGATCGGACTCCTGCTGGGATGAACGGGCCGGTCTTTTTACGACACTCGCGCGGTCTCACGCTTGACGAGATCGTCGCCCTGACCGGCGCCATACTCGCGTCGCCGGCGCCGCATGTCGCGACGCGTTGTTAATGTTGCTCCGCTCGACCGCGCGTCGCCTCGCGATCTTGCTTTTTTTGACAACAGGAAGTTCGGCGCGGCCGCGGCCGACACTCATGCCGGCATCTGCCTCACCACGGCGGCGCTTGCCGCTGATTTACCGCCGAGGGTGGCAGTTCTCACTGTGCGGGACCCTTATCGCGCGTTTGTGGTGGCGGCGCGCGCATTGTTTCCGCAAGCGCTGCGCCCGTCGTCTCTTTCCGAACCGGGCGAATTTGCCGGCGCGCATATCGATCCAAGCGCGCGCATGGAAGATGATGTGTCAATCAATCCGGGCGCGGTTATAGGTCCGCACGTCGAGATCGGCAGCGGCAGTGTGATCGGTGCGAACGCGGTAATCGGCGCCGGAGTGAGGATCGGACGCGACTGTTCGATCGCTGCAAACTCAACAATCAGCGAAGCGTTGATAGGGGATCGCGTCATCATTCATCCTGGATGCAAGATCGGTCAGGATGGCTTCGGCTTTGTGATGGGTGCCAAAGGCCATCTTAAGGTCGCGCAGGTCGGACGCGTTATCATTCAGGACGATGTGGAGATCGGTGCCGGCACAACCATCGACCGCGGCGCCATTCGCGATACGGTCATCGGTGAGGGCACCAAGATCGACAATCTGGTTCAGGTGGGTCACAATGTCTGCATTGGCCGACACTGCATTTTAGTGGCGCAAGTAGGCATTTCAGGCAGTGCGACGGTGGAGGATTTCGTTATCCTGGGTGCCCGTGCTGGTCTGGGCAACGACGTAACAATCGGCGAAGGTGCACAGGTTGCGGCAACCAGCAATGTCCATGGTGACGTGCCGGCCGGAGCGCGCTGGGGCGGCACACCGGCCAAACCGATTAAACTCTGGTTCCGTGAAATGAAAATGCTCGCGAGGCTTGCGCGCAGGGAAAGCGACAGTGAGACGGCTTCGGACGAATGAGACCGTGTCATGGATAAAGCCGTAACGAAGCTTGAGGCGGCCGACATCGAGATGGTGTTGAAAATGTTGCCGCACCGTTATCCATTCCTGATGGTGGACCGCGTCATCAACATTCAAGGCGATGAGAGTGGCATCGGCATAAAGAACGTGACGATCAATGAGCCGCAATTCCAGGGCCATTTTCCCGGCAATCCGGTTTTTCCAGGCGTACTCATGATTGAAGGAATGGCGCAGACCGCAGGCGTGCTGTGCATCGCTGCAACCGGGGCGCAGCCGAAATCAGTCTTCTTTCTTACCATCGACAAGGCAAAATTCCGCAAGCCTGTGCGGCCTGGCGACACCATCGAATACCATATGAAACGGATCGCACGGCGCAAATCCATGTGGTGGTACCGCGGCGAGGCAAAGGTGGCCGGCCAGATCGTCGCGGAAGCCGAAGTCGGCGCTATGCTTTCAGACGCATGAGCGCGCGCATGATCGATCCTTCGGCTGTGATCGAGGCCGGGGCCGCAATCGGAAGCAACGTAACGATCGGCCCCTATTGCACGATTGGCGCGAATGTTCGTATTGGCGACGGCTGCCGTTTGATTGGACACGTCAATCTTACCGGCCACACCACGGTTGGTCCGCGCACCGTCATCCATCCGTTCGCGTCGCTCGGCTCGCCGCCGCAATCGTTCGGCTATCGGGGCGGGCCTACCACGCTTGAGGTGGGCACCGATTGCGATATTCGCGAAAACGTCACCATGAGTACCGGCACGGAAGACGGTGGCGGAAAGACCCAGGTTGGCGACGGCTGTTTTTTCATGGTCGGGAGCCATGTTGGCCATGATTGTCACGTCGGCAGCAAGGTGGTGTTTGCGAACAACACGGTGCTTGGCGGGCATGTCACTATTGGTGACAACGTGGTCTTCGGTGGTGGCGTCGCGGTACGACAGTTCGTGCGGATCGGCGAGGGGGCGATGATCGTCGGCCTGAGCGGTGTCCGGGCCGATGTAATCCCGTTTGCAATGGCACAAGGTCCGCTGGCCAATCTGGTTGGCCTCAATGTCGTCGGCATGCGGCGACGCGGGCATTCTAAAACGGAAATTCAGCGGGTCCGTGCGGCTTACGAGGCGTTGTTTTTCGGTGAGGGCGAGTTCAGGGCGCGCATCGACAAGGTTGCAGCCGATTTCGGGGACGAGCCATTGGTCGGCAGGATCATGACATTCATCCGCGCCGGAAAACGTCCGTTCACCATGGCTATCAAGCGCGGCGAGGCAGACGAGGACGCATGAGCGCGCCGGCAGCTCGGGGGCAGGATGGCCCGCTTGCGCTTATATGCGGGGGCGGCACGCTTCCGCTGGCGGTAGCTGATTCCGTTTTAAAGCGTGGACAGGCGGTCGTTCTTTTCGCGCTTCGCGGCCACGCCGACCCGGCCATGGTGGCGCGCTATCCGCATCACTGGATTCGTGTGGGCCAACTGGGCGCTTTTACGCGACTTGCTCGCGCCGCCGGCTGCCGAGACATTGTGTTTATTGGCTCGCTGGTGCGGCCGACGCTGTGGGCTCTTCGCCCTGATATGAAAGCGCTGATGTTATTGCCGCGCATTATGGCTGCGTACCGTGGAGGCGATAATCATCTCCTGTCGGGCGTGAGCCGGATTGTGGAGGATCAGGGCTTTCACCTCCTCGGTGCGCACGAGGTTGCTCCGGAAATATTGGTGCCGGTCGGCACTCTAGGGCGTGTCCTTACCGCAGAGCAGGATCGGCAGGATATTGCTTTCGGCTTTGATTATTTACACGCCAGCGGCGCGTTCGATATCGGACAAGCTGTGGTGGTGGCAGGCAAGCGTGTGCTGGCAGTCGAGGCCGCCGAAGGGACCGACCAGATGCTGGCGCGCGTTGCCGAGTTGCGTACCGCAGGACGCATTGGTGGTCCGCCGGGGATTGGGGTGCTGGTGAAGGCGCCAAAACCCGAACAGGATCGCCGTTTCGATTTGCCGTCGATTGGCCCAAATACGGTGGCCGGGGTCGCGCATGCGAAGCTTGCTGGTATCGCCGTTGTGGGCGGTGCGACCGTAGTTGCGGAGCCGGAGCAAGTCGTCGTCGAAGCCGACCGCGCCGGAGTCTTTGTCGTCGGTGTTCCGGGCGGAACTGAGCGATGAGCCCGCATATTTTTCTTGTCGCTGGCGAGGAGTCGGGCGACCGGCTGGGCGGTGCGCTGATCGCAGCGATCAGGCAGCGCACGCAAGGGCGTGCACAGTTTTCCTGCGTCGGCGGTGCTCATATGGCGTCAGCGGGTGTGCCGAGTCTTTTTCCTCTCGGCGATCTTGCGGTCATCGGATTTGGCGGAATTCTGACGCGCTTGCCGAAAATCATGCGGCGCATTCGTGAGACGGCAGATGCTGTCGTATCGGCAAAGCCGGACGCGATGGTCATCATTGACAGTCCCGAATTTACCCATCGCGTCGCGCGCGCGGTACGCGCTCGCGCTCCCGACATTCCGATCATCGACTATGTTTGCCCGTCCATATGGGCATGGCGTCCCGGTCGCGCGCGCGCCATGCGCGCTTATATTGACCATGTACTTGCTCTGCTGCCGTTCGAACCAAAAGTCGTGCGCGAACTCGGTGGGCCGCCGTGCACTTATGTTGGTCATCCGTTGATAGAGCGGCTCGGCGATTTGCGGCCAAACGAGCTAGAAAAGCGTTTGCGGATGGCTGGTCCTCCGTTGCTGCTGGTGATGCCGGGCAGCCGGTCAGGCGAATTAAAGCGCATGGCGCCGGTTTTTGGTGCGGCGGTCGCGCGTGTGGCCGAGCAATTCGGGGACGTTGAAGCAGTGGTGCCTGCGGTGCCGAGGCTTGCCGACACGGTGCGAGCCGCCGTTGCCTCGTGGCGCGTTCCTACACGCGTGGTGATTGACGCCAGTGAAAAGAATGAGGCCTTTCGTACGGCGCGGGCGGCGTTGACCAAATCGGGTACCTCGACGCTTGAACTCGCGCTTGCCGGCGTACCGATGATAGCAGCGTACAAGGTGAGTTTGATCGAAGAACCTGCGGCACGTCTGCTCATCAACGTCCCGTCGGTCATTCTCGCCAATCTGACCCTAGGAGAAAATATTGTGCCGGAGTTCCTTCAGCGGGATTGCACAGCCGAACGGCTTGCGGCGGCCGTGTTGCCGCTGTTGGCCGACACGCCAGAGCGACGACGGCAAATCGAGGCCTTTGCCACCCTTGATGCAATTATGGAAGTCGGGACCGCGCAGCCAAGCGACCGGGCCGCCTCGTTGGTGCTCGATTGTGCTGTGAAAAGAGGCAAATTATTGCGTGAAACTGGAATATCAGCCCTGTCACAATCCTAGCTTGCTGGGTCGTCCCGGAGTGGCGTATGTCCTTGTAGGAAACCGGATTCCAGCCTTTGACTTTGTCCCCACGCGCATCGATTACGGCCGTCCATGGCTACGTGCCGCCTGATCTGCTCACCAATGCGGAGCTGGCGCGCCTGGTTGACACCAGCGATGCCTGGATCACCGAGCGCACGGGCATCAAGGAGCGTCATATTCTGAAAGGCGACGGTCTCGGCACCTCGCACATGGCTGCCGAAGCGGTGCGCGGGTTGCTGGAGAAAACCGGCACCAAGCCTGAAGAGGTGGACCTGCTCATCTGCGCAACCACAACACCTGATCTCCAGTTTCCATCCACCGCCAATCTGATCTGCGACATGGTCGGTGTGCGCAATGTTGGCAGCTTCGATGTGCAGGCAGCCTGCTCGGGCTTCCTTTATTCGCTCACGATCGCCGCGCAATTCATCGCCAACGGGACCGCACGAAAAGTCGTTGTTGTCGGCGCCGACAAGATGTCGTCGATCATCGACTATACCGACCGCGCGACCTGCGTTTTATTCGGAGATGGCGCCGGGGCAGTGCTGCTCGAGCCGAACGATAGCGGCTATGGCATCATGGATGCACTGATTCATTCCGACGGATCAGGCATGATCCACCTTCATCAGAAGGCCGGCGGCAGCCGCATGCCGGCGACGGCCGAAACCGTGGCAAAGCGATTGCACTACGTCCATCAGGAAGGTGCTGCGGTCTACAAGTTCGCCATCGCTAAAATGGCGGAGGTGGCCGGCCAGATCATGTCGCGAAACAATTTGCGCGCCGAAATGATCGATTGGCTGGTTCCGCATCAGGCCAACAAACGCATCATCGAGTCGACTGCCGAGCGCATGGGCATGCCGATGGATAAGGTGATGGTGACCATCCACAAATATGGAAACACCACAAACGCGACTATTCCGCTCTGCCTGTGGGACTATGAGCCAAAATTAAAGCGAGGCGATCGGATGGTGCTCGCCGCTTTCGGCGGCGGGTTCACCTGGGCCGGAATTTACGTGCAATGGGCTTATGACGGCGCAACCGCGCCGAAGCTCAACGGTAAATCCAACGGCAAGAGCCGCTAGCGAGGCTATTTCCGCCGTGAAATCGGCGCGTAGTCCCTGCGCGTTGCGCCCGTATAGAGTTGGCGGGGCCTGCCGATTTTCTGGTGCGGATCCTCGATCATTTCCTTCCACTGGGCGATCCATCCGACAGTGCGGGCAACCGCAAACAGGACGGTGAACATCGTCGTCGGGAATCCCATCGCCTTCAGCGTAATGCCCGAATAGAAATCGATATTCGGGTAAAGCTTTTTCTCGATGAAATAGTCGTCGTGAAGGGCGATTTTTTCGAGCTCCATGGCGACGTCGAGTAGCGGATCGTCCTTGATGCCGAGTTCAGTCAAGACCTCATGACAGGTCTTCTGCATGATTTTGGCGCGCGGGTCGTAGTTTTTGTAGACGCGATGACCGAAGCCCATCAGCCGGTAGGAGTCATTTTTGTCTTTGGCGCGTTTGATAAATTCCGGAATACGGTCGACCGAGCCGATCTCACGCAGCATGTTGAGCGCGGCTTCGTTGGCGCCGCCATGCGCCGGGCCCCACAAGCAGGCGCAACCAGCCGCGATGCATGCGAATGGATTGGCGCCGGACGAACCCGCAAGCCGGACCGTTGATGTCGATGCGTTCTGCTCATGGTCTGCGTGCAGGATGAAAATACGATCCATTGCGCGCGCGAGCACCGGATTGGCCTTGTATTCCTCGGTCGGCACTGCAAAGCACATGCGCAGGAAATTCGAGGCGTAATCGAGCTCGTTCTTGGGATACACGAACGGCTGACCGATTGAATATTTGTAGGCCATAGCCGCAAGCGTCGGCACTTTCGCGATCATGCGGATCGACGCGATCATGCGCTGATGCGGATCGGAAATGTCGGTGGAGTCATGATAAAACGCCGACAGCGCGCCGACGCAGCCTGTCATGACGGCCATCGGGTGCGCATCGCGCCTGAAGCCCTGAAAGAACCGCATCATCTGCTCGTGCACCATCGTATGCCGGTTGACGCGGTAGTCGAAGTCGGCCTTCTGCGATGTGGTCGGTAATTCGCCGTAGAGCAGCAGGTAGCAAGTTTCCAGGAAGTCGCCGTGTTCGGCGAGTTGTTCGATCGGATAGCCGCGATAGAGCAGAATGCCCTCGTCGCCATCGATATAAGTGATCTTGGACTCGCAGCTTGCGGTCGACGTGAAGCCGGGATCGTAGGTGAACATCCCGCTTTGGCCGTAAAGCTTCGAAATGTCGACGACGTCGGGGCCGATCGTGCCGGGATAGATCGGCATGTCCCAGTTGTTGTTACCGACCGTTAGGGTGCCGGTCTTGTTCTTGGCGCTGGTCTTGGCGTCCATGGTCGAGCCCTCGAATTGGCCGCGAGCGATGCGCGTGAAAACGTTTTGGCCGGGCAGGTGCCGCCGCGTGCGGCGTCAGGGATTCCGGCCACTTTGTGCGTATCCCATTCATGTGTGCACTGCAAGATAGCGCCAGGGCGCCATAAATAGACACTGCGCCGTGCGTTTGCCCGGTATGAAAAATTACGGTGCGGTTTGGTCCCGCAGGCGTGCGAGGCTCTCGTCCCGGCCAAGCACGGCGAGCACGTCAAAAATTGGCGGAGATGTGGTTCGGCCAGTCAGCGCAGCCCGAAGCGGTTGCGCCACAGCGCCCAGTTTCAGGCCAGCCCGTTCCGCATAGGGCCGTACAACCGCCTCAGCCGTCGCCGCATTCCAGTCCGTGACGGCCTCCAGTTCCGGAAGCAGAGTGGCAATGAGGGTTTTGGCTTCGGGTGTCAGCAAGGTTTTGGCCTGATCGTTGATTTCGAGCGGCCGGCTTGTCCACAGGAACCGGGACGCGTCGAACAGTTCGACCAAAGTCTTGGCGCGTTCCTTCAGTCCCGGCATGGCAACCAGAAGCTTGGCGCGTAACGCCGGGGTCATTTTGCTGGCAAGTTCCTGACCACCCGCGATGTGGGGCAAGAGTTGTTCGAGAACGGTGATCAGGTCGGCGTCGTCGGTCGAACGGATATAGTGGCCGTTGAGGCTCTCGAGCTTCGTAAAATCGAAGCGCGCCGGCGAGCGCCCGATCTGCGGCAGGTCGAAGGCCGCAATCATTTCCTCGGTGGTGAATATCTCCTGATCGCCGTGGGCCCAGCCGAGCCTCACCAGGTAATTCCGCATCGCGGCTGGCAGGTATCCCATCGCCCGGTAGGCGTCGACGCCGAGCGCCCCATGGCGCTTTGAGAGCTTGGAGCCATCCGGGCCATGGATAAGTGGGATATGCGCCATGATCGGCACCTTCCAGCCGAGCGCTTGATAGATTTGAGTCTGGCGGGCGCCGTTGTTGAGATGGTCATCGCCTCGGATGATATGGGTCACGCCCATGTCGTGGTCGTCGACCACAACGGCCAACATGTAAGTTGGTGTGCCATCCGAACGCAGCAGCACGAAGTCGTCGAGGTTTTCATTCTGCCAAACCACGCGCCCCTGGACTTGGTCCTCAACGACTGTTTCACCGGTCAACGGAGCCTTGAGGCGGATGACCGGATTGATACCGGGCGGGACATCCTTCGGGTTGATGTCCCGGCATCGGCCGTCGTAGAGGCGCGTGCGGCCTTCCGCACGAGCCTTCTCCCGCATTGCGGTCAATTCGTCAGGGCTGCAGTAGCAGCGATAGGCGTGCCCCGATGCCAGAAGCTGCTCGGCGATCTGGCGATGGCGGGCCGCGCGAGAGAACTGAAAGACTATCTCGCCGTCCCAGGTAATACCGAGCCAGGTCAGCCCGTCGATAATGGCGTTGATGGCCGCGGCGGTCGAACGCTCGCGGTCGGTGTCTTCGATCCGCAGTAGCATTTTTCCGCCATGCCGGCGTGCGAACAGCCAGTTAAATAGGGCGGTGCGGCCTCCTCCGATATGGAGGAAGCCGGTCGGTGAGGGCGCAAAACGGGTGACGACGGGCTCACTCATCGGCGGCGATCTACCACACTTGCCGGAATAGGTGTCAGCGCGATTGACATTGAGTCGAACGTCCCGTCATGGCATAGGCCGCCTCTCGTGGCGCCTGATGGAATATTGCGGAATTTGAGGAAGCATGGTGACGAACGATAATGCAAGAGGCGATGCGGCTACGGGAGAGCCCGGCCGCGATTTCATCCGCGACATCGTTAAAGCCGATCTGGACGCGAACCGCACCAAAGGCGTGGTCACGCGCTTTCCGCCCGAACCGAACGGGTACCTTCATATTGGGCACGCCAAATCGATCTGCCTGAATTTCGGGATTGCGCAAGAATTCGGTGGGCGCTGCCATCTTCGTTTTGACGACACCAACCCAACTAAGGAAGAGCAGGAATATATCGATGCCATAGAGCGCGACGTCCGCTGGCTTGGATTTGATTGGGGCAAGCACCTTTACCACGCCTCGGACTATTTCGAGCGGCTCTATGCTTGGGCGGAAGATCTGATTCGTGCCGGCAAAGCGTATGTAGACGATCAGAATCCGCACGACATGCGAACCAATCGCGGCACACTGACCGAACCCGGAAAAAACAGTCCGTTTCGCGATCGAAGTGCCGAAGAAAATCTCGACCTATTCCGGCGCATGCGCGCCGGTGAATTCCCGAATGGGGCGCGTGTGCTGCGGGCCAAAATCGACATGGCCTCAGGTAACATCAACCTGCGCGACCCGGTGATGTATCGTATCCTTCACGCCAATCACCCGCGGACCGGCACAGAATGGAAGATTTATCCCAGCTATGACTACGCCCATGGGCAGTCGGACGCGATCGAGCAGGTCACGCATTCGATCTGTACGCTGGAATTCGAAGATCATCGCCCGCTATACGACTGGTTCATCGCGAATTTGGATGTGCCGTCCAAGCCTCACCAGTACGAGTTCGCGCGTCTCAATCTGACCTACACGGTGCTGTCCAAGCGCGTTCTGACAGAACTGGTGCGCGGTGGACACGTCGGCGGATGGGACGATCCTCGCATGCCGACGATGGCAGGTTTGCGCCGTCGGGGTGTGCCGCCGGAGGCTATTCGAGACTTCGTAAAACGTATCGGGGTTGCCAAGGCCAACAGCATTGTTGACGTGGGCATGTTTGATTTTGCAGTCCGCGAAGTCCTTAACAAGACCGCATTGCGCCGGATGGCCGTGCTTCGCCCCCTCAAAGTCGTGATCGAGAATTATCCGGACGGGCAGGTGGAGGAATTGGAGGCGGTCAATCACCCCGACAATCCCGCGGCAGGCGCACGCAAGATAAATTTTGGCCGGGAGCTCTACATCGAGCAAGAAGATTTCATGGAGAACCCGCCAAAGAAATTCTTCAGGCTGTCGCCTGGAACTGAAGTGCGTCTGCGATATGCCTATTTCATAACTTGCCGCGACGCGATCAAGAACGCGAAAGGCGAAGTGATCGAGTTGCGCTGCACCTACGACCCGGCAACCCGCGGCGGCAATGCTCCGGACGGACGCAAGGTGAAGGCGACGATACATTGGGTTTCGGCGACGCATTCCATCCCGGCGGAGGTGCGGCTTTATAATCCACTGTTTACAAAACCTGATCCCACCGGCGGCGAGGGCTTTGCCGCAGATCTCAACCCCAATTCGCTGGAATTGCTGAATGGAGCTCGTCTGGAGCCGGCGCTTGCCGAAGCCAGGCTTGAGCAACCGGTCCAGTTCGAACGGCAGGGTTATTTCTGTCTCGATCGAGAACTCAAAAACCGCGAAACCGGTGTTTAGTCGGACGATCGGACTACGCGACACATGGGCCAAGGAAAAAGCCACAGGTTGAGCCTCAGGGTACTGGCCACAACCTATAGGGGAGTTAAGATAGGCGCGGTTGTAGCGATCCGGCGTCGGGGAGGCGCCCCGCGCCTTGGTTCGGCAAAGTACCCATCACGAGCGACCACGCGCGCGCGCCAAGGCCTGGGCGCCCGCATCCGACGCCGCACGCCGGCCGGCCGGTTTATTGCTGCCGGATGGAATTGCCGATGCAGCCGGTTCGCTGCGCGGGCTGGTATCTGAATGGATCATTGCTGAGGTTGCGCCCGGGCGGCTGATGCCATGGCTGCCGGTGGCGTTCGGCCTCGGAATCGTCGCGTACTTCAGCGCGGATCGCGAGCCGGCCTGGTGGGCCACAATCGCAATGGCAATTGCGGGCTTCGTCGCGACAGTTCTAGCTCGCCATCGCCCAATCGGATTCCCGCTCGCACTTGGTACAGCAGCGATCGCGGCAGGCTTTGCCACGGCGACGCTGCAAACTGTGCGCATCGCGCACCCGATCTTGCAGTCAGCCGCGGCGAGTATGCCGGTCTCCGGTTTTGTTGAGGTGCGCGAGGAGCGCGAACGCAGCGATCGTATCGTCGTGCGCGTTCAATCCATTGAAGGCTTGCTCGCAAAACCCGCTCCCGAGCGCGTTCGGGTAGCGGTACGCAAAGGGAGCGCTCCTGCTGTTGGAAGCTTTGTCGAATTCAAGGCGCGCCTCTCGCCGCCAATGCAGCCTTTGCGGCCCGGTGGTTACGATTTTGCTCGCGATATGTACTTTCAACGCATCGGGGCGTCCGGATATGCGCTTGGCGCAATCAAGGCCAAGGCCCCGCCGATCGCGCGCGGATTTTGGTTGCAGTACGCGACGATCATCGATGATGTGCGGGAGGCCATCGACAAGCGCATTCGCGCGGTGATGCCGGGCGACAACGGTTCCATCGCGTCGGCCCTGATCACGGGAAAACGTGATGCAATTTCGACACCGGTCAATGACGCGATGTATGTGTCGAGTCTCGCGCATGTCCTGTCCATTTCGGGCTATCACATGGCGGTGGTGGCAGGGATCGTGTTCTTTTTTGTACGCGCCGGGCTCGCGTTGTTTCCTTCTTTGGCGAGCCGTCATCCAATCAAGAAATGGGCAGCATTTGGCGCGCTGGTCGCGGCAGGGCTCTATCTCCTGCTTTCAGGCGCTGAGGTCGCCACTCAACGTTCCTTCATCATGATCGCAATCGTTCTCATTGGCGTGATGATGGACCGCCCGACGCTTACTTTTCGTACGCTCGCCGTTGCAGCGATCGGAGTGCTGATATTTGCGCCGCAGGCGGTCATCCACCCGAGTTTCCAGATGTCATTTGCGGCAACGCTGGCACTTGTCGCCGCGTATCAATACGGGATGCCGTGGCGCGCCAGCAAAGACAGTTCGTTCGGGATGCGCGTGGCACTCTGGGGCGCGCGAGAGGTTTTTGGATTGCTTCTTGCCTCACTGGTTGCAGGCTTGGCAACGACGCCGTATGCGGCCTACCACTTCCATCGGCTCGCACCATACGGAGCCTTGGCCAATCTCCTTGCAATGCCCGTCGTATCCGCGCTGGTCATGCCGATGGGCCTTCTTGGGCTGATCGCGATGCCTTTCGGGTTCGATGCCCCGTTCTGGCGGCTGATGAGCGGCGGGATTGATTGGATGAACGGTGTCGCGCTTTGGGTCACCAGCCTGCCCGGCGCCGTAGGACGATTACACGCCTTTGGGACCGGCCCACTGCTGGTAGGGACAGCGGGTATTTTGCTGATCTGCTTGCTGCGCACACCATTGCGGTGGGGCGGGGCCGTCTTGGCGGTTGGCGGAAGCCTTTGGGCCGTTGCATCACCGCAGCCGGACGTCATGATCGCCAGTGACGGCCAATCGACCGCATTTCGCGGGAGCGATGGCCGCCTCGCAATTCTGCACAACGGTCGCGATACCTTCGCCGTCAAAGAGTGGCTCGCCGCTGATGCCGACGCGCGTCTTCCGAAGGACTCAAGTTTGGCAAATGGCGTCAGGTGTGACGAGATTGGCTGTATTGGCACGCTTAATGACGGGCGTCTGGTTTCAGCGGTGCTTGGAGTTGAAGCGGTCGCCGAGGATTGCGCACGGGCTGCGGTCGTCGTGAGCGCGCGCGAGGTGCCGGCGTCGGGCTGTGCCGCTATTGTTGTTGACCGTCAAATTTTACGCGAACGCGGTGCCGTGGCTCTGCACAAAGCCGGCGATCACTTCGAACTTGTGTTCGCGCAGCCGCCCGGTTCGGAGCGGCCGTGGACGAGCAATCACGTACGCTCATCAGAGAGCCCGCTGCCGGCAACGGCGCGAGGCAAAAATGATGCAATGCCGCGCGAGGATGATCTTTCCGCGGACGACTAGTACCTGCGGAAAAGCCCGGCGAGCTTGCCCTGGATACGCACCCGGTTCGGCGGGAGGATCCGCACCTCGTAAGCGGTGTTGGCAGGTTCAAGTGCGATCGAAGCACCACGGCGGCGGAAGCGTTTGAGGGTTGCTTCCTCATCATCGATCAGAGCAACAACAATATCGCCGGTCTCCGCAGTTTCCGACTTTCTGATCAGCGCAATGTCGCCATCGAGGATGCCGGCCTCGATCATGCTGTCGCCGCGGACTTCCAGGGCGAAATGATCGCCCGCGGAAAGCAGATCAGGGGGCATGTTGATGACATGGCTGCGGGTCTGGATTGCCTCAATTGGCGTACCGGCGGCGATGCGGCCCATAACCGGCACGGCAACCGGGCGGCCACCGTCGTCCTCGGAATTGGTGCGGACGCGCCCAAGATCGCCCTCGATCACACTCGGCGTAAAGCCACGCGACCGGGAGGAACCGAGCCCATGACCGACCGAATCCGGTAATTTGATCACCTCAATGGCGCGGGCGCGGTTGGGGAGACGTCGGATGAAGCCGCGCTCCTCCAGGGCCGTAATAAGCCGGTGGATGCCCGACTTTGAACGCAGGTCGAGGGCGTCCTTCATCTCGTCGAAAGAGGGCGGCACCCCAGCCTCAGTAAGGCGTTCGTGGATGAAACGCAGAAGCTCGAACTGCTTGCGGGTCAGCATCGGTTTCTCCCCGTCAGGCCGCCCCCGGGAGGGACAGGCCAGAAACAAATCATGAACGGACACTATCTGTTCGATATGTGTTCCGCAACTATTTAATTTGGGGTGAAAAAGTCGAAAGACGCCTAAAGGCCTAGCTTAAGGATGACACAGTCTGAACCGGCCCGGGCCGCTGGTGCGTGCGGTTCCCAAATCACCAGACAGCCCGCCGCGGCCAATGGCGCCATCAGGGAACTGTCCTGGTCGGGAAGCGGCGTGGCCACCGGCCCTTCAGGTCCGTGCTCTAGCGTCGCTCGCAGGTAGTCGGCGCGCTCGTCATTGGCAGGCAAATCCCGCCCCAGCCGCGCACGTACCGGGATGTGTTCGGAGTGCCGGCCTGCCAGCCGCCGGATCAGGGGCACCAGAAACAGGTATGCACAGACGTAAGAGGACACCGGATTTCCCGGAAGTCCCAGCACCTGCATCCCGCCCAGCCGGCCATGCATCATCGGTCGGCCGGGCCGAAGGGCCACGCGCCAGAACGACAAATCGAGCCCTTCAGACGCCAGCGCGCGCTGCACCAAATCATGATCACCAACCGAGGCGCCGCCGGTGGTGACAAGGACGTCAGCGCCCAGTTCGCGTGCCTGGCGTACACCAGCAGTAATATCATCGATGCGATCGCGGGCAATGCCAAGGTTGAAAACGGCGGCACCTTCGTTTTGCGTCAGTGCTGTGAGCGCAAATCCGTTCGAGTAGACGATTTGGCCTGGAACTAGTTCGCTTCCAGGCGGCACGAGTTCATCACCGGTTCCCAGTACCGCCACTTTGGGCTGCCGGTGCACGCTCAGGCGTGGGTAGTTCATGGCAGCCGCCAGCATCAGGTCGCGGTCACTAAGTCGAGTACCCTTGCGCAGCAGAAACTGGCCCTTGGCAAAATCGATACCCTCAGCGCGCACATTGCGGCCTTTAGTGGCAGGCTTCTGGATGGCGACCGTTTTGCCGTCACTCGTGGCCAGCTCTTGAATGACGACGGTATCGCTGCCCTTGGGCATGACTCCGCCAGTGAATATTCTGACGGCTTCGCCTGCGCCGACTGTGCCTTCAAACGGGTGCCCGGCCGCGACCTCACCTTTCAGCTTAAGTGTAACCGGTGAATGGGCAACGTCGCTCGCCCGAACGGCATAGCCGTCCATAGCCGAAACTGCGGCGGGAGGCTGGGTGCGAAGCGCGGATACGTCTGCGGTCAGCACACGGCCAAGCGCGTCGGCAAGCGGCACCATTTCCTCAGGCAAAGCCTTTGCGTCGGCCAGGACGCGCTGGAGCGCCTCGGCAACCGGCATCAAACTCAAGGTGACGCCTCCGCGCGCCACTCGCCGGATTTTCCACCGCTCTTGTGCAGCAGGCGAATGCCTTCGATCCGTACTCCGCGCTCTGCCGCCTTGACCATGTCGTAGATCGTGAGGCACGCGATCGAGACCGCCGTCAGCGCCTCCATCTCCACGCCGGTCCTGGCCGTGACTTTGACTGTGGCCTGAACAAGAAATCCAGGCAGCGCATGTTCCGGATTGATATCGATCTCGATCTTGGTGAGGGGGAGCGGGTGACAAAGCGGAATCAGGCCGTGGGTCCGCTTGGCAGCCATGATGCCGGCAAGCCGGGCCGCGCCCAAGACGTCGCCCTTCATCGCGTTGCCTTCCACGACCAGGTCGAGCGTTTCCTTGCGCATGATCACGCGGCCTTCCGCGATTGCGATGCGTTCGGTGGCGCCTTTGTCGGACACGTCCACCATTCGCGCCTCGCCGCGCTGGTCGATATGGGTCAACGGACTCGCCGGGAGCGGCAAAGCCGGAGATTTCGATCTCGCTTTGGCTTTCGGTTTTGTTCGGCGAGCCACATTTTTTTTCTTTGCGCGGCGGGGGGCGCTTTTCTTTTTGGGGCGCCGGGTGGATTTTTTCATGCGCCGCGCCATGGTTCTACTCCGCTACAGCTCGGCGCGGCTCGCGCGCAATCAGGGACCGTGTGGCGGCTGCCACGTCGTCTTTCCGCATCAGACTTTCGCCAATCAGGAACGTTGAGATCCCGATACGCTTGAGTTGCGCAAGGTCGGCAGGGGTGTTGAGGCCGCTTTCGGCAACAACGACCCGATCGCGAGGAATCTTCGGTACCAGCCGCTCACTGACCGCGAGGGACGTCTTGAAAGTGCGCAAATCTCGATTGTTGATGCCGATGAGGCGTGATTTCAGCTCGAGGGCACGGCCAAGCTCAACTTCATCATGAACTTCAATAAGAACGTCCATCGCATAAGCGGTCGCAGCGTCTTCGATCGCATGTGCGGCGGTGTTATCAACCGCGGCCATAATGATGAGAATGCAATCGGCGCCAAGCGCCCGTGATTCCACGACTTGGTATGGCTCGTAGATGAAGTCCTTGCGCAACGCGGGCAGGGCCGTGGCATTACGCGCCGCGGCGAGAAACTCCGGCTTGCCCTGGAATGATGGTGTGTCGGTCAGCACCGACAGGCAGGTGGCGCCGCCGCTCTCGTAAGCCCTGGCAAGCGACGGCGGGTCAAAGTCGGCGCGGATCAGGCCTTTCGATGGGCTGGCCTTCTTGATCTCGGCGATCAGCGCATAGTCGCCCGTGGCGATACGGCGTTCGATCGCGGCGAGAAAGCCTCGCGGCGGAGGCGCGGCCTTTGTCAGTTTTTCGAGTTCCGAAAGCGGGCGCGCCCGCTTCGCGGCAGCGATTTCCTCGCGTTTATAAGCTTCGATCTTGGTGAGGATGTCAGACATTCAATAATTCCTGCGCATGATCTTATCCGAAAACCGGTCTCCCCTTTTCGGGATCATGCGTCACGCCTCTACGGCGTTCGAAACCGCGATCAACCGGTCGAGACGGCCTTCGGCCTCGCCGGACTCTATCGATTTTGCCGCCAATATTGCGCCTTGCTTGAGATCCTTCGCCTTGCCCGCAACTATGAACGCAGCAGCAGCGTTGAGGATGGCGATATCGCGAAACGGTCCTGACTTGCCCTTGAGAACGTCGAGCAATGCTTTTGCGTTAAACTCGGCGTCGCCACCGCGCAATGCCTCAGGTTTCGCGCGCGACAATCCGGCGTCCTCGGGCGTGACCTCGAAAGTCCGAATCTTGCCGTTTTCGAGCGCGGCGACGCTGGTGGGGCCGGATGTGGTGATTTCATCGAGGCCGTCCGAGCCGTGCACCACCCAGATGCTTTCCGAGCCGAGATTCTTCAGAACCTGTGCCATCGGCTCAACCCAGTGTTTCGAGAACGTACCGATCATCTGTCGCTTGACGCTCGCAGGATTCGACAGTGGTCCAAGCAGATTGAAAATCGTGCGCGTGCCGAGCTCGACGCGCGTCGGCCCGACGTTCTTCATGGCGGGGTGGTGTGCTGGCGCAAACATGAAACCAATGCCGGCGTCGCGTATGCACGCGCCGACCTGGTTTGGATCCATATCGATTTTGACGCCAAGTGCCTGCAACACGTCCGCGGCGCCCGACTTCGAAGATAGTGCGCGGTTGCCGTGCTTGGCGACGGGGACGCCGGCGCCCGCCACGATAAAGGCTGCGCAGGTCGAAATGTTGAATGAGCCAGAGGCGTCACCGCCGGTACCGACAACGTCGACCGCGCCGGGTGGCGCCTTCACCCCCAGCATTTTTGCGCGCATGGTTGTGACAGCGCCGGTGATCTCGTCGACGGTTTCACCGCGGACGCGCAACGCCATCAGGAGCCCACCCATTTGCGAAGGCGTGGCTTCGCCCGACATCATGCGGTCAAAAGCCGCCGCCGCTTCCTCGCGCGTGAGGCTTGCGCCGGTCGCTACCTTGGCGATGAGCGCTTTAAGATCGTCGGCCATGGCCAATGCTCACGTCGCTGCGTGCAACGCGGCGGTCGCGCGCGCCGGGGTCGCGCGCTTTCCACGTTTTGCATTCCAGTCGGCGGCGAGATCCAGAAAATTCTTCAGCATCAGGTGGCCGTGCTCGGATGCGATGCTTTCAGGGTGAAACTGCACGCCATGCACCGGCAGGCTCGTGTGCATTAGTCCCATGACCAGATGATCATCCGTTTCGGCATTGACGATCAGCTCACGCGGCATGCTGGTACGTTCGACGACAAGCGAATGGTAGCGCGTCGCCTTCAAGGGGCCGTTGATGCCACGAAAGACGCCGGTGCCGGTGTGCTTGATCTCGGATACCTTGCCATGCACCGGGGTGGCGCGCACCACTTTGCCACCGAAGGCTTGCCCGATTGCCTGGTGACCGAGGCAGACGCCCAGGATCGGAATGCTCGGTGCGGCCTTGACGATGAGATCGAGGCAAATGCCGGCTTCGGTCGGAGTACAGGGGCCAGGCGAAAGCACGATCGCATCCGGCGCCATTGCCAGGACGTCGGTGACCGAAATTTTGTCGTTGCGATGCACGGCAACTTCGGCCCCCAACCCGCCCAGATAGTGGAACAGGTTGAAAGTGAAGCTGTCGTAATTGTCGATCAGGACGATCATGTTTCACCGCTTTGCCAAGGGTGTAAGGGGCGTCCCATGGGGGGTCAAGCAGCCCGAACTGGCGGTGGTTACTGTCCTCGTTTGGCCGCGCTGGCGAAACGGCGGGCCTCTTCGGCGGCGCGAAACAGGGCTTTCGCCTTGTTAATGCATTCCTGCTGTTCGAACTCTGGGGTGCTGTCGGCCACGATGCCGGCGCCGGCCTGGACATACATCTTGCCGTCTTTCACCAGCGCGGTGCGCAATACGATGCAGGTATCCATTTCGCCGGCAGCGGAAAAATAGCCGACGCAACCGGCGTAGAGACCGCGCTTTTCTTTCTCCAGCTCGTCGATGATCTGCATGGCGCGTACTTTAGGTGCGCCAGATACAGTGCCGGCCGGAAATCCGGCCGCCAATGCGTCAAGCGCATCGCGATTGGCGGCGAGCTTGCCCTCGACGTTGGAGACGATGTGCATCACGTGGCTGTAACGCTCGACGAAGAACTGATCTGTGACTTTCACAGTACCGAGCGCGGCAACCCGGCCCACATCATTGCGTCCGAGATCAAGCAGCATGAGGTGTTCGGCGCGTTCTTTTGGATCGGCCAGGAGTTCATCTTCGAGTGCTTTGTCCTCGTGTGGCGATGCGCCGCGCGGACGCGTGCCCGCGATCGGGCGGATCGTGACGACATCACCGGAGACTTTCACGAGAATCTCGGGACTTGAGCCGGCGATAGCGAATTCGCCGAAATCGAGGAAATAAAGATACGGCGACGGGTTTGTCCGCCGCAACGCGCGATAGAGCGAGAAAGGCGGCAATGTAAACGGTGCCTCGAAACGTTGCGCCAAAACAATTTGGAAAGCATCGCCGGCGACGATGTACTCTTTCGCCTTGCGGACCATAGCCGCGTATTCTTCGGGCGTCGTATTCGATCGTGTCTGGACATCGATCGGGCCGGCCTCGCGTTCGGGCAGGGACATGTCCAATGGCCGATCGAGGCTTTCGACAACGCGTGCAAGCCGCTCGATGGCACGTGTGAGTGCCGTCTTGGCGTCGACGCTTTTTTCCGAGCGCACGGGTGTGACGATCGTGATCGAATCCTTTACCGCGTCAAACACGACAATGAGCGTTGGTCGGACCAGGACTGCGTCAGGGATACCGATCGGATCCGGATTGGGCGGCCCCAATTCTTCCATGAGTCGCACCATGTCGTAACCGAGATAGCCGAACACGCCAGCTGCCATCGGCGGCAAGCTGTCGGGCAGGGCAATGCGGCTTTCCGAGATCAAGCTGCGCAATGCTTGCAGCGGCTTTTCGGGATACGAACTCGAACGCATGCGGTTTGTTGCTGGCGTTGCGATTGACTTCCACTTTTCCGCCGGATGTTCGCCAGATCAGATCCGGCTCAAGACCGATGATTGAATAACGGCCGCGGACCGCACCGCCCTCGACGGACTCGAGCAAAAAGCTCATCGCCTTGCCGCCGCCCAACTTGAGGAATGCCGAAACGGGCGTCTCGAGGTCGGCGACGAGCGAGGTCCACACCACTTGCGGTTCCCCCCGCCTATAGCGTTCGGCAAAGGCGGATTCCGACGGCTCGATCTGCATGGGACCGACTATTGTTGAGTGGCGCCGCCGACGACCTGGTTCAGCGCCGATTGATTGACGGTGACACCAAATTCGTTTTCCAGCCGCGCGATATATTCGCCGATCACGTCATCGGTGTAGGAATTTTGCAATACGTCGGCGATCGCCTTGCCCTGTTGCGAATTGGCGTCGAATGGTGGGTCGGTCACATCGGTGACCTGGAAAATGAAGCGCTCGGTCTCATTGTTGCCTTGCGCCGCGCCAGGGACGCCCTTCGGTGTGCGGAAAACCGCCTCGACAACCTTCGCCGGGACGAAGCCACCGGGTTTTCCGCGCTGAAGATCGGCTGCGGTCTCGACCTTGAGGCCGGCATCGCTCGCGACCTGCGCGAAAGCAGTTCCCGCCTTGAGCTTGCCAAGGAGCTCGTCCGATTTTGTCTGCAAGCGCTTGCCGATCTCGTCGTCACGCCAACGCGCGGTCACCTGGTCTTTCACTTCATCGAGCGTGCGTTCACGCGACGGGGTTATGCCGGTGACGTCGAAATAGAGATAGCCGCCACTCGGCAACTGCAGCGCCTCAGTGTCGACGCCAACATCGCTGGAAAAGGCGGCGTTGATCACGTTCGGATTTTGCGGCAGCCCGGCGACGGCCTTGCCGTCGGGCGCGCGCCCGGAGCGGTCGATCGCCTCAATGTTAACCGCCTTGAGACCAAGTTTCTTGGCAGCCTCGGCTAATGTTGAGCCGGCAGCGCGTTCGTCTTCGATCTTGTCGCGCAAACCTCCGATTTCATTCTTCGCGCGACTTTCAGCAATTTCGTTTTTGATTTGCGTTGCGACCTGGTCGTAGGTCTTTTCCTCGCCGGCTTCGACCTTGCCGACTTGCAACAACACGGTGCCAAATCGCCCTTTGACCGGGGCGCTCACTTCGCCAGGCTTGAGCGCGAAGGCAGCGTCCGCAACGGCCGGATCGATAATTTCGGACTTCGCGACCGTGCCAAGATCGGTATCCGGCGCACTCACGCCACGGTCCTTTGCGATCTCGTCGAAGGTTGCGCCTTTGGCAATACGCTCGCGCGCGGCCGCCGCATCGTCAGCATTCGGAAAAACGATCTGCCGCAGCTCGCGCTTTTCCGGCTTGCCGTAGCTGTCCTTGCGTTGCTCGAAATAGGATTTTGCGTCTTCATCGCTAACCGCATTCGGTTTTGCCAGGTCCGCCGGGGCAAGCGCGACGAGGGTGACCTTGCGATATTCCGGCGCGCGGAACAGCGTCTTTCGTTCCTCGAAATATTTACTCAGTTCTTCCGGCGTCGCGGCCGGAACATCTCCCGCTTGCGCGGCGCCGAGCGCCACATATTCAATGCGGCGCTTTTCGTTCTGATACTGATTGATTGCGGCGGTCGCGGTCGCGGGCACTTTCATGTCGCCGGTGACACTGAGCGCAATTTGTCTGCGCAGGACCCCATTTCTTTGCTGCTCAACGAAGCGGCTCTCCGTGAAGCCGGCCTGACGGATGATCTGTTCGAAGCGCGTCCGGTCGAACTGGCCCGTCGGGCCGCGGAACGATGGATCGTTCGCGATACGTTGGGCGATGTCGGTGTCTGAGGCACCGAGCCGCAGTCGCTTGGCCTGTTCGTCGATGGTTGTCTCGGCGATCAACTGGCTGAGGAGCTGCCGATCGAGCCCGCGCGCTCGCGCATCGTCCGGCGTGATCGGCCGGCCGATCTGCCGGCCCAATTGCTGAAGGCGCTCGCTGTAATACTGACGGAATTGTTCGATCGAAATTTCCGTGCCGCCTATCGTTGCCACCTCATTCCGGGTGAAACCGCGAAACATGTCGCCGATGCCCCAGATGGCGAAGCTGATAACCAGGAAGCCCATGACGGTCGCCATGAGGGCTTTGCCGAGCCAGGTTGAGGAAGCCTTATGAAGACCACGAAGCATGCGTGCGTTTTCGTAACTGGTGACGACGGATTGATTGGATGACCGCGCCTGTCTAGCCCAAGCGGCGCGCGCGCACCATAGGGACGGGGCCAACTCATTGCAACTGAAGAAGGATCAGCCTCGGGGTCGGCTGTGCTGGCGTTGCTTGAATGGGTCTGATAACGGCACGCACGAGGGGATATTCGATGACGTCGGCTCACTTAATTCCGCTTGTGGCGGGTAATTGGAAAATGAACGGGCTTAGCGGGTCCCGCGCGGAGCTCGTCAAGATCATTGCCGGCTCTGTCGGGCTCGCCGGAAAGACCGAATTGATGGTTTGTCCTCCCGCAACGCTGGTTGCCGGGTTTGCCACCGCAGCGCGGGGCTCGTTGGTCATCGTCGGCGGGCAGGATTGTCATTCCGATGCATCAGGTGCGCATACGGGTGACATTTCCGCCGAGATGCTCGCCGATGCCGGTGCGCGTGCTGTGATTGTTGGCCACTCTGAACGGCGCACCGACCATCACGAGACCGACGCGCAAGTGCGCGCCAAGGCGCAGGCCGCCTGGCGGGCCGGATTGACCGCAATCGTCTGTGTCGGTGAACACCGCGCCGAACGCGAGGCGGGAAAGACATTGGCCGTGGTCGGCGGGCAACTTGATGGCTCCCTGGCCGAGGGTGCCAAGGGCGTTAATTTGGGCGCCAATCTTGTCGTTGCCTATGAGCCTGTCTGGGCCATTGGCACCGGACTTACACCGACACCCGGCGATGTTGCCGAGGTCCATGCCTTCATCCGCAAGCGGCTGGTTGAACGCTTTGGCGCTGAAGGCGGACGCGTTCGAATTCTCTATGGCGGCTCCGTCAAACCAGCCAACGCCAAAGAACTTTTGATGATCCCCGACGTGAATGGCGCTCTTGTGGGTGGGGCAAGCCTGAAAGCGGAGGATTTTCTGGGTATTGCCGCAGTTTACCGCGAGCCGTCCTAAGGGTGGAAAATCGACTGGTGATCGTGTAGAGACCGCGGCGAATTCCTATATAGGCAGCTGGCGCCGCCGGGGGAGAGTGCCCGGACCGGCTCGGTTTGAACGGATTTTGGCCTGATGCAGCAAGTAATCATCGTCATCCACCTTATGCTGGTGCTTGCCCTGATCGGGGTGGTGCTGTTGCAGCGCTCGGAGGGCGGCGGACTAGGTATCGGTTCGTCTGGCGGCTTCATGACCAGCCGTGGCACGGCCAATGTCCTTACGCGCGCGACCGCGATCTTGGCAGGGCTGTTTTTCGTGACCAGCCTTCTGCTGTCGATTTTGGCCGGGATAAACCGCAAGCCCACGTCGATCCTTCAGGGCGGCCAAAGCGCGCCGACCACACCTGGTGCGCCGACACCGCTCGGCGGTGGCGGTGGAGGGGGCTTGCTCAACCAATTGCAGGGTGGCTCACCGCCGGCTGCGCCGACGGCTCCAGCCGCCCCGGCGGGGCCGCAGGTGCCGCAGTCGAAATAGAAATCGCGAGCGAGGGGCCGGGAAATCCGGCCCTTCACCGTTGTGGAGCAATGTTGAGAGTGAACCCGGAACCGGTCGCGAAGAAGGACTGAAAATCGTGGTGCAAACCGTTGTAAAACCGGGAGCTTATAGAGCTACACACAGGTGCAGAGCCGGTCTGCTCTTTTCGCGCTCGTCGAATCAATCTTCGGGGGTTAAAGGTTGAGCCCCATGGCGCGGTATATTTTCATCACCGGCGGCGTGGTTTCCTCACTCGGTAAGGGTCTTGCTTCTGCGGCTCTCGGTGCGCTGTTGCAGGCACGCGGGTACAAGGTCCGCCTTCGCAAACTCGATCCATACCTCAACGTCGATCCAGGAACGATGTCGCCGTACCAGCACGGTGAGGTCTTTGTTACTGACGACGGAGCCGAAACCGATCTCGATCTTGGTCACTACGAACGTTTCACCGGACGGCCCGCGACCCGACATGACAACATCACAACGGGGCGCATCTACCAGGACATTCTCGCCCGCGAGCGTCGCGGCGATTACCTCGGCGCCACGATCCAGGTCATCCCGCACGTCACCAACGCCATCAAGGAATTCATCCGTGACGGCAATGACGGCTTTGATTTCGTGCTGTGCGAAATCGGCGGCACCGTCGGCGACATCGAGGGGTTGCCGTTCTTCGAAGCGATCCGCCAGCTGGGCAACGATTTGCCGCGCCAGCACGCGATCTACATTCATCTCACGCTGATGCCGTTTATTCCGAGTGCGGGTGAACTTAAAACCAAGCCGACGCAGCATTCGGTCAAAGAGCTGCGCTCAATCGGCATTCAACCCGACATCCTGCTTTGCCGCACCGATCGGCCAATTCCCGAGGGTGAGCGGCGCAAGCTGGCGCTGTTCTGCAATGTCCGTGAAAGTGCCGTCATCGAAGCGCGCGATGTTGATAACATTTATGCGGTACCGGAAGCCTATTCCTCCGAAGGCCTCGATGCCGAGGTGCTTGCTGCGTTCGGGATCGAGCCGCGCCAGGGTCCGGATCTCGAGCGCTGGCGGCTGATCAACGAGCGGGTTCGGAATCCGGAGGGCGACGTTACGATTGCGATTGTCGGCAAATACACCGGCATGAAAGACGCCTACAAGTCGCTCATCGAGGCGCTGTCACACGGCGGCATCGCTAACAAGGTGAAGGTCAATCTCGACTGGATCGAGTTTGAGGTATTCGAAAACGAGGATCCGACGCCGTTCCTCGAACACGTCAACGGGATTCTGGTCCCTGGCGGATTCGGTCAGCGCGGAGCGGAGGGCAAGATCAAGGCGGCGCAGTTCGCGCGCGAACGTCATGTGCCGTATTTCGGAATTTGTTTCGGGATGCAAATGGCGTGCATCGAAGCTGCGCGCAATCTGTGCGGCATCGAAAACGCCAATTCGACCGAATTTGGTCAGACATCCGAACCGGTTGTCGGCCTAATGACGGAATGGCTGAAAGGCAACGAACTCCAGAAACGCGCCGCCGGCGGCGATCTCGGCGGCACGATGCGCCTCGGCGCCTATGATGCGGTCCTCACACGGGGCAGCCGCGTGTCGAAGGTATACGGCACGACAGAAATTTCCGAGCGCCACCGGCATCGCTACGAAGTGAACACCGGATACAAGGACCGCCTCGAACAACGCGGCATGCGTTTCTCAGGCATGTCACCGGATGGCATTCTGCCGGAAATCATCGAATACGAGGATCATCCCTGGTTCATCGGCGTGCAATTTCACCCCGAGCTGAAATCGCGGCCATTTGAACCGCATCCGTTGTTCGCATCATTTATCGGCGCGGCTGTCGAGCAGAGCCGGCTGGTCTAGCGCTGCGGCAATGGCGCGCGGTCTCGATCATATCGTCCATGCGGTGCGCGACCTCGACGCGGCTGTCGATCTTTATCGCCGGCTAGGTTTTCAGGTCGGTGCGCGCAATCGTCATCCGCGCGCCTGGGGGACGCAAAACCACATTATTCAGCTGCCAGGGACGTTCGTTGAGCTGCTGTCACTTGCGGATACGAGCGGAATTGCGCCGCGCACGGCTCGGCATTTTTCATTCGGCGCGTTCAACCGCGATTTCCTCGTGAACGGGCAGGGCCTTTCGATGCTGGTGCTCGAAGGTCGCGGATCATCAGACGCCGACGATTTTCGCAGGCGGGGAATTGGAGACTTCGAACTCTACGAGTTCGAGCGCGAAGGGAAACGTCCCGATGGCGCGCCGGTAAAGGTCTCGTTTTCGCTCGCCTTTGCATCCGATCCGGGCGCGCCCGATATCGGCTTCTTCACCAGCATGCAGCATTACCCGGAAAACTTCTGGAATCCGGAGTTTCAGGTCCACGCGAATACGGCGAAAAATGTCGCCGGGGTTGTGCTCGTCGCGGAAGATCCGGCGCGGCACGAAAAATTCCTTTGCGGGTTCGCCGGAGTAGATAAAACTCATACGGACGGTGATGCCGTAATCATCAAGACACCGCGCGGCAATATCGAGGTTGCGACACCGGCAGCATTTTTGCAGCGTTTTGGGGTGTCCGCGCCGCCCGTTTTACATGGCGCAAGACTGGCGGCCCTGCGGTTTTCGGTGCGGGACGCAAGTCTTCTTAAGGCAGCGCCGGAGGAGGCCGGTATTGCTGGCCTCTACGCGGAAGACGCGACAGTCATCGGTACCGAAGACGCAATGGGTGCTATTCTGGTATTTGAACCCGTCCGTTGACCGGAAAGGCACTCCCGCTTCATGGTCGCGCGCGAGGAGCAATATTTTGGATAAGGCGCTGCTTCCCAATTCCATCGTCAATATCGGCTCGGTGCGCTTCGGCAATGACTCGCCGCTGGCCGTCATTGCCGGTCCTTGCGCACTTGAGAGCAAGGCACACGCATTAGAGATGGCGACCGCGCTCAAGGAGATTGCCGGAAAGGTCGGTATCGGCCTCGTCTATAAGACTTCGTTCGATAAAGCCAACCGCACTTCGGCCAAGTCGGCGCGCGGCATCGGCATTGATCAGGCGCTCCAGATCTTCTCTGAAATCCGCGAAAAATTGAAAGTGCCGATCCTCACCGACGTGCACGAGGCCGAGCAATGCGCGCACGTCGCTCCGGCCGTCGACGTTATTCAGATTCCCGCCTTTCTATGCCGGCAGACCGACCTGCTCATCGCCGCGGCAAAGACCGGCAAGGTCGTCAACGTGAAGAAGGGCCAGTTCCTCGCTCCGTGGGACATGCAGAACGTCGTCGAGAAAATAACCGGCGCAGGCAATCGCAATGTGCTGGTCACCGAGCGCGGCGTTTCGTTCGGCTACAACACGCTCGTGTCCGACATGCGTGCGCTGCCGATACTTAAGCGCACGACACATGCGCCTGTCATTTTTGATGCGACTCACTCGGTGCAGCAACCCGGCGGGCAGGGCGCTTCTTCCGGCGGTGAGCGCGAGTTCGTTCCGGTCCTTGCGCGCGCGGCCGTCGCCGTCGGGGTTGCCGGTATATTCATCGAGACCCATCAGGATCCGGACAAAGCGCCATCCGACGGCCCCAACATGATGCCGCTGAAGGAAATGGAGTCTCTGCTGCGCACGCTGGTCGAGTTTGACCGGTTGGCGAAGCGCTGAACGGCATACTGTTTTATTTCCATGGGCCGTGTCCTCAATCTCATGGCGTTCGTCATCTTCGCGACGACGCTGTTTATGCGTTCGGTTGACCCGGTTATTCCGCAAATTGCACAAGGCTTAAATGTGACGCCGACGACTGCGGCGCTGCTCTCCACCGGGTTCACCTTGCCCTATGCGCTGATCCAACCGGTGCTTGGAGCTTTGGCCGACATGTTCAGCAAGACGCGGCTGATCGCGCTTTGTATGTTGATTGTCGGAATTACGACGGTCGCCTGCGGCCTCGTCACAAATTTCGAAACGCTCATGGCGCTCCGCGTTGTCGCCGGTATCACCGCCGGCGGCGTGTTCCCGATTGCATTGGCTGTGGCGGGTGATCGCGTTCCGGTGCAGCAGCGGCAGGTCGCGATTGGACGGCTGTTGTTTGCAGCGATGAGCGGCAATTTGCTGGGCGCTTCTGGCGCTGGCGTTATTGGTGACCTGGTCGGTTGGCGCGGCGTATTCTTTACCACCGGCGCAATTGATCTGATTGCGCTCGCAGTCGCCATTCCCGGGTTTCGCAGTATGGAGGAGAAGCCCGGGCGATTTGACCTGTCGACGCTCATTCCGAATTATCGAGCCATCTTCAGCAATCCGATGGCAAAATATTGCTTCGGGGCGGTCTTCATCGAAGCCGTGTTTCTGTTTGGCGTATTTCCCTACATGGCCGGGCTGCTTCGCACTGAAGGTGTGGTCCGTTCTTCGATTGCCGGCGTTGTGATCTCCGGCTTTGGCATCGGCGGCGTCATCTACACTTTCATGGTTGCGTGGCTTCTGGCGCATGTCGGCGAGCGGCGGCTGATGGCCGCTGGCGGCACGGCCATGGGATTTTGCCTGCTCGTGATTGCGTTGCGTATGCCTTGGCCAATCGAGTTCTTGAACTTCATGTTGCTCGGTTTCGGCTTCTACCTGCTGCATGGCTGTATTCAGGTGTATGTCACCGAGCTCGCACCCGCTGCGCGCGGGTCGGCAACGGCAGCGCATTCATTTTTCTTCTTCCTCGGTCAGGCTGCCGGGCCTGTTGTCTATGGCGTCGGTTTGGCAAGCGTCGGAATTTCGGCGGTGCTGGCGACCGGCGCGGTGGCATTGACCGCAACAGGATGGATTTGCGGACTGCAGATGCGCAGGCCGGCGATGGCGACCTAACCGCGTCCGCGATATGGGGGAACGCCCTGGTCCGGAACCCAAACACCCTTGGGCAGCTTTCCCGTTTGCCAAAACACGTCGATTGGCATTCCGCCGCGCGGATACCAGTAGCCGCCGATGCGCAGCCATTGTGGTTTGAGCAGCGCTGAAAGCTTCTTGCCGATTGCTACGGTGCAGTCTTCGTGGAACGCGCCATGATTGCGGAAACTTGTGAGGTAAAGCTTGAGCGATTTTGACTCGATCAGGAAGCGCGCGGGAACATAGTCGATGACCAGGTGAGCAAAGTCAGGTTGGCCGGTAATCGGGCAGAGCGTGGTGAATTCAGGCGCGGCAAAGCGAGCGACATAGTCCGTATCGGTGTGTGGATTTGGCACGCGATCCAGCACCGCCTTGCTGGGCGAGGCCGGGATCGGGCTTGGGCGTCCGAGTTGCAATCGTTTCCTGGCCATTGGAAATTTGGCTGCCTGATTTAGCCCCATTGGATGCCCGGTTCGGGCGGGGCATGACAAGGGGGTTCTCTATCCTGTAGAAGCCCCAGCATTAACAGCGGCGGACGGATCCATGACTGCCATTACCGACATTATCGGCCGCGAAATCCTCGACAGCCGCGGCAATCCGACCGTTGAGGTCGATGTTTTGCTCGAAGATGGTTCGCGCGGCCGTGCGGCGGTTCCCTCAGGTGCGTCCACCGGCGCACATGAGGCCGTCGAACTCCGTGATGGCGACAAAACACGTTATGGCGGCAAAGGCGTGCGTAAAGCAGTCGATGCGGTCAATGGCGAGATTTTCGACGCGCTTGGCGGCATGGATGCCGAAGCGCAGGCCAAGATTGATGAAACACTGATTACGCTCGACGGCACTCCGAACAAAAGCCGGCTTGGTGCCAATGCCATTCTGGGTGTGTCGCTTGCAAACGCGAAGGCGGCGGCCGCCGCCAAGCAGGCTCCGCTTTACCGTTATGTCGGCGGCACGGCCGCGCGCGTTTTGCCGGTGCCGATGATGAATATCGTGAATGGCGGCGTGCATGCCGACAATCCGATCGACTTCCAGGAATTCATGATCATGCCTGTCGGCGCGCCGACATTTACGGAGGCTCTGCGCGCCGGTGCCGAGATATTTCACACACTGAGGGCACAACTCAAATCGGCAAAGCTCAATACCAATGTCGGCGATGAAGGCGGCTTTGCGCCCAACCTGAAGTCGGCTGAAGCCGCGCTCGATTTTGTCATGCAAGCGATCAGCAAGGCCGGCTACAAGCCGGGCGGCGACATCATGCTGGCGCTCGATTGCGCGGCCACCGAATTCTACAAGGATGGATCTTACGTTTACGAGGGCGAAGGCAAAAAGCGATCCAGGCAAGAACAGGTCGATTACCTCGCGCAGCTCGTCGGCAAATATCCGATTGTCTCCATCGAGGACGGCATGGCCGAGGACGATTGGGACGGGTGGAAACTACTGACGCAGAAAATTGGCAGCAAGTGCCAATTGGTTGGCGACGACCTTTTTGTCACCAACGTCACGCGCTTGGCGAAGGGCATCAAGGACGGCATTGCCAATTCAATCTTGGTAAAGGTCAACCAGATCGGCACGCTCACCGAGACACTGGCTGCGGTCGAGATGGCGCACAAGGCCGGATACACGGCGGTCATGTCGCATCGTTCCGGCGAAACCGAGGACTCGACAATTGCCGACCTTGCGGTCGCAACCAATTGCGGACAGATCAAAACCGGCTCGCTCGCCCGTGCCGACCGCACTGCCAAGTACAATCAGCTTCTACGCATTGAGGAGGAACTGGGTGCCCAGGCGAAATATGCCGGCCGCGACGCCCTGAAATCGTCTTGATGCGCGCGGGGCCTGAGGTCGTCTTGCATTTTCCTGCCCATTTGCCGCACATTGTCTGCCAACTCTGACATCGGGTACCGTTATGGACCAGACAACGACACTGTCTTCCTATGATCGCCGACGCTCTGTGAGCCGCCTGGCCGATTTTATCGTGCAGTCGATCGAGGGCGCCCGCGCAGTCGAGAAGCCGTTCTTCCATCTCGAGTTCGACCGCGTGTTTCCCGACGACACATACGCGCAAATTCTGGCACTGATGCCGGAGTCCTCCGACTACCGGCCGATGCACGGACGCAGCAAGGGTCACGATCTCGACGATGGCACCCATACCCGCGTGAAGATCGATTTGTTCCCGGAATACATTCGCAATCTGCCGCCGGAGAAGCGGGCATTTTGGGATGTCGTTGGCCGCGCGCTTTGTTCCGAGCCGGTCAAGCAAGCGTTCATTCGGCGGCTGGCACCTGGCCTGTCGAAGCGCTTCGGCGAAAAATTCGCAAAGGTCGGCATGTATCCGATACCGATTCTGACGCGCGATATTCCGGGCTATCTGATTACGCCGCACACCGACACGCGCTGGAAGGGAATTACCGTCCAGCTGTATTTGCCGAAGGACGACGCCAACACGGACATCGGAACTATCTTCCACGAAAAGCTTGCCGACGGTTCGCTGCCAAAGAAAGCGCAAATGCGCTTTGCGCCCAATTCCGGCTATGCCTTCGCGGTCGGCACCGATACCTGGCATTCGGCCGACCCCGTGCACAATCGGGTGAAGACGCGCGACTCGATCCTGCTGACCTATTTCGTCGACCAGGGGCTGTTGAAGATATTGCGCAACCGCGGCAAGCGGCTTGGAAACTTCGTTCTCAATGAAGTCCGCCACCGGGTGTAGGGCATTAAATCTGCCTTAAGGGGCGTCGGGCATCTTCCTGGGCCATGGTCTCCCATCGCCGCCGCCGCACCTTCCTGACCGCGCTCGGTCTTTACGTGTTTGCGGCGCTGTTCATCGGTTATTTCGGCATGAATGCCTTCAGCGGCGACCACGGCCTGCGCGCGCAGCAGGACCTTGAGCAGCAGTTGCTGACCATGAAAAGCGAGTTAAATGGGCTGAAAGCCGAGCGCGCGCACTGGGAACGACGTGTTGTCGCTGCTGCGCGCCGACCGAATTGATCCGGACATGCTCGATGAGCGCGCCCGCGCCCTCGTTGGCTATCTTGATCCCCGCGACCTGACCCTGCTGCTCGATCCCCGCTAGCAACCCGGGACGGCCGGCGACGTTATCCACCGCTGGCCGTGAAATTTTCCGCCAATTTGCGGACGTTTTCCGCAATTCTGTACGGCGGCCTCGTGCTTTCGCCGTGGGGCGATTTAAGCTATTGGGGGTTCCGGAAGTTTACCGGCACCTCGACACAAGGCCGGACGCTTTCGCAGGGAGTGCCAATGGCGGTCGCCCAAAAAGACCCGAGTGCCGACGCCAAATCCGTCGCCGAATTCAGCAAGGAGCAGGAGCTCTCCGCCTATCGGACCATGCTGACCATCCGCCGCTTCGAGGAGAAGGCCGGGCAGATGTACGGGATGGGTCTGATCGGCGGATTTTGCCACCTCTATATCGGCCAGGAAGCCGTCGTCGTCGGCATGCAGATGGCGCTCAAGCCGGGCGACCAGGTCATCACCGGGTATCGCGACCACGGGCATATGATCGCCACCGGCATGGACCCAAAAGGGGTCATGGCCGAGCTCACCGGCCGCACCCATGGCTATTCAAAGGGCAAGGGCGGCTCCATGCACATGTTCAGCGTGGAGAAAGGCTTCTATGGCGGGCACGGCATCGTTGGCGCGCAGGTGCCGCTCGGGACGGGCCTTGCCTTCGCCAATCACTACCGCGGCAACAGCAATATCAGCGTTACCTATTTCGGTGACGGCGCCGCCAATCAAGGTCAGGTTTACGAGAGCTTCAACATGGCGGAGCTCTGGAAGCTTCCGGTCATCTACGTGATCGAAAACAACCGCTACGCGATGGGTACAGCAATCACGCGGTCGTCGGCCGAGGTCAATCTGTCCCGCCGCGGTCTGTCGTTCAATATTCCTGGCGATCAGGTGGATGGAATGGATGTGCGTGCCGTGAAGGCGGCTGGCGAGAAGGCGGCCCAATGGTGCCGTGACGGCAAGGGTCCATACATTCTTGAAATGCTGACCTACCGCTATCGTGGGCATTCGATGTCGGACCCTGCAAAGTACCGTACACGCGAAGAGGTCGACGAGGTGCGCACGCATCATGATCCGATCGACATGGCGCGACATCGTATTCTTGAGAAGAAGATCGTGAACGAAGATGCGCTGAAAAAAATCGATGGTGAAGTGCGCGACCTTATCAATCAAGCCGCAGAATTTGCCACCCACGATCCTGAGCCGGACGTGGCCGAACTTTATACCGACGTTTACCGCTGATCCTTGTTGCCCGGAAAACAATAGCGCCCATGCCCACCGAAGTTCTCATGCCCGCGCTCTCGCCCACGATGGAGAAGGGCAATCTTGCCAAGTGGCTCAAGAAAGAGGGCGATAAGGTCAAATCCGGCGATGTTATCGCGGAAATCGAGACCGACAAGGCGACGATGGAAGTCGAGGCGGCCGATGAAGGCACGCTCGGGAAAATTCTTGTTCCGGAAGGCACTGCCGATGTTGCGGTGAACACGCCAATCGCAGTGATCCTCGGCGAGGGCGAAGACAAGTCATCGATTAAAGCCGCCAAGCCCGCACAGCAGAACAAGGCCGCGGAATCCGCGCCGCCCGCAAAGGCTCAGAAACCGCAGGCAAAGACGCAGGACGTCCCAACGCCGGGACCGGCGAAGGCGCCTGAGCCACCGGCGCCGCAAGCCGCCAACGATCCCGATATTCCCGAAGGCACCGAGATGGTCACCATGACGATGCGCGAAGCATTGCGCGACGCCATGGCCGAAGAGATGCGGCGCGACAAAGATGTCTTCGTGATGGGCGAGGAGGTTGCCGAATATCAAGGCGCGTACAAGGTGACGCAGGGCCTTTTGCAGGAATTTGGCGCCAAGCGCGTGATCGATACGCCGATTACCGAACACGGTTTTGCCGGTCTCGGTATCGGCGCCGCGCTCGCGGGTCTCAAGCCTGTCGTCGAGTTTATGACTTTCAATTTTGCCATGCAGGCGATCGACCAGTTGATCAACTCCGCGGCAAAGACCCTCTACATGTCGGGCGGCCAAATGGGCTGTCAAATTGTGTTCCGCGGGCCCAACGGCGTGGCGTCACGCGTCGCCGCGCAACACAGCCAGGATTATTCGGCATGGTATTCGCACATTCCCGGCCTGAAGGTGATCGCGCCTTCGACCGCTGCCGATGCCAAAGGGTTGCTGAAGGCGGCCATCCGCGACCTCAATCCGGTCATTTTCCTTGAGAACGAACTCCTGTACGGCCACTCGTCTCCGGTGCCGAAGCTGGACGATTTTGTCTTGCCGATCGGCAAGGCCAAGATCGCGCGCGCGGGCAACGATGTGACGATCATCGCCTGGTCGATGGGCATGAATTACGCGCTTAAAGCCGCCGAAGAATTGGCGAGCGGCGGCATAGATGCCGAGGTCATCGACCTGCGCACGCTAAAGCCCCTGGATACGGACACTGTCGTTGCCTCGGTGCAGAAAACCGGCCGGGCTGTCACCGTCGAGGAAGGCTGGCAGCAAAACGGCGTCGGCGCCGAGCTTGCGGCCCGCATCATGGAGCGTGCCTTCGATTATCTGGATGCGCCGGTCGCGCGCGTGTCCGGAAAAGATGTCCCGATGCCTTACGCCGCCAATCTCGAAAAACTGGCGCTGCCTTCGGTTGCCGAGATTGTCGAAGCCGCCAAGTCCGTTTGCTACCGGTAGGCGCACATGCCCACCAACATCCTCATGCCGGCGCTGTCGCCCACGATGGAGAAGGGCAATCTTGCGCGTTGGCTGAAGAAGGAGGGCGACAAGATCAAGTCGGGCGATGTCATCGCCGAAATCGAGACCGACAAGGCCACGATGGAATATGAGGCCATCGATGACGGCACGCTTGCGAAGATCGTCGTTCCGGAAGGTACGCAGGATGTCGCCGTCAATTCAGTGATCGCGGTGCTCGCGCGCGACGGCGAGGATGTAAAGGCTGCGGCAAGTAGCGCAAAAAGCTACAGGCCGCCGCCCCGAAATCGCCGGAAAAAAAAGCCGAGGCCAACCAGCCCGCCCCATCCTTCGAGACGCGGCCAGCGGCCGCTCCTCAGGGTGCAGGCTAGGAGAAGCCCTCACCCTGAGGAGGGCGCGAAAGCGCCCGTCTCGAAGGGCGAGGGCGGGCGAACCGCCGGCGCCAATCGGATCTTCTCGTCGCCACTTGCGCGGCGTCTTGCCAAGGAAGCGGGCGTCGATCTCAATCGTGTGCAGGGTTCGGGTCCGCATGGCCGCGTGATTGCGCGCGATATCGAGGACGCAAAATCCGGAAAGGGCTTGCGCGGACCAGGCGCAGCGCTGCCAGCGGGGGCCGCCCCACCATCAATTGCGCCTTTGATGTCGGACCAGCAGATCCGCTCGCTGTACGACGACGGCACCTATGATTTTGTGCCGCACGACAGCATGCGCCGCACGATCGCACAAAGGCTGACCGCATCGACGCAAACCATTCCGCATTTCTACGTCACGGTAGATTGCGATATCGGGCGCCTGATGGTTGCGCGCGAGGAAATCAATGCATCCGCGCCCAAGGACAAGGATGGCAAGCCGGCCTACAAGCTCTCGGTCAATGATTTCGTCATCAAGGCGCTGGCGCTTGCGTTACAACGTATTCCGGACGCCAATGTCAGCTGGACCGAATCCGGCGTGCTCAAACACAAGCATTCCGACATTTCAGTCGCGGTGGCGCTGCCCGGGTGGACTAATCACACCGATTATCCGTGCGGCCGAAAGCAAATCGCTGTCGGCGATTTCCAATGAAATGCGCGACCTCGCTGCCCGCGCCCGCGCCCGCAAGCTCAAGCCGCACGAATACCAGGGCGGCACCTCGTCGGTATCCAATCTGGGTATGTACGGAATCAAGGATTTTACCGCGGTAATCAATCCGCCGCAGTCGACCATTCTTGCCGTAGGCGCCGGTGAAGAACGTGCCGTGGTGCGCAACGGCCAGATCGTGCCGGCCATGATTATGAGCGTGACGCTGTCGTGCGATCACCGGACGGTCGATGGCGCACTTGGCGCCGAACTTGTCGGAGCGTTCAAGGCTCTGATCGAAAATCCGGTGATGATGTTAGTTTGAGCGTTACGCCGGATCAAAACCCTTCGCCTTGAACGTTGCCTGCGCTTCCGGCGATGTCAGAAATTTCAATAGTGCGCTGGCGGCGGCAGTGTCTTTGGCCGTTGCGCCAACGCCTGCGGCAAAGGTGTTTGTGTTGCCGAGATCGCCGGGTGGTGGACCGACGACGTCCACGCCTTCGGTCGTCGTCAATTCCGGTTTGGACTGAAAAGCGATATCAACCTCGCCACTGGTCAGTAGCGTGCCGACGAAGCCGGCGGTAGGCGGAAACTTGCTTTTGGACTTTATCTCGGAAGCAATGCCCAGTTTCTCGATCATCTTTGAGAAATAGACGCCGCTGGCGCCGCCGGCGGCCGGATCGGTGTAACCGACCGCGCGGGCGGAGAGCAGCGCCTTTTTCATTGCGTCTACTGTTGAGATATCGGGCTTCGGCGCGCCATGTTTGACGCCGAATGCGAAAATCGAACTACCGAGCGTCACGCCGCCTGCAGCGATCTTGCCATCCTTGGTAAGGCTGTCGATGGAGCCGCGCGATACGATCAGGACATCAGGCACGTCGCCTTCCTGCGCTTTCTTGGTAAAGGCCGAAATCAGACCCCAGGTGATATTGAGTTTGTTGCCAGTCGCCTTCTCGAATTGAGGTGTCAACTCCTCGATCACGCTTTTGACACCGATGGTGCTGTAGACCTTGATCTCGGCACTGGACGCAACTGCCATCGGCGCGAGGAAAAGGGCCGCGACTACGGCGAACTTGCTCATTGACTTCATCATGACGTTTCCCCGGGGGTTCAGGCTTATCGTTGCTGCCAGTAAATTACCGAAAGCCGGACGGTTCAATGGGGTCCGCGGCTTGATTGATGCTGGGCCTTATGGGACACCGAGGGCGCAAGGCGGTGGCAGCAGCGGAGTGAGGCGTGGCGGATACTTCCTTCGACGTTCTGATCATCGGCTCGGGGCCGGGCGGATATGTGACCGCCATCCGCGCCGCGCAGCTCGGCTATAAAACCGCGATTATCGAGCGCGATTACCTCGGGGGGATTTGCCTGAACTGGGGCTGTATCCCAACCAAGGCGCTGCTCCGCTCGGCGGAGATCTTTCACTATTTTCAGCACGCCAAGGATTACGGATTGAAGGCCGACAATGTCAGCTATGACGCCAAGGCGGTCGTCGCACGATCGCGCGCGGTGTCAAAACGCCTGAACGACGGCGTCGGCTTTCTGATGAAGAAAAACAAAGTATCTGTGATCTGGGGCGAAGCCTCCATTGACGCGCCTGGCAAGGTCACGGTGAAAGCCTCGAAGAGCGAGGCGCCGAAGGGCGCGCAAGGTACGGTACTTGGACCCGGCAGCTACCAGGCCAAGCACATCATCATCGCCACCGGAGCGCGGCCGCGGGTATTGCCCGGCCTCGAGCCGGACAAAAAACTGGTCTGGACCTATTTCGAGGCAATGGCACCCGACCGCATCCCCAAATCGCTTTTGGTGATCGGCTCGGGCGCCATCGGTATCGAGTTCGCGTCGTTTTATCGGGCACTCGGTTCCGAGGTCACCGTGGTCGAAGTGTTGCCGCAAATCCTGCCGGTCGAGGACCACGAGATCCAGACATTCGCCCGCAAGAGCTTCGAGAAGCAGGGCATCAAGATTCTCACCAACGCGAAAGTGACCAAGCTCGACAAGAAAAGCGATAGCGTCACCGCGACGATCGAGGAGGGTGGTAAGTCGCAGACCTTGAACGTCGAGCGGGTTATTTCCGCTGTGGGCGTTGTCGGCAATATCGAAAATCTTGGTCTCGAAAAGCTTGGCGTGAAAACCGAGCGCGGCATTATTTCAGTCGACCGATTCAACAAGACCAACGTGCCCGGCATCTACGCCATTGGTGATGTCGCGGGCCCACCAATGCTGGCGCATAAGGCAGAGCACGAGGGTGTCGTCTGTATTGAGGCGATCAAGGGGCTCAACCCTCACCCGATGAACAAATCGATGATTCCCGGCTGCACCTATTGCTCGCCGCAAATCGCCTCTGTCGGTCTCACCGAACAGGCCGCGAAAGAAAAGAAACTCGACATTCGCGTGGGCCGGTTTCCGTTTATCGGTAATGGCAAAGCCATTGCGCTCGGAGAAGACCAAGGCCTTGTGAAGGTCATCTTTGACAAAAAAACCGGTCAATTGCTCGGTGCGCATATGGTCGGCGCTGAAGTGACAGAATTGATCCAGGGTTATGTGGTCGCGATGAATCTCGAGACCACCGAAGAAGAATTGATGCACACCGTCTTCCCGCATCCGACCTTGTCCGAGATGATGAAGGAAGCGGTGCTCGATGCTTACGGACGCGTGTTGAATATGTAGTTGCCAACGTTGCGGGAGACGATTTGATGGCCAAGTTCGCAAACATACTTGAAACCGTCGGCCGCACCCCGGTCGTGCGGATCAACAAGCTGGGACCGAAAGGCATCAATCTGTTTGTGAAGATTGAGGCGTTCAACCCTCTCGGCTCGGTCAAGGACCGGCTGGCGCTCGGCGTTATCGAAGCTGCGGAGAAATCGGGCGAACTCAAGCCCGGGCAAACGGTGATCGAGGCGACGTCCGGCAACACGGGTATCGGCCTGGCGATGGTTTGCGCAGCAAAGGGCTACCCGCTGGTCGTCACAATGGCTGAAACGTTCAGCGTCGAGCGCCGCAAGCTCATGCGCTTTTTGGGCGCCAAGGTTGTGCTCACGCCGGCCGCGGAACGTGGAATGGGGATGGTCAACAAGGCGAATGAGCTTGCCAAGGCGCACGGCTGGTTCCTTACGCGTCAATTCGAGAACGAGGCCAATCCCGATATGCATTCGCGTACGACCGCGCGTGAAATCATCGACGATTTCAAAGGCGAGAAGCTCGACTACTGGGTCACCGGTTTCGGTACGGGCGGCACCCTGAAAGGCGTCGCGCGCGTGCTCGGCAAAGAGCGGCCCGATACCAAGATTGTCGTGTGCGAGCCTGCGGATGCGCCGATGCTGTCGAGCAAGTCGCCGCAGGAACGCAATCCGGATGGCTCGCCGGCCAAGCCGAACGCGGCGTTCAAGCCGCACCCCATGCAAGGCTGGAGCCCTGACTTCATCCCAAAGATCACGGGCGATGCCGTCGACATGGGTGTCATCAGCCGAGTCGTTACAATTGCGGGTCCTGATGCGATGAAATGCAGCCGCGATCTTGCACGGCAGGAAGGCATCTTCGTCGGGATCACGGCAGGTGCGACATTCGCCGGCGCGCTTGAAGTGTGCAAAAGTGCAGCGCCGGGTTCGACCGTCCTTTGCATGCTTCCGGATACCGGCGAGCGTTATCTGTCGACGCCGCTGTTCGCTGATGTCGGTGTCGACATGAGTGAGGATGAGCTCAAAATTTCGAACTCGACCCCAAATCACCGGATGCCGCCGAAGGCGGCATGATCGGAGGGCAGCATGGGCATCATTGCCTGGATCATTGTCGGGTTGGTGGCGGGCTGGCTGGCGCACTCTATTCTGGGTGGCCGCGGCGGTCTGTTCGGCAACATTGCGGTCGGGCTGGTCGGCGCCATTTTCGGCGGGTTTCTGTTCGACAAGTTGAACCTGCACGTCATGCCGGATTTTTGGGGAAACCTGATCACCGCCACCATCGGTGCGATCATTTTTCTGCTCATCTGGCGGGCCATTCGAAGGGCATAATCGACTTAGCCTTGCAGGGACGGGGGTCCAGCCGTAAGTAAAGGCATGGCCGTCGTTGTCGACCTCGTTAATAATCCGCGTCCGCGCCATCCCGAAAAGGCGCATCGGCCGGATTCGGCCCCGCAAAAGAAGCCCGATTGGATTCGCGTGAAAGCGCCGGTGTCGCCCGGCTATTTTGCCACGCAAAAGCTTATGCGCGACAACGGCCTTCACACGGTGTGCGAGGAAGCCGGCTGCCCGAATATCGGCGAGTGTTGGGAGAAGAAACACGCCACCTTCATGATCATGGGCGATACCTGCACGCGCGCTTGTTCATTCTGCAATGTGAAGACTGGCTTGCCCGGCCCGCTCGATGCATCCGAACCCGGGCATGTCGCCGAGGCGACGGCCAAATTGGGCCTGGCGCACATTGTCGTCACGTCGGTCGATCGCGATGACCTCGCCGATGGCGGAGCAAGGCATTTCGCGGAGACGATCCGCGCCATCCGATCGCGCTGCCCGCAGACCACGATCGAGGTGCTGACACCCGATTTTTTGCGCAAGGATGGCGCGCTTGAACTGGTCGTCGAAGCCAGGCCTGATGTCTTCAACCACAATTTGGAAACGGTGCCTTCGCACTATCTAACGGTGCGGCCGGGCGCTCGTTATTTCCACTCGCTACGGCTTCTGCAGCGGGTGAAAGAGCTTGATCCGGGCATGTTCACAAAATCCGGAATCATGGTGGGCCTGGGCGAGGAACGGAACGAGGTGCTTCAGGTTATGGACGATTTGCGTTCGGCCGACGTCGATTTTCTCACTGTTGGCCAATATCTTCAGCCGACGCGCAAACACCACGAGGTGAAGCGTTTCGTGCCGCCGGATGAATTCAAGGCACTTGAGACGATCGCCTACAGCAAGGGCTTCTTGATGGTGGCGGCATCGCCGCTCACGAGGTCCTCGCATCACGCCGGTGAAGATTTTGCGCGCCTGAAGGCCGCGCGCGCTGCAGCCCTCTAGAATTTATGCCGCAATTTTCGACGAAGCGTCGCGTTCGCCACGCCGCAACCGATATGTTTGATCTGGTGGCGGATGTTGAAAAATATCCGAAATTCGTGCCGCTCTGCAGCGCGCTCGCCGTGAAGAGCCGCACCCAAAAAGACAACGGTGTCGTTGTCCTGGTGGTGGATATGACCGTTGCCTACAAGATAATCCGTGAAACCTTCACAAGCCGCGTCACGCTCGATCGCGCGAACCTGAAAATTCTCGTCGAATATCTCAATGGGCCGTTCAAGCGGATGCAGAACCGCTGGTCCTTTCATGCGGCCGGCGCAGACAGTTGCGACGTTGAGTTTTTCATCGACTATGAGTTCAGGAGCCGCACCCTCGCGATGCTGATGGGCGCAATGTTCGACGCGGCGTTCCGGCGTTTTGCCGCGGCCTTCGAAGAACGAGCAGATGCCGTCTATGGTCGCCGGCGCGTATCCTAGATCCGCGGCTTCGCCTCAGATGATGACTTGACAGCAGGTCCTTGCGTTATAGCGTCCGACGCCGCCCGGCCGATGCAGCGGTGCTCGCGGGGCGCAGCGAGATTATCCAGATCGCCGACGAACTTGCCGATTTTTCGGATACTGCGGCGGTGATGGCGCAACTCGATCTCATCATCTCAGTCGACACCAGCACGGTTCACCTCGCGGGAGCGCTCGGCCGACCGGTCTGGATTTTGTTGCCCTTTTTGCCGGACTGGCGGTGGCTGCTCGATCGCGATACGAGCCCTTGGTACCCGACGGCGCGCTTGTTCCGGCAGGACGAAACACGCCGTTGGGATGGCGTGATCCCGCGCGTACAGGCCGCGCTGTCGGAATTAATTGCCGCCACGTAACGCAACGGCCCCGGCACAAATGCGCCGAGGCCGCCGCCGCTTGGATTTGATCAGGTCCGCGTGCGTGCGCGAATCTGGAAGCTGTCGAATCCAAGCTCCGCCACCTGCAGCCACGCGTAGGCGTCGTTGCGGTAGGGAACAAGGCTCTCGTACAGTTTTTTGAAGTGCGGATTGTTTTTCGAGTGTTCGGCGTAGATTTCATTCGCCGCCTTGTAGCACTCTTCCAGAACCGGTTGTGGGAATGCGCGCAGCAGGGCGCCATTCGATACCAGCCGCTTCAAGGCGGGCGGATTGACGTAATCATATTTAGCCAAAGTCCAGACCCAGGCGTCGTTAGACGCGGTGATGATGGCTGACTGATAGGCCTTAGGCAGCGCGTTCCACTTCGGAATGTTCATGATGTTGTGGGCTTGGCCGCAACCCTCCCACCAGCCGGGATAGTAGTAGTATTTCGCAACTTTCACGAAGCCGAGCTTTTCGTCATCGTAAGGTCCGACCCATTCCGCGGCATCGATCGTGCCTTTTTCCAGCGCCGGGTAAATATCACCAGGCGCGAGCTGCTGCGGCACTGCACCCACCTTGGCCAAAATCGTTCCGGCAAAACCGCCGACGCGGAATTTCAATCCTTTGAGATCGTCAATGGTGTTGATTTCCTTGCGGTACCAACCGCCCATCTGGGCGCCGGTATTGGCCGCGGCGAAGCCGATGCAATTGAAATCCTTGAGCACGCCGTTGAGCAATTCTTCGCCGCCGCCAAAGCGGACCCACGATATCATCTGCCTTGTGTTGAGCCCAAACGGCAATGCGGTCCCGAAGGTGAAGGCCGCATTCTTGCCGAAGTAGTAGTACATCGCGGTATTGCCCATCTCGACGGTGCCGTTCTGAACGGCGTCGAGCACCTGCAGGCCCGGAACGATTTCGCCGGCAGCGAACGTTTGAATCTGGAATTTATTGTCGGTGATCTCAGCGACGCGCTTGGCAAAATATTCGCAGCCGCCATACAGCGTATCGAGCGACTTCGGCCAGCTGGCCGTGAGCCGCCACTTCACCTCCGGAGACGATTGCGCGATTGCCGGTGCTGCGACGGCCGAGGCGGCGAGCGCGCCGCTGGCGGCCTGCAGGAATTGACGACGTTTCATGGCGTTTCCCCTGGTTGACGCCGGTCCGCCGACCGAAGGAGATTACCGCATGATTTTTATAGGCTCGCCTCGTCCCGGCGACCGACCAAACAATCTTACGCCAACGGGCGCAAAGAAAAAGCCCAAAATCCGACGGTTAGAAGCCTGACGTCGCGCCGAATTCAGGCGAAGTTATCGCAGCAAATTGCGCTGCCGGACGCGGCTCTAACCTGCGGTACGGTCGGCGCAGCCGCCTGGCGGACGACGCTGATCCTTCGGCGCGCCTCAAGGAACGCTCCGAGAATTGCCAAGGGCAATGCCTGGTGACTGGCGTCGGCGGTATCGTCGAGGTCGAGAGGCACGTTCGGTTGCCTGGTCAGGGAGCAAAACCATTCGCCGTCCTCGCGGACCAACCGCCGAACGCTCCATGCGGGAAGTTCGATGTCGACTAAAGCAAGCGCGACATCGCACCAGGCGCCAAGCTCGATTAATCGGTCGATGTTGCCGGCTTTCCCGGTATTTCTTAGCGCCGGAAACCGCGTGCAGGCATCCTTGATGATTTGGTGAATGAGATCGGCAGTGGGCGTCACCGCGTTTCCAAGATGGTCCGCCAACCCTTCCACATCACATTCGTGTTTCTGGACGGTCAACATGGCGCAATCTCACTGAAGTAGTGGCGCGAGCGGCCGCTGCTGCGTGCCAATCGGATAGGGAGGCACAAAGGCAGCGTCATCTGCTGCCGGAGCAAGACGGCCGCTCACGACGAGAATTTTGCGTGCTCTGGCTGGGCTATGTGCGTGACGAGCAGCAGCCAAAGTGGAGCCATTTTTGTTTTCGCCGTTGAAGTGCGAAAGGCCGAGAATGGAGCCGATCAGCGCAAAGAGCATGATGAGCTTCAGGTATTGGAGCAAAAGGGCAGTCATCGAAGTCACTCTTTTTCGGACGCCCGACGGGCGTCCGTACCGGCTATGTGTGCGCCAGCGCATAGAAATTCGATTGGAAAATCGGTGCCGCTCCATAAGGACGGCATAAAGGGCTCTGGGATCCCTCAAATGCTACGCTGGCAGCCCTCTCCAAAGGTCGCTTTGCCAGCGCTTCTTGGGCGATGAAGCGTGAAAAATTCGGGCATCGAGTTCGCTTGCTGCTTCGAATGCGCGGCGAATACGAGAATTCTCGATTTCGATCCAATTGTCGGCGGATGATCACGCCACGCTTTGGGCTGGTTTTGTCGACAATCGCGTCACAGAGCTCCAGGCTGGTTCGCGTGAAAAATGCGAATGCTTTCCTTGCGCGTCCGATGCGAGGCCAATCAAGCTCTTGAGCCTTGACCATAACGGCAGCCCGATCATCACGCTCCAAAGTGATCGCGAACCGCAATATAGCCAACAGCCAATCATCAACCTGTCCCGTTAGGTTTTCATGGCGGGGCGCTTCGTTCATCGAAAAAGTCCTGCGGTCAATCACGCGCTAACCGGCCACCGCGGCCTCAAGGGCGCTGACTTCTGCCCAGCGGAGCGACCCGATCATGTAATCGGAATATGTATCGTGCAATTGCACCATGGCGGACGCGACAGCGGAGCGGGACTGTTCGCTCAATTCCACCAGCGGCAAACGGACTTTGGCCGACATGAGCCCTAGCATGCTCAGCGCGTACTTGACGGGGGCGGGGTTCGATTCGCGGAACAGAGCAGCCGTCAATTGCGCGATCGGTCTCGCAAACTGATGCGCCTTGCTCAATTGCCCTCGTTTGGATGCGAGATATATCATCCGGCAAAGTCCAGGCGCGACATTGGAGGTGACGGAGATACATCCGTTACCGCCTTCGGCAACGAAGGCGAGGGCGGTTGCATCATCGCCAGACATGATTCGAAATTGAGACCCAACGAGCGACCTCAACCGGGATAACCTGGTAACGTCCCCTGTTGCGTCCTTTAGTCCGATGATTTGCGGTAGCTCGGCCAGCCGGGCAATCGTCTCGTCAGTCAGCCCGCAGGCTGTCCGCGATGGAACATCGTAAAGAAACACCGGCAGTGCCGTTGATTGAGCAATCGCTCTGAAGTGGGCGTACAAGCCGTTCTGGCCGGGCTTGTTGTAGTAAGGCACGACTGACAGAGCGGCGTCGGCCCCGCCGGCTTCTGCATCTTTAGTCAGTTCGATGGCATGAGCGGTCGAATTAGAGCCCGCTCCGGCGATGACCGGTACTCGCCCACGCGCGACGTCAACTGCAGTACGGACCATGATGTGATGTTCTGCGGGCCTTAGCGTCGGGGCTTCGCCTGTGGTTCCGCAAACGACGAGCGCGGTGGCGCCCTCATGGATTTGGCGTTCGCAGAATTGTTCGAACGAGTTCGACGTCGACGTTACCGTCATCATCGAAGGGTGTCGGCACAGCGGGCGCGTAGCCCGAAAGCATCGAAACGTGTCGGCCGATGGTGCCCATTGGTGTTGCCCTTTGCTGTGTTCAGTGCTTCAGGCGACTTTCCGCTGGCTTGAGACATTGGCGTTAAGTGGCAAATGGTACGCGGCAGTGATCGTACGATTTATATCGAGTTCAAAAACGCCGGGCACCATGACGACCGCTTGCGGGTGATTTCCGTTTTCGAACATTGCGAATTTAAGTGCTTCTGCGCGGTCAACAAATAACCCGCCACAGAGGCCTCGTTCATCCTGAACCACCCAATTTCCGCGGCTGTTCTTGCCGATGAGGAATTGCAGAGGTCTCGTACACTGGACGGTAGACGGAGGTTCAGCCGGTTTCATGACACGATCTCCTTGAAAATGGACGTGACGGGAAGAGGGGATCCTAGTGGTGGAACGCGTGCAGCCAGACCAAGGCCCGCAGAGCGATGATGCCGGCAAAAACAACGGCAAGAAGAGCAAAGGTGAGCAGCACCATGTATGCGCGTTTAAAGTTCGCGAGTTTTTGGTCGTTTGATCTAACCATCTTGGCGGCCGACGATTTATTCGATGACCGACCCTTCGCGGGCTGAAAGCTATGTGTATGATTGACTATCGACATAGCGGGCTCCGGAAACGGTTCATCTGGCTGCTGTTGTCTGCGTCTCATCGGACGATCGGAAGATCGTCGTCATTCTTCGATGTGTGCATGTAGCGATTGCGATAGAGCTCGGCTTCGAGCATCGCCTTCTGCAATCGCGCCTCGCTGATGGCCTCGTGGACGGTGACGATCAACCGTCCCGTTGCGGCAAGCGCATTGCGCAAATGGCGGGCGACAGTCGGCGCGGCCCGGCTTACGGACTTTTTGGATGCACGTCGGCATGGTTTTGACTTGCTCGAGTAAGTGATGAGCGACATGGTCAGCTCCTCTGAAGGGAGGGGGCGGCGGTCGGTCGTATTGGCGACATGGCCTCGGCCGTCTCGCCATTTGCGCGGCGATCAGCGATAGCGCGCGACCTCGCGCCGAATTTCTCGCATCCGCCATTCGGGGACGCTGCGCGCCGCACGTGCGCTGACCAGGGCGTCGATCGCCCGCGTCAAACGCGCCAGAAGCACAAAGGCAGTCATCGAAGTCTCTCCTATTGTATGGGGGCCATCGCGGCCTCCGTGCGCGCAATGTGTGCAGCGCCGCATAGGAATTCGATTGGGAAATCAAAGGCCCGCTATAAACGCGTCATAAAGAGCGGAGAAGGATCGAGCTTTGTGACAGTCGATCGGGGCGGCCGGCGCGATCTTTATTTCTTCTTGATGTATCTCAACCGCAATTCACATCGCTTCTTTATCGTTCGAACTTAATTGATCGCTTGCACTAGCAACTTTTGAGAAGCTCGCTCCGACACCTTTGAAAGGGAGCAACCATGCTCGACGTCATTTTGCTGGCCCTCGGCCTTGGCTTCTTCGCGCTGTCGATCGGCTACGCCTACGCCTGCGACCGGCTCTAAGGGGAACAGCCATGATCCTTGACTATTCACTCGCCGGCCTCGTGACCGCGGGGCTGCTGTTCTACCTCACCTACGCTCTGCTGCGCCCCGAACGGTTCTGACGCGCGTAATTCCGAAAAGCGGGGACCGGTTTTCGGAAAAGATTATGCGCCAAATGAGAGATGTATCATGACCACGATTGGCTGGATCCAGATCCTGCTTTACTGCGCGATCATCGTCGCGATCACGCCGGTGCTCGGCGCCTATATGACGCGCGTCTTCAACGGCGAGCGCACGTTCCTGTCGCCGGTGCTGCGGCCGGTCGAGGCCGCAATCTATTGGGCGGGCGGCGTCGACGAAAAGCGTGAGCAGAACTGGCTGATGTACACGGTCGGCATGCTGCTGTTCCATGTCGGCGGCTTTCTCATTCTTTATGCGCTGATGCGCTTCCAGGCGGTGCTGCCATTCAATCCGGCCGAGCAATCGGCCGTGGCTCCCGATCTGTCGTTCAATACGGCGGTGAGCTTCATCACCAACACCAACTGGCAGAATTACGGCGGCGAGGGCACGCTGTCGTACCTCACGCAGATGCTCGGCCTCACGCATCAGAACTTCCTATCGGCAGCGACCGGCATCGTGCTGGCGGTCGCGCTGATCCGTGGTTTCGCGCGCGCTTCGGCAAACACAATCGGCAATTTCTGGGTCGATATCACCCGTTGCACGCTCTACATCCTGATGCCGATTTGCGTCGTCGCCGCGCTGTTCCTGGTCTGGCAGGGCATGCCGCAGACGCTCGGCCCCTATGTCGATGCCACCACGCTGGAAGGCGCCAAGCAGACCATCGCGGTCGGCCCGGTTGCGTCGCAGGTCGCGATCAAGATGCTCGGCACCAATGGCGGCGGCTTCTTTAATGCCAACGCGGCACATCCGTTCGAGAACCCGACCGCGCTGTCGAACTATCTGCAGATCATCTTGATCTTCGCGATCGGCGCGTCGCTCACCAATGTGTTCGGCCGCATGGTCGGCAACCAGCGCCAGGGTTGGGCCATTCTCGCGGTGATGGGCGTGCTGTTCATCGCTGGTGTTGCGGTCTGCTATTGGGCCGAAGCCAGCGGCACGACCGCAATGCACGCCTTGGGCATCGATGGTGGCAATATGGAGGGCAAGGAAGTCCGCTTCGGTATCGTCGCCTCGGCGCTGTTTGCCGTTATCACCACTGCTGCCTCCTGTGGCGCCGTCAATGCCATGCACGACTCGTTCACCGCACTCGGTGGCATGATCCCGCTTATCAATATTCAGCTCGGCGAGATCATCATCGGCGGCGTCGGTGCCGGTCTGTACGGCATGTTGCTGTTCGTCATTCTGGCGATCTTCGTCGCAGGTCTGATGGTCGGCCGAACGCCCGAATATGTCGGCAAGAAGATCGAGGCGAAGGAGGTCAAGATGGCGATGCTCGCCATTCTGATTTTGCCTCTCATGATCCTTGGCTGGACGGCTGTTGCTGCGGTCAATCCGGACGCGGTGTCACAGCTCAACAATGCGGGGCCGCACGGCTTCTCGGAGATGCTCTATCTGTACTCGTCGAGCACCGGCAATAACGGATCGGCGTTCGCCGGCATCTCGGCCAATACGATGTTCTTCAACATCACCGGCGCCGTCGCAATGTTTGTCGGCCGCTTTCCTGATGATCATCCCGGCCATAGCGATTGCCGGCTCGCTGGCGGCCAAGAAATCCGTTCCGCCTTCCGCCGGCACGTTCCCGACGACGGGTGGCCTTTTCATCGGGTTGGTGGTGGGCGTGATTCTCATCGTCGGCGGCCTCACATTCTTCCCCGCGCTCGCGCTCGGGCCGATCGTCGAGCATCTCGCGATGCAGGCGGGCACCGTATTCTGAGCAGATTTACATCCGGAGTTACGACTATGGACACCTCTAAATTGCGCAAGCGGATGCCTGTCGCCACGCTGCTCGATCCGAAGATCGTGGCGCCTGCGATCGGCCAGGCTTTCGTCAAGCTCAACCCGGTCACTCTGATCACAAACCCGGTGATCTTCGTGCTCGAGATTGTCACCGCGCTGACCACAATATTGCTGGTACGCGACCTGGTGCAGCATAACGCCGGCACCGGCTTTACATTCCAGATCGTTCTCTGGCTGTGGTTTACGGTTTTGTTCGCAAACTTCGCGGAAGCGGTGGCGGAAGGCCGCGGTAAGGCACAGGCTGACACATTGCGACGCAGCCGCGTCGAAACGAAGGCGAAGAAGCTTTCTGATCCGAAAAAACGTACCAACTATAAGGAAGTGCCGGCGCTTGACCTGCGGGCGGGCGACTACGTCGTCGTCGCGGCAGGTGACGTGGTCCCTGGCGACGGCGATGTGGTCGAAGGCATTGCCTCGGTCAACGAGGCGGCAATCACCGGTGAATCCGCGCCCGTCATTCGTGAATCCGGCGGCGACCGTTCGGCGGTGACCGGCGGGACGACCGTGATTTCGGACTGGATTGTCGTGCGCATTACATCTTCGCCCGGCTCGTCCTTTCCTTGATCGCATGATCTCGCTGGTCGAGGGCGCCGAGCGGCAAAAGACGCCGAACGAGATTGCGTTGAACATCCTGCTGATCGGCCTGACCATCATCTTCGTGTTCGCGACCGCAACGATCCCGAGCTATGCCACCTATGCGGGTGGAGCGATCTCTGTCGTGATCCTGGTGGCGCTGTTCGTAACACTGATTCCGACCACGATCGGCGCGCTTCTCTCGGCGATCGGCATTGCCGGCATGGATCGATTGGTGCGTTTCAACGTGCTGGCCATGTCCGGCCGCGCGGTGGAGGCCGCCGGCGACGTCGACACGTTGCTGCTCGACAAGACCGGCACTGTCACCTTTGGCAACCGGCTCGCGACCGAAATCATTATGGTACCCGGTGTTAGCGAGAAAGAGGCCGCTGAAGCTGCGCTGCTGGCCAGCGACGCCGACGAGACCGCGGAAGGCCGCTCCATCATCACGCTGGTGCAGGAAAAATATCACGTGCGCCGGCAAGCGGCGCCTGCCGATGCAAGATTTATCGAGTTTTCGGCAACCACGCGCCTGTCCGGGGTCGATATTGGCAAACGTAAACTGCGCAAGGGCGCAGTCGATTCTATACTCAAGTTTGCACGCGAGCAGGCCGGCCAGAATGTTGCCGAGCCGCCGGCGTTCCGCGCGGCTGTCGACAAGATCGCACGCTCAGGCGGCACCCCGCTCGGCCTGGTCGAAGGCGATCGCATCCTTGGCGTGATCCACCTCAAGGACGTCGTGAAAGCCGGATGTGCGCGACCGCTTCAACGCGTTGCGCCGCATGGGCATCAAGACCGTGATGATCACCGGTGACAATCCGGTGACGGCAGCGGCAATTGCTTCGGAAGCCGGGGTTGACGATTTCATCGCCCAGGCAACCCCCGAGGACAAGTTGCGCTATATCCGCGGCGAGCAATCGCAAGGCCGGCTGATCGCCATGTGCGGCGACGGCACCAACGATGCGCCTGCGCTTGCGCAGGCGGATGTCGGTGTCTGCATGCAGACCGGCACGCAGGCGGCACGTGAAGCCGGGAATATGATCGACCTCGATTCCGACCCGACCAAGCTGATCGAGGTGGTCGAGATCGGCAAACAGCTGCTGATGACGCGCGGCGCGCTGACCACGTTCTCGATCGCCAATGACGTGGCGAAGTATTTTGCCATTATCCCGGCAATCTTCCTCGCGTTCTATCCGCAACTGGCCGTGCTCAATGTCATGCAGCTGGCCACGCCGCAAAGCGCGATTCTGTCGGCGATCATCTTCAACGCGTTCATCATCATCGCGCTGATTCCACTGGCGCTGAAGGGCGTTGCCTATCGTCCGATCGGTGCCGGCGCGCTGTTGCGGCGCAACCTGTTGATCTATGGCCTGGGCGGCATCGTTCTTCCGTTCGTCGGCATCAAGGCGATCGACCTTCTGGTCAATGCCTTGCATTTAGTTTGAGGAGATCTGTCATGTTGAAAGAATTTCGTCCTGCCATCGTGCTGGTCGTATTGCTGACCCTGATAACGGGCTTGGCCTATCCGCTCGCTATGACTGGGATCGCCGGCGTGATCTTCCCGTACCAGGCGCAAGGCAGCTTGATCGAGAAAGACGGCAAGGTCATTGGCTCGGCGTTGATCGGGCAGGTGTTTGCCGACGACAAATATTTCCATGGCCGCCCGTCGGCGACCAACACGCCTGACCCGAAGGATTCGACCAAGACAGTCGATGCGCCGTACAACGCCATCAACTCTATGGGCTCCAATCTCGGTCCCACCAGCAAGGCGCTGGCTGATCGCATGAAAGGCGATGTGGAGGCCCTCAAGAAAGAGAACCCGTCGTCGGCGGTCCCCGTCGACCTGGTGACCACTTCGGGCAGCGGCCTCGACCCGCGACATCTCGCCGGAGGCGGCGCTTTTTCCAGGTGCCCCGGGTCGCCAAGGCCCGCAATCTGCCGGAAGCGCGGGTCCGCGCGCTGGTTGAGAGCCAGGTCGAAGGCCGGACATTCGGCCTGCTCGGCGAGCCTCGCGTGAACGTCCTCAATCTCAACCTCGCGCTGGACGCACTCAAGTCGTAGCCGTGCGTGTATGATCGCTGCGCTGCCTGTCCCGGGCATAAGTCCGGGGCAGGCTTTTTGCTGTATGATGCGCTAGAGGAGCCGTATGGCTGGAGACCAAGCGCAAAGAGCCTCGCCTGACGCACTCCTCGCCCTCGCCAAAAAGGAGGGGCGGGGACACTTGAAGATATTTCTTGGCGCGGCGCCCGGTGTCGGCAAGACCTACGCCATGCTCACCTCGGCCCGCACCGAGAAATCGAGCGGGCGAGACGTCGTGGCCGGGCTGATCGAGACGCATGGCCGGCGCGAGACCGAACAGCTGGTCGAAGGATTCGAGATTCTTCCACGCAAGTCCATCGTCTATCGCAACCAGGTCATGAAGGAGTTCGATCTGGATGCTGCTCTGGCGCGCCGGCCAAAACTCCTGCTGGTCGATGAATATGCCCACACGAATGTGCCTGGAAGCCGGCATCCCAAGCGCTGGCAGGACATCGACGAACTACTGGCAGCGGGCATTGACGTCTGGACCACGTTGAACATCCAGCATCTCGAAAGCCTCAACGACGTCGTGCTGAAGATCAGCAAGGTGCGGGTGCGCGAAACGGTGCCGGACACGGTTTTCGACAAGGCCGACGAAATCATCCTGGTCGATTTTCCGCCGGACGAATTGCTCAAGCGCCTGGCGGAGGGCAAAGTCTACGTGCAAGACACTGCGGCACGTGCGGTCGGACAGTTTCTTCAAGCCGCAAAATCTTGACGGCGCTGCGCGAGCTCGCGTTGCGGCGGGCGGCCGAACGGATCGATGCAGACCTGATTGAGCGGATGCAGGCCCAGGCGATCGAGGGCCCGTGGGCAGCCGGCGAACGAATCCTGGCTTGCATCGGCCCGGATCCGATATCGCCCACCGTTGTGCGGGCCGCCAAGCGCCTTGCCGACCTGATGGATGCGCCCTGGATTGCCGTCACGGTCGAGCGTCCGGGGTCCGCGCTTGAAGACGGACCGCGTCAACGCCTCGATGAGGCGATGAAACTGGCGCAGAGCCTGGGCGCCGAAACGCAAACGCTGACCGGGACCGATCTGCCGGCCGAATTGCTGCGCTTCGCGAAATTCGAGAACGTCACCCAGATCGTGGTTGGGCGATCGCCCGGCAGTTTCTTCAGCGAATTGCTGCGCCGCTCTTTGCCGCACGAATTGGTGCGTCGGACGCAAGATATCGCCATCCACCTCGTCACGAAGGAGGTGGAACAGCCTACAAGTCGACGCTGGTTGCGTTGGCCAAGAACCCTGGCGCTGGCACCGTTGCCATTCGGGTATGCAACGCTTGCGGTCGTCGCGGCACTCGCGATCGGCGAGGCGCTCACTCAAATAACGCCGATCCCGAATCTATCAATGGTTTTTCTGTTGGCGGTACTTGTGACCGCGATGAGCTTTGGTATCTGGCCGGCAATCTATGCGTCGGTCTTGTCGTTCCTCACCTATAATTTCTTTTTTATCCCGCCGATCTATACGTTCACCGTCGCCGAACCCTATGAGCTGCTGGCACTGGTGATCTTCCTGGTTGTTGCCGTGATCAGCTCGGCGCTGGCCGGACGGGTACGTGAGCAAGCCAGAATTTCAGCGAGCCGCATGCGCGCCATGCGCAGGCTCTATGAGTTTACGCGGCGATTGTCCGGCCTTGCCACGCTTGATGCGGTTGCAGAGGGCGCTGCCAGCGAAATCCATGCGAGCCTTGACGCGTCCGGTTGTGGTGATGCTCGCGCATGGCGACGACGTTACGCTGACCGCGGCGTGGCCACCGGAAGATAGTCTGGATGCCGCCGCAATGACCGCTGCGCGATGGGCCTATAGCCATGTCGAGCCCGCCGGCGCTGATACGAGCACGTTGCCAATCATACCGTGGTATTTCGTGCCGCTGCGGATTGGTGCAAAAACGCTCGGGATCATTGGCGTTTCGAAAGGCGAGAATACAGCACCCCTCGACTCTGAGGCGCGCGCATTGCTCGATACGTTGGTCGAACAAACGGCTGCGGCCCTGGAGCGCGCCTCGCTCGCGCGTGAGATGGTGACTGCAAGGACGGCGACGGAAACCGAGCGCGTGCGCAACACATTGCTGGCGTCGGTTTCGCACGATTTCCGCACGCCTCTGTCATCCATCCTCGGTTCGGCCACCAGCCTCATCGACTACGCCGACAAGCTCGATCCGGCGGCGAAGAAGGATCTGCTCGGACAGATCAAGAAAGAGGCCGAAGACCTCGACGAAATGGTCCGCAATCTTCTGGCGATTACCCGTATTGACGCCGGCGCGCTGGAATTGCGGCGCGACTGGCTCGACCTGCGGGAGGTGGCCGAACGCGTCGTCAGCGCGGCACGCCGGCACGGCGCGAAGCAGTCGATTGAAATCAGCCTGCCGCCTAAACTCCCGCTGGTGCGGGCAGATGCCACCTTGGCCGAACAGGCGATCGGCAATGTCGTTGCCAACGCAGTTGTCCATACGCCGCCTGAGACGCATATCGTTCTGGATGCAATCGTGACATCGGATGCCGTCACTGTGCGTGTGACCGACAATGGGCCAGGCATCGCCGCCGACCGACTGACAAATATTTTCGAAAAGTTCGTCAAAGGTCCTGAGTCTAGGTTATCCGGCGCGGACGGCGGTCAAGGAACGGGGCTCGGTCTCGCTATTGCAAAAGGCATCATGGAAGCCCATGGCGGGACGATCAACGGAGAGAGTCCGGTTGAAAACGATCGCGGTGCGCGCTTTGTCATGACGTTCCCGCAAGAGGAACGGTCCGCATGAGCGCCAAAATCCGCGTGCTGGTCATCGACGACGAAGCGGCGATCCTGCGCTTTCTCAAGCCGGCGCTTGAAGCGAATAACTATGAGATGGCAAGCGCAGGCACCGTCGCTGAAGGCATCAAACGCATCGCCGCTGAAACGCCGGACATTGTGTTGCTCGACCTCGGCCTGCCGGACGGTGACGGCAAGGATGTGATCAAACGCGCGCGCGAATGGTCGGATATTCCGATCATTGTACTGTCGGCGCGCGAGCGCGAAGCCGAAAAGATCGAAGCACTTGATTGCGGCGCTGACGACTACGTCAACAAGCCCTTCAACATCGGCGAGCTCCTCGCGCGCATGCGCACGGCGCTGCGGCACCGCATGCAACGCAGGGCGGAAATTCCGGTCTTGCGTGTCGGCAATCTCGAGGTTGACGGCGTGCGCCATCGCGCCATCCGTGCCGGGGGCGAGCTCAAGCTCACCCCGAAGGAATTCGAATTGCTGTCATTCCTTGCAAAACATGCCGGACGTGTCGTCACTCACAAACAAATTCTGACGGCAGTCTGGGGGCCGGCGCACACCGAGGACACTCAATATTTGCGCGTTTATATCGGGCAGTTACGACAGAAAGTCGAAGAGCATCCGGACGACCCGCGGATCATCTTGACGGAGCCGGGCATCGGGTACCGGATCGCCGAGAACTGATCGAAGCGCCGCGCGGGGAGGCCTAGCTTTTACCGGCGGGTGGACGCGGTTCTTCTTTTTCGGCCAGTTCCCGGAGCATGGCCAAGGCCTGCAATACGGATTCGTGACGGACATTGGCGCGGCCGATGTCGCCATATTTGCGATCATGTGCGATGACGCGGCCACTGCGCGATGCCGCGCAAAAAAAGACGAGACCAATAGGCTTTCCCGGCACCGCGCCGGTCGGTCCGGCGATGCCGGTAATCGAAACCGCGAGATCGACTGACGCATGAGCGAGGGCGCCTTTCGCCATCTCCTCGGCGCATTCGCGGCTGACGGCGCCATAGACATCGATGGTTGCCGGGGTCACGCCCAGCATCTGTTGTTTCGCCTCATTTGAGTATGTGACGAAGCCGCGGTCGAGCACTGCCGACGAGCCGGGGATCTCGCTGAGGATTGCCGCAACCAGGCCACCCGTGCACGATTCTGCCGTCGCCAATGTCAATTTCTTCTTCGTGCAGATATCGAGCAGGACCTTTGCGGCGGCGATTGCGGGTTCGTCCGGCATTCTATCATTCCCATGGCAGACGTACGGTCGCCGTCGCGTACGCCACGATACCTTCGCCACGTCCGGTGAAACCAAGCTTTTCACTGGTGGTTGCCTTGACCGCCACGCGTTCAATATCGATGCCCGCAAGTTTGGCGATATTCGCGCGCATGCGGTCACGGTGTTCGCCGATGCGAGGCGCTTCGCACACGATGGTGAGGTCGAGATGGGCAATGCGGCCACGGCGCGCGCGCACCCGATCGACAGCAAAGACGAGGAATCGATCGGACGAGGCGCCGCGCCACTGTGGGTCGCTCGGCGGGAAGTGCGCACCGATGTCCCCGTCCGCGAGGGCGCCGAGAATCGCATCGGTGAGTGCATGCAGCGCAACGTCAGCGTCGGAGTGACCCGTGAGAGCCTGAGTATATGGAATGCGAATTCCGCCCAGCGTGACATGATCGCCGGGGCCGAATGCGTGCACGTCTAGCCCCGATCCAATTCGCACGTCGCTCAGCGCCGCCGCCTGTAGTGCTTCCGACCGCACAAAGTCCTCCGGGGTTGTGAACTTGGTGTTGCCGAGCTCGCCGGGAAACACACCCACTTTCATTCCGGCCCATTCGGCCAACGCTGCGTCGTCCGTGAAGTCGTTTCGGCCTTGTTCGGCTGCCCGCCGGTGCGCCGCGACTAGGGCAGGGAAGGCAAAGGCTTGCGGTGTTTGCACCAGGCGGAGCGAACCACGATCGAGCGTTGCTTCCACCGTTCCTGAATCGTCGACGCGCTTGATCGTGTCGGTCACCGGCAGCCCGGGGATCGCAGCGCCGGTTTTTTCTGCTGCCACGATCGCGCGCGCGATCAGATCCGCGCTGGCGAAAGGACGAGCAGCGTCATGAACGAGCACGATGTCCGGCTTGCGCGGAAACAGCGCCTCGAGGCCGGCGCGAACGGAGGCTTGGCGGGTCGCGCCGCCGAAGACCGGTGGCAGGACGTTCAAGCCGGTCATTTCGATACGCGCAAGGTCGGCGTCCTCGGAGCGGATTACAGGCTGTACGAGGTTCACCTTGGGGGCCTTCGCGAAGCTCGCTAAGGCGCGCCGCAGCAGTGTTTCGCCGGCGATGACGGCGGAACTGCTTGGGCAAATCGCCGCCCGCGCGCACGCCTTGACCGGCGGCCACGACGACAGCTGCGACTTGCACCATGCTTCACTCCTTGCCCAAGCCTGCCTTTACCGCGTTCCAGGCGTTGCGGAAACGCGAGAAACGGTCAATCCAGCGGCGGGAGCTTCGTTTCTACGGGAGGCGACGGAGCAGCCCCGAGCGGTCGTGTACGCATGGGGGCGGTCTAAACATCGCCTTTAAGAATAAACAATTTTTTGCAGTGCAGCACTTGCGCTGCTTTGCAAACTGGCTAAACTATGAGCATCGAAAAGGGGCAGCCTAAATGATAGGCAAGCGGTTGTTTTCTGACGAGAACCGCGAATTCGGGGCCATTCCGCTCGTTATCGGCGGAGTTGTAGTTCCCAACCGTGTGATTCTGGCACCGATGTCGGGAATTACCGACGCGCCCTTTCGGCGGCTTGCCGAAAGGCTCGGCGTCGGCCTGGTGGTCTCCGAAATGACTGCCTGTGCCGGGTTGGTTCGGGGCGAACGCGAAGCGTGCGTCCGCAGCGAGGGGAACGGCGTGGGCATTCACGTTGTCCAGCTCGCGGGCTGCGAGGCGCGCTGGATGGCCGAAGGTGCACGGATTGCCGAGGCGCAAGGCGCCGCCATCATCGACATCAACATGGGTTGCCCGTCCAAGCAGGTCACAAACGGGGCAGCGGGCTCCGCGCTGATGCGCGACTTGAGTCATGCACTGACCCTGATCGAAGCGACGGTATCCGCCGTCAGAGTCCCGGTGACATTGAAGATGCGGCTTGGCTGGGATGCATCCAGCATCAATGCGCCGGAGCTTGCTCGTCGAGCGGAAGCCGCAGGTATCAAGCTGATCACTGTTCACGGCCGCACGCGTTGTCAGTTTTACGACGGCAATGCCGATTGGCGCGCTGTCCGCGCAGTCAAACAGGCCGTCTCAATTCCGGTTGTCGTCAACGGCGATATCCGCTCAGTCCGAGGACGCGCAGAGCGCACTTGCGGCCTCCGGCGCCGACGCGGTGATGATCGGCCGGGCCGTACAGGGGCGTCCGTGGCTGCCCGGACAGATCGCGCGTTTTCTGGCAAGTGGAACACGCGAGAGCACTCCATCGCTTGGCGAACAGTTCAGGATGATTGATGCGCTTTACCGCGAGATGCTTGGGCATCACGGCAACGCTATCGGCCGCCGTCACGCCAGGAAACATCTTGGGTGGGCACTCGATTCCGCTGCGGCGACTGTTCGGGCGCCGATCGAACAACTCAAAAGCCACCGGAATCGGGTTCTGACGGCCGAAGAGCCGTCGCAGGCCCGCCAATTTCTTGCGGCTGCCTATGATGATTTTGCGTGGAGGGCCGCTGCATGACACGCGCGCAGGCTGTCTCCGCAATCGTGAATACGCCGGCCGATGCAATGCTGCATGCATTGCCGCACCCGGTCATCATGGTGTCGCCGGACGGTAGAATTGCCGATGCAAACGTTGCGGCCGAGCAGTTTTTTGAAGCATCAATTCCGATGTTGCGCCGGCATATGTTGCGCGAACTTGTGCCATTCGGCTCTCCGCTGCTGACGCTGATTGAGCAAGTACGTCACCGGGGCGCGGCCGTCAACGAATACAAAGTCGATCTTGCAACGCCTCGCAATCCCGGCGAACGGCTGGTCGATCTCCACGTCGCACCACTTCCGGAATATCCCGAACATGTCGTGGTGATGCTCCAGGAGCGCACGATCGCCGACAAAATGGATCGGCAACTCACCCATCGCGGCGCGGCGCGCTCCGTCATCGCACTGGCTGCCATGCTGGCACATGAAATAAAGAATCCACTTTCAGGCATCCGAGGCGCGGCGCAATTGCTTGAGCAATCCGCCGGCGACGATGACCGGTCGCTCACCAAGCTTATCTGCGACGAGACCGACCGGATCGTGAAGCTGGTCGACCGTATGGAAGTATTTGCGGACGAACGCCCAATCGATCGCGAGCCAGTTAATATTCACGTTGTGCTCGACCACGTGAAACGCCTGGCGCAATCCGGCTTTGGCCGTCATATCAAATTCGCCGAAGAGTACGATCCGTCACTGCCGCCCGTTCTCGCAAACCGCGATCAGCTGGTTCAGGTCTTTCTCAATCTTCTGAAAAACGCCGCGGAAGCGATCGGGGAAAACGCGATCGACGGCGAAATACAACTGACCACAGCGTTTCGTCCCGGTGTGCGGCTGTCCGTGCCGGGCAGCAAAGCGCGTGTTTCATTGCCGCTGGAATTCTGCGTCAAGGACAATGGTCCGGGCGTCCCGGAAGACCTGATGCCGCATTTGTTCGATCCGTTCGTGACGACGAAACAGAGCGGCAGCGGACTTGGCCTTGCGCTTGTCGCGAAAATCGTCGGCGATCATGGCGGCATTATCGAGTGTGAATCGCAGCCGCGCCGGACGACCTTTCGCGTATTGATGCCCATCTACGACGGCGACGGTGAAGCTACCGACGACGCGCCGCCCGTCCAGAGCCCGTGAGAGAAGACATGCCAACGGGAAGCATATTGGTTGCCGACGACGATGCCGCGATCCGCACGGTGCTCAACCAGGCACTTTCGCGCGCCGGTTATGAAGTGCGATCCACTGGCAACGCCGCAACGCTATGGCGCTGGGTCATGCAAGGCGATGGCGATCTGGTGATCACCGACGTGGTCATGCCGGACGAGAACGCCTTTGACCTCATTCCGCGGATCCGGAAGGCGCGTCCCGATCTTCCGATCGTTGTGATGAGCGCGCAGAACACATTTATGACCGCAATTCGTGCGTCCGAGCGCGGCGCTTACGAGTATTTGCCGAAGCCATTCGATCTCAAGGAACTGATCGCCATCGTGGGGCGCGCGCTGTCAGAACCGAAAGAGCCGCGTGCGGCGAGCGCCAAGACTGAAGATTTTGAAGGAATTCCCCTGGTCGGCCGTTCGCCGGCGATGCAGGAAATTTATCGTGTATTGGCGCGCCTGATGCAGACGGACCTGACGGTGATGATTTCAGGCGAGTCCGGCACCGGCAAGGAATTGGTTGCGCGTGCACTGCACGATTACGGCAAGCGACGCGCCGGAGCCTTCGTTGCAATCAACATGGCTGCCATTCCGCGCGACCTGATCGAGTCCGAGCTATTTGGCCACGAGAAGGGGGCCTTTACCGGTGCGAACAGCCGTAGCGCGGGGCGGTTCGAGCAGGCAGAGGGCGGAACGCTTATTCCTTGACGAAATTGGCGACATGCCGATGGAAGCCCAGACGCGCTTGCTGCGTGTTTTGCAACAAGGCGAATACACGACCGTTGGTGGACGCACGCCGATCAAGAGTGACGTCCGCATTATTGCGGCGACAAACAAGGATCTTCGCTTGTTGATTCAGCAAGGTCTGTTCCGCGAAGATCTGTTCTTCAGGCTCAACGTCGTGCCACTGCGTTTGCCACCGTTGCGCGAACGCACGGAGGATATTCCGGATCTCATCCGCCATTTCTTTGCGCAAGCTCAAAGGGAGGGGCTGCCGCCGAAACAACTCGATCAGGCGGCGACCGAGCGCCTTAAGCGTCACCGCTGGCCTGGCAACGTTCGCGAACTGGAGAATTTGGCGCGCCGATTGGCTGCGCTTTATCCGCAGGAGACAATTTCCGGCGCAGTCATGGATTCAGAATTGTCGCAGCCGGCGCTGCCGGCCGGCGGTGAGGAGCCGCGGGCGGATGAAAATCTCGGTGCCGCGGTCGAACGGCATTTGGCGGCCTATTTTTCCGGGTTTGAAGACGGTCTTCCGCCCGCCGGGCTTTATCACCGCATTTTACGTGAGGTCGAGCATCCGCTGCTGACTGCAGCTTTGGCGGCCACGCGCGGCAATCAAATCCGTGCCGCGGATTTGTTGGGCGTCAACCGCAATACCCTGCGTAAGAAAATCCGGGACCTGGACATCCAGGTTTTTCGCAGCAGCTGACCCTCGGTAACTAAATCCGCGTTTTTGCGCCGCGGATTTGTCGCAATTCGGCAACATTGTTGTATAAAAGCATCAGTGCCGGGGAGGGCCGCCAAACCCTCATTGGTGCGCCTTTTCATATACGGGGCGAAGCCGGCCCCATTCCGCTACCCAGGGGTTCATGAGCGTCGAACAGGCCGCTACTGCCGAAACTACGCTCGCCGGCTCACCTAACCGGCGCGGAGAGACGCGCATCCTGGGGCCGGTCGCCGTCGGATTGGCGCTTCTGTCGGCGTTCCTCACTTTCGTCGTTCTCGCCGACCTCACGCCTGTTTCACCAACGCACTATGTCGTGGTGACCCTGCTGCTTGCGAACGCGGCGACCGTTCTGCTGCTTCTGGGCATCATCGTACGAGAAGTATGGCAGGTGGTGCAGGCGCGCCGAAGCGGGCGCGCCGCCGCCCGCCTGCACGTGCGCATCGTCGGGCTGTTCTCAATCATCGCTGCTGCGCCAGCAATCATGGTGGCCATCGTCGCGAGCGTCACGCTTGACCGAGGGCTCGACCGGCTTTTTTCAACGCGCACACGCTCGGCAATCGAGAACTCGCTGATCGTCGCGGAGGCATATCTGCGCGATCACGCGCAGATTGCCCGATCCGACATCATGGTCATGGCCTTCGACATTGTGCGCAGCAAGGCTGTATTTGATCAGGACCCGGACAAGCTCAGGCAATTTTTGACATTCCAGGCGTCCGTTCGCGGTCTTGCTGCGGCGATAGTCCTGGATAAGGATCTCAAGGTCCTGGCGCGGGCCGACGTCAACATCAACCAGACATTTGCATTGCCGCCCCGTGATGCGCTTGCGCATCTCTCGGCCAAAGAACCACAACTCGTCCTTTTGCCCGATACGAATTACGTCGCGGCCATCATCAAACTCGAACAATACGACGACACTTACCTTTATGTAACGCGACTGCTTGATCCGCGCGTCGTCCCGCAACTGCAAGCGACGCGTGCGAGCGTTACCGAATACGCGGCGCTCGAAGAGCGACGCGTTGGTGTACAGGTGGCATTTGCGCTGATGTACACGGTCATCGCGCTGATCGTGCTGCTGTCAGCGGTGTGGATCGGTTTGAATTTTGCCAATCGCCTGGTCGCGCCGATCCGCCGGCTGATCGGCGCGGCAAATGCCGTGTCGACCGGAAATCTTTACGTGCGTGTGCCGGTGCGCCAGGCCGAAGGCGATCTTGCGCATCTCGGTGAAACTTTCAACCGGATGACTCAGGAATTACGCACTCAGCGCGACGACATCATGCATGCTCGCGACCTGATCGATAGCCGCCGACGGTTTACCGAGGCCGTGCTTGCAGGTGCCAGCGCCGGTGTGATCGGCGTCGACGGTGACGGGGCAGTGAGCATTTTGAACCGGTCGGCTGAGAAACTGACCGGGCGGACCGAGTCCGAAGCGCTTGGCAAACCATTGACCGATGTGCTGCCCGAACTTGCCGACATCATGGCGGCAGCGGAATCCGGAGCGCGGACTCAGGATCAGATCACCATCAGCCGCAACGGACGAGAACGAAATTTGTCCGTACGAGTGACCAGCGAGCAGTCAGGGGAGTCCGATCGTGGCTACGTAGTGACGCTGGATGACATCACGGAGCTGGTAACGGCACAGCGGACATCGGCGTGGGCCGACGTTGCGCGCCGCATTGCTCATGAAATCAAGAATCCGTTGACACCAATTCAGCTATCGGCCGAACGGTTGCGCCGCAAATACGGAAAAATGATTGTTGAAGACCGCGCCGTATTTGAGCAATGCACCGACACCATCGTGCGCCAGGTCGACGACATCAGGCGAATGGTAGACGAGTTTTCGCATTTTGCGCGAATGCCAAAGCCCGTGATCGCCGCCGAGGACGTTGCTGATGCCGTACGACAGACAGCATTCCTCATGCGCGTCGGCAATTCTGAAATCGATATCGAGGTCGATATTGCAGAAGATCCCATGCCGGCACGTTTCGATCGGCGTCTGATTTCGCAAGCGCTTACGAACATCATCAAAAATGCGACTGAGGCCATTGCGGCGGTGCCGTCAGAGGAACTCGGCAAGGGCGTTATTCATGTTTACGCGGCCCGTGACGGCGAGGACATCGTTATTGACGTCGTGGATAACGGTATTGGCTTGCCGAAGGCAAACCGCAATCGGCTGCTCGAGCCATATGTCACCACGCGGGAAAAAGGCACCGGCCTTGGGCTCGCGATCGTAGGACGCATTGTCGAGGAGCACGGCGGCACGATCGAGTTGCGTGACGCTGCTGAGAAAATTCCCGGCCAGCGGGGGGCCTGGGTGCGTGTCCGCTTTGCTGCGGCGGGCAAGACCGATGTGAGTGAGTCCGAAAAGCCAAAGGTCGTGAGCGAGTAGAGCGATGTCCGGTGAAATCCTCATAGTCGACGATGAAGCCGATATCCGCGATCTCGTGGCCGGCATTCTTCAGGATGAAAATTACAGTACGCGCACAGCACGCAACAGCGATGACGCCCTGACCGCAATCGCAACGCGACGGCCAAATCTCGTGTTCCTGGATATCTGGTTACAGGGCAGCAAACTGGACGGACTTCAATTGCTGGACGCCGTGAAGCAGGAGCATCCAGAATTGCCGGTCGTGATGATCTCCGGTCATGGCAATATCGAGACCGCGGTCGCCGCCATCAAACATGGCGCGTATGATTTCATCGAGAAGCCGTTCAAGGCAGACCGGCTGGTTTTGGTCGCCGACAGGGCGCTGGAGAATTCACGGCTCAAACGTGAAGTGAAGCAGCTCAAGCAGCTTGCCCCGGTGCCGTCCACGCTCGTCGGCCGTTCAGCGACAATTGGTCAATTGCGCCAGGCCATCGAACGCGTAGCGCCGACCAATAGCCGTGTCCTCGTCGTCGGCCCTTCGGGGGCGGGCAAGGAGCTCGCGGCTCGCACGCTGCATCAGCTCTCCGGGAGGGCAAACGGGCCCTTTGTTGTCATCAATGCTGCGGCAATCACGCCGGAGCGAATGGAAATTGAATTATTCGGCGTTGACCAATCCAATGGTTCAGAGGGCCGTAAGACAGGCGCGCTCGAAGAAGCCCATGGTGGCACGTTGTTTGTCGATGATATCGCCGACCTTCCACGCGAGACGCAAAACAAGATCCTGCGCGTGCTCGTCGATCAGACTTTCCAACGGGTCGGGGGCAGCACCAAAATCGCCGTCGATGTACGAATTGTATCGTCGACCGCGCGAAATCTCGAAGCTCTGATCGTCGAAGGCAAATTCCGCGAGGATCTCTATCACCGGCTTGCCGTTGTTCCGATCCGCGTACCGCCGCTTGCCGAGCGGCGCGAGGACATTCCCGATTTGGTGGAATATTTCATGGACCAGATATCGCAGGCGACGGGCTTGCCGAAACGTCGGATCGGCGAAGATGCCATGGCGGTCCTGCAATCGCACAACTGGCCGGGCAATGTCAGGCAACTGCGCAACAATATTGAGCGCCTGATGATACTGGCCGGCGGTGATCCAGAGGCAGTGATGAGCGCCAGCATGCTGCCGCCGGACGTCGGTTCGATGGTTCCGAGCATGCCAAACGGAAACGGCGGGGAGCAGCTCATGGGCCTGCCGTTGCGCGACGCACGCGAGGTTTTCGAGCGTGAGTATCTGGTGGCGCAAATCAGCCGCTTTGGCGGCAACATTTCGCGCACCGCGGAATTCGTGGGCATGGAGCGCTCGGCGCTTCACCGCAAGCTCAAGGCGCTCGGAATCGACTAACGCGCTATGTCCCGCATCGCTTATGTCAACGGCCGTTATTTGCCGCGCAACGACGCCAAGGTCTCCGTGGAAGACCGCGGCTACCAGTTCGCGGACGGCGTTTATGAAGTCTGCGAGGTGAGGGGCGGCCACCTGATCGATGAACGCCGCCATATGGCGCGGCTCGACCGTTCGCTCGGTGAATTGCAAATTGCAAGCCCGATGTCGCCGGCAGCTTTGAAGATTGTGCTGCGCGAAACGGTCCGGCGGAATCGCGTGCGGAACGGAATTGTCTATGTGCAGGTCACCCGTGGCGTCGCCCGACGGGATTTTCCGTTTCCTTCACCCAATACACGGCCATCGCTCGTCGTGACGGCCCGCAGCAATGATCTCGATCACCTCGAGCACATTGCTGCGGACGGAATCGCCGTCGTGACCGTGGCTGACATGCGCTGGCAGCGCGTCGACATCAAATCGGTCGCGCTGTTGCCGAATGTATTGGCAAAACAGACCGCGCGGGAGCAGGGCGCGCGCGAAGCATGGCTAATCGATGCTCAGGGTCGCGTCACCGAAGGCGCATCGTCCAATGCCTGGATTGTGAACCGCGAGGGCAAGCTCATTACGCATCCGCTGGGCCACGACATTTTGCCCGGGATCACGCGGTCCGTGGTGATCGACGCGATTAAAGCGCAAGGATTGGCGTTTGAAGAGCGCGCCTTCACGGTTGAAGAGGCCTATGCGGCGCGCGAGGCGTTTGTCACATCCGCAAGCCAGATTGTGTTGCCGGTTGTCAGCATCAATGGGCGGCCGGTGGGTAACGGCGCGCCCGGCCTGATTTCGACAGCCCTGCGCCGTGAATATCATCGTCATGCCGAGATCAGCGAATAGGGATTATGTCCGGCGCGGACTCTCATCCTGGCCACCCGGTGGCCGCTCTGCCAGATAGTAATTTCCCCGATATATCAGTACTTTGACGCGGCCGGCGTGAACTTCTGCTTGCGCCCGACGGGTAGCTGCCATCTAATGGTCATCTCCCGGCCTCGTACCGTTCTGCGTGGGGCAAAGCGGGCGCATGCACTCGGAACTCGCATGCGGAGGACCCGGGCAAAGAAGGTCTCGCGCGCTAGACGCGAGCAAAAAAATGGAACACGGCCATGGCAGCCGATCGTGCGCAAAACCTGCAAGACACTTTTCTCAATCATGTCCGCAAAAGCAAAATACCTCTCACCATTTTTCTGGTGAACGGGGTTAAATTGCAGGGCGTGGTGACCTGGTTTGATAATTTCTGCGTGCTGTTGAGGCGGGACGGGCACTCGCAGCTCGTCTACAAGCATGCGATCTCGACCATCATGCCCGGCCACCCGATCCAGCTGTTCGAAGGCGGCGAGGAGCCGCCGGCCGCCGGAGATAAGATCTGATTGGAAGCCCGTCACCGTGATCAACGCGCCGATCTCCTGAGCCCAACGTCATCGGGCGCAGAGACGGGCCGTGCGATTGTTATCGAACCCTGGATTAAAAGTCCGGTGCGCAGGGGCGCTGTTCGCGCGCCGGCGGAGACGCGTACGCCTGAGGCGCGGCTTGAAGAGGCCGTCGGACTGGCTCGCGCGATTGACCTGACCGTCGTCGAGGCCGGCCTGGTTACACTCAATGACATTCGTCCCGCGACTTATATCGGCAAGGGTAAAGTCGACGAAATTGCCGGGCTCGCGAAGAGCCAGTCGGCGTCCGTCGTGGTGATGGACTGCCCAATTTCTCCGGTGCAACAACGCAATCTTGAAAAGGCATGGAGCGCCAAAGTCATCGATCGAACCGGGTTGATCCTCGAGATCTTCGGACGAAGGGCTCGCACGCGTGAAGGCGCACTTCAGGTTGAGCTCGCGCATCTGACCTATCAGAAGAGCAGGTTGGTCCGTTCCTGGACACATCTGGAGCGCCAGCGAGGCGGCTTTGGATTTCTCGGCGGGCCAGGCGAAACGCAGATCGAGGCGGATCGCCGTGTCATCGAAGATCGCATCGCGCGCATTGAAGCCGAGCTCGACAAGGTCAAGCGTACGCGCAAGCTGCATCGCGACAGCCGCAAGCGCGTGCCTTATCCGATCGTGGCCCTGGTCGGCTATACCAATGCCGGCAAATCGACCTTGTTTAATCGCATGACCGCGGCGCGAGTATTGTCGGCCGACATGCTGTTCGCCACGCTCGATCCGACGCTGCGCGCCATCGAGCTGCCGCACGGCGCGCGCTCCATTTTGTCCGATACGGTCGGCTTCATTTCAGATCTGCCGACGATGCTCGTGGCTGCATTTCGCGCGACGCTGGAAGAAGTCATCGAGGCAGATGTGATCTTGCACGTGCGCGACGTGTCGCACGACGACACTGAAGCGCAGTCTCATGATGTGGGAAAAGTACTCGCTGAGCTTGGCATAGAGGCAGACGACACGCGCGTGATTGAGGTCTGGAACAAGATCGATCGGCTGAATTCGGACGAGCGCACGCGCATTTTCAACCTGGCCGAGCGGCGACAGGATCGACGCCGGCCGCTTCTCGTGTCAGCATTGAGCGGGGAAGGGATTGACGGTCTGCTCGTTGCCATCGAAGCGCGTCTCGGTGAAAAACGTCAGACGCTCGAACTATCGATCGATCCCTCCGATGGAGCAGGGTTAAGCTGGCTCTATCGCCATTCGGAAGTCCTGTCGCGAGAATTGCGAGAGGACGGACGTCTGGCACTCAGCGTGCGGGCCGATCCCAAGAATGCGGAGATGGTGAGGCACAAATATCCCGGAACGGTGGAGAGCAAACCGCCGAATTAAACATTCAGACGCGAAAAAAGGGGCAGGAAACAATGGCAAGCGGGACAATTTCCGATCGCGATCTCAGGCGTGTCGTCGTCGCCAGTCTGATCGGCGCGACAATCGAGTGGTACGACTTCTTCCTCTACGGCACGGTTGCCGGCATCGTCTTCAACAAGCTGTTTTTCCCTGTTCAGGATCCGTTGGTCTCGATCCTGCTCGCTTACACTACATTTGCGATCGGCTTCGTTGCGCGTCCGCTTGGCGGCGTGATCTTCGGCCACTTCGGCGATCGCATAGGCCGCAAGAGCATGCTCATCCTCACGCTGATGATCATGGGCGTTGCAACCGTGTTGATCGGCTTGTTGCCGAGTTATCAGCAGATCGGCATTGCGGCGCCGATCATTCTTCTGGTCCTGCGCATCCTGCAAGGCATCGGCCTCGGCGGCGAATGGGGCGGAGCGGTGCTGATGACTTACGAATATGCCACCGAGGACAAACGCGGGTTGTTCGCAAGTCTCCCGCAGATCGGCCTGTCGATTGGACTTGTGTCTGTCGGCTGGCGTCGTCGCTATCGCGTCGACCTGCCCGAGCAACAGTTTCTTGCGTGGGGTTGGCGCGTCGGATTCGTGGCCAGCATCATCCTGGTGGCTGTCGGACTCTATATCCGCCTGCGCATCATGGAGACGCCGGAATTCACCAAACTGAAGGCGCAGCGGCGCGAAGTCGCGATCCCGTTCGTCAACATGATCCGGGAATATCCGCGCAACATCCTACTCGGGATGGGCGCGCGTTATATCGATGGCGTGTTCTTCAACGTATTTGCGGTGTTCAGCATTTCTTACATCGTCAATACGCTGCACCTGTCGCGCACAACGGCCTTGTGGGCGGTGTGTACGTCGGCTTTCGTGATGATCTTCTTCATCCCGCTGTTCGGCCGACTCTCCGACAAATGGGGCAGGGGCAAGACCTACGCCATCGGCTCGATTTTGCTGGCGATTTCGACTTTCCCGGCATTCTGGTTGATGAGTGGCGGCAATGTCGTAGCGATCTTCCTCGCCCTTATCATCCCCTTCGGGATCATCTACCCCATGTGCTACGGGCCCGAGGCCGCGCTGTTCTGCGATCTTTTCGATGCTCGCGTGCGTTACACCGGAATTTCGTTCGTCTATCAATTCTCCGGAATATTCGCGAGCGGGATCACGCCGATCATCGCGACCTATTTGATCGCCGCGAATGGCAATCAGCCCTGGCTGCTGTGCGGGTATGTTGTGTTTGCCGCATTGGTGAGCGCTGCATCCGCGGCGGCGATCAAAGGCACTGTGTCAGAACCGGCGAACATGCGATCGCGCGCGGCACAGCCGGCGGAGTAGGCCGCTGCAATCAATCCTTGGCGAAGGCGGCCTTCTCGGCCGCCTTCGCTTCATTCCATAGCGCGTCCATTTCGGCCAAGGTGGCATCGCGTGGCGTTTTGCCGCGAGCCAGCAGTGCACGTTCGATGGTTGCAAAGCGCCGTTCGAACTTGAGATTCGTATCGCGCAAAACACCTTCGGGGTCGGCATCGAGGTGGCGGGCGAGGTTAACGACGGCAAATAGCAAGTCGCCGACTTCAGCGGCCATAGCCGTCTTGTCTCCACGGTCGAGCTCGGCTTCGATCTCGTCGGCTTCCTCGCGAATTTTCGCGAGGACGGCGCGCGGGTCATTCCAGTCGAAGCCGACCCGTCCGGCCTTGCTCTGCAGCTTGAGTGCGCGGGTTAACGCGGGCAGGCCAACCGGGACGCCGGCCAAGGCACTGGCATCCGCCGCCTCGCCACGTTCGGCCTTTTCTTCAGTCTTGATGCGTTCCCACAGGCCCTCAACGGCCTTGGCGGTTTTCCCGTCAGCATCGGCAAAGACATGCGGATGCCGGCGGATCAGTTTCGCGGTGATTGTCTCGACGACATCAGGGAAATCGAAGGCGCCTTGCTCCTGCGCCATACGGGCGTGGAAAACGACCTGCAGCAGAAGGTCGCCGAGTTCGTCCTTCAGCCCAGCCAGATCGTCGCGCGCAATGGCGTCGGCTACTTCGTAAGCTTCCTCGAGCGTATACGGCGCGATGGTACGGAACGTTTGCTCCAGATCCCACGGGCAGCCGCTGCCGGGCGTTCTCAGCGCCGCCATGATCTCGATCAGGCGGGAAATGTCGCGGGATGGCTTCACGGGCACTGTGTGTGGCTGGAGGCTCGGCGGTCGATCGCGAGAGGCTAGCAAAGCGGGCCTGCCGCCGCGACCGTGGACCAGTCATTCGCATAAGACATATTATGGAATATCTCTATATAGCCCTATAAATCCAGCTCTGAGAGGCATCCGGGACAACGGACTGGTCGCTAAAATTAGATGTTTCATCGCGTCTGCGGCGATGGCGTCCTATCGGACTTTACGCTGCCGCGAAACGCATCCCGTCAAAGCCAGGCTCGACCCCGGGCGGCAAATGCGCGCGCAATGATGCGTAGTCCATGTCGGTATGAAGATTTGTGAGGATCGCCCGTTTGGGCTTGATCCTCGCGATCCATGCCAGGGCTTCCTCGAGATTGAAATGGCTCGGATGTGGTGATCTACGCAATGCATCCACAATCCAGACGTCGAGGCCCGCGAGCGCGGCGACGCCTTCATCCGGCAGGCCTTTGATGTCCGCCGAGTAGGCCACATTGCCGAAACGGAATCCGAGCGAGGGGATGTCGCCATGGTTCTGCAGGACCGGCAAAGCCTCGATCGCGCCTCCCTGCCCCTCAATGGTGACCGGCCGGCCGGCCGTCAGGCGTTTCTCCTTGGCGATGGGAGGATATTCGCTGCCGGCTGGCGTCGTGAAGCAATATCCGAAGCGGGCCTGCATGGCGCGCGATGTCGGTTCATCGAGGTAAACATCGACGCGGCGCCGTTTGTGGACGAAAAGAGGGCGCAGATCATCGATCCCGTGCGTGTGGTCTGCGTGTTCGTGAGTGATGAGGACTCCATCGACCCAGTCGATCTCGGCATCGAGCAGTTGCATGCGCAAATCGGGCGAGCAATCGACCAGCACGCGCGTGCGCAGGCCATCGCGATTCTGACGTTCCACCAATAGCGAACAGCGCCGCCTTCGGTTCTTGGGATTGTTCGGATCACACTCGCCCCAGCCAAGCGCCACGCGTGGAACGCCCATCGACGAGCCGCAGCCGAGAATGGTGAACGTCAGGCTCATGCGGCGCTGGCGAGCTGGCGCGGAACTTTGCTGAACAGGCGGAAAAAGTTCTCCGTCGTTTGGCGTGCCAATTCGTCAGCCGAAGCGCCACGAACATCAGCTAAAACTTTAGCGGTTTCGACCACGTAGGCGGGCTCATTACGCTTTCCGCGGAATGGTAAAGGCGCCAGATATGGCGCGTCGGTTTCGACCAGGATGCGATCACCCGGCAAGCCAGCCGCAATTGCGCGCAAATCTTCGGAACGCTTGAAAGTCAGAATTCCGGTGAATGAGACGTAGTGGCCTAGCTCGATAGCGGCCAGCGCGAGATCGCGGCCGCCTGTGAAGCAGTGCAACACAGCGGGGAAGGCGCCCTTCCCGCTTTCTTCGCGCAAAATCGTGGTCATGTCTGCGTCGCAATCGCGCGAGTGGATCACCAGCGGCAATCCGGTTTTGCGCGCCGCCGCGATGTGCTGGCGAAAGCTTCGCGCCTGCGCGTCGCGAGGACTGTTGTCGTAGTGATAGTCGAGGCCGGCCTCACCGATCGCCACGATTTTGGGGTTTTTTGTGAGCGCCACGAGTGTTTCGGCATCAACATCCGGTTCTTCCGCAGCGTTGTGCGGATGAGTGCCAACCGAGCAGAAGACCTCAGGGAATTTCTCCGCAATCGCAAGGAGCTGGGACAGTTTCTTCACTCGCGTTGAGATCGTCACCATGCGGCCGATGCCGGCAGCGCGCGCCCGCGCCACGACCGCGTCGAGTTCGGCCGAAAAGTCCGGAAAATCGAGGTGGCAGTGGCTGTCCACCAGCATGATTCAGGCCTTTTCTTCTGCTTCCACGTAGCGCGGAAAGACGGGCGAAGGCGCGGGCAAAGTGAGGCCGGCCTTGATGCGCCCTTTCGGTCCAAGCGCTGCAAAGCTTCGTGCCTCTGCGCCAATCGCCAACAGATCGAGCAATTTTGCCGCGGAAGCGGGCACAAAGGGTTGCGCCAGAATTGCAACCTGCCGAAGCACTTCCGCCGTCACGTAGAGCACTGTCCCCTGCCGCTTCGGGTCGGTCTTCGCGAGAGCCCACGGGGCTTCGGACGCGAAATAGCGATTGGCGTCTGCCACAACAGCCCAAACGCAATTGAGGACCTGGTGCAGCTGCTGGGTCTTCATATGCTCACGAGCGGTCCCGGACATGGCATCGGCCGCGCCAAGGATTGTCTTGTCAGTGTCGCTGAAGGCGCCTGGCTCCGGCAGCGTTCCGCCGAAGGCCTTGCCGATCATCGATAGCGAGCGCTGTGCGAGATTGCCGAGGTCGTTTGCCAGGTCCGCATTGATGCGGTTGACGATCGCCTCATGGCTGTAGTTGCCGTCCTGACCGAATGGCACCTCACGCAGGAAGAAATAGCGGAACTGGTCCACGCCATACGTATCGGTCATTGTGAACGGATCGACCACGTTGCCGACCGACTTCGACATCTTCTCCCCGCGATTGAACAGAAAGCCGTGCGAGAAAATACGCTGCGGCACCTCGACCCCGGCCGACATCAGGAAGGCCGGCCAGTAGACCGCGTGGAAACGCACGATGTCCTTGCCGATGACATGCAGCGCCGCCGGCCAGTAACGCTTGAATTTTTCGCTATTCGTATCGGGAAATCCGACGGCTGTGATGTAGTTGGTAAGCGCGTCAACCCACACATACATGATGTGCTTGTCGTTGCCGGGCACCTTCACCCCCCAATCGAAGGTGGTGCGCGAGATCGATAGATCCTGCAGGCCGCCGCGCACGAAGCTCGCGACCTCGTTCAGGCGCTCCTTCGGCAGCACGAAATTCGGCCGCTCGTACAGCTTGAGAAGTTTGTCCTGGTAAGCCGAGAGCCGGAAGAAATAGCTCTCTTCCTCCACCCATTCGACCGGCGTGCCGGTCTTGCTGGCGACACGTACCTTCTGTTCGTTGAGATGCGTCTCGTCCTCGGCGTAATACGCCTCGTCGCGCACCGAATACCATCCGGCATATTTGTCGAGATAAATGTCGCCGTTCTTCTCCATTCGCTCCCAGATGGCTTTCGAGGCGCGATGGTGGCGTTCTTCGGTGGTATGGATGAAGTCGTTGTTCGAGCAGTTGAGCCGCTCCACCATCTTTTCGAACTGCGGCACGTTGCGGTCGCGCAGTTGCCGCGCGGTCAAGCCCTCGCGCGCGGCGGTCTGCAGCATTTTCTGGCCATGTTCGTCGGTGCCGGTGAGGAAATAGACATCGTAGCCATCGAGCCGCATGAAACGCGCGATGGCATCTGTGGCGATCGCCTCATAGGCATGGCCGATGTGCGGCGGGCCGTTCGGGTAGGAAATCGCGGTCGTGATGTAAAACGGCGTTTCCGGCATTTGCCTGTGTCATTCAAAGACGTGGATGGCCGGGAAGCCCCGGCCATGACGAGTCCCGGACTAGGTATCAATCACGGGCGGCCGGGGCAAGCTACGGAAAAGAATTGAGAAAAAGGTAGAGCCCTGCGCCACGCGAACCGCGATAGAACTCGTTTACCCAGTTGCGCTGCAGGTGTTTTCAAGGAGGCGCCAAATCGATAGAATCTTTGTGCGCATAAGGCGTGGTTATGCTGGCGCGCCGTTGTTTTGAGGCCGGCGCACCACAAGTCCATCAGTAACAGCGTAAAGGTGTGTCGATGAGCAAGCTTCTTGCGTCCGCCCTCGCCGTTGGCATCATCATTGCCGGCATGGCAACCGGCCAAACAATGCCTGTCTCCCGATTTGATTCAATAAAAATCGGCCAGACAGTCCTGGTGTCGGACCTCGTGTCGAGCGAATGCCGGAATTCAACCGGCCAGTGCGCGTCTCGGATTGGCCATCGGCTGAGCCATCCTGTCGCGCACGACTTTCCGTACATGCCCAGCCGTTTCAATGTTTCCGGCTACGACGCGGGAGAAGGCCAGTTCTGCGGTTTCGGTTCATACATCGCCTGCGCCTATGCCGGGACATATTGCTGGCGCCGGTGCAATTGACCGCGAGAATGCAACGTCAAAGCTTGCAACGGCTGTAGTCGACGTTGAGCTCTTCGACTCCTGGAAAAATACGAACAATCTTGTCGTCGCCGTCGACCCGGTAACTGAACTGGAACGTCGAAAACGCAACATTTTCGGCGGCGCATTGCGCCACCAGATGCGTGAGCGGCCCGGCAACCTTTCTTGAGACAATTTTGCATGTGGCGTTGTTGCCGACGATCGCGTCATTGCGGGCAATAAAACCGCTGCCATACATGTCCGAGCCCTGCGCGATCGAGAGCCCGCCATCCTTGTTTTTTTGGAAAATTTTCCCACACGCGGCAACGTCCGTCGCCCATGCACCGTTGAAGTCAAACGCGTAAGCGCCATGACTGATGACCGCGATGCTTGCCGCCAGTCCTGCGGCTCCCATGACCTGCCCTATTTTCATTGTCGCCTCCATTCAGACGGGAAATTAGCCCGGCTGCGAAACCCGGGTTTGATTCAGCGCAAACTCAGCGTGAGCGCAATTGCCGGAAAGAATCACCGAGCACTGTGATATTGGTGGCCCCATGAAGCTGCTCATTGATTCTCTCGTTGCCGCGACCTTGTTTGGCCTCGCCCTGCTCTGCAGCATGGCCGCGGTCGCGGCCCCCATGCGGTGCAGCGGCGAGCAAAAAATCTGCATTACGGCCTGCAGCAAAAGCCTCGACAAAAGCTCGATCTCGACCTGCATCACCAATTGTGGTGCGCGGCAATCACTCTGCATGAAAATTGGCTGCTGGGACACCGGCTTCCAGAAATATTGCGGCCTTCTGAAACAGTAGGGCCGCTTCCCACCCCCCGATCAGGGGTCCGTGCCCCTGACCCGGCGCTCAAAATCGGCCAGGCGCAGCCGCCAACGGCCTTTACGAATTCCTAATCCCACCTCGCATACACTCTGAACGGACGTTAACCACCGGCAGATTGCCAGATCCGTGGCCAACCAGAACGGTTTCCCAGGGCACATGGGCGCTCCGCTCACGCTGATCCACGAGCTTGAAAGCTCCATTTCCAACAGTTCGGACGAGCGTCGCTCGGCCATGTTGCGCCATCTGACTGACCTTTTCCTGGTCGGCTCCGATCAATATTCCGATGCCGAAATTGACCTGATCGACGATGTGTTCGTGCGCCTCGTCGCCACCATTGAAGATTCATCACGGGCCCTCCTGGCGATCCGTCTGGGACCGGTATCGAGCGCGCCCCCTAAGATCCTGCGCCTGCTTGCCTGCGACGACGCCATTGAGGTTGCCTCCCCGGTCCTGACGCAGGCCGAGCGTCTTGATACCGAAACACTGATTGATTGTGCCCGCACGAAGCATCAGGAACATTTGCTTGCGATATCCCGCCGCAGGACCCTGCCGGAGGCGCTCACGGATGTCCTCGTCGAGCGCGGCGACCAGCAGGTGGTGCTAAGCACCGCGAAAAACGCCGGCGCGAAATTCTCCGGCAAGGGCTTTGGCATTATGGTCAAACGCTCGCATGGCGATGACCAGCTTGCCGCTTGCGTGGGCGCGCGCGCGGATCTGCCCGCGCAGTTGTTCGAGCAGCTTCTCGAGGCCGCTTCCGAAACGGTCCGCGCCAAACTGGTAGCCGAACGCCGGCACGCGGCATCCGACGTCGACCGCGTTGTTGGCGACGTAACCGGCCGTATCCATTCGGCCGCAAACGACCAGCCGCTGAGCTATGCTGCCGCGCAGGTGCTGGTTGAGTCGATGCACCAGGCCGGCCTGCTCACCCCGACAAAACTTGAAGAATTCGCCGGCGCCGGCCGGTTTGAGGAATTGGTGACGGCGCTTTCAATCCTGTCGAACGTTCCGACTGCCGCAATCGAACGCAACATGCGCGATACTCATGCGCAGTCACTCCTGGTGCTGGCCAAAGCCGTCGGTTTGTCGTGGGAAACGACCCGCAGCATCATGGTGCTGGCGGCAAAACGATATCGGCGTCCCACGAGCGGAATCGATCAGGTCATGCCCGCTTTCAGCCGTTTGAAGCGAGCGACCGCACAACAGATCCTCGACTTCCATCGCCTGCCTAATCGCGCCGCGCGTACGAACTAGCGCTTTTGTTCATCATTTCGAACCACTCCGGCGACAGCAAATGCGCGTGTTTGGCGATCTCGACCATCGCTGCACGCTGCCGTGACTCGGCGATTGAGTCCATCAACCGGATGAGAAACCCCCGGTGGGCTTGCGGTCGTTTATCCGCGCCACTTTTGACGGAATTGACTCGATATTCTCCATAGGTGGTCGAAACCATTTCTGCTTTCCTTTTTGATAGCGAGGGACAAATGAATCTCCCGGCCATGACGCTGCAGGGCCGGGAGATCGGGCTATGTGGGTCGGTCAGGCGGACTTGCGCCAGGGGACCAGCATCGACACGCGATTCCGGTAGCGGCGGTACTCATCGCCGAACACAATCATCAGGTCGCGCTCCTCGAGCAGGATGCCAACGAGGATGTAGGCGGTCGTGACCGCCGCAAATAACAGGTGTCCCGCCGTCATCACCGGCGCTACCCAGAACGCGATAATAAGTCCGAGATAGATCGGGTGTCGGACGAACTTGTAGTACAGCGGCGTGCGGAAGCGCGGCGATGGCATCGGGCGGCCGGAGAGATTATTGACGACCTGGTGGACACCAAACAACTCGAAGTGATTGATGAGGAAGGTGCTGGTGAAAACGATGAACCAGCCAATCAGCGAAACCGCCGTGATCGCCTTTGCGATCTCCGGATTGTCGACCTGCCAAATAACCGCGGGCATCGGACGCCACTGCCAGTACAGCAGCGCGAGCGCAAGCGACGCAAAAAGAACATAGGTGCTGCGCTCGACCGATTTCGGCACGATGCGCGTCCACCATTCCTTGAATTGCGGGCGTGCCATCACGCTGTGCTGAACGGCGAAGATGGTCATCAGGATAAGGTTGACGAAAATCGCCTCCGTGACTGGTCCCGCCGCACCGCTGTCGATCGTCTTCGGCACGATGAAACCGGAGACAAAACAGATGGCGTAGAGAAGAGTGACGAAGGCAAAGGCGTACGACGCGATGCCGTACAGTAATGCGATGATTCGGCTCATGACTTCACCTGTATGGTTACGGATGTGGTTGGTCGCGGAACGAAGTCCAAGAAGTCATCATCGCTTTGCGATGATGACTTCGAGGTACTCGCTCGGCACGACCATCGTGCCGTCATCGGCCTTGTTCACGCGCGCGATAAGTTCGTACAGGTCCTTCTCAAGCTTGGTCTGCTGCGGCACATCAAGTGCAGCAAATGCCTTGAGCATCGGACCGTAGAAAGTGCGGAAAACATCAACAAAGTGCTCCGCCGAGCGATAGCGGAAATTGAAATATCGCGACTCGGTCTTGATCCAGGTTGCTGCCGGTCCGAACATCTCGGTGAGGCGTGCGCGCGTTCCCCATAGCAAGGGAGATTTCGCGGCGGCCGGCGGCGGCAGATATTTTCCAAGTACCTTGAACATCTGCCCGATGAATCCATCTGGCGTCCAGTTCGCGAGTCCGATCTGGCCACCCGATTTGCAGACGCGCAGCAATTCCGCGGCGGCCTGATCCTGGTTGGGCGTGAACATCACGCCGAAGGTCGACACCACGGTATCGAACGAATTGTCTCCAAAAGGCAGCGCCTCGGCGTCGGCCTCCTTGAACTCAATCGCCAGGCCGTCGGCGGATGCCCGCGCGCGGCCGCGCTCCAAAAGGCTCGATACGTAGTCGGTTGACACCACGTCGCACCAGCGCCGCGCCGCGGCGAGGCTCGCCATGCCGTTTCCGGCCGCCACGTCGAGCACCTTGCGGCCCGCCCGCAGGTCAAGCGCCTCGCACAGCTCCTCGCCGACGATTTGCAATGTCGACCCGACAACCGCGTAGTTACCTGACGACCAGGCTACCCGCTGGCGGGTCTTGATGACTTCGAGATCAGGCGATACGGGTGCCGGTTCCTGCTTGGTGGAACGGGTTGCAACGAGTGATGCGGTGGGCATATGTGGCTCCTGTCCAATTTCCAACATGATTGGGATGTGAGTACAGGACGTGCGCCCGTAAGACTTTGCCGGGGGCTTGATTTGTCCTTGAGGCGGGCTTGATTATTTCCTGAGATCGGACTTACACCGCGGTGGGGGCACCTGCGTGCAATTTCTCTTTGGCGATCATACGCTTGACGACGACCGCCGCGAGCTTCGACGTGGCGCGGAATCGATTGCGGTCGAGCCGCAGGTCTTCGACCTGTTGATTTACCTCGTGCAGAACCGCGAACGCGTCGTGAGCAAGGACGATCTTATCGCGGCTGTTTGGGGCGGCCGTATCGTCTCGGATTCGACGCTGACCAGCCGAATCAATGCCGCCCGCAAGGCGGTGGGCGATAGCGGCGGAAGCCAGAAAGTGATCCGCACGATCGCGCGCAAGGGATTGCGTTTTGTAGGCGACGTGCAGGTGCGCTTGGAGGGCAACGAGCCCGCAAACGGTCACGCGCAGCCGAGCCCCAACGTTGCCGCACCCGCCGCCCTGGCCCTCCCCGATCGCCCCGCGATCGCTGTGCTGCCCTTCGTCAACATGAGCGGTGAACCGGAGCAGGAATATTTCTCCGACGGAATCAGTGAAGACATCATCACTGCGCTCTCGAAGCTCCGCTGGTTCTTCGTGATCGCGCGCAACTCATCGTTTACCTACAAAGGCAAGGCGGTCCTTTTAAAGCAAATCGCGGAAGAACTCGGCGTTCGTTACGTGGTCGAAGGCAGCGTGCGCAAAGGCGGTGACCGCGTGCGCATCACCGCGCAGCTCAACGATGCCATTACCGGCAGTCATCTCTGGGCCGAACGATACGACCGCGACATTGCCGACGTGTTTGCCGTTCAGGACGAAATCACCGAAGCGATCGTGGCCGCGATCGAGCCGCAGCTTTATGCCGCCGAAAACTTTCATGCCCAGCGCAAGGCGCCGGACAGCATGGACGCATGGGACCTGGTAATGCGCGCACTGTCGCACTACTGGCGGGTGACCAGACAGGACAACGTCGTCGCGCAGGCCTTGCTTGAAAAGGCGACCGCCATCGATCCGAATTACGGCCAGGCGCACGGCCTGCTCGCCACCAGCCATACGTTCAGCGCCCACATGGGGTGGGAAGACATGGCAACCGTCGTCCCGTTTGCCGAGCGTAGCGCCCTTGCTGCCATTAGGGCCGACAGCGAAGACCCTTGGGCGCACTTTGCACTCGGCAATGTTTATTTGTTCACGCGCCGCTTCGAAGACTCACTCGCGGAATTCGAGCTTGCGCTGCAACTCAATCCAAATTTTTCACTGGCGCAAGGTTATTACGGTCTGGTGCTGGCCTATTGCGGACGTTGCGAAGAGGCTGACGTGGCGGCCCGCCGTGCGTTGCGTCTGAGCCCGCGCGATCCGTTTTCCGCGATTTACTGCGGGATCGTCGCATACGCGCAATACGTCGCCAAGAATTATGAGGAGGCGATGCAGCACGCCCGCGAATCGATCCGGCAGCGCGCCGATTTTGTCGGCGGCCATCGGGTGTATACCGCGGCAGCGGCAATGGCAGGACATCAGGAGATTGCAGCGTCTGCGCTGGAAGATCTACGCCGCGTTCAACCAAACATTTCGATCGAGTGGATCGCGCGAGAAATGCCGTTCCAGCACGACATAGAGCGCCAGCATTATCTCGAAGGTTTTCGGCGCGCCGGACTGACCTGACCTGCGGTTGGTTTGCGGCGGCGCGTGCGCCGTTTTTCGGTCGCGCGACGCTTGCCCGCAGCGACCGGCATGGGTGCCCCGCGCGTCTCGGCATAGATCAGCCACCCGAGCCCCGCTGCGATCAACGCGTAAGCAACCGGGTTGTTTTTGGCCTGCCGCACGAGCCCAGGCACGATATCATCACTTCTTAAGATCCGAGCGCCGGCACCCATGAGATCGTCGATGACGATCGAGGGCGACAGGTGTTCCCGGAGATCTTCCAGGCTCTCTGATAACCGTTCGCGCGCCTGTTCGGCTTTTCGTTGTAGTTGTGCTGACGACGATGCCATTTGCTTACCTTATGTTTGCGACGTTGGCGTCTTTTTGCAGTTGATTGATGGTCCTTGATGGCGCCATGCGGCCTGCGCTCAGGCGGTTGAGGCCGTACCAGCTCAAACCGCCACCGAGAATGAACGTTAATCCGGCGACGACCAGGCTCGCGGCCGCCCACGACAGTCCGTAGACCACGAGTTCGGCGATGGCGGCCTGGAGGAGCAGGACAAGTGTCACCACCAGGAAAAGCGCGCCGGCTGCGATGATGCAGAGCGACAGCGCAGTGAACGTCAGTTTCTCGGACAACTCCGCATGCAATAATTGCAATTCGGTACGAAACAGGTCCGCGATGTCGCGCAGGACATCTCCTGCGAGATCGGAAATGCCTTTTCCGCCGGCGCGATGAGGCCGTCGCCGCACCTCGAGTGCTCCCGATGTTAATTTTGCCGTCATCCGTCCTCCAGGACGCTGCCAGACATCAAAGCACTAACGGCGCATGCGAACCCTTGTTCCGGCACTCCGCAATGCGCCGGATCCCGCCTGCCGGGTTCATTGATTGAGGCTAACGAGCGCGGCGCCGTCTTGCGGTGCGTCTTGCCTTGACCGCTTTCTTCTTTCCGGCCGCTTTTCGTTTAACGCCGCGCTTTCGGGTGGCGGCAGTCTTTCGGCGGTTCGACCGTCTTTTGGCGACGCTGCGGCGCGCTGCATTTCCCAGCGCGTTCTCCATTCCGGGGGTTGCGCGGCGGAGCCGCACGCGACCGGCCTCCAGGGCATTCGCCGTTGACTCGAACACGACATCGGCAGCGGCTTTCGTTGCTGCGCCGAACGCTTCGCCGGCCATCGTCCTGACACCTTGCGCGGCATCCGCAATCGCGTCTTTTGCCTTCTTCGTTACGGTTCTGACCATGTCGTCCTCCGCGGCAAGCGATTGACAATGCGAATGATGCCTCGAAGGTTCCAAAAGTCATGAATACCCGCTGCGACTCCCAGCCGGGCGCGGTGGTATTCAAACTGACCGATCGTGTAAGGGAATCAGGCGGTGATATTCAACAAAGCCGCACTCATCTGCGCATCCGCGCGGATGACCTGGGCGTTGGCGGCATAATTGTAGCACGCGATCAAGAGTTGAATCATCTGGCCGGCGAGATCGACATTCGGGCTCGCCACAAAACCATCGCTATTGGCAAAAGGTGCGGTCGGATCGAACGTGGCGACCGTGGCCGGAGAAAAGGCGCTGACGGTCGCGCTGGTCCCGCCCCCGACAACATCAGTCTGGTTGACGCGCAAAGGCGTATACGCCGCAGGAAAGTCCTCCGGATTGGAAACGCCGGGCAGCGGGCCATCGGAGAGCGAATTCGCGATATTGCTCGCCGCCACCTGAATGCGCAGCGATGCGGCGTTGAGGCCGGAGACGGCGATGGTGCTCGCGATACTCATGCTGTTCCGTCATAACCACGGTTCCGGAACGGTTTGCTCCGCAATTCGATAAAATTTGACACAGCCCGCGCCCGACGAAATTTCGAGTTCAACCGGGCAGTGGGCAGTGGCAGTGGGCGAAATGACCCACCCCCGTCGCCGTTCGCGGCCGCGTTGCTTCGTGGTAAAGACGACATCAACCACAATAGCCGGGAGGAGTTCGTCATGGCCGCCAGCCTTAAACGCGTCAGGGTCGCGCCCAAGGGAATGGGTCTCAATGACTTCGTCGCAATGCAGGAAGGCTACTTCGCCGCCGAGGGTCTCGATGTTGAGTTCGACTGGAAGACATTCCGCGGGACGCAATCGAGCTGGAAAGGCCTGGAGTATTTTCAGCGTCCGCAGGACCGCCCCTATACCGAGGACAAGCAGGACGTCGTGCAGGGCGCGTGCCTGTGGGGGACCATTTGCAATGCCAGCGCCGGCATGGGCCGCGTGGTGACCGAGGGATATGGCGAGTTACCTTGGGCGATTTTTGTCCGGCCGGAGTCCAAAGTTCGCAAGCCGGAAGATCTGAAAGATATTCCGATCTCGGTTGGCATGCGTGCGGGCAGCCACTTCAACGTGCCCTATCGTCTCGAGAAATATTTGCCGCTCGAGCACATCAAGACGGTCAACACCGGCGGCTTCGGCGCGCGGTTGAAGGCGCTGCTCGACGGCGAAGTCGAGGCAGCGAGCCTGCTGCCGCCACAGATTGCGATGGCCGAACAACTCGGCTTGCGCAAGATTATCGAGGATCGCTTCAAGACATTGTGGTGGGTGCCGGACAGCGCGACGCCGGACGTCGTGCACGGCTACATGCGCGCGCTCAACCGCGCCGAGCAGGCGCTCGAGGCGGATCTGCCGAAATATCTGCCGCTCTGGAAGCTCGCAGTCCCGGCCGAGTTCGAGAATTATCACCCGTGGGATTTCGGAAAGTTTGGGCGGGGCGAAAATTTCGTCAATCAGCCGCTGCCACGCGCGGAGTTCGACGAGGTCTTTGCGCAAGTCGAGCGTTGGGGTCTCGATCAATATATCAAGGACAAGACTCCCGAAACGCTGTCGTTCCCGGCCTGACCGGTATGCGCGCGGCCGGATTTTGAGACGTGACGTAGTCGTCACGAATTCAATCACATCGCGGCGCTTGGGGAGAACCTACTTTGCCCACGCGGCGCGTTGATCGGCGACCTTAGGGGCGCGCGGCCTCCGCCAGTGCTCCGAAAACCCTGAAGACCAGCGGCTTTCGTTCCAGATTGTAGGTTTCGACGTCACGGGCGGCGCGGTTGACCTTCTCCCAGGTCTCAGCCACGCGCGCCAACTGCGCAGTGTGGTGAGCGCCTTCGCCAAGGCGCGTATCGAGGCGCGTCGACAGCCACCCATTGACCATGTCCATGAAGGCTTCGAGTGTGCGCGGATCGGTGCCGCCGATCGCCTCGCCGAGCGCGTGCAAGGCGCGCGGATCCGGATCGGGCAACTGCGCGAGCAGGTCCTGCATGCGCTGGCGCAACGCGATGGCCGCGCCATCGAGCAGGCCAAGCGCGCGCCCGACGCTGCCTTCGGCCGCCGCCGCGGCCTGACGCACTTCCGGCTCGTCCGCGTCCCGCCCCGTGGCGGCCGTGATTGCGTGCGTGACATCCGTTGTTTCGAGCGGCCGCAACAACAGCCGACGGCAACGCGAGCGGATGGTCGGCAGCTCGCGTCCGGGCGCGTGGCTGATGAGCAGAAGCAGCGAGCGCTGCGGCGGCTCTTCCAGGACCTTGAGCAATGCGTTGGCGCCTTCACGCTGGAGATCGTCGATCGCATCGACAATGGCAATCCGCCAGCCACCCTCACCCGCTGTCGAACCGAAGAACGAGACCGTGCGACGCACGTCGTCGACGCGGATCACGGTGTAAAGCTTGCCGGTCTGCTCATTAAGGCTGCGCTCGAGCACGAGCAGGTCGCCTTGCGCCTGCGCCGCCATCCGGCGCGCAACCGGATGATCGGCGTCTACTGCGAGCGATGTCGCCTTTTGGACTTCGGGAGCGCGGGGGTCCGGATGTGCCAGCACGAAACGCGCCAGCCGATAGGCCAATGTGGCCTTGCCGATGCCGGGCGGCCCGCCCACCAACCAGGCGTGCGCGATGCGCCCGCTTTTGTAGGATTCAAGGAGCGACCGCTCGGCGTCTTCATGACCAAACAAGACCGCCGTTTCGCGCGGCAGCTTGACGTCGCTCTCGTCACGGCCGGTCTCATCGTCACTCACGGCGCTGCGGTCTCCGCCATATCCGCATTCGGGGTCAGCAGCCGTTCGTGCACGAGCGACCATATGCGCTCCGACACCACCTCACGGGGCGCCCGGCCATCGATAATGATGCAGCGCTTCGGCTCTTCGGCGGCGAGCGCGCGGTAAGCCTGGCGAAGTTTTTCGTGAAACTCCGTCAACTCTGCCTCGAAGCGGTCGGCAATTTCCTGTCCGCGCCGGCTTTTCGCGCGTGCCAGACCGACTTGCGCGGGCACGTCGAGGATGAAAGTCAGGTCAGGCACCGCGGGTCCCACGGTGACGCGTTCCAGGCTGCGGATCAGGCGTTGGTCGACATGACCAAGCGCGCCCTGATAGACCCGCGTCGAGTCGATAAAGCGGTCGCAGATGACCCACGTGCCCGCCTTGATGGCCGGTAGGATGACATTTCGCACGTGATCGTCACGCGCTGCCGCAAACAGGATCGCTTCGGTTTCGGCGCCGAGCGGCTTGGCGATCCCCGACAACAAAATATGCCGGATAATTTCCGCGCCGGTCGATCCGCCGGGCTCGCGCGTCAAAACGACCTGCACGCCGGACGATTTCAGCCGCTGCGCTAAGGTTGCGGCGTGGGTGGATTTCCCGCTGCCTTCCCCGCCCTCGAAGGTGATGAAACGTCCGCGCAAGCCACCAAGCCTTTTCCGGTCACCGCCAAAAGGCGGCTGCACACATCATAGCCGCTCGGCTCCGGCCCGGAACAGCGCGATTATCATTTCTGTCACAGCATCGAAGGCGCGCTGGGACATATTGCCCTTTTGGACGCTTTCGGAGGCTTTCAGGGGCGTCGTGAGGATCAGGTTTTCGTTCCGCCAGACCTTGAGATTGCCGACGGGGGTGCCTTCGCTCACTGGCGCCGGCACTGGCCCGCTATAGACGATCCGCGCGATCAGCTTTTCGCCGCCGGACTTCGGCACCATGATCCGGACGTCACCATTCGCCACCAGCGACACGCGTCCGTTGGCCCCGCCGAAAACCTTGGCCGCGCCGATGGTCTGGCCGTCGGCGAACAAAATGCGTTGCTCGAAATTCCGGTAACCCCATTCGATCAGCTTCTTGGCCTCGTCAGCGCGCTCCTTGGCGGTGGCGACACCGTTGACGACCACGATGAGCCGGAGCCCGTTCTGGGCGGCGGAGCCGACCAGGCCATAGCCCGCCTCTTTGGTAAATCCGGTTTTCAGGCCATCGGCGCCGGTCACCATGCTCAGGAGCGGATTGCGGTTCTGCTGGTGGATCTTGTTCCAGGTGTAGTCCGGCTGGCCGAATAATTTATAGAATTCGGGATATTCGTGGATGATGTGGCGGGCCAGCATCGCAAGCTCGCGCGTCGTGACCTGCGTGCCCGGATCGGGCAAGCCGTTTGAATTCGTGAACACCGATTTCTCGAGCCCGATCGCCCGCGCGCGTTCTGTCAATTTCGCGCCGAACGCAGTCTCGTTGCCGGCTAGTGCTTCCGCCAGCACGATACAGGCATCGTTCGCGGACTGGATAATCATGCCGTGCAACAGGTCGTCGACGGGGATCTTGCTGTAGATCGCCGCGAACATGGTCGAGCCGTGCGACGGCGCGCCGCCCTTTCGCCAGGCATTTTCGCTGACCATGTACTCATCGGTGAGCTTGATGCGTCCTTCCTTGAGTTCATGGAAGACGTATTCCGCCGTCATCAGCTTGGCGAGGCTGGCCGGAAAAATCAGCCGGTCCGCGTCGCGCTCGAACAGCACGCTGCCGTTATCGGCATCGATCAGGATGGCATGTGGCGCAGAGATATTGGGTTCGTCTTTTTTTGTTGCGTCTTTTTTGGGCGCCGTCGCAGTCGCGGCGGCCTTATGGCCCGGAATGATCTTGTGCGCCGGTGTTGCCGCAAGCGCGCTGACGCAGAAGCCGGCCAGCACAAGAACTGCTGTCAGTCCACGCCGCAAAGCGAAAACACTTGAAAAATTGCGCGTCATTGCAGCTCGTTCGCCGGTTACGCCGCAAGGCGGCTGGGCGGCCATCCGCACGGACCTGTGGCGCCAGAATACGGCTCAGTAAAGGCCGCGGCCACCCATGAAATCGCTTCGGCCATCATAGCGGGCGGGCGCATAGGCTGAAACCGGCGTAACGGCCGGTCCGGCGGCGGCAACCGGCGCGCGCATCGCGTTGCCGGCTGTGCGCGGGCGGGCTGCGGCGGCCAGTTCGGTCGTTTCCGGCTCAACTCCGGGCACCTCGCGGGGCTCTTCACCCAGCCGGAACGGACGGTCCGGCGGTGACGGAATTTGCGCCGAAGAATAATTGGTCATCGGACGGCCATCGAAATAGGCGGGCGCGAACGGCTTGCCCGCTGCGACCTGGATCGGCGCCATCGCCGGGCTATTTTCGCGCAACGTCGCCATCAGCTTGCGATCGTCGGAGCCGGCAAGTGGCGCGCGCCCGACATATTCGACTTTCACGCGCGCGAGACCCTGGCCGTGGAAGCCGAGCAGCTGCGCGGTCTTGACCGAGAGATCGATGAGGCGGCCACCCGTGTATGGTCCACGATCGTTGACGCGCACGATGATCGAGCGGTTGTTGGCCAAATTCGTCACGCGCGCATAAGACGGCAACGGCAGCGTCGGATGGGCCGCCGAAATCGAATTCATGTCGAAGATTTCGCCATTGGCGGTGTAGCGGCCATGGAAATCATCGCCGTACCACGACGCCATACCGACCGCGCTGTAGTTTATGTTTTCTTCGGGGGTATAAGTTCGCCCCGCGACTTCGTAGGGCTTGCCGATGCGGTAGACGCCGCCGCCTTTCGGCACCGGCTGGCCTGGCTCAACGACGCGGGCGCTTGCCGCCACGCCGTAGCGCGGATCGACACGGCCGGCCATGTTGCCGCCGGAGCAGTTGGCCAATGCGAGGCCTGCGGCGCCCACGCCAACAAGGCGCGCAAAAAGCCCAAGACGGCCGAAACCGCGGTAAGCCCCCAATTGACCCATCCCTGCAACGATCCCCGACCGGAAGCCGCCACAATACCCTGCGCCGGGACCCACGGGAACCGTGAGCGCTTGGCCTGGTAAACGGTTGGTTCCAGGTCAGCCTGGGACGTTTGGCGCCGCCAAAATCCCGGTATTGGCGCCGGCATAAACGCCCCAAAGGGCGCTTTCAAGGCTGAGAAGGGCTAGCGATCGCGCGACAGCAGGCTGGCGCCGCTCTTGGGGCGGCTCAGGCCGCCGGAGACCGAGGATCTTGAAATGCTTCCGTCGTAGGAAATCCCAATACGGTAGCCGCGTGTCCAGGCCAGCGTGCAAAAGCGCTTGGTGCTGCCATGGAGGAATTCAAACCGCGGCGGCAGAGTATAAGCGCGGGGCAGTTCGAGGCAGGCGCCGCCTGCCGACAGATCAACTACGCGGCAGTCGATTGGCACCATCTTGGGGCCGAGCAAAATCTTGCCGACCCGGGGGACCAGGCCCTTGGGCTCAATCCGGAACGATCGTCGCTTGTCGGAACCGCTCATGTGCAGCTTTATACAAATCCGCCGGATTCTATAGTCCCGCTTGATTACTGATCTGTTACGGGCACGGCGCCCGTAGATCGCTGAAATTGCGGGATATTCTCGATCGCGCCGTTAGGTGCAGCGGAACCCGTATACCCGCCCCCCGAGTGCGCATAGAATTCGCTCCAAGCGGCAATTTCTGTGCAACGCAACATCGTGTTCGTTGCCGGCAACTTGTTCAGGTTTGTTGGCCCGCCGGCCCCGGAGTTTGACGTGCAGTTAAGCGTGCGGCAGCGAGAGTTTCTCGAAGCGCTATCGCAGACTGAAACTCTTCCTCCGGACAAGCTGCAATTTTACCAAAGGAGCCTGCTCGAGCCGCTACTCAAGCACGCAGTCGAAAATGTGCCCTTCTATCGAAATCGCCTTGACGCTGTGCTCGCACGAGATGGCGCGGTTGATTGGTCGCGATGGCAGGACATTCCAACATTCGGCATCGCTGAGGCGGAGGCTGCCGGCGGGGACCTTCAAACCCAAACTCGGTAGGCGGCGAGTGCTTCTGGCGTCAATTGGTCGCGACCTGGGAATCTCGTGACCTAGATCAGCAAACCGCTTCTGCACGGATGGATCGGCAAAAGCCTCGATGACTGCGGTGTTGAGTTTAGCGATGATTTCTTTTGGTGTGCCTTTCGGCGCCCACAAACCATGCCAGAATGGGACGTCGACTTCTGCCACGCCGGTTTCTGTGATCGTTGGTACATCCGGCATGACGAACCAGCGTTTCTTGGCCGCAACACCGAATGCCTTCAACTGCCCGCTCTGGACGAAAGGAAGAGTTTGCGACGCTTCCACACAGATGAAATCGATTTGGCCACCTAACAGATCTTGCACGGCCGGCGCACCGCCCCGGTACTGCACGATTGGATTATTTGTGCCGGTCCTGTTTTGGAAATCTATTGTGCACATCTGGGCTGCGCTTCCGACGCCGATCGAGCCGGCTGATGCCTGCCCTGGATTTGCTTTGAGCCACGCTACGAATTCTCTCAAGTTATTTGCTGGTAAGTTCTTGCGACCGACAATCCAAAGGTACGTCGTCGTCAACAATGCCACGGGTTCGAAATCATCCATGACGTGATAAGTGAGGGGATACATTATCCCCGCCCCTACATTGGACGTCCATTGTCCAATGCTGATCGTGTATCCATCGGGCTTTGCGCGGGCTACGCGCGCGCCACCGATCGTTCCGGCAGCCCCGGGAACGTTCTCGACAATAAAGGGTTGGCCAAGCACCTTGCCTATTTGGTCGGCGATGATCCGTGCCACGGTGTCAGTTGGCCCCCCAGGAGGAAACCCGACGACGATCGTGACCGGGCGAGACGGATAGTTTTGTGCCACCGCGCTTGTAATGGCGCCCGCGGCAACAAACGCGGCGGCAAGCCAAACGATGCGCATGATGCGTTGGGACTTGCGTAAATAGAGGTACCTCCGCGTCGGCTCGGCCTGAGCACGCGAGGCATCTAACTGAGGTGCCTGCCGAGGCCGAACATCCATGGCTTCCCCCCGAAGCTCCATCAGCAAATATCCCACCGCCTGCGGCGGTTGCCAAATCCTTTGACCGAGCAGCAATTTGACCGGAAGTGATTTGCTATCTATCTGATTTCAAGGCTTGGAAGGGTGGCCGAGTGGTTTAAGGCACCGGTCTTGAAAACCGGCGTACCCGCAAGGGTACCGTGAGTTCGAATCTCACCCCTTCCGCCAATAGGCTTTGACTTGTTCGCTTGGGGGCGGGACATGAGTGCTACGGCGGAAGTTACGGCGTCGCCTCGACGGCGCACCATGTTCGGCGTTGCTGCCGCCATCATGCTCGGGCTCTGGGCCTGGAGCTTTGTTCCGCCTATCCAGAACTGGGGCAATCCGAACGAAGATGGATTTTCCTACGCTCCGCTCTTCTACACCACGATCTTCTGCTTGCCACTTGGGCTTTTTATGCTTGTCGGTGCGATTGCCGGCCATGGACGATATGTCAGGCGCGCCCGCATCGCGTTTATTTTTGCTACCGCAATAACACTGATCGTGGTGGCGTTCCTGGTCGTCCAGCGCATCGCCAATAACAATGATGGAAAAGTCTTCGGGATTCAGATCGGCTTGGATCTTGATCACCCGGGTAGCCGCGAATTGATTTGCCGGTTATACCCCCGCGCCGGCACGCTTCGTTGTAATGTGGCTCGCGCCGACGCGCGGCCAAACAGGTTCATCGGGATCACACTATGATCAATCATCTCAACAAGCTCACGCTTTGCTGCCTTGCGGCATCCGTCATCCTTGCAGTCCAATGCACCGGCAGACGCGCAGGACTTTCCGACCCGGCCGATCAGGGTGATCAGCCCCTACCCCGCCGGAAGCGCTTCCGACACCGTCACGCGTGTCGTCGTCGATCAGGTATCGCAACTGATCGGACAGCCGATGGTCATCGAAACGAAGCCCGGCGCCGGCGGAAGCATCGGCTTCAGTTTTGTCGCGAAGGCCGAGCCGGACGGTTACACGCTTGTGGCCAGCACCTCATCGATGGCCACCGAAAGCGTATTGCACAGGACCCTGCCCTACGATCCCGTTCGCAGCTTCGTCCCGGTTGTCCTGATCGGCACGTCGCCGAACCTGCTGGTGGCTTCCAAAGCGAGTGGCTTCACGACGGTTGCTGATCTCGTCGCCGCTGCGAAGGCGAACCCGGGCAAGCTGACTTTCGCGTCCGCGGGCATCGGGTCGTCCTCGCATATGGCCGCCGAGCGTTTCCGTCTCGCCGCCAAGATTGACGTCCACCATGTGCCGTTCCGCGAAGGCGGGCTTCTGGAAGTCATGGCCGGACGGATCGATTTCTATTTCATTCCGCTGGCGGCCGCGGCCTCGGCGCTCAAAAGCGACAAGCTGACGATTTTGGCCGTGAGCTCGCCGAACCGCGTGCCGCTTTTGCCGGACGTTCCCTCAATCGTCGAGGCGGGCTATCCGAACGCCGTGTTCCGCTTCTGGAACGGATTGTCCGCACCCGCCAAGACTCCGCCCGGCGTCGTGCAAAAAATTCACGACGTGACTTTGAAAGCGCTGCTTGATCCCGCCCTTCGTGAAAAACTGGCCAAGCTGGGCGTCGAGCCCATGCAGATCTCGGTCGAGGAATTCGCTAAATTCTTTAAGGACGATCTCGCAGCGACGGTCGATCTCGCCAGGCAGGCGGATATCAAGCCAATCGATTAGTCTACGTTCGATGTGCAGTCTCGATGTGATGCCCCTGCGGGCATCGTCGTTTTTAGTTCAGGAACCTCCAATGACCATCGTCCCGCCACGCATCGGCCCGCAGCCGTGGGAAGTCGTGCGAACAAAGCTGGATCAGTCGCTGCCATTCGCCAATATGCGCGACACTCCGTATTACCGTGATGCGGTGTGGGAGCAGTTCTCGAAGGCCGAATACCAGCGCCGCTATCGCGCGTTGCGCGATAAAATGCGGAAAGACAAACTCGATGTTGTGATTGTGCCCGGTGGCCCGAGCCATTGGAGCTTCGGCGGCGGCATGTTGTGGCTCACCGGCCACTGGGAGTGGCACGCGCTTTCAAGCTACGTGCTGGTTCCGCTCGAAGGCGATCCCACCTTGATTTATTCCATGGGCGGCACGCATGCGGAAGCCGTGCGTCGGCAGGTCGAGGTCGCCGTCAAGGACGTCCGCCACAGCCGCAACGGCCGGTATGCCGACATTATGGTCGAGCGCATTCGCGAACTAAAACTTGAGCGCGGCCGCATTGGATTGATGGAGATCGATCCGCGGCATGCAGATTATCTTCCGGTGAACCAATACAACGTGCTGCGCGAAAATCTGCCGGATGCCGAGCTGATTTTCACCAAAGGTTTTCTGCACGAACTGCTGTCGATCCATAGCGCCGAAGAACTCGACTGCGTACGCAAGGCCGGCGTGTTGTGCCAAAAGGCAATGGACGCGATGGTGGCGCGTGCGCGTCCCGGCGTGAAAGAGTACGAGCTTCGCGCGGCGGCGGGCGCCGCTATCCTCGAGGGCGGCGGCGATATTGATTTTTTGATCATCGGATCGACGCCGATGGCGAACCCGGCCATGGTTTTCGGCAATCCGCGCCCCTCCGCCCGAGAATTGAAAAAGGGTGACATCATCAACATGGAACTCGCCGCCGGCTATCGCGGCTACACGGCGCAGATCGGCTCACCAATATGTGTCGGCGAGCCCACCGACATGGTGAAGAAATTCTGGAATGAAATCACTTTGCCGGGCTATCGACGCATCATCGCCGAGATCGCGCCGGGCAAGCCGGTGGAAGCCATGCGCACCGCCAGCAAATTCTTTCGTGACAACGGCTACCAGTCCCGGCCAACACAGTGCCATGGCATCGATCTCGTCACCGACAAGCCGCACGTGGTTGCCGAGCACGTCGCCGCTGAGCCATTCGAAGAAGTCTTGAAGCCGGGCATGGTCATCATGGCCGAACCAAATCCGATTACCGCCGACGGCCTTTTCGGGATTTTCCTCGGGCACACATTCATCGTGACCGACAGTGGCCACGAGATCGTCGACGACTTTCCGCTGGAAATTGCTGTCGCGGGGGCTTGACGAAGTACCGAATGCCTTAGTTCGCAACTTGCCATGCTGCCGCCCTGCCCGCCAATCGCCCGACCACAGTCGCAGTCAACAGCCCGTTGCCCGACAGATAACCCGCCGCAACGGCGCCCGACACGCCGACGGCCGCGCCGCCCGCCGCGAACAAATTTGGAAACGTCGTTCCGTCCTTGCGCTTCACGCGGCCGTCGGAATCGATCGCGAGGCCACCTTGCGTATGAAACAAGGCGCCGGTCACCTTGATCGCGTGATACGGCGGCTTGCAGGTTTGTGCAGCGATAAATTTTCGACCGAAGCGGTCGCGGGCGCCGGATGATTTGAGTTGTTCGACGTCGGCCCATTCCGCGGCAAATGGTGCGGCCGGAACCTGCATGGCCCTCGCAAGATCCGCGATCGTGTCCGCGGTCAGGATCGCGCCGGCCTTTTCGGCATTCCGGAAATCCTCAAATTGCCGCGCGACCGCGGCAATGCGTGCGTCGAAGACGTCCCAGGCAATCCCGCCGGGCTGTCGCAAGACTTCGGCCGCCTGCTCTGAATAGCCCTGCGTCTCGTCGCAAAATCGGCGGCCCTCCCGATTGATCTGGATACCGCCCTGCATGATCACGGCCCAGCTGATCAGGATATTGTGCGGCGTCGCGACCGAACCGTGGCCTTGATAGGCGCCAAGGTGCGACAGCTGCGCGCCGAGCGCGTCGCCCCAGATGACGGCATCGCCGCGGTTGCCCGGATGACCGAAATAGAGCGCATCCGCCATTTCAGGAATGTAGCGGCGGACGAGCTCCGGATTTCCACCGAACCCGTTGCACGCCAGGATCAACGCATCGCACCCGATGCTTTCGCGGGCGCCGTCGTGATGAACGATTTCGACGCCACGGATACGACCTCCCGGATCCGCGAGAATCCGTTCGGCGACGCTGCGCGTGAGGATGATGACACTGTTTTCGTCAGCGGCCTGGCGCAGGCGATCGATCAGTTCCTGGCCGCTTCGGCTCGGCAGGCCATGCATGCGCATGGCCGAGTGACCCGGATAATTGAAGTTGTCGACCACATCGAAAGGCATCCCGTACCGGTCGGCCAGCCATTCAATCAGCTCCCCTGCGCCTTGTGCCACGCCTTCGACGATAGCCGGATCGGCTTCGTCCATTGCTTTGTGCTGTATATCGGCAGCAAACTGCGCCGGGCTATCGTCGATACCCCTGGCGCGCTGGAAACGCGTGCCGGCCGCCGGAATGAGGCCCGCCGACAAAGCCGTCGAACCGGACGGCACTGCGTCGCGCTCAACCACCACCGCGCCGACGCCCGCCTCCTTCGCGGCGAGCGCGGCGCATAGCCCGGCGGCTCCCGCGCCGACGATCAGCACCGGCACATGCGTGTCGAAGGTCTCGTCCGATGCGGTGGCGACCGTACTCATTGCGCGCGGGCGACGGCGGATCTCCGCAGATATTGGCCGGTCGCGGGTCCGACAATATTGCCGTTGTCGTAAACGAGAGCGCCGCGCAAAAACGTGCTCTTTACCCGGCCGTTGAGCTCGAAACCTTCGAACGGCGAGTAGCCTTGCACCGATTCAGATTCGGCGGAACGAACCACGAAACTCTCGTGCGGATCGACGATGGCGATATCGGCGTCGTAGCCCGGAGCAATATCGCCTTTGCTCGGCAGCCCGAAGCGCTGCGCCGGCTTCCAGCTTAAAAGCTCGGCCATGTGATTGTATGACATGCCGCGCTTGCTGCCCTCGCTCAGAACACCCGAGAGCAGATATTCGGTCCCGCCAAATCCGGATTTGGCGAGCCAGATATTGCTCGGATCGTCTTTCGACCATTTCTGCTCGGCCGAGCAGCAGGCATGATCGCTCACGATCCAGTCGATCTTGCGATCAAGCACCGCCTGCCACAGCGCTTCGACGTCCTCGCGCGGACGGATGGGTGGATTGACCTTGGCATGCACCGCGCATTCGCAATCGGTATCAAGCAGAAGATGACCGACCGTCACTTCGCGGCGGAAAGCAATGTGCGGAAAGACCTGCTGCATGGTCCAGGCCGCATCCACCGCCTTGCGTGAGCTCAGGTGCAGGAGATTGATGTTCAGGCAATTGGTTTCATTGGCGAGATATGATGCAATCCAGATTGCCAGGCCTTCGGAATGTGGAGGGCGCGCGGCGCTGTAGGCATGCAGGCCTGTCAGCTTGCCTTCCCGCTCCACGATCTTGGTATAGGCGGTCAGGATTTCGGCGAGTTCGCAATGCAGGCTGACGCTGATATGCGGCGGCCTGCTCGGGAAATTTCGTCATCAGGCGTTGCGCGGACCGCATGATGAACTCGAAATGCGCGATGTCATAGCGTTCGTCGGGCCCGATCATCAGAAAATCATTTTGCTGCGACGACGCGCCGTGCAGCCCGTAGCCGCCGTAAAACATGAAAATCTTGAACGAGGTCACGCCATGCTGCGTGACCAGATCTTCCATCTCGTCGATATGGCTCGCCTCGATTGGCGCAAGATGAAATCCATAATCGACCCAGAAATTACCTTTTGATTGCTTGTAGACCTCCGGCATGAAGTCGCGATACGGGCCCCCGCGGTTTAGATAGTAGTGCCCCGTGCGCAGATAGTTCAGGCTGGACGTCACGCCGCCCATGGCGGCGGCCTTGCTTTCGGACACTGCATCCTGCGCGAGTGGCGCATAAATCCCGATATGCATATGCGCGTCGACGCAGCCGGGAAACGCGAGACGGTTTTTTGCGTCAAACACTTGCCTGGCGGAATCGGCCTGAATGTCGGGAGCAAGCCGCGCGATCTTTCCATCCTTGATCGCAATATCGAGACAATCGACCGACGTCTTGTTCGGACGAACCACCCGGGCATTCTTGATAACGGTATCGAAAAGCTTGTCCATGCGAAACGTTCCTTTACGCAACTTTGCTTACTCATTTGGTCGACTTCATTTGCCGAGATCTTTTTTGCTGGCCGCCACTTCATACTGCTTCCCCAGCGCGATCAGGGCAGGCGTGCCAATCACGTCATTGAGGGCCGTGAAATCGTACATCCGTTCGAGAAACGGTTCGGTGGATCCGTGCGCGGCCAGCGAGGCGTAATAGTCGCTCGCCGTGCGCGCCAGAGCGCGGACAATCCCTCCGGGGAAAATGACTAGGGAGAATCCAAGCGCTTCAAGTTCCGCGGCCGCGAGCGGGGGTGTTTTACCGCCCTCCACCATGTTCGCCACCAAAGGCACACCTTTGAGCGCGGGCGGAATGCGCTGGAGCTCACCACGCGTTTTGGGTGCCTCGACAAAGAGCAGGTCCGCCCCCGCCTCGCGATAGCTGACAGCGCGCTCCACCGCGCGATCGAAGCCCTCGACGGCGACCGCGTCGGTGCGCGCGATCACCAAAGTGTCTCGCGAACGGCGCACGTCGAGCGCCGCCTTGATCTTGCCGACCATTTCGGAGGCCGGGATCAATACTTTATCGTCGAGGTGGCCGCAGCGCTTGGGGAAATCCTGGTCCTCGAGCTGGATGGCATTTGCGCCGGCGCGTTCGAGGAGCCGAACGGTGCGCTCGACATTGAGTGCATTGCCATAACCGGTGTCGGCATCGACGATCAGATGGGTGCGCACGCGGTCGCGGATCAGCGTGACCGTCTCTACCACCTCGTTCATGCTCACCAGGCCAATGTCGGGCCGGCCGAGCCGGGTATAGGCGATACCGGCGCCTGACACATAAAGCGCGTCAAACCCGGCCCGCTCGGCGATCAGTGAGGTGAGCGGATCATAGACGCCCGGCGCAATGAGAATGGGCGGGCGGCTGAGACGAGCGCGTAGCGTGGTATCGGTCATGCGTCACAATCCAAGGTAAGCGCGCTTAAGCTCGGGATTGGCGCCAATGTCCGCGGCGCTGCCGGACATGACGAATTTTCCTTCCGCGAGGATGTAGGCGCGGTTGGCCACTTCGAGGCTTTGGATTACGTTCTGCTCGACAAGCAGCACAGAGACGCCGTCGGCATTGATGCGCTTGATGAGCATAAACAGTTCTTCAACGAGTAACGGCGAGAGCCCCAATGAAGGCTCGTCGAGAATAATCAATTTCGGCTCGGCCATCAGGCCGCGGCCGATGGCAAGCATTTGCTGTTCGCCGCCCGACAGCGTATCGGCGCGTTGCGCGCGGCGTTCATAGAGGCGCGGAAATATTTCGAACACACGCTCGCGGTTTTGCGCGCGGCGAGCCCGGGCGCGACGATAGCTGCCGAGATCGAGGTTGTCGCGCACCGACAAATTAGGGAAGATTCGCCGGCCTTCCGGCACGTGAATGAGCCCGCGCGCGACGATGGACGCGGGCTTTTCGTGGGTGAGGTCGGCGCCATCAAAGCGAATAGACCCGGCGTGGGCACGCAGGATGCCAGAGATCGTCCGATTAAGTGTCGACTTGCCAACGCCATTTGACCCGAGAACGGCAACCACCTCGCCTGCGTTCACCGTGAGGTCGACACCGCGCAGTACTTCGGTTTCGCCATATCCGGCGTGCAAGTCCTTCACCGTGAGCATCGGGCTAGTGTCCATGCGAAGCCCTCAGCTTTGCAGCCGCGCCATGGCCGAGATAGGCCTCAATCACGACGGGGTCCGCGGCAACCTGCGCAGGCGCACCTTCAGCGATTACCCGCCCTTCGGCCAGCACGAAGACGTATTCGGCGAGACTCATCACCGCCTGCATGACGTGTTCGATCATCATGATGGTGATGCCGCGCCCGCACAGACCGCGGATGACCGGCACGATGTCGCGGATTTCGGACGGGTTCAGGCCCGCGAGCACTTCATCAAGCAACAGCAACTTCGGCTCGATAGCCAAAGCGCGCGCGAGCTCAAGGCGCTTGCGGCCGGCGACCGTAAGCGTATCGGCGGGCCGATCGAGCAGATCGGTGAGACCCACATAGCGGCCAACCTCTTCGGCGGCGGCGAGCGCTTCCGCCCGGCCGCGATGATGGAGGTGAGCGCCGACGAGGATGTTGTCGCGCACGGTCAATCCGCCGAAGGGCTGCACGATCTGGAAAGTCCGCGCGATGCCGCGCCGCGCGAGACGATGCGGCGGTTCGCCGGTTATGACCTCGCCGGCATAGCGGATATCGCCGGCGCTCGGTTTGAGGAATCCCGAAATGACCGAAAAGAGTGTTGTCTTGCCGGCGCCATTCGGTCCGATCAGCGCCGTGATGCGGCCCTCCTGGGCTACGAGCGACGCAGCATTGACCGCCAGCAGGCCGCCAAAGCGGCGCGTGACGCGGTCGACGACGAGAAGCGGATCAGCCATGGCCCGCCTCGGTGATGGGAGGAACGGGTGGCGCGCCGCGCCGCCTGAACCATCGGCGTATTTGGCCACAGCCGCCGATGAGGCCGCGCGGCGTGAACCAGATGACCAGCACAAGCACCGCGCCGTACAGGATAAAATTGAGCCCGGGCACGTCTCCAGTCACCAGCTTCGCCCCTTCGCCCAGCAACCTGACCGCCAGCGCGCCGAGCAACGGCCCGAAGACGGTGCCGACACCGCCGATGATCGGTGTCAGCAAGCGCTTCGATCGAGATCCAGGTGCCGTAGGCAATGCCGGAATCGACGAACAAAAAATATTGCGCGTAAAAGCACCCCGCGGCCGCCGTCATACCGCCGGATATCACCATCGCGGTCGTCTTGACACTGCTGGCATTCACGCCGAGCGCTTTTGCGGCATCTTCATTTTCGCGCACGGCGATCAACCATGCCCCGAAGCGCGATTGCTTGATCAATCGCGCGATGACCAGCGATAAAGCGACCAAGGCGAGAATAACCCAGTAAAATACAGCACGGCTCTGAAACTGAAACGCGCGGGCCCCTAGGTCGAGGTTGATCAACGTGCCCACGCCTGCGCCGGTAACCGGCGCAACGCTGGCGATGATGCGCAGCACCTCCGCAAATGCGAGCGTGACCAGCGCAAAGTAGGAGCCACGCAACCCCGAGCGAAATGTCACCGCCCCAATCACGCCGCCGAGGGCTGCTCCACACACAATGCCAGCGCCGAAGCCGAGCCAGGCGTTGACGCCATAGCGCACCTGCAGGATTGCCGTCACATAGGCGCCGGTTCCAAAAAAGGCGGCATGACCGAACGAGTATTGGCCGGCGAAGCCGCCCAGGATGTTCCAGCCCTGCCCGGCCAGCGCGATCATCAGCGCCACAACAAGGAAATTGAGCGTGGCGTTGGAGTGCACGACCAGAGGCACGGCTGCCAGCACGGCAACGACCACCACGATCGGCGCAAACCCTTTCATGCGCGCGCCCCGAACAGCCCGCTCGGCCGCATCAGAAGGACCACGATGAAGATGATGAAGATCCCGATCTGGCCGAGTGACTCACCCAGGAACAGGCCGGAGAGGCTCTCCACCACGCCGATGAGCAAGGCGCCAGTCACGGCGCCCGGTACCGAGCCCATGCCGCCCAGCACGACGATCGTGAAAGCGACCAGAACAAAGGCGTTCCCGACCGTCGGATTGACGTAATACGTCGGGATCAGCAGGCAGGCGGCAATGGCGACGCAGGCGCTGCCGAGACCGAAGGTCACGGCATAGACATGAGCGACATCGATGCCGGCCAGTTCCGCGCCGAGCTTCTCCTTCGCGACCGCGCGAATGGCACGCCCGGTATCGGTGAAGGTCATGATCAGCCAAAGCGCCAGCGCAACGACAAACACGACAACAAAGCCTACGACGCGCGGCACAGCGAGAAATGTGAAGCCGAAATTGAACGTCTCGAAAGCATAAGGCACGTTGATCGTGCGCGTGTCGGCATGAAACGCCAGCAACAACGTATTCTCGATGACGACCGCGATACCGAGCGTCACCAGCAGCATATTGCGGTCATCGCCGTGCGACGCCGGTCCGATCACAAGGCGCTGGAGCGCATAGCCGAATACAAAGAAAAGCGGCGCGAGCAGAAAGACCGCGGCGTAAGGGTCGAGGCCGAACAGGCGGAAAGCGAAAAACGCGGCGAACAGGGCCGCGCTCAATAAAGCGCCGTGCGCGAAATTGATGATGTGCAGGACGCCATAGATCAACGTCAGCCCCAGGGCCACGAGCGCGTAGACGGCGCCCATCAGCAGTCCGTTGAGGATCGCAGGAATCAGGATGACGGGCGACAGCACGGGCGCAATGCCTGGAAGGTCATGGCCGCCGGCAGCGCAAAGTGTGCGCCGCCGGCAACGTCATGACGATCACGCCGGCATCGGGAAAACCGGCTTCGCGTTCGCAAACGTCGCCGGCAGGATCACCTTGATGTCATTGTCGAGCACCTGCGTGTTGACCGGGGCAGCGCCCTCGTTCTGTCCGTTGACAAACTTCGTCGGCCCGTAAGGCATCAGGTGACCCGCGAAGGTCGAGCTTGCCAGCGCCTCGGTGAGCTTGGCGCGGTCCGCCGAAGCTGCGCGCTGAAGCGCATCGGCGATCAGCAGGACGCAGCTGTAGTTCATGTAGACTTCGTAGGTGAAGAACTGGCCTTTCCCCTCGACCTGTTTTTTCAGCGTCTGCGCCTTGGCGTTGCGCGGATCGAACCAATGATTGCAATCCATGATGTACCTGGCGGCCTCGGGGAATTCCTTGACGAACTTGTACGAGGATGCGGCGCCGCCGAGCACCGAATAGATGCCCTTCGGCTTGACCTGCTGCTGCTGCATGGTGCGGGCGAGCAGCACGTATTCGTTGTAATAGTTTGCCGGAATGACGATATCCGGGTTCTGCGCCTTGATCTTGAGCACGACGTTGTTGAAGTCGCGCGTTGGGGTCGGGTGCGCAATCGTCTCCAGAATCTGAAAGCCCTGCTGCGGCAGTTGCGCATTGAGCAACTTGGCAAGGCCTGAGCCGAACAGCGAGTCTTCGTGGACGATCATGACGGTCTTCGCTGGCTTACCCGCCTGATCGTTGATGGCTGCAAGATTGGCCAATGCGGTTTTGGAAATCACGCCAAAGCCGGGGCCAAAGCGGAAGGTGTTCTTCAGTCCGCGCGTGACAATGCCATCGGCAACGCCGACGTCGACGACGTAGGGCAACTCGTAACGCGCCGCTGCCTGGGTGGTAGCGAGGCAAATGTTACTCGCATAGCCGCCGACGATGCAGGCAACGCCGGCTGTATTCATCTTCTCGACCTCGGCCGTGCCGCCTTCGGGCGTTGACTGCGCATCACCGAGCATCGCATCGATCTTGCCGAGCCCCTTGATGCCGCCAGCGGCGTTGATTTCCTCGATGGCCATGGTCGCGCCGAGCCGCCCTTGCTGGCCGGAGTACGACAGCGCGCCGGTGACCGGGTGCAATACGCCAAGTTTTACCGCGCCGCCTTGCGCGCGCAGGATCGACGGCATGGTGATGGTGCCGGTTGCCGCCGCGGCAGCGCCAAGCGCCGTAGTGGCGAGAAACCGGCGGCGATCAAATGAGTTTTTCTGGTCTGACATTGTGACTCTCCCTACTGGTTAGCGTTGCCGTGCGCGCTCCGCCGGCTTGGCGCTGTGACTTGAGATTTTCGAACTGAATTCGCGATACGGCCCCCGGACCGTTGATGGACCACCGGCGCCCAGGCCTTGGTATCGGCTGCGCCTGAGCGCATGAGATCAATTTCAAAAGCGTAGCGGTCGGGCCGGTAGAGCGCATGCAGATGTTCAACGCCATGTCCGGACTGATCGAAAACGACGCGAACAAGTTCGATCAACGGCGATCCCGTATGCAGCCCGAGCGCCTCGGCAACCTCAGGCGTTGCAAGGCCCGCGCTGATGCGCTGGCGCGCGCTCTCGACTTTCACGCCGGCGCGTTCAAGCAGCTCCAGCAAAGGCCGCGTCGCGAGATCCTGCCTGGAAAATGTCAGTGACACATTCTCGGGAACATGTGTGGTGAGATAGGAAAATGGCAGGCCGTCGACCGAGCGCACGCGTACCGAGCGCTGCAGCAATTGATCCGGCGCGGCGCCCAGCGCCTCGGCGACCACGCCTTCCGCCGGCACATAGTCGAAGGACAGAAGCTTCACTGCTGTGCGTCGTCCCATATCCGCAAGATTGGCGAGCACCCCGGAAATGTCGGCGCTCATTGGCGCCGGCGATGGCCGGTAGACAACCCGCGTGCCGGCGCTGCGCCGCCGCTCGATCAATCTTTCGCGCGCGAGCTCCCCGAGCGCGCGACGCACGGTGACCCGCGATACACCATGGTATTCGGCCAATTCATTTTCATTGGGGAGCTTTGAGCCGAAGCTGACGGCACCACTGAGAATGCGGTCACGCAACACCAGGTAGACCTGCTTTGCCTTCGCTTCGCCCAGCCAGTCGCGCAAGACAGCGCTCCCCTACGCCCAGCGCCGCCTTTCGGCCGGCGCTTTACTTGGTATTTTTTAGCATACAATATTGCAGACCCTCGACAAGCCTGTCGTGGCTGAGGCAAACGCGACCTCACATGAGTGATCCTCTCACCCTGATCGACAAATTATGGTCGGCGCACGAAATCGCGCGGCGGGAAGATGGCGCGGCTTTGCTCTGGGTCGATCGGCATTACGTGCACGAGGGTTCGTTCCACGGCTTCAGCCAGATGAAGGCGCGCGGACGCACTGTAGCCGAGCCGCAACTCACGTTTGCCGTCGCTGATCACTACGTGCCGACCCGCGGCCGCGCTCAGGGCATTGCCAATCCGGAAATCGCGGCGATGGTCCGCAATCTTGAGGACAATACGGCAGAGAATCGTATCACGCTGTTCGGCCTGCGCGACCCACGTCAGGGCATCGTGCATGTGGTTGGTCCCGAACAGGGATTGACGCTGCCCGGCTTGCTGATCGTTTGCGGCGATAGCCACACGTCCACGCACGGCGCGTTCGGCGCCTATGCCTTCGGGATCGGCGCGTCGGAGGTCGCGCACGTGCTCATGACACAGACCCTTTGGCAGAAAAAACCGCAGCGGATGCGCATCATCGTCAATGGTCGGACCGCCCCCGGCATTGCGGCCAAGGATGTCGCGCTCACCATTATCGCGCATATCGGCGCCGACGGCGCGCAAGGCCACGCCATCGAGTTTGCCGGCAGTGCCATTCGGGCGCTTTCGATGGAAGGCCGCATGACGCTTTGCAATTTGTCGATTGAGGCCGGCGGACGTTGCGGCATGGTCGCGCCGGACGCGACGACGTTCGCTTATCTCAATGGCCGCCCCTATGCCCCTCAAGGCGCCGCATTGGAGCGCGCGATCGAATCCTGGTCGACTCTCGCCTCCGATCCCGACGCTGTCTACGACCGCGAAGTAACACTCGACGCCGGCCAGATTGCGCCCATCGTGACCTGGGGAACGACACCGGACGACGCTTTGCCTGTCGACGCACGTGTACCCGATCCGGCACGCGAAACCGATGCCACGCGGGCGCAATATGTACGCGAAGCGCTGGACTACATGGGCATCACTGCCGGTGCCAAATTGACCGACATTGCGATCGACCGCGTCTTCATCGGTTCATGCACCAACGCACGTATCGAAGACTTGCGTGCCGCAGCGGCTGTCCTCGCCGGACGCGTCAGCAAAGTGCCGGGGCTTGTTTCGCCTGGATCATCATTGGTGAAAAAACAGGCCGAGGAAGAAGGGCTGGACCTGATCTTCCGCGAAGCCGGGCTTGAATGGGCCGACTCCGGCTGTTCGATGTGTGTCGGCATCAATGGGGACCTGGTGGCTGCCGGCGAACGTTGCGCCTCCACCACCAACAGGAATTTTCGCGGCCGGCAGGGCCAAGGCGCGCGCACCCATTTGATGTCCCCGGCCATGGTCGCCGCCGCCGCGGTTACCGGCCGCCTCGCCGATGTTCGGCCGCTGCTCTCCGGCCGGAAGATTTGAGGGGGCACATGGAAAAAGTCACGCGCCTTACCGCCAAAGCCTGCCCGCTGGCGCTGCCCAATCTGAACACCGACCAGATTCTCCCGGCCCGCTACCTCAAGTGGCCGCGCGCGCGCGGCCTCGGCCAGGTCCTGTTCCAGGATTTGCGTTTCGACAACGCCGGAAAAGAACGCGCGGACTTCCCCATCAATCAGCCGCATCACCGCGATGCCAAAATCCTGCTTGGCGGACGCAATTTCGGCGGCGGCTCGTCACGCGAAGCGGCGGTCTACGCACTTTACGATCACGGGTTTCGCTGCATCATTGCGCCGTCATATGGCGACATCTTCGCGCAGAATTCCGTGAAGAATGGGCTGCTCACCGCCATTGTCCCCGAAGCCGACGTGGCAGAGCTGGCGGCCGCAGTCACGGCCCATCCCGATCGTCCTGTCACGGTCGACCTCGAGCAACAAACCATCACCTGCGGCAACCGCAGCTATCCTTTCGCCATCGATCCGGTGAGCCGCAACCAGCTGCTGAACGGGTGGGATGACGTCGATCTGACCGAAAGCTACCGGGATCGAATATCGGCGTTCAAAACCGAAGATCGCTCGCGCAGGCCCTGGGCGCTGCCGGGAAACGGTTAAACGACCAGCGCGCCGCCATCGATGTAGACGATGGATCCTGTAGCAAAGCCGTTGGTCATGAACATCAGGATCTGTTGCGCGATATCGTCGCCCACCCCGACCCGGCGCACCGGCAATGCGGCCGCTGCCTTTTCAAGCATGTCGCGACGCGCAGCCTCCGGCATGCTGGCGCGGATCGGCGTATCAATCGTGCCCGGTGAAACCGCGTTGACCCGGATTGGCGCAAGCTCCAGCGCAAGGCCGCGCGTCAGCGACTCAAGCGCGCCGTTCACTGCGCCGACAATCGCAGCGCCCGGCCGCGGGCGCTGGCTCAGATAGCCGGTAACCAGCGTCAGCGAACCGCCAGCGCGTATCTCGGCCGCGCGTGCAACGCGCCACGCGCCCCAGAACTTGCTCTCCATGGTCGCGCGCACGTCGTCCATCGAAACGGTCTTGAAGGGGCCGGTCTTCAGTTGAGCCGCCGTGACTGCAACGTGATCGACCGGACCGCACTGCCGGAAGCAATTTACAACGCTCTCGTCGTTCGTTACGTCGGCGGTGATCGCGGTCACGCCAAGCTTGCTCGCCGCTGCTTTCAACCGCTCGGCATTGCGCGAGGCAATAACGACGTCTGCGCCTTCTTTCTTGGCGCGCTCGGCTGTCGCCAAGCCAATCCCTGATGATCCTCCGATCACGACGACTTTCTTGCCGCTCAGCGACATCATTTTCTCCCTGGTGCTCTTTTGCGAAAGTCAGAAACCGGCATACGGTGCAAGTCTGGTGTCACGCCATGACGGAATAAGCGATACGCTCCCGCCGCTCGAGAATTGGTACTGCACGCTCCAGCACCAGCGTCTTGAAGTGTGGAGTCTGTTGATGATCAATAAAGGCCTGTTCGCTCTTGTATTGCTCGTACAGCAGAAATTCATTCTGGTCTTCGAGCAACCGGTTGACGACAAACATGAGATTGCCCGGCTCCTGCCGTACCTTGGGCGCCAGCTCGCGTAAGATTGCTTCAATTTTCTCGGTCTGTCCGGCGCGCGGACGCCAGTACGCTACAACGACGTGGGTCATGATGTCTTACCTGGTGCCCGACTCGAAGCGCCGAACGCTTCTGACAAATGCCCGGCTGCACCGGCGAGATCGCGGAACTTGCTCTGCAATGTCTGAATCGACAGGCGCCAGACCGGGCCGGATATTCCGATCGCGCCGACCACCTGCCCGCTGAAATCGTGCACAGGCATGGCCGCACATCGCATTTCAGTGTCAAACTCGCCGTCGTCGATCGCAATTCCCGTGCGCCGAACGTCCTGGAGTTCACGCCGCAGCCGTTGCGCATTAGTGATGGTCTTTGCGGTCATCGCCTTCAACTCGACGCGCTCGAGGTAGCGGTCAAGCTGGTCCGGCCGCAGCGCCGCGAGGATTATCTTGCCCAAGGCCGTGCAATAAGCCGGCCGCACGACACCCACACGATCGGTCAACTGAAAGGCGCCGGGGCCCGGCGTGCGCGCCATGACCACAACCGCGTCGCTCATGCGCGTGGCGAAATGGCTACTTTCGCCAGTGGCCCGTGATAAATCGTCGAGCACCGGCGTCGCCATGCTGACCATTTCCATTTCGTCGAGCGCGCTCGCCGCCAGCGCAAACAACGGGCGCCCGATGCGGTAGCGCTTACTGTCCTTGAGTTGTCGGATATACCCGAGCGAAACCATCGTTTTGACGAGGTGAAAGGTCGTGCTGTTGTGCAAGCCGACCTTCTTGCTCAGGTCAGCCAACCCAATCCCGTCGCGGTTGCGCGCAACCTCTTCCAGAATGGAGAAAGCACGACCAATCGATTGGACACCGCCACGCGCACGATCCTTAACATCGGTGTCGATATCCGAATGCGGATTCTTAGTCACCCGCACAATTGGACCACCCGCTCGAACAGGCCGGACTCGGTCAACGCGGATTTTTGGTTTGGCGCGGCTTCTCAATGATCTCTCCGGTCCTTTGTCCAACCGAACAAGCCGCACGTTAGCATCGCCGATTTCAAAATGGCAAATACTCACTCACATTGTGGGATAGGCGTTGACTCGGTGCCATCGGGCCATACACTGCCGCGCAAAACAACGGGTCGAAACGTATGTTGCCTGCTTCAAGTGATGTGATCGTGGTTGGAGGGGGGAATGCGGCATTTTGCGCTGCCCATGCCGCCGCCGAACACGGAGTTTCCGTGCTCGTGCTCGAACGCGCGCCGGAAGAAGAATCGGGCGGCAACAGCCGCTTCACGGCCGGCGCGTTCCGCTGCGTTTACGACGGAGTTGAGGACCTGCGCGCGTTAATGCCCGATCTGAGCGATGAAGAGGTCGCCAACACCGATTTCGGCACTTACACCCAGGAAAAATTCTTCGACGATATGGGCCGCGTGACCGAATACCGGACCGACCCTGACCTCTGCGAGCTTCTGGTGACGCGCAGCAAGGAGACGATGCGCTGGCTCCAAAAGAAAGGTATTCGCTTCATTCCGATCTACGGACGGCAGGCCTACAAGATTGATGGAAAATTCAAATTCTGGGGCGGCCTCACGGTCGAATCATGGGGCGGCGGCCCGGGCCTGGTTGAGGCGCACACCAAAATCGCCCAGAAAAACGGGATCACGGTGGCCTACAATGCGCGCGCGCTTTCGCTCATCGCGGACGACGACGGTGTCCATGGCGTTCGCGTGAAGCACGATGGCCGCACCGTCGAGGTCAAGGCGAAATGCGTGGTGCTTGCGGCCGGCGGCTTCCAGGCCAATACCGAAATGCGAACGCGTTACCTCGGGCCTACGTGGGAGCTCGCCAAAATCCGCGGCACCCGTTTCAACACCGGCGACGGTATCCGCATGGCGCTCGACGTTGGCGCCATGCCGACGGGCAACTGGTCCGGTTGTCACGCGGTGGGTTGGGACCGCAACGCGCCGGAGTTCGGCGATCTTGCCGTCGGCGACAATTTCCAGAAGCATTCTTATCCATGGGGCATCATGATCAATGCCGATGGCGAGCGCTTCGTCGACGAAGGCGCCGATTTCCGCAATTACACTTATGCCAAATACGGGCGCGTCATCCTGATGCAGCCGGGCCAGTTCGCCTGGCAGATTTTCGACAAGAAGATCATTCCGATGCTGCGCGATGAATACCGCATAAAGCAGGTGACCAAAGTACGCGCCGACTCGCTGGAAGAATTGGTGAAAAAACTCGACGACGTGAATCCCGAGCGCGCACTGGGCACAATCAAGGCGTACAACAAGGCGGTGCGCACTGACATTAAGTTCGATCCGAACGTCAAGGACGGCCGCCGCACGGAAGGTCTTGCCATCAACAAATCGAACTGGGCCAACACTGTCGATGAACCGCCGTTCGAGGCCTATGCAATCACCTGCGGTATCACTTTCACGTTCGGCGGGCTCAAGATCGACACATCCGGACGCGTCATCGATACCGATGGACAGGTCATTGCCGGCCTGCATGCCGCCGGCGAATTGGTCGGTGGCCTGTTCTATTTCAACTACCCGGGCGGTACCGGCCTGATGGCAGGGTCTGTATTCGGCAAGATCGCCGGTACTACGGCCGGCCAGCGCGCAGCACAATCACCGACCTGAGCGGACGCGCCAGCTTCTCATTTCACCGGCGCGGCATCGGGCAGGAAGCGCTGGCCGAACACAGGTTCCTTGTGAGGAGTTCGGCGGCAATTCCCAGGCGCCGGTCGAGGGCGGGCGCACCTCGGCGTCGACATGCACATCGAGTACGAAGGGCTTGTTGGCCTTCACCGCATGCTCGAGCGCGCCCTTGAAATCCTGTGATTTGGTAATGGTCATCGCGTCGACACCGGTGGCCTTGGCCCACGCGGCGAAATCCGGATTATACGGTTTCTTGTTCTCGCCCTGATGGAACATGGTGCCGTGCTCGCGGCCGCCGAACATGCCGAGCTGAATGTCGCGGATCGATACCCAGCCGAAATTATTCCAGATCACCCAAACCACCGGAATGTTGTATTCGACCGCCGTGCACAGCACGTGCGGCACCATGGTGAAGCAACCATCGCCGGCAATCGCCACCACGGGCCGGTCCGGTGCGGCGAGCTTGGCACCGAGCGCGCCGGCCGCGCCGAAGCCCATGCCGGAGAAGCCCCACGAATTGAGCATGGTCTGCGGTTTGCGCGCATTCCAGAACTGCATGTACCAGTTGTGATTGACGCCAACATCGCAGGCGAGAATGGCGTCATCCGGAAGCACGGCCTGGCAATCGGCGACGATCCGCTCGGGCCGGATCGGCGACGCATGCAGATCGAAGTTCGGCTTGGTGAACTTGTCCCATTCGGCGCGCCACGTCGCGATGTCGGCAAGCCAGGCTTTGGTGTTGCCGCTTTTGTTACGGCGGCGCTCCAGTTCGGTGAGCAGCTGGCGCAGGAACGTGCGCGCGTCGGCGAGGACGCCGAGGTCGGGCGGATAATTGCGTCCGAGCTCGGCGGGGTCGACGTCGGCTTGGATGAGCTTGGTCGTAGGAAAATTCCACGAATAGCCCGGCATCCACGACGATGCCGAGCGGTCGTCGAACCGTGCCCCAATGGCAACAACCAGATCGGAGCGGCGGCCGGCTTCATTCGCTGGAAATGCACCGTTGCGTCCGATGAAACCAAGCGAGAGCGGGTCCCGCATATCCAAGCAGCCCATGCCGTTCGGTGACGAGATTACAGGGATGCCGAGCTTTTTGACGAATTCGGTTAGTTCGCGGCTTGCCTCGGACAAGGTCACACCGTGACCGATGAAGATCACCGGGCGCTGGGCGGCGAGGATCATATCGAGTGCCGTCGAAATTTCCTCCGGTGAAGCGCCGCTACGCTGTGCATTGAGCGCCGGTGCGGCTGGCGGCACTTCCACATCGTCCTCTTCCTGGAAAACGTTGAACGGCACGTCGACATTCACCGGGCCCGGCCGGCCTGATAGCATGGTCGTGGTCGCCTGACGCAGCGCCAACGGCAGCATATCGACACGGGTCGGCTGGAAGCTTCGCTTCACCACGGGCCGCACGATGTTCACGAAGTCGGCCTGAAAGTGCTTGTTGATCTCCTGAAACGGACTGCGGTTGAATTGCGACGTGGGAACATTGGCCGTGATCGCGAGCATTGCAGACGAATCCGTCAGTGCGCAGGCGAGCGGCATGATGATGTTGCATGAGCCCGGCCCGCACGATGTCAGCGTTGCCACCGGTTTGTGTTTAATGCGGAAATAGGCGTCCGCCATATGCGCCGCGACCTGCTCGTGGCGCGGCGAAACCAGTGTGATGCGGTCACGTGCCTGGTATAGCGGGTCGAGCATCCCGACATTGCCGTGGCCACATATGCCAAACACGTAAGGAATATCGCTGGCAATCAGATATTCGGTGATGAGCTCGGCGCCCTTCATTCTCGGCATAGCCACTCCCTGCCCGCCTTCGCGGTTTCAACAGCACGGCACGACAATAAGCCGCCGCAGGGCATATCTCAAGACCTGAAAGCCGCTCTGACATTGTGAGATGCTCCTCTTTAATTCGGCCGACCAACAAAAGCCGAAGCGGAAGCGTCAGAACAAACGGCCGCGTTGACCGGTGCGCATCAGAGGGACCGGTGCGGGAAAAACCAAACTGCTTTTGTTGGATGAGCCAGCAACACCACAAAAAATTATTGTAGCTGCCGTAACTAGTCCCAGGGAAATTCAATCGGCAGATACGGCCCGCCCCGCGTGCGACATTCGCGCTGGCAGTAGCGGTCGCATTTGTCCGTCAGTTTAAGGCACCGCCCCTGCGAATCTTCCTGCAGACAACCGGCCATTCCCCACGCGCAATAAGAGCCGCATTCGGTCCAGCATGCACCCGATGCCCAAACTGACTCGGCGCGCTCGCTGCGCGGAAACGGCAGGTCCGTCCCGTGTGAGTTGAAGCGCCAGGATGACGCCTTGCCGTCAGCTGCTGCTGCCGGCCCGGTCGTTGCCAGTAGCACGACAAAAAACAGCGCCAGGAAAATGATGATTCGTCGCATGTGCCTGTTTACCACCAAACACCACACTAGCGCTGCCCTCCTAGATCCGCCACCGCTCCCAACGCCAATGGTTGAACTTCCACATGGCAGGAGCGATTGCTCGGAAGCGCTGCGGAAAAGGTAGCGGCGACCGCCTCGTGGGTTGCTATTCGGCGCGAACGCCATTAGCTCCATGCCGGTATGCGTGACCCCCTAGCAAAAAATGACACTATTGCCGCGCCGAAGGTGAGTTTCGTCTCGCTCGGCTGCCCGAAAGCGCTGGTCGACAGCGAACGCATCATCACGCGCCTGCGCGCGGAAGGCTATGAACTCTCGCGCCAGCACCAGGGATCGGACCTTGTGATCGTCAACACGTGCGGCTTTCTCGACAGTGCCAAGGCGGAGTCGCTCACGGCAATCGGAAACGCGCTGAAGGAAAACGGCAAGGTGATCGTGACCGGCTGTATGGGGGCCGAGCCGGAAAGCATTTCCTCGGCCTATCCGGATGTGCTCGCCATCACAGGCCCGCAACAGTACGAGAGCGTGGTGGATGCCGTCCATCGTGCGCTGCCGCCGAAACACGATCCCTTCCTCGATCTGGTGCCGCCGGAAGGCATCAAACTCACGCCTCGTCATTATGCCTATCTGAAGATTTCCGAAGGCTGCAACAACCGCTGCACGTTTTGCATCATCCCTCGCTTGCGCGGCGACCTCGTCTCGCGCTCCGCCGGAGACGTACTCCGCGAGGCCGAAAAACTTGTGAAAGCCGGCGTGAAGGAATTGCTGGTGATTTCGCAGGACACCTCGGCCTATGGGCTCGACATCAAATACGCCGAGAGCCAATGGCGCGACCGGAATGTCCGCGCCAAATTTATTGACCTGGCAAGCGCATTGGGCGAACTCGGTGTTTGGGTTCGACTGCACTATGTCTACCCCTATCCGCATGTCGACGACGTTATTCCACTCATGGCGGACCGAAAGGTCCTGCCCTATCTCGATATCCCGTTTCAGCACGCGTCACCGGAGGTTCTCAAACGCATGCGGCGGCCGGCCGGTCAGGAGAAAACCCTGGAGCGGCTCGCGCGCTGGCGCGAAATCTGCCCCGACCTGACGGTGCGCTCGACCTTCATCGTCGGGTTCCCCGGCGAGACGAACGAAGATTTCGAAATGCTGTTGCAATGGCTGGCGGAAGCCTCACTCGACCGCGTCGGCTGCTTCAAGTACGAGCCGGTCAAAGGCGCTGCCGCCAACGACATGGGCGCGCCGGTGCCGGATGAGGTCAAAGAACAGCGTTGGCACCGCTTCATGCAGGCGCAGCAGAAGATTTCAACACGGCGCCTGAAGGGAAAGGTTGGCACCCGTCAAAAAGTGATCATCGACGACGTGGGTGCGAGCGTGGCCAAGGGCCGTTCCATGGCCGACGCTCCGGAAATTGATGGTACGGTCTATGTTGCCAGCCACCGTCCCTTGCGGGTTGGCGAGATCGCGACGGTCAAGATCGAACGCGCAGACGAGTACGATCTCCACGGCACCGCGGTTGGATTCTAGAGCTCAAACCCGATAAAATTTCACCGCATTGTCGTGAAGGACCGCACGCTGCTCCGCGTCCGTATATTCGGACAAGACCGCGCGATATACCCCTAGAAAATCCGCGTAGCTTGCGTGCAGTTTTTCCAATGGAAAATTGCTGCCGTATATCGTGCGCCCGACGCCGAATATCTGGATTACGTCGCGGATCACTTGCCGGGCGTGCGGGACAGTAATGCCGTTGCTGTACATGCCCAGCCCCGAAATCTTCACGTGCAGATTTGGATAGGCCGCCATTATCGTGAGCGCCCCGCGCCATTGATCGATGGCCGCTGGTGTGCGCCCGGTCAACATGCCCGCATGCACCAGGATCATGCGCACGTTCGGAAATGCCTTGATCAACTCAACCGCATAGGCCGCCTGCCCCGCATATACCTGTAACTCGAAATGAAGATCATGTTTTTCCAGCAGCGCGAAACCGCGGCGGAAATTCGGGTCGTTGCAGAAATCGGGGCGCGGTGCGCCCTGCCGCACCGCTTCGCTGTCCCAGTACAGCATCTGGCGTACCCCACGAAGATTGGGAAATTGTTTTTGCGTCTTCAATGCGCTGTCAGCATTAGGGTCTGCGAGATCCGCATTGCAGACGATCCCGTGCGGAAAGCCATGCTTGTCTGCAACCGCTTGCAGCCATTTGGACTCATCGAGCGCGCGGCCCGGCCCCCACATAGCGGTGACGTGCACTGATTTGCTGACGCCTTGCGGCTTGACGTCCTGAATAAACTCCTCAACCGGATAATCGCGTCGAATTCCAAAATAATCGCCAAACATCCGCGGAATCGGTGGGTCCGCAAGCCAGGCTACGTCCTTTCGCAGCCAGATGTGATGGTGCGTGTCGATCACCGGTCCGCTATACGCCATTCGCAGTCTCCCTATTATTTCATTTCGCGCGCAATTTCGACGACCGCGTCGGTCAAAGTTTTGAGTTCGGTGCCCGAAATCGTGAGAGCCGGGGTGAGGTAGATAACATTCCCGATCGGTCGAACGAAAACTCCCATATCGATAAACCGTGCGCGGATCGCATTGAGGTCGCCGATACGATCGAGTTCGACGACACCGATTGCGCCCTTCACACGTACGTCCTTCACACGCGGTAGACCACGACACGGCGCCAGACCGCGCTCTAGCGCAGCAGCAATGTCTCCGGCTTGTTTCAGGCGCGGTTCGCGCTCGAACAGATCAAGGGAGGCGTTGGCGGCCGCGCAAGCCAGCGCGTTCGCCATGAAGGTCGGTCCATGCATGAGTGCCTTCTGCGGGTCGTCCGACCAGAAGGCGTCGAACACTTTTCGCGTCGCAACAGTCGCCGCCAATGGGAGGGTGCCGCCGGTAATCGCTTTCGACAACGTGATGATGTCCGGAACGACCTCTGCCTGCTCGCACGCGAACATGCTGCCTGTCCGGCCGAAACCTGTGAAAATTTCGTCAAATATCAGCAGGAGTTCATATTTGTCGGCGAGCATCCGCATGCGCTTTAGCACAGCAGCATCGTGAAATTTCATGCCGCCGGCACCCTGGACCAGCGGTTCAACAATGATGCCGGCCAAATCTTCGCTGTAACGCTCGAGCACACGGTCGAGGGCGTCCGTCGTATCTTCGTCGCGCGGTAACTCGACCACGGGATGGCTCGGAGCCAGGTTGGCTAATTGCCCGTGCATTCCGATTTCAGGGTCGCACACCGCCATGGCCCATGCGGTGTCGCCATGGTAGCCGCCGCGAAAACTCACAAAACGCGTGCGCGATGGCTGGCCGCGATTGATCCAGTACTGAGCGGCCATTTTGAGCGCGACTTCCACGGCGACCGATCCGGAATCGGAAAAGAACACACGCGCAAGGTCGCCCGGCAACATTGTCGTGAGACGGCGCGCAAGCCGTAGCGGCTGCTCGTGGACGAGGCCGCCGAACATCACATGGGGCATCTGCGCCAGCTGCGCTTCGACGACATGCCGGATATGCGGGTTGTTGTATCCATGACAGGCGGTCCACCAGCTCGCGATGCCGTCCACCAGCTTGCGGCCATCCGTGAGTACAATGCGCGCTCCTTCAGTACGCAGGACCGCCAACGGTGGCGTCATGGTCTTCATTTGCGCATAGGGCAGCCAGACGTGGTCCAGTCCGTCGGCAAGCCAGTCCGGCATCGCGTTGTTTTTGCTGGCTCTGCCCGGCATTTGACTCATCCCTGCCCCGTTCGTGCTAAGCATCTGGCTCGCTGCCTTGCAAGGTCCCCTCATGCGTTCGCTCGACGGTTTTGCGCAGGAAAAGCTCGACGATCTCAAACGGCGGCACCTCCACCGGACGCTGAACGAGACGATACGCGAGGATGGTATCTGGCTTGAGCGCAACGGACGTCCGCTCCTGTCTTTTTCCTGTAACGACTACCTTAATTTGACCCAGCATCCCGCGATCAAGGCCGCCGCTATCGAAGCGATCGAGACCTATGGAGCGGGATCCGGTGCCTCTCGCTTGGTGACCGGCAATCACCCTCTTTACGCCCGTCTGGAATTGCGTCTCGCGCAGTTCAAGCGCACCGAGGCGGCTTGTGTTTTTGGTTCGGGCTATCTCGCCAATTCCGGCATTATTCCGGCGCTGATCGGCGAGAACGGGCTGGTGTTGATTGATGAACTGTCACACGCCTGCATCCATGCCGGCGCGCAACTGTCGCGCGGCAAAGTGATGACATTTCGTCACAACGACATCACGCACCTGCACGAATTGCTGACATCGCATCGTTCCGAACATGACCATGCTGTGATCGTCACCGACGGTGTGTTTTCAATGGACGGCGATCTGGCGCCTCTCGCCGAGTTGCTTACGCTCGCTAGTGAATACGACGCGTGGCTGATGTCCGACGATGCCCATGGCATCGGCGTGGTGGGCGGCGGCCGGGGCTCCAGCTTCGTAGGCAACGCACATATCCCGGTGCCACTCCAGATGGGCACCATGTCGAAAGCGCTCGGATCCTACGGGGGCTATCTTTGCGCATCGGGCCCTGTGATCGAATTGATGCGTAATCGTGCGCGCACGCTCATCTATTCAACTGGCCTGCCGCCGGCCTGCGTCGCGGCAGCGATTGCCGCGCTCGATCTGATCGAACGCGAGCCGGCCTATGCGGCGTTGCCCGTCCAAAAAGCCAAAGCCTTCACCAAGCGCGCCGGGCTGCCTGACGCGCAGAGTCCGATCGTACCGATTGTGGTGGGAGACGAAGAGGCGGCGATGGACGCCTCGCGCTATCTCGAGGAGGAAGGCTATCTTGTCGTTGCCATCCGTCCGCCCACGGTGCCGTACGGCACCGCCCGCCTTCGCGCGACATTCACGGCGCAGCATCCTGATGATGCGGTCGAGCGGCTGGCTGACATCGTTCGTGACAAGATATTGGCGTAACAGTGGCTTCCTATTTCGTTACTTCAACTGGTACCGATGTCGGCAAAACTTTTGTCACTTCCGGCTTGATTCGTTATTTGCGAGAGTCCAACCAGCCGGTCACGGCGCTCAAGCCCGTGGTGAGCGGCTACGACTCTTCGGTGGTCGAAACCAGCGATCCTGCCGTTCTCCTGACGGCGCTCGGCCTACAAGTTACTGCCGACGAAATTGCGCGTATTGCGCCTTGGCGTTTCCGCGCGCCGCTTGCGCCAGATATCGCCGCCGCCCGCGAAGGCCGCGCGATCGATTTTGACAAACTCGTCGCATTCAGCCGCGACGCTATCGCTGCTGCGAAGGGGCCGCTGTTCATCGAAGGCGTGGGTGGCATCATGGTGCCGCTCGACGGCCGCCGCACGGTCCTCGACTGGATGGCCGCGCTCAATATTCCGCTGCTGCTGGTCGTGGGCGGTTACCTTGGCACGATCAGCCACACACTCACCGCGCTCGATGTACTCGCACAACGCAAGCTGACCATCGCCGCCATTGTTGTCAGCGAACACGAACGCGACACAGTCGAACTCGATGACACGGTAGCGAGCATTTCGCGCTTTGCCGACGGCATCGAAGTTGTCGGGCTGCCGCGCCTGCCGGCCGGGCTCTACCATCATCCGGCTATCGCCCGCATTGCCGCATTGCTTTGACTACCGCGGCGGCGTCTCACTTACCGGGTGGCGGTCAGGAGCGTTTCGATCATCCCTTCCAGGTTGACCATGCCATGCAGCAGCATGGTCAAAAGCGTAGAACCCGTGACCCAGCGCATCCATCCGAACAAGACGCCGAAAGCGAACACCTGGCCGATCAGAAACCAGTCGTATTGGACGTGAATAATGGCGAACAGCGCCGCGGTCAGCATGATGACAGGCCAGGCGCTGCGTGGTGACTGGAGCCAACCGCGGAATAGAAAACCCCGAAACAGGCTTTCTTCCCCGATCGGGATCAAGACGGTGATGGCAAACAGCAAGAGCGGAAACAGATTTGCCTTTTGCGCGGCTTCATAGATGTCGCTCTGGAATGGATCGACGATACTTCGGCCAGCCAGCAAGCTTACGAGGTCGCCTACGAGGATTAATGCCGCGAGCGCGGCAAGCCCAAACAGCACCTCAGTCTTGCGGGGCAGCTTATAACCAAGATAGGCAGCGGCATTGCCCTTGATGCTGGCCGCCGCCACCAGGAGTGCCACTTGCACAGGTGCCGAAACGCAGATGAACAAAATAATGCCGCCGCCATCGCGGCTGATCGCTCCCATCTGTTTTAAATCAAAGCCGTATAGGCTGCTGACCGCGACGATCCCTGACAATTGCCCAACAAGCAAAGCGGTTGCGCCGAGCGCGAAGGTCGCAAAAATACCCCATGGCTTTACATCTTTGCTCACGGCCGTTCCCTGAGCCAGTGACCGAGTGCACTGCGTTCGTCGTCGGTCATGGCGGTTTGATTGCCGAGGGGCATGGCTTTGGTTTGTACTGTTTGGGTATACACCGCTGCCGCATGCTTCTTTATTTCGGCAATTGTTTCCAAGGTGACGTTTTTCGGCGCCTCCTGAAAGCTCTCATGTGAAGGCGTCGCCGCATGACACATCACGCAGTGCTTTCGAACGATTGCCAACGCATCGGCATCGGAGATGTCGGCCCCGCGGGCGGGCAGCACGGCGGCGAGGAGTATTAGAACCGCCGCCGCGCGAAACATCGACGCGCGAGCCGCTACGGCAGCAGGATGGACGACCCGGTCGTATCGCGGCCTTCCATCTCCTTGTGTGCCTTGGCGGCATCCTTGAGCGAATATTTCTGATTGACCGGGATCTTCACCGCACCGGAGCCGACAACCTTGAACAGGTCAGCCGCGGTGGCAATCAGATCGTCACGCTTGGCCACGTAATGGTTGAGCGTCGGCCGCGTGGCGAAGAGCGAGCCCTTGGTCTGAAGGATATTGATGTTGAACGCGTCGATCTGGCCTGAGGCGCTGCCGAAGCTGACGAAGTAGCCGAGCGGGCGCAGGCAGTCGAGCGAAGCCGGGAACGTAGTCTTGCCGATGCCGTCGTACACAACATCGCAGAGCTTGCCGCTGGTGATATCTTTCACTTTCGCCACAAAATCCTCGTCGCGGTAAAGGATCGTGTGATGGCAGCCGTTCTTCTTTGCGAGCTCGGCCTTTTCTTTTGAACCAACTGTCCCAATGACCGTAGCGCCGAGATGATTTGCCCATTGGCAGGCAATCAACCCGACCCCGCCGGCGGCCGCGTGAATGAGACAAATCGTGCCTTTGCCAACCTTGTAAGTCTTATTGACCAAATACTGGACCGTCATGCCCTTGAGCATCATGCCGGCCGCTTGTTCATAGGTAATGTTGTCCGGAAGCTTGACCGCGCGATCGGCGGGCACCACGCGTTCAGCCGCGTAACCGCCGAGTGGGCCGACGAAGGCGACACGATCGCCCACTTTCACGTCCGTTACGCCGGGACCGACCGCCATCACCTCACCAGCGCTCTCGTTGCCGGCAATGAACGGCATGCCGACCGGCGATGGATACATGCCCATCCGGAAATAGGCGTCGATGAAATTGACGCCGCTGGCGTGCTGCTTGATCTTGATCTGACCCTGGCCGGGTGCGGGGATCTGAACATCCTCGTAAACGAGGGCTTCAGGACCACCGGGTTTGTGAACGCGCACTGCCGCGACCATGTTTCACTCCTTGGATACGATTGCTTTTGTTGTGGGGATGGACGTCGGTGGCGATCATAGGCAGCCACGCGACAAGCGCAAGGCGCTTCAGCGCGCGCCGGAAACGCGCAAATTCGCACCGTTGATGTAGGAAGCCGCATCCGAAAGCAGAAACAGGACGGCTTCCGCCACTTCGTCGGACTGTCCCGCCCGGCCCATCGGAAGCATCGGTGTCACGCGTTCGATACGGCCCGGCGGCTGGATGTCGGTATCGATGACACCCGGCGTGACCGCGTTGATGCGCAAGCCTTCCTTGGCGACCTCGCGGGATGCACCGATCACCATGGAGTCGACGCCGGCCTTGGCTGCCGCATACCAGACGCATTCGTTTGCACCGCCGAGCGGGGCCGCCATAGACGACAACATGACCACCGCACCACCCTTGCCGCCGTGTTTCGTAGACATGCGACGCATGCACGCGCGCAGGCACAACAATGCTCCGAACGTATCGACGTCCAGCACTTCGCGGATGGTCTGTGCGCTGACATCGTCGAGCCGCGAATTGTCGCCGATGATGCCGGAGCTATGCACAAAATGGGTGAGTGGACCCAGTGCGGCGCCCGTGGCATCGAACACCCGTTCAATATCACTCTCCAGCGCCATATCGCCCTGGATCGTAATTGCTTTGCCGCCGGCCTTTTCCACGGCCTTGACGACGGAAGCCGCTGCATTCGAGTTCGTTTTGAAATTCACCGCAACGTCATAACCGCGCGCGCCAGCCAATTTTGCTGTGGCAGCGCCAATACCGCGGCTTCCGCCGGCGATGAGCAGGACTGGTCTCGACATTTATTACTCCAGAGTAGTCTATAACGGATCCAATACGATCAGGCGGGCGTTCGCAATAATCCCACGACGAAAAAGTATACAGCGATGAGCGATAGCGGCAGCGTGATGTAAATACCGGGCGACAGATCCTGGGCCAGCGCGACAAAGGCCAGCACAGCCCACAATGCCAGAAGCGCAATATTAAATGTCTTCCAGTGTTGCACACGGAGCGGATGAAGAAACTTGATCGGTGCAAAGCTCAGCGCAGCCAGGATAGCCACCCCGATCGCCGCCACCCATTCCGGCGGCTCGATCAGGTAAAGATAAAATGCTGCCAGATTCCACACGGCTGGAAAGCCACGAAAGTAATTATCTTTGGTTTTCATTTCACGGTCGGCGAAATACAGCGCGCCGCTGATCACCACGACAATACCGGCCGGAATTGCTAACCATTGCGGCAATAGGCCGCTCGCGGAAATTGCATAGGCCGGCACAAAGACATAAGTGGTGAAATCCACGACGAGATCGAGCGTGTCACCGGACCAGCGCGGCAAAAGAGTCTGCACGTCGAAAGCACGCGCCATCGGACCATCGGCGCCGTCCACGACCAAAGCCAGGCCGAGGCAGAGGAACATCGCCGCCCAATGACCGCCGGTCGCCAGAATCATTGCAAGCAATGCCAGCGCAGCGCCGGTAGCAGTAAAGATGTGAACCGTGAACGCGCGAATGCGCTCGAAATTCGCCACTTAGCCGTTGCCCCAATCAAGTTTAACGATCTCTGCCGAGCGGCCCGCCAGATTCCAGTTGCGGCCAAATCCGCGAAACCGCGATTTGTCCGCCCGTGAGACTATAACATCGGGCCCGATCCAGTACTCGCTGTTGCGGATCACCACGTTCTGCCCGGTTTCCTTCCCAGGCACCGGTGTAATCGCGCCGTCGACATATTTTTCGATGCGTACGATGCGTGTCTCACCTTTGGTTTCGTATGTTATCGGGAGCTGACGCACGCCAAGAAATTGTCCGACCAGGATCGACAGCAGATGGGTAGTCCCGCCGACACGGCCGGTAAAAATACGGGTCAGACCTTTTACCGCGTAGGCGGATGCGTTGTCGTCGACAAATAGCGCCGCCGTCCAATTTCCGCGCGACATGATCCCAGGCAGGTCCATCATCAACCCGACCTTGAGACCCGTTAGATCGACATTGTCGAAGTGACCTTCGTCGATGCGGATCCCGGCCCACGTCTGGCAGCGGTCCTCGGTCGGTGGGTGATCGCCTAGCGACAGCACGCACGGGCAAAAAACCGTACAACTGCACGACAGCGCCATCTCTCCTTTGATGCTCCAACTTTCCGTCAACGCGTCACTCCCGCTTTTTTTGGTTCCTGGTTTAACTCGACCGTACCGGCCAATGGCTAACTATGGCCGCCACGACAATTGCAGTGCCAGCAACGATCAGCGCCATGCCAACCGCATGCGTGAAACGCCGTCCGGTCAGCATTTTCTCGACCGCCATGACAATGCCGATTCCGGCCATCCAGAGCACGTTCATCACACCGACAGCGAACATCACCAGCATCATCGCCCAGCAGCAGCCCAGGCAATAAAGACCTTGCTTCACGCCTAGCCGAAACACGCCCTGTGACGTGGTCGCCCAGTTCGCAAAGAAAAACGGAAACGGGTGCTGACACCGCTTCAGGCAGGCGTGCTTGAGCACAGAGAATTGGTAGAGTCCGGCACCGATAAAGATCGCACCGGAGAACAATCCGCTGGCTGACGCCATGCCCGCATCAAGCAAGGCCGCGCGCGTGATCGCAATCTGCACGAGCGTGACGATCACGGCAAAGCCGAACCAAACCACGGTGTAGCCGGCCGCGAGCACGAAGGGCGAAACAATACGTTCGCGTTTGCAGGCAGCCGTATCCGCGATGCCTGCGTAAGTCATGATCATCGGCGCAGCGCTCGGCAACATCATCGCGAGCGTCATTGCGCCCCACATCGATGCGATAACGGCAATGCTGCTTGCGGTCCATGTCCCGTCAGGCAACGGCCGGCACAGCGCCTGCACCATGCCGGCGGCGTACCCACCGAATGATCCACCTATGCCAGCAAGCAGCAGCGCGAGATAAACCCAGCCAAGAACCGCCAGGACGACCACGCACAGCACCGCCACAAACTTTGGTCGCGCAAAGACATGGCCAAGCCCGGCCGCCCCGGGCGGCAAATTGCTGAAGTCGTGTCCCGCCGCTTCGCTCATGACAGCCCTTGCATAGCGCATCGGGCGGCGCCGCGGTACCGCCAGTCACCCGTGTAGTTTCCGCGCCGCCCGATGCGTGCTAGTGCGGTTAACAGCGAACCGGGGTGCCCCGCTTTGATGCCCGACAAATCCAGTCATAAACCTGCGGCAATCGTGGTCGGCGGCGGCCCTGCCGGCCTTACGGCGGCGATCGCCCTCGCCGAAGGCGGCATCGGCACGGTGCTGGTGGGGAAACGGCCTGCAAAATCGGACAACCGGACAACCGCCCTGCTGGCTGGCTCCGTCACTGCACTAAAAACTTTGGGCGTGTGGGATCATTGCGCGAAGCATGCCGCACCGCTCAGGATCATGCGCATTGTCGACGACACCGGGCGGCTTTGGCGCGCGCCGGAAGTCAAGTTCGACGCGCGCGAAATCGAACTCGAGGCCTTTGGGTACAATATTGAGAACTTTCATTTGATCGCCGCGCTTGAGCACCGCGCGCGAGGATTGTCGACTCTGCAAATTATCGAAGGCGAAGTCAGCGCCGTTCTGCCGCAAGCCGACACAATAACGGTTGAACTGAAAGATGGTATTGCGCTGCATGCGGCGCTTGTCGTCGGCGCTGACGGTGGCCGGTCCCTTTGCCGCGATGCGGCCCGGATCGACGTCGACGATCGTCGTTACCCGCAAGCAGCTCTAACTCTGTGCCTACGGCATTCCCGCCCACACCATGACGCCTCTACCGAATTTCACACGTCGAGCGGACCATTCACCTTGGTGCCTTTACCGGGCCTACGTTCGAGCCTGGTCTGGGTGCTCGATCCGGCCAAGGCTGACGAACTTTCCGCATTTGATGACGACGCTCTTTCGTACGAAATAGAACGCGCGTCGCATTCAATCCTCGGAAAAATTAACGTCGAGCCAGGGCGTGGGTTGTTTTCGCTTCATATCGCGAGCGCGCAGCGTTTTGCGGACAAGCGCATCGCTCTGGTCGGCGAAGCAGCCCATGTTGTCCCACCCATTGGCGCACAAGGATTAAACCTTGGGCTGCGCGACGCCGCTACCATCAGCGAACTCGCCGCCGGCGCATATTGCAGCGGTCATGATATCGGCGGACCTGAAATCATGACCCGCTATGACCGTATGCGGCGCAGCGACATCGGCAGCCGCACACTCGCCATCGATCTGCTCAACCGCGCGCTTCTGACGGATTTTCTGCCAGCGCAAAGCGCGCGCGGACTTGGCCTCTATATGATCGAACGCTTTGGTCCGCTGCGACGCGCAGTCATGCGTGAAGGTGTTGCGCCTGCCGCCGCACAGCCGCGCCTGATGCGGGGTGAGGCGCTCTAACCGAGCTTTGGCGCCTTCTTCGTCCCCGGCGCGTTCCGAAAGTTCGGCGCAATCGGCAGCGGCAACGCAGGGACCGTTTTGCCCGAGGCCGTTGCGGCCTGATGGCCGAATAATCCCCTTTCGACGAAGTGCGGATCGCGCATCGCCTCGCTCAAGGGCACTAAAATTGTCGTGCAGCAATCGGCCGCCGCAAAAATCGGCCGCCATTCGTCGGATGTCCTGGCCGCAATCAGCCTGGCGACCGCATCACGCGTCGCCTTCGGATCGCGCATATCGTCGATGAGCTGTTCCGGCAACGCAATTGCGTTGGTGAATGCGGCCCAGAACTTGGGTTCCAATGCGCCGCAAGCGACCAGTTTGCCGTCCTTCGCCGGATAGAGCTGGTAGCGCGGCGACCCGCCGACGAGCCACATCTCGCCCGGCTTCGGAAAACGTCCGGTCGCTGCGCCCAGCGCCAGCGCCGCCCAGGCAAAGGTGAACATTGCGTCGGTCATAGCGATGTCGATATGGCAGCCCTGCCCGCTTTGGTCGCGTGCGCGCAATGCGAGAAGTATGTTGATGACCGCCGGAAAACTTCCGCCCGCGATGTCAGCCGCGAGCATCGGCGGCACAACCGGACGATCGGTTGGCCCCGGCTGGAGATCCAGCAGTCCGGTATTGCCGATGTAATTGATGTCGTGGCCCGCCTCTTGTCCGCGCGGCCCGTTTTGGCCATAGCCGGAAATGGAACAATAGATCAGTTTCGGATTGAGTTTGCTCACGTCCTCGTAGGCTAAGCCAAATCGCGCCATGACACCGGGACGGAATTGCTCAACTAAAATGTCAGTGCGCTCAAGCAAAGGTTTAAGTTGAGCGCGATCACTGTCGCTCTTGAGATCAAGCGCAACGGCTTTCTTGCCGCGGTTGAGCATGGCAAAGGCCGCGCTCTCACCATCAATCAATGGCGGAAAACGTCGGGCGTTCTCACCGCCGGGCTGCTCGATCTTGATCACCTCGGCGCCGGCCTCCGCGAGCATCAATGTTGCCAATGGTCCTGGCAGCAATGTGCTGAAATCGAGAACGAGTAGGCCTGACAGGGGTTGCATGAAATGACCTAAGCAAATGTGGCGGCGTCGCACGCGGCTTTACTGTTCACATGATGGCCGTACGACAACCAGTAGCGCCAGAGTGTCGCATGGCCGGGTGAACTTCGGCTGGCAAAACCACTCAAGATGGGCCGGAAATTCAGCAGCGCGAGACTGAAAACATCGATCATTCCGGACCCAACCGCCCCCACTTATGGCCTACTTGGCGCGGCCTTTGCATTGCTCTAAAGGGCAGAACCGTCTTTTGGAAGATGTCATGAAGCTGCCGCGCCAGTTCTTTGCCCCGCTCGCCATCGGCGCGCCCGCGCCGCTGCGCGAGTTGCCGGTACGGCTTGAGCGCATGATTCATTTTGTGCCGCCGCACAACGAAAAGGTTCGCGCGAAAGTTCAGGACCTTGTTCGCCAGGTCGACGTCGTCCTTGGCAATCTCGAGGACGCGATCCCGGTCGACGCCAAGCAGGCTGCGCGCGCGGGTTTTATCGAGATGGCCCAAGCGGTTGATTTCGGTTCAACCGGATTGTGGACTCGCATTAATGCACTTAATTCGCCATGGGCGCTGGATGACGTTTCCGAGATCATGGCGGCGGTCGGCAGCAAGCTCGATGTCATCATGTTGCCTAAGGTCGATGGCCCATGGGACATCCACTACCTCGACCAGCTGCTCGCGCAGCTTGAGGCGCGCCATAAGTTGCGCAAGCCAATTCTGATCCACGCAATTCTTGAAACCGCGCAAGGCGTCAACAACGTTGAGGCGATTGCGACTGCCTCCCCGCGCATGCACGGCATGAAGTCTCGGTCCCGCCGACCTCGCCGCATCACGCGCGATGAAAACGACGCGCGTTGGCGGCGGTCATCCGGATTACAAAGTGCTTTCTGATGCACAAGGCAGCGCACCGCGGCTAACGTCTCAGCAAGACCTCTGGCACTACACGATCGCAAAAATGGTCGACGCCTGCGCAGCCGCGGGCATCAAACCGTTCTATGGCCCGTTCGGCGATTTTTCCGACGCCGCGGCATGTGAAGCGCAGTTCCGCAACGCATTCCTGATGGGCTGCCTTGGCGCCTGGTCGCTTCATCCATCGCAAATCGACATCGCCAAGACCGTGTTTTCGCCCGACCCAGCTGAGGTGGCTTTTGCCAAAAAGATCGTTGCCGCCATGCCGGACGGCGCCGGCGCGGTCATGATCGACGGAAAGATGCAAGACGACGCAACGTGGAAGCAGGCCAAGGTCCTTCTCGACCTGGCGAAGCTGGTTGCGGCGAAGGACCCCGCGATGGCTGCGCGTTACGCCCTGTAGTGCGCGCGGCAAGGATTTTACAATGGACAAAATGCGTAGTGCGAAATTCAAGATCGGCCAGGTGGTGAAGCATCGCCTTTATTCGTTCCGTGGCGTGATTTTTGATATCGACCCGGTGTTCAATAATACCGAGGAATGGTGGCAGGCGATCCCGGCCGAGATCCGGCCGCACAAGGATCAACCATTCTACCATTTGTTCGCCGAGAATGCGGAGAGCGAATATATCGCATACGTATCCGAGCAGAATCTCTTGGCCGATACATCCGGTACGCCCGTTCGCCACCCGGATGTCGCAGACGTATTCGAGCAGGACGACAGCGGCGACTATAGGCCCCGCCATAGCCAAATGCACTGAGCGCGCCTCGGACTTGCGCAGAAAATAAAAAGGCGCGGCTCAAGCCGCGCCTTTCTTTTTTACGTTGCTCGAAACGCCGCGCGCTATTTCTTTGGCGCTGGCGCAGCAGCAGGTGCCGGCGCGCCCGGCGCCTGGCTCTGCTGTCCCTCAAGCTTCTTGCGAGCCTCTTCGGCTTTCTTCTGCAGCTCTTCCTGCAATTTACGCTGCTGCTCTTCAAACGCCTTGGGATCTGTCGCTGGCCCGTCATAGGCCTTGGCGAAATCGGTAAGCGGGAGCGGCAGACTGATCGGCGTGCCTTGCATGTTGATCGCCTGCACGACGATATTCTGGCCCTTCTTCATCTTGGCGATCATGTCATCCGGCACCTGATAGTCGGCCATGCAGCCGACCGGGAAGCAAATGCTGTAGGGCGATTGGGCAGGCGGATTTTGATCGATCAGCAAGCGCGTGCCATGAGCCAGCTGCATGCCGAGCGGAACGGTAACGCGCAACACCTTCGGACCGCCTTCCGGCTCGAACAATTGCACAATCGCTACCGGCATTCCGTTTTCCAGCCGGCCGTCCTTCGTAATGACGCAGACCTGTTTGTTGTTCGTGTCAGGTCCCTTGCCGCAGACTTTCATCCAGGGCGAATACATGAGCTGCGGCTGCTCGCCAGCGGCCTGCTGGCCTGGCTGCCCGGGCTGCGGTGCCGCCGGCTGCTGCGGCTGTGCCGCGGGCGCCTGTTTCGGAGCCGCCGCCGGCGGTTTGGGGGCCGGCTTCTGTTGCTGGGCGAGCGCGCTCGACCCCATTGCCATCGCGGCAACCATGCCGGCGGCCAAAGTGGCGGTCAGCGCCCGGCCCCACGGCCGGGCCGATGCGATCCGATAGTTCATTTGCATTGTCCCTTGTTCTTGACCGTTCGCGGCCAACTGCCTCCGAACGACGCCTCACAAACGGCTCTCTCCGTGCCAAATACGGCGGGAGCGTGACACTCAATGGGTGCCTGATAGCCCAATTCGCGTCTGCAATAAAGCCACGAATGCGCCGAAAATGCAGCCCGGCTAACGTTCGAGCCCTGTGGTAAATTCACGCAAAACCGGAACGAATCGCATCCGAAACTTGGCCGCGCCGTCCTTTTCCTCCGCCGCCCTGACGCAATGGCGCGCGTCCCGGCGCACGGTCATGCTTGGTGCGCTGCTCGCCGGTTCCGGCCTTGTCGTCCCGCGCGCAAAAGCCCAAGGGCCGTCGCACGCCATCGCCATGCATGGCGCGCCCGCATGGGGACCAAACTTCGCCAATCCAACTTATGCAAATCCGGCGGCCCCAAAAGGAGGACAACTGGTTCAGGGTGTCCTCGGAACATTCGATTGTCTCAACCCATTTATTGTGAAGGGCCTGCCGGCGGCCAACATTCGCGGATATGTCGTCGAAAGCCTGCTTGCGCGCGGCTACGACGAACCGTTCACGCTCTATGGATTGCTTGCCGAGAGTGTGACAACGGACGCGGCGCGCTCATTCGTCTCATTCACCATCAACCCGGCAGCACGATTCTCGGATGGCATGCCGGTCACCCCTGACGACGTGATTTTTTCTTGGGAGTTGCTGCGCGACAAAGGCCGCCCGAATTTTCGGACCTACTACATCAAAGCCACGAAAGCGGAAGCAACCGACAAACGCACCGTGCGCTTCGATCTATCGGGCGCGGATGATCGCGAACTCCCGCTCATCATCGGGCTCATGCCGGTGCTTGCGAAACATGCGATCAATCCTGCAGCCTTCGAAGACACCAGCTTCGAACCACTGCTCGGCAGCGGGCCTTACATCGTCAGCGCCGTCAAGCCGGGCGAAAACGTCACATTCAAACGCGATACAAATTATTGGGGCCGTAAATTGCCGATCAATCGCGGCCTCTGGAATTTCGACACTATCCGCTACGACTACTATCGGGATGGCAACACCCATTTTGAGGCCTTCAAGAAGGGCCTCTACGATTTGCGCGTCGAGACCGATCCGGGGCGTTGGCAGACCGCCTACGATTTTCCGGCACTACGCGAAGGCCGCGTTGCCAAGGAAGATCTGCCCTACGGCTTGCCAAAAGGGATGCAGGGCCTGGTGTTCAACACCCGCCGCCCGGTATTCGCTGACATTCGTGTGCGCGAGGCCATCCTCCAACTGTTCGACTTCGAATGGATCAATCACAATTACTTCTTTGATCTCTACAAACGCACCGCCAGTTATTTCGATGGCTGCGATCTATCCGCTCATGGCGTCCCGGCTAATTCGCGCGAGCACAAGTTGCTTGCGCCGTTCCCGGACGCGGTGCGTGCCGACATTATGGACGGTGCATGGTCGCCGCCGGTCACCGACGGTTCAGGGCACGACCGTACGAACCTGAGGCAGGCCTTCGTTCTTTTCAAAGCTGCCGGCTATGAACTCAAAGGCACACAACTGGTCCATGCCGCGAGTGGCCGTCCGCTGTCATTCGAGATCCTCACGACGACCCGCGACCAGGAACGCCTGGCGCTTGCGTTCGTGCGAAACCTGAAGCGCGCCGGTATTGAAGCGCGCGTCCGCACGGTCGATGCCACGCAGTTTGAACGCCGCCGTATCAGTTTCGACTTCGACATGATGGAATACCGCTGGGAGCAATCGCTCTCGCCCGGCAACGAACAGCTATTCTATTGGGGCTCTGCAGCGGCTGGACAGCAGGGCAGCCGCAACTACATGGGCGTCAAGTCGAAGGCCGTCGATGCCATGATCACTGCAATGCTCGGCGCGACAGACCGGGATGATTTTGTCGCCGCCACGCGAGCCCTCGACCGCGTCTTGCTTTCGGGCTTTTACGTTGTGCCGCTTTATTTCCCACCCGTTCAATGGGTGGCGCGTTGGACGCGAATTGAGCATCCCTCACGAACTTCACTGTTCGGCTATTTGCCGGAAACCTGGTGGCAAAAGGACCAAAGAACTTGAGGCCTCGCCCATGATCCTCGGGGAAGCCGGCCGAACGGCGGCCACTGCCGCCACGCTTGATGATCTTTTTCGCCGCGCCGGCGTGAGCCACCCCGATGCCCTTGCGCTCGCCGATCCACCCAACCGCGCTGACTTTACGGATGGCCCACCGCGCCGCCTGAGCTACGCGCAGGCTGACCGGGCAATATCCTCGGTCGCGGCCAAATTGCGCGGGCTTGGCATGCATGCCGACACGATCGTGGCGATGCAGTTGCCGAACACGGTGGAAAGCATCGTTACGTTTCTGGGGGTGCTGCGCGCAGGCATGATCGCGGCGCCAATCCCGCTGCTCTGGCGTCAGCAAGATATTGTTTCCGCTCTCGGCCGCATTGGCGCCAAAGCCATCATAACCTCCTCCCGGATCGGGACTACTGCTCACGCAGAAATCGCGATGCAAGCGGCGGCCGCACTGTTCTCCATCCGCCAGGTTTGCGGCTTTGGGGATGATTTACCGGACGGCATGGTGGCGCTCGATGACGTATTTACGCCCGGACCGGTTGACATGCCGGTCGCTACTACACGGCCCGGCCCCACCGCCGCGCATATTGCGGCCATCACATTCGATCTCGATTTGCTTCCGGTCGCGCGAAGCCACGTCGAACTCGTCGCCGGCGGGTTGGAAACATTTCTGGAGGCGAGTTCTGCTGCCGATGCGTCGACACTATCGACGATCCCGATCAGCTCTTTCGCCGGCGTCTCGTTGACGGTGCTGCATTGGCTATTGTCCGGTGGATCGCTGCACCTGCATCATGGTTTTGATCCGGATGTCTTTGCTGCGCAGTGCCGCGAAATCGGGACCTCTACCGTCATGCTGCCTGCCGCCTCCGTCTCAGCGATTGCGGATGCCCGCTTGTTCGATGCAAATCAAACCGTCGTCGCCCTGTGGCGCTCGCCTGAGCGAATGATTTCGGCCAAAGCATCGGATGACCCGCCCGCCATCGTCGACGTCGCGAGTTTCGGCGAAATGGGGATCATTGCGGCTCGCCGCGGTGCAAATAATTTACCCGCGCCCATTCCGCTTGGCGCAATCAATGTCGCCCACCGCGTGTCGGGCGCGCCAACCGTGATCGAAACCAACCGTAACGGTGCTGGCATGCTTGCGTTGCGGGGCCGAATGGTGCCGCTCCACGACTTTGCGCTCGACATCGAACACGGTCATGCTCCGCGACTTCAGGCCGACGGCGCGGGTTTCGTCGATACCGGATTCCCGTGCCGATCCGACCAGGGGGCCCGGACGCTTCACGTGACCGCACCGCCCGCCGGCATGACCGTCGTTGGCGGCTACCGCTTCCGCCAATCCGATATCGACGCCGCGGTCGCGGCGGCCGACCCCGCAGCGACCATCATCGCGGTGCCTGACGGCGACCTCGGGCAGCGCCTCGCTGGCGCGGCGGCAGACCGCCCGGCCCTGTGCGCCGAATTGCAGGCGCGGGGCATCAATTCCCTGATTAGCGGGGCCTTTAGGGCCCGAAGCGCTGCTGAAGCTGCGTAATTTCAACTTGTCATTGACGAGGTATTAATCGCACGCGGCTAAGGTGGCACACATTCTGTAAACCGTGCGTACGCCCCGATGTCGCTTCAAGGTCCACTGATCGTGGTCGCCGAGCAACCGGCGGCTGGCTTGGTCGAAGCGCTCAGCGCCGCCGGCGCCTTCCCCATCGTTGAAGCGAAATGGGCCGATGCACCGGCCGCCTTTCTCACGGTCAAGCCGGCCGCGATCATCATTGCCGAACCCGGGCCGCCGGCCAATGTGGCCTCGGCGCGCATGCTGTGCCTGCAAGTTGCAACGCTCAACGGGCCCATAGTGCCGGTGATCGCGCGGGTGCGCGGCAATGAAGATGCGGCCATCCCGATCGCAATGCCGACCGATGCCACGCTGCCTGTCGAACGTATGCTCGCTCGCTTGCAATCGGCCATGCGTATACGAGCACTCCATGCGACCGTTTTGCGCCGCATAGAGCTTTTCGCCTCGCATGATGGCCGACTGCCAATGCTGCCGGTGGGAGATGCGCTCGACGACGCGACCGTGCTGATTGTTGGCCGCGGGCCCTTGTATCCCACGCTCAGTGTCGCCATGGGCGAACGCGCGAAAGTCGCGGGCGCACTCAGTGTTGAGGCCGCCGCCAAACATCTTCACGCTCGCGATATCGATGGCGTCGTGGTTGGTGATGGACTTTCTCCGCGCATGGTTGAGGCGTTTCTCACGGTCCTTGCGCAAGAACCCCGCTTTCGGGACGTCCCCGTGGCCGTCATCGGCGAAGCTCCGCCGGAATTCGCTGAAGCGCTGCCGAATATCGACCAGATTGCTGCCGATCCTGCGCGGCTTGTCGCGCGCATGGTGCCTTTGGTGCGGATGCGCGCTTTTGAAGCGCGGCTCCGCCGCATGCTGAAGTCCCTCGACACCGAAGGCATGTTCGATCCGCAGAGCGGCCTGCTAACACGTGACTCATTCTGGCGCGATCTGGGAAGAGTGGCGCTGGAATCAGCCGATCGCAGCCTTCCGCTGTCGGTTGCGCGCTTTACGTTCGACGGCACATTCGACGCACGCGCAAGCCTCGATGCCGCCCGCCTGATGACGCGGCTAATCCGGAATATTGATTTCGCGACACGCGACGAAGAAGGCGCAATTCTCGTTGCTTTCGCACAAACGGACTTACGCGGAGCACATGTGTTTGTCCGGCGCCTGGCCGGCGCGCTCAAGACGACAATGCTCACCGCGCAATCGACCGAGCCGTTCACCGCTAACGTAACGCTGGCGACGCTCAAGGCCGGCGATACACTCGACACCTTGATGATGCGCGTGATGGGCAGCCGCATGGTTGCGGCGGAATAGCCATCAGCTTAGGCTGGCGCCGAAAAGGAGCCCGCCATGTCCAGCCATCAGCCCGTACGCATTGACGTCGTCTCCGACGTGGTCTGCCCCTGGTGTTTTATCGGCAAGCGACGGCTGGAAAAAGCCATCGCACTTAATCCTGACATTCCGGTCGAGGTGCACTACCGGCCTTACTTTCTCAACGACTGGATCCCGCGCGAGGGCATCTCGCGCGAACAATACCTGACATCAAAATTCGGCTCGCCCGAGCGCTACAAAGGCATCGCGCAACGCGTTGCTGCGGCGGCGGCGTCTGAAGGCCTCACCTATGCGATGGACAAGATCAGCCGTCAGCCCAACACGCTCGATGCGCATCGCCTGATCCGCTGGGCCGAGGGGCTCGGCAAGGCAGCGGAGATGAAACAGAAATTGATGGACCTCTATTTCACTGAAGGCGCGGACCTGACCAATCACGCTGTCCTCGTGCAGGCCGCGGCCGATGTTGGCCTCGAGGCTGAAGATGTCCGCGCCGCCCTTGAAAGCGATCAGGACGTCGCCGAAATCGAGCGCGAAGCGCTGGCCGCCAAGGAAGCCGGGATTGAAGGCGTGCCGTGCTTCATCTTCGGCGGCAAGTTCGCAGTGTCCGGCGCGCAAGCACCCGAAGATATCGCTGAAGCAATTGCACGCATGGCGCAAGACGCCGACGCCGCAGAGTAGCTCCGGACATCTACAATGAAGATCACCGCCGCCGTGGTGCACGAGCGCTCGGGCCCGTTTAACGTGGAGGAGGTCGATCTTTGTGACCCGCGCGCGGACGAACTACTGGTCGAGGTCGTCGCTTCGGGCATGTGTGCGACCGATATGCACGGCCGCGACGCTTATTACCCGACCAAATTTCCCAAAGTGTTCGGCCACGAGGGCGCAGGCGTGGTGCGCGCGGTTGGCTCGGGCGTGAATAAATTCAAGCCCGGTGACCATGTGGTCATGGCCTATCCGTGGTGTGGCGAGTGTCCAAATTGCAAGACGCAAAGGCAAAGCTACTGTTTGCACTCCTTCGATCTGAAAATGAACGGCACCCGCGCCGACGGTTCTACGCTTCACTCGAAGGACGGCAAGCCCATCTACAGCGCGTTCTTCCAGCAATCCTCGTTCGGTAATTTTACCATCGCCAACGAGCGGTTTGCGGTCAAAGTGCGCAATGATGCCCCGATCGACCAGGTGTGCGCCCTCGCCTGTGGAGGCCAGACCGGCGCCGGTGCAGTACTCAATGTGATGAAACCGCGTTCGGGCGACAGTTTTGTCGTGTTCGGGGTTGGCGCAGTCGGCCTATCCGGCCTGATGGCGGCGAAAATCGCTGGCTGCGATCCGATTGTCGCCGTCGACGTGCACGAGCATCGCCTTGCACTCGCGCGCAGTCTCGGCGCCACGCACACCATCAATCACAGTGGATCGACCGACGTCGTTGGAGAGGTCAGGAAGATCACCGGCCTCGGTGCGCGATATACACTGGAGACATCTGCGCTGCCCGAAATATTCCGTGAGGCCGTTGATTGCCTGATGCCAGCCGGCACCTGCGTACTGCTCGGCAGTGCGCGCAAAGGCACCGAGGTCTCATTCGAAACACCGTTTCTACAGAACGGTCGCACCGTGCGTGGCGTGATCCAGGGCGACAGCGTTCCGCAAGAATTCATTCCGCAAATGGTCGATCACATTATGGCCGGCCGCTTCGCCGTCGATCGCATGATCACGTTTTACCCGCTTGCGGAAATAAACCGCGCCGCAACCGAGTCAGCCGCCGGCAGGACCATCAAGCCGGTGTTGCGAATGCCGCATTAGGCCGCCTTGGCCTGCTCCGCAATCGACGCCAGCTTGCGCAGCACCGCGGCCGTCCCTTTCAGCCGATCCTGTGGCAGCGGCCAATCATCAAAAAATACGAGTTGCTGGCCTTTCGCATTTTTCGGATCGTTGCGCATGCGTACGCCGCTTCCCTGCTCGCGAATAAATGCAATCAGCCCGTCCGGATTGGCGAACACATTGTCGCGGAAGGCGAGCACGATGCCTTTCGGCCCCGCTTCAACTCGCTCTACATTGGCGCGGCGGCTGAGTGCCTTGATCGCCACCACCTGCAACAGCTGCTCGACCTCGACCGGCAGCTTGCCAAAGCGGTCGACCAGTTCGGCCGCGACACTTTCGATTTCGCCTTCGTCTTCGATCTCGGCCAGTCGACGATACAGCGACAGCCGGACCGAAAGATCGGCGACGTAATCCTCAGGAATGAGCAAAGCCGCACCGATGGTGATCTGCGGCGACCAGCGGTCGGCCACCGGCGCGGTGATGCCGGCCCTCAGGCTCATCACGGCCTCTTCCAGCATCTGCTGATAAAGCTCGAAACCAACTTCCTTGATGTGCCCCGACTGTTCCTCGCCGAGCAGATTGCCGGCGCCGCGGATATCCAGATCGTGCGACGCCAGCTGGAAACCGGCACCCAATGTGTCGAGTGACTGCAAGACTTTCAGTCGCCGCTCAGCCTGCGGCGTGATCTTTTGCTGCGTTGGCAATGTCAGCAATGCGTAGGCGCGCAGCTTCGCGCGCCCCACCCGACCGCGCAGCTGATAAAGTTGCGCCAGGCCGAACCGGTCGGCGCGGTGCACAATCAAAGTATTCGCCGTCGGAATGTCGAGGCCAGACTCGATGATGGTCGTGGACAACAGCACGTCGTATTTGCCGTCGTAGAAGGCCGACATGATGTCGTCGAGCACGGTCGGCGGCATTTGTCCGTGCGCAACGGCAACGCGGATCTCCGGAATATTTTTGTCGAGGAAGTCTTTCGAGCCCGCCAGATCCTCGATGCGCGGACACACGTAGAACGCCTGCCCGCCACGATACTTCTCGCGTAGCAAGGCCTCGCGGATCGTGATGGGGTCAAACGGCGACACGAAAGTCCGCACCGCCAGACGGTCAACCGGCGGTGATGCGATAATGGACAGATCCCGCACGCCCGTGAGCGCCAGTTGCAATGTGCGCGGTATAGGCGTCGCCGTCAGCGTCAGCACATGCACTTCCGATCGCAGCGCCTTAAGCTTTTCCTTGTGGGCAACGCCGAAATGCTGCTCCTCATCGACGACGAGCAAGGCCAGGTCCTTGAATGTAATCCCCTTGCCGAGCAGCGCATGTGTGCCGATCACGATATCGACGCTGCCGTCCGCGAGGCCGGCTTTGACCTTGCACAGTTCTGCACTAGGCACCAGGCGCGACGCCTGTGCGACGTTGACCGGGAAGCCGCGGAATCTCTCGGAAAATGTCTTGAAGTGTTGACGTGCGAGCAACGTGGTCGGCACGACCACCGCGACTTGCTTGCCGCTGATCGCCGCCAAGAATGCAGCGCGTAGCGCCACTTCGGTCTTGCCGAAACCCACATCGCCGCAGATGAGGCGGTCCATCGGACGTCCGGACCCGAGATCCTTAATGGTCGCGTCGATCGCGGCGAGCTGATCGTCGGTCTCTTCATAAGGAAATCCGGCACAGAACTCGTCATAGGCGCCCGGGCCAACCGTTAAGCGCGGCGCTTCGCGCAGTTGCCGCTCGGCCGCAACCTTGATGAGTTCACCCGCGATTTCGCGGATGCGGCTCTTCATGCGGGCCTTGCGCGCCTGCCAGTTTCCGCCACCGAGGCGGTCGAGCTCGACGGTGGTTTCCTCGGAGCCGTAGCGCGAGAGCAGATCGACGTTTTCGACCGGCAGAAACAGCTTGGTGTCGTCGGCGTAGCGGATCTCGAGGCAGTCGTGCGGCGCACCGGCGGCCTCTATCGCCTGCAAGCCGGAAAACCGGCCGATGCCATGATCGACGTGCACAACGAGATCTCCCGGTGCCAGACTGGTTGCCTCGGCAATGAAATTCTCGGCACGGCGCGCGGCGCGGCGTGGCCGCACCAGGCGGTCGCCGAGGATGTCCTGCTCGCTGATGATTGCCGCATCCGCGGTCTCAAACCCGGATTCGATGCCAAGCACTGCGAGCGCGACCGCAGGCTTGGGAAGACCCAGCGCCTGCGGCCATGAGCCAATCGGCGTCAAATTGTGCAGTTTATGATCGGCGAGCACGTGACTCATGCGGTCACGCGCGCCTTCGCTCCATAGCGCGATCGCAACGCGCTTTCCGGCGGTTTGCAGGCCCAGCACATGTGCCGCCACTGCCTCGAAGACATTCGCACCCGGCTCGGCGCGCTCGGCCGCAAAATTGCGCCCTTGCCGCGCCTGCACGTCGATCGCACCGGAATCGGGCACGGCGAATGGCGTCAACTTCGCGATCGCCGAAGTCTGGAGCCGCTCTTTCCACTCGAACTCGCCAAGGTAGAGCCGCTCTGACGGCAGTGGCTTATAGGGGGGCGTCACACCCTGTTTCAGCGCGTCGTGGCGCGCGTCAAAATAATCGGCAATTTGCGCGAAGCGCTCATGCGCGGCGTCTTCCGCCAAATGCTCAAGCGCAAGTGCGGAACCCGGCAGGTAGTCAAAAACCGTCTCGAGTTTCCCGTGGAACAGCGGCAGCCAGTGCTCCATACCCGGATAGCGTCGGCCTTCGCTTACAGCTTCGTAAAGCAGATCGTCCGGCGTTGTCGCGCCAAATTCGGCGACATAGCCGGTTCGGAAGCGGCGGATCGTCTCGGTGACAAGCTGGAATTCCGCGACGGGAACGAGGTCGAGACCACGTAGCTGTTGCTCGCTGCGCTGGGTCTGCGCATCGAAGGCGCGAATTGTTTCCAGTGCATCGCCGAAAAAATCGAACCGCACCGGCATGTCCATACCGGGCGGAAAAAGGTCGAGAATGCCACCACGCACGGCGTAGTCGCCCGGCTCACGGACAGTGGAGGCGCGGATATAACCATTGAGCTCCAGCCATTCGATCACACCTTGCATCCCGATGACGTTCCCAGGCGCGACTGACAGCGCGTGCGTCGCTACAAATTCGCGGGCCGGCACGCGCTGCAGGGCGGCATTGATCGTCGTGAGGAACACGGACGGCTTGTCGCGACCTTTGACCCGCGTCAGCCGCGACAACACCGTCATCCGCTGTGCAACCACAGCCGCATTGGGCGATACGCGGTCGTAAGGCAGGCAATCCCATGCCGGGAATTCCATCACCTCGACGTCAGGCCCAAAGAACGCCAGCGCGCGTGACAGCGCTGCCATGCGCTGGCCGTCACGGCAGATCACGGCCAGCGAAATTGCGGGCGCATCCTTGCCCGCAGCGATCGCCCGCGCGAGATCCGCGAGTACCAGCCCTTCGGCGCCGTCGGCGACCTGGGCCAAAGTGAGTATCTTGCCTGGCTTAAGTTGCTCGGCGGGTGATTTCACGAACGCGCTCACGCAACGCCCTTCCCGCGGAAATCACGCAAGCGGCGAAACAGCCCGGTCTCGATCTCGGGCGGCGCGGGCTCCATTCCGTTCACCCAGGCGAAAATCTGCTGATCAGGGATTTCCAACCAACCTTCGAGCTCCGAGAGTTCGGCCTCGCTGAGGGATTCGATTTGCGCGTCGGCAAAGCGCCCGAGCACAAGGTCCATCTCCCGGATACCGCGATGCCAGCAGCGAAACAGCAGCCGGCGCCGGCGTCCATCCAGCCCCTCACTCGACCTGTTCGTCCCGGTGGTCACCACGTCGCTCCAACGCCAAAAACCCGGACGGGGCCGGGCGAGGGTTTATATAGAGGGGCCGCCGCGCGATGTCAGCCGCGCTTTGCACAGACCCGCATTGCGCTGGTATTGCGTGCAAGCCAGCATGGGGTCCATGCGGTCGGCCATCCTCAATTCGCTGTTTGCCTCGCTCACCAGCCTGCCCGGGGTCGGCCCGAAGCTGGACAAAATGTACGCGCGCTTGTTCGACCGCCCGGCCCCTCGCGTGGTTGACCTCTTGTTCCATCTACCCTCTGGTGTCATTGACCGCCGCGCTCGGCCAAAGCTGCGCGACGTTCAACCCGGGCAGGTTGTCACCGTAGCCGTCACCATCGGCAAACACCGCCCTGGCCCGCCACGCCGTTCGCGCGCGCCCTATCGGGTCTACGCCAGCGACGATACCGGCGACCTCACACTGACTTATTTCAACCCCAACCGCGACTATCTGGAAAAACTGCTCCCCGAAGGCGAAACCCGCTACGTCTCCGGTACGGCGGAATTTTACGACGGCATGCTGCAGATGGTGCATCCCGACCGCGTGGTGGATGAGGCGGGTTTTGCTGCGTTGCCGCTGGTCGAGCCGGTATATCCGCTCACCGAGGGCCTTGCGCTCGGCAATGTCCGGCGCGCCATGGATGGCGCGCTCGACCGGTTGCCGGATCTCCCCGAGTGGCAAGACGAGGCCTGGGTCGCGCGCGAACGCTTCCCGGCATTTTCCGCAGCCCTTCGGCATTTGCATCGGCCAGAAGAGCCACACGATATTTTACCGGAGACCCCCGCATGGACTCGGCTCGCCTATGACGAATTGCTGGCCGGACAGCTCGCACTTGCGCTGGTGCGCGCCCATATGCGTCGGCAATCAGGTCGCGGCACTGCCAGCGAAGGACGCCTGCGCGCGCGCATTCTCAAGGCTTTGCCCTACGCATTGACGCATTCGCAACAGAGGGCGGTTGACGACATCATCACCGATCTCGCTCGCCCCCAACGCATGCTGCGTCTGCTGCAGGGTGATGTCGGCTCGGGAAAAACCGTGGTCGCACTTACAGCGGCCGCAGCTGTGATCGAGGCTGGCCGGCAGGCCGCTTTAATGGCGCCGACGGAAATTCTCGCCCGCCAGCATCTCGCCACCATCGCCCCGCTGGCGGAAGCCGCCGGCATTCGCGTCGCAATTCTCACCGGCCGCGAGCGTGGCCCGGCACGTAAGGAGATCCTCGATCGCCTCACGCTTGGCGATATCGATCTGCTGATCGGCACCCACGCACTATTTCAGGAGGACGTGGCCTTTCACGATCTCGCATTGGCCGTCGTGGACGAGCAGCACCGCTTCGGCGTGCATCAGCGACTCGCGCTCACTCAGAAGGGAGAATCGGTGGATGTGCTGGTACTCACTGCCACGCCCATTCCACGTACGCTGGTGCTCACTTACTTCGGCGATATGGATATCTCCGAATTGCGCGAGAAGCCGCCTGGCCGCCAGCCGATCGACACCCGCACGATTCCATTGTCGCGCCTCGAAGAGGTCGAGGAAGCCGTTGGCCGCGCGCTCGCAGACGGCAAACGCGCCTATTGGGTTTGCCCGCTGGTGGATGAATCCGAGAAAGTCGATCTCGCCGCCGCGCAGGAGCGCTTTGAAGAACTGCGCCGAAAATTCGGAGATAGCGTCGAGCTCGTCCATGGGCGCATGAGGGGGCCCGACAAGGATGCCTCCATGGTGCGCTTTGCGTCCGGCGAGAAACAATTGCTTGTCGCCACGACCGTGATCGAAGTCGGCGTTGACGTGCCGGAAGCGACCATCATGGTGATCGAGCACGCCGAACGCTTTGGGCTTGCACAATTGCATCAGTTGCGCGGCCGAATTGGCCGCGGCTCCGGCGCCTCGACATGTTTACTCTTATACCGGGCTCCACTTGGTGAAACCGCCAAGGCGCGGCTGGCCATCCTGCGCCAAACCGAAGATGGTTTCCGGATCGCCGAAGAGGATCTACGCCTGCGCGGCGAAGGCGATGTGCTGGGGACGCGGCAGAGCGGCCTGCCCGGTTTTCAGATCGCTCGGCCAGAACTCCATGGCAAATATCTTGGCGCTGCGCGCGACGATGCGGCGCTCATACTGTCGCGCGATGCGGCACTCGCGACGCCGCGCGGCGAGGCCTTGCGGCACTTGCTCTATCTTTTCGGCAAAGACGAGGCGATCAAGCTGATCCGCGCGGGCTAGCTACTCGACGGTTTCTTTTTTCCGCTTCGCCCGCGCCGCCTTTGCAGTGGCTGCGAGCGAGGCCAGTTTTTTCTGCGCATCGGCGTCCGGCTGCACCATTCCCGCGGAAATCAACAGCGTCATCGCGTTTTCGACCGATATGTCGAGCTCGATGAGATCCTTGCGCTTCACATAGAAGAAAAAGCCAGTGGTCGGATTGGGCGTGCACGGCATAAAGGCCGACACATGCTCGCCCTGCGGCAATTGCTTCGTCAGATCCGCACTGGGTGGTTGCGAGAGGAAGACCAGCGACCACATGCCGGGCGCCGGAAATTCGACCAAAGCAACCTTGCGGAAGCTTGAGCCGTTTTTCGAAAACAGCGACTCAAATATTTGCTTCATCGTTTTGTAAATCGGTCGAACAATCGGCATGCGATTGAGCAGGCTTTCGCCGAGCTCGACCAGCGTACGGCCGACGAGGTTGGCGGTGAGAAAACCGAGGAGTGTGAGAACGAGAAACGAAATGATGAGACCCGTCCCCGGAATTGGCCAGGGCAGATAGCTTTCAGGCCGGTACGGCGGCGGAATGAGTGGCCGCACGAAATCATCCGCCCAGGTAATGATCGTCCAGATCAGCCAGACGGTGATCGCCAGCGGCCCGGCCACCACCAGGCCGGTCAGAAAATAATTACGGATGCGGCCGGCAAAACTGGTTTGCGAGGGCACCACTTTCGGCGCCTCGGCGGGTACTACCGTGCCGGGGCTCTGATCAATCTCGGTCATAATGTCAGTCTATTCCACCGTGACCGATTTCGCGAGGTTGCGTGGCTGGTCAACGTCGGTGCCGATGGCGGCGGCGGTATGATAGGCGATCAGCTGCACCGGAATGGCGTAAACGAGCGGTGTGACAGTCGAGGCCATCTCCGGCAGCGCCAACGTCTCAAGAGACTCAATGCTCGCCTCTTTGGCGCCCTTCGGGTCAGTGACCAAAATGATCTTGCCGCCGCGCGCGGCCACTTCCTGCATGTTCGACACCGTCTTCTCGAACACGCGATCATAGGGTGCAATCACGATCACCGGGATGGTTTCGTCGATCAGCGCAATGGGGCCGTGTTTGAGCTCCCCGGCGGCATAACCTTCCGCGTGAATATACGAAATCTCCTTGAGCTTAAGCGCGCCTTCCAGAGCGATCGGATAGCTTGTTCCACGGCCGAGATAGAGCACGTCGTGCACCTTGGCCAGATCATGTGACAGCCGCTCGATCTGTGGCTCGAGCGTGAGCGCGGCCGCCATCAGCCGCGGCACCTCGATCAGCGCATGCACCAGTTTCTGTTCGTCGGCATCCGACAATTCGCCGCGCGCGCGACCGGCCGCAATCGCAAGACAGGCCAGTACGCTGAGCTGGCAGGTGAAGGCCTTGGTGGACGCAACTCCGATTTCGGGTCCCGGCGAGCGTCGGCATCACCACGTCGCTTTCGCGGGCGATGGTCGAGGTCGGCACGTTGACCACCGAAAGAATGTGCTGCTTGTTCTCTTTGGCGTAACGCAATGTCGCAAGCGTGTCGGCGGTCTCGCCCGACTGCGAGATGAAAATCGCAAGATCGCCCGCTTCGAGCGGCGCGCCGCGATACCGGAATTCCGACGCGATATCGATCTCGACCGGCAGCTTGGCAAAGCGCTCAAACCAGTATTTAGCGACCAGCCCCGCATAGAAGGCGGTGCCGCACGCCGAGATCGACAGGCGCTTGAGTTTCTTCCAGTCGAACGGAAGTTTACCCGGCAGCGCGACGCGTTCGTTCACCATGTCAATGTAGTGCGCAAGCGTATGACCGACCACTTCCGGCTGCTCGTGAATTTCCTTGGCCATGAAGTGCTTGTGGTTGCCTTTGTCGACCATCTGCGCCGAAGCCGTCGATTTCACGATCGGCCGTTCGACTTTGCGTCCCTGCTCGTCGCGAACATCGACACCCTTGCGCGTGAGAACGGCCCAATCGCCGTCTTCGAGGTAACTGATCGTGTCGGTGAAGGGCGCAAGTGCGATGGCGTCCGAACCGAGATACATCTCGCCCTTGCCGTAGCCGATCGCGAGCGGCGAGCCTTTGCGGGCGCCGATCAGCAGATCGTCCTTGCCGGTAAAGAGGAATGCCAGCGCGAAAGCGCCGCGCAATTGCTTGAGCGATGCCGCGACAGCATCTTCCGGCGACTTGCCGCTCTTCAATCTCCTGCGGTGACGAGGTGCGCGACGGCCTCGGTATCGGTATCGCTGACGAACTTGTGGCCACGCGTTCGGTGAGTTGCTCGCGCAATTCGCGAAAATTCTCGATGATGCCGTTGTGGACGACTGCCACCAGGTCGGTTGCATGAGGATGTGCATTGTCTTCCGTCGGACGTCCGTGTGTCGCCCAACGCGTATGACCAATGCCGATGGTGCCGCCGAGCGGCTCCTGCGCGAGCCGGGCTTCAAGCGCATTCAGCTTGCCTTGCGCACGGCGGCGGCCCAGCACGCCGTGATCGAGCGTGGCGACGCCCGCCGAGTCGTAGCCGCGGTACTCAAGCCGCTTGAGCGCGTCGACCAGTTGGCCCGCGACCGCTTTGGTTCCGACAATTCCGACAATTCCGCACATCCGCCTGGATGTCCCCTTTACCCATTGCTCATGGTGTAGCTGCCGCCGGCACGCTCAAGGAAATCAAAACCCGTTTCGCAATGTGACAGCCCACGCGATCCCGGCGCGCCCGCCCTGGCTACTTTTTCGGCTTCTTCCTGGCGAGGTTCTTGCCCAAGGCCTTCACCTGCCGCAAGCGCTTTGCCCAGCCTTCCTTAATCGCCTGTTTGGCACGGGCGATCGCAAGCGCCCCGGCAGGAACATCCTTCGTGATGACGCTCCCGGTGCCGATATAAGCCCCATCACCGATCTTAACAGGAGCCACCAGCGCCGAATTCGACCCGATGAACGCGCCTTTGCCGATGTCGGTGTGATGCTTGGTGACACCGTCATAGTTACACGTGATCGTGCCCGCCCCAATATTGGCATCGGCGCCGACGCGTGCATCCCCGATGTAGGCAAGATGATTGGCCTTGGCGCCAGCCTCGATCTTGGCCTCCTTGATCTCGACGAAGTTGCCGATGTGCACGTCTTTTCCAAGATCCGCACCCGGCCGCAGCCTTGCAAAAGGACCGACCCGCGCACCTTTGCCGACGCGTGCACCTTCGAGATGCGAGAACGATCGTATCGTTGCGCCGTCATCAACGGTGACGCCCGGTCCGAATACCACGTTGGGCTCGATCGTCACGTCCTTGCCGAATTTGGTGTCGGCAGAGAGAAAGACCGTTTCCGGCGCGACCATGGTGACGCCAGCGTCCAGTGCCGCAGCGCGCAGCCGCTTCTGCAAGACTGCTTCCGCTTCAGCGAGTTGTGCTTTGGTGTTGATGCCGCGCACATCATCCTCCAGCGTTTCGATCGCAACCGCCTTCAAGCCCATCTCCCGGGCAATGGCAACCGCATCAGTAAGATAGAATTCGCCCTTGGCATTGCTATTGCCGATGCGCCTGAGAATGGTGAGCGCATGCTTCCCGGCAAGCGCCATTAAGCCGCCATTGCAGAACCCGATCTTCCGCTCTTCGGGTGTGGCGTCGCGATCTTCCCGGATCGCCACCAGTTCATTTTCGCGCATCACCAGCCGGCCATAGCCATGCGGGACAGCCGGGCTGAAACCCAGAACGGCCACAGCCGCTCCGTCCGCGAGCGCGCCCCGCAATTTTGAAAGCGTTTCGGCGCGCACTAAAGGTGTATCGGCAAAAATCACCAGAACGTCGTCTGCGCCGCTCCCGATCGCCTTCGCAGCGGATAGAACCGCGTGGGCAGTACCACGCCGCTCCCGCTGCTCGAAGATTTCCGCTTTTGGCGCGCGCTCTAACGCTTCAGCTGCCACTGCGCCGTGATCCGGACCAACGACAACCGCCAAATTGCCGGTTCCGGCCTCGGTCGCAGCCTGCATCGCATGCGCGAGCAGCGACTGGCCGCCCAGCACATGCAATGCCTTCGGCTGCACCGACCGCATACGCGTGCCCTCGCCGGCCGCGAGCACGATCGCGAGACATGTTCGTCGAGGCATCCGCCCTGGCTCACGCTTTCGCTGGATTTGTGGGCATCCCATAGCCGAGCCAGTGCATCGGCAAAAGACCGCCGCACGGTCCCCATCGGTCCTGCGGGTAGAGGGCACGATTTGCCGGATTCTGCTAACGTTTTCAATGATTCGTCCCATCGAGGCGTCGTATGGCGACTGAACAGACGCCGCTGGAACCCGATTTGCGCGAGCCGCGCCGGCGCAGCCGCGAATTCAACGCGCTTTTGTGGCTCGGCGGCTGGGGTGGCGCCGCGGCAATCGCTTTGACCGCATTGGCTGTCGCAAGCCAGACCAAAACCGCCGGCGATCGCTTGCGTCAGATTTTTGCCATTAACGAGCCTGCCGCCATCGCACAGATGCCGCCGCGCGTGACCCAGCTTGAGTCCAATGTGCAGCTTTTGACGGCACAAGTGCGCGCTCTCGCAGTAGAGCGCGATCGACTGGCTGGACGCATCGCGCTGCTCGAAAGCAGCGTCGACGACATGACGGGCGCCATCAAACGGCAGGCGGCTGCGACGACCGCCGCCCTCGCCGCAAAAGCGGCGCCGCCGACGCCAACCGCGCCGGTTACAACGACAGCCGCCGTCACGCCTAGTTCGTCCGCCGCCGCGGCGCCTGCTGCTACAACAGCCGCGCCTGCGCCTAAAACCGATGCCGCGAACGTCGCAGTGCCTATGCCGCCGACCCGCATCGCGGCCATAGCGGCAAACGAACCTGCACCGCCCGCCAACGCTCAAAGCGAATTTGGACTCGATCTTGGCGGCGCCGCGACCCTGGACGGCATCCGCCAGCGCTGGATCACGGTGAAAGCGAATTTCGGCCCGCTTCTAAGCGGCATGTACCCGCTCGCCGCCCATGAACATCGCGCCGGAGCATCAGGCTATCGCCTGGTCGTTGGCCCTCTGCCGAACAACCCCGCGGCCACCGGTCTCTGCGCCCATTTCGCGGCCGCCCGCACCGCCTGCAAATCCGTCAAATTCGACGGCGAACAGATCACCGAGCGCTGATTGTCGCAGCACCCGCGCGGCGGCATAATACGCTCATGAAATTGTTTCTGCCGAGCGCGCGCGCGACCAATTGGCTTCTGGTCGTCGGTTTTTGTGCGATGGGCTACGCACTCTACATGCGCTACCTTGCAGTCGAGCAGTCGCCTGTGGGTCTTGCCTGCCAAGCCGGATTGAACACGTGGCTCTGCGTCACACGGCAGATCACGATTGCTCTGTTTACATACTCGGTCTTTGGTTGGTTTGCGCTAATTGTTGCGGCGCTGAATTTGTTACGCCCCTCACTGATACTTTTCGGAGCGGCCCTCGCCGCCGCGTGCTGCGGGGTCGTTTTGTACAATGTTGCCTTGTCCGCGCTCGCCGCCGCGCTACTCGTACTCAGCTTTGCCCGTCGCGCACCAGAGCCAGATTGATTGCGAGTCCCGCCAAGGCCGCGCAAGTCCACAGCGACTGCCAATTGGCAAAGCCTTCGTTGAAAACGATGTAGCAAACCGACAGCGCGAGCACGGTTGCGCCCGAGGTTTCCGCAACGCTGCGTGATCCCTTCGGCCGCGTAACCATCAATTTATGCATGAGGAATGGCACAACCGCCCCGGTCAGCGGAGCAAACGGAAAGTCGCGGTACCGCGGATCGAAGACAAGACCAAGAGCCACGACGAACGCCAGCAAGAGCAATCCGATTGAAATTGTACCAATTGCCAATGCGAGGGGATCGTTTACCCGATCATTCTTTGGACCAAGCAGGCGCGCAAAGCTCGGTGAGGAAATGTCGCGCATGATCGCGACGCTCATGACTGGCGGGGCGGCGACAGCGACTGCGGCAAGCGCTATGGATCGCGACCAGCCACCAAGCCCCAGGCTTTCAATCGGAATGTTTTCCATCGTCCAGCCAAGCAAGGTTCCGCCAGCAAAGGCAATCACGCTGACCGCCATCCAAAGCGAAAGCCGCGTTTCTTTTGTGCGGACGAGAATGGCCGCACCAAAAATGATCGCTGCAAATATGATTCCGGCGGTGCCCTGCCAGAGCCACAGCGGATGATTGGAAATGGCCAGCGCGCCCGAAAATTTTGGGGCGCGTGTCGAGGCCTTGAGAAGACCCCAGTGCCCGCCAACGGTGCCTTCGAGCGCGCGCTTCCACGGTTGGTCGAACGCCTCGATCACATTCACGTTGAAGTGTTCGCGCTTGCTTAGCGCCAAAACATCCAGAATGACGCGCGCCTGATTGACCGGGGACGGCAACGCACTTTCGCGCATGCGACCAGCACTGGGCCAACCGACCTCACCGATCAGCACTTCCTTTCCCGGGAAAGCGTTGACCACTTGTTGGCGGATCGCCTCCACGTGCGCCACGGCGTCCCGCAGCCGAAACCGGTAAATCCTCCCAGTAGGGCAAAATATGGATCGTGATGAAATCAACAACGTTCGCAATTTCCCGATTGCGCAGCCAAAATTCCCAGACATCCGCATACGTCACGGGTACTTTCACGCGCGCCTTGATGGCGCGAATGGTATTGGCGAGGTCCGTCGCGGTCATATCGCCGCGCAGCAGCACTTCGTTGCCGATCACAAGAGAACGAATTGTGCCGGGGTATTTATTGGCAAGCGCGACCGCCGTTTCGATCTGATACGAATTCTTCGGCAGGCTGCTTGATAGCCAGAGCCCCTGCATGACCTTCAGACCATGCTTTGCGGCTATCCCCGCAATCTGGTCCAGGCCGAAATCGACCGAGTATGTACGCACGCACTCCGTAATTTGGGCGAGCCGCGCCAGATCATCCTCGATCTGGGCGGCCGGTATCATGGTTGATGCATCGAGCGGCGTCTGACTGCCCCTAAAAGGTGTATAGGACGCGCAATAGAGCTTTTCCGGGCCGGATTGGGTACGTGGCAAGGGTACAGGGCTGCCCAGCCAGGCCCAGACCCCGCTGATGGCCATCGTTGTGAGGAGAAGGCAGACGAATGCGCGACGCATCGAGAACCCGATCGGCGATTGACGGCCGGACGGGCTTATCGTGCGCTACCGCCCCTGCCAAGCCGACTTCGTGCCCCGGCGTCTTAAGCAAGCGAAACGGTTAAGCTGGACAAATTCCGGTAATTCGGGCCAATTCTTGTAGGTCGATTTTTCGCGTCAGGCGTGCCGCCGGATCAAAGGGGGCGGATTTACAAGGTAAATCACCGCCGTATTAGCGTCCCAATCGGGCCCCACACAGGCCGAAGGACGCATGTACGGCCAAGACCAAACATCCGACGGGGACAATGCGGTTCACTCTCAAGTTGCGTAAGGTTTTCGTCGTGCTTTCCTGCATGGCGACCCTCGGTTTTTATGGTCCAGTCGCCTTCGCGCAAAGTGGCGGTAACGGCAAGCCTCCCGAGCCGCAAAAGCCAGCCGCTGACTCCGCCAAGGAGAGCCAGAAAAAGATCGACGAAATTGCCGAAGCAACGCGGCTCCTGACCGGCCCCGCTGGCAACCCGGAATGTGTCTGGCTTGGCCGCCGGGTGGTCACCCTGCTCTGGCGCGACGACCTCGACACCGCCTTCCGGCATCTCGACCTATACGATCGTTTCGGCTGCCCTAGCGCCCACATCCAGGCCACCTTCCGCTGCCTTGTCCGGCAGGGAAACATCGATCCCAAGGCTCCAGGAGACGCTTAACGGCCGGGTTCATGCCTGCTGGCTTAACCCTACCTTGGAGCCGACCCCGGCGGCCGAAGCGGCCCAACCCCCGGCAGCAACTTCCGGCGGAACCACCCCACGCTGAACCGCGTTGCCAATCGCAAAAATTTAGTCGGGACGCCATGCGTCTGCCTAGGATTTGCCATGTCTGCTAATTACTTGAGTATTCCCCTAATGCCGCGCTACGCTGCATCCTTGCAGACGGAGTATCGGCTGAGCCCAGGGGACGGGTTCAAGGGTCTGCCATTCTGCCCCGGTTGGTTTTGAGTTCTATGCGCACCGTAGCTGCCGTCGTCGCCCTTGTGGCGTGCGTGCATGCCGGGTTGTGGGCGTTAATGCGCGACAATGTTCGCGCCCCCAACTTCGACGGCCAGCTTGCGAGCGTTTCCTACGCGCCATTTGGCGGTTCGGTGCATCCTGACGCCGGCGGCAAGGCGGAGGCCGCACAAATTCGCGCCGATCTCAAGATGCTGGCGCCGGTGACTCGCGCAATTCGCACATACTCCGCAACCGGCGGCGTGGAACTCGTACCGGGCATTGCATCCGAGTTCGGATTGCGCGTCACGGCCGGTGCCTGGATCGACAAAAATCAGGATCGCAACGAGCGCGAAATTCGTTCGGTCGTCGACCTCGCCAAACGGCACAGCAACATCAACGGCGTGATCGTCGGCAACGAAACGATCTTCCGCGGCGAACAAAAAGTCGACGATCTCATACAAATGATTCAGCGCGTGAAGCGCTCGACCAATGTTCCAGTGACGACCGGTGAAATCTGGCACGTCTGGATTGAACATCCAGAACTGGTGTCCGCCGTCGACTACATCGCGGCGCACATTCTTCCGTACTGGGAAGGCTTCTCTGAGCAGCAGACTGTCGATCAGGCAATCCTGATCTACGACAAGTTGCGTCGGGCATATCCAGGCAAACGCATCGTCATCGCTGAGTTCGGCTGGCCAAGCGCCGGCTACAACATGCACAATGCCAATCCCGGCCGCATTGAGCAGGCCGTGCTGCTGCGCGACTTTGTGACTCGCGCGGATGCCTACGGCATTGACTACAATATCGTCGAGGCAATCGATCAGCCCTGGAAAACATTTGAAGGGGGCGTCGGCCCATACTGGGGATTGTTCGACGCCTCGCGCCATCAAAAGTTTGATTGGACCGGTCCGATCACGGACCCCAATCACTGGCGCCTCGCCACGATCGCGATCCTGGTGAGCATCCTTTTGTCCCTGCCGCTGCTCGCGATGAGCGCAGTGACTTTGTGGCAGGCGGCGCTGCTCGCCGGCGCGGCCAACGTTGTCGGCGCATGGTTTGCCGCCGTGTTCGGTTTCTGGAATGGCCATTATTTCGTGCCGGGTTCAGCCTTCGCGCTTGGCCTCGGTATTGTCCTTCTGATTCCATTGATCGTGATCGCGCTTGCGCGCATCGAGGAGATCGCCGCCATTGCATTTGGCCGCAAACCGCTGCGCCTGGTTGCAAGCCCCACGCTGGCGCCGCAGGCCGCGGGTCCGAAAGTGTCCATCCATATCCCGGCTCACAACGAACCGCCGGAGATGCTGAAGCAAACGCTCGATGCAATCGCGCGGCTCGACTACACGAATTACGAATGTATTGTTGTCATCAACAATACTCCGGACCCCGCGTTGTGGCTGCCGATCGAGGAGCAATGCCGCACGCTCGGTGAACGATTCAAGTTTGTGCGGGCGGACGATATCGTTGGCTTCAAAGCCGGCGCGCTTCGTCTTGCGTTAATCCACACGGCCGCCGACGCCGAAGTGATCGGCGTGCTCGACGCCGACTACGTGGTACATCAGGACTGGCTCAGGGATCTCGTTCCGCTGTTCAGCGACCCGACTGTCGGCCTGGTGCAAGCGCCGCAAGATCATCGCGATGGCGAACGCAGCGTGATGCACCATGCCATGAATGGCGAGTACGCCGGCTTCTTCGACATCGGCATGGTCCAGCGCAATGAAGTCAACGCCATCGTCGTGCATGGCACGATGTGTCTGATCCGCCGCGCCGCGATCGAGGCGGCCGGGGGCTGGTCAAGCGACACGATTTGCGAGGATACCGACCTCGGCCTTACTTTGCTCGAGCTTGGCTGGCAGGCGCACTACACCAATAAGCGTTATGGCCACGGCCTGCTGCCGGACAGCTTCGAGGCTTACAAGAAGCAACGTCATCGCTGGGCGTATGGCGGTTTCCAGATTCTCAAGAAGCATTGGCGACATTTCCTGCCGGGCGCGAGCTCAGCTGACGCGCGAGCAGAAGCGCGAGTTCGCCCTCGGATGGCTCAACTGGCTGGGCGCAGAAAGTATCGGCGTCGCGGTTGCCATCCTGAACATCCTGTGGGTGCCGGTAGTCTCCTTCCTCGACATTGCGGTCCCCGACCAGATCCTCACGGCGCCGATCATCGTGAGCTTTGCTGTGTCGGTCTTACATTTCACGACGCTCTATCGATTGCGCGTACGCCCCCGCAAAGGCCAACTCCTTGGTTCGGTGCTGGCAGCCATGTCGGTGCAATGGACCGTGGCGCGCGCCGTGACCCTTGGTCTGGTCAAAGATCACCTGCCCTTCGTCCGCACGTCCAAAGGTGGCATGCGGCGCTCGGCCGATTTCCATGCATTCTGGGAGGCAATCCTGGCGGGCTTGCTGCTTCTTGGCGCAGTCGTGCTCTATGTTTGCAACGTTAAGGAAATCCACGAAATCAATATTTTCGCCATTGTTCTCGTCGTGCAAAGCCTGCCATTCATTGCCGCGGTTGGGCTCGCAGTGATCGAGCGCACGCGTCTGAATGAATTCGCGTATTGGCGCAGCCTCGAGGCTCGTGCTGCCGAGTTGCTGCCGATCACGCGCCGGACCGCCACTGTGGCCGAAGCCGTCCGCCCGACGCCAGCGCCGAAGGCCGGCGAATTGGTTCAATAGTCACTCGACTAGGCTGGCAGTGCGGTTTCAACGAGCTTTACCCAATACGACGTCCCAAACGGGATCGCATCGTCGTTGAAGTTGTAGGCCGGATGATGTAGCCCGGCGCTATCCCCATTTCCGATCCAGATGAATGCGCCGGGCCGCGCATTGAGCATGAAAGCAAAGTCCTCAGCGCCCATCATCGGCGGCAAAGCGTGATCGACTTTGTCCGGACCCGCAATCTCGCCGGCGACAGACGCGGCGAATTCCGCTTGCTGCTCGTGGTTGACGAGGACCGGATAGCCGCGGCGATAGGTCAGCTTTGCAGTTGCGCCGTAGGCCGCTGCCGTACTTTCCACCACGACGTGCAGCCGCTTTTCAAGCAGATCGCGGACGTCCGGCGCGAGGCTGCGTGCTGTTCCGCGCAGCTGCACTGTCTGTGGAATGACGTTGTCGGTGTTGCCTGCGCGGAACATGCAAATCGACACCACAGCCGACTTCAATGGATCTACATTGCGCGAAACCACCGTCTGGATTGCATTGATGATCTGCGCGCCCACAAGCACGCTGTCGATGCCGAGATGCGGTCGCGCAGCGTGGGCGCCCACGCCCTCGATATCGATGGTGAGTGCATCCGCTGCCGCCATCACCGGTCCGGCCCGGATGCCGAAGGCGCCAACCGGCATACCGGGATAATTATGCATGCCGTAGACTTCACCGATGCCGAAGCGATCCAGCATTCCGTCGTCGAGCATAGCTTTGGCGCCCGCACCGCCTTCTTCTGCCGGCTGAAAGATCACCACTGCAGTGCCTGCAAAGTTGCGGGTGTCAGCGAGGTAGCGCGCGGCGCCGAGCAACATGGCCGTGTGGCCATCATGGCCGCACGCGTGCATCTTGCCCGGCACGGTCGACTTGTACGGCAGATCATTGGCTTCTTCGATCGGCAGCGCATCCATATCCGCGCGCAGCCCGATCGTCTTGCCTCCCGCGCCCTTGCGCCCGCGAATGACGCCCACCACACCGGTTCGTCCCAGGCCGGTGACCACCTCGTCACAGCCGAAGGCCTTGAGCTTTTCCGCGACCGTGCCGGCCGTACGTTGCACGTCGTACATAAGTTCTGGGTGCATATGCAGATCGCGGCGCCAGCCGGTGATCTCGTTGTGCAGGTCGGCGACGCGGTTGACGATGGGCATTGGCCTCTCCGGGCGGCCATTGGGCCGCGGCAATAGTCTAGCAAATCTCGAACCTTGCGCGAGTTCAAGAAGGCGGCGGCGGCCTATTGACCGGGCAGGCCGGCGCCCCTACACAGCGCCAAGCGCGTTGTCCCGGCGGTCGTCGGGCGGGATCCCGCGTCAGGTGACGAGCGCGTAGCTCAGGCGGTAGAGCAACTGACTTTTAATCAGTAGGTCGAGGGTTCGAGTCCCCTCCGCGCTCACCAATTTCACGGTCCCCGGTTTGCAAAATCGTCGAAAATTTGTTCGCCGCAGCGCACGCGTTATTACACATAAAATCGTGAAGGACTCCAAACGGCCTGCGTTTTAGGCAAAACGCATGGGCTAGCGACGAAATTTCGTGTCGCAAAAGTTTAGTGATCCGGCCACCACAGTTTCACCAAAGCGTCTCGCCATCGCCATGATGCGCCTTTACTCCGGGCCACGATCGACGAAACAGAAGGAGCCATGACATGCAGCTTCATAGCCATCGGGCGAAGCTCTCAGCCATCCGCGCCTTCTCTGCCCCCATGCGCTGTCCCCATTGTGGGGACTGGATGGTCGCCCCTGTCTCATCGGAATTCGTGGAAGGCGGCGAGATCCGCCACCATTGGGAATGCGACGGTTGTGGCGAATTCTCCAGCAGCTCGATCCCGCTCACGTCACATTGAAGAGTGCCCGCAGGAATAAGTGCTAGGATTGAGTGTTCACCTCAATGTCTTGCATTTAGCCTTATTCCCAACGGGAGGAACTGAATGACGAAGTCGTTCGCGCGGTCGAGTTTGACCGCTCTCGCCTGCGCTGCCGCGCTTGCTCTTGCGAGCCCCGCCATCGCGGCCACGCTCAATCTGAAGGCCGACCTCAAAGCCGCCAGTGAAGTCCCGCCGACCGATAGCAAAGGCACCGGCTCGGTCACGGCCACCTTTGATACCGCCAGCAAGAAATTGTCCTGGAAAGGCAACGTCTCGGGCCTGACCGGGCCGGCCACCGCGGCGCATTTCCATGCCGGTGAAGTTGGCAAGAACGGCGGCGTCGTAGTCCCGATTGCCGGCGCCGACAAAGGCTCGTTTGAAGGCACTGCAACCCTAACGGATGCCCAGGCGGCCGAGCTGACGGACGGCAAGTGGTACGTCAACGTGCATACCGCCGCAAACAAAGGCGGCGAAATCCGCGGTCAGGTGACCAAGTAGCCGCTGACCAGACCCAAGGGTCATCCCCCTACATCCGCCCGCCGGCGCCTTGCCGGCGGGTTTTTAATTTGTCGAAGCGCTCTTTGCGTCCGGGGCTTGCTGGTTTTATGGTCTGCCGACATTACTGGTCTGCGTGAAGTGAGGTCGTGCTGATGGCTCGTACGAATGGGGGTTCCGCTCCCTTTTTGATCTCCGGCGGCGGAATTGGTGGCTTGGTTACAGCCTATGCGCTGGCACACAAGGGTTTCCCGGTCCGGCTGTTCGAGCAGTCCCCCGAATTCCGTGAAGTCGGTGCCGGCATCCAGCTCGGACCGAACATTTTCCGTGTCCTTGAGAAAATCGGTCTCAAGGACGCCGTGCTGGCTGACGCGCATCGCCCACCGGCGCAGGAAATGCGCAACGCACTAACCGGCGAGCTCATCACCAACATGCCGCTCGACGCCAAATTCATAGAGCGGTTCGGCCAACCCTACGGGGTTACCCATCGCGCCGACATCCACGGCGCATTCCTGAAAGCCTGCCAAGGCAGCAATCTGATCACGCTCGAGACCAGCCGGCGCGTGGATGCCTTCAAGGATCACGGTGACCACGTCACGGTGACGCTGAACAACGGGGAAACCGTCGAAGGGCGCGCACTCATCGGCTGCGACGGGATGTGGTCGAATATTCGCGACACAATCGTCGGCGACGGCAAGCCCCGAGTCTCAGGCCACATCGCCTATCGTGGCGTGCTCAGGCGCGAGGAGGTGCCGAAGGATCTCTGGCGGCCCGACGTCGTATTGTGGGCCGGGCCACGCACGCACTTCGTGCATTATCCGCTGCGCCGTGGCGAACTGTACAATCTGGTCGCCGTTTTCCACTCCGACCATTACGAAGAAGGCTGGAACGCCGAAGGCGCCAAGGACGTGATGTGGCAGCACTTCAAGATGCAGGTGCCGCAGGTCACGCGCATGCTTGAGCTGATCGACACCTGGCGCATGTGGGTCCTGTGCGATCGCGAGCCCGTCAAGAACTGGAACAAAGGCCGCGTCACCCTGCTCGGCGACGCCGCGCACCCGATGTTGCAATATCTCGCACAGGGCGCCTGCATGGCGACCGAAGATGCCATTGTCCTTGCGGAGAAGGTCGCGCAGAAGCCGGACGATCCGGCGGCAGCTTTTGCAGATTATACTCAGGAGCGTTATTTGCGCACCGCGCGCACGCAGATCATGGCGCGGGTCTATGGTGAATTCTATCACGCGCGTGGCGTGACCGCCGAATTGCGCGACATGGCGGTCGGCGGCCGCACCAAGGAGGAGGCCCTCGACGGCATCGCATGGCTTTACGGCGGGCCGTAGCAAAAGACTGTAGCTTCGCTACTTGGACGATTCCTTGTCGGGCCGGTACTTGGTCTCCGGCTTGAGCCCTTTGCGCCTCAATTTTTCGCTGATCTTGCCGTTGTCGAGATAGCGCCCCTGCGCCGCGCGTTTGGCTGCGTCGTCCCACTGCGGCAACCAATCGCCGAGAGAATAGCCGAACCACGGCGCCTGCGGCCGCAGTGGCCGGAAGCCGAGCTCCTGCCAGATCGCTTTGGCGCGCTCCATGTATTCCTGCTTCGGCAGCGCCAGCGGCGGCAGGTCGCCTTTCATGGTGGCGTCCACGAGCATGGTCGAATCCTCTTCCTGATCGTGCTCGCGCTTGGGGCCGTGGCCCTGGCCGCGATGCGGCACCAATTGTACGTCCTCGATCGGGTTCGTCCGGTAGGCCATCGCCCAAAGGAGCGCGTCGGCATTGTCGACGTCGATATCCTCGTTCACGGCGATGCAGATCTTGCCGCAATCGCCCTTGAAGAAGGCGGCGCCCTTGAGCGCGCGCCAGACCTCCGTTCGCGCAACGCCTTTCTCCAGCGTAATCACGGTGACCCGCAGCAGCCCGGTCAACGGCTCGTGCAACGCCACCTTTCTTGACGCCCTTGATACCGAGCGTGTTGCGCAAATGCGCGGTGAACAGCGGCTCGTAGGCAACGCGCTTGATCACGCTCGATTCGCTGGGCGCAACCTGGCTGATATAGGACGGGATCACCGGCTTGTTGCGATGCGTGATTGCGGTCACCCGCATCGGCATATTGAATTCCTCAAGCGCGACATGACCGTGCGATTCACCAAACGGCGCTTCCGGTTCGAGATATTCGGTATCGATCAATCCCTCGATGACAATTTCGGATTCCGCCGGGACCGTGAGGTCGACGGTCCGCGCGCGGGCAATATTGATCGGCCCGCCCGCCAGGCCGCCGGCGACGGTCATCTCGTCGACGCCGATCGGCAGCTTCTGCGGCCCCATGAACGCAACATATGGCGGGCAACCGAGCACGATGGCGCATGGCATCGGTTCGCCGCGTTTCTGATATTTGAGGTAGTGCTGGTAACCGCCGGCGCCGCCAACGCGCGTCGCCATGCGCACCACCAGCCGGTCGGACGCCTTGAGGGCTGCGCGATAGGTCCCCATGTTCTGCACGCCGGTGTCGGGATCGCGCGTGATTACGTTGGTCGCCGTTAAAGTCGGCGCGCTGTCAAACCCTGGTGTCGAAATCGGGATCGGCAAGCGGTCGAGACCCTTGCCCTCACCCTTCAATGCCGCGCCCTCGATTACAACCTCGTGGCACACCGCGTCATTGACCAAACGTGGATCAATCGGGTTGGCAATCGCGTGGTCCCATTTGGCCTGGATGTCATCAAGCGGCGTACGCATGCCAATGCTGTAAATTTCCGCATTGGCGGCGATGGCGCCGACCACCACGGGCATGTCGTATTTCCGCCCAAGACCATCGACGATATTGGTGAACAGGAATGCCTTGCGCTCCGCCTCGTCGATGCCGCCGACGAACTGCCAGCGCACCAGCGGATGCATTTCCGCGTCTTTGTCGATCGGCCGATCGATCCGCTGCAAAAGGCCGCGCTCCTCGAGCGCGGCGAGATGTTCGTGCAGGTCCGGGTAGCCTCGCGGCGTGGTACTCATTGTTCGCTTCCTGACCGACGCGCGGACCAACCGACACTGACTACTTCCGCGGAATGCCCGCCTTGTCGACCACGTCGTTCCATTTCTTGATGTCCGCCGTAAGCCGAGACATGAGCTCAGCGGGTGTGCTGGCATGCACCTCCACGCCAACCTTGGCGAACTGTGCTTTTACGTCAGGGTTTGCGAGCACGTCATGAATGGCCTTGTTCATCGTGTCGATGACGGCTTTTGGCGTGCCCTTGGGTGCACCGACGGCATTCCAGGAAATCACCTCATAACCCTTGACGCCGGCCTGGTCGGCGGTCGGCACACCCGGAAGCAACGGCGAAGGCTTCGGGCTTGATGTCGCAAGAATGCGCAATTTGCCATCGTTGACCTGCCCCTGCACCGCCGGCGGGAATTCGACCATCATCTGCACATCGTTGCGCAACAGCGCGACCACGATATCCGGCGAATTCTTGTAGGGCACGATCTGCACATTCACATCTGCAAGTGACTTGAACAACTCGGCTCCGAGATTTTGCGTGCCGCCGACGGCTATCGTGCCGATATTAAGTTTTCCGGGCTGCGCCTTTGCCGCTTTGATGAAATCCCCGAGCGTCTTGTATTCGGACTGGCTATTGACCACGAACACCAGATCGAACGTGCCGACCATCGACACCGGCTCGAAGTCCTTTACCGGATCAAACGGCAGACTCTTGAACGCCGCCACGCTGATCGCGGTGCCGTTGGTGACCAGAGCCATCGTATAGCCGTCGGGCGGCGCATTGATGACCGCGCGCGCGGCATTGATGCCGCCCGGGCCCGGCATGTTTTCGATCACGACACGTTGGCCGAATTTGTCACTGAGCTTGTCCGCCAGAATGCGCGACGTCACGTCGGCAACGCCGCCGGCGCCGAATGGCAGGATGATCTTGACCGGCTTTTCCGGCCAGGCGGCCTGCGCGCCGCTCAATGGCGTCAGCGTCAAAACGGCGGCCGCCAACAACGCATGTCGATATCGCGCGTCCAAAAACTTGCGATGCTCATGTGCCTCTCCTCCACCAATTTTTTTATGAATTGAAATTGTAAAGCCTTGCCGGATTGTCCACCAGAAGGCGCTTCTGCGCCAGCGGGTCGGGCGCAAATTGCGGTACCAGATCAACCAGATCGGCCTCATCAGCCTCGTGCGTTGCGTTCGGATGCGGAAAATCGGTGCCCCACAACACGCGGTCGGGCGCCGCCTCGACCAGCGCATGCGCAATCGGAACGGCTGCGGCATAAGGCGGCATCGAAATCCGTTCCGAGCCGCAGACTTTGATCCAGCAGTTTTCGAGGCGCGAAAGCTCGATCAACGCACGCAATGGCGGTTGATCGACGCCCGCCGCGGACGGAACGCGGCCCATGTGATCGACGACAAACGGCAGCGGCAATTTTCGCATCATGTCCGAGAGCGGAATGATATCGGGCGCGTCGATGTGCAGCACGACGTGCCAGCCGCGGCCTTTGATGCGGTCAATGACGCGGCCAAACACGGCCATGTCGGGCGCGCCGCCAAGGTGCTTCACGAAATTAAAACGCGCGCCGCGCACGCCACCGCGGTCGAGCGCGTCAAAATCCTTGTCGGTGAAACTGTCGTCGACGATGGCCACGCCGCGATAGCGCTTGGGATCCGACGCAATGCAGTCGAGCATCGCGGCATTGTCGGTGCCGTGGCAGCTCGCCTGCACAATCACGGCACGATCAATGCCGAGATGGGCGTGCAGCGCCGCCAACATTTCCTTCGGTGCATCGTCCGGCGTGTAGCGCCGGTTAGGCGCATAGGGAAATTTTTCGCCCGGCCCGAAGACGTGACAGTGGGCGTCACAACTGCCTGCCGGCAATTTGAAGACGGGTTTCCGGCGTTTCGCCAGGAAGGATGGCTGCACGTTCATAAGGTGGCTTTAGCCAAGGCGAGACATCGAGACAACCCCGGGCCAATCTCTCACATTGTCGCAATATCGCCCCGCTCCCATTGTGCCATGACAGCAGCCTGAAACTCGGCGAAATTCCCGCCGGCAATGGCCTCCCGCATCCCGGCCATGAGCTCCTGATAGTAGGCGAGATTGACGGTCGAGAGCAGCACCTGCCCAAGAATCTCGTTGGCTTTGGTCAGATGGTGGAGGTAGGCGCGCGAATAGCTCCGCGCTGCGGGATGCGCGCTTTGTTCGTCCAGCGGACGCGGATCTTCGGCATGACGCGCATTGGCGAGATTGATCGCGCCGAAGCGCGTGAAGGCCATGCCGTGACGGCCGTTGCGGGTCGGCAGCACACAATCGAACATGTCGATGCCGCGCTTGACCGCTTCCATGAGGTCGTGCGGTGTCCCGACCCCCATCAGATAGCGCGGGCGATCGGCCGGCAGAATTGGCGTCGTTTCTGCGACGACCTTGAGCATCACCTCCTGCGGTTCGCCGACCGCGAGCCCGCCGATGGCATAACCCTGGAAATCCATGCCGGTGAGTTCGCGCGCGCTTTTTGTCCGCAACGCGAGATCGTCTCCGCCCTGCACGATCGCGAACAGCGCAGAACCTTCGCGCGCGCGGCTTTCAAAACTGCGCTTGCTGCGTTCCGCCCAACGCAGCGACAATTCCATCGCGCGCGCGATGTCATCGGCACTTGCCGGCAGCTTGAGGCACTCGTCGAGTTGCATGGAAATATCGGCGCCAAGCAACGCCTGGATTTCGATCGCGCGTTCGGGAGACAGCGCCACCATGGCGCCATCGAGATGCGACCGAAACGTCACGCCTTGCTCGTCCAGCTTGCGTAGCTCGGAGAGCGACATCACCTGAAAGCCGCCGGAATCGGTCAGGATCGGCAGCGGCCAGTTCATGAATTTGTGCAGGCCCCCGAGCGCCGCGATCCGCTCGGCGCCCGGCCGCAGCATCAGATGATAGGTATTGCCGAGCACAATCTCGGCGCCGGTCGCGCGCACATCGTCCGGCATCAGGCCCTTGACCGTGCCTTGCGTGCCGACCGGCATGAAGGCGGGCGTCTGAACGCGCCCGTGGGCGGTGACAAATTCGCCACGGCGCGCAGCGCCGTCGGTGTTGATCAGGCGGAAGGAGAAGGGTTCGGTCATTGTGAACTCATCATCAGAACAGTTCTGACCCCATGTCTTTGGCGCAGCGCCGCACCCACTCCGTTCATTCCCGCGTAAGCGGGAATCCAGAGCGTAATGCTGAAAACCTATTGCTCTGGGTCCCCGCTTACGCGGGGACGAACGGCTGCCGGGTCTGGATAAAGCAGACACGCATCCCCGTAGGAATAGAAGCGATAGCCGGTCGCAATCGCGTGCGCGTAAGCGCGTTTCATGGTGTCGAGGCCGCTGAACGCCGCGACCAACATGAACAGCGTTGAGCGCGGCAGATGGAAATTGGTCAGCATCAGGTCCACGGCCCGGAACTTGTAGCCGGGCGTAATGAAGATCGCGGTTTCGTCCGAAAATGCATGCAATCGGCCATCCTCGCCTATGGCGCTTTCCAGGATTCGCAGTGCTGTCGAACCCACGGCAACGATGCGCCCGCCTTGGGATCGCGCCGCATTGAGGGCCGCGGCCGTTTCGGCCGAGACCGTGCCGAATTCGGCGTGCATTTTGTGGCCTTCGGTGTTGTCCGCTTTCACCGGCAGGAACGTTCCGGCGCCGACGTGCAGCGTGACCTTGTGAAGGGCTACGCCACGCTCCTTGAGCGCCGCCAGCAGCCGGTCGGTGAAATGCAGGCCGGCGGTGGGGGCCGCAACCGAGCCCTCATCATGGGCGAAAACGGTTTGGTAGTCGGCCCGATCCTGATCGTCGGGCGCCCTGCGGGACGCGATATAGGGCGGCAACGGCATCTCACCGCGTTCGGCGATCGCCTGGTCAAGAACGGCCCCGTGAAAGGAAAATGAGAGGGTTACGTCCCCTCCTTCGTCTTTATGTGAAACTTGAGCATCGAGTTCTCCGAGGAAACAGACGCGTCCCTCGGTGCCGAAACGCAGCGTGTCCCCCAACGCGAGCTTTTTTGCCGGCTTTACAAACGCCCGCCAGTGCGAGCCATCAATCCGCTTGTGCAATGTCGCCTCGATGGCGGGTTCCGTCGACCCCCGGCCAATGCGGCGGCCGCGCAGACGCGCCGCAATGACCTTGCTGTCGTTGACCACCAGGCAGTCCCCAGGCCCCAGCAGGCCCGGCAGGTCGCTGATGTGACAGTCGTCGAAACTTTCCCCGTTCGTCCCCGCACCCGGGTCCGGCTTCGCCGGCCCGAGTGCGGGCTCCAGCGGGACCGCGCTTTGGCCCCCCGCTTTTGCGGGGGCGAGCGGAGGATGGTGGGCCTCACGACAAGCAGCCGCGCTGCGTCGCGCGGGCTTGCCGGCCGCAGCGCGATGCGGTCAGCGGGCAGATCGAAGTCGAAAAGGTCGGTTTTCATGCCTATCCTTCGTCATGCCCGGCTTTATGCCGGGCATCCCGCTTAGGTGGGCACGGTCTCACAATCCTAAGCGAGATGGCCGGGACAAGCCCGGCCATGACACAACAATTGGCGTGCCGCGGGAGCCTACGCCCCCATCGTCGCCTTCACGATCTTATCGGGATCCTTGACCGGCTCGCCGCGCTTGATTTTGTCGACGTTGTCCATGCCCTCGATCACCTTGCCCCAGACCGTGTACTGGTTGTCGAGGAAGCCGGCATCGTCGAAGCAGATGAAGAACTGGCTGTCGCCGGAATCGGGGTTGCTGGCGCGCGCCATCGACACGGTGCCGCGCACATGCGGCTCCTTGTTGAACTCGGCCTTGAGCTTTTTGCCCGAGCCGCCGGTGCCGGTGCCCTGCGGACATCCGGTCTGCGCCATGAAGCCGTCGATGACGCGGTGAAACACGATACCGTCGTAGAAACCGTCTTTCACCAGTTCCTTGATGCGCGCGACATGGCCGGGCGCAAGGTCGGGCCGCATTTCGATTGTCACGTTGCCTTTTGTGGTCTCCAGCGTCAGCGTATCTTCTGGCTTGGCCATCGTACTCTCCTCACTCTTACGAAATGTCTCAGCGCTCGATCGTCGCTTTCTTCACAAAATCCATCCGCGGAAATTCTTTGGCGAGATAGGCGTTACCTTCGTTCTGAAGGCGACTCTGGTCCGGACCACGGCCGCGCGGCGCGCCCTCGCCATATTCGGCGTTCAGCGCGTCGACGACGTTCATGCCCGACACGACGTGACCGAACGGCGCGAAGCCCATGCTGTCGAGATTGCTGTTGTCGGCAAAATTAATGAATACCTGGCTGGTGCGTGTGCCGGGTCCGGCGGTTGCAAACGTGATCATGCCGCGCTTGTTGCTCTGGGTGACCGGATCGTCCGCAATCTGCGCCGGGCGCCAGCGCGCCATGACCGCCGGATCGCCATTGATGCCGAACTGCACCATGAACCCGGACACGACACGGAAGAAACGCACATTGTCATAAAATCCGTTCTTCACGAGATTGTAGAAGCGGTCGGCGCCCTTGGGCGCCCAGGCGCGCGTCACCTCGATCACGAACACGCCCTTGCTGGTATCGAAGCGCGCCTTGTAGGTCGCCGGCGCCTGTTCACGCAGCGCAGCGGGATTGTCGAGCGGCGATTGTGCCAGGGCCGGCGCCGCGACCATGGCGGCAGTCATGGTGAAGGCCAATGCGAGCGACAGGATCGTACGGCGGTCAGTCATTGCTTCCCTCGGTTCAGGATACTGCGCGTCAGCGCGCGAATTTTTTCTTCAGGCGCGCGGCAACAGGTGCCGGCACGAAGGCGGACACATCGCCGCCCATGCCGGCGATCTGACGTACCAATGTGGCAGTGATCGGGCGCGCCGCCGGTGACGCCGGCAGGAACACGGACTGGATGCCCGGCGCCATGGCCTCGTTCATCCCGGCCATCTGCATTTCGTAATTGAAATCGGTGGTGTCGCGCAGGCCGCGCACCAGCAGCGTGGCGCCGGCTTTGCGCGCGGCCTCGATCGCCAGGCCGGAGAAAGGGACACAGGACAGCTCGCATTTTGCTTCGCGCGCAAGCGGGCCGCAGACCTCTTCCAGCATGGCGACCCGCTCTTCGGTGGCAAACAATGGCGCCTTGCCGGGATGGACACCAACCGCGAGTACCAACCGGTCGGCCAGCCGCACGGCATGACGCACGACGTCGATATGGCCGTTTGTCACCGGATCGAACGACCCCGCATAAAGTGCAATTCTCGGCATAAATTGGGGTCTAACCCGCCCCTCAAGACCCCGCAAGGCCACGCGCTTTTGGCTTTGAACCTTTTCCCCGGCCGCCGCGACCCATATTTGGAGGGCGGGGTCTCCAAATACGCCGAACTGTGACTTTGGTCACAGCGGCAGACGGGGACCTCCCCTATGGTGATCATCGCCGAGAGCAAAAAAGCTCCGGCGGACAAGCCAAAACAGGGGGCTGTCATGTTGAAGTCTCTCGCCGCTATCACGCTCGCCGCAACGATCGCCGCCGCCATTACCGTTTTGTCGGCGCCGGCTGCAGACGTCGTCGCCAGTCCGCTCCCGCAGCCGGCCGCGGATGCCATCACCGCCTGCAAGCAACGCCCCTGGCCCTACCTCAATTGCGTCGGCACCGAATTTGGCAACCCGCACGTGCGCCTGATCGCCACCGATCGCCTCGCGCAATAGCGCCCCTTACCCACCGGCTCCTGCGCGGCTAGGCTCCGCTCGACGCAATTGCCCGAGGGGATTCATCATGCGCCGGGTTGCTCTCGCCACTGCTATATTGATGTGGGTCGGTTGCGCTTTCGCGCAGGATTATCCGACCCGGCCGATCCGCATCATCGTTCCAACGCCCGCCGGCGGACCGGTCGATGTGATGGCGCGCGTGCTCGCCAACGCGCTGCCGCCGGTGCTCGGACAAAACGTCTTCATCGAGAACAAGCCCGGCGCCGGTAACACAATCGGCTCGCGCCAGGCGGCTGCCGCCGATCCTGATGGCTATACGCTCATGGTTTCGGCGGCGAGCGGCCTCATTATGAGCCCGATGATCGTGAAGAGCGCCGGCTACGACGCATCGAGCTTTGCTCCCGTCGCCCTCGTTGCCGAGACGCCGCAGGTGCTCGTTATCAATTCACAGCTGCCGTTCAAGTCGGTCGCGGACCTTGTTGCCTATGCCAAGGCCAACCCCGGCAAACTCAATTATTCGACTGGTGGAGTCGGTACGCTGCCGCATCTCAACGCGGAACTGTTCAAGTCGGTCAGCGGCACAAATATCCTCCACGTGCCTTATAAAGGCGGCGGGCCCGCGCTCACGGCCGTGGTCGCGGGTGAAGTGCAAATGACGTTCGATACGGTGAGCACCTCATTGCAATTGATCCAGGATGGCCGATTGCGTGCGCTCGCCATTGTCGGGCCGAAACGTGCGCCGGAATTGCCTGACGTTCCTGCCATGCCGGAAGTCGGGTTCCCCGCTGTCACCAGCGGCGCCTGGACCGCGCTGATGGCGCCGCGCGATACGCCTCCCGCTATTATCGCCAAGCTCAACGCCGCCACCAACACCGCCTTGAAAGGCGAGCAGATGAAAAATGCGCTTGCCAAACTCGGCGCGCAACCGCGCGGCGGTACGCCGCAGGATCTCACTGATCATATCCAGCGCGAAGTCACAAAGTGGAAACCGATCGTGGCGGCGTTGCATCTTCAGGTGGATTGAAAAACCCTCGTCGTCGTCCGCGAAGGCGGACGATCCAGTAACCGCTGCCTGCATAACTTTACCCGGCCGGTGTTTACTGGATGCCCCGCCTTCGCGGGGCATGACAGCAAGTACAACGGGGACGCACGTGGAAATCCTGAATCTCAGACCGATCGCCCAATTGGCATCATTGCTCTTCACATTGTTCGCATTCGCACTTCCCGCCGCCGCACAGATTCCACCAAGCGCAGCCGAGCTTCAGGCCTATCAAGGTCTGCACGCGGCCGCAGCGAAAGGCGATAGCGCGACAATCGAAAAATTGGTGAAGGCGGGAGCTGCGGTCGACGCCCGCGACGGACACAGCCGTACGCCGTTGCATGTCGCCGCCTTTATGCACAAGACCGACGCAGCTCGCACACTGATGCGGCTCGGCGCCGACGCCAATGCACTGGAAGCCCAACAATACGACATCGTCACGATCGCCGCCGTCGCCGACGACGTGCCCATGCTCAAGGTCGCGCTCGAAGGCGACTGCAAGGCCACCAACATCACAAGCCCCTATCACGGCACCGCGCTGATCGCCGCCGCGCATCTCGGCCATGATGAAGTTGTGCGCACACTGATTGCAGCCAAGGCGCCGTTGGATCACGTCAACAATCTGGGCTGGACTGCAGTTATAGAATCGATCGTGCTCGGCGATGGCGGCAAACGGCATATAGCGACGTTGAAGGCGCTGATCGACGCCAAGGCGAACATCAATCTCGCCGATAGCTCAGGCGCCACGCCGCTCACGCTCGCGAAGCGGCGCGGTTACACCGAGATGGCGGCGATGCTTGCTGCTGCCGGAGGGCGTTGATTTCGACGCCGACGCGATGCCGCGTCAAGAAACCGCTCGTCCCCGCGTAAGCGGGGACCCAGACCGAGTTTATCAAACTGGATTCCCGCTTTCGCGGGAATGAGCGGAGGAAAACTCTATTTCTTCGTCTTCCTCACTCAGTCGCTCAACCGACACCACCCGCTCATCTTCAGCAGTGTTGAGCACGATCACGCCTTGCGTCGAACGGCCGGCGATGCGGATTCCCGATACCGGTGTGCGGATAAGCTTGCCCTGGTCGGTAACCAGCATGATCTGGTCGGCTTCCTCGACCGGGAACGACCCGATGATCTTGCCGGTCTTTTTCGTAAGTGACATGGCGACGATGCCTTTGCCGCCACGGCCTGTCGTCCGGTATTCGTACGACGACGAACGCTTGCCATACCCGCGTTCGGAGACCGTAAGCACGAATTGCTCGGCCGCCGAGAGCTCGACATAGCGCTTCTCGCCCAGTTCGATCGCGCCGACCGCCTCCTCGGCTTCAGCCGCCGCGGGCACTTCCTCATCGCCCACGCCACGTCGCACTGCGCTGGCACGCTTGTGATAGGCGGCGCGCTCCTCGGCTGTCACCTCGACATGGCTCAGGATCGACAGCGAGATGACGTGATCCTTGTCGGCCAACGTAATCCCGCGTACGCCGCGTGACGTGCGGCCCTGGAATACGCGCACCTCCGGCACCGCAAAGCGGATGCACTGGCCGCCGTTGGCTGTGAGCAATACATCGTCTTTCTCGGTGCAGATCTGCACGTCGACGATCGACTCGCCGTCTTCGAGCTTCATGGCGATGATGCCGGACGGACGAACGTCCACAAAGTCCGAGAGCTTGTTGCGCCGAACGGTGCCACTGGTGGTCGCGAACATCACGTCGAGCGCAGCCCACGTCGCCTCGTCCTCGGGAAGCGGCATGATAGTGGTGATGGTTTCGCCCTGCTGAAGCGGCAAGATATTGATAAGCGCCTTTCCGCGCGCCTGCGGCGCCGCGATCGGCAGCCGCCAGACTTTTTCCTTATAGACTTTGCCGCGAGAGGAGAAATACAGCACCGGTGCGTGCGTCGACGCCACGAACAGTCGTGACACGAAATCCTCTTCGCGCACCTGCATGCCGCCGCGGCCTTTGCCGCCACGGCGCTGCGCACGATAAGTAGAAAGCGGCACGCGTTTGATGTAGCCCTGGTGCGAGACGGTCACCACCATCTCCTCGCGAGTGATCAGATCTTCTTCCTCGACATGGCCGGCCGCTTCCGCGATCACAGTCCGGCGTGGCGTGGCGAATTCCTTCTTCACGGCGGAAAGTTCGGTCTTAATGATCGTCTGGATGCGTGCGCGTGAGCGCAGAATATCGAGATAGTCGGCGATTTCGGTGGCGAGCTTGTCGAGCTCTTCCTTGATCTCGTCGCGGCCGAGGGCAGTAAGCCGTTGCAATCGCAGATCGAGGATCGCTTTGGCCTGTTCGACCGAAAGACGCGCCGTGCCTTTGGAGCTGACTTTGTGGCGCGGATCGTCGATCAATTCAATCAGCGTGGCAGCCGTGGTTGCCGGCCATTCGCGCTTCATCAATGCTTCGCGCGCCTCGTTCGGGTCCTTGGCGCCGCGGATGAGCTTGATGATTTCATCGATATTGGCAACCGCAATGGCGAGACCAACCAAAATATGGGCGCGGTCGCGCGCCTTGCCGAGCAAGAATTTGGTGCGCCGTGACACCACCTCTTCGCGGAAAGCGATGAAGGCTACCAACAGATCCTTCAGCGTCATCACCAGCGGACGGCCGCCGTCGAGCGCAACGATGTTGCAGCCGAACGACGATTGCAGCGGCGTGAAGCGGTAGAGCTGGTTAAGGACGACGTCCGGCACCGCGTCGCGCTTGATCTCCACCACGACGCGGTAGCCGTCGCGGTCGCTCTCGTCGCGCAGATCGGCCACGCCGTCGATCTTCTTGTCGCGCACCAATTCCGCGATGCGCTCAACCATCGCCGCTTTGTTCACCTGGTACGGAATTTCCGAGATAATGAAAGCTTCGCGTTCCTTGCGGACGGTTTCGATCTCCACCTTGCCGCGCATGACGATAGAACCGCGCCCTTGGCTGTAGGCCGACCGGATGCCATCGCGGCCAAGAATGATGCCACCGGTCGGGAAATCGGGACCGGGGACGATCTTGATCAGGTCATCGATGGTGAGCGCGGGATTGTCGATGAGTGCGACTGCGGCATCGATCACCTCACCAAGATTATGCGGCGGGATGTTGGTCGCCATGCCTACGGCAATGCCGCCGGCGCCATTGACCAGCAAATTTGGAAAGCGCGCCGGCAATACCACCGGCTCTTTTTCATTCCCGTCGTAGTTTTCCTGGAAGTCGACCGTATCCTTGTCGATATCGTCGAGCAGCGCCATCGCCGGCCGGCCGAGGCGGCATTCGGTGTAGCGCATCGCCGCCGGCGGATCGCCATCGACCGAGCCGAAATTGCCCTGCCCGTCGATCAGCATCAGGCGCATGGAGAAATCCTGCGCCATGCGCACCAGCGCATCGTAGATCGCCTGATCGCCGTGCGGGTGATATTTGCCCATCACGTCGCCGACCACCCGCGCCGACTTCACGTATTTCTTGTCGGGCGTGTGGCCCTGCTCGTTCATCGAATGGAGAATGCGGCGATGCACGGGCTTCAGCCCGTCGCGCACGTCGGGCAGCGCACGCGACACGATCACGCTCATGGCGTAATCGAGATAGCTGCGCTTCATCTCCTCGGTGATGGAGACGGGGCGCACATCGGACGGAGTTGCGTCCCCCGTTTTCGGAGGTTCGGTGTCGGCCAAGGCGACGTCCTGCGTGGAATTTTTGTTGCCGATTTTGTAGCTGATTCAGGCCCCGTCTGTCACCCGAAATCAGGTCCTATACAGGCTAATATTCCTTTTTAATTCAATATGTTACGGGGCACGGAAGGCCCTTCTTGGGATGCGATTTTTGCGCGGTAAAAACGACTAAAAAAGCCGCGATATTCGGCGTTCAACTTCTGAGTCATGCGCAGGCAACCGGGTCCGGCCGCTGACCGGCCCGGCTGTAAACTTGACCCGCGCATCCAAGATGCTGAGCAGGACTTACAAACGGTACTGGCTTGCGCTGTTGCGGTTCACCATGGATGGCCGGGTCAAGCCCGGCCATGACAGCGCAGTGAAAGTGGGCTCGTGGTATCTTCGCCACGCATGCCGGTCGAATTTCTCATTTCCGCGTTCGTGACGTTGGTCGTCGTTGTCGATCCGATCGGCCTCGTCCCCTCCTATCTGGCAATCACTCAAGGCCTGCCCAAGCGCGCCCGGCGGAGCGTTGCACTGCGCGCAGCGCTGATCGCGGCGGCGATCCTGAGCGGCAGCGCGCTGGTCGGCGACTGGCTCTTGCACACGCTGTCGATCGGGCTGCCGGCATTCCGGATCGCCGGCGGACTTCTGCTGTTTTCCATCGCGTCTGAAATGGTGTTCGGCGTGCGCATCGAGCGGCAGGCGCGGCAGGCCGAGGAAGCAATCGAAGAGCACGTGCGCAACATCGCGGCCTTTCCCCTCGCCATACCGTTGATGGCCGGCCCAGGCGCGATCACGGCCAGCATTTTGCTGGCCGGCCGCAGCAATGGCGACACCATACAGCTGACGGTCCTGCTCGCGGTCATCGCAGTGGTCCTCACGCTTTGCTTTTTTATTTTTACTCTGTCAGCGCGCATCGCGAAGTGGCTCGGCGTCACGGCCAATGTCGTCGCGTCGCGCTTGCTCGGCGTGCTGCTCGCGGCTCTCGCCGTCCAATACGTCATCGACGGTGCCCGCGCCGCGTTGGCGGGATGATTGCTATTGATATCGCAGTTGTAGGGTGGGCTAAGGCGCGATAGCGCCGAGCCCACCGAATGAAATGAATATCCGCCGGTGGGCTCGCTTCGCTTAGCCCACCCTACGGATGTGCCGGCGCGATAAACGACGAAATAAATTTCGCGTAATATCGGCAGCGCCTGGCGTCAAAACCACCACCTTTTTACCACCCGGCAATCGGGAATCGCGTAAGCAGCGCGCGGGGCGACGCTCATTCACGGGACGCATTCCCGGCAGGATTGGGTGTCATGACGATCTCGGCTATTTCTGCGTCCAACGCGTCCTCGATTTCAACCTTTCAACAAGACCGGCAAGCCTTCAACCAGCTCACCAGCGCATTGCAATCTGGCGACCTGGCCTCCGCACAAGACGCCTACAACACGCTGGCGGCGTCACCGATGGCGCAGGGCAACAGCCCGTTCGCGCAAGCGATGCAGCAGATCGGTAAGGATTTGCAATCTGGCGATGCCGCGAGCCTCGCCGATGCGCAAAAGGTGCTGTCGTCGTTGCAGCAGGCGCGCGGCCATCATCACCATCATCACGGTGGCGGCGGTGAAGTGTCGGGCACGTCGGGCGCAAGTGGCACCAACGCCAGCGATCCTGACGGCAATAGCGCAAACAGCGTTACGCAGATTGCCGCAACGGATTCAGACAACGCGGTCGACATCAAAGCGTGATAAGCGGGAATTGGTGCCTTGCCATATGCACCGCTCATTCCCGCGTAAGCGGGAATCCAGTGTGAAATTGCAAAGTTATTAGTTGGCGCTCTGGGTCCCCGCTTTCGCGGGGACGAGCGGTTACAGGGCGTAACGCGCCTCAGAACGGGATCTCGTCGTCCATGTCGTCGCGCTTGGCGCCGGCACCCGCCATGGCCGGTTTGCGCTCGCGCGAAGCGGTCGGACCGGCCGAGCCAAATTCGCCGTCATCGCCTCCTGCACTGCCCCCACCAGCGCCGCCGCCCGCCCGATCGAGCATGGTCAGCGCCGAATTGAAGCCTTGCAGCACCACCTCGGTCGAATAGCGGTCCTGCCCGTCTTTATCCTGCCATTTGCGCGTCTGGAGAGCGCCTTCAAGATATACCTTCGAGCCTTTCTTCAGATATTGCTCGGCGATCTTGGCGAGGCCTTCGCTGAAGATGACGACGCGATGCCATTCCGTTTTCTCACGCCGCTCGCCGGTGTTCTTGTCGCGCCAGGATTCCGAGGTTGCCACTCGCAAATTGACGATCGGCCGGCCGTCCTGCGTGCGGCGAACCTCCGGATCGGCCCCAAGATTGCCGACGAGAATGACCTTGTTGACGCTACCCGCCATGATGCTCTCCGCGTGGCGATTGACGCGCGATCGCTTCGCCTGAAGCCACCGCCGTTCGCCGTTTGAGGGCCGCGTGCCGCGCGCGCCCTTTGAAAACCCGAACTCACCCTAGACCTCGCCAAAGGAGCGGCAAGCGCGTTTAGCCCTAATCCACAGGGGTTCTGCCGCGCCGGTCAGTTCGGCCTTGAATGATCTCCCAAAATAGTGTTCTTGTTATGTTCTAATCTCTTTTTCTAGGGTTTTCAACCGCTATCCGGAGGACCCGCTGGCAAAATCCGATCTTTCTTACTACGTCCGCTTCAGCAGGCCCGAACGGCCCCGCATTTTGCGGGTCCGCGGGGAAAGCTTTGCCTGACAGGGACCAAATCCGGGTCACAATGGCCGAACGCTCCACCAAGGCTGCCCGCGACGCCCGCCAGATCACCATCCGCGGCGCGCGCGAGCACAATCTCAAGAACGTCGACGTCGCCATTCCGCGCGACCAGTTGGTCGTGTTCACCGGCCTGTCAGGCTCGGGCAAATCCTCGCTCGCCTTCGACACGGTCTATGCCGAAGGCCAGCGCCGCTATGTGGAGTCGCTGTCGGCCTACGCACGGCAATTCCTCGAGATGATGCAGAAGCCGGACGTCGACCAGATCGACGGATTGTCGCCGGCGATTTCGATCGAACAGAAGACCACCTCGAAGAACCCGCGTTCGACCGTCGGCACCGTCACTGAGATCTACGATTACATGCGCCTGCTGTGGGCGCGCGTCGGCGTACCTTATTCTCCGGCCACCGGCTTGCCGATCGAAAGCCAGACTATCTCGCAGATGGTCGACCGAGTGCTGGCGCTGCCGGACGGCACGCGCATCTATGTGCTGGCGCCGGTCGTGCGCGGCCGCAAGGGCGAATACAAGAAGGAGCTCGCCGACTTCCTGCGCAAGGGCTATCAGCGCGTGAAGATCGATGGTGCCTTCCACGAGATCGGCGATGTGAAGCCGCTCGACAAGAAATTCACCCACGACATCGATGTGGTCGTCGACCGGCTGGTGGTGCGTGGCGATATCGGTACGCGGCTCGCGGACTCGCTCGAGCAATGCCTCAAGCTCGCCGAGGGCCTCGCGGTCGTCGAACTCGCCGACACGAAAGCCTCCGGCGCCACCGCCAATCGCGGTCGCAACGCAAACGCGGAACGGCTGATCTTTTCCGAGAAATTCGCCTGTCCCGTTTCCGGCTTCACCATTCCTGAGATCGAGCCGCGGCTGTTTTCATTCAACAACCCGTTCGGTGCCTGCCCGGAATGCGGCGGCCTCGGTGTCGAGCAGCACATAGACGCTGATCTGGTGATCCCCGACCGCGATGCGACGTTGCGCAAGGGGGCCATTGCGCCCTGGGCGAAATCAAGCTCGCCTTATTACACGCAGACGCTCGACGCGCTCGCCAAGCACTTCCGTTTCACGCTCGATACCAAATGGAAAGACCTGCCGAAGAAAACGCAGGACGCGATCCTCTACGGCTCCGGCGAGGACGAAATCAAATTCGTCTATGACGACGGCCTGCGCGGCTACACCACCAAGAAGCCGTTTGAAGGCGTCATTACCAACCTCGAGCGCCGCTTCAAGGAAACCGAGAGCGAGTGGGCGCGCGAAGATCTGCAGAAATACTTTACCGACGTGCCCTGCAAGGCCTGTCATGGCGCGCGGCTCAAGCCGGAAGCGCTCTGCGTCAAGATCGGCGGACAGAACATCTCGCAAGTCGCGGAGCTATCGGTGCGGCGTGCCGGCGAGTGGTTCACCGAGATCCCGAAGCAGCTCAACGCGCAGCAAAACGAAATTGGCACGCGCGTGCTCAAGGAAATCCGCGAGCGGCTGAAATTCCTGGTCGACGTCGGGTTGGACTATCTCACGCTGTCACGCGCCTCCGGCACGCTCTCCGGCGGCGAAAGCCAGCGCATCCGGCTTGCCTCGCAGATCGGCTCCGGCCTTACCGGCGTGCTTTACGTGCTCGACGAGCCGTCGATCGGCCTGCACCAGCGCGACAATGCGCGGTTGCTCGAAACGCTCAAACGGCTACGTGATCTCGGCAACACCGTGATCGTGGTGGAGCATGATGAAGACGCCATCCGTACGGCAGACCATGTGCTCGATATCGGCCCCGGCGCAGGTATTCATGGCGGCGAGATCGTGGCGGAAGGTCAGGTCGACGACCTCATCGCCGCGCCGAAATCATGGACCGGCAAATATCTCTCCGGCGAGCTGTCGGTGGCCATTCCCGAGCGCCGTCCGCGCTCGCGTCGTGTACTGAAAGTCGTTAATGCCCGCGGCAACAATCTCAAGAACATCACCACGGAAATCCCGCTCGGCCTGTTCACCTGCGTCACCGGCGTCTCCGGCGGCGGAAAATCCACGCTGCTGGTCGACACGCTCTATGCGGCGGTGGCGCGCAAGCTCAATGGCGCTTCGCTCGCCCCTGCCCCGCACGACCGTATCGAGGGGCTGGAGCACATCGACAAGATCATCGACATCGACCAGTCGCCGATCGGCCGCACACCGCGCTCCAATCCGGCGACCTATACCGGCGCCTTCACGCCGATCCGCGAATGGTTCGCGGCGCTGCCTGAGAGCAAGGCGCGCGGCTACGAGCCCGGCCGCTTCTCGTTCAACGTCAAAGGCGGCCGCTGCGAAGCCTGCCAGGGTGATGGCGTCATCAAGATCGAGATGCACTTCCTTCCCGACGTCTATGTCACCTGCGATGTCTGCAAGGGCAAGCGCTATAACCGCGAAACGCTCGAGGTTCTTTTCAAGGGCAAGTCGATCGCCGATGTGCTCGACATGACGGTGGAAGAGGCGCTGGAATTCTTCAAGGCCGTGCCGCGCGTGCGCGACGTGCTGGCGCTGCTGCATCGCGTCGGCCTCGACTACATCCACGTCGGCCAGCAGGCCACCACGCTCTCCGGCGGCGAAGCGCAGCGCGTCAAGCTCGCCAAGGAGCTGTCAAAGCGCGCCACCGGCCGCACGCTCTATATTCTCGATGAGCCCACCACCGGCCTGCACTTCCACGACGTGGCGAAGCTGCTCGACGTGCTGCACGAGCTCACCGACACCGGCAACACCGTGGTGGTGATCGAGCACAATCTTGAGGTGATCAAGACCGCCGACTGGGTGATCGATTTAGGTCCTGAAGGCGGCGACGGCGGCGGCGAGATCGTCGCGTCAGGTACGCCGGAAGATATCGTGAAGGTGAAGCGAAGCTATACCGGGCAATTTCTGGCGCCGGTGCTGGGGCGCCCGACGCGGCGGAAGAAGCGGATCGAAGCGGCGGAGTGAGCCAGCTCAAATACTGGCCTACATCGAAAGACAGCGCCTACATCGTCTGCTAGTTTGGCCCACAACGGAACGCAAAAATCAGTCTGAAGAGCGTTTCAATTGTGGGGGGATCTATGCGCACTTCGGTTTCAATCGCCGCAATGTCTGCTGCACTACTGCGTCTTCGCCGCTGACGCGGTTCTGGCCCAAACGTCCGCCCCCATGACCAAGCGCGAATTGCGCCAGCAGGATCGCGACGCGTGCTCGAAACAGGTCACCCGTTATCAGGGCGACGAGTTCCTGGAGTGCGTGGCGAACCGGGAAGCTGCGCGAAAAGCGGCCGCGAAAAAGCAGGCCGCCGAAGAGCGTGCGGCCAAGCGGGCCAAGGCCACCCAGGATTTCGAGAAGGCTGCAAAACAGCACGAAGATCTGAACAGGGAGCGGCTCGCGCTCATCGAACAGGAACGCGCCAAGCGCGCCGACTGCAAGAAGCAGGCTGCCGACCAGAAACTCCATTTCGTGAAGCGGCTGCGCTTCATCGAGAAGTGCATGGCGACAAAATAATTTTCGCCGGTTTGCTAAAACCGCGACGGATTGCGCCAGCGCGCGTTGAATTCCTTCAGAGCCTGCTCGCGGCTCACCGCATAGCCGCGGTTTTGCGTGCTGTCGGGGTCGCGCGCGGTGATGACCCAGAGCCACGGCGTGCCGGGCGGCGCCTGCGAGGTCAGCGTGATGCGGCCGACCTGCGCCTTGCCATCGAATACATCGTAGTCGTCCGCCGACCATTCGCCGCTGGGATTTTTCGACGTGCGGACGAGATCCAGCATCGCGCCTGGCGGTTTATTTCCGCCCCATGATCCAGGCGACCACGATCAGCACAACGCCGAGGCCGCCCGACAGCAAGCCGTGCTTGACGCGGATGCGCGCGAGGCCTGCTTCGTGCCCGGGAAAAAAGCCCGGCAATGCATCCGCCGGCATCATGAAATAAATTCCGGCAATCACAATCAGCACCAATCCGAGAATAAGAACGATGTTTTTCATTTCCGGTTTTCCCCTTGACTACAAACCCGTCGCAAAGCGCGCCATCACGACGATAATCGCGACCTGCATTGTACCCTGCACCGCCACGACGCGCACATAGGTTTTCATCCAGCGCGCGATTTTTTCCGAATCCGGCTGCGGCTTCTGCACCTCGAAATAAAGCCGCAGATTGGTCGGCAGCAGATAGCCGAGCCCCTGCACCGTGAGCACGGTGACGATCGCGAGCGCGGCGATCACCCACCAGAATTCCGGATACGACACATCGAGAAAGCCCATGCGCACCGCCAGGAACCAGCCAGCGGTCGATGTGATCGTCGACAATGTCGGCATCAAAATCAGCGTGCGCGGAATAAGCCCGGCGATGATCGCACGCCGCGTTTCGAACGAGACCTTGCGCAATATCGGGCCAACAATGAACCCCATGAACAGGTCGATGCCGGTCCACAGCGCGCCGGTCATTACGTGCACGAAATTGAGAAACCAGAGGCTCGGGCTCAGGATCGCGACGATCATTGTCGCAACGCAGCCGCGGCCGCGACGAGATACCAGGGCCGCAACGGATTGGCGGCGCGAACGGGCGGCGCAGTCAACGTGGTGTCGGCCAAAGCATTATTGCCCTTGCGTGATAGCGGCCGACCGTAGCGGGGCAAACCTACGCTTGCCAAGGGCCGGTGTTCCCCGTGATAAAGCGGCGTGGACCGTGTAATTGACGCATCAGATATCTCAACCATCGCGCGCGACGCCATCGCGGCGATCACCAATCATCGGCAAATCGCACTCTTCTCATCGCGGCCTAACGGATTGACGCTGGCGGATTCCTATCGTGTCACGCCGCTCCTTCGCGCGGCCTTTGAGGCGCGCGGCGAAACAATCGTCGGGCGCAAGATCGGCTTCACCAACCGTGAGATGTGGAAGGTCTACGGGGCAAAGGCGCCGGTCTGGGGCTACGTCACAAACCGCACCACGCACGATCTCGCGCTCACGCCCACGCAACGGATTGCGGATTTTGTCGAACCGCGCATTGAACCGGAAATTATATTCGGCATGAAATCCGCGACCGTGCCGGGAATGGCCGAATCCGCACTGCTTGATTGCATTGATTGGGTGTCGTTCGGCTATGAGGTTGTGCAATCGATTTTCCCAGGCTGGAAATTCCAGGCGCCAGACACGGTCGCCGCCAATGGCGTACACGGCGCGCTTCTCATCGGTGCCCGCCACGCGATTGCGCCGCGCAAGACGCAATGGTTACGCGAGTTTGCAAACTTCCAGGTTGAACTTGCCTGCCCCGGAAAGCCGATCCAGCACGGCGGCGGCGCACTGGTGCTCGACAGCCCTTTGCTGGCGCTACGCCATCTCGTCCAATTGCTGGCACAAGATCCGCATAATCCGCAGATCGGCGCCGGCGAAATCATTTCAACGGGAACGCTTACGCTCGCCATGCCAGTGAGCGCAGGAGAGACCTGGACCGCAAAGGCGTCAGGCATTCCTCTCGAAGAGATCAGCCTGCGGTTCGAATAGCGGCATCAGGCGGCTTTCGCTACGGCCGCATCGCCGGCGTGATCGTGCGCACTGTTCCGGTGGTGATCCACGCCATAGTCGATATCGATCTGGAACAGTACCGCCCGCGTCCCGTGCTCGGGGCTGCCGTTGAGCACGCCTTCAATATCGGCGATCTCGCGCTTGAGAATTTCAATTTCCTGGGCGTTCAAATCGACGTCGCCGACCGTGATCTGCGCATCGGCTTCCAGCGACTTCAGAAATTGCCTGAGCCGGGCCAGATCGACATTGAGGGGCGTCTTGACCATGGCTCAATCATAATCCCCGACCCTCGCACGCAAAGCGGTTATCCACTCACAAATGCTTTGCGGTGCTTTCTTCTGTGGATGACGGGCGGCGGCGGAACCCGGCACCGGTCAGGCGGCCGGTCCGCACGGCAGCCCACCCCTCGCCTTCAATGTGGCCAGCGGCGTAAACTGCGGCCGGGAGGCAGGAGCAAAACACCATGGCGGGCAAGACCATCCAGATCCACGGACGCGCGGGCAGCGATTTTGATTGCTATCTCGCCGTGCCACAGGCTCCGGGTCCGGTGCCGGCGGTGGTGCTCGCCAGTGCCGTGCACGGCGTCGACAAGGATCTGCGCGATCTCGCCGACGAATTTGCCTCCCACGGCTTTATAGCGGCCGCGCCCGACCTGTTCTGGCGCACGGTTCCCGGGCCGCTCACCCGTGCCGATGGCGAACTCACCAGCAAACGCGCGCAGCCACGGCCTGAAAAAATAAAAACCGGCGAAGCCGACATCGCCGACACGCTCGACATGCTGCGCGGATTGCCGGAATTCAACGGACGCGCCGCCGTCATGGGATTCTGTTACGGCGGCCCCTACGCCATCATCGGACCGAAGCGGCTCGGCTATGCCGCCGGCATCTCATGCCATGGAACGCGCATGCAGGATTATATCGGGGAGCTCGAGGGCCTCACCGCGCCGGTCTGCATCATCTGGGGCGACGAGGACAACCAGGCGCCGCCGGAGGTGCTCGATGCGTTTCGTGCCGTGCCGCCGCGCATGAGCAACGTGGAGCTGCACATTTTTCCCGGCGTCAAACATGCCTACATGATGCCGGATGCCGGCGCCGCCTACAGCAAGCAAACGCGCGATTTTTCCATGGCGCGGGCGCTTGCCATTCTCGGCGATTTGCGTGGCGGCGGTGAGAGACTGCGGAAGGCGTCGTAGAAGTTGAGCGAAGTGACCACCTACCGGTTGTCATGCCCGGCCTTGTGCCGGGCATCCCGATAAGCAACGCACAGCGGTGCGTCCCCAAGCGGGATGGCCGGGACAAGCCCGGCCATGACGGCCATTTATTACGCCGCTTGCGCGGAAAGCTCCTTGTCCTTCTCCGCCGCACGTTGTGCGGCCGGCCGCGCCGCGAAACGTCCGATATAATCCTGAAATTCCTTGCGCTCGGGGATCAGCTTGAACATCATGCCGTATCGCAAGCCGGAGCCGATGACGATATCCGCGGCGGTAAACTGATCGCCCATCAGATAGGGGCCCTTGGCGACGGCCTTGCTGACGATGTCGAGCACGGTGTCGAAATCGCGCCAGCCGAGCGCGGCCGCGCGTGGATCCTCCTTGCGGGGAAAGGCACGATCGGTCATCGCGGGCTCAATCACGCTCGGGCCGAAGAACAACCACTTGAGATACTCGCCGCGGCGCGGCGTGCCCACCGGAACATTGAGCTTCTTGTCGGGAAATTCGTCGGCAAGGTAGGTGCAGATTGCCGCCACCTCGGTGATGGCCGTGTCGCCGTGCTTGAGCGCGGGGACCTTGCCCATCGGATTGATGGCCAAATATTCGGGTTTCTGATTTTCGCCCTTGCTGAGCGTCACCAGCTTGATGTCATAGGGCTGGCCTATCTCTTCCAGCATCCACAACACGATGGACGAACGCGACGGCGAGGCGTGATAGAGCGTGATTTTGGCCATGCAACACCTTGTCAAACAGTGGATTTCAAACCAACGTCAGCGATACTGCGGAAATGTGCAGGGAAAATGACCGATGTCCAATAACGTTCGCGACAACACCGAACGTCACCGCTTCGAGCTCGACGCCGAGGGCCACATCGCGTTCTCGAACTACAAGCGCTCCGGCGGGTTGCTGACGATCCTGCACACTGAAGTCCCGAAGGAACTCGAAGGGCGCGGCATCGGCTCCGCACTGGTGCGCGGCCTGCTCGCCATTGCCCGCGCGCAAAAACTCAAGGTCAACGCGGTTTGTCCCTTCGTGAAGGCTTATCTCGATCGTCATCCCGAATATGCCGACTTGCAGCCATAGGTGACGACAAACGCCCGATGCGCAGACGATCGGTCACGGTCAACGACAAAATGCAGAAGGACTATCGCTATGTGCTGAGCGCGCCGCCCGGCCGCGGCTTTGATGCGGAATTCAAGCCGCAGCTAACGCCGGCGCAAATGCTTAAACTTGGCGTGTTCGGCGGCAAATACATGACCGACTGCGGGCGCGAATTTCCAAAATCCTGGTTCGCGAAAGCAAAGCTGTCACCGCACGGCTACGATATCGAATGTAATTTTTTCGGCATCGATGCCAGCCAGCCACTGTCGGAATGGAAGCGCAAGGGCTGGATTCATCCCGACGATCCGCGCGGCTGGTTTCAATGGTATTGCCGCTACTACATGGGCCGTCGCGTGCCCGACGAAGACCGGCGGCAGATTAAACGCTGGAAAGCGATCCGCCGCCATGTGCGCCAAGTGCAAAAGCACTGCGAGCCCGGCGACCTGCTCTGCCGCCGCCGGCAGCGGCAAGCGTTGTTACATTGGGCGTATGACAGCCGAAAGATCTGACATCCTTATTCCGCTGCGACGGTGCGTCGTTCCAGGGGGCGATCTTTCCAGCGCGCGCATATTGCGTTGATCGCGGCAACCGTAAGGCCTGCGGCAAGCACCTGCCAGCCAGGCCGGATGCCGGCGCCAAAGTCAAAGACCATGCCAAGCACCAACAACGGCGAAACATGAAAAGCAATCGCAATGCCGACGGCTTCGCCAACGAATGTGACGACTGACGTTCCGAGCGCGAGCCCCAACAGGCTTTGCGTCGACAATTCACTTGTGTCCTGCCACCACGCCAGCGCGCGATAGGCGATCAACCAGAAAAACAGACCGGCCGCGAATGTCGGCACCGTCACGTCGGCCTTGGTCTGCTGGAAATAGTGGATGAGTGCGAGCAGCGCGATCGCGTAGATCGCCTGGTGCAGCCGCCGCCAGCGCAAACCGCCGAGGCGCCGGACCATGCCGTCGGTAGACGTCGCCGCCAGCGCCGCAAGCCCGATCCACGCCGTTGCGCCGATGATCAGATAAACACGATGGGTGATTTCATGCACGGCCTTGCCGACATCGTAACTTTGGTCGGCGAGAAACAGCGTCAGATGCCCCGCGATGTAACAAAAGGCCCCGATTCCGAGCATGCGACGGATATCGATCAGATTGCCGTAGCGAAAAACGCGCCGGAACGGCGTCACCGCCAGGGTGAGGCCAAGAAAGACCAGCGCCCAGAACCCGGCGCGATGGATCAGTTCGTTGAGGGGCCGCGCGCCATGCGCGATCATATCGGCTTCAATCAATGCCTTGGCGAGCGGTAGCAGCAGGATTCCAAGCGTCGCGATGCGCAAAGAGGACACCCGCCCGCGCCGGTCACGCCAAACTTGCCAGGAATCCGCTTTTGCAACCGCCATCGAAACTTTCATTGCCTGCGTAGTTTTACCAATTTCATCCATCGCATAACGGGTATACCGCACCGCACAAACTGCCACTACAACCGCAGCGTTCGTGCTAGCATTTTGCAGTCGCTTTGATTCGTCACAATCGATCAAAAGCGTGCGTGCGGATAAAGGCGCCGCAACGGACCAACATCCGGCGGGCCGCCAAATTCGGGAGACGAACGAGGAGCAGTTCAAGACGCCACAGCAACGCTGCGCCGGGAGCTTTTAATGGAGGCCACCGATGTCGCGAACACTGTTTCGCTCGCTGCTTGTCTTTGCGCCCGCGTTTATCGTCAGCACCACTGTCGCATTCGCGCACGATAGCTGGATCAACCGCGGTGGATTCAAGAATACCGCGGGCGAATGGTGTTGCGGCGACTATGACTGCAAGAGCTACACGCGCACATCGTCGACCGCCACGGGCTGGATGATCGAAGGCGAGCTGGTGCCGTTCGATGAAGCGATGCCGGTGGCACCACCCGACGGCCAACTGACGATATGCCGGCGGCCCGACGGAACGCGGCGGTGCGTTTTTGGACTAAAGCCCGGACTGTAAGAAACGCTGCACTCGACCAAGACGCGTGCGCCCGACAAGGGCGCGGGCACTCAATCAATTGCCAGATCAGCCGCGATCGACGGGCTGCGTGCCCGCCTGCAAAATCAGCGCGACAATGCCGGCGGCTCCGGCCAAAATGAATGCGGCACCCAGATTGTCGTGACCAACGAAATTAGCAATGCTGGCGATAGCGATGGCGCAGAAGCCGAGCGACAAGCCCCAGAGCGCGAGCCAATCAATCGCCTCAATCGCTTCATGCTTGCGCGGATGCACGGTCTCGGCACGGGCCTTTGGCCGCAACTGAATTGGCATTGCAAAGCCTCCGTTTTTGATGCCCCACATGCCATTTACAGGCGCAATTTCCGTGCCGCCTTGATTTAACGCAATTCTGATTTTCCGGTTCCTTGTGCACCGTGACGCAAAACGCCCGCGTTATTGATTTAAATTCTCGGCAGCGGCCGGCCACCGGCCTCTTTCGACGGCACCTTCACCCAGGCCTCGCCGTCAAGCACGACATCGCCGCCCACCGAGCACGTGCATGTCAGCCGCGCGCGGGTTTTTTCGGGCATCAACTCGGCAACCACAACGTTGACATCGACCGTGTCGCCGATCTTGACCGGTGCGCGGAAATTCAAGGTCTGCGAAATGTAGATAGCGCCCGGGCCCGGAAGCCTGGTGCCCAGCACCGCCGAAATCAGGCTGGCGGTGTAAAGGCCGTGCGCAATACGCGTGCCGAAGGGTGTCTTGGCTGCAAAATGCTCCGACAGATGGATCGGGTTGCGATCGCCGGTGACCTCGGCAAAGCCCACGACATCGGAGGCGTCGATTGTCTTATGGAGCGTCTCGGTCATGCCGACCGAGAGATCCTCGAAATACAGAAGCCGTAGTTCCAGCGGTTTCAATTGGTTGGCTCACATTTTCCTAAATTGCTTCCCGGAACCGCGGGCGAGCCGACATTCACCTCATGACCGAAAAAATACAATTCGTGTGAGCTATCTCACGTCAATAGACAGCGAATGACCAATACATTCGTGACAAACGAATTCGTCCTGTCGCGGAAGGACCATAACGAATGTCAAACGAACTCGATCATACCCGCATTGAGTCTATCAAGCAGGCGCAGGCAGATATAACAACACGAGAGGTTTGTGGACCTGCAGGGACGATTTGCGGGTTGGCACTGCTCATTCTGCTAGCAGCCTTGATCCCCGCCTGAGGCCGCCTGCTGAGGCGGCCTCTCATATTATCGTTCGTATTTATCCCAAACGATCATTCTACATCAGTAACACGGCCAGCACGGGGCAGCGCCGCCGTCGTAATATCCGCCATAGTAGCGTGGTCTCACATAGACTGGCCCGGGCGCGTAAGCATAGGGGCCCGCACCATAGTACGCGTAAGGTCCTCCGCCGTAGTAATAGCCGTTGTTGGCGACAGCCGATCCGATGATGGCACCCGCGGCGAGCCCTCCGATAATGCCGGCGGCGGCTCCGCCATATCCATAACCACGATATCCGTATCCGCGGCCGTAATAGTGTCCACCGTAGCCACGCCCGTAATACCGCACATCGGTGACCAAATTCGGCATCGATGAGTTAGCCGTTGCAGTGTTTGTCAACACCGGAAAGGCACTCGATGGATTTGCAAAAGACATTGCAAGCACGCACGACGCGCCGGCACTGAATATATATTTGCGAATTGAGCTCTTCATGCTTTGGCCTTTCTAACTCTTGTAATTCTTATTGTTGAATTAAACAAAAAGTATAGGCATTTGCCGCTTCACCGTATTGACGCAGGTCAAATTCGATCGCCGGTTCAGAGCCGCCCGAGCAACATCAGCACAACAACGATGATGAGAATCGTGCCGATAAGACCCACGCCGCCATGGCCGTAACCATAGCCGTAACCGCCGAAGCGGCCGCTAAAGCCTCCAAACAGAAAGATGACAAGAATGATGATCAGGATCAGACCAAGTGACATGATTTCAATTTCCCTGGAAGAATCAAACTAAGAGTATTTTGTATCGGTTGAGTTGCTCTGGCAGATACACTCAGCGCCATGCGCAGCGACGGTAGCCGCTGTCATTGATCCAGCAGTGGCGATGGTGTGAGTGCCGAACGACGTCGGGACCGCCTACGACACCGCCGATGACGCCTCCGACGACTGCACCGGGAGGACCGGCAACCACGGCACCCGTGCCCGCGCCGATGGCAACGCCTTCCAGCGTTCCGGCCTGCGCCACGATCGGCATCGCCGTCAGCATCAATACGAACAGTCCGCTCTTGAGCACTGAATGCATGAAATATCTCCTTGGTTGCCTCAATTGCCGTTAGTAAAAATCACGGATTTCGCACGGGAAAGCGGCGATTTATGAGGTATTTCTTATATCCAAGCCACCAACGCCTGTATTCGGTAATTGTTCCCGTCCTTAGACAAATAATTACGTCGATAAATACTTATCGCGGAGTTGGTTCTTAATTGTTTGGTGCTTCGTTTTACTTATCGACTATTTGAACCTTCAACCCATCCGTGCGTTGCCGGTCCATGCGCAGAGGGGACACCCCGATGAACAAAAGCTTCAGACCGATCATCAAGATCGCGGTCGCGGCCGCGATTGCAGGCGTTGTAGTTTTCCTCACGACACTCGCGCCGCAAGCAAACGCGCCCGTGGATGCGCGCGCATTGCCACAAGCTTCCACCAAGGGAGACCGCCTGCCGCTCGCCGTGAAGGGTGCGGCATGCTCAAAACACGGTTGGCCTGATTTTGAGCAGCGCTGCCAGTTCGATTTCAGAAAGCCCGCCAACGAAGAGCAGCAAGTACGCATCATCGCCCTTCGCTAGTTGTGGCAGCGCGCACGCGCGCAAGCCGATCCACCTCTTCCTCTGCGACTGCCGTCACTAATAAAAAAGAAGCCCGAGTGATGCTCGGGCTTCCGAAAACCGCTGATGTTGAAGCAGATCAGCTTACGAGAGCTGGCTAAAGGTCTTGGTGGCGCCCGCCTTGAGGGGCTCCACGGTCGCCAGCGTGACCTTTTGGGCCAGCGTTGCGAGTTCTTTGGCTTGCTCGGTCAGCGTCTCGAACTGCCCGCGCGAATGATTGGTCGACAATTCGAAAAACTCCGAAGGAGATTTCACGCTCGTCAATTTTTGCGCAAAGTCCAACGCCGCCTGGGTATTGCTGCTCGCAAATTCGAGGAATTTGGCCTGGTAATCCTGTGCACCCTGAATGGCCGTCGAATAGCTGCTCTTCATAGAGGCCGCAGCGTCCGCTGTGGCGGCCTGCATCTTCTCGAAACCTTGTCTGGCTTGCGCGGCGCCATTTTCAGCCGTCGCACGGAATGCCTGCGCAGCATTTTGACCGGGAACGCCGGTGGACTTTGATGACGTGGTTTTATTGGCGGATTCACTCATGGCAATCATCCTTTGGGGCGTGTTCCATTGTGGAGTTCCGGAAGCGACACCCTGGGCGCTGATCGGATCATCCTAGACCGCAGGAACGCGAAACTTTTCGGACGCCAAAACGCCAATGCGATCGTATAAATCGGTACATGGTTATCGCAATGCTACGGCGCAATACAATTTTGCGCGCGGATACAATTCGTGATCGAAACAGCGACAACGCACACGAAATCACTGGGCTCGTTCCGAGACCTCTTCGGGCGGGACGAAAGCCACCTTCTTCTTCATCGCCTGTGGTGGAATGGGTTTGAATGTGGCGTGCGTCATGGACACGGCTGTGCCGAGACTATCGCTTGTTATGTCGACTGTCGCGTCAAGCTGCCTGGCCAGGGCCTGGATCAGACTGGTGCCGAGCCCGGCCTTGCTTTGGCTTGCCTTCACATCCGGCTTACCAATACCGTTATCCGAAATCGTCAGCTTCCAGTCCTTTTCAGCTACCTTGTACGAAACCACGATCGCCGCATCCGGCTTGGAATCCGGGAATGCGTGCTTTAGCGCGTTCATTACCAGCTCGGTCACAATCAGCCCGATGCTAACCGCCTCGCGTGACACGATGCTGCCGGCATCGGACTCGACCGTCAGCGAAATCGGCCGGCTGTCGCCGATCATCGATTGCGCCAGTGTTTCGCAGAGTTTCGACAGATAATTGGCAATTTCGATCGGCTCGTTGCGACCGGACAGTTGCAGGTGCTTTTGGACAGCACTGACGGACAGAACACGCTGATGCGCGTCCTCCAGTTGCAATCGCGCCTCTTCCGATTGGACCGTGCGCGCCTTGATGAGCAGGATGCTGGCGATGATTTGCAGAGCTATTGGCGACGCGGTGCTGCATTTCATCCAGCAACATGTCCTTTTCCCGCAGGAGCTCCGCCACCTGCCGCTCGATGGCGCGCCGGTCGGTAACATCCTCGAATGCCAGAAGCACGGTGGAGTGGGGTCCGTTCTCGTAGAAGACCTCACGCGCATTCAGAAGCATGGTGCGCCGCCCAATCACCGGAAACTCACGATCGACTTCATAGCCCTCAACAGCTGACCTGTTCCTGGTAATCGTTTCAAGAAGGTCGCGAAGCTCCGGGATGTTCCATTGGCCGCCGTCAATCTCGTAAATCAGACGCCCCTGGACATCGCCACTTACGAGCCCAAATGTCTGAAGGAAGGACCGGCTGGCGGCAATGACACGCAGATTCTGGTCGAGGACCACGAGTGGGTCGCGCACGGTATCGACGATGGCCTGCGCGAGCGTAAGTCCGGCCTGGACATCGACGAACGGCGTGGACTTCGACGGGAGCGAAGTAAGCATGTGAACCTTCCGCCCCGCTTTCGAGCAGGGGCCAGGCAGCGCTGATTTTCCTAAAGATGGCGCGAACGCGCCGTGGACGCTTCCATCGAGCGTCGATTGCCAGGAACGGTGCGCCTTTATTCGTGAATAGTCGAGCGTCTCGTCATCACGATAAAGCGTGCCCTGCCCTCGCTATTTACCTTTGCAATAGCCACATGTGCAGTCCCTGATTTGCGCAATCCAGGGCCCTCGAAGCACAGGCTCTGTATGTTCAACATGTTCAATCCACCCAATCTCGTGAGAAAGCTCGGGAGCACATCGGCTCCCACCGAATTGAACTTTCAGGCTCGCGCACTCGCCCGATGGGATAACGAAGGAGGCGCGCCTAAAGCCTCCGAGCGGCACGACAATCCGCAAATCGAAGAGCATCGCGCGCCGATCAGCAATAGCGAGTCGGACGCACGTGCCATGCGCCAAGCGTCGCCCGGATCAAACTCCTGGGAACTTAGGACTCTCGACGATCTTTATCATCAGTCATTCTGGAAGGTACAAAATTGAAAATCGCGCAGATTGCCCCCTTGATGGAAAGCGTCCCTCCACGGCTGTACGGCGGCACCGAGCGGATCGTGTCCTACCTCACTGAAGAACTGGTGAACCTCGGCCATGAGGTCACATTGTTCGCGAGCGGCGATTCGATCACGGCCGCCAACCTCGTCCCCTGCGTGCCCCAGGCGCTCCGGCTCGACGCGAGCGTCCGCGATACGATCCCCTACTATATGCTGATGCTCGATCGCGTGCGGCAACAGGCCGGTGACTTCGACATCCTGCATTTCCATATCGATCAATTCCATTTCCCGCTTTTTCGGCCGATCTCGGGCCGTACCATCACCACGCTGCACGGCCGTCAGGATCTGACTGATCTGCTGCCACTCTATCTGGGCTTCAGCGACATGCCGCTGGTTTCGATCTCGAACGCCCAGCGGCGCCCGATCCCGAACGCAAACTTCGCGGGAACCGTCCACCACGGCATCCCGGCGCACCTGCACCGCGGCACACCGGAAGCGCGCGGCGGCTATCTCGCCTTTCTCGGCCGCATCTCTCCGGAGAAACGTCCCGACCGCGCCATCGCCATCGCGCGCGCGGCGGGGATTCCGCTCAAGATTGCGGCAAAAGTCGACCGCGCCGATGCGGGCTATTTCAAGAATGAGATCGAACCACTGCTCAATGACGGGGGCGTTGAATTTATCGGCGAGATCAACGACCACCAGAAGTCACAATTCCTGGGTGACGCGCGGGCGTTGCTGTTTCCAATCGACTGGCCGGAGCCGTTCGGGCTCTCCATGATCGAGGCAATGGCCTGCGGTACACCGGTGCTGGCCTTTCGCTGCGGCTCCGTTCCCGAGATCATCGAGGACGGTATTACCGGCGCTATCGTCGAAACCATGGACGAGGCGATCGCCGCCCTCCCGGGTGTCATTGCGCTCGATCGACAAAAGGTGCGTCACCGTTTCGACCAACGTTTTTCCGCCACACGAATGGCGAAAGACTATGTTGGTATATACCGGTCGCTGCTGGTGCCGTCCCCAGCGCGTGAGCCGCAGGACATCGAGCTTGCGCCGGCTAGCAGGGATCTGGAGATTTTGAGGCCTCTCGTTGCTTAGCCACGGCTCGATCGCAAGGCCGATCGAGGAAGTCCCCGAAATTCCCTTTTACATTCCGGGGACAGGGTCCTCCACACGGCCCCGACGCACGCTCAAGCAGGGCGATTGCTTTGCCGTGTTCGACAGCCACGCGGATATCGGGGCTGCGCCGGGCGGACCGGACGGCATTTTCTTTTGCGACACACGCTATCTCTCTCACCTGGAAATGCTGCTGAACGGCAAACAACCTTTGCTGCTGGGTTCTGCCGTGCGCGACGACAATTCCTTCCTCACTGTCGACCTGACCAATCCCGACATCTATCTGAATCAGAAGCTGGTGCAGCCGAAGGATATGCTGCACGTCGTGCGCACGATTTTTCTCCTGAACGGCACGGTGTATCAGCGTCTGCGACTGCAAAACCACGGTGACCATCCCTTCAATGTCGAGCTCTCCTTCGCCTTCGCGAGCGATTTTGCCGATTTGTTCGAGGTGCGCGGGATGCACCGCAAGCGCCGCGGCATCGCGAGCGCGGACGTCGGCAAAGCCAGGGTCGCGCTGAACTATCAGGGCCTGGATAGCAAACGGCGGCGCACGGCAATTCAGTTCGAACCAACTCCGGATCATCTGTCTCAGCGCCTCGCAGGCTACGCCTTCGTTCTGCAGCCCAACGAGGCGCGCTCGATATTTGTCACCGTCAATTGCGAACCCGAGGCTGTGGAGCGCATTGCCGTTCCGTTTCGAAAAGGACTGCGTGCGGCGTTCCAGCAACGCCAGGCCGCGAGCCGCGGCATGGCCACCATCACCAGCTCGAATCACATCTTCAACGAGATGATCTGCCGGTCGATGGCCGACCTTGCGATGCTGACGACCGACACGCCGCAAGGCCCCTACCCTTATGCCGGCATTCCCTGGTACTCGACCACATTCGGCCGCGACGGCATCATTACCGCCCTGCAAATGTTGTGGTGCAATTCCCGGATCGCCAAGGGCGTTCTGCGGCGGCTTGCCGCCTTTCAGGCCACCACATTCGATCCGCTTGTCGACGCCGAGCCGGGAAAAGTCCCGCATGAAATGCGCGGCGGCGAAATGGCGGCGCTCGGCGAGATTCCATTTGGCCTCTATTACGGAAGCGTAGATGCAACACCGCTGTTCGTGATGCTGGCCGGACTCTACACCGAGCACACCGGCGACACAGAAACGTTGCGCGAACTATGGCCCAACATCGAAGCCGCGCTTGGCTGGATCGACGGGCCGGGTGATCCCGATCGCGACGGCTTCGTCGAGTACCAACGCGCCGACGAAAAGGGCCTTGTCAACCAAGGCTGGAAGGACTCGCACGACGCGATCTTCCATGCCGACGGTACGCTCGCCCGGGGCCCGATCGCGCTCTGCGAAGTGCAGGGCTACGTCTACGCGGCGAAGCTTCTGGCTGCGCGCGGCGCGCGCCGGCTCGGCAACCACGTGCGCGGCGATGCCCTTGAGGCTCAAGCCAGGAGACTTGCCGAACGATTTGAGTCTGCATTCTGGTGCGAGGACATTGGTACCTACGCACTCGCCCTGGATGGAGAGAAGCGTCCGTGCCGGGTGCGAACGTCGAACGCCGGACATATACTATTCAGCGGGATCGCCGCGCCGGCGCACGCAGAGGCGGTGGTGCGTGACCTGATGCGGCCGTCGTTTTTTTCAGGATGGGGAATCCGGACAGTGGCCCGCGAAGAACGCCGTTACAACCCGATGTCGTATCACAATGGCTCGGTCTGGCCGCACGACAACTCACTGATCGCCGCCGGATTCGCGCGGTATGGGCACAAGAGCGCGGTGGATCGTGTGTTCAAGGGCTTGTTCGATGCGGCAAGTTATATGGATTTGCGGCGTCTGCCTGAACTGTATTGCGGTTTCCAGCGCGGACGTGAACGCGGGCCGACACTTTATCCGGTCGCCTGTTCGCCGCAGGCCTGGGCCGCGGGCACACCACTCCTGCTGCTTCAGGCTTCGCTCGGTCTCGAATTCAATCCGGACCGCCACGAAATCCTGTTGCACAAGCCGCAGCTACCGTTATTTCTCGATGAGGTGACCTTGTGCAATCTGCGTCTGGGCCAATCGACCGTAGACGTAAGGCTACGCCGGCATGGCGCTGACGTATCGCTTCAGGTCTTGCGCAACGAGGGACAGATCAAGGTGGCCGCCGTTTATTCGTAACAGCCGCCGTAGACGGGCGCCCACTTGTGCCAATAGGAGACTCGCACGCGGCGAGGCAATGAGCCGGCCCGTGCGAAGATAGCTCGCACAGATGGAACGAATTGCCCGGGCGGGAGCTTGGTGTCGCGTCCAGCCCCAGGCGGTTGGAATCCCAACCTTTGGAGCGACCCATGCAATCCAAGCTTTTGAAACTCACTACTCTGGCGGCCGTTGCTGCCTTGACGTTGGCGGTTACGGTATCGTCACAGCCTGCATACGCGGGCGGCAATGGCGGCGCGGTTGCCGCTGGCGTTGTCGGCGGCCTGGCGGTTGGCGCGATCGTCGGTTCGCAGGCCAACCGCGGTTATTACGGCGGCCCCGGCTACTATGAGTCCGGCTATCAACCCGTTTACGGTGCATGCCACACCGAGCGGCAACAGTTCGAAGACGGATACGGCCGCATCCACACCCGCCGCGTTCGCGTTTGCGACTGATCGTCAAAGAGTCAGGTAAGAACCAGTTTTCAAATTCTCTCCCAATTTCAACCCTCGCCTGCCAAGGCGGGGGTTTTTCGCTTTTGGTCGCGCGCCTGATCACAATTGACTATCTGCATTTTTCCTGAGGCCGCGAATACATTAGCCGTCCGGCTTCGGACGCCGGACCCACACGATCACGAGAACCACGAGACAACCAACCACCGCGGCCGCAAACGTCGCGGCAAATGCCCAATTACTCAAAACCATTTTCGGTGCCCCTTCCTGTATATCGCAGTGTGTGTAGCACGGAATCCACGTGTTAGTGTCAGGCCTTATGGAGCCGCGGGCACCCCCTGCTGACATGCCTTTATCGGTCATTCCACAATTGTGAGGCGATATGAGCGAAACAATTGCTGCCCAATCGCACTGGCGGTCCCTTCGCGATATCGATAAAGCGCGCCTGAGCGGGGCCCGCTTGCAGGCGCACCATGCGATCCAGTGGCTCGCGCGGGCGGCACGCGCCTATATTCCGCCTCAGCCTGACGACGGCCATACGAGTCTGATTTGGGATGGCGCTATCGAGGGATTTAAGACGCAACCATTGCAAAATGGCATGCGGTTGAGTCTCCAGATCAGCAATCTCACGCTTGCGTTGAGCAACGGCAAAGGGCCAGCAGGCGCACAATCCATTTTTCTCAGCGGCCGTACTGACGCGGAAGTGCGCCACTGGCTTGGTGACCAGCTGGGCAAGATTGGTATCGATGCAGGCGGCCTCGACACGCCCTCGCCCTATCAAATTCCTGCCCATGCCGTTGCTAACGGCGCCCCTTATGACGCGGTGACTTCGGCTGGCGCTCTGGCCGAACTTGCAGCGTGGTTTTCCAATGCGGAACTCTTGCTGGACAAAATTCGGAAGCAACTGTCTGGACGCAAGCTGGTGGCTTCGCCCGTCTGCTGCTGGCCGCATCATTTTGATCTGGCCATTTTGACAACTCTTCCGAAGCGCGCCGCCGATGCAACTGGTTATGTCGGCGTTGGGCTTTCGCCTGGCGACGAATACTACGATGAGCCCTATTTTTACGTATCAGTGTATCCAAAACCTGATCCCTCAACGCTGCCAACCCTACCGATGTTTGGTCACTGGCATACTCACGAATTCATGGCCGCCGTTGCGCCTGCGCATAAGATTGTCGCGTCAAAGACTCAGGAAGCAGAAACAGCTGACTTCCTGCGGTGTGCGGTCGACGCCGCCCTCAAAATATTGATGTGACAACTGGTCGGATTTGCCATCGATTAAAATTCGAGGAGGATGAATGCCGAAGATCCCAAAACGCTACGGTCATTTCCTGTTCGGAATCATTCAATCCGGATTTACTTGCGCAGTTGCGGCTGGAATCGCGAGTGGTCCATTTATGTATACCGGAACATTCATCGGCCATTGGTTTAAGTCCTGGATCTACGCCTGGGCCGTCATGATTCCGTTTGTCCTCCTAATTACCCCACTCATCCGCAGAGCCGTTGATGTACTGACCAGAGAGAACGGCGAGTCCGCCTCCAGAGTTTGAACCCGGTCAGCGACGTCGGGCATCGAGAATATTTGAGTGGCCAAATAGCGACCAAAAGAGCGTTACGGAGCATTCCCACGCGCAGCGCGGGTTCCAAGATTTGGTCGTGTCAGACCTTGTTAAGCCGAAGCGGTTAAAGCCCTGAAGACGATCGTTCTCAAAAAAACGGCCTGCCGCGCTTTCAACGCCCCAGGGAGCATTGAATGGCGGGACGCAGGATTTGAGGGCCTATTCACGCGAACAAACCAGGAGCCGCGACCATGAAAAAAGTATTGCCGGAAAAAATGTTCAGCGACGATCAAGCCAGGTTGACGACGCTTCGCAATTGGGTGCTGGAGAACGAAGTGACCGAAATTGAGATGAGCGAGCGGCAGTTCTGGAATTTCGCGCATCTCCAGCCAATCTCCGAGAAACCATGGGTAACGTTCATGGGCCGTCAGTTGCGCGTTCCGCAAATGCCTGCCGAGGCCCAAAAGTGCCTCGGGATCGACGACAAAGCGGGGCCTGGTTCAATCTGAAACGCTCGCGCTGAAATAAGGCAACAGCGCGGAATATATCGCTCGGTCTCCGATTAAGCGTCTTGTTATTGCCGCCCGCGTACACAGCTACAAGGAGTACCTAATTCGTATTTAGGTCATTTTGAAAGGATACATACTATGACGAATTCGATATCATCCAACGAAACTCAGAAGCCGGCATCGCCTGCTCCCACTCCGCAGCAGCAGACCCAGGGCGATCCGAAGCCGAATACCGACAAGCCGGGCCAGCAGCAGCAAAAATAGGCTGCGCGGCCGGTTACGAATGGAGGCCCGGCCCAGCGCCGGGCTTTTTTACAACCGCGGGCGATGTCCGCAGAAAGGCACCTATGCGCATCTTCATATTCAAGTCGGACACAAGCCCGAACTTGCGTGCATTTTCGGACGATCAGGACGGCGACAAGCTGCCGGCGCAATTCCGGCCCTGGCACGCGGTCGGCGTCATCCGGCCAGATTCAGTGCCGCCCCACAATTTAAACCGCGACCGGATTGAAGCGTCGATTACAAGTGATGGTTTCCAATTGTGGCGGATGAAAAAGCAGGCGTGATGCCTATTTGATCGCTTCCGTCTCTGGTAATTCAACCGGCGTGGACACGCGCGCGATCGGTTCAAAGACCGTAATCCTGACAACGGGAAACTTTTGTTTGAGTGCTGCGCCTGCGGCGATGGCTTCCGCCTCCGTCTCGTATCGCGTCTTCGATTTGCCATCGACCGTCAGGACAAAGCCGTCGGATGGCATTGCATTCGCGGGCAGGTTTTTCGGCTTCTTTGCGTCTTCGCTCATCGACTATTCCTTTTTGTTTGTGTTGCCAGCGCCTAGCGATTGCCAACCCGGGCGGCGCATAATTAAATTCAAATATCATCCACGTTGAGATCGTACGTGCCCCTTCGTCCTCGCGCGTACACCTTCGCCGCGATCGTGTAGATACGCTCACGGTTGGCGTCGAAGGCTTGCAGGATATCGATTGAATCGGACCGAAGGTTCGGCTGCATCTGCTTCAACGTATCCGCCATGATAAAGAACGAACTCTCCATGGAGCGGTCATAGCCCCAGAAGCGGACCGCTCGCCGCGTTGCATCGTAACTCCGGCTACGGTTCGGAAAATTAATCGTCATGTTTTGCTGTCCAGCATGTCAATTAAGGCAGTAACATCGCCAGAATGGGTATCATTCAAACAACGCCTTTATGTGGCGACGAATTGTCATAAGCACAGGGGCGAAGCCTCGTCTGATTGAAATAAACCTTTGCTGCCATTGCGGGCGATACTGGGCCGATTAACCGTCCAAATCCTGAAAGCGCGTGATAGCGGTCGCAATTCGGCCTGATCGCCCCCATATACGATCAGCAACACCCAAAAGGCAGAATCACCGATACCGTTGAGCGGTAATGCGCTCGGCGCTAGTCGCGCAGGGAGCATCGCATGTTCACGGCAAAACAATTTCGCCTGAAAGCCGCAGAATTCGCCGAATTGCTCAAGCATACCGACGTTCCGAGTGAAATTCGCAGACTCGAACGGGCAAAGGATAGTTTCGCCGCTCTGGCGGAAAACGAGGATTGGCTGGCGACGAATTTCGACAAGATCATCCACTCGCAGAGCACCCCGCCTGCCGATGGCGGCACTGGCACGCCCGTAACGCACGTTCCCGACGCTGAAGCCGAAGAGCGCGTTCTTCGTTGTCTCGGCGCGGCCGTTATCATGCAGTGGAACACAATCCCGACGAAGCTCCAGCGAGAGCTCTTCGATACCGCGGGTTCGGTCGGAGATGTGTTGAAGTCATCCGAACTGAGAGCGCAAATTGCTCGTTTTCTGCACAAGCAAAAAGACGACGCGAGTTCTGCCTGGTGTGTTTCCAAACAAAAGTAACGAAAGGACTACCTGATGGCACATAAGCTCAAAATCGGCCAGATCGTCGAACTAGCGCCTCACGTCCTTCGATCAATGGCCCAGGGCCCGTACGAAATTCGTCATCTCATTCCCGCTTCTGACCGCGATCCTGAAGATCCGTGCTACCGCATCAAGAGTACGGTCGAAAAATATGAGCGGGTCGCTCCTGAAAGCGATCTTACCCTTTCGGTCAGCGTATTTGCCTGAAACGATAAGTCGATCAGTTTAGGCGCAGCGGAAGCCTCGTGTCTCCACCGCTCATGCCGCCTGATCCCGCTGGTGAGCCGCGGCAAGATCGATAGGATCGATGTTGACCATTTCTATCGAAGACGGCTGGCCCGCGTCGGCGGGCAGGAAGATCAGCGTGGCGACACGGCGATAAACCGGGAACGACAGTTCCTCGATCAGCTCTTCATCCGTTACCACTTCATAATCGCCGGCTGCAAGCCGCCGCTCGACGCCTTTGAGTGAAAATGGGTGCTGAAACGTCAGCGTTACGCGTTTCGTGCGCACAACCATCACAAGGCTCTCTTTCCCAAAATATTCTCAGCGAACTTTTCCGAGGCAGTCCTTCAACTTTTCAATTTCTGACCAGGGCGCTGCGGGAGGAGCCTTCGAACTCGGTGGATGGTCCATAACGGTAACAGTGCGCCCCTTGCACCTGAATAGCGAGGCCTAAAAGGTCACTCATTCACGCTGGCATCGAGGGTATTTTGTGATCGCGCGGGCTTGTGACTAGCGTTTTGGACGACGGCGATAGAAGAAACCAGCAGCGACCCAGGCGCCGACAAACCAGAATAGAAATGCGGCAAGCATCGGTCCGACGGCAAGGGCGAGATATTTGGCGACGATCGGACCGAGCGGAAGCACGTAATCAAAGTTCATTCCCTTCGCAAAGCAATCAAAGGGACTGCCGAGTGCCGGCTCGGCTCTGCGCGCTTCAACGCATGCGTCCTGGATGGCCGCCAGCGAGCGCGGCGCGACGACGGCGATATAGAAAAGCCAACCCACGACAGCCGCCCAGCACGCCGATGCAACGATCCAAAGCCTGAAAAACCCCAGTTTCCAGTTCATAGGTCCCCCGTGTTTGAAATTCTGCCGTTCCTTGCCGGTCTTGCCAAGCTCCATTAACGCATTTGGGCGCGCGCGCTGTTCGAGCCGCCTTTGCACATCAGTATTTCCCCGTCTTGCCGAACCCCAGGTCATTAAAATAAAGCGTTGCCGCGGGCAACGTTTCGCCATCCCACGAGTTAGAGGAATGGCGGCTGGGTCCGATGATCTTGAAAGAGATTGCGTCCCGTACCCGGTGCTTCAATTCGTCGTCGGCGCCGTCATTCTCTGGAAACCATACGTGCCATGCTCCTCATTCGCCTTGCCATCAGCATCTTCGCATTGACTCTCATCGGAACGGCATTTTCACTCAATGTGGTGCAAAGCGATCAGGACTCCGCATCCTCTGAATCCGCTATGATCACCCGTCAATAGCCGGTCGGCGGCACAGCCACCACAACACGCCGATCAGCACTACATTGCCCAGCGCAAACAGCGTCAGCACACCAATCGTCCAATCAGAGCCGTTAGCTTCGATCAGCAGCGCGCCAACCGATGGCGCGCCCGCCTGTACGATCAAGCTCGGAAACGCGAGCTTGCCCATCAGGCGCGGAAAGCGCACAGGCCCAAACAAAGCCAGCGGAAGCGTGCCGCGACCGATCCACGAGATTCCGTAGCCTGCGCCGTAGAGCAGGATCACGACGAGCAGGGCCGGCACGGCGCCGAACAACAGCATCAGTCCGGCGGCCATCAGCGTGCACGACGCAATCATAGTCCAGATCGGGTGATAGCGGCTGCCGAACAGGCGCTCCACCACACGCGCACCGACTTGCGCCGGGCCGAACAGCGCGCCGAGAGCGACTGACGAAGCAAAGTCCAGCCCCCTCGCCTGCAGAAAAATCAGCAAATGCACTACGACGATCGAGCCGATTCCGGCCGCGATCGACAGCACCACGGCAAGCAGAACGAAGATGAGCGTTTCGTTGTCGATGGACGCTGGAGTACCGGTAGAATCGATCATACCCGCGTCCGCACTTTTTGAGTTTGCGCGCGTGGGCGTGCCCCGCACGACCGCCATCTGCAACGGCAGCGCCACGAACAGATGCAGTGCTGCATAGATGAAGCACGCGCTGCGCCATCCTGCATGCTCGATCATGAAGGCACTCAGCGGCCAACAAATGGTGCTGGCAAAGCCGCCGAACAGCGTGAGATTGGTGATCGGGCCGCGCGCTTCGCTGCCGTACATACGACCGAGCGCTGCGAAGACCGCATCGTAAAGGCCGGTGCCCATGCCGATGCCGATCAGGACCCACGCGAAGAGATAGACAGGCAGCGCCGGCGCGAGGCCAACACCCGCAAGCCCTAAGGCGTAGAACGTAGAGCTCGCCAGCAGAACCGGACGCCCGCCGCGCGCATCGATGACGCGGCCAACCTGCGGTGAAATCAGGCCTGCGGTGAGCAAGCCGATCGACGTGCCGCCGACAACCCAGCCGAGCGACCAACCGGTCTCAGAAACAATAGGCTCAGCAAACACCGCGGGAAAATAGAACGACGTGCCCCACGCCAGGATCTGGGCAATGCCCAGCGCAGTGATAACGACGCGGCGGTCGAGTGCGCGCGTCTCTGCCAGTCGTTCCAAAGAGTGCCGTCCCTAGTTCGCCGGCTCCATGCCCCTGGATTTGAGCACCGCGGCGGCCTCGGCACCAGCGAACACCTGCATAAGCGCCTGAGCGGCGGCCTTGTTCTGCGTGGATGCGCTCAGCCCGGCCGCATAGGTCGTGGTGTTCTGGATCTCCTTGGGCAGCGGACCTACCAGCGTAGCGCCCTTCACCGGCACGATTTCGCTGATCTGGTGCAGGCCAAGTTCGGCTTCGCCGCTGACAATGAGATCGGCAACATGACCGCCTTTCTTGAGCTTGGCTTTCGGCCGGACCTGATCCGCAATGCCGAGCCGCTCAAGCAGCTTATCGATGTAGATGCCGCTCGATCCACCGCTCGCGGGGTCGATATAGGCCACGGATTTAGCCGCGAGCAGCGCGCGCCTTGAAGGCGTCCACGGTACTGATGTCCGGTTTCGGCCGCGCCTTCCTTGACCACGACGCCCACACCGACGCTTGCAACGTTAGCGCTGCTACCGGCGGCGATCTTGCCGCTCGCAGTCAGCTCCTTGAGCACACCCGGCGTGATAATGGCCACGTCGAACGCCTCCCCACCCTCGATCCGCGCCTTGAGAGCGCCGGCGGTATCGTTGTCGACGATGACCTTGTTGCCGGTCTGCTTTTCGTAAGCCGGCACCAGCGCCACGACGACCTGTTTGAAGGCCCCGGCGGTCAGCACCTTGAGTTCGAGAGCCGATGCCGGCGTCAGCCCGCGGGCCAGTAGCCCGACGACAATAAGGGTGCGCCAGATATGCGAATTCATGGGTCTTGGTCTCCTGATGCCGGGGACTAACCTACACGAACTTCCACCGTTTCATCGGAGAACGCCGGACTTGTGCGCCGCCGCAATTGGGTATGGCAAGATGGAGCGAAAAATGGCCCGATTTTCTCTTTTTTGTTTAATTTTCAGTTATTTAAGCTATGCGTTTTTCACCTAGCTGCAGCGCAACATTATTGCTTTTCAAACGCGCGGAAATGCCTATTTTCCCACTCGAAACAAGCGACCGGCGCCGCCGGACTACGAAAGAAAGAAGGACACTATGATCGCCGCACTCGCCCGCTTCATCCAGGAGTGGAAGCGCTACAACCAGAGCCTGAACGAACTGTCGCGTCTTGGCGACCGTGAGCTTGCCGATATCGGCATCAGCCGCTCTGACATTCCGCGCGTTGCCTGGAACGCCGCGCACGAGCACTAATTCGATCCGTCGCATTTCGAACGGAAAGCGCCCGCGGCCACGCCGCGGGCGTTTCGTTTTGTGCCATCGCACAATGACTATTCGACCGTTTTCCAGCGATCCAGAGGCATGACCTCAAGGGGCTGGCCGTAACCCACCGTCCAGGAGTCGACCGACCACTTTGTGCCGGTCGTCTTTTCGACCAATACCGCGGTCGCGTGCGGAGGCCGTCCGTCGATAAAATACCCCCGTGCCTCGGGCGCATCCACGTCGTGGTGCCGCAACAGCTTGAGCTGGTCGAGCACCAACAGAAGGGTCGTGGTGTTGCGGCTGGTGTCGATGCAATCGAATTGATGGACGTCGTACATGTATTTGGCGCCGGCGCGCGCCACATGATTTTGCGTGCCGGCCACCGGGCCGACGCGCTTGTCGAACCAGGCGCCTGCTGCCGCCACCGCTTTGCGCTCTGCCGCCGGCGAGGCGCGGCCTGCCGCAAGAATTTGCGTCAGTTTCGCGCGGTCCCCCGCCGTCAAATCGATCTCGTCGCGGTATTTGCAGCCGAAGCCATGGCAGACGAACACCATGCTCGGTGTCGGCGGGGTGACCGAATACGCCCCGTAGGCCGCGTCGACGACATTTGAACTGGTCGCCGCGGAGGCGACGGCCCCGCACGCTGCATAAACAAGCCCGCCTGCGACGACGCAGACCCTCAATTTCCTGAGCATATGGAACCCTTTACCACCATTGCCGCGCGCCGTCTGCCGGCCTAATGATCATCGAATGACAAAGGTTGAATTTCAAGCCGTTCATGTCGTCGGGGGCGGCCTCGCCGGGTCCGAGGCGGCCTGGCAGCTGGCGCAGGCCGGCGTGCCGGTCGTGCTGCATGAAATGCGGCCGTTGCGATCGACCCCGGTCCACAAAACCGACGGTTATGCCGAGTTGGTCTGTTCGAATTCGTTCCGTTCGGACGATCATGAGCACAACGCCGTCGGCCTCCTCCATGCCGAAATGCGCCAGCTTGGATCGATCATCATGAACACCGCCGATGCAAACCAGGTCCCCGCCGGCGGCGCGCTCGCGGTTGACCGGGATGGATTTTCTGCGGCGGTTTCCGCGGCGCTGGCTGCCCATCCCATGATCGAACTCGAGCGCGGCGAAATTGCACCGCCGCCGGCCGAATGGGACAGCGTCATCATCGCGACCGGCCCGCTGACATCACCCAACCTCGCCGCAACGATTGCCGCGTTGACGGGTGAGCAACAGCTGGCATTCTTCGATGCGATTGCGCCCATCGTCCACCGGGACAGCATCGATCTGACGCAAGCCTGGTTTCAATCGCGCTACGACAAAGCAGGCCCCGGCGGCACGGGAGCCGACTACATCAACTGTCCGCTCTCCCGCGAACAATACGAAGCATTCGTTGCGGCGCTCCTTGCCGGCGACAAGACCACGTTTCACGAATGGGAATTATCCACCCCTTATTTTAGCGGCTGCCTGCCGATCGAGGTGATGGCCGAACGCGGGGCTGAAACGCTGCGCCACGGCCCCATGAAACCTTTTGGCCTGACCAATCCGCACCAGCCGGACGCGAAAGCTTACGCGGTCGTGCAACTGCGGCAGGACAATAAGCTTGGCACCTTGTTCAATATGGTCGGCTTCCAGACCAAGCTCAAACACGGCGAACAAGTTCGCATCTTCCGGACAATCCCGGGATTGCAAAATGCGGAATTTGCGCGCCTCGGCGGCCTCCACCGCAACACTTTTCTCAACTCGCCACAATTGCTCGACGAAACTTTGCGTCTTAAGGCAAACATCCGCTGGCGGTTTGCCGGCCAGATCACGGGATGCGAGGGCTATGTTGAATCGGCCGCAATCGGTTTGCTCGCGGGCCGCTTCGCAGCGGCCGAGCGCCGCGGTCAACAAATCGTGCCGCCACCGGCATCGACGGCGCATGGCGCTTTGCTCGCCCACATTACCGGCGGCCATGTCGAGACCATTGATGCCGGGCCATCGTCGTTTCAACCGATGAACGTAAACTTCGGCCTGTTTCCGCCATTGCGGGAAACGCCATCATACGATGCGCCGAGCAAGCTCAGCCGCGCCGCCGCAAAGGCGCAGGCGCGAAAAAGCGCATTGTCGCGCCGGGCGCTCGTTGATCTTGAACTCTGGATGGCCGGCGAACCACCGGCGGTCGCCGCCGAGTAATCGTTAACCGCCGATCCGCCGCAGCGACTTTGCCGCGCGCCAGATGCGCCACTGCCGGCGCCAACGCGGCACCTCCGGCGGGTGGAACGGGTCATAGTCGTCCGTCTCCATCGCGAGCAGCCATTGCCGCAGCGGCGCCAATGGCAAATATGCCGGCCGCGCGATCTCGGGAATCCCGGCGTCCGCGATTTGAGAAAGATGCCGGCGTGCGCGCAGACGCAATTCGGCAAGCGCTGCGCGCAATTCCGGCGTCACGTGCATGGCGTGCAAATCCGCCGGATTGGCACCATAGTGCCGGAGGATTTCCAGCGGCACGTAAAGCTGGTGGCGTGCCGCGTGTTGCGGCAGGCGCTCGATCATATCCGCAATCGTTTCGGCCTGACCGGCCTCACTTGCGGCATTGGTAGTCGCCACTTCCGGGCCGGCCAGAATGCGTGTTGCGGATTCATAGATCGTGCCCAACGTCGCAACCGAAAAGGTCTGAAGCTCTGCAAGGCTCGCCATAGGCTCGTCGTAGACATCGAAACGGTGCGCTTCGATCAATTGAACAAGACGTTCCCGCGCGATCCCAAAACGCGAAATCGTATCTAATAACGCGCTGGCCACTGGGTGAGCTGCGGCCTCGCTCGCACGTTCACCTGCAACGACATCGCGCCACCACTGCAGCCGGATTTCGCCGGGCATCGGCTCGCGCGCCAATTCGCGGATGCGCGAAACCTCGGCACCAAAGGCATACAGCGCGAAAAGCGCGTCACGCCGCCCTGCCGGCGCGAATAACGTGGCGAGATAGCGGTCGCGATCGGCCTCCCGCACGACCGCAGCGCAGTGTTCGAAATAACCCTGCATGAATACCTGTCCGGCAGAGTTCACGCGACAGCGATAAGTCCGGTGCCGACACGGCGGTTTTCCGCGAGCAAGATATTATACGTCCGCACCGCCGCTCCGGTCGGCATACAGTCGACCGAGAGCGACGCCTCGTGGAATAGATCACGTAACCGCTCCGGCAACACCCACGGATCCAGGCCCGCGCCGATCAGGAAAAAATCGAGACTCTCAGCGCGATCAAAAGCCGCTTGCAGTGTTGAGGCTGACAGGTCGGCGATACTGCCGACCGGCCATGCCCAAATTCCATCCGGGAAACACAGCAACGAGCCCCGATGCGACATACCGCCGAAGCGAAAGCCGCCGTCGCCATAGGCATCAATGATCGCGGGACGCGGCAGGTGCGGAGCGTCCGCCCGCCCGCCGAGCGTCATTTACTTCTTATCCGGCGCGGTCAGTGCGTCGCGACCTGTCCCGACACCGAGATAGATCAGGATCGGCGAGGCAATAAAGACCGACGTATAGGTTCCGACCAGCACCACGCCGAACATCATGGTCGCCGTGAAGCTGTGAATGGCCTGGCCACCGAAAAGCAGCAGCGCCAGCAAGGCCAGCGACACCGTTACGTGTGTAATCACGGAGCGCGACAACGTCTGGTTGACCGATGCATTGAGCAATTCCGGCATCGGCAATTTACGGTATCGGCGCAGCATTTCACGGATACGATCGTAGATCACGACGGTGTCGTTGAGCGAATAACCAAGGATGGTCAGCAACGCCGCGATACTCGTCAGGTCGAAGTCGATCTGGGTCACCGACATGAAGCCGATCGTCAGCACGATGTCGTGCACGTTGGCGATCATGGCGCCCAACGCAAATTGCCATTCAAAGCGAAACCAGAGGTAAATCAAAATCGCAAAAATCGCGAGCATCAGTCCGACGACGCCGTAGGACAAAAGTTCACCCGACACGCGCGGCCCGACCACCTCAACGCGCCGATAATCGACCTCGGTGCCGAGCGCGCCGCGAACTTTGGTGACAGCCTGTTGCTGAGCTACCTCTCCGCCCGGCTGTTCGGCGATCCGGATCAGCACGTCGTTCGGCGCACCGAATTGCTGCAATTGCACCTCGCCGAGACCCAACTCCCCGAGCGCAGCGCGCATTTTGGCAAGATCCGCCGACGGTGCCTTCGACTGGACTTCGATGAGCGTGCCGCCTTTGAAGTCGATGCCGAAGTTCAGTCCATGAAAGAAATAAAGCGATATCGCGATGATCGACAGCAGGGCGGACACAGGAAAACTGATGCGCCGAAAGCGCATGAAGTCGAATTTGGTGTCGTCGGGAACGATGCGAAGCAGGCGCACAGGCGCGGTTCCTAAATTGGCACGCGTTGCGGGCGCCGCCAGCGCACCCAATAGGCCACGATCAGTCGGGTCAACGTAAAGGCGGTAAAGACCGTGGTGATGATGCCGATGCCGAGCGTAACAGCGAAACCCCGAACCGGCCCGGTGCCGATGTAGAACAGCACTGCCGCGGCGATAAACGTGGTGATGTTGGAGTCCAGAATTGTAGCAAGTGCGCGTGAAAATCCCGCATCGATGGCGTTGATTGGCGTGCGGCCGCCCCGCACCTCTTCCCGGATGCGCTCATAGATCAGCACGTTCGAGTCGACGGCAATACCGACGGTAAGCACGATGCCCGCAATGCCGGGAAGCGTGAGCGTCGCATTGAGCAACGACAACACACCGAAGATCATCGCAACGTTGATTGCCACCGCGACATTCGCAAACAGGCCGAACAACCCGTAGGTCGCCAACATGAACACGATCACCATCGCCGCACCGACGTAAGACGACACTTTGCCTTTGGCGATCGAGTCCTGACCGAGCCCCGGACCAACCGTTCGCTCTTCGATGATGGTCAGGGGCGCCGGCAAAGCACCGGCGCGCAGCAGGATCGAGAGGTCATTGGCGCTTTCGACCGTGAAACTGCCGGAGATTTGCCCAGAACCGCCAAGGATGGGTTCGCGGATCACCGGCGCCGAGATCACCTGGTTGTCGAGCACGATGGCAAAGGGCTTGCCTACATTTTCCTGTGTAACTTGCGCAAACTTACGCGCACCGGAGGTATTGAAGCGGAACGAAACAATCGGCTCGCTCGTGCGCTGATCGAAGCCGGGCTGCGCATCGGTCAGGTCGCCGCCCGAGACGAGAATGCGTTTTTCCACCAGGTACGGCGTTTTGGGCTGGGTGGTGCTGTAGAGAATTTCGTCATCGGGCGGCACGCGTCCCTGCGCCGCCTGCTCCGCGGGCATTGACACATCGACCATGCGGAAATCGAGCTTGGCGGTCTTGCCGAGCAGTTCCTTTAACCGCGTCGGGTCCTGCAATCCCGGCACCTGCACCAATATGCGGTCGGTGCCCTGGCGCTGGATCAGAGGCTCCACGGTGCCAAGTTCGTTGACGCGTCGCTCGATGATCTGGATCGACTGCTCGACGGACTGGCGCACCCGGTCAACAAGCGCGGGCTCGGTGACAGCGAGCCGCACCAGGCTCCCCGCCTCGGTCGTGATATCGAGGGTCCTCTGGCCGGTGCCGCTCAGAATCCCCCCGAGCGGCTGGGACAATTCGCGCAGCTTCGCAACAGCCTCATCGAAATTGCTGCCCTCGCGGATGCGCACTTCTACGCTGTTGCCGCGCACCACCAGCCCTGTGTAGCCGACACGCGCATCGCGCAGGACGCGACGAACGTCATCACGCAGCGTCTCGAGCTTTTCCTTGCGGACCGCATTGGTGTCGACTTCGAGCAGAATGTGGGAGCCGCCCTGAAGGTCGAGGCCCAACACCACATGACGCTGCGCCCACTTCGGCCAGCTTTGAACCATTTTGTCAGGCAAAAAATTTGGAACCGCAAACAGGCAAACGACGAGTGCCGTCAGTACAATCGCCAGCGCCTTCCACCGCGTGAAATAAAGCATGACGTCCCGACTTGCGGCTCGAAGGCCGAGGTTGCCGCCGCTTAGCTGGCCGCGGCCTCTTCCTTGACAGGTTCACCTTTGGCGCGAACGTCGCTGACCATCTGCCGCATCTGGCGGATGCGCACATCGTCCGCAATCTCGATTTCAATCTGGTCGTCGTCGATCACCTTGGTGACCTTGCCGACAAGGCCGCCATTCGTGATGACCGTGTCGCCCCGCCGAACGTTCTTGACCATTTCCTGGTGCTGCTTCACCCGCTTTTGCTGCGGGCGCAGGATCAGGAAATACATGATGACGAAAATGAGCGCGAACGGGAGCAGCGACATCAGCATACCGCCGTCGCCGCCTGCACCGCCGAATAAAGACCCCAGAGACCCTTGCGCATACGCAGGCGTAACGAACATCGAAGCTTTCCTTGCGTGGTTTGCCGAGCGCCCCAAAGGCGCTTGAATTTCGCGCGGACTATAGCGGCCGCCCACCCAATTGCAACGCTGCGATACCCCCAAAAGCCGCCATTTTCAGCCATTTCCCCGCATGACCGCTTGCGGGGGCAACGCCGCCCCGCTAAGAGCAGCGCGATTTGCGGAAAGACCCAGATGGCCAAATCAAAGTCCCGATCGACGCGCCGATCCACGCCGAAACCGAAATCGGGCGCGCGTCCCGCCAGCCAAGGCGACGTACTCGAGCGCATCGCCACCGCGCTCGAGCGGCTGGCACCGCAACGCGCGGCCCTGCCCGACCTTGGCGCCGCTGATGCCTTCGTGTGGCACCCGGATGGTCGGCTTGCTCCAGTTACGCGCGTCAACCGCGTCGAGATGTCGCTGCTCAAAGGCATCGACCGCGTCAGGGACGTGTTGGTGGAAAACACGGAGCGCTTCGCCAGGGGCCTGCCCGCCAACAACGCGCTGCTCTGGGGCGCCCGCGGCATGGGCAAGTCGTCGCTGGTGAAAGCCGCGCATGCCGGCGTCAATGCCGCCTTCGCACGCAACAGCAAGACCGGCCCGCTCAAGTTGATCGAAATCCACCGCGAGGATATCGACAGCCTGCCCGCGCTGATGTCGCTCACGCGCGGTTCATCGCATCGCTTTATTTTGTTCTGCGATGATCTGTCGTTTGACGCCGAGGACACCACCTACAAATCGCTTAAAGCGGTCCTTGAAGGGGGCATCGAGGGGCGGCCAGACAATGTTATCTTCTATGCCACATCGAACCGTCGTCATCTGATGTCGCGCGACATGATGGAGAACGAACGCTCGACTGCCATCAATCCAGGCGAGACCGTGGAAGAAAAGGTGTCGCTATCGGACCGCTTCGGGCTCTGGCTTGGATTTCATCGCTGTAGCCAGGACGAATACCTCGCGATGGTCGATGGATATATCGCCCACTTCAAAATTCCGGCGCACGGTGAAGCGTTGCATCGTGAGGCGCTGGAATGGTCGACGACGCGCGGCTCGCGCTCGGGCCGCGTCGCCTGGCAATTTGTGCAGGATCTGGCCGGACGTCTGGGCGTCGCGCTGAAGAACTAGGCGCCGCCGAGATATTGCGCCGGATCGACGGGGGTCGAGCCTTTGCGGATCTCGAAGTGCAGCTGTGGCGACGTTACGTTGCCGGTCTGCCCCGCATGCGCAATCACCTGCCCGCGCTTGATCGTGTCGCCACGCTTCACCATCAATTCGCTGGCATGCGCATAGGCCGAGACGAACCCGTTGGAGTGGCGGATCAGCACCAGGTTGCCGTAGCCTTTGAGCTCGTTGCCGGCATAAGCGACGACGCCATCATCGGCAGCCTTGATGGGCGTGCCTTCCGGCACAGCCAAATTAATGCCGTCGTTCTGCGTGCCGTTCGGCTTGCTGCCGAAGCCGGCGATCACGCGGCCCTTCACGGGCCAGCGGAATGACGGCATGGCGCCGCTCGGTTCGGCAGTCTTGACCACGGTTTCAGTCGTGCGCGGTTCTTCCTTGGCAACACGCGCGGTCTGCACCGGAGCGGCGCTCGCGACCTTGGTCGCCGCGACGGTGTGAGGCTGCGCAACCTGTGGCGCAGGCGCAGTTGCAGTGCAGGCGCCGGACGCGCGGGCGCAGGCTGCGCAGCAGCGACCTGATGTCCGCCGGAGGGGATCGTGATGCGATCACCAATGTTGAGCTTGCTGGTCGTCTGCAGCCGGTTGGCATGTGCCAGTGCGGCAAGCGTCACGCCATTGTGGCGCGAGATGCTCATGAGCGTATCGCCGTGCTGAACGACGTGCACATTGCCGCCGGTCGCGACGCGGGCCGGAGCCGCGGCAGGCGCGGCCGCTGTTTGCGAGCCGCCCGAAACGTAACGCGGAATGACGAGACGCTGGCCGGGCCTGATCTGCCCCGCTTCGCGAAGACCGTTGGTCTGCATCAGCGCTGCCACCGGCACGTGGTGCTTGTGCGCGATGCTGTCGACGGTTTCACCGTAACCGACCGTCACGGGTGACCCACCGTCCCAGGTCCAATGACCGTGTGACGCAGGCACTGTCTTCGGCGCCGCAACCGAGCCGGTGACGTCAGAATACGAAGCGTTTTGCCGATACGCGCCGCTGTTCTGCGAATTGTAGCTGTAGTTCGGCGAGGCAGGAACGGTCGCCGGCTGGCTCGGTGCGGGCAGCGGCTGCGCCTCGACGCGGCCATAGGACTGCGGCGCCGGCGCCGGAGCGGCCGTGGCAACATTCTGCGGCGGAGCTGGCCGACCGGCATCGTATGAGCTGGAGTCGAAACGCGCGGAGTCCGCACAACCGGCGGCGGAGATACCAACCAGCGCGAGAACGACGACGCGCGGCCAAGCAAGCGGGCGAGATTGCACCTGGAGGCGCGGCATGTGGTTACTCACTCGTACGCATGAAACGTAGAGTTTGAAATAAAGCAGCCGCGAGTAAACAAGGCTTTAATTATTAACGCGTGGAAACCAGCGCATCCGTCGCATCAGGACGCATTCGAAGTGGTCGGAATCTCACAGTTCTTCAGCTTGTCCCGGTAACATGGGGACAAAACGCACCGCGATCAGATTTTCGCGCCGGGTTCCCGTTTGCGACTTGGTAAGCTTGATTAGATGTTGTGAGCCTTCATGCGAACCGAGCGGCAGGATCATAGTGCCGTCGTCGGCGAGCTGATCGAGCAGCGTCTGCGGCAAGGTTTCGGCTGCGGCAGTGACGATGATGCGATCAAAGGGCGCCCTGCCCGGCACGCCGACGAAGCCGTCGCCGACGACGATCTCCACATTGTTGTAGCCGAGCGACTTCAATCGCTCTCGTGCGGTGTCGGCGAGCGTGCGATAGCGCTCGACGCTGACCACTTCGCGCGCGAGCCGCGACAACACAGCGGCCTGATATCCCGAGCCGGTCCCCACCTCGAGCACGCGATGGTGCGACCGCACCGCAAGCTGCTCGGTCATATAGGCCACGACATAGGGCTGGCTGATGGTCTGCCCGCAGGCAATGGGCAGAGCCTGGTCGGCGAATGCGCTGTCCGCAAAGGACGCCTCGACAAAACGGTCGCGCGGGACTTCATCCATGGCCCGCAGCACCGCCTGGTCGCTAATGCCGCGCCGGCGCAACGTCAGCAGGAATTCCATTCGAACGTCATCCTGCTGATAGCGCGGTGTTTTAGACACGTTTAGGCCCCTTTCCGCGCGTTATTAGCATGTTTGGTCAGAGTCGAGCTAAAATGGAACTCTGGTGCCCTCGCTGAGTTGTAGGGCGGGAGACATCAATGACAGCGGCCTCGGCAACGCGACGCGTCCTCGTAGTCGAGGACGAATACCTCATCCGCATGCTGCTCGAGGACATGTTGGACGAGCTCGGCTATGGCGTGGCGGCCGCCGTCGGCACCATTTCCGAAGCCCGCCAATTTGCCACAGACGGCGAATTCAGCGCTGCCATTCTCGACGTCAATCTCGACGGCCAGGAGATCTATCCGGTCGCCGATATTCTGGCCAAACGGGGCCTGCCCTTCGTATTCGTCACCGGCTATGGCGAGCGCAGCCTGCCGGAGGCCTATCGCGGCCGCCCGGCGCTTCAGAAGCCATTTCAGTCCGAGCAACTCAAGACCACGCTCGCCGAATTGATGGCTTAGCCGAGAACGCCTGCCAGCTTGGTCATGAAAGGCTCGTCGGTGAGGTCGAGCCGCAATGGCGTCACCGAAATACGTTTCTCGTTCAACGCCGCAAGATCGCTTCCCGGCGCCGCGCCAACGATGCCGCCACGTCCAAATGCGATCCAGTAGTAAGGATTGCCGCGCCCGTCGTGACGCGCCTCGATCCGAAGCAGCTCCTGATCGCGCTTTCCCTGCACGGCGATCGCAACGCCTGCGACCTCAGCAGGCAGGCAATCCGGAAAATTGATGTTCACCAGCACGTCGCGCGGCATGCCGGCCTTGAGGACGCGCTCGATGAGATCGGGCGCAAATTTGATCGCAGTGTCCCAATAAGGATGATGCTTGGTCGTGAATGCATAAGCCTGCGAGAGCGCAAACGACGGAATGCCGAGCACCGCGCCTTCCATCGCGCCTGCGACCGTGCCCGAATAAGTAACATCCTCGGCGCAGTTGCGGCCGCGATTGACGCCGGACAGCACGAGATCCGGCTTGTCTTTCATCAGATGCCGCACGCCCATGATCACGCAATCGGTTGGCGTCCCTTTGATCGCGTAATGCCGCTCGCCGACTTCGCGCATGCGCAGCGGATCATTCAGCGACAGCGAATGCGACACGCCGGACTGGTCCGATTCCGGCGCCACGATCCACACGTCGTCGGACAGCGCGCGTGCGATTTTCTCGCAGGCCTCAAGCCCCGGCGAATGAATGCCGTCGTCATTGGTAATGAGGATACGCATAAATTTACTCTGTCATGGCCGGGCAACCGGGTCCGGCCGATGGCCGGCCCGGCTGTAAACTTGTCCCGGCCATCCCGATAATGGAGCCGAGGCCTTGCCTACCTAAGCGAGATCGCCGGGACAAGCCCGGCGATGACAACGAAAGTTGTGATGCGTTCGTCATTCAATTGCGCTCAATCTTCGTTACACCGCCCATATAGGGCTTAAGCGCTTCCGGAACCACGATCGCACCTTTGTCGTCCTGGTAGGTCTCTATCACCGCGATCAGCGCGCGGCCAACAGCGACGCCCGAGCCGTTGAGCGTGTGCACGTGCCGCACGCCGTCCTTGGCGCGGTAGCGCGCATTCATGCGGCGGGCCTGAAAATCGCCGCAGACCGAGCATGAGGAAATTTCACGATACATGTTCTGGCCCGGCAGCCAGACCTCGATGTCGTAGGTTTTCTGTGCGGCGAAGCCCATGTCTCCGGTGCAGAGCGTGACGACGCGGTAGTGCAGATCGAGTTTCTTGAGCACTTCTTCCGCGCAGGCGAGCATGCGCTCGTGTTCTTCTTTGGATTTTTCCGGCGTCGTGATCGATACCAGTTCGACCTTTGTGAACTGGTGCTGGCGGATCATGCCGCGGGTGTCCTTGCCGGCAGCGCCCGCCTCCGCGCGAAAGCACGGCGTGCAGGCGGTGAGCCGCATCGGCAATTGCGCTTCTTCGACGATGGACTCGCGGACGAGATTTGTCAGCGGGACTTCGGCGGTGGGGATGAGCCAGAATGTCATCAAGCGGAAACTTCCGTCTGATGGAGCTTGGTGCCGCAAAAATTGCCTTGATCAATTCTTGCGCCGTCCCCGAAATGGCGAATTGGCCGGCGAATCTGATCGGCCTAAAGTTCGCCGGTGCAGCGGCGTTCGACTGTTGAAAATTGGTCATCTGCAAACTTTGGCAATTGCGCGGTTCCGAACATTACATCGTCACGCACCAGAATGGCGGATTGACTTCCGTGTATCCGTGCTCCTTGCCGGTATGCACATCGAGCATGAATTGCCCGAGAGCGCGCTCCATACGGGCCAGGCTTTTCTGTAAAACGACAAAACGCGCGCCGGACAATTTGGCGGCGAGTTCGAAGTCCATCATGCCGAGCGCTTCGCCCAATTCGAAATGCTGCTTGGGCTTGAACGCGTAGTCGCGTTTTTTGCCGACGATGTGATGCTCGACATTGCCGCTTGCATCGGCGCCGTCCGGCACGTCGTCGAGCGGCATGTTGGGAATTTGCGCCAGCTCCTTGTCCAGCTCGGCGCCCAACGTTCTTTTGCTCGTCTTCAAGCGCGGGCAAGGTGACCTTGAGGTCGTTCACCTCGGCCATCAGCTTGCTGGCCCTGCCCTCGTCCTTGGCCTTCTTGGCGTCACCGATTTCCTTGGACGCGGCATTGCGGCGCGCCTGCGCCTGCTCGAATTTGGTGATGGCCGCTCGCCGTTTTTCATCGAGCGCCAACAGCTTTTTCGACAGCGGCTCCAGCCCGCGGCGCTTCAAGCCGCGGTCGAAGGCGTCCGGGTTCTCCCAAATCCATTTCATGTCGTACATGGCGGGCGTGTCTTAGTCGGAATCACATGGAAGTTAAAGCAAAGGTATCTCTCCGTTCGTGCCCGCGAAAGCGGGCATCCAGTTCTTACAACGTAGCCGTAAGTGGTGGGTCCCCGCCTCCGCGGGGACGAACGGGACGGGGTTACTCCGCAGGCTTCGCGGTCGCCGCCGCAGCATCAGCCGCCACCTTGGCTGCGGCCTCGGCCTGCGCCTTTTTCTCCACGATGCGCACCGACCAGATCGAGCCCTCGTACAAGACGAGCAGCGGCACGGCGAGCGACATCTGGCTGATGACGTCCGGTGGGGTCAGCACGGCGGCCAGCACAAAGGCGCCCACGATGAAATAACGCCGCTTGGCCTTGAGCTGCTCGGCGGTGATGATGCCAATACGTCCAAGCAGCGTCAGGACGACGGGCAGCTGGAACGCCACGCCGAACGCGAGCACCAGCGCCATCATCAGCGAGAGATATTCGCCGACCTTCGGCATCAGCGCGATCGAGGCGTCGGTGCTTGAGCCCGGCTGCTGCATGTGCAGCGAGAAGCGCACCAGCATCGGCAGCACCAGGAAGTAGACCACCGTCGCGCCGAGCGCGAAAAAAATCGGAGTTGCGATCAGATACGGCAAAAACGCCTTGCGCTCATGTTTATAAAGTCCGGGCGCGACAAACATATAAATTTGGCCGGCCACGATCGGAAACGACAGAAATGCGGCGCCGAACATCGCGAGCTTGAGCTGCGTGACGAAGTATTCCAGGAGCGCTGTGTAAATGAATTTGGAATTCTCGGGTCCGGCGATCCAGACGAACGGCCACACAAGGACGTTGTAGATATCCCTGGCGAACACGAAGCAGATCGCAAACATGATCCCGAAAGCGATCAACGCCTTGATCAGCCGCGACCGCAGCTCGATCAGATGGTCCATCAATGGCGCTTTGGTCGCCTCGATGTCCTCGTGGCTCATGTACCGCCTCCGGCCTGCTTGGGCGGCAGCGCCTCGGCGGGAGCAAAATCTTTTTCGCTCACCGGTGACGGTGGCTCCGGCAGCGGCACGTGAATGTCGACCTGTTGTGCCGGCTCGGGCAAGGCCGCGGGCGGAGTTTCGGCCGGCGCTTCACTCGCCGCGCCCTTGTCGGCCGCATCGAACGCGCTCTCGATTTCTTGTTGCGTATTCGCCATCGGATTGAAATTGGCAAGATCGCCGACCGAGCTCTTGATGTCCTCGGCGTGCTTCTTCAGGTCGGCCATCTCGGCCTCTCGCATGGCTTCCTGAAACTGGCCCTGGAATTCGGCCGCCATGCGCCGGACCTTGCCCATGAACTGGCCAAGCGTGCGCAACACAGTCGGCAGCTCCTTCGGCCCGATCGCGATCAGCGCGACGATGCCGATGACGACGAGCTCGCCCCAACCAATGTCGAACATGGATTAGTCAACTCCAAGTCGCGTCCAGGTCGCGTCCAAGTCGCTCAAGCACCGGCGCCGCCACAACGAATGTGCCGGGGCACAGCCCCGCGCGCCGAACCAGCGATCAGGACCGCACGCCTTCGGCGCGCCGCTCAGCGTCCGTTTTCGTCGCGCTGCCTTCGATCGTCTTGACCGGCTCGTTCTTGGTGTCCGCCGACTTCTCGTCCTCGGACATGCCTTTCTTGAAGGCCTTGATGCCCTGGGCGAAGTCACCCATGAGCGACGAAATCTTTCCACGGCCTCCGAACAGGACCATCACGACCAAGAGAACGATGATCCAGTGCCATATGCTTAGGGAACCCATCGGCAAATCCTCCGCAGCGACGGGCTTTTTGGCTCGTCCCGCCATGATTTGAATGAGAAACTAGGCCCCGCAAGCGGCAAAAACAAGGACTTAGGCCCGGTCAAAGAGCCGCGCAACGGGCCCGTTTACCTTGTTCAAGCCTGTCATGGCCGGGCTTGTCCCGGCCATCTCGCTTAGGAAGGCATTGCATTTCTAAGCGGGATCACATCGGAAGTCGGGCTTGCCCGACTTCCGCACGTTTGAAAGCCGCAAATCGGATGAATCCGATTTGCGGTGACAAGCCCGGTGATGACCAGCGCGCCGCGTTCACTTCTCCGAGCGCGACGGCGGAGGCGCCAGCCCGAGGTCGAGGTCGCCCGGCTCAAGCGGATCCTCATCCTCGCGCAGCGCGGAGTCATCGGACGGCAGCGGAACGGCAAATCCGGGAGGCAGATTGCCTTCAATCAACCCGGCGCCTTTGAGTTCATCGAGGCCCGGCAGGTCACCAACCTCCTCCAGCCCGAAATGCGAGAGGAAGGCTTCCGTGGTTCCGTAAGTAATGGGCCGGCCCGGCGCCTTGCGACGACCGCGCGGACGAATCCAGCCGGTCTTGAGCAGCACATCGAGCGTGCCGGCCGCGGCTACGACGCCACGAATTTCCTCGATCTCCGCGCGCGTCACCGGCTGATGATAGGCGATGATCGCCAGCGTCTCGATTGCAGCGCGCGACAGCTTGCGCGTTTCGACGATCTGCTTCGTCAGCAACCACGACAAATCGGTGGCCGTGCGGAAGGTCCACTTTTTGCCGACACGAATGAGATTGACACCGCGTGTCGCAAACTCATCCTTGAGCTGCGCGAGCGCGGTCTTCACGTTCACGCCGTTCGGGAGCCTGCGCGCCAGCTGGGCCTCGTCGAGCGGTTCGCCCGCCGCGAACAGCAAAGCCTCCAGCAACCGCAATTCCTCAGGACGTATGGCTGGTGTCGGCGCAGCCTCTGGCGCCGGCTCATTGTTCTGCACCACCACGAGCTTCTTGGCCACGCTCGGCATGGAACCCTTCCCCTTATGCGTTTTCTTGTGCGTCATGCGTCGCAGCATTTCCACCCGCGCCGACACGCTTGCGCATGTAGATCGGCGCGAATGACTCTTTCTGATGGATCTCGGCAACCCCTTCGCGCACCAACTCAAGCGCGGTGGCAAACGAAGACGCAAACACAGTCGCCGCGAGTGCCGGTTCAACCACATAGCTGATCAGGAACTGGTCAATACGTGACCAGTCCGCCGATTGACCTATCAGGCGCTCGAGCGCAACGCGCGCCTCGGCGAGCGACCACACGGTGCGCTGCTTGAATCGCACGCGCGAGAGCGCGCTGCGTGAGCGCTGCGTGGCGTAAGCGGTCAGCAAATCGTAGAGCGTCGCCGACCATTCCGACTGTTTGATTTCGGCGATCGGTTCCGGCAAGCCGCGCGCGAAGATATCGCGATTGAGCTGCGGACGCTCCATCATCTGAGTTGCCACCTCGCGGATGGCCTCCAGCCGGCGCAGCCGGTTGGCCAGCGCCAGAGCCATTTCTTCCGCGCTCGGACCCTCGCCGGGCCCTGAATCGGGCAGCAGCAAGCGTGATTTCAGGTAGGCCAACCATGCCGCCATGACGAGGTAATCGGCAGCGAGTTCGAGGCGCAATTGCCGGGCCGCATCGATAAAGGTCAGATACTGATCGGCAAGCGCCAGGATCGAGATTTTCGCAAGATCCACCTTTTGCTGGCGCGCGAGCATCAACAGCAGATCGAGCGGGCCTTCGAAGCCCTCCACGTCCACCATCATGGCCGGCTCAGTCGTGCCGCGATCAGCACCGAGCGTGGCGTCGAAGTCCTCGCTGCTCATGACCCGGTCTTCCGTTGCGTTCGTTCGTCGGCAATCATTTGTGTGAACACCTTGCGCGCCGCGTCAGTATCGAAGTCTTCCGGCGCCGAGCGCCTTGCGAGCGCTGCATCGGCGCGACTGGCGGCGTCGCCTGACAATTCCGGAACGACTCCGGCAACGGCCGACATTTCCGTCAAATCCCCGTTGCAGTGAAGCACGACATCGCAGCCTGCCGCCAGCGCGTCGCGGCTGCGCTCGGCTATCGTGCCGGACAAAGCATTCATCGACACATCGTCGCTCATTAGCAGGCCTTGGAATCCGATCAGTCCGCGAATCACTTGCCTGACTATTGTGACCGAAGTGGTGGCCGGTGCGACTGGATCAATGGCGCTAAACACAACATGTGCGGTCATGCCGAGTGGCAGGTTGGCCAGAGGCCTGAAGGCCGCGAAATCCGTGCGCTCCAGGGTTGCGCGATCGGTATCAACCACCGGCAGCTTATGGTGGCTGTCGGCCGTGGCGCGGCCATGACCAGGCAGGTGCTTAAGCACCGGGAGTACGCCGCCTGCTTCCAGGCCCTCGGCGATAGCCCGCGCGATGGCCGCGACTTTGCCGGGCTCGCGACCGTAGGCCCGGTCGCCAATCACCGGATCCCCGCCGGCAACTGGCACATCGGCAATCGGTAGGCAGTCCACGTCGATGCCGAGTGCCTTGAGATCAGACGCAATCAGGTGGCCGGCAAGCCGGGCTGCGGCGAGGCCCGAGGGTGGGTCTCGGTCGTAGATCTCGCCGTAACGCTCCCCGGGCGGGTAAGCCGGCCACTGCGGCGGCCCGAGCCGCTGGACGCGGCCACCCTCCTGGTCGACAAGGATTGGAGCTTCCCACCCAACGATGTCACGGAAAGACTGAATAAGTTCCTGTACTTGCGTAGGTGTACTCACGTTCCTCTTGAAGATGATGGCGCCCCAAGGCTGTGCATCGCGGAGAAAGGCGCGCTCATTGGCGGAAATGCTAAGCCCCGCCAATCCGGTAATGAATGCGCGTGCCGCCATCGGCGCGGATTAGCCCGCGCTCGCCGCATGGGTCAAGTTTTGGCCTGTTAATTCCTCTGGACGAGGCACTGGCCGCCAGCGGCCTTGAGGCTCGAACACAATTCGGCGGCCTCATTGGCGGTGGCAAAGGGCCCGACCATCGCCCGGTAATACGTCCCCTTGGCGCCCAGGTCGGCCTTATGGACCAACACCTGACGGCTGCCGAGCTGGCTGGGGAACTTTGCCTGCAAGGCGCGGAAGGCCGACTGCGCCTCGGATTCGCTGCGCTGCGAGGACACCTGGACGTAGCTGCCGGATCCGCCGGCATTGGCGCTGCTGGCGGCGGCGGGCGGCGGGAGCGACGCCGTGCGCGTCGGCGCGGCAGGCGCCGGAGCTACGCGTGCCGGTGCCGCATTGGGGTTCAACGACAATGGCGCGTTGCTGCTGGCGGCTGGCGCGGCCTGCCGGACGGGCGGCGCGGGACGCGCTGCGTGAGCCGGTGGCTGGTCCTGCTCCGCGTCAACAGTCGCCGTGTCGGCCGAAGCGCGCGCGAGTGGTGGCGCTGGCCGCGCCGCTGGGGCCTGCTGGGGCGGAGGCGCTGGCACTGCTCGTGCGGGTGCCGCTGCTCCAAGCGGTGACGACGGCATAGCATCAGCGACTGCGGCCTGGTCCGGGCGGATCGCAATCGTACGGATTTTCTTCGGCTCGCCCGCGACCACGCCGCTACCGAGCGCCGCCTGCGGCGCGGATTGCGACAGCGCCGCCATTGCCGGCTTGTCGATCGGTTGTTCCTCGCGCGAAACCAGTCTTTCGCTTTGGCCGCGCTCATTCATCCGATCAGTGATCAGCTTGTTCGATTGCGCGTCTTTGCCGGTCGTCGCCGGGACGACCTTGCTCGGCCCCGCATCGGCTTTGATCACGGGCGGCGGCTGGGGCGACCCGGATGATCCAAACAGCGCGCGATATCCAAAGGCGCCCGCAGTTCCGATCACCGCCAGAGCAAATACGCCGGCGATCGCCATGATGCCGAGGCGCCTGCGCGAGGGCGGCACGTCCTCGTAATAGTCTTCGTCTACTTGTTGATGCGCGCCGCGCTCGTAGCCGCCTTGCTCGTATCCAGCCTGATCCGCAGGGTAGCCGTGCGCATCCTGCTCGGCCTGATAACCCTCATCAGCACGCGCCAGCGGCGCCCCGCCAAATGGTTGGCGGCCGTGAGCCTGGTTCGCGTAGTTCTGTAGAACCTGTTCAACAGGTTCCGGCCGCGCGGCGAAGTAGCCGTTACCGCCTGTTCTCTGTGGTGCCGCCGGCGCGCGTGACGTAGTGCCGCCTTGCGAAGCGAAAGGCGATCCAAGCGGCTGCGTGTTCCAGTCGTTACGCTCGCTCGGCTGCGGTGCAGCCGGACGCCGTGCATTTTCGCGCCCGAATTCCGCGAACGGATCCGTCTGGCCGATGAGGCGCGCGAGTTCCGCGAGCGGATCGTTGCCTGACGGCTTGGCCGCACTACGCACAGGCGGTTCACTTGCACGATAAGGTCGCTGGCTTTGGTCGTCCGCCATTCGGTCCCCGGTTACTGAACTCGTCCCTGCTGCGCTCGTATGGTCGCTCGCGATCCGTGCAAGACGCAAACGTCGCAGACGAAATTTAACGCATTTCTTCCGGCGCCCTGACCCCCAGAAGGGCGAGACCCGACGCGAGTATGGTGACTATCCCCTCCACCAAAGCAAGCCGGGCCGCCGTTGTTTCTCGATCATTCTGGATAATGAAGCGTAAATGAGGCAAGTCTTTTCCGCGCGTCCACAGCGCGTGAAATTCACTTGCCAATTCATACAGATAGAACGCAATCCGGTGGGGTTCGTGGGCGACGGCCGCGGCCTCGATGGTGCGGGGATAAAGCGCGATGCGCCGCAGCAGGGACACTTCGCCGGCGTCGCTGAGCCGATCGAGTGGCGCCTTCTTCAGCAACGCCGCCCTCGCCGTCGCTGTGTCGGGCAAATCCGGAATTTCCTCGCGCGCATTGCGAAAGACCGATTGCCCGCGCGCGTGACCGTACTGGACGTAGAATACAGGATTCTCGCGCGTGTGCTCGATGACCTTCGCAAGATCGAAATCAAGCACGGCGTCGTTCTTGCGATAGAGCATGTCGAAGCGCACGGCGTCGCGGCCCACTTCGTCAACGACTTCGCGCAAAGTTACGAATTCGCCCGCTCGTTTTGACATCTTCACCGGTTCGCCGGCGCGCAGCAGACGCACGAGCTGCACGAGCTTTACGTCCAGCGCGGCCTTGCCGCCGCTCACCGCCTTCACGGCCGCCTGCATTCGCTTGATGTAGCCGCCGTGGTCAGCGCCCCACACGTCGATCAGGTTCTGAAAACCGCGCGCAATCTTTGATCGATGGTAGGCAATGTCGGACGCAAAATAAGTATAGCTTCCATCCGATTTCTTGAGTGGCCGGTCGACATCGTCGCCGAAATCCGTGGAGCGGAACAGCGTCTGCTCACGGTCTTCCCAGTCCTCGAGATTTCCTCCCTTGGGCGGCGGCAGACGGCCTTCGTACACCTCGCCGCTTTTGCGCAGGCTATCGATGGTGGCGCCGACCTCATCGCGTTGACCTTCGATCAGCGAGCGCTCCGAAAAAAACACGTCGAAATGAACATTGAGCGCCGAAAGATCGTCGCGGATCGTGTCCAGCATCATCGTGGTGGCCTTCGCGCGCACGATGGGGAGCCATTCGGCCTCTTTCATCGCGCTGAGCTTGGCCCGGTGCTCGGCCGCAAGCTCACCACCCACCGGTTTGAGGTAGTCGCCGGGGTAAAGCCCGTCCGGAATTGCGCCAATGTTCTCGCCCAGCGCCTCGCGATAACGCAGGAATGCCGAGCGGGCGAGCACGTCGACCTGGGCGCCGGCATCGTTGATGTAATATTCGCGTGTCACATCGTATCCGGCGAAGGCCAGCAAATTTGCGAGCGCATCGCCGAACACCGCGCCGCGTCCATGCCCGACATGCATCGGCCCGGTTGGGTTGGCCGAGACATATTCGACGTTGACCTTTTCGCCTTTACCGATGGCGCTGCGGCCATAGTCCTTGCCCATCTCCAGCACGAGACGCAGCTCTTCCGCCCAGACATACGGCTTGAGCGTGAGGTTGATAAAGCCAGGCCCGGCCACGCCGACCTGGGCAACTTTGTCGTCAGCCCGCAGCCTTTCGGCAATGGCTTCAGCGAGCTCGCGCGGCTTCTTCCCCGCGTCCTTGGCAAGCACCATCGCCGCGTTAGTCGCCATGTCGCCGTGGGTCGGATCGCGCGGCGGCTCGACGACGACGCGCGAAAGATCGGCCCCGGAACCGAGCACGCCGGCGCTCACGGCGCACACCCGCTCGAGCATGTCGGCAAACAGATGTTGGGGTTTGGATGGGCTCGACATTGTGCGCTGCGGCTAACGCAATTCGGGAAGGGAGTCAAAAATTCCTCGGCAAATCGAGCCTTAGATTGGTAGTCGTCCAGCCTGTCAGCGGATCGTCGCCCCGCTGTCGACCGACAGGATCTGTCCAGTGGTGATCGCCGCCTCGTCGGAAGCCAGGTAGACAGCCATGTCGGCCATGTGGATCGGCAGGCCGAGCCCGTGCAGATGCGTCGCGGCCAGCTTCTCGATGTCCTTCGAGCCCTCCAGAAGCTTCTTCACGCGTTCAGTGAGCACGACACCCGGCGCAATCGCGTTCACCCTGATCTTGTCGGGCGCGTATTCGACTGCCATCGAGCGCGTCAAGGCGGCAACGGCACCTTTGGCGGCGGTGTAGCAGTCACGCCCGGGCAACGCGCGCAACGCAACAATCGACGACATGTTGATGATCGAGCCCCCGCCCGACTTGATCATATGCGGAATGCCGAGCCTCGAACACAGAAACGTGCCGTAGAGATCGAGCTTTATCACGCGCCAGAATTCGACCTCGGACACGTCGGTCACCGGGCCGTCCTCAGGCGACGAACCACCTGCATTGTTGTGGAGGATATGCAAGCCGCCGAAGCGCCTGACCGTTTCGGCGAAAGCGGCCTCGACCTGCGCATGCTCCCGAATATCGCATTCGATGAAGTGGGCGTCGCCGCCGGAATTCTTGCCGCGCCCGCGCGCTGACTTTGCGGCCGCCGCACCACGCGCCGCATCAATCTCCGCGATAACCACTTTGGCGCCTTCTTCGGAAAAGCGCTCAGCTGTGGCGCGGCCAATGCCTCCGCCACCGCCTGTTATGAATGCAACTTTGCCCGCGAGACGCCCCATCGAAATCTTCCTCTCACACGATGATATTGACCCGACACCGGCCGATGCAAGCTACGTTATTCCGACGTTTTAGCGTGCATCACCGCGCGATAGGCGAAGACGATGGCTGGACCGAGCGTTGTGCCCGGCCCCGGATAACTTCCCGCCATGACAGAGGCCATATCATTGCCGCCGGCATAAAGACCGGGGATCGGTTTGCCATCATTACCGAGCACGCGCGCATCGGCGTCGGTTGCAAGTCCGGTGCTGACGGCAATGTCGGCCGGCCAGACCGCAAGCGCATAGAAGGGCGGCACTGCGAGTGGTCCGATGCAAGGGTTGGGTTTGTGGTTCGCATCGCCGTTGAACCGGTTGAGCTCGGTCTCGCCCTTGCCGAAATCAACATCGATGCCGGTCTCGGCGAAGCCGTTATAACGCGCGATCGTGTCACGCAATTGCACGGCGTCGACGTCAATCTTGTGGGCGAGTTCGTCGAGTGAACGAGCACGCACGAGATAACCGTTCTCGACGAACTTGCCCGGATTGCGGTGCCCCGGATAGACAACACCCAAGCCATATTTGGCGATGAAAGAAGCGTCGCAGACCAACCAGGCAGGAATCGAACGCGCGGCTTTGTTGCTCTCAAACATTGCCAGCACGAAATCATGATACGAAGCGGCTTCATTGACGAAACGACGGCCGGCTGCATTCACGGCGATCAATCCCGGCTTGGCGCGGTCGAGCACTAGATGCGGAAAAAGGCCTTTTGTGCCGTCAGGACGCGGCACAACTGACACCGGCGTCCACAGGCCACTCGTGCATTGTTCGGGTACGAACGAGGCGCCCAAACGTCGACCGATGTCGACGCCGTCACCCTGATTTCCTTCGTAGCTCATGGAATATTCGGGAACCGGCTGCGGCATGAAAGCAGAGCGGAAGCTCTTGTTGTGTCCGTAGCCGCCGGTCGCAAGCACGACACCCCTACGGGCTTTGACAAAAATATCCTTGCCGCCGCTTTTGAGCCGTGCGCCTGTGACGCCATTCCGATCGCCGGCAAGGTCGACGATCGCAGCGTCGAACATGATTGGCACGCGACGCCGACACAGACTGTAGAACAGCCGGCCGACGAGCGCGTTGCCCATCATCAGACGCGTGCCGCGCGGATATTTCACGCGATCAACGAGGTAGCGCGCAAGAAGTTTGGCTGAGTAGATAAAATTGCCGACTGAATTAAAGCGGCCAATGAGCCGGGAAATGTCGGCCTTGCCGACCATCATGCCGCCGAACAGCATGAACTCAGGGACCGGCGGACGAACGCGCCGAAATTCAGAACCGAGCAGACGGCCGTCGAAGGGCTCGGGCACAATTGCGCGACCGGCGATGGCGGCTCCCGGCATATTGCTGCGATAGTCCGGATGCACACCACAGGCGAGGAATTTCACATCAGATCGCGCACACAAGTAGTCGATGACGGGCGGCCCGGATTGGAGATAGGCGTTTCTGACCTCGCGACTGCCTCCCTCCCCGATCAGCGCCTCAAGGTAGCGATCGGCCTGCTCGGCACTATCACTGAAGCCTGCAGCCCGGCTTTGGCTATTGCCGGGAATCCACAATGTGCCGGCCGACGTCGATCCGGTGCCGCCAACCTGATCAGACTTTTCGCATAAGAGCACATCGAGCCCTTCGAGTGAGGCGACAAGCGCGGCCGTCATGCCGGCAGGCCCTGCACCTGCGATCAGGAGATCAACTTCAAGCTCGCCACTCGCATCCATTGGTGTGCCGTTCTCAACGCAATTCAGGCGTTCCCTTGAAGTACTTCGCGTGCTCAATGAGCGCGTACCGGTCTGTCATCCCGGCAATATAGTCGCCGATGCGGCGAGCGCGCTCGGACGTATCCGTAATGTCCAGACCTTCGCCCCATTCCGCCGGCAGGTCGGCGGGCGCCGCCGTAAAATGCGCGAAGAGATCATGCACCACGCGCTCGGCGTCAGCCATCACACGCATCACGCGGTCGTGGCGGTACATTCGCGGGTAGAGAAATCCCTTGATATCGCGATCGGCCTTTTCCATTGCCGGCGAGAATCCGACCACGGGGCGCGGCGCATCGCGCACCTCGGCAGCCGATTGCGGCTTGAGCATCGCCACACGACGCCCGGTTTCGGCGATTACATCTTCAATCATGCGCGTAATGAGCGCGCGCACGGTCTCGTGCACACGCCGCGCCGGCTCGATACCGGGATGCTGTGCGTCAATCACGCTCAAAATGCTTCCAATCAGTGGGACACTGGCGATGTCATCGAGGCTAAAGAGTTCGGCGCGCAGGCCGTCATCGATGTCGTGGGCGTCATAGGCAATATCGTCGGACAATGCCGCCACTTGCGCTTCCGCGCTGGCGTAGGTCCACAATTCCAGATCCTGAATCCTCGAATAGGCACTGATCGGCGCCGGCGCGCCGTGTCGTGCGTAGCGGCCAACCGCAATACCTTCGCGATCAATGATTGGCCCATTGTGCTTGACCAGACCTTCAAGGGTTTCCCAACTCAGATTGAGGCCGTCGAATGCCGCGTAGCGTCGTTCAAGATCGGTCACGATACGAAGCGCCTGGGCGTTGTGGTCGAAACCACCGACATCGGCCAAACGGTCGTCGAGCGCGCGTTCGCCCGCGTGACCGAATGGCGAATGGCCAAGATCGTGCGCCAGGGCCAGCGCCTCGCTGAGGTCTTCATCGAGGCCGAGCGCGCGCGCCAGCGAACGGGCAATCTGCGCGACTTCAAGCGTATGCGTCAGCCTTGTGCGGTAGTGGTCGCCCTCATGATAGACGAACACCTGCGTCTTGTGGGCGAGCCGGCGGAATGCTGCGGAGTGAATGATCCGGTCGCAGTCGCGGCGGAAGGCATTACGCGTCGGGCTCGCCGGCTCCGCATAGCGGCGACCACGGCTCTGCGCCGGATTGCTGGCATAAACTGCCCGTTCCCGCCCGGTTTCAACCGCCATTGCCGCATTGACCTCACTGGCCCGCGCACTTAACTATCCGTTGGGCCATCTGCCAATAGGATGGGCTCGAAAAGGCGAACGATGAGCGCGAGCATTACGGTGAGCGAGCGGGCTGCACGGCGGATCGGCGAAATCCTCAAGGGTGAGCCGAGCGGCACCATGCTGCGCGTTTCCGTCGAAGGCGGCGGCTGTTCTGGATTTCAATACAAGTTCGACATGGAGCGCGCCAAGGCGGCCGATGACCTCGTCATCGACCGCGATGGCGCCGTTGTCCTGATTGACCCGGTGTCGGTCAATTACATGGCCGGCTCGGAAATCGATTTTGTTGACAGCCTGATCGGTGCATCATTCAAGGTCAACAACCCGAAGGCAAAAGCCTCCTGCGGCTGCGGCACCAGTTTCGCGCTTTGATCGTTATTCCGCGGCAACCGCCGGCGGCGCTTCCTCGACTTCCGCAAGCTGCGGCTCGAGCCGGCGCTTGATCATCCGGTCGAAGCGATCAAGGTACACATAAATCACTGGCGTGATGTAGAGCGTCAAGAGCTGCGAAAGCACCAGGCCGCCAACGACCGCAACGCCTAGCGGCTGGCGCAATTCAGCACCCGCGCCCGTTCCAAGCGCGATCGGCAGCGAACCGAAGATCGCCGCGAACGTCGTCATCATGATCGGACGGAACCGAAGAAGCGCTGCTTCGCGAATGGCGGCTTCCGCCGACAACCCGACACGCCGGCGCTCGATCGCGAAGTCGATCATCATGATTGCATTCTTCTTCACGATGCCGACGAGCATCACAATGCCGATCATGGCGATTACGGACAGATCCATCCGGAAGAGCATCAGCGTCAAAATTGCGCCGATGCCGGCTGATGGCAGACCGGAAATGATGGTGATCGGGTGGATGAAGCTCTCATACAGAATTCCGAGCACGACGTAGGCGGCGAAGATCGCGGCGAGGATCAGAATGCCCTGCCCGCGCAGCGAATCCTGGAAGACCTGAGCCGTCCCCTGGAAACCGGTCGTGATCGTTGCCGGCAACCGCTCTTCGCGCTCCAGATTCTGGATGGCATCGACGGCCTGGCCAAGCGAGAAACCAGGCACAAGATTGAATGCGATCGTCACCGCTGGCTGCTGGCCCTGATGATTGACCTGCAGCGGACCGACCGTGCGCTCGAAACGGGTGACCGCCGATAGCGGCACGGTCGTGCCGCTCGATGTCTTCAGATAGACGCGTGCCAGATCATCCGGACTGATCTGGTAGTCTGGCTCGGTTTCGAGGATGACCTGATAGTAGTTCACCGGGCTGTAGATGGTCGCGACCTGTCGCGAACCGAAGGCGTTATAGAGTTCCTGGCGGATCTGATCGACGGTCACTCCATAAACCGCCGCTTTCTCCCGATCGACGTCGATGGTCACTTGCGGATTGGTCACATAAAGATCGGTGGTGACGTCTAGCAGTCCGGGAATCTTGGAAATCTTCTCGCGCAGTTCCGGCGTAATCCGGTAAAGCGACGCGGTGTCATTGGATTGCAGCGTGTACTGATATTGGCTCTTGGCGAGCTTGCCGCCGAGATTGATGTTCTGGATCGGCTGGAAATAGATCGCGAGCCCCGGCACGATATTGGCCGTCTGGCGCAGGCGCGCCAGAATCTTCTGCAGGCTGTCGCGCTCGTTGCGCGGCTTGAGCGCCACCAGCATGCGCCCGCTGTTGCCGACCGAGTTGGGACCGCCGGCTCCGGCTGTGGAATTCACGTAGGCAACCGCCGGATCCGCACGCACGACGTCGGCGACCTTGCGCTGCAACTGGGAAATTTCCGGGAACGAAATATCGGTCGCGCCTTCGGTGATGCCGATGACGTAACCGGTATCTTCCTGCGGAAAGAAGCCCTTCGGTACTATCGCGTAGAGAACGATGGTGGCGAAAAACGTGCCGAGCGTGACCATGAGCATGATCGACTTGAACGCGAGCACGCGATCGAGCGTCCACTGGTACGTACTGAGCATGACTTCGAAGAGCCGCTCAAACATGCGCAGCACAAAGAATTGTTTCTTCTCGTCCTCGGGACGATGGCTACGCAGAACGCGCGCGCAGAGCATCGGCGTCAGGGTCAACGACACAAAGCCGGAGACCACGATGGCGACGGCGATCGACACCGCGAATTCGCGGAAGACGCGGCCTACCATCCCGCCCATCAGCAGCACCGGGATGAATACCGCAATCAACGAAAACGTAATTGATACAATGGTGAAGCCGATTTCGCGTGACCCTTTCAACGCGGCCTCGAACGGCCGCATCCCCCCTTCAACGTGGCGCACGATGTTTTCCAGCATCACGATAGCGTCGTCGACGACGAAGCCCACCGACAACGTAAGCGCCAGCAGCGTCATGTTGTTGATCGAGAAGCCGAAGGCGTACATCGCGGCGAACGTGCCGACCAGCGACACCGGCACTGCGAGCGCCGGAATGATGGTCGCCGAGACTTTGCGCAGGAACAGGAAGATCACCAAAATTACGAGCGTGACCGCGATTGCCAGTGTCTCCTGAACGTCGGTAACCGCCGCACGAATGGAGAGCGAGCGGTCAAACAAGGGCTGCATCTGGATCGAGGGCGGCACCTGGGCGCGCATATTCGGCAGGCCCTGGCGCACAAGGTCGACGACCTGCACGGTGTTGGCGTCCGGCTGGCGCTGGATCGCCAGCACAATCGCGCGCTCATCGTTGAACCAGGTGGCAATCTTGTTATTCTCGACGCTGTCGATGACACGCGCGATCTGGTTCAGCTTGATCGGCGCGCCGTTCCGGTAGGCCACGACCACGTCGCGATAATCGGACGCGTGCGGCATCGCGCTGGTGGCTGCGAGCGTCACACTTTGCTTTGGCCCCGTCAGGACCCCGACCGGCGTGCTCGAATTAGCTTTGGCGACGACACTGCGCACATCTTCAAGAGCGATATTACGAGCCGCTGCCTCGGTCGGATTGACTTGCACGCGCACTGCGAATTTCTGCGCGCCATAGACCAGGACCTGCGCGACGCCCGTCAATTGCGAAATCTGCGGGGCCAGAACCGTTTCGGCGTAATCGTCAACCGTCGATAACGGTACGGTATCGGACCGTAAGCTGATATAGAGCACCGGGAAATCACCCGGATTCACCTTGCGGAACGACGGCGGTATCGTCATTTCGACCGGCAGCAGGCGCGCAGGCGGTCGCGAGCGCGGTCTGCACGTCGAGCGCGGCACCATCGATGTTGCGTCCGAGATCGAACTGGATGGTGATTTGCGCCAGGCCGAGCGAAGACGACGAGTTCATCGAGGAGATGCCGGAAATCGTCGACAACTGCCGCTCGATCGGCGAGGCAACCGACGACGCCATCGTTTCCGGACTGGCGCCAGGAAACTGCGCCGTAATCTGAATGGTCGGAAAATCCACCGCCGGCAAGGCAGCCACCGGCAGCAGCCGATAGGCGAAGACCCCGAAAACGATCAACGACGCCGTCATCAGCGTCGTCAGCACCGGGCGGCGAATGCAGGTTTCCGAGATATTCATAGCTCAGCTACCCGCGACCTTTGGCGGGCGAATGTTGACGGGCGTCCCCTTCGACAACAACAACTGGCCCTCGGTCACGACGGTCTCACCGCCATTGAGGCCAGACGCGATCACGCTCTCGGTGCCGATCTGGCGCTCGACAGTAATCGGTTGAATCTGGGCGGCGCCATCTTTGACAACAAAGACGAAGGTGCCGGTCTGGCTTACCTGCACTGCATTCGAAGGCACCACGACGCCCTCTTCACTCCGCAGCGTCATGTCCGTGGTGACCAGTGTGCCGGGCCAGAGCAATTCGTCTTTGTTCTGCATCGTCGCGCGAACCGTTGCCATGCCGGTTGCCGGATCGACCGTGTTCTCGATCATGGTGACCTGGCCGCTGGCGCGCTTCTGGTCGCCGGGAATGATCGCTTCCAGCGTTGCGGTTTCAGCGGCAACGGCCTTGCGGATGTCCGGAAGATTCTTCTGCGGCACTGTAAACGTCACGTAGACCGGCACCATCTGGTTGATGGTCGCCATCGGCGAGGTATCGGCCTGGCGCACAAAGTTTCCGATCTTGACGTTGGCCATGCTGATGCGGCCGGAAATCGGCGCACGGATTCCGCAGAAGCCGAGCTGGACCTTGAGGTTCTCAAGCTGCGCGCGGTTCGAATCAGCGGTCGCGCGCGAAATATTGACCGCGGTCTGCGCGTTGTTGAGCGTGACGATCGGGGTTGCGTTGCGCGCCGCGAGATCGGTGTAGCGCTCGACATCGCGCTGCGCCTGCTCGAGTGTTGCCTGCGCGCCGTCGATCACCGCCTGGACGCGCTTCATGTCGGCTTCGATCTGCCGGCAATCGAGCGTGAACAGCAAGTCGCCTTTTTCAACATGGGCGCCATCGCGGAAATGGACGGCTGTAATCGTGGTGTCGACCTGGGTTTTGATAGCGACACTGGCGATGGGGGTGACATTGCCGAGGGCACTGAGGCGGACCGGCATGGTCTTGCGCTCGGCAACCGCTGTCTCAACCGGAACCGCGCGGGCCTGGGCCTTGCGAGCGGCAATGCCATCCGTGGTCCAAATGCCACGCACGAGCACGGCGATGGCGATCAGGGCGAGGACCGCCCCCCCAATGAGCCATTTGCGCTTGATCATCTGCAATATTTGGTCCGGACTCATGGTGCGCTCTTGCCCGGACTCTCCCTATCCGCGGAACGGCTTGTATACACAGCACTTTGGGGCCGCGTTAGCGGCTTGCCTAGCATATAAACGTTACTGAGTGCATATCCCTGCGGCCGTCTGATAAACACTGAAAATAAAGCCTTATTCGCCCCACCGGACCCCTGAAAATCCATGCGAATTGCCACCTGGAACGTCAACTCCATCCGCCAGCGCATGGACAACCTGCAGGCGTGGCTCAAGGAGCGTCAACCCGACATCGTTTGCCTGCAGGAAATCAAATGCATGGACGACGCTTTCCCGCGGGAGCCGATAGAAGCGCTCGGGTACAACATAGCGGTGCATGGCCAGAAAACCTTCAACGGCGTGGCGTTGCTTTCCAAGCTGCCGTTCGACGAGGTCGCGCCTGGCCTGATCGGTGACGAGAGCGACGTGCAGGCGCGCTTTCTGGAAGCGATCGTGTCCACAAAAACCGGCGCTTTGCGCGTCGTCAGCCTCTATCTGCCGAATGGCAACCCACCAGACACCGACAAATACAACTACAAGCTCAACTGGATGACCCGGCTGATTAATTTCTCACATGAACGACTTAAACTAGAAGAACCGATGGTATTGGCGGGCGATTACAATGTCATACCCACCCCCGCCGATGTCCGCCGCCCGGAGGCCTGGAAGAACGACGCACTGTTCCTTCCGCAGACGCGCGAGAAATACCGCGCGCTGATCAACCTGGGGCTCACGGATGCCGTGCGCGCGGTGAGCGATGACTCCGAGCTCTATACCTTCTGGGATTATCAAGCCGGCGCCTGGCCCAAAAATGACGGCATCCGCATCGATCATCTGCTGCTGTCACCGCAAGCCGCCGACCGGCTCACCGACGCCGGCATCGACCGCCATGTGCGCGGCTGGGACAAGCCGTCCGATCATGTTCCGGTCTATGTCGATCTGGATATCGACGCGAGATAGCTCTCCTCCGTCATGGCCGGGCAACCGGGTCCGGCCGATGGCCGGCCGGCTGTAAACTTTTGTCCCGGCCATCCCGCTTATGGACGCAGTGCCTTCCTAAGCGAGATCGCCGGGACAAGCCCGGCGATGACAAATAAAAACGACCCGAGAAATCGCTACTCCCTGTCGCGTCTCCAGCCAGCGGCGGAGATAGACCGCGGCCAAAGCCCGCTCGTCCTCGCTCGCCTGCTGCATGGCGCTGTCATAGAGCTTGGTGATCCAGGCCTGATCGGCGCGCGCGCTGTCTTTTGCAAGCGCAAGCCACATCAGGCCGCGCGCAGCCTGGCGCGGAACGTGATCGCCCTCGAACAGCATGGCGCCGAGCATCGCTTGCGCCTCGCACTGGCCCTTCTGCGCGGAGAGACCGAACCAGCGCGCGGCCTGGCGCGGGTCATGCGGCGCGCCATCGCCCTTGAGGTAGAGGCGGGCCAGATAATATTGCGCATCGGGATCGCGGAAATACGACGCCGCATAGGCGAACATTTCGCGCGCGCGATCCGGATCGCGCTTGATATCGGTCTTCGGAATTCCCTCGAGATAATAGTGGCCGAGCGCAACGAAGGCATTGGCGACAAAGCGCGCCTGCGGCGTGTCGGGATTGTCCTCGGCGTGGCCGTCGGCGATGCGGCGGAAATATTCGAAGGCCTTGAGATCGTTCTGCGCAACACCGTCGCCTTCGGCATACATGCGGCCGAGCTTCCACTGCGCGAGCGCGTGACCTTTTTCGGCGGCGTATTCGAGCGAGTTGACCGCCTTGACGGTTTCGCCGGTCTTGAGCCAGTGCGCGCCCGAGCGGAATGCTTCCACTGGCGTCATCGGCGGCGGCGCCATGCCGTCGGTCTTGCTGCCGTCGAGCGCGAATGCGGGCGCTCCGGCCATCAGGCCGGCGCCGATCAGCACCACGCGCAACAGGGTCTCAAGTGTCCGCATAACACTCTTTCTCGGCCGCGCCGCCCGGATGCGTCACCGCGCCATTGACGGCGGGGCCCACCTGCTGCGCGTATTTCCACAAATAACCCGAGCCATAGTCGTTCTCGCGCGCCTTCCACTGGCTCTTGCGCTTGGCGAATTCGTCGGCGGACAGCTTGACGTCGAGCGTGCCTTTCACGGCATCGATCTCGATGATGTCGCCGTCGCGGATCAACCCGATCGGCCCGCCGATCGCGGCTTCAGGGCCGACATGGCCGACGCAGAAACCGCGTGTTGCGCCGGAGAAGCGGCCATCGGTGATCAACGCAACTTTTTCGCCGGCGCCCTGCCCGTAAAGTGCCGCCGTCGTCGACAGCATTTCGCGCATGCCGGGGCCGCCGCGCGGTCCTTCGTAACGGATCACCAGCACGTCGCCCTCTTTGTACTTGCGATGCTTGACGGCATCGAAGCAGGCTTCCTCGCCGTCGAAGCAGCGCGCCGGGCCGCTGAACTTCAGCGTCTTCATGCCGGCGACTTTCACGATCGCGCCTTCGGGTGCGAGATTACCCTTGAGCCCGACCACGCCACCGGTCGCCAGCAACGGCTTGTCAGCCGGATGAATGACATCCTGGTCGGGATTCCATTTCACGTTTTTCATATTCTCGGCAATCGTGCGGCCGGTGACCGTCAGGCAGTCGCCGTGCATGTAGCCGTGATCGAGCAAAGTTTTCATCAAAAGGGGCACGCCGCCAGCTTCGAACATATCCTTGGCGACATAGCGGCCACCTGGTTTCAAATCTGCGACATAAGGAGTCTTTTTGAAGATTTCGGCGACATCGAACAGCGTGAACTCGATACCGCACTCGTGCGCGATTGCCGGTAAATGCAGCGCAGCATTCGTCGAGCCGCCGGTTGCGGCGACCACCGCAGCGGCGTTTTCCAGCGCCTTTTTCGTGACGATGTCGCGCGGACGAATATTCTTGACGATCAAATCCATGATCATCTCGCCGGCGAGCATGCTGAATTTGTCACGGATTTCGTACGGCGCCGGCGCGCCCGCCGAATAAGGCAGAGCCAATCCGATTGCTTCCGAAACGGTCGCCATTGTGTTGGCGGTAAATTGCGCGCCGCATGCGCCCGCCGAGGGGCAGGCATTCTGTTCGAGAATGTCGAGATCCTCGTCGGACATCGTGCCGACGGAATGCTTGCCGACCGCTTCGTAAACGTCCTGGATGGTGACTTCTTTGCCTTTAAACGTGCCGGGCAAAATCGACCCGCCGTAGATGTAGATCGACGGCACGTTGAGCCGGCACATCGCCATCATCATTCCGGGTTGCGACTTGTCGCAGCCGGCGATGCCGATCAAGGCGTCATAGGCGTGACCGCGCACGGTGAGTTCGACAGAGTCAGCGATGACTTCGCGCGACGGCAGCGACGCTTTCATGCCCGCATGGCCCATCGCGATGCCGTCGGTGACGGTGATGGTGCAGAATTCGCGTGGTGTCGCGCCGACGGAGGCGACGCCCCTCTTCACCACCTGCGCCTGGCGCATCAGCGCGATGTTGCAGGGCGCAGCTTCGTTCCAGCAGGTCGCAACGCCGACGAACGGCTGGTGGATCTGTTCCGTGGTCAGACCCATCGCGTAATAGAAGGCGCGGTGCGGTGCGCGGTCCGGCCCCTCGGTGGCGTGCCGGCTCGGCAACTTCGACTTCAAACTGGTCTTTGCGTCCATAGTGCCTTGTCGCCCCCGCCCCCGGTTACCGCCGCCGGGTAGGCCCGGCCGGTCCATAGAGGCGATCACCCGGCTGGGCGGTCCTCGATGTCGTTGAAGGGTATGGCCGAATCGCGGCGCGGCGAGGGTCATCGGAGGGTATGGCTTAAATGTTCTAAAAGTGTTGCCGGCCGGACACAGGTGTGACTGGCGGACGCGGCGGTATTGACGCCAAGCCAACGCTCCGGCATTGGCCGGTTCGCGCCCAACATCCGTTCGTCCCCGCGAAAGCGGGGACCCAGTGGCCAACCGCAGGGCTTTAATTGTTGCTCTGGATCCCCGCTTTCGCGGGGACGAACGGGTTGGGTACACATTCTGCCCGCCTAACTGATGCAATTTTCAAACAGACAAAGCTCCGCCGCCCTGTTTCTTTGCGGCGCCGGGTACGCCGTCGTGGAAGGGGAGATCCGCCCGCCCGGAAAAGAACCGAGGGCGCGCGGGACGCCAGGGGCCCTAAAGGACCCACGGGCCTCGACACCTCGCGACATCGAGGCTTGTCGAAGTCCTTTATAGTGCCGCAAGTCCGCCAAACCCAAGGCGTCCCGCGCGCGGTGTTTGAATAGGTTTGCTCCACGCCGTCCCCGGTGGTCGACCCGTTCGTCACACCGGCCGTTGTCCGTTCCGTGTAACGCTCCACCGTAGAGACCCTGGCACCTCAGCCAGCGGTGCTTCTGACCGCCCGCCGGCTTACCAGCCGTCAGCGGGGTCTCGGCGTGCGGCAGGCACGCCGGGATCATGCGCGGCTTGGACCGCCGGGTGGGAAACATGCGCCGCATCTCCGACGCCCCGATCCCGGCCACCGCTCCCCGCCCCGCGTCTGGAGACGCTGATCAGACACCCCTCGGTCACCAGGGCGGGATAGCCAAGGTATATAGTCCTATAGGAATATTGTCAACAACGGCTATGGATGCACGGGCGGAATTTTCGCATCGCCTCTCCCTGGTCATTGCCGGGCTTGACCCGGCAATCCATGATGTTTTGCAACTTCGAACGTTAGTACTGCCTGTGATCGCTGAAACTCATCATGGATGCGCGGGTCAACGCCCGCGCATGACGCTGAGCAAGTTTCGCCGTCGGTATCACCTATGCCCCCTCGCCTCCGCCGCTCCTTTTTCGATCGTTCGGTCCACAAGGTCGCGCCCGAACTCATCGGCGCGACTCTGTTGGTCGATGGCGTCGGCGGCGTCATCGTCGAGGTTGAGGCCTATCATCACACCGACCCGGCAGCGCACTCCTACAACGGGCGCACGGAGCGCAACGCGGTGATGTTCGGCCCGGCCGGCTATGCTTATGTCTACCGCTCCTACGGCATCCACTGGTGTCTCAACTTTGTCTGCGAGGAAGACGGCAGCGCCAGCGCCGTGCTGCTCCGCTCCATCGCCCCGACCGAAGGGCTCGCCACCATGCGGCGGCGGCGTGGCCTCAAGGACGAGCGCGCGCTGTGCTCGGGCCCGGGAAAACTGTGCGAAGCGCTCGCCATTACGCACAAGCACAATGGCCTATCGCTCGACCGCGCGCCGTTTGAATTGCGTGCGCGAAGTGACACGCCGGACGTCGTGACCGGTGTCCGCATTGGCATCACGAAGGCCGCCGAGAAGCCGTGGCGTTACGGCCTGAAGGACTCGGGTTTCCTGAGCAAGCCGTTCAGGACCTCATTCTAATTCTGCCCAGCGGGTCGAAACCGAAATCCTGCTTCGCCTTTTCGCTCGAAACAGCGGGGCCGTCCTCCGCGACATTATAGATGCCGGGCTTTGCCTTGGTGACGGCCTGCATCGTCGCGCGCGCCGCGGCCTCGATGTGGATCGATGGCGCGCGCGAGGGCGTGTCGGACCAGGTCCCTGGCCCGTAGAAATAGCCGAAACGCAGCACAATCCCTTCCGGAAGTCCGAGCACCGCCTGCTCCAGCGCGGCAACCGCTTCGGCGCTGCGGCCGGCGGTGCCCTCTGCGCCCAGATTGAGCGGATCGCTTTCGACGCGCATCCCGCCGGCCGGCGCGTAGGCGAAGGCAACGCTTTGGGCGACCATGCGCTTCACGTTCGCGGCGCGCGCCGCTGCCACAAGGTTGCGCGTGCCTTCAACACGCAGACGCGCGTTGCGCGTGAGGGCTTCGTCGTATTGCGGCGTGCCTGGCGCAAAGGCCAGATCGGTGAGCTGGTGGATGATCGCATCCGGCGTCGCCGCACTGACGGCGCGCGCCAGTGCCTGCGCATCGAAAACATCGACGACAACCGGCTCGGCGCCGAGCTTGCGCAGAGCATCGACCTTGTCGGCCGACCGCGTGGTCCCGATGACGATGTGTCCGACCGCGCGCAGCAGCGGCGTGAGCTTGCGCCCGATGGCCCCGCCTGCACCGGCCAGAAATATTTTCATGAGACCCGCTTAATTCTTGTCCGCTCATTCCCGCGTAAGCGGGAATCCAGAAGCCGAGAGCTCGGACCGTGCAGCCCTGGGTCCCCGCTTGCGCGGGGACGAGCGGGGATGGTGGCTCCTTCTATTCCAAGCACTACCCCGCCCCTTTCAACCGCTCCAGCGCCTCGGCGATCTTGGCCTTGCGGCCAACCGCCTCTTCGCGCTTTTCCTTCTCTTCCTCGACGACCTCTTCGGGCGCGCGCGCAACGAAATTGGCATTGCCGAGCTTGGCGTCGACACGCGCGATGTCGGCCTCGGCCTTCTGCATTTCCTTGGCCAGCCGCGCGCGTTCGGCGGCAAGATCGATCACGCCCTTGAGCGGCAATGCCGCGACCTCGCCGCGCACGACGATCTGCACCGAACCTTGCGGCGCAGCCGGCGCCGATGAAATCTCGGACACGCGCGCGAGCCGCTTGATGAACTCGGCCCAGCGTTCCGCGCGCGCCTTGGTTTCGGCGGATGCACCGGCAAGCACCAGCGGGATCGCCGCCGTGATGCTCATCTCTGCACGGATCGAGCGAATGGCGGTAATGAGCTCAATCACCCAGCCGATTTCGGCTTCGGCCTTGTCGTCCGTAAGGCCTTCGAGTTTCGGCCAGTCGCTGAGTGCAAGCAAATGGGAACGCTTCGGCCCCTGTTCCGCCGTCACCGCCCACAATTCTTCGGTGATGAACGGCATGAAAGGATGCAGCAGCTTGAGAATTTCATCGAGCGCCCACGCCGCCATCGCGCGCGTTTCGTTTTTTGCGGGACCATCGGGGCCGGTCAAAAGCGGCTTCGACAGTTCGACATACCAGTCGCAATAGACATTCCAGACGAACCGATAGGCGGCGCCGGCGGCCTCGGCGAAGGCGTAGGTTTCAATCGAACGCGTAATCTCGGCGGCGGCCTTCGCCGTCTCGTGCGCGATCCAGCGATTGAGTGTTTCCTTCGCCGACTTCGGGTCGAAGCCCTTCAACACGCGCGGCACCATTGAACTCGACAAAGCGCGCCGCGTTCCAGAGCTTGGTCGCGAAGTTGCGATTGTTCTCGACGTCCTGCGGGCCGAGCCTGATGTCGTGGCCAGGCGCGACGTTGCGCGCCAGCGTAAAGCGCAGCGCGTCGGCGCCAAACTCGTCGATGACACCGAGCGGGTCGACAACATTGCCTTTCGACTTCGACATCTTGGCGCCGGAGGCGTCGCGCACAAGGCGATGGATGTAGACGTCGTGGAAGGGAATTTCCGGCTCGCCCTTCTCGTTCTTCATGAAGTGCAGGCCCATCATCATCATGCGCGCGACCCAGAAGAAGATGATGTCGAAGCCGGTGACCAGCGACGCTGTCGGATAAAAGCGCGCCAGCTCGGGCGTCTTGTCGGGCCAGCCCAGCGTCGAGAACGGCCACAGCGCCGATGAGAACCAGGTATCGAGCACGTCTTCGTCGCGCCAGATGCAGACCTCGCTTGAAAGTCGCGCACTTGCTTCGTGATGCATTAGTCGACTGCACCCATCGATCTCGCTAGGCTTCGGTCGCTCAAAGCCACGATTTCCGCTTCGGAAGAAATGACGGCCCCGCATCGGATCGTTGAACTTTGCTCCAGACCGTATCGCTGTCTTTTCGGCCCGTACCACGCCGGAATCTGGTGGCCCCACCAGAGCTGGCGCGAAATGCACCAGGGCTGGATGTTCTCCATCCAGTTGAAATAGGTCGTTTCCCAATTCTTCGGAATGAACTTGGTCTTGCCCGCGCGCACCGCGGCAATTGCGGGCTTCGCCAGTTCCTGCGCGTTGACATACCACTGGTCGGTGAGAAACGGCTCGATCACCACATTCGAACGGTCGCCGTGCGGCACGACGTTGGAATGCGGTTCGATCTTCTCGACCATGCCTTTTTCTTCGAGGCGCGCGACGATCTGCTTGCGCGCCACGAAACGATCGACACCATGCATCGCCAGAGTGGCGTCGAGGTCGGCGGATTTCGGCACGCCGTCGAGGAATTCGTCGTTGCCTTTGAGATTGAGCTTCGCTTCGGTGGTGAACACGTTCACCAGCGGCCGTTTGTGCCGCTTGCCGACCTCGAAATCGTTGAAGTCGTGCGCCGGCGTGATCTTCACCGCGCCAGAGCCCTTCTCGGGATCGGAATATTCATCGGCGATGATCGGAATTTTGCGCCCGACCAGCGGCAGGATCACGTTCTTGCCGACAAGCTTCTTGTAGCGCTCGTCGTCGGGATGCACCGCCACCGCGGTATCGCCGAGCATGGTCTCCGGACGCGTCGTCGCAACCACGATGAAGGTCGAAGGATCATTCGGATCGAAGGGCTTGCCCTCGATCGGGTAGCGCAAATGCCAAAGATGCCCCCGGGTCTCGACCTGCACCACCTCGAGATCGGAAATGGCGGTCAGCAGCTTCGGGTCCCAGTTGACCAGCCGCTTGTCCTTGTAGATGAGCCCCTCACGATGAAGTTCTACAAAAACTTTAAGAACGGCCTTGGACAGCCCCTCGTCCATCGTGAAGCGCTCGCGTGACCAGTCGCACGACGCGCCGAGCCGCTTGAGCTGGTTGACGATGGTGCCGCCCGATTCAGCTTTCCACTCCCACACCCGCTTGAGGAACGCTTCGCGGCCCATCTCGCGGCGGCCGGGCTGCTGGCGCTCCATCAGCTGCCGCTCGACCACCATCTGCGTCGCGATGCCGGCATGATCGGTGCCCGGCTGCCAGAGCACGTCCTTGCCGCGCATGCGCTCGAACCGGCACAGGATGTCCTGCAGCGTGTTGTTGAGCGCATGGCCCATATGCAATGAGCCGGTGACGTTCGGCGGCGGAATGACGATAGAGTACGGTTTCGCGCCGGCGCGCTCGGGCCGGCCGGCGCGGAAGGCGCCCGCCTGCTCCCAGGTCCGGTATATGCGGCCCTCGACTTCCGAAGGCTGGTAAGTCTTATCAATCATCGGCGTTTGGTTGTCTTGGTAGCGTTGCGCGCTAAAGGATGTCCTACTTGCGTCGAACTATTTTCCGCTCGTTCCCGCGCATAGCCGTCCGAAGGACGGCGTGCCTTGCACGCCTATGCTGGGAATCCAGCAAAAAATGCGAAGGGCGTACTGGGTCCCCGCTTTCGCGGGGACGAACGGAATAGTCATATAAGCGCGCGGTAGAAAGCCCGCCGAGCCTGCCGGAGTCAACTTTGCCCCCCAACCCACCCGTGTCCAGCGGCAGCGCCACCTCCGCCATCACTTTGCTGGCCATCGTCGCCTTCGCGGCCCAGGCCATGGTGCGGGTCACGGATTCGCTGCTGCCCCAGATCGCCGCCGATTTCGGCGTGACGGTAGGCGCAACCTCGATCGTGGTGACGGTCTATTTGCTGGCCCATGGTTCGGTGCAGCTGGTCATCGGCCCGATCGGCGACCGTTTCGGCAAATACCGGTGCATGGCCTTTGCCGCCGCCGTCTCGACAGTGATGGTGGCAATCTGCGGACTGGCGCCATCGCTGACGGTGCTGATTGCTGCACGCCTCGGCAGCGGCCTCGCCACCGGCTGGATCATCCCGCTGGCGCTCGCCTTCGTCGGCGATGTCATCCCCTACGAGCGGCGTCAGCAGGTGATCGGGCGTTTCCTGTCCGGGCAGATCCTCGGGCAACTGTTCGGCCAGGCGGCGGGCGGCGTGCTCGGCGACTGGTTCGGCTGGCGCAACGTGTTCTTCCTGCTCGCCGGTCTGCTCGCGGTCGCAGCGGCAGGCCTCTGGTACGAGCTGCTGCGCAACCCGATCACCCATGCGCGCCACGCCAGCGCGCAGCCGGGCCGCGGATTCATCGCCGACTATTCAACGGTGCTGCGTTCGGGATGGGCGCGCACGCTGATTGCCCTGGCCTTCATCGAAAGCGGCCTGATGTTCGGCGCATTCACCTACGTGGGCGCCGATTTGCATCTTCGTTTCGGCGTGAGTTTCACACTGGTGGGCCTCTACGTTGCGGCCTTTGCCATTGGCGGGCTGATCTACAGCCTGTCGGTGCGCATGCTGGTCACGCGTTTCGGACAGATTGGACTGGCGACACTCGGCGGCGCGCTGCTCGGACTGGCTTTCATGACGCTCGCGTTCGAGCCGCACGCATACATCGCGCCGGTTGCGATCGTCGCCATCGGCCTCGGCTTTTACATGCTGCACAATACATTGCAGACCAACGCAACGCAGATGGTGCCGGAAGCGCGCGGCACCGCCGTCGCAATTTTTTCTTCCGCTCTTTATCTCGGGCAGACAGTCGGTGTTGCCGTCAACGGCGCGATCTTCGACCGCTTTACCGCCGTGCCGGTTTTCCTGATCGCGGCGGCAGGCCTGACCGCGCTTGGCTTGTGGTTCGCGCGCGCGCTCAGGCAGAGACGTGAGGACGGCGTCTGAAGCTGCTTCGTGCAAAGACGGGCCACAAACTCCGCTCGCTCCCGCGCAAGCGGGGGTCCAGAGCGCTAACATCGGCATTCGTGTTAACTGGATTCCCGCTTACGCGGGAATGAGCGGGATTATAGCCGTATGCCCTGACGCTTAAGGCCGGCCGCGCGAGACGCGCTCAATCTCCGCGCGCACGATGCGCTCGACCAGGCCCGGCAGATTATCGTCAAGCCACGACTTGAGCATCGGCCGCAACATTTCGCGTACGAGATCTTCGAGCGTGCGTGCATTTTGCCCGATCACCGTATGCGCGAGTGAGTTGAAGGCGCTGTCGACGGCCGCGATGGTCTCGTTCGAGATCAGAGCACGTTCGGGCATGGGCTCGGGTGCCTTGGTGGTGAAAACCACGTCGGACGATCCGTCAATCGTCTGAAAGCTCGGCGCGGGTTTCGGTGCTGGCGCAACGACCGAAGTCATGGATTCAGTCAGATCGAGAACATCGGCGGCCGGCAGTGAAGTCGTTGCAGCGGCCGCCGGCTTTGGCGACGGCGCAGGCATTGGTCCCGACTTGCCGGCCGCTTTGGGCGGCGCATCGAGGTCGGCCAGCATGGCGTCGATTTCATCCTGGCTATTGGCGGCAGCCGGTGGCGGGGCGGGCTTTGACGGCGATGGCGTCGCTGGAGCGGCAGGCGCCGCTGGCGGACGGCTTGGCGCAGCGGCCGCAGCCGAAGTGGCGGCTGGTGTCGTCGCCGCCGCCGGTTTGCCCGGCGCAGCCTGCTCAGGTGCCTTGGCGGGCTTGCTGACATCGTCGTCCGCAATGATCCGCCGGATGGAGGCGAGGATTTCCTCCATTGAGGGTTCTTGCGCCTTTGCCGCCTGGGTCATTCCCTGAAAATCCCGACACACTCCCTACGTTCCGCGGGGCAAGGTTCCCTCGCCGGCGCGAATCGCTCTCGTATACCTTTTATACGCCAGAGAAGTGCCGATGTGGCAGGTGGACACCCAGCAATGCGCAATGAACTGTGGACACGAAGGCCGTATTGCGCCGCGTCTGATTCGAATCAGCGCCCGTCGGGTGTCCGCACGCCCGCCCACGTGTCGCGCACCTGCTGGTAGTGCACGTTGAAGTCATAGACCGGGGCCCGCAGTCCGAGCACCTGCGGCGCCAGGCGCCCCACCGCCGAAAGCAGGGTAAAGGAGGCCACCACGCGGTCGCGCTGTGCGCTGACCAGCGCCACGCGGGCATTGACCAGCTCCTGCTGCGCATTCAACACGTCGAGCGTGGTGCGCTGACCGACGCGCGCTTCCTCGCGCACGCCGTTGAGCGCGATCTCGGAGGCCTGCACTTGCGCCTGCGTCGCATCGATATTGGCCTTGGCCGCCTCGAGCTGGCCCCATGACTGCACGACCGTCTGCCGCGCCTGGTCGCGCGCGGTGTCCAGATCGAGCCGCCTCTGACCGAGCGTCTCCTTGGCCTGGCGGATCAGAGAATATTCCGCCCCGCCCTGGTAGATCGGAATGCTGAGCTGGCCGAGCACCGCGGCGTTGAAGCTCTTGAGCGAGGTCAGGCTGCTCTCATTGCTCTGCTGCGCGCTGGTCTGCAAAGACAGCGTCGGATAGAGCGAGCCTTCCGCGACCTTCACCTGCAACAGCGCCGCATCGACATTGTATTGCGCGCTGGTGACCGTCGGATGCGTTGCGGTCGCAACGCCGATCGACGTCTGCAGGTTTGGCGGAGAAAATCGGTCGACCGGCGAGCCCGGCGTGAGCTTGCCCGGTTCAACCCCGATCACCTGACGGTAGGTCGCAACGGATGCCTTGTAGGTCGCTTCCGCGCTGAGCACTTGCGAACGTCCCGACGCCAGCCGCGATTCCGATTGCGCGACGTCCGTGCGCGTCACTTCGCCGACGTTGAAGCGGTCGCGGGTCTGACGCAATTGCTCCTGCAACACCTCGACGTTGCGCCGTTGCAGATCGAGGATCGCGCCGTCGCGCAGCAGGTTCATGTACGCCGTCACCGCGCTCAGCAGCACCGTCTGCTCGGTCGTGCGCAATGTCTCGCGCGCAGCCTGCACCTGGCTCTCTGCCTGGCGCGTTTTGTTTGAGGTCTGGAAGCCGTTGTAAAGTGTCTGCGTCGCGGTCACGCCATAGCCCCAGGGCGTCATCTGGCCGGACTGCTGCAGGTAGGCAGCCCCGCCGCTCAGCGCAGGCGAAGAAAGTTTCGTTGTCGTGTCCCAATATTGTGTGCCGATCGAGCCATTCGCCGTGACGCGCGGACGATAGCCCGCCAGCGCCTGGGGGACATTTTCGTCAGTCGCGCGCACCGAGGCACGCTGTGAGTTCAACGAGGGATTGTTCTGGTAGGCCTGTGCGAGGGCACCCTCCAGGGTGTCCGCCGAGGCCGAAAAAGACGCAATTGGCCATGCGGCGCACGCAGTCATGCCGACCGCCAGCCCGCGCGCCCACCGACCGAAACCCCAACCCGTCATCCCCACATCCCGTCCATAGCGCGACCGGCATGGTGCCAGATTCGCACCGCCGCGACGAACCGCGAACCATATGCGGGCCAGCCCGCCGTTAAAACCCCCTCAGGCCACCTGCCCCGCAAATTGCCTGACAACTGGGGTATTTACGCAACGTTCGGAACGGCCTGCAATCAGAACGCGAATACCGGCGCCTTCGCAAAGCCCGGAAGAAGGGCCGCGGCTGCATCGAAAATCGGCCGCCCCCCTATTTCCTGGCCACTTCGGCAATAAACCATGGCCTTTGGCGCCGGGGGCACTCCCCAGCACGCAGACCAGCCGCCCGCCCTCGTTGAGTTGGCTCAGAAAGGCCTGCGGCGCGATCTCGGTCGCCCCTTCCAGCACGATAACGTCATAGGGGCCACCCTGTGGCCAACCGGCGGTCAAAGGGCCGGCGACGACGCTCACATTGGACTGGCCGGCGAGTGCCGCACGGGCGACCTGCGCAAGGCCGGCATCCTGTTCGAGCGCGGTCACCTGCCCGGCAAGGCGGGCCAGCACGGCGGCGCCATAGCCGGTCGCGCAACCGACATCCAGAACCCGGTCAGTGGATGCAATGTCCGCCGCCTGGATCAGCTTGGCGAGCACCATCGGCTTGAGCAGCCGGCGCGCACCGTCGCCGACCGGCAAATCGAGATCGAGATAAGCAAGCCCGGCGGACGCCTGCGGCACGAAACGCTCGCGCGGAATCTCTGTCATGGCGGAGATGATGCGCAGGTCGGTCACATCGGCCGTGCGGACCTGGCCATCCACCATGTGACGGCGTGCGGTGGCGAAATCGGTCATCGCAGTCCTCGAAGAAAGCGCGGAAGGCGCGGCTCTTGTGCGGCAATGGGGCACAAAACGCAAGGCTCGCTCTTGGCTCACTCAAGGCTCGGCAAGGTCCGCCCTGCGATTGTCGTCGGGCTTTCACTCCTATATAGGCTGGGCCCAACCCGACGCCCTTTATTTCCGACGGTTGGCCACGTGGCGGAGTGGTTACGCAGCGGACTGCAAATCCGTGAACGCCGGTTCGATTCCGGCCGTGGCCTCCACCAACCTTCGCGCCTTCGGCGCTTCGGTTGGCAAGCCCGCCCAAGCGCGCGAAGGTTGCCCGCCGAAGCCTCTTGGCCGCCGAAGTCCGCCTTCGGACGAAGGCGGCTGGCGAAGGCGGGCTTTCACGCTTTGCAAAGGAGACGGGCTTTGTTATAGGCGCGGTACCTGAAGCGCCGGCAGTGTTCCCGGGTAGCTCAGTGGTAGAGCAACCGGCTGTTAACCGGTTGGTCGCTGGTTCGAATCCGGCCCCGGGAGCCACCTCATTATTATCCACCGTCGATGTGCCGCAAACTGCGGTCTACGCCTTTCGCATTCACCTGAGCCTGGCCGCGCGCGCAAGGCACCATGACACCTGTCACCAGCCCGCTCACCACCGATCTCTACGAACTCAACATGATCCAGGCCTATCTGGATCGCGGCGAGGACAAGGAGGCCGTTTTCGAATTCTTCGTGCGGCGCCTGCCGGCCCGGCGCGGCTTTTTGCTCGCCGCTGGTCTCGACGATGCCCTCACCTATCTTGAGAATTTGCGTTTCTCTGCCGCCGAAATCGATTGGCTGAAAAGCACGAGGCGATTTCGCGGCAACCTCATCGACTATCTCGCGGGCTTTCGCTTCACCGGCGACGTGCACGCGATTGCAGAGGGCACCGCCTGCTTTCCCAATGAACCGTTGATCCGCATCACCGCGCCGCTGCCGATGGCGCAACTGGTCGAAACGCGGCTGATTAACATCCTGCATTTCCAGACCATGATCGCATCGAAGGCGGCGCGCATGGTGCTGGCGGCGCCCGGGAAAATTTTGTCGGATTTCGGGTTGCGGACCGCCCATGGCGCCGAGGCCGGCCTGTTTTCGGCGCGGGCCAGCTATATCGCGGGCTTTGCCAGCGCCGCAAACGTGCTCGCCGGCGAGCGCTACGGAATTCCGATTGTCGGCACGATGGCGCACTCTTTCGTGCAGGTGCACAGCGACGAGATGATTGCGTTCGAGAATTTTGCGCGCGCACGCCCCGATGGCGTCATCCTGCTGATCGACACTTACGACACTGAAGCCGGCGCTCGCAAAGTGGTCGAGCTCGCACCAAAGCTGAAGGCGGACGGCATTGCGATCCGCGGCGTGCGCATCGACAGCGGCGACCTTGCAGCGATGGCAAAGAAGGTGCGCGCCATCCTCGACGCCGGCGGGCTGAAGGATGTGATCATCCTGGTGAGCGGCGGCATCAATGAGGACGTTTTGCAGACAATGGTGTCCGCCAAGGCGCCGATTGACGGCTACGGCATCGGCGTCAATCTCGATGCGTCGATCGATGCGCCGTCGCTCGACTGCGCCTACAAGCTGCAGGAATACGCCGGCACGCCGCGCCGCAAGCTGTCCGAAGGCAAGGTCACATGGCCTGGGCGCAAGCAGGTGTGGCGCGCGTTCGATAGCAACGGACGCATGGCGGGCGACATTCTGTCTCCGGAAAATGACGCCGTGACCGGGGACACGCTGATCACGCCGGTGATGCGAACTGGCAAGCGGATCGCACCGGCACCGACGCTCGCGCAAATTCGCGAACGCGCGGCGCGCGAACTCACGCGACTGCCCGAACCGCTGCGGCGGCTCGAAAGCGGGACGGATTATCCGGTCACGATTTCAGACAAGCTCATGGCGCTGGCAGCAACGATCGGCGGCAAAGTCCGCTAGCGCGTGGATACCGACTGACCGGGATTTATTGCGCGAGTTTTCCCTTGGCGACGCGCAGCATCGAAGGCGAATCTTCGAGCACGAACTTCACTGCCGCACAAAGGCCACCTAGGTTTATCATCCGCGCAGGATTGGGCGCCTAAGATGATAAACACCGGAACGGCCGCAAACAACAGAACGGCGAGCACGGCACCAACCATATTATGGGCCTGCCCTTGACGCCTGCGCATACTCGCCCCCACCACAGCGGCTACAATACCAAAATATCAAATCAGAACTGCGGGCCTGTGTAAACGGAGCCAGGCTCTTGAATACCCGCGATGGGCGCTTAGCGGACACTAAAATGCCGCCAGTGCACGCCCGCTTTCGCGAAAGTCGGAACCCAGCGCTTACTTACAGTTGCACTCGTTATCGCACACCCGCCCGGTTCCAGCCGCGCGCGCCTTCGCCGTAGATCTCGTGGCCGGTTTCGGTCACGACCACGGTATCCTCGAGCTTGATGAAGCCGCGCGCCGGATGCTTGAGCGTGGTCTCGACCGAGATTACCTCGCCCACTTCGAGCGGAATATTGGCGTCGTCGGCCGGATAAGGCACCGGCCCGTGATCGGTCAGGCGCGGCGCTTCGTGGCTGACCATGCCCATGCCGTGCGCGAGGAATTCCAGATTGTTGTGGTGCTTGGATTTCTTCACCAGCGGTTCGGCGGCGGCATAAAGTTCGCGGCCCATGGCGCCGGCGCGTACCGCTTTGAACCCCGCACGCTGGATCTCCTCGATCTCGGCCAGCAGATCGTTGAGCTCGGCATCCGGCTCGCCCTGGATCGCCATGCGGCAAATATCGCCGATATAGCCGTGATAGTTGCCGCCACTGTCGATCGACATGACCTCGCCCTTCTGCCATTTCTGGTCGGACGGCGCGCGGTTCATGCTGGTGCCGCAGGTGATCAGGCAATATTCGAACGTCAGCCCACGGTTGGTCTCCTCGCGCCGCAACGTCTCGACCACCTCGTCTTTGGTCTTGCCGGGCGATGACTGCGCAATGGTGGCGAGCATCGACTCGAGGACTGCTTCCGACGCGAACTTCAGCATCTTCAATTCGGCGGCGGATTTCTTCACCCGCTGACGCTCGAGCACAAACAGCGCATCGACCCAGTCGGCGTCCGGAAACCCTGCACGCAAAACTTTCGACGCATCATACGGCAGAAATCCGAATTCGGTCGCGATGCGTTTGGTCTTGATGCCGGTCTTGCGGATATAGTCGACGGCCTTCTGCATGGCGTCGACCGAGCCGGCGGTGTTGGTCTGTGTCTCAGGCGTCCAGAGCGGCTTCACCTGTTGCTGGAAGCTCTCAAGCCGATGGCCGATATAGGCCGCCTTCTCCGGCTGGCCCTTCGGATAAACAAAAACCGGCAGATAACGCGTGACGCCGGTCGCATCCATGTAGTCGAAGAAATTGGCGCGATGTCCGCCGAGCAGGTACTGCACATTGTGCTTGGAGGTCGCGAGCACCACGTCGATGCCTGCCTCTTCCATCAGCCGGTCGAGACGCGCGTGGTCGAACGGGATTGCGAGACCTTTGGCGGACTGCGTATTGACGTTCATGGCATCGGCTCCGGCGGTGAACGGTTAGCCTATGACCAGAGTTCCTTGCTCGCAAGCCTCGCGCCCGCGACCAGCGCCTCAAGCTTGGCCCACATGATCGAGGGGTGGACACGGCGGTGGAACGGCCCCTGCGCAAAACCGCAATCGGTGCCGGCAATGACGTTTTCACGGCCGACGATTTTCGCCAGACGAACAATGCGTTCGGAAACCAGTTCCGGATGTTCGACCACATTGGTGGCGTGGCTGATGACGCCGGGGATCAGCACCTGGCCGGGCCCGAGCTTGGCATTCTTCCACACCTGCCATTCGTGTTCGTGGCGCGGGTTGGCGCCCTCGATGACATAGGCGCCGACTTTCACCTTCAGTATCAGGTCGACGATATCCTTGAGCGGCACGTCGCTGACATGCGGGCCGGGCCAGGAGCCCCAGCACACGTGATAGCGGATGCGATCCTGCGGAAGCCCCTCGATCGCGTGATTGATGATGTCGACCTGCTGCGCCAGCCAGCTCTTGTAGTCGGCAAAGCTCGCCGGCGGCACCATGCGATCATAGGTGACCGCATTGCGCGCGTCGTCGAGCTGCACAAGGAAACCTGCATCGATGATCATCTTGTATTCGGTGCGCATGGCGCCGGCGATCGCGGCCTGCAGCTCTTCCTCGCTCTTGTAGTACTCGTTCTTGCGGTCGGGGATCACGCTGGCGGGCGCGGCAACCGGCAAAAACGCTTCCTCGACTTTTGCGGTCTTGAGCGCGGCCTTGAAGTTATCGATGTCTCGCTGGAGTTCGGCCTGTCCGGTATATTTGATCGGCCCGACGCAAATGGCCTCGGTCGTCGTTGCAACGCCTTCGCGCGCATCGAGCTCGGCATAAAATTCCGCAAAGCGCGTGCGGTCGGCGCCGCGCTTGAACGGATTGGCGGTGTCACTCTTGATGGCGCGGCGTTCGAAACCGGACAGCCGCTCCAGCGCATATTGCGACCAGCTGATCGACTTGCCGAACTCGCCGTCGCTGACGACGTCGATGCCGGTTCTGGCCTGCTCGCTCACGACTTCTGCGACGGAGTCCGTCAGACATTTTTGATAAGCGGTCTCGTCATAAGGTTTGCCGCCTTGTCGGGCGCGCAGGAACTCCTGCAAGGCCGCGGGACGGATCAGGCTGCCGACATGGGTGGTGAGGATGCGATTGCTGCTGCGTTTCATGGGGGCTTGCTAAGCGAGCTTGCGGCGAAACGCAACGTGTGGGCGGGCGCCCCATGATCGTCATGGCCGGGCAAGCCCGGCCATGACGAGAAAGATCACGCCTTCACCACGCCGATGAGCTGCTCGAGCTTGGCGGGATCGTTGCGCAAGCGTTTCGCTCGGCCCGTCGTAAACAATCCGGCCGCGGTCCATCACCACGGCGCGTGATGCGATATCGAGCGCGAGGCGCGAGTTCTGTTCAACCAGAATCGTCGCAAGGCCGCCGGCCTGGGTCAGCCGCTTCACCGCGCGCGCCAGTTCCTCAACGATCACCGGTGCAAGCCCTTCCGACGGCTCGTCCATCAGCAAGACCGTCGGATTTCCGATCAGCGCACGGCCGATGGCCAGCATCTGCTGCTCGCCGCCCGAGAGCTGGTTACCGCGATTTCCGGCCCGCTCGCCCAGCCGCGGAAAAAGCTCGAACACCTTGTCCATCGTCCATGGCCCCGGCCGCGCTGCCACCTCAAGGTTCTCACGCAAGGTGAGCGAGGGAAAAATTTCGCGCTCCTGCGGCACGTAGCCAAGCCCCGCAACCACCCGCCGATAGGTTGCGAGCGTCGAGATGTCCTTGCCATGGAGCGAAAGGCGGCCGCCATGCAGCGCCGTGTGGCCCATGATGGTCGCGAGCAAGGTCGTCTTGCCGACGCCATTGCGTCCGATGATCGAAACGGTCTCGCTCGCGCCGAGGCTGAAGCGAATATCCTCCAGCACGACGGTCTCGCCGTAACCAGCGCGGACATTGTCCAGCACAAGCGCGGGTTCAGCCATGATGGCCTCCGCGATGGCCTTCCTGGCCGAGATAGACGTCCCTCACCTGCTGATTGTTCATGATTTCGTTGGGCGTGCCGTGCGTGAGTACTGCGCCCTGCACCAGCACGGTAATTTCCTTGGCGAAGCGAAACACGACATCCATGTCGTGCTCGATGATCAGCACCGCGATGTCGGGATCGAGCGCAGCGACGACATCGAGAATGAGATGGCTTTCGGACGACGGCACGCCGGCCGCGGGCTCGTCGAGCAGCAACACGCGCGGCTTTTGCGCGAGCGCAATGGCGATCTCCACCAGCCGCTGACGTCCATAAGGCAGCTCGCGCACCAGCTTGAGGGCGTCGTCGACAAGCCGGAGCGATTCCAGATGGTCGATCGCCTCGTCGATCACCGAACGCTTGGCGCCGGCCGAGCGCCACAGATTGTTGCAGTTCCCGTCGCGCTCACCGATGGTCATGCAGAGATTTTCCACTACCGTCAGCCCGCGAAACAGCTGATTGATCTGGAAGGTGCGCGCCAGCCCGCGCCGCGCCCGCTCAGCCTGGCTCAACGTCGTGATGTCCTCGCCGTTGAGCAGAACCCGGCCGGAATTCGGTTTCAGCGCGCCTGTGATCAGATTTACCAGCGTTGTCTTGCCCGCCCCGTTGGGGCCGATCAGCGCGCGCCGCGCACCACGTTCGAGCGTGAGATTGACGTCGCGCGTCACCGGCAGCGCGCCGAACGCCCGGTTCAATCCCTCGACCTGCAGCGCCGCGGTCACGATTTTTTCCTTTCGGCGAAATATTGCCCGGCGCTTTCGAACAGGCCGAGCACGCCGCGGCGCGCAAACAGCACCGCCAGCACCAGCATCAGCCCGATGCCGAATTGCCAGAAGGTCGGGCTCAGCTTCGAGAAGTAGTCCTCCAGCACCATGTAAACGACCGCTCCGAGGAAGGCGCCGTAAAGCCGGCCGGTCCCGCCAAGGATCAGCATCACCATCACCTTGGCCGAATTGTCGAAATCGAACACCGTCAAAGTGACGTAGGCATTCGTCTGCGTGAACAGCGCGCCGGCAACGCCGGCGATCGCCGCAGCGATGGTGTAGACCGTCACCAGCCGCCGGTGCACCGGGGACCCGATGGCGTGCATGCGGCGCACGTTCTCGCGGATGCCGGTCAGCGCCTGCCCGAACGGCGAATAGACAATGCGCCGGACGAAATAGAACACGACCGCCAGCACGCCGAGCACATAGAGATAATATGTGTGGCCATAGAGGTCGTAGCCGAATTTGCCGAACAGCGGGTCGAACGTCAGTCCAGGCAGGCCGTCATAGCCGCCGGAAATATCCGAGCGGAGGTTTCCGGTTTCCTGCAGCATGATGGCTGTTGCCAGCGTCAGCATCAGCAGCGTCAGCCCGCGATAGCGCAGCAGGAACCAGCCGGTGATAAAGCCGACAAGGCCGGCAACGATTGCAGCCGCGAACAATCCGCTGATCGGTTCGTTCCATTGCAAACGCGCCGCCGCCAGTCCGACGGTATAGGCGCCGATCCCGAAAAACGCCGCATGCCCCAGCGTCACGATGCCGGCGTAGCCAAGGATCAGATCGAGCGAGAGCGCGAACATGACCATGATCAGCACCTGGCTGCCGAAGGTCATTCGGTCGGGGAAAATGAAGAAGGCAGCAAGGGCGAGCAGCCATGGCAAAGCCTCGGCCGGACGATACCGGTGACGCCTGAGCAGATATTCCGCCGCGCGCTCGCGCGCGCGTTCGCGGCCGCTCGTGCTTATGGTCTCACTCGCGGCCATAGAACCCCGCAGGCTTGACCAGCAGAACCGCCACGGTGACGGCGTAGATGAAAAAGCCTCCCGCATCGGCGAGCAGATATTTCCCGCCGGTGTCGAACACGCCAAGCACAAGCGCGGCGAGCAGCGTGCCCTTCAGGCTGCCCAGGCCGCCGACCGCAACCACGATGAGGAAGAGCACGAGGTAGATCACCGCAAAGCTGGGCGAGAGGCCGAACAATTGGATCGCGAGGCCGCCGCCAAGCGCAGCCAGCCCCGACCCGACCGCAAATGTGAGCGTGAACAATCGGTCGACATTAATGCCGACCAATTCCGCCATGCGCCGGTTGTCGACCGCGGCGCGGATCTTGGCGCCGATGTTGGTGCGCTCGAACGCGTACCAGAGGACCGCGATCAGCGCGGCGCCGAGCACGATCAGGAACGCCCGGTAGCTCGGAAAAAAGCGGAACCCGAGATTGATGTCGCCCTGCAGCCATTCGGGCAGCGGCACAGATTTCGGAATCGGTCCATAGAAATATGTGGCCGTGGCGATCGACATGAACGCCAGCCCAATCGTTAGGAGAACTTGCTCGAGGTCGGTGGCTTTATAGAGCCGGCGATACAGGCCACGCTCAAACAGCACGCTGACCGCGCCGACTACAAGCGCGGCGATGACCAGCGAGGGAATGAACCCGAAACCGAAGGTCCGCGAGGTCAACGTGACAACCAGATAGCCGCCGGCCATGGCAAATGCGCCGTGCGCCAGGTTCACGAAACCCATCAACCCCATGGTGACCGAGAGGCCAACCGAGGTGATGAACAGGAACATCGCGTAGGCCAGGCCGTCGAACAGAATGCTGACGGCTATGTTGGCAAAATGCGGCACGAGCCCCACCCCGTTATCGCGGAAACGCCGCCGCGCCTTTATGCGCGGCGGCGCTGTTGAGTGTCAAACGTCGGCGACGATCAGGAACCGCAACGCCCGATCTTGAGCTCCTTGCACTCGTCCTTCACCGCGTTGGTGGTGCCCAGCACCTTGATGCCAAGTTTCCCGTCCGGCTTGCGGATGACCTCCATCGCGCGCTCATCCTGCACGATGTCACGCGTGGCCGCGTCGATCGAGACCTTGCCGCGCGGACCATTGGTGGACCAGCCCTTCATGGCGTCGACCACCTTGGAACCGTCGTCGACCTTGCCATTGAGCTTTTTAATGGTGTCGAAAATGGCATGCATGGTGTCCCAGCCGGCCGCTGACATGAAGTCCGGATATGAATCCTTGCCGTACTCCTTGTGCCACGCCGCATTGAACGCCTTGTTGTCGGCGTTATCGAGATCGACCGCATAGTTGCCCATCACGATCGTGCCGATGGCCGCATCGCCCATGTCCTGAAGCTTGTTGTCGGGGATCAGGTCCATCGGGCCGATGAGCTTGACGCCGGCCTTGCGCATGCCGAGTTCGCCATAAGCCTTCATCACGCCCGCCGCATGCGCGCCGGACGGAATGAAGACGTACATGCAGTCGGGCTTGGCATCCTTCACCTTCTGGAAGAATGGCGTGAAGTCCGGCACCTGCACCGGGCTGCCCATCGGGATTGAATCAGTGACCTTGCCGCCGGCTTTTTCGAAACCGGTCCTGAAAGCTTCGGTCGAAATCCTTGCCCGGCGGGAAATCGGTATAAGCAAGCGCCGCTGTCTTGCAGCCGATCTTGTCATGCGCATAGGCGCCCATCGGGTAACCATGGTGCCACATGCTGAACGACAGCCGCACGATATAGGGTGACAAATTGGTGATCCAGGCGGTGCCGGCATTGGCGATCACCATCGGCACCTTGGCCTGTGACACGACCGGTGCAAGCGCGATCGCCGACGGCGAAAACACGAAGCCGGTGAGAATCTGCACCTTGTCGTTGGTGATCAGTTCGGTGGCGACGGTCTTGGCCACAGCACCGGTCGGCGGGCCTTCGTCGCGCTTGATGATCTCGACCTTATTCGGCGCGATATCGTTGGCGTGAAGCTTGACATACAGATCGAATGCCTTGTCGATCTGATGACCGAGGTCGGCATTGGCGCCGCTGAACGGCAACACGACACCGACCTTGACGGTCTCGGCCTGCGCGGCGCCGCCCACTGTGAAGGCCAGTGCCGCAAGGCCCAGCCATCCAATCATACGCATCGTAATCCTCCCTACATCTTTGAATTAGTTTGGAATCCCACTAGTCCGTGGGCCGGCATCGCGCGGCCCATTCGTCCTAAACTGGACTAATTTGAAGCCCTTGGTCAATCGGGAATGGCGCGGCAACACGTCTCGCCGCAACGCGGTCCGCCTGAATTTTCGGCAATGTGTGCGGGTTCAGGCCGCGCTTTTGGCGCTGGTCTTGACGTCGGTCTTGACGTCGGTCTTGGCGCCAATGGCTGCCGCCGCGTCGCCCGGCGTCGGGCGTGCAAGCATCATTTCGAGCGAGGCAACCTCGACGCGGTTACGGCCGCGTTCCTTGGCGCAATAAAGCGCCTGGTCGGCCTGGGCGAGCAGTTCCGGAAGGTCGAGCGCCGGCGCATCGGTATGAACCAGCCCGATACTGACGGTGGAGCAAACCGCACGTCCGTCGACGTCCTGCGCCATCTGGGCAAAGCTCCCACGGATCCGCTCGGCCACCTCAACCGCCTTGTCACGGTTGGTGTCGACGAGAATGGCAGCGAACTCCTCGCCCCCAAGCCGGCCGATCAGATCGGAACCGCGGGTCGATTTGCGGGCCGCATCGGTGAAAATTTCCAGCACGCGATCGCCGAGCGCATGGCCAAAACGGTCATTGATCGACTTGAAGTGATCAAGATCGACCAGCAGAACGGCGGTCGGGCGCGGATCGGCGATATGCTGTTTCGCAATCAGCGCCGCATCCTGCATGAACGACCGGCGGTTTGCGATGCCGGTGAGCGGATCCACCATCGCCGCCGTGCGGTGACGCAGCTCGGTGCGCTCCTTGGCCATTGCCAGCAGGATAAACGCACTGGATATCGTCAGCAGCAAGGACTCCGTGCTGAGCACTGTCATCCAGACGCTGGCGAACAGGGCATCACTCGTCGTCGCCGTTGGCAGCATCGCGATCAGCGGCGTGCGGAGGATATAAAGTGCACCATGGGCGAAGAACATGAATATCGCGGGCCAGCGCGATACCAATGCTTCGCTGCGTCCGCGCCAAAATTCATAGGCGGTGAGCCAGGTATAGGCGGTGATGATGCCGGAGGCGATCAGCGCGCGCACGTCGAGATTGTCCGCAAGGATCGGCAAGCGGCAGATCAGCAACCAGAGCACCGCGCCGGTCACCAGGTAGACCGGCTCGACCGGGCGGCTATCGAACACGCGCGCGCCCGTCCAGGTCGCCGCGAAGGCGGTGAAGAGCAACGCGTTGGCAAGGTCGATGCTGACGATGTCGGGCACCTCTCCGTACATGCCGAAGAGGCCGATCGAAACGAGACGAATTACATACGCGAAGCCCCACCAGCACACGGCGCGGAGCGCCATGTTCTGCGCCCAGACAAACAGCAGCAGCAAGCCGAGGATCGCCTCGACGTAAATCGTCACCATGAACAGCGTATGGACGTCGAGGGTCATCAGTTCGTAGCCAACCTGAGCCGTGGGCCGGTCCTTGGGCCCTGTCCTGGGACGCGCAATCCGTAGTTTCACGAATAGAGCGCCGCCGGAAAAAACTGGTGAATGCGGCCGCTCCCGCGCAGCCTAAGCAGCGATATGGTTTCGCGGACCTTGCCAAATTGCGGCCAAATGAGTTCCCAACTCCCGGTTTCCGGCGCAAATGCCACCAATTCAGGACCCGGCCCCGGCCTTGTGGCGCGAATTGGCCTCCACTAGGTTCAAATGTCCCCCTGAAGCCTGGAACCGGGCATGCATATCCGTGACGGCGTTATCGAAGCTATCGGCCACACGCCGCTCATTAAACTAGAGCGTGCGTCGGCAGCGACCGGTTGCACTATCCTCGGCAAGGCTGAGTTCATGAACCCCGGCGGCTCCGTAAAGGATCGCGCCGGGCGCCAGATGATACTCGAAGCCGAAAAACGCGGCGAGCTGCGTCCCGGCGGCCTGGTGGTCGAGGCAACAGCCGGCAACACCGGCATCGGCCTGGCGCTCGTCGCCAATGCGCGCGGCTACCGCACGCTGATTGTGATCCCGGAGACCCAGAGCCAGGAAAAGAAAGATGTGTTGCGCCTCTACGGCGTCGAGCTGGTCGAGGTGCCTGCCGCCCCTTTTTCCAATCCCAACAATTATCAGCACGTGGGTCGGCGGCTCGCCGAAGAGCTGAAGAAGACCGAAAAGAACGGTGTCATCTTCGCCGACCAGTGGAACAACCTCGACAACAGCAAGGCCCACTATGTCTCGACCGCGCCCGAACTCTGGGATGATACCGGCGGCAAGATCGACGGCTTCATCTGCGCGGTCGGCAGCGGCGGCACGCTCGCCGGCGTGTCGCGCTATCTGAAAGAAAAAAACAAGGACATCGTCATCGGCGTCGCCGATCCGCGCGGCGCGGCGATGTACCATTTGTTCAAGGACGGCCAGGCGAAGGTCACCGAAGGCGGCTCGATCACCGAGGGCATCGGGCTCGGCCGCGTCACGGCCATCGTCAAGCAAATGATCGTGGACAAGGCCTATCTCATTCCCGACGAGGAGGCCTTGCCGCTCATCTTCGACGTCATGCTGCACGAGGGTCTCTGCCTCGGCGGCTCCTCCGGCATCAACATCGCCGGCGCGATCCGACTGGCAAAAGATCTCGGGCCTGGAAAAACGATCGTCACGATCCTGGCCGACTACGGCTCACGCTATCAATCCAAACTGTTCAATGCGGATTTCCTGCGCGGCAAGAAACTACCTGTGCCGGAATGGCTCGAACGCAAGTCGACGATCAAGCCGCCGTTCGAGAAGGGCTGACGATGGCGACCGAGTGCCTGTTCCGCGACAATTCCTATCTGCAAAGCTGCGACGCCCGCGTTGTTGCCTTGACGGAGCAAGGCGGCATCGTGCTCGACCGTACGATATTCTACGCGACCTCCGGCGGTCAGCCGGGCGACACCGGGGCCCTGACAAGAGCGGACGGAATGCGCATCCCGATCGAAACCGCCGTCTATACGGATGCCGCGAAGAGCGAGATCGCGCACCTGCCGGCCGCGGGCTCTGCGGCTCCGAAAATCGGCGACACCGTCACGGTGACGATCGACTGGGACAAACGCTACGCGCGCATGCGCATGCATACGGCCCTGCATCTTCTGTCCGCCGTCCTGCCCTACGCGGTCACCGGAGGCTCGGTTGGTGACGTTGAAAGCCGGCTCGATTTCGATATTCCGGAGGCCGGCCTCGACAAGGATGCTATCACCGCGAAAGTCAGCGAGATGATCGCGACCAATTCGGCCGTCAGCAGCCGGTGGATCACCGATGCGGAGCTTGAGGCCAATCCGGGTCTCGTCAAGACAATGTCAGTTAAACCGCCGATGGGGACCGGCCGCGTGCGGCTGATCGAAATCGCCGGCCTCGACCTGCAGCCGTGCGGCGGCACGCATGTTCGCGCCACCGGAGAAATCGGCGCGGTGCGCGTCACCCAGATCGAAAAAAAGGGCAAGCAGAACCGTCGCGTTCGCCTCGCTTTCGCGTAGTCGCGCACTCCGCCTCACCTCTCCCATAGGGAGAGGTCGGCGCGCGCTAGCGCGCCGGGTGAGGGGTTGCAAACTTTGAGGGTCACGAACCCCCTCACCCCAACCCTCTCCCCAAAGGGGAGAGGGAGCGCGCCTCGCCGTGTTGCACATCAGGAACTCATGAGCGATGGTGCGCATTGACTCCACCGATTGGCAAAACAAATGAACGCACCAAACCCGACAAGCTCAAATTCTGCGAGCCAGTGGCTCAAATCACCGGAATGGCTGGCTGGCCAGATCGGCAAGCCCGACGTCGTGATCGTCGACGGCTCTTATTACCTGCCGACGCAGAACCGCGACGCCCAGGCGGAATATCTCGCCGCGCATATCCCCGGCGCGGTGTTCTTCGATATCAATGCGGTCGCCGACCATTCGACCGACCTGCCGCACATGTTGCCCGGCCCTGATCAGTTCGGCGCCGCGGCCGGCGCGCTTGGCATTTCAGAGAAAGATACGATCGTCGTCTATGACGGCACCGGCCTCTATTCCGCACCGCGGGTGTGGTGGACATTCCGGATCTTCGGCGCGCGCAAGGTCTTTATCCTCGATGGCGGCCTGCCGGCGTGGAAGGCGGAGGGCCGGCCGACGGAGGCCGGCCAGGTCAAGCGGGATAAGCGCACCTTCAACGCCAACATGGACACCGGCGCAGTCGCGATGCTCAGCGACGTGCAGATGGCCCTCAACGACCAGAGCGCGCAGGTTGTCGATGCTCGCTCCGCGGCGCGCTTTGCCGGACGCGAAAAGGAGCCGCGGGCCGGACTTCGCTCCGGTCATATGCCGGGCGCATTCAATGTGCCTTTCACCGAGATCGTCGAGAATGGACGCCTCGTTTCGCCGGACCGCATCGCGCAGGCCCTCAAGAAAGCGGGCGTCGACCCCGACAAGCCAGTGATTACCAGTTGCGGCTCCGGTGTTACCGCCGCCATCCTTACGCTCGGCCTCGACGCGCTCGGCAAAAAACCGGCCCGCGTCTATGACGGCTCATGGGCCGAATGGGGCGCCCGCCCTGACCTGCAGGTTGCCAAGGACTAGGACGAGGTCCTTTTGCTGCCGCGATTGATCTGCAATATATAAATTATTGCATATGAATCGCGGCGACCGCGCAGGCATCCGATGATCTTTCGCCAGCTTTTCGACAGCGTCTCCGGCACGTATTCCTATCTGCTCGCCAGCCGCAGCGGCGGCGAGGCGCTGATCATCGACCCGGTGCTGGAGAAGGTGGATCGTTACCTGCAATTGATCACGGAGCTCAACCTCAGGCTGGTCAAGGCCGTCGATACCCACCTTCATGCCGATCACATCACCGGGCTCGGCGCATTGCGCGACCGCACGCATTGCATCACCGTGATGGGCGAAAATACCAAAGCCGATGTTGTATCGATGCGGCTTGCCGAAGGTGACAAGCTCACCATCGAAGGTGTGAGCATGGACGTGCTCTACACTCCGGGACACACCGACAATTCCTACAGTTTCGTGATGCGCGACCGCGTGTTCACCGGCGATACGCTGCTGATCCGCGGCACCGGCCGCACCGACTTTCAAAATGGCGACGCGCGCGCGCAATATGAATCCCTGTTCGGGAAACTGCTGCGCCTGCCCGAAGAGACCTTGGTGTTTCCCGCGCACGATTACAAAGGCGATACCGTCTCCACCATCGGGGAAGAGCGGCGCTACAATCCGCGTCTGCAAGTCAAATCGGCGGACGACTACATTGCGCTGATGGCGAACCTGAAACTGCCGAATCCGAAAATGATGGACGTGGCGGTGCCCTCCAACATGAAGATCGGGCTGGCACAGCAGGAGATCGCGCGGCGTGGCTGGGCGCTTGATGCGACGCAGGCGATGAAGCTCGTCGGCCGTCCCGACGTTGCCTTTGTTGACCTGCGCGAGACCGGCGAGCGCGAAAAGCACGGCAGCATTCCGGGTGCCTTGCATGCTCCCTATGGCGACCTGCAGGACCATATCGGCGCCGGCGGGATATTGCGCGAGCTCGCGCGCCTGGCCGACAAGCGCATCGTGTTCTACTGCGCGTTCGGCGAGCGCTCGGCCATGGCGGTGCAGGCGGCGCAGGACGCCGGCATGCTGTCCGCCATTCATGTCGAGGGCGGCATCGACGCCTGGAAGCGGGCCGGCGGAAATCTCGCCCGCTAGCGCAGGATCTGGCCGAGAAACAACTTGGTCCGCTCGTGCTGCGGATGCGCGAAAAATTCCTCCGGCACGTTCGTCTCGACAATCTGCCCTTCATCCATGAACACGATGCGGTTTGCGACCTGCCGCGCAAATCCCATTTCGTGGGTGACGACCAGCATGGTCATGCCGTCCTCGGCCAGGGCCACCATCGTGTCGAGCACTTCCTTGACCATTTCGGGGTCGAGCGCCGAAGTCGGCTCATCGAACAGCATGATCTTCGGATTCATGCAGAGCGCGCGCGCAATCGCGACCCTTTGTTGCTGGCCGCCGGACAATTGTCCGGGATATTTCTGTGCCTGTTCCGGGATCTTCACGCGCTTCAGGTAATGAAGCGCGATCTCCTCGGCCTGTTTCTTCGGCATTTTGCGCACCCAGATCGGCGCCAGCGTGCAATTATCGAGCACCGAAAGATGCGGAAACAGGTTGAAGTGCTGGAACACCATGCCGACTTCGCGCCGCACCTCGTCGATTTTCTTGAGATCGGCCGTCAATTCCACGCCGTCAATGACGATGCGGCCAGCCTGGTGCTCTTCCAGACGATTGATGCAACGGATCATCGTCGACTTGCCCGATCCGGATGGGCCGCAAATGACAATGCGCTCGCCGCCCATGACCTTGAGATCGATGTCGCGCAGGACGTGAAAATCGCCGTACCACTTGTTCACGCGGGCGAGCTCGACGGCCGTTGCCGTCTTGAGCCTGGCCGGGCTTGAGCAATGACCCCGAATTGCCGGTGTCGTTCATATGGCCCCTCTCACCGTCGCTCGCTTTTGGCAAGGCGCGCTTCCATCGCCCGCGCATAACGTGACATGCCGTAGCAGAAGATCAGATAGAACATTGCGGCCACCACATAGCCCGTCGTGCTGGTGACCGGCGTCGCCCATTTCGGATCGATGCGCGCCACCTCGATGGTGCGCAGCAGATCGAAGATGCCGACGATGAATACCAGCGTCGTATCCTTGAACAAGCCGATATAGGTATTGACGATATTCGGGATCGTGACCTTCAGCGCCTGCGGCAGGATGATCAGCCGCATCATCTGCCAGTACCGCAGGCCTACCGCCATCGCGCCCTCGTATTGGCCCTTCGGAACGGCTTGCAGCCCGGCGCGCACCACCTCCGCCATATAGGCCGACGCGAAGATCGCGATGCCGACCAGCGCCCGCACCAGTTTGTCGGGTGACAGCGACTCCGGCACGAACAGCGGCAACATCACGCCGGCCATGAACAGCACGGTCACCAGCGGAACGCCGCGCACGAACTCGATGAAGATGACGGACAGCGTTCGCACCGCCGGCATGCGCGAGCGGCGGCCGAGCGCCAGGAGAATTCCAAGCGGCAATGAAAACACGATGCCAACCGAGGCGACGACAATAGTCACCAGGACGCCACCCCACAGCACGGTGTCCACCGGCTGCAAGCCGATCGCGCTCCAGCCTGTGAGCAGGATGAATGATGAGATGGGCATGATGACGAAGAAATAGACGGCGCCAAGTTCGCGGCGCGGCGCGTTGAGCCACAACAACCACACGATGCCGATGGCCAGCAGCGCGAAGAAAACATCGACGCGCCAGCGCAGCGGGATCGGATAGGAGCCATAGATAAAATACGGCAGCCGCTCCCACACAAACGGCCAGCATGCACCGATTTCGCGGTGTTGCACGGACGCAAGACACGCGTCCCGGTCGGCGCCGGTCCATACCGCGTCGATCAGCAGGAATTTGACCAGCTCCGGAATAACCCAGGCGAGCAGCAGCGCAATCAGCACCGTGAGCGCGATGTTGAACGCCGACGAGAAAAGGTTTTCCCGCACCCAGCCGAGCGCACCGGTCATCGTCACCGGCGGGGGCTGCGGCGCAATCGTGGAATGGCGCACGAATGCTATTTCGGTGACGGCGAGATCGCCTTCGGCCATGGTCATGGACGCGCCCTCACCGCTCCGCCAAGGTCATGCGGCTGTTGTAGATGTTCATCAGCAGCGAGGTGCCGAGGCTGATGCACAGATACACAAGCATGGTGATCGCAACGACCTCCACAGCCTGACCGGTCTGGTTGAGAACCGTGCCGGTGAAGACCTGCACCAGATCCGGATAGCCGATCGCGACCGCCAGCGTGGAGTTCTTGGTCAGGTTGAGATACTGGCTGGTGAGCGGCGGAATGATCACCCGCATCGCCTGCGGGACCACAACCAGCCGCAACGTTGGCCCCGGCGTGAGCCCGAGTGAATAGGCCGCCTCGGTCTGGCCGCGCGACACTGCCAGGATGCCTGCGCGCACGACTTCGGCGATAAACGCCGCGGTGTAAATCGAGAGGCCGAACAGCAGCGCGGCGAACTCGGGCAGAATTTCGACGCCGCCGGTGATGTTGAACCGCCCGGCTTGCGGAAATTCGAATCCGAGCGGACGTCCCGCAAGCATAAAGGCAACAAGCGGCAACCCGGCGACCAGCGCGAGCCCAACCCACAGCACCGGCGCCTGCTGTCCGGTGCGCTCCTGCCGCTTGCGCGCCCAGATATAAAAGCCAACCGCTCCAACGATCCCCGCAAGCAAGGCGATCAGCACGACGCCGAACCCGGCCTTGAACACCGGCTCCGGCAAAAACAGCCCACGATTGTTGAGAAAGAGACCCCCGCCGAGGACCACGCTGTCGCGGATATCCGGCAGCGCCTTGAGCACCGCGTTGTACCAGAACAGCAATTGCAGCAGCAGCGGCAGGTTGCGGATGATTTCGACATAGCCGGTGGCAACCTTCGCCACCAGCCAGTTGCGCGACAGGCGCGCGATGCCGACGACAAAGCCGATGATGGTCGCAAAGACGATGCCGATCCCGGCCACAAGCAGCGTGTTGAGCAGCCCGACCCAGAATGCGCGCCCGTAAGTGGAGCCGCGCGATGAATATTCGATCAGCGTCTGGCTGATATCGAAGCCGGCCGTTTGGTCCCAGAACCCGAAGCCGGATGCGATGTGCGCGCGGGCGAGATTTTCAATGGCATTGCTGGCGGCGCCATAGACCAGAAATGCGACGGCCGCACAGAGCGCAAGTTGATAGACAATGCTGCGGACCTTGGGATCGTTGTAAAATACGACCTTCGCAGGATACGCCGCGGCCGGAAGCTCACTCGACATATTCCCCTCGTCGGGCCTGCGGCGCGGAGACGTCCTCCCGGCGGATTGCCGCGGGTCTCAACGCCCGCGGCTTTACAATCTGCGACTAGCGTATCGGCGGCGCGTACTGGATACCGCCTTTGTTCCACAATTTGTTCAGTCCGCGCTCGATCTTGAGCGGCGAGCCCTGGCCGACATTGCGTTCAAATAACTCACCGTAGTTGCCGACCTGCTTGATGATGCGCGCCGCCCAGTCCTTGCTCAGACCGAGCTGCTCGCCGTAATTGCCTTCGGTTCCGACGAACCGCTTGACCTCCGGATTGCTGGATTTCATCGCTTCGTCGAGATTTTTCGAATTGATGTTGAGCTCTTCGGCATCGAACATCGCAAACAGGGTCCACTTCACGACGTCGAACCACTGGTCGTCGCCATGGCGCACCGCCGGACCCAACGGCTCTTTCGAAATGATCTCGGGCAGAATGACGTGGTCGTTCGGATTGGCGACACGCAACCGCTCGGCGTAGAGCGCCGAGGCGTCGGTCGTGTAGGCATCGCAGCGGCCGGCGTCGTAGGCCTTCACCGCCTCGTTGGCGGTTGCGAAGGTCACGGTCTTGAGTGGCATTTTGTGCGCGCCGAAATAGTCCGCGAGATTGAGTTCGGTGGTGGTGCCTTGCTGCACGCAGACGGCCGCGCCGTTGAGCTCGAGCGCCGAATTGACCTTGAGCGCCTTGCGCACCATGAAGCCCTGGCCGTCATAATAATTGACGCCCACGAAATTGAGGCCGAGCGACGTATCGCGTGACGACGTCCACGTCGTGTTGCGCGCCAGCACGTCCACTTCGCCGGATTGCAAGGCGGTAAAGCGGTCCTTGGTCGAGAGCGGGACAAATTTGACCTTGCTCGCGTCGTTCAGCACGGCCGCGGCGAGCGCCCGGCAAAAGTCCACATCGAGACCCGTCCAGTTCCCCTGGGCATCGGGAAGGCCAAACCCGGCGAGCGTGCCATTGGCGCCGCAATTCAGCATCCCGCGATCTTTGACCGCCTTGAGTGTCTGAGCGGACGCGCCTTGCGCGGCGACAGCGAGGATGAGCGCTAAAACGGTGGCAAATCGCTTCATGTGGCGTTTCCTTCAAAACGGGCTCGGATACAACGGCCCTGCGGGACTCTCTGAACACTTCCGTCACCGGAGCGACGCTTGGCGGCAATACGAGCCGTTTCCGGCCCCTTCTATCCCGAAGACCCCTCTACTTTTCATATCACAGAACGATCGGCTTGCTGGGTCAAGGGGTTGACGCTCGCGGCTGATGCGGACGTATATGTCGTCGCCGCAGCAGGCGCGGTTCTATCAGCGGTCCACAGGCGCATGACGAAAAAAATCAAGGGCCCGATCAAGCCGGCGACCCGGCTGGTCACCTCCGGCCGCGATCCCCAAGCCTATCACGGCTTCGTCAACCCGCCCGTCTACCATGCCTCCACCCTGCTCTATCCCACCGCGGAAGATCAGATGGCCCACCGCGCGCGCTACAGCTATGGGCGACGCGGGACGCCCACCTCGGAAGCACTGGAAGACGCATTGCGCGAGCTCGATGGCGCCGGCTGCGCCGGCGTCGCATTGCTCCCGTCGGGACTGGCGGCGATTTCCGCCGCTCTGTTGGCGACCGCGGGCGCCGGAGATCACGTCCTTGTCACCGACAGCGTCTATCGGCCGACGCGCAACTTCTGCAACGGCGTGTTCAAGCGCCTGGGCGTGGAAACGACCTATTACGACCCGTTGATCGGCGCCGGCATTGCGAAATTGTTCAAGCCGAACACGCGGGTCGTGTTCACCGAGGCCCCCGGATCGCAAAGCTTCGAGATGCAGGATATCCCCGCCATCGCCAGGATCGCCCACGAGAAAGGCGCGATCGTGCTGATGGACAATACCTGGGCGACGCCGCTTTATTTCCGCGCCTTCGAGAAAGGCGTCGACATGCAGATCCAGGCCGGCACCAAATATATCGGCGGACACTCCGACATCATGTTCGGTTGCGTTTCAGCGAACGCGGCCACGGTCGCGCAACTCAAAGATACGGTCTACACGATGGGGCTCTGCGTCGGCCCCGACGACATGTATCTCGCCCAACGCGGCCTGCGCACGCTCGGCATCCGCCTTGCAAGGCACTATGAAGCGGGATTGCAGATTGCGCGCTGGCTCGAGCAGCGGCCGGAAGTCCTGCGGGTGATGCACCCGGCGCTCGAAAGCGATCCGGGACATGCCATCTGGAAGCGGGACTTCACGGGCGCTTGCGGTTTGTTCAGCATCGTGCTCAAGCCCACCAGCGAGAAATCGGTGCACGCCTTCCTGAACGAACTCTCGCTCTTTGGCCTCGGCTACTCATGGGGCGGATTTGAGAGCCTCGCAATCCTGTTCGACTGCGCCGAATACCGCACGGCAACCGAGTGGGCGCCGGGCGGACCGACCGTCCGCTTCCATATTGGGCTTGAGGATCCCGAGGATCTGATGGCCGATCTCGAACGGGGCTTTTCGGCGCTGGCCGCCACCAGATAGATCAGGCCGCCGCCGCGGTTCCCGCCGCTGCGCATGACGAATTGCAGATTGCGCAAATAGACGAAGACGCCGAACGCCTGTCCGATAATGAACACCGGATCCTTGCGGTAGAGCGCGTAGCCGAGCAGCATCAATCCGCCCCCGATCGAGAAAACCCAGAAGGCCGTCGGCACGACGCTCCTGCCGGCGCGTTCCGACGCGATCCATTGCACGACGAAGCGCATAGCGAACATGATTTGCGCGACATATCCGATCAGGATTCCCCAATCTGCGTTGCCGATGAACACGTCTTGCAGGTAGCCGCCGACGGCGTGCGCGATGTCGATCAGCATGAACTCTTACTCCTTCGATATGTCCGGAATTCGTTTCTTGCGGCGGATCAGCCACCAGACCCCGGCGAGGTCAAGAATGCCGACCCAGAGCCGGTCCCACATCCCGTAATTGGAAACGCCGTGCGCGCGTTGCCGGTCGACCACGTCGACATAGGCAATGTCGTACCCATCGCGCCGCACCAGCGCCGGAAGGAACCGGTGCAATCCATCGAAATACGGCAGGTTCAAAAATACATCGCGACGGAACGCCTTTAGCCCGCATCCGGTGTCGCGCGTGCCATCCCGCAACACAGCGCCACGCACCGCGTTAGCGATGCGAGACTGAAATTTCTTGAACCCGCTCGCCTTGCGCCCGACGCGTTGCCCGGCGACCAGCCCAACGCGCGGCGCGCCCGCCTCAAGCGCGCGCACAAGCGCGGGGATGAAGGCCGGATCGTTTTGCCCATCGCCATCCAGCGTCACAACCAGAGGCGCACGTGCCGCGGCCACGCCGCTGCGCACAGCCGAGGATTGTCCGCACGATTGCAGGTGACGCACGCGGCGCAACCACGGATGTTGCGCCATGAGCCGCGCAAGCTCGGAATCGGTGCCGTCGGTCGATCCGTCATTGACGTAGACGACCTCGAAGGGCCATTGCCCATCAAGCGCCCCTGCAATTTCGGCCACCAGTGGCGCGATATTGCCCGCCTCATTGCGCACCGGCACTACGACGGAAATCGCCGGATCAATCGTGCTCATGGCCGTACTCATGGCGCGATGTCTTATGGGGCCAGGAGCCCGCGGGCAACCGCTTTGATGCGTTGAAGTGACGGGCCTGCATATTGATGAATGGCGCCATCAGGGCCGATCGCAAAGCCCAGCCGGCGCAGCGCAAAATAGTGGCGTACCAGGATCGCCCCGCCTATCCCGACCAAAGCTCCCGCCAGCACATCGGACGGATAGTGCGCGGTCACCACCACCCGGCTGATCGCGATCAGCAAGGCATAGACCAGCCACAGCGTCCGGGAGCGCGGCCACAGCGTTCCGAAAGCGACCAGCGCCGCAAAGGCCGTAGTCGCATGACCCGACGGCATGCCGGCATAATCCGCACGCCACACGAATGGACTGTACAGAAACGGATCGAGGCTGCCGCCGACCATCGGGCGCGCCCGCCCGATCATCCGCTTGATGATGGTGACGAACAGGCTCGGCACCGCGATCGCGGTGAACAGGAACCCAATGCGCACCATGATCGCCGCAAGCACCCGCTGCGAAAAACGCGTCAGCATCGGCGGCAAGGCGGCGAGCGCGAGGAATATCAGCCCGAGCGGCCAGAGGAACCAGCCCGACTTGCCGTAGTCCGTAATGTCGTCGAACGCCGAGACAATCCAGCGCGGCAGATGACCGACACCGCGGATGGCGGCCGCATCGATTGTCACCATCAAGAACAGCAGCACCGCGACGACAATGCCGGCCGCGATCGCCGTCTTGCGGGGCGATGCCACCCACGGCCAGGCAACATGAAGACGCGCGGGACGCGCCAGCATCAAAAGCGCCGTCCTGACGTTGGCCAGGCAACGGCGCAACATTGCGGCACCTTCACCGTCGATACGGTTGAATCCGTTAGCCAGGCTCATGGGTTTGCCTGCGAACGGTAGACGGTCAACGTCACGGGCTTACCGATGCTGATATTGACACCCTCGATGCGTTGCGTGCGCGAATAGAGCAAGCCGATCAATTCCGCGCGCTGCACGAAGCTGCGCTCGCTGCGCGGATCGATCAGCGCAAAATGGCAAGGCCCGGACCGTAGAAAATCGGCAGCGCCCGCGCCATCGGTGAACCGGGTATCCGTGCCGAGCAGGAAGACCAGGCTGGGCTCCTGATAGGCGAAGGTGGACGCGACATGCACGTCCGGGCAATCGCTGCCGCGGATCTCATCGGCGATGAGCGCGCTCGGAAACAGCGACGGCAATGATGGAAAGGTCACCGCATAGACGGTGACCGCCACAAGAATGGACGCCAGCATGGCGCGCAGCAACGCGCGCTCCGCCCCGTCGACATCGTAAAGCCACCAGGCGAACAACCCGAAAATCAACGCGACAGCGGCAAACGGCCACGCAATCAAGCCAAGGTCGCCGCCAAACATAATGAACGCAACCACCACGGCCACCGCGACCGCGCTGGGAAAGAGGAACCAGCCAATCGTTCCTCGCACGATCCAGCGCGTTTTCGACAGTCCACCCGCACCGAGAATGCCGGCAATCAAAATGGCAATGGCGGGATAGAGCGGCAGCACGTAGTGCGGCAGCTTGGTCATCACCGCTTCGAAAATAATCCACGATGGAATGAGCCAGGCGAGCAGAAAGCGCGCGCCGGGCTCGCGGCGCGATCTCCACACCGCCGGCGCCGCCAGACCGGCCAATAACGAACCCGGCCAGAATGTGATCCAGAACAGCACAAGATATAATCCCGGCGGCGCGCCATGCGCTTCCTGGCCGCTGGTGATCTTGTCCAGCATGTCGTGGCCGATCGCTTCGGCAAAGAAACTGGTGCCCGATTTGGCGATGATGGCGATGAACCAGGGCAGCACCAGCAGCACCAGCCAGGCGAGACCGGCGAATCGGCCGCGTGGACCATATCCAGCGCGCCGACCGGTCGACGATCGACAGCGTCAGCGCCGTCAGAACCACGAACATCAGGACCAACGGCCCCTTGAGGAGCATGCCGCCAGCCAAAGCGGTCCACAGGATCGCGGGTTCGCTCCAGCCGATTTTCGTCTCGGGCGTTCGCCGGCTGGCGAGATAGATGCGTGCCAGCGCACCCATGGCCGCGACCGCGGTGAGCAGCAGCATCGCGTCGGTCTTGGCCAATCGCGCCTCGACACCGAGCAGGACCGAGCTCGCCATCATCATTGCGGCGACAAGGGCGGCGCGGCGGGCCACGAAGGCCAGCGCTGCCCAATATGTCATGAGGACCGCGAGTGTTGCCCCCGCAAGCGAGGGCAGCCGGTAGAGCCAGATCGTCGTGCGCGCGTGCGGCACGCCAAGCGCTTCACCCGCTTTAACCGCGGCTGCCTGCAGCCAGTAGATGCCGACCGGCTTTTTGTAGCGCACCTCGTCCTGAAAACGGATATCGACGTATTCGCGCGTCTCAAGCATCTGCTTGGTGGCTTGCGCAAATCGCGCTTCATCGCGATCAACCGGCGGTATCTGGAAAAACCCCGGCAAGAAGGCAATCAGCGAGAACACCACAAGGAGCGCGGCGGCGCGGCGATGCGACCCGACTGCAAAGTCGAGCGCGGCGGCAAGCCCGCGCGCCGGAGCAAAACTCGGCCGTGCCTCGTCTGTGGTCGTACTCACGCCTGTGCGCCTGGAGTTCGCGGTTTTGCCCGGACAATAGGCTCTGCGGCCTGCCCTGTCATTGGGCCTGCATGGTGCCAATTAGTCTGAGGCGTTACCTACTGCAACCGGACGGTGACACTGTCGGTCGCGCCACGGGCGTCCATCACCGTCAGCCGTACGAAGCCAGGCCCGTCGGGCTGGAAGTACAGGACTCGCCGCCCGTTTTCCGGCGCCAGCGGCACGCCATTCGCCATGACCGTCAGCGGGGCGCGCCCACCCGCGATCTTGAGCGCAATCGCGTCGGGCTGGTTCATCGTTGCGAGCTCCAGGCGTGCGCCATCGGGCGGAAACATGATGCGCGGCGGCTCGACGGATTCGGCGGGTCCCGCACCGGCTCCGAACCGCTGCAACGGCGGCGGCAATTTGTTGCTGGCGGCGAAAATTACACCTTTCGGCGCATGCGGCAGCGGCACGGGCGCAAAGCCCGAGCGCGCGAATGCGTCAAACAGAATTGGCGCGGCCGATGCGCGCCCAACCAGGCCCGGCACCGGCGCGCCGTCCGGCCGCCCGACCCAGACGCCGATGGTCATCCGTCCATCAAATCCCACGGCCCATGCATCGCGATAGCCGTACGATGTGCCGGTCTTGAAGGCGATCCGGCCGTGCGGCGCGTTTTCCGGCGGCGGCGCACCGATGAGGATATTGCCGACATACCAGGCCGCGACCGGGTCGAGCAGCCGGCGCGGGCTCTCCGCGGACGTCCCGCTGCGCTCGACGAGCGGCAACGCAGCGCCGAGCCGCGCAAGACCGGTATAAAGCATGACGAGATCAGAAAGCCGGACGCCGACACCGCCGAGACCCATGGCGAGGCCCGGCTCTTCGCCTTTTGGCAGAACCAGCGCAGCTCCTGTTTGCGAAAGGCGTGCGCTCAGGCGATTGACGCCGACTTTGCCAAGGACCGCGACCGCCGGCACGTTGAGTGACAATTGCAGCGCGCGGCGCACGGTGACCGTGCCCTGAAACGTCAGATCGAAATTTTCCGGCGTGTAGCTGCCGTATCGCACCGGCTTGTCGTCAATCAACGTATCGGGATGGATCAGGCCGTCCTCAAAGCCAAGCCCATAAATGAACGGCTTCAAGGTCGATCCCGGCGAACGCAAGGCCTGCGTCATATCCACCTGGCCGGCGCGGCGCGCATCGAAATAATCGGCGGATGCAACGCGCGCCCTCACCTCGCCGCTCGCATTGTCGACCGCAAGAATGGCGATGGACATATCGGGGCCAAGCGCCCGCGCGCGTTCACGCGCCAGATCCTGCAGAGATTTTTGCAGATGCAGGTCGATGGTCAGCCGATGAACGCGGCGATCCGGTTCCAGAGCGACGACCTGATCCGCCGAGTGCGGCGCAAGCATCGGCAGCTGCCTGCGCTCGCGCGGAATTGGGTCGAGCTTGGCGTGCTCGCATTCGTCGCGCGGGACCGCTCCCGCCAACAGAACCCGATCCAGCACGCGATTGCGCGCATCGCGCGCGGCCACCGGGAACCGATCCGGCCGGCGCAATTCGGGTGACTGCGGCAAGGCAACGAGCAGCGCGGCCTCGGAGAGCGAGAGCTTGAGCGGCTCCTTGCCGAAATACGCAAGCGAGGCCGCGCGAATGCCCTCGAGATTGCCGCCATAAGGCGCCAGCGTCAGGTAGAGCGACAGAACGCCCTCTTTGCCGAGTGCGTGCTCAAGCTCGAACGCGCGGACAATCTGCCGCAGCTTCGCGTCGAGGCTGCGATGTTCGCGCGGCTCCAGCAAACGCGCGACCTGCATGCTGATCGTGGATGCACCGGACACTATGTGGCCATTGGCCACGAACTGGTAGGCCGCGCGGCCGAGCGACAGCGGATCGACCCCGAAATGCGCGGGGAAGCGTTTGTCTTCATAGGCAAAGAGCAACTTGAGAAACCGCGGATCGACGTCCTTGCGTGTTGCGGGCAATCGCCAGCGGCCTTCCGTAGTCGCATAGGCCCGCAGCAGCCTTCCGTCTCGATCAAGCACAATGTGCGAATATTCGAGATTCTTGCCAAGCGGCGCCGGCCCAAGCGATTGCGCCCAGATCGCACCGGCCAGCAGCGCGATGGCCGCGCCGCCGCCCAGGCCTGCAAGAATAGTGTGCCTGCGCTTCATTTTGGCGCGATCTCGATTTCGCCAGTCGCGGTTCGTCCAAACCTGTCGGGCCGGTACATGTCTTCGACTTTCGCCTGCGGCAACACATAGTGTCCCGGAGAGACCGCGCGCACGACATACGCGACGGTGAATACCGGCGAGGATTCCTGATTGCGGTCGAAGGCCGCGCTGAACCGGTCATCGCGGAATTCCGTATTCACCGGGTCGACGGCGTCCGTGATCCATGACAGAGTACTCGTCTCCCCCGAAGACACCAGCCGCGGATTGTCAATCTCGAACCCGCTGGGCAGGTAGTCGGCAACAATGACACGTCCAAACTGCGGTTGCGGCTCGGTCATTTTCAGCACCACGACGAAGCGCTGGTTCTGTTTGGCTTTGCTCGCGTCAACTTTGTCGCCATCGAGCGTGTAGTAGGCCCGCTCGATCTTGAAGCCCTGCTCGGCGGCAGGTTCCGGCGTCAGCGGCGATCCGCTCACGGACACTACCGCCTGCACGTTGCCGTCACCGCTATTTGTGACCGCGATTGGCGCTGCCAGATCGTCGGGCCGCAGATTGCGGTAGAACGCGCCCTTCCGCGCTTCACCATTGACCGCAAGCGAGATCGCATTGAGCTGCTTGCTCAGGGCGCGCGCGGCAAGCACGAGCCACGCGTCTTCCTGCGTCGACGTGCTGGCGCTCAGCGCCCGCGCGGCGTCGATGCGCACCACCGCATCGTCAATTGTCTTCTGCGGAGCGCGGCCTTCCGAGGCCAGCGTCACAAGCGCGGCCGCATCGCGCAGCGCCGAGCCGAAATCGGCGCGGCCAAGCTCGATCTTGGGTTGCGGCGCAATGGCGTTGAGCGCAGCCAGGTACACATTATCCGCGCGCGCCTTGTCGCCGACCATGGCAAGCGCGGCGGCAATTTGCGCCTTCGCGATTGGCGTCGCCACGTCGGAAAGCTTCACGTCAGCGATGTAACGCAAGTCGCCGATCGGCGCCGCGCCATTGCGCGCCAGCACGTAGAGCGCATAGGCCAGTTCGCGGCCGCCGTCTTTGCCCGGTTCGGGAGCGGCGGCGACATAGTTGCGCAGCCGATCGACTGCGAGCGTATAGGCTACCGCCGGAACGTCGAAGCCGCGTTCGCGCGCGCGTGTCAGGAAATCGGTGATGTAGGCGTCGAGCCACGCATCCTCACCACCGACCGACCACAGCCCGAACGAACCGTTCGATCCCTGCCGCGCCAGCAATCTTGGAATGGCGTCCTTGATGCGCTGGTCAATCTCGCCGTCGGGCGCGAGCCGCGCCTGCGCCGCGAGTTCGTTGACGTAGAGCATCGCCATCGCGCGGCTGGTGATCTGCTCCGAGCATCCGAACGGATAGCGATCAAGCGCGTTGAGCAACGTCGCAGCGTCGAGCGACGTCGACACCGCGATCGAGAGGCCCGCGCGTCCCGTGCCCGGCACGAAATCGGCGAATAGGTCGTTCGAGAGCGTGAGCGTCTCGCCTTTCGCCAGTGCCCGCACGCTGCGACGCGTGAGGATTTGCGTCGCTGGCCGGACATCGAGCGGATAGCTTCGTTCCAGCGCGAAGTTGTCGGGCCCGCTCACTTTCACCGTGACCGTGCTTGGCCCGGCGCCGGCTGCGCCTACCGGCACAGAAACGCGGTCGCGTTGCTTGGCCGCGAGCTTCAGTATCGACGGTTTGTCACTGTCGAGCTTGATCGAGCCATCCGCGACAACGGCGATCGTATAGTCGCCAGCTGCGCCTTCCACATTGTCGAGTTCAAGCTGCACCGAACTTTTGTCGCCGGTACGCAGGAAACGCGGAAGCGTCGCTGTCAAAACGACGGGATCGCGCACCACGACGTCGCCGGACGCTTTGCCGACCTTGTCCTTGCTCCACGCGACCGCCATCACACGGACGGCGCCGGCGAAGGCCGGGATGTCGAATTGGACCTGCGCGGTACCGTCACGGCCGACCGTGACAATGCCGGAATAAAGCGCGAGCGGCGCCTGCGTCGGAGGCGATCCGGACAGTTCCCCGCCGCCGGCATCACCGCCGGACCGGATCTGGCCGCGCGCGCCCTGCATGCCGTCGATCAATTGCCCATAGAGGTCGCGTATTTCCGCGGTCAGGCGCCGCTGGCCGAGATAGTAATCATCGGGCGCCGGCGGCTTGTAATTTGTCAGATTGAGAATTCCGACATCGACGGCCGCCACAACGACGCGCGCCTCTTCTCCCGAAGCGAGCCCCGCCAGCTTGATCGGCACCGTCAGCCGCGAACTCGGCCGCATCGCCGCCGGCAATTTCATATCCAGAGCAAGCGTGTGCGCGGCCTTGTCGATCGAGAACCATTGCACGCCGATGGCGCGCCCGGGCATGCGCTGCGCTGGCGCATCGAGCGGACGCCGCAGCGTCGCAACCATGTAGGCGCCGGTGCCCCAGTCCCGGCCAACAGTGAGGCTGACACGAGCCGCGCCCGGCTTTACGTCTTGCGACTGGCTGGCAACCAGGCGATCAGTGAAGACATTGACGGTGAGCCGGCCGGCGGCACGCGCCGTCACGGCGACATTCATGGTCTCGCCGGATTTATAGTCAGGCTTGTCGAGCGCGACTTCCAAAAGATCCGGCGTATCGGCGCTCGATTCCGCATAGAAGCCGGCATCAAATCCAAGCGACGTGACGGGGCCGTTCGGTTCGCCGGTTGAAACTTCGAGGCGGTAGCGGCCCCACTTGACCGGCAACGACAGGCGCGCCGGCTTGTCGGCGGCGACATCAAGCGCGCCATTGGCCACGCGCTCCGTTCGCTTGACCGGTTCGTACTGCCACTGCCCGTTCTGCCGGTACCATTGGTAACTGGTCTCGACCTTGAGCAGATCGTAGTGGAGGCCGGACTTCGCCAGCGTCTTGCCGTCGGGCGCGGCGAGAACCACGTCAAATTCGGCGTTGGCGCCATCGCTCAGCGAGCGGCCGGAGAACATCGGCTTGACGCCGATCATCGCCGCATCGGGCGTTACCGGCAGCGTGAGTTTTCGCTCAACCGCGCGGCCACCCGATTCCGCCATGCTTACGGTGACCTGCGCTTCCAGCAACCCGCTGCTCGCCGGCACGTTGTCGAGCTTCACCGGGAACGTCGCCTTGCCGGCGGCGTCGGTGTTCGGAAGATCATCGAGCGATTGCCGGACCGCGGTCACCTCGTCGTCGAACAAGCCAAATGCGTAGCCGGGAAATCCGGCGCGCTCTTTGGCGGCAGCAATTGTCGCTATGCCGGAAAGCTCGAGGTTGGAGGCCGGCGCGCCATAAAGAAAATGTCCGTCGACGCTGAGTTGCGCGGGCGCACTACGCGAAATGTCCTTTGCCGCTGCGGTGAGATCAAACTCGATGCGATCGGGCACATAGTCCTCGACCATGAAGGTGGTCTCGCCGACGGGCGGACGCTTGGGATCGGTATAGGCCACAACGCGCCAGGTGCCGGTCGCCGCCGAGGCAACGATCGGAACGCTCAAGGCATGGCCGCCAAGACCCTGGTCGGCGACCACCGCCCGGCGGTACTCGACGCCGTCGGGGCGCTCGATCACCACGGTGAGCGGCGCATTCGCCGCCGCAACCCCGCGCGCATCGCGCAGCAGGGCCGTCACGGCGACGGTTTCTCCGCTGCGATAGACCCCGCGCTCCGTGTAGACGAAGGCATCAAGGCCGGCGGGAACGGGGCGCCCGGCAACGCCACGATCGGACAAATCGAAGGCCGGAGATTTCAGGCTGAGGAATGCGTAGTCGGCTTTCTCGCTCGCCACGATGGCAGCGGGCGCGACACCCCCTTCGCCGCGCGCAAGGCCGGCCTCGAAATGGATGAAGCCGTTACGGTCCGTCTGGCGGACCGCAAGTACCTCATTATTGCGCGCCATCAGGCGGACTTCGACATAGCCGCGCGGCTCGGCGCTCGCCAATGAATGCACAAAGACGTCAATCCCGTCATGCGCGCTGTAGGCGGTCAAACCGAGATCGGAAACGATGAACCATTGCGTCGCCTGCTGGCCATATTCATTGGAGACGGCGTCCTTGGCTTCCGCCGTCATGGCGTAGACGCCGGGCCCGAGATCCTTGACGGCCTGGTCGAGCGGAAACGCCGTTGTCACTTCCGTGTTGAGTTTTGACTCGACGGCAAGCTCGCCGGTCCAGATTTTCGCGCCGCGCTCGTTTGCCAGCTGTTCGGCCTGATAGCGGCTCAGGTTGCGTTGAAAGTCATACCCAAGAAGCGTGTCGACGAGGTTGCGGTCGCCGATGCGGTAGATCGACAGCCCCACGGCCTTGGTGTTGACACTCAGAACGGGAATTCCACGCTGACCGGTGCGCGGCAGCACATAGGCCTTGCCGGAAAACCGCACGAACGGCTTGCGGTCGCGCACGAAAATGGTGAAGTCGGCCGACTTCGCCAGCGTTTCCTTGACCACCGATGGCAGGCCGGCCCGCAGCGTGATCGAATAACGTTCGCCGTGCTTGAGGCCTTCGACGCAAAGCTGCTTTTCGTTCGCCGATGTCGCCGGCCGGTCCATGCCCGCAACCGAGACAAAGGGTGAAAAATCGGTGCGCCGCCCGGGCAGCTCTTCGGAAAACTGAAAACAGACCCGCGGAGAAATCGAATCGGAATCGATGGTGTAGTCGAGCAAGCGGAAACCGTGCTCCGCCCGCAACCTTTCATACTGGCCGCGTAGCTCGGCGGTTTCATGCAATTCGAGCGACAGGCGCAATGAATCGAGCGCCGCGCGCCATTGTTGGCGATCGGCGAGCGATTTGCCGAGCACAGACAGGCTGTCCGCCTCGAGACTGCGGTCGCCCGCGCGTTGATAAGCGATATAGGCGGCGGTCGAGCCACGATCGAGCAGCAAGGCCTTTTCGCGGTCGTCGCGTGGTTTGATTTGCAGGACGGTCCGCGCGAGCCGCAGCCAGCTCGCGGCGTCCGTCGGCGCAACCGTGACCAGCTGGCCGAGCACCAGCATGCCGGCGCGGAACTCGTTCTTCTGGAAGGCGGCGTCGGCGTCGCGCCGCAGCGTCGCCGCAGGCTTGGTCACCGTTCCGGCATCGCTTTTGATCTGCGCTTCGAGCTTGATCGCGGATTCTTCGAGCGTGTCTTGCTTGAATGCCTTGTCGGCTGCCAATGCGACGTTCATGACCGGGGAAAAAACGAAAGCAACGAGCGCGGCGACAAGGCCGGCGCGAACGACGCAACGCATGGGGCGAGACCTCCCGAGGCAGCAGGCTTAGGCGATGATCAGTTCAGCTCTTGATGGTGTCGAGGACATGTCCGTTCAGGTTCAAGGTCCGCGGCCACTTTTTGGCGGATCAAGACTAGGCCGGAACTGGTCTGTTGATCAAAAACCTCGGCCAACATCCTCAGAATTAACCTGAGGAAAGCGAAGTAATGGCCGCAAGACTTTAATTTAACAGAGAAAATTCTTGTCTTGCCTCCACATTCCTGGTCGTTGGCAGGCCGGACCACGCCGGCCAGCGTGCAGCGCCTGGCCTGTTTAAGCCCGTCTTACGGCTTTGCGCGGATAGTGCGGGACCGCTAAACCAAAGACGCGCTGACCCCGTAGCTCAGCCGGATAGAGCATCAGCCTTCTAAGCTGAGGGTCGCTGGTTCGAATCCAGCCGGGGTCGCCATCTTTTCAAAGACTTACGCACCGGGGCCATCCGTGTCGCGTGTTGCAAAACGCAACAACAATTCCCCTTACGTTCCAACAATTCCCAAGAGCTTCCCGCAGCTCCGCGCAACACGAGTGCAACACGAACCGGATTATCACACCGCCAGCTTTGTTTGGGCGGAGCGCGTTGGTGCCGATTGGCCGCGACCAAGATGGCGGCAAAAGTATTTGGTCGCTATGTGACGTCCGTCACTGCCTGCCCAGCGCGAACCAACTAGTTTCGGGAGAAAGAGGTCAGGATTGGGAGATGACCATGAGCACGATCATAACTCGGACCACTGAAGTCTCTGCCGGTACCTACTTCGCGCACTTGTTCGAGGTGGACACCGATCAATTCCAATTGCGGGCACAAAACGCTCGCTCCGATCGGGACTGCGAATGCCTCAATCGTCCATACGAACTGAGCGATTTGATGCGCCAGGCTACCGCTGCTGGTTTTTGGCCGCGCTAATCATTCACCTGATGACGGCGGCAAGCCTACGCTTTAACTTGAACTCAGTTTCACGTGGAATGCCGCTAAACTTGCGCGTTAACCTGGCGTTCCGATGTCCGCTTTACTCCCGAAAGCAGACATTTGCAGTGCAGGGGCCCATGTCTGCTTTGTGCGTCGACCGGTTGAACTCGCCGTCAAAAGCAGACATATGAGGCGCACACACGGACGTCTACATTACGCCTGGAAAGCGGACGTGTACGGCGCACCAGACGCCGCTGTCATATGTCTCCGATAAATGCCGTTATATCGGAAGGAACGAGGAGCTCGACGACAGAATCTAATTGTTTAACGTACCACGGTGCCGCGAGTAACGCTGAGTAATTTTTGTTCATCTTTTCGGGATCGACGAATGCCGTAAGAGGGAAAGACCGCCTCTTGATTGCCGCAAGCATTTGCCGACCTAGTCGCAATTGAGAAATTGTTGTAGATTGTCACATCTAATAGGTTCGCTACCGGACGCCGACTTGACTTTTTGCGACGGATCGAAGTCTTGGAAAAAGAGGAACAGGCTGCTTACTTGATCCGGGTAATTGTCAGCTGACCCGCGCATAAGATTAAAATGAATTCGACCGTCGCACTTTTCAATCAAGCAGTTTCGCTGCACCGTCAGGGCAAGCTAGCTGACGCTGAAGCCATTTATAAAAAGATTTTAGACAATAATTCTGACGATTTCGATGCACTCCATATGTTTGGAATTATTCAAGCGCAACGCGGTCACTATGAGGAAGCTGAAGACCTCTTGCGCCGAGCGATAGTCGTGGATCGAAATGTTCCGCAATGTTTGCATAATTACGGGAGCGTGTTGGCAAAGCTGAAGCGTTTTGACGATGCCATATACAGCTATCGCGCCGCTATTAAATTGGTTCCACACTTTGCGCCCATTCAAGTGGACTATGGAAACGCGCTTTTTGAGCTCGGTCGCTATGATGAAGCTTTAACAGCGTATGACCGCGCACTGTTACTTAAATCGCGCTTCGCTAATGCCTGGAATGGCCGCGGCAATGTTTTGTTCAAATTAAAGCATTACGATGAAGCGCTTGCCGCTTTTGACAGGGCGCTTGTACTTGATCATAACCTCGCCCATGCGTGGCTTGGTCGCGGCAACGTGTTCGCGGAACTCAAGCGTCATGGCAACGCAATTGCCGCGTATGACAAAGCACTGACGCTCAAGCCTGATTTAGCGAATGCATGGCTTGGTCGAGGCAATGTGTTCGCTGATCTTAAGCTCTATGAGGAGGCAATAGCCGCTTATGACAAAGCAATAGCGCTGGGGCCTGATTTAGCGAATGCATGGCATGGGCGGAGCAATGTATTTGTTGATCTCAAGCGTTATGATGAAGCACTTGCTGCATGTAACAAGGCTCTATCACTTGAACCGAATTTAGCTGGCCTAAAGGGTTTGCGCGTCCAAATCAAAATGCATATTTGCGATTGGAGATCCTTTGACGCGGAATGTTCGAATTTGATTTCGTCTGTCAGAAATGAAAATGTCGCTGAGCCACCATTTGTATTTCTCGGTATACCATCATCTTCCGACGACCAGCTCCAATGCGCTAAACTGTGGGCCGCAAAACACTTTCCTTCGCCCGACAAAGCGGTATGGCAGGGCGAACGATACAATCATAAACGAATTCACGTCGCTTATTTGCTACTGGATGTACGTTTGATAACCGAGCTATTCGAGCAGCACGATCGTACGCGATTTAAGATCATCGGCGTTTCATTCGGAGACAGTGGTAGCAGCGAGGCGAGAAAGCGGCTCGTCGCGGCGTTTGATGAGTTTCATGATGTTGGGAGAATGAGCGACAAAGAGGTTGCTAAATTATTGCATGATCTTCACGTCGATATCGCGGTTGACCTGAAAGGATATACGGCCGGTTATCGGTTCGGCATTTTTGCATGTCGGCCAGCGCCAATCCAGGTGAACTATCTTGGTTACCCCGGCACGATGGGGACGCAGTTCATGGATTATATCATTGCTGATAAGGTTGTTGCGCCCGTCGAGCAGCAGCCGTTCTTTACTGAAAAAATCGTTCATTTACCCGATTGCTATCAAGTCAACGACAGCAAGCGCCAGATTTCCGAGGACACGTTGACAAGGCAGGCGGTCGGTCTGCCAGAACATGGGTTTGTGTTTTTTTGTTTCAACAATAATTACAAGATTACACCCCGTGTTTTTGACTGTTGGATGCGGATACTCAGGCAAGTCGAGAATAGCGTACTTTGGCTTATGGACGATAATGCAACGGCAAAAAGTAATTTGGGAAAAGAAGCTATCGCAAGAGGCATCGATTCGGACCGCATAATTTTTGCGAAGCGAATGCCGTTGGCTGACCATTTGGCCAGGCAGCGACTTCGCTGACTTGTTCCTTGATACACTTCCTTACAATGCCCATACGACTGCCAGTGACGCACTATGGGCCGGGTTACCTGTGTTGACATGTCTGGGACAGACATTTGCGGGTAAAGTTTGTGCGAGCCTTTTGAATACGATAGGTCTGCCGGAACTTATAACGACGACCTTAGAAGCGTACGAAAATATGGCAATTGATCTTGCTACGGACCGCCAAAAACTTGCGACTATCAAAAGCAGGCTGGCTCACAATCGCCTGACAACGCCCTTGTTTGACACGAAGCTCTTTACGAAAAATATCGAAGCAGCCTACATAGAAATGTATGAGCGACATAACGCTCTTTCAACAATAAATCATAATCATCATTCCTAAATCATGAGCAGGGACCTGGCGCACGTAAATGCGAATTAAGTTCGGCCGATTTTGCTATCTTCCAAGGACTACCCCGTCTCGTCCTGAAGATATCGCTCGAGCTTAAAGTAATCGCAGCAAAGCGCGCGCAACTCAGTCGGCTTTCGTAATTCGTTACTGGATATCCTGTATGAGCATCGAACCGGGTCAGGGTGAACTCTTAATCATTGGCGCCGGCCCGGCAGGTCTGGCTTTGGCGTGTCACTATTCGGGCAAGAAACGGGTGATCGAGCGCGAAAGTGAGGTTGGCGGATTGTGTCGCTCCTTCGAAATCGGCGGCGGCATATTCGACATCGGAGGTCATTCGTTTCACACGCCGCACGCTGATGTCGACCATTTTGTTCGAACGCTTATGGGAAGAAATTGGGGCATTCAACCGCGTGACGCGCGAGTGTACTTTAACGGCGAATTCATACCTTACCCGTTTCAACAGAATTTTGAGAAGCTCAGCGATGTAAATGTTATTGAGGAATGCCGACGCGGTGCGCAGTCCGATCCCCGCGGCGCAATGAATTTCGAAGAGTGGATCGTAGGGCGTTTCGGTTCGGGCATCGCAAACCAATTTATGCTCCCCTACAATCGAAAGCTCTGGGCGCGCGATCTACGTCGAATAGATTGCGAATGGGTGAGCGAGCGTGTTGCCGATCCTAACAAAGACAGTTCGACTGCAGGTGTTGGAAAGCGTAAGCCACTGCAATCGAATTCCTGGGTCGGCTACCCAGCTCACGGCGGGTTCGGCGAAATCTACAAGGCTATGGCCAAAACGTGCGGGCCGATCGAGTTCAATTGCGACGTTTGCCGAATAGATCTGAATGAGAAGACGTTGGAATGCAAGGATGGCCGCGTTTGGCATTGGGAGCGCCTGGCGTCGACCATGCCGGTACCATTATTGTTGAAGTCCATTCGGAGCGCGCCACCGAGATTGCAGGAGCGAGCGAACCAATTAGAAGCGGTTGCCCTTCGTGTTCTAATGATTCTTGTCGCGCATCCGCTGCCTCATGCACCTCAGCGAATCTACGTATCGCACCCCGCCATCCCGCCCCACAAGGTTGCGTTCAATCACACGTCTTCGGAAAGCCTTCGGCAAAGGCCCGTTCATGCCATTATGTGCGAGATATCCCATTCGACAGAGAAGCCATTGCCGAGCGACGTTGATCTGGAATTTGCGACGACAGAGTGGCTGACGGACGCTGGGTTAATTCCCTCCCGCGGAGATATTGTGCAGATCGTACATTTCGATGCGATGTTCGGCTATCCGGTTTATACGCACGACAGAATCGCCATCATGGGGGAAATCCGAGCGTTTCTCGAATCAAATCACATCCACACGCTTGGGCGCTTCGGCATGTGGGAGTACGTTAATTCAGATGCATGCATTCGAAGAGGCATTGAACTGGCCCGTCAGCTTGCTGACGCACAAAATTGAATATCCGTGGCGCTTTCCCGATTGCGCTTGCTGGATTTTTGGCGCAGCGCCCCACCGAAATGTTCGCTTTCGGCGGAACGGCAGACAAGCTGAAAGGCATTGGCCCGCCGGCAGATTGACCCCGATCCCCCGGGCCCTGATGCGCACGGACCACATCCCAATACATGAGGTTCGAATTCACTTTTGAAAGCGGACAATTGCGCCGCGAGAATATTGTGAAAGCAGAGTCAGTAATAAACTTTGGCGGTCCCGAGAGGTTCTGACCTGGCCGTCGGAGAAGTCATCATTACGCGGCACGCGGCTGTCGAATTTGCATGTTGTCTCCGCCGCGCGACCTGCGTTGAGCGGATCGCGCGGCGACGCTGCTCAAAAATATTCTGCTTGCGCGGCTTCTTTCGACTTCTCCGTCTCCCCGCTGCCGCCGCTAGCGACGACAGATAAACGGGCGCATGTTAAGTAGTTGATTTACAATGAAAAGGCGCTCTTTACTGAAGCGGGAGGTTTTGGCTCGTTTCGTTGTGGAATTGGCCGTTTGTTCGGGGCACAGAATCTATTGTTCGGACAACCCGATTATGAAAAACGCATAATTAACAAGTTTGGCACACGAATAAGCGCTGGGGGACAATTTCAATTCCCTCGGTTTGAGCGTGCCCGCACCGCATGACCGAGACACCTGTCAAATCGTCGACCGCAGCCGACGGTACACCGGCCGTCGAAGCGCCGCCGCTTGCTCCGGACGGCGCCCCGATCTGCTATGTCGTCGATGAAGAGCCCAGTATCCGGCATTTCCTGTCGTTGATCCTGCATGGCGCGGGTGTCGACACGGTCGAATTTCCCGACGGCGGCTCGATGCGCAAGGCGGTCGAAGCGCGCCCGCCGGCTCTGGTGTTTCACAACATCTCCCTCGAATCCACCGATGCAATTGAATCGGTTATTGCCCTTGGCAGGCTCAAATATCGCGGCGCCGTGCAACTGATGAGCGCACGCGGCGCGGCCGTCCTCGAACACGTCAAAGGCATCGGAGCGCAGCACAAGCTCAACATGATGCCGGTGCTCAAGAAGCCGTTCGAGACGGACACCATCATCAAGATCATTCAGGAGCTCAAGCTCGGCATGCCGCCCGCGGTCGCGGCTCGCCTTGTGCTCGACGACTGCATCAAGAACAAGTGGATCGAGTTCTGGTATCAGCCGAAAATTGCGCTGCGCAAGAAACAGCTGGCGGGCGCAGAGGCCTACGCCCGTGTGCGGCACCCGCAACACGGACTCGTGCTGGCGGGCGCATTCACGGCCGACGCCTCGGACTCCGCGACGCTCAAATTATCGGAGCTGGCGCTCGAGAGCGCCCTCAAGACCAGCGCTCATTTTTCAAAGCTCGGGGTCAATCTGCGGCTCGCCGTCAACATTCCCATGCCGGCGCTCGTCAAGCTCCCCATGGAAGACATCATCAAGGTGCACCACCCCGCCAACGACAAATGGCCCGGATTGATTGTCGATGTTCCGGAAGATCAGATCGTCACCGACCTCCCGCTTGCAACCGAGCAGTGCAAGAAACTCGAACCGCTCAACGTGCGCATCGCGATCGACAATTTCGGCCGCGCCTACTCGGCGATGGCCAAGGTCGAGGAATTGCCGTTCGAGGAACTCAAGCTCGACCGCGCATTCGTCGCAGACTGCGGGACCGATAAGGTGAATGCGCCGCTATGCAAGACGGTGATCGATCTCGCTCACAATTTCGGCCGCAGCGTGGTTGCCGTCGGCATCGAAAAGGCCGCCGACGCGCTCGCCCTCGTCAGCATGGGCTGCGACTACGGTCAGGGCTACCTGCTTGGCCAGCCCATGCCGGAAGAACGCTTTATTTCACTCCTGCGCCAGCGCGCAGCGACGCAAGGGCGCAGCCTCGACGCAACCGCCCCCAAAACCGAGAAGCAGCCAGGCTGAATCGGCGATTTCGCGTATTTGCTTTAGTGGGTCCAGGCGTCGCGGCGTTTGAAGGAAAAATTATCGGCGTAGGACATTGCGCGCCGTCTCGCGGTGCCGTCTCGAACACGTGATAGGCAATGCCGTGGCGCTCGCAATAGGCGATCGCCTCCTCCTTGCTGCCAAAGCGCAAACGCAGCTGTTGGCGCATATCGCCCGACGATGTCCAGCCCATTAGTGGCTCGACGTGGCGCGGAGCCTCCGGTTCGAAGTCGAGCACCCAGGCTTTCGTGTTCGCAAAGCCCGACTGCATGGCGGTCTTTGATGGCTTGTAGATGCGCGCGGTCACGTGAGAATTCTCGGTTGGTCCTGTCCGGACCGTATAAACGTAGAATGACGCCGTGGCAAATCGATAGCCAATCGGCGAACGCGTTGAATTTTTCAATTTCTCTACGACCGGAATATCACTGTCCCAGGTAAATTCCCCTCTTCGACTCTGAGGTCCGTCGACAGCGGCATCAAAAATCCGAATGTCATTGCGTCGATCAATGGCGGGCATTTTTTGACCGTCATCAAGTCTTTGTTTAAGAGCTGACTGAAGCCATACTGCGGCAGATCCTTGAACCAATCAGGCAACCCTCGAACCGCGGGGATTGGCCGGGGCAGGACATTCTCCATCCCTGGAGGGCAACGAAACTTGATCGTAGCCTCGATTGTCTCATCCATAGCTCAAGCCATGCCAAAGTCTCATATTGCTTAAATCGCCGATAAACTGCAAGCAGATGTCTTGCAACAATCCCGCCGGTTTTATATTCAGAACCAAGCTTGGCTTCGCATTATCGGGTTGATCGCCCTTTGCTTATTCTGCTTGTTCGGCATGCAGTCGGGAGCGTAAGTCCTTGACGTCTTCAGCAGACGAAACTTACCGCAACGGACTTTCCGCAATGCAAGCCGGCAATGCCGGCGTGGCCGAAGCCTCATTTAGGCAGACAATCGAAATGCAACCCGAGCATACGGGTGCATTAAATGTGTACGGCATTTTGCTAGCCCAACGCGGACGGCTCGAGGAGGCCGAACAGTATCTGGAAAGAGCTGTAAAAGCCGGCGGAAAATCGGAGGTCACCTTTTTTAACTACGCTCTTGTTCTGCGCGCTCAGAAAAAGCCCCTCGAGGCTCTCGAGCAATTCAGCAGGGCACTTGCACTCAACGAATCGGTTGCGCAAACCTGGAATGGCCGGGGGGCGACGTATATCGATTTGGCTCGATACCAGGACGCGGTCGCCGATTTCGACCGGGCCGTCGCAATCGAGCCAAATTTTGCCGATGCGCATTTCAACAAAGGTCGAGCCCTGGCTGAACTTCGCCATTCTGCTGCGGCCCTCGCCTCCTTCGACCGGGCCATTGCGTTACAGCCCCAATTTGCACCGGCCTGGGTAGGCCGTGGCTACGCTCTTCACGGCACGGGCCGCGGCGATGAGGCGTTCACGGCCTTCGAGCGGGCGATGGCCATGAATCCGCGCCTTCCCGGCGCATGGGACGGCCGCGGCAAGATCATGTTGGACAGGAACTTGGCCAGCGACGCATTGTCAGACTTCGACAAGGCGATCGAACTTCAGCCTGACTACGCGGAAGCATGGATTAGCCGCGGCCGCGCCTTGTTTGAACTCGATCGATACCAGGAGGCCTTGGCCGCCTTCGAGCGGGCTTTGTCATTAAAGCCTTTGACGCTTGCTTATACCAATATGGCGTATGCGCTTGCTGATTTGGGACGGCTCGACGAATCGATGGAAGCTGTTCGAAAGGCTATCGAGATCGATCCGGGTTTCACAGGCAGCTACTTCATGCTTGCCGAGGCAAAGAGGTTTACTCCGGGGGATCCGGACTTGGCCGCCATGGAGGCCCTGAACGCCGGTTCAAGCACGCTGGCGTTTGAGGACCGGATGTTGCTTGATTTCGCCCTCGGTAAAGCCTACCGCGACATCAAGGACTATCGCAGGTCGATCGAACATCTGCTCGCAGGCAAATTCTTTAAAGCGGTCCACAATTGAGTATGAGGAAAGGGCGCATTTCATTGCTTTTGACCGCATCGAACAGACGTTCTCGCGCGAGCTGATTGCCGCGAAATCAGGTTACGGCCACACTTCGGCGCGGCCGATTTTCGTGGTCGGCATGCCGCGCTCCGGGTCTACGCTGGTCGAGCAGATACTGGCCAGTCATCCCGAAGTCGAAGGTGCCGGCGAGATATCGGCATTCGGAAACGCAGTGCGAAGCGTCTTTAAATCCGACGAAGGCATGGTTCCTTATCTTGATCTTGTACCGAACATGGATGAAGCGGCGATCAAATCCATTGGCGAGCAATATCTCGCGGATCTCGTCGCGCTGGCGCCACACGGACAGCGTGTGATTAACAAAATGCTAAGCAATTATCTGTTCACCGGGCTCATTCATCTCGTTTTTCCGCACGCCACCATCATTCACACGCTCAGAGATCCGGTAGACACATGCCTCTCGTGCTTCTGTGCGAGTTTTCGTCGAGGAAACGAATATTCGTATGATCTCGGCGAACTTGGCCGCTATTATTCTCGTTATCGGCGGCAAATGGAACATTGGCGGCGCGTCCTACCAGAAGGTCGCATCCTCGACATCCAGTATGAAGATCTCATTGCAGACCTGGAAGGCCAGGCCCGGCGCATTCTCGCACATTGCGCCTTGCCGTGGGATGACAAATGTCTCGCTTTCCATCAAAATGAGCGCCCGGTGCGGACCGCCAGTCGCTCGCAGGTGCGGCAACCGGTTTACAGCAGCTCGATCGGGCGATGGCGAGGGTATGGGGAGCTTCTCACGCCACTCCTCGTCGAGCTCGGCGTGAGTGCAGGCAGCAAAAGTTGACCTGCACTTTCGAATTGTAGCCCGATCCCGTTTCAATTGCAAAAACGCGGTATCCGCAGTCGAACGGTGGCGGCTCCAGCTACGACAAGGGTCGAGCCGGACCGAGGCATGCCGACAACGAAAATCGGCAGCGTTGAAGTGTTGCCGTAAGCCGACTTCGAGGCAATCACGTCGCGCGAGAAAGTCTGTTCTTAATCTCCATCTCGTCCAGATAGAAGACGTTTAACCGCGCGATCCTGAAATTGTTTTCGATCGAGCACTGCCGTTGCAGCCCGACCAGAGCCAACAGCCGGCAAGATCAGGCTGGTGCGCGGCCTACTGTACTGAAATTGGGCAAACCGATCTTGGTCTCAAGAAAAACCCCCGGCAGTTTCCTGCCGAGGGCCGTTGTTCAAACATCCATGATCAACCGATCAGGGATAGAAGTCGCGGTGGACACGGAACCGGAAGGCCCAGTTGCCCTCGTCCTCGACGTGATTGCCGCCGAAGGCATTCGGAAAACCGGTAGGAATGCACATTGGTGGCGTTTATCGAGGCGCTCTGTAGGTTCGAGTACAGCACGTCTACGCCCATGTAGAAGTCCTTGGTGACGTTCCACTGGGTGCGCGAACCGACCCACCAGGTCGACCAGTTATTGTCGCAGCCCACTCCGGCAACCGCACCGGCGCCGAAGGTGCCGTTGCCATTGCCCTGTAGGGTGCAAAGCATTCCGTTGGCCAGGCTGCTGTAGCTCACGGCCGCATAGCCGCCATACATCGACGTGCGCCAACGCGGGTTCCAGAAGTGCTCATAAGCCGCGTTGACACCCCACCCGGTCGTTAGCTGCGAGGGCCGTGGTGTCACCGCCGCTAATCGTAGCCGCCGTAGACAGCATCCGACAACACACCATAAGCGATGCCAGCGCCATCTATCTTACCCCAGTTCGAGTTCGGGGTCATGAAGATGTACCTGAGCGCACCTTCGGTGTAGTTGACCTGGGCCTGGAAGTAGTCGCCCTGGCCGATCATCGGCGCATTCAGCTTGATGCCCGCGCCGACCACCCAGCCAAGTTCATCGCTGGGATGGCCGGAGTTTCTGTTCGCAGCACCGCTGCCAGTGGTCATGTAGTAAAGGGCATTGACTTGGTGCAATGCGCCCATGATCTGGGCAGAGCCCCAAGCCTGGTCAACGCGCAGATTGGCAACAATGTCAGGCATCTGGAAGCCACCGTAGGCGCCCGCGCCCGGTGCAAAACCGGCAACCCCGGAGATTGCTGACGGCGAACCGCTGACACTGAGCGCGCCCGGAAATGCGCCCGTGTTTACGCTACCAACGTTGACGAACTGCGTAGGACTAGTGTTTGACTCAGCGGCGTTGATAATCTGCGTAATGCGGCGTTGTTCCAAGGCGATCGTCGCCGAGAAGCCGTTGCCGAACTGCGCAGTGTAGCCAGCAACCGACCCAACCCGGATCGCCGGTGTCGGAAGCCGGGAAGATGCCCCAGTAAGACGTCGCCGGCACGCTGTAGAAGTCATAGAACGACTGCGCCAGACCGAACGTGAAGCCCGCCCACTGAATGAAGGCGCGGTTCGCGCTGAACTGGTTGGCCGGCGTCGTTGAGACCGAGGTCGTTGGTGGTGACACCGACAGCGATATAGCCACGCACCGTGCCGTATTCGGTCTGGTTACGGGCATCCGCCGTGATGTAACCACGCGCACGGCATCACTGTTGTTGGTCGTGCCGCGGTTGTTCGAGTTGCCGTTGACCACAGACCCCAGGTCAAGCTGCCGTTGTCGCCGTAGCCGTATTCGGCACGGACCCAGCCGCCGATCTTCAAGCACATGTCGGTGCCGGGGATGTAATAGAACCCGACGCCGTACAGGCTACAAATCTTCACGTACTGGACCGGTTTGGCCTTGACGGGAAGATCGGCTGCCTGCGCCCCAGCTACAGCAACGAGACCCGCCGCCGAACCAAGGAGAAGACTTTTCACCATCTTCATCTTGAACCTCCAAAACATTGTTTCTTGAGAGGGTTCGGTATCCGCCCAGTGCGACAGCACCTGTTGGAACTTCCCCTTGCTCCCCGCTGACCGGGCCGAGACCCGAGCAGCACAACAGGGGGATGCCCCCCTCCGTCGCTTGATCACCTTAACGGATGACCCCCTCTACGCAATGAATAAGGACCGTTCCCACAGGCCATTGTGACGCTTTTCGACAAGGTGTTGCGCAAAAAACACGCACGCCGAATGGGGCTTGACAAGAGCCGTTCGATGCTCATGTTTTTCGGCTATAAATCAATATTTTCAATAGCTTGCATGGAGCAGGCGACACGACAACCGTGACGTCGGTATTTCGCTCTGAATTTCCTCTTTTCGGTGCAAATCTACCGCCCGTTTGGAGGGCCGCGCCGGGCTCGACGGTCGTTAACGCGACGTTCGCTCCGGCTCAATTTTCAGGCAGGTCGCCGAATACCGATTCGGGACACTTTGCGGATTGAAAGCTGGCGGAGCCGGAGGGATTCGAACCCTCGATACGCCTTTGGAGCGTATAACGGTTTAGCAAACCGCCGCCTTCAGCCACTCGGCCACAGCTCCGCAAGCTGGAAGGCGTATAGAATCCACAAACTGTGGTCAAACAGCGGATTTGAAAATTCGCCGCGCTGCTGTTTTTTTGACATCAACTTCCGCGGAACTGACGGTCCGATGAATCGAAAACAACGGCGCGCCACGCACAAGCATGGCCAGCCGGCCGGTTCCCTCCGCGCTGACTCTGCCGGCGATCCATTAAAACAACTTCTCGCCGACGCGGCCGAGTGCGAGCGCCTGCGCAAGCTCGACGACGCCGTGCGTCTTTACAAACGCGTGTTGCAGCTCAAGCCGGATCACGCGGAGGTTTGCAACAATCTCGGCCGCGTGTTGCTCGCACAAGGCAAGCCAAAGGATGCGTCCGCGTATTTCGCACGCTCGCTCGTGCTGATGCCGCAACTCCTCAAACAATACGCCGGCATATGCGCGACGTTGGTTGCTCTGTTGCCGCCATTCGGGAACGCACTGCGCAAACAAGCGGAGGCATGGCCAAAGCAACTGACCGAAAGCGAGTTGTTTGGCGACGCCGGGCTCGTCACGATCGCGGACGATCCGCTGTTGCTGCAGGTGATGCGATCAATCCCGGTGCAGGATGTGGCGTTCGAACGTCTCCTGACCGCGTTGCGCCGGTCACTCTTGAGCGTCGCGCAAACGCGGAGCGGCGGCCCGACGAAGCAGTGCTCGGTTTCGCCTGCGCCCTCGCGCAACAATGCTTCATCAATGAATATGTTTTTGCGACCACGCCTGAAGAAGACTCGCAGATTGATCGCCTCAGGAGCGCACTTCGTGACGCGTTTGCATCGGACGGTACGGTCGAAGCGATGCCGATTGCAGTGCTCGCCATGTACGAGCCGTTGCATGCGCAGCCATTTGCACCAGCGTTGCTCGCTCGCCAATGGACTCCCGCCTTCGACAGTGTGCTGACCCAGCAGGTCCGCGAGCCCGCGCGCGAGATCGCGCTCCGCGATTCAATTCCGCGCCTCACAACGATCGAGGATGAAGTTTCAAAGCAGGTCCGGCAACAGTACGAGGAGAACCCCTACCCGCGCTGGGTCCATGCCGCCGGGCAAGTTGCGCCTGTCCCGATCGATCAGTACTTGCGCGAACAATGCCCCGCGGGCGCCTATGTACCGCTCGGTAAAACCAATGCGCTTGATGTCCTCGTAGCCGGCTGCGGCACCGGCGAAATTGCCATCGCCTCCGCACAAAAATATCTCGGCGCCCGTGTGCTCGCCGTTGACCTCAGTCTGAGCAGCCTCTGCTACGCCAAACGCAGAACGCCGGCGCCGCTCGCCGCGCACATCGAGTATGCGCAAGCCGATATCCTCAAGCTCGCAACAATCGGACGCAGCTTCGACGTCATCGACTGCAGCGGCGTGCTGCATCACATGGCGGATCCGCTCGAAGGCTGGCGCATTCTGCTGACCTTGCTGCGTCCTGGCGGCCTCATGCATCTTGGATTCTACAGCGATGCCGGCCGCAAGGATGTGATCGCGGCACGCTCGTTCATCGCCGAGCGTGGCTTTGGTTCAACGCCGTCCGAGATCCGGCGTTGCCGGCAGGAGCTGCTGAAGACGCCTTTGGCCAGCGTGACGCGCTTCACCGATTTTTTCAGCACCAGTGAATGCCGCGACCTTTTGTTTCATGTGCATGAAGCGCGCATGACAATTCCCACAATCAACACGTTTATTGGCGAACACCACCTTAAATTTCTCGGGTTTGAATTCGACGCGCCGGTCCAGCATCAATTGCGAAGTCATTTCGTGACCTCGGGCTGGTCGTTGACCGATCTCGGTCGCTGGCATGAATTCGAGACCAGATTTCCCGACACATTCTCGGGCATGTATCAGTTCTGGGTTCAGAAGCCGTAGGTGCCCTCGACGCCACTCCCGCCAACCGCCCCTAAGGTCCCTAACCGTTCCCGGCCTCATGGTGAGGAGCACTGCGCAGCAGCGCGTCTCGAACCATGGGGCCGCCCATCCTTCGAGACGCATCGCGGAGCCTGTCATCGGGCCGCGCTTCGCGCGGGCCCGTTGGCGATGCTCCTCAGGATGAGGCGGACCTAGGCCGCGGCGTTTGGTTGCTCCGCTTTCGCGTGGCATGACGCTGCTTATGCAGAGCGCGTACTTGAACTAAAGCACGGTGTCTGGGGTTATTCAGGCAAAGAGATACCGGGAGACTTTGCGATGAAACTGGCAATTCTGACGATTGCGGCCCTTGCAGTGCCGGCGGCGCTGGCGGCCATGCCCGCCCACGCCTACGACATGCCATACGATCCTTATCCGTGGTGCGCCGTCTATGGCGGCGACGCCGGTGGCGCATCGAATTGCGGCTTCCTCACCATCGAGCAATGCCGCGCGACGGTGAGCGGCATCGGCGGGTCATGCGAACCCAACCAGTTCTACAATCCGCACCCGGCCGCGCGCGCCCGCAAGCACAAGTCGCAAGGGTAGCCTGCTCGCATTGACTGCTTTTGGCGGCCGTGCGCAATTGCGCCGCCGTGCCGTCAAAGCCTTTCAATATTGCGCAAACCTTGCAGGAGGCGGTGAGCCTCCACCAGCAGGGACGCCTGCGCGATGCCGAAAAACTCTACACGCGCGCGCTCAAGGCGGCGCCGGACAATTTCGACGCGCTGCATCTGCTCGGGCTGGTCAAGGCGCAAAGCGGCCAGATGGGCGAAGCCTATCGCCTGATGTCGGCAGCGCTGAAGATAAACCCGAACGCCCCCGACGCGCTGATCAATATCGCCAACGTGTCTGCATGCGCTCAAGCGCGACGCCGAGGCTCTTGAGTGCCTCGACAAGGCGCTGGCCGCGCGCCCCGGCGATCTGGAGGCCCTGCTCTACCGCGCAAATGCGTTGAACGCGCTCAATCGCCCGCAGGAAGCGCTTGCATGTTTCGATGCGGTCGCTGGCACGCGACCCTCGCCGCGGCGACGCACTTCTCAATCGCGGCACCGCGCTCGCGGCCATGGGGCGTCACACGCAAGCGCTCGCCGACTTCGATGCAGTGCTCGCGCAGGCGCCGAACCATATCGAGGCCCTGTACAATCGCGGAACGGCATTGCTCGAACTTGGGCGGCAGACCGAGGCACTGACGAGCCTTCGACCGCGCGCTGCGCGAACGCACCAAAGCACATGCGGGCCTGGAACAATCGCGGCCGCGCGCTGCAAACGCTGAACCGGCACGACGATGCTGTTGCAAGTTTCGAAAAAGCGATCGCAGTCGACAAAGACTACGCCGACGCCCACTTCAATCTGGCGCTTTCACGGCTCACGCTCGGCGATCTGCGGCGCGGCTTTGCGGACTATGAATGGCGCTGGAAGCGCGCGGGCATGTCCGACGCGCGGCGCGGCTACCGCGGCCGATTGTGGCTGGGCGAATTTCCACTCGGTCAACGCACCATTCTGCTGTCGGCCGAACAGGGTTTGGGCGACACGATCCAGTTCGTCCGCTACGCACCGCTGCTTGCGCGCGGCGGCGCAAAGGTCGTGCTGGAAGTGCAGCCCGAACTCAAGACTCTGCTCAGTGGCGTCGACGGTATCTCGTCATGCCACGCGCGCGGCGAAACGCTGCCGGCCTATGACGTCTATTGCCCGCTCGGCAGCCTGCCGCTTGCGCTCAAGACGGAGCCCGCGACGATCCCGGCGGACATCCCCTATTTGCGCGCCGATGACGCGCATCTCGCGAAGTGGCGGCCCGCTATTGAGACGCTTCCTGGAAGGCGCGTCGCCTTCGCCTGGGCCGGCCATGCGCGGCATGCAAACGATCGCAACCGCTCGCTCGATCTGAAATTACTGGAACCGCTGCTCGCAATCGAAGGTGTTTCCTTCATCAGCATCCAGCGCGACCTGCGGGACGGCGATGCCGCATTGCTCGGGCAGCACGCAAACGTCACTCACCTTGGCGCTGGACTTGCGGACATGGCGGATACGGCCGCGATCTTGGCACTTGCCGACCTGACCATCGCGGTCGACACATCGGTGGTCCACCTCGCCGGCGCCATGGGGCGCGACGTATGGGTGTTGCTGCCCTTCTCACCAGACTGGCGATGGACCCTCACCGGCACGCACAGCCCCTGGTATCCGCAGGCGCGGCTGTTTCGTCAGCCCGCGCCCGGCGATTGGCCAAGCGTCATTGCCGCAACCCGCGATGCGCTGCTGCGCATCGCCACAACAAAGATGAGCCGGCCGATCAGGCCGCGACGCGGATAGCCCGCACCGGAGCCGGCGCCTGCGGATGGGCCTTGAGCCAATCGCGCGCCGCGCGCTGTGCGCAGCCGATCTCGGCGTCGCTCATCTGTTCGGCGATTTCACGACGCAACTGCGCGGCATCCTTGTGGCCGCGCATGGCGGCGATGTTGAACCACTTGTGCGCCTGCACAAGATCAACAGCCACGCCCGCGCCTGCGGAGAAGACCATGCCAAGGCCGAAACAATCTTCGGCGTTCGCAGGCTCTGCGCCCCCTGCAGCAATCTCCATGCTCGTCATCTTGCTCCCCGTTATTTTTCCGACCGGTGCGCCCCAAGCGACCGGTCGTTACGTCCCTTGCGCGGACTCTTCGTCCGAGCGGGGCGATCATCGGGAGAAAATTTGAATGGCAGTTTAAATGATGCGATGAATTGAACATGAACGCGCAGCGGCCGGCGCGGCAATTCTCGCGACAATGTCGTATTACCGCCGCAAATGAGCTGTTTCCGTGCCCGTTGAGGGATCGGTAACCGAGCTCGTTCAGCGGTAAATAACCACCAGACAATCTCGCCACGATCCAGCCACGCTTCGCCTGCGTTTCGTAGGCCGCGCGTATGTCAAACGGATGGATGTTGAAATGAAGTCTCTGTTTTTAGCCGCAACCGGGCTTTGTCTGTTGTCGAATGCTGCCTTGGCCGCCTCGCCCGAAGGCAACTGGGTGTCCGAGGACGGCGGCACGAAAGTCCACATCTCTACCTGTGCCGGCAACAAGCTGTGCGCAAAGCTGGTGTGGCTCAATCATCCGGTCGATCCGTCGACCGGCAAGCCGAAGACCGACAAGCTCAACCCCGATCCGGCCAAACGCGAGCGTCCGCTGATTGGTCTGGAGGTCGTGCACGCGCTGGCGCCAAGCGGTCCCAATTCCTGGGCCGGGCTCATTTATAATGCCGACGATGGTCACACCTATAAAGCAAGCCTCAAGGTCGAGACCGAAGGCGTTGCAAAGGTCAAAGGCTGCGTTCTGGCCGTGCTGTGCAAGACCCACACATGGACGCGCGCGAATTAATCTCTATCCGCTCGTCCCCGCGTAAGCGGGGACCCAGAGCGATCCAAGCTCGCGCAATTGATGAAATTCACTGTCGATTCCCGCTTTCGCGGGTCAATGAGCGGAGTAAGCTGCGGGCTGAGGCTCGCCTCACCCCGCCCTTGCGCGCTGATTGAACAGAACGGACTGCACCTTCGGATCCTTCATATCGATGCCCTGGCGCAGTTCGAGCCCGAGCGCCATGCCGCGCTTGACCGCCGGCCGTGCCTTCACGGCCTCGAGCCAGCGCTTCACGTTGGGGAATTCGTTGATGTCCTGTCCCTGCCGTTCCCAACCGTTCACCCAGCCAACCAGCGCCATGTCGGCGATGGAATATTTGCCGGCGATAAAAGGTCGGTCCTTGAGGCGAATGTTCATCACGCCGTAGAGCCGGTTCACTTCGTTGATGTAGCGGTTGATCGCATAGGTCAGTGTTTCCACGGCGTAATTCTTGAAGTGGTGCACCTGGCCCGCCATCGGCCCAACGCCGCCCATCTGCCAGAACAGCCACTGGTCAACCTCGACCCGCGCGCGCTCGTCGGCCGGATAGAACTTTCCGGTCTTGCGCCCGAGATATTGCAGGATCGCGCCTGACTCGAAGATGGAGATCGGCCGCCCGCCCGGTCCCTGCGGATCAATGATCGCCGGCATGCGGTTGTTCGGCGCGATTTTCAGGAAATCGGGATTGAACTGCTCTCCCTTGGAGATATTCACCGGCTTCAGGACATATGGCAGGCCGCATTCTTCCAGCATGATCGAGATTTTGAAGCCGTTTGGCGTTGGCCAGTAATAGAGCTCGATCGGCTTTGCCGCCTTGGCAGCCTTTTTCGTTTTCGGTTTCGCTTTAGCCGTCTTCGAGGCCGACCGTTTTTTCGCGCGCGCCATGCCCTGCTCCATTCCCGATTGTTTTTGCGGACAACCAGCCAGACCTAGGCTTGGCGACCCCAATCTGCAACTGCCGCAGGTGCCGACACTTGCCTCATGTGCCTCATGCGATTGCAGGATGGAGCCTGCAACCTATGCGAGTTACCCTGCTTTGCAGGTTGCGGACAGCGGCCGATTGCCGGCCGCTGGTGCCCGCGCCTTTGGAAGCCACGAGGGAAATGACGTCATGTACAAAGTTGTGTTTTCGACCGCGCTTGCCGTCGCGTTGATCACGGCCCCGATGCCGCATCTCATTCCGGCCGCCGCCGCGCAACAGCAGGCGAGCGCGCCGGACAAGACTGCCAAAACAAAAAAAGAACCGAGCGCGGGCCAGCTTGCCGCGCGTGAGCGGCAGAAAAAATGCGCTGCTGAATGGAAGGACGCAAAAACCGGCGGCAAGATTGAAAAGGATGCGACCTGGCCGAAATACTGGAGCGCCTGCAACAAGCGGCTGAAGGCGGCAGCCAAATAGCGCGCAGCAAGAACTTCAAACTGCGCCGGCAAGAAACAAGCAGAATTTAAAAGACGACCGCTGAAAAGATTGAGGGCGTCGGCGAGACTCGAGGTCTCGCCGACGCCCTCTATTGTCATCCGGAACCGGGGCGCCGCGGAACAACCGCGTAGCGCAGATCACTCCATGACGCACACCGGCCCGTATGACTCAATCTCCGACACGTAAGGCCGAAGATCGGGAAGCGGCGTCAGACTAGAGCTTCCGCTTCCGGCGCTTCGTCTTCTTCGCTGCTTTCGCCGCTGCCTTCTTCCTACGTTTAGCCATTGCTGCCCTCCTAGCCATGAAGTCATGGCGGGTGTCGCATCAGCACGCGTCGCGAATCGACACGCACTGCATTCCATTTACTACAGCACGACGGAAAAAAGAACGTTACCGCTCAACGAAACGTGTATGCGCACACGACGCGACACACCTTTGCATCGTCGCGCGATCAAAATCGAAGTTGATTGTGCGCGCGTGCGACACGCGACATTCATTCGTGCGCGCATCTGAAAAATTTAAAAACGCTCGATGAAATAAGGCTTTTTGCATCGACGGTAATTTCGTGAATGCGCGCTTTTGCAACACAATTTTCGCGCCGCGCGCGTTGCGTTTCACGTTAACGCTGTTTGCTGCAAGCGCGTTGTTGCACTGAAATTTTTTTGCACAGATGGCGTTATGGAAGGCTCGCTGACCGCCGAAATCGATCAAAACGAGCGAATCAGTGCCGGGTGATTCGGGGTGATTCGTCACTCCAATGCGCCCAACTTGTCGTCTGAATGCAGGACGAAGAGAGACAGCGAGAGGCAACGAGGGGTAACGATGGACAACGCCGCACTTCGATGCCGCGCGCGTTGCCAAACTCGAAGCGCAAACTCAGAGCGCAAGTTTCTTTTTCAGAAGATCGTTGACCGCCTGCGGACTTGCCTTGCCGCCGGACGATTTCATCACCTGGCCGACAAACCAGCCGATCGCCTTCGGATTCGTCTTGGCATCGGCGACCTTGTCCGGGTTCTTCGCAATGATGTCGTCGACAATCTTCTCGATTGCGCCAAGGTCCGTGACCTGTTTCAGGCCTCGCTGCTCGACGATGGCGCGCGGGTCGCCACCTTCGGTCCAGACGATCTCGAACAGATCCTTGGCGATCTTTCCCGAGATCGTGCCATCGGCGATCAGGTCAAGGATCGCCCCAAGCTGACCGGCGGAGACGGGAGCCGACGCAATCGTTCCGCCCTCCTTGTTCAACCGGCCGAACAATTCGTTGATTACCCAATTTGCGGCTGATTTCCCGTCACGTCCCTTGGCAACGGCATCGAAATAGTCCGCCGTTTCACGCTCAGCCACCAGCACATCGGCATCGTAGGCCGACAGGGAAAATTCGCGCACGAACCGCGCCTTTTTCTCATCGGGCAGTTCCGGCAGCTTGGCGGCGAGCGCGTCGACATAAGCTTGATCGAATTCCAGCGGCAACAGGTCCGGATCAGGGAAATAGCGGTAGTCGTGCGCCTCTTCCTTGGTGCGCATCGGCCGCGTCTCTCTTTTGGCCGGGTCGTAGAGGCGCGTTTCCTGTTCGATCACGCCGCCGTCCTCGAGAACTTCAATCTGGCGCCGCGCTTCATGCTCGATCGCATCGCCAATAAAACTGATTGAATTCATGTTCTTGATTTCGCAGCGCGTGCCGAGCGGTTCGCCCGGATGGCGCACCGACACGTTGACGTCGGCGCGCAGGCTTCCCTTTTCCATGTCGCCGTCGCAGGTGCCGAGATAACGCAGAACCGACCGCAATTTGGAAATGAAGGCCTTGGCTTCTTCGGCGGAACGGATATCCGGCTTCGACACGATTTCCATCAACGCGACGCCGGAGCGATTGAGATCGACATAAGAGTACGTCGGATGACGGTCGTGCAGGCTCTTCCCCGCGTCCTGCTCGAGGTGCAGGCGTTCGATCCCCACGTTGACGCTCTCGCCGCCATCGAGATCAACGGTCACCACGCCTTCGCCTACCACCGGCGATTTGTACTGGCTGATCTGGTACCCCTGCGGCAGATCGGGATAGAAATAATTCTTCCGGTCGAACACAGATTTGAGATTGATTTTAGCTTTCAGGCCGAGGCCGGTGCGGATCGCCTGACGCACGCATTCCTCGTTGATCACCGGCAACATGCCCGGCATCGCCGCATCAACCAGCGAAACATGGCTGTTGGGCGCGCCGCCGAACTCAGTCGATGCGCCCGAGAACAGTTTCGACTGCGATGTCACCTGGGCATGGACCTCCATGCCGATGACGATCTCCCAGTCGCCGGTCGCGCCTTTTAGAAGCTTTTTAGCGTTGGCGTGAACAGCCATATCACCCTGTTTCATGTTTGAGGCTGCCGACGGCCGCCATCTGGTATTTGGTAGCGGCTCGCACCCGTCCGCCGCAAGCCATCTTCGCGAACGCGACGGGACCGACCAACAATCTTACGCTTTCGTTCCAGCCGGGAGTCATCACCATGGGTGACCACCAAGACCGCCCCGTCTTAGCGATGCTGCTCGAAGCTCTCGTCGCTACCGCGCTGATCGGCACATTCTTTGTGTACGGATTTCCAAGCACCGGCCCTGGCGCCGCAGCCGTGCCCGGAGAGGTGGCCGGCCTGAACGTTCCGCAATAGGCCGGCACAGCCCGCACATTCACGCAACGCTGCCTTGCCCGCACTGCAAGTGCATTCGTGCGCATTTCCTCGAAATGGCCCCAATTCGGCGACGAATTCTGCCGAATTCGCGGCGCAATTCCGCGCGCAATCGGAACGCGGTCGCGCGGCGGACGTTGGAAATAGTGTCATGAATGGAAACAGCAACGGCACATTCGGAATCATCGTTGGCGGCGTCGTTGCCGTCATCGCAGCGATCTTCATTCTCAGCGGCGGCGAACTCGGCGGTAAAAAAACTATCGAGGGTGACCAGGACCTGCCCCCGGTCTCTTCATCGACCGAGTAAAGCGCGGCTCACCACCAAGGCTGCGGCCGAAACGTCCCTGCCGCCTGCTCGAGCACAGCCCCGAGCGAGAACAACGTCTCCTCATCAAACGGACGGCCGATCAGCTGCAGGCCCAGGGGTAGCCCTTGCCCGTCGAGGCCTGCGGGCACGGCGATGCCGGGCAAGCCCGCCATGTTCACCGTCACCGTGAACACGTCATTCAAATACATCTCGACCGGATCGGCGCCGCCTTTTTCGCCCAGGCCAAACGCCGCCGACGGCGTCGCGGGCGTCAGCATCGCGTGCACGCCGGCCTTGAAGCAATCCTCGAAATCCTTCTTGATCAGCGTGCGAACTTTTTGAGCGCGCAGGTAGTAGGCGTCATAGTAGCCGGCCGACAAAACGTAAGTGCCGATCATCACCCGCCGTCGCACCTCTTCGCCAAATCCGTCGCTGCGCGTCTTTTCGTACATATCAATGATGTCCTGGCCCGGTACGCGCAGGCCATAGCGCACGCCGTCATAGCGGGCGAGATTGGATGACGCCTCCGCCGGTGCCACAATGTAGTAGGCCGGCAACGCATATTTCGTGTGCGGCAGCGACACCTCGACCAGTTCGGCGCCGGCCGCTTTCAGCCAGCTCCGCCCCTGCTCCCAGATTTTTTCGATCTCGGCCGGCATTCCATCGAGGCGATATTCTTTCGGTATGCCGATGCGCAGGCCTTTCACCGATTTCCCGACCGCGGCTTCGTAGTCCGGAACGGCAAGCTCGGCACAGGTGGTGTCCTTCGGATCGGGCCCTGCCATCGAGCGCAATAATATGGCCGCATCGCGCACCCCGCGCGCGAATGGTCCCGCCTGATCGAGCGACGATGCAAAAGCGACGATGCCCCATCGCGAGCAACGGCCATAGGTCGGCTTGATGCCGACCGTGCCAGTAAACGCCGCAGGCTGGCGGATCGAACCGCCGGTGTCGGTCCCGGTCGCGCCAAGGCAAAGCCCGGCAGCCACCGCAGCGGCCGACCCGCCCGATGAACCGCCGGGCGTGAGCGGGGTGTTGGATCCTTTGCGCCGCCAGGGCGAATGCACCGGCCCGAAGTGCGAGGTCTCGTTCGACGAGCCCATGGCAAATTCGTCGCAATTGGTTTTGCCGAGCAACACCGCACCATCGCGCCAGAGCTGCGATGTCACCGTCGACTCGTAAGTCGGCACGAAATTATCGAGAATGTGCGAGCAGGCCGTCGAGCGCACGCCGGCGGTGCAGAACATATCCTTCACGGCGAGCGGAATGCCCTCCAGCGGACCGCCCTTGCCTGCCGCGATCCGTCCATCGGAGGCCTTGGCCATGTCGGCGGCGCGATCCGGCGTTTCCAACACGAAGGCGTTCAGCGCGCGCGCCTTCTCGATTGCGCTCAGGTGCGCAGCGGTCAATTCGGACGCGGAGAAGGATTTTTTCTTCAGCCCGTCGCGCGCCTCAGTCAAACTGAGCGAAGTCAGTTCAGTCACGGCGTGGGCTCATCCACCGATTGCGGCGGGTGGTCGCGCAAATCCGGTTCAGCGGCCGGCTCGGCGTTGGGTTCAGCGTCCGGTTCGCAGGCAAATTGCCCCGCTGCGGGCGCGGCTTTGTCCCGCAACGCGTTTCGCTCCGCCTCGAGAGCGTCGATCATGGACCAGTACCCAAGCTCGCAGGCGATGCACATCACTCGATCACTTTCGGAACCAGGAAGAAATTGTCATCGCTTGCCGGCGCGTTCTTCACGACGTCCGCCGCGATACCGCCGTCGGTCACTTCGTCCGCCCGCTTTTTCATCGCCATCGGCGTCACCGATGTCATCGGCTCGACGTTGTCGACGTCGACTTCCGCAAGCTGCTCGACGAAGGCCAGCATTGTATTAAGCTCGCCCTTGAGGTGCTCGACCTCATTCTCGGCCACGGCGATGCGGGCAAGATGTGCGATGCGGCGGACGGTATCGGCGTCAACGGACATTGAATTTCCAGACTGGCGTTCTGTTGAGGTCAGCCTATAGCAGACGCCCTTTCACGGCGACAACCAGCTCCTGAGAGGCGCGTTATGCCTTTATCCGGCGCAGCACGTCTTGCGTTTCCGAGACCAGTTTCGCAACCAGTTCGCCGGCCGGGAGCTCGCGGCCGAGGGCCGCGGCCTGCCCCGCGAGCATGGGCGAAAAGTCTCCCGACCCTTGTGCCTGCGCCTTGGCGTGCAGGGGCGCCAGCGCACCACTGGCGAGCGGAAATTCCGGAACGACCTCGCTGATCGGACCAAGCTCCCGGATCGCCCGATTGATCAAGCCCCGTGCCGGCCGTCCGCTGAGCACATTGGTCACAACGGTGCTGTCGTCGCGCGCGGCCCGCAGAGCCGCACGATGGGGCGGCAGCGTCTTCGCCTCCGGGCAGAACAGGAATGCAGTGCCGATCTGCACGCCGGCAGCGCCCAGCGCGAGTGCCGCCACAATCGCACGAGCATCCCCGATGCCACCGCTGGCGATCACCGGCACCGCGAGAGCATCCGCGATTTGCGGCAGTAGTGCGAACAATCCCACTTGCGTGTTGATATCGTCGCTGAGAAACATCCCGCGGTGCCCGCCCGCTTCGAGACCCTGCGCTATCACAGCGTCGCAGCCATGCGCCTCCAGAAAACGCGCCTCGGCAACCGTGGTAGCCGAACAAATCACCTTGCAGCCCGCGGCTTTCATTCGCGCAACCAATGCCGGCTCCGGCAAACCGTAATGGAAACTCACGACCTCGGGTTCGAGTTCTTCGACGACCGCACACATCGCCGCATCGAACGGCTTGCGGCTGGCGCTCGCGGCGGGCCCGGCCGGATCGATGCCGAACTCGACATAATAAGGCCTGAGTTTTTCCCGCCACGCATGCTCGCGCGCATTGTTCGGCACCGGCATTTTGTGTGCCAGGAAATTGAGATTGACCGGCTTGTTGCCGGTGGCTGCACGAAATTGCGCGACTTGCGCACGCAGCTGCTCTGCGTTGAGCATTCCGGCGGGGAGCGCGCCAAGGCCGCCGGCCTTGGCGACCGCAATTGCAAGCTCGGCATCCATGGCACCGGCCATGGGCGCCAGCAGGATCGGATGATCGATTTTGAGCAGATCCAGCAGGCGGCGGTCCAGCCACATTGGGCGATCCCAGCATTGAGAGGCACAGCCTATCTTGTCCGGCGTGACTGATAAATTCGCAATGACTTTACCGAGCACTGCCGTCGCGGCGAAGGCCATGCCCGATGGCTACAAAATGCAGGCAAGCAGGCGCGGAACCGGCTAACATTTCCGCATGCCCGCCCGTAGCCACAACCGCTACCCCTACTCTCCCATCTCCGCGCGGTCGGCCTATGACTGGCCGGGCGGCAAACGCCTGGCAATTTATGTCGGGCTCAATCTCGAATGGTTCTCATTCGGCGAAGGCCTCGGCGCCGAACTGGCACCCGGAGGACCGCAGCCGGACGTACTCAACTATGCCTGGCGCGACTACGGCAACCGCGTCGGCGTATTTCGTCTCGCGGAGCTATTCGCCGAGTTAAAACTGCCAATATCGCTCCTGGTGAATGCGCAGATGTACGAGCACGCGCCGCAAACCGTCGCCGCGTTTCCGGGCGCTGAAATTATCGGGCACGGCCGCAGCAACTCCGAACGCCAGGGCGATCTCACCGAGTACAAGGAACAGTTGCTGATTGAGGAAACGACCACGGCAATCGAGAAACATTCCGGCAAGCGGCCGCGCGGTTGGCTCGGACCGTGGATCTCGCAATCACATCTGACTCCGGATCTCTTGCAGGAAGCCGGCTACAGCTACTTGCTCGACTGGTGCCATGACGACCAGCCGGTCTGGATGAAGACCCGCAAGGGCCGCATTCTGTCATTGCCCTATCCGCAGGAGCTCAACGACATTCCGCAGATCGTCGCGCGCAAGCGCGAGGGCGCGGAGTTCGCCGACATGATTGTCGACGCATTCGAAGTCATGCATGACGAATGCACCAGGCGCCCGCTGGTAATGGGCATCGCGCTGCATGCCTACATTGTCGGCTGGCCGCACCGCTTCAAGCATCTGGCACGCGCGCTCAAGCACATCGTGCATCGCGCTGACGATCGCGTGTGGCTTGCGACAGCCGGCGATATCGCGGCTTTCGCTGGCACGCTGCCGCCGGGAACTATCCCCTGATGTGTGTTAGTGCTTGAGCATGCCCATAATCCTGCCGCTGGTTGAAGCCGCCGCGCATTGGCCCGCGCGCGGAGCTCTTATCGGCCTCGATCTCGGAACCAAGACCATCGGTGTCGCGGTCAGCGACCCAGATCGCAAACTCGCAACCGGCGTGGAGACGATCGCTCGCACAGCCTTCACGGCCGATGCCGGGCGCGTGCTTGCACTCGCGGCCGAACGATCTGTTGCCGGTTTCGTGCTCGGTCTGCCGCTCAATATGGATGGCAGCGAGGGACCGCGCGCCCAATCGACGCGTGCCTTTGCGCGCAATTTGGCAAAACTGACGGAGCTGCCGATCGCTTTGTGGGATGAGCGTCTGTCGACCGTTGCGGTCGAGCGCGAGCTGATTGCCGCCGATGTCAGCCGCGCCAAGCGCGCCGCCGTGATCGACCAGCACGCCGCAATTTTTATCCTGCAAGGCGCGCTCGACCGACTTGCGCGGCTGTAAAAAAGAAGCCGCCCACAAGAGCGGCCTCTTCTTCACACCATGTCACTACAGCTTAGCGCTGCGAGTTGATCGAGAAGTTATTGGTGTTATGCTGACGCCACGAGCGGTCGCTGTAGTAGCCGTAGCTCGGTCCCGGAGCGTAGGCGTACGAACCGTCGTACGGACCTGGCTCATACGCGTAGCCCGGCTCGTACGCATAACCGGGGTCACCATAATAATATCCGTTGTTGTACGCGGAGCTTGCAATCGCCGCGCCCGCTACCGCGCCAACGCCAAATCCGATGGCGGCAGCGGCGTTACGACCATGCGCAAGCCTCACTCGGCGTAGCCGCGGCGAGCGCAATCGCGCCGGTCAGTGCCACAGTTGCGGCGTATTTCAAAATCGTCTTCATGTTTGATCTCCTTTTCCGTGCCGGCTTTTCGTTATCGTTGTTCAACACGGGAACAGGTGCGACAGTTCCGATTGAAATACCTCTGCGGTCGATTTTGAAACCATCACGAATATGTGGTGGGAACAAAAAATACAAAGGGGCGGACCGCGGTCCGCCCCCCGACGCGTAATCATGTTACCTCATTCGCCGTGCTGTTCGGCGTTGTAGGTCGGACTGAGCGACGGATCATACGCCAGCGGGTTGGCGCAGCTGCCCATATAACCGTACGGGCGATTTGGATCCGTCGCGATCCAGCACTGGCCGCGCCGGGAAGTCATGGCGACCGTCTGCGGTTCGTACGCATAGGAGGATGTTGCCGACTGCAACTGATAGCCACTGTCTTGAACGGCGTTTCTGGCTTGGCGCGCGAAGCCGGGCGTGACTGTGAGAGGGAGGATGACGCCGACAATGCTGATCGCAGATGCGTACACGAAGAATGTTTTCTTCCGCTGCATTGGTACTCTCCATATTGCCCAGCCCAAATGCTCGCATCGATAAGATTTCGGATTTGCCGCGATGGCGGGCGCACCGTGCCGCAAAAAACTGGTCTCTTCCCGCAAGGCCCGCAATCCGGGAAACCACCGACGGATCTTGCTGCTTCGTAGTTAAGGAAGCGCGGGCCGTTCCCGGCGCGCTGTCGCTAAATTTGACTTGAACCCGATGCAAAAGGGGGCGCCGGCGCGTGCATCGGCCATTAACGATCAAAATCATGGCCTTGTGGATCAACCGGTAAAAGCCTTGCCGGACGAGCGTGTTGCGCCTATACGACTGGCTTTAATGACCATTGCGCCGAAAACCTCGTTCGTACTCAGCAGACGTCACCTGTTGGGGATCGAAGGGCTTTCCCAGGCGGACATTTCCGGCCTCCTCGACCTCTCCGAAGAATTCGTCGAACTCAACCGCCAGGTCGAGAAAAAGCGCACCTCGCTGCGCGGCCGCACCCAGATCAACCTGTTCTTCGAAGTGTCGACCCGGACGCAAGCCTCGTTCGAGCTCGCGGGCAAGCGCCTTGGCGCCGACGTGATGAATATGTCGACGAGTTCGTCCTCGATGCGCAAGGGCGAGACCCTGATCGATACCGCGATCACGTTGAACGCGATGCATCCCGATATCATCGTCGTCCGCCATCACGCTTCGGGGGCCGTCGAACTGCTGGCCCGCAAGGTCGATTGCTCCGTGATCAATGCCGGCGACGGCGCGCACGAGCACCCGACCCAGGCCTTGCTCGATGCCCTCACCATCCGTCGCAACAAGGGTCACATCGATGGGCTGCTGGTCGCGATCTGCGGCGACATCCTGCATTCGCGCGTCGCGCGCTCCAACATTATCCTGCTTAACGCCATGGGCGCACGCGTGCGGGTTGTTGCCCCCTCCACGCTTCTGCCGCCGGGCATCGAACGCTTCGGCGTCGAGGTTGCGCGCGACATGCGCGAGGGACTCGCCGATGCCGACATCGTCATGATGCTGCGGCTGCAACGCGAGCGCATGAACGGCTCCTACGTGCCGTCGATGTCGGAATATTTCCATTACTATGGCCTGGACGAAAAGAAGCTCGCTTATGCAAAACCGGGCGCGATGGTGATGCATCCCGGTCCGATGAACCGCGGGGTTGAAATCGACTCTCTCGTTGCCGACGGCGCCCAGTCTCTCATTCGCGAACAAGTCGAAATGGGAGTCGCGGTGCGCATGGCGGTGCTGGAAGCGCTCTCCCGAAATTTACCGAACGCGTGACATGATGTTGTCCGACCGCCACCCGATCCTGCTCGCCAACGCCCGGATCGTCGATCCGTCACGCGATCTCGATATTGTCGGCGACCTGCTGATCGCGGAAGGCGTGATCCGCGAGGCCAAGAAAGGCATCGGCGCGGCCGGCGTGCCGGAAGGCACGGACGTCATCGATTGCCGCGGCAAGGTGATCGCGCCGGGCCTCGTCGACATGCGCGCCTTCATTGGCGAACCGGGCGAGGCCAGCCGCGAGACGCTCGGCTCCGCGAGCCAGGCGGCAGCCGCCGGTGGCGTCACAACGATCATTTGCCAGCCCGACACATCGCCCACCATCGACAATCCCGCGACCGTCGATTTCGTCCTGCGCCGCGCGCGCGACAACGCCATCGTGCACGTGCATCCGATGGCCGCAATCACCAAAGGTCTCGAAGGCAAGGAAATGACGGAGATCGGCCTGCTCAAGGCGGCCGGCGCTGTTGCCTTCACCGACGGAGCAAAGAGCGTCGTCAATGCGCAGGTGATGCGGCGCGCGCTGACCTATGCCGGCGATTTCGACGCGATGATTGTGCATCACACCGAGGACCCCAATCTGATCGGCGACGGCGTGATGAATGAAGGCGAATACGCCACGCGCCTCGGGCTGCTGGGCATTCCAAAGGCGGCCGAAACGGTGATGCTCGAGCGCGATATCCGGCTGGTCGCGCTGTCGGGTGGACGCTATCACGCCGCATCCGTCACCTGCCCCGAGATCACTTGATGTCCTGCGCCGCGCCAAAGATGCCGGGCTCGATGTCACAGCCTCGGCCTCGATCAATCACGTCACGCTCAATGAAATTGACATCGGACCTTACCGCACCTTCCTGAAGGTGACGCCGCCACTGCGCGCCGAGGATGACCGCAAAGCGCTCGTCGAAGCGGTGAGCGCCGGCCTCATCGACGTGATCATGTCGGATCACAACCCGCAGGACGTCGAAACCAAGCGCCTGCCGTTCGCCGAAGCAGCCCCGGGCGCGATCGGCCTTGAAACTATGCTCACCGCCGGCTTGCGTCTCGTCCACAGCGGCGAGATCGATTTGGCGACGCTGCTGCGCGCGATGTCGACCCGGCCCGCGGAATTGCTTGGGCTGCCCGGCGGCACGCTCAAGAGCGGCGCCCCTGCCGACGTCATCGTATTCGATATGGACTTGCCGTGGGTGCTTGATCCGAATGAATTGAAGTCGAAATGCAAAAATACGCCGTTCGATGAAGCCCGGCTCACCGGTCGCGTCGTGCGCACGATCGTCGCCGGGCGCACCGTCTACGAATACGTATGACAGCCCTGCTCGCTTTTGTTTTTGGTTATCTGCTGGGCTCGATTCCGTTCGGCGTGCTGCTCACGCGCGCGACTGGCGGGCCCGACCTGCGCACGATCGGTTCCGGCAACATTGGCGCAACAAACGTTTTGCGGACCGGTCGCAAGGGGCTCGCCGCCGCGACTTTGCTCTGTGACATCCTCAAAGGGACGGTCGCCGTCCTCGTAGCAGCGCGTTACGGCCCGGATGCAGCGCTCGCCGCCGGCCTTGGCGCATTCCTCGGCCACCTCTTTCCGGTCTGGCTTAAATTCAAAGGCGGCAAGGGCGTCGCCACCTATATCGGCCTGCTGATCGGACTGCATTGGCCCAGCGCGCTCATCTTCTGTTTGATCTGGCTCGCGGTAGCCGCGGTGAGCCGCTACTCGTCGCTTGCAGCTCTGATCGCAAGCGCCCTCACCCCATTTGGCCTCTGGCTCCTGGGCCAGCACGACATCGCCGCGCTGTTCTTGCTTCTCACTCTATTGTTGTGGGTCATGCACCGCGCCAACATTGCGCGGCTGCTCAATGGCAGCGAAGGCAAGATCGGCGCGAAAGCGGCAAATCCAGGCTAAACTCTAGGTTGTACTCGACCGCGAACGGTTGTAATGCTCTGCGACAGACCAAGCAGGGCGGGTGACGCGTTGAGCAACCGTACGAAACTCAGCGACGAGCAACGGCTGGACTGGCTGCGTCTCATTCGCAGCGACAATGTCGGCCCGCGTACGTTCCATGATCTCGTCGAATATTACGGCGGCGTTCGTGCGGCCCTCGCAGCTTTGCCCGGCCTGGCACGGCGCGGCGGCTCCGCGCGGCCGATCCGAGTCTGCTCACCCGAGCAGGCTGAAGCAGAATTGAGGGCGGCACGCGCGACCGGAGTCGAGTTTTTCACATTGGGCGAACCGGGTTATCCCGACCGATTGCAAATGATCGACGACCCGCCGCCGGTCGTCGCGATGCGCGGCAAGATTGACATTCTCCTGCGGCCGCTTGTCGCCATTGTCGGATCCCGCAATGCCTCGGCGGCCGGCATGAAATTCACCGAACGCATGGCGCGCGATCTCGGTGATGCGGGCTATGTGATCGTGTCCGGGCTCGCGCGCGGCATCGATGCAGCGGCCCATCGTGCAAGCGTCGGCACCGGAACGATTGCCGTGCTCGCCGGCGGCCACGACCGGATTTATCCGCCGGAGCACGTCAGCCTTCTGGAAAATCTGCTCATGGAAGGCGTTGCCATATCGGAAATGCCCTTTGCATGGGAGCCGCGCGCACATGACTTTCCTCGCCGCAACCGCATCATTTCGGGGCTTTCGGTCGGTGTCATTGTCGTCGAAGCCGCGCGCCGTTCGGGTTCGCTGATCACGGCACGGCTTGCAGGCGAGCAAGGCCGCGAAGTCTTTGTCGTGCCGGGTTCGCCCCTCGATCCGCGCAACGAAGGGACCAACGGGTTGCTCAAGCAAGGCGCAATCCCGGTCACCGAGGCCGCTGACGTCATCGCGGTGATCGAGCCGATCCTCGGCCGCGGGCCCGTGCTGCCGTCGGCGCAGGAACCACCACAGGAAGCGCTCGCGTCGGCGCACACCGAACCGGGCGCCGACGAGCGAGCCCGCCTCGTGTCTCTCCTCGGGCCGACGCCGGTCCTGATCGACGATCTGGTGCGACTGGCGCGCGCCTCGCCGACAACCGTGCGCTCCGTGCTGCTGGAACTCGAGATCGCCGGCCGGCTGGCGCGCCACGGCGCAGGGTTGGTCTCGCTCCTCTAACGTGCGATATGACCTCCTCCGCCACCGGATTCTTCCAGATCCTCCATGCTGATCCGTTATTTCTTTGCCGTCGCACTTCTGCTGACATTCCATGCCGCGCCTTCGCAGGCGCAGGACGAGTCCTTTGCGGCATTTGTGAATGCGCTGTGGCCCGACGCACAGGCCAAGGGCGTGACCCGCGTCATTTTCGACGCGGCCATGAAAGGCGTTACACCGGACCAGCGCGTGATCGCCGCCACCAAGCGGCAACCGGAGTACGGGAAACCGGTCGGCGACTACGTGAATGCGATCGTGTCGAACCGCCGCATCGCCGATGCGCAACTCAAGGCGCGCGAATGGGCCAAGACGTTCGACTTGGTCGAAAAGAAATACCAGGTCGAGCGCTGGGTGCTGCTCGCCTTATGGGGCATGGAATCCGATTTCGGGACCGAGAAAGACCGTTGGGACGTATTCCGGTCGCTCGCGACGCTGGCTTACGTGAAATATCGCGATCCTTACTTTCGCAATGAATTGATCGTCGCGATGCGCGTCATGCAGGACAATCACTTTGCGCGCGACAAAATGGTGAGCTCGTGGGCGGGCGCCATGGGCCAGACGCAATTCATGCCGTCGAATTTCGTCGACTATGCCGTCGACTTCTCAGGCGACAGTCGCGCCGACATCTGGACCAACGTTCCGGACGTGCTCGCGTCCACGGCGAATTATCTCCACAAATGGAAATGGAACCCGGCTTTGCCCTGGGGTTTCGAAGTCACCGTGCCGAAGGATTTCGACTACATGCGCAGCCATGCGACGTTTGCCGAATGGCAGACGCTCGGCGTGCGTCGCGCCGACGGCAAATCGTTTCCGGAGTCCGGCCTGGGCATCCTGTTCTTCCCGAGCGGCGCCAACGGCCCCGGCTTTATCGCCACCGAAAATTTTGCGGTGCTGAAGGAGTACAATAACTCGGATGCCTATGCGATCGCGGTCGGCCACCTCGCCGATCGCATTCATGGCGGCGGGTTGATCAAGGCGACTTGGCCGAAAGACGACCGTCCGCTATCGCGCGACGCCCGCATTGCCCTGCAGAAGAAACTGGCGGCGCTCGGCTACAAAGTGGCCGACTTCGAAGGTCACGTCGATTTCGATCTTCGCGACAACATCCGCAGCGAGCAAAAGAAGTTCGGCATGGTGCCGGATGGAAATCCGACAGCCACCCTTCTCGAAAAGCTCGGGATCAATAGACCCTAGCGCTCGAGATGCGCGGCCGAGCGCCGCGCCGCTAACTTTTTGATAGCGAAATCTCTGAATACACGCTATGATTGCAGATGATGGCGGTCTCTTTAGTGCCCCATTTGGCTGATCTGACACGGGTTCTTAACCCGCTCATTTGACACTAGGGGTCGCCTTCCCCATGTTCCGGGCCAATCATGCGGCCAATTCCGCCCTGATTCTGATGACTGCGGGCGGATAACCCACTGGATTTTCATGAATATTGTTGTTGTCGAGTCGCCGTCCAAGGCGAAGACGATCAATAAATACCTCGGCTCCGGCTACGAGGTTCTGGCCTCTTTTGGCCATATCCGCGACCTCCCCCCAAAGGATGGCTCGGTCGATCCGGACAACAATTTCCACATGCTCTGGGAAGTCGACGCCCGGTCGAACCAGCGCATGAACGATATCGCCCGCGCGCTCAAGGGTGCCGACAAGCTGATCCTCGCCACCGACCCGGATCGCGAAGGCGAAGCGATTTCCTGGCACGTGCTCGAGGTGCTGAAGGAAAAAAAGGCGCTTAAGGATCATAAGATCGAGCGCGTCGTCTTCAATGCGATCACCAAGCAGGCGGTGACGGAGGCCATGCAGCATCCGCGCGAGATCGACGGCGCGCTGGTGGACGCCTACCTTGCCCGCCGTGCGCTTGATTACCTCGTCGGCTTCACGCTCTCGCCGGTGCTCTGGCGCAAACTGCCGGGCGCCCGCTCCGCCGGCCGCGTGCAATCGGTGGCGCTGCGTCTTGTTTGCGACCGTGAGCTCGAAATCGAAAAATTCGTCGCGAAGGAATATTGGTCGATCGTTGCCAAGCTGGCGACCCCGCGTAACGAAGTCTTCGAAGCGCGCCTCGTCGGCGCCGACGGGCAGAAGATCCAGCGCCTCGATATCGGCTCGGGCGCCGAGGCCGAAGCCTTCACCCGCGATCTCGAAAACGCAAACTTCAAGATTACCAGCGTCGAGGCAAAGCCCGCCCGCCGCAATCCGCCGCCGCCCTTCACCACCTCAACGATGCAGCAAGAAGCAAGCCGCAAGCTTGGCTTTGCCCCGGCGATCACCATGCGGCTCGCGCAACGGCTCTATGAAGGCGTGGAGCTCGATGGCGAAACCACCGGCCTGATCACCTATATGCGTACCGACGGCATCGACATGGCCCCGGAGGCGATTGCCGACGTGCGCGCCATGCTCGGACGCAACTACGGCAAGGAATACGTGCCGGCAACGCCGCGCGAGTATCACAACAAATCAAAGAACGCGCAGGAGGCCCACGAAGCCGTGCGCCCGACCAGCGCGAGCCGAACGCCCGCGGAAGTCGCCAAATATGTCGATCGTGACCAGGCGCGCTTGTACGAGCTGATCTGGAATCGCGCGATCGCGAGCCAGATGGAATCCGCCGAGCTCGAGCGCACCACCGTTGATATCGTGGCCAAAGCCGGTTCGCGCAACATCGAACTGCGCGCGTCCGGCCAGGTGGTGAAGTTCGACGGCTTTCTGACGCTCTATCAGGAAGGCCAGGACGAAACCTCCGAGGACGATAAATCGCGCCGCCTGCCGGCGATGTCGGAGGGCGAAACGCTCACCAAGCAGGCCATTGTGTCCGCGCAACATTTCACCGAGCCGCCGCCGCGTTTCTCAGAGGCCGCGCTGGTCAAGCGCATGGAAGAACTCGGCATCGGCCGTCCGTCAACCTACGCCTCCATCCTGCAGGTTCTGCAAGACCGCGGTTACGTTCGCATCGACAAGAAGCGCCTCATTCCGGAAGACAAAGGCCGCGTCGTCGTGGCCTTCCTGGAAAGTTTCTTCACGCGCTACGTCGAGTATGATTTCACCGCCGGCCTCGAGGAAAAGCTCGACGAAATTTCCGCCGGCACCATCGACTGGCGCGCCGTGCTTGCCGAGTTCTGGGGCCAGTTCATCGGTGCCGTCAACGAAATCAAGGAAGTGCGCAACCGCGTCGTGCTCGATGCGCTCAACGATCTGCTCGAGCCGCATATTTTTCCTGAACACGCGGATGGCACGCCGCGCCGGCAATGCCCGCAATGCAACACCGGCCAGCTTTCGCTGAAGACCGGGCGCTTCGGAGCCTTCGTCGGCTGCTCGAATTATCCGGATTGCAATTTCACGCGGCAAATCACACCAAGCGCCGATGGCGTTCAGGGTAAGAAGGTCTTGGGCGAGGACCCGGTTTCCGGTCTTGAGGTGACATTGCGCGGCGGACGTTTCGGGCCCTATTTGCAGCTCGGCGAACAAATCAAGCCGCCGAAGCCGAAGAAGGGTGAAAAGAAACAGGAAGTCGAGAAGCCGAAACGCGCCAGCGTTCCGAAAGGTGTCACGCCCGACGATATCGATCTCGAAAAGGCGCTCGGCCTGCTCGCACTGCCGCGCGAAGTCGGATTGTCGCCCGAGGACGGCGAACCGATCCTCGCCGGGATGGGACGCTTCGGTCCCTACGTCAAACACGGCAAGACCTACGCGAGCCTGGAGGACGGCGATGACGTTCTCACCGTCGGTCTCAACCGCGCGGTCACGTTGATCGCGGAGAAGAAGGCCAATCCGAAGAAAGGCCGCCGCTTCGGCGCCGATCCCGGAAAGGTCCTCGGCGAACATCCGGACAAAGGCGGACCGGTTGTCGTGAAGAACGGCCGCTATGGTCCCTACGTGAGCCACAATGGCATCAACGCGACCATCACCGGCGACAAGACACCGGACACAATCACGCTGACCGAGGCGGTCGTGCTGCTCGATGCGCGCGCCGAACAGCTCGGCTCACAGCCGCGCCGCGCCGCCGGCCGCAAGAAAGCCGGCGAGCCGTCCGAGGCCCCGAAAGGTCGCAAGAAGAAGGCCGCCGATGCGGGCGACAAGGCCGAGAAGACCGCCAAGCCACGCAAGAAGCCTGCAAAGAAAGCCAGCAAAATCACCGCCGCCGAATAGCTGGCGAAGCCGGATTTCGAGCATTACATTTCATTCAATCGCGCCCCATTATGGGCGCATGACCTTGTTCATGCGCGCGGCGCAGGACTGTTATTTTGAAAAACCAATCTAAGAAAACCCCCTCACTTCCCTCCAAGGCCGACATCCTCGCCTTCATCGGAAACCAACCGGGCAAAGTCGGCACTCGCGAAATCGCGCGCGCGTTCGGCCTGAAAAACGCGCTGCGCGCCGAACTCAAGCGCATGTTGCGTGAGCTCGCCGACGAAGGCTCGATCGAGAAGCGCCGCAAGAAGCTGCATCATCCCGGCGTGCTGCCGTCGACCGTGCTTGCCGATGTGACGTCGCGCGACAGCGATGGCGACCTTATTGCCACTCCTGACGAGTGGGACGAGGACGCCCATGGGCCCGCGCCGAAAATCCGGATCCATGTCCCGCGCAAGATGCGACCCGGCGAGGCCGCCGGCATCGGCGACCGCATTCTGCTGCGGGTTGAAGAGACGGAAGAAGAAGCCGGAATTCGTCATCGCGGCCGCGTCATCAAGATCATCGATCACCCAAAGCATCGCGTGCTCGGAATATTTCGTGGGAATCCGCACGGCGGCGGCCGGCTTGAACCGGTCGACAAGAAAATGCTGGGCAAGGAGCTTGCGATCCCCGCCGGGGCAACCGCGGACGCCCAAGACGGCGACCTGATTGCGGTCGAGACTTCGCGCGCACCACGGCTGGGATTACCGACGGCGCGCGTGGTCGAACGCCTCGGTTCGCTGCGATCCGAACGCGCAGTCAGCCTGATCGCCATCCACGCGCACGGCATTCCGTCCGTATTCCGCCGTGAGACGCAACAGGAAGCGGATGCCGCGAAGCCCGCCACGTTGCAGGGCCGCGAAGACTGGCGGCACGTGCCGTTCGTCACCATCGACCCGCCCGACGCCAAGGATCACGATGACGCCGTCCAGGCTGAACCCGATCCGGCCCCGAACAACCACGGTGGGTTTATCGTCAACGTCGCCATTGCCGATGTCGCCCACTATGTGAAAACCGGCTCGCCGCTCGACCGCGAAGCACTCGTGCGCGGCAACTCGGTCTATTTTCCCGATCGCGTCGTGCCGATGCTGCCCGAACGCATTTCAAACGACCTGTGCTCATTGCGCGCCCGCGAAGACCGAGCGGCACTTGCGGTGCGCATGATCATCGGGCCTGACGGCCGCAAGCGCTCGCATAGTTTTCATCGCATCATGATGCGATCCGCGGCAAAGTTGTCCTACCAGCAGGCGCAACTCGCGATCGGCGGACGCACCGATGAGGACACCGAAGCTCTGGTCAAGCCGGTCCTTGCGCCGCTCTACGCCGCCTATGAAACGATGGTGCGCGCGCGCACCGAGCGCCAGCCGCTCGATCTCGACCTGCCCGAACGCAAGATACTCCTGAAGGGGGACGGCACCGTCGATCGCGTGATCACGCCCGAACGGCTGGAAGCGCACCGCCTGATCGAGGAATTCATGATCATGGCCAACGTCGCTGCCGCCGAAACCCTCGAGAAGGCGCGCGTGCCGCTGATCTATCGCGTGCACGACGAACCGGCGATCGAAAAGGTCAATGCACTGCGCGAATTCCTGGCAACGCTCGATATTCCTTTCGCCAAGGGCGGCGTGCTCAAGCCGGAAGCGTTCAATCGCATTCTCGCGCGCGTCAAAGGCCGCGATGCAGACCAACTCGTCAACGATGTCGTGCTGCGCACGCAGGCGCAGGCGGAATATGCCGCGGAAAATTACGGCCACTTTGGATTGAACCTACGCCGCTACGCGCACTTCACCTCGCCGATCCGCCGTTACGCCGATCTGATCGTGCATCGCGGCCTGATCCGGGCGATGAAGCTCGGATCCGATGGCTTGCCGGAGGGCGCCGACCAGAAGGCTCTTGCCGAAGTCAGCGCACAAATTTCGGCAACCGAACGTCGCGCCATGCTCGCCGAACGAGAGACGAACGACCGGCTCATTGCGCATTTCTTGTCCGATCGCATCGGCGCGACCTTCGATGGCCGCATTTCGGGCGTTCACCGTGCCGGCCTGTTCGTGAAATTGCGCGACACCGGCGCCGATGGCTTCGTGCCGGCGCGTACCATCGGCGACGAATATTTCCGCTATGACGAGAAAGGCCACGCCATGGTCGGCTCGCGCTCCGGCGAGAGCTACCGGCTCGGCGACCAAGTGACCGTTAAGCTCGTGGAGGCTGCGCCGGTTGCCGGCGCACTCCGCTTCGCGATCATGTCGGAAGGCAGGGCCGGACGTCCCGGGCGCAGCCCTCCCCGCCACGCGCGGCCGAATGATCGCTATGTTCCAAACCGGCATCGCCGCAAGCAACGGAAGACGTGATGACGAAAGACTTCGGAAAACTGATGTCCGAACGCATGACCACCGCCGAGCGCGACACGTCATTTCCCGACAGTGAGCCGCGCGATGCGGCGACATTGATGCTGATTGACCGGTCCGGACCCAAGCCGAAAATCCTCCTCGGCCGCCGTCACGCCAGCCACAAATTCATGCCCGGCAAGTTTGTCTTCCCCGGCGGCCGCATCGAGCCGCTCGATCGCATGATGAGCGCAGTCAGCGAGCTGCACCCGGACGCGCTCGGAAAACTGATGGAACGGGTGGCCGAGCCAAGTCTGGAGTTTGCGCGGGCATTTCCGCTCGCCGCGGTGCGCGAGACCGCCGAGGAAACCGGGCTTCTGCTTGGCGTGAAACGTGACCAGCCGCCGCAGGTTCCGGGTGAAATCTGGGTCGAATTTGCCAAGGCCAATGTGCATCCCGACCTCGGCCAGATCCATTTCATCGCCCGCGCCATCACCCCGCCGCGGCGGCCGCGGCGTTTCGATACGCGCTTTTTTACCGCCGATGCATCGGCGGTCGCCTACACGATCGAAGGGGTTGTCGGGCCGGAATCCGAGTTGGTGGAGCTCACCTGGGTTCCAATCGAGGAAGCAACGCATCTCGACATGCCGACCATTACGGGCGTCGTACTCGAAGAGCTGCTGGCGCGCGTCGAAGCCGGCATGGCACACGACCTGCCGGTGCCCTTCTATTTCATGGCCGACCAGAAATTCCGCCGGGAACTGCTGTAATGGCCGAATATCCGCGCATTTCTTGACATTTGCCGCCTCGGCGCTAGGTTCCGCGCCAAAGGCACCCCCGCCGCTGCACATATTGAGTTGTAAGGGAAAATTCCATGGCCAAAGCCGTCAGCCTCAAGATCAAGCTCGTCTCCAGCGCCGGCACCGGCCACTACTACGTGACCCGGAAGAATTCGCGCACGCAGACCGACAAGATGAAGAAGCGGAAATACGATCCGATCGCGAAGAAGCACGTCGAATATTCCGAATCGAAGATCAAGTAGGCTCCGGAGGCATCATCGATGCTTCGCACCTTCTTCATTGCGCTGGTGTCGCTGCTGTCGCTCGCCCTGACGCCCGCGAGCGCGATCGAAAAGCATCGGCTCGCATTGCAGATCAGCGACGACGACGCGGCGAAGATGAACGCAGTGCTCAACGTCGCCGCCAACGTGTCGAAGTATTACTCGGACAAAGGCGAAGAGATCGAGATTCAGGTGGTCGCCTTCAATGCCGGCCTCAACATGCTGCGCCAGGACAAATCGCCGGTATTGACCAGGTTGAAGTCCTTCAAGCAGGGCATGCCCAACGTTGCGTTCAAGGCGTGCGAGAACACGCTCGAATCCATGACGCGCAAGGAAGGTAAAGAGCCGCCGCTGGTCGAAAACGCCGAGCGCGTGAAGGCCGGCGTGGTCACGTTGATCGAGCTCGGCGAGCAAGGCTGGACGATCGTCCGGCCGTAATTTTTTGCTATCGCAGTGTCATGGCCGGGCTTGTCCCGGCCATCCCGCTTAGGCGGGCACGGCTTTGCCTTCCTAAGCGAGGTCACCGGGACAAGTTTACACCGGGCCGGCCAGCGGCCGGACCCGGTTGCCCGGTGACGACAAGCACATCAACAGGTGGCCGGCCGGAGGCGGCGGGTGAGGCCACCCGCACCACTCCCCGGCCGGCCTAACCCCACGGACCCAGGAGATGCGGCGGACCTGGCTCTCCGTAGGGTATTCTCATAGCGCGTCAAAGACGCGCGTAAACGCGCTTAAGGCGCGTCAAAGACGCGCGCGGGCGCGCTTTAGACGCGTTGAACCCGGCGCTGATCGCCCTTTGCGCCGAATCAGTTGCTCCGTCGGTAAAAGTAGACCAGACGTCCGCGCCGACCAACGCGTCCGCTAACGCTCTGAAAAGACCGGTTGTTCGCGAACGCCGGATCTCGTGCTCGGTCAATCAGCGCGCGCTCAGGCGGCGTCCGGGACCACCCGGTTACGTCCATCGCGCTTGGCGCGATACAGCGCCTGGTCGGCGCGCTTGAGAATGGTCGCGGCGTCGTCGCCGACGCCGGACAGCGCGGCAATCCCGATCGAGATCGTCACCTCGAGGTGGCGCGCGCCTTTCTGGATCGCAAACGGCTCGGTCGCGATACGCCGGCGCAGCCGCTCGGCCACCGCCGTGGCAACCGCCATGTCGGTCTCCGGCATGACGATGACGAATTCCTCGCCGCCGTAACGGCAAGCGAGATCGATGTTGCGGGTTGCCTTGCGGACGCGCAGCGCAAATTCGCGCAGCACATCGTCGCCGGCATCATGCCCGTAGCTGTCGTTGATCGCCTTGAAATAATCGATGTCGAGCACGAGCACTGTGATCGGCTTGCCGCGAGCGGCGGACTGATCGACCAATGTGCCGAGATGGGTCTCCATGTACCGGCGATTGAACAGGCCGGTGAGACCGTCGGTGATCGCGAGCTCGATCGACATTTGCATGTTGTCGCGCAAGCGCTCGGTGTATCGCTTCTTTTTAATCTGGGTGCGGACTCGCGCGAGCATTTCGTTTTTGTCGATCGGCCGCACCAGATAGTCGTTCACGCCGATCTCGAGGCCGCGCGCAAGCTTTGCGGTGCTGTCGGATTCAGCGAGCGCGAGAATTGGCAGGTTGCGCGTCCGCTCCAACGATCGAATCTGGCTGCACAGGCGCAGGCCGTCAAATTCCTGGAGATTGAGCGAGACGATCACCAGATCGTAGTTGCCCTCCGCCAAACGGAACAAAGCCTCATTCGGATTGGACTCGACGTCGATGGCATGTTCCGCCGAAAGCGCCGTGACAATGCGCTCGTACGAGCTTGGACGGTCGTCGACGACGAGAACCCGGCCGCCGCGTCCGGTGTCCAGCACCGCCTCGCGCTCGGGACTCTGCAGGCCTATCTCCTTGGAGGTGACGGCTCGCATGCGCAACTCGTCCGTCACCATTTTCAACCGGGCGAGCGATCGAACGCGCGAGATCAATGCAATGTCCGTCACAGGCTTGGTCAGGAAATCGTCGGCGCCGGCTTCCAGCCCGCGCACGCGATCAGAAGGCTGATCGAGCGCCGTCACCATCACGACCGGAATGTGGTGCGTTTGCGGATTGGACTTTAACTTGCGGCAGACTTCGAAGCCGTCCAGTTCGGGCATCATCACATCGAGCAGAATGATGTCGCACTCGGCGCGTTCGCACAGCGCCAGCGCTTCGATGCCGTTGCTCGCGGTCGTCACGTCGAAATATTCCGCCGACAGCCGCGCCTCGAGCAGCTTCACATTCGCCGGGACGTCGTCAACGACAAGGACACGCGCCGTCATTGCTGCACCATCACGCTGCCCCGAGGAAATGACGGATGGTCTCGATGAATTTTCCCACCGAGATCGGCTTGGAGAGATAGGCCTCGCAACCGCCCTCGCGGATGCGCTCCTCGTCGCCTTTCATGGCAAAGGCTGTCACGGCCACGACCGGAATGGACTTGAGCTCCGGATCGTCCTTCAGCCACTTGGTCACTTCGAGCCCCGATACTTCCGGCAACTGGATGTCCATCAAAATCAAATCCGGCCGGTGCTTGCGGGCGAGATCGAGCGCTTCGATCCCGTTGCGCGTGCCGACGGTTTGGTAACCATGAGCCTCGAGGAGATCGTGAAAGAGCTTCATGTTGAGCTCATTGTCTTCCACGATCAGGACGGTCTTCGGCATACCCCTCCCCGCCCATTTGTCCCCAATGATGCGCATAAAGCGCGCTTGCGGCGTCGCCAGGTCATGCGCGCTCGGGCATGATGCACGGTAGTGGGGATGTGTTACGGAAAGGCAAATTTGACCGATGAAGCAGGCCCCGCAGCTGACGCAAGATCGCGCAGAAGCGCTTGCGATTCAGGCGCTTACGTTCATCGCCGGCGACGGAGAGCGGCTCGGACGCTTCCTGGCGGTGACCGGGATCGGCCCGGCCCAGATTCGGGCCGCCGCCGGTGAACCGCGATTTCTCGCGGGCGTCCTCGAATATATGGCCGCGGACGAAAGGCTCATCGAGGCCTTCGCGAGCGAAGCCGGGCTCGATCCGGGCGACGTCGGTAAAGCCCGCGCGGCGCTTGCCGGGACCCCTTGGGAGCGCGAGCTGCCATGAGCTTCTGCCGCGATTGCCTGGCGGATGCGCCGGAGACCGCTCCGCGCTGTCCGGCATGCGGCTCGCCGCGCCTCGCTCATCATCCGGAACTCGACACGCTGACTATCGCGCATGTCGACTGCGATGCCTTTTATGCAACGATCGAGAAACGTGACGATCCTTCGCTGGTCGACAAGCCGGTCATCGTCGGCGGCGGAAAGCGCGGCGTGGTTGCCGCCGCATGCTATGTCGCGCGCACTTATGGAATTCGTTCGGCGATGCCCATGTTCGAGGCCAAGCGCCGCTGTCCGCACGCCGTCGTCGTCAAGCCGACAATGGCGAAATACGTCCAGGTCGGGCGCGAGGTGCGCAAGGCCATGTTTGCGCTCACGCCGCTGGTCGAGCCGTTGTCCATCGATGAAGCCTTCCTCGATCTCTCAGGGACGGAACGGCTGCATGGCATGAGCCCGGCGAAGGCGCTGGCGCGCTTTGCCGGCAATGTCGAACGCGACCTCGGCATCACGGTGTCGATTGGCCTCTCGGCCAACAAATTCCTGGCAAAGATCGCATCGGATCTCGACAAGCCACGCGGCTTCGCGGCGCTCGGCCAGGCGGAAGCCGCGGCATTTCTGGCGACAAAGCCAGTCGGCTTCATCTACGGGGTCGGCGCGGTCAGCGCCGCCAAGCTCGCCGCCGATGGTTTTCGTACCGTTGCCGATCTGCAACGCGCGGACGAGCGCGACCTCATGCGGCGCTATGGCGAGGAAGGCGCGCGGCTCTGGCGGCTTGCCCGCGGCATCGATTCCCGCACGGTCGATCCTGAGCGCGACACCAAGAGCGTCTCGGCGGAAACCACCTTTGAACACGACATCGGCGAGTTTCGTCCGCTTGAGCAAAATTTGTGGGATCTGACCGAACGCGTGTCGACCCGGCTTAAGGCCAGCGCCCTTGCCGGCGCGACCGTGACGCTCAAGCTCAAGAGCGCCGATTTCAAGACGCGGACGCGCGCGCGGTCCTTGGGAAGCCCGACCCAGCTTGCAGCCCGCATTTTTGCCGCCGGCCGCGACCTGCTTGCCCATGAAGTGGGCACGACGCGCTATCGCCTGATCGGGATAGGCGTGAGCAATCTCGAAGACGTCGAGGGCAACGACTTTGCCGATCTCATTGACCGCCGCGCGGCGGAAGCCGAGCACGCAGTAGACCGGCTACGCACGAAGTTCGGGCGCAACATTGTCGTGAAAGGTCTGGCGCTCGACGAGGATCCGTCCGAGCCTACGGACAAGGCTTCGCTGCTTTCAGTTCGAGCGAAGTCATCTCGCCGCTGATCGTGAAGTCGGTGTAGTCGAGGACGAGCGCGCGCGAGATGCCGTTTTCGTACAGCTCGAAGCCGATCGAATAGACCGGCGTTTGCTCACCGCCCAGTTCTGTCTTTTCGTCGGTTTTGTCGAAGTAGCTGATGGTCACCGGCCAGCGCGTCAGCTTCGCCAAAGCGGGCAATTTCGCTGTTGCGTCGGTCGGCGGCTTTTCGCCCGGAGGAATGGCGCGGCCGATGACGGTGAGCGTGTTGTAGAGCTTCTCGCCGGTTTCCGAGCCATCGTAGACCGGAAACTCCAGCACCGATTTTCCTTCGCGCGCAGCGGCAATGATGCGGCGCATGTGTTCGGTCGGAAACACGGCTCCGGCCGGCACCGTGAAACTTTTTTCTTTCGGCTTGCTGAGACTCACCGCGACGGTCTTTGCACTGCGCTCGGCATGACCGTCGACGGCATCGGTCTGCCGGTCGTTGAACAGATTTTCCGAGTTGAACCGGAATTTCTTGGCCTCGCCATCTTCCCAGGTGGTCGACCGCAGGTCGCTCAGCGCCGCTTTGCCCTCGCCGGAGTCAAGTTCGGAGACCTGACGGAATTGTAGCTCGTAGCCCTCGCAGGCATTGCCGGTGAAATCGTAAAGGATGCGTCCGCGCACCCCTTCGATGCCGCGGCTGCCGCGCGACTTGGACAGCTTGAGATCGTAGATCGCGCGATGCGGCGCCAGGAGGACCTGATCGGCGGGAGGCGCTGCCAAAGCGGGCCACGCGATGGCCGCACCGGCGATACCCAGGGCGAGAATGGATGGAATCCAAAGTCTGGCGCCAGTCGTGATGTTCATAAATCCGGGCCTCTCCGTCGCCCCATACATGCGACGCGCCACCGCAGAAAGGTGCAAGATCTGGGCAAGATAGAGGCCGCGGCAGATTCCGGCAACCGTGCCCGGAACCCTGCTTGCGCCAAGCTTGCACCTTGGCGGCCAATCGGCCAAGGATCGCGCCGGTTGTCACGCCGCGGAGGAAAACATGGCCGGTTCTGTCGAAAAGAAGCTCGCAGAGTCTGGGTGTCAGCCTGCCGACCCCCGCCAGCCCCGTTGCCAACTATGTGCCGTTCGTTCGCAGCGGTAATGCGCTCGTCGTCTCCGGCCAACTTTGCTTCGGCGCCGACGGAAAACTCGTCGCGAAAGGCCAACTCGGCAGTGGTGTCTCCATCGAAGATGGGCAAAAAGCCGCGCGCGCCTGCGCGATCAATTTGCTGGCCCAACTCAAGGCCGCGCTTGGCGATCTCGACAAGGTGGCACGCGTGGTGCGTCTCGGAGGCTTCATCAATTCGGCGCCGGGGTTCACCGACGGACCCAAGGTCATGAACGGCGCATCGGATCTGATGGTGGAAGCATTCGGCGACAAGGGACGTCACGCGCGCAGCACGGTTGGCGTCGCTGCACTGCCGGCAGACGCGGCTGTCGAAGTCGAAGGCCTGTTCGAAATATCCGGCGCATGATGTCAAAAAGACAGATCTAGGGCCCGATGCCCGACCTCGATTGGCTCACCGCGCGACCGATCGCCCATCGCGGCCTGCACGACGCCGCGAATGGCGTGATCGAGAATACGGCTCCGGCCTTCACGGCAGCGATTGCGGCCGGATTCGGCATCGAGACCGACCTGCAAATCAGCGCCGATGGCGAGGCCATGGTGCATCACGACGATGCGCTTGGCCGGCTGACCGAAGGGAGCGCCCGCCTCGCCGATTTGAGCGCCACGGAAATCAAAGCCGTGCGTTTCAAGGGCAGTGCTGCGCATATCCTGACGCTCGGCGAGTTATGCGAGCTTGTTGCCGGACGCGCGCCATTGCTGCTGGAGCTTAAAAGCCGCTTCGACAATGATCTGCGGGTGGCAAAGCGCACCGTCGAACTGATTGCGCGTTATTCCGGACGCGCCGCGATCATGTCGTTCGATCCGGCCCTCATCGAGGCCGTCCGGCACGCCAATCCGGCGCTGACGCGGGGAATCGTGGCCCAGCGCCACTATTCCGACCCCGAATGGCACCTGTTGCCCGCCGCGCAGAAACAGTGCCTGGCCTGGCTCCTGCACGCACCCCGCAGCCGGCCGCAGTTCCTTGCCTATTCCGTGCAGGACTTGCCGGCGGCGCCCGCCCTGCTGGCCCGCACGCTGTTCGGGTTGCCGTTGCTGACCTGGACGGTACGCAGCGAAGAGAAGCGCAGGCGCGCGGCGCGCTGGGCCGACCAGATCATTTTTGAGGGCTGGCGGCCCTAGGCCGCGGCGAAAGGCCGAGGAATTTCGAACGATTTCGGGCATAAAGTCAGGTTAGAAGCCGCGTTCCCGATGACAGACATCGAACTTCGTATCCGCATCGCCCGATCGCTCGTCGAGCTTCCCGCCTCGGCGTGGAATGCCTGCGCAGCCAATGCCGGAACGGGCCCGATTAAAGCAACACATGAAATTAAACTAACATCTGAGGATAAGTTTTCCCCGGACTTAAACACACGAAAACACGTCGATAACCCATTTGTCTGTCATGAGTTTCTGTCGGCGCTGGAGGCGTCGGGCTCGGTCGGCGGCCGTACCGGCTGGCAGCCGCGTCACCTGCTGGCGGAAGACGCCAAGGGCGTCTTGCTCGGGGCTGCGCCCTGCTACGTCAAGACCCATTCACAAGGCGAATACGTCTTCGACCATGGGTGGGCCGAAGCCTTCGAGCGCGCCGGCGGCGACTACTATCCCAAACTCCAGGTGGCGGTGCCGTTCACGCCGGTGACCGGTCCGCGCCTGCTCGCCCGCCCCGGCCCAGCCGCCGACGCGGTGCGCGGCGGGCTCGCCGACGCCCTGGTTGAGCTAACCTCCTCGAATGAGCTGTCGTCGGCGCATGTCACATTTCTGACGGAGCCGGAATGGCGAGCGCTCGGCGCGCGCGATTTCCTCCAGCGGACGGACCAGCAATTCCATTGGGAGAACGGCGGCTACGGTTCTTTCGACGATTTCCTGGCGGCGCTCGCCTCGCGCAAGCGCAAGACGATCCGTCGCGAGCGCAAGGACGCGTTGAGCCCGGGTATCGATGTCCGCTGGTTGACCGGCAGCGACCTGACGGAGGCCATTTGGGACGCCTTCTTCGCCTTCTACATGGAAACCGGCTCCCGCAAATGGGGCCGCCCCTATCTCACCCGCGAATTCTTTTCGATCGTTGGCGAAAGAATGCGCGACCGGATCCTGCTCGTGATGGCCAGCCGCGCCGGCCGCTGGATCGCTGGCGCTATCAATTTCATCGGTTCCGATACGCTTTACGGCCGGAATTGGGGAGCGATCGAGCACCACCCGTTTTTGCATTTCGAGCTTTGCTACTACCAGGCCATCGACTTTGCGATCGCGCATGGGTTGCGGCGGGTCGAAGCCGGCGCGCAGGGCGAACACAAGCTCGCGCGCGGCTACCTGCCCCACACGACCTATTCCGCGCATTTCATCGCCAATCCGGCGTTGCGCCGAGCGGTCGCCGACTATCTCGCGCGCGAGCGCGCTTATGTACAGGCCGCCGCCGAGGAGCTTGCGGCGGCCGCGCCATTCCGTAAGGATTTGGTCGAACAAGAGTGACCGGGGGAGCCGATGCCGAGCTACGATACCAACAACATCTTTGCCAAGATCCTGCGCGGCGAGCTGCCATGCTACAAGGTCTATGAGGACGACAAGACGCTCGCGTTCCTCGACATCATGCCGCGCGCACCGGGTCACACGTTGGTTCTGCCGAAGGCGCCGGCCCGCAATATCCTGGATATCGGCGCTGACGACCTCGCGCATGTCGCGACCGTCGCGCAAAAAGTCGCCAAGGGTGCGATCAAGGCATTTTCAGCCGACGGAATTACCATCCAGCAATTCAACGAAGGCGCTGGTGGACAGGTTGTGTTCCACCTGCATCTCCACGTTATCCCGCGCAAGGCCGGCACCGCCATGAAACCGCCGGCCAGCGAGAAGGAAAAGCCGGACGTGCTGGCCGAGAACGCCAAAAAGCTCGCGGCCGCCATCGCCGGCGGTTAGTGGGTAAAGAGAAATCCGCCCGCGAGAAGCGCCACCTCTCCGGCCACGACGCCGACGAACACGGATCGCTTCGCGGCCAGGAAGACAATGAACCCGCACACCGCCGCAGCTACCCGCACCCACAGCGGAATCGTATCGAGCGCCCCGGTCGAAAACAGGATCAGCTTGGCGATGACGCCGGCGAGGATGGCGGTCGCCACTGCCCGCGACCACACCACCAATTCTGAAATCCTCATCGAGTCCCCGCGCCAGCACCAGCCCAAGGACGCGCCAGATCTCGTTCGGCAGATAGCCCACCAGGACCAGCACGAAATACGGCCATAGCTCGTTCCAGACGGCGCTCATGCGGCGGCCTCGCGCAGGCGATGGACGATGTAGGCAAATGTGCCGCCACCGAAACCCGTCCACATCAGGTCGAACTGCACGTGATATGCGGCCAAGGCAATCCCGAGCCCAAGGCCGAGAACCAGCGCCAGGCGATCCACCATCAGCCGCGCATTGCGCGCTGTCGACATCAGGAAAGACATCGGCGTCAGGAACAGCAATGCGCCCGCCAGCAATGGCGGCAATTCGCCCGCAAGATAATAGCCGACAAATCCGAAGCTTGTGGCCGTGCCCATGTAGCCGACCGACAGGCCGTTGCAGTACGCGATGCGCTGCTCACGGGGCACCGCCGGCAGCAGTCGCAGCAATTCCACCCACATGCTGACCGAAGTGAAATGGGTCGGCAGCAAAAGGTCACGCAACCGCGTGCGCTCCCCGCGCAGCAAAGGCAGCAAGGCGACCACCATCGGAAACAGCCGGATTGCGCTCAAGGTCACGGCCAGCGCCACTTCGAGCAACGGTGCGTTTGCACCCAGCGCGGCGATCAGGATCACCTGCGCAGGTGCGGCCCACACCAGCACGGTGGACAACGCGAGCCATCCCGCGCCGACTCCAAAACTATGCGCCAGCGCTCCGATGCCGACATAGGTGCCGGCCAGCACCAGGAAGAACGCCGAGGTCAACGCCTTCGTGACGCCGCTGAAAAAGGCCGCCGTCGAAGATGGAAATTTCGCAGGAGCCGACATAGGAACCGATTTGGGTGCCGCACAGCCTGTCTCATAGCGCTGGTACCGGCGCAACCGCGCGCCCGCATGCGCCCCCCGCAAAAATGCGAAGGCCGGGCGTAGGCCCGGCCTTGCTGATATCGGTTGGAAGCGCCGCCTAGACCTTGGCCAGCGGCACCTTCGGCACCGAGCCGCGCTTCGGTTTTGGCCGCGGTGGCCGGCGTTTAGCTTTCGGGCGCGCCGGCAGCTTTTCCTGCTTGGGCGTGACCGGACCGTCAAGGAACTGGAAGCCGAGTTTGTCGCGGCCTTCCTCGTCCTTGTCGACGACCACGCGGACGTGCCCGCCATTCTTGAGGTGACCGAACAAGACCTCGTCGGCCAGCGGCTTCTTGATGTGCTCCTGGATCACGCGCGCCATCGGCCGCGCGCCCATCAGCTCATCGTAGCCATTGGCGATCAGCCAGCGACTCGCCTCGTCCGAAAGTTCGATCGTGACGTTGCGGTCGCCGAGCTGGGCCTCGAGCTGGAGCACGAATTTCTCGACCACCTTGGCGATCACGTCCTGCGACAGATGCGCAAAGGTAATCGTGGCATCAAGCCGGTTGCGGAATTCAGGCGCGAACATCTTGCTGATCGCTTCCTGGTCGTCCCCTTCCCGCTTGGTGCGCGTGAAGCCGTAGGCCTGCTTGGCAAGGTCAGACGCGCCAGCATTCGTGGTCATGATCAGGATCACGTTGCGGAAGTCGACCGACTTGCCATTGTGATCGGTGAGTTTGCCGTGATCCATGACCTGGAGCAGCACGTTGAACAGGTCCGGATGCGCCTTCTCGATTTCGTCGAGCAGCAGCACGCAATGCGGATGTTGATCGACGCCATCGGTCAGCAGGCCGCCCTGATCGAAACCGACATAGCCCGGAGGCGCGCCGATGAGGCGCGAAACCGTGTGCCGCTCCATGTATTCCGACATGTCGAAGCGGATCAGCTCGACGCCGAGCGAGACCGCAAGCTGTTTGGCAACCTCGGTCTTGCCGACGCCGGTTGGTCCGGAGAACAGGTAGCAGCCGATCGGCTTTTCCGGCTCGCGCAGACCTGCACGCGCGAGCTTGATGGACGCGGACAGCGCATCGATGGCCTTGTCCTGACCATAGACCACGGTCTTCAACGTGTGCTCGAGATGCTGGAGCACCTCGGCATCATCCTTGGACACGGTCTTTGGCGGGATCCGCGCCATGGTCGAAATCGTGGTCTCGATCTCCTTGATCCCGATCGTCTTCTTGCGGCGGCCTTCCGGCAGCAACATTTGCGCCGCACCCAACTCGTCGATCACGTCGATGGCCTTGTCGGGCAATTTACGATCGTGAATATAGCGCGATGATAACTCGACCGCGGCCTTGATCGCCTCGTTGGTGTACTTGAGCTTGTGATACTCCTCGAAATACGGCTTGAGGCCTTTCAGGATTTCGATCGCGTCCGGCACCGACGGCTCATTGACGTCGATCTTCTGGAAGCGCCGCACCAGCGCGCGGTCTTTCTCGAAGTATTGGCGATACTCCTTGTAGGTCGTCGAGCCAATGCAGCGGATCGTGCCGGAGGCAAGCGCAGGCTTGAGCAGGTTCGACGCGTCCATCGCGCCGCCCGACGTCGCGCCGGCGCCGATCACGGTATGAATTTCGTCGATGAACATGATCGCGCCGGGATAGGCTTCGATTTCCTTGATCACCTGCTTGAGGCGTTCTTCGAAATCGCCGCGATAGCGCGTGCCGGCAAGCAGCGTGCCCATGTCGAGCGCAAACACCGTCGCCCCCTTGAGCACGTCGGGCACTTCGCCATGGATGATGCGCCGTGCCAGCCCTTCCGCGATCGCGGTCTTGCCGACGCCGGCTTCGCCCACGAACAGCGGATTGTTCTTTTGCCGCCTGCACAGGACCTGAATCGTGCGGTTGATCTCGGCATCGCGGCCGATCAACGGATCGATCTTGCCGTCCTTGGCTTTCTTGTTGAGATTGACACAATAGGCCTCGAGCGCATCGCCCTTCTTCTTGGGTTCGTCGCCGCCTTTGGTGTCCGCTTCCTCTTCAACACCGCGCACAGGGCGCGACTCCGACAGTCCCGGCCGCTTGGCGATGCCGTGGCTGATGTAGTTGACGGCGTCGTAGCGCGTCATGTCCTGCTCTTGCAGGAAATAGGCGGCATGGCTTTCGCGCTCCGCGAAGATCGCCACCAGCACGTTGGCGCCGGTCACTTCCTCGCGTCCCGATGACTGCACGTGAATAACCGCGCGCTGGATCACGCGCTGGAAGCCGGCCGTCGGCTTGGAGTCTTCGGCGCCATCGGTGATCAGATTTTCCAGTTCCGATTCGAGATACGCCGTCAGGCTGCGCCGCAGCTTGTCGAGGTCGACGTTGCAGGCGCGCATGACGGCCGAAGCATCCTGGTCGTCAATCAGCGCCAGCAGCAGATGCTCAAGCGTCGCATATTCGTGATGCCGCTCGTTGGCAAGCGCAAGCGCACGATGCAGCGACTGTTCGAGACTGCGGGAAAATGTCGGCATTCAGGTCTTCCAGTTCATTTGTATTGAGCGCTTCCGAATCTCACTTTTTTTCCATCACGCATTGCAAAGGATGCTGATGTTTGCGCGCAAAGTCCATCACCTGCGTCACCTTGGTCTCTGCAACTTCATAGGTATAGACGCCGCATTCGCCGATCCCGTGGTGGTGGACATGCAACATAATTCTTGTGGCAGCTTCGTGATCCTTGCCGAAGAACCGTTCCAGCACGTGCACGACGAATTCCATCGGCGTGTAGTCGTCGTTGAGAATGAGCACGCGGTACAAATTTGGCCGCTTGGTCTGCGGTTTCGTCTTGGTGATGACCGCGGTGCCGGGCCCGCCCGGCTCATTCTTGCGTTTGCGATCATCGTCCGCCATTCGCGGCCCAGCGTTGCTCACCAAAGCCTCTGGGGTTGGACAGGTCTTATGCTCTGGAGGCTTCATGACGGGGCCGTGGCAGTGAATGACATTCCTTGACGTTGCACCGTAGTCGCGCCGGCGCGCGGCCATGCACCATCATAGAGACGCATGGACAGTGATTCCAAGCCGACAATTCGCTTGAGGGTGCCCCGTTCCAGGACAAAAGGCCCACATTTTCGCCGTTTTGCACGCCAAATCCAGATAGCTATTGCTTAACCGATCGCAACCCGTTTGCGGGCGAATTGAAGCGACTTTCCCCCAAATTCGCGCCGTCCTTCTCACGTTTTCTCAAGGCGGGTACCCCCATATGGAGGAACTCTGGTCGTAGGTAGTTTCCACAATATTGGGTGAAACCGCATGATAGCCCGTTTTCTCGACAACACCCGGGGCGGTGTAGCCCCCCTGGCCGCCGTCGTTGCCCTCCCGCTGATGGTCGGCGTTGGCGTCGCCATGGACTATTCGAAAGTGAACGCCGCCCGTTCGGCGTTCCAGGTCGCCCTCGATTCAACCGCATTGATGCTTTCAAAAGATGCGGCGACCGAAACGAGTGACCAACTCCAAACCGAGGCCACCAACACCTTCAATTCGCTGTTCAGCCATCCGGACGTGGCCCCGTCATCCGTTCACGTCACGCCGACTTTCACGACGTCGGGTGGATCAACATTGACGCTGACCGGCAACGCCACCGTCAATACGAGCTTCATCAGCGTCATTGCCAGCACCGTCAACATCTCGGCAACGTCAGTGTCGACCTGGGGCAACACGCGGTTGCGCGTGGCGCTCGTTCTCGATAACACCGGATCCATGAGCAGCTCCGACAAGATCGGTGCACTCAAGACCGCGTCACATAATTTGCTCACGCAGCTCCAGACGGCGGCCGTCCACCCGGAAGACGTCTACGTTTCCATCGTCCCGTTCGTGAAGGACGTGAACGTAGGCCCCTCCAACTACAATCAACCGTGGGTGCGCTGGGATCTCTGGGAAGAGGTCAACGGCAAGTGCAGCAATACGACCTATAAAAACAAGACAAGCTGCGTCTCGCACAGCAAGGTCTGGACACCGAACGCTCACAACACCTGGAACGGCTGCGTGACCGACCGTGATCAGAACTTCGACACGACAAACGACGCGCCGGTCGCGGGCGCCACGCTGTATCCCGCCGAGCAATATTCATCTTGCCCGTCAGCGTCCGTGATGGGGTTGAGCAATAGTTGGGATGACCTCAATGCCGCAATCGATACTATGACGGCAAACGGCAATACCAACCAGGCGATCGGATTGCAGCTTGGTTGGCAGACCTTGACGGCCGCGCCGTTCACGGTTCCGCCGATCGATACCGACTACAAGTACCAGACGGTCATCATCTTGCTGACCGACGGTCTCAATACCGAAGACCGCTGGTACACCACCGCGTCTTCGATCAACAACCGTCAAAGCACAACCTGCACCAACATCAAGAACGCCGGCATCACTCTCTACACGGTGCAGGTCAATACCGGCAGCGACCCGACCTCAACGCTGTTGCAGAACTGCGCCACCGATGCAGGCAAGTTCTTCCTGCTGACGGAGTCCGGGCAGATCGTGACCACCTTCGGTCAGATCGGCACGTCGCTCTCGAAGCTGCGCCTGGCAATGTAACAACCAATCCAGCGGCGCCGAGGAGTCCCGACACAGGACGCCTCGGCGCCGCTGCTTTTTGTCGGGACTGGCCAAAATTCACGCGTTCGGCCAACCACACGTTAACGACGCACATAATAAACTGCGTGGCATTCGCGGCATTCTCGGCAAATGACGTTTACCAACGAAGCCGCTGAAATAACGCAACTAAGTCCGGACAGGCGCCGCAAACCCTTACCATTGCTGCCGGATTTGGCCCCTAACCGTACACCAGCCCTTTAACAACGGGGCCTATCACGTAACCCGGGTTCAACTCATTTTTCGCTTGGTGGGTCGCCATGATGATCGCCTGGAAGAATCTTCGCCGGAAGTTGTCGGCCTTCGGCGCCGATCAACGGGGCAACATCGCCCTCACCTTCCTTCTTGTTGCATTGCCTGTCATCGCCTTCGTGGGCGCCGCGGTCGATTACAGCCGCGCCAACTCGGTCAAGGCCTCGATGCAGGCCGCGCTCGACGCGACCGCGCTGATGCTGTCGAAGGAAGCTTCGACCGACACCGACACCCAGCGCAAGGACAACGCCCTCAAATATTTCTCCAAGCTGTTCGATCCTCCGCAGGTGACGGGCGCCAAGCTCGACGCGAGCAACATCCAGGTCAAGGTGACCTACGATACGACCGACAGCTCGGAGATCCTCATTGAGTGCCTCGGCGCAGCTGCCGGCCGAGTTCGTGAAGATGCTCGGCTTCGACACCTTCACGGTGAAGGCCACATCCACCGCAAAGTGGGGCATCACGCGTCTGCGCGTGGCGCTCGTGCTCGACAACACCGGCTCGATGGCCGACAACGGCAAGATGCGGCGCCTTGCAGACCGCAACCAATAATCTTCTCACCCAGCTCCAGAATGCTGTGACGTCGACGGCGACGTCTATGTCTCGATCATTCCGTTCGTGAAGGACGTGAACGTCGGACCCGGGTACTTACAATACCGACTGGGTCTACTGGGGCACGTCTTCGGTAGACAGCAATAGTCAACAATGCCGGCGGATCCGATCCAGGATGCGATCGGCCACCGACAGCGTGTCGTGGAATGCCACCAATGGCGTATGCACTGATTCTGGGGATACGGCTCACAACAGCCAGAATACGCGAAGCAAATGCTTTGCTAACGTCGGCACCTGCAGCAACACGACCTACACGACGCAATCCCAGTGCACCGGCCACGGGACCTGCAGCGTGGGCGGCACGACGTCGCAGAGCACCTGCAATTCCAGCGGAACGTGCAGCATCTCGGGCAACAATTCGCAGAGCAGCTGCACGTCGGCGGGAACGTGCAGCCTCTCGGGTCACAGCACGCAGAATAGTTGTTCGAATGCCGGAACGTGCAGTATCTCGGGCCAAACGACGCAGAATAACTGCCAGAACGCGCACGTCTGCACCAAATCACAGTACACGTCGAAGACATCGTGCCAAAACAATGGCGGCACCTGGCAGGCCGGCGTTTGGACATCAACGCCGGGCACGTGGACGGCAGGTGTATGGACACCCGCGACGTTCACAGCGTTCACCTGGACGCCCGGCACATGGACGGTCAAAAATCACAACACCTGGAATGGTTGCGTGATGGATCGCGGCTATCCGGCCTCTCCCAGCAATCTGGGCGGCCTAAGCGGGCCGGATACGACCTACAATTACGATACCAATGCCGCTTCGCCGGATCCGGTCGACACCGCGCTGGTCGTCGCTCTACCCGGCCGAGCAGTACAGCTCGTGCCCGCAGGCGGTTAAGGGCCTGAGCTATGACTGGACGGGCATGACGACGCTGGTCAACAACATGTCGCCGGCCGGCAATACCAACCAGGCCATCGGATTGCAGCTTGGCTGGATGTCGCTGGTCGGCGGCGGGCCCTTCTCGGTGCCTCCACTGGATCCAGCCTTCCAGTACACGCAGGTCATCATTCTGCTGACCGACGGTCTTGAACACGCAGAACCGCTGGTACACCGATCAGAACTCGATCGATACGCGCGAGCAGATGACCTGCGACAACATCAAGGCGCAGCACATCCAGCTGTACACGATCCAGGTCAACACGGGCGGCGATCCGACGTCGACGCTGCTGCAGAACTGCGCCACCAGCCCCGACATGTTCTACCTGCTGACGTCGGCGGACCAGGTGACCGCAACGTTCAACACGATCGGCACCAACCTGACCAAGTTGCGGGTGGCGTACTGAGCGGAATTACGACGGACGAGCGGGCAAGATTCTTTGCCCGCTCGTTTCATTTCAATACCACCCTGCCTGCGACAATAGCGCGCTGCGTTTAAGGTTGGGAGGTATTCCGGAATTTGCCATTAACTACATAGACCGCCGGCACCGCTGAGCATCCCGTGCGATGCAAGCGCCGTGGTGACCGCTCGCGTCCCATTTTCGGCAATCAATTATACGCCCCGTCACACTGCTATCGACGCTTCTCAAGAATTGCGCGGGCACCGCGCCGACCGACACCATTGCGCGGAAGTTTCCGGATCCGAACAAGTTCTCGCTCCTCACCTCGGCCGACCAGATCATCACAACGTTCGACAAGATCGGGACCGAGCTGACGAAGTTGCGTATCGCGCAGTAGCTCACGGCAAACAAAAAGCCCGGCAACGTGTGCCGGGCTTTGTATTCCAGACGCGGACGCAACTTTACGCTACGCTGCACGTACCAACAAACAACGCTACGCGACGCGACTTATTTCGCCTTCGCGATGATGGATTCGAACGGCTTGTAGGTTTCCTTGGCGAGATCGGCATACAGTTCACCGATCTTGGAAGCCTTCGCCACGAAGCCTTCATAGGCGACCTTGGCATATTCGGTCTGAACTTCGATCGCCTTGTCGAGCGACTTGACGCCGAACAGCTTCTCAAGAGCCGCGGTGCCGTCCTCGAAGGCCTTCTTCGAATAGTCCGCAACTTCGACCGCGATCGCCTGCGTGCCCTTCGACAGAGCGCCCATGGCTTTCAAGGTGACGTCGACGTTGTCTTTGCTGACCTGCTGGAGGTCCTCTAAATTCTTGACCATTGGATCCCTTCCCGGCCCGCTAAGCGGTGCCAATGTGCTGAAATTTGAACCCGGCCTCTCCCGGGAATGGATTCAACTTATATTGCACTGCACAATAAGTCAAGCCATTTTATCGCAGTGCAAAAAACCCTTTAGAATCCGGGGGATTGCCTTAAGAATTTGTAAACCGCGTTCTCCTACCGTCATAAATTGTCGCGGCGCCGACACGCTACAAAACGGCCATGATAGCGGCCTAGGGAACCGCCACCACAAAACGGGGTTTGGGGAGAGCGAATGCCGCGTGGGGAGGAGCTTTTGGCCATCGTGGCCTGCGCTGGGGCATCCTGGGCCTGACAGCCATTGCGGCCGTCGCTTCCCTGACCGACAGCGCCGATGCCCGCCGGCATTTCCGGGCCCGCTCCGCCGACACCGGCGAAAGCTACAATCCCGCCTACGCCTCGATCGTGGTGGACGTCAATTCCGGCGCCGTGATGCAGTCGAGCAATCCCGACAGCCCGCGCCATCCCTGCTTCGCTCACCAAAATCATGACCCTCTACCTGCTGTTCGAGCGCCTCGAGCAGGGCAAAATCACGTTGAACACCGACCTGCCGGTGTCGGCCCATGCCGCCATGCAGGCTCCGTCCAAGCTCGGGCTCAAGCCCGGCGATTCGATCCGCGTCGAGACGGCAATCCGCGCGATCGTCACAAAGTCAGCAAATGATGTGGCCGTCATCATCGCGGAAGCGCTCGGCGGCGACGAGCCGAACTTTGCAAAGATGATGACCGCAAAGGCGCGCGCGCTCGGCATGACACAGACGGTTTACCGCAACGCCTCCGGCCTGCCCGACGAGCAGCAGATCACCACGGCGCGCGACCAGGCGACCCTTGGCCGGGCGATCCAGGATCGCTTCCCGAACTACTATCGCTATTTTGCAACGCGCACGTTCGACTATCGCGGCAATACAATCCGCAACCATAACCATCTGCTCGGCACGGTCGACGGCCTCGACGGCATCAAGACCGGCTATATCCACGAGTCCGGATTCAATATCGTCACGTCGGTACGCCGCGCCAACCATCATATCATTGCGGTCGTCTTTGGCGGCCGCACTGCCAGCGCGCGCGACGCGCGCGTGCTCGGCCTGATCGAAAGCAACATCAACGTCGCCGCGGTCAAACGAACGGCTCCGCAGGTCGTCGAGGGATGGGAAACCGCCCAAGCTGCTAAAGATATCGCACGCAAGGACATCAAGGACAGCAAGGAGGATGATCGCACGGGCTCGGCGCCGGTGCGTGTCGCCTCGGCAACGCCAGCTTTGGTGGCCGCCGATGCGCCAACGCCCGGATCCACTGAACCGATCAAGCCGAACACGGTGAGAACCGTCATCGTCCATCCAGGCATGCAGACGGCATCCTTGTCGCCATTGCCGTCCGACAACCGGCAACTCACCCCGGCCCCCGCGGTTGCCGGCGCGGCAAGCATCACCACGATCAACACGGTGAAAAGTGACGCGACGCCTCCGCAATTGCCGCCGCCCCAACTGCCGCCGCCGCAGTCGACCCCACCCCAGGTGTCCCCGTCACAGTTGCCGCCGACCCGCACGGTCGCGCCGCCCCCAGCCGCCAGGCCTGGAATACTCGGCACGCTGCCGGCTAAAGTCGCGTCCGTAAGCAAGAGCGTGCCGGTGCCGGCCGCTGCCGTTGCGGAGCCAGTGGTCAAACGCAGCGGCTGGCTCATACAAGTTGGCGCTTTCGACGACGAGAAGGACGCCAAGCAACGGCTGGATCTCGCTCAAAGCAAAGCCAGGGACCTGCTTGGCCGCGCCGAACCGTTCACTGAAAAAACCACCAAGGGCGAGAAGACCATGTTCCGCGCCCGCTTTGCGGGGCTGGAAAAGGATCGGGCGGAAGCCGCTTGTAAGCAACTAAAACGCAACGAAATTCCGTGCATGTTTCTGAAGAATTGACCCTTAAAAATAATAACCGGGATGCGCCAATACCAGGAGCCGCTGATGGTCAAGTTTGTGGAGTACCTCAGCGATGGTTGCGAAGAAGGATTTCTTTGGCTTCATTGATTTCGAGCCGCGAGATACGTCGAGCCCCCCTGGTCGGGATGCATTTTCTTCATCAGCGTGCGATGCGCGCGGCCGATGTCGTCGGCGCTCGCACCGGGCTGCAGGCCAAGGATCTGGTAAGCCTCCTGTTCCGACATTTTGCCAGTGCTCGCAGCATGCCGCCCCGCTGTCGCGTCCGCTTGCGCGTGCTCACTCCAGCCGGGATCCCGGCGGTCAAGATAAGCCACAAGTAGCGCGCGGCTTTCCTCGTCGATCTCGTTCAGCATCGCAACGAGCGTCTTGACGTCGAGCTGCTCAAGCTCGGCGCCTTGATGGCGGCCTGCGAGCACGCGTCCGCGCATTGCACCACTGTCATGGTCGAGCTCCAGCTCGAAATAAGCCGAACGCACGCGCGAGGCCTGTCCTCCGCTCTTCTGCGTGCGGGCGGAAAAGCCGGCCGGCCCGAACGGCACCCATCCGAGCAGCCCTAGTCCGAACACGCCAAGGGGAACGGCAATGCCGACTTCGCCGCGCAATCCGAGGAATACGCCAAAGCCAAGCGCAAGCAGCCCGCCACCGATTTTCGTGACGCGCGCGGCCACCTTCGGATCGACTTTGGAAATAACGCTGAGCGCCCACAGAACGAGCACCAGCGCCAGCAAACCGAAGATGAGAGCCGGCATGGCTATTTCAACTGCGCCAATAAATGGTGCGCGGCGGATGAACGCTTCGCCGACAAATCAGCAAGAGCCTTGATGCCGCCGGCCGCATAGGCGGCAACGGCGCGCAGCAGTTCGCCAAGCTGATGCGCCGATCCCGCGTCAAACCGGCAATAGGCACCGTGTGACAGTCGCGCAATTTCACGATACGCATTTTCGGCCACGGGATCGTTGCCTTCCTGAAACATGAAAGTCCGCACGCCGAGCAACCCCAGCTCGCCGGCGGCCTGGCAAAGTTCATCGATTGGCTCTTCCATGGCATCTCCGACGAACACCAGCGCTTGCACGCGTTGGCGCCCTTGTTCCTGCCGGGCATGACTGAGAATTTTGCCGATCTGTGTCTGCCCGCCCCGGCAATCGATGCGCGACATCAGTTCGGCCAACCGTTCGCTGCCGGCGACCCAGCCGGATGCGCGGCATTCGCTCAGGCCCCGGAAATAAACGAGCTGGATATCGAGCCCGCCGATGCTCGCGGCCTCGCGAAACATATCGGCCTGCAATGCGCAGGCTGTGTCCCATGTCGGCTGCCGGCTCATCGTGGCATCGAGCGCGAAGATCAACCTGCCGCGCATTCCCGGCGCTGTCGACGGACCCAACGCGCGAACGCGCTCGACAAATGCCTCGATGTCGGGTTTCGACGAGACCGGCGCCGGGGCCTGATGCGGATCCTTGCTCATGGGAAAATTCTACACCGAAACGCCACCGGGCGCGCGGCCTCCGCGGCCACCTGTCGTCAGGTGGCGACATTCGCGTCCGTATTCAAGCTTAACGGGTTCTATAAGATAATATCGTGGACCTGCAGAGGCTGGTCCATGACCGAGTACCATTCCGCGCGCGCCGCGGCCCGCCGCTTGCCGTTCTCGGACAGGGGAAGATTCAGCGAATTGAGCAGCGTGACCACTTCCTCGCGCGCTGTCAGATGCGACAGGTTCGGCCGTGTGCCGAGCGTTTCCTCGTCGAGGTCATCAAGCGCAGTCAGCCCGCGCGGGAAAAACTCACGATAGACCACACGTTCAGCAAAGCCGTCGATGCACCGGAACCCCATGCGCTTCGACAACTCACTGATGCCGTCGCCGACCAGGCGCTTGTTACGCGAGGAAAGAGTTGAAAGACGATTGCGGACCACGATCCAGTCGGTCAGGCGGCCGTCGACCAGGCGCCGCTGCCGGCGCGCTTCGCGCACCATTTCGGCGTAGTGACTCTCGCCGGTCACGCTGAAATTTGTCGGGTCCAGCGTCGCCAGCACGTCAAAATCAAGAAAGCTGTCATTGAGCGGCGTCACCAGCGTATCCGCCATCGAATGCGCAAGCCGCATCAAATAGGTGTCGGCGCCAGGCGTATCGATCACGACGACGTCGTGGCTGTGTTCAATCGCGCTGATCGCCGCGGAGAAGTTGGCGAACTCTTCCGCTTCATTCGCCTCAAGTGAATTGCCTTCGGCGCGCGCGATGCAATAGTGCGTCGGCAGTTCGAGTGTGATGCGCGCGCGCGCAGCCCAGGCGCGCCGATTGTCGATGTAGTGCGTGAAGCTCTGCTGACGCGAGTCGAGATCGATGGTGGCGACGCGCTGGCCTGCTTTCAGCAAGGGCGACGGCGATGTGCAATGCGGTGGTCGACTTGCCGGAGCCGCCCTTCTCGTTACCGAGCACGACGACGTGCGCAGATTGGACACTTTCCTCAATCGGTTGGATCAGCATGCCGCCCCCCACGACCGCCAAATCTCAAGATATTAGTGTACTTTAGTCAAGTTAATCCCGACTTGATCACCAATTTGCTTGGCTCCCTTCGAGGCTGCCTTGCTAGGTCGTAGTCCGGTTTTGCGACAATTCGCCGACAAGGCTCCCAATTATGGCAACGCGCCTGAAAGTTATGCGTACGGTTCCTGCGCTGCGCCGGGCGATGGAACTCTACCGGAAGCCTGGCGAGCGGGTCGCCCTGGTGCCGACCATGGGCGCCTTGCACCGTGGCCACATGGCGCTGGTGCGCGAAGCGCGGCAGCGCGCAAAGCGCGTCGTTGTGTCGATCTTTGTCAATCCGACGCAATTTGCGCCGCACGAGGATTTTGCGAGCTATCCGCGCAGCTTCGAATCCGATCTCAAGGCCCTGCGGGAAGCCAAAGTCGATCTGGTCTGGGCGCCGCCGGTGGAAGCAATGTACCCGGCCGGTTTTGCCACGCGCCTTGCGCCCGAGGGCGCCGCCAAAGTCGGGTTGGAGGACGAATTCAGGCCGCATTTTTTCGGCGGCGTCGCGACCGTCGTTGCCAAGCTGTTCACGCAAGTCTCGCCCGATTTCGCATTGTTCGGTCAGAAAGACTACCAGCAGCTTCGGGTCATCACGCAGATGGCAGCCGATCTCGATCTCCCGGTGAAAGTGATCGGAGTTCCAACCGTGCGCGAATCGGACGGCCTCGCCCTGTCCTCGCGCAATGTCTACCTCTCGGCTGGCGAGCGCGCGGTTGCGCCGATGCTCTACCGCGTGCTCAAGGATTGCGCCGGCCGCATCAAGAACGGCGAGAAGATTGATCGCGTGCTGAATGTCGGACGGATCGAGATCGATCTCGCCGGATTCACCCTGGACTATTTCGAAGCGCGCCACGCGCTGACATTGATGCCCATCGAATCAACGAAAGACGGTCCCGTCCGGTTGCTGCTGGCCGCGAGGCTCGGAAAGACACGGCTGATCGACAATATCGGAGTCTAGAGCAGGCCGAGTTCCTGCAACTCGCGCCGCATGGCCTCCGGCATTTTGGCGGCGCCCGGCGCAGCTCGCGAGAGGTCGCGTGGCGCTTCTTTTGCCTCGAGGTAGCGCCAGCCCTGAAATGCAGCGCGCGGTCTCGGCTCGACCAGCACAACTTTCCCGTCGAGGACGACGCGACAACGTCCGATGCCGTCTTTATCCGTGAAAGGCCGGATGTCGAGAATTCGCTCCCGGCAGGCGACCTGGCCCCGGACCACCCAATAGAGCGACCCGCCGTCCGTAAGTTCCGCCGCGCGCTTGGGCACCATCCGCGTCGTGTGGATGTGCTCGGGTTTCTGCCCGCGCTTTTTCTTCTCTTTCAGCTTTTGCTTGATCCAGTCTTCGAGGTCAGCAACCGAATCGCAGCCAACACATAACTTGATGAGATGAAGCGGCATGTGAGGCTACTCGTTTGGCGTCGCGGCGATGATCATAACCTTGCCGCCTTCGGCCACTTGCGCATCCTGCGCAACCGCGATCTCAGCGACCGTGCCGTCGATCGGCGCAACCAATGTATGCTCCATCTTCATGGCCTCAATAACCGCAACCCGCTGGCCGCGGACGACGCGCGCGCCTTGTTCCACCAGCAGGGAAAGCACCTTGCCATGCATCGGCGCGCGTACAAGGCCGCTTTTGTCCTGATCCCCAGCCTCGTCAAGCGTTGCATCGCGTAATGTGACTTTCGTCTGACGGCCATGTCGCAAGACGTAGACCGCGTTCCGGTCCGCGACCGCCACCGCATCGGGAGCCGGCGGCACGCCTTCCACCGAAAGAACAGGTCCCTGCGGCCCGTAAACAATCTCGGCAACGAGTGTTTCGCCTTCAGCAGTGACCGGGAGGGCCAGCCGTCGTGAACCAGACAACTGGAACGCGTCGGCTGCGTCCCAAGGCGAAACCGGCTCGTCGGCATCGTGCTCCTCGGCGTCATTGAGACGGGCCTGCTCCTGCGCCAGGAGTTCCTGGGCACCAAGCGCCACGGCGGCGCGGTCGAGTTCATGCGGCTCCGCGCCGAGGCCGGCGAGGTTCTGGTCGATAAAGCCGGTATCGAAATCGCCCTTGCGGAAAGCCGGCGCCCGGCAAAGCTTCGCAAGAAAACCAACATTGCTCCGGGGACCGATAATGATGGTCGCGTCGAGCGCACCCGCCAGACGATCGAGTGCCTCGCTGCGGTTTTTGCCGTGCGCGATCAGCTTGGCGATCATCGGATCGTAAAATGGTGTTACGTCCCCGCCCGCTTCCACGCCGCTATCGACGCGCACGCCATCGGATTCGGGAAATTCCAGAGCAATGACCTGACCGGTCGAGGGCAGGAAGCCGCGCTCCGGATCCTCCGCGTAAAGACGCGCCTCCACCGCATGACCGTCGAATTTCACCTGCTGCTGCGTCAATGGCAGCTTTTCGCCGGAGGCAACGCGAAACTGCCATTCAACCAGATCGAGCCCGGTGATGGCTTCGGTGACAGGGTGTTCAACCTGCAGCCGGGTGTTCATTTCCATGAACCAGTAACCGCCGGCTTTGAGGCCGTTCGAACCGTCGGCAATAAATTCGACGGTACCGGCGCCGACATAACCGGCCGCTTTCGCCGCGGCGACTGCGGCGGCGCCCATCGTGGCGCGCAATTCCGCGCTCATGCCCGGCGCGGGGGACTCTTCGAGAACCTTTTGATGGCGTCGTTGCAGCGAGCAATCGCGCTCGCCAAGGTGGATGGTGTTGCCTTGCTGGTCGGCAAAGATTTGCAACTCGATGTGGCGCGGACTGGATACGAATTTCTCGATGAGCACGCGCCCATCGCCGAACGATGCTTTCGCCTCACGTTGGGCGCCCTCCAGCGCCGCATCGAAATCGGCATGCCGGTCGACGCGCCGCATGCCTTTGCCGCCGCCTCCGGCGACGGCCTTGATCAGGACCGGGTACCCGATCTCATAGGCTTTCTGCTTGAGAAACTTTGGCTCCTGCATCTCCCCGTGATAGCCGGGCACGACCGGAACCCCGGCCTTCTCCATGATGGCCTTGGCGCGGTCCTTCAGACCCATGGCGCGGATCGCGCCGACAGGCGGTCCGACAAAGGCAATGCCGGCATCGATGCACGCCTGCGCAAACTCCGCATTTTCCGACAGAAATCCGTATCCAGGATGAATACAGTCGGCTCGGGTTGCCTTCGCGCATGCGATGAGCTTGTCGATCGCCAGATAGCTTTGTGCGGCGGGAGCCGGGCCGATCGCATAGGCTTCATCACAGGTGCGCACGTGTAGGGCGTGCCGGTCGGCATCCGAATAGACCGCGATGCTGCGCAGGCCCAGCCGGCGCGCGGTTCTGGCAATGCGGCACGCTATCTCGCCGCGATTGGCGATCAGGACGGATTTAAACATGGGAGCCCGCGTTACGTCGGCCCTGATACTAGCGCGCGGGCGGCGTCGCCGCTTGGGTCTGTGGACGCTTCGGAGGCACCGGCGGATTGCCCGTGGCGGCCTTGTCAGCGGCCGCGGAGGCCTGCCCGGCAGTTCCAGCAGTCTGATCTTTCGGGACCGGCGGTTCGGCATTCATGATGCTGACCGGCGGGATCGAAGCGGATGACGGAAAGTCATAACGGCTGTCCACCGGATGGCCCGTCGGAACTGACTCCGGGCCGGCACTTGCAACTGGCGACGGGGCGGAAATGGCAGCTTGCGGCTGTTTGTCAGCGGCCGGCTCCTTCTTGCCCCAGTCGGCGGCGTACCGGCCGACGTAAGTATCGAACGCGTGCACCTTCAGGTTGGCCTTGAGCGCTCCAGTATCCTGAAACATGGCGAAAGCGGCGCAGCGTTCAGCGGTGCATCCGTCGCGCTCCGCCAAAACATGCGCGGCGATGCCGTAGCGGTCGAGTTCGATCGCGCGGCGTGTGCTCGCGAATGCGGCTCTCAGGTCGGGGCCGCCGTGCTGGGCCGCGGCGAATACGTCGGACAGCAGCGACAGGCGCGCGCCGATATAGGCAACCGCACTGGCCGCGCTTTGCGCGTCGGCGAACACGGCTTTCTCGCAGGCGGTCTCAATTTGTTCGCCCGCGGCTCCATCGAGGCAGGAGAGCGCCGAGCCGGGCGCCACGGCGCTCAAGCTGAGCTGCGTGTGGCGCAATAACAATGCGCGGTGCTCGGCCATCCGTTCATTGGTCGCCATGCGCTCAAGAACACCAATCACGGCAATGGCGGCCACCGCGATCGCTGTCAGCGGGATAAGCAACCGCGCGCCGCCGCCGCTCGCTGCACGCCGCAACGCGATCACGATGACCACGACGAACAACGCCGCCAGCGCACCCGCCACGGAGGCCGGCAGCACCAGCGGCGTCGCAAGCAGGCCGTTTATGAAAGCGCCATCGATCGTTGGCATCGGCTTTCGATATGTTTGCGCATGACCTTTTTCAAAGCTGATTGTGGCTTTTCGAGATCGCGCGCTATTGGATCTTGGCTCCCGACACTTTTACCACATTGGCCCACTTGTCGATGTCCTTGCGCAAGTAGGCGTCGAATTCTTCAGGCGTCTTCACAAGCGGAATTGCGCCCTGCTTGAGCCAGGTTTCCTTGACATCGGGTAGGTTGATGACCTTGTTGATGGCGGTGTTGAGGAAGGTGATCACCTCCTTGGGCGTTCCCTTCGGCGCCATCACGCCTAGCCAAATGGTTGCCTCATAGCCCGGAACCGTTTCGGCCACAGTCGGCAAATCGGGCGTCAGCGGATTGCGTTTCTCACCTGTGGTGGCAAGTGCCCGCACCTGGCCGCCTTTGGCCAGCGCGGACATGGTGGTCACGGCGTCAAACATCATCTGGACCGTGCCTGCGACCGTGCTGTTGCGCGCGTCACCGGACGCTTTGTGCGGTACGTGCACGATGTCCGTATGGCTCATCGCCTTAAACAACTCGCCCGCCATGTGATAGGGCGTGCCCGGACCGGATGACGCATAATTGAGCTTGCCCGGTTCCTTTTTCGCCAATGCGATGAATTCCGCGACGGACTTCGCCGGGACGGACGGGTGAACCACCATCAACAGGTCGGAATAGTTGATCGTCGCAACCGGCACGAAATCACGCATCAATTGGTACGGCTTGTTGGGCAACAACAACTCATTGGTCGTATGCGTGTTCGACATCACCAGCAGCGTGTAGCCGTCGGGCGCCGACTTTGCGACCGCATCGGTCCCGATGACCGAGCCGGCACCGGGCCGGTCCTCAACAACAAAGGACTGTTTGGTCTCCTCGCTCAGGTGCTGCGCAAGCACGCGGGCATAAACGTCGGCCGGACCACCCGCACCAAACGGGACGATCATTTTGACGGTGCGATTTGGGTAGGTCTGGGCCGCCGCCGGCCATGCCAGGAAAACCGGCACTATGAATGTGGCCAGACGCAAAAACGCGCGCATGAATTCTCTCCCCTTTTCTCGTTGGCTTCTGTTCAGGTTGTCTATAACGCCGCAATACTTTTGTTTATTCCGTTGGTCCGATCGCTAGGTTCCACCCGCAGACTTGAAGCCGGGTGCGAGATCGCTCGCCGCTGCAAAAGCACCCTTTGCTTCCACCGATGTCATCGCAACCGTCGTGCGCAAGTCGGTAATTCCCCCACCACTGCCCGCCGCCAGTAGCGCAGCCGCCATTTGCACGTCGTTCGGCGCTTCCGCGATCGCCAGGAAATCGTACTCGCCAAACGTCAGGTAGTAGCCCAGCAAGCGACCCCCTATTTTGGACAAAAGGCGTCCGGTAGCGTCGGCGCGATCCTCCGGCTTGACAATCATGCCCTTGATCGCATCGCGCGTATAACGCCCCTGTGTGATGTAAATCGGCATGCCCTGATCTCCTGCGACGCGACACCCGCGCGGTTCGGAGCATCGTAGGGTGCGGCCACGGCGAAATAGCGACGGCAATTCGGCTGCGGTCAGGCCCGGTCGAGCTGGCTTTCCTTCGCAACGCGTTCGAAGGCCTCGCCGGAACTCTTGATCCGGTACTGGTAGTCGTCACCTTCCGAAGGCAGCAGCTTGACCACAATGTAGCTACCCGTCGCGGCCGCACGACCGAACGTCGGCGACGTGTAGTAGACCGTCTCGCCGACCTGGTATTTGTGCAAGCGCACCGGAATTTCGTGAGCGGCCACAGGCTGCACCGGCGGACTCGACGTGCGAAGCATTTTTACAGTCTTCACCGCCGCAGCACTCGCCCGCGCCGCCCGGGTTGTTTTGCCAACCGGGAGGCGAGCCGATTTCGATGCTTTTTTTCCCGCCGCGCGCGAGGCTTTCTCGCTTTTCTTGGCGGTTCGCGTGGCGGTCTTTCCGGACCGTCCCGCGGGTTTTGTTGAATGTCTGCTCATATATTCAATATAGCAGCAAATTTTGCTTGCGGGCAAAGTTTTTCGGGGCAGAACAGAAGCATTTTCAATAAGTTAGAGCACGTTTGGTAAGCGCACAAGGTTAACGCGAAGGCCTCGAAATAGGCAGGTCCGGGTCACAATTGGCCGTTAAAAGTCCTGCGCGGCCGTGGAACAGCGTTACCCCGGTTGCGTTTTGAGCCTAGGGGGATGGAGATTTCATCATGCGCGTGCTTATCGAACTCATTCTCGGTGCCGTTCTCACCGTTGGCGGCGCCTATCTCTACGACTCCCATAACGCGCTTGTCGCGGCCGGGGCCCAGCGCCCGATGGTGAATTGGGACGTCGTCAATACGAAGTGGGACCATCTTACCGAGCGCGCCCGCGCGGAATGGACCCGGCTAACGAGCTGACCTCGGCAAAGCCGCCGACCTGCTCGTGCTCGCCGACGCGCAACGCGTTGACGATGGTGCGGCGATCCATGCGCGTACCGTCATCCCCCTCTATCAACAGCGGAATGCGGCCGGTGCGTTCGACATGGCGCGCCCAGGACAACGCCTCGTCGAGAGCATTGAACTGCTTGAACAACAACTGCGATTTCTCGATTGGCACGACCTCGGTTGACCCTTTAGGGCCGCTGTAGACACGGTAGGTCATATCGAACCTCGTTTTGCTGCCCCACCGGCGTCTTGCTCAGGGTTACGCACCGAGATAACGCCCTAGGGGTCTTTGCGGTTCGGATCCGATTTGCCGGCGGTGACGGCATGCTATCGTTCGGCTTCGGGAGGTCAGCCGTGCAAGCCGTCTATTACGAGCACAATGGAACCGCGCGCGAGGTCCTGCGGGTCGGTGAAGTCGAAACGCCTCATGCGGGCGCAGGTGAAGTGCGCATCAAGCTCGCGACCTCCGGCGTCAACCCCTCCGACGTCAAATCGCGCCAAGGAACAACCAGGAAAATTGCGTACTCGCGGGTGATCCCGCATAGCGACGGGGCCGGTATTGTCGATGAAGTCGGCGCAGGCGTCAGCAAAAGCCGGATCGGCGAACGTGTTTGGGTCTGGAACGGCCAATGGAAGCGGCCATTCGGCACCGCTGCTGAATTTGTTGTGTTGCCCGCCGCCCAATCCGTGACCCTCCCTGACAAGGTGAGTTTTGAAGCCGGTGCCTGCCTGGGCATCCCGGCAATGACAGCTGTCCACGCCGTCATTCTCGCGAACGTCACGAAAGGCATGACACTGCTGGTGTCCGGCGGCGCGGGCGCCGTCAGCCAATACGTCATCCAATTCGCGAAGGCCAAGGGCGCCAGGGTCATCACGACCATTTCTTCGGCCGAGAAAGCCAAGGCAGCCCGGGACGCCGGCGCCGACGCCATGATCGACTACAAGCGGGAAAACGTTGGCGAGCGGGTGATGGAGCTCACCGATAAACACGGCGTCGACGCCATTATCGAAATGGATCTCACCGCCAACGCGAAACTCATCCCTGCCGTGCTGCGTCCCAAGGGCAGCGTCATCATCTACGGGACGGGACCGGAGGCCGCGTTGCCGGCAGCGTTTTGCCTCGTCAACTCGATCCGCCTGCAATTTTTTCTGGTTTATGAGCTCGACGCCGGTGAGCGCGAACGTGCGATATCGGCAATCGATGAAGCGCTCAAGACAGGTCAGTTACTCAACCGAGTGGCGCAACCGGCCTATGCCTTGGCGGACACGGTGGCGGCTCACGAAGCTGTCGAGCGCGGCACGCTCGGCAACGTGATTGTCTCGAACGGGCGCTAGACCGCTGGCGGCGCCACAACCGCGTCCGGAAAGCCGGCTGCATCGAGTGCCCGCCGCACCAGTCCGGAGCTTTTTGCAAGCTCGAGCAGCTCGCTCGCAATTTTCAATGCGACCGGGCGGCCCTTTGGCACCGCCACGGCGATGCCGGTTTGCTGGAAATTGCCGGAGAGCACGCGCGCGCCCGGCAGTTTCGGCAACAGGCCGGCGAAAGAGTCATGCGACAGGGCGAAGGCATCGCCCTGCCCCTTGCTCGCCATCTCGGTCATTTGGTCTACACTCGGCACCTCTTCGACACTCGCATTGGGAGCCGTTCGCCGCGCACTGCGCGCCGTCGTGGTGTTGGAAATAGCCACAATGCGGCGGCCAGGCCGGTTGACCTCGTCAATATTTTTTATCGTCGAGCCCGCCGGCACCAGATATGTGCTTTCGATGAAGTAATACGCAGGGCCGAAATCCACCCGCTTCGCGCGCTCCGCATCCTGCGGCATAAAGGCAATGTCGCATTCGCCTTTGGCAACCGCCTCGGTTACCTGGCCCGAATTATCATAGACCTTCAACTCGATCGGCAGTTTCAACGCTGCGGCAAATCCGCGAACCAGATCGACGGTCACGCCCTTCACCTCACCGCTTCCGCTCTTGATGGCGAAAAAGGCGGACGCAGCGGGCGCGGCAACAATGCCGCCGCGTAATTTTCCCGTGGGTGCGAGCTGTTTGAGATCGTCGGCGCTGGTCATACAGCGCAAGCATTTAGCATGCGCCGGTAAACCGGGCTACCGCGTCAGGCGAGACGATCGAGCCGCGACTGTTGGGCGCTGTCTGTCGGGTTTACGGCGCTGGTCTTTGCGAGCGATCCGTCGAGAATACTCGCTGGCTGGTCTGCGAATGGCGATCGGCTGTTCTTGCCCGACAGGCCCGGCGGCGACCCGGGTGGCGCGCTCGGGTCCTTGCCCTGTTTGGCGCTAGCCACTTCACAGGACGTCGTGCAGATATAGCCGTTGACGATGGAAATCATGGAGAAGGTGCCCCTACGTGGCATACACGTAAGGCTTGCTCGTAAACGGTTGATGAATCAGCCCATCACACCCGCGTGACGCGGCTAGTTATGGGGCCGGTAGTCCTGGTTGGTGAACGCGGGCTGCGTCGGCCGCTTGATCACAACGAAGCCGTTTTCAGTGCCCTGATGGCACGCGTTGCAGGCCTGGGTAAGTTTGTCATAACCCGCGGTGAAGCCTTTGTAGTCCTTCGCTTCAATCGCCTTCTCAAGCGCGGTGATTTCCTTGGTGATAACCGCATCGAGCATGTCGGCCAGCGGAAGATTCTTGAAGGTCGGCACCAAATCCTGCACGTCACCCATAATCTCCTTGATCTCGCCAAGCTCGTACTCGGCAAGCGGCCAATTGCGCGCCTCAGCGGCGAACCAAAGCTTGTTGTGCTCGATCAGGATCACGTTCATGAACTGCTCAAGGCCAGGCACATAAGCCTTCGACACTTCCTTACCGGCCTGCTTGGGTGCTTCTTTCGGCGGCGAAGGCTGCTGCGCCAGTGCGAAAATCGGCAGCAGCGCTGCAACGAGCAAAAGGACGATCCGGTACATAAGTCGGCCTCGCATTGACGATGTGCGTCAATGCATCTCTGTCATCGTGCCCCGATTGGTGCAAGCCGTCGATAAAACATTGGAATTTGTCTAATTCGATCTTCGGTGGTGGAAAATTAGCGCGCGGCTATTTAGTGTTTAAATTGCACAGATAAACGCCGGGAGGCTTGCTTATGAGGTTTATTTTCGGGGTTTTTGTCGGCGCCGCACTGATGCTCGGTAGCGCCTTCCTCCACGACAAAGGTGTCGTGCGCGCGGGCCCAAAGCAGCCCTTCGTGAATTGGGACACCGTCATGGCAATGCTGGCGCGTTAACCTGCGTCTAGAACTTTTCCACCCACGGCCGCAGCTCGATTTCCCAGGACCATGCGCTGCGCGGCTGATTGAGAACTTGAAGATAGCTCTGCGCGATGGCGTCCGGGATCAAGCAATGAATCCGGTTGATCCAGCGGCTCCGCGCGACGTGCGCTGCGAATGCCGCCATCGATGACAAAATGAGCAACGTGAATTCCTTGCGGCGATAGTTCGCGCGCCATGCTTTGGGCCAATCCGCGCAACGCGAACTTGCCCATGGCGAACGGCGCCGACTGCGCATACCCCTTGATGCTTGCAGAAGCCCCGGTAAAAAAAACCGCACCGTGCTTGCGCGGCAGCATGCGTTTGACGGCGGCCTGAGCCACCAGAAATCCCGCAAAGGCCGACACCAGGATCGATTTCTCGACCTCAGACGGATCGAGCTCGGTCAACGGTCCGCGCGTGCGATAACTGGCATTGTAGACAACAACGTCCGGCGTCGCCCCCGCAGCGTCGAGATCGGTGAAAAGCCTGTCGATGTCGACGCGCTTGGTCGCATCACAGTTGTAGGTTTTCGCGTTGGTTTCCTTAGCCAGTGCGGCGAGCTTGTCGGTAGACCGCGCGGCAAGCGCAATGTCCATGCCGGACTTGGCAAGTGCTCGCGCAAGCGAGGCGGACAGCCCTGAGCCGGCGCCGACGATGAGTGCATTGCGATAGTTCATGTGCCATCTCCTGTCGTACTCGCCGTGCGCACGCTATTTTCCGCTCGGCAGTTTCGAACTATCATGAATTTTATGATTATAATAAAACAGCTTTGCGTCGGCGCCTCGATACTCGTCACGCTGCTTTCGGCCGCGCGAGCCCAGACCCCGGCGCCCCTCCTTGAGCCTAAACCACCTTTCGTTCCCGGCCTGTACGAGACCGAGAGCCGCAACTCGGCATTTCAGGACCAGCCGGTCAAGAGCACAACTTGCATCGCGTCGGCCGACTTCGACGCCTTCCGGAACGAAACGATGGGGCAATATCAGAAGGCGCCGCAATTTTCGAATGGCTGCCAACTGAGCGAAACCAAGTCGTTGCCCAACGGCTTTGCCTTTGCGATGCAATGTAAAGGCAGCAAGATAATCCTCACCTATCGTTTCACAAAAGACACGGTGAGCAGCACAATCGAAACCCTGATCGTGGATGCGCCCAGATATTCCTCGTCGATCCTCACGATGATGCGGCGCGTCGGTGACTGTCAGGGCCAGGCGCCGGGAAAGGCCCTTTAACGGGCCGGCGTCGGCACCCTACATTCTGAATACGCCGAACTTCGTATCCGGCACGGGGGCATTCAGCGCGGCCGAAAACGCAAGAGCGAGCACCCGGCGCGTTTCGGAAGGCGCAATGATGCCGTCATCCCAAAGCCGCGCCGTCGCATAGAATGGATTGCCCTCGGTCTCGAACTGCTCGCGCAGCGGCTGCTTGAACTCTTCCTCCTCAATCTCTGTCCACTTGCCGCCGCCCGCTTCTATATTGTCGCGCCTGACAGTCGCGAGCACGCTCGCCGCCTGTTCCCCGCCCATGACCGAGATGCGTGCGTTGGGCCAGGTAAACAGAAAACGCGGGCCGTAGGCGCGCCCGCACATACCGTAGTTTCCGGCACCGTAGGAGCCGCCGATGATCACAGTGATCTTCGGCACTTGCGCGCAGGCGACTGCGGTCACCATCTTTGCGCCGTCCTTGGCAATTCCGCCGGCCTCGTAGTCGCGTCCGACCATAAAGCCCACGATATTTTGCAAGAACAGGAGCGGAATTCGACGCTGGCAGCACAATTCTATGAAGTGCGCAGCCTTGAGCGCGCTTTCCGAAAACAGGATTCCGTTGTTGCCGAGAATGCCAACCGGAATGCCCTGGATATGCGCAAAGCCGGTCACCAAAGTCGGATCCGTAGAGCGCCTTGAATTCGTCGAACTCGGACGCATCCACAAGCCGCGCGATCACCTCGCGCACATCGTATTGTTTCTTCAAATCGACCGGCACGATTCCATCGAGCTCTGCCGCGTCAAACACGGGATCGCGTGATCGCCGCAGCGAAATGTCGGCATTCTTTGGCCTGTTCAAATTTGCCACGATCCGGCGCGCCACGCTCAACGCATGATGGTCGTCCTGCGCGTAATGGTCGGCGACACCGGACTTGCGTGCATGCACATCGGCACCGCCCAGCTCCTCCGCACTGACAACCTCACCGGTTGCCGCTTTCACCAAAGGAGGGCCGCCGAGAAAAATGGTGCCCTGATTTTTGACGATGATCGTTTCATCCGACATCGCCGGCACATAGGCTCCGCCCGCGGTGCACGAACCCATCACCACCGCAATTTGCGGAATGCCCAGCGCGGATAACGTCGCCTGATTGAAGAAGATGCGGCCGAAATGCTCCCTGTCCGGAAACACCTCGGTCTGGTGCGGCAGGTTCGCCCCGCCTGAATCGACCAGGTAGACGCAAGGTAGCCGGTTTTCGCGCGCGATTTCCTGCGCGCGTAGATGCTTCTTAACCGTCATCGGGAAATAGGTGCCACCTTTGATCGTTGAGTCATTGCACACGATCACGCATTCACGGCCCTCAATCCTCCCAATGCCCGTGATGATTCCGGCGGCGTGGATAGCGTCGTCGTACATGCCATTTGCGGCAAGCGCTGCAAGCTCGAGGAACGGCGAGCCGGAATCGATCAAATTCATCACGCGGTCGCGCGGCAATAGTTTGCCGCGCCCGACGTGACGCTCACGCGCGCGCGGGGGCCCGCCTAACGCTGCTTCGCTGCGGCGCACATTCAATTCGTCAACCAACGCGCGCATGCGCTCCGCATTGGCGCGAAATTCGGCGGCATTTTGGTCGATTGATGACGCAAGAATTGCCAAGGCACCCTCCCCCGATTGAGCCAAAAGGTGCCCCGATGGAACCCGGAAGGCAATGGCAGTGCGCGCACGTTACGGTTCACTCATGTGCGGAACCGACAGGTCATTATGAACGTTTGCGCAAGAGGTCTCGACGTTGTCGGGAAATTCGGGGGGCATCCAGAGGAGGATCCCGTGAGGAAAGCGAAATTGTTGTCGACCGTAGCAGTGGCGTTACTGTTGAGCGCCGGCGCCGCATCGGCACAAGGCATAAATAAGGAAGCCCCACAGCAAGCCCCCGCAGCGCAGCAGAAGGCGCCGGCGGAAAAGGTTGCTCCGTCAATGAAGAGAGGCGAGCATAAGGCGCCCCAAACCACCGGCCAGGCGACGCCGGATGCGAAGTCCGCCAAGCCGCACGAAACGACCGGGCAGTCGCCGAAGTCGGATGCGGACGACAAGTCCTCGACCCGGAACCGTGCCGTGGAGAAGAATAAATCCATGGACATGGACAAGGACAAGTCGGGCGCCGCGGCCACCGGCAAATCTGACGTCCGTTCGAAGAGCGAGGAAAACGGTGCTTCGTCGCGGTCAAGCCAGACGACGACCGAGCACGACCGCGCAACGACCGGCCAAGGTGCGGCTGCCGGCTCTGCAAAGCTGACGACCGAGCAACGCACGAAGATCACGTCGGTCATTCGGCAGCACAAGGTCGAACCGGCTCACCTCAATGTATCCGTGAGCGTGGGAACACGTATTCCGACCAGCGTTCACGTCTATCCGCTGCCGGTTGAGGTCATCTCGATCTATCCGGAATGGCGCGGCTACGACTACATCCTCGTGGGTGATCAGATCGTAATCATCAATCCGCGTACGCATGAGATCGTCGCAATCGTCGAGGCGTAATTTCTCAATACGATGGTCTTGAGCCGACGGCCGGGAACTTTCCCGGCCGTTTGCTGTTTTCCGGCTCCGTATTGAAACTTTTCCCAAAATATCACTGGGTTCCGGGAACACCGTCCGTCGCTTCAGGTTGTTCCGGAGTGCCGCGCAAAGGCACAACCCCACCGAGGAGGCTGACAATGAAAACGTTGACCACTTTGACCGCGGTAGCCGCGTTGGTCGCAGGAATTTCCTTCGCCCAGGCTCAAGGCACGATGGGCTCCCCGTCATCGGGCAGCAGCATGCAAAAGTCGCAGACTATCGGTAGCTCACCATTTTGCATCAACACGTCCGCGAGCGGCGCGTTGAATTGCAAATATGCGAGCATGGCCGCCTGCGAAAAGGATGCGAAGGCGCAGAACCTGAATTGTTCGCCAAACCCGAACAAGAGCACCACCGGGTCGAAGTAGTAACGCGTTGACGCGAGCGACCAATGCCCCCGCGCCAAACTGGTTGGCGCGGGGCATTGGTACGTCAGTAGACATAGTTGGTCTGCATTGAATGCATCGCAGGACACGCTGCGTGGAACGCGTTGGCGTGTCGCAGCGTTTACTCCACAGATCCCAACAACCAAAACAGTGAGGACGCTATGAACAAAGATCGCATTCAAGGCAGCGCCACGCAGGCCAAAGGCAAAGTGAAAGAGGTCGCCGGCAAGGTGACCGGAGACAGCAAGCTCGAAAGTGAAGGCAAGGCCGAGAAAGCCGCCGGCAAGATCCAGAACGCGGTCGGCGGCCTCAAGGACACGGTTAAGGAAGCCGTCGACGACTAACGACTGGCACATCGGATAGCAAAGCCCGGCGCTAGCGCCGGGCTTTTTCTTTTGGTGCGCTTCACCTTGCCGCCGGCGGTGTACTAGGCTGCCGCGTCTCAATGCGGAGAGGAAAATGCAGACCGCCGTCGGCGACCACAAATCACTCAAGCTGCAACTCGACGGAATTGTGCCGCCCGGGCACGGTTTTCACCGGAATTTGCTGTTCGATACACTCTATGCGTCGCTGCCGCGCGACGCCCAAGTGAAGGTGCAGATTTACAACGCCGAGATTGTGCCGGGCGGTTACACAAACTGGCACTGCCACAACGGCGCGGCTTTTTTTGTGGCGCTGCAGGGGCTATTCGAGGCGCATTTTCAGGAGGGCGTCCTGGTCAAGGCAAAGGCCGGCGAATGCTATGCCGAGCCAATCGCCAAATTCCACCGCGGCCACAACCCGCACCCGGAGTTACCTTACCTGTGCGTGGGCATCTGCCTCACCTCGCCCGACCGTGAACACGTTACGAACTCTGTTGAGCGTCCGTGGTAGAGGGATGCTCGGGTCATGTCCCGTCGATCCGAAGTCAGCGCAGGCATCCTCGCCTTCCGCCGCAAACCGCGGTTCGAGGTATTGCTCGCGCACCCGGGCGGGCCTTACTGGCGCAACAAAGACGAAGGCGCCTGGTCGATCCCGAAGGGCAATGTGGAATCCGACGACTTGCTGGCTTGTGCAAAGCGCGAATTCAGAGAAGAAACCGGCCTCGTCGCAAAAGGCCCCTTCATGATGCTGACCCCTCTGCGCCAGAAAAGCGGAAAGGTCGTGCATGCCTTCGCGCTCGAAGCCGATTTCGGCCTCGGTGAATTCACCAGCAATCATTTCGAGATGGAATGGCCCCCGCGCTCAGGCAAGCAGCAAAGCTTCCCGGAGATTGACCGGATCTCGTATTTCAGCCTCGCCGTTGCGCGGAAAAAGATATTGCCAGGACAACGCGCTTTCATCGACGAGCTTGTCCGACACCTGAAGGACGATGAATAGGCGTCGTTACGACACACGCCACACGGGCGGTCGTCAACAGCCGCAAAAACAGAAATGGATCCTCAGCGGTGACATCGCGAACTTGCTGGATCGCGCCGTAAACCGCCGCAAGCGCGGTCAATATGACGAGCCACTCCAGAACACGCATCCGCACGCTGGCGAAATGGTCTGACAGTTCTTTCAGCACCACGACGCCGAGACCCTGGAAAGCAGAGCCCTCACGCCGCATGACGGGCCTCCTGCGCATTCTGGAAATAGCGCGTGTAGATTGTTTCAAGACTTGGGTGATCGAGAGATAACTGAGTGAGTCGCGCTCCCGCCGCCACAGCCTCAATCGCCACCTCCGCGCGCAGGTCGCGATCGCAGGACATCCGCCACCGTCCCGGACCCGGCTCGTCGACCGTCCGTACCCCCGGCAATGACGCAAGCCGATGTGCGAGACCGACACCGCCATCGGCTTCGACCTCAACTGTATAGCCGCCGCCGAGTACCTGGCGTCCCAGATCCGAGACCGTACCCATCAGCGCAATGCGGCCTTCATTGAAGAGTGCAACGCGGTCGCAAACGCTTTGTACGCGATCGAGCAGATGCGACGACAACAGGATGCCGACGCCCTGCGCCTTGAAAGACCGGATTAATTCGAGCAGTTCGATGCTGGCTTGCGGATCAAGCCCATTGGTCGGTTCGTCGAGAATGGCAACGCGCGCGTCCTTCATCACAATCTCAGCCAATCCCAGACGCTGACGCATGCCACGCGAAAATGTGCCAACCTTTTTGCCCGCGACGTCGCTTAAGCCCACACGCGCGAGCGCCGCGGCAATCTTGCTCCGGCGTTCGTCCAGCGGCAGGCCCATGAGCCTCGCCGTGTAGTGCAGGTTGTCGACAGCAGTCATATGATCGTAGAATCCGACGGTGTCCGGCAAATATCCCACGCGCCGCTTGACCGCCAACGGCTGACGCATCGGGTCATAACCGAACACCAGCGCCTTTCCTGCGCTGATATCACTCAGGCCCAGCAACATCAGAATGGTCGTGGTTTTGCCGGCGCCGTTCGGACCAAGCAGGCCGAAAATTTCGCCTGCACCGACACCGAACGTCGCGCCATCAACGGCCGTTGCCGTCCCGTAGCGCTTGGTGAGGCCTGTCGCCTCTATCACCACTTCTTTCATCGTCGGCCATAGCGCGCGACCGCGCCCATCATAATCAGTAAGGCCGCGCCAATAATTCCGACGCCGGCGACACCCCACATCGTCGATGTCGTTACCGTCACGCGGAAATTCGCCGATCCGTTTTGCCCGCGTGCGGCGGCGCTGAGATTTGCGACGTAGTCACCGGCGATCGCCTTGTCGGAGGGCCGGATAATTGCCTGCACCTCTTTGTTCTGGTTTGGCGCTATCCGATCAATCATTTTCGGCTCAAAGGACACCTTCCAGCCGCTCGGAGCGTTGCCCGAAAGTTCAACATTCTGAGCTGGCGCCGTTCCGGTATTGGTCACAACGACTGGTACTGAACTGTCGCGGCCGGCTGTCGCGCGCATGCTCAATAGTCCGTCTCGGCCTGCCAAAGTCAGTTTCGGCTGACCTGTAATGTCCAGCGCGACCTGGGCCGTCGCCTTCGCATCTTCCGCGCCAATTTGCACCGCGACCGGATAGTGCCCGGCATCGACGGAATCCGGTGGACTTACTTTCAGCTTGACGTCCTTGGTCTTGCCCGGATCGACCGGAATCGCGGTGAGCTGTTGTGTGCCATAGGCCTCGGTGAATGAGGTGTCGAAATTTTGCGGAGCTTGCGCGGCAAGGCTGACGAGCAGCTTCTTGCCGCTGTCATTCTTGATCGTCAGGGTGTACTCGAAACTCGAATGCGAAGATCCCCGCAGCTCCGGCAACTGCGGCATTAGCGAAAGCTTGGCCGGCAGTTGCTTCGCAAGAGTCACCGCCACAGGCAATGAAACGTGCGACGTGCTTCCTTCCGCGTTCACGGTCAGTGTATGGGTTCCAATCGCGGCGTCTTTCGGCACGTCCAGCCGCAGATCGAGCGACACGCTGTCGTCAGGCGCCGGCATGGCGGCGGCGATCGGCTGTCCGCCGCCGAGCAGCGTCGCAGTCCAGCCGGACGGCACACCAGCCACAGAGAGGGACAAGCGTTCCGGCGTGAGATCGTAGTTGTGGAGTTTGAGACTGACGGTCGAAGTCGTACCGGGCTGCAGCGTGACTGCCGGGTAGTCCGTCAGCAGGTAAAGCCCTTTGACGTCCTTGGGAGGTTCATCAGCAAGGGCCGGGACAGCACAGGCGAAAAGAAAAGCGAGAAGCGCGAGCTGGCGATAGCGCATGGCAAGCAACTCCGTGCGGATAAAACTCTCCGCAAGAACGTCGCCCCCAAAATGGAATCACGGATAAAGCCGTGGAAGGAAGGGCTCATCGTTACCAAAATCGTGACAAAAATTAGGACAGCGAGCGCCGCAAATGGTCGCACACGTGCGATGCACAAACTCGTCTCTGACCGGAAAATATCAAATTGGCCGTTTGATTTGCGCGGTCGGCTAGTACGATAGTCGCAAGCGAGGAAACGAGCCGGGTGCGTGACTACTCTACATGGACTCCGCGCACCAGCGGCCAGTCCGGCTCGTTGCCTTTCATGACCCAGGTCTCCTTGAGCGCCGCCGCACGCCATTCGCTCCACGCCGGCAACCCCATGATCGCGTCCATGTAACCGCGAGTCGCGCCGTCAACGCTCACCCCGTAGGTGTGCAGGCGCGCGACAATCGGCGCGTACATCGCATCGGCCGCCCCGAACATACCGAACAGGAACGGCCCTCCCTGGCCGAAGCGCATACGGCAATCGGCCCAGAGCGCCGTGATCCGCCGCGCATCCGCCATGGCGTCTTCCGGCACCGGCCGTGACTTGACCGGCAACCAGAGATTCATCGGGCAGTTTTTGCGCAAGGCCTGGAAACCGCCGTGCATTTCCGTCGCCACGGCGCGCGCATGGCTGCGTGCATGCACGTCATCAGGCCACAATTTTGCGCGCGGAAATTTCTCTGCCAGATATTCAAGGATGGCAAGCGATTCCCAGATCGCGATGGTTACCGTCAATCAGCACCGGCACTTTGCCGGCCGGTGAATGTTGCAGGACCTGCTCGCGACTCCCCGGTTCGTAAAGCGGGATCACCTTCTCATCGAATGCAATGCCGGCAACCTTCATTGCGATCCATGGCCGCAGCGACCACGACGAATAGTTCTTGTTTCCGATAATGAGCGTGAGGGTCATGGACGACGTATTACGCCTTCTTCTTAAGCTTTCTTGGCTCCGCCTGGCGCGGGATCGGGAGCGTCCACAGGGCCGCCGGCTTTTTTCCAGGCACCGAAGCCGCCCTGAACGTGCGCAACCGGCTTCAGACCCATCCGTTGCGCGGTCTGCGCCGCGAGCGCCGAGCGCAGGCCGCCGGCGCAGAAGAAGACGAACTTCTTATCCGCGGCGAAGACCGGCTTGTGATACGGGCTTTGCGGGTCGATCCAGAATTCGAGCATGCCGCGCGGGCAATGAAAGGCGCCCGGTACACGCCCCTCGCGCTGCAATTCACGGATATCCCGGATATCGACAAGCACCACGTCATCGCGGCCGGCCAGCCGAACGGCCTGCTCGGCCGGCAAGGTCTCGATCTCGCGCTCGGCCGCTTCGCACAAGTCCTTATAACCGACCGTGATTGTCTGTGGCATTCCACGTCTCCTGAGGGCGGGCATGCTGGCAGAGCCCCGCGCCGCACTCAAGCGACCGGTTGAAGCCAGCCGTACAAGCAGGCACCATGCCCGGCGCTGAGGAACACCGACGCCGATGATTGCGCTCGCCTGGCCCGATCTCGCTGCCTTCGCCTGGTTCGCCGGCGCCTGGGTCATCTATTCGATTGTGATTGAGAAGACAGCGAAGGGGCGCACCAGCCTCAACGCATTGATGAATGCCTATCGCGACGAATGGATGGAGCAGTTGCTCGTGCGCAACATGCGAATGGTCGACGCGCAGGTCACCGCAGCGCTGCAAAACGGCACCGCCTTCTTCGCATCAACAAGCCTGATCGCAATTGGTGGCGCGCTGACGCTGCTGCGCTCGGGCGACGAAATAATGACCGTCATGTCACTGCTCCCGCTTGGCGCCACGCCATCGCACGGGCTCTGGGATTTGAAAATGATGGGATTGATCATCATTTTCGTATACGCGTTCTTCAAATTTGCCTGGTCCTATCGACTGTTCAATTATTTTGCGATCATGGTTGGCGCCGCGCCGCCGCCAAAAGAAAAAGATACGGTCGCCGCGCAGGCCTTTGCACATCGCGCCGCGAAACTCTGCGCCGACGCCGGCCGTCATTTCAATCGCGGCCAACGCGCGTTCTTTTTTGCTCTGGGTTACCTCGGGTGGTTTCTCGGGCCGCTGCCACTCGCAATCACCACGACCGGAGTCGTGATCGTGATGTGGCGCAGGCAGTTCGCCTCCGATGCGCGCAAGGCCTTCGAGACGGAGCCGGCGCGCCACGCCGGCAAAGCGATCAGGCCATTCCCATCAAGACGGCGATAGCCGCCACGATCATCACGCCGAGCGACGTTGCAAGGATGGTGATCAGCTGCTCATTGCGGCTGACTTGTCGTCCGACTTCCTGAAAGCCGACCAACTCCTCCGACGACCCTGATTGGGTTTCGAGTGTCATGGGCGCCCCCCGATGGCATCGTTTCGACGGTGCACGAGCACGCCAACGCGAACCCGGGCGCACGAATCGCCCCTGACTTCCAAGATTACACTATTTTGACAGGTGGAATTTTGTATGTGGACTACGCGGCGGCCAGATCCGTGAGCCGGAACTGAACGCGCTCTTCGCCCTGCCAGCGATCGATCGCAATTTGGCCGGCGGCGTGCACGGCTCGGCCGCGGTTTTCCACCAGCGCGTTGCCGAGCGGCTGGTTCGCGGCACGGAAAGCGATGGCGTTTACGAACTTTCCATCGCCTGAACGGAAGCGCGCGCGGATGTGATTTTCTCCGACCGGATCGACGTAAGCGAGTGTGTGTCCCGGCAGAGCCAGAACCGGCTCAGGATTGCCCGCGCCGTACGGCCCCGCGCGCGCGAGAAGTTCTGCAAGCGGAACATTAAACCCGCCGGCTGAAACCGCGCCGTCGATCAACAAGGCACGATCTCGCCGCGCTGCCTCGACCGGTGCCGCCAATGTATGTTCGAGAAATGCGCGGAACGCGCTCAGTGCGTCTTTCTTGAGCGTTACGCCTGCTGCCATGGCGTGCCCGCCGCCCTTGAGAAGCAACCCGTCACGCACCGCCTGCCGCACAGCGCCGCCAAGATCGACCCCGGCAATTGACCGGCCGGACCCCGTGCCGCTGCCGCCGGGCTCCAGCGCGATCGCAAAGGCTGGACGGCCGTATCGCTCCTTGAGCCGGGCAGCGACCAATCCCACGACGCCGGGATGCCAGCCTTCCGACGCAGTCACCACAACAGCCCCCTTCTCTTCAAGACCGAGCGCGGCGAGCGCTTCGCCCTCGGCCTGGGCCAGTGTTGCCTGTTCAATCTGCTGGCGCTCGCGGTTGAGACGATCGAGTTCGACGGCGATGCGCGCGGCTTCGGCCGGGTCTTCTTCCAGCAAAAGACGCACGCCGAGGTCGGCGCGGCCGATGCGGCCGCCGGCATTGATACGCGGGCCTAAAAGAAATCCGAGATGCCACGGCTCCGGCGGGCCACTCAGGCGCGCCACATCCATCAGCGCGGTCGGGCCCGGATGTTCGCGGCGCCGTAACGCAATGAGGCCCTTTGCGACGAAAGCCCGGTTGAGGCCCTTGAGCGGCACCACATCGGCGACCGTCCCGAGCGCAACGAGGTGCAGCAATGACAGCAGGTCCGGCTCGTTACGTGCACCGGTCCAAAAATCCCGACGGCGCAATTCGCGCGTGATCGCGACCAGAGCGAGAAACACAAGACCGACGGCGGCCAGGTGCCCGAGGCCGGACAAATCATCCGCGCGGTTCGGATCGACGACCGCCACGGCATCGGGGAGCTTCTCGTCGGCCTGGTGATGGTCGATCACCACGGTATCGAGACCAAGCTTCTTTGCCTCGGCGAGCGGTTCGAGGCTGGTCACGCCACAGTCAACGGTGACCAGCAGTTTCACGCCGCGCTCGGCGAAGGAGCGGATCGCGTCGACATTGGGACCGTAGCCTTCAAAGATCCGGTCCGGGATGTGGACAATCGGATCCAGTCCGCACTGTTTGAGATAGCGGCAAAGCAGCGCCGAAGCCGTTGCGCCATCGACATCGTAATCGCCGAAGATCGCGACGCTTTCGCCGCGGATCGCCGCTTCGGCAATTCGGCGCGCCGCAAGGTCCATGTCGGTGAGAACATGAGGGTCCGGCATCAGGCGTTTGACCGTCGGGTCTAGAAAGCTCTCGACCTCGTCGATATCAACATTCCGTCCGGCCAGAATCCGAGCCAGCAATTCATCCAGGCCATACCGCTGGGCGATCGCCAGCGCGCGCGCCGATCCGCGTTGGTCGAGACGGTCCTTCCAGGCACGCCCGCTGAAAGAGCGCTCGACGCCGAGAAAATGGCGATCGCTTGAATTCAAAGGGATTGCAGGCAGTGCCATTGCAATGGGCCATTACGCGGGACTTTTGTAATCCCGGGGAATCGGAATGCGGAAGCCTCATATAGTGACGAAGGCCGCGCTGGCATACCAGCACAAGTCAGCCAATGTTAACCGGCTGCATCCGCGTGAATGCGCAGCAAACCGGGGATGGTCGCAGGGTCCCGCCGACCAAATCCGCATTCGGTGGCAATCGAAAAATCCCTGACATGTCGCTCTGCCGCGGCCAGGCGCCTTTGCGTCCCGGCCAAACCATCGGTGTAGTGCACCAGGCCCAGACAAAGTTCGGTTTCGGGCTTCATTTGCAAGCGCTCGAGCGGACGCAAAGTAAGCATCGTCGCTGCGGTCGCGCGGCACAGGCATATGGATGAGCTCAATTGTGCGTTTGATATCGGCAGAGAGCCGGTTGGCGACGTCGACCATGTCGTTCATGTCGGTCGGTTCAACCACATGCTTGTGGTTGGAGTCTCCGTAGCAGAAATGAAACATCAGCTCGATATCGGCGGGAACATGATCCGCCAGACCGGTCAGGATGCGCGAGAACGTGGTCAACATTTCCGCCCGCGTCTTGCCATAGGCATTCGGCTCGCCACGCTGTAGCCGCGCGAAAACAGCCGAGGCAACGTCGAACTGGATGGAAATCTGGTCATGCGGAAGCGCAGCCGCAATCTTGTCAATCTCGCGCTTGAGCGCCTCGTTGAAGACAGGATCGACGGGCTGGTGAAGGTCATCCTGCAGGAAGAGCCAGATCACCGAATGCGCCGGCACCAGATCGATCTGGAACCGGCAATCTCGCGGGACCAGGCCCTGCCTCTTGAGTTCGGCGAATTCAGCGTAAGACGTCTTCGCGATATCCGCATAAAAAAGATTGTCGAAGCGCACGTCACGTGGGCTCTTGCCCGCACGCAATCGATACCGGATGCGCGCCGTCCCGGTCGCATGGATACGGAAAAGCTCGTCGGATTTTTCCAGAGCCGGATTGTTCGCGAAGGCTGGCTCGAGCCAGGTGATCCAGTCAGAGCGCTCGCCGGTTTCGCCGTCCGGAATACGTTTGAGACGCGGCCCGAGCGCGGCGCTCACAGTTGTGAAGACTTCGCGCGCATCGCGAAGTGGCACGCTGCCGACAAGATGAACGTGGCGCATTGTCAATCGAGATGGAATTTTTCGAATTGGCGGTGTTCGGCGACGACACGCCGCACCGTGCCGGTGACCGATCGCATCACCACCGTGTCGGTCTCGATGAATTCCTTGCCAAATTTGACGCCGCTCAACATGGCGCCGCTGGTGACGCCGGTCGCGGCAAAGAGGCAATCGCCTCGCACCATGTCTTCAATCAGATATTTCTTCTTCGGATCCTTGATGCCCATCGTGCGCGTGCGCTCGCGCAACTCCTCGGTATCAATGATCAGGCGAGTCTGCATTTGGCCTCCAATGCAGCGCAGGGCCGCAGCGGCCAACACGCCTTCCGGTGCGCCGCCGACGCCGAGATAGATATCGATGCCGGTCTTCGGTTCGGCACAATGAATAACGCCGGCGACGTCGCCGTCGCTGATCAGGCTCACGGCCGCTCCGGTCTTGCGCACGGCCGCGATGATGTCGGCGTGGCGTGGCCGGTCGAGCAAAATTGCGGTGATCTCGCTTGGCTTTACGCCCTTGGCCTTGGCAAGGTTGCGGATATTTTCGTCGGGCGGGGCATCGAGATCGATTGTGCCCTTTGGATAGCCCGGGCCAATGGCAATCTTGTCCATGTAGCAATCGGGCGCGTGCAATAGCGTGCCGTCATTTGCCATGGCGATGGTGGCAATCGCTCCCGGCATGTTCTTGGCGCAAAGCGTGGTTCCCTCAAGCGGATCGACCGCGATATCGACTTTCGGCCCCATCTTGGTGCCCACCTTCTCGCCTATGAACAGCATCGGCGCTTCGTCGATTTCGCCCTCGCCGATCACCACCGTGCCGTCGATCGGCAGCTTGTTGAGTTCGCGCCGCATGGCATCGACCGCGGCCTGGTCGGAGGCCTTGTCCTTGCCGTGGCCGCGCAGGCGAGCCGAGGAAACCGCCGCGCGCTCAGTCACGCGGACAATCTCGAGGCTGAGAATGCGTTCCAGCACCAATTCCGGCTGGACGGTAATGCTCGCCATTAGACGCTCCCCTCACAAACGCGGATCTCGCAGCAGCGGGCCGCTCAGTTCTTTTCGATCCGGATCACCTGCGGCCGGCCTGAGATCACCCTATCGCGACCCACTGCCGCAAGGGCCTTGCGCACGGCATCCTCGCTGGTCGCATAGGTAATGAGAATAACGGGGACGGAACCCGCCTTGGTATCGCGGCCAAGGTGCGCCGGATCGTGGCGCTGCACAATCGACTCCAGAGAAATCTCCTGCTCCGCGAGACGTTTTGCGATCGTCGCCGCAGTTCCCGGCTTGTCCCGCGCAACGAGGCGTATGTAATAGCCCCCCTCGTGGCGCTGCATGGGCGCCTTGCGCACGCTTGCAAGCCGCGCGGTCGGCCGGCCGAATGGGGCGGTGCGCACGCCGCGGGCAATATCGCCAATGTCCGAAAGAACGGCAGATGCGGTCGCGGACCCGCCGGCGCCGGGACCAACCAGGGTCAGCGGGTTGATATCCGCGGCATCAATTGTCACGGCGTTGGTCACGCCCATGACCTGCGCGATTGCCGAGTCCTTGCGCACCATCGTCGGGTGGACGCGCTGTTCGATCCCTTTCGGCGTTTTGACAGCGACACCCAGCAATTTCACGCGGTAGCCGAGTTCGTCCGCCGCCGACAAATCGGCGGGGGTGATCGACGATATGCCTTCGACGTAGATCGCGCTCTGGTCGACTTTGGTGCCGAAAGCCAGGCTCGCCAAAATCGCAAGCTTCTGCGCGGTGTCGTGGCCCTCGATATCGAAGCTCGGGTCCGCTTCCGCATAGCCCAGCCGTTGCGCCTCCTTCAGGCATTCGGCAAAGGCCATCTTGTCCTGCTCCATCCGCGTGAGGATGTAATTGCAGGTGCCGTTCAGGATGCCATAGATGCGTTCGAACGAATTGCCGGCCATTCCTTCACGCAAGGTTTTCACGATCGGAATGGCGCCGCCCACCGCGGCTTCGAAATTGAGCGCGACGTGTTTGCCTTCGGCGAGCGCCGCGAGCTTGCCGCCGTGCTTGGCGAGCAGCGCCTTGTTGGCCGTCACCACCGACTTGCCGGAGGCGAGCGCGGCCTCGACCGCGCTTTTTGCCGGATCACCCGCGCCGCCCACGAGCTCGACGAACACGTCGATGCCTGGCTCGCGCGCGAGCGCCACCGGATCGGAAAACCATTTCAGCTTCCTGAGGTCGACACCACGGTCCTTGGTCCGCGACCGCGCACAGACTGCTACGATTTCAATCGCTCGGCCGCAACGTGCGGCCAACGCCTCGCGCTGACGCGTCACCTGCGCGACCAAAGCCGCGCCGACTGTGCCTAATCCGGCGACACCCACTTTCAGCGCTGCGGCCATGAACGTGTGCGTCCGTGGTTAGCGCCGGGTGGCGAGCGGAACGACGTTGTGCAGTTGTTCCGGCGCGTTGTCGAGGAAACGCCGGACGTTGCGGGCGGCCTGACGGATTCGCTGCTCGTTTTCAACGAGCGCGATGCGCACGAAACCTTCGCCGTATTCGCCGAACCCGATGCCAGGCGATACCGCGATATCGGCTTTCTCCACCAGCAGCTTGGAAAATTCCACGCTGCCGAGAGCTTTGAAAGGATCGGGAATAGGCGCCCACGCAAACATTGACGCGCGCGGCGCCGGAACGTGCCAACCGGCGCGCCCAAAACTCTCGACCAGCACATCGCGCCTGCGCCGGTAAATCTCCCGCATCTCTTTGATGCAATCGTCGGGTCCGTTGAGCGCGGCGGTCGCAGCCACCTGCACCGGCGTAAAGGCGCCGTAGTCAAGATAGGATTTCACGCGGCCGAGCGCGGCAATGATGCGTTCATTGCCGACCGCGAAGCCAATCCGCCATCCGGGCATCGAGAACGTTTTCGACATCGACGTGAACTCAACAACGATGTCGTTCGCGCCGGGGACCTGAAGCAGCGACGGCGGCGGATGGTCGTCGAAATAGACCTCGGCATAAGCCAGATCGGACAGCACCAGGATCTCGTGTTTTTTCGCGAACGCGACCAGATCCTTGTAGAAGTCGAGCGTCGCGACATAGGCCGTCGGGTTGGCCGGATAACAGACGACAACCGCGGTAGGCTTCGGGATCGAATGCACAATCGCGCGTTCAAGCGTGTGAAAGAAATTTGCCGTCGGCTCCGAAGGCACCGAACGGATCGCACCTCCCGCCATCAGAAATCCGAAGGCGTGGATTGGATAGCTCGGGTTCGGCACCAACACGACATCGCCGGGCGCGGTGATGGCCTGCGCAACATTCGCAAAGCCCTCCTTCGATCCCAGCGTCGTAACGATCTGCGTATCCGGGTTGAGCTTCACGCCGAAACGGCGTTCGTAATAGGCAGCCTGCGCACGTCGCAATCCGGGAATGCCGCGCGACGCTGAATAGCGATCGGTGCGCGGCTTGCCGAGTGTTTCCTTGAGCTTTTCGATCACATGCGCAGGCGCCGGCAGATCCGGATTGCCCATGCCGAGATCAATGATGTCCGCCCCCGCGTTGCGGGCCTTCGCCTTGGCTTTGTTCACCTCTTCGAAAACGTAAGGAGGCAAACGGCGAATGCGGTAAAACTCTTCCATCGCTCAAACCCTAAAGGCTACGGTCTGCCTGCGCACGATCTTGCCCGAAAACCGTTTTCAGTCTTTCGGCACCGCACGCTGACTGCCCTCTCCAGCCGGCAGACATTACCCCGGTTGGCTTTTATCACGGGTTCGCCTTCGCGCCAGTATTTTGCCCATCTTCGGTGTCCTTGGGCGGCTTTTTGGCGGTCGAAGGGGGCTTTTTCGCGGGCGGTGGACGGCCTTCCTGGCGGTCACGCTCTTTGGCCAGCTCCCTTTCAAGCCTGAGTTGTTCTTCGTCGGACATCGGGACGGACGCACGATCCGGCGGCATGTCGTGCACTGCTGGATAATTATACGGCGTCTCCGGGCGCGCCGGGGCGCCGGCCGGCAAGCCCATAACATCTGCCGGAATCCGGTCGATGATTGGGCCTGGGGAGCAACCGCCGAGCCCGGCGGCGAGCCATACGCAAGCCCATAGTCTCCGTTCAAATACACGCATGCGTCCGCGAGGCCCTGCCGGCTGAACGGGAAATCGATGTAGACTCAATGAATTGTAACATAATCCTGCTATCGGACTAATATGGCCCCAGCAAGGTCACGCGGCACGAACCGCGCAGCTGAACACCGGCTAAACCATGCGCCGAAACGCGGCTTGCGATGGAACGCCGTCCGGGCCACTTCTGTTGGCAGAGATCGAGCGGGAACCGGATGGACAAGCCAACCAAAGAGCCTGCCAACGTCGGCGAAGTCGACATCGAAGCATTCTCGCACAACCTTGCCCGCATGGTTGAGGAAGGCGGCAAGGCGCTTGCCGCATATCTAAAACCGCGCGAGCAAGGCGACATCACCGGCGAGCTTTCCGATGATGTCACCGATGCGGTGAAGTCGCTTGGACGTATTGCCGAATATTGGTTGTCGGATCCACGCCGCGCGCTCGAAGTCCAGGCCAGACTCGGCCGCGCTTATCTCGACCTGTGGGCCGGCGCGGTTAGACGCATGGCCGGAGAGCCGACGCCGCCGGTTGTCAGCCCCGATGCAAAAGATAAACGGTTTTCCGATCCGGAATGGTCACAGAACCAGTTCTTCGATTTTCTGAAACAAGTCTACCTGCTGACCGCCCAGTGGGGAGACCGCCTCGTCAAAGACGCCGCCGGCGTGGACGAGCCAACGCGCAAGAAGGCGGAGTTTTACGTCAAACAAATTGCCAATGCGATCTCGCCATCAAACTTCGTACTGACCAACCCGGAGCTGCTGCGCGAAACCTTGTCGTCGAATGCGGCAAACCTCGCTCGCGGCATGCACATGCTTTCGGAGGATATCAAGGCCGGCCATGGCAATCTCAAGATCCGGCAATCCGACCCGTCGATGTTCGAGATCGGCCGCAACCTCGCGCTCACGCCTGGCAAGGTCGTTTTCCAGAATGAGTTGATGCAGCTTATCCAGTATGAAGCGGCGACGAAGGAGGTACTGAAGGTTCCCTTGCTGATCGTGCCGCCATGGATCAACAAATTCTACATTCTCGATCTCACGCCGGAAAAATCGTTCATCAAGTGGTGCGTCGATCAGGGCCTTACGGTTTTCGTCGTATCCTGGGTCAATCCTGACGCGAGGCTCGCGGAAAAAAGCTTTGAAGCGTACATGCAAGAAGGCGTGATCGCGGCGCTCGACGCGGTCGAGGTTGCTACAGGCGAAAAACAGGTCAACGCGATCGGCTACTGCGTCGGCGGGACGCTATTGGCGATTACCCTCGCCTATCTCGCGGCGAAAAAACAGCGTCGCTTCAAGTCGGCGACACTATTCGCCGCGCAGGTCGATTTCAGCAACGCCGGCGACCTCATGGTGTTTGTCGATGAAGAGCGCGTCAAGCAGCTCGAAACGCATATGAAGAAGCAAGGCTACCTGGAAGCCTCGCGCATGGCGAACACCTTCAACATGCTGCGTTCGAACGACCTGATATGGCCGTACATCGTCAACAATTACATGCGTGGCAAGATGCCATTGCCGTTCGACATTCTGTACTGGAATTCCGACGCCACGCGCATGCCGGCCGCCAACCATTCGTTCTATTTGCGCAATTGCTACCTCGATAACAGGCTGACCAAGGGCGAAATGGAAATTGCCGGGATCACGCTCGACCTGCACAAGGTGAAAGTCCCTGTCTACAATCTCGCGACTGTCGAGGATCATATCGCACCGGCAAAATCGGTGCTGTTCGGTTCACAATATTTCGGCGGCCCGGTGAAATACGTGCTGGCCGGGTCCGGCCATATCGCCGGCGTGATCAACCCGCCGGCGAAGCCGAAATATCAATATTGGACCGGCGAGAAGCCGACGGGATCCAGCGTCGAAAACTGGCGCAAGACGGCAACCGAGCACCCAGGCTCCTGGTGGCCCGATTGGCTGGAGTGGCTCAAGAGCCAGGATCCCGAAACGGTGCCGGCGCGCAAGATCGGCGGCGGCAAGCTCAAGCCACTCGAAGACGCGCCGGGCTCCTACGTCAAAGTCAAAAGCTGGGAGTGATCGCGCGTTACGACGCGAGCTTTACCGGCACTTTCAGATAACGCACGCCATTCGACTCTGCCGGCGGAAATTTGCCCGCACGGATATTGACCTGGATTGACGGTAACAGAAGAAGTGGTGCCGCCAACGCAGCATCACGCGCCTCGCGCATTTTGACGAAGTCGTCTTCGTTCACTCCGTCGTGCACGTGCACATTGCGTGCCTTCTCCTCTCCAACAGTCGTTTCCCACGCGTATTCTTCACGGCCCGGCGCCTTGTAGTCGTGACACATAAATAACCGCGTCTCGTTCGGCAGCGACAGAATGCGATGAATTGAACGATAGAGATCGCGGGCATTGCCACCCGGAAAATCCGCGCGTGCTGTTCCGTAGTCCGGCATAAACATGGTGTCGCCGACAAACACCGCATCGCCGATCTTGTAGGAAATACAGGCCGGTGTGTGGCCCGGCGTATAAATCACTTCAGCGCCGATGCTGCCCACTTTGAAGCGTTCGCCGTCTTTGAACAAATGATCAAATTCCGATCCATCGCCTGAAACGTCGATAGCGTTGAACACCGGACGGAAAATACGTTGCACTTCCTTTATGTGCTCCCCAATCCCCACCATCGCGCCAGTCTTTAATTTGATGTAGGGGGCGCCCGACAGATGGTCGGCGTGCGCATGCGTCTCGAGCACCTGCTTGATTTTCAAATCAAGCTTGCCCGGCCTCTGCGAGTAAGGCGTCGGCTGACTCAACTGTCGCCTTGCCGCTCCGAGGATCGAAATTGAGTACGGGATCAATCACCGCACATTCTTTAGTGGCAGGGTCCCACACCAAGATAGCTCACTGTATTGGTGGGCTCGTCAAAAAAAGCCCGAATTTCAGGCTTGGCGGCGATCATGGCAGCGCTCCCGTCTATTGTTGCGGTTTCTGACTTGACTTATATATTAGCTATCACTAATTTAGCAATACCTAATTTAAGGAGCATTGGATATGCCTTTGCAAACGGTCCGACGAACAAAGCCTGCGGGCGCTAAGGGCATTGTTGAACTTGAACGCAAGGCAGCGGAGGCCGCCGGCCTGCTCAAGCTCCTCGCCAATGAAAATCGCCTGTTGATCCTGTGCCGTCTCGCGGTTGCTGGTGAAATGTCGGTCGGTGATCTTGCCGACGCCGTGGACCTCAGTCAGTCGGCGCTATCCCAACATCTCGCCAAGATGCGCGAAGACGGCCTGCTCGGCACCCGGCGCGAGGCTCAGGCTGTCTTTTATCATATTGCCGACCCGAATGCGGCGCGGTTGCTGACGCTCCTAAAGAGCATCTACTGCCCCTGAGACAAACTTCTCGGAAATAAGAACAACAATGGAGACTTCGATGAGTGATCTGAAGACCATATCCCCCGCCCGCGCTGCCGAACTTGTGCGCAAGGGCGCGGTTCTGATCGATATCCGCGAAGCCGACGAGCACGCGCGCGAGCGTATTCCTGGTGCGCGTCATCATGCCTTGAGCCGCATCGACGCCGAGAGCCCGGCACGAGCCGGTGATGACGTTCTGGTATTTCATTGCCGTTCCGGTGCCCGGACCCGTGGCAATGCCGCTCATCTTTCCGCCGTCACGAAAACCTGCGAAACCTATATCCTCGAAGGCGGCCTCAATGCCTGGAAGAAAGCCGGCTTACCGGTGACGCTCGACCGCAGCCAGCCGATCGACATTATTCGGCAAGTGCAAATCGCTGCGGGCAGCCTGGTGCTGTTGGGTGTTGTGCTCGGCGTCCTCGTTGCTCCAGGATTTTATGCGCTCTCGGGTTTTGTCGGAGCGGGATTGCTTTTTGCCGGAAGCACTGGCTTCTGCGGCATGGCACATCTCCTGGCAATAATGCCGTGGAATCGGCGTACGCCTGCAGTGGCAAAATGACAATCCTTCACGATCTGCTTGCCGTAGTCTCGGGCAGTATCGTTGGCTTCGTTCTCGGGCTGATTGGCGGAGGCGGCTCGATTCTGGCGGTGCCACTGCTGATTTATGTGGTTGGGGTCCCTTCCCCGCATGTCGCAATCGGTACAAGTGCAATCGCCGTTGCGGTCAGTGCCGCAGCCAATCTCGCCGGTCATGCCCGCGCCCAAACGGTGAAATGGCCGTGCGCCATTACATTCGCGATAGCCGGCATGATTGGCGCGGCCGGCGGCGCCCAGCTCGGAAAGTTCGTAGATGGCAGCCGCCTACTTTTAATGTTTGGCGGACTGATGATTGTTGTCGGCCTTTTGATGCTGCGGCCGCGCCAATCAGGCGGCAATCCTGACGTCAAACTCATCCGCGAGAACATGCCACGCATGTTGCCGCTTCTGCTCGGCATCGGCCTTGCGGTGGGCGCCCTGTCCGGTTTTTTTGGTATTGGCGGCGGATTCCTGATCGTACCCGGCTTGATCGGAGCGACCGCGATGCCGCTCATAAACGCAATCGGCTCTTCACTCGTCTCGGTGACCGCCTTCGGCCTCACGACGGCAGCGAGCTATGCGTGGTCCGGGCTCGTTGACTGGCCGCTGGCAGGACTTTTCATTTTAGGCGGCGTGCTCGGCGGTTTGCTCGGGATCAAACTCGCGCGCCATCTAACCCGTCACAAACATGCACTCACATTCACTTTTTCCGCCATTGTTATCGCAGTCGGACTTTACGTCGTCGCCAAATCACTGACGGCTTCTTAATGGCGAGGCTACGCGACAAAAGCCGCGGCATCGCCTAATCTCCCGCCCGCGGAAAACGAGGGAGGAATGATAATGTCCAAGGAACTGCTGTGGCTGACGCTGACCGTCATCCTGACCGGGTTGATGTGGGTGCCCTACATCCTTGATCGCATCATTGTGCGCGGATTGATGGGCGCGATGGCCAATCCGGCGCGCAACGACAAACCGCAATCGCCCTGGGCGCATCGGCTTTATTTCGCCCACACCAACGCCGTCGAAAATCTCGTGATCTTTGCGCCGCTCGTGCTGATCCTCGACGCGCAGGGCTATTCAACGGAAGGCACCGTGATCGCCTGCGCGGTCTATTTCTGGGCACGTCTTGCGCACGCTGTTGTCTACACGATGGGAGTGCCGGTTCTGCGCACCCTCGCCTTTGCAGTTGGCTTCGCGGCGCAAGCATCGCTCGCATTAGCGATATTCGGGAAACTTTAGCTCACGGGCGCGGCGCGTTCGGCGATCGCCCGCAGGTCCGCACCGCGCGGCAGCAGCCCGAACACTGAGCCGCTTTCACCATCGAGGCGGGACGCGCAAAACGCGTCCGCCACCGCGGCCGGCGCATGCTTGATCAGCAGCGCGGCCTGCAACGCCAGCACAAGCTCACGCACGAGCGCGCGCGCCTGGCTCTCGTCGTTGCGGTCGGGCGCAGTGAGGCGTTTTGACAATCGATCGGCAAAGGCCTTCAGGCGCGCATCATCACCGAGCTCGCTGCGCAAGATGTCCGGCATATTCGGCACGCGCGCCATTGCACGCAACACATCGAGGCACATGACGTTGCCGGAGCCTTCCCAGATCGAATTGACCGGGGCCTCGCGGTAGAGCCGCGGCATAATGCATTCCTCGATGTAGCCGGAACCGCCGAGCACCTCCATCGCCTCATAAGTAACGAAGGGCGTGCGCTTGCAGATCCAGAATTTTGCAGCCGGCGTCACCACGCGGCGTATGGCCTGCGCCGCCTCATTGTCTTCGTCGTAGGCGCGCGCAAGACGCATGGTCAGCACAAGCGCCGCCTCCGACTTCGATCGCGAGATCGGCCAGCACATTGGCCATGAGCGGCTGGTCGATCAGTTTTTTCTGGAATGCCATGCGATACTGCGCGTGGTGGATCGCTTGCGTCACAGCCTGGCGCATCAGTGCTGACGATCCAATGCAACAATCGAGTCGCGTATGGTTTCCCATCTCGATAATGGTCGGGATCCCGCGGCCTTCTTCGCCAATGAGCTGTGCATAGGCGCCCTGGAATTCGACCTCACTCGATGCATTTGAGCGGTTTCCGAGCTTGTCCTTGAGGCGAACAATCTGGATGCCGTTGCGCTCGCCTTCGGGAGTCCATCGCGGCATGAGAAAGCAGCTCAGGCCTTTCGGTGACTGCGCAAGAACAAGAAAGGCGTCGCACATGGGCGCCGACATGAACCACTTGTGACCGTACAGGCGGTACGTTCCATCACCCGCCGGTTCCGCGCGCGTGGTGTTGGTGCGCAGGTCGGAGCCGCCCTGGTTTTCGGTCATGCCCATGCCGATGAGCACCGCGCTCTTGAGGCGCGCCGGGCGGAAGCGGCGGTCGTAGTCGCGCGAAAATATCCGCGGCAGCCACTCTGCGGCGATCGCCGGGGCGTGGCGCAGGGTCGGCACCGAGCCGTATGTCATCGCGACCGGGCAATAGACTCCGCTTTCGATCTGCCCGAGCATGTAGGTGCCGGCCGCGCGCGCCACGTGGGCCCCAGACCTCGGTTCCGCCCAAGGGCTCGAATGCAGGCCGGCCTTCAGAGCGAGCCCAAGCAGCTCGTGCCAGGCCGGATGAAATTCGACTTCGTCAATGCGGTGACCATAGCGGTCGAGCGTCCGCAGCTGAGGCGTGAATTTATTGGCGTCAAAGCCGAGCTGGATCGTTTCCGGCTTGCCGAGCGTTGCGCCGAGCGCGCTCAGTTCTTCGTCAGCCCATCCCGCCGCTTCACGCGTGACGGCTTCGCGAAGGGCGCGGTCGCTCGAAAACACGTTGTAGGGCTCAAGCGGCGGCGGCTGGTTCTGGACCTCGAACATCGGTCGTAGGTCTCCGACATAGGGCCCTGCATTGTACCGCCGAATCAGGGGAACAAGGCCACCTGCTCCAGGCCCATGGTTTCGGCCCAGCCCATGACGAGATTCATGTTCTGGATGGCCTGCCCGGCGGCGCCTTTCACCAGGTTGTCCAGCGCTGAAATGACGATGGCGCGCCCGGGAATTCGATCTTTGGCGACGCCGATGAAAGTCATGTTCGAACCGCGGACATGCCGGGTTTGCGGCGTTTCACCGAACGGCAGCACATGCACGAACGGTTCCTTCATGTACGACTTTAAAAGTATTGCATGAAGGTCTTCGGGCGTCCGACCACGCCGCCCTCGCACATATATGGTCGAAAGGATGCCCCGGTTCATCGGCACCAGATGCGGCGTGAAGGTCACGACGACCTCCCGCTCGGCCGCCAGCGAAAACTCCTGGTCCAGCTCAGCCATGTGACGGTGATGGCCCACGCCATAGGCGTGGAAGCCTTCCGACACTTCCGAAAACAACATGGCTTCTTTCGCGGCGCGCCCCGCTCCCGTCATGCCCGACTTGGCATCGACGACGATCTCATCGAGTTCGATCGCCTTGTTCTTGATCAGCGGGATCAGCGGCAGTTGCGCGCAGGTGGTGTAACAGCCGGGATTGGCGACAAGCCGCGCCTTCCTGATCTCGCGCCGGTGGATTTCCGTAAGACCGTAGACCGCTTCTTTTTGAAGCTCGGGCGCGTGATGCTCGTGGCCGTACCATCGTGCGTAGGCGGCAGTATCTGCGAGCCGAAAGTCGGCCGACAGATCAACAACCTTGGTCGTTGGCGATTGCTTGAGCAATTCCTTCACGACCTTCTGCGTGGTCGCGTGCGGCAAGGCGCAGAACGCCACATCAAGCGCAATCTTGCCCCAGTCGAGACCGTCGACGGCGACAAGCTGTGGCAAGTGAAATGGCGAGAACTGCGGAAACACATCGCGCATCGCTTTGCCGGCGCTGCGCTCGGCCGTGAGCAGGACGATCTCGGCGCGCGGGTGGCGCAGCAGCACGCGCACCAGTTCACCCCCGGTGTAGCCCGAGGCTCCCAATACGCCGATCTTCGCTTTCGTGGCCATGACTCGATCCTTATCCAGAAGTCTTAAAGAACTACCGGAAGAAGGCCAACAGCGGTTTTAGTTCGGGGAATGTGCCGCGGCCTCAAATCCGGCGGCACGGGAAACGACGATGCTACGCCCGTGCCGTGGTGGCACGGCGGCGGCGAAGCGCCCTGGCTGCAAAAAGCATCGTCATGAGCGGGGCATATAGGCTGCGCCCTTCGCCCGGTCAAGCCGCTGTCCGACCAGGGGCAATGGCTGCTCGTTGAGCATCGCCTTGACCACCACTGAGCGCGCCATCGCCGGGTCAATCCGGTAAGCGTCGATCATATCCTTGCAGTCGGCCACGATCGCATCGGCGTCCTGCATGATTTTCAGCCGCTTGAAATGATCGTCGTGGTGCAGGCCCATGCTGGCGCCCACGATGTCCAGAATATTGATGATGCGGAACGGCCAGTCGCGTTCGTGCGCACATAGTTCACGATGGTCGACATGATAGATCGCCACCAAGGCGTCGACGCCGGCGGCCTCGGCGGCTTCCAGCTCCGCAAGCTGGAGACCGCGCTTGTAGTCCGGCAGCGCATTGAGCGCGTTGCTCATGAGCCCGACCGCCGGCTGATGCAGATCAACAATCTCAATGCCCGGCACCATGCGCAGCAGTTCGGTGCCGGCCTCGACCACGCCCTTGACCCCCGGATGCTTGTGCAAAGCGATCCGCATCGGCACGGGATTTTTCAGCATCGACCGAAGGTCTTCGAACCTGGTCTTCAGGAACAACATGAACGGCGTCATTTCGAAGGGCCGCGATCCCCTCACCTTTTCGACAGTCGGGATCGTGGTTTCGGTGAACTGCACGTGACAGCTCGCACACCACGAAATGACGCCGGTCTTTCCTTCGGCCAGTTTGTCGAGCGAACTGCTGGCGACGCGGCCCGACACATCCGTGTCGCCGGCCCGCAATTGAATGACGCCGCAACAATGGGTCGGCCCACCCATGACCCGGTAGGTCACGCCGAGGGCGTCCATCATATCGAGCGCGATCAGCGCCATATGCGGCGTCTTGAGCACGTTGCAGCCGGTATAAAAAACGAAATCCGGACGTTCGCCGGGCTTCGCAGTCGACCCATTCTGCAATCGCTCATTGACCTGCTGGCCGAGCCGCGCGAGCTCGTCCTCGTCAAGTTGCATACGCGCCAGCACGTTGACGCCGTCCGCGATCAGCCGGAAATTCTCGATGCCCTGCTTGCGCCGCTCGCGCAGCTCCGACAACTGTTTAGCGAGTGCCACGCGCGCCATCGCCAGCAAGAACCGCGGATTGACGCCATCGCCACAAGCGGTGATGCAGTCTCCGGTGAGCGCGCACCCTTTCGCCCAGGCTTTCGACGCAGCCGGCCCTTCGCCCGTGCGAACGATATCGAGCACTCCGGCGATTACACTTTCGGGCGCCGCGTCGCCGACGCCGGCGGGCTTCGCCACAGGGCATACTTCAACGCAACGCCCACAGCGCGTGCAGGCGTCGAGCATCTCGGCGGTGCGCGCCGAGAGTGCAGCTTCGAAAGCGGTTTCGGGCATGGACAACAACATACGGCGGTTACGCGCTTGCAGCCTACCGGAATTGCAACTCGCCCACTAGCAAGCGAGCGGAAGATACAAATACCTCGGCGCCCGACATATTCCTAACATTGCATCTCTTGCCAACCGAGATCCGTACAGGCGAGAGCCAAACAGTTCGCTAAGCTCGAAGACTTAAAATCCTGAACAAAAAACGGGCAGGATTAATGCCGGGAATAAAACGGCACTCATTGGGGAGAAATAGATGCGTTGCTGCAATTTGAACGCGGTACCCGGCGGCATCCCGATCGTCGTCAATGGCAAACTCATCGGCGCGATTGGAGTCAGTGGCGGGTCTGGTCCGGGGGTGTCGCTGTTGCTGAAGCAGGCGTTGCGGCCTTGAGATAAATTATTACCCGTTGGCCGGGATTTTTAGAACGAAGTCCGCCGGGATCATTCCCGGCGGACTTGTCTTTCAAAAACAGGATATTTAGTTCGCAAACTTGATCATGTCAGTGCGCGTCAGGATTATCTTGCCTGCCATGACAGGCGCAATCGTGAACTGATAGACCGTAAACTGGTCGACATAGGCGTTTGCCCCGGCAATGGCGTCGACCGCAATTATCGTCTGGTAGTGACGGAAAAATGCCTCGGTGCCGGTGTAGAGGATAGCTCCATCGGACGCCGCGCCCATCAAGACCACGGTCTTGATGCCCTTGTCTTTGAGGATCTTGTCGAGGTCGGGGTCTAGGAACTTGTTAAAGAACGAGGTGACGACCGGCTCTGTTCCCTTAGGTGCGACCTCCGGGAGGGTGTCGCCGATCACTGGACCCGGGAACACGCTGTAGATGATGGTCATGTTTTTGGCGCGTGCAGCTGCCAGGAGCTTCTGGGCCTTGGGTAGCGTTGCAACGCAGCGGGGATTGGAGCCGCAGTTCTGTTTGAGGAAGTCCAACATCAGCAGCGCGGTCGTCTTGGGATCGACGGTAACAGCTTTGAGTTCAGGTGCCGGCGGCACCTTTACGCTCGACCACTCATCAATGATCGTCTGGGCCACGACAGGCGAGCCGCAAATCAAGGAAGCCGCTAGCGCGGCTGCAGGCAATAGAAGCTGATGAGCGCGTGTCATTTAATCCTCCCGGACTGTTCTTTTTTCATGCGACCTTTCCGTCGCCGCAAAACCGACCCTATACTAGGCGGCGGCTGGACCGCCGCCTAGTATATGCAGTGTCATATTCCCGAGCCATTTAGAGTGGCAAGGGCAACGGAAACAACGTGTTGATTGGGAGGACTAGATGGGTCGTTTGTCAGTAGCCGCGGTGGCGGCGTACGTAGCTTTGACTCTTGGAACCGCTGCCCAGGCACAGCAGCCAGCGCCTGCATCACCGCCACCAGCACCGCCACCCGATTACGGGATGCCGGTCACGCAAGAGCAGGCAATGAAAGTCGCTGCCGCTGCACAGGAGGGAGCCAAGAAGCTCGGACAGCGCGTGGTTATTACAATTGTCGGCCCTACTGGCGACCTGGTCTATTTCACCAAGATGGACGGGGCCCAATATGGCTCGATTGCGGTTTCCCAGAGCAAAGCCAGAACAGCAGCGATCTTTCGGCGGCCGACGAAAGTCTTCGAAGAAGCGCTGGCGAAGGGTGGCCCTACTCTGACCCTGCTGACACTGCCCGGTGTCATCGCCTCTGCGGGTGGCTTACCGATCATAATTGACGGTAAAGTTGCAGGCGCCATCGGCGTCAGCGGCGGTCCGGTCGGGGCCATCGATGCGGAAGCCGCCGAAGCCGGACTTGCTGCGCTGAAATAATCGTAAAGCATCGCAAACGAATTCCGCCGGGATGCAATCCCGGCGGATTTTTTATGCGGCTACCACCAGATCCACTTCACTGCCTTGGATATGCCATCGCCAATCGTGAGCAGCACGGCGGCCCAGACAAACGCCGAGGTGAAATTGGCGAGTTGGAAGCGCCAGAACGGCATTTCGAAAATCCCCGCAATCAGCGGCACGGATGCGCGCAGCGGCCCAAAGAATCGTCCAATGAAGATGCCGGGTATGCCCCACTTCTTCATGAAGGCTTCGCCGCGTGGAATGAGATCCGGGTGTCGTGACAAGGGCCACACATTGACAACCGCGTGTTCGAGCTTGAGCCCGATCCAATATGACAACCAGTCACCGAAGGCGGCACCGAGCGAAGCCGAAACCCAGATCGGCCAGAATTTAATTTCGCTTGAACTGATCAAGGCGCCGATGGCGACCAACGCGCCCCACGCCGGAATCAAAAGCGAGATGAAGGCAAGTGATTCGCCGAACGCCAGCGCAAAAACGACCGGCACCGCCCAGGCCTGGTTGGTGCGGACAAAGTCGACGGTCTGCTGGACGATTTCGTGAATATCCATGGGGATCGGTGTGGCGCGCGATCCCCGTGTCTAGCCCGCCCGGGTCCGTCACGCTAGGTCGGCAATTCTCGGCCATCCTCGGGAAACAGATGATCAATAACGACCAATGCCATAATGAGCAGCGGCACCGCCAGGAAGGCGCCAATCGGTCCCCACAGCCACGTCCAGAATATAAGCGAGAGAAAGACCGTGAGCGGATTGAGCGTCAGTCTTCGGCCCATGATGCTCGGCGTGACAAAATGTCCTTCCAGCGTCGCCAGCGCAAGAAACAACAACGGTGCGATCAACGCGTGCGTCAGTGTCGGAAATGTCACCAGGCCGACCATGAACAGGGCGGCCTCCATGATCAGCGCGCCGATATAAGGAATGAAATTGAGGATAAAGGCGAGCACTGCCCATGCGACTGGATCCGGAAGTCCGGCCACCCACGCGGCCGCGCCGCCACAAAGTCCAACCGCGACATTGATAAGCGCGACGATGCTCAGATAGCCGGTCAGATTGTGTTCGATATCATTCATGATCTTGAGCGTGCGCAACCGCGCGTCACGTTGGTCGAAAAATATCACCAGCACGCGCCGGAGCTGGGAGCGGCCGAGCAGCATGAAAAACAGCGTTCCGAAAAAGATAAACGTTTGACCGATCGCCGGCGTGACGATCAATACGGCCGGCTGAACGAAAGTCATGATGTCGACGCCGAGGCTGCCCCTCTTGTCGGCCGGCAGAAAGGCATCACGCATCTCCTGGAGCGCGGCAAGCGGGCGATCGAGCACGTGAAGTTTTTCCTGAATGTTGCGGCCGATATCGGGGGCTTTGCCGATCCAATCCACAACCGGCGCTGCCAGCAGCACGATGACGCCGTAGAACACCGCGATCACCAGCAGCCACAAAACGATCGCCGAAAGCAGCGACGGAATGCGATAGTGCTCCGCGCGCGCCGACAACGGTCCGAGCATCATGGCCACGACGAAGGCCGATGCGACCGGCAGCAGCAACGGCCGCGCGAGACTGAGCGCCACGACCAGGAGGATCACAAACATGCCGATCGTCGCGGATTGCGCGGCGGTGCGCCAGAACCGCGCCACCTCTGTGACCGGCTGCGGATCGCTCACCGCCAGCGCAAATCGCGTGGCACGGTTGCGGCGGTCGGCATCGGACCTTTCGGCCCGCCGTTGCGCGGTCTTGGGGCTGGTGGACTCCATGGCCTTGATAACGGGCGAGGTTCCGTTTGGTTGCCCTACGCGTCATCAATGGGTCCCGAGCGGTCTGGTATCGGGCCATAGGGTCCCTTAAACGTTCCCTTAAGGGGCACAGCGCAGGCTGCGCCGGTCAAATTCGCACAACCGTGGCATATTGGCTGGCAACTGATTCGCCGCATTCCTACCTGAAGGGCTCAATGGCCAAAGCAGCGACCAAGAAAAAACCCGCAAAACAGCCAGATTTGTTCGAGTTCGGCGCGGAGCGCGAAATCCACCGCCCGCAAGGCGCCGAAGGCATCGGCGCGCGCAAAGACCAGTGCGCGCGGCAAGCCGACGGGACGCGCTGCAAGCGCAGAGGCTGGCTATACCGCCAAGCACATCGAGGTGCTGGAGGGTCTCGAGCCGGTCCGCCGTCGCCCCGGAATGTATATCGGCGGCACCGACGAAAAGGCGCTGCACCATTTGTTTGCCGAAGTGATCGACAACGCCATGGACGAGGCGCTCGCCGGTCATGCCGACTGGATTGAAGTCGAGATGGAAGCCAACGGCTTTGTCTCGGTCACCGACAATGGCCGTGGCATTCCCGTCGATCCGCATCCGAAGTTCAAGAGCAAGTCGGCGCTGGAAGTCATCATGTGCACGTTGCACGCCGGCGGCAAATTCGACTCGGAAGTTTACGAGACATCGGGCGGCCTGCACGGCGTCGGCGTCTCGGTCGCCAACGCGCTGTCGGAACGCATGGAAGTCGAGGTCGCGCGCGAGCAGCAGCTTTACCGGATGGCGTTCGAGCGCGGCAAGCCGAAGGGCAAGCTGGAAAAAGCCGGCCGCGCGCCGAACCGGCGCGGCACCAAGGTCCGCTTCAGGCCGGACCCGCAAATTTTCGGACCAAAAGCTGCCTTCAAGGCCGACCGCGTATTCAAGATGACGCGCTCGAAGGCTTATCTCTTCGGCGGCGTGGAAATTCGCTGGCACTGCGACAAAGCTCTGCTCAAGGGCGTCGAGGACGTGCCCGAGAAGGCGACCTTCCACTTCGAGCAAGGCCTAAAGGACTACCTCTCCGACCAGCTCAAAGACGCAACGCTGGTGCATCCGGAGATTTTTTCCGGCACGCACGGAAAAGTCGGCGCGCATGGCGCAGTGCAATGGGCCGTCGCATGGACCGCCGATACTGATGGCTTTCTCAATTCCTATTGCAATACCATTCCGACGCCTGACGGCGGCACCCACGAATCCGGCTTGCGCTCGGCACTGCTGCGCGGATTGAAAGATCACGCCGCACGCATCGGGCAGGAAAAGCGCTCCGCACCTGTCAGCAGCGACGATATCATGACGGGCGCCGGCTGCATGTTGTCGGTGTTCGTGCGCGAGCCGGAATTCCAGGGGCAGACAAAGGACCGTCTCGCCACCGCCGAGGCGCAACGCATCGTCGAGCAAGCGATCAAGGACCCCTTCGATCACTGGCTCGCCGGCAACCCGCTGCAGGCGAACAAGCTGCTCGATTTCGTCATTGAGCGCGCCGAGGAACGCCTTCGCCGCCGCCAGGAAAAGGACATCGCGCGCAAGACCGCTGTGCGTAAATTGCGGCTCCCCGGCAAGCTGGCGGATTGCACGTCGTCCGCCTCGGAAGGCTCGGAGATTTTCATCGTCGAAGGCGACAGCGCCGGCGGCTCCGCCAAACAGGCGCGCGATCGCCGCACGCAGGCGGTGCTGCCTTTGCGCGGCAAAATCCTCAACGTTGCTTCCGCAGGCAAGGACAAGCTCGCGCAGAATGCGCAACTGGCTGATCTCATTCAGGCGCTCGGCTGCGGCACCGGCACCCACTATCACGAGAAGGACCTGCGCTACGAGAAGGTCATCATCATGACCGATGCCGACGTCGACGGCGCGCACATCGCCTCGCTGTTGATCACTTTCTTTTATCGGCAGATGCAAAAGCTGATCGAAGGCGGCCGGCTCTATCTTGCGGTGCCGCCGTTATTCCGCCTGCAGCATGGCGGCAAGATCGTCTATGCGCGCGACGACAAGCACAAAGATGCGTTGCTCAAGAAAGAATTTCACGCCAATGCAAAAGTCGAAGTCAGCCGCTTCAAGGGCCTGGGCGAGATGATGGCGGCGCAACTCAAGGAAACCACCATGGATCCCGGCAAGCGCACATTGCTGCGCGTGGTCCTGGCGGAGAAGGAAATGAAACCAACAGCCAGATCGGTTGAGCGCCTGATGGGCACCAAAGCGGAAGCGCGCTTTGAATTCATCCAGGAAAAAGCCGAATTCGCCAGCGCTGAACTGCTGGATGTTTGATTGCGGGTCATACGCAACAAGGCTTAGTGGCTGACCCCACTCTCCTCGCACTTCCGCAGCAGCGGCGTCTTGCTGCCGCGCGCAAGCGCAACACCGTCTTTCACGCGCACCGTCCCACCATTCGCCTGATTGAAGATTGTGCGGCGCGTGTTGTCATGCACCGAGAATACGAGTTTCTGCCGTTCCTCGACCTCTGTGCCGGGCTGAAAAATCACCTCAACCGATATGCTGCTGGCAGATACTTTTTCGGCCGACAACACACTGTAGCGGTTGACCGAAAAATCGGGGCCGAGGTTGTGGTCTTCCAGCACCAGACCTGCACTCGGTGTTGTAATGCTGACATACGGATTGGACGGCGTCGCCGGCCTGGCACAATCGGTCGCCCAGGTTCCAAACAGACCAAATTGCTGGAAGAGCTGGTCGACAGACTCCGCATTCGCGCTTCGAGGCACAACCAAAGTCGCCACAATCGCAGAAATTGCCAGCAAGCGCATAGTACCACTAACCCACTTTTCAATGACAATAGCAGTGGCTGGCGCGGCCGCAATTGATTTAGGCGCTTCCACGCCGCGCGGAGCAGTGTTCGATGGTTATAACGTTGATGACTACTTAAAGGTCAGTTTGGCGGCCTTCACGACATCGGCAAACGTCTTTATGTCGGCGTCGATGCGTTTCTTGAACGCATCGCCAGTCGGGCCGCCCGGAGTCACGGCCATCTTCTTCAGACCGTCCTGCACGCCGGGATCGGCGAGCGCCTTTCCCAACTCCGCTGTGAGCTTGGCGACAACCGGCGCAGGAGTGCCGGCGGGCACAAAGAACCCGCTCCAAAGCTGGGTATTGACCTCCGGATAGCCGGCTTCGGCCATGCTGGGCACATCAGGCAGCTCCGGCGAACGTTCGGAACCCGTGACCGCCAGCGCGCGGGTCTTGCCGCCCTTGACCAATGGAATTGCCGGTGGGCCATCGGAGATGGTGAACAGGCATTGCCCTGCGACCACGCTCAGATTCAATTCATTGCTGCTCTTGTACGGAATCGCAACCGCGGGCATTCCGGTCTTGAGCTTGAGCAACTCGCTCGCAATCGTAAAAGCGGGCGACGATGTGCCGTAATTGGATTTGTCGGGATTGGCCTTTGCCCAGGCAACAAGCTCCTTCACGTTCTTGGCCGGATGATCCGCGGGCACGACCAGCACCAGCGGGAACGACGCGATCATGTTGAGCGGAATGAAGCTGGTGCTTGCGTTGTAGCTCAGATCGGGAAAGATCGCGCTGGCGATCGACATCTGCCCGGTGGCGCCGACCAGCACCGTATAGCCGTCGGCCGGGGCGCGCGCCGCGAACTCGGCGGCGATCCGCCCGCCCGCACCGACCCGGTTTTCGATCACGGCGGTGGTGCCGGTGTTTTCCTGGAACTTCTGCACGACCAGCCGGGCAAACAAATCATTTCCGCCACCGGCCGCAAACCCAACAAGGAAATGGATCGGGCGGTTCGGGAAGTCGGATTGCGCGCGCGCCGGTGCGGTGGAAAAAACGGCAAGCGATGCCATCAGCGCGCAGATTATTGTTTTACGTGTACTCATCATTGCATCCCCCAATTTGCGTAACCGTCCCCCCCGGCCACGCTTGCAAAAAGCGTACACCGGACCGGGCGATACGAAAACGCTTTTGTCGAATGTGCTATTGTTTGCCCATCGACGGTCCCTCCGGACATCCCTATGTGCGCGACCCGCGCAATTCCCCAATACAACCGAGGCGTGAGGACCGATATTTTCGGCCATCCGCGCGGTCTCGCTTACCTGTTTGCGACCGAAATGTGGGAGCGTTTTTCCTACTACGGGATGCGCGCACTGCTCGTTCTCTATATGGTCAAATACCTGCTGGATCCGCAGAGAACCGCCAGCGTCATTGGCCTCGCGTCATTCAAGACCATGCTCGAAACGATATTCGGGCCGCTGGCGACGCAGCCGCTCGCCTCGCAGATCTATGGCTTCTATACGGGGTTGGTCTATCTGACGCCGATCTTCGGCGGATTGCTGGCCGACCGCGTGCTGGGACAACGCCGCACCGTCATTATCGGCGCGACCCTGATGGCTATCGGGCATTTCATGATGGCTTTCGAACAGCTGTTTCTGTTCGCCCTTGGCTTCCTGATCCTGGGCAACGGCGCCTTTAAACCGAATATCTCGACGCAGGTCGGATCGTTGTATCGCCCGGGCGACCGACGCCGCGATCGCGCCTTTTCGATTTTTTATGTCGGCATCAATCTTGGGGCTTTCCTCGCCCCGCTCGTCTGCGGCACGCTGGGTGAAGAGATCGGCTGGCACTATGGCTTCGCGGCTGCCGGTGTCGGAATGACAATTGGTCTCATCATTTATCTCTCGGCAGCGCCGTATCTACCGGAGGACGCACTAGTGAAACGGGCGCCATTGCAACAGCCCCTCGACCGCGCGTCCTGGCAATCAATCATCGCGCTGTTGCTGCTGTTCGCGCCTGTAAGTCTGTTCTGGGCCACTTATGAACAGCAAGGCAACACGATTGCACTCTGGGCCGATCAGTTTACCGACCGCCGTTTCCTTGGCGGCGAAATTCCGGTGACCTGGTTCCAGGCGTTCAATCCCTTCATGATTTTTGCCTTCACGCCGATCATCGTTGCGTTCTGGCGGTGGCAAGGCCATCGCGAACACTCGACAATTACGAAACTCGCGATCGGCTGCCTTCTGAATGCCCTGGCCTATTTGGTCATGGTCGCCGCAGCATGGAGCGCGGATGGAGGAAAAGCGGCTGGCTGTGGCTATTCGCCTATTTCGTCGTCATCACCGTTGGCGAAATTTATCTCTCGCCGACGAGCCTCTCACTCGTCACGAAGGTAGCGCCCGTGTCCTTGCTGTCGATGATGATGGGTGTCTGGCTTTCCACCAGCTTCGTCGGCGGATTTCTCGCCGGTTATCTTGGAACCTTCTGGTCGAGCATGGGAAAAAGCAATTTCTTCCTGATGCTCGCGCTAATCTCATCCGTAGCCGGTGTCGCAATCATGCTTTTGCGTCGGCCTCTCCGCGCGGTGCTCAACGACTAGTCCAGCGGCAGTCCGACATATTGTTCCGCCAGCGAGGTCGCCGCGGCGGCTGGAACTCGTCACGTAGTCGAGATCGGAGAGCTGGCGGCGGTGATCGAAAGCAGATTCACCGGGGAAGCGATGCATGATCTGCGTCATCCACCACGAAAATCGTTGCGCATACCAGACCCGCCGCAGACACTTCGCGGAGTAATTTTCCAGCAATTCGTTTCGCTTACTTTTGTAGAAAGCTTCAAAGCGCGCGCGACAGCTGCACGACATCGGCAAAAGCGAGGTTCATGCCCTTGGCGCCGGTCGGTGGCACGATATGCGCGCTGTCGCCGGCGAGGAACAGCCGTCCATATTGCATTGGCTCGACTACAAAACTGCGCATCGGCGTGATGCCCTTTTGCAGCATCTTGCCTTCGACCAGCTTGCGCGCGCCGCCGAGACGTTTGTGCAACTCGTCCCAGATGCGGCTGTCGGGCCAATTCTTAATGTCCTCATCGTGATCGCATTGCAGATAGAGCCGTGCCAGCGTCGGCGAACGCATGGTGTACAATGCAAATCCGCGGTCGGTGTTGGAGTAGACCAGCTCATGATCCGGTGGCGGACTTTCCGACAGGATTCCCAGCCAGCCGAACGGATAATCGCGCTCGAACACGCTGAGTACACCATCGGGAATGCTTGGCCGGCAAATTCCGTGGAAGCCGTCACAGCCGGCGATGAAATCGCAATCGATCTCGTGCGAGCGACCGTCATGCGTGAAGTGGATTTTCGGCTGCGCGCCGGTCAACTCATGAACGCTGACGTTGTCGACCTCGAACAACAGTGAACCACCATCCGCAAGCCGTTGCGCAACCAGGTCCTTCACGACTTCTTGCTGCCCGTAGATCGTTACCCGCTTGTTCACGAGCGCCTTGAAATCGATGCGATGAAGCTCGCCATTGATTCCGACATTAATGCCCCAATGCAACATGCTTTCACGTTGCATCCGTGCACCTGCGCCGACGTCGACCAGAAGATCGGCCGCCCAGTGCTCGATAAGGCCGGCACGAATGCGGTTCTCGATGTAGTCGCGACTGCGGTTTTCGATAACGATCAACTCAATGCCCTGCAGGTGCAGCAGCCGCGCGAGCATCAGGCCTGCGGGTCCCGCGCCGATAATTCCGACCTGCGTACGCATGAAGTGTGTCCCGGCGACCAGTTTCAGCGTTCCCTATAAGCATCTCGCGCGGCGGAGGCAAAGGGACGAAGACCGGAATGACTTGCACAATCTCTTGGGTCAGAGCGGCAGGCCATAACGAGGCACGGCATCCATATAACGGCGGTAGGCGTCGCCAAACTTGGCATCGAGATAGCGTTCCTCGCGTTTGACAACGCCGAAGTGGACCAGCAGCGCGGCGATCACAAGCATCACCAATGTCCAATCGGATGCCAGGGCAATGCCGATCCCTGCAACCATAAGAGCGAGGCCGACATACATCGGATTGCGGACGTAGCCGAATATACCGGTCGTCACCAGCACGCTCGACGGTCTGTACGGATTAACGTTGGTGCCAAAGCGCACGAAAATCCCCCGGCCCGCAACGCCGATAGCGATGCCAGCCACAATCAGCAATAGGCCGATGATGATCCGTCCGTTCCGGGTCAACACGGCCGACAAAACATAGGCCGGCATCAACCAGTCGAGCAGGACACCGAGGATAACGGCGCCCAGCGCAACCAGCGGCGGCGGAGCGATAACACCGGCTGTCTCGCGGACGTCAGTCATGGTTGCTCCTTGACCTCAATGCAGGTCGGCACGGCGTGCTCAGGTGGAAAGCCACTCGGCCAACGCGGCGTTGACTGCGTCAGGTTTCTCGATCGTGGATAGATGTCCGCATTCGGGCACGACGACAAGACGCGAACCGGGAATCCCGGCGCAAATTTCTCTCGCAAGCTCAGGCGGGGTGAGCTCGTCTCCGTCACCGACAACAACCAAAGTCGGGCAACGGATGCTCGCAAGCAGCGGCCGTGAATCGGGCCGCGACATGATGGCTCTTTGCTGGCGCACGAATGCTTCAGCGCCGGTATCGGCCGCCATGTCACGCACCACCCGCTTGAGCGATTCGTCGCTATGGTGATTGCGATGCAGGAAGCGCGGGGTGAGCGCTTCAACGATGTCGTTCAGCTTGCCCGTCTCCGCCATCCCGATAAATTTTTCGCGTCCCGCGGATTGCTCCACGGTGTCAGGCCGCGCCGAGGTGTCGAGAAGCGCGAGCTTGGCGATCCGGTCGGGTGCCTGCCGCAACATTGCGAAGGCGATGTATCCTCCCATCGAAAGGCCTGCGAGCGCGAAACGTGGCGGTGCGTCGGCAAGAATGCGCGCTGCGATCGCGGCCATATCGTTGTCGCGCCGGTGGTCGGCAACGGTTATTGAACCGTGCGGCCAAAGTGCTGAAATCTGTGGTGCGTAGAGCCGAGCGCTACAAAGCAGTCCGGGCACCAGAACGAGCGGTAAAACGGGCGTCATGCGTGCTCCAAGTATGCTCCAATGGCCGAAAACATTAAGAATTAATATGACTTATCGCGTTGCGAAGCATTGACTTTAGCCCTTTGCCCCCTATGTTCCCAAACAACCGGTCAGACTTAAAGATTCGGCCGTCTCCCGCGCAAAGCAACTGGTTTATTTAGTCCGGCGCGATCTGGGCGGTCTCTGAGGATATATGGCTTTTTCCCATCTCGGCTTATCCGCCAAAGTACTCGCCGCCATCGATGCGGCTGGCTACAAAACCCCCACTCCCATCCAAGACCAGGCCATTCCGCACGTGCTTGCACGCCGCGATGTGCTTGGCATTGCGCAAACGGGCACCGGCAAGACCGCTGCATTCGTGTTGCCGATGCTCACCATGCTCGAACAAGGTCGCGCGCGTGCGCGAATGCCGCGCACCCTCATCCTTGAGCCGACGCGCGAACTTGCCGCGCAGGTCGCCGACCACTTCGAGAAATATGGCAAGAACCACAAACTCAATGTAGCGCTTATCATCGGCGGCGTGTCGTTCGACAACCAGGATGCCAAGCTCGTTCGTGGCGTCGATGTTCTGATCGCGACACCGGGGCGCCTGCTCGACCATTCCGAACGCGGACGCCTGCTGCTCTCCGGCGTCGAGTTGCTGGTGATCGACGAAGCCGATCGCATGCTCGACATGGGTTTCATTCCCGACATCGAGCGCATTGGCAAACTGGTGCCGTTTACCCGCCAGACCTTGTTCTTCACGGCGACCATGCCGCCGGAAATCCAGCGCATTGCTGACAAGTTCCTGCATAATCCCGTGCGCGTGGAAGTCTCGAAGCCCGCGACCGCAGCGACAACCATCACGCAACTGCTCGTGTCGACCGGCCGCGACCCGCATGAAAAGCGCGAAACGTTGCGCCGGCTCATTCGATCGGCAGCCGGTTACAAGAACGCCATTGTGTTTTGCAATCGCAAGCGCGAGGTCGCGCAACTTCACCGCTCGCTGCTGCGCCACAAGTTCAACGCGGTCGCCCTGCACGGCGACATGGACCAGGCGGCACGTACGGCCGCGCTCGAGCAATTCCGCAAGGGCGAAGTCACGGTGCTGGTCGCTTCCGACGTCGCGGCGCGCGGGCTCGATATCCCGGAAGTCAGCCACGTCTTCAATTTCGACGTACCGCATCACCCTGACGATTACGTCCACCGCATCGGGCGGACTGGCCGCGCCGGCCGCAGCGGCACGGCGATTACAATCGTGGCGCCAATCGACAGCAAGGCGGTCAGCGCCATCGAGCGGCTGATCGGCGAGACGATCCCATGGATGACGGGCGAGCCCGCACCTGTTGCGGCGCAAAATGCAGGCGCCGCGCAAAAGAGCGAGAGGCCTGCCCGCTCCGAACGCCCGCGTGATCGGCACCGCGACCGTCAGCCTGCTGGGCGACGACCCAAAAAAGAAACGGCCCACAAGACGCCGTCACACCAGGCGCCGTCGCACAAGGCGCCGGCCCCCCAGCCGCCGCCCGTTGAGGACGCCGAAGGCAACCACTTGCCGGCCTTCTTGTTACGGCCTGTTTCGGTCAAGGCCTGAGGGCGCGACCGCGGCGACGCAACCTTGCGTTGTGGGGGGTGGTTCCAAATTTACCCCTGATTCATATCCCTCGAATACCGTTTCGGTGAGAGACGCCATCCGTGCCGTCCTCCGCAGGGCTTAGTCCTGCAACTGGGGGTCTTACTCTATGAGCGGGCGTGCCGAGGATTACGATCGCACGATCGCGTTCGCGGACATCGCACTCGGGCAGATGAAGGCGTTGCGCCAGGCCGCGACCCCGCGCAACTACGAAATCTGGTACACCTACGCGACCGGCTTCCACCCTGCGCTCAACCAGCAGGTCAACGCGATAATCAAAGCCAAGGGCACGATTTCCGAAGCCGATCTCGCCAAAATCTATGAGAATCATCTGACGCCGGCGCGACTGACCGAGCGCATCGATGAAGTCGGCAGCCTGGTGAAGGGCGAGATCGATCAGGTCATGGCAATGATCGATGCCGCTGTCGGCTCGGCCAGCACCTACTCCGAGAGCCTCGCCGGCGCGACAGAACAACTCGACCTGTCAAAAGATCGCGATGGGCTGCGCGCGATTGTGGAAAGCCTGGTGCAAACCACCAAGCATATGGAGCTCTCCAACCAACAGCTGGAAGAACGCCTGCTTGCCTCCAAGCGGGAAATCAATGAGTTGCAGGAAAACCTGGAGGTCGTGCGGACCGAAAGCCTCACTGACCCCCTCACCCAATTGGCCAACCGCAAATTCTTCGACAGCACGCTGGAAAAGGCGATCGCGGATTCAGTCACCAACAATGAGCCACTTTCGTTGCTGCTGACAGACATCGATCATTTCAAGACATTCAACGACAATTTCGGCCACCTGACCGGTGACCAGGTGTTGCGCCTGGTGGGAATGGCCGTGAAGCACAATGTCAAAGGCAAGGACACCGCGGCACGCTACGGCGGCGAGGAATTTGCAATCATTTTGCCGGGCACAGTTTTGCGCGCGGCGATCACGGTTGCGGAACACATCCGGCGCGCCGTGATGGCCAAGGAACTGATGAAGCGCTCCACCGGGGAGCACCTCGGCCGTATAACGATTTCGGCCGGCGTCGCCACCCTGCATGCGGGCGATAGTGCACAAGCGATTATTGAGCGCGCAGACGCATGCCTCTATGCCGCCAAACGAAGTGGCCGCAATCGCGTGATATGCGAAACTGATCCGGAAGTCTCGGCGGCCGGTGCCACCTCGCAGGTGGCCTGACGGCCTTACTCTGTGCTTTTCGCCGGCGTCAATTGCACCAATTCACCGCAGCCGCAGGCGCTCGTCTGGTTCGGGTTGTTGAAGATAAACTGAGCCGACAATTTTTCAGTCTTGTAGTCCATCTCGGTTCCCAGCAAGAACAAGACTGCCTTGGGGTCGACCAGAATCTTCACGCCCTTGTCTTCGACCACCTCATCCGTCGGCTTGATATCGACGGCATATTCCATGGTGTATTCCATGCCGGCGCATCCGCCGTTCTTGACGCCGACACGCACGCCGGCAACCGGCCGGTCGGCCCGCGCCATAACATCCTTGATGCGGAGCGCCGCGGCATCTGTGAGCCGCATCACCTGGGGTCTCGGTCGTGCAGTAGCCATGGCAGTCCTTTTCGCTTCTCGCCTTTATCTAGTGTCTTCGTTCAGGAAATGTAACTCACCACATATTGAGCACTAAACGGGCCTCATCCGACATCCGGCTCGGGTCCCACGGCGGATCCCAAACCACCTCCACCTTGGTTTCCTTGACGCCCGGTACGCTCGACACCGCATTCTCGACCATGATCGGCAATTCCTGTGCCGCCGGGCAATTCGGCGACGTCAGCGACATGTCGACCTTCACCCCGCGATCATCCCCGATGTCGATCTTGTAGATCAGGCCCAACTCATAAATGTCCGCCGGGATTTCAGGATCGTAGACCGTCTTGAGCGCAGCGACGATATCGTCGGTGAGCTTGTTCAGTTCATCCGGCGGCACTGCCGCCGATCCAACCACGGCGGCATTCTCGGGCGGTTTTTCCGCGACGGGGGTGTTGTCCGGTTTATCATCGGTCATACGAAAAATTCCTGTGCCTTCACGAGCGAGGCGGCGAGCACATCCACCTCGTCCTTCGTATTATACATCCCAAACGAGGCTCGGCACGTCGCCGTCAGTCCATAGCGTGCCAGCAGCGGCATGACGCAATGAGTGCCCGCGCGCACCGCCACACCAGCACGATCGATGATGGTCGCGACATCATGCGGATGTGCGCCTTTCATCTCGAACGACACGATCGGCCCCTTGTCCGGTGCTTTGCCGATGATGCGCAGCGAATTGATCTGACCGAGACGGTCATGGGCATATTTCACCAGCGCGCCTTCGTGAGCGCGGATACGCGACTTACCGACCGACTGGATGTAGTCAATCGCGGCGCCCAGGCCAATCGCTTGCACGATCGGCGGCGTGCCGGCCTCGAAACGATGCGGCGGCTCGCCATAGGTGATGCGGTCTTCAAAGACATCGCGAATCATCTCGCCGCCGCCATTGAATGGCGGCATGGCAGCGAGCAGATCGTATTTGCCGTACAGCACGCCGATGCCGGTCGGGCCGTAGAGCTTGTGACCGGTGATCACATAGAAATCAGCGCCAAGATCGCGTACGTCGACATCCAGATGCACGGCGCCTTGCGCGCCGTCGACCAGAACCGGAATGCCGCGCGCATGCGCCAGCTTCACGACGTCCTTGATCGGCACCACGGTGCCGAGCGTGTTCGACATATGGGTGATTGCCACCATCTTGGTACGCGGCCCGAGCAGCTTCTCGAATTCGTCGACCAGGAAGTTGCCTTCGTCATCGACCGGCGCCCATTTGATCACTGCGCCCTGTCGTTCGCGCAAGAAATGCCACGGCACGATGTTGGAATGGTGCTCCATGATCGAAAGCACGATCTCGTCGCCGGGCTTGATGCGCTCGCGTCCGAACGTATACGCGACGAGGTTGACGGCCTCGGTCGCGTTGCGCGTAAAGATGATTTCTTCCTTGCGCTCGGCGTTCAAAAACGCACGCACCGTTTCACGCGCGCCTTCGTAGGCTTCGGTGGCCTCGTTCGCCAGATAGTGCAGGCCGCGGTGCACATTGGCGTATTGCTCGGTGTAGGCTTTCTGAATCCGGTCGAGCACCTGGTTCGGCTTCTGCGCCGAGGCGGCATTGTCGAGATAGACAAGCGGCTTGCCGTAAACTTGCATCGCCAACGCCGGGAAGTCGGCCCGGATTTTGGCGACGTCGTAAGCGTCGGTGGCGTGAATATTCATTTTCCGACCTGAGCCCAATACCCGTTCGTCCCCGCGCAAGCGGGGACCCAGCTCTTGGCTCTGGATTCCCGCTTTCGCGGGAACGAACGGTGTTTGTTGCTGCGTTTGACCATCTCTCAAGCTCGCGATCCCAGCCATTTCAGGCTGGCAATCATCAGCGCCTCGCGAATGCCGTCATGCGCAATTTCCTCGAGCGTTTCGCCGATGAAGGCCTGGATCAGCAAAGCCTCGGCCTCCTTCTCGTGAATGCCGCGCGACATCAGGTAGAATTTAAGGCCCGGATCGAGTGCGCCGGCCGTCGCGCCGTGGCCGCAAACCACATCATCGGCAAAGATCTCTAGCTCCGGCTTGTTGTCGGCTTCGGCTTCATCGGAGAGCAGCAACGCGCGCGTCATCATCTTGGCGTCGGTCTTCTGCGCATGCTGCTTAACGACAATTTTTCCCTGGAATACATTGTGGCCCTGATCGTCCAGCACCGCCTTGAACTGCTCGCGGCTCTCGCAATGGCCGGCGGCATGTTCAATCAGCAACGTGGTGTCGACGTGGTCCTTGCCGCGCAACAGACTGACGCCACGGATCCCGCCCTTGGTGCCTTCGCCGGCAAATCGAATAAATCCCTGATTGCGCACAAGATGGGCGTCGGCGGTGAAGGCAAAACTGTTGAACTGCGCCCGCGCACCGACCGTGGCAAGCAGGCTCGCAATGTGCACCGCACGTGCTTGCGTGATCTTGACATAGTCGACTTGCGCCTCATCGCCGACCACCAGTTCAAGCGCCGCATTGACTTGCGCATCGCCGCTCTCATGGCTCTCGATGATGGTGGCTTTCGCACCCTTCTCCAACACGACCAGCGAGCGCACGAAAGCAGAGCTGGGCTTCTCGCTGCCGGTCGCAAAGACCAGATTGATCGGCCGCTTCGCCGTGGCGCCGGCGGAAATGCGGACCACCGCGCCATCGCCCATCAAAGCAGTATTGAGCGCAACCGCCGCATCATCGGTCGCGAAAGTCCGACCAACATGGGCCAATACCAGCGGGTCGCCCTTGCCGAGCGCCTCGGCCATTGAACCAACTGTGACCCCCTGCTCCGGCGAAAGATCCGACAAATCCGGCGCGAAAGCCCCGTCGACAAAGACCAGACGGCGGCAATCGACACCCCCCAGCAGCTTGCCCGCATTCTTTGCCCGCGCGCGCGTCGCGGCGTCCGGCGCCGCCGCCAGCGGGTAGAGATTGCGCATCAGCGCGCGCAAATCGGTGTATTTCCATTCCTCGACACGCCGGTGCGGCAGGCCGCTGGCGTCGAATTTGCGATATGCGTCCTCGCGCAGGGCCACCAAAGCGCCCGTGCCCGGCAGCGACCCGCGTGCCGCAACATAGGCCGCGCTCAACGCCTGCTCGGCATCAGTCTTCAGATTGCGGACATCGGCGTTCATCGCTCAGGCCGCCTCGCCGGCAAATTGCGCATAGCCCTTGGCCTCAAGCTCAAGAGCGAGCTCCTTGCCGCCGGATTTCACGACTTTGCCTTTGGCCAGCACATGCACCACATCCGGCACGATGAACTCGAGCAGCCGCTGATAGTGAGTGATGACAATCATCGACCGCTCTGGAGAGCGCAATCGATTGACGCCTTCCGCGACAATCTTGAGCGCGTCGATGTCGAGACCGGAATCGGTCTCGTCGAGCACCGCCAGCCGCGGCTGCAGGATCGCCATTTGCAGGATTTCGTTTCGCTTCTTCTCACCGCCGGAAAATCCGACATTGACGGCACGGCGCAACATTTCCTGGCTGATGCCGAGATTGCCCGCCGTGTCCCGCACCAGCTTCATGAAGTCGGGCGTCGAGAATTCCTTTTCGCCCCGCGTCTTGCGCTGGGCGTTGAGGGCTGTGCGCAGGAAGGTCATGGTGGCAACGCCCGGCACTTCCACCGGATACTGGAATGCGAGGAACACACCCTTTGCGGCGCGCTCATCCGGCGGCATTTCGAGAATGCTCTCGCCGTTGAGCAACACGTCGCCCTCGGTGACCTTGTAGTTATCCTTGCCGGCCAGGACATAGGCGAGCGTCGACTTACCCGAACCATTCGGGCCCATGATCGCCGCGACCTGTCCCTTTTCCACGGACAGAGTCAGGCCGTTGAGGATTTTCTTGTCCTCGACCTCGACATGCAGATTTTTAACTTCAAGAAAAGCCATAAGATTAACCCACGCTTCCTTCCAGCGAAATCGAAATCAGCTTCTGCGCCTCGACCGCGAATTCCATCGGCAGCTGCTGCAACACGTCCTTGACGAAGCCGTTGACGACCAACGCGGTCGCCTCTTCCGCCGACATGCCGCGCTGCCGGCAGTAGAACAGCATGTCCTCGGAAATCTTCGAGGTGGTTGCTTCGTGTTCGAACACCGCGGATGAATTCTTCGCCTCAATGTAAGGCACGGTGTGCGCGCCGCAGTCGTGGCCGATCAGCAGCGAATCGCAATTGGTGAAGTTGCGCGCGTTCGTGGCCTTGCGGTGCGCGGTCACCAGGCCGCGATAGGTGTTGTTGGATTTTCCGGCAGCGATGCCCTTCGAGATGATGCGGCTGGTCGTGTTCTTGCCGAGGTGCAGCATCTTGGTGCCGCTGTCGACCTGCTGGCGGCCATTGGAAATGGCGATCGAGTAGAACTCGCCGCGCGAATTGTCGCCGCGCAGGATGCAGCTCGGATATTTCCAGGTGATCGCCGAGCCGGTCTCGACTTGCGTCCAGGAAATTTTCGAGCGCGCACCGCGGCAGTCGCCCCGCTTGGTGACGAAGTTGAAGATGCCGCCTTTGCCTTCGGCATCGCCGGGATACCAGTTTTGTACGGTGGAATACTTGATCTCGGCGTCATCGAGCGTCACCAGCTCGACCACCGCGGCATGCAACTGGTTCTCGTCGCGCATCGGCGCTGTGCAGCCTTCGAGATAGCTGACGTAAGCACCCTTGTCGGCAATGATCAGCGTGCGCTCGAACTGACCGGTGTTGGCCTCGTTGATGCGGAAATAGGTCGACAGCTCCATCGGGCAACGCACGCCCGGCGGCACATAGACAAACGATCCGTCGGAAAACACCGCCGAGTTCAGCGTCGCAAAGAAGTTGTCCGACGTCGGCACCACGGAGCCGAGATATTTCTTCACGAGTTCGGGATGCTCGCGGATCGCCTCCGACATCGGCATGAAGATGACGCCGGCCTTCTTCAGTTCTTCCTTGAATGTCGTGGCGACCGAAACAGAATCGAACACCGCGTCCACCGCCACGCGCCGTTCGCCCTCGGGACGCACGACGCCGGCGAGGATCTCCTGCTCGCGCAATGGAATGCCGAGCTTCTCATAAGTCTTGAGAATTTCCGGATCGACTTCGTCGAGCGAGGCCAGCGCCTTCTTTTTCGGCGCCGAATAATAATAGGCGTTCTGATAGTCGATCTTGGGATAGTCAACGCGCGCCCAGGTCGGCTCGCGCATGGTCAGCCAACGCTTGTAGGCTTCCAGCCGCCACACCAGCATCCACTCCGGCTCATTCTTTTTGGCCGAAATGAAACGGACGGTGTCTTCCGACAGGCCCTTCGGGGCCTTCTCGGATTCGATATCGGTGACGAACCCGTATTTATACTGATCAACGTCGATACGGCGGACCTGTTCGACGGTCTCTTGTACGGCCGGCATTCTTCCCTCCGCTCACGGTTGCAAGGACCGCGGGTTGGATTTGTCGGTTATGGTCGTTCGCTTATCGCGTTGCGATCATCCCAGGTGGCATCACAAGTGACGCCGCTTTCTGGCGCATGATCTTCTCCGAAAACCGGTTTCCACTTTTCGGGATCATGCGCTTATGCGGCATTGGCTTGCTTGTTAAGTAATGACGAAACCACTGTATTCCAAGCATTTAGCAGTCTCTCGATATCCGCTTCGTCCGTGTTCCAGCCAAGGCTGATGCGCACTGCGCCGCGCGCAAGTTCGGGTTCCACGCCCATCGCCGCAAGCACATGCGAGGCCTGTACCTTGCCAGAGGAGCAGGCGGAACCCGAGGATACCGCTATCCCGTTGAGGTCGAAGGCAATAATCGCGGTTTCCGCCTTCAATCCGGGAACGGTGAAAAGGCTCGTGTTTGGCAGGCGCGGCGCATCGGCGCCGAAAAACACCGCCTGCGGCGCCGCGGCTTTAATTCCTGCTTCCGCCTGCTCGCGCAAAGCGGCCATGCGTGTGCCATTCGTCTGCTTTGCGGCAGCCGCGGCCGCACCGAAGCCTGCAATCGCGGCCACGTTCTCGGTTCCCGCGCGCTGACCGCGCTCCTGACCGCCGCCCTTGATCAAAGAATCGGTGATGTGAATGTCGCCGCGGCGGATGAGTGCGCCCGCGCCCTGCGGGCCGCCCAACTTGTGCGATGAGAGTGACAGCAGGTCAGCACTGAGCGCCACGATGTCGCAAGGAATACGGCCCGGTGCCTGCACGGCGTCGACGTGCAGGACGCCGGACGCGGCGTGCACGATATCGGCAATCTCCGCGATCGGCTGAACCACGCCGGTTTCGTTGTTGGCGAGCATCACGGAAACAAGCGGCCTCTGGCAGTGGCCGAGCTGTCGCTTTAACGCGACGAGATCAACAACCCCGCGCGCGGTCACCGGCAATTCTTCAATTTGATCGGCAGCAAAGCGGCCGCCGCAGCGGACGGACGGATGCTCAATCGCCGAGATCAACAGCCGGTCGCGCGGCTCCTTGCGGCCGCCGACCTCGATCGCCGGCGTCAGCGCCAGCATATTGGCTTCAGTCGCGCCGCTGGTGAACGTGACGTTCTTCGCTTCGGCGCCGACCAGATCGGCAACACGTTCGCGCGCCTCTTCAACCAGTCGCCGGGCGGCACGGCCTTCTGCATGCACGGAAGACGCATTTCCGGTCAGGGCCAGAGCCGCCGTGACGGCGGCGCGCGCCTCGTCGCGGAGCGGGGCTGTCGCGTTCCAATCAAAGTAGGTCCGTCCAACCATGGCCTTCGCCAATACCTAATTACCGTTTTTGGCCTATACCCCGCAAAAAGCTTGCTTTTTGCCCTGGGGATCGTGGTAGAAGCCCGAAATTACCCGGCCCTTATAGCGTGTGTTGCGGCCGGGAACAGCGGAAATCACATAATTAGAATAATTCTAATCTACTTGCCGGGTCCCGTTAAGTTCCGCCGGACACACAACAAATCCCGTTGCAGCCGGTTGCGGCGTGCGCGGTCTGAGGTCGACAGCAATGCCTGAGATTATCTTCACCGGCCCCGCCGGACGCATCGAGGGGCGCTATCACCCCGCGCGCCAGAAAAATGCTCCGATCGCAATCATCCTGCATCCACACCCGCAGTTCGGCGGGACGATGAACCATCCGATCATCTACCAGCTCTACTACGCCTTCGTGCACCGCGGCTTCTCGGCACTGCGGTTCAATTTCCGTGGCGTCGGACGCAGCCAGGGCTCCTTCGACCATGGCCAGGGCGAACTGTCCGACGCGGCAGCCGCGCTGGACTGGGCACAAACCATCAATCCGGAGGCGAAAAGCTGCTGGATCGCCGGCTTCTCATTCGGCGCGTGGATCGGCATGCAACTCCTGATGCGCCGTCCCGAGATCGAGGGCTTCATTTCGATCTGCCCGCCGGCAAACCTCTACGACTTTTCGTTCCTGGCGCCGTGCCCGTCGTCGGGCCTGATCATTCACGGCGACAAGGATGCCGTTGTCCCACACAAGGACGTCACCACTCTGGTGGACAAGCTCAAGACCCAAAAGGGCATCGTGATCGAGCAAAAAGTTGTGCAAGGCGCCAATCATTTCTTTGACGGCAAGGTGGAAGCGTTGCTCACTTCGATCAGCGCTTACCTCGACAAGCGCCTGAAGACCGAACGCAAGCCGGCGGCCTAGTTCTTCGTCGCCGGCTGGCGGCATGTTCGGCCAGTGAATGGTGACGCGCGGATGCCCGTCCGCGATGATTGAACATGTTGCTTGTCAAAACCTATCTCGACAGGAGTCCAATTCACGGGCTTGGCGTCTTTGCCGATGAGTTCATTCGCAAAGGCGCCAAGGTCTGGAGATTTGTCGAAAGCTTCGATCGGGTCTACTCGCCTCAGCAATTCGCCAAGCTGCCCAAGCCGGCGCGGGACTACATCAGGAATTACGGCTACCGGGTCGATGGCGAAGTCCTGCTGACCATCGACCATGATCATCATATGAACCATTCGGAAGACGCCAACACGCATTGGCGCAGTGGCCACATCGTCGCCAGCCGCGACATCTGCAAGGGCGAAGAGATCACCAACAATTATCGTCTGTTCGACGCGGCATTTTGCGCCGCATTTTTGAAGCCGAAACGCCGGCTACCGCGATCGCGTGCTAGGGCCGCGCAACGACACCGCCCGTGAGTGGCGCCGCCACCCCGGTGGTTTTCGGAAACGTAATCGGGAGATCATTGAGCGTGCGAGCCGCGAGATAGGCAAACGCCTGGGCCTCGAGCGCGTCGGACGACCAGCCAGCCTGGTCCGCCGTCTCCACTGTTGCCGGTGCGAGACGATGCTGAAGCATTTTCATCAGCGTGCGATTGCGGGCGCCACCGCCGGCGACGATCCAGGCGTTCGGCATCGCCGGAAGGTGGGGCAGAATGCGCCCGACCGCCTGGACCGTCAGCGCCGAAAGGGTTGCTGCGCCGTCGGCGACCGAATAATTCGGCAGCCCTATATTGCCGAATGCGAAGGCATTGCGGTCGAGCGACTTCGGGGTCTTGAGCTCAAAGAACGGGTCGGCAAGGACGTTGTCGATAAATGACTGGTCGGGTTTGCCGTCCGCCGCCGCGTCGCCGTGATTGTCGTAAGGCGCGCCGGTGCGCGCGCGCATGAAGTCGTCGATCAATGCGTTGCCGGGTCCGGTATCGCAGGCAATAGGATCGCCGCCATCGACGAAGGTGACGTTGGCAACGCCTCCCAGATTCAACACAGCCATCGGGTGCGGCCGATCGAGGTCACGCGCCAGTGCCTGGTGGAATACTGGCACCAGAGGCGCGCCCTGCCCGCCCGCCGCAACATCCGCAGCCCGGAAATCATGGGCAACCGGCAGATCAAGGCGCGCGGCCAATTGCTCGCCATTGCCGATTTGCACCGTCAGCCGGGCCGCCGGACGGTGCAGGACCGTCTGTCCGTGGAAACCGACAATATCGACATCCGATTTCTTGATGTGTTCGTCTGCGAGGAATGTTTCAACCGTTTCGGCGTGAACGCTGGTCACGAAAGCGTCGGCTTCCGCCAGCACACCCGGCCTCTCCCAGCGATCGGACAACGCCACGCCAGCAGCAAGCGCCTGCCGCAGGAGATCGCGCTCCGCTTCGGAATATGGCCGGTAGCCGGTCGGCCCCAGAGCTGCGATGCGTTCGCCGTCGGTTTCGATCAACGCCACATCGACGCCGTCAAGCGAGGTCCCGCTCATCAGGCCGATCGCCCTTACTAACCCCAACACCCCACCTCTTTTGTCCGCGCACGTTGGTTGAATCCAACGCCGGACCTGTTACACCACCCGCCGACGCAAGCGACAAGGCCGCCGCCGAGATAGCAGCAATGAGCGCCTATAAATCCGATTTTCTTAATATTCTGGCCGAGCGCGGCTTCATCCACCAGGTCTCGGAGCCCGAGGCATTGGATGCGCGCGCCAAGGCGGGCGCGATTACCGCCTATATCGGATTTGATTGCACGGCGGCCTCGCTGCACGTCGGTTCATTACTGCCGATCATGATGCTGTATTGGCTGCAACAGACAGGTCATCGCCCGGTCGCGCTCATGGGCGGCGGCACGACCCGTGTCGGCGACCCGTCCGGCAAGGACGAAAGCCGCCGCGTCCTCACTGACGATGCGATCAACGAAAATCTCAAAGGCATCCGCGCAATCTTTTCGAAGTTTCTGAAATTCGAAGGTGCCGGCGGCAATGCCATCATGAGCAATAACGCCGACTGGCTCAACAAGCTCAATTACATCGATTTCTTGCGCGACGTCGGCCGGCACTTTTCCGTCAACCGGATGCTCGCGTTCGATTCGGTCAAGCTCCGGCTCGATCGCCAGCAGGAACTGTCGTTCCTCGAATTCAACTACATGGTGTTGCAGGCCTACGATTTCGTCGAGCTCAGCACGCGCCACGATTGCATCCTGCAAATGGGCGGCTCTGATCAGTGGGGCAATATCGTCAACGGAATCGATCTCGGCCGCCGCATGCGCAATGCGCAATTGTTCGCTCTCACAGCGCCGCTGATCACCACGTCGTCGGGCGCCAAGATGGGCAAGACCGCCGCCGGCGCGGTATGGCTTAATGCCGATCTGGTGAGCCCCTACGACTATTGGCAGTACTGGCGAAACACCGAGGACGGCGATGTTGCGCGGTTCCTCAAGCTGTTCACCATTCTTCCGTTGCCGGAAATCGCCAAGCTGGCCGTGCTCAAAGACAACGAAATCAACGAAGCGAAGAAAATTCTCGCGACCGAAGCGACCGCGCTGGTGCACGGCCGCGCCGCCGCCGATCAAGCGGCTGAGACAGCGCGGAAGACATTCGAAGAAGGGTCCCTTGCGGCCAATTTGCCGACGGCTCAAGTGCCACGCAAACGGTTTGAAGAGGGATTGGCGATCGCGGATGCGTCAATTCTCGCTGGCTTTTGCAACTCCAAGAGCGAGGTGCGCCGTGCTATCGCGAACAATGCTATTGCCGTCAATGACGTGCGCGTTACCAACATAGATCATGTTATCGGCGAAAAAGATTTCACGCCTCAGAACGTGATTAAACTTTCGTTCGGCAAGAAGAAACACGTGCTTTTGAAAGCGGTGTAGGTCTCTCAGCTGTCATGGCCGGGCTTGTCCCGGCCATCCCGATTCAAGGGGCACCGCATCGCTCATCTAAGCGAGATCACCGGGACAAGCCCGGTGATGACGCTGAAAGTCGGCCTGGATCGGCAAACGCAACGTCACCGCAACGGCGGCGCGAAATTCGGATCAAACGTTCCGGGCGACGGGATAAATTTGCGCAGCAGCCCAGGCGCGATCGCGCTGACCGGGTTGACGGATATGCGCGGCGCACCGGGCGGACCGACCGCCTCATAGTTGATGCCGACCAACCCTTCTTTGTTGCCGCCACCGAGAAACAGGCCGACGATTGGAATTTGCCCGAACATGTTGTTGAGGCCGTAGAACGGCACAAAGGTGCCGCGCAAATGAACGTCGTCGCGCGTGTAGTCGATATTGCCTTCGACTGTTGCGCCCACCAACGGTCCACGCACGATGCCGTCGCGCACGGACATCTTGCCCGGGAAGCGCGTGAAATCGGCGCGCATTTCGCTGAAATCGACCCCATTGGCTCCGGGGGTGCCCGGCGCCCCTGACACCACCCTCTCGAGCGCCGGCTCGCCGCGCACCACGAAACTGCGGATAAAGAGCGTCCCGATTTGCGGCGATTGCTCCTGCGTCGGCGGATCCATCGCCACCCACATCTGCCCGCCGAACATGCGTGGGTACATGTCGGTGAAGCGGAACAAGGCGCCGGCGTCATCGGTCTCGAAGTAGATGACCTGATGGTTGTCGCGGGCGCGCACACGCAAATCGCCGCTGAGCGGCGTATCGCGCCCGATCTTGCTTGTCATGGTGAACGTACGAATGCGGCCGGCCCGCCGTGACAGTTTCAGATCAAGCCCGCGCAGCGTCTCGCCGTTATGACCCGCGACGGTGCCGACCTTGACTTCAAGGTCAAGGTCTTCCTGCTTCTGTTTGGTCTTGTCGGTATTTGCCAGCGACGATTTGACGAAATTGCGCCCGTCGTAAATGTCTCCGCGCATCGCCACACGCAAAGCTCCGTCCGGACCTCGGTCGGCCTTCAACGTCAGCTTGTCGCCGTCGGACAGGGAGAAAACCGGGAAATTTGCCGAGACGATTTCGTTGGCATTGTCGAGCTCGATCGAACCCCGGACGGTCGCGCCGGAGCCATCAATGCTCAGATCGTCGATCCGCGTCGACTTGCCGTTTTTGAGTAAATTGTACGTTGCGCGCGCGGGCCGTCCCGCCGGCTTCACCCAACCGGGCAACAAATTGTCGATCTTCACAGGCGTGAGGTCGGCCTCCACGCTCATCCCGTTATCGGTCGCAGTATCGCTTACGCGGCCGACGACTTTCACGGGAATGGAACCAGTGACGGTCGAACCGAGATCCATGCCGAGTTTACGGCGGGCAGCTTCGTCGATCGTCGATTGCATGTGCAATTCGGCGTCTGCTTCGCCTTTCTGCTTGCGCAGATCGATCGTCGCCGGCGTCCCGTTGATCTTGACGTCGCCTTTAATCTGGAATCCATCGCCCGTCGCCACGGCCTTCAGCGTCGAAGCTTCCACCTTCTGCCCAAGCAGCATCTTGTCGGCGGCAAAATTCGTTAGGTCCGCACTGATCAGATAGCTCGACGCGTCGTCCGGCATTGGCTCGGCAATCGCCAGCTTGACCGCAACCTGGGCGGATATCGTGCCGCGCGTCGTGGCCGGATCGAGCGTGATTCCCACTTCGTCGCGCAATCCGTCGCTTGCAAGCAATGCCGCTGCGGCCGGCATGCCGCCATCGATGCGGAAGCTCGCGCGCGCCGGCGCCGGCTTGGGATGGGTATCCGGCACCTCGAAAACGCCACCCGCGATGTTGAGTTTTCGGCCCGGCGCCGCCTCGACGGTGCCGCGGCCGAGATTGACGACAGCGTTGCGCCCGGTGATGCGCAGCGTGAGATCGGCATCGCGGATGGGTGGCAAATTCGAGATCGGGCGCAATGTTGTTCCGCTGGTCTCGATGTCAACCGACAGCCCGTCTTCCGGCACTGGCGGTCCGCTATGCTTGAAATCCTCGAGCGGAGCGTTGCCTGCAACCACAACCCGCTCAACCATTCCGCCGGAAATATGCTCCTCGACCCAATTTCGAACGGCGACGGCAGCAAAAAAGGGCCAAAGCCGCTTCAACGCCGACACGGGCATGCGCGTGCCGGCGACCCCGAAGGCGATGTGCGGTTCTGCGCCCGAGTAGTCCAGGCTGCCGGTGACGGCAATGCCGATGTTGTGCGAGGGGCGCGTATCGACGCGGCTGAAATCGCCTTGCTCCAGCTCGATGCGTTTGCGGTTCGTGTCGATGCGCGCCCGTACGGCAACCCTGTTGATCGCTATGCCCTCGTCGTCGGCCGTCGCCCCCGGCGCAACGATGACCGGATCGATCACAGGATCGCCACGCACAATGCCAAGCAACCAGGTGCCATTCTGTTCTGGCGCGGCCTCCAGAGTCGCGCGCATCGTGAATTGATTGCCGCCTGACTGAACCTGGAACGGCACGACCAGGCTGTGCCGCCGGGCATCCCAGTTAAATCGGAAATCCGCATGGTCGATATTCACGCTGACACGGTCGATTTCACGATCGGCAATCGTGCCGGAATCTGCAATCAATTGCCCCTGAACCAGTTGTGGAGTGCCGTCAGCCGAGACGTCGGCTCGAATACTCGCGGACAGAGGCAGATCGATATCGACATCACTCGCGTTAAGCCGCATCGCCAACATGATATCGCGGACGGACACCCTGCGCGCTTCGATGCCAACCGCACGCATGCCGTCGGCCATTGGTCGCATCGCCGCGCTGAGCACCCAGGGGCGCTTGGGATTGTCGGACTCCAGGCGGAAGACGACGCCGCCCTGACGAGGACGAGTCAAACTCGCGTTGATACCGTCAAACGTCCACCGCTTTCCGTTGCGCCGGTCGTCGACGACCAGATTTCCATTTTTGAGACCGAGCTCGCGCAGGTCGTGGCCGTCGAGGCCGGTCTCTCCGACGGCATCGAGCCGGGCCATGATGCCCGCAATATTTTCAAACTCCGCACCGAGAACACCTTGCGGCGCGGCATCCGTCCCCGGTCGAACCGGTTTGACGGTCGGCGCAGCAGTGGCAATCGGCCGATTGTCGGCGCCGGCAAACACGGTCAGCCGTCCGTCGGGCTCTATTCGGACAGACATCTCCGCGCCAACGAGGTTGAGGCTTTGCGCGCGCAGTTGCCCCATCAGCAAACTTCGGCCGGACAAACCAACTTCGGCCTTCGGCGCGCTTGCGACGATTGTCCCATCAGTATCGCGCACGACGATGTCGCGCATGCGCAGCGACGTGCGCCCCCGTTCGTCGCGCTCGATCTGAGTGCCGCCGACCTCGACACTGTGATGGCCGCCGAAATTTTCCTCGATCGCCGCCTTGAGCCAGGGCGTCGCGATATCAAGCGTGATGGGGCCGCTGGAAAGCCGCCACCACAGACCGAGCACGACGACGGTCGCGAATCCGCCGCAGATCATCAGCCCCCAGAACAGACGCCGCATGAAGGACGAACGGAGCCATCCGATTGCCCTGTACCGCAAATTGTTCCAGCGCCGGCCACCAAGGGTGCGTGCCACCCGCCGGCGATGCGGCGCGTGGCCCACAGCGACAGCATGGGCGCGATGGCCGTGCTCGTGCTCGCTCCCTGTCATGCGTCTGGTCGCGCCCCTCGTCTGACGCTGGCTACGTAACGCGCCGGCCGCCCAACGAATACGTGGCGCGGCTCACGGCACATATCTGTGGAACCCGTTGCGCCCCTCCGACGCAAATGGCATGTGCGACATGACCGCTCGAAAACGACGAAAGGAAGGCACATGGGACGAGAACTTGTTGCGGGGGCGAAGGCCCCGGCCTTCGCCCTGCCGCGAGACGGCGGCGGCAATGTCTCGCTGAAGGACTTCAAGGGCAGCAACCTCGTCCTCTATTTCTATCCGAAGGCAGACACGCCCGGTTGTACCAAAGAGGCTATCGCATTCTCCCGGCTTCGCGCCGGCTTCTCCAAGGCCGATACGGCGATTCTCGGGGTTTCGGCAGATCCGGTGGCGGCTCAGGACAGATTCAAAGCCAAGCATAAATTCGCCATTGCGCTCGCGTCCGACGAGACCAAGACGATGCTCGCAGCTTATGGGGCCTGGGGCGAGAAATCGATGTACGGGCGCAAATTCATGGGGGTCATCCGCAAGACCTTTCTGATCGACGGGGCCGGACGCATCGTCCGGATTTGGCCAAAAGTGCGCGTACCCGGGCACGCCGAGGAGGTTTTGGACGCCGTCCGCAGCCTCTAATTCCCAGCAAATACTAGGGAATCAAGAACATACTCCGGGGCATTTACCGGTTTCTTAACCATATCGGATTGATATCGCTCCGCTGGCCGGTGGCGCGATGACCGCAGAGCCGGCGCGGAGCGTCGATGCTGCATTCGTCCCCTTCCTATCATCCGGCAACCAGCCAGACCGCCCGCCCCGCGCACCCCCAGCAGCGATCGGCAGGGACGTTGTCGCGCCATCTGCACCGAAGCCATGACGGCTACACACTCACGCATGCCGGGCACCAGATCCGTATTGGCCCGGTCGCGTTCTGGATTGTCGTGGGCACGCTGGTCATCATGGCCGTGTGGTCGATCGCAACCGGCACCTATTTTGCATTCCGTGACAATGTCCTCACCCGCCTGATCGGCCGGCAGGCCGAGATGCAGTTTGCGTATGAAGACCGGATTGCAGAATTGCGCGCGCAAGTCGACCGCATCATGAGCCGACAACTGCTTGACCAGGAGCAGTTCGAGAAAAAACTTAACGTGCTGCTGCAACGCCAGACGACGCTCGAACAGCGCGCCGCAGCGCTCGGAAGCGATGTTTCAAGCACGGGCTCGATCAAGCCGGCACGAATTGCGCCCCCGACGATGATGCCGGCGGAGAAAACACTGCGGCCCTCGCCGATCAACGATACGGTCATCTTTGTCGCACCGCCCGACCGCGAGGCACGTTTGCAGTCGCGCGAACTCCAGACGGAATCGAACCGGGTCGCCGAACGCACGACGGCAGGCGGCCTCAATGGAATGCTCGCGCGGGTTTCGCTCTCCCTCGACAAAGTTGAACAAAAGCAATCAGCCTCGCTCACCGACCTCGAAGAGCGCATCGACGTCAAGGCGCGCAACATGCGCAGCGTGCTCGCCGATCTCGGCGTCGACGCCGCCAGGATGCCTGCTGAGGCTGCAGTCGGGGGACCGTTCGTTCCTTTGCGACCGCCACAATCGGGCGCCAGCGCTTTCGAGCGGCAGCTTTACCGCATCAACATCGCGCGCGCGCAAGTCGATCGTTATAGCCATGCGCTGATCACCGTGCCGGTCCGCAAGCCGGTCATCGGCGAAGTGGATATGAGCTCGCCCTTCGGCATGCGCATGGATCCATTTTTGGGACGTCCGGCCGTTCACACCGGCATCGACCTGCGTGGCGAATACGGCGAGCCCGTGCGCGCCACGGCCACCGGCCGCGTATCCATCGCCGGCCGTGAAGGCGGCTACGGAAACATGGTGGAGATCAACCACGGCAATGGTCTTGCAACGCGGTACGGCCATCTCTCCCAGATCGACGTGAAGGTCGGACAGACTGTACGCATCGGGGAGGTCATTGGCCGGATCGGCTCGACCGGGCGTTCCACCGGGCCGCACCTGCACTATGAGACGCGGGTCAATGGCGAGGCGATCGACCCGCAGAAATTCCTGCGCGCCGGCCTGAGGCTGGGCAGTATTTGAACCGCGAAAGCGGACCCATTGCCATTCGGCCTGCCAAATACCAAAAGTCATAGATCGACAGCCTAGCCGGGGGCAAAATCACGATATGCGGAACAAGCCACGCCATCCATGGCTTGGAACTGCCGGTTTCAACCTCGCACAGACGTTGTTCGAACCGTTCTTCCGACGGCGGCATATCTATCGCGCCGATAGCGCGTTTGCGCGAGCGCGTTTTTCAGCCGTCAGGGACAAGGTCGAACGCGGGGAGACGGCTTATGTGGCCGGCGTATCAGCGGTCGGGATCCACAATTCGGGGATCGCGCTCGTCGAGATCACGCGGAAGAGCGGACCCCGGCTGATTTACAACAACGAGGAAGAACGTTTCTCGGGCGAGAAACATACCAACGCCTACCCGCGCCATTCCATCGACGCGATGCTTGCGGCCATGGCCAAGCTAGGCCTCAATGCCGAGCATATTGATGCCTGGATCGCCTCGTGGGACTACGTGGCGCTGTGGTCAACCCTGGTCCGCATCACACTTGAAGAAGCCCCGGCCAGCTTCAGTCTAATTCGCGAACAGGACACCCCCGCGTTCAACTTGCGCGCAGTCGACCGGGGCACGCGCGCATCGCGCCATATCACGGAACATCTGGGCCTGAGCGAGCCGGTCTCGCTGATTGGCACATCGCATCACGATAATCATGCGTGGTTTTCGTTCGCCGCGTCGCCGTTTGCGCGCGACAAAGGTCCCACAATGGTCGCCGTGCTCGATGGTTTCGGCGACATGGGCGCCATCTCGCTATACGTCTGCGAAGACGGCCGCATGCAGCGCACCTACTGCAACAACAGCATTTTCGACTCGCTCGGTGTTTTCTACTCGGTGATCAGCTCGACACAAGGCGGCTGGACCTGGCTTTCCAGCGAAGGGCGCTACATGGGCGCCACCGCCTATGGCAACAACGACCGAAAAACTAACCCGTATTATGCGCCGCTGAAGCAGATCTTCGACCTTGCGACGGAAGGACAGATTTTTCTCAATCGCGACCTTGCGAATTGGCAGCGCGATATCAGGGACGAGCCCTACACCGAGGCGCTCACCCGCATCCTCGGTGAACCAATCGCACAAAAAGACATGTGGAATCCCGATGCGGTCCTTCGCATCGAAGACATCCGGCACAAGGAAAATACGCAGGAGCGTCTCGACAAGGCGGCGGCAACGCAAATGGTGTTCGAGGACGCGCTCATCCACGTGATCGATCACTTTATTCGCACCACCAATAGTGAGCGACTGGTGCTCACGGGCGGCACCGCGCTCAATGCGCTCGCCAATATGCGATTGCTCGAGCATTTCGACGAAAATTTCTATCGGCGCGAGTTGGGGCGCGCTGGCCGGCTGCACCTTTGGGTGCCGCCGGTGCCGAGCGACACGGGTGTGACCGTGGGCGCGGCTTACATGGCGGCCTACCTCGCCGGCTATGGAATCGGCGCGCCGATCGAGCATGCTTTTTATTGCGGATCGTCGCCCCCCGAGCGCGAAATCCGCGCGGCGCTTGAGACAAGCCCGGACCTTGAATGGATCGAACTCAAATCCACCGCGAATACCGATGCGCCAGCGCAGTTCGCGGATTTCATGGCCTATATGACCGCGCAGGACGCGATTTTCGCGCTCTATCAGGGCGCCGCCGAAACAGGTCCGCGCGCGCTCGGCCACCGCTCAATCCTTGCCAATCCATGCAATCCAAAGACGCGCGAAAATCTCAACGCGCGGGTTAAATACCGCGAAGCTATCCGGCCGCTGGCGCCGATGATGACGCTCGATGCGGCGAAGCAGTTTTTCGAACTATCGGATGGCGCGAGCGATGCCGACTATAATGCCTACAACTACATGGTGCTCACGGCGCACGCAAAGCCGGAAGCACATGCACGTATTCCGTCCGTCGTTCATGCGGACGGAACCGGCCGCATCCAGATCGTGCGCGAGAAGACGGACCCGCTCACATTTTTATTTCTGAAGGCGCTCGGTCGTCGCATCGGCGTCGAAGTCGCGGTCAACACCTCGTTTAATGTCGCGGGCCCAATTGCGCAGACGCCGGTTCAGGCCCTCGACACGTTGCGCCGCTCCAAAGCACTCGGTGCCGTGCTTATGTTTTCCGAAGAAGGGCCGGTGTTTGCCGCCCTTCATAGCGGCACGGCGCAAGCCGGCGGCGCGCGTTTCCGTCAATGGCTCGCAGGTTGGCAGAAAGAAACAGGCCAGCGACTCGAGCTCTGACCCTTCGGCTATTCCACGTCCTCGACCTGTTCCGGTCCTCCGCCGAAGGCTTTTTGTGCGAGCGCGGCCTGCATGAATTCGTCGAGGTCGCCGTCAAGCACGCCCGCTGTATTCGATGTCGACACGCCGGTGCGCAGATCCTTCACCATCTGATAGGGCTGCAACACGTAGGAACGGATCTGATGGCCCCAGCCGATGTCGGTCTTGGCGGCCTGATCCGCCTCAGCTTTTGCTTCGCGTTTCTTGACTTCCATTTCGAACAGCTTGGCGCGCAACATGTCCCAAGCCATGGCGCGATTGCGGTGCTGCGAACGGTCCTGCTGGCATTTCACGACGATATTGGTCGGAATGTGCGTGAGCCGAACGGCGGATTCCGTTTTGTTGACGTGCTGACCGCCGGCGCCGCCCGACCGCATGACATCAGTGCGGACGTCATTCTCGTTGATGTCGATCTTGATGCGGTCATCGACGACCGGGAAAACCACGACGCTGGCGAAGGATGTGTGCCGCCGTGCATTGGAGTCGAAAGGCGAGATCCGGACCAGGCGGTGCACGCCATTCTCGCTTTTGAGCCAGCCATAGGCATTGTGCCCCTTGATCATCACGGTCGCCGATTTGATTCCGGCGCCCTCTCCTTCGCTCTCCTCGATCCAGTCAACCTTGTAGCCGTGCTGCTCCGCCCAGCGCACATACATGCGCATCAGCATGCTGGCCCAGTCCTGACTCTCGGTGCCGCCGGCACCGGCATGCACTTCGAGATAGCAATCGTTGGCATCGGCCTCGCCCGACAACAGTGCCTCAAGCTCGCGCCGTGCGACTTCGGCCTTCAGCCGCTTCAGCGCGGCTTCACCTTCAGCGATTGTCTTGTCGTCTTTCTCCGCGTCGCCGAGCTCGATTAGTGTCAGCTGGTCCTCGAGCTCCTGCTCGATACGGCCGATGGCCTTGAGCTGATCGTCAAGCGCTTCGCGCTCGCGCATCACGCGCTGCGCGCGTGCCTGATCGTTCCAAAGATTCGGATCTTCCGACTCTTTGTTCAGCTCGGCGAGGCGCTGCGTCGCGGTATCGACGTCAAAGATGCCTCCTCAGCAGCCGCACGGACTGCTTGATTTCCTCGACCAGATTTTGGGTTTCCGCGCGCATGTCGAATTCCAATGCCGCCTGTGCGGCCCTTTGAGTCGTGCGTTGGGGATTTAACGTCGCAACCGCGCCGGCGCAACACGCAAGGTTTCAGGCCTCAATAAAGCCCGCCCGTGCCCGAGCGAACGGCACGATCGGCATCGGGGCTGACGCCGACGCCCCAGCCACGCCCGCCACCACCACCGCCATCGCCCGGATCGCCGCCGTTGCCGACAACCGAGTAGTTGTCAGGTGGCGCGGTGCCCGGCTTGAACGCCTCGAGGATTGCACGCTCCGTGCCGGGGCCGGCACGCATTCCGGTTTTCAGGTCGACCCGAATGAGCTTGATGCCCGGCGGCACGCGGAACGGCACCGCCGGCTTGTCGGCCAGCGCGACTTTCATGAAGTCCTTGACGATCGGCGCGGAGAGATGGCCGCCGGTCGCGCCGCGGCCGAGATGGCGCGGCTTGTCGTAACCCATGTAGACGCCGACAACGAGATCGGGCGTAAAGCCGATGAACCAGGCATCTTTCTCGTCATTGGTCGTGCCGGTCTTGCCCGCCACCGGTTTTCCGACTTCTTTCTGGAAGCCCGCGCCGGCCGCCGTGCCGCGCAGGACGACACCTTCCATCATCGACGTGATTTGATAGGCCGTCATCGGATCAAGCACCTGCTGGCGCCGGTCGATCAGCGACGGTTCGGGCTGGTTGTCCCATTTCTTGGCATCGCAGCCGACACATTCGCGTTCGTCGTGCTTGTAGACCGTGTGGCCATACCGATCCTGGATGCGGTCAATCAGCGTCGGCTTAACTTTCCGTCCGCCGTTATCAAACATTGCGTAGGCTGTGGTCATGCGCAGCAACGTTGTTTCGCCCGCACCGAGCGCGAAGGATAGATAAGGCGGCAGTTCGTCGTAGATGCCGAAGCGCTTGGCGTATTCTGCAATCAACGGCATGCCGATGTCCTGCGCCAGCCGCACCGTCATCACGTTGCGTGAGTGTTCAATGCCGAAGCGCAGCGTGGACGGACCATAGAAATTGTTTTCGTAGTTTTCCGGCTTCCAGACGCCCAGCCCCGGTCCCTGGTCGATCTCGAGCGGCGCGTCGAGCACGATGGTCGATGGCGTGTAGCCGTTGTCGAGCGCGGCGGCATAGACGAGCGGCTTGAAGGACGAGCCCGGCTGGCGTAGCGCCTGTGTGGCCCGGTTGAATTGGCTTTGGTCGTAGGAGAAGCCGCCGACCATTGCGAGCACGCGGCCGGTCAACGGATCCTCGACCACCATCGCGCCCGAAACTTCCGGCACCTGGTGCAGAACGAATTGGCCGTCGGATTTCGCAGGCTCGACGTAAATGACATCGCCGGCGCTGACGACCTGACCGACTTTGGCGACGGGCTTGCCGCCGGTCTTGGCCCACTTCATCCCTTCGAGCGGGAGAATGCCGATCGTGCGTTCTTTGCTGACAAAGCCCCCCGGTTCGCGTCCCGGCTGCAAGCCAATGCGCGCCGATTGATCGCCCACTTCCAGCACGACCGCGAGCCGCCACGGCGCGACGTCGGCCAGCGCTTTGACTTCCGCAAGCTTGACGCCCCAGTCGCCCGCAACGTCGATCTTGGTGACCGGCCCGCGCCAGCCTTGCGCCTCGTCGAAACGCACCAGACCGTCGGTGAGCACCTTGCGAGCGAGAACCTGATACTTGGTATCGAGCGAGGTGCGGACCGAGAGACCGCCTTCGTATAGTTTCTTTTCGCCGTAGCGCTCATAGAGTTCTCGTCTGACCTCTTCTGCGAAATATTCGGCGTTAAAGATGTGCGCGCCGTTCACCTTCGATGTGACGCCGAGCGCCGAGCGCTTGGCCTTTTCGGCATCGGCGGTCTTTACAAAGCCCGCCTCCGCCATGCGATCGATCACCCAATTGCGGCGCTCAATTGCGCGCTCACGCTGGCGGAACGGATGGTAGTTGTTCGGCGCCTTCGGCAGCGAGGCGAGATAGGCAGCTTCCGGAATGGTGATTTCGTTAACGGCTTTGTCGAAGTAGACGAGCGACGCGGCGGCAATGCCATAGGCGCCAAGGCCGAGATAGATTTCGTTCAAGTAAAGCTCGAGGATCTTGTCCTTGCTGTAAGTGCGCTCGATCTTGAGTGCGAGCAGCGCTTCCTTGACCTTGCGGGCCATGGAAAGTTCGTTTGTCAGCAGGAAGTTCTTGGCAACTTGTTGCGTAATGGTTGAGGCGCCCTGCGGCCGGCGGCTCGATCCGTAGTTTTGAAGATAGACAAAGCCGGCACGGGCGATGCCGGTAAAATCAAGCCCGCCGTGCTCGTAGAAATTCTTGTCCTCGGCCGCGAGGAAGGCGTTGATGACCAGCTTCGGCACCGCCTGTATCGGAATGTAAAGCCGCCGCTCGCGCGCGTATTCAGCGACCAGCGATCCGTCGGCCGCGTGTACGCGCGTCATGACCGGCGGTTCATAGTCCTGAAGCTGCGAATAGTCCGGGAGGTCCTTGGAGAAATGCCACAGCAAGCCGGCGGCGGCGCCCACACCCACCACGAAGAGGATGGTGCCTGCCGCGAACAGGAAGCCTAAAAAGCGCAGCATGAGCTTCATGATCGACTGGTCCCGTCTTGGACCCGGTTAAAGGCTTCGTCCGCCGCTACAGCGAGCCATAAGACTGGCAGGAACCTTACCACCGCCAAGCCGCCGTAGTCCTTAACAAAGGCCGCGGCGTAACCCTGTGTTTGCCGGGTTTTATGTTGAAACTGAGGCTGGTAGCCCATTTCAGTTACGCCCCGCTCCGGCACCGGCGACCCGGGGCGTAAAGAAGGTATCGACAGCCTGGACCAGCGCCTGGGCTGTCCGGCCGCGCCAGGCCGGCGAATTGAGTTGCTTGAGGTCGTCCTTGGTCGACATGTAACCCAATTCAACCAGGACCGACGGCACGTCGGGCGCCAACAGCACCTTGAAGCCCGCCGATTTGAGCGGGTGCTTGTGCAGCCGCGCAGCGGTCTTGAGTTCGCCGACCGCGGTTCGCGCGAACTGCATCGAGTAGGTCTTTGTTTCGCGCTGCGCGAGATCGACGAGGATATTGGCAACGTCGTCGGGCTCAGCGGTCAAATCCACGCCTGCGATAACGTCCGCCTTGTTCTCCGCCTCGGCCAGCCGGGCTGCTTCCGCGTCAGAAGCATTCTCCGACAGTGTATAGACGGTTGCGCCCTCGGCCTGCCCTTCGTTGCGGGGCAACGCATCGGCATGGATTGAAATGAACAGCGCTGCACTGCGCGCGCGCGCGAAACGCACCCGTTCCGAAAGCGGGATGAAAGTGTCATCCGAGCGCGTCATCGCCACCCGGTATTTGCCGCCGCCCTCGAGCTTTTCACGCAACGTTTGTGCGAAGGCCAGCACGATGTCTTTCTCGTTTTCACCGCCTGAGCCCTTGGTGCCGTTGTCGATGCCGCCGTGGCCGGGATCGAGGACGATCAATGGCCGTGCATCGCCATCCGGCTTCGGCGGCGCGTCGGTTGGCTTGTTCGCCGCGCTATGCGCCGGACGATTTTCAAGCGCGATGTTGCGCAGGAAGCTTGCGCGATCCGTCACGGCCATGTCGAGGACGAGCCGGGCCGGCTGGCCCTCCGCCGCATCGAGCACAAATGCCTTGTCGAGATGCACCGGCCCTTTGGTGTCGATGACGATACGGGAGCCGCCCTGCATGATCACCCCGTAACGAAACGCCTTCACCAGGCCCCGGCTTTGCTCGGCGGCTTTGGCCGGCAAATTGAAAGTGACTTGTGGCAAGTCGACCACCACGCGGTAGGGGTCTGCGAGCGTGAACGCAGCCACGTCGATCTTGCAATTCAAATCGACGACAAAGCGCGTCTGCTTATCGTCTCCACCGATGCGCATATCGGTTGCGACGACGGGCGCCGCCAACGCGTGGGCGGCCACGTTGCCCTCGGCGGCAATGCCGGCCGAGTCGCAAAGCAGCGCACAAGCCAGTGTGCCAATGATCGCAGTCGCACGGGCTGTCACGAATCCGGACCCTTTGAAGCCCCTTTTTAACCCATTAAGGCCCGCTTCGGTTAACGGAACTTGAGCGGCGGGCCTATTCCCTGTGCGGGTGTGGCCGAACTGCAAAGCGTCCCAAAAAGCTTCCCTTGCCAGCGGTGGTTCAGGGCCGTATGTAAGGAGTGCTTATGGTTAGAGTTCCGGTTGTGCCGCGTTCGGGCCCCGGCCGCTTAGGTCCTGTACCGCCCCCCTCGAGGAGGTCGGCGGACGGCCAAGCGAAACGAGCCGAAACCCTTGTGAAGGACACCCGGATCAGTGCGCGGCCAAAGGGGCCGTTCGCGACCTAGCCGTGAGTGATGAGAAACCTCGGTTCGCGCCTGTGAGGCGCGACCGTAGCGCTACGGGTCGCAAGTTTCATGCTGCCACTGACGCAGCAAAGGTATTTTGAGGTCTATCGCCCGCACGCTGCCTTCAAGGTGGTGCGCGACGGCGTAGCTCTCGGCCGCGCGGCCCTTCCCTTCCACACCAATCAGGCCTGCCTCCCCATCAATCGTCTTGCGCTGTCTTTATCGCGCGAGCGCATGGGGATTCCGGGCCCAGTGAGATTTTCCAATGGCCGACAAAATGTTGATCGACGCGACCCACCCGGAGGAGACCCGGGTCGTTGTGCTACGCGGCAATCGCGTCGAAGAATTCGATTTCGAGAGTGCCAACCGCAAACAGCTTCGCGGTAATATCTACCTCGCCAAAGTCACGCGCGTTGAGCCGTCCTTGCAGGCGGCCTTCGTAGATTACGGCGGCAACCGCCACGGCTTCCTGGCGTTCTCGGAAATTCACCCGGACTACTATCAGATACCGGTTGCCGACCGGCAGGCGCTGCTCGCGCAGGAAGAGCACGACCAGCGTGCAGCCGACGCGGAGGCCGATAATCGCGCCGGACGGCGCGGCCGTCATCGCCATCGCAGCGCGGGCCGCCATCGCGACCGCGACGTCGTGCAGAGCGAACCGCTCGCGGCCGAGGGATCCGCGCCCGATGCAGCCGAAACGCCGGCCGGAGAGACGTCATTTGCTGAGCCTGGTCCGGAGCCCTTCGCAGAAACGACAGCCCACCCTTCGGAAGCCGAAGCGGCGCCGGGGGATTTCTCCTCCGAAGAACACGCCCACGAACCGGCGGTTCATCGGGACGCGGAAGAAGACTTCAACGCGCCGTCTGCTGCATCGGAAGCAAGTGAAGCACCCCTCGAAACCGTCGCGGAAGGCGAACAGCCTTCCGCCGCCGCTGAAGGTGCACTGACCGCGGAAGGCGCGGTGTCCGAAACGGCCAATGGCAACGGCAATGGCGATGAGCACCACGAAGACGAAGCCGTCGAATCCGTCGGTGGCGCTGACGCGCTTGAAGAAGCGCAGGAGCGGATGCCGCGCTTCCGGCGCCAGTACAAAATCCAGGAAGTCATCAAGCGCCGGCAGGTGATGCTGGTTCAGGTCGTCAAGGAAGAGCGCGGAACCAAAGGCGCGGCGCTGACGACCTACCTGTCGCTCGCCGGCCGCTATTCGGTTTTGATGCCGAATACTCCGCGCGGTGGCGGAATCTCGCGCAAGATCACCAGTGCCGAGGACCGCGGACGCCTGAAGGAAATCGCGCAAGAACTGGAAGTGCCGGAAGGCATGGGCGTGATCCTGCGCACCGCGGGCGCAAGCCGCACAAAGATCGAAGTCAAACGCGATTTCGAATACCTGCTCCGTCTGTGGGAGACCGTGCGCGATCTCACGCTCAAGTCGACCGCACCCAAGCTGGTTTACGAGGAAGGCTCGCTGACCAAGCGGTCTATCCGTGACCTCTATGGCAAGGACATCGAAGAAATCGTCGTGTCCGGCGAACAAGGCTACCAGGAAGCGCGCGAGTTCATGCGCATGCTGATGCCGAGCCACGCCAAGCATGTGAAGCACTACAAGGATCCGCAGCCGCTCTTCACGCGCTACGGCATCGAAAGCCAGCTCGACGCCATGTTCTCGCCGGTCGTGCAATTGCGCTCGGGCGGCTACATCGTGATCAACCAGGCGGAAGCGCTGGTCGCTATCGACGTCAACTCAGGCCGCGCCACGCGCGAGCATCATATCGAGGACACCGCGCTCAAGACCAATTGCGAAGCGGCCGAGGAAATCGCCCGGCAACTTCGTCTGCGCGACCTTGCCGGTCTTATCGTCATCGACTTCATCGACATGGACGAGGGCCGCAATAACCGTACCGTTGAGCGTCGTCTGAAAGAGGCACTCAGGCACGATCGTGCCCGCATCCAGGTCGGCCGCATCTCGCATTTCGGCCTGCTCGAAATGTCGCGCCAGCGCATCCGCACCTCGGTTCTGGAAAGTTCGACCGAGAAATGCCCGGTCTGCGGCGGCAGCGGTCACGTGCGTTCGGTGTCGTCCGTCGCGCTGCAATTGCTGCGCGCCATCGAGGAAATGCTGATCAAGGGCGCAACCCACAATCTGATCGTGCGCACGCGCGCCGAAGTCGCGCTCTATGTGCTCAACCACAAACGCGCCCATCTGCGAGCGCTCGAAGAGCGCTTCCGCGTGACGCTCACGGTCTCGGCAGACCCGACCGTGACCGGCCAGCAATCTTACGTGGTCGATCGCGGCGAGCAGGTCCACACGGTGGAAGCCGCGAAAAGCATCGCGGCCGCGCAACCGGTGCCGCTGCCGACGTGGATCGAGGAAGACGAATTCGTTGCCGACGAGGCCGAGGAAGAAATTGTCGAGCCAACCGAGCAAGAGGCTGTCGCGCCCGCGCAAGCCGACGAGGAAGCGCCGCGCCGCGATGGCGAACGCGAGGGCGGCCCCCGGCGCCGGCGCCGACGCGGTCGGGGCGGTCGAGGCCGTGGTGGCGAGCCGCGCGAGAGCGCGCCGACATTTGCGGACGACACCGTTCCGGAACATGCGATCGCGCACGAGGACCATGACGCGGGCTCGCCCGAAGAAGAAGGGTTCAGCCCGCCGCAGCCAAGGCCGGAAGGCGGTCCGTCCGGCGAAAGCGACCGCGACGGGGTACGTCGCCGGCGCCGCCGTGGCCGTCGTGGCGGCCGGCGCAACCGGCAGCACAATGGTGAGGCGCCATTCCGGTCCAATGAAAATGGCCCCGAGCCGGAGCTGCAACACGCGGTCGAGGACATGGATCGTCCGTCGAGTTACGACCCGGCCCCGCCTGCGTCCTATGCTCCGCCGATCGAGCAAGCGCTCCGGCGCCGGCGGCAATGGATCCACCGGCGGGTAGCGCAAACGCGCAGGAGCCACACCGCCGGCGCTCGACGATCCGCGAGCCCGCGCCTTTTGCCAGCGAGCGAGCACCAGTAACGCCCTCACCCGCCGCGCCAGCGACGCCGGTGATATCCAGCACCGGGCCTGAGGAGCCAGCAACGCCGAAGCGCGGCTGGTGGGGCAAACGCCTCCTCGGCGACAAGAGCTAACCACGCAAAAGGAGCGACACGAATGCGAACTTTGGCCATCGCCCTTGTCACCGCCGTGCTGACGGCAGCGCCGGCGTTCGCCGTCACCTCGCAGGAAAAAATGGAAACCTGCAAAGTCGGCGCCGAAAGCCAGCAGCTCGAAGGCGCCAAGCGCTCCGCCTTCATCAAGAAATGCATGGCGCAAGGCAATTACGAACCAGCGGCCAGGAAAAACGCGAAAAAAATGACGGCGCCGCCGCCGAAGCCGCAATAGCGCCCGCGCGCACCCGATTCACGCCGCCGATTGTTTGGCGGGGCGCTCGGACGGTTTTACGGTGAACGTGCGCAGCTGGCCGCGGCGCAGCACGTCAATAGTCAGGTCGCGCCCAATCCGCTCTCTGTTGAGCAGCCGTATCAGGTCATCAACGCCTGTCACCGGCTCGCCGTCGGCGCGGACAATCGTGTCGAGGCTCATCAGTCCCGCGAGCGCCGCCGGGCCATTCAGCTCGGCTGCAGTGATCATCGCACCGGAACTGTTCTCGATCTGCGCCGCACGCGCGTGCCGACGCGGCACCGCGGCAGTCTGTGCTGACACTCCGATATAGCCACGTCGTACACGACCGTGCTGGATCAACTCGCTTAGCACAAATTGCGCAGTATTGCTGGCGACCGCAAAGCAGATGCCCTGCGCACCCATGATGACGGCGGTATTGATGCCGATCACCTCGCCGCGCGAGGAAACGAGCGGCCCGCCGGAATTGCCGGGATTGAGGGCCGCATCGGTCTGGATCACGTCCTCGATCAATCGCCCGTTGCGCGCGCGGAGTGAACGGCCGAGCGCCGAAATCACGCCAGCCGTCACGGTGGATTCAAAGCCAAGCGGATTGCCGATCGCCACAACCAGTTGCCCGCGTTTGAGCGATTTGGAATCACCAAGCGCGGCACAAGGCAGATCGCGCGCGGACCCGGCGCGCAGCAGCGCCAGATCGGTGTCGGGGTCCTCTCCCAGGCTGCGCGCTTGCATGACGCGGCCCTCGGCGTCCTGCAATTGGATGTGTTTGGCACCTTCGACGACGTGACAATTGGTCAGCACGAGACCGTCCGGCGCGATGATCACGCCGGACCCGACGCCGCCGCTGCGGCCATTGCCCTTGCCGACCTCCACGCGCACCACCGCCGGACCGACGCTGTCGGCCACGGTGGTTACGGCATGCGAATAGGCATCGAGGATTTCGGTCTCGGAGGCCGATGGCGATGCGGTCTCGCCGATGTCCCCGACATCGGTCGATGAAGCAAAATCAAGCATGGTTGTTTCGGAGGTTTGAGAGACGTGAGCAGATGTAGGTATTGGCCAGCATGAATAAAAGATGGCGCTTCGATTGCGGCATTTCCTTCAAATTGAAATGATTTCTTCAGGCTTCCTCAAATCGTGGATGGTAAATTTTGAAGTAAACTGAAGGCCTTAATTACGGACTGCACCATGGCCATCACAGCTGCAAAAGGCAAAAACCGCCGCGCCAAAAATGGCGTTTCGGCTGGCGAAGGCTTGCGCGCCGTGATCGCAACAGCGGCCTTTGCCGGCATCCTCATTCTGGCGATTTTTGTGACAGCCGGCTCCTATTTGTCTCCCGATCGCGTTGACAGCAAATCGCTCGCGAAGCTCACGCCGCTGCCGCCGTCGGTCGAACAAAGCGCGACGGCCCACCGGGCGGCGGCCATCGTGGTCGAGACCGACAAGAAAGGCCGCTGCGAAGAGCGGCGCTTCGACAATCGCACCGGCAAGATCATCTCGTCGAACTTCGTGGACTGCGATGCGCGGCTGGAACGCGACACGACGCCGTCGGAAACGATCAATAGTGAGCGGATCCGTACCATTCTCGGCGCGTTCAAGCGCTAGCGGGTCAATCGCTCTGCAATATGAGGTTCCTCACCATCGGATAGATCTGGTTTTGCCAGGTGCGTCCGGAAAAAACGCCGTAGTGTCCGACACCGGCCTGCATATGGTGGCGCTTGCGATACGGCCGCAATGACGAACACAGGTCATGCGCGGCGAGCGTCTGGCCGACCGCGCAAATGTCGTCCTTTTCGCCTTCCACCGTGAACAACGCAGTCCGCCTGATCGCCCGCGGCTCGACCTTTTGATTTTGATAGGTTAGGCCGCCGAGCGGCAGCGCGTGCTCCTGGAACACCAGCTGCACCGTTTCCAGGTAGAACTCGGCGGTCAGATCAAGCACCGCGAAATACTCGTCGTAAAACGCCTTGGTCCGCGCGGCTTTCTCCACCTCGCCATTTGCCAGGTTTTCATAAAGTTCATGATGAGCCTTCAGATGCCGATCGATATTCATGCTCATGAAGGCCGCGAGCTGAACAAAGCCCGGATAGACGTTCCGGCCGCCGCCGCCATAGCGGTAAGGCACGCGCGCGATTAGATGCCGCTCGAACCAGTCGATGGATTTCGATTTCGCGAGATCGTTGACCTTGGTCGGGTTGACGCGTGTGTCGATCGGCCCCGCCATCAAGGTCATTGACCGCGGTTGCGCCGGATTGTCGCTTTGCGCCATCACGCTCGCGGCCACCAGCGCGGCGACGCAGGGCTGACAAACCGCCACGATGTGCGCGCCGGGACCGATTGCTTCGACGAAGCGGATCAGGTGGCTGACATAGTCGTCGAAGCCGAAGCGGCCATGCTCGGGTGCGACGTCGCGCGCGTTGTGCCAGTCAGTAATGAACACATCGTGCTCGGGCAGCATCGTGCGTACCGTGGCCCGCAGCAGCGTTGCGAAATGTCCCGACAGCGGGGCGATCAACAGCACACGCGGTTGCGCCAGTACGACATCTTTTCGAAAATGCAGCAGCGTGCCGAACGGAGTCACATCGGCCGCTTCTTCCGTCACCGGCACCTCATGGTCGCCGACCGTGACGCTGTCGATCCCATAAGGCGGGCGCTCATGCGTGAGGCCGGCGCGGGAAATCAGTTCGTAGGCCGCAGTCAAATTGCTCAGGACGGTCGGGCGCGCCGAGCCATTAAGTCGCGCCCCCACCGATCTGGCGGCCAGGTCGGCCAGCCGACGCACCGGCACCATGATGTCGGTGTGGGCCTGATAGGCCTGATAAAGCATCCAGTCCCTGGCGGTCCCGGCGAACCGCCCAGAAAGGCTAGAGCATTTTATGTTGCACTGCGAGATAAAATTCGCGGGTGTCCAGACAGTACCGGTAAATTGGGGACAATCCGGCTGCACGATAATTTTGCACTACGGGAAGGTATTGAAAGAGCAATGCTTTCGTCTATGCTGGCAAATGCCGGGCCGTGATGAACAAGGGACGTTTGCGCCCCATGGCCAAGGCTACCCTCACGATCGCCAGCAAGAATTACGGCTCGTGGTCGCTCCGCGGCTGGCTCCTCTGCAAGATGGCCGGTCTCGATTTCGCGGAGCAGTCGGTCGCTAGTGACGATCCCTCAACCCGCGCCGAACTGCTGCTGCTGTCGCCATCTTTCCTGGTGCCCTGCCTCACTCATAACGCCATCAAGGTCTGGGACACACTTGCGATCGCCGAATATCTCAACGAGATCATGCCGGCGGCCGGCCTGCTCCCTAAGACGCTCGCCGCACGCGCGCGCTGCCGGTCGATTTCCGGCGAGATGCATTCGGGGTTTTCCAATTTGCGTTCGGCGCTGCCGATGAACCTCAAGGCACATCATCCCGGGTTCAAGGTCTGGGCCGGTGCCCAGGCCGATATCGAACGCATCGTCAGCATCTGGCGTGAATGCCTTGCAACCGACAAAGGGCCATTCCTTTTTGGCGCGGCCCCCTGCATGGCGGACGCGATGTTTGCGCCGGTCGTCACTCGCTTCCTCAGTTACGACGTGAAGCTCGACAGCGATTGCGCTGCCTACTGCGCAACGATCATGGCGATGCCATCGATGCGCGAATGGGTCGCGGAAGCGAAGGCCGAACCGGACGAGATGGTCGAACTCGACGTCGAGTTTTAGCGTTTGTCCGCAAGCCAATTGCCGATCCGCTCGACGGCTTCGCGCATGTCCGCCGCCGAACCCGCGTAGCAGAAGCGCAGGAAGTGTTTGCCGTCGATCGGGTCGAAATCGATTCCGGGCGTGGCCGCAACACCTGCCTCGTTCAACATGCGCTTTGCAAAATCCAAGCTGTCGTCGGAAAAACGAGCGATGTTTGCATAAAGATAAAACGCTCCGTCCACCGGCAGGAATTTGTCGATGCCCGCTTTCGGCAAGCCTTCGGTCAGGATGCGACGGTTTTCTTCGTAACTATGCTTGACCGCTTCCATTTCTTCACGGCCGTCGAAAGCCGCTTGCGCCGCGAATTGCGCCAGTGTCGGCACCGAAATCGCCAGATTGCCCTGCAAGCGCTCGACTGACCGAACGAGACTGTCCGGAACAACCATCCAGCCGACCCGCCAGCCGGTCATGCAGAAGTACTTCGAAAACGAGTTCATCACGACCGTCCGTTCGGACAAGTTCGCCGCCGTCTCCGCCGCGACGGCATAGTCGAGCCCATGATAGATCTCGTCCGAGATCACGCGGATGCCCTCGGCTTCGGCAACCGCAATCAGCCGCGAAAGTGCGTCCGCATCCATCATGGTGCCGGTCGGATTGGCGGGGCTTGCAACCACCACGCCTTGCAACGGCTTGCGCCGGTGTTCCGCGATCAGCGATTTCGCCGACAGCGCCCAGCGCGTGTCCTCCGATGTCTGGATGAGAACCGGTTCGCACCCAAGTGCGGACAGGATGTGCCGATAAGGCGGATAGCCGGGATTAGCGAGCGCAACGCGGTCGCCCGGCTCAAACAATGACAGGAATGCAAGCACGAACCCGCCGGAAGACCCCGTTGTCACCACCACGCGTGCAGGATCGAGAACAAGGTCATAAGTATCCTTGTAATGGCGCGCGATCCGCGCCCGCAGCGTCGGGATGCCGAGCGTCTCGGTGTACCCGATCCGCCCATGCGCGAGCGCGGCCTGCGCGGCCTTGATCGCCGTGGACGGCGCGGGTGCGGCCGGCTGGCCGACTTCCATATGGATGACGCGGGCGCCCAGCGCCTCGCGCTGCGCCGCCGCCGCCATCACGTCCATAACAATGAACGGCGGAACATCGCTGCGTTTGGATGGCCTCAAGAGCTGTTTTGCCGCCTCAAGCATCATTTCCGGCCCATTGGGCCTCAACTCCCTGCCCCGCTCCTGCCGTATTCGCCGGATTGTTTGCGAACGGCACATTCATGACCCAGTCGTGATGGCGTGCCGCGTTGACCGCCCCATGGGGCGTCACTAGTTTCACGCCAAACCGGTGGTTACACGCCCATTTTGGGGGCGAAACTCGCATGTTCTTGAGCGGCACACCTATCAGGACGCGGCGCGGGGCGCCAGCAGCCCGGGCAATCGCATTGCTGACAGCCATCGCCGTCGGCGCCGCCGCCGGGCCGTCAGCCATTCCTGCGCGCGCGCAAGACAGCGCAACGCGCGGCATGCCGGTCGTTCGCGACGCCGAAATCGAACAGCTGCTGCGCGATTACGCCACGCCGATCCTGCGCGCCGCCGGGCTTGCCAAACAGAATGTGCGGGTCGTGGTTCTCGGCGACCGTTCGTTCAATGCCTTCGTCATGGATGGCCGCCACATTTTCGTGAACGCAGGCGCGCTGTTCGACGCCAAGACCCCGAACGAAATCATCGGGGTGTTCGCGCACGAAACCGGGCATCTTGCGGGCGGGCACCTTCAGCGGCTGCGCGAACAACTTGCGTCGGCGCAAACGGCTTCGATCGTCGCGCTGATGGCCGGCATCGGCGCCGCAGTTGCCGGTGCGCGCAGTGGCGCCGGCGGTGATGTCGGCATGGCCGCGATCATGGCGCCGCAATCAGCGATCATGCGGTCGTTGCTGGCTTATGTGCGGACGCAAGAAGACCAGGCCGATCACGCCGGTGTGAAATTTCTTAATGCCACAGGCCAATCGCCGCGCGGTATGGTCGATCTGTTCAAGCGTCTGAGCAACGAAGTATTGTTCAATTCCCGCTACATCGATCCCTATATGCAAAGCCATCCGATGCCGGCTGACCGTGTTGCTGCGCTCGAGACCCTCGCGCGGTCGAGCCCCTATTGGGACCGCAAGGACTCGCCCGAGCTGCAGTTACGGCACGATCTGATGCGCGCCAAGCTTTCCGGCTTCCTGGAGCGGCCGGAGTCGGTCGCGAATCGGTATCCGCCCGGCGACCACAGCCTGCCCGCGCGCTATGCCCGCGCCATTTCGACCTACCGTCACGGCGACTTGCGCCAGGCACTCGTGCAGATCGACGGCTTGATCCAGGTGGAGCCCAACAATCCTTATTTCTACGAACTCAAAGGCCAGGCATTGGTCGAGGGCGGCAAACCGGCCGAAGCGGTCGGACCGCTGCGCAGGGCCGTCGAACTCTCGCATGGCACGCCCTTGATCGAAATTCTGCTCGCGCAGGCGCTTAACGCCACCAACGATCCGAAGCTCGCAGAAGAAGCGGTGGGCCTGCTGCGTACGGCGATCTCGCGCGAACCAGAAGCGCCGGAGGCCTACGCGCAGCTCGCCATGGCCTACGGCCGCAAGGGCGATCTTGCCAATGCTGACCTCGCATCGGCGCAAGCCGCCTTTACGCGCGGCGACATCAAGACCGCGCGCCAGCTTGCAACACGCGCCAAGACCAGGCTACCCATCGGCTCGCCCGCCTGGGTGCGCGCCGACGACATCGTCAACGTCAAGACCCCAAGCTCGAACGCCGGTATTCACTAGTCACAAGGACCAAACCCATGATGTCGTTTCCGCGCTTCCTGACTGCCGCCAGTGTGGCGTTGCTGGCACTCGTCGCGCCGCAACTCTCACGCGCCGACGAATTCTCCGGCCCGCAGCGCGGCGAGATCGAGCGCATCGTGCGCGAATATCTTGTTGCGCATCCTGAAGTGCTCCAGGAGGCGATGACCGAGCTCGAAAAGCGCCAGAGCGCGGCTGAATCCGAAAAGCACAAGGCCGCGGTCAAGCAATACTCGCAGGCTTTGTTCAGCTCGCCGCGCCAGGTCGTGCTCGGCAATCCGTCCGGCAACGTCACCTTTGTCGAATTCTTTGATTACAACTGCGGCTACTGCAAGCGCGCCATGGACGACATGCTCACGCTCCTGAAGAACGATCCGAAGCTCAAGGTGGTGCTCAAGGAATTCCCGGTGCTGGGCCCCGGTTCGGTTGAAGCCGCCCGCGTTGCGGTTGCCGTGCGCATGCAGGACAAGACCGGCAAGAAATATCTCGAATTCCACCAGAAGCTGCTAGGCGGTCGCGGCCAGGCCGACAAGGCGCATGCGCTCGCAGTGGCCAAGGATATCGGCCTCGACATGGGCCGGCTCGACAAGGACATGGAAAGCCCCGAAGTGAAGGCCACGCTCGAAGAAAGCTTCAAGCTCGCCGAAGCGCTCGGTCTCAACGGAACGCCGAGCTACGTGATCGGCGACGATGTCGTCGTCGGTGCCGTCGGCCTCGACGCGCTCAAGGAAAAGGTCAACAACTCGCGTTGCGGCAAGCCGAGTTGCTAGACTTCTAATTCTCGATTAAATTCGAAACCTGATTTCGCCGCGTCCCTAAGGGGCGCGGCGAATTTTATAGAGCACGAAACGCCGCGAGACGGTGAGCTCGTCCAGGAGATTGGGCAGCGGATTGTCGACATGTGGCCCGAGCAGATAGAGATAGTCGAAGTCGCGCGGCCAGGATCGCAGGTAGACCGGCAGCGCGTCGGACGTCTTTCCCGCCGCGATCGCCGTCAGGATAAAGAGCGGCACCGGCCCCGCCGCGCCATCATCAAGACGTTCGAAGGCCGGACGCGGCCGGATCGGCTGCTTGCCTGCTGAGGTAAAGAGATCGGTCACGAAAGCATCGGCGTAGTGGACGGCCAGCGTCGGTCCGTGGCTGATGGGATATGTCGTCAGGTCGTCGAGCGGGGGATCGTCACCCACCCGGCTGCCGCCGACCAGGACGCGCGAACCCTTTTTGAGCTTGTCGAAGGACTTGATCATGTCCGCATAGTCCGCGCGGTATGACAGCCAGACCTTGTAAACGACCGCCAGATTCGGAAGCGTCACGGCGAGAACGCACGCAAATGCCGCGAGCTTCCACTGCCGGCTTGGCAACGACAGTGAACAATAAGCGGGCACGATCAGCGCGCCTGCGACGATCATCCGCAGATCGACAAAGGCCGTGCCGAGAAGCTGCGACGGGATCGCAAGATAAAGCGCAAAAAATCCGGAGGCCAGGCATAGGCCCTCCGGCTGAATCTTGAGCAGGCCACGTTTACCGGCGACGTAGAGGAAACCGATCAACAGAACGGTCGTCACCGCCGACACCACCGTGCTGTAGCCGTTCATGATTATGTAGGGCCACAGCGCCTTGAACTGGAAATGCCAGTCATTTTCTCCGCCCCCGACCGCGCCGCCGGTCAGCTTCATGACGACGAGCAGGATCGCCGCGGGTATGGCCAGTATGACCAGGCGCATCGCTGTTTCGCCGTAAGGCGCTTTCTTCTCCCAGGCGCGCCACAGCTCGAGGATGCCGAGGGTCAAACCGTAGACGCCCAACGCAAAAAAATGCGACGCAAACAGCACGCCAACAAAGATCGTATTGACGGCGAGGCGGCTCGCCCATGACCGCTCGAACACCAAAATACCAAAGGCGATGCCCCACAGCGCCACGCCAAGCCCGAATTCAAAATTCAAAAACCCCCAGGTAAACGGCAAGGCGTAGAGAAACATCAGCGCCACGGCGGCGGAGAGCTGGATGCGCCCTTTCACCACCCGCTCAATTGCCATCGTACCGCTCACGAGCACGATCTCGCTCAACAGCAGAAAAAGCCGGGTCGCATTTTCGACGCCGGTCACCTGCGCGATTTGCGGGATCAACAGGTCCATCGCCAAATTCGGGTAGAGCGCCCACGCCGTCTGATAAAACGGATTGGCTGCGGGCGTTCCCGCGCTCGCGAGGATGTACATGCGCGCGAGATGGTTGGGATAATCGACCATGGCCGGGATCGCCACGAACAGCAGCGGGCTGAACGAGACGACGAGCAAAATCCCGAAGGCGATTTTTGCGATCAGGTTTTCGGAGCGGTCCAATGACATTCCGCGCACGGTATATGAATTGAGGAAAACCATTTCACGAACGGTATTGGGGGCGATTCGTCACATTCTGCGCAAGGGGTGCGCGCGCGGCGTGCGCTCAAATTCCATAGCAAACTGTAAAATAATCCCTTAATAGTCGGAGCCGCCTGCCTTTTCGCCGCGGCCGTCGATCGACGCGCCGCGTTTCGCTGAGCGCTTGCAGCATTGCAAGGGAACCGGGGACCGCTCCAGCGGTTGTTGCGCGCATGTATACGCTGGGCATGGAAGAGGAATACTTCGTGTTCGACGCGAAGACGCGCCACGCGGTGCGCCGCGCGAACAAGACGTTCCTCGCGCGCGCGCAAAAGGCGCTCGGCAACCGCGTGATGACCGAAATGCTGCAATCGCAGTTGGAGGTTGCGACGCCGCCTTGCGCCAGCATGAAGGAAGCGCGTGCGCACCTCGCGCACTATCGCAGCACGCTCGCGCTGGCCGCCGCCGAGCATAAGCTCGGTCTCGCAGCCATGGGCACATTTCCACTCGCCTACTGGCCGGAGCAAATGGTGACCCGCAAGGCGCGTTACGGCCCCATCATGGATGACCTCCAGATGATCGGCTATCGCAACATGTTGTGCGGAATGCACGTGCATGTCGCGGTGCCGGACATCGACACGCGCATCAACTTGATCATGCGGCTGACGCCATTTCTTCCGCTGCTACTCGCGCTGTCGACATCGTCGCCGTTCTGGCAAGGCCACCTGACCGGTCTCGTCGGCTACCGGCTTGCCGCCTACGACGAGCTGCCGCGCACCGGCCTGCCGGAGCTCTTTCGCACCAATGACGACTACCGCGAATTCGTCGCCGCGCTGACATGGGCGAAAATCATTCCGGATGCGAGTTATATCTGGTGGGCGGTGCGGCCTTCGCTCAACAATCCGACCATCGAACTGCGCGTCGCCGACAGTTGCACGCGCGTCGACGATGCCGTGGCCGTCGCCGCGCTGTTCCGCTGTCTGGTGCGCGCGCTCGACCGCGATCGCGCGCTTAACGCGGGTTTCGATCGCGTCGGCCGCGCCATCACGCAGGAAAACAAATGGCATGCCCAGCGCTACGGCATTGCCGCAACCTTTGTCGAGCCGTTCTCGCGTTCGCCGCTCACGCTCGTGCAGTGGCTCGACCAGGTGATCGATTTCATCGCCGAAGACATCGAGACGCTCGACTGTGCGGGGGAGATCAGACATCTCCACACCATCGCCGCACAGGGCACCAGCGCCGACCGGCAGATCGAAATCTTCGGCAAGGCCCGCGAGGCCGGCCGCAGAAGGTTAACGGCGCTCAAGGAGGTGATTGATTGGGCAGCGGCCGAAACACAGGCTCTGGGCGCCGCCAAATCCTGAATCTGAATACGATCCGGGCTTCCCCTAAACGCCGCGGCCACCTATAAAGCGCGGCAGTTCCACGCGCTCACAGGCGCGCTCCGGACGGGGATCCATGGCAAAGACAATTTACGTCCTCAATGGACCTAATATGAACCTGCTCGGCACGCGCGAGCCGGAAAAATACGGTCACGCGACCCTGGCCGACGTGGAAAAGCTTTGCCGCGACACCGCCGCACGTTTTGGGCTCGATGTCGTCTGTCGCCAATCTAACAAGGAAGGCGAACTCGTCGATTTTATTCAGGAAGCTCACGCCAAGAAGGCGGCCGGCATTATCCTGAACCCCGCCGGTTACACCACCACGTCGATTGCCATCATGGATGCACTGCTCGCTGTGCAGGCGACGGTACCGACGGTCGAAATTCATATGACCAATATCCATCAGCGCGAAGCCTTCCGGCACAATTCATATGTTTCGAAGGCCGCGAAGGCGGTTATCGCCGGCTTCGGCATTGACGGTTATGCGCTGGCGATCACCGGGCTCGCCGGCCTGACTGGCGCCAAGGCAAAAGATTGAGCGCCACAAAATGGCAAAGCCCACCAAGAGCATTGTCGACCGCGAGCTGATCGAGGAGCTGACCAGGCTTCTTGATGAAACCGGACTGACCGAGATTGAAATCGAGCAGGATGGCAAACGCGTGCGCGTTGCGCGCGCCGCGGCCGCCGCGGCTGCGCCTGCGGCCGTGCGGGTGGAAGTGGCGCCGAAATCGTCCGTCGAAGCCGCCGCCGTGCCGCTTGATTTGTCCAAGCACCCCGGCGTTGTGATCTCGCCGATGGTTGGCACCGCTTACGGCGCGCCGGAACCTGGCGCCAAGCCCTTCATCGATATCGGCAGCAAGGTCAAAGCCGGCGACACGTTGCTGATCATCGAGGCCATGAAAACCATGAACCAGATTCCGGCCCCGCGCGCCGGCACCGTGGTCCAGATCCTGTTTGAAGACGGCCAGCCGGTCGAGTTCGGCGAGCCGCTGGTGATTATTGAGTGATGCCACGCACCGCTAAGCGCGCGCTCTTCACCTCTCCCCGCGTGCGGGGAGAGGTCGACTTCCGAGTAAAACGAGGAAGTCGGGTGAGGGGGCGCATCGATAGTGACGTAACGCAGCGACGCCCCCTCACCCCGACCCTCTCCCCGCACGCGGGGAGAGGGAGATCAGCCCATGTTCGATAAAATCCTGATCGCCAATCGCGGTGAAATTGCCTTGCGCGTGCTGCGCGCGTGCAAGGAACTCGGCATTCCGACCGTCGCGATCCATTCGACTGCCGATGCGGACGCCATGCACGTGCGCTTTGCCGACGAGAGCGTGTGCATCGGCCCACCCGCCGCGAAGGACAGCTACCTCAACATTCCTGCCATTCTGTCCGCGTGTGAGATCACCGGCGCCGACGCGGTACATCCGGGCTACGGCTTTTTGTCGGAAAACGCGCGCTTTGCCGAAATTCTTGCCGAGCACGGCGTGCAATTCATCGGTCCGAAGGCCGAACACATCCGCCTGATGGGCGACAAGATCGAAGCCAAACGCACCGCCAAGAAACTCGGAATTCCGGTCGTGCCGGGGTCCGAAGGCGGCGTCACATCCGACGCAGAGGCAACCAAGATTGCCGATAACATCGGCTATCCGGTGCTGATCAAGGCGGCAGCGGGCGGCGGCGGGCGCGGCATGAAAGTCGCGCGCTCCGCCGGCGAACTTTCGACCGCACTATCGACGGCGCGCGCGGAAGCCAAGGCGGCCTTTGGCGACGACGCCGTCTATATCGAGAAATACCTGGAACGCCCGCGCCATATCGAAATCCAGGTGCTCGGCGACGGCAAGGGCCACGCCATTCATCTCGGGGAACGCGACTGCTCATTGCAACGCCGCCACCAGAAGGTGCTCGAGGAAAGCCCCTCGCCTGCCCTTAACGCGGCCGCGCGCGACGCTATTGGCGAGACGGTGGCCAAAGCGATGCGCGAGATTTCCTATCTCGGCGTCGGCACCGTCGAATTCCTGTACGAAGATGGCAAATTCTATTTCATCGAGATGAACACGCGCATTCAGGTCGAGCATCCGGTGACCGAGATGATCACCGACATTGACCTGATCTTCGAGCAGATCCGCGTTGCCGCCGGCGCGGAGCTTTCACTCAAGCAATCCGACGTGCGTTTCCACGGCCACGCCATCGAGTGCCGCATCAACGCCGAGAACCCCGTGTCCTTCCGGCCCTCGCCCGGCAAGATCCTGCACTATCACCCGCCCGGCGGCCTCGGCGTGCGCATCGATAGCGCCGTGTATCAGGGCTACACGATACCGCCTTATTACGATTCTCTTGTCGGCAAGCTGATCGTGCACGGCAAGACCCGCACCGAATGCCTGATGCGGCTTAAACGCGCGCTCGATGAAGTGGTGGTTGACGGCATCGAGACGACGCTGCCGTTGTTCCGCGCGCTGGTGCGCGAAAAGGACATTATTGATGGTAACTACCACATCCACTGGCTGGAGCAGTTCCTCGCCCGCGGTGGCATGGAACCCTGAGCGCCGAGCCTTAAGCGCGCGGTCCTGCCGCGGTGAGCCTTGTCAGCAGCGCACAGACGTCGGCCGGATCGTAGGGCTTGGACATGAACAATGAGCGCGGCACCAGCGGGGCAATGTCGGACAACTTGAAACGGCCCGAGGCGTAGACGATCGGCATTTCCGGGCGGCGTTCGCGCGCGCGCGTCGCCAGCTCGGCGCCATCCATGCTGCCGGGCAAATTAACGTCGGTGAACAAGACATCGATGTTCGCGCCGGAATCGATGTAGCGCAGCGCCTCATCGGCGGTAGTCACTTCGTGGACAGCAAATCCGGATGCCGTCAGGCAATCGGCGACGAGATTGCTGATCAGCACTTCATCTTCGACCAGCAAAACCGAAATCGGCGTCATGGTCTCGTCCATGCATCCTTCTCCCCGTTCCGCCGTTGTCCCCTGCAAACCAACGTCAGGGGCCACCACGCCTTCAGAAATTTGCTGCAATTATGGTATCCAAAGGGTTAACAAACGGCTGACGCGGCCGTTCCACGCTCCTCAAACCGGGAGCATCGGCCTAAGTTTTGGTCATTGATGGCGCGAGCGCGCGATGGCAAACCGCGAAAACACGTTCATCGAGATCACGCCGGAAGTGCTGCTCAAGGCCTATGCCTGCGGCATCTTTCCGATGGCGGAAAGCGCCGACGATCCGGCGCTCTACTGGATCGAGCCGGACATGCGGGGGATCATTCCCCTGGAGGACTTTCACGTACCGGCGCGGCTCGCGCGCACAGCGCGCACGACGTCATGGACAGTCCGGGTCGATCGCGCCTTCGATGCCGTGATCGAGGGCTGCGCGGAACCTAAACAGGACCGCGCCCGCACGTGGATCAACACGCGCATCCGGCGCATCTACCGGGCGCTTTATGAGCGCGGCCATTGCCACACTGTCGAAGTCTATGACGCCGACGAACTTGTCGGCGGCCTCTACGGTGTCTCGCTCGGCCGCGCGTTTTTCGGCGAGAGCATGTTTCATCGCGCACGCGACGCGTCCAAGATCGCGCTGGTGCACCTGGTCGCGCGGCTTAAGGCCGGCGGCTATCGTCTGCTCGACACACAATACGTCACCGGACACCTCACGACCTTCGGCGCGGTCGAGGTGCCCAAGCGGCGCTATCATCGCATGCTGGAGGAGGCTCTGGTCGGCGAAGGTGATTTCGCCGCGCTACCGCTGGACCGTCCCATCGCGGGCAGCGAAGCGCTGGCGATCATTCAGGGCGGGGCCTAGCGCTTTCGTCGCTGCTCTGTCCCTGTTTTGTCATCCCCGCGAAGGCGGGGACGACAGTTGAGAGCGACACGCGTGCAGAATGACCGGGAAATTACCTTGGCGGCGGCAGTAAGCCCGGCGGTTGTCCGCGCGGTGGCGGCGGCGGTTGCCGCCGTTGTGTCGGCGGTGGTTGCGGGGCGCGCGCGGGCGGCTTGGGCGCTACATCAGGCGGCACTTCGGCTACATTCGGGTTCTTCCCGCCTTTGCAATCCGTGACCCACACGTCGTAGATCGGATGCTCGACGGCGTGCAGCCCCGGGCTCGCGGCAAACATCCAGCCGCTGAAGATGCGCTTGATCTCGCCTTGCAGCGTCACTTCATCGACTTCGACAAAGGCATCGGTGTTGGGCGTCTCGGTCGGCGGGCGTGAATAGCAGACACGCGGCGTCACTTGCAGCGCACCGAACTGCACCGTCTCGTTGACCGCAACGTCGAAGGAAATGATCCGGCCGGTAATCTTGTCGAGACCAGAAAACACTGCGGTCGGATTGGCGATGCGCTGCGGTGGCGGCGCGACTACGACTTCATCGTTCGGCTGTGGCGCGGTGTTGGCTTGTTGCGGAGCATTGCGTGGCGAACCGGGGCCGGGTGGCAGCGCCGCCGGCGGCGGCGCGGCACTTTGCTGCGGAGGCGGCGCCGACTGCGCGCCCGGTGGTGGCGCCAGCGGCTGTGACTGGATCGTTCCGCCGCCTGGCCGGTTTGACGGCGGCAGGCTCATCGGCGCCGGCAGTGGTTGCTGCGGCGGACTGTCGGCGCGGCCCGGATAATATGGCGGCTGATCGGGCGGTCGTCGCGATTGCGGTGCGTTGGGCACGTCAGCCGGCGGGCGCGGCGGACCGTCGCCGAAGATCGAGCCAAACTGCGCGGCCGCAGGGCTCGCCACGAGCAGCGCGGCGACCGCAAGGAACGCGACTGAACGGATGCAACGCGCCATTAAAATCCGGCTTTTTGCGCCTGGCCGGCGTGGATTCGCCTGACGCCGATAGCAATGCCCGGTTAACACGGGGAATACGGCGTTGGAAGGGCGGCTCCCGGCCACCTCAAACCAACGACTTTAGCCCCTGCTGTCGGGGCTCCAGGCCTTGTAGTCACCGGTTGCCTTGGGCCGGCGGCCGGACGCAAGCGTCGAGCCCGGCGGACGCAACGCCCCGGGCGTCCCGGTCATGTTCGGCCGGTGCGGTTTTTGCCACGGACGCGCCTGGTAGCTTTCCTGTGTCGGCGGCGTGTCAACGGTGTGGTGAAGCCAGCCGTGCCATGACGGCGGTACCGACGATGCTTCCGCGTAACCGTTGTAGATGACCCAGCGCCGCTCAAAGCCGAGCGTCTTGTCGATTTTGCCGCCGATGGTGCGGTAATAGCGATTGCCGAATTCGTCCTCTCCGACCGGTTCGCCATACAACCAGGTCCAGAGCTGGGTGCCGAAGGTCTGCGAATTCCACCAGGTGAAGACTTTGAGAAGGAAACTTTTCATTGCCGCCGCGCATTGAAAACGATTGGATTGCAGGCGTTTTGCCACCTCACCGGGACCTTGTCCAGCCGCGCAAGATTTCATCCGGAATCAGCGGCGATATAATCGCTCCTCTTCCCCTCAACACATCATGGTCACATGGAATCCCTCAGAGCCGCGCTGACCTGGATCAAGGATCTCCTCGACTGGCTGCCTGACCCTGTGGTTGCGCTGCTGATCCTCGCAATCGCGGTGCTCGTTGCACTCGCGCTGCACCGGTGGGCGCGCAAGCTGGTGCGCAGCACGCTTGCCGGCCGCTATCCGTACGTCTTTTCGACCTTCACGCAGACGCGCGGGCTCTCGCGGCTGGCGCTGCTGATCCTTGCGATGATCATCGCCATTCCGGTCGCACCACTGCGTCCTGACGCGGCCGAATTGCTTGCGCGCCTGCTGGCGGTGGCGGTGATCGGGCTGATCGGCTGGGCCGCGATCATCGCGCTGCACATTGCCGCCGATCTCTACCTGCGGCGCTTCCGTCTCGATGTCGACGATAATCTGCTGGCGCGCAAACATAACACGCAAGTTCGAGTTCTTCAGCGCACGATCGACGTGCTGCTCGCGATCATCACGCTGAGCGCCGCGCTGATGACATTTCCCGCCGTGCGCCAATACGGCATCAGCCTGTTTGCATCCGCGGGCGTCGCCGGCATCGTCGCAGGTCTCGCTGCGCGGCCTGTGTTGAGCAACCTGTTTGCCGGCGTTCAGCTCGCCATGACGCAGCCGATCCGCCTTTATGACGCGGTGACCGTGGAAAACGAGCACGGCACGATCGAGGAAATTACCTCGACCTACGTGGTCGTGAAGCTGTGGGACTGGCGGCGCATGATCGTCCCGCTCACGTATTTCATCGAAAAGCCGTTCCAGAACTGGACGCGCGAGGGCTCGGCCCTGATCGGCACGGTCATGCTTTACGTGGACTACAGCGCGCCGGTCGACCTGATCCGCGCGAAGTTCAACGACATCCTCAAACAGTCGAATAAATGGGATGGCAATGTTGCCGCCTTGCAGGTGACGGATTCCAAGGAAGCCACCATGGAGCTGCGCTGCCTGATGAGCGCGCGTTCGGCCGGCACCACTTTCGACTTGCGCTGCGAGGTGCGCGAGAAACTCATCGACTTCCTGCAGAAAGAGCATCCGGAAGCACTGCCGCGCTCGCGCCAGATCAGCTTTGACGGGACAAAGACGATAACGCAAAAGGCGGCGCGTCCAGGAAAACGGCGGCAAAAAGACGGAGCGCTCGCCGCGGTTGAGCGCTGCGTTTACGCGGGCGCCGGCAACCCGGCGCCCTGCGCGAATAACCTCACCAGCACACCCCGAAGAATGAGCCGCCACACAGTTCCGCACGTTTCGGCGGTCTCGGTGGCGTGTGATTCAATATTGTGGACTGCAATGGACCATCTCCGACCTGCATCTGTTGTATCCGGTCAACAGAACCATCTTTATTGACTCGCAAGAAAATTTGTATGCTCGCCGGAAGTCTTGTTGTAAATAGGAGTTCCATCCTTATTTGAGCCGATCACGATGTGATCATGCGGGTTGTTGTAATACTCGATCGGTCCAGTTTTAGACCGGACAGTCGGGGTCCACATTTCGGTGGGCTGCTGTGGTGGAGTCGCGTTCGCACGATTTGGGCTGATCGTCGCATCGCAGTTCGTGCGATGATCCCGCGGAGCGCACGCCGCAGATGAGTCGTCCCCAGCCTCGACGCGGCCGAAGGCGACGCGCAAGCGCGCTGGACGGCGGTCGTCCTAACCGATCGGGCTATGTTGCAGTGCATGTTGCGCCGGGACAGCAGGCTGCGGCTATGGTGCCCAGGAATTCATCAGCGCCGGACCCAAGTCGCTCAAGATTTGGCTCGCTCGTGCTGAAATTCGAGATGACAGTGCCGGTAAAAAAGGCGGACACCATTCGGGTCCGCCTTTTTTCGTTGCCACCCAGCGATGGCTTCGTGCGGTAGCCTTCACAGGAGTCCTTCTGCGCAATGGCCGACGCGGTGACCGCCCCGCCCCGCCAAATTTCAATTCACAGGCGTGGGTATCGCTTTCGCACGCAACTTCACGCGGCGCGACCCGCGTAAGATACTGACCTCATTTCGAGAATCAGAAACTCCGGACCGGCGTTCCGCTGATTTTTCCCGCCTTTGTCCCCTATCGGACACATCGCCGATTTTGCCGGCGACCCGCACGGAAGTCCCATTTTTCCGTCATTTTTCTGTCATGGCCGGAGGCATAAAAACCTACGCGATTGGGCCAAGAAAAAAACTTTTCGGATGGCCGGTATGGCCCAATACTGGCTGTGTTCTTGCGGTCCGTTGTCCCCGCAGTTCACCGGGTGGACACAAGATTTAGTGTTTGATTCAGATTTGACCTCTATCTCTTGTTGACGCGTAGGCAGAGTCCACTTAGCTTTGGTGTGTTCGGTGGCGTTGAGTTTCAGGTTCCCTCCGGACCCTCAGAACGGCTTTCCAGTCGCGAGCTCAACCCACGCCAGAACAATGGCGTTTGGGACAGGGACTTGCTTGTGCCCGGGGGTAAAAAACCCCGGATCGAACCGGTGCCGGATCAGAGCATCGGGCCTAGATGAGGTGGGACGGGTCGGACGAGTAAGAGCAACGGCGGCGGACCGGGACAGGTCCGCCAGAAACAAAAGGGCGGTGTTAACCGCCCGGAATTTGGGGCTAGAGACACATGCGAATTGAACGGCGCTACACCAAGGACGGCAATGGAAGCCAGGATGCGGCCTACGCAGGCATCGAGTTCCGCCTCACCACCAGCGAGATCCGCAACCCGGACGGCTCCGTGGTGTTCAAGCTCGACAATGTCGAGGTGCCGGAATTCTGGTCGCAGGTCGCCTCCGACGTGCTGGCGCAAAAATACTTCCGCAAGGCCGGTGTCCCCGCCCGTCTGAAGAAGGTCGAAGAAAATTCCGTTCCCTCGTTCCTGTGGCGCTCGGTTGCCGACGAGGAAGCGCTCGCGGCGCTGCCCGAGAAGGAACGCTACATCGGCGAGCATTCCTCCAAGCAGGTGTTCGACCGTCTCGCCGGCACCTGGACCTATTGGGGCTGGAAGGGCGGCTATTTCGAATCTGAAGAGGACGCGCAGGCCTACTTCGACGAGCTGCGCTACATGCTGGCCGCGCAGATCTGCGCGCCGAATTCGCCGCAATGGTTCAACACCGGGCTGCACTGGGCCTACGGCATCGACGGTCCAGGCCAGGGCCACTATTACGTCGACCCATTCACCAGCAAGCTGACGCGCTCGAAATCCGCTTACGAGCATCCGCAGCCGCACGCCTGCTTCATCCAGTCCGTCTCCGACGACCTGGTGAACGAAGGCGGCATCATGGATTTGTGGGTGCGCGAGGCGCGCCTGTTCAAATACGGCTCCGGCACCGGCTCGAATTTCTCCAAGCTGCGCGGCGAAGGCGAGAAGCTTTCCGGCGGCGGCAAGTCGTCCGGCCTGATGTCGTTCCTGAAAATCGGCGACCGCGCCGCGGGCGCGATCAAGTCGGGCGGCACCACGCGCCGCGCGGCGAAGATGGTGATCGTCGACGTCGATCATCCGGATATCGAGACCTACATCAACTGGAAGGTGATGGAAGAGCAGAAGGTGGCGGCGCTCGTCACCGGCTCCAAGATCAACCAGAAGCACCTCAAGGCCGTGCTCAAGGCCTGCGTGAACTGCGAAGGCTCGGGCGACGACTGCTTCTCGCCGGAGAAAAACCCCGCGCTCAAGCGCGAGATCAAGCTCGCGCGCCGCGCCATGGTGCCGGACAATTTCATCAAGCGCGTGATCCAGTTCGCCAAGCAGGGCTACAAGGACATCGACTTCCCGACCTACGACACCGACTGGGACAGCGAGGCCTATCTCACCGTTGCGGGCCAGAACTCGAACAATTCGGTGCGCGTCACCGATGGCTTCCTCAAGGCGGTCGAATCCGACGCCAAGTGGGACCTCACCTATCGCAAGAACGGCAAGATCGCGAAGACGCTCGACGCGCGCGAATTGTGGGAGAAGATCGGCTACGCCGCCTGGGCCTCGGCCGATCCGGGCCTGCAATACCATACGACCGTCAACGACTGGCACACCTGCCCGGCGTCCGGCGAAATCCGCGCCAGCAATCCGTGCTCGGAATACATGTTCCTCGACGACACGGCCTGCAATCTCGCCTCACTCAACCTGCTGACGTTCCGCGACGAGAAGACGGGACAATTCCAGGTCGAAAGCTACGAGCATGCCGTGCGGCTATGGACCGTCGTGCTGGAAATCTCGGTGATGATGGCGCAGTTCCCCTCGCGCGAGATCGCAGAACGTTCGTTCGAATTCCGCACGCTCGGCCTCGGCTATGCGAATATCGGCGGCCTGCTGATGACCTCCGGCATTCCGTATGATTCCGATGCCGGCCGCGCCATCTGCGGCGCGCTCAGCGCGATCATGACCGGCATCTGCTACGCCACTTCGGCCGAAATGGCCGAAAAGCTCGGGCCCTTCCCCGGCTACAAGAAAAACCGCGAGCACATGTTGCGCGTGATGCGCAATCACCGCCGCGCCGCCTATAACGAGCGCACCGGCTACGAGAAGGTGTCGCAGCCGCCGGTCCCGCTCGACCACGCCGCCTGCCCCGATCAGACGCTGATCGCGCATGCCAAGGCCGCCTGGGACCGCGCGATCGAACTCGGCGAGAAGCACGGCTACCGCAATGCGCAGTCGACCGTGATCGCGCCCACCGGGACCATCGGCCTGGTGATGGATTGCGACACCACCGGCATCGAGCCCGACTTCGCGCTGGTGAAGTTCAAGAAGCTCGCCGGCGGCGGCTACTTCAAGATCATCAACCGCGCCGTTCCGGAAGCGCTGCGCACGCTCGGCTATTCGGAAAGCGACATTGCCGAGATCGAGGCTTACGCCGTCGGCCATGGCAACCTGGCGCAGGCGCCGGCGATCAACCACACGACGCTCAAGGCCAAGGGCTTTACCGACGAGGCGATCGCGAAAGTCGAGAAGGCGCTGCCGACCGCGTTCGACATCAAGTTCGCCTTCAACAAGTGGACGCTGGGCGAAGAGTTCTGCCGCGACAAGCTCGGCATCTCCGCCGAGGACCTCGCCTCTCCCTCCTTCGACCTCCTCGCCGCGATTGGCTTCGGCAAGCGCGAGATCGAGGCCGCCAACATCCACGTCTGCGGTGCCATGACGGTGGAAGGCGCACCGCATCTCAAGGCCGAGCATTATCCGGTGTTCGACTGCGCCAATCCGTGCGGCCGCACTGGAAAACGCTATCTCTCGGTCGATAGCCATATCCGCATGATGGCGGCGGCGCAGCCCTTCATTTGCGGCGCCATTTCCAAGACCATCAACATGCCGAACGAGGCAACGGTCGATGATTGCAAGGCGGCTTACCTGCTCTCCTGGAAGCTCGCGCTCAAGGCCAACGCGCTCTACCGCGATGGCAGCAAGCTCAGCCAGCCGCTCAATTCGCAGCTGATCGCGGATGAAGAGGACGAAGACGACGCGGTCGAGGCCTTCATCGAGCGTCCCGCCGCGGCGCGCGCCGCCGGGCTTGCCGAGAAGGTCGTTGAGAAAATCGTCGAGCGCATCACCGTGCTGCGCGAGCGCGAGCGCATGCCCGACCGCCGCAAGGGCTATACCCAGAAGGCGGTGGTCGGCGGCCACAAGGTCTATCTGCGCACCGGCGAATACGATGACGGCCGCCTCGGCGAGATCTTCATCGACATGCACAAGGAAGGCGCGGCGCTGCGCTCCATCATCAACAACTTCGCCATCGCGATCTCGCTCGGCCTGCAATATGGCGTGCCGCTCGAGGAATATGTCGACGCCTTCACCTTCACCCGCTTCGAGCCGCAAGGCCCGGTGCAAGGCAACGACTCGATCAAATACGCCACCTCGATCCTCGATTACGTGTTTCGCGAGCTGGCGGTCTCCTATCTGGAGCGTTTCGACCTCGCCCATGTCGATCCGAGCGAGGCCGGCGGCTTCGACGCGCTCGGCAAGGGCGTGGAGGAAGGCAAGCCCACGCACAATTACGTCTCCAAGGGGCTGACGCGTTCGCGCACCGACCGCCTCTCGGTGGTGAGCAGCGACACGCAGGCCGTGGTGGCGGGCGGCTCGAACGTCACCGCGTTCTCAGGCGCGGCGACCGCGCTCAAGGTCGAGCCGGAAGCCAAGCTCTCGCCGGCGCAGCAGCTCGAGCAGATCAACACGACGGACGCGCGCGTGCACGCCAAACACGCGGCGTCCGAGAAGCGCGCGGAAGCCCGCGCCAAGGGCTATGAAGGTGAAGCCTGCGGCGAGTGCGGCAATTTCACTCTGGTCAGAAACGGTACCTGCATGAAGTGCGACACATGCGGGTCAACGACGGGATGCTCGTGAGTACACCGAAGAACACGAAGGACATGGAACGCGCACAAGCCGCGTTCCATAAGAAGGAAGCCCAGGCCCGCGAAGGCGCAACCGCCATGGCGGAATACAAGGCTGCGGGCAACGCCGAGCGGATAAAAACCGAACGCTTGCGCGCGCTCCGGCTCGCCAAGGAAGCCGCCGAGCGCGAGGCCGCGCTCAACGCACCGCCGCCGCCACCAAAGCCGGCCAAAGGAGCGAAGGGCGCGAAGGCTCCGAAGATGAAGATCGTGTCGAAGGCAAAGGCGCCGGCGAAGAAGAAAAAGTGAGGTCAGTAGCGGCACAAAGGCATCTACCTTGGGGGAAATTCAATGCCGACAAAAGTCAACGTTGAACTGATTATCGTGTGGGCTTGCGTGGGATTTTTCACAGGTGCGGGCTGGGCCGTTGCCACGTGGCTTGTCGGCCGCATCCTGGGCCTGACTCATCTATAAATTCTGAGCCTTGCGGCATCGTTTGGAATGTCCGCCAAGTGCCATCGCTCCAGGACAAATTCCGCCAAGGCGTCACCTTGCATCAGCAGGGACGCTTTGCCGAGGCCGAGCTGGTTTATCGCGAGGTTCTCCAGCGCGATCCGAAATCGTTCGAGGCGATGCATCTGCTGGGCGTCATCGCACTCCAGACCCGCAAGACGCAGCAAGCGGTCGAGCTGATCGGCAAGGCCATTGCGCTCAATCCGGCCGTGCCCACCGCGCATTGTAATCTCGGCTCCGCGCTCACGGCGCTTGCAACGCCACGCGGAGGCGCTGGCGAGCTTCGACAAGGCGATTGCGCTGAAGGCCGACCTTGCCGATGCGCATGGCAACCGCGCCGCGGCATTGAACGCCCTGAACCAATACGAGCAGGCGCTGGCAAGCTGCGACAAAGCCCTCGCGCTCAAGCCCGACTATGCCGAGGCGCATAATAACCGCGCCCATGCTCTGAATGCGCTCGAACGTTACGAGGAAGCCATAGCAAGCTGCGACCAGGCGATCGCTTTGCGGCCCAATTACCCCGAGGCGCACAACAATCGCGGCAATGCGCTCAACGCGCTCGCGCGTCATGCGGATGCGGTTGCGAGCTACGATAAGGCGATCGGCTTCGCGCCGAAATATGCCGAGGCCTACAACAACCGCGGCAACGCGCTCTATCACCTGGGGCGCGCCGAAGAGGCGGCGGCGAGCTACGAACTGGCGATCGCGATCCGGCCCGACTACGCGGAAGCCTACAGCAATCGCGGCAATGCCCTGAGTTATTTGCACCGCTGCGAACCGGCGCTGGCAAGCTATGACCGCGCGCTCGCACTTAGGACGGATTATGCCGAGGCCTTCTTCAACAAGAGCATTCTCCTGCTGCAGATGGGACGCCTGGCGGAAGGCTGGCGTCTTTATGAGTGGCGGAAAAAGAAGGCCAACCCGATCGCAGTGCGCGACACTCCGCAGCCGCTGTGGCTCGGAGAATCCGACATTGCCGGCAAGACCATCCTGCTCAGCGAGGAACAAGGCCTCGGCGATACGATCCAATTCTGCCGCTACGCGCCGCTTGTCGCGCAGCGCGGCGCACGCGTTATTCTGGAGGTGCCGCCGCAGCTCACGCGTCTCGCCGCAGGGCTCGCCGGTGTCTCGCAGATCGTTGAAACGGGGCGCCCCCTGCCCGCGTTTGACCTTCACTGTCCGCTGATGAGCCTGCCGCTCGCCTTCAAGACCGAGCTTGCGACGATCCCGGCGGCGATCCCGTACCTGAAAGCCGATCCGGACCAATCAAAGGCCTGGAAGGACAGGCTCGGCGCGAAAACAAAACTGCGCGTGGGGTTGGTGTGGTCGGGCGGCATCCGCCCCAATCAACCGGTATCGGTCAATCAACGCCGCAATATTCCGCTCGCCAAATTCGCTGTGCTGAAAAATCCGGCTGTCGCCTTCTACAGCCTGCAAAAAGGCCAGCCTGGCGAGTCCGAGCTCGCCGAGCTCAAGCACAATCGCTGGAGCGGACCCGATATCGTGGATCTGACCGGCGCGATCGGCGATTTCTCCGACACCGCGGCCTTCATGGACAATCTGGATCTGGTGATCACCGTCGATACGGCGGCCGCGCATCTGGCCGGTGCACTCGGCAAGCCGGTGTGGATCCTCAACCGCTTCGACACCGACTGGCGATGGCTGCTCGAGCGGACCGATAGCCCCTGGTATCCGACCGCCAGACTATTCCGGCAGGACAAGCCCGGCGATTGGGACAGCGTGATTCAGCGCGTCAAAGCGGAGCTGGATCGATTGGTGGCTTCGGCCGCCTGATGTCTTTCCGTCAAAGCGCCTGCACAGCCTTGCGGCACGCGGGCGGCAAACGCTTCACATGCTCTTTCAGGCAATTGAGCGACTCGATGCCTCCGGTCGGCACGTTCTTGCAGTAGCGCTTGTAGGAGCCGCCGCAATATTTGCGGGCGGCGTCCGCCGCATTGTACGGCTCCGTATCCTTCGCCAGCGCGGGCGCAGCCATCGTGCCAAGAGCCAGCGCGCAAGCGGCGAATACCGCCAGTCGATTGGAAAAGGTCATCGAATCCTCACTTCTTTAAAATTGCTCGGCGGCCAACCGCAGCCGCAAAGCGGCCCTGGCACGATAGCGCCAGGGCCCACCTATTACACTCGAGCAAATTTGTGAAGTGGCAACGAAAGACGCCGGCGTTCAGGCGCCGCGCGGATTCACGATGGTGTAGCCGTTGATCGACACCACGTGTTCGCGGGTCAGGCCGCCACCGGAATTGCCGTCATGGACCAGCCAGTTATTGCCGTCGACATGGCTCACCAGCACCATCACATGGTGACTACGCACGGCCGCCATGCCGGGCGCCGGTGAGGTGCGCGGGAATTTGCGCGCCCAGTTCGACGCCAGATTGAGATCAGCGCGGATGGCGCCAAACAGATAGAGCGATGCTTCGCAACCGCAGAAGGCATGCGGGCAGCCGTCCGGCCGATGACTGATGACCGTGGGTCCGGGATTGCCGTTGGCATCCATTGCAAACGCAGCCGTCGCGGCACCCGCCTGCGCAGCGTGGTCCGAACAACCACGCTCGTCACAGACAACCGGGCTATGCCCGCGAACATGCGCGTGGCGTGGCTTCGCATCGGCCGTTGCAGCGACGATGGTCGAAAGAAGAAGCGCCCCGAGTGTGATCGTAGTTTTTTTCAACACGATACTCCGTAAGTCAAAAGCGGTGCGACCGAGCGATCGGTTTTTCCGCTTGTGGTCCATTCTGTGGATGGGGGCTTCTAACGGCGGGTGCTGCGCGAAGCGAGCAGATCCGGCGGTTAAGCATCACCAAGTAAGGTTAAAGAGCTCGCGGAAGTGCGTCTAAAGCGTCGAGTTCCGCGAAAATTGCGACAGCGCGTCGCACCAGACAAAATTTAATGGCAGCGCGCTGCGCAGCTACGTCGCAGCCGCGACAACGTCACCCGAAAAACAATGAATGGACCGTTAGCGCGCTTTCTGATCGGGCTCGACCTGGATGATGCGGGCGAACACGCCCGAACCGGTCAGCGGAAAAATCTGCCCGAGATACATCACCGTCTGTTCCGGTTCCGACCACGCCCAAAGCGCACCGTTGCGCTTGTCGAGAATGATCACTCTACTGGTCGCATTCCAATGACCGGGAGATCTGCGGTAGCGCCCGGTGCTCGTGCCGAATGAGGCATTTTCATATTGGTGCGTGGTGACCATCTCATAGGCGCCCTGATCGCGCATCTGGGCGGATGCCGGTGCTGCAATCCCTGCAAGCAATCCGGCGAGAACCAGCGCGGACATTTTTGTCATTGAATCTTCCCCTGTTCCCCAAGTCGCCACGAACCGCCACCTCGATAGGCAAGCTCAATTCAACCCCGGGTGCAAGCACCCTTGACCCAAATCAAGGCCCCGCCGTCGGAATACGCGTTCGATAACATTTGGTCTTGGCATTGTTTAATCGGGAGGCCGTTATGGCGACTGCTCATGCACATTCCCGGCTCAGCATCAGCGGACTGGGCTGGGGCTTTTCTGCCGCGCTCGTCGTGCTGTTCGCGCTATGCATGCTGGCCGCCTTGTTCTTGCCAGTGCGCCTCGCGCACGGCTGGGTGTCGATGTTGTCCGATGCGCCGCTCGACTCCAGCAAAGTTTGGATCGACGGTTTGATCTGGAGCGTCGTTCTGGGATGGCTTATCGGCGTGGTATTCGGCACGATCTACAATTGGATCGTCGGGCGCCGCGCCGTGCAACTGATCCATCCCTGACGAAGTGTGGCAAGTCTGCTGACCCATTGCGCCAGATCAATGCTGACGGCGCTCATTGGGTCTTTGCTTTTTACGAACGGTGGAGAGCGGTTTTATTGGGGTGCGTTCCTGTCAGTCGCTTTTTCATCGCGCGACGTTCTCGGGTGAGCCCCATGCTCGGGAACGTCCCTTAAGCCGGAACGGCGGAGTTCGTCCCCCCGTCCCCACCCGCCATTCGGCTTTGACTTTCGACGGCGCATGCCCCCGATTGCGCCGCCGTTTTTTTGGCGGGTTCAATTCGTCGTGCGCAAAAATAATTATGTGTCTTGTGACTCACGTCACAGCCGGACCGCAAACGGCGCACTAGCGTCATGATGTTTTTCGAAGCCATCAGTCACAGCTTCGAAAAAAGGGGCCGCTCGTCCACAGACGGCGGCCCCAAGATGAGGCCACCGGCGGGTGATGACGCCGGTGGCCGACTTATACCAAAAGAGCATTGCCTCGTTCTTTTTATGGCGAAATTGCAGATGTCCCCAACATTGCGCGTCCGCGACTGCGCGCGTGGTATCATGGTCCCATTCATCGCTGCGGAATCGTCAGTCAGGTGTGCAATGCCGCCTGCACGTCATGAGCGCGAAGTGTGTGAAGCCAATTTAGCGCCTGGTGCAGTTGCGCACGTACTGGCGGCGCTTGAAATAACTTAGCTTCTGCGCGCGCGCTTCGCGCAGGCAAGCCGCGCGTTTCTCTGCCTTGTCCTTGTCGATTGCGGCCATCTCGCCCGGACTTGTCGGCTTCGGCGCCGGATATTGTGCGAACGCGGGAAACGCAACGAACGACAGCAGCACCGCACACATAGTGATACGCAAGAGTCTTGGCATTGGATCAAATCCCCGTCCAAAAAAAGTAAACCGAACCTAACGCGCCCCACCCCACCATACCAACCGGTGTGCCTCGGCGACTACGCTTTTTGCCGATCATTGTCGATCGGGATCACCTGGCCGGAGATCGACTTGGCTGCGTCCGAGGCGAGGAACACCGCAAGCTGCGCGATGTCTTTCGGATCGATCATGGCCTTGATCGACGATGCCGCGAGCGCATCCGCCTTCACTTCTTCGAGCGAGCGGCCGCTGATCTGGGCCCGCCCCTGGAATACCCGCACGATACGCTCGCCCTCCACTGCACCGGGCGCGATCGCGTTGGCGCGAATGCCCCACTCGCCCAACTCCATCGCCAAGGTCTTGGTCAGTCCGATCACGCCCCATTTGGTCGCGGCGTACGGACTGCGGTTGGAAAAGCCATAACGCCCTGCGATCGATGACATATTTATGACGCAACCGGCTTTCGACTTTTTGAGATGAGGAATGGCCAGCCGCGACACGTCGAACATCGCGGTGAGATTGACCGCGATGACCTTGTCCCAATCGTCCGGCGGATAGTCGGCGACAGGCAAGGTCAGGCCGGCAATGCCCGCATTGTTGATCAGCACGTCGAGCCCGCCCAGCGCCGCGACCGCCTCCGGCACCATGCGTTCGATCTCCGCGCGGCTCGCCATGTCACAGCGGCGCGCGATCAATCCGGGGATCTCTTTGGCGATGGCCGCAAGCGCCTTGTCGTCGACATCGCAGACAAACACCTTGGCCCCATTCGCCGTGAAGGCGCGCGCAAATTCGCGGCCGATGCCGGAGGCACCGGCAGTGATCAGCACACGTTGCAGCATTGTTTTCTCCCCCGTCCCGTCTTTTAGTGGCTTTGAGGTCGCTCAGGCGCGTCTCAGTTTTACCACGAAAAAGGCTGCCAACTCGCGCGCCACGCCCTGACGGCGAAAGGTCCTCAATGCCACAAATGCTGTCGCGTTTCGTCTCCATCGCTGCGTGCCTGCTGCTGGTGTCGGCTGCCATCGCCGCGCCCGAGCAGACAGAAAAGGCCCCCAAAAAGCGGCACGTCACCCGCCACTGGCACGGCTACGGCTTCCTGCCGGGCTACCGCCCGCCGGAGGTGATCGAGAGGGAGCGCGCGGAGCATTATTACCGGACGCACGGGCCGCAATATTACGGTCCGGCCTGGCCCGGCTTTTATCGCGGCCGCTGGAATGGCGGCGGCTTCGGCCCGTGCTACACGCAGACGCCGATCGGGCCCATGTGGAATTGCGGCCGCTGACGACGCGGCCCGGCATGAGGCGTCCGCATTCACCCATCGCAGGCGCGAATCGGCTAATGTCAATCTAGTGATTCGGTCGTCGATATTGCGCGCCGGGGCGGTTCGGTTCCGGGGCTGGTTGGTTTTGAAATCAGTGCTTCCGGAATAACTGAATTGCGGTGCAGTGCCGTGAGTAGGCCACACCATCGAGGGAGCTCCACGACATGGCAAAGAAGCGAAGGGCTGCGGCCCGGAGACGCGCGACACGCAAGCCGGCCGCGCGCGGCGGCGGCGCGCCAACAACCCGGACGCGACCATCAACGCGCTGGTCATCCTGGTAGTAATCGTGATGGTGCTCGGGGGACTGTATCTCTACGTGCAGAACAAGAAGCAGGCCGCACTGTTGCCCACCTTGGGTCACGCGGTCGCAACCCTCGTCGCACCTGTGCTGACACCGCTGTCAGCGGCGATCAGCCCGACGCCTCCCGCGGTCATCGCGCAGGCGCCGCAGGCCGCCGCGCAGACGCTTGAACCGGCGGCCGGCGCGGATGCGCTCCGGCCGGTGGCGGCAGCCGAGCCGCAGTGAGGCGAAGCACACAAATCTGACGCGCTCGCGGGCGCGTCACGTTCAGATGCGAGAGACAACCAGCAAAGCGCGCGCGGCTGCGTGCGCTTTGCATGTCTGCATTTGACCATTCGCTGACAATACCGCCGCCGTGCCTTTCGGGTCATGTAACGCGTGGCTTTTGCAAAACCATTCGCAATCTCGATGCAGTATTCGTCTTCTCGTAACAATGAACCGAGAATAATCGACGCAAAATAAACACTTTAATACCGTCGGCGGTACCCCGTTACGACTAGGTAACGTTCCTTAAGGACATCTCGTTTATTTACCGCAGCGCAAATAAAGCGCAGGTCTTGCGCTGGAGAAATGAAGGGGAGTTATCGTCATGCGCCGAACAGCAACAGCATTCCTGACAGCGACCTTGCTCGCGATCGGCGCCAGCCAGATCGCATTTGCGGCTGACCTGCCGCGCAGGGAGCCCGCATACATGCCGCCGCCGCTCCCGGTCTATAACTGGACCGGCTGCTATGTCGGCGTAAACATCGGCGGGGCTTGGGGCAATATCAACGCGACCGACGTCAGCACTGGCGCCAGCGTCTCGCCAAGGGACAGCGGCTTTGCCGGCGGCGGCCAGATCGGCTGCGACTACCAGATGAACCAGTGGGTTGTTGGTTTTCGCAATGTCTTCGACGGAACAAGCATCAGCAACGGCGCAACGATTTCAGACCCGCTGCTCTCGGGCACCGTCAACAGCCACCTGCACTGGTTTGATGCCCTGACAGCACGCGCCGGCTATCTCGTGCAACCAAATGTCCTGCTGTACGGACAAGGTGGCGCAGCGTGGACTTCCTGGGATGTCACCGCATTCAATAGCGCTGGCGTACAAGTGGGCCAGATATCGGGCGGCAACCGGACCGGCTGGACGGCCGGCGCCGGTGTTGAATGGATGTTTGCGCCGCACTGGTCGGTGTTCCTCGAATATAACTTCATGGGCTTCGGAACACGAAGCGCTGCCACGACAGCCTGTGGTGCCGGGTCGTGCGCACTCATCAGTGCCAAAGCCGATCTGCAAAACGCGCTGGTCGGTGTGAACTACAAGTTCTAGTACCACCAACGTCACAGATTAAAAGGCGCCGTCATTGACGGCGCCTTTTTTTCGCGCGTTCGCGATACAAATTTCGGATTCACCGAAGCCGTCAGCTTCACTGACAGCGCGTCACCGTGACCTGCCGCGTGCCGCCCTCTTCCGAGGGGACAGTCATGGCCTCTTGCACCTTGTGGCAACTCGCCACGCGCACCGGCACGTACATCACCGGCACCGAAGAGGTCACATCACCATCGCCCGAAACATCCGGCGGCAATGCGTAATAGCCGCCATACCAGGGCCACTGGTTCTGGTTATTGCGCGCGAAATGCCCGCGCCCGTGATGGTGGAACGACCGGAAATGGCCGCTGACATGAAAAGAATGTCCGCCCATGCCGCCGCCGCGCGCATAAGCCGCCTCATGCTGTTGCGCAAAAAGCAACAACGCGAAAACCAGTAGTCCCGCACCAATCTTGCCCATGGGCCGATCATTCAATAAACGCCGGGCGAGATCAAGCGCCGTAGACCGTCAAGGCTGACTCATAGCGGGCCGACCGGACCCGCAAATGGCTGTTTTTCTTGCACCCGTGGTGTGACGACGGGTGAACCCCCGCACATCTGCGCCCGCTCTAACGATTACGGCGCCGGCCGACGGCCCCATAGCTTGGCATCGAGACTCCAGGGGCCACCGCCGGCGAAGGCGAAATAGAGGAAGATGAAGCAATACAGAATTGCCGCATCGCCGCGATTGAGGATCGGGAAGAAGCTGTGCGGCGCGTGGCTGAGGAAATAGCCGATCGCCATCTCACCCGACATGATGAATGCAGCGGCGCGCGAAAACAGACCGATGGCCAGAAGACCACCGCCCACGAACTCGATCGCACCCGAAAACCAGGCCAGCGAAAACAATGCCGGCGGCGGCATGGGCTGAGGAAAACCGAACAATTTCGACAGGCCGTGCTCGAAGAAAAGAAGCGCCACGACAATGCGCACGATGCTCAGGATGTAAGGCGACCAATGCGACCAGGCTGTCGACGGTTGCGAATGTGATGTCAGTTCGGATTGGGTCATTTCTTGCTCTCGAGTCGCCCCTGATGATGTGATAGCGATCGTTGATGAAATTCGCGGATGGAACAACTTGCACATTGCCGCCAATTTTGGCGTCAATATGAAACGAACACCGGAATTGGCTCGAGACGTTCACGCGTCACGATCACAACGCCGTGTGCAATTTGTCGCGTGCGACCGACTGCCGCGCGCGATCAGCAAAAGTTGCATGGTGGTATTGCGTGAAACGCGACGCTGCGGCGGACACCGCCGTGCGTCAATTACAGACGACCCGGCATAGCCCGAAGCCATTGCACGCGAGATGCGTGCCGCGACCGCCGCAGAATGGACCGCGGGCAAATCCGACGTAGTAATGATTGTAAGGGTCACGGCCAGCGCCGGCATAATTGCCGTCAAAGACCGTTTGGCATCCATCGAACGGCCCACGACGCACGCCGAGCCCGCATCCGCTTGCAACGGATATGCTTATGGATGGAACCGCGATTGGCACGACCGGCATGGCTTGCGTTTGAGCGGCAGCCATCGTCACGCAGGCAATGAGTGGAAGAAAATAATACCGTTTCATTTGTGTTCCCTACTCTTCCTTCTCGGTCGTGAAATAAAGCGGATAGCCTTTCGAGCGGCCCATGTCGGTCGCCTCTTTCGCCTTGGTCTCGGCTACGTCGCGGGTATAGACCGCGATCACGCAGGCGCCTTTCTGATGCGCGGTCATCATCACCTTGTAGGCGTGACTCTCGTTCATGCGAAAGACAGCCTTGAGCACCAGCACGACGAATTCGCGCGGCGTGAAGTCGTCGTTGAGCAAGATGACTTTCCACAGCGGCGGCCGCTGCGTTTTTGGCTTGACCTTGGTCCGCGGTTTCTCGACGGTCTTCTGGCTCATGGAAGCGCAACGCCGTGGTGCGTAAGGTATTTCAACGCCCTCCGGCCGCCTTGTCCAGCGGGCCAGGTTCCAGGGCGGCCGGCGCCTCGCGCTCATCCTGCCGTATGGTTGTCTGTCACGCGGCCAAGTAGCCTTCCGACCGTCGTATCCAAGTCATTCCCGCCACCCCGGAGCGCATCATGCTCTATCTCATCGTCAAAGCCGCACTGTCAGGCATCATTATCGCGGTCGTATCCGAGGTCGCGCGCCGGTCGCCGACGCTCGGTGCGCTTATCGTCTCGCTGCCGCTGGTCTCGATCCTTGGAATCCTCTGGCTGTGGCACGACACCAGCGACGCGGAGCGTATTGCAGCGCACGCGCAATCGACATTCTGGTACGTTCTCCCCACTTTGCCGATGTTTCTGGTCATGCCGGCCATGCTGCGTCAGGGCACGGGTTTCTGGACAACGCTTGCGGCCTGCTGCGCGCTCACCTTCGTGCTCTATCTCGGCACAATCTGGCTGCTCGGAAAATTCGGCGTGACGCTGTGATACGAAGCAAAAATGTTTTGACGGATAAAACAAGATAAAGTTTTCGGGACAGCGGCGGAAACTTTTGAATCCATCTTGATCGTTCTGACGTAAAAATTTCACGCGGCGCGGTTAGGTTATGTCAGCGCTGCTGCTTTATTTTCGCCTAGCCCCCGCACTAAAGTCGCAAGTGACGGACAATCCGAGGGAACGGGGCTAACAACAATTCTGCCGGGAGGAGCCCCTATGGAACTATCGCCCGAAGTCACAAGGTTTGCGCGCTCACGGCCGGTGATCGAATGCGCACAGTGTGGCGAGCGCATCTACATTCCGGAATGGTCGGAATGTCTCGATGGCTGCCGCGTGCGGCATTTGTGGCAATGCGACGCCTGCGGAACATCATTTGAGACCACGGTGCGCTTCGCGGCTTAGTTTCCGGTTTCTCGTATTATCGGAATTGCGGGCGCGCGGTGATGCGCGCGCGCCGCCCTTCACGTAATTTTGCACAGTCGGCGGCGATCGGCCGGGCTATATTACCGGCCATGATCGACCGCCGAAATTTCATGATTCTGGGCGCCACGACCTTGTCAGGCATTGCCCCCCGGTTAGCGAATGCAGCGGCCATGAGCCGAATTACGGCCTATGCGTTCACTTTCAAGGGCCTCGACGGCGGAGAAATCCTGCTGTCGTCCTATGCCGGCCATCCCATGCTGGTGGTCAACACGGCGTCGCAGTGCGGCTATACCCCGCAATATGCCGGCCTCCAGGAGCTGTGGACGCGTTATCGCGACAAAGGGCTGGTTGTGCTCGGCGTGCCGTCCAATGACTTCGGCGGACAGGAACCGGGCGGCGCCACTGATATTCACGCCACGGCGCAAGGAGAGTATCACGTCACCTTCCCGATCACCGAAAAAGTGACGGTGAAAGGCCGTGATGCTCATCCATTCTACCGATGGGCGGCGACGGAGCGCCCGCTCGAGGCGCCACGTTGGAATTTCCACAAATACCTGATCGGACGCGACGGCTACCTGAAGGCAGGCTTCACCTCGGCCATCGAGCCGACAGATCCGCTCGTGATCGCCGCCATCGAGACCGAGCTGTCCGCGGAATAACAGCGGGCGCCGCCGCTTTTTACCGGCACTGTCACATCACTGAAAAATTCGATTGACGAATCAGCGGGCACATGACGGATTGTGCTCAAGATACAGTCACGTGGGCCGGCGATGTTGACCAGCCGACCCGTTACGAGGTTCCTCCCGCGTGGCGTTTAGACTGGGCGGCCGCAAGGCCGCCCATTTTCATGTCCGCCGGCGGCCTCCTTTCATTAGCAGTAGCGGCGCGACACGCGGTGATAGCTGCCATCGCCATAACGGACCCAGCAGCGGTCGTCATACCAATAATAACCGCCCGGGCGCGGCTCGAGCTGTGAGCCGATCATCGCGCCGGCAGCGGCGCCAATGATTCCGCCCGCAACGGCTCCCCCGGCCCTGCCGGTCGCCGCGCCGCCGATGATGGCGCCGGCCGCACCGCCGAGAATTGCGCCGCCCATCGTGTTGTCCTGTGCCGCCGCCTGCCGCTCCGGGACGAGCCCGAACACAACAAGCGCAATCGCCACTGTCGCTAGCCGAATCATGGACACTCCCTCCGTCTCCCCGTTCCGCGCTTTTTAGGGGAATTGCCGGGCCCGATCAAATTCGCGGGGCTGGCCGCTGCCGGTTCAGGCGGATGCGGCGCGCAGGCGGTCGTCGGCGGCCGGCATGGCCGGTTCGGTTGCCGGTTGTGGCAGGGGCGCGATCGCCTCGACCAGTTGCAGGAAGGAACTGCCGGGCAGCGCCGGCGCAAAGACGTAACCTTGCGCCAGCCGCACGCCAAGGGCGCGCAAATGCATCACCTGCTCAAAATTCTCCACGCCTTCCGCCACGACATCCATGCGCATGTTGCGCGCGAGATCGACCAGCGTTTCAACGATCGTGGTCGAGTTGCGGTCGGTGCCGATCGCGTCGACGAACATCTTGTCGATCTTGATGATGTCGACGCCGAGCTTGAGCATATACGAAAGCCCGCTGTGGCCAGTGCCGACATCGTCGATGGCGATGCGCACGCCCAATCCCTGCAAGGCCGCGATGATCTGACGGGTTTCAGTGAAATTCTCGATCGGATCGCGCTCCGTCACTTCCAACACGACCTGCGAGAACCTGATCGGCGAACCGGAGAAGATATTCTGCACGTCCTTCACGATCGTCGGTTCGCTGAAGAGCTTGCCGGCAAAGTTGAACGAGATCTTCAGATCCGGGCGGCGGCCGATGGTCGGGCCGGCTTCCACGCAGACCTTCTGCATCAGGTTTCGGGTGAGCCTGTGAATGAGCCCGCCGGATTCCATCAGCGGGATAAATGCGCCGGGCGATACCAGCGTGCCGTCCGGCTTGCGCCAGCGCACCAGCACCTCGGCGCCGCATAGCTGGCCGGAGCGGATATCGACGATGGGCTGATAATAAGGAACGAATTCACCGGCATCGAGCGCCTGCTCGATCTCGGTCAAAGGGTTACGCGGCGAACGCCGCGGCATCAGCGCGCCAAAAGTTGCGAAGGCAATCATGATGACGCCCGCGCCCATGAATCCATACCATTTGAGGCCAGTATGCTGGGCCGCGATATGTGCGCGGGGTGTCAACACGGCGACATCAAAACCGAACTTGTCCGATTTAATGTCGGCGGAAAAATTTGGACCCGAGTCTCTTCTTTGGCTGCATGCCGCCTTCACCAATGACCGCGCCCTGCCGGGTCATGATGCGTGCATAGGCGCTGAAGGGGCCGCCTTGGGTGGATACCTGCGGCAGAAACAACGTTGCCGGCACCAGTGCGGCCACGCCATTGGGTCCGGCACCGACCTGGCGGCGGAGTCGCACCATGCGCTCGCCGGTCGGCAATACAATTATCTCGAACCAGTAGCCGCCTGCGCCAACCAGCAAGTCCGAGGACAGCGTCGTACGCTGTCCCACCGGCAGGCCGAGATCGGTACATAGTGTCTCGCCGTCGGCACCGACGATAGAGACTTCCTTGACGGGAATTGTGCTGAAGGTCGCGCGGCGCATCGCTTCGATCTGACTTGGCTCGCAGGCATCAATGCCGCGCGCGGCCAGGCCGTCCAACATAGCCACCGTGTCCCTGATGCGGGTCTCGGCAAGCGCGATTGCGCGCCGCGCGGAGGTGCCGACCTCCGCCTCGCCCTGCCGGTCAATCAATCCATCAAGCCAGAAATTAAATGCGACCAGTGGAACGCCTGCCAGAATGGCGCCGACGATGATCGCAAAAATATTCCGGCGCGTGAATGCGCGCACTAAGTACCCCAATCCGGCCCCGACCAAGGGCCACCCGTCCTGGTGCCGGGGTAGTGAGCCATGGCGCCGTAAAGACCACCTTAAGCTTAAGGCCTTGTAAGCCCAACCAGCACGCGAGCGCTGCCAAGCAGGCGGCTATGGTTAGCAATGAGTTAATCGTCGCGGACCCGGTGGGTCCCGGATTATAGTGCGCGAGGGCGCGGCACAGGAGCAACGTGATGAGTTTCTTCCCCGGCAAGGATCCGGCCGCAGGCGATAGCTATCAATGCGACGCGATCGATCAGGTGATCGTGCCGCGGACGGTTGATCTCGGTGATTTCGCGGTGCGGCGCGCGCTGCCCTCGGCGCGCACGCGGATGGTCGGTCCCTTCATTTTCTTCGACCATTTCGGCCCGGCCGAATTCCGCGCGGGAAATGGCCTCGATGTCCGCCCGCATCCCCATATTGGCCTCGCCACTGTTACATATCTTTTCGACGGCGAGATCATGCATCGCGACAGCCTCGGCACCGCGGTCGCGATCCGGCCCGGCGAAGTCAACTGGATGACGGCCGGCCGCGGCATCGTCCATTCCGAGCGCACGCGGCCGGAGCGGCGCGTCGATGGCGAGCCTATCCACGGTTTGCAGATGTGGGTGGCGCTGCCGGCCGCCAAGGAAGAAATGGAGGCCGGTTTCGCACACCACGCCACCGCCGAATTCCCAGTCGTCAACGACAATGGAAAAAATGTACGCGTCGTAGTGGGTTCGCTTTACGGCGCCGCATCGCCCGTGCCGACCGTGCACGAGACCATTTTCGGCGAAGTGCATCTTAAAGCCGGCGCGACGCTGCCGCTCGATGCCGGCCACGAAGAACGTGCCGTCTATATCCTCGACGGCGTGCTCGATATTTCCGGCGACCGATTTGAATCCGGGCGTTTGCTGGTCTTTCACCCCGGCGACACGGTGACGATCACCGCCGCGACCGACACGCATTTTGTGATCGTCGGCGGCGCGCCAATGGAGGGCCCGCGCCACATTTGGTGGAATTTCGTTTCGTCGCGCAAGGAGCGCATTGAACAGGCCAAGGCCGAATGGAAGGCCGGCCATTTCGGTAAGGTGCCGGGTGACGAAATCGAGTTTATCCCGCTACCGGAGAAGTGACGGCCAAAGGCCGTCATGGCCGGGCTTGTCCCGGCCATCTCGCTTAGGGACACACAATGCCCGCCTAAGCGAGGTCACCGGGACAAGCCCGGTGACGACAAGAAAACTCATTTCTTCGGCAAATCGAGCCGGATATGCAGCTCCTTGAGCTGCTTCGGCGTCGCCTCGGACGGCGCGCCCATCATCAGATCCTCGGCGCGCTGGTTCATCGGGAACAGCACGACTTCGCGCAAATTTTCCTCGCCGGCGAGCAGCATCACGATGCGGTCGATGCCGGGCGCGATGCCGCCGTGCGGCGGCGCGCCCAGTGACAGCGCGTGCAGCATGCCGCCGAACTTCGTCTCCAGCACAGTTTCATCGTAGCCGGCGATGGCGAAGGCCTTTTTCATCACCTCGGGACGATGGTTCCGGATTGCGCCCGACGACAATTCTACGCCGTTGCAGACGATGTCGTATTGGATGGCCTTGATCGCCAGCAGCTTTTCATTGTCCTTCGGGTCAAGCGCGAGGAATTCCTCGACCGGCATGTTCGGCATCGAGAACGGGTTATGCGAGAAGTCGATTTTCTTCTCTTCCTCGTTCCATTCATACATCGGGAAATCGACAATCCAGCAGAACTCGAAGCCACCTTTGGCGATGAGGCCGAGCTCTTCGCCGACCTTCGTGCGCGCAGGACCAGCAAATTTCACGAAATCCTTCGGCTTGCCGGCAACGAAGAAACAGGCATCGCCGACACCGATCTTGAGCTGATCAGCGATCTGTTTCGTGCGTTCAGGCCCTATGTTCTTGGCCAGCGGTCCGGCGCCGCTCTCTTCGCCCTCGCGCCAGAAGATATAGCCCAGACCGGGCTGGCCTTCGCCTTGCGCCCAGGAGTTCATGCGGTCGCAGAACGCGCGGTTGCCGCCTTTCGGGGCCGGGATAGCCCAGACTTGCGCGGCGGAGTCGTTCGCCAGAATATTGGCGAAGATCTTGAAGCCGGAGCCGCGGAACGCTTCGCTGACGTCCTGCATCACGATCGGATTGCGCAGGTCCGGCTTGTCGCTGCCGTATTTGCGCAGCGCTTCCGCGTAAGGAATCATCGGAAACTTTTTCGTCACCGGTTTGCCGTTGGCAAACTCTTCAAACACGCCACGGATGACCGGCTCGACGGCATCGAAGACGTCCTGCTGGGTGACGAAGCTCATTTCCAGATCGAGCTGATAGAACTCGCCGGGCGAGCGATCGGCGCGCGCGTCTTCGTCGCGAAAGCACGGCGCGATCTGGAAATAACGATCGAACCCCGCGATCATGATCAGCTGCTTGAACTGCTGCGGTGCCTGCGGCAGCGCGTAGAATTTTCCGGGATGGATGCGCGAAGGCACCAGGTAGTCGCGCGCGCCTTCCGGCGACGAGGCGGTGAGGATCGGCGTCTGGAATTCGAAGAAGCCGCCGTCCTTCATGCGGCGGCGGATCGAGTTCGATCACTTTGCCGCGCAGCATGATGTTGGCGTGCAGATGATCGCGGCGCAGATCGAGAAATCGATATTTAAGCCGGATCTCTTCCGGATAGTCCTGCTCGCCGAACACGGGCATCGGCAGCTCGCCGGCGGGTCCGAGCACCTCGATCTCGTCGATATAGATTTCGACCTGGCCGGTCGGCAGATCCGGATTCTCGGTGCCGGCGGGACGCCGACGCACTTTGCCGTCAATGCGGATCACCCACTCCGCGCGCAGCGTCTCGGCAAGCTTGAACGCCTTGCTGTCCGGGTCAGCCACGACCTGCGTGAGGCCATAGTGGTCGCGCAGATCGATGAACAGCACCCCGCCGTGGTCGCGGATGCGATGGCACCAGCCCGAGAGACGGACGACGCTGCCGATATCGCTGTCGCGAAGCTGGCCGCAGGTATGTGAGCGATAGCGATGCATCAGTGATTCTTTGGGTATTTCCGGCACGATTCAGGGGCTGAATATGAGGCGGCGAAAAGCGCATGGGGTGCCGCCTTTGTCAAGGCAAAGACCCGACGGGTCGATACACTTGCTTGTCGTCTGCACACTCGTTTTAAATTACCCGGAAGTACGATGTCCAAATCCCAGGCAAAAAAGACGACCAAATCGGCTGGGGCCGATATGACGACTGCCGAGGCGGCGGTCAGGACCTTGCTCGCGCATGGGCTCGACACCGTCTATGCGCTGCCCGGTGTCCACAACGACCACCTGTTTGATGCTTTCCAGCGTGCAGGCGACAATCTTCGCGTCGTTCATGCCCGCCATGAGCAAGGTGCGGCCTACATGGCGCTGGGCGCGGCGCTGGCGACCGCCAAGCCGCAGGCTTACGCCGTTGTGCCGGGACCAGGCCTGCTCAATTCCGGCGCAGCACTCCTCACCGCCTATGGAATGAATGCGCCCGTGCTCGCGATCATCGGGCAAATCCCTGCGGCTGCGATTGGCAAAAGCCAGGGGCATCTGCACGAGATCCGCGATCAGGCCGGCATCATTGCGCGGCTGGTCGACCATTATTCCCACATCAAGGGCCCGGCCGACGCATCAATGAAAGTTGCCAAGGCAATTCAATCATTGCACCAGGGCCGCCCCGGTCCGGCCGGGATCGAATGTGCAATTGACGTGTGGGGCGAGCGTGGTCCGGTCGAAACAATCTTTTCGCCCGCGCCCGCAAGGGCTCCAAACATCAACAGAGACAAAGTGCGGGCGGCCGCGAAACTTCTCGGCAAGGCCAAACGCGTCATGATCGTCGCGGGCGGCGGCGCACAAGATGCCTCGCTCGAAGTGACGCTGCTCTCCAGCATGCTGCAAGCGCCCGTGCTGGGTTATCGCCGCGGCCGCGGCGTGCTCGATTCCCGCGATCCGCTCAGCGTGACGCTGCCGCTCGGTCGCGATCTGTGGGCTGAAGCCGATGCGGTGCTCGCGGTAGGGACCCGGCTGTTCACGCCGTTGACTCAATGGGGCGTCGACAAGACTTTGCAGATCGTGCGCGTCGATGCTGATCCGGAGCAGCCTGCGCGCCTCCATAAGCCGAACGTGGCATTGACCGGCGATACCGCGCCGATCCTGCGATCGTTGATCGATGAACTCGCAAAATTCAACATGCAGCGCGCGTCGCGACGAGATGAAATGCAGGAGCGGCAGGCGAAACTTCGGCAGCGTCTCAACAAGATCGCCCCGCAGCTTGCATTTCTTGAGGCGATCCGCGCCGAGTTGCCGGACGATGGCATTTATGTCGACGAAGTGACCCAGATCGGCTTTGCCGCCCGCCTCGCCTTCCCAGTCTACAAGCCACGCACCTTTCTCTCACCGGGTTATCAGGACAATCTGGGCTGGGGCTACGCCACCGCGCTCGGCGCCCAGCACGCAAGACCGGACGTACCGGTGCTCTCGATCAATGGCGATGGCGGTTTCCTCTACACCGGCAACGAACTTGCCACCGCGATGCGACACAGCATACCGCTGGTCGCCGTAGTCTTCGTCGACGGCGCTTTTGGAAACGTGCGTCGTATCCAGCAGGAACAATTCGGCAACCGACTGATCGCCTGTGACCTTGCGAATCCCGATTTCGTGAAATACGCCGAAAGCTTCGGGGCTGCCGGCCGGCGCGCAAGCGGACCGGACGAGCTGCGTCTGGCGCTGCGCGAGGCTTTCGCTCGGCGCGAGCCGACCCTGATCGAGGTGCCCGTTCCGGCCATGCCAAGTCCCTGGGAATTCATCCACATGCCACGCGTCCGGGGCGTCTGAACATGGTGCATAATTCGTTGCCCCCTCTTTGGGACCATGCGCAAGGCGAGTTGCCATGACGGACCCGGATCGGGTTAGGCTTGCCCCCGCAATGGACCTGATCACCACCACCGATGAGCTCGCCGCGGTTTGCTCGCGCATGGCCCGGCATCCGTTCGTGACCGTCGATACCGAGTTTTTGCGTGAGACGACCTATTATCCGCTGCTTTGCGTGGCGCAGATGGCGTCGCCCGATGAAGCGGTCGTCATCGACGCGCTGGCGACGGGCATCGATCTGGCGCCGTTTTTCTCCCTGATGGAAAACGAAAGCGTGACCAAGGTCTTTCACGCCGCACGCCAGGACATCGAAATTGTCTGGAACATGGCCCAGACGATTCCCCATCCGATCGTCGATACCCAGGTCGCCGCCATGGTGCTCGGCTACGGCAACTCCATTTCTTACGATCAACTGGTCCAACGCATCACCGGCGACACGCTCGACAAATCACACCGCTTCACGGACTGGACGCGGCGGCCATTGAGCGATGCACAGGTCACCTACGCATTGTCGGATGTAACGCATTTGCGCGACGTTTATCTGGCGCTCGCCGCGGATCTTGAAAAACGCGGGCGCAGCAGCTGGGTCGAAGCCGAGATGGATATTCTGACCTCGCCCGAAACTTACCGCGCCGATCCCGAGCGCGCATGGGAGCGGCTCAAAAGCCGCGTGCGCAAACCGAAGGAATTGGCGGTACTGATTGAAGTTGCCGCCTGGCGGGAGCGCGAAGCCCAGACGCGTGACGTGCCGCGTGGCCGCGTGATCAAGGATGAAGTGATCGGCGACATTGCAGTGCAGGCCCCGACCACAATCGAGCGTCTGAGCCACTTGCGCTCACTCCCGAAGGGCTTCGAGCGCTCACGCTGGGGCGACCAGATCATCGAAGCGGTCAGACGTGGCCTGGAGCGCGACCAGAAGACATTGCCGCGGCTGGAGCGCTTCCGTCCGGCGCCGAACGGAGCCGCTACCGTCGAACTCCTCAAGGTACTGCTGCGGATGACCGCCGAGCGGCACGGCGTTGCCGCGAAAGTCATCGCAACGGTCGACGATCTCGACCGGATCGCCGCCGACGACGAGGCCGACATCCCGGCGCTCAAGGGATGGCGCCGCGAACTGTTCGGTGAAAAGGCGCTGGCGCTCAAGCACGGACGCCTGGCGCTCGCGGTCGACAAAGGCCGCGTGGTGACGGTCGAAAAGAGCTAGCTCTCGATCAAAGGGTCGCGGCCGATGAGCCGGGCCAGCTGGCGGAGGCGGCCGGCCAGGCGGTCGCTGACGAGCTTACGATAGGTGCCAGGCAGCTTGAGGATCAGCTTGCCGCGTTTGACCTGCATCGGTGTTTTCGGCAACACGCCGCTCTGCCCGGCGGTGAGGATATACGCAACCCGCATCGCTGCCCCAAGGACGCGCGCACGATCCAGCATGCGCGTGGTGGCGAGCTCGCGCAGACGCGGCGAAAGATCTTCTTCGCTCAAACCGGCATGACGAAAATAGACCGACAGCGCGAGATAGGCGCGGCCCGGGTGATCGATGGCGACGAAGGAACCGTGCGCGATGATGTTCATCGATTGCTCGCCGCGGTAGTCCGGGTGCGCTCGCCACCCAATATCGCCGAGCAGACAGGCGGCGTGGCGCAGGCGGCGTTCGTCGGCGGTTTCTTCCAGCCCGGACGACGTCATAAATCGATCGGTCCAGGCAATCAATTCCTCGCCGTGATGCGGCGATCGCGAACGCAAAACATTGAGATCGGCTGCCGCCGAAATCAGGGGATCGCGCGCGCGCTCCCGCGCATTGAGCAGCGAATAAAGCAGCCCCTCGCGCACGCCGAGCACCGAAATGACGACCTGCTTGGGCTTGATCGTGCGCACAAGATTTTCCATGACGAGTGCGGCATAAGCCAGCAAAGGCCGGCGGGCGGCATTCACCACCTCGATTTTGGACAGCGTTTCGGTATCGACGTGGTGCACGAGCCGGGAAAACTCCTGCGCCTCGCGAGCCGAGATCCGGTAATTGTGCATGACATGAAACGGATATCCGGTCTGCCACATGTGCAGCCGCGCCAGCGCGCGCCAGGTGCCGCCGACGGCGTAGAACGTGCGGTCCTCACCGTCATGCAACATATCCAGCTCTTCGAAAGCCTCCTCGACGAACTTCTCCGCCCTCTTGAGCGATTTTCCAGTGATGTCCTGGAGGGCGAGACCGCCGAACGGCAGCGTCACGCCACCGCGCACGCGCGACCCATGCACGTCGACAAGTTCGAGTGAGCCGCCGCCAAGATCGCCGACGATGCCGTCAGGCTTGTGGATGCCGGAGACAATACCAAGCGCGGTCAGGTGGGCTTCGCGCTTGCCCGAAAGAATCGTGATGCTGGTACGGCAAATACGTTCGGCCTCGGCGATAAACGCGCGGCCGTTGCGCGCATCGCGGCAAGCCGCGGTCGCAATCGCCCAGATGCGGCGTACATGCAGGATATCGCACAGGGCGCGAAAGCGCCGCAGGGCATCGAGAGCTGTGTCGATGGCATCAGCGGGCAACAACCCCGTTGACTGCACTTGCCGTCCCAGGCCGGCCAATACCTTTTCATTGAAGATCGGCGTCGGGGACCGTGTCAGCCCTTCGTAAATGACGAGGCGAATCGAATTCGACCCGATGTCGATGACGGCAATGGGCGGCCCGTGGTCGAGACGGCCTTTGGCGGACGGGATAATCGCGGGCGAGCGTTTACGCGCCTTCGATGAGGCGGCGTATAAGGCTGCGCGGCGACGATTCCTTGAGCGATTTTCCACGGCCCGACAGGCTCGGATTGGTCATGAAATACTTGTGGGCGTTGAAGGGTTCCTCGCCCGGGGCGGCCTTTATGCGCGTGGAACTTCCATCCGGCAAGAGCTTCCAGCTTTGCTCGTTATCCTTGAAGTTCGCGACCATAATCTGGCCGAGAACCTGCTCGTGCACGGTTGCATTGAGAATCGGACACAGGACCTCGACCCTGCGGTCGAGATTGCGCGGCATCATGTCAGCCGATGAAATGTAGATGGCCGCTTTCGGATGCGGCAGCGGATGCCCCCCACCGAAGCAGTAGATGCGGCCGTGCTCGAGGAAACGGCCCACGATCGATTTAACGCGAATATTGTCCGACAGGCCCGGCACGCCCGGTCGCAGGCAGCAGATGCCGCGCACCACGAGGTCGATCGCCACGCCGGCAGCCGACGCATCGTAGAGCGCGTCGATAATTTCTGCATCGACGAGCGAATTCATTTTCATCCAGATGGATGCTGGTTTCCCCGCTTTTGCGTGCGCAATTTCCTGCGCAACATGATCGAGGATTCGTTTTCGCAAGTTGATGGGCGAAATAGCCATGCGCTCAAGTTCGGCGGGCTCCGCGTAGCCGGTGATGTAATTGAAGATGCGCGCAACGTCACGTCCGATCACAGGCTCGGCAGTGAAAAACGACAGATCGGTATAAATGCGCGCGGTCACCGGATGATAGTTGCCGGTTCCGACATGCACGTAGGTCGCAAGTTCCCCCGCCTCGCGACGCACGACCAGGGATAGCTTGGCGTGCGTTTTCAGTTCGATGAATCCATAGACGACCTGGACACCGGCGCGCTCGAGATCGCGGGCCCATCGGATATTCGCTTCCTCGTCAAAGCGCGCCTTGAGTTCGACCAGCGCTGTGACCGACTTGCCGGCCTCGGCCGCCTCGACCAGTTGCTTCACGATCGGTGATTCCGCCGACGTGCGATAGAGCGTCTGCTTGATCGCGACGACGTTGGGATCGCGGGCGGCCTGTTGCAGGAACTGTACCACCACGTCGAAGAGACTCGTAAGGATGGTGGACGACCAGATCCTTCTGGCGGATCGCTGCGAAACAATCGCCGCCGTGATCACGGATACGCTCGGGATAGCGCGGATTGTAGGGCACAAATTCGAGATCGGGACGATCGAGTCTGGTGAGCTGCGATAGATCGTTGAGTGCAAGCACGCCGTCGACAAGAAAGACCTCGTCGTCGGCGACTGCCAGCGCGCGCTGGACGAAGCTGCGCAGCTCAACCGGCATGGTGGCGTTGAGCTCAAGCCGGATCACTGAACCGCGGCGGCGCTGCTTGAGCGCGGTCTCGTAGAGCCGCACGAGATCTTCCGCCTCTTCTTCGATTTCCACTTCCGAGTCACGGATGGCGCGGAAGGCGCCCTGCCCCTTCACGGTGTAGCCGGGGAAAAGCCGGCCGATGAACAACGCGGTCGCTTCCTCGAGTGTGATCAGGCGAAAAGCGTGATCGCCGCTGCCTGGCAGCCGGATGAAACGTTCGATCTTCTGCGGCATGCGAATGAGCGCGTTCATCGCCTTGCCGTCTTTTACACGCGCGAGCTGCAGCGCGATGGAAAAGGCGAGATTGGGAATGAACGGGAACGGATGCGCGGGATCGATCGCCAATGGCGTCAGCAACGGGAATACGTGGGTGAGGAAATGCTCCTCCAGCCAGTGGCGTTCCGACTTCTTGAGATCGCTTCCTTCGACAAACACGACATTGGCCGTTGCCAGCGCCGGTCGGAGCTCGAGCCAGCGCTTCTGCTGATCGCTGGCGAGTTGGGAAACCGCTTCCCCGATCCGAGTCAGTTGTTCAGAGGGCGTGAGTCCATCCGGGCTCTGCGTCGTGATGCCTTGACGCTGCTGGCCCTTAAGACCGGCGACGCGCACCATGAAAAATTCGTCGAGGTTGTTGGCCGAGATCGACAGGAAGCGGACGCGCTCCAGCAAAGGGTGCTGTTCGTTTGCCGCCTCTTCCAGCACGCGCCGGTTAAAGTGAAGCCATGATAATTCACGATTGATGAACCGTTCGGGGCTCGACCTGAGGTCGCCAATAGGCGCGGCGCCCACAGCGATTGGGGGAATTTCTTCAACTTCAGCAATAGCTTGCGCGCGATCCGCCATTGGAAAGAATGCCTGAAAGGTGGAAGCTCTAGCCGACAAAAATGGCCGGTGGATGACAGTTCGCGCCGGAACTGCCGGTCCCGTCAAGCATGATGGCACAGCTGCGTTAAGGAGTGCGAAACAGCTCGGCGGCCAGCGCCCGTGTCACCGGCCGGTGCTGGCGCATGGCTTCCTCGTCCAGCCTATGGACGGCCGCCCGCGCGGCCGCAAATGACCGTTCAATGCGGTTGGCAAGGTAGTTGACTAGCGTCTCGTCCATCACAATTTGCCGGTCGGCAGCGAGCTTGACCATCAACGCCCGCAACAAAGTGTCGTCCGGAGACGTCAGCTTAACGCTTGGCAGTGCCCGCATTCGGGACGCGAGATCCCGGATCGCCACCGGAAATGTCGAGAGCGGAGAGCGTGACGTGATGAGGACGAAGGCGCGCTGTTCACGCGCGAGATTAATAAAATGGAACAACGCGCGTTCGTCCAGCCCGGCAAATTCCAGATCTTCAAGCACAAGCGCACCGGTGACGAACGCCGCGGGCAGATCGGTGACCGACAGCAATTTCGCCGACAATATGCGGGCGCCGCTAACGTCCGCCCAGATCGAGGCAAGGTGACTCTTGCCCGAGCCCTCTGGACCGACCATGGCAACGATCCGATCCGGCCAATCCGGCCAGCGTTCGATGAGAGCCAACGCCGCCGCGTTGGACGGACCCTGGAGAAAATCCTCCGGCGCGAAACTGACGGAATGATCAAGCGCGAGCACAAGCTGACGCGGAGCCAATGAACTGCCCATGTCGCTCAACTCGATTCCTCGCCAGTGTAAAACGAACTTTGCAGATAGCGGCGAAGCGCGAACCGGCAAAGCACGCCGATCGTGGCGGCAAGCGGGACCGCCACCAGCAGACCGACGAAACCAAACAGATATCCGAATGCGAGCAGCGCGAAGATCACCCACACTGGATGCAGGCCTACGCTTTCGCCCACCAGCTTCGGGGACAGCACGTAGCCTTCGACGAATTGCCCAACCAGAAAAATGCCAAGCACGGTCAGAATCGGTCCATAATTTGGCCAGAACTGCGCGATCGCTACGCCGAGGGACAAAACAAGCCCGGTCATCGACCCGACGTAGGGAACGAAAGTTATGAGGCCGGAAATTAAACCAATCAGCAGGCCGAAATTGAGGCCGGTCAGCGTCAGGGCAAGTGCGTAGAATGAGCCGAGGATCAGACACACGCCGGTTTGTCCTCGCACAAAGCCAGAAATCGCCGCATCGATCTCTATCGCCAGCGCTCGCGCGGTATGTCGCTGCGCGAGCGGAATCCAGCCATCGACAGTGCGAATCATGCGATGCCAATCGTAAATGAGATAGAATGCGACGACTGGTGTAACAACGATCAGCGAGAACAGTGACACGAGCGCGCGCCCGCCCGACCACAACGAGTGCAAAAACGACGTGAGCCAGCCTGCGCCTTGCGTCACCAGGTCACCGATCGATTTGTCTGCGTTGAAGCCGACGCCCAAAAGTTTCTGGATCCAGGGCCGACTTGGATCACTCAGCAGCGCCTGCAACTTCGTCACATTACCGGGCACGCTGTCGATAAAGGACGACAGTTGTCCGCCGAGGATCGGCGCGACGAGCAAGATGAGATAGACCAGCACCAGCACAACGAACGTAATGATGAGCAGCGCCGCAGCGAGCCGGTTGACGCCGAGGCGTTCAAGGCGATCGGTGAGCGGCGTGAGCAAATAGGCGATCGCAAGGCCTGCGATGAACGGCAAAAGGATCTCGCTGAGCAGCCACAGGGCCAGCACAACAACGAAAAGCGCGCCCAGCCAGAAGACCAGCTGGCGCTGGAGTGCCGCGCCGCCGTTGGTGGCAGTCGCGCGGCGCTGACGCGATGCTGCGCGCGGGTTCATGGTTTGGCAGCGGTGGAGTTCATGTGGCGAACCCATTCAGCGACGTAGGCGGCCACCGACAACAGCGTGAGGGCGGCGACCAGTACCATGAGCGCGAGGGTGAGCCTCGGAAGTTCGTAGTCGAAGCCGAGCGTGCCCAGCACCACGCATGCAAATACGATCTGTGCCGCGGTATTGAGTTTGGAAACAATCAATGGTTTGACCTTGAGCGGGCTGCCGATCAGCCAGGACAGCATGAACGCGCCGACGATCATGATATCGCGTGACACCACCAGAATGACGAGCCAGCGCGGGATATCCCCGTTGATCCCAAGCGTCAGGTAGATCGAGACGATGAGCGCCTTGTCGGCCAGCGGATCGAGATAGGCGCCGAGCTCGGTGGTCATAGCGAACCGCTTGGCCAGGAAGCCGTCGACCGCATCGCTGACCCCGGCCGCCACGAACAGCACGAAGGCAATCCACATGGCGCCGGGCGTCGAGATCGCCCAGACCACGATCGGCACCAGCAGAATACGCCCCAGCGTAATGAGGTTCGGAATACTCAAGGCAATCCCGGCTCGTGGACACCGCCCGGCCCACCGGACAGGAACAGCGCCAATTCCATCGGCGGAGTATAACGACGGTTGGACCATTGCGCGACTTGCGATTCCAACGTACGACCCGGCGCGGACGAGGACTTAGAATGGCAGAAAAACCGCGCGGCCTCACTTACGCGCAGGCCGGGGTTGATATCGACGCCGGCAACCGGATGGTCGACCTGATCAAGCCTCTGGTGCGCGCGACCGCCCGCCCCGGCGCCGACGCTGAAATTGGCGGCTTCGGTGGACTCTTCGATCTCAAGCGCGTGGGCTATCGCGACCCGATCCTCGTCGCGGCAACCGACGGGGTCGGCACCAAGCTCAAGATCGCGATCGATACCGGCCGCCACGACACGATCGGCATCGACCTCGTAGCGATGAGCGTGAATGACCTGGTGGTGCAAGGCGCCGAGCCGCTCTTCTTTCTTGACTACTACGCGTGCGGCAAGCTCGAACCCGAGATTGGCGCGGCAGTGGTCGCGGGCATCAGTCTCGGCTGTCGCGAAGCCGGTTGCGCGCTCATCGGTGGCGAAACCGCAGAAATGCCCGGCGTCTACCAAGGCGATGACTACGACCTCGCCGGTTTTGCCGTTGGCGTTGTCGAGCGCGACGGCGTGCTGCCACGCGGCGACATCGTGGAAGGCGATGTCATCCTTGGGCTCGCTTCGACCGGCGTGCACTCCAACGGCTATTCGCTGGTGCGCAAGGTTGTCGAAAAAACCGGCCTCTCCTGGACCACGCCGGCACCGTTCATGTCCGGGCAAAGTCTCGGCGAAGCAATTCTTACGCCGACCCGGATTTACGTGAGGTCATGCCTTGCAGCCATCCGCAGCACCAAAGCTGTCAAGGGCCTCGCTCACATCACCGGCGGCGGTTTTCCCGACAACATTCCGCGCGTCTTGCCCAACGGTCTGGGCGCGCGCATCAATCTCGCCGCGGTGCCGGTTCGTCCGGTGTTTCAGTGGCTCGCCAGCGAAGGCGACATCGCAGAAAATGAAATGCTGCGTACGTTCAACTGCGGCATCGGAATGATCGTTGTCGTCTCGCCGAAAGATACAGACGCAGTCGCGCAAGCTTTTACTCGCGGCGGAGAGACAGTTGTAACGCTTGGCAAGATCATCAAGGCAGCCGGCGATGCGCGCGTCGTATACGACGGCAAACTCAAACTCGGGTGACGAATGAGCCGCAAGCGCGTCGCCGTCCTCATATCCGGCCGCGGCTCCAACATGGCGGCGCTCATCGAGGCCGCAAAAGTTAGCAGCTATCCCGCCGAGATTGCACTGGTGCTCTCGAACCGCGCCGATGCCGGCGGGCTTCTTGTGGCACATGCGGCGGGCATTACCACCGAGGTCGTCGAACACACCCAATTCGGCAAGGATCGCGCAGGATTCGAGCATGCGTTGCAGGCGATGCTTGATAAACACGGCATCGAGATTGTGTGTCTGGCTGGTTTCATGCGTCTGCTCACCGCCGAGTTCGTCGGCCACTGGCAGGGCCGCATGTTGAATATCCATCCGGCCTTGCTGCCGGCTTTCAAAGGTCTCGACACGCACAAACGCGCGCTCGAAGCGGGTGCAACGGTGCACGGCGCTACCGTGCATTTCGTGGTACCCGAAATGGATTCCGGACCGATCATCGCACAGGGCGCGGTCAACGTGCTGGCGGGCGACACGGAGGAGGCGCTGGCCGCGCGGGTCCTCAAGGTTGAGCACCGGATCTATCCGTTAGCGCTCAAACTGGTTGCGGAAGGCCGCGTCCGGGTCGAAAACGGCCGTTGTCTGATCGACGGCGCACTGGTTCCGGATGCAGGCGGGGGGATCCCTCCAGCTTGAACTTTTCCCTCAATACAACGTGAATGCGCCTGCCGGGTGCGGTGTTTATAGTGGGATGCCACCCATAAGAGTGGCCAAATAGAAACTTGGGGAGTGACGTCATGAACGGACAAGCGGGCAGCGAGCCTAAACTCATTTTTCCAGGCCTTGCAGGGTTTTACGCGGCTGTTTCCGACCTTTGGTACCCGATGATCCGTGTCGCCGCCGGTGCCTCTCTCCTATTTCACGGTTGGGGCAAGATCGCGGCCGGTCAATTCACGGTTGCACAATCGCTTGTAAAATATGGCATCGGACCGGCCGAACCGTTGGGCCACATCGTCGTCATCCTCGAAACGATTGGTGCCGTCTGTGTCATTCTTGGCCTAGCGACGCGTTTTTTTGCTGCGGGCATTGCAATCGAGATGGCCGTCATCGCATTCGTGGTCAAGATGTCACTGGGGTTCGCACAGATGGAGCTGTTCGTGATGTTCGGCGTCATCTTCTTTGCCATCGCACTGCGCGGCGGCGGTCCCTACTCGCTCGACCGGATGATCGGCAAAGAACTCTAGCCGTCTCGCCAACACGTAGTTCACCGCAAATATTGGGGCCATCATGAACGACACCATCCAGCTTCTTGCGCGCGCCTTGCTCTCGACGGTATTTATTGTGTTCGGATTTCAGCAGTTCACCAATATCGCCGGCTACACCGCCAACCCAAATATTGTAAAATTCTCAGGCATGGTCGGCGGAATTCTCGCGCCCGTCGTGATCGCCTACCTGGTCGCGGCAGTCGATCTCTTTGGCGGGCTGCTTGTTCTCGTCGGTTACAAGAACTCGTTGCGCGGCAATCGCGTTGATTGTTTTCGTGATCCTGACGCTTTTTATCGCGCATAATTTCTGGGCCATGGAAGGCGCGCCCCGGATTGGCAACCAGGTGAATTTCTATAAAAACCTGGCCCTCATCGGGGGACTTCTCCTGCTCTACGTACATGGTCCGGGGCGCTATTCTCTGGACTATCGTTTTGCAAGGAGTTGACCGACGGTTGCTAGGCAAGCAACAATTATCGATCAAAACAAACTGGACTGGGGGAGACTATGGCTAAAGGATCATCACATCCACTGCTGTCTCATGTCGACGGAATCGCGACCGGCATGGCCGACGGTCTGCTTCTGATCGGACGCGTCCTGATCGCCGCAATGTTTTTTTTCACTGTCTGGTTCGGATCGCCAAATGTCGGCTATCTCACATCGATCAACTACGTGAACCCGGAAATGATGAGCTTGCTGGCCCGCACGGCTGAGTGGGTCATCGTTATTTCGCTCGTGCTCGGCCTCGGCACGCGGTACGGCGCTTTGCTCGGGCTTCTCTTTGTCGTCATCGCGACCGTGACGGCCCATCGATATTGGGGCTATCCGCAGGCGGTCCAGCTGATGCAATACACGTTCGGCGTAAAGAACCTCGCTGCCGCCGGCGGCCTGATTTTGTTGTTCGTAACCGGTGCCGGCCGTTTCAGCGTCGACGAAAAACTAAAGGGCTAATTGCGAACGGGCGGCGGCGCCAGCCGCCGCACCCACACCTTGTTGTCGTGGACGGCAGCGCCGCCATAGGGCGCGATTGAATCTGCCCCCGTCAATGTATTGATGCCGCATCCGTCTGCATAAGCCGAATTCGGCCAGACCGATTCCGCGATCAATACGCCCCGGCGTACGCCAGGAAAAAGCTTCGCGTGAAGGCGGACCTGGCCGCGCATGTTACCAAGCACCACGTAGTCGCCGTCAGAAATCCCCGCTACCACCGCATCCTCCGGATGAATCATCACGGTCGGCCTCTGCTCTTGCGCCAGCGAGGTCGGCGTCTCATTGAACGTCGAATTGAGAAAACCGCGCGCGGGCGAAGTCGCAAGCCGGAAAGGATGGTCCTCGTCCGCCTGTTCGATTGAAATCCAATGGTCCGGTAGTGGCGGCATGTCAGCGACCGGCCCGCTCCTGTACGGACTGCGGAACGGCACATTTGGCCAGTCGGGCTTGAAACGGAATTTGCCGTCTGGCCATGGAAAGCCATCGAGATAATGCGATTCCCGGAACGGCGGCTGGCAATCGAGCCATCGGTTCGCTTCAAGTTCGGCAAGCGTCCCGCGTTTTGACACTTGCAGCATCTGATCGATCAGCTCGCGCGGGCTCATCGTGAAACCGCGGTGCTCGGCACCGAGGCGCGCCGCCAGCGCACAGATGACCTCATGATTGTTGCGGCATTCGCCTGGCGGCTCGACCAGCTTCGGACCCAGAATGAGATACTGGTGCCCGCCACCGCGATAGATATCGTCGTGTTCCAAAAAAGTCGTTGCCGGCAGCACGACATCGGCCATGCGCGCGGTTTCCGTCATGAATTGCTCGTGCACACAGACGAACAGATCGTCACGTGCAAACCCGCGCTTGACCTGCGTCTGGTCCGGGCAAACCGAAACCGGATTGGTATTCTGAATGATCATCGCGTTGACCGGGGCTCCACCACGCAGCGCCTCGCTGTCGCCGGTCAGGATGGCACCGATGCGCGACTGATCGAGCATGCGCACGGACCGGTCCCAGACATCGAGGCCCTCGATCAAAGTCTTGTCGAGCTTGAAAATATCGGCGCTGATATGGAAGGCGCCGCCGCCTTCGAGTTGCCAGGCACCGGTGACCGCCGGAATGCAGCTTGCGGCATGCATGTTTGCCGGACCATTGCGCGAGCGCGAGAAGCCGTAACCGAGCCGGAAAAAAGCGCGCTTGCGCTCGCCGATCAGCTGCGCAAACGCCTCAATTGTTTCGACGGGCGCGCCCGTTATTGCCGAGGCCCAGGCCGGATCGCGCGTCCGCAAATGCGCCTCCAGTTCGCGCGGCGCGTCGGTGTACTTCTCGAGATAGTCCCAATCGGCTTTCCCGTCACGAAACAGGCAATGCATGACTGCGCACGCCAATGCACCGTCGGTGCCGGGTTTCAAAAGCACCGGCAGGTCGGCCTGCTCCATGGTGCCGTTCATGTAGATATCGACCGCCGCGATCTTGGCTCCGCGCTCTTTGCGCGCGCGCACCGCATGCGTCATCACATTCACCTGGGTGTTCACCGCATTGGTGCCCCAGATCACCACCAGATCGGATTTTGCCATTTCGCGCGGATCCACGCCGGCAATGCGCCCTACCCCCGCTGCGTAACCGGCATAGGCAGGATTGACGCAAATCGTTGAGTGGAAGCCCGAGTACTTTTTGGCATGACGAAGGCGATGAATGCCGTCGCGCATCACAAGTCCCATCGTCCCCGCGTAGTAGTAGGGCCAGACGCTCTCCGCGCCCGAACGTTGCTCGGCTTGTTGAAATTTCTCGGCAACGAGATCGAGCGCATCGTTCCAGGAAATTCGCTCGAAATCCCCTGTACCTTTGCCGCCTTTGCGCCGCAACGGATGCAGCAGCCGTTCGGCGTGATGTTCGCGTTCAGCGTAGCGGGCAACTTTGGCGCAGATCACACCGGCTGTGTAGTCGTTGTCCTTCGAACCACGCACACGCCCGATCGTCCGATCGTCGAGCAACTCGACTTCCAGCGCGCATGTCGACGGGCAGTCGTGCGGGCACGCGGTTGCCCCGATGCGAACCGCCGAACCGACGCCGCGCACCGATTTGTTCATCGCGCAACCGCCTTTCCGGCTTTGTGAGGCCGCCTATACCGGCTCTTCGCGCAGGCGTCGTGATTTTACCAGATACAGACCCATCAATACGACGAATATGGCGCCGGCAATTCCGCACACGATATCCAGCGTATCCGCTGTCGCTTCTGAAAAGTACTGCGCAACGACCGGGTCGTCCGGCAGCAATCCGCCGGCAATCCAGCCGAGCAACGCGCCGCCGCCCCATACGACGATCGGGAATCGTTCGATGATCGCGAGGAACAAGGCGCTGCCGGCAATGACGACGGGTATGCTGACCGCAAGCCCAAGGCCGAGCAGAAAATAATTGCCTTTGGCCGCTGCCGCGACCGCAATCACATTATCGAGGCTCATCACAATGTTGGCGACAACGACAACACGGACCGCGCGCCACAAATCCTCGACTGCTTCCGGTGTGTCTTCGGCATCGTGCGCCTGTGGGGTAACAAGCTTGACGGCAACCCAGAACAGCGCGAGCCCGCCCGCGAGCTTGAGATACGGCAGTTGCATCAGGGTCGCGACGATACCGGTAAACAGAATGAGCAATACGGCGGCCGCGCCGGCGCCGAGGACCATGCCCCAGAACCGTTCCTTCGGCGGAAGCGCGCGGACTGCGAGCGCAATCACGACAGCGTTGTCACCGGACAGGAGAATATTGATTCCCATGATTTGCAGCGCGGCAAGCCAGAATGCCGGGCGCATCACTTCGGACATCAAAGCATCCACGTTCCGTCCCCTTGGTTCCGTCGTCGAGTTTCGCCGTTAAACGACGGCAGCAACGACGTGCTTTGCCGGTTTGTCACAAGCCTATAATGCCAAAAGGCCGGCACCAATAGCAAACGTGCGACTCAGTGCCGCCGGATCCCTAACCGACGAGCTCGTTTTCGGAGAAGAACTGGGCAATTTCCCGGACCGCGGTCTCCGGCGCATCCGAGCCATGGACCGAGTTTTCGCCAATCGACTTGGCATGCGTCTTCCGAATCGTGCCGGCGGCGGCCTTGGCGGGGTCCGTCGCGCCCATCACCTCGCGATATTTCGCGATGGCGTTTTCACCTTCGAGCACCTGCACCACGACAGGGCCGGAAATCATGAAATCGACCAGCTCGCGAAAGAACGGCCGCTCACGATGCACCGCATAAAACTTTTCCGCCTGTTCGCGGGATATGCGGACGCGTTTCTGCGCGACAATGCGCAGACCTGCCTTTTCGATGATCGCGTTGATCGCGCCGGTGATATTGCGCTCTGTCGCGTCGGGTTTGAGGATCGAAAAAGTGCGCTCGAGCGCCATCGGATATTCCTTCACTAGGACTGATCGGAGTGATTACGCGGATTCATTGGAGAAGCGGGGCCGCGCGGCTTATACCGGGGGGCTTTTCAGGCGGCAAGGTCATCCGTCTGAAGGTCCGAAATTACCTGCAGGAGAGCAACATGCTGGCCCGCTATCTGATGTTTGCCGGGTACAATACCTGGTGCAATGAGCGCCTCTATGACGCCGCCGCTCAGGTCGCGGATGCGGATTATCGCGCCAACCGCGGCGCCTTCTTCAAGTCGCTGCACGGCACCCTCAATCATCTCCTGGTCGGCGACCGCATCTGGATGCGACGATTCACTGGGCGGGGCGATGTACCGCCGAGCCTTGATGCAATCCTTTACGACGATTTCGCCCAGTTACGCGCCGCGCGGCGCGCGGAAGATACGCTCATCACCGGCTACATCGGCAGCTTGCGGGATGACGACCTCACCAAGGCGATCCACTACCGGACCGTTGTTAATCCGCAGGACATCGAGCAAACGCTCTCCCCCGCCCTCGACCATTTTTTCAATCATCAAACCCATCACCGCGGCCAGGCTCATGCGCTGCTTTCATCCGCAATCGGTAGCGACCGAACGCCAAGCTTCGATCTTATCATTTACCAGCGCGAGACCGGCCAAGGCGGTTTGCGCACGATCGGCTAAACACTTTAACCATCAGTCCGGGGTGCGGGCTGTGCCCGCGAACGCGGAATCCAGAAATAGGCTCGGAGATTGCCGCTGGATTCGGATCGACGCGGAGCTTGTCATCGGGCCGCGCTTCGCGCGGACCCGTTGGCGTCGTCCGGAATGACAGAATGAAGGGTTGCGTCGCACCGCGCGGTCGTCCAAAAGGCGCGGGCCATGCTCAGCATTGACGATCTCACGGTCCGCATTGCCGGTCGCATATTGCTTGAAGGCGCCTCCGCGCGCATTCCGGCTGGTGCGCGCGTGGGATTGGTAGGCCGCAACGGGACTGGCAAGTCCACGCTGTTCAATGTGATTGCCGGCGATATCTCGGCCGAGCAAGGCAATGTCGAGATCCCGTCACGCTGGCGGATCGGACGGCTGGCGCAGGAAGCGCCGAACGGCCCGGAAAGCTTGCTCGACGTGGTGCTGAGGGCTCATCGCGAGCGCGACGCATTGCTGGCGGAGGCCGAGACCGCGCAGGATCCGCACCGCATCGCCGAAATCCAGACCCGGCTCGCCGATATCGGCGCGCATGCGGCTCCTGCCCGCGCTGCATCAATCCTTGCCGGACTCGGTTTCTCCGCCGCCGACCAGCAACGGCCTTGCGCTGAATTTTCCGGCGGTTGGCGCATGCGCGTGGCACTCGCCGCAACACTATTTGCAGAACCCGATCTGCTGCTGCTCGACGAGCCGACCAACTATCTCGATCTCGAGGGAACGCTCTGGTTGCAAGATCATCTGGCTCGCTATCCAGCCACGCTGATCGTCATCAGCCACGACCGTGACCTGCTCGACAACGCCGTCGACCAGATTCTCTCACTGGAAAATCGCAAGCTCACACTCTATCGCGGCGGCTACACCGACTTCGAACGGCTGCGCAGCGAACGCATGGTGCTCGATCAGAAAATGATCAAGAAACAGGACGCGCAGCGCAAGCATTTGCAGGCTTTCGTTGATCGCTTCCGTGCCAAAGCGAGCAAGGCAAGGCAGGCACAATCGCGCATCAAGATGCTGGCCAAAATGCAGCCAATCAACGCGCTGGTATTGGACGAAGTGCGGCCGATCCACTTTCCGGCGCCGGACAAATTGTTATCGCCGCCGATCATCGCCACCGATGACGTGGATATCGGCTACGAGCCCGGCCACCCAGTGCTGTCAGGCTTGTCGCTGCGCATCGACAACGACGACCGCATCGCCTTGCTCGGCTCCAACGGCAACGGCAAATCCACGCTGGTCAAGCTGCTCGCAGGACGGCTCGCACCCGAGCACGGCACGGTGACGCGCGCGGCAACGCTCAAGGTCGGTTATTTCGCTCAACATCAGCTTGATGAACTCGACGAGGATCGAAGCCCCTATGACCATGTCCGCGATCTCATGCCGGACCAGCCGGAAGCGAAAGTGCGCGGCAAAGCCGGCGCGATAGGATTTTCCGGCATTGCCGCCAACAACGCCGTGAAAACGTTGTCCGGCGGCGAGAAGGCGCGGCTGCTGCTTGGCCTTGCAACATTTAACGCACCGCACCTTGTGATCCTCGACGAGCCGACCAACCATCTCGATATCGACAGCCGCGCAGCGCTGATCGAGGCGATCAACGATTACCCGGGAGCGGTGATCGTCGTCTCGCACGACCGCTATCTGCTGGAAGCCTGCGCCGACCGGCTGTGGCTGGTGCAGGGCGGCAAGGTGAAACCGTTTGACGGCGATCTCGACGACTACCGGCGCCAGGTGCTGTCCGGCGAGAGCCAGGGAATTACGGTCGGAGCAAAATCAACGGCGCGGGATCCGGCGCAGAGCCGTCGCGCCGCGGCCGAAAAGCGCGCGGAGACCGCGCCGCTACGCAAGCGCATTTCGCAAGCCGAAGTTGCGATCGTGCAACTGACCCGTCAGCTTCAGAAACTTGATACGACGCTGGCCGACGGCGATCTGTTCGCGCGCGAACCGGCGCGAGCGGCCGAGTTGTCGAAGACTCGCGCCAACGTCGTCGCATCGCTTGCCAAGGCTGAAGAAGAATGGCTCGCCGCCAGTGCGGCGCTGGAAACGGCGTGACCGGCTAACGCACGACCGCGCGGTCAATTTCGTGGCTGGCGGTCTTTGGCTTTACCGGCTTCTTTTTTGGTGCCGCTTTCGCCGGCTTCGGCTGCTCCGGCGCGCGTTCAATCACCTTGAGGCGCCCGTCGTTGAACGTGTAGATGCCGGGCCATGGCCCGCTCAGATAAGTCAGCACCACCTTGCGCTCGCCTCTTTCGCCAGCACCGACCGCCACGTTGTTGGGAGAGCCCGCGCGCTGAACGGCCTGACACTCGGTCATGCCCAGAGCGATGCCGCCGGACACGACTGGGCCGGAGGTCGCCGGCTCCAATCGCTGCAAACCAGGATCGGCGGACGCCGTTGGAGCAGCCGGCATAGGTGCGCCGGCGAGATCGCCGGCGACAGAGCCGACAGGGCGGTCGGCGGGCGCCGGCGGCTGCGCGGACGCGGATTCGGCGGCTTGTGCAAGCGCGGCCGTCGGCGTTGCGCAGCGACCGTCCGCGCTGACCATGTCTTCGGGCGCGACCGGACCTTGCGGACCGAGGTTGACGCTGTTGTTGGTCGGCCGGGCCCAATCGGGCTTGCCCAGCATATTGATTGGCTTGGCAAACCAGCCGCCCTCGTTCTGGTCCTCAAAAACCTGTGTTGAATTCTTGCAGCCGGCCACCGCAAGCGCAGCGACACAGGCAATCGCAATACCGACGATGGCGCGATGACGCGGCAAAATGACTGTCCCCGACGAGTTTATCTCTTTGTCCCTTAAACTGTATTTTGCGTCATCACCATGGCAGGCGGCAAGTCTTGCTCGCCCAAAGGGTTACCAGCTATCTCGGCCATTGGCTGGTCGTCCATTGACCTAGTCGGCCAACCGACCGCGGGCAGCTACATCACGCCTTTTTCGTCCACCGGCCCTGCTCGTCCGTCTGCCAATAGGTCGCGTCGACACCCTTTTCCTTGGCGGCGGACCAATGCTCGCGGGCCGCAGCCACTGCATCTTCGTCCTCGCCATCGAACAGCAGGACAACGCGCTGGTAGCTTTGCAGATCGGGCGGCATTGGCGCACTGTCGATCAGAAAACGGACTGTCGCAGCATTCGGGTTGCCGTCGGTGAGCGTCAACAACACCGGCTGTTGTGCGGCCTCCGCCTCACGCCAGGTGCCGTGCGGAAGGAATCCGTCGTCGCGGTAGGTCCACAAATACGCATCGAGCGCGTCAATGCGTTCCTCGGACGATCCTTGCACGGCCACTTTCCAGCCGCGCTCGAGCGATTTCTCGATCAGTGCGGGCAATACGTTTTCGAGCTTCTGCTTTTGCAGGTGATAGAAAAGAACCTCGGTCATATGCGCGCACTCGCCGTCATTTCAGCAGCTACCGCTCGTAATGATCCGCCACCAGCCTGTCGAGTAAGCGAACGCCCCAGCCGGAGCCCCAGCTCCGGTTGATATCCGTCTGACGTGAATCGAACCCGGTGCCTGCGATATCAAGATGCGCCCAGGGTGTCTTGTCGTCCACGAATCTCTTGATGAATTGCGCTGCGGTGATCGCCCCGCCCCAGCGACTGCCGCCGGTGTTTTTCATATCCGCGAATTTGGAATCGATCATCTTGTCGTATTCCGGCGCGAGCGGCATGCGCCAGACCAATTCGCCGGTCTCGATACCTGCCTTGGTCAAACGTTCGGCAAGCTGATCGTTGTTGCAGAACATGCCGGCGTATTCCTGACCGAGCGCAACGATGATGGCCCCGGTCAGCGTCGCCAAATCCACCATGAATTTCGGCTTGAAACGCTGCGCCGTGTACCAGATGACGTCGGCGAGCACGAGCCGGCCCTCGGCGTCGGTGTTGATGATCTCGATCGTTTGGCCCGACATCGATTTGACGATATCGCCGGGACGCTGCGCATTGCCGTCCGGCATATTCTCGACCACTCCAATGACGCCAACCGCATTCACCCGCGCCTTGCGCGCAGCGAGCGCATGCATGAGGCCGACCACACAAGCCGCGCCGGCCATATCGCCTTTCATATCTTCCATGCCGGCAGCCGGCTTGATTGATATTCCACCGGTGTCGAAACACACCCCCTTTCCAATGAACGCAACCGGCGCGTCACCCGCCCTGCCACCATTCCAACGCATCACCACGACGCGGCTGTCGCGCGCCGAACCCTGGCCGACGCCAAGCAGTGCGTTCATGCCGAGCTTCTTCATGGCTTTGATATCGAGCACCTCGACAGAAACACGGACCTTCTTGAGCGTAGTCGCTCGCCGCGCAAATTCCTCGGGATAGAGAACGTTGGCCGGTTCGTTGACCAGATCGCGCGCGAGCAAGACCCCGTCCGAAATCGCAGCACGCGGATCATAGGCCTTGCGCGCAGCCGCGACGTCACCGGTCGCGATCGTGACGCTGCGCATCGCTGGTCGCTTCTCTTCGTCTTTGCGTTTGGTCTTGTAACGGTCGAATGAATATGCGCGAAGACGTACGCCCTGCGCAAAATCCGCAACCTGATCGGACTTCATGGCGCCGCCCGGCAGCTCGGCGAAGATCGTGGCCTCGCTTGCAGCGTTCGGCAGCTTGCCGATGGCGAGGCCGCCAAGCCTGAGAAAATCCTTCGGCTTGAGCTCACCGGCCTTGCCAACGCCGATTACGACAAGCCGCGCAACCTTGAGCCCTTCCGGGACCGCCAGCTCAAGCACTGAATTTTTCTTGCCGGTGAAGCGCTCAGCTTTGGCAGCGCGTGCGACCAGTCCGGCAGCCGAACCCAACGCCTTCCGGGTGGCGGGTCCAAACTTGAGGCCATCGTCGCAAAAGACCACCAGAACGCCCGAGGGACCGGCTTTGGCCGGGGCAGCGAAGTTGCCAAATCCGAGCTTGAGGGCATCGGTCATCGATTGAGGTCCTTTTTTCTGGTGGGATTGTCTCGCTGGGACGACGTTTCGCGCCCCATATGGCGCCGCCCTCGGTCCTCTGCAAAGGCCCGGTTGCGCAGATTTAGGGCTTTTTCCACGCGCCTGGCCCAAAAACCTTCAAAAAAGCCCTCGATTTGACGGTATCAGGGTGCCTTTGACAGAGGACACAAACTCCCGGATCGCGACTGCGTCTTGGACGCCACATTTACATTTTGTTGTGCATGTTCAACGGCTTTGCCTTTGCCCGGCCACTTTGTCGGGCGAACAAGGTAAATCTGACGGGGGTTGGGTTTTAAGCTGGAAACGCTTCGCGTCCGGTGGGGAAACCGCGCGCGGGGTCCGGCTTGTGCCGGATCAGGGGACGATGCTGCGGATGGGGTCTATCAACCGATACATCTTCCGCGCCACGTTGGGCGCGTTCCTGGTCGTGCTGGTCAGCTTGACCGCGGTGATCTGGGTTACCCAGGCGCTGCGTGACATCGACATCATGACCAACCAGGGCCAGACCATTCTCGTTTTCGTCGGCATCACCGGGCTGATCATACCGTTGCTCGTGCTTGTGATCGCGCCGATTGCGCTGCTGATCGCGGTAGCACACGTGCTCAACAAGATGTCCAACGATTCCGAGATCATCGTGATGAATGCGGCCGGCATGTCGCCGTGGATTTTGTTTCGCGCATTCGTGGCCGCGGCGCTCGTGGTGTCGCTGCTGGTCGGCGCAATCAGTGCCTATTTCGCGCCCAAGGGACTGCGCATGCTGCGTGACTGGTTGACCGAAGTGCGTGCCAACGTCGTGAGCAGCATCGTTCAGCCCGGGCGTTTCACGGCAATCGAAAGCGGCGTCACCATCCACATTCGCGAACGGCGCCCAAACGGCCAGCTCGCCGGCATATTTCTCGACGACCGGCGCAATCCTCGCGAACGCATCACCATCCTCTCCGAGATCGGAGAACTGGTGGACAACAACAGCGGAACGTTTCTGGTCCTCCAGAAAGGCGTCGTCCAACGGCACGAGACCGGCCAGCGCGATCCAGCCATGGTGGCTTTCGATCGCTACGCATTCGACTTGTCGCAGTTCGCCGGTGGTACGCAAGCGGTGAAATATTCGATCCGTGAGCGTTACCTCTGGCAATTGCTGTTTCCCGATCCGAAAGACCCGTTCTATCTCGAGCAACCCGATCAATTCCGCGCCGAATTGCACGACCGGCTGATGGCGCCGTTCTATCCGCTCGCCTTCGTAATAATCGCCTATGCCTATCTTGGCGCCCCGCGTACGACGCGGCAAAGCCGCACGCTCTCGATGCTCGGAGCCGTCGGGGGCGTCGCGCTATTGCGGCTGATCGGCTTTGCTTCAACGGTATTCGGCACCGCGGTGCCTTGGCTGTTGTCGCTGCAATACCTGGCAATGGCCGTCGCGTTCGGTCTTGGATTGTACGTTATTCGCCGCGGCCTGATCCTGGAGCCGCCCGTCTTCATTACCGACTGGCTGGCAGCGCTCACCGAGCGCATCAGCCGGCGCCTCGCGACCCCATGATGTGACGCCATGCCGATCTTTTTTGGAACACTGGCGAGATATTTTGGACTGCGCTTCCTGACCGCGACGCTGGTCGTGTTTGCCGGCATCTTCGTGCTGGTCGCGTTGATCGACTACATCGAGCTGACGCGACGCACCGGCGACATCCCGAACGTGTCGGCGGCACTGGTGGCAAAGACCTCGTTCTACCGCGTGCCACAGTTGGTCGAGCGCATCCTTCCATTCTGCATCTTGATCGGCGCCATGTCGTGCTATCTCAATCTGTCGCGCCGCCTCGAGCTGGTGGTCGCCCGGTCGGCCGGCGTGTCCGCATGGCAGTTCGTGACGCCCGCTTTGTTGATAGCTTTCGCGTTCGGAATTGTGGCGACCGCCGTCTACAATCCGATCTCAGCAGTCCTCCAGGAACGCTCCAAGCGTTTCGAATCCGAACTGTTCGGCCAAACCGCGAACGCTCCCAACCGGAGTAGTGGCACCTCCTGGGTGAGCCAGCGCACGGACGACGGCCAGGCGATCATCAATGCGGTCAGCAGCCGGGACCAAGGTATCAACCTCAACGGCGTGTCGGTTTTTACTTTCGACACTGAAGGCCGCTTCAAGCAGCGCATTGAGGCGCCTTCTGCGACCCTCGAGCCCGGCGTATGGCGCTTGCGCAATGCCAAGGTCTACGCCATGGGCGTGTTGCCCGCCAATCAGCCGGAGTACCTGCTCAAGACCAGCCTGACGCCCGAGCAAGTCCGGGAAAGCTTTGCAACGCCTGAAACTGTCCCTTTCTGGGAACTTCCAACGTATATCCAGATCGCGGAACACGCAGGTCTGGTCGCCTCAGGCTATAGATTGCAGTTCCAGAAGCTTTTAGCACGCCCATTTTTGCTGGCCGCAATGGTTCTTCTTGCCGCCGCGGTCAGTCTACGGTTCTTCCGCTTTGGCGGGGTCCAAAAAATGGTTTTAAGTGGCGTGGCCGCTGGGTTTCTGCTTTACGTTTTGTCGAAAGTAACTGAGGATTTGAGCAAAGCTGAGCTGATGCACCCTGTGGCAGCGGCGTGGCTGCCTGTGCTCGTCGGCGGCGTGACGGGGTTTATTGCGTTGTTGTACCAGGAGGACGGGTGATGGCGGGGCTGGTTAGCGCTCGTCCATCAGCGCCGCGGCCACAGCGTCGTGGCGTCGCAATAGTTGCGGCCATCCTCAGCCTGCTGGCGTGGGGCGGATTCATCACGCCTGCCTCGGCCCCCGCTCAGGAATTGCAATTCCCGCAGCGACCGCCTCCGCCGAAAAAATCCCAGATCGCCATCGACCGCGAAAAATCCGGTCAGAAGCAGATGCTCGTGCAGGCGGCCGAGATCAACTACGACTACGCCAATAACCGCGTGGCCGCCGTGGGTAACGTCCAGATCTATTACGGAGACTCCACGCTCGAGGCCGACCGCGTCATCTACGATCAGAAGACCAAACGCTTGCACGCCGAGGGCAATGTCCGCCTGACCGAACAGGACGGCAAGGTGACCTACGGCGAAATCATGGACCTGTCCGACGACTATCGCGACGGGTTCGTCGACTCCCTGCGGCTCGATGCTCCCGAACAGACCCGCATGGCGGCAGCGCGCGCCGAACGTTCGAGCGGCAACTTCACCGTGCTTCACAATGGCGTCTACACCGCCTGCGCGCCTTGCAAAGACGATCCGAGAAAGCCGCCGCTGTGGCAGGTGAAGGCCGTGCGCATCATTCACGACCAGGGCGAGAAGATGATGTACTTCGAGGACGCGCGCCTCGAATTCTTCGGTCAGCCGATCGCCTGGTTGCCGTACTTCTCCGCGCCGGATCCGACCGTCAAGCGCAAGACCGGCGTATTAACGCCCGCGATCTCGTCGAGTTCCGTCTACGGCGGCGCGCTCGAAGTGCCGTACTATTGGGCCCTGGCACCCGACTATGACGCGACATTCGCGCCAATGATCACGACCAAACAGGGCCTGCTGCTGGAAGGTGAATTCCGCCAGCGCCTGATCAACGGCGCCTACTCTATCCGCGCCGCGGGCATACGCCAGCTCGACAAAGATTATTTCATACGCAGCGACGGTACGACAACGCCGGGCTACCGCGATTTCCGCGGCAGCCTGGAAAGCTCGGGCCTGTTCGCGCTCAATCAGAACTGGGTGTGGGGCTGGGACGGCACACTCCTCTCCGACCGCACCTTCCTGCAGGACTACAACCCGCGTTTGTCGAAATATCGTACCTACGATCCATTCCAAAACCCGGCGAGCGAAGCCGTCTCCCAGCTCTACCTCACGGGCAAAGGCAATCGCAGCTATTTCGATGCGCGCACCATCTACTACCTTGGATTCTCGGAATCAGACGTGCAAAGCCAGATCCCGGTTATCCATCCGGTCATCGATTACAACTATGTCTTCGACCATCCGATTCTTGGCGGCGAGCTTGGCTACAAGATCAACTTCACGAGCCTGACGCGTAACCAAGCAGACTTCGATCCGATCACGCAGAGTGCATTGAACGACGGCACCTGTACGCAAACCGCCAACCCCGCAATCAAAAATACAGCGAACTGTCTGCTCCGCGGCGTTCCCGGCACATACAGCCGCTTTTCGGTCCAGGCGGACTGGCGCCGCAGCATCACCGATCAGTTCGGCCAGGTCTTCACGCCGTTCGCTTCGGTGCGCGCCGATGCCGCTTCCATGCAGATCAAAAACGATCCCGGCGTGGCCAACTACATGGATACCGGCGACACTAACCTCGTGCGCGGCATGCCGACGATCGGTTTGGAATACCGTTATCCGTTCATCAACGTGCAATCCTGGGGCACGCAAACTATCGAGCCGATTGCGCAGATTATCGTAAGACCGAACGAAACGCAGATCGGGCGCTTCGCGAACGAGGACGCCCAAAGCCTTACCTTCGACGATAGCAACCTGTTCCGCGTGGACAAGTTTTCCGGCTGGGACCGCGTTGAAGGCGGCGGGCGCGCCAACTATGGCGTGCAGTACACTGCCCAGATCAACCAGGCCGGCTTCGTCAATGCGCTGTTCGGCCAATCCTACAGTCTGTTCGGGCAAAACTCTTTTGCGTACGGCGGCCCCACGAATACCGGTCTCGAAACTGGCCTCGACACTACCGCATCCGATTACGTAGCGCGTGTGTCGTATCAGCCGAACAGCGCATACATGTTCACGTCGCGTTTCCGCTTTGACAATGACACCTTCAATGTAAAACGGACCGAACTTGAAGCGCGCACCATCTTCGACCGCTGGAGCGGGAGCCTGCTTTACGGCAACTATGCCGCTCAGCCAGAATTGGGCATTCTCGATCGACAACAGGGAATATTGGGGACAGGTCAGGTCAAGCTTGACGCTAATTGGATGCTGATAGGTGCCGCACGCTACGACATCAATGCCGGCAAATTTGATCAAACCCGAGTCGGACTGGGCTATATCGACGATTGCCTCATTTTGGGCCTGAACTACATTACGAATTACACCTATAGCGGAAACGTCGCCGCCAACCATACAATCATGCTGCAGTTGAGCCTGCGCACGTTGGGTGGCACGTCAGTCGGTCAGGGCGTTGGCCGGCCGTCGTCACAATAGCCGGGCCACCGCCGGACAATTCTTGAGGCAATGGACACTACGATGCCGGAAATTAGCGTGACATGCCGTCGATGGTTGGCAGGCGCCGCTGTCGCCTTCGCTCTCATCGCGCCGTCAATCGCTCAGGCGCAAGTCGTTGTCATCGCCAATGGTTCGCCGATCACCGAATACGACATCCAGCAGCGCACGAAACTGGTGACGATTTCCACTCACAAGCCTCCGACACGACAGGAGATCATCAACGATCTGATTGACGATCGACTCAAGATCTCACGAGCCAAGGTATATGGGTTCGAGCTCCCTGACGCCGAGGTCGACAGTGCCTTTGAAGGGATGGCGACCCGGCAACACATTACGCCGGTGCAATTCGCTCAGGTTCTGGAACGCGCCGGCGTGTCGCCGAACACGGTCAAGGCGCGTATTCGCGCCGAGCTGACCTGGCAACAGCTCATCCGAGGCAAATACAGCGCCTCGCTTCAGATTGGCGACAGCGATATTGCCAGCGCGCTCAAGGACCGCAATGAAAGCGATACAGCCGCAGTCGGCTACATATATACGCTCTATCCGATCATGATCGTCGTCCCAACCGGATCGAACGAGGCCACGATGGCAGCTAAACGCAGCGAGGCCGAGAACCTGCGGAGCCGTTTCGTTTCCTGCAACGAAGGCCTTGCGATGGCGCGCGGCTTGCGTGATGTCGCGGTGCGCGAACCGGTGGTGCGCAACTCTGCCGATCTGTCATCCCAGTTGCGGGATTTGCTTGGCAGCATGCAGATCGGTCATTTGACGACGCCCGAAGTGACCGCGCAGGGTCTTCAAATGTTCGCAGTCTGCAACAAGAAAGAAAGCACCACTGAGTCTCCGCTCAAGCGAGAACTGCGAGAACAGATTTTCACCAAACGTTTCGACTCCGAATCCAAGAAGTATCTGGACGAAATCCGCAAATCGGCAATGATCGAATACAAGAACAAACAATGAGCGAGCCGGCCGTCCTTCCTCTCGCGCTGACATTGGGCGAACCCGCGGGAATCGGCCCCGACCTCACGATCCATCTCTGGCGCCGCCGCGCCGAGCTCCGATTGCCGCCATTTTATCTCATTGCGCAGCCGGATTTCGTCAAACGCCGCGCGCAGCTGCTTGGCGTCGATATTGCGACAAGCGTCGTGACGCCGCCGCAAGTCATCGACTGTTTTCAACGCGCGTTGCCGATTGTGCCGCTGGATGCGGCCATCACCGCAATGCCGGGCAAGCCGGACGCATCGAGTGCGCCCGCCGCCATTGCCTCTATCCGCCGTGCAGTCGCCGATGTCCTGGCAGGCCATGCAGCAGCAGTTGTGACCAACCCCGTTGCCAAGAATGTCCTCTATCGCTCCGGCTTTGCCGAACCGGGCCATACCGAATTTTTGGCCAAGCTAGCACAAGAAGCCACCGGAAAAGCCATGCGGCCGGTCATGATGCTGTGGTCGCCCGAACTCGCAGTCGTGCCGGTGACAATCCATCTGCCGCTCAGAGACGTCGCGACACAACTGACATCCGAGCTAATAGTTGAGACGGGTCGGATTGCAGCGCGTGACCTGACCCGCCGCTTTGGGATTTCCCGTCCGCGCCTCGCAATTGCGGGTCTCAATCCGCACGCCGGCGAGGAGGGCGCGCTCGGCGCGGAGGACGCCGCGATCGTAGCTCCAGCCGTGAAGCGCCTGCAGAATGAAGGCGTCGACGCGGTCGGACCTGTGCCAGCCGACACCATGTTTCATGCGCGAGCGCGGGCGGCCTACGATGTCGCACTGTGTATGTACCATGATCAGGCACTGATCCCGATCAAGACACTGGCGTTCGATCACGCCGTGAACGTAACGCTGGGCTTGCCGTTCGTGCGCACGTCGCCGGACCATGGCACCGCGTTCGATATCGCCGGCACAGGCACGGCCGATCCCTCAAGCCTTGTTGCAGCCCTCACACTTGCCGCACGCCTGTCTGCGACCGCGCCGGCACTTGTGCCCGCAAAATAGATGGCGCAGATCGATGACTTGCCGCCGCTACGCGACGTCATCCGCCGCCATGGTCTCACGCCCAAAAAATCCCTTGGCCAGAATTTCCTGTTCGACCTCAATTTGACCGCACGCATCGCGCGCGCGGCAGAGCCCCTTGAGAACATCACCGTTGTCGAGATCGGGCCCGGCCCGGGCGGCCTCACGCGCGCATTGCTCGCGCTCGGGGCCCGTCGCGTTATTGCCGTCGAGCGCGATCAGCGCGCAATAGCCGCGCTGGAGGAAATTTCTGCCCGTTATCCCAGCCAGCTCGATGTTGTGACCGGCGATGCGCTTACCGTTGATATAGGCGAGCAACTTGGTCCGGAGCGGGCCCGCATCGTAGCAAACCTGCCTTACAACATCGCTACGGCTCTCCTTGTGGGTTGGCTCACGGTCGAGCCGTGGCCGCCTTGGTACGATTCACTGGTCCTGATGTTCCAACGCGAGGTGGCAGAACGCATCGTCGCCGCCCCCGGTGGTAAATCCTACGGACGCCTGTCTGTGCTTGCAGGATGGCGGGCGGAAGCCCGAATCCTGTTCGATGTCGCGCCCTCTGCCTTTATCCCGCCGCCCAAGGTCACGTCATCGGTCGTGCGCTTGGTGCCCCGGCCGGTGCCGCTCGCCTGCAATTCGACGGCGCTCCAGCGCGTGACCGAGGCCGCTTTTGGCCAACGTCGGAAGATGCTGCGGCAAAGCCTGAAAACGCTTGGCATCGATGCCGGAGCTTTGCTTGCCGAAGCCGGCATCGAGCCGACCGCGCGCGCGGAGGAGATTCCGGTCGACGGCTTCGTCGCACTCGCGCGAATTTATGCTGAGCAAGCAAAAACCCGCATGTGATAGGCTGCGCACAATGAAAATGCAGCGCCAATCATTGACCGCCTACGGCGCGCCTTTGTGCGAGACGATGATCGATGCGCCACGTCCGCGGGACAGTGAAGTGTTGGTACGGGTCGCGCGCTGTGGCGTTTGCCATTCCGACCTGCATATGCAGGACGGCTTTTTCGAGTTGGGCGACGGCAAAACCCTCGACGTACGTGCGGGCCGCGCTTTGCCTTTCACGCTCGGCCACGAAATCGCCGGCGTGATCGAAGAGGTCGGGCCGGATGCGGACGCAAAAACCGGCACACAAGTCGCGGTTTATCCGTGGATCGGTTGCGGGCAATGCCCCGCTTGCAAAGTGGGTGATGAAAATATTTGCACGGCGCCGCGCCATCTCGGCACTACGGTCGACGGCGGCTTTGCAACACATGTGCTTGTGCCGCATCCGCGCTATTTGATCGACTACGCGCCGCTGTCCCCATCTTATGCCGGTGCGCTGATGTGTTCGGGGCTGACCGCCTATAGTGCGCTCAAGCGTCTGTCGGATCGCGCGGCGCGCGCACCGCTTCTCCTGATCGGACTTGGCGGCGTCGGGTTGATGGGTCTGGCACTCGCGCGCGCAATGTATGGCACCGCACCGTTCGTGGCCGACATCGACGCCAAAAAACGCGAAGCGGCACTCGCGGCCGGTGCCCGTGAGGCTTTCGATCCGTCCGACCCGAATGCGCGCAAAGCGCTATTGAAGGCCAGTGGCGGCATCTACGCTGCCTGCGACTTCGCAGGCTCCGGAGCATCGTTGAACTTTGCGACAGGTGTGCTTGCGAAAGGCGGCAAAGTCGTCGTCACCGGACTGATCGGCGGCGGCTATTCGACCGCAGTCGCCATGTTCCCGCTCAAAGCGATGGCAATCGAGGGCGCCATGACCGGAACGCTGGCGGAAGCACGCGAATTGATCAACCTGGTACGAACCAGGGCCATTGTCCCGCCGCCAATCGCCGAGAGGCCGCTCGATCAAGCGTCAAAGACACTGGACGATCTGCGCGCGGGGAAAATTGTGGGCCGTGTTGTTCTGACTGCCTAAAGCTTTGCCTGAAGATTGCGGACAAAGTCCGAGAGGCCGACTTGCCGATCACGCTTGACGCGTTCGGCTGCAAGAATTGCGAGCACGTCGGCAAAGGTTTGGTCGAGATCATGGTTGATCACGACATAGTCGTACTCCTGCCAGTGGCTCATCTCGTCAGCGGCCTTCGCCATTCGGCGATGTATGGTCTCGTAGTCGTCCTGCGCGCGCTTGTGCAGCCGTCGCTCCAGTTCGGGGATCGACGGCGGAAGAACGAATATACTGACGAGATCATTAGGCGCTTTGTCGCGTAACTGCTGTGTGCCCTGCCAATCGACATCGAACAAAACATCGCGGCCGGCAGCAAGCGCATCCATTACTGCCTTTTTCGGCGTGCCGTAGTAGTTGTCAAACACTTCGGCCCATTCCAGCAATTCGTTCTTCTCGACCATTGCATCAAACCGCTTGCGATCGACGAAATAATAGTCGCGGCCGTCCTTTTCGCCTGGACGCATCTTGCGCGTTGTCACCGACACCGAAAGCGCCACGCCTTTGTCTTCGTCGAGCAATTTGCGGGTCAGCGTGGTCTTGCCGGCTCCGGAGGGCGATGAGAGGACCAGCATCAGGCCGCGCCTGGTCACGACCGTGTCCGGTTGCCGCTTACGCGCCATCTCGCATCACTCCAAGTTTTGCACCTGTTCGCGGAACTGCTCGACCACGCTCTTGAGCTCAAGGCCGATATTGGTCAGCTCCACGTCGTTTGCTTTGGCGGTTAGCGTATTCAATTCGCGGTGCAGTTCCTGCGCCAGAAAATCGAGTTTGCGGCCGATTGAGCCGCCGTCGGCGAGCAGCTTTTTGGCCTGCGCCACATGCGAGGCAAGCCGATCAAGTTCCTCGCGGATATCGGCTTTGGCCGCGAGCATGATCGCCTCCTGGTGCAGACGGTCGGAATCGAAACGTTCGGAGGCCGATAACAGCGTTGCCACCTGATCTGCGAGCCGCGCTTTGATCGCTTCTGGCTTGCGCCCTGGTGCGGCCTCCGCGCGCGCGGCAAGCGCCGCAATTTCGTCGAGCTTGGCCGACAGCAGACGGCCAAGCGTAGCGCCTTCTGCACGGCGCATCGCAATAAGCGCAGCCAGCGCCTCTTCGAATCCGCCAACGATTGCGCTTTCACCGGCGCGATGGGCACCCTCGTGTTCATCTTCCTCGGTGATCTCGATTACGCCTTTCAGCGCAAGAATCCCATCGAGGCTCGGTGGCGCCGCTTCAACTTTTCCGGAAAGGCCTTTCAGAGTTGTGAGAACCGCGTCGAGCACCGGCTGGTTGACTTTCACCGTTGGCAGCACGCCTTTTCGTTCGACGGTAAGATTGGCATAGACGGTGCCACGCGACAGCTTTTCGGCTGCACGCGAGCGCGCCGGCACCTCGACCGCGTCCCAGCCCTGCGGCAGGCGGAAGCGCAAGTCGAGCCCCTTCGCATTCACCGATTTGATTTCCCAGCTCCAGGCGTAAGCACCGGTGACTCCGTGGCCGCGAGCAAACCCGGTCATGCTCGACAGTGCCATGGAATTGATCTCGTGTTGCTACCCGCCCGAAAGCGCGGCGACCTTAGCTGCGAGAGCTGAACGTCACAAGTCTCGAAACGGTCTACGGCTTGGCGCCATTTGGTGCGCCATTCTGGCTGCCAGTGGCGGGTACAGCCGGCGAAGGCGGTGCGCCATTGCTGTGCTCGATGCCGCGCAGGCGCGCAACGTTCTTCTGGTGCTCAGCGTAGCTGTCCGAGAATACGTGGCCGCCCGTCCCGTCGGCCACGAAGTAGAGCTCCTTGGTGCGGGCTGGATTGGCCGCGGCTTCCAGCGACGCGCGGCCAGGATTGGCGATCGGACCGGGCGGCAGACCATCAATCACATAGGTATTGTACGGCGTCGGCTGTTCGATCTCGCTCTTGAGGATCGGCCGGCCGAGCGAGCCCTTTCCACCGGTCAGCCCGTAGATGATTGTCGGGTCCGACTGCAACCGCATCTTGCCCTTGAGGCGGTTGACGAACACGGCCGCAACCCGGGTTCGTTCATCCGGCCGGCCAGTCTCTTTTTCGACGATCGAGGCGAGCGTGACCAGCTGCTCCGGGGTCTTGACCGGTAGGTCGGCCGTCCGGTGTTCCCAGACCTCTTCCAACACGCGACGGTGTGACTGCTGCATGCGCTGAATGATCAGTTCGCGCGTCATGCCGCGCGTAAATTTGTAGGTCTCCGGCAGCAGGGTGCCTTCGCGCGGGATTTCCTTGATCTGGCCGGTAAGCGCGTCGTTGTCTAAAAGACGCGCAACAATCTGTTCCGATGTTAAGCCCTCGGGCACGGTGAAGCTGTGCTGCACGACTTTGTTTTCGACGATGGTGTCGACGACATCGGCGAGGCTTGCGCGCTTGGTGAATTGGTATTCGCCAGATTTCAGGTCGCCGCGCGCCTTGAGCACGATCACGCCGCCCATGAAGACATACGGTTGATTGATTACGCCCTCACGCTGCAACAGATCGGCAATGTCGCGGATGCCGAGGCCACGCGGAATATTGACCACTTTGTCCTCGGCCAGCGGGCCAGGCGCCTCGAAACGTTGCTTTCCGAAGAACAGCGCGGCTCCAACAGCGATCGAGACCACAACCAGCAGCGTGAAGACCGCATTTCCGATTACCACGATCGGGTGTCGCACGCGCCGCGAACGCCGGCTCGGGATCGGGACCCGCTCCGGCTCGAGCGCCGCGCGCGGGCTGCGCGGCACTGGCGGCTTGCCGGCCGGCGCAGCGTTGGCATCACCCCCCGAAGGTGGATTGGAATTCACTTAAGTTCGCTCCCGCTGTCTGTTTCGCCACTCGGCCTGCTTTGCATCATCGTCCCGCCACGCGGGAGAAACTTCAACCGCTTGCGCACGTTAGAAAAAATTATGGCGAAAGCTTGGGGGGACCGCCGCCGTGAGCTCCTAGGCCGCGTATCGGCGGAAGATCAACGAAGCATTGGTTCCGCCGAAACCGAATGAATTGGACAATGCGGTGTCGACGTCGCGCTTACGAGCCTGGTGGGGAACCAGGTCGATCGGCGTATCGACCGAGGGATTGTCGAGATTGATGGTGGGTGGGACTATTCCGTCACGGATAGCCAAAATCGAGAATATCGCCTCGATTGCGCCCGCCGCGCCCAGCAAATGACCGACGCAGGATTTAGTCGACGACATAGAAATATGGCCGGCGGCATTGCCGATGAGCTTCTGAACCGCGCTGAGTTCGATCTCGTCGCCAAGCGGCGTCGAGGTGCCATGCGCATTAATGTAATCGATGTCGCCGGCTGAAATTCCGGCGCGGCGGATAGCCGCGTTCATGCAGCGCAGCGCACCGTCCCCGTCCGGCGCAGGCGCCGTAATATGATATGCATCGCCCGACAGGCCGTACCCGATCACCTCAGCATAGATTTTGGCGCCGCGCGCCTTGGCGTGCTCAATCGCCTCAAGGACCACCACGCCGGCGCCCTCGCCCATCACGAAACCATCCCGATCTTTATCGTATGGACGGGAAGCGCGTGTCGGATCGTTGTTGAAATTGGTCGAGAGCGCGCGCAGCGCCGCGAACCCTGCAAGCGAAATACGGTTGACCGGCAATTCAGCTCCGCCGGCCACCATCACGTCCGCATCGCCCAATGCGACCAGCCGCGCTGCATCGCCAATCGCATGCGCGCCGGTCGAACAAGCGGTCACCACCGCGTGGTTCGGACCTTTGAGTCCGTGCGCGATTGAAACGAACCCCGATGCGAGATTGATGATGCGGCCCGGGATGAAAAACGGAGAAACGCGGCGCGGGCCTTTGTCCTGCAGCGCGAGGGCGGTTTCTGCAATGCCCTCAATGCCACCGATACCGGAGCCAATCAGGACACCCGTGGTCGTCTGCTCCTCGTAACTTTTCGGATGCCAGCCTGCGTCGTCGAGAGCCTGGCGCGCGGCACACATTGCGAAGACAATGAATTCGTCAACCTTGCGCTGCTCTTTCGGCTCCATCCACTGATCGGGATTGTAGGTGGCGTTCGACCCATCGCCGCGCGGAACCATGCATGCAATCTTGCAGGCGATGTCCGACACCTCGAAACGGTCGATTTTTCTTGCACCGCTCTCGCCCTTGAGCAGCCGCGCCCAGGTTGGTTCAACGCCGCAGGCAAGCGGCGTAAGCATCCCCAATCCGGTGACGACGACACGTCTCATGGCCGGCTCCGAGCGAAATTATTCGCACACGCAGTCAGGCCCGCGCAAACCGCGTAACCGTGTCTGCCGCCGTACTGCGCACAGCTCATTGGCCAATGACAAGCGAAGCGCGAGCAGTCGCGTATGCGCGTGCTCAGCTTTTTGCGTTCTTTTCGAGAAACTTGACCGCGTCGCCCACGGTCAGAATGGTTTCGGCGGCATCGTCGGGAATCTCGCAGCCGAATTCCTCTTCGAAGGCCATCACGAGCTCGACGGTGTCGAGGCTGTCGGCGCCAAGATCGTCGATGAAGCTTGCCTGATCGGTCACCTTGTCGGGCTCTACGCCAAGGTGCTCCACGACGATCTTTTTCACCCGCTCGCCAATGTCACTCATCGTTCCAACCTCGTGCTTTTTAAATTGGGCTGCGATCCAAATTCAGATCGCAACCATCGCGGTATGGCCTCGTCGTGGTTGACGGTGATGAGACGATCCCCAATCGCGGAACATCGCTTGTGACGTCAGCTATTGGCCGCCCCAGCCGGGCCGAAGCTCGGTTACCATACTTCAAATACGTTGACTAGCGCGTGGTGGCGGGGCGAGCAAGCCCTGAAAAACCGGCATTTCTACCTCCCGTTTGCCCGCGCCCTTTGCCGAAAAGCAGACGCTACTTTTCGGCGCCAGACGCTAGATCATGGCCATTCCGCCATTGACGTGAATGGTCTGTCCGTTGACGTAAGCGGCCTCATTCGACGCCAGATAAACCGCCGCAGCCGCGACATCCTCGGGCGTACCGAGTTTCGCGGCGGGGATACGCGCGAGAATCGTCTCCCGCTGCTTGTCGTTGAGTTTCTCGGTCATGGCAGAGGCGATCAGCCCGGGCGCAATACAGTTGGCCGTAATATTGCGCTTGGCATATTCGGCCGCCACCGACTTGATCATGCCGACCATGCCGGCCTTGGATGCGGTGTAGTTGCCCTGTCCAGGATTGCCGGTAAAGCCGACCACCGATGAAATGCCGATCACGCGGCCCCATCGGCGGCGCATCATGCGCGAGACCGCCGCGCGAGCGAGGCGAAACGTCGCGGTCAGGTTAACCGCAATCACCTTGTCCCAATCCTCGTCGCGCAACTGAACGAACAGATTGTCTCGATTGAGGCCCGCATTGGCGACCAGAATATCGAGCTTCTCCATTTTTTCTTCCGCGGCCGGCACGAGCGCTTCAACGGCATCTTTATCGGCGAGATCGCAGGGCAGGACATGCACACGGCTGCCGAGCGCGGCAGCCACCGCTTCCAACGCATCCTTGCGAGTCCCTGAAAGAGCGACCGTTGCGCCCTGCGCATGCAGTGCGCGCGCGATCGCACCGCCGATCGCACCGCTCGCGCCGGTCACAAGCGCCGTTTTGCCACTCAAGTCGAACATCATGGGTTCCTCCCCGCCTTGAAGGCGGCGATATCTTCGGGGCTGCCGATCGCGCTGACCGAAGCACCTTCCGCGAGCCGCTTGATGAGCCCGCTCAAAACTTTGCCGGCGCCCACTTCATAAAACCTCGCGACGCCTGCCCCCGCCATAAATTCAACCGACTCGCGCCAGCGCACTGTACCAGTGACTTGAGCCACCAGCGCCTGCACAATGTCAGCTGGTTCGCTGATCGACTTGGCTAAAACGTTGCTGACCACCGGCACGGTCGGGCGCTGCACCGATACCTTTGCCAATGCCTTGGCCATGACATCGGCCGCAGGCTGCATCAATGCACAATGGAAAGGCGCGGACACGGGCAAAAGCATTGCACGTTTCGCACCTTTTGTTTTTGCGATTTCGACGGCGCGCTCGACCGCCGCCTTGTTGCCGGAGACAACCACCTGCCCTGCGCCGTTGTCATTGGCTGCCTGGCAAACCTCACCTTGCGCGGCCTCTGCCGCAATTGCAGATGCCGCATCAAAGTCGAGGCCGATCAGCGCCGCCATGGCCCCGACACCGACCGGAACCGCCTTTTGCATGGCCTGCCCCCGTGTGCGCAGAAGCCGCGCCGCATCGGCCACCGTAAAAGCACCGGTCGCGGCCAGCGCCGAGTATTCTCCAAGTGAGTGACCCGCGACGAATTTTGCTTCCCGAGCGAGGTCTAGGCCGGCCTCAGCTTGCAGCACGCGCGTGGCCGCAAGTGAAACCGCCATCAATGCGGGTTGCGCATTTTCAGTCAGCATTAGTGTATCGGCCGGCCCCTCAAAGATAATGCTGCTGAGCTTTCCCCCGAGGGCGGAATCCACTTCCTCGAACACCTGCCGCGCGGCGGCGAAATTCGCCGCCAACGTCTTGCCCATTCCAACTGTCTGACTGCCCTGCCCCGGAAAAACGAACGCAACCGCCATGTCTTGCCTGCTAATTTGAAGCTCCACGTCGAAATCGGGCCGAAAGACACCCCGCTATCGCATCTGTCAAGTTTCGTAGCTGCCAGTAACCGGACGAAAACGCTCTCGGTTGTATTGTGAGTGCTGGTCTTTCACGAGCCGGGCAATGAACACCTTGGTCAGCGAAGACGATATCGCGCGGGCGCGCAGCGATCCCGCGTTTCGTCAGCAATTTCTCGCGCAAAACCTCGACCGGTTGCTCGAGGCGCTCGAACTGATGCGACGCGCCGACCGTCAGGATGACGATACCGCTCGATTGATCAAAGAGGGTGCCGATCTTGCTGTGAAACTCGCGGACCGCCTGCAAGGCAGCAGTCCGGGGCCGCGGGGCGGCTGAACCAAAGAGTGGCGGCGTCCTAAAGCCGCCGTTTTGCCTTGCATTTCCGCAAAAAGCCCCTATAAACCGCGCGTTCCGTCGATCCTGGTTGGGAGCTGAACGGACGGCCGGATGTTCATGACGTTCCATATGAATATCCGGTAGGGCCGATGTGCCCGGCGTCCCGTGCTTCCGCCTTCTGAGCATTCGAGCCTTCCCGAAGGGCTCGAGGGGCTAGGCGCCAGGGTCACGGCCAAGGGACTTACTTGGGTTAACAGGGAAAGGCATTTCATGCCGTTGTACGAACACGTCTACCTCGCGCGCCAGGATCTGAGCGCGCAGCAGGTCGAGGAATTGACCACGCAGTTGTCCGGAGTGATCGGACAGTTGGGCGGCAAGGTCACGAAGAATGAATACTGGGGCATGAAGTCCCTCACCTATCGGATCCGGAAAAACCGCAAGGCGCACATGACGCTGCTCAATGTTGATGCGCCGGCTGCCGCGCTCAATGAGATCGAGCGTCAGGAGCGCCTCAACGAAGACGTCCTGCGCTACCTGACCATCCGCGTCGAGGCACTCGAGGAAGGTCCTTCGGCGATGATGCGCAAATCTGATCGCGATCGGGATGATCGCGGCGACCGCGGGGATCGCGGCGGCCGCCGGCCGCGCCGCGACGAAGGCGGCGATGATGGCGACATTCCTGATGTCGTCGCGGCAGTGGAGGAATAGGCCATGGCATTCGGTTCACAAGCCGGTGGCGCTCGCCGTCCGTTTTTCCGCCGTCGCAAGACCTGTCCTTTCTCCGGCGCCAATGCACCGAAGATCGACTACAAGGACATCAAACTCTTGCAGCGTTACGTATCGGAGCGCGGCAAGATCGTGCCAAGCCGCATCACCGCGGTGTCTGCGAAGAAACAACGCGAACTCGCACAGGCGATCAAACGTGCGAGGTTTCTGGGATTGCTGCCTTACGTGATCCAGTAGTTCAACAACGAGGCTTCCGGAATCATCCGGGAGCCGATGGTTGGGGCGGGTTCATTCCGTCTCTAACCGCTCGGTGAGGAGCGGGACAGCTTGTGATGATACAGATCGTAGTCATTGGGATCGGTGCCGGCGTCGCGGCAGCTTTGCTGTTTGCTTCGGTGACGTCGGGCATTTGGGTATCCGTCCCCCTGTTTTATCTTGCCCCACTGCCGATCATGATCGCCGGCCTCGGCTGGAGCCATTGGGCGGCGCTTGTTGCATCGCTGACAGGCGCCCTCACCTTGGGGACCGTCTTCGGCGCCGTTTTCCTGTTTGCATTTCTTGCCGGTGCCGGCGTTCCCGCCTGGTGGCTCGGCTACCTCGCAATGCTCGCGCGCCCGGTCATGACCACCGGTGCCGGCGGTCAGCAGACCGCTCCGCTCGAGTGGTATCCACCTGGACGTCTCGTGATCTGGGCCGCGCTTCTCGCCACGCTGGTGGTGATCGTCGCCATTCCCAATTTTGGTACGGACGCTGAAAGCTTTCGTGCCGGATTGCGCGGCGCGCTCAATGCCGTTTTGCGCGCAGAGATCGCCGCGCCGGCCGACGCGCCATCGGGCATGCCGGCGAAAGCCGACCGGGTGATTGAATTCCTTGTAAGCGCGATACCATTGGCGGCGGCCGTTCTTGCGACCATTACCAATCTATTCAACCTTTGGCTCGCCGCGCGCATTGTGAAGTTTTCCGGGCGGCTGTCGCGACCCTGGCCGCAGCTATCGGACTTGAGATTTCCACCGCTGCTCACGGCGGCGCTCGCACTCGCCGTCGTCTTCAGTTTCGTCGGCGGACTGCCTGGCATCGTGGCCAGTATCGCATCAGCAGCTCTGCTGCTGGCCTATGGCGTGCTCGGCTTTGCGGTGCTGCACGCCATTACGCGAGGCCTGCAAATACGTCCTTTCTTGCTTGGCCTGGCCTATGCCGCCGTATTTCTCATCGGTTGGCCAATGCTGGCACTTTGTCTGCTCGGCCTCCTCGACACCGCATTTGACTTGCGCGGGCGCGTGGCACGCAAGCGTGGACCGCCCGCCGTTTCGTAACATCAACTCAACCACAACCGAAGTTCAGATCGAGGAGCAAGACAATGGAAGTGATCCTGTTAGAGCGCATCGGCAAACTAGGCCAGATGGGTGAAATCGTGCGGGTGAAAGACGGCTTTGCCCGGAATTTCCTGCTGCCGCGCGGCAAGGCATTGCGCGCGACCGCCGACAACAAAAAACGTTTCGAGGGGATGAAGGCCGAACTTCAGGCCAAGAATCTCGAATTGAAGGGCGAAGCGGGCAAGCTTGCCAGCAAGCTCGATGGCAAGACCTATGTCGTTCTGCGGCAAGCGAGCGAGACCGGGCAATTGTTCGGATCGGTGTCGACCCGCGACATCGCCAGCCTGCTCAAAGATGGCGGCGCCGATGTTGGGCGTTCGCAAATCGTGCTCAATGCACCGATCAAGACGATCGGTCAGTACAAGGTGCCGCTGGCTCTCCATTCGGAAGTCGAAATATCGGTCACTGTGACGGTCGCCCGCAGCGAAGATGAAGCGGCGCGCATTGCCCGTGGCGAAGATGTCACCGTACGCCGGACCGAGGCGGAAGAGGAAGCCGCTGCTGCGGCCGCCGCCGCCGAGGCGATGTTCGACCCCGAGGCGAAAGCGCTCAAGGACCGTGAGCAGGCGGAAGGCGACGTGTCCGCAAAAACGGGCGAGGCTGACGCTGCCGAGCCTGCGCCGAAGGCCGCAAAAGGCAAAAAGAAAAAGGCGGCGGAAGAGTAAGCCGCATCAGCTGCTAGTCCGATTTCTCGGATTTGCCGCCCTCTGGCGGTTTTGTTTCGCCGGCGGCGGGCGGACTAGACTTCGTATCACCGGACTTTGGCTCCGGCGCAACGATGTCGGCAGGCCTTCCATCGGAGGGCTTGGCCTCGGCAGGTTTTGAATCGGAGGTCTTTGGCTCCGCGGCGGTGTCCGGCTTCTTCTCCGTCCCTTTCTGGTCGCTCCCCTGGGCGCCCGTTTTCTTCTTCTCGTCGGGCTTGGCTTTTTCATCGCCCTTCGGGCCGCGTTTGGCCGCGCGGCCCGGCGCGGCAGGACCCGTACCCATCGATTTGAGATAGGCGGCGAGCGCGCCAGCCGATTCCTTACTCGCCGTGTAATGTTCACGCAGGAAACTATCGAGGCCGAGGATTCCGCCGGCCTTGGCCAGCCCTTGGGGCGATTTGTGACAAATCGCGCAATTTGAGGCGAATAGCTGGGCCGGACTTTTGCCCTGATCCAGGTTCTCCTGCGCACCGGCCACGCCCGTCACGCACAGCACCGACATGCTGATCGCCGCCCCGATGCCGCACCGTAGCACTGTCATCATCCGCCAACCCTTCCGCCCCGAATCTTGCCCAACCGGGCCCAACAAGCAGCGTCTTGATAGCGCATTATTCGTTGATTGTGACCCGTGACGCACGAATGGCGGCGCGGCGCATTTGCAGGATTGCCGGCGTGCCGGAACTTTGATTATATACCTAGGTCTGAAACATTGTTGCGCCCTCTGCGTTAATAGGGCGGCAAGGGGAATCCATAGCCAATAGCGCGTTGAACAATGAGTGATGGAGGCGGCCGATGGATCGGTTGCTTCAGTTCCTGCTTAAGACATTTATCCGGCGGGGCACATTCCGGGTTACGACCTCGCGCGGGACAGTTTGCACGTTCGGCGATGGGACCGGCCAGCCGGTTTCGGTTCGTTTTGCCTCTCGCAGTGCCGAATGGGGCATCCTCCTCGATCCCGAGCTTAAGTTCGGCGAATCCTGACATGAACGGCACGTTTGTGGTCGAGGAAGGCACGATTGCCGACGTGCTCGCGATTTGTCTTGGTCAGGAATCCGAGGTTCCGCACTGGGCGAGACTGCAAGGGCTGTTGCGCTACCTGCGCCGCCGCCTGAGCCAGTTCAACCCGCGGCCACGGGCACGGCGCAACGTCGCGCATCATTACGATCTCGACGGTCGGCTCTACTCCCTCTTTCTGGATGCCGATCGCCAATACAGCTGCGCTTATTTCGAAAAGCCAGACCAGTCGCTCGACGATGCACAATTGGCGAAGAAAAGACATTTGGCCGCCAAGCTGAAGATCGGGCCGGACAAGCTCGCGAATGATTTGCGCGTGCTTGACATCGGCTGCGGCTGGGGCGGGCTCGGTCTCTATCTCGCCGAAATCGGCGACGCCGACGTGACCGGTGTCACGCTCTCAGAGGAGCAGCACGCGATCGCCAACGAACGCGCGGTCGAAAAAGGGCTTAACGAGAGAGCGCGCTTCTGGCTGGAGGACTATCGCGATGTCACCGGCACGTTCGATCGTATCGTATCGGTCGGCATGTTCGAGCATGTCGGAGTCAATCACTTCGACACGTTCTTCCAAAAGTGCGAACAACTGCTCGCTGATGATGGCGTGATGCTGCTGCATTCGATCGGCCGCTCGGAAGGGCCGAGCGTCACCAGCCCGTGGATTGCGAAATACATCTTCCCCGGCGGTTACATTCCCTCGCTGTCGGAGGCCGTATCGAGCATTGAGAGGGCCGGCCTGCTCGTCACCGACATCGAAATCCTGCGGCTGCACTATGCCGAAACGCTGAAAGCCTGGCGCGAGCGCTTCCTGGCGCATCGCGAGGAAGCCGAGCGCATTTACGACCAGCGCTTCGTGAGAATGTGGGAATTCTATCTCGCAGCCTCCGAGATGTCGTTCCGCGAACAGAACATGATGGTGATGCAGATCCAGCTCACCAAGCGGCAAGGCGTCGTGCCGATCACGCGAGACTATATTACCGACGAGGAGCGAGCGCCTCGCCGCAGCCGAGGGCGCCCGGCGTCCGCAGCTACGCCTGGCCGGAGAATAGTCGGGAGTCCATTCGCGCGTACGCGAACTGGGTCAAGAAGAAACCGGCCTTTCCCACCGTTCAATACAGCATGTGAATTGCGGGATAACCGCGTGCAACACGCGCTTCCGCCACAAAACGCGTGCTATGCCACAATTTCCGGGTAAGCACCGACATCCATGGCCCTCGCTGATTCGACAGCCCGCAAGCAGGTCGAAGAACCTGCCCCGCTCTACCGTTCCGCTCCGCACAACATTGAGGCGGAACAGGCGCTGTTGGGCGCTATCCTCGTCAACAACGAGGCCTTCTACCGGGTTTCGGATTTCCTCAACCCCGAGCATTTCTTCGAACCGATCCATCAGAAGGTTTATCAACTTGCGCGCGATCTGATCCGCGCCGGCAAGTTGGCGACGCCCATCACGCTCAAGACGTTTCTCGACGCCAATGTCGATATCGGCGGGCTCACCGTCAGCCAGTACCTCGCTCGGCTTGCCGCCGAAGCGACCACGATCATCAATGCCGAGGACTACGGCCACACGGTCTATGATCTTTCGATCCGCCGTGCGCTGATCCAGGTCGGCGAGGACATGGTCAACGTCGCTTTCGACGCGCCGGTCGATTTCTCCCCGCGCAACCAGATCGAGGACGCCGAGCGACGGCTCTACGAATTGGCCGAGACCGGCCGCTACGACGGCGGCTTCCAACGCTTTGCCCAGGCGCTCACGACCGCGATTGACATGGCGGCGCACGCTTTCCAGCGCGACGGGAAGCTGTCGGGAATTGGCACAGGCCTCGACGATCTCGACCGCATGATGGGCGGGTTGCAGCAGTCCGACTTGATTATCCTGGCCGGACGCCCCGGCATGGGCAAAACCGCACTCGCCACCAACATTGGCTACAACATTGCCAAGGCGTGGCGCGGCGAGGTCAAGCCGGACGGGCATACGGTCACCGTCAATGGCGGCATCGTTGGCTTCTTCTCGCTGGAAATGTCGGCCGAGCAACTCGCCACCCGCATCATTGCCGAGCAGACGGGGATCCCGTCCAACCAGATCCGGCGCGGCGGCATCAGCGAGAGCGATTTCGAAAAGATCAAAGACTACTCGATCGAGCTGCAGCACATTCCGCTTTATGTGGACGAGACCGGCGGCCTGTCGGTTGCACAACTCGCCGCCCGCGCGCGCCGGCTTAAACGCCAGCGCGGTCTCGATCTGCTGGTGATCGACTATCTGCAACTGTTGCAGGGCTCGACCCGCCGCAGCCAGGAAAACCGCGTTCAGGAAATCACCGAAATCACCACCAAGCTCAAGGCATTGGCCAAAGAGCTCAACGTTCCGATCCTGGCCCTGTCCCAATTGTCGCGTCAGGTGGAAAGCCGCGACGACAAGCGGCCTCAGCTTTCAGACTTGCGCGAATCCGGCTCGATCGAGCAGGACGCCGACGTGGTGCTGTTCGTCTATCGCGAGGAATATTACCACCAGATGCGCAAGCCGCTGGAATCCAACCGTGAAAAGTTTGCCGAATGGCTCGCTGAGGCCGACAAGGTCCATGGCAAGGCAGAAGTCATCATCGGCAAGCAGCGTCACGGCCCGACCGGAACCGTGGAAATGCAGTTCGACGCCGCAGTCACCCGCTTCTCCTCGCTGGCGCGCGAAAACCACCTGCCGGAACGTACCTGATCAGGCTATAGGGTGTGCATAGACTGCCGGCGCCGGGGCAGCTAAACCCTCACGTCATGTCCGAAACCGCATTGCAACCTGACTTGCATCCGGAGGCCGCGCCGGCGGGGCCCGCAACCGAGTCAGGCCCCTCCGCCGCCGACGCCGGCGGAATTCTGACCATCAACCTGGCTGCCATCGAAGCCAATTGGAAAGAACTCGGCCGCCGCGCCATGCCATCCGAATGCGCGGCTGTGATTAAAGCCGATGGCTACGGCTGCGGCCTCGAACCGGTCGCCCGCACTCTCCTCGATGCAGGCTGTAAAACATTTTTCGTTGCCGATCTTGGCGAGGCCCGCCGCGTGCGCAGTATTGCGCAAGAACCGGCGATCTACGTCCTCAACGGCCTACTGCCCGGCACCGCATCCGCATACGCCGACGTCAACGCGCGGCCGGTGATCGGAAGTCTCGTCGAACTCGCGGAATGGGACGCATTTTGTGCGGCCAACCAGTGGCGTGGCGGCGCGGCGCTGCATGTCGACACCGGAATGAACCGTCTCGGCATATCGGCCGATGAGGCCGCCGCGCTGGCGCCGCGGATTCGAGCGGAAAACCACGGCATTACGCTGCTGATGAGCCACCTGGTTTGTTCTGAACAGCCGGAAAATCCGCTCAACGAAAAGCAGATCCAGCTCTTCCGCGATGTACGCCTACTTTATCGCGGCATTCCCGGGTCGCTCGCGAATTCATCGGGCATCTTTCTCGGCAGCAGCGCTCATTGCGACGTCGTGCGACCTGGCGCCGCGCTTTTCGGCGTCAATCCGACACCCGGCCACGGCAACCCGATGCGTCCCGTCGTCGAATTGCATGCGCACGTCGTGCAGGTGCGCACCGTGCCGAAGGGTGAAACCATCGGATACAATGCCACGTGGACCGCCAAACACGCGACCCGCATTGCAGTCGTTACCGTCGGCTATGCCGACGGCTATCCGCGGGCGGCGAGCGCCACAGACGCCGCGCCAGGCGCCGAAGCGATCGTTGCCGGAACACGCTGCCCGCTCGCCGGACGCGTTTCCATGGATCTTCTGGCGATCGATATCACCGCTTTGCCCGACCACACCGTCCGGCGCGGTGACCTAGTGACACTCATCGGCGGAGATATTGGCGTTGACGAGCTCGCAGCGGCCGCCGGGACCATCGGCTACGAGGTGCTCGTGAGCCTCGGCAACCGCTACCACCGGGTCTACCGGACGGACTGAGCGACCGGCCGCCAATCCACTGAAAATTAGCGACTTTTTAAAAAATGTTCTTGTATTGTTCTTTTGGACGAACTAGGGTCCAAATGCAACATTTCAGGCGATTCCGCGATGTCCAGGCGCAGCTTGACCTTCATTTGCCAGAACTGCGGCGCCGCTTTCAGCCGCTGGCAGGGTAAATGCGAGGCTTGTGGCGAATGGAACACGTTGAGCGAGGAAGGCGCCGAGCGGCCTGCCGGTCCGGGCCGTAAGCCCGGCAAAGGCCGTCTATTTGCCCTGGAGCCGCTCGCCGGCGACGCGCACGACGCGCCACGCCTGCCTTCCGGAATTGCCGAATTCGACCGGGTCACCGGCGGCGGCTTTGTGCGCGGCTCGGTCCTGCTGGTGGGCGGCGATCCCGGGATCGGCAAATCGACACTCCTCATTCAGGCCACCGCGGCGCTGGCGCGTGCCGGCCATCGCACGGTTTACATCTCGGGTGAAGAAGCGGTGGCGCAGGTGCGCCTGCGCGCCGAACGGCTAGGCTTGCGCGACAGCGCCGTCGAGCTCGCGGCGGAGACCTCCGTCGAGGACATCATCGCAACTCTGTCGGAAGGCAAGACGCCCCGGCTGATCGTTATCGATTCGATCCAGACGATGTGGACCGACATGGTGGAATCCGCGCCCGGCACGGTGACCCAGGTGCGCGGTAGCGCACAGGCGCTGATCCGCTTTGCCAAAAAATCCGGCGCCGCGATCATCCTGGTTGGTCATGTCACCAAAGATGGCCAAATCGCAGGGCCACGCGTTGTCGAACACATGGTCGATGCCGTGCTCTCCTTTGAGGGCGAGGGTTCACACCAGTTCCGCATCCTGCGCGCGGTCAAAAACCGCTTCGGTCCGACCGATGAAATCGGTGTGTTTGAAATGACCGGCGCGGGCTTGCGCGAAATCGCCAACCCATCTGAACTGTTTTTATCCGAACGTGATCTTGGTCAGCCGGGCACCGCGGTTTTTGCCGGCATCGAAGGCACACGGCCGTTGCTCGTTGAGATCCAGGCATTGGTTGCGCCGACCTCGCTGGGCACTCCGAGACGAGCCGTCGTCGGTTGGGATCCAAGCCGGCTTTCGATGGTGCTGGCGGTGCTGGAAGCGCACTGCGGCGTTCGGCTCGGCGGTCACGATGTTTACCTTAATGTGGCGGGCGGCATGCGTATTCAGGAGCCGGCCGGCGACCTCGCCGCCGCCGCCGCGCTGGTGTCGTCGCTTGCCAATGCGCCATTGCCGGCCGATGCGGTTTACTTCGGTGAGGTGTCGCTTTCCGGCGCCGTTCGGCCTGTCGCGCAGAGCGCATCCCGCCTCAAGGAGGCCGCCAAGCTCGGCTTTGCGCGTGCGGTCGTGCCGGAAACCGCGCGTGCCGAGACGGCCGAGCCGGGACTTAAGGTTACCGACGTCGGCAGCCTCGCCAGCCTGGTGGCCGACATCGCCGCACGCGGAAAAGCGGGTAAGTTTGCCAAAAGCGGTGGACAAGACCCGTGACGGCAAGGCGACCCCCCGCTATATACGGGGCGCGTCAAAACCGCCGTCCGCGGCCTCATTGACCGCGCGGTCAATAACGCAGAAATAGGCCTAAAATTAAGCACTTAAGGTCGACATTGCCGCGCTGGTCCGAAGCCGCTATGGCTCTCCCGGAATCGCCGCGCCGGCCAGCCGCCGCGCACACCATGGACCGCCGAACCCTGCGGAGTGCATGAGCCCGATGCCGATCACGTTGCTCGACATCATTCTGCTAGCGGTCATGCTGATTTCCGGGCTGCTCGCCCTGATACGGGGCTTCATGCGCGAGATCCTGTCGATCGGCGCCTGGGGCGTCGCCGCCGTTGTCACGCTCTACTCGTACAGCCGCGTGCTGCCTATGGCGAAGCAGTACTTCAACAGCGATATGGTGGCAGCGGGTGTCTCGGCAGGCGGCATATTCCTCGGCACTCTGCTCATCGTGTCGATCATCACGGCGCGCGTCTCCGATATGGTGCTCGACAGCCGTGTCGGAGCCCTTGATCGCACGCTTGGCTTCCTGTTCGGGCTCGGCCGCGGCTTGATCATTGTTGTTGTCGCCTTCCTGTTCTTTGCATGGCTGGTACCCGATCGCAGCCAGCCGGAATGGGTGCGCGGCGCCAAATCAAAAGTTGTTCTGCAAAACACCGGGCAATGGTTGATGTCGATGTTGCCGGACGACCCCGAAAGCACCATCTTGAAGAGATTGAAGAAGCCGAAACCGGAAGATCAGGACACGCCGGATTCGGGTCCGGACCAACGATCGGAATTGCCATTGACGCAACCCAGGGCCAGCGGAACGCGATAGCAAATGCATAAACATCCTCAGGATCTCGTGCCGACGGCCGACGTGGAGTTCGATCCAAACGCCGACCGCCTGCGCGAGGAATGCGGAGTGTTTGGCATTTTCGGCCACCCCGATGCGGCCGCAATTACGGCGCTCGGCCTGCATGCCCTCCAGCATCGCGGTCAGGAAGCCGCCGGCATCGTCTCCTTTGACGGCAAGCGCTTTCATTCCGAGCGCCGCCTTGGACTCGTCGGCGATGCATTTGCACGTCGCGAGGTAATCGACCGCCTGCCCGGTACTTCCGCCATCGGTCACGTTCGCTATTCGACCACCGGCGAAACCATTCTTCGCAACGTGCAGCCGCTGTTCGCTGAGCTCGAAGGCGGCGGCTTCGCCATCGGTCACAACGGCAACCTCACCAACGGCATCAAATTGCGGCGCGATCTCGTCCACGAGGGCGCGATGATGCAATCAACCACCGACACGGAGGTCATCCTCCACCTGGTCGCGCGCGCGCGTCGCAACCGTTTTGTCGACCGGTTCATCGAGGGTTTGCGTCAACTCGAGGGCGCCTACGCTTTCGTCGGCCTGACCAACAAAAAGCTTGTCGGGGCACGCGATCCGCTCGGCATCCGTCCGCTGGTGATCGGCAAACTCGACGGCTGTCCGATCCTCGCCTCGGAGACCTGTGCGCTCGACATCATCGGCGCCCAATATGTGCGCGACGTCGAAAATGGCGAGGTCGTCATCTTTGATGAAGACGGCGCGCAGTCGCACAAGCCATTCCCACCGATGCCGGCACGGCCCTGCATCTTTGAATACATTTATTTCTCGCGGCCCGACTCCATTGTCGGCGGCCGTCACGTCTACGACGTGCGCAAAACCATGGGCGCGGAATTGGCGCGCGAGGCGCCGGCCAAGGCCGACGTCATCGTGCCGGTGCCCGATTCCGGCGTGCCGGCAGCGATCGGATTTGCACAGGAGGCCGGTGTTCCCTACGAACTTGGCATCATCCGCAACCACTATGTGGGCCGCACCTTCATCCAGCCCACGCAACAGATCCGCGACCAGGGCGTGCGGCTTAAGCATTCCGCCAACCGCGCCGTGGTTGCCGGCAAGCGCATTGTGCTGGTGGATGATTCAATCGTGCGCGGGACGACATCACGCAAGATCGTGCAGATGATGCGCGATGCTGGAGCCAAGGAAGTCCACTTCCGCATCGCCTCACCGCCGATTACCCATCCGGACTACTACGGGATTGACACGCCCGAGCGCGACAAGTTGCTCGCGGCGACCCACGACCTCGAGGGCATGCGCAAATTTATCGGCGCCGACTCGCTGGCCTTCCTGTCGGTCGATGGCATTTACCGCGCCATGGGCCTGCCGGGTCGCGACGCGGCGCGGCCGCAATTCACCGACCATTGCTTCACCGGCGACTATCCGACTGCGCTCACGGACCTCGGAGCACAAGAAGCAAGCCCGCGGCAATTGTCATTGCTGGCGGAAGCCATTTAGCCAGCCGGCAGCTGGCATTCGCCGATGGCCAAACCCCTCTCCGATCGCATTGCGCTGGTCACCGGCGCCTCGCGCGGCATTGGTGCAGCCTTGGCCCTCGCACTGGCGGAAGCCGGCGCACACGTCGTCGCCGTTGCGCGCACTGTGGGCGGGCTCGAGGAACTCGACGACAAGATCAAGGCCGCCGGCGGCTCGGCCACGCTGGTGCCGCTGGATGTCAAGGACAGCGACGGCATTGCACGGCTCGCGCTTGCGCTCAACGAGCGCTACCAGCGGCTTGACGTGCTGGTCGGCAATGCCGGCATTCTGGGCCCGCTGTCCCCGCTGTCCCACATCGAGCCGAAGGATTGGGACAATCTGGTCGCGGTCAATATCACCGCCAACTGGCAACTCATCCGGTGCATGGACGCATTGCTCCAGCGGTCCTCGGCCGGACGCGCGGTCTTTCTCACATCCGGCGTTGCACACGTGGGCCGCGCCTATTGGGGTCCCTACGCCGCCTCAAAAGCGGCGCTGGAGGTGCTCGTTCGCACATACGCGGCGGAATGCGCCACCACTCGAGTGCGCGCCAATCTGTTCGCGCCGGGACCGACCCGAACCCGCATGTACACCGGCGCCTTTCCCGGCATTGATCCGCTGACACTGCCGACTCCTGAGGAAGTCGCCAAGGCGATCGTGCCGCTTTGCCTGCCTGAATGCATCGAAAGCGGGAAAATCTATAATTTCCGCGAAAAAAAGTTTTTGGATTTCCGGGCGCCAGCGTGAACTGTCGGCGTCATTGCCGGGCTTGACCCGACAATCCATGATGCCGTCCCACAATTTTCAATCGTAAAGACCTTCATCGTCGCGCTGCATCATGGACCCCCCGGGTCAAGCCCGGGGGTGACAACTTGGGATGTGGCGCGGCTCAGTGCTTCCGCTTTGCCCGCCCTTTGAAAGGGTTGTCCTTCTCGCGCAGCGCGAGCCGGATCGGCGTGCCAGGCAAATCAAACGTCTCACGAAGCGAATTGAGCAAATATCGCTTGTAGGCATCGGGAACCGCGTCAGCACGCGTGCAAAAAACGACAAAGCTCGGCGGACAACTCTTGGCTTGCGTAATGTAATTGAGCCGCAGCGATCGCCCCGACACGGCCGGCGGCGGATGTGCACTGGTGGCATGTTCAAACCAGCGATTGAGCGCGCTGGTGGGGATGCGCTTGTTCCAGACTTCATACGCATCCACGATCGCTTGCATCAACCGGTCGAGGCCTTCGCCGGTAAGTCCCGACACTGCCACAAGAGGCACGCCCTTGAGCTGCGTGAGCTTTTCATCCGCCTGGCCCCGCAATTTCCCGATGGCACCGGCGGTCTTTTCTTTTAAATCCCATTTGTTGACCGCGATGACGATCGCACGGCCTTCCTGCTCGACAAGATCGGCAATCCGCTGGTCCTGCTCCTCGAAGGCATTGTCTACATCGAGCAGCACCACAACAACTTCAGCGAAACGCACTGCATTGAGAGCGTCGGCAACCGACAGCTTTTCCAGCTTCTCCTCGACGCGCGAGCGCCGGCGGATCCCGGCGGTGTCGTAAAGCCTGAACTTGCGATCATGCCAAGCGTACTCGACCGCAATGGCGTCACGTGTAATGCCGGCTTCCGGACCCGTCAGCAGCCTGTCCTCACCAATTAGCCGATTGATCAGTGTCGACTTGCCGGCATTAGGACGGCCGACAATGGCCACACGGATCGGGCGTGTTTCGTCCGGCGCGGCCTCCGCCGCGTTCTGTACAACCTCATCGGGCAGGATCGCGCGCAAGGCGTCGTACAGATCGGACATGCCTTCATCGTGCTCGGCCGAAACCGGTACCGGCTCACCAAGTCCGAGCGCGTAAGCATCCAGCCGGCCGGCTTCACCGGCCCTGCCCTCGCTCTTGTTTGCGACCAGCACGATCGGCTTGCCGGACTTGCGTGCAATGTCGGCAAAGGCGTGGTCAGCCGGGATTGCCCCCGCACGCGCGTCGATCATGAAGAAAATGGCGTCGGCCTGTTCGATGGCCGCCTCGGTCTGCGCCCGCATCCGTCCGGACAGGCTTTCAGGCGCCGACTCCTCGAATCCGGCCGTGTCGATCACGGTGAATTCTATGTCGCCGAGCCGGCCCTCGCCTTCCCGGCGATCGCGCGTGACGCCGGGCCGGTCATCAACCAAAGCCAGACGGCGGCCCACAAGCCGGTTGAACAACGTCGATTTGCCGACGTTGGGTCGGCCGACAATGGCAATCGTAAAGCTCATCGGCTGTCAGTGCCGGGCTCGGCCCGGCAATCCATCAAGAGAAATTCAAAGATACAATTGCCAGATGGGCGCGCAGGTCATAGGGGGTGAAAGCACGCCGTCCTGCGGACGTCTATGCCCGCAAATGACACGCCCGATTAGCGCGCAACAGTGCTGGGCGGCGTGGACGGCCATGGGTCGCCCGCATTGCTCTGGCCCTGCGCCTGCCCGGGCCAAGGCGACTGCGCCTGCTGCGGCGCCGATTGCTGGTTCTGCTGCGGCCATGGCGCCGGTTGCTGTTGGGCGGCGGATGGTGGGGCGCTCTGTGCCGGCGGCTGCGACACTGTCCGCGGCTTCGGCTTGCGCTTTGGTTTTGGCTGAGGCTCGGGTTCGACCGCGGCTGTTTTCTTATCTGGCTCGGCGGCGGCAGCCGCCGGTTTACCCGGCTCGGTTGCCGGGGCTTGCGCGGTATCCGGCGGTGGCTGGTTGCCTTTCATATATTCGGGCGGAATGCCTTGGGTCACACCCGGAACGCCTTCGGGAAATAGCTCCTTGCGCTCACCAGGAAGCTTTTTCTTCTCATTGAGCCCGAACACGTCGAGTTTGTCAGGGTCGAAATTCGTGCACGCCATCAGAGTCGAGGCAATGGTTGCGAACACAGCCAATAGAACAACACGATGCATCGCGCGCATGTCTCGACCCTCAGCTTTTGCTGTCGGCGGCGATCAGCCCCGACAGAACTTCTGCGCGCGCGCGCGTGCCAGCCGGTGTTTCAGCATCGGTCGCAATCATGTCGAGATACCGTCGGGCTGCAGCGAGGTCATGATTGCGCCACGCAGACAGAGCCAGAAGTTCGCGCGCGGTATGGCGGAAGCTACGCGAAGGTTCAGCCAGAGGCGCAAGCCGGCGCTGCATTTCAGCCAACGACGTTGTATCGACCAGCAGCATGCCCGCGCGCAGGGCAGCAAGATCCTGCCAGGTCGTCCCGATTGAAGCATCTGCAGAAAGTTCATCATAGGCTTTGATCGCGTCGGCTGGCTTGACCTGCGCGAGCGCGCCAGCCACGCGCATACGCGCGAGGACGCGATAGCCGGCCGGCGCCTCGATCGCTACTTTGGCGAAAGCGGCTTCGGCTTCGGCGTATTTGCCCTGATCATTCAAAACCGCCGCCGCTTCAAAAGCGGCACCCGCAGCCGCGGCCTTCTTGGCCACCCAGTACTCGTAGCCGCGCCAGCCCGACACGCCGACGACGATCAATACGGCAAGTGCGATCAAATAGATGCTGTAGCGATCCCACAGCTTCTTGAGCTGCTCGCGCCGGACTTCCTCATCTACTTCGTGAAAAATATCGGCCACAAATGGCTCCAGACCCGCCCACTGGCCCACCCCGGGCCGAATTGCGCCGTAACCTAACGATGTGGCGTGCCTAAGGCAAAGCTAAAGCCCGCAATCGTTAATATTTCAGGGCCTTAGCCCTTCTTGCTTTTCATTGGATAGACGTGGTCGGGACCGGGGAAAGCGCGCGAGCGCACCTCGGCGGCATAGCTGGCTATGGCCTTTTCTATGCCGGGACCCAGTTCGCCATAGCGTTTCACAAATTTCGGCACGCGCGGAGACAGACCGAGCATGTCCTCGAGCACGAGAATCTGCCCGTCGCAGGCCGGGCTTGCGCCAATCCCAATGGTGGGAATTGGAACCGCAGCGGTCAGCTTGCGCGCAAGCGGTTCCGCGACGGCCTCGATCACGACCGAAAAGGCTCCCGCCTGAGACACTGCAATCGCGTCGTCCTCGATGCGCGCCCAATCGCTTTCGTCGCGTCCTTGCGCCTTAAAGGATCCGATTGTGTTGATTGCCTGTGGCGTCAATCCGACATGCGCCATGACGGGCACGCCACGCTCGGCAAGAAAGCGAATGGTGTCCGCCATGCGTTTTCCGCCTTCGACCTTGATTGCGCCGCAGCCTGTTTCCTTCAACACGCGCGCTGCATTCATGAAGGCTTGCTCTTTCGAGGCCTCGTAAGACCCGAATGGCATGTCGACGACCACGAGCGCACGCCTGGAACCACGCATCACCGCGTGGCCTTGCAGGATCATCATGTCGAGCGTCACCGGCACGGTCGTCTCAAGTCCGTGCATCACCATGCCGAGCGAAATCACCGACCAGAATGACGTCGCAATGCTTGTCGACGATCCTTGCAGTGTGAGCGTGATAGGACGTCAGGCAGACGATCGGCTCTCCGCCCTTGCGCGCGTGAATGTCAGGGGCGGTCAAGCGCCGAATTTCGTCCTGGATCGACATTGTTAGTGTCCGAACACCGGCACGCCGATGACCACGGGGTGGAACGCGTAACCAAGCGCGAGATAGACCACCACCCCGAGTGCGAGCACAAGGACGTCATTGAACCAGCCTGACGGCTCGCTCTTCGGCCCCAGATCGCCGCGCCGCTTGGCGGCGATGCGGGCATAAACGCCCCAGGCAAGAAAGCCGCCGAACAGCAGGATTGATCCGAGATCGCCGTTCGACAGCAGATGGGCCAGAGCCCAGGTCTTGATACCGGCGAGCATCGGATGTTTCAGGCGAGTCTTGATATGACTTGGGATAAAGGCGGCAACGGCGAAAATCACCGCAAACAGCATCAAGCCAACAGTGATGTGCCGCATGAACGCGGGTGGCGACCACACCTGTATCAAATCATGCGCACGGTATTGGCCATAGCCCCAGACGATCAATGCGAGGCCGGCGAGCGACACCAGACCGAAAAGCACGCGATACGGATGCAGACCTAACCGCTCGATGACATCGGCGCGCGCGCCGCGGAACGACACGAATACGTGCGTCCCAAGAAAAACGGCCAAGCCGGCAACGAGAATACCCAAGCCCATGTTACACTCACACCATTCTGTCGCCGCAGTAGAGGATAGCAGCCATCAATGCAAGCCGCGCCCAGCCTTTGAGCATAGCCCGGATCGACCTCGCCATGACAAATCGATTGCTGAAATGCGCCATCGTGGCACATTCGCTGGTGCTGGGGGCCGCAACGCCTGCATTGGCGCAGACGTTGACGCAGTCCTGGCCCGCGAAAACTGTCCGGATCGTGGTCCCCTTCGCTCCGGGGTCGACGCCGGACATCGTAGCGCGCCTGGTTGCCGATGGGCTGCAACAGAAATATCCCGCCAGCACATTTGTCATCGAGAACAAACCCGGCGCCAGCGGCAATATCGGGACTGATGCCGTCGCAAAGGCCGTGCCCGATGGCTCGAACTCTTGGCGTTAGCATCGGCGGCCCGCTCGCCATCAATACCTTGCTGTTTGCGAACTTGCCGTACGACCCTCGCAAGGACATCGCGCCCGTCACCCAACTGGTCACCCAGCCGAGCGTGCTCGCGGTCAATCCGGACCTTGGCGTCAATACAGTCGCCGAACTGATCTCTGTGTTGAAGAGAAATCCGGGAAAATACAATTTTGCGTCGATCGGCAACGGCTCTTTGTCACAGCTTGCCATGGAGGCCATCGCCATCAAGGCGGGCGCTAAACTCGTGCACATCCCCTATACGAGTTCGCCGCAAGCCATCACGGCCGTAATCCGCAACGATGCCCAGATCACTTGTCTTCCAGCGATATCGGTGGTGCCGCAGGCTGCCGCTGGCAAAGTGAAAATTCTCGCGATTTCCACCGCCACGCGTTCGCGCTATTTGCCGGAGGTGCCGACCTTGAAGGAAGCCGGCATCGACGTTGAAGCCGACGCCTGGAACGGCTTGATCGCGCCGGGTGGCACGCCCAAGCCAATCATCGACAAAATCAGGAGCGACGTCGTCGAGATCATCATGCAGACGAAGGTGCGGGACAAACTGGCGGCACAATTGATGGTGCCGGTTGGCTCGTCTCCGGAAGAGTTGCGCGCCCGCATGGATGGTGAGATCGCGCGGTGGGCACCGGTGATCAAAGCGGCCAATGTGAAGGTGAACTAAGCCGCCTTGTCCTTCACGTCCTTGATGTCGGTGAAATTGATCTCCGGCGCACGCTCCCGCGTGTAGTCGAGAACAAACTGGTTGCGCGCCATGAAGACCTTGTCGTTATCGAGATCTTCCGCGCAACTCGAATAATTCGCCTGCACGAACTCATCCAGCTTCTTCGTGTCGCCGGATGCGATCCAGCGCGCGAGCTGGAATTCCGGCTGCTCGAAGCCGATCTCGAGCCCGTATTCTTCGGCGAGCCGAACTTTCAGCACGTCGAGTTGCAACGGCCCGACGACGCCGACGAGCGCCGGGGCGCCATCCAACGGACGGAACACCTGCACGACACCCTCTTCCGCCATCTGCTGAAGTGCTTCCTTTAGCTTCTTCGCCTTCATCGGATCGCCAAGTTTCACACGCCTGAGAATTTCCGGCGCGAAGTTCGGCACGCCCAGAAAAGCGATCTCCTCGCCTTCGGTCAGGCTGTCGCCAATACGTAAGGTTCCATGGTTCGGAATACCGACCACGTCGCCAGCATAGGCTTCATCAGCGACCGAGCGATCTTGAGCAAAGAAAAATTGCGGTGCGGACAACGTCATCGGCTTGCCTGTACGCACGAGCTTTGCCTTCATTCCACGGCGCAATTTTCCAGAACAAAGGCGCGCGAAGGCAATGCGGTCGCGATGGTTGGGATCCATATTGGCCTGGATCTTAAAGATGAAGGCCGTCATGCAGTTTTCGTGGGCGTCGACAGTACGCGCGCTTGATACCTGCGCCCGCGGCGCAGGTGCAAACGTAGCCAGCGCATCGAGCAAATCCTTGACGCCAAAATTCTTCAGCGCCGAGCCGAAGAACACCGGCGTAAGATGGCCCTCGCGGAAAGAAGCAAAATCAAACGGTTTGCAGGCATCCTTGACGAGTGCCAGCTCCTCAGCAATCGCCTTGACGTCCAGCATCGCATTTTTTGCCCCGAGCGCGGCGAGATCGAGCGGCTGTCGTTCGATGGTCTTGCCATCGTCACTGATCAATCGCATCTCGCCCGAAACCAGGTCGTAAGTCCCCGCGAAATCGCGGCCCCGGCCGATCGGCCAGGTCATCGGCGCGGTATCGAGCGCCAGGGTTTTTTCGATCTCATCGAGCAGATCGAACGGGTCGCGGCTCTCACGATCCATTTTGTTGATGAAGGTGACAATGGGAATGTCGCGCAGGCGGCAGACCTCGAATAGTTTGCGCGTGCGCGCCTCGATACCCTTGGCGGCATCGATGACCATGACCGCAGAATCGACCGCTGTCAGCGTGCGATAGGTGTCTTCGGAGAAATCTTCGTGGCCGGGCGTGTCCAGCAGATTGAAGACGCGGCCATCGTAGTCGAACGTCATGACCGACGTGACGACAGAAATGCCGCGCTCCCGCTCGATCGCCATCCAGTCCGAGCGCGTCGAGCGCCGATCACGCTTGGCCTTCACCTGGCCGGCCAGATTGATCGCGCCGCCAAACAGCAAGAGCTTTTCGGTCAGCGTGGTCTTGCCGGCGTCGGGATGCGAAATAATCGCAAATGTCCGTCGCCGTTCGACTTCCGCAGCGATCGGCGTCACCGGGATCGAATCGGAGGTATTCAGAGGCCTGTTCATTGACTGCATGTGGCCGCAAATACCCGCAAAATCAAGCCAATGAATGCGTTGAAACGCCCGATCAAGTGCCTACACAAACGCTGCCTTGTAGGAGTCCGGCGCAAACCCTACCAGAAGCTTGCCGGCACCAAGCTCGATCACCGGTCGCTTGATCATCGATGGCTGCTTCAACATCAGCGCGATGGCTTTCTTTTCGGTCAGTCCGTCTTTGTCTTGATCGGGCAGCTTCCTGAAGGTCGTTCCGGCACGATTGAGCAGAACATCACAGCCAACTTTCCCCGCCCAACCCTCGAGTTTGGCGCGTTCAATTCCGTCGATCTTGTAGTCGTGGAAGACGTAGTCGACGCCGCGCTTGTCGAGCCAGGCGCGCGCCTTCTTCATGGTGTCGCAATTCTTGATGCCGTAAATGACGATCGCCACGGTCACTCCCACTCGATCGTCCCGGGCGGCTTGCTCGTCACATCATAGACGACGCGATTGACTCCCTTGACCTCGTTGATGATGCGGGTCGCGACCGCACCCAGAAAATTCATATCAAACGGATAGAAATCGGCCGTCATGCCGTCTGTCGAAGTCACTGCGCGCAGGCCTACCACGTAGTCGTAAGTGCGGCCGTCACCCATAACGCCAACGGTCTTGACCGGCAGCAAAACCGCAAAGGCCTGCCAGATATCATCGTATTGCCCGCTGCGGCGGATTTCCTCGATATAGATTTCATCGGCGAGCCGCAGAATGTCGAGCTTTTCACGCGTAATCGCGCCGGGGCAGCGGATCGCCAGGCCTGGCCCGGGGAACGGATGACGGCCGACAAATGCCTCTGGCAGGCCGAGCTCGCGTCCGAGCACCCTCACCTCGTCCTTGAACAGTTCGCGCAGCGGCTCGACCAGTTTCATATGCATGCGCTCAGGCAAGCCGCCGACGTTATGGTGCGACTTGATGGTCACCGAGGGCCCTCCGGTGAACGAGACGCTTTCGATTACGTCCGGATAGAGCGTGCCTTGCGCGAGGAACTCGGCGCCGCCGACTTTCTTGGCTTCGGCTTCGAAGACGTCGATAAATAATTTTCCGATCGTCTTGCGTTTCTGCTCGGGGTCTTCGACGCCGGACAGTGACTTCAGGAACGTTTCTGAAGCATCCACATGCACAAGCGGAATGTTATAGCTGTCGCGGAACATCGCGATGACCTTCTGCGCTTCCGCCAGCCGCATAAGTCCGTGATCGACTAGTACGCAGGTCAGTTGATCGCCGATTGCTTCATGAATCAAAACCGCGGCCACTGCTGAATCGACACCACCAGACAATCCACAGATCACCCGGCCCTTGCCGACCTGCTTTCGAATCTTTTCAATCGCCTCATCCTTGAAAGCGCGCATCGTCCAGTCGCCGGTGAGACCGGCAATCTTGCGCACGAAGTTACGCAGCAAGGCGGCGCCATGCGGCGTATGCATGACTTCGAGATGGAATTGGGTTGCGTAAAACTTGCGCTTTGCATCACCGATGATTGCGATCGGCGCGTTGGATGACGTGCCGAGGACCTTGAATCCCTGCGGCGGGACGGTGACGCGGTCGCCGTGACTCATCCACACCGGATATTTTTCGCCTTTGCGCCACACGCCCTCGAATAGCGGCGTGTCTTCGGTAATCGTCACTTCGGCGCGGCCGAACTCGCGGTGGTGTCCACCTTCGACCTTCCCGCCGAGTTGGTGCGCCATGGCCTGTTCGCCGTAGCAGATACCGAGCACCGGCACGCCGGAGTCATAGATGGCCTTCGGCGCCAGCGGCGCGTCCTTGTCGAGAACCGAGGCCGGCCCGCCGGACAAAATCACCGCTTTCGGCCTCATCTCGCGAAAGGCCGCTTCGGCCTTCTGATAAGGCACGATCTCGCTATAGACCTTCTCCTCCCGGACCCGGCGCGCAATGAGCTGGGTGACCTGGGAACCGAAATCGACGATCAGAATTTTGTCGTGCATGGACGGCGTGGTGTCCCGAACGTGTCCGGAATCGGGCGCGCAAAGGCCGTTCGGGGCCGCTTTTTGCGGGCTTTGCGCCGCTAGGTCAAGCCTTTAGGCGTTCGCAGTAACCCAATGTTAGCCCCGAACGTGCTTAGAAAACTCTCCCCATCCGGTTTGTTCACAGCCGGGAGCGCGGGAGCCGCCAATGGTCTTCGAAACCGAACGCATGAGATTGCCGGTAGCGGCCAGCGGGCGCGCCACCCGCCGGGCTGCGTTGTTTCGCGAGAGCCTTCCCGATATGGCGGAACGCCTCGCGCTCGGCTTTGCCTGGGCATTGAGTCCCAAGCGCATCAGAGGTGTTCCGAACCTGCTGCGCCTCTGCTTCGATGAATTTCTCGCACCGGATTACGCACTCCCGGATCCCCAAAGTGCGGCCAATGAGCCGCCGGGTCTTGCGGGTGTCGTCCACGACCTGAGAATGCCGACTTTGCTGGCCGGCTATCGCCGCGGGCTTTACCCGTTTGCACATGTGGGCCCGTTGAAGTGGTGGTCGCCGCCAAACCGTTCAGTTCTGTTCTTCAACGAAGTCCACATTGCCAAACGGCTCCGCCGGCAAATGCGCCACGACAAATATAAAGTGACGTTCGACCAGGCCTTCGATGACGTCATCGTTGCCTGCGCCGGCCACCGACAGGATCGCTGGCACCTGACTTGGATCACGCCGCGCATCATGCGCGCCTATGCCGAGCTGTTTGACGCCGGATATGCACATTCCTTCGAGGTCTGGAACGAACGCGGAGAACTCGCCGGTGGCGGTTATGGCGTTGGGGTCGGCAGCGCCTTTGTCACGGAATCACAGTTCTCGCGCGAGGCGAACACGTCGAAGATCGGCTTTATGGTGCTCAACTGGCACCTGGCGCAGTGGGGCTTTGCGTTCAACGACGGCAAACTGATGACGCCGACCTGCCACGACATGGGCTTCCGGGAAATTTCGCGCAACGACTATCTCCAGCTGCTCGCTCAAGCGACGCGCCGGCCCGACAAGATCGGCCGCTGGCAAGCAGAAGCAGACGCGGTAACGATCGCCGATTGGCAACCTGCCTAACCGCTTATTGCCGGCCGTTTTCGACCACCGAGCCTAGCAGCGGAATTTCTGAAATCCACTTTCTCACGCGGGACTGGCCATGCTCATCGGGCTTGGCGGCATCGGCCTTTTCGGCTGGCGGCATAGCGTCGGGAATCGCACCCGGCGGCACAGGATGATCGACGTCGGCCTGTTGCGTCGGCGGAGGCGGCGCAATTGAAATGGGGGCCGGTAGCGCGGGTGCGGCGGGCGTCGCAGGGGTCAACACCGGCGCTGATGAAGCCGCGACGGGCGTCGCCGGCGTCATGATCGGCGCTGAAGGAGCTGCCGCGGGCGCAGGCAAAGCGGCTTCATGCGGCATTGAACGTGTGACCGGCTCCGGCGCGCTCGAAGCCTTCGCGGGCACCGGATCGCGCGTCTCCTGCTTGTGCGTGACAAGCGCCTGGCGGACCGCGTCGAGCCACTGCGCATCCGACACCGCCGGATCGCGACGCGTTGGTTCGGCTTCAGCAGTTGCGACACTTGCCGCCGGTTGTTTTGCAACCGTTTGCGGACGCGGCTCGACCTTGCGAGCCGGCTCTTTGGGCAACGTTTCGACGTGCTGCACCTTGGGTGTGGTTGGCGCCGCCGCGGCGGCTGCGTGCGATGCCTTCTCGTCGTTGAGCAATGTCTTGAATGCAGCCGTCGCGTCGGGATCGACGGTCCCGCAGGCTTTTTCAAACGCCACAACGTCACGCCGGACAAGGATGCGCCGGGTCGCCGCGTCCACGCTCTTGTCGAGCATCGCGACAATGCCACTTCGCAAGTTCTGGCAAGTCGTATCGGGCGAGAAATTGGCGCGATAGAACGAATAGGCGCTGGCGATCCCGATCGGAACGGCCAGCAGCGAGCCCACCAGCTGAATGGCGGTCACAAACCGGGTGAGCTTCGAGGCTCTTGCGGCCGGATAGATGTTCGGATTGATCGGTCCTGGGTTGTGCGGATCCGCGTGAAACGGCGGCTCGCGCCTGGCCACCAGCATTGGAAACACCCCAAATCAAAGACTTCCCGGGTTCCACAGACACGCGATCTTCGCGGATAAATTTGGCCCGGATTGGGGCGCAATAGAGGAATTCCGTTTGCGCTTTATTACCAAGTGTCCATCAGCGGTCTTAGCGGCCGTGGCGGAGGACCGAAACGAAGAAACCGTCAGTCTCGGTCGCCCGAGGAGTCATCAATATACCCTCCGCGGACAACCTCGCGGCCTTGCCAAACATAAAGGCGCGTTCCCCAAGCACCTGAATGACCTCGGCCGGTGGCTGCACCGAAAAGTCCGGATGGCGGGCAATGAAGCCTTGGATCTGCGCGCTATTTTCATCCTCAAGGACCGAGCACGTCACATAGCCGATCCGCCCGCCCGGCTTGAGCAACGGTACGGCGCGGTCGAGGATCTCAATCTGCTCCTTGACCCGCTGTTCCAGGGCCCCCGGGCGCATGCGCCATTTGGCGTCCGGATTGCGCCGCCATGCGCCAGTCCCGGTGCATGGCGCATCGATGAGGATCAGATCCATGCGGCCACTGAGGTCCTCGATTTCGCCTCCGACCGACTTCGGCGTCCGCACCTGCACATTGCGCGCGCCCGAGCGCTTGAGGCGGTCATGAATGGGAGCAAGTCGGCGCTTGTCGTCGTCTGTTGCAAAAATCTGGCCTTTGTTCTGCATCATGGCGGCGAGCGCCAGGGTCTTGCCCCCCGCACCGGCGCACAGATCGATGACCTGCTCGCCGGGTTTCGCGCCGGACAAAAGAGCCGCAAGCTGGGACCCCTCGTCCTGCACCTCAACGAAGCCTTTCAGGAATGCGGGCTCGGCATGGATGGCAGGGCTTTTGGCGTCGGCCGGTAGACGTATGCGCAATCCGCTCGGTGACCACCGTGTGGGCTCAGGCTTGAGATCGGCAAGCATTGCTGCCGCCGCGTCGCGCTCGCCCTTGAGCGTATTGACCCGCAAGTCGAGCGGAGCACGCGAAGCCAACGCAGCTCCCTCCTCCGCCCGGGCATCGCCGAAGGCGCGCGAAAGGTGACCGTCGAGCCACTCCGGGTAGTCGCCCGCCACATACGGCGGTGCGGTGCCGATGCCAGGGCCATCGAGATGCTTGCGCTCATCGGCGGTCAATTCTGCGGGGGCATATTGTCCGCCATCGGCCAGTTTGGCGATCGCGTCGGTATCGAGGCCACGCTCACGCCTGAGCATGCCCAATAGAATTGCGCGCGGCGTATCTGCGCCCATCAGGAACGCACTCGAGGCGCGCCGGCGGAGTCCGTCGTAGACAATTCCGGCGATTGCAGCTCGATCACCTGAGCCTGCAAACCGATGCGTGACACCCCATGTCTTTAGCGCATCCGCCGCCGGACGGCGTTCGCTCTCGATCGTAGCAAATACTTCTATGGCGGCGGCAAGCCGTGCGGCCGGCGTCATGGCAAGGCGAGCAGGATTCGGACGATGTAAATCACCCACATGATGAACAAAACGATCGCCCCGACGCCGTAGAAGGCACCGCGGAAGCGAACATTGTTATTCGTGACATGGATCCCTGCCTGCAACACGCGCATGATAACGAAAATCCACGCCAGCATGACGAACAGCAGATCCGCATGGTGAGTGATGATCTCCAGGATCGTGAGCACATAAAACAGCAACGGCAATTCAAATTGATTGGCGAATGAATAGGCGAATTGCGTGGCGCGCGTCGGCCAATTCGGCTCCCGCAAGGCAATGTCGGAAAAGCGTGTTTCGCCGCGCTGAAGCGACGACGTTCGATAATACATCATGCCGAACATCACGCCGAACGTGAGCAATACTTCTACAAACAGCGGCAATAGAACGAACTGAATAGACATGGCACAACCTCATCCTTTCCTATCAGGAAAGGTATAACTAGACGCGGCTAGGATAGTTCGGGCTTTCACGCGTGATCGTCACGTCGTGAACGTGACTTTCGCGAAGCCCGGCCCCGGTGATCCGGACAAATTCAGCCTTGGCATGCAATTCATCGAGATTTTTCGCGCCAACATAACCCATGGCGGCACGCAAACCGCCGGTCAATTGATGCAGGACGGTTGCCGCGGCACCTTTGTAAGGCACCTGCCCTTCCACGCCTTCCGGCACCAGCTTGAGCGTGTCTTTGATGTCCTGCTGGAAGTAACGATCGGCCGAGCCGCGCGACATCGCGCCGACCGAGCCCATACCGCGGTAGGTCTTGTATGAACGGCCTTGATAAAGAAAGACCTCGCCCGGCGTCTCATCGGTGCCGGCTAGCAGCGAGCCCACCATGGCGCAGTCGGCGCCGGCGGACATTGCCTTCGCGAGGTCGCCGGAATACTTGATCCCGCCGTCGGCGATCACCGGGGTGCCGGTCGCTTTCGCCGCTTCCACGCAATCCATGATTGCCGTCAACTGCGGCACACCGACCCCAGCGACGATGCGCGTCGTGCAGATCGAGCCGGGGCCGATACCAACCTTGATCGCATCCGCGCCGCTATCGATCAGCGCCTTGGCGCCTTCGGCCGTTGCTATATTGCCGGCGACGACCTGAACTTTGTTCGACTGCCGCTTGATGCGCGTGACGGCATCGAGAACATATTTCGAATGTCCATGCGCGGTATCGACCACGACGAGATCAACGCCGGCCGCAATCAACGCCTCCGTGCGCGCGAAGCCTTTGTCGCCGACAGTCGTAGCGGCGGCGACGCGGAGCCGGCCCTGCTCGTCCTTGCAGGCATTCGGATTGGCCACCGCTTTTTCGATGTCCTTCACAGTGATCAAGCCGACGCAACGATACTGCGCATCGACAACGAGTAGTTTCTCGATGCGGTGTTGGTGCAAAAGACGCTTGGCCTCATCCTGACTCACGCCTTCGCGTACAGTGATGAGCTTTTTTGTCATCAGGTCGGAAATTTTCTGCCGCGGGTCAGTGGCGAAACGAACGTCGCGGTTGGTCAGGATTCCCACCAGCTTGCCGGGTTGGCCGTTCCCGGCCGCCTCGACCACCGGAATGCCGGAGATGTGATTGTCCTTCATCAGATCAAGCGCCTGCTGAAGACTGGCGCCGGGCTCGATCGTGAGCGGGTTCACAACCATGCCCGATTCAAATTTCTTCACCTGGCGGACCTGCGCCGCCTGTTCGTCGGGCTCCATGTTGCGGTGGAGCACACCGATGCCACCGGCCTGCGCCATTGCGATCGCCATTTGCGCCTCGGTCACGGTGTCCATTGCCGAGGCGATGATCGGGATATTGACGGCGATCGTGCGGGTGATGTGAGACCGAATATCGACATCCGATGGCAACACTTCTGACAGGCCGGGCCTGATCAGCACGTCGTCGAATGTGAGGCCCTCGCGCGGGCTTGAATTGTTTTTTGCGGCCATCGCCAACTCCGTATCGCCCGAAAAGGCATCGAACCGGTCGCCAAGGGGTTAAAAAAGCCCGTTGCGAGGGGTTCCTCGCCTGGCGTCACGACCCGCTTTTGGGTTGGCGTGGGTCGATAGCACGGGATGAGCGCTGAATTCCTAGGGCATTCGCGGATGGCTGTTATGAACTCGTAAACGTGAAGGAGCCTTCCTTCCGCCACCGCTTTAAGCTTGAAGATGGCGACATCGACTGCGCCCTTGCCCCGCCGGATGACCCCCGCATGCCTCGCGACCGCATCATTCCGCTGATCATCGCGGTCGCATTATTTATGGAAAATATGGATTCGACGGTGATCGCCACCTCGTTGCCGGCGATCGCCGCGGACATCGGCACCAACCCGCTGGCACTCAAGCTCGCTGTCACCTCTTACCTGCTGTCGCTGGCAATCTTCATCCCGGCCAGCGGCTGGACCGCCGACCGCTTCGGCGCCCGCACGGTTTTTCGCGCGGCGATCGCGGTTTTCGTTATCGGGTCGATCGGCTGTGCCTTGTCGAGCTCGCTCACGCATTTTGTGATCGCCCGCATCGTGCAAGGCATAGGCGGCGCAATGATGACTCCCGTCGGCCGCCTGGTGCTGGTGCGCACCATCAGCAAACGCGAGCTGGTCGGTGCGATGGTCTGGGTGACAACGCCAGCTCTGGTCGGGCCGGTCCTCGGCCCGCCGATCGGCGGTCTCATCACAACTTATGCGACCTGGCATTGGATCTTCATTATCAACGTGCCGATCGGCCTGCTCGGTATCGTGCTGGCAACGCGCTACATCCCGGATGTGCGCGCCGAACACCACGAACGTTTCGATGTGGTGGGCATGGCGCTCGCCGGCCTCGGCATCGGCGGCCTGGCATTCGGACTCTCGGTGCTCGGATTGAATTTCCTGCCGTGGATCGTCGTCGTCGGGCTGATTTTCGGCGGGGCCTGTTTCATCGCCGCCTATCTGGCGCACGCCCGGCACACGGAGAATCCCGCGCTCGACCTCTCGCTTTTCCGGATACCGACTTTTTTCGCCAGCGTCGTCGGTGGCTTTATCTTTCGCCTCGGTCTTGGCGCTCTGCCTTTTCTGCTTCCGTTGATGCTGCAGATCGGGTTCGGCATGACGCCATTCCAGTCGGGCATGATCACATTCGCGACCGCCCTTGGTGCCATGGGCATGAAATGGGCCACCGCAACAATCCTCCACCGCTTCGGCTTCCGAACAATTCTGGTTGTCAATTCGGTGATCAGCTCCGCATTCCTCGCCGTCTGCGCCGGATTTACCGCCGCGACGCCAATCGCGTTAATGGTGGTTCTTCTGTTCGTCGGCGGATTTTTCCGCTCACTGCAGTTCACCAGCATCAACACCATCGCCTATGCCGATATAGAGCCGCGCCGCGTCAGCCGCGCGACCGCGCTCGTCAGCGTTGCGCAGCAACTGGCTGTTTCGTCCGGTGTCGCTATCGGAGCAATGGCCGTCGAGTTGACCGTATATTTCAAAGGCAGCGGTCCGCTGCAGGCGGCGGACTTTCCGCCGGCATTCCTGGTGATCGCAGCAATCTCAACATTTTCGGTCTTGATATTTGCCCGACTGTCGCCGGAAGCGGGTGCGGAAATGGCGGACAGGCTGCCGACGCCAGCGGAAACCTCGGACCAGCGAGCCGGTTAGTTCTTGGCGTTTCCGGCGCCGCGAAACCCGGTCGCCAGCAGATAGAGCTCCGCTGAGTCCGCACGGCTCGCTGCCGGCTTCACATGTTTGACGCTCAGATAGTCTCGCTTGAGAGCCGCCAGCAACGCGGATTCGGTGCCGCCTTGCAGTACTTTCGCCAGAAACGTGCCCCCCGGTGCAAGCACTTCGCGGGCAAAGGCCGCGGCCAATTCCACGAGCGCCATGATCTTCAGGTGATCGGTGCGAGCATGGCCGGTGGCATTGGCGGCCATGTCGGACAGCACCACGTTGGCGGGTCCGCCGATCATTGCCTTGAGCTGCGCGGGCGCTGCGTGGTCGAGGAAATCGAGCTGCAAAAAATCGACGCCGCGCACTGGCTCCATCGGTAAAATATCAATTGCAATCACGCGTCCCGATTCAGGCGCACCCACACGCTTGACTGCGATCTGGCTCCAGCCCCCGGGAGCCGCACCAAGATCGACAACGCGCGCGCCTTTTTTTAGGAATTGCGCCTTGTCGTCGATCTCCATCAACTTGTAAGCAGCACGTGAGCGCATGCCTTCTCGCTTGGCGCGCGCGACATAGGGATCGTTGAGCTGGCGTTCGAGCCACTGGCGCGAGGACTGCGACCGGTTACGGCTCTTAACGCGAACTTTTTCGCGCGAGCCAGTGCCGCTCTTGCCGCGAACTGTCACGGCACCGCCTGGCTGCTGCCGTTCCATGCGCCGTCTTCGCGCATCATCTGAACCAGCATGCCTTCGCGCAGGCCCCGGTCGGCGACGCGCAGGCGCGGACACGGAAATGCGCGGCGGATTGCTTCGAGGATCGCGCAGCCCGCCAGCACCAGGTCGGCGCGCTCGGCGCCAATACACGGGCTCGCTACCCTTTCATCGTAGGTCATGGCCAAAAGACGCTCGACGACGCCGCTGATCTGCTCGGCGCTCATCCAGCAGCCGTCGACGCGATCACGATCATAGCGTTTGAGATTGAGGTGGACTCCGGCAATCGTCGTGACGGTTCCTGAGGTCCCGAGCATGTGGAACGTGTCCGTCATGTGACTGACATGCTCACGCACAAATGGCGCAATCAGGTTTGTGACCTCTTGCACCATTGCCTCGTAGCTTTCTCGTGTAACCGTAATTCCCCCGTAGCGTTCGGCCAGCGTTACGACGCCGTGTGGCACCGAAATCCATCCGCAAATCTGCGGGAGTGGCGGCCCTCCGCTTGCCGTGCGCGAGCGGGACAGTCGAACAAGCTCCGACGAGCCGCCCCCGATGTCGAACAGGATCGCGCCCTCCGCGTGCGGATCAACCAAGGGAGTACAGCCGGTCGCGGCAAGGCACGCTTCGGTTTCGCGATCGATCACTTCCAGCACGAGCCCCAACTCCTCGGCAACGCGCGCGAGAAATTCCGTGCCGTTTTGCGCGGCCCGGCAGGCTTCAGTCGCGATCAACCGAGCCCGCGTCACGCCTTTGTTCCTCATCTTGCTTCGGCATATTGCCAAGGCTGCAATCGCGCGGTCGACAGCCGCATCGCTGAGCCGGCCGGACAGCGATACCCCCTCACCCAACCGTACGATCCGGGAAAAAGCATCGACCACGCGAAAGCCGTCGCCGGACGGGCGCGCCACGAGCAAACGGCAATTGTTGGTTCCGAGATCAAGGGCTGCATAGGTCGCACCGCCCCGGTCACTGCCGAAGCCAGCGTCCGACCGTCCAGACGACCGTCGACCCCACCGGGCCCGCGCCGGCGGCGCCCGATTAATAGCGGGGTCGAGGCCCGGGATATCCCCGGCCTCGCCGCTCATCCTGTCTAAACCTTCCTGCCACCCCGTAAGCCGCCACTTCCAGGGCGCGTCACGGTTGCGGCAATGTTCTTTCGATCACGAAAAGTGTAACAGCGCCTGTGCCTCGCGCAACCCTTCGTCCCGAAAGCTATTGTTGTCGAAGCATCCGGGCTGCTCTATTTGACAGCACGCCGGCCCGCAAACCCCCGACCCCGCAATGGATGACCGAACCACAGAAGCCTCACTTTCGCTGACCAAATTCGGTGTCGGCCAACCGGTCCGTCGCAGCGAAGACCCCAAGCTGGTTCGCGGCGAGGGTTCATACACCGACGACGTCAGTCGCCCCGGCCAGGCCTATGCCGTGATGGTACGCAGCCGCGAGGCCCACGGGATCATCCGCTCCATCGATACAGCCGCGGCGAAAGCTATGCCGGGCGTGCTCGCAATTTATACAGCCAGCGATTTGACGGCCTACGGTCCGCTCAAATGCGGCTTGCCGCTGAAGAACCGGGATGGGTCGCCCATCCGCTACACGCCACGGCCCGCGCTCGCAGCCGACAAAGTACGATTTGTCGGGGATCCGGTCGCCTGCGTCGTTGCCGAAACGGTCGCACAGGCGAAAGACGCAGCCGAAGCAGTGACCATCGACACCGAACCGCTGCCCGTCGTGCTCAAGCCGGCGGACGCGGTGAAGCCGGGCGCGCCGCTGGTGTTCGACGCCGTGCCGAACAATGTCGCGCTCGACTATCACTTCGGTGATGCGGCCAAGGTGGCCGAGGCCTTTGCCAGGGCAAAACACGTGACCCGCCTCGAGACGTCCAATCAGCGCATGGTGGTCAACGCCATGGAGCCGCGTTCGGCCATCGGGGAGTACGATGCGGGCGGCGGCAAATGGACGCTCTATTCATCGAGCCAGGGCGTGCACGGCATGAAGAGCACTCTGATGGAGGTGCTGGGAGCACCCGCCGACAAAGTGCGCGTGATCACCGGCCAGGTCGGCGGCTCATTCGGGATGAAAGCGGCGGTCTATCCCGAATATATCTGCATCTTGCACGGCGCGCGTCAGCTGGGGCGTCCCGTGAAATGGACGGATGAGCGTTCCGGCAGCTTCGTGTCGGATCATCACGGCCGCGCGCAGGACATGGTGATCGAGATGGCGTTCGATGAAGACGCCCGTATCCTTGCACTCCGCCAGACCGGCTATGGCGATATGGGCGGCTATCTCGCGCAGTTCGGCCCGTTATTGTCGACGGGCAATCAGGTCAAGAACCTCGCGAGCATCTACCGCACGCCGGTGATGGAAGTGGCGACGAAGTGCGTGTTCACCAACACGACTTTTGTCTCCGCCTATCGCGGCGCCGGCCGGCCGGAAGGAAATTACTACGTCGAGCGCGTGCTCGATCTTGCCGCTGCCGAGATGGGCATCGATCGCATCGAGTTGCGCAAGCGCAACATGATCCGCAAGAGCGATCTGCCGTTCAAGGCGGCCTCGGATATGACCTACGACTGCGGCGACTTTCTCGGTGTTCTCAAGCAGGCGCTGGAAGCAGCCGACTACGCCGGCTTCAAGAAGCGCAAGCGCGAGAGCAGGAAGCGCGGTCTGCTGCGCGGTTTCGGCATCGGGTGCTACCTCGAAGTGACGGCCGCGCCCGGCAAGGAATTGGGCGCAATTCATTTCGAGGCCGATGGCACGGTGACCATCATCACCGGCACACTGGATTTTGGAATGGGTCATGCCACTACTTACGCGCAGATATTGAGCGACCAGCTCGGCATTCCATTCGACTGCATTCGCATGGTTGAAGGCGACAGCGACCGTATGAGTTTCGGTGGCGGCAGCGGCGGCTCGCGGTCGGTGATGTTCGTCGGCGCCGCACTCTCTGAATCATCGAAGATCGTGATCGAACGCGGCAAGCAGATCGCCTCACACGTATTGGAAGCCTCGGCAAGCGACATTGAATACAAAGCGGGGCGCTTTGTCATTGCTGGAACCGACCGCTCGATCGGTCTGTTGGAGCTGGCCGCGCGCTTGCGCACCGGGCTCAAGCTGCCGGAAGGCGTGCCCGCCTCGCTTGACGTCGATCACGTCGTGACGAGCCCGGTCCCCTCCGCTTTCCCCAATGGGTGCCATATCGCCGAGGTGGAGGTGGATCCGGAAACCGGCGCAACGAATGTCGTGCGCTATTCCGCGGTTAACGATCTCGGCACCATCGTCAACCCGCTGCTGGTCGAGGGCCAGATCCAGGGCGGCGTGGTGCAAGGCCTCGGGCAAGTGCTGCTGGAGCAGGCTGTCTACGACTCCGACGGCCAGCTGGTGACAGGGTCGTTCATGGACTACGCCATGCCGCGCGCGCATGACGCGCCGATGATCAACGTCGCCAGCCATCCTGTGCCGACCAAGAGCAACCCACTCGGCGCCAAAGGCTGCGGTGAGGCCGGCACGTCGGGTGGTTTGCCGTCTGTCGCCAACGCGGTCATCGATGCATTGTCGGATTTCGGAATCCGTCACCTGGAAATGCCGATGACACCCGCACGCATCTGGCACGCGATCCAGGACGCCAAGGCCAAACAAACACACTGAAAATGCGACGGGGCCACCGTTTCCGATGGCCCTTTGATTTTTGCCGGCTGCGGTCAGACAGGGCCAGCGAGTTTGGCGTTCTTCAGCGGCATCGAGCGCACCCGGATGCCGGTGGCCGCGAAGACCGCGTTCGCGACCGCAGGTGCGGTCGACGCCGTTCCAGGCTCGCCGATACCGCCCCATTTCTTGCCGCCGGAGAGCGCAAGGTAGACCTCGATCTTCGGCGTGTCGGCCAGTCGCACCACTTCGTAACTGTCGAAGTTGTTTTGCTCGACCTGGCCGTCCTTGATCGTTATTTCGCCGTACAGTGCGGCCGAGAGCCCATAGATCACGCCGCCCTGGATTTGCGCCTCCACGATGGAGGGATTGACCACATGGCCGCAATCCACCGCGGCGACGACCCGGTCGACCTTCACCTCGCCCTTCTTGCTGACCGTCACCTCGGCAACCTGGCCGATGATCGTGTCGTAGCATTCGAAAATTGCGATGCCGCGGCCACGTCCTGCCGGAAGTGGTTTTCCCCAATCGCTTTTCTCGGCGATTTTATCGAGCACACCGAGGAAGTCGGGCCGATGCGCCAACAGCGCCCGTCTGAACTTGTATGCATCTTGTCCGGCCGCGTGCGCCAGTTCGTCGACGTAGCCCTCCATGAAGAAGGCATTCTGCGAGGAGCCAACGGAACGCCAGAACATGACCGGCACATGTGTGTTCTTGAGCATGCACCCAACACGGAGGTTGGGAATCTTGTAGGAGGTGTTGGCAAACCCTTCCACGGCCTGCGCTTCTATCCCGCTTTCAACTTTGTTGATTCCGGTCGATCTCAGGATCGATCCGACTGCGATTTTTGCGTCAAATGCAGTCGGCATGCCGTCAGGCGCTAAAACAGCCTTCATCCGTATCGCAGCCTGCGGCCGGTAGCGGTCGTGCGTCATGTCTTCTTCGCGCGTCCACACCAGCTTCACGGGCTTGCCAACCTGCTTGGCAACAAGAATCGCCTGCCGCATTTCGTCGTTGATCGACCGGCGTCCGAAGCCTCCGCCGAGGAAGCAGTTATGGATTGCGATCTGCTCGGGCTTAAGGCCTGAAGCAGCCGCGGCCTGGCGGATGGTGCCCATCGGCGTCTGCGAACCGAGCCAGACATCGAGCTTGTCGGGCTGCAGATGCACCGTGGCGTTCAGTGGCTCCATGGTGGCGTGGGCAAGGTGCGGTGCTTCGTAGATTGCCTCAACGATCTTTCCGCCTTGCGCGAAAACATCGTCGACATTGCCGTCATTGCGTGCGGTCACCATCGGGCCGTCGAGCGTGTCGCGATAAAGCTTGGCAAACTGCGCGCTGTCAGTCTTGCCGGCTTCGCCCGCATCCCATTCCGGTTTAAGCAGTGCAAGCGCTTCCTTGGCGCGCCAAAAGCGATCGGCAATGACCGCAACTGCATTGTCGAGCTTGACCACTTGCTGCACACCACGTCGACCTTTGACCGGTGTTTCGTCCACACTCTTGAGCTTCCCGCCGAAGACCGGACAGGAGGCAATTGCCGCATAGACCATGTCTGGAAGTTGAGTATCGATCGCGAATTTGGCGGAGCCATTTATCTTCAGCGGCGTATCCAGGCGGGCGACGGACTTACCGATGAACTTGAACTGATCCGGCGTTCGTATTGCCGGCTCCTTGTCGAGCTTGATCTTGGCGGCATCTGAGCTGAGCGCGCCATAGTCTAGGCTACGTCCGGACGGCTTATGAGTAACCTTGCTGTTGGCCGCCTCGCATTCGCTCTCCGGTATGTTCCAGCGCTGGGCCGCCGCGGCAATCAACCGGACGCGTGCACTCGCGCCGGCCTGCAGCAGCATTTGCCACGACGTCCGTACGCCGCGGCTGCCAACGGTTGTCATCTCGCCGTAGACGTTTTTTTCCTTCAAATTTCTGGCCGGTGAAGCGTGTTCGACCTTCACTTTCGACCAGTCACATTCAAGCTCCTCGGCAACAATCATCGGCAGCGCAGTAATTGCGCCTTGCCCCATCTCCTGATGCGGGGAACGAATAAGAATCGTGCCGTCGGGGTCGATCGCCAGGAATGCATTGATTTCATGCGGTGCGATGTCCGCGCCCCAGGCTTGTGTCAGAGCGGCGGCAGCGTCGGCTGAACGCGCGAAGGAGACGCTGATCATCAAACCGCCAGCGGCCGAAGCTGACGCGACAACGAACTGACGGCGCGTAAAGGATGTCTGCATGACTTGATTCATGATGCCCTCCGCTCAGGTCTTCATCAGCGCGGCGGCGCGATGAATTGCACTGCGGATGCGAACATAAGTTCCGCAGCGACAGATATTTGTAAGGTTGGCATCGATATCAGCGTCGGTCGGCTGCGGGTGCTCCTTCAGGAACGCAACCGCCGCCATGATCTGACCGGATTGGCAGTACCCGCATTGCGGTACATCCTCTGCAAGCCAGGCTTTTTGCACCGGATGCTTGCTGTCGTGCGACAGGCCCTCGATGGTGGTGACATTCTTGTTGACGACATCACCGACCTGCACGCCACATGAGCGGACGGCCTCCCCGTCCACATGCACGGTGCACGCGCCGCATTGTGCAATGCCACAGCCGAATTTTGTGCCGGTCATTCCGAGCTCGTCGCGGATGACCCAGAGAAGCGGCGTTTCCGGCTCGATATCCAGCGAATACGCCTTCCCGTTCACGGTGAGTGCAATCATGGAGCCCTCGCTCGTCCCTGCTAGACCGGGAACCCGTCAGTTTCCGGTGTGATGATCGACAAAGGCTAACACCGCGGGCAACAGCTTCAATACACAGATGTGTGCTTGCGGGATTTTTCATGCGCTTTTAAGGCCGTCCCTATATACCTCACAGACATGGGCAACCCACTGGAAACGCATTGGATTGAATCAGTCCGTCGGGCGATAGTCCGCGCCCCTGCCGGAGCTTCTGCGCCATGAGCCAAGCGGCTGACATACTGACCACAGGCCGCACACCCTACATCCGCGTTGTCGGTGCCGTCAGCGCAGCGCACTTCGTTTCGCACTACTACATTATCTTGCTTGCGCCGCTGCTGCCCCTCGTGCGGGCGGAATATGGGGTCACCTATACAGAAATCGGACTGGCCTTTGCCGCGTTCAATATTGTGACGGCGGCGTTACAGACGCCGGCGGGATTTCTGGTCGATCGTCTGGGTGCGCGAGCGCTGCTGGTCGCCGGCCTCGCGATCGGTGCGAGCGCCTTTGTGATTGCAGGCCTTGTCGATTCATTCTGGGTGTTGGTCGCGATGTTTGCGCTCGCCGGTGTCGGCAACACGGTCTATCACCCGGCCGACTATGCGCTACTGTCGCAGCATGTGCCGTCGGATCGCATTGGTCAGGCGTTTTCGTTCCACACATTTGCCGGCATGCTCGGTTCTTCCGTTGCGCCGGTGACGTTGCTCATGATGCAAAGCCTTTGGGGCTGGCGCGGTGCCTTCATCGGAGCAGGCGCACTAGGCTTTGCTGTCGCCGCGATACTTCTCGCGTTACGCGATCATGGTACTCCTGCGGCAACGCCCGCCCCCGCGCGCGCCGGATCGGAAAAAACCACGGCGAGTTGGCAGTTGCTGCTGTCTGCACCGATCTTGCTTAATCTCATCTTTTTCGTGCTGCTCGCGATGATCAGCAGCGGCATTTACAACTATTCTGTCGTTGCGCTCGGCGCCCTCTATGGAACGTCGGCGACGATTGCGAACACGGCGCTATCCGGCAACCTCCTGTGGTCGGCAATTGGTGTATTGATCGGAGGCGTGCTCGTGGGACGCACGACGCGCCATGGCTGGGTCGCCGCGATTGGACTGGCGGCCATGGCGGTGTTCACCGCGTTGATCGCCCAAATCGATCTCGGCGCGGTCGCGCTGGTCGCCGTGATGTCACTCAGCGGATTTTTCTCCGGGATCATCATGCCTTCGCGCGACATGATCGTGCGCGAGGTCACTCCGCCCGGTTCGTTCGGCAAGGTTTTCGGTTTCGTGACCACGGGCTTCAATATTGGCGGTATCATTTCCCCGTTGATTTTCGGCGCAATCATGGACCACAACAGCCCCCGCATGGTGTTCCTGGCAGTGGCTGCATTCAGCCTGATCGCCATCATGACGGTTGTTACGCGCCCGCGGCGCCGCGGCGTAGTCGGCGTTAGCGGGCTTATGGACTTGTCAAATCAGCGGAATTGCCGCATGTCAGGGGCCTCCGACAATGGCGGCGGGCCTTTACGGCCGCGACCCTGTTGGGGGATCGTCCAACGGTAGGACTCCAGACTTTGACTCTGGCTATCTAGGTTCGAATCCTAGTCCCCCAGCCAAACATCCTGTTTTCACTTATCGAAATCGCCAAGGCCGATCCAAGATCGGCTTGGCCATGTCGCGCGCAATTGGGCTGGCCAACTTTCAATTTGTGGCTCATCCTGATGTCGGCTGCAGGGGTACTTAATTAGAAACGAAAATCAGGGAGGCAATCGCCGTGGCTCAAACCATAGAGGCATTCGTTGGCACCGCATTAGACAATGCGAAAATATCGTCACTGCATCGCAAAGTGGTCGCGCTGATCGCGGCCGGTTACTTCTTCGACGTCATCGACTTCACGATCTTCGGGTCGCTCGTTCCATACATTCTGTCGTCGAAATTCGCGACCGGCCCCGAAGTGGCCGCGATCGGCAGCGCTACGATATTCGGTATGTTCATCGGCACCGCGGGACAGGGGCAACTCAGCGATCGGTTCGGACGCCGCTTTATCTATCAGTTCAACCTGTTGCTGTTCGGCGTCTTCACAATTCTCGGAGCCTTTGCACCAAGCGTGACGATGCTGGTCGTTTGCCGTTTCATTGCCGGTCTCGGTCTCGGCGCTGAACAGCCGCTATGCTTCGCCTATGCGGGCGAATACTCGCCGAAGGCGATCCGCGGCAGAATCCTCGCCTTTATCCACTTTGTCGGCGGCGCCTGCGTCTGGCCGATCGGGACAGCAACGGTGCTTTTGTTCGGCACCATCGTGTTCGTAGACAATCCCGTCAATGTCTGGCGGGGCATCTGGATTATTATCGGCGTCGGCGCCCTGATCGTCTGGGTGCTTCGCTTTGCCTTGCCGGAATCGCCGCGCTATCTGGCGACGCATGGCCGCGGTAAGGAAGCGCTCGAAGTGCTCGGGCGGCTCGGCATCTCGACGCCGCCGCTCAGTTCCTTGTCGACCGATGCCGCGAGCGACACCAAGAGCGATCCGTTCGCGGTCGTGTTCAAAAAATTTCCACGTCGCGTCATCGCCGGCATGATCTGTTTCACCGCCTTCTTCGGCGTGGCGATCGGGCTCGGCGCCTGGCTGCCGAACATCATGAACGCCAAGGGGTTCACTATTACCAAGTCGATCGAATACACGCTTTGGATGAACTTCGCGGTGCCGTGCGCCAGCATCTGGATGATGTACGCGCTCGACAAGTTCGGCCGTAAGCCAACGTCGATCATCGCGTTCGTGGGTGCCGCTGTCATGGCGATGGTCTTCGCCAATGCGGCAACCCCAACACAACTTATCGTCGCCGGCTTCATTATGACCTTCTTCGTGCAGGTTGCCGGCAACGCGATGCAGATCTTCACCTCCGAGGTATTCCCGACCAATGCGCGCGCATCCGGCTTTGGATGGGCCGCGGGCGTCGGACGGCTGGCGACGGCGTTCATCATGCCGACGATCCTGTGGGTGCAAAGCGGTTATGGCCTGACGACCGTATTCGCCTGCCTCGCAATTCTGCTGGTTATTGCCGCAGTTTCCGTCACCCAACTCGGGCCGGAGGCGAAGCAGAAAGGCCTCGACGAGGTGGCTGCGCCTACCGGTTGATAGTTCGGTATTCAGCGACGGGCCCGGTTCGGCGCAACGCCGGGCCGGGCCCGACGGTTTCGGCTGCAATAATGGTGTGTATAGCGTAAGAATTCCGCACAATGGCCGCCGCCTCCAAAAACATTCGCCTGCTGTCGCGCTCTGATCAGGGCGGCAGGCCTGACGGCGTGCAGGTGATACTGCACAAGGGCCACGCCTTCATCGGCCACATGTTCAGCGACGGCTATTCGGTCGTCGACATACGCGACCCGCAACACCCCAAACCAGTGGCATTCGTTGCGGCCCCAAAAAATACCCGCTCGCACCATCTGCAAATTCACGGCGACATTCTGCTCGCGGTTAACGGCCCGAATATCTGGGCCATGCAGCAATATGCGAGCCAGGCCGATTACTACGGCAAATCGCTTGCCGATTCTGTCCAGACCGAACAACCGTTCGGAGCCGGCATACGCGTATTCGATGTCTCGCAGCCGGCCAAACCGCGCGAGATCGGATTTCTCAACACCGCCGGCCTCGGCGCGCATCGAATTTGGTGGGTCGGGGGCCGCTACGCCTACGTGTCCGTGCATTTCGAGGGATTCATCGACCACGTGCTGGCGGTGGTCGACGTGTCGAATCCGGAAAAGCCCACGCTCGCCGGACGCTGGTGGCTACCCGGCATGAACCGGGCTGGCGGAGAAATACCGCCTGCTTCATTCGGCAAACGCACGGCTCTCCATCATCTCATAAGCGCGGGCAACATCGGCTATGCGGCATGGCGCGATGGCGGCTACACGATCCATGATCTGAGCGACCCCGCGAATCCGAAACTCCTGAGCCACCGCAATTACGCGCCACCCTTCGGCGGCGGCGCGCATACGCCGCTGCCATTGCCGAACCGCAATCTGCTGGTGCTTGCCGACGAAGCAACCTCAGTAAATTGCGCGAACGGAATTGCCTACACCTGGCTGATCGACGTGCGCGAACCGACAAATCCCGTCTCGATCGCAACGCTGCCCACACCGACCGAAGAGGACTTCTGCGCCAAGGGCGCGAAATTCGGCCCTCATAATTTGCACGAGAACCGGCCGGGCTCGATGCAAAGTGACGATTTAATTTTTGCCACGTATCACAACGCCGGCTTGCGAGTTTTCGATATCCGCGACACATTCCAGCCAAAAGAAGTCGCATATTTTGTGCCGCCGGCCCCGGAAAAAATCGTCGACCAGCGACCAAATCCCGCCAAGGTGATCCAGTCCTGCGATGTCTTTGTCGACCGAAACGGTGTGATGTATCTCACCGACACAAACGCCGGCCTTTACATCTTGCAATACGAAGGCCACTAGCCAAACACGGAGCGTTCATCGAATGCCGCAAAAGTTTGGGCGCCTCGCCCTGCATATGTGGACGATCGACACCACACCGCTTGAAACCGCGCTCGATGCGGCCAAGCAGGCCGGCTATGATGCAGTCGAATTGCGCCGCACCGATTTCAAGCGTTGTTTCGATGCCGGCATGAGCAATGCACAGGTCCTTGACCTCATCAAGAAAAGCGGCATCCCCTGCGGCGTGCTCGGTGTCGAATATGGCTGGCTCTTTGCGACCGGCGAAGAGAGCAAACGTCTCTTCAACGTTTTCCGCGAGAGTTGCGAGAATGCGGTCGCGCTGGGCTGTAACACGCTGATGAGCGCCCCAGGACAGGTGCAGGGGCCGATCAAGGAGGCAATCAGATATCTGAAAGATGCCGGCGATATTGCAGCAGAGTACAAGCTCAAGCTCGCCATTGAATTCAATTCGCAGCACGATGTGCTTAATAGCCTCGCCGTGCTGACCGAACTGATTGACGGCGCCAACAAACAGAATTGCGGCTACCTCATCGATGCCTATCATTTTACGCGCAGCGGCGCCGGTGGCCGCGGCTTTGAGCAGGTGCCGGCCGACAAAATCTATTGTTTCCAATACAGCGATCTGTCGCCTAACCCGGTCACCGGCGTGCGGCGGCCAACCGACCGGCTGCCGCCAGGCAAAGGCGTCGTCAAATGGCGGGAGATGCTCGGGCTGTTGGCGGAAAAAGGTTATACCGGCTACCTGAGCTACGAAGCGCCAAATCCGGAGCAATGGGCGCGCTCGCCCTATGATGTGGCGCGCGAGGGCGTCGAGCTCACGCGCAAATTATTACGGGACTGCGTTCCCAATTACGTCAGTTGAGGTTGACCATGGCAGCAGAACAGGAACTTCCACTCTTTCTTGGCCTGAACGACAAGACCGTCACCGATATTCCGAAGACGGTTGAGAAACAGCGTTACATGACAAGCGTCGCACCGAAGGCCTCCAATCCCGGCAAATGGGTTGAGCAGCCACGCATGCCGATACCGACGGGCGAACATGCGGTAATCGAGTGCCAGGGAAAAATTCATTCAATTGCAGGCTACGCGAAACATCGCGTCGATCAGAATTTCCATCAGGTTTTCGACCCGAAGTCGGGCGGCTGGTCGCTGAAGGCCCCCTTCCCGCACCCGTGCAATCACGTGGCCGGCGTCTCGATCGGCGCGAAAATCTACACATTTGGCGGCTTCGTCGAACAAAATCGCTGCCCGCATTCCAAGTGTTTTGTCTACGACACGGCAACGGACCAGTGGGCATCGATCGCGCCGATCTCACGGCCGCGCGGCGCGGTCTCCGCGATTGTGCTCGATGGCAAGATTCACCTGCTCGGCGGGCGCGACGTCCGCTCGGTTGAATGGCACGAAGTCTATGATCCGACGACCGACAAATATTCTGACCGCGCAAGTATGCGTGGCTCGACCGGCACACAGCCTTTCGTCGGTCAGCGCGATCACATGGGCGTTGCCGTTGTCGATGGAAAAATCCACGCCATCGCAGGCCGCATGGATTCTTACGATTTCAACACAAGCCTGAACGCCGTCTACGATCCGAAAACCGATGGTTGGTCGTTCCGCGCCCCGCTGCCGACCGCGCGCAGCGGCCCGTCCTGCGTCTATATCAATGGCAAGATCTTGGTGTTTGGCGGCGAAGCCACAGGCAAAGTCTTCGGCACCAATGAGGCTTATGACCCCAAGACCGACAGCTGGGAGCAACTCACGCCAATGGCCATACCGCGCCACGGGCTGCATGGCGCAACGTGCGCCGTCATTGGCAATATGGTGCATGTGCCGGGTGGCGGCCCCGTGCCGGGCGGACAGGTGCAGGGCGCTTACCACGACGCCTTCACATTCGGCTAACCAGCAGGCGCCCAAATGATACAGCCGCCCCTTCGCGGGCGGCTGTATCTATTTTTGCTAACGGCAATTCAGACAGCGCTAGCGCGCCGGCCGTAGTGTGAGTTCGGCAACGCCGGCAGCAACGTTCAGGCCGGCCTGCCCTTGCACCGAAAGCGGCTGCAAAGCGACGGTTCGGTCCGAGCCGCCGACCAATACGTTCGCGCCGAGACCGGCACCGACAGTCGCCTCGGCACTCGCGCCGCTATAGTTGCCGGCGAGCGCACCAAAACGCCGGGTCGTCGGTGAATAGACCGACCACACCATCTCGCCACCGGCGGTCGCGCCCAGGTCGAGGCCGAATTTATTGATGCCGCCGACGTAGACCTCACGGGGGCCCGGCTGGGCCGGAGTGAACATGCACGTCACATCCTTATGCGATGTGATGATCAAACCGATGCCACCTGAAATATCGCAGGTCAGTGTCCCGACCTTTGTCCGTTCGCGCTGTGCCATTGCCGGAATGGGCGACGCCATGGCCGCGACGACCACGAGGGCAGCCAAAGCACTCAATGGCCTATGCATGTCAAACTCCTTTTTCAATTGAATCACGCCTAACAACGTCCGCTGAAACAACAAGTTCCCTCACGCGGAAACTTGCCGATATATCGCGTATTAACGATCGTCAGGCGACACAACGGCCCGCAAAATTTGCACGCGCGCCGGATGACAACGCGCTAAAAACCGGTTCGCAACCTATTAGCATCGCTGGTTTGCCAGATGGCGCTTTTCGCCGGTCGTTCGCTGTCGGAAGTTGCAATCTGTCACCTTTGTGCGTGCGATCGACAATCTGCGGCCGGGCGTTTGCATCAGCAGGCGGCCACGCGCCCACCGCAAGACCAAATCCGGCCGGCGGCGCGATGATGTCCATCACCAGCACAACCAGCGCGGCCGCCAAAATATATGAAACAACACTGCGCACCGCCGCTCTCCCTCGCCCAGGGACGCGCCAGGTTTGCGAGCGCCTCGCCGAGCGTGACAGGAAACGGCGGAGAGCGACTAATGTTCCGGCATCAGCGTCCGGCCAGTATCTGACTGGCCGGGATAACGATGTGACAGTGCAATCCGTCCGGATCAAACTCCAGATCCACTTTGGCATCGAGCGCACGCGCCAGGTTGCGCTCAATGACCATGCTCCCAAACCCCTTTTTACGTCTGATCTTTACCTTCGGTCCGAGGTGCTCGCGCCAATCAAATTCGACTGAACCGCCCTCAGGATTTTCGCTCCGGCTCCAGGTGATGGACACACGCCCACCAGGCACCGATAAGGCGCCGAATTTTCCGGCATTCACCGCCAGCTCATGCAATGCGAGACCGAGATTCTGGGCCGCTTCCGGCTTGATCGCGATCGCTGGTCCTTCCATCGAAACCTGGCTTGAGCCATCGAGATACGTGCCAAGCTGCGAGCGGACGAGCTCACTCAATGAAGCTCCATACCAGCTCTCCCGCACGAGAAGATCGTGTGAGGCGGCGAGCGCTTGCAGGCGCGCGCCGAATTGAGTGAGGAATCCGTCGACGGAGCCGGTATGGCGGGCCGTTTGCCGTGCCATTGCTTGAATAACTGCGAGTAGATTTTTCGAACGATGCGTCAGCTCACGCAACAATAGTCTTAAATGCGCTTCGCCTTCTTTCCGCTCAGTCACGTCGACCGACGCACACGTCAGGCCGATAACATCGCCCGCCTCGTTACGAAGTGGTTCTATGTGAAGATCGTGCCAGCGGACGCCTGTGGACTCTTCGACAGGAATTTCCACGCGTTTGGCCTCGCCATTGTCGAGGACCTGGCGCTTCACGGCGATCATTGCCGCAGCACCATCCGATGGAAGCACCTCACCATCGGTACGGCCAAGAACATCCTCAACCGAACGACCATGCATGGAATTGCTGAGAGATGTATACCGAAGATCGCGATCCTGCGTGTAAACGGTCACCTTCGAGCCACGCAGCGCCGTCTCATACCGGGCGAAACGAACGCGTAACTGACTTAGCTCCCACGCTTGCGCACTGATCTGGTCCTGCAGCTGCCGGTAGTCTGCCTGAAGCCTGGCCAGCTCTGGATTCGGCGCCGTAGACATGTCGCGCACCTTGGCGGTCGTTTCATTAAATTCCAGCGCGCGTCTCCATCAGGCGCAGGCGCGGAACGCGGGAGCATTTGAATCGACTACTCTTATGAATACGTTCATGGCTTCACCTGTCAACGAATGGGCTCATCGCGCTGCTTTTTCTATTTGATCTACTTAAGAGAAGGTACTTGTACTCTAGCGCGAAGATACCACTAACGACCACAAACGAACTTAACGCCGCTACGCGCAAACTGTTGCGTCTCCGACGCAGGCGGAATTGGCATGAGCCGCGCCGATTAATCCGGGGGGAACCACGCTTGGCACTGGACAAAAAGTCAGGTCGGCGCGTCAGCCGCGCCGACCTCTCTTGTCCAGCACGAATTGCAACCTGTCATTGTCGGAAAGGTCGTAGCGCTCAATCGTGGCAGCGACACCCGGGCAAACTAGCTCGCCCGACGTTCCCGTCGTTTGGCGTTCCGCTCGAAGAACAGGGCCTGGCTCAGCACCGCCGACACTGTTGAGGGCTGAAACGGCTTGGCAATGAGGAAGGCCGGTTCCGGCCGCTCACCGGTGAGAAAACGCTCCGGGTAAGCGGTAATGAAAATAACCGGAATCTCAAATGTCCGCAGCATTTCGTTCACGGCGTCGAGCCCTGAGCTGCCGTCGGCAAGCTGTATATCGGCCAGGATAATTCCCGGCCGCTTGGCCTTGGCAAGCGCTACAGCCTCGGCATGGGTACGCGCCACACCAAGAACACGATGGCCGAGACTTTCGACGAGGCCTTCCAGATCGAGGGCGATGAAGGTTTCGTCTTCGATGATCAGGACATCAGTGGCAATCTCTGCCGCAAGCTCGCGGCCGGATTCTTCGACCAACTCGCGCAGCGTTGGCGCATCGATATCAAGGACCTTTGCCGCATCGTCCTCCGATAGGCCCTCAAGAGCGACGAGCAAAAATGCCTGGCGCGGCATCGGCGGAATTTGCGCAAGATGGCGCTCGACCGGCTGGCTCGTGCCGGCCGCTGCCGGCTTTCCGTTGATGCCGATCGAATTCCATATTTTCGTGAACAGCCGATAGAGCGCGATCCGGGTCGAAACGTCGGTATCGAGTACTTTCGGGTCCTGAACGAGTGCTTCAAGCGTCGCTGCCACATAGGCATCGCCAGAAGCCTGGCTACCGGAAAGAGCCCGCGCGTAGCGGCGGAGATAAGGCAAATGCTGCGCAACTGATTGAGATGTCGACAAGAATCCCTCCCGAATCACATCGTCTCGCGGCCGATCGGGGTTATGCCCCCCACACGCCTATCAGCCTGTAGCGCGCCAACGCCAGTGCCGTAAAAAAGTTCCGTTCGAGAGGAACCATCTGCCCGGTCACGGGTTTTGACTTGAAACCAAGGGGGCAACCGACGCCCAACCCAGGGCCTCGGAAGTTGGGGTTGAACAATGAACGAAAGAAAGCCCGTGGGACAGCAAAATCCAATGGAAACCGCGGCAGCCCGTAACAAGAAGCCAAACGCGAAACCGGCCAAATTGGGCCGAGACGTACAAGCCCGTCTCGGCCAGCAATTGCGCGCCATGTACGACGACGTCGTCAATCAGGGCGTCCCTGACCGGTTCAACGAACTGATCAATCGCCTCGAAGGTGATGAAAAAAAGGATAGGCAGTGATGCCGATGGACGAGTCGGTCCGCAAAGCCGTTCTCGCTGCGGTGCCAAGCCTCCGCGCATTTGCGATTTCCCTATGCGGGAACGTGGATCGCGCGGACGACCTGGTCCAGGAAACACTGCTGCGCGCGCTCGCCAATATCAACTCTTTCCAGCCCGGCACCAATATGTCCGCATGGCTGTTCACCATCCTGCGCAATCATTTCCGCTCTGAATATCGCAAACGCAGGCGCGAAGTCGAAGACAGTGACGGCCATCACGCTGAATCCCTGAAATCGCAACCTGACCAGTACGGCCATGTGGAATTTCGCGAGTTTCGTGAGGCTCTCGCGCAACTCCCGTCTGATCAACGCGAAGCCTTGATCCTCGTCGGCGCATCAGGCTTTTCATACGAAGAAGCCGCCGGCATCTGCGGCTGCGCAGTCGGCACTATCAAATCGCGCGTCAACCGCGCGCGGACACGCTTGGCGGAGTTGCTGCATGTCAACAGTGCCGAGGATTTCGGGCCCGACGAAACCACGCGCGCCGTGCTCGCGAGCGGCGGAGAATAAATGCGTTGATCGCGCCGACGGCCTTCAAAATCAAACCCCGCGCGGCCGACGCCGCGCGGGGTTTTTACGTTCGTACGACAGGCTAGGGTACGGTCGATCGGCCGCGTACGAGGCCGGCAATAGCCGAGATCGCAAACAGAACGATCGCAACGAAGAACACGATCTTCGCAGCTTCAATTGCGACACCGGCGATCATGCCGAAGCCAAGCAATGCCGCAATCAGCGCGATGACAAGAAATGTAACTGCCCAACCCAACATGGCGGTCCCTTTCCTCGGTTGATGGCACAAGCGCCAATTGCGGAAGCAACGTCAGCGTGGGGCAATAGTTCCGACTACGGCGCGCGGCGCAATCGTTGGCCGTCGAAAACAACCGGATTTCAGCCACTTGTCATTGGTCAAGGTTTACAGCCTACGGAACCGGTTCGATGATAGAATTGTTCACGGAGTGACTTTGTAAAAGGAGTAGCGTCCATGGCACCGCGTCCGAACTGGAAGGGCTTTCTGAAACTGTCTTTGGTGTCATGCGCGGTCGCGCTCTATCCGGCAACGACCACAAGCCAGCGAATTCGCTTCAACATCATCAACAAAAATACGGGCAATCGCATTCGAAACGAGGTCGTCGACGCAGACACCGGCGAACCGGTAGAGCCGGAAGACCGCGTCAAGGGGTACCAGTTCGAAAAGGGTCAATATGTACTGGTCGAGGAAGACGAACTCGACAACGTTGCGCTGGAAAGCACGCATACGATCGAGATCGAGGAATTTGTCCCGATGGCGGACGTCGATCGTATATTTCTCGACAAGTCCTTCTATCTTGTTCCGCAGGATGACGTCGCGCAGGAGGCTTTTGCGGTGATCCGCGAGGCCATGCGCAAGGAAGAGCTCGCGGGCCTGGCTCGCGTCGTAATCTACCGGCGCGAACATTTGCTGCTGCTGCAACCGCGCGGCAAGGGATTGTTGGCGACAGCGCTGCGCTACAAAAACGAGGTGCGCGACGAGAAGGACTACTTCGACGACATTGAGAACATCAAGGTCCCGGCTGACATGCTCAAGCTCGCGGTCCATATCCTTGAGACCAAGAAAGGGCATTTCAATCCAGGCAAGTTCGAGGATCGTTATGAGAACGCGTTGCAGGATCTGATCAAGGCTAAACGCGCCGGCAAAGCCCCGCCCGTGGTGTCCGAGCCAAGACCAAGCAATGTGATCAATTTGATGGATGCGCTGCGTCGCAGTGCACAGGGCGAACGCCATCGGCCGGCATCGACGCGCCGCAGTAGTACGCGCAGCAAGCGATCGACGCCACGGCGGAAAGTCCGGCGGGCAAGCTAGCGCACGATACCGGAGCGCCGGACAACCAGGATCATGCGCGGTCGAAAAAAAACGGGGCTAAAGACATATCGGGCAAAGCGCCGCTTCGGCGTCACGTCAGAACCGAAAGGCATAGTCACGCGCAAGCGCGGCCATGCTTTTGTCATTCAAAAACACGCCGCGCGGCGACTCCATTATGATCTTCGGCTGGAGCTTGATGGTGTCATGAAGAGCTGGGCCGTGACGCGTGGCCCGAGCCTCGTTCCTGGTGACAAGCGGTTGGCCGTCCAGGTTGAAGACCATCCGATAGCCTACAACAAATTTGAGGGGACTATTCCGCAAGGCGAATACGGTGGCGGCACGGTGATGATCTGGGACCGTGGACGCTGGGAACCGGAAAGTGATCCGCATAAGGGTTTGGCCAAGGGCCATTTGGCATTTCGGCTGGACGGCGAAAAGCTCAGCGGGGGCTGGCATCTCGTCCGCATGCACCGTCGGCGAGGCGAAAAACGGGACAATTGGCTTCTGATCAAGCAGCATGATGCGGCCGAGCGCTCCGCAAAAGATCAGGACGTTCTCGAGGCAGAGCCGCTTTCGGTTGCGACCGGGCGCTCGATGGACGAGATCGCCAAGGGGCCGAAAAGGGAATGGCACAGCAATCGCACGCGATCGGCGAAAGCGAAGAAATCGCCATCCACGCGCGCGCGCGCCGCTGCAATTCCACCGATCCGCAAGACCACGAAGGCCCATGACAACGATTTGCGAGCGGCCCCGAAGGCCGCGCTCCCGGCATTTGTCGCGCCATGCCTTGCGACCCTTGCCGATAAGGCGCCCGATGGGGATAACTGGGTCCATGAAATCAAGTTCGACGGTTACCGCATCCAGGCACGCCTCGAAGGCGGCAAGGTAAAATTACTGACCCGCAAAGGGCTGGACTGGACAAAAAAATTTCCCACCATCGCCGAAGCGGTCGCAAAGTTGCGGGCCAAAACCGCGCTGATCGACGGTGAATTGGTTGCCGAAGGCCGCGAAGGCCTTTCCAGCTTCTCGTTGTTACAACAGGATCTCAAGGCAGGCCGGCATGACCACATGGCTTTCTATGCTTTCGATCTCCTGCACCTCGACGGCGCCGATCTGAGACGATTGCCGCTTGTCACCCGTAAAGATGCGCTTGCGGCATTGGTGAATGGTCACGGCGGTCGCGAGACCTTGCGCTTGAGTAAATCTTTGACCGAACCGGGAACAGTTCTACTCCGTCACGCCTGCAAGATGGGCCTGGAAGGCATTGTGTCAAAGCTCGCGGACGCACCATACCGGTCGGGACGCGGCCGCGACTGGATCAAGACCAAATGCTCCGACAGGCAAGAGCTGGTGGTGGCCGGGTTCGTTCCCTCAAGCGCGGACGCGCACGCGGTTGGCGCCCTGGTGCTTGGTTTTTATCAACGCAACAAGCTCCACTATGCGGGGCGCACCGGCACCGGTTTTACCCATGAAACCGCGCGCGCGCTGTATCGCAAGCTCAAGGCGATCGCGGTCGACCGGACGCCTTTCGAAGCGGTGCCGGCAGAAGAACGCGGCGTTCGCAAGCCGGTCTGGGTTACGCCGAAGCTGGTGGCCGAAGTCGATTTTCACGGCTGGACCCATGGCGACCGCGTGCGGCAGGCCTCTTTTCAGGGGCTGCGTGAAGATAAATCAGCAGAGGACGTGGTGCGTGAGATGAAGAAAAGCGTGAGCGCGGTCAACACCGCCGCTACGGCCAGGCAGCGCAGTACGCCCCTCGCCAAGCGCAAAGAGTTGCCAAAGGTCGGCTCGGTCACGCTCACGCACCCCGATCGTGTTTATTGGGACGATGCCGGTATCACCAAGCGCGACCTTGCGGAGTATTACGGCAAGGTCTGGAAATGGATGCGGCCGCACGTCATCGGCCGGCCGATTGCGCTCTTGCGCTGCCCTGAAGGAGCGTCGAGTCAATGCTTTTTCCAGAAACATGCTACCATGGGTATTGCGACCGAGCATCTGCATCTTGTGCCCGAGAAAGGCGACAAGATCATTTCCATCGACGATCTCGATGGGTTGATCGCGCTGGTGCAGGCAGGTGTGCTGGAAATTCATACCCGCGGGACAACCATCGATGACCGTGAATGCGCGGACCGGCTGGTATTCGATCTTGATCCGGGCCCCGGCACCGGCTGGAAAGACATTGTCGCCGCAGCGCGTGAGGTGCGTCAGCGATTGAACGCGCTCAAGCTCAAGAGCTTCCTGAAAACATCGGGTGGTAAGGGCCTGCACGTCGTGTTGCCGATCAAGCCCGTCCCATGGAACGCGGCAAAGGATTTTGCGCACGCGATCGCGGCGTCGATGGCGCAAGATGCACCCGACCATTACGTCGCGACCGCGACCAAAAGCCGCCGGTCAAAACGAATTTTCGTCGATTACCTGCGCAATAGCCGGGAAGCGACGGCAGTCGCGCCCTACTCCACTCGTGCCCGCGCCGGCGCGCCGGTATCTGTTCCGATCGATTGGTCCGAGCTGGGCGGCCTGAAGGCCGCCAATCAGTACACCGTCGAAAATTTGCCGCAGCGGCTCTCGCGCATGCGTTCGGACCCTTGGGCTGCAATTGCCCGCATCAAACAGTCGCTGCCAACGCTCAAATAGCCGGGCTGTCAGCCTGGTTTGCAAATGGAACTTCGGAATGCGGCAGCGCGTTGGCGCTTGCGGTCAACAATCCCGGCCGACCAGACGGACCAACATGAAAAGCAAGAGCAGCCAAACTAATCACCGCACGCCAGCATCCCGCTCGGCGGCCCTCGTGCACCAGTTTTCCGAATTTTCCCGCGCAATCTCGCTATGGACAGGCCATCCGACGGCATTCCTGCTTGCCGTGGCGGTCGTTCTCATCTGGGTGATCACCGGACCGTTTTTCAACTACAGCGACACGTGGCAATTGGTCATCAATACCGGCACCACCATTGTCACATTCCTGATGGTGTTTCTGATTCAAAATACCCAGAACCGCGACACTCTGGCGATCCAGCTCAAGCTGTCTGAGCTGGTGCTTGCCATGAAGGGCGCCGAGAACAAATTCGCAGCTATCGAGGATCTTACAGACGAAGAACTTGAAGATCTGCATGAGGACTGCCGCAGCCGCGCCGAAATGGCTCTCAAGCACATAGAGAATCGGAAGTCCGCATCACGAAATAGCAAACGCAAATCGCCGTCCCCGACCCAGCAATCTAAAGCGCCGGCGCGAGCTTCTTCATAGTTTCTGAATCTTTTCGTGGAACTTTGTCTTCCGAACGCGGTTCGGGGAAAAGGTGCACAGTCACCATTCCGCCAGAACTTCGCCACAGCCGGCTGCTTGAAACCGCAGATGGGACGGAGGGGTCGTATGAAGGTCAGCGCGTCAACGGTCGCAGGAGCAGCTCTGCTGTATTGTTTGCTGCCCGGTGGCGCATCTGCACAGAATGCCAGGCAGTTTTCCGGGATCGCTGCCTATTACGGCAACGATTATTCAGGCCGTACCGCATGTGGCCAGAACTACGATCCAGCTAAATTCACCGCAGCCCACCGCACTCTGCCGTTTGGAACACGTCTGCGTGTCACCGACCCACGATCGCATCGCAGCGTGGTCGTTGTCGTAAATGACAGGGGTCCTTTCACAAAGGGCCGCGTCCTCGACTTATCGCTCGCCGCCGCCAAGACTTTGCGTATGACCGGGCACGGCCTGCTGAAAGTAACGGCCGCAATTGAACCGGCGGCCGCATATACGACAGCGGCGGCCCCGGCAAAGCCCTAGTCGCTTTTCGACGACGTTTGGCCGCTCCTTGCGCGTATTCCGGCAATGGGTCCGCGCAATGCCTCTTTTCGAGGGCCGGACCCGTGTAATATCCAGGGATTGATCAATCCTCAATCCCGCCTCCCCCGCCCTTAAGGACACCCACCCATGCCCGCCAAGCGCCCGGCGCCACGCCTCGCCGTTATCGACGAGCCACGAATGAACGATGCCCAACGCGCCTTGCTTGATAGCCTACGCGCTGGGCCTCGGGGCTCTGCGATCACGCCTCGCGGTCCATTCGCGGTCTGGATGCATGCTCCAGGTCTCGGGGAGCTCGCCCAGAAACTTGGCGCTCATTGCCGCTACGGAACCGCATTGCCGCCAAGAACTCTCGGAATTCGCCATACTGTGCACGGCCCGTCTGTGGCGCGCCCAATACGAATGGTACGCTCACGCGCCTATGGCCGAAAAAGGCGGCGTAAAACCAAAGACGATTGAAGATCTACGCCGCGGACGCCCGCCAAAATCAGCACCGAAAGACGAACGTGCGATCTTTGATTTTATCCAGGAGCTTTACAAGACGAAACGCGTAAGCGACCGCAATTACAAGCGGGTGCAGTCGTTGCTTGGCGATACGGCCATAGTCGAACTGGTTGGGATACTGGGCTACTATTCGCTGATCTCGATGACTCTCAACGTCTTTCGCATGTTGCCGCCCGGAAGCGAAAAGCTTGCGTTTCCGGAGTAGCACGCGCAATTAGTCCCGGCGCTTGCCGCCGGGACTTTAAACCTGATTGATCGTTTCGCTGAAATCAGGCCGCTCAGCAACTCTGGCGGGTTTTGACGACTACGTTGCCATTCGGCAGCTGGGTGCGCACGCGGACCGTACGGCACTCAGCATGATGTCGCCACCAGCCGTGATGATGATCGTTGTCGACGTGTTCGCGAACCACGACATTATCGCGATCGCGGACGACAACTTCCGCAGACGCCGGAATGACGCTCGCAAGCATTCCACCGAGGGCCGCACATAAAACGACCATTCTCATATCAGCCTCCTTTGTTTCCCCCGGGATCGGGAAACGTTGGAGGTGTGTATTTGTTTCCGCAAGAATTTATTTTGAAACTAAGCGACCTGTTCCGCGTTGTTGCTTGACGACCGGTGCGGTGCAGTCGGTCTGTTCATGTGTTGCTGTAGCGCGTCCAGGAAGCGGTCCTTCGGCATCGCCGGTGCAACGAGCGGGCCTTGCCCAAAATCGCAACCCATCACCATCAGCGCCTGAAGATCGGCAATCGTGTCGATACCTTTGGCGACCGCCAAGCTAGCAAATCGATGTGCCAGGTCGATTGCCGTCTGGCAGATCGCAGCGTTGGTGACGTCTGCCGCGCAATTCTTGATGAATGATCGATGTATTTTCAATTCCGCAAACGGCAGCCCTCGTAGACTTGAAAGCGATGAATAGCCGGCGCCGAAATCATCGATGGCGACTGCCACTCCGCAGGCCTTCAGATCTTCGGCAATTTTCTGCGTCAGCGCGATGTCGCGCACGAGCTGGTCCTCCGTGACATCCAGAACGATGCCCGGCCAAGCGTCCGATCCGGGGCGATGGGCCGCGACGAGCGAGGTGATCGGCAGTTCAGCCAGCAAGGCTGCCGGCACATTGATGGCAAGACGCAAATTAAAACCTGCGTCGGCAAAAACCGTCCAGTGACGCAAAGCCGTGAGCATTGTGTGCTCGACAAGCTTTGTCTGACCATCTTTGTCGAGCAGATCGATGTAGTCTTCCGGCCAAAGAAACCCGGCCTGCGGATGGTGCATGCGCGCGAGGACCTCGGCCCCGGCGAGACATTTGCGCCGAAGGTCGATCTTGGGCTGATACCAGATTTCCAGCCAGTTTTGCTCCAGCGCTTCGTCGATCGATATCCGCGTCAAAGCGGATTCGTGCAGACCGGAAAATCGTGCCTGATCACCGCCCTGGTATTCGGCTGCCATTCGTTTTACCTCGCTCTCAACAGCAAGCGACCAACGATAGCTGCGCAGCCTTAACTATTTGTATGAAAGACCAATGTCCTTAATTTTACACAACAACCAGCCGGTGACAGCAATGATCAATACCGGACGGATATTCATGTCAAAAACTCTTCTGGATTCCATATCCATATTTAGTGGCAAACATCCACATTCAAAGCGCGACCCTTGAGGTTCCGGGGCAGGACAATTTCAAAATTATGCGATGTTTATGCGCCAGCCATCGCTACGCGGCGCGAGTCGAAAGGCTGTTATAGGCGTGCTAGTATGTCTGATGGCCGAACAAGAACCTTTCTCCTCCGAAGAAGGCTCCCGCGTCGTCAATTTCCGTTCGCGCATGCCCGAGAGGCGGCCCCCGGTGACGCCACCGGTCGAGGACTTGGCAAAATATGAGCGCGGCGAGGGTCCCGACGACTATCGGCATCGCATGGTGGTCAACGTCGCTGCATTTTTCGCTATTGTCGCTCTCATTGGCATCGGCATTTGGCTCGCAGACACGATGGCGACAATGCGCAAAAATCAGGATTGCGTGCTGTCCGGGCGCCGCGGCTGCTCGCCTGTCGAAGTGACCAAGGAGCGCTGGTAGGTCCTCGCCCCGGCGGTTCCAGAGGCCTGAAAAGCCGCAGGGGGCCGATTTCACTGCTAAGTGGCCGTCACCATTGAACTTGTCACGCTGCTTCGCTATACGGGCTGCCAATCGCTTGCCACGGAAAATGCTGATGGAGGGGGCTACGGCGCGGGCCTTGGGCGCGTTGGCCGCCCGCTTGCCAGAATCCCAGATCAACCAGAGAGTTACCGATGTCTTCGACGTTCGACACCATCGCCAATATCATCGCCGAAACCTGTGATATTCCGCGCAACTCCATCACACCGGAAAGCCACGCCATTAACGACCTCGGCATCGATAGTCTGGATTTTCTGGATATCGCATTCGCCATCGACAAGGCCTTCGGGATCAAGCTTCCGCTCGAGCAGTGGACGCAGGAGGTCAACGACGGCAAGGCGACGACCGACCAGTATTTTGTGCTTAAGAATTTGAGCGCCCGCATCGACGAGCTCGTCGCTGCCAAGGGAGCTTAAAGCGCGGATCACATGCGTCTTGAGTACTTCCAGCTGATCGACCGCATCGTCGACCTCAGGCTTGCCGAGCGCAAGATCAGCACAGAGGCGACGGTCCCCGCGACAAACACAATTTTCGAAGGACATTTCCCCGGCTTTCCGCTCATGCCGGGGGTGCTGTTGATCGAGGCCATGGCGCAAACCTCGGGCTGGCTGGTCGTGGCAGTCAATAAATTCGAACGCATGGCATTCCTTGCCGCCGTCAAGAATGCAAAATTCCGCATGTTTGTCAGACCAGGGCAGCGATTGTCTGTTAGCGCCTCGCTTGCGCACGAAGGTTCCGGTTATGCGATCACCGAAACAACTATTGCGCTTGACGGCAAGACGATCTGCGATGCCACGTTGACGCTGCGGGTTCTTGATTTTCCTAACGACGAAATGAAGCTGCGAATGCGTGAGACCGCTGCGCGAGTCGGCTTCCCGTCCGTGGTGCCAGCCGATGGCTGAGGGCACCAGGGAAGTCTGGGTCACCGGCATCGGAATTGTATCGTGTCTCGGTGAAGGCCCGGACGCGCATTGGCAAAAATTGACAGCAGCAAAGCCGGTCGCCGACGAGACGACTTTCGCGCCATTTGTCGTGCATCCGCTGGCGCCGATCAATTTCGACGCGCAGATTCCTAAAAAAGGCGATCAACGCCAAATGGAAAATTGGCAGCGTATCGGCACCTATGCCGCCGGGCTGGCGCTCAATTCCGCAGGAGTCAAAGGCAAGACCGACATTCTCTCGCATATGGATATGATTGTAGCCGCCGGCGGCGGTGAACGCGATTTGACTGTGGATTCAAACATTCTCAGCAGCATTGCACGCGCTGCAAACCCGGCCGCATTTCTCAACGAGCGGCTGATGAGCGATCTGCGCCCGACTTTGTTTTTGGCGCAGCTTTCCAACCTGCTCGCCGGCAACATTTCAATTGTGCACGGTGTAACCGGCTCTTCGCGCACATTCATGGGCGAGGAATCGGCTGGCTTCGATTCAGTGCGCATTGCCCATTCGCGCATTGGCGCTGGCCAAAGCGAAATCGCGCTGGTCGGCGGCTCCCACAATGGCGAGCGTCCCGACATGTTAATGCTCTATGAGTTCGGTTCGCTGGCCCTGAAGAACAAATTTTTACCTGTATGGGAGCGCGGCACCGAGAATGGCGGCTTCGCGCTGGGCTCGCTTGGCGCATTTCTCGTTATCGAGGCGCGCGACCACGCAGAAAAGCGCGGCGCAAAACCGCTGGGTCGCTTGTCCGCCGTGGTGTCCGATCGCGCCAACCGGCGTCCCGGCACGATTACCCAGTCACTGTCCGCCCTTTGGGACCGTCTCAAAGGGCAAATAAATACCGCCCATGCCGCCGCTTTGTCCGGCGCGACCGGCGCCATTCTACCGACGGCCGAAGAGCGTGCTTTTTTTGAAGCGCATCCCGACCTTGCCGTCCGTGCCACCGGCTCATATCTCGGCCATGGGATGGAGCCGCAATTTGCCATGAATATCGCGCTGGCCACGGTTGCGCTGGACCATGGTAGTCTGTTTCCGCCCTGCGATACGTCCGGGTTGGAACGGCCGATGACCGGAAAGTTGGACCAGATCTTGGTGACCGGTGTCGGACACTGGCGAGGCGAAGGTCTTGCGCTCGTTGAACGCATCGGCTGAGGAGAAGTGAGGGATGGCAGCGGGCAAAGACAAGTTGGGGCGGCCTGTCGTCGTGGTGACAGGCCTTGGCGTGGTCACATCACTTGGCGCGGGCAAATCCGATAACTGGGCAAAGCTCACTGCCGGGGAATCCGGCATCAAGACCATCACGCGTTTCCCTACCGACGGCCTCAAGACCCGGATCGCCGGCACCATCGACTACCTGCCGCCGCAGCCCTGTGCGGCCGCGCTGACAGAGTCTTTTGCCGCGCTCGCAGCTGAGGAGGCGATTGCGCAATCCGCGCTCGGAGGGCCCGGCCAATTCCCCGGTCCGCTCTTCCTGGCGGTGCCGCCGATTGAGATGGAATGGCCGCAGCGGCTCGAGATTGGCGCAAAATCCGGCGCCAACGACAAAATCACCTATGCCGACATGCTCCGGGTCAGTGCGCAATTTCCAGAATATCATCGGCGCTTCCTGTTCGGTTCAGCTGCCGACAATCTGGCCGAGAAGTTTGGCACCCGGGGGTCGCCGATTTCTCTGTCGACCGCCTGCGCCTCCGGCGCCACTGCAATCCAGTTAGGCGTTGAGGCAATTCGGCGCGGCGAGACAGACGCCGCCCTTTGCATCGGAACCGATGGGTCGATCAATCCCGAAGCGGTGATCCGGTTTTCATTGCTGTCTGCGCTTTCGACAAGCAATGAGGTGCCGGAAACGGCAGCGAAGCCGTTCTCAAAAAACCGCGACGGATTCGTCATGGCAGAAGGCGGTGGAGCGCTTGTGCTCGAAAGTTACAACTCTGCGAGGGCCCGCGGCGCAAAAATTCTCGGCGTCCTCGAAGGCTGCGGAGAGATGACCGACGCGTTCCACCGAACGCGTTCCAGCCCCGACGGCAAGCCGATCATTGGATGCATCGCAAATGCCATCAGCGATGCGGGCCTCACGCCGAATGACATTGATTACGTCAATGCGCACGGCACCAGCACGCCCGAAAATGACAAGATGGAATATCTTGGCTGCGCGACCGTGTTCGGCGACCGCATGCGAAATTTGCCGATTTCCTCCAACAAATCCATGATAGGCCATACGCTATCGGCGGCCGGTGCAGTCGAAGCGGTATTCACTTTGCTCACATTGCAGCAGCAACTGATTCCACCCACCATTAACTACACAGTTCCGGATCCCGCGATTCCGCTCGACGTTGTGCCCAACAAGGCGCGCGAGGCGAGCTTGCGTCACGCCATTTCGAATTCATTCGGTTTTGGCGGCCAAAACGTTTCGCTGGTGATGGGGCTCGAGCCGGCCTAACGGTCTCACGAGCCAATCATCATGCGTGCGCTCAGACTTATCGCCGACCGCAAGCTTGAACTTGCCGACGTGCCGCCTCCTCCGCCTCCGGGCGAAGGTGAAGTGCAAATCCGCATTAAAGCAGTGGCGCTCAACCATCTCGATCTATGGGGTTTCCGCGGCATGGCTTTCGCCAAGCGGCAGTTGCCGCTCGTGGTCGGCGCGGAAGCATCGGGCGAGATCGCGGCGGTAGGCAATGGGGTTACCGGCTTTAAGTCCGGCGACAAAGTTGTCATGTACGGTGCGAAGACCTGCGGTCACTGCCCGGCCTGCAAAGAAGGCCGCGACAATCTGTGCGAGAACGTGGCGGGCATTATGGGATTTCATATTGACGGCTTCGCGCGCGATTTGATCAATCTGCCGGCGCGGCTGGTGATCCCGGTCCCGGCTGGCGTGTCGCTGCGCGATGCCGCGTGTGCGCCGATCGCCTTCGGCACCACCGAGCACATGCTGTTTGACAATGCCAAGCTCAAGCCGGGCGAAACCATTCTGGTGCATGCCGGTGGCTCCGGAATCGGGTCTGTCGCCATCAAGATGGCGAAAGCGCTTGGTTGTACCGTCATCACCACGGTCGGTGACGATGCCAAGGCTGAAAAGGCCAAGGCGCTTGGTGCCGACCATGTGATCAACTACAAGACCGAACGCTTCGAGGGCGTGACCCGCAAACTCACCTCGAAAAAGGGCGTCGACGTCGTTTTTGAACACGTAGGTGGCGAGGGGTTCAACGCGTCCCTGCTCTGTCTCAAACGTGGCGGGCGACTCGTCACCTGTGGTTCGACGGCGGGGCCGACCGTGACGATCAATCTGATGCAGCTGTTCCAGCAGCAATACAAGATCCTCGCCTCCTTTGGCGCCTCCATGCGCAATATCCGGGACAGTCTGTCGAAGATCGCAGCGGGCATGACGCCGATTATCGATTCCGAATTCGCGCTCGCCGATTTCGAGCGCGGCCTGGCTCGGATCGAAAGCCGTCAGGTATTTGGAAAAGTCATCGTAACGTTTTGAGGCGCCAGCCATGGCACGGATGATGCGGCGCCTGAGCCGCGGCACGAAGCGCGCCGGCAATGCGGTCGTGGGGGCGATAGCAATCGGGGCTGATCCAGCTTCTGCGCCTCATCAATCCGGACGTCATGGCAAACGTCGCCGGCGCATTCATGCGGCGTATCGGCCCGCTCCTGCGGGAGCACCAGATCGGTCGTGCCAACCTGACGGCGGCTTTTCCGGAAAAATCACCGGAAGAAATCGACACCATCTTGCGCGGCGTCTGGGACAATGTCGGGCGCGTTGCCGCAGAGTTCGCCCATCTCGACCATCTCTCTGATTTCGACCCCTGGCATCCCGAGCGCCCCGCACGCATCGAAGCGCCGGCCGCCGATATCAAGCGTTTTTTTGGTCTGATCGATGACGGGAAGCCCGCACTTGTCTTCGGCGCGCACTACGCCAACTGGGAATTGCCCGCCGTTTGTGCTGCCGTCTGCAACGTCGATACTGCGGTGCTCTACCGGCGCCCGAATATTCCTGCCATCGATAACTGGCTTCACACCACGCGTGCGGCCAGCATGGGCAAGCTGATATCCACCGGGCTCGACGCGCCGGTCAAAATTGCCGAAGTGCTCGAAGCCGGCACGCATGTCGGCATGCTAGTTGACCAGTACTACGTGCGCGGCGTCGACGTTACTTTTTTTGGCCGCCGTACCAAGGCCAATCCGTTGCTGGCACGCCTTGCCCGCCACTTCGACTGCCCGATCCACGGCACCCGTGTTGTGCGCTTGCCAAACCACCGATTTCGCGCCGAATTGACCGAGGAAATACGACCCGTGCGCGACGCCGACGGCAAGATCGACATTGCAGGAACCATGCAGATCATCATGTCAGTCATCGAAGGCTGGATTCGCGAACATCCCGAGCAATGGCTCTGGTTGCACCGCCGCTGGCGTACGGAAGATGAGCAGCAGATCAGCGGCCGGTCTTGATTTTTGTCCATAGTCGGTTGAGGAGCCGCTGCGATTTCTGATCGCGCGCACTGACCGTATAAAGGCGACTCATGGTTGCGGCGTCGGGGTAGACGCTCTTGTCGTCGAACACCGACTTGTCGATCAGCTTCTGGCTTGCCAGGTTGCCATTGGCATAGGCGACCAGATTACTGTTTTTCGCAGCAACGTCCGGGCGCAACAGGTACTCAATGAAGGCATGCGCCTCGGCGACGTGACCGGCGTCTTTCGGAATGGCGAGATTGTCAAAGAACATCTGCGCGCCTTCCTTCGGGATCGAATAGCCGATTTCAATTCCGTTCTTGCGTCTCGATGGCGCGCTTTTGCGCTTGCTTGATGTCGCCCGACCAGCCGACGACCAGACAGATTTCCCCGCCGGCCAATGCGTTCAGATATTCCGACGAATGGAATTTTCGCACTGACGACCTGATTTTCATCACCAAGTCGGCGGCCTTGTCCAGTTCGCTTGCGTCGGTCGAATTCGGATTGAGGCCGAGATAATGGAGTGCCGCCGGCATGATGTCGTCAGCGGAATCAAGCATCTGCACGCCGCAATCCTTGAACTTGGCGAGATTCTCCGGTTTGAACACAATATCCCAGCTGTCGATCTTGCCATTCGGGCCGAGCCGCTCGCGCATGCGCTTTGACATTGTAACCGATGCCGGTTGTTCCCCACATGTAATTGACGGCGTACTGATTGCCGGGGTCGTAAACCGCGAGTCGTTTTGCAATATCGGGCCAGACGCTATCGAGATTTTTGAGCTTGGCTTTGTCGAGCTTTTGGAAGACGCCGGCCTTGATCTGCCGCTCCAGGAAATATGCGGTTGGCACGACGACGTCGTAACCGGACTTCCCAGCAAGCAGCTTGGTCTCAAGCGTCTCATTGGCATCAAACGTGTCGTACTGGACCTTGATGCCGGTATCCTTCGTAAAGTCTTCGAGAACTTTGGGGTCGATATAATCGGACCAGTTATAGACGTTCACCACACGCCCGCTTTGGGCCGCCGCTGAATTGACGAAGGTTGCACAAAAACTGAGCGCCAGCGCGACAATCGTCAAAACGCGATGCATGGAGCCCCTAAGGCCGGTGTGGTTCAAGCTTTGGTCGGAAGACCTGCGGCCTTCCACGCAATGATGCCGCCAGCAAGGTGGGCACTGTACGGATAACCGGCATCCTGGGCGGCGACTGAGGCCGTAATGGAGCGCCTGCCCGAACGGCAGGCAAACACGACCTGCTTTCCCTGCGGGTCGGGGATTGCGGCCGGATCGAAGCACGATAGCGGGACAATAACCGCCTCAGGGTAACTTTCGGCCGACGTTTCGTTCGGTTCGCGCACGTCAACCAGCAGAATGCGCCCTTCACGCAGCCCCGCAGCGACCTGTTCGGGCGTAAGGTTCGTTACCTCGTCCGCACGCGGCATTTCCTCGGCCATACCGAAACTCCGTTACTCACTGGCGGCAAATTTTACCCGGAATCCCGCAATGCTGCATCATCCTTTTGAATTCCGGTCCTAGATGGTCACCTGCGTTCCGACCTCAACCACCCGTCCCGTCGGAATCTGGAAATAGTCGGTCGCGTCATTGGCCGCGCGGGTGAGACCGATATACAGGCGGTCCTGCCAGCGCGGCATACCCGAATGGGCGGCCGGCTTGAGCGAGCGGCGAGACAGGAAAAACGAGGTCGACATAATGTCGAACTGCCAGCCGAGCTTGCGCGCGATCGCCAGCGCTCTCGGGACATTCGGTGTTTCCATGAAGCCGAACCGCAGTACGACCCTCGAAAATGTTTTTCCAACCGGCTGGATGCGAACGCGCTCTGCGAGGTCAACGCGCGGGGCATCCGCCGTCTCGATCGTGAGGATGACGTTTTTCTCGTGCAGCACCTTGTAGTGCTTGAGACTGTGCAGCAACGCGGTCGGTGCGCTGACCGGATCGCTGGTGAGAAACACCGCTGTTCCTGGCACGCGGGCTGGCGGTTTCTTCTCAAGACTTTTGACAAGGGATTCGAGCGGCGTTTCGAGGCGTCTGGTCTTCTCAAAGAGGAGCCGGGTGCCGCGGCGCCAGGTGTACATGACCGCCATCACCAGGGCTCCGAGCGCCAGCGGCATCCAGCCGCCTTCCACGATCTTGAGCATGTTCGCAGACAGGAACGTCAGATCGATAAACAAGAAAGGAACGATCAGCGCTGCCGCTGCGAAAAGCGGCCAATGCCATACCCGCCAGATCACCACCAGAGCCATCATGGCCGTGACCACCATCGTGCCGGTCACAGCAATGCCATAGGCGGATGCAAGTGCGCTCGAAGAGCGGAACAGCGCGACCAGCAGCAGAACGCCGATCAAGAGCAATGTATTGACGCGGGGCATGTAGATCTGCCCGAACAACGATTCCGAGGTGTGTCTTATTTCAAGGCGCGGCAGCAGGCCGAGCTGAATCGCCTGCCGGGTGAGCGAGTAGGCGCCGGTGATCACGGCCTGGCTCGCAATCACAGTTGCCGCCGTGGCGAGCAGTACCATCGGTAGCAAGGCCCAATCGGGGTAGAGCAGAAAAAATGGATTCTCTACCGATTTTGCATCGGCAAGAACCAACGCCCCCTGCCCCAAATAATTGAGAAGCAGCGCCGGCAACACGACGACCAACCATGCAAATCGAATCGGACCGCGTCCGAAATGGCCAAGGTCGGCGTAGAGCGCTTCCGCGCCTGTGACGACCAGAAAGACAGCACCGAGCGTATAAAATCCGACGATGCCGTGATGAAGCAGAAAACTCACGCCGTACCATGGATTGAATGCGAAGAGCACTGTCAGGTTTTGCCCGACATGCCAGATGCCGGCCGCTGCAATCGTCGCGAACCAGAACAACGTGACCGGGCCAAAAAAGGACGCAACACGTGCGGTGCCCCGCGACTGCACGGCGAACAGAATAACCAGAATGAGTACCGTCAACGGCACGACATAAGCGTCGAACGCCGGGGTCACCACTTTTAGCCCTTCGATCGCTGAAAGAACGGATAGCGCCGGCGTAATAATAGCGTCGCCATAAAACAGCGCGCCGCTGATGACACCGAGCAAAATGACGACGCTGCTGCCGCGCACTAACGAGCGCGACGCAAGTGCCATCAAGGCGAGCGTGCCACCCTCGCCTTTGTTGTCCGCGCGCAAAAGGATCAGCACGTATTTGGCAGTCACGACCAGCAGCAGCGCCCAGATGATCAAGGACAAAATGCCAAGCACCACCGGCTCGCTGGCCGGATTGCCCGTACCCGTCGCCGCGAGGACCGCCTCACGCAAAGCGTAAAGAGGACTTGTACCGATATCGCCGTAGACAACGCCAATGCTGCCAAGTGAGAGAGCCCAGAAGCCGACCTTGGCCGGCGCTTCGCTCGCGTCATGAGCGGCGACCCCACCGACATTGGCGGTGGCAATGCTTTTAGACATTTGATTTGGCCTGGAATTGCTGCAGTGCAAAAATCCGTGGGACGCGGCTTATAACGCCGCAGACAGTTCCTGAGCACCGCCGTTTACGCAATGCGCCAGATCAAGCCATGCGGAAATGCAACGGCTCATCGGCAATTCACTAGATTTATCAAACACTTACAAACGGCCGGAGAGCGACGATGGCCATCAGACTGTAACTTGCGTGCCGACTTCGACGACGCGGCCCGTCGGAATCTGAAAGAAGTCCGTGGCGTCGCTCGCCGAACGCGCCAGGGCGATAAACAGGTGATCCTGCCATGACGGCATGCCGGATTTCGCCGACGGCTTGAGCGCGCGCCGAGACAGGAAGAACGACGTCGACATGATGTCGAAATGCCAGCCGTGCTTGCGCGCGATCGCCAATGCTTTCGGGACGTTGGGCTGCTCCATGTAGCCGAACTTCAATGACACGCGCGAGAAATGTTTCGACAGCGGCGTAATGCGCACGCGTTCATCTTCCGGACACGCGCGGCATGTCGGCCGTGATGATGGTCAAAATAACATTGCTCTCGTGCAGTACTTTGTTGTGCTTGAGATTGTGCAGCAATGCCGTCGGCGCAAACTCGGGATCGCTGGTAAGAAACACAGCGGTCCCCGGCACAATGTGGGGCGGCTTCTTTTCCATGCTGCGGAATAAGGTGTCGAGCGGCACTTCGGTGCGCCTTGTCTTGTTGATCAGGATTCCGGTACCGCGCCGCCAGGTGAGGATCAGGAGCACCATGCTCGCACCAAACAGCAGTGGCGCCCACGCACCTTCAAATAATTTGAGGAAATTGGCGGAGAAGAAAACAATATCAACGACAACGAACGGAGCGATCAGCAGCAGCGTTTTCCAGAGCGGCCACAGCCATCCTCTCCAGATCACGATGAATGCAAGAATCCCGTCCACGACCATCGTGGTCGCGACAGCAATGCCATAGGCCGAGGCGAGCGCGCTCGAGGTCCGGAACAGTCCCACCAGCAGCAAGACACCGATCATCAACGAAAGGGTCACGCGCGGAATGTAGATCTGGCCGACATGCGACGCGGACGTATGCAGGATCGCAAGCCGCGGCAGTAAACCCAGCTGGATTGCCTGATGGACCAGTGAATACGCACCGGTGATGACAGCCTGACTCGCGATGACCGTCGCGGCCGTCGCCAATACGACCATTGGCAACAGGAAAGTCTCAGGCACCAGCCGGTAGAACGGATTTTCGATCGCCGCCGGATCGGCAAGAACCTTTGCGCCCTGGCCGAAATAGTTGATCAACAGAGCCGGCAACACCAAGGACAGCCACGCAGTCTGGATTGGTTTGCGCCCGAAGTGGCCGAGATCGGCATAGAGCGCCTCACCGCCGGTGACGACAAGGAAAACGGCGCCAAGCGTGACCAGGCCAATGGCGCCATGCTGAAGAAGGAATTCAATTCCATAGAGAGGGTTGATCGCCGCAAGCACCGTCGGGTCGTCGCGGATGTGCAGCCCGCCCGCGATTGCAATCGAGATGAAACCAGACCACCATGATCGGACCAAACATGGCCGCCACTTTCGCGGTGCCCCGGCTTTGAGCCGCGAACAACGCGATCAGGATGATGACCGTGAGCGGCACGACAAATTCGGTGAACGCGGGACTGGCAAGTTTGAGCCCTTCAACCGCCGAAAGGACCGAAATCGCGGGCGTAATCACTGAATCACCGAGAAACATCGAAGCGCCGATGACGCCAACGATAAAAACAAATGCGGTGCGCCGCCCGAGCGCGCGCGTCGCCAGCGCGGTCAACGACAGCGTGCCTCCTTCTCCGTTGTTATCGGCGCGGAGCAAGATCAAAACATATTTCAGCGTGACCGTTATGATGAGCGCCCACACGATCAACGAGAGCACACCGAGCACGATTTCGCGTGTCACCATCTGGTTGTTGCTGGCCGCGATTGCGGCTTCGCGGAATGCGTAAAGCGGACTGGTCCCGATGTCGCCGTAGACGACGCCAACACTGCCGAGCGCCAATGCCAGGAGGCTTGGCGGCGCGTCACGGCCTGCATGAGTGGCTGCGGGGGCGGCGGCGGTCGTTTCGTTGGTATTACTCATTGCAATTAAACGCGGTCCGCCGAAAAACGTTGAAGGCGGGCCTTATATCATCGCAAAGACCGAGAGAATATGGACTTTTGCCCGCTTACCACCGCAATGAATTGCCGGGATAACCTGCCGCTTTTGCCGCTCAGGGGGTCAAATCGGCCGGCAACGGCGGTTCTTCTCGCATGAGGGTAATCGTGACCCGCCGGTTGGGCGACATATAGGGATCGTCAGGGAAAAGCGGCTCGGTGTCGGACTTGCCGGCCACCATGAAGATGTTTCCGGAGGGCACGCCTTCGGCTTCCAAGATCTGGCGCACCGCATTGGCACGGTCCGCGGACAGTTCCCATGGCCCGTAGCCGGGCTTCGGCGGCACTTTGCTTGAGGCGGTGTGACCGACAATCGAGAGACGGTACGGCATCGCCTTAAGTTGAGGCGCAATTTTCTGGAGGATCTTGCGCGTGCGTTCGTTCGGTTCTTTCGCGCCGTCCTGGAACATAGAGCGTCCATCCTGATCGACAATCTCGATATTGAGGCCTTGCTTGGTTTCTTCAAGCATAATGTGTTTGGATTCTTCGGTAATCTCCGGCATCTCCTGCAACGCCTGGCGCAGCGAGGCGGATGCCAGCGAAAATTTCCGGTCTTCTTTAAAACGTGCGCCATAGGCGCGCTGGCGATCGTTTTCCTCGGGCGACGGAGTCGCGGAGGCTTCCGATGGATCAATGTGGGCAGAATTTTTAAGCCTCGGACGTGTCGGCAATCCCAGAATTTCGATGATGCCGGAATAGCGCACGCGATCCTGGACGCCAAAGGCGTCACGCATTGATCCGGCAACGACCTGAAGCTTGGCCTGGTCTTGTGTGGAAAATGCAACCAGCATCACAAAGAAGCTGACCAGCAATCCCATCAGGTCGGCGAAGGTGACGAACCACCCATGACCGCCGCCGTGAGCTTCCTTGCGCCTGGCCATTGTCTATCGCTCGAAATCGAACGCCATCACGCGGCGACCGGCTCCGCCTCTTCTTCTTCGACGTCTGCCTCGGTGTGGCGATGCTTTTCCGGCAGGTACGCCAGCAACATCTCGCGCACCAAGGTTGGGCTTTTTGCTTCGCGGATCATCAAAATGCCGTCGATGATCAGGGTCCGATTGATCTCTTCGTCGACCAGCTTGAGGTGCAGCTTGTCGGCGATCGGCAGGCAGAACATGTTGGCAAGGGCGGCACCGTAGAAGGTCGCCAGAAGCGCGCCCGCCATGAAAGGACCGAGCTTGGACGGATCGGTCATGTTGGCGAACATCTGCACCATGCCGATGAGCGTACCGATCATGCCGAAGGCCGGCGCACAGTCGCCGACGGCGCGATAGATCTTCTGACCTTCGTCGAGATGGGTCAGGAAGTTGTCGCGGTCGCGTTCGAGATTGTCACGTATGAAGTTGCCGTCGTAGCCGTCAGCGACGAACCGCACGCCTTTGGCAAGGAAAGGATCCTCGATCTCGACTTTTTCGAGACCGATCGGTCCGGATTTTCGCGCGACCTCGGCCAGACCGGCAATTTCGTCGACCAGTTCGCGTTGGCTCATCCGCCGCAATGTGAACGCGAACTTGGCGCCGAGCGGCAGACCGTGGAAAATCGAGCTGAGGGGGAAGCGGATCAGGGTTGCGGCGAAGGATCCACCGAAAATGACGATGAACGCATGTTCGCTGACGAACATGTGCAGATCGCCGCCCATCAGGATCACGAGGGTAACGACGCCAACGCCGCTCAGGAGGCCTAAACTGGTCGCAATATCCATAACGAACCCACCCAACGCGCACTGACGACGCCAACACGGTTCCCGTGACGACCCTAGACTGGCCCTGTTAAGGAGCGGTAAAGGCTAACTGTTGGTGAAAGAAAAACGCCCGATAAAGGCTGCCAACTCGTGACCGGTTGCAGAAAAACTGCAAAAATCACGAAAAAACAACGCCAAACAACCAGGCGGCCGCCCCGGAAGTCGCCAGCAAACTGGAGGAGTGTGACCCATGCGTGAGATCGGCCATTTCATCGGCGGGAAGAACGTCAAAGGGACCTCAGGCCGGTTTGGCGACGTCTTCGATCCCAATACCGGAGAGGTGCAGGCCAAGGTCGCTCTCGCAAAGCATGCGGAAGTCGAACACGCCATCGCCAATGCGCAGTCGGCACAGCCGGGCTGGGCGGCGACCAATCCTCAGCGGCGCGCGCGTGTGATGTTCAAGTTTCTCGAGCTCGTGCAGAAGGAATACGACAGCCTTGCCAAACTGCTCTCGTCCGAGCACGGCAAGACCGTTCCGGACGCGCGCGGCGATATTCAGCGTGGGCTTGAAGTCGTGGAATTTGCCTGCGGCATTCCGCATTTGCTCAAAGGCGATTACTCCGAGGGCGCCGGCCCCGGCATCGATCTTTATTCCTTGCGTCAGCCACTTGGTGTGGTCGCGGGCATCACGCCGTTTAATTTCCCGGCGATGATCCCGCTTTGGAAAGCTGCGCCCGCGATCGCCTGCGGCAATGCCTTCATTCTTAAACCGTCAGAGCGCGATCCTTCCGTGCCGATGCGGATTGCCGAACTGTTTGTCGAAGCCGGCTTGCCGGAAGGCGTGCTGAACGTGGTCAACGGCGACAAGGAAGCCGTCGACACGTTGCTCACCGATCCACGCATCATGGCGATCGGTTTCGTCGGCTCATCGGCAATCGCGGAATATATTTATTCGACAGGCTGCGCCCACGGCAAACGGGTACAGTGTTTCGGCGGCGCCAAGAATCACATGATTGTCATGCCTGACGCCGATATGGATCAGGCGGTCGATGCGCTGGTCGGGGCCGGCTATGGTTCGGCCGGTGAGCGCTGCATGGCGGTGTCGGTGGCGGTGCCGGTCGGCAAGAAGACTGCCGATATTCTGGTCGAAAAACTGATTCCGCGCGTGGAAAACCTGAAGATCGGCCCCTCCTCCGATCCGCAAGCCGATTACGGTCCGCTGGTGACGAAGTCGGCGCTCAACCGCGTGAAGGACTACGTCGAACTCGGCGTCAAGGAAGGCGCAAAGCTCGTGGTCGACGGCCGCGGCTTCAAGCTTCAGGGCTACGAGAACGGCAATTTCATGGGCGGCTGCCTGTTCGACGACGTGAAGCCGGACATGCGCATCTACAAGGAAGAGATCTTCGGTCCTGTGCTCTCGGTTGTGCGCGCGCACGACTACGAAGAAGCGGTGCGGCTCCCATCCGAGCACGAATACGGCAACGGCGTTGCCATCTTTACGCGCGATGGCGACACCGCACGCGACTTCGTCAACCGTGTGCAGGTCGGCATGGTCGGCGTGAACTTCGCCATTCCGGTGCCGCTCGCCTATCACACCTTCGGCGGATGGAAGCGATCAGGCTTTGGCGATCTCAATCAGCACGGCCCGGATTCCATCCGGTTCTATACCAAGACCAAGACGGTGACGTCACGCTGGCCCACCGGGACCAAAGAAGGCGCGGAATTCGTCATCCCGACGATGAAGTGAGGCACGCCAAAGAATGACCGCCGTCAGGGTCGCGACAGGTGTCCTTGTCGTCTTCACCCTGACGGGCTGTGCGGGGGACCAGATTTCCGTGGGGTCATCGGCACCAGCGCCCGCGCCGATTGATGCATCGATGACCGGTCGCTGGATCCTGGCCGCTCCCAATTCACCCTCTTGCGGTCTGGAATTCGGGGGCGGTGCTGGCGCTCGAAATGGTGCCGTCGCACCTGATGGTGGCTGTCCAGGCAATTTTTACTTGAGCCGCCGCTGGGCAATGGAAGGAAACGTTCTTACGATTGCGGACGACGAAAACCGGCCACTGGCGCAGCTTCGGCCGGGTGGTACGCGCTTTGACGGCCAGTCAGTGAACGGCGTCCCTGTCACTCTGGAGCGCTAAACAAACGAGAGGTCGAAAGTCCCATGGCTGAATTCCAGCTTTACTGCATCGCACAGTCTGGCAATGCCTATCGCGCGGCACTGATGCTCAACCTGATTGGCGCCGATTGGGAGCCGGTATGGGTCGATTTTTTCAGCCAGGGCACGCAGCGGACCCTCGAATACCGCACCGGTGTCAACGAAATGGGAGAGGTGCCGGTGCTCGTGCACGGCAAGAAGAAGTTTACGCAATCGGGCGTGATCCTGACCTATCTCACCCGGCTCACAGGCAAGTTCAAACCTGAGGGCGAGGACGAAGAACTCGAAGCCCTGCGTTGGATCATTTTTGACAATCAGAAAGTCAATGGATTCCTCGGTCCATTTCGATTTCTCAAGAATTTCGCCAAGCCGCCTGGCGACCCTGCGGTCCTTGCATTCCTCAAGGGCCGGATCGACGGAAATCTCGCAATCGTCAACAAGCGCCTGGCCGGACGTAAATTTCTCATCAGCGACAAGCCGACGATCGCCGATATTTCGATGACCGGCTATTTCTATTATCCGGCCGAAGAATTCGGTTTCGATATCGCCAAAGACTATCCGGCGATCGCGACCTGGCTCGAGCGCATGAAAGCCCTGCCGGGCTGGAAGCATCCGTACGATTTAATGCCGGGCTATCCGCTGAAACAGAGCTGAAATCAATTCAGCCGCGCGGGGCGCTCGTCGTCGGGCTCGCTGTCGGGTGGGCTGACAGGAAATGCCGCGCTGTCCGCACTTGTTGCCGCGTTTGCGGCCGCCGCGGCCGCGTCCTTGCGTTGGTATTCCTGATAGGACAGCCAGCCTAGCGGCAGGCAGGCAAGATAAGCGAGGGTGCCAATCGTCAGGACCTGCCATGGATAGCTGACCAACAATGCAAAGAATAAAACGACGAAAACGAAGACCGGCAACACCATTTCAGGCGGCACGCGCTTGCCCACGCGTTTGCCCGAGAACACCGGCAGCCGCGAAACCATCAACAGCGCAATGACAAGTGTATAGATGAACGTGAGCCACACCGTAATCAGGCCGGCCGACACGCCGAGGAAATTCAGGTAGATCGGCAACAGAACGGTAATGGCACCCGCGGGCGCCGGAATACCGGTGAAGAAATTTCCTGCCCAGACCGGTTTGTTGGGATCGTCGATCATCACGTTGAAGCGTGCGAGACGAAGCCCTGCGCAAATCGCAAAAACCAGAGCCGCGATCCAGCCCGCCGATTTAAGTTCGTGCAGGCCCCAGAAATATAAAATCAACGCAGGCGCCACGCCAAAATTGACGAAGTCAGCGAGACTGTCGAGTTCGGCGCCAAAACGCGAGGTGCCCTTGAGCATTCGTGCGATCCGGCCATCGATGCCGTCGAGCAGCGCCGCAAATACGATCGCCGCCAGCGCCCAGTCGAGTTTCTCTTCGATCGCCAGCCGAATGGCCGTAAGGCCGGCACACAACGCAAGCAAGGTGATCAGGTTCGGCACCAACGTGCGAACCGGGATCGCCTTGAAGCGGCGCCGGAACGGCGGGGGAGCAGGATCAAACGGCGGAAATACCATGATTCAAATATATACGTTTGCCCGCTGCTCGGCAGCGCAGTTCGCCAACATAGTAAGCAGATTTTGGCGCCGAAATTATGAGCAATCGCTGCGGCGTCGGGCTATTTCGGCGCGACCAGGTGTGGCTTTCTAATTTTACGCCATAGATTCAATAACATCGCCCGTGAAGCAACCTCGGGCACAGCCGGGCGGGATCAGCCCGCCCGGTATGCCCGGCCTTCACCCGCGCCGCGTAAATCGGCGAGCACGGTTTCGCCTGCGATGGACGTCTGCCCCACCGCCACCAATGGCGGCGTGCCCTCGGGCAAATAAATGTCGAGCCGCGAACCAAACCGGATCATGCCGAAGCGCTCACCGGTGTTGATTGCTTGCCCCACCTGGACGAAGCAGACAATGCGCCTGGCGACGAGGCCCGCAATTTGCACAACGGCGACACGCGCACCGGCGGTCGCGATCACCAGTGAATTGCGCTCATTGTCCGCGCTGGCCTTGTCGAGGTCGGCGCTGAGGAACTTGCCGGGTTGATAAATGATTTTCTCGATCTTGCCGGCTACCGGACTGCGATTCACGTGGCAATCGAACACGCTCATGAAGATTGAGATCCGCGGCAGCGGCTTGTTGCCGATGCTCAGCTCCTGCGGCGGTACCGCGCTGGTGACCTGGCTTACCCGTCCGTCGGCCGGCGCGATGACCAGACCATCGCGCACCGGGGTTACCCTTGGCGGATCTCGGAAGAAATAGGCGCACCAGATTGTCGCGAGAGTCCCCAGCCAACCCAGTGGCGCCCAAAGCCAGAACAGGATGATACTGACGAACGCGAAGGCGCCAATGAAGGGGTAGCCCTCGGGCGTAATCGGGACAAATTGCGAGCGAATCGAATCGTAGATCGACATGGCTTATCTTACTCTGCCGCGTCGGCAGGCGCTTCGATCGTCGCGGTTGCCGCCGCGCTGATGACATCGTCCACCGGTGGCGGGTTGCGGTTGGGAGCGCCGTCTTCTTCTCCTGCGCGGGCGAGCTTTTCGCGGGCCTCTTCAGCCTCACGCTGACGGTTCCACATGCTGGCATAAAGGCCGTTTTTTGCCAGCAGCGCATAATGCGTGCCACGTTCGACGATCTCGCCCTGGTCCAGCACAATGATCTCGTCCGCGCCGACGATGGTCGAGAGCCTATGTGCGATCACGAGCGTGGTGCGATTGCGGGAAACACGCTCGAGAGCGTCCTGGATTTCCTTCTCGGTGTGGCTGTCGAGTGCTGACGTCGCCTCGTCGAGCACCAGAATTGGCGGACCTTTCAGAATCGTGCGGGCAATCGCAACACGTTGCTTTTCGCCACCCGAGAGTTTCAGGCCGCGCTCGCCGACTTCAGTCTCGTAGCCCTTGGGCGCGATCCGGATCAGCGGGTCGATCTGCGCGAGCCGAGCCGCTTCCTCGACCTCGGCATCCGTTGCTTCCCAGCGACCGTAGCGGATGTTGTAACGGATCGTGTCGTTAAACAGCACGGTGTCCTGCGGAACCATTCCAATCACCTTCCGCAACGATTTCTGCGTCACTTTCGCAATATCCTGTCCGTCGATCAAAATCCGCCCGCCCAGAAGGTCATAGAAGCGGAATAGCAGGCGCGAAATCGTCGACTTGCCGGCGCCGGACGGTCCGACGACGGCAACTGTCTTGCCGGCCGGCACCTCGAAGCTGATGCCTTTCAAAATTCGGCGCGACGGCTCATACGCAAAACTGACATTCTCGAAGCGGATGGTGCCGGTGCTGACCTTCAGTGGAGGCGCTTCTGCCACGTCTCTGATTTCCGGTTCACGCGCCAGGATCGAAAACATGAGCTCGATATCCGTAATGGCCTGCTTGATTTCGCGATAGACCATGCCCATGAAATTGAGCGGCTGGTAAAGCTGAATCATCATCGCGTTAATCAGTACAAAATCGCCAACCGTCTTACTGCCGCCACGAATTTCGAACGCGCAGAGCACCATGACGGCTGCGAGCCCGCAGGTGAAGATGACGGCCTGACCTGCATTAAGAACCGCGAGCGAGGTATAGGCGCGGACGCTGGCGTCTTCGTAACGCTCCATGGCGCGGTCGTAGCGCGCGGCCTCGCGTTCCTCCGCGGAGAAATATTTGACGGTCTCATAATTGAGCAGTGAGTCGATCGCCTTGATGTTGGCGTCGGTATCGCTGTCGTTCATTTTGCGACGAATGCCGATACGCCATTCAGTGGCATGATAAGTGTACGTCATGTAGACCGCGACGGTCGCCACGATCACCGCGACATAACGCCAGTCGAACTGCCACATCAACACAACGACAATGAAAGCGAGCTCGACGATCGTCGGCGACAATTGCAGAATGACCATCCGCACGATCGTCTCAATGCCGTTACGGCCGCGTTCGAGCACGCGCGTCAGGCCGCCGGTCTTGCGCTCAAGATGGAAGCGCAGGGACAGCTCATGCATGTGGATGAAAGTGCGGTACGCAAGCCGTCGGACGGCATGCATTGCGACTTTAGCGAACAGACCGTCACGCAATTGGGTCAGCGCCGCCATCAGGATGCGCATGCCGCCGTAGGCAATAGTCATCGCGATTGGCGCTGCCACCGCCCATAGCAACCAGTCCGATGCGGCCACAGGCGCAGTGCCGTGACCGGCGAGCGCGTCGGTTGCCCACTTGAACGTGAATGGCACCGCCATGGTCGCCAGCTTGGCGGCCAGCAGCAACACCATGGAGCCAATCACCCGCAGTTTCAGATCGCGGCGATCGGCCGGCCAGATATAGGGCCACAAATGAATGATGGTCGTGAGTAGCGCGCCGCGATCGGCGGATACGCTCGCAGGCTGGGCAGACGTTCGATGGTGGTGATGGTCGCTCATTCAGGGCCCGAAACGACGGGCCAGCAGGCGCCGTCAATGCCTCCATATAGGGGGATTCTTGGCCGTAATCACCCCGCGTTCACGGAACGCCGGTACTAATTGGGAATTATCAGGCGCGCCTTGACGCTGCCGCAAGCCGGATGCACATGCATGCTCATGAACAGAATCGAAAAAACCAGCAAAATCGGCAAAATCTGCGTGTATTGCGGCTCGGGACCGGGCACTGACCCGGCCTTTGTGGAAGGCGCGCGCGCTTTTGGCGCGATCCTCGCCAAGAACGGCATCGGCCTTGTTTTCGGCGGCGGCTCCGTCGGCATGATGGGCGCGATCGCGCGGTCGGTGCTCGACAATGGGGGCCACGCGACCGGAATCATTCCCGAATTTCTGGTCGCCCGTGAACTTGCCTTGAAGGGCGTCGACGATCTTGTCGTGACCCACGACATGCACGAGCGCAAGCGCAAGATGTTCGAGATGGCCGACGCCTTTGTGGCAATGCCGGGCGGCATCGGCACGCTTGAAGAGATCGTCGAGCAGATCACCTGGGTTCAGCTCGGCCGCCATCGCAAGCCGATCCTGCTTGCCAATATTAGGAATTTCTGGGACCCGCTTTGCGCGCTTATCGAGCACATGAAAAAGCTCGAATTCATCCGCGGTGACCTCAATTTCGAGCTTCTGGTCGCCGAGAAGGTCACCGACATCCTGCCGATGCTGCAAAAGGCGACAGCCGCCGTGCCGGAATCGGAGAAACAAATGCCGGCGGTCATTGCCGACCGGCTGTAGCGCTATTTTGCCTCGACGAATGTCACCGCTTCGATGCGGTTGCCGTCCGGATCGCAGATGAAGGCTGCGTAGTAGCGATCGTTGTATTCTGGACGCAGACCCGGCTCACCATCCGACGTCCCTCCACCCGCAAGTGCGGCGGCATGGAATGCGTCGACGGCCTTTGTCGACGTAGCACGCAGACAAACATGCACGCCACTTTCGACCTCAGGGGGCGCCATATTGGCGCGGCTGTTGATCCAGAACTCAGGATAAGTTTTGCCGTAACCGACGGCAGCGTGTGCCCATTCCCGCAATTTGGTGAGCCCGAGCGGCGCCAGCAGCGCGGTATAGAAAGTCTCCGCCGCCTTGATGTCGCGCACCGCGATGGAAATGTGGTCGATCATGAGTGCCCCTCGCCGTGCAAGTATGTCACGCCGGGGCGTTCGATTTCACCAACTTAAAAATGATGGAATCCATCAGCGCCTGGAATGACGCATCAATAATATTGGGCGACACACCCACCGTGGTCCAGCGCTCGCCTGCTTCATCTTCGCTTTCGATCAGCACGCGCGTTACCGCTTCGGTGCCGGCATTGAGGATACGCACCCGATAGTCCGTCAGCTTGAGCCCGGAAATATATTTCTGGTATTTGCCGAGATCCTTGCGCAGCGCCAGGTCGAGCGCATTGACCGGACCGTTGCCTTCCGCCGCAGAGATCATGTTGTCGTTGCCGACCTTCACCTTCACCACCGCCATGGTGACCGTGACACGATCGCCCTTGGCGTTGTTGCGCTGTTCGACATTGACGTCGAACTGGGTGACGTTGAAATAGTCCGGCACCTTGCCCAGCGTGCGCCGCGCCAGCAATTCAAACGACGCATCCGCCGCCTCGTAAGCATAGCCGATCGCCTCGCGTTCCTTCACGATTTCAAGCAGGCGGCCAATACGCGGGTCGTCTTTGTCCGCCTTGATGCCAATGCGCTCAAGCTCCGCCAGCACGTTGGATTTTCCGGCCTGCTCCGACACCAGCACCTTGCGCCGGTTGCCGATCATTTCCGGCTCGACATGCTCATAGGTCGCCGGATCTTTCATGATTGCGGACGCGTGAATACCCGCCTTGGTCGCGAAGGCGCTTTCGCCGACATAAGGGGCGTGCCGGTTGGACGCGCGATTGAGCCGCTCATCGAGCGCATGTGAGACGTGCGCGAGTTTCTTGAGTGCGGCGTCGCTGATGCCGATCTCGAATTGCCCGGCGAATTCCGGTTTGAGCTTGAGTGTCGGGATAATCGAGACAAGATTGGCGTTGCCGCAGCGCTCGCCCAGTCCATTGAGCGTGCCCTGGATCTGACGCGCACCGGCGCGCACGGCGGCAAAGGAATTGGCCACCGCCTGATCGGTGTCATTATGGGCGTGGATTCCGACATGATCGCCGGGGATCGTCTTCACGACTTCGCCGACGATCTTTTCGACCTCATCGGGCAAGGTGCCACCGTTGGTGTCACACAGTACAATCCAGCGCGCGCCCTCATCGTAGGCGGCCTTCGCGCAGGCCAGCGCATATTTTGGATTGGCCTTGTAGCCGTCGAAGAAATGCTCGCAATCGAGCAGGACTTCCCTGCCCTTCGCCTTTGCGGCCTTCACGCTGTCGCGAATTGAGGCGAGGTTTTCCTCATTGGTCGTCTCCAGCGCGACCTTGACGTGATAGTCCCATGCTTTGGCAACAAAGCAGATCGCATCAGCCTTTGCATCGAGCAGAGCCGTGAGGCCTGGATCGTTCGAGGCCGAGCGGCCCGGCCGCCGCGTCATGCCGAAGGCCGTAAAGGTGGTGTCGAATTTGCGGTCCGTTCCAAACAGTTCGGTGTCGGCCGGATTGGCGCCGGGATAGCCGCCTTCGACGTAGTCAACTCCAAGCTCGTCGAGCATGCCGGCAATCGCCAGCTTGTCGGCGAGCGTGAAATCGACGCCGTTCGTCTGCGCGCCGTCACGCAGCGTCGTGTCGAAGAGATAGAGGCGCTCCCTCGGCATGGCGGTATTCACCAAAGATAATAGTTCGAGACCAACGCGACGGCGATCAGAATTGCAATCGCGCCCATGATCACATGATGGCGTTTCATTCGGTATCCTTACGCCAGCCGATAGACGACGTAGAGCGCGATCAGCACGGCCACTGCAAGTACGCCGTATTTGAGCACGATGTAGTAGAGCCAATGACGAGGGAACGGCGTGTCGGGTTTGGTCATGAAGCCTCCCGTTTGGCAGCAAGTTGTTTTTGCATGGTGGTGTTGGCGAGCCACTCGTCACCGACCGAAACCGTATTGCGCTGTTGCGCGACATAGCCGCGCTTTTCGAAGAAGCCACGGGCGCTGTCGCTGGCGTCGACGGTCAGCTTTCCGGCACCGCGGCCGCCTGCAAGCTTTTCCAGCGCATCGATCAGCATCGCGCCGACACCCTGCCCTACCGCCGCCGGATGTACATAAAGCATGTCGATCTTGTTCTGGCCTTCAAGCGAGGCAAAGCCGACCGGCGAGCCTTCCAGCGTGGCAATCAGCGTCAATTGACCGGCCAATTTCTTGCCGAATTCAGCGGCGTCATCGGCCACCGAGGCCCATGCTTCCTGCTGGGCGGCGGTGTAGTCGTCGGCCGTGAGATCCTCGATGCTGTCGCGGAAGATTTCGCGCAGCACCAAGGCGTCCGCCGGAAGAAACGGACGCAAGCCGAGCTTTGGGTGTGCGACCGCCATCATCGCGCGATCTCCCATGTCGTGCCGTCCTTGGAGTCTTTTAGCACGACACCCATCGCAGCGAGTTCGTCGCGGATACGGTCAGACTCGGAAAAATTCTTTGCTTTTCGTGCGGCATTTCGCGCTTCGATCAAGTTTACGACTTTGCCCTCGTCGATGGTGATCGACGCCGGACGGAAGGACGCCCATTCCGAGGCGGAAACTTGCAATAGCCCAAGCAACTGCGCGCTCGCCTTCAGACACGCAGCTGCGGGTTTGGCACCCTTCGTGGCCTCGGTCCGCAATTCGTGCAAAGCGGCGAATGCCTTTGGCGTGTTGAGATCGTCCAATAACGCATCGAGTGCGTCCGCGCACAGGTAGCCCGGCGCAGAATCGGAGGTCAGGGCGACCCAATTGTCGAGGTTCTTTTGCGCATCGCGCAATCCAGACACGGTCCAGTTGATTGGCTGCCTATAATGCGTCTGCAGCATCGTGAACCGCACCACCTCGCCCGGCCAATCCCTCAGCAACTCGTGGATCGTCACGAAATTTCCGAGACTCTTGCTCATCTTCTCGCCTTCAACCTGCAAGAAGCCGTTGTGCATCCAGTAGTTCGCCATCACCGGGGTGTGGAAAGCGCAACGCGATTGCGCGATCTCGTTCTCGTGATGCGGGAACACCAGGTCGATGCCGCCGCCATGAATGTCGAAGGTTTCGCCCAGATGCTTCCACGACATGGCCGAGCATTCGATGTGCCAGCCCGGCCGCCCCGGTGTTTTGATCCCGGCAGGCGATGGCCATGCGGGCTCACCCGGCTTCGACGGCTTCCACAAGATGAAGTCCTGCGGATCCTTCTTGTAGGGCGCGACTTCAACGCGCGCGCCGGCGATCATTTCATCGAGCGGACGATTGGAGAGCTTTCCGTAGTCCTTCATCGACGGCACGTGGAACAGCACGTTGTCTTCGGCCACGTAGGCGTGGCCGGATTTAACCAGCCGCTCGATCAAGATCTTCATCTCGGCGATATGTTCTGTCGCGCGCGGCTCAATGGTCGGCGGCAGGCAGCCCAGCGCCGCCACGTCCTCCTTGAAGTTTTTATAGGTTTCTTCCGTCAGATCGCGAATGGAAATACCGCGCTCGGCGGCACGCGCGTTGATCTTGTCATCGACGTCGGTGACATTGCGCACATACGTGACGTGCTTGTCGCCGTAGATGTGCCGCAGCAGGCGGAACAGCACGTCGAACACGATGACCGGGCGCGCATTGCCGATATGGGCGAAGTCATAGACGGTTGGTCCGCACACATACATACGCACGCGCGCCGGATCGATCGGCGTGAACACCCGCTTCTCGCGCGTCAGCGTATCGTAGAGCTTGAGTTCCATAGCAAATGACATCCGTCGGCCCCGCTGGCCGGGCGTCCTGCTATCTCAACGTTGAGAAAAGACGGCCGCAGCCAGCGTGATGCGCTAGCGAATAATCTCCGGGCAAATGCCGCAGATATGGTTAAGGCCGTTCATGGCCGCACAATGATTTGTCGCGTCCGGGTCGTCAAGGTGCCGGACGAACCCTCGCAAAACACAGGAAAAATTTGATGACCGAAGGGCGGACTCGCACGGTTAAGCGCCCCTTAACGATTTCGCTCACATTCTCGCAATCGACGCCGGCTCTGGCTGGCGCTTCCACTCAACGGTCGCTTTGGCATGCGGACAATTTTCGTCGGTCTCCTTGCATTGCTTGTCCTTACGACGTCTGCCCAGGCCGAGCGGCGCATCTTCATTATCGCCAACGATGCCGATGGATACGGCGTCGACCGTTGCCTCGCCTCAGGGGAAAAATGCGGCGCGGCGGCGGCCAACGCCTATTGCAAGACACAGGCTTTCACGCAAGCCGCGACCTACCACAAGGCGGATCGCAGCGATCTCACCGGGGCGATATCCGATGGCGATAGCGGCAGCTGCCGTGACGGAAACTGCAGTGTTGTTGCGATCGTGTGCACACGCTGACAATCGAAACCGCGGATTCAGCCTGAGCTGACCGGATTGTGGCAAACGGCGCAAATCTTGTTGCCGTCAAGATCGCGCACATAGGCACCGTAATAATTCGGATGATAATGCGTGCGCAATCCTGGGGCTCCTGCGTCGGTGCCGCCGGCGGCGAGCGCCGCAGCATGAAAGGCATCGACTGCCGCGCGTGACTCTGCCTTGAAAGCAACGGTGACGCCGTTGCCAGGACTTGCCTTCCCCATGTCATAAGGCCGCACCACCCAGAACGGCTCATTGATGCCGTCGAAATCTTCCGGCGCATAACTGGCTGCCACTTTGAAAGTCTTCTTCCGAACCAACCCAAGCGGCTTCAGCGCCTGATCGTAAAATCGAGCAGCACGCGGGACGTTCGCGGCGCCGATGGTGAGGTGACTGTACATATGGGCCCCCGATCTCGCAGGCTCCAATGAACTCTTGCTACTCTTGCCCTGATCTTGCGCTAACCTTGCAGGGCTGACCACATCTCGCGGTCTCGTTCGGCGGTCCAGATCACTGGCCATTCGATACCGCGCGCTTCGTCATAGGCGCGGGAGACATTGAACGGCAGACAGTGCTCATAAATTGCAAAACTCTTGAACTTCGGATCCATCGTCAGCCGCGCAAAATCGAAAGCGTCTTTAAGCGACCGGCCCTTGGCGACGCTATCCTGCACCGACCCGTAAAGTGTCGAGATGAAATCGGTCGTGAGCTCGATGCCTTCCTTGACCATGTCGGGCGTCGCGAGCGCTGCGCCACGGCCGGGCACCAGCGCATTGGCCTGTAGTTCCGCCAGATGATCGAGCGTCGCCGGCCAATCGGTGAAATGCGCATCGCCGCAATAGCAGGCCGACTTGTACTCGACGAGATCGCCGGAAAAGACGGCACCGGCGTCGGGAACAATCGCAATCACGTCACCCGCCGTGTGACCGCGACCGATATGCATGATCCGCACTTCGCGCTGCCCCAACCAAACCGATATCTGGTCCGGGAAAGTCATCGTGGGCCAGGTCAATCCGGGAATGGATTTGACGTCCTGAAACAGGCGTGGAAACCGCCCGATCTCCGAATCCATATCCTGCTTGCCGCGTTCGGCGATCAGCCCGCGCGTCGCGTCGGACGCCAGAATCTCGGCGCCTTTGTAGGCTGACGCACCGAGCGTCCGCACGGCATGATAGTGCGTGAGCAAGACGTATTTGATGGGCTTGTCAGTCACCTTGGCGACACGCGCAATCAGGTCGCCCGCCATTGCAGGCGTCGCCTGTGTGTCGACCACCATCACGCCATCGTCACCGATGATGATGCCGGAGTTGGGATCGCCCTCTGCGGTATACGCATAGAGACCCGCACCAATCTGGTCGAACGAAACCTTTTTTTCGGTGAGGTCTTCGGTGGAAGCAAATCCGGGCACCGCGCTACACCTTTTTCCGAACACCACGCCGAATGACCATGCACCACCGCCTGCTACCACACGAACCAACAATTTCGTGAGCCAACGCGGCCCTCCCCCATCGGCCAAGTCGATGATACCGGGATTAAGAACTAGTTGCTTATGCAACTAACTTGCCGCTCCGCCAAAATGGAACAGCCGCTGGGACTAGGCGTTACTGCCTCGGACGGAGGTCGGTGGGTCCACCCGATGAAATTGCTGATCCTGATCCGTGTTGCGGGGTCCGTGCTCATCCTCGCCTGGAACGGCGAGCCGGAGCCGGGCGCCTTGTCCCGGCGGCTTTCAGCCCTGCGCTTTTGGCCATCCTGCCGCCAGCGGCACGGCATCCATTAGCCCAGGCTCGTTGCACCAAGCCGCAAGTTCGGCCAAGATTCCCGTCATGCGCGAAGGTGTCTCGGATATCAACGAGCTGCCAGCGCGGGGGAACGCAGCAGCACCGAAATGACCGACGAGACGGCCCAGAAAGCGCCAGACGCGACCATCGGCCACGCGGCGCTCAAGCTGGACGAATTCCTGCCCTATCGTCTCAACGTCTGCGCCAGCCTCGTGTCACAAGCGCTCTCCCGCATTTATGCCGACCGCTACAAAATAGGCGTGCCGGAATGGCGGGTGCTGGTCACCCTCGGTGAGTTCGGGGCGATGACCGCCAAGGCAATTGGCGCACACAGCCACATGCACAAGACTAAAGTATCGCGAGCAGTCGCATTGCTCGAGCGGCGCAAGCTGGTCACGCGCCGGGCGAACAAGGCCGACTTGCGCGAAGCTTTTCTCTCGCTCACCCCGGCAGGGCGGGACATCTACACGGAGCTCGCTCCGATCGCTCTCAATTTTGCCCGGCAGCTGCTCGAAACCGTTGATGTGGCAGATCGTGCCGCGCTCGATCGCGCAATCAAAAAGCTCACCGAGCGTTCGGCGCAGCTTGCCCCCCGTATCGCCAACGGCCACCGTCCCGGTTAGATTGCGGGAATGCAAGCCGGAGTCAGTCAGTGAAACTCTATTCCTATTTCCGTTCGTCGGCCGCCTATCGGGTCCGCATCGCGCTCAATCTCAAAGGGCTTCCCTATGACACGGTGCCGATCCACCTCATCAAAGAGGGTGGACGCCAGCACACACCTGAATTCCGCGGCATCAATCCGCAAGGGAGAGTGCCGGCACTCGAATTGTCGAACGGAGAAGTGCTCACGCAGTCGCTGGCGATTATCGAATATCTCGATGAGACCCACCCTGACCCGCCGCTCCTGCCGGCAGACGCGCTCGGACGCGCCAAATGCCGCGCCATAGCGCAAATGATTGCCTGCGACATCCACCCGCTCAACAACACGAGCCCGCTGCAATATCTCAAACGCCAGCTCAAACATGAGCAGCCTGAGATTGACGCATGGTATCATCACTGGGTCATCGTGGGCTTTACCGCGCTGGAATCCATGCTCGGCCCGGGGCCTTATGCGTGCGGCACACACGTGACGATTGCAGACACATGCCTTGTGCCACAAGTCGCGAATGCCCATCGCCTGAAGGTGCCGCTCGATAAATTTCCGAAGATCGTCGCCGCCAATGCCGCATGCCTGAAGCTGCCGGCATTCGATAAAGCTCGCCCGGAAAATCAGCCCGACGCCGAGTGACGGGCCCGCGGCGACCTGCTAGACCACCGCTCCCCTTTACCCCGGCCCCTCCGACACCAACGAACGCACGTGATCAACAGCAAGCTCGCTCGCGTCGTCTTCTGGATGATCGGCGCATTGCTTTCATTTTCGGTCATGGCGGTTTCCATCCGCCAGCTGTCCCGCGCTGGGCTGAACATTTTTGAAATTCTCGCAATCCGCAGCGGTGTAGCGCTTGTTATTTTGCTTACCCTTCTTGCGGTGCGTCCCGATCTGCGCATCCATGCAAGGCCCAGGCGCATGGGACTCAATTTCTTTCGAAATACCGTGCACTACGGTTCGCAATTTATGTGGGCGCTGAGCCTCACCATGCTGCCGCTGGCCATGGTGTTCGCGCTCGAATTCACCATGCCGGCATGGACCGCGCTCCTTGCGGTCTGGTTTCTGCACGAGCGCATGACTCCAAGCCGGCTGGGTGTCGTCGTGCTCGGCCTCATCGGCGTCCTGGTTATTTTGCGGCCCGGTATTGCAGGATTCAATCCGGCAGTATTTTTAGTGCTGCTGGCGGCGTTCGGCTACGCCATCACGATGATCACGACCAAACAACTGACGATGACAGAGAGCACTTTCGGCATCGTCTTCTGGATGGCGGTCATGCAATTCCCGCTATCGCTGATCGGGAGCGACCCAGCGGTCTTTTTCCATTTCGAGGCACGTCACATTTTGCCTGCAATCGGTGTCGGTCTCGCGGGGCTCTCCTCACACTATTGTCTGAGCAATGCGTTCCGATCCGGCGATGCAACTTTGGTGGTCCCGTTGGATTTCATGCGTATTCCACTGATTGCCGTTGTCGGCTGGGCGTTTTACGGTGAGCCTCTCGATATTTTTGTACTGTTTGGCGCGCTGATCATTATTTCCGGGGTGTTTTGGAACCTGCGGTCCGAAGTCGCAAGCTCTCGCAGTGACACAAGGCTCGCCCCACCGGATTTTCCGGACTAGAGTGCCAATATGAAGTCATCATTCTACAAACTCACGGCAGCGCTTATTGCGTGCTCGGGCCTGGCAGCCGCCCAAGCGCAGTCGCCATCGTCTAATCCCGCGTGCCAGCGACTCGAAACCCAACTCGCGACGCTCGATCGTGGAAATGCAGACCCCGCGCGCGCCGACCAGATTCGGCGGTCGGAAGACCTGGTCAACCGCCAGCAGTTCGAGGTGGACAGGCTGGTCGCGCAATCGCGGCGGATGGGCTGCGAAAGCTCTGGCTTCTTCTCGATTTTCAGCAATCCCCCCGCGCAATGCGGACCTCTCAGCCGCCAGATCGACCAGCAGCGCAGCGGCCTCGAACACATGCGGATCGACCTTGAGCGGCTCAATGGCGGCACGACGGAGCGCGCAGCTCAACGCCAGGCGCTCCTGATCGCACTCGGCGACAATGGCTGTGGACCGCAATACCGCTCGGCTGCCCTCGCCGGCCAACAAAATGGTTTCTTCGATCGCTTGTTCGGCGGTAACGGCAGCGGCGTGTACTCGACACCGCCCGGCCAGATGGGCGGCACATTCCGCACCGTTTGCGTGCGCACGTGCGACGGATTCTACTTTCCGATTTCGTACTCAACGTCGCCGGACCGATTCCGCGACGACGAACTGACTTGCCAACGCATGTGCCCGGCGTCCGAAGTGTCTCTCTATACCTATCACAATCCCGGCGAGGAAATGACGCAGGCGGTTTCCCTGAATGGCCGGCTCTATACCGAGCTGCCAACTGCGTTTCAGTATCGAAAGGCCATGAGCGCTGAGTGCAGCTGCCGCCGTCCCGGTGAAAGCTGGGCGCAAGCGCTCAAGGCTATCGGGCCCGACGATACGGTCGCACCCGGGGACGTCGTCGTAACCGAACAGAATTCAAAACAGCTGTCGCAGCCCCGGATTGGGCCGGACGGCAAACCGATCCGTCCAGACCAACGTGCACCGGCCGCGGCGGCGACCGCAGCGACGCCACCACCTGCGGCGGAACCGGTTGCTGAAGCCGACCCGACCAAGCGCACAGTGCGCACGGTCGGGCCGACATTCCTCCCGGCACGCTAAGCAGCCGGCTGCGATCCGATCAAAAATCGAATGCTGCGCTTTTCGCCGGCTTTCCGGTGACCAATGAAACATCGGCCGCCGGCATAGGGGTGCCGGGATCACGGAAACGATTTGTAATCGGATAACGGCGGTCGCGGCCGAAATTCTTCAGTGTTACCTTGACCCCGGGCGCCGCCTGCCGCCGCTTGTATTCGGCGATGTTGATCATGCGTTCCACCCGCATCACGGTTTCATGGTTGAAACCTGCGGCAACGATCGCCGAGACCGGCTCCTCCCGCTCGACCAGTCGCTCCAGGATCGGATCAAGCACTGCGTAGGCCGGCAGTGAATCCTCGTCCTTCTGGTTCTCGCGCAATTCTGCTGTGGGCGGCCGCGTGATGATGTTCTCGGGGATAATCGTTCCACTCGGCCCCTTGGCGCCTTCCGGCCTCCAGGCATTGCGCAATCGCGCCAGACGAAACACCTCGGTCTTGTACAAATCCTTGATCGGATTGAACCCGCCATTCATGTCGCCATAAAGCGTCGCATAACCGACCGACATTTCAGATTTGTTGCCGGTGGTGACCACCATGAGATTGAACTTGTTGGAGATCGCCATAAGAATGGTCCCGCGCGCGCGCGCCTGGAGATTTTCCTCAGTGACGTCCCGCGGTACTCCAGAAAAGATCGGCGTGAGTGCCTTTTCGAAACCTTCGACGGCGGCCGCAATCGGCAATGTCTCGTAGCGCACTCCAAGTGCCTTGGCGCAAGCTGCTGCATCGTCCAGTGATTCCTGCGACGTGAATTTATAAGGCAGCATGATGCAGCGGACGCGCTCCGCGCCCAGCGCGTCGACCGCCATTGCCGCGCAAAGCGCCGAATCGACGCCGCCCGACAGCCCAAGCACAACGCCGGGGAAACCGTTCTTGTTCACGTAATCGCGCAGGCCGAGCACACACGCCGCATAGTCGGCATGATCGGCTTCGACGCTCGCCACCATTGGTCCGTTTTCGCAGCGCCATGTGCCGCCGCGCACGCACCCATTGCGTAGTGACGATCGCTTCCTGAAACGCGGCCAGCTGGAACGCAAGCGAGCAATCCGCATGCAGGCCGAACGATACGCCGTCAAAAACCAGTTCGTCCTGTCCGCCAACCTGGTTGACATAGACTGTCGGAAGTCCGCGCTCGGTGACGCGTGCCACGGCGATATTGAGCCGCACATCGCCCTTCTGCCTCCAGTAGGGCGATCCGTTCGGCACGACCAACATTTCCGCGCCGGTCTCTGCAAGGCAGTCCACAACTTCCGCGCCCCAGATATCCTCGCAGATCGGAAGTCCTAACCGCACGCCGCGAAAACTGACCGGTCCGGGCATCGGCCCAGGCGCGAACACGCGCTTCTCATCAAATACGCCGTAGTTGGGGAGATCGACTTTGTAGCGCAGGGCGCTGATTGCGCCGGCATCGAGCAAGGCCAGCGCGTTGTAGAGTTTGCCTCCGTCAACCCATGGCGTTCCAACGAGGAGCGCCGGGCCACCGGACGCTGTTTCACGCGCAAGCGCTTCGATTGCCGCCCGGCACCCAGCCTGAAACGCAGGTTTGAGAACCAGATCCTCAGGCGGGTAACCGGCAATAAATAGCTCGGGGAACACGAGCAAATCGGCGCCTTGAGCCGCTGCCTGTTCACGGGCACGCCGCACTTTCTCGGCGTTGCCGGCGATGTCGCCGACCGTCGAGTTGAGCTGGGCAACCGCAATGGCCAGCCTGTCAGCGGGACGGGCGTTCATGGAAAAGCTCTACCGCCTCGCCATCCGGTCCGGCAATGGGGGGCCTTGCATCGCAGCCCAGCGAGCGGGAGCCGGCTCAGAACGGCCCAAAGCGATAGCTGCCCTGCAAAAAGACGCCGTAAATGTTGGTCTTGAAGTCGATCGGCTGCGGGCTGCCGCCGAACATCTCGAAATGCGCGTTGCCGCTGCTCTCCATATGCCAGTAGCGGCCACCCACGCCGACGCTGATCGAGTCGTCCACCTGGTAGGAGAGCAGCCCCTCGAACTGGTAGCCCCAGCCCTGGCCGTCCTGAAACGTGGGAATCGGAAGGTCGGGCCGCAAAAGGTGATTGTCGGTCCCGGAAAACCAGACATAGGGCAGCCAGGCCGCTTCAATGTCGAACCGCCACCGATCGACCAACGGGATGTCGGCGTTGAGGCCGACGCGCACGCCCTGCCAGGTGTCGTCCTCCACGATCACCGCCACACTTGTCGGAATGCCACCTGTGCAGATATCGGGATTGGACGCCGTCTGCTGGCAGCCGAACGCTTTCATGCGCGCGTGCAGATAGTGATAGCCGACGAAGCCGTCGATGCGAAAATCGGAACCGCGCAGTAACGCACCGCCGAAATCAAAACTGATGTAGCCGAGCGTCTGGTTCTGGAGCGTGCTGGTCGTGCTGGAATATGGCGTGGTATCGGGCGGGAAATCCTCGTCCTGGAGATTGCCCTGGGTCAACAGCCCACCGCCGGCGTAGCCCTTCCAGAAAAGACCGCTGCTGTGGTCGACGCGGGCAACCATTTCCAGCGAATGCGATTGGAGACCCGAATAAGTCAGCCGGGAGACAAGGTCATTACGCGTGAAGCCGTAGAGGTCCTTGCTGGTGCTGCCGAGCCCATACCAGTAGCGCAGCGCGAAGGACGACGTGAATTGAGCGGTCTCGGTCGTCAGAATAAACGGATCAGCGGCAGCCGCCGAACCAACAGCGGCGCAAACCGCCATCAAACCAAGCCAAGATCCCCGCACCAGCGCTTTGATCATGACGCCCCCAGATCTCATCAACGCGGGGGAGTTTTCAGCCCAATTGTTTTCGAGCTCGTTACAATTTTACCGAGCGTATTGAGGAACGCTTTGCATCATTAAAGAAGCAATAAACCGCGAACGTTTACCTTTATGGTCTCTGAACCGCCGAACCATCGCGGCGCAGCTGGTTCTGATTTTACTTGGAAAGACGGCCACTCACGCAAAAGCCCGCGCGCGCCTCATGCGGTAACGATCGGTCAACCCAACGTGCGCTTGGGCGCGCGGCCGAATGCAAATCAGTACACATACGCCAATCGACGATGAATGCTTGCCGGGCTCAGAGCCCGGCGACAGCCGGCATCGATTTGACCTGGCCCGACCGCTCTTTCTTCAGCAATTCGGCAAGCAGGAAGGCAAGATCGATCGCTTGCTCCGCGTTAAGCCGCGGATCACACGCCGTGTGATAGCGATCGTTGAGATCGGCATCGGAGATCGCGCGGGCGCCGCCGGTGCATTCGGTAACGTTTTGCCCGGTCATCTCGAGATGCACACCACCGGCATATGTCCCCTCGGCTTGATGCACTTCGAAGAAACTGCGCACCTCTTTCAGGATCAGGTCGAACGGCCTCGTCTTGTAGCCGCTCGCAGACGTAATGGTGTTGCCGTGCATCGGATCGCACGACCACAGCACCACCTTGCCCTCGCGCTTGACCGCGCGCACGAGCGGCGCCAGCAGATCACCAACTTTTTCAGCGCCGAAGCGGCCAATCAGCGTCAGACGACCGGCCTCATTGTCCGGATTGAGAATGTCGATCAACCGCAGCAGATCATCCGGCTTGCTGGATGGACCGCATTTCAATCCGAGCGGGTTTTTGATGCCGCGCGCATATTCGATATGCGCGTGATCATGTTGCCGCGTGCGGTCGCCGATCCAAAGCATATGACCGGATGTGGCATACCAGTCGCCGGTCGTTGAATCGACCCGCGTCAGCGCTTCCTCAAAACCGAGAAGCAGCGCCTCGTGGCTTGTATAGAAGTCAGTCGTGCGCAGCTCGGGATGGCTCTCAAGGTCGAGACCGCAGGCCTGCATGAAACCGAGCGCCTCGGAAATGCGGTCCGACAACTCGACATAACGCCGTGACTGCGGGCTGTCCTTGACGAAGCCGAGCATCCACTGCCGGACGCTGGCGAGGTTCGCGTAGCCTCCTTGCGCGAATGCACGCAGCAGATTGAGCGTCGCCGCCGATTGTCGGTAGGCTTCAACCTGCCGGCGCGGATCCGGCCGCCGCGCATCTTCGGTGAAGGCGACGTCGTTGATGATGTCGCCGCGATAACTCGGCAATTCCTTGCCGTCGCGCTTCTCGGTCGGCGAAGAGCGCGGCTTGGCGAATTGTCCGGCGATGCGGCCGACTTTCACGACCGGCGAGGCCGCGGCATACGTCAGCACCACCGCCATCTGGAGAAACATCCGGAAGAAGTCGCGGATATTGTTGGCACCATGCTCGGCGAAACTCTCGGCGCAGTCTCCGCCTTGCAGCAGGAAAGCTTCGCCCCTGGCAACGCGCGCCAGCTGCTTCTTCAGACTGCGCGCCTCGCCGGCAAACACCAGCGGCGGGAAAGTCGCCAGTTGCTTTTCGACGTCAGCCAATGCTTGCCGGTCCGGATAATCCGGAACCTGCTGGATCGGCTTCTTGCGCCAGCTATCGGGCGTCCAACGTTCGGCCATCACGCACTACCGTTTGTTTGAGCATGGTCACTCACCGAAAACCGGCTTTGCGCTTTTCGGGATCACGCTCGAGCGTTCGGGCGGCGTTATACACGACAGCCGCCCGTAAAAGCCAGTTTTTCAAGGAAAGTCGGTTAGTTTAGGCCTTATTGCGCGGCGCGGCCGTAGCTCATGGCTCTTTCGCGCAGCGTGACCAGTTCCTCGGCGGCCGTCGGATGAACCGCCATGGTCGCGTCAAAATCGGCCTTGGTCGCGCCCATCTTCATGGCGACTCCGACGATCTGGATCAACTCGCCCGCGTCAGGGCCGATGATATGGCAGCCGACCACGCGGTCGGTCGCACCGTCGACCAGCAGCTTCATAAAGGAGCGCGTATTGCGGCCCGACAGGGTCGCCTTCATCGGGCGGAAACTGGTCTTGTAGACATCGACGATCGCAAGTTGCTCGCGCGCCTGCGTTTCAGTCAGGCCGATGACGCCGATTTCCGGCTCCGAGAAGACCGCGGTCGGAACGTTGGTGTGGTCGACTGGCGTGGGCTTTCCGCCATAGACTGTGTCGGCGAAGGCGTGACCCTCGCGGATCGCCACCGGCGTGAGATTGACACGATTGGTGACGTCGCCGACGGCATAGATGTTCGGTACGGACGATCGTGAATACTCGTCGACATCAATACCGCCGTGCTCATGAATCTTCATCTGCAGGCTTTCCAGCCCGAGACCCATCACGTTGGGGCGGCGGCCGATGGCAAACATCACCTTGTCGGCCGCAATCATGCTGTTATCCGACAGCCGCACCTTGAATTCAGCGTCCGACTTTTCAATCGCAGCGACCGTATGACCGCACGTGACGGTAATGCCGCGTCCACGCATCTCGTTCCGCAAATGCTCCCGCACGTCATCGTCAAAACCGCGCAGAATATTCTCGCCGCGGTAAACGAGTGTCACTTCGCTGCCAAGCCCGGCAAAGATGCACGCAAACTCAACCGCAATATAACCGCCGCCTTGAACAACGATACGCTTCGGCAGTTCCGGCAGATGAAACGCTTCGTTCGATGAGATCACATGCTCCAGGCCCGGAATTTTTGGTCCCAGATGCGGCCATGCACCGGTTGAGATCAGGATCGTTTCCGCGCGTACGCGCGCGCCCGTTGCCAGGCGCACCGTGTGGGCGTCTTCGAGCGCGGCACGACTCTTGACCAAAGCGACATTGAAGCGCTCGAGCGTGCTGGTGTAGGCCGCTTCCAGACGAGCGATTTCACGATCCTTGTTGGCGATCAGTGTCGGCCAATGAAATTCCGGTTCGGCAACCGTCCAGCCGTAACCGGCCGCGTCTTCAAACTCGTCGGAAAAACGCGAGGCGTACACCAGAAGTTTCTTCGGTACACAGCCTCGAATGACACAGGTACCGCCGACGCGATATTCCTCGGCGATCATCACGCGCGCACCGTAACTCGACGCAATGCGCGCGGCCCGCACTCCGCCAGAGCCTGCGCCGATGACAAATAGGTCGACGTCGTGATCCGCCATCAGCCGCCGCCATCACATCGTCAGGACCGCCGGATCAATTGCCGGCGATAGCCCATCAAAGCGCATGACCCCGCTTTTTAAGTTCTTCGCGCATCTTTCCGATCACCTGATCGGACAACTGATTGGCCCAGGTCTGGGCAAATTTAAGACCCTCCTCGCCAACCTTCGGCTGCTCGGTGATCAGCTTCATGCCGACCGGTGTCTTGTAAAATGCCAGCAGATCCTTGAGTTCAGCTTCGGTGAAGTGCGTCGCATATAATTTTGCCACTTCGGCATTCAGCTCTTCCATACGAGGCGCAAGTTCGGTGCGCAGCTGTATGGCGATTTCATTGAGATCCTTGGCGAGGGCAGGATTCTGCTGGAGGAACAGGTTCTTTGCCTGCTCGATCACGCCGGGGATCAACGGCGTGAACAGCGCGGTTGCGCCGGTCACCTTTACGATTTCCTTGGCCGTTTGGATGGCCGCCACGGACGTCTGCTGCGCGTTCGCAATGCTGCCGAAGCCGACAAGGGCTAGGGTGACAGCAGTCGGTCTCATTGCGCTTTTAATGACTTCAACAACGCTCATTGGAAACTCCATCTAGCTCTGGATCTCAGGACCTTTCGACGATCTTTACGCCGTCTGGCCCGCCAATAATGGCCATCTGCGCGAGGCCGATAAACAGACCATGCTCCATTACACCGGGCACATCCGAAAGCGCATGCGCCAAAGCAACCGGATCGTCAATCCGGACGAGCGCCGCATCGAGAATCCAGTGACCGCCATCCGTGACGAAAGCATGGCCGTTCTTGCCCCGCCGCAGCGTCAGCTTGCCGGGCGCCTGGATGGCACTGATGGCCTTGTCCAATGCGCGCTGGGTGGATGCCAGGCCGAACGAGGTCACTTCGATTGGTAGCGGAAACTGGCCGAGTGTTGCGACGTTTTTGCTGTGGTCGGCAATCACGATCATGCGCGCGGAGGCGGCTGCAACGATTTTTTCCCTCAGCAGCGCGCCACCGCCGCCCTTGATCAAGCAAAGCCCCGGCCCGATTTCGTCGGCGCCGTCGACGGTCAGATCGAGCTCAGGGGTCTCGTCAAGTGTGGTGAGGGGAATGCCGCAACGTTTTGCATCGGCCAACGTAGCTTCGGATGTCGGGACCGCAATGATGTCGAGGCCCGCGCGAACGCGTTCACCAATCAATTCGACGAAATGCCTGGCCGTCGATCCGGTGCCCAGGCCCAGCCGCATGCCGGGCCGCACAAATTCGACGGCGCGAGCGGCTGCTGCGCGTTTTTGGGCATCGGCGTTCATCGGTCCCGGCTGAGCAATCAAGCGTCGATTGACGATACGGTGCGGTGCCTATCTAGCCCTGATCCTTCTGGCTGAATAGCCGTAATTTGCACAGCAGGCGGGACTGGTAAATCGGCCTTGCAACAACGATAAACGAAGGTTAGCGATCCCTCATGCCCTCTCCCATGATCGTTTTTGACCTCGATGGCACACTGATCGATACGGCGCCCGACCTGATCGATACCCTTAATGTTATTTTCGCGCGCGAGGGATTGCCCCCGGTGCCCTACGAAGCCGCGCGAAATGCCATCGGCGGCGGCGCCAAGGCGATGATTGCGCGCGGTGTCGAAGCGGAAGGCCGGAGTTTTTCAACGCAAAAGCTCGATCAAATGTTTGCGGATTTTATTGCGTACTATTCCGACCACGTCGCCGATCGCTCCCAGCCATTTCCGGGTCTCATTGATTCACTCGATGCCCTCGCAGCCCGCGGATGCCGGTTTGCTGTATGCACAAATAAGCTTGAACAGCTGTCGGTGCTCTTGCTCCGCGAACTCAAGCTCGCTGACCGCTTTGTGGCAATCTGCGGTCAAGACACTTTCGGCATTCAAAAACCCGATCCGGAAATTCTGCGGCGGACCGTCGCGGCGGCCGGCGGAACAATCGCAACACGCGGTTATGATCGGTGATTCAAACACCGACATTCGCACCGCGCGCGCGGCCGGCGTGCCGGTTGTCGCGGTCGATTTTGGCTACAGCGAGCGTCCCATCGCCGAATTTGGACCAGACCGGATCATCAGTCATTTCGCCGAATTGCCGGCCTCGATTGCCGCGATTTTTTCGGAAATCTGACGGGCTGTGGTCCGAAATTATGGTTAATGTGGTAAGGTTAACGTGGCGCGATATGTTGCGCCTGCGTGACGACGCCCCTATCCTTCCAGCGGGCGAGCGGCGGGTAGTTGCTCGGAGTGGGACGGTTAATATGATGTACCGAGTTCTTGCGATTTTCGGCGGTGCACTTGCCTTGGCGGCGTGCTCGTCGACCCCCGACTGGATGAAGTCTTGATGGGCTTAAACCGGGTCCTTCGTTGGACACCGTGAGCTTTGAGTCCGAACCGCCGGGCGCCGAAGCAAAAGCGTCGAACGGACAATCTTGCCGGACTCCATGCTCGCTCGCGTTGCCGGTTGATGCCGCCTCGTCGGTGACTTTCACGCTCAACGGCTATCTGCCCGAATCTGAAAGACTCGAAGCGATCACAGCGACCGGTGAGCCGCCTCGGTTGCGGCCAAATCCGGTTGTCGTCGAGCTCACACCAGGTGCACCGCCGGTCGCAAAGAAGCCGGCTGCCAAGAAGCCTGTCGCCAAGAAACCGGCCCGGCCGAAGCCGGCCGCTGCGGCAGCCCCGGCTCCAGCTGCGGCCCCGCCTCCCGCGCAGGCAGCTGCACCGTGGCCGACAAACCCGCCGCCCGCCGCGGCAGTAGTTCGGCCCAACTAGGTCACGCGACGCAGCCTGAAACTGCGTGATTGCCCCACGCTATGGCCATTTGCGGCCAGAATTCCTATATGGAGTAGGTGCGCGATCTGCAAAACGCGCGACGCAAGGTTGGACGATGGCACTGGCCGCCGACACCTCCGCATTTGAACTCGACCGTGCAAAGCCAAGCGCGTTGATCGATCCGTTCAACCGCCCCATTACATATTTGCGCGTTTCGGTTACGGACCGCTGCGACTTCCGCTGCGTCTACTGCATGTCGGAACACATGACGTTTCTTCCGAAGGCCGACCTTTTGAGCCTCGAGGAGCTTGACCGGCTCTGCAGCGCGTTTATTGCAAAAGGTGTCACCAAATTGCGTTTGACGGGTGGCGAGCCGCTCGTGCGGCGCGGGATCATGACGCTGGTGTCCTCGCTATCGCGCCATCTGACAAGCGGCGCGCTTCACGAACTGACGCTGACCACCAACGGCTCGCAGTTGCAGAAATATGCAGTCCGAACTCAAAGCCAACGGGATCGAGCGCATCAATGTTTCGCTCGATACGCTGGACGCCGACAAATTTCGCGCCATCACGCGCTGGGGCGATCTCGCCAACGTCATGGCCGGGATCGATGCCGCGCAGGCGGCCGGGCTCAAGGTCAAGATCAATGCGGTTGCGCTGAAAGGCGTGAACGAAGACGAGATCGCCGGCCTGTTGGAATGGGCGCACGGACGCGGCATGGATTTCACCGTCATCGAGGTGATGCCACTTGGTGACGTCGATAAATCGCGCCTCGACCAATATCTGCCCTTGTCGATCGTGCGTGCGCGGCTGGACGAAAAGTACACGCTCGACGACATCGACTTCACGACGGGAGGACCCGCCCGTTACGTGCGCGTGAAGGAAACCGGCGGGCGGCTAGGCTTTATTACGCCCCTCACCCACAATTTCTGCAAATCCTGCAATCGTGTGCGCGTCACCTGTACCGGCACGCTCTACATGTGCCTCGGACAAAATGATGCCGCGGATCTGCGCAGCCCTCTGCGTGCCTCGGAAAGCGATAATCTGCTGTACAGCGCAATCGACGAGGCAATCACGCGCAAACCGAAGGGACATGATTTCGTTATCGACCGCCGGCACAAAAAACCGGCGCTGCCCCGCCATATGAGCACGACGGGCGGCTAGGTAGCCTCGGCGCTGACGGGCGGCCTAGTCCTCGGGGGCGGGCGCCGGGACCGGCATTGACCGCCTTTGATGCGCCTACAGCGCAGAGTTGGCCCACTATTTCGACCAAATTGTCCATTGACGCAGTATGGCGGCATCGGATTAAGGTATAGGGCTTGGCCGTACGGCTTGGCGTGGGGACGTGAAATAATAATAAAAATCCCGGCGGGCGGCATCGCCTGGACCGGTCAGAGGGGAGTGGTCAAGTGGGTGCCCTGGATGCAGTGCTGACGGCATTTCTGCCGACATCGCGCGCAATTGACGCCACCACCACCTGGGTCGGCAAGCGAATTGCGTGGCTTATATTGGCGGCTGTTATCGTCTCGGCGGTTAACGCAAGCGTCCGCAAGATCTTCGATACTTCATCGAACTCATGGCTGGAATTGCAATGGGTTCTTTTCAGCATGGTGTTTTTGTTGTGCTCGCCGTGGACTCTGCTCGCCAATGAGCACATCCGCATTGACATCGTGAATAGTCTGCTGCCCAAACGGGTGCGCGATATTATCGATGTTATCGGGCACGCGTTTTTCCTGATGCCACTCGCCATTGTCATGATCGTCACCGGCATCCCTTTCTTTCTCAGATCGATAGAAATCAACGAGCAGTCCGGAAATGCCGGCGGCTTGCCGCAATGGCCCAGCAAGGCCCTGGTCATGATTGGATTTACGCTGCTGTTCGCCCAAGCTATTTCCGAATTAATCAAGCGTATCGCAGTCATGCGCGACCTTATCCCCGACCCGCATGCGGGCCAAAAGAGTTCACTAGAAACCGAGGCCGAGGAACTGATCGGCGCAATGGAAAAACATTAGGCGTTTGCTGGGGTAGTCGGGATCAAGCATGGAAGCATTCTTCATCGCCAATATGGCTCCGATCATGTTCGGAGCCCTTGTAATCTTCCTGCTCCTTGGTTACCCGGCCGCATTTTCCCTCGGCGCGGTCGGACTAATCTTTGCAATAGTCGGCATCGAGCTCGGTCAGTTCGCCCCGAACTTCCTGCAAGCCTTGCCCGAGCGCGTCTACGGCGTGATGAGCAATGACACGCTGCTGGCAATTCCTTTTTTCACGTTCATGGGTCTGGTCCTCGAACGGTCAGGTATGGCCGAGGATTTGCTCGACACGATCGGACAATTATTCGGGACGGTGCGCGGCGGCCTTGCCTATGCCGTCGTCTTTGTCGGTGCGTTGCTTGCAGCAACCACGGGCGTTGTTGCCGCTTCAGTGATTTCGATGGGACTGATCTCGCTTCCGATCATGTTGCGTTACGGCTATGATCGGCGCGTCGCCAGTGGCGTCATCGCAGCCTCAGGAACGTTGGCGCAGATCATTCCGCCTTCGCTGGTTTTGATCGTGATGGCCGACCAACTGGGCCGCTCGGTCGGTGACATGTACGAAGGTGCGTTCATTCCCGGCATCGTGCTCGCCGGACTTTATGCCTTCTACGTATTTATCGTCACGGTGTTGTTCCCGAAAGCAACGCCGGGACTGCCGGCGGAAGCGGTCGGCTTCCGCGAGCCGTCCGGTAGCCGCGGCCTTCCTTCGCTCGCCATTCTCGCGATCATCAGCGCCGTCTTTGGCTGGTTCATGATGCACAATTCGGATACTCACGGTGCCGATTTTGTAGTCCTGAGTATGTTCTTTGGCATTACGTTCGCTTTCGCTGTAGCGGTGGTTAACTGGTTGACCACCCGATTCATCGGCTTCCGCTTTCTCTCGCATATCGCCCAGCAGACGACCTTCGTGATGGTGCCGCCGCTGTTTCTTATCTTTCTGGTGCTCGGCACCATCTTCATTGGCGTGGCCACGCCAACCGAAGGGGGCGCCATGGGCGCGTCGGGCGCGCTGATCCTCGGTGGGCTTAAGCGGCGGCTGAATTGGGACCTCATTCGTCAGGCCACCGAATCCACCGCCAAACTATCGGCCTTCGTGGTGTTCATTCTGATTGGGGCGCGGGTATTCTCGCTCACATTTTATGGCGTGAGCGGGCATATCTGGGTTGAAAACTTGCTGACGTCATTGCCTGGCGGGCAGGTCGGTTTCTTGATCTTCGTCAACGCTTTCGTCTTCGTGCTCGCGTTCTTTTTAGATTTCTTCGAACTTGCGTTTATCGTCATTCCCTTGCTCGGACCCGCAGCAGAGCATCTTGGGATCGACTTGATCTGGTTCGGAGTCATTCTCGGCGTGAACATGCAGACATCGTTCATGCATCCGCCGTTCGGATTTGCTCTGTTTTATCTGCGCTCGGTTGCTCCGCGCGAAAGTTTCATCGACCGGGTCACCGGCAAACGTACGGAGGGCGTCACCACTGGACAGATTTATTGGGGCGCGGTGCCATTCGTGGTGATCCAGGTGATTATGGTGCTCTTGGTCATCCTGTTCCCGGCGATGGTCATGCACTACAAAGGTGCCGCGTCGACGATTGATCCTAACAAGGTCAAGATCGAGATTCCTCAAATCGATCTGCCACCGCTGAACTTCAACGAGCCGCCGAAGAATTAGCGACACATCTTGGCAATATAAAACGGCCCCGGATCCAAGATTCCGGGGCCGTTTGCTCTAGACGCCTATCAGCTGCGCGAGTGGCGGACCATAAAGGAATCGTAGCCGAGTTCTGCGACCTGGAACCACTGATATCCGTTGTTGGAATACGTGGTCATTGAGTCGTAGACCTTTTTGAAAGAAGCGTTCTCCTTGGCGATTTCGGCATGCAGTTCCTTTGCTGCCTTAAAGCAGGCCTCCATGATCGCCGGCGAGAACCCGTGGAGTTTCACACCATTGGCGAGCAGACGCTTGAGCGCCGCAGGATTTACCTCGTCGTATTTTGCGACCATCCATTGGTTGGCATAGGCCGCTGCCTGCTCCAGGATTGCCTTGTAGGCCTTCGGTAGCGCATTCCACTTCTCATTATTGAAGAAGGCAAAAATCATCGAACCGCCTTCCCACCAACCGGGATAGTAGTAGTGCGGCGCGACTTTGTAGAAGCCGAGCTTTTCATCGTCATAGGGACCGACCCATTCCGCCGCATCGATCGTTCCCTTTTCGAGCGCCGGATAAATGTCCCCAGCTGCGATCTGCTGCGGCACCGCACCGAGCTTTTGCAAGACGCGTCCCGGGAATCCACCGATGCGCATCTTGATGCCCTTGAGATCGTCGACGGTATTGATCTCCTTGCGGAACCAGCCGCCCATCTGACACCCGGTGTTACCTGCGAGCAGCGCGGTGCAGTTGTACTTGCTGTAGAACTCATTGAGCACTTCTTTGCCACCGCCGAGCGTGAACCAACCCTGGTTCAGGCGCTGGTTAGGACCGAAGGCAACCGAAGTGCCGAAAGCGAAAGTTGGGTCCTTGCCGAAATAATAGTACGAGGCAGTGTGGCCGCATTCGACGGTGCCGTTCTGCACCGCATCGACGACCTGAAGGCCCGGCACAATTTCGCCCCCGGCGAAAACCTGAATCTGGAACTTGTTATCGGTGGCTTCGGCAACCGCCTTGGCCATCATTTCCGCTCCACCGAACAAGGTGTCGAGCGACTTCGGCCAACTTGTGGTCATACGCCACTTGAGCTCCGGCATTGACTGCGCAATCGCCGGAGCGGCAACTGCGCTTGCGGCAACACCGAGCCCGGCTGCCTTGATAAATTGACGACGTTTCATCCCTTCCCCTCCGTTGGTTATTGTCGCAGACGTTTCCGCCCAGCCCCGTGTGTTATCCGACTATTTGGGCTGATTAGAACCATGGCGGAGCCCACCGGCTAAATCCAGTCTGCCCTGCTTCGACCAAAGTTGTAAGAGGGGGCAAGAGGCCCAAAAAGAGGTCGGGGCCGGCCTACATGGCCGACCCCGTATTTCATTCGATCTGATTCGATCAGCTTTTTGCGCCGGTACGGATCATGAAGCTGTCGTAGCCATATTCGGCGACCTGCCACCATAGGTATTCGTCGCGGCGGAACGCCTGCATTGATTCCAGCACCTTCTTGTAGTCGGCGTTAATAGCCGAGGTCTCGGCGTTTACTTCATTCGATGCCTTAAGACACGCTTCCATCGTTGCCTGCGTGAAAGGCCGCAACTGAACGCCATTGGAAATCAGCCGCTTGAGAGCTTGCGGGTTCTTTGCATCATAGTCGCCCTGCTGTTGCGTATTACACGCCGCAGCTGCCGCTTCGAGAATGGATTTGTAGCTCTTCGGTAGCTCATTCCATTTGGCAAGATTAACGAGCATGTGGTTGGCGGTACCGCCCTCCCACCAGCCGGGGTAGTAGTAGAACTTTACGACCTTGTAGAAACCAAGCTTTTCATCATCATAGGGGCCGACCCATTCGGCAGCATCGATGGTGCCCTTCTCCAGCGCCGGGTAGATGTCACCACCGGCAATCTGCTGCGCGACCACGCCGAGCTTGCCAAGCGTCTTGCCGGCCCAGCCACCGATACGCATCTTGAGGCCCTTGAAATCTTCAGGCCCCTTGATCTCCTTGTGGAACCAGCCGCCCATCTGACAGCCCGTATTGCCGGCCAGCAAGCACTTGGTGTTGAACTTGGCGCCAAAATCGTCAATCAATTTCTGGCCGTCGCCATGATAGAACCATGCGTTCTGCTGACGGGCATTGAGACCGAACGGAACGGCGCAGAACAACGCCCAGGTCGGATCCTTTCCGATGTAGTAATATTGCGCGCTGTGGCCTAATTCGACCGTGCCGTTCTGAACAGCATCGAGCACTTGCAGACCTGGAACAATTTCGCCGGCGGCAAAGGTCTGGATCTGGAATTTTCCGTCGGTCGCTTCCGTTACATATTTGGCGAACAGATCACAGGTGCCGAATAACGTATCGAGCGATTTCGGCCAGCTTGCCGTCAGGCGCCACTTGAGTGTCGGCGACGATTGCGCGATCGCCGGCTTAGCGATCGTGGCAGCAGCGGCAGCAACGCCCCCTGCCCCAATTGCGGTGAGAAATTTGCGGCGTTTCATCGATGAATCCTCCCTTTAGCTCCCGCTTAAACGGTTTGGAGAGCAGTACCAATTGCCCCACGCATCAAGAGCATGCGTCTGCGATTAACCGAGCGCAAGTTCCCCATTCGTCGAACGGGCACCGCGGGCAGCCAGCCCTATTTTACATGGCCAAAACCGGGGGTTTCAGGCCTCTATCACGATCTTTGGCGCGGACCGCGCCGCACCCTTAATCTGATCGCGAACCCTGCCGGCAATGTCTCGATAGATCTTCGCGTGCGGACCATCCGGTTCGGTGGCTACGACGGGCAGCCCTGCGTCTGACTTTTCTCGGATGGTCATATGGAGGGGGACTTCGCCGAGAAACGGCACGCCCAATCGCTCGGCTTCCTTGCGTGCGCCGCCGTGACCGAAAATATCGGAACGGGTACCGCAGCTTGGGCACAAAAAATAACTCATGTTCTCGACAACGCCGAGCACCGGCACGTTCACGCGTTTGAACATGGCAACGCCGCGTCGGGCATCGATCAGCGCAAGGTCTTGCGGCGTGGACACGATGACCGCGCCTTTCAATGGAACTTGCTGCGCCATCGTGAGTTGCGCGTCACCCGTGCCCGGCGGCATGTCGACCACCATGATGTCGAGCTTGCCCCATTCCACTTCGCGCAACATCTGCGTAATCGCCGACATCACCATCGGCCCGCGCCAGATCATTGGCGTTTCTTCGTCGATCAGAAAGCCGATGGACATCACCGTGAGGCCATAGCGCTCGATGGGCTTGAGACGCGTGCCACCGATCGTCTGCGGTTTCTCCTTGATGGCGAGAAGCTTCGGCAGCGACGGGCCATAAATGTCGGCGTCAAGCATACCGACTTTCATCCCAAGGTCGCGCAGTCCAAGCGCGAGATTGACTGCGGTCGTCGATTTGCCGACACCGCCTTTGCCGGATGCGACCGCAATGACGGCGTCAACTCCGGGAATTCCGGGTTGCACTTTGTCGGCCGGATGAGCGTGGCCGGCCGGCGCGGCCGCAGCACGGGGCTGGGCGGCAACATGCGCCGGTTGCGGTCCTCGTGTGCCCGCGCCCGCGGCACGCTCGGCTGTCAGGGCCACCAATGCCGACTGCACCCCGGGAACGGCGCGCACAGCTTCCTCGGCTGCCTTGCGCACGGACTCCCAGGATTTAACCGTGGCAGCATCCACCGTCAGCGAGAAAAAGACCTTGCCATCGGAGACAACGATTTCGGAGAGCACGCGCGCGTCCGGTAAGGGCGCGCCGTCCGGCGAAGGCACCTTTGCCAAAGCCGCCAAAACCTGCTCCTTGCTCACCGTCATAACTGCTTGTCCTTAAAAACCTGATTTCGGCGACACCATAAGCGCGGCGCCGATGCGGTCAATGCGGGGCGATTGACGCCCTTGCCCTTGCAGTGACCTATTGGCAGATAAGCATCGGCCGCGGCCGGCCAAGAGGAAATTTCCGAGGGAGAATGGTGATGGCGAAGGTGGCGTTTCTGGGCCTGGGAGTCATGGGCTACCCCATGGCGGGGCATCTTAAGAACAAAGGCGGGCACGAAGTCACCGTTTATAACCGCACCGCGGCCAAGGCCGAGCAATGGGTCAAGCAACACGGCGGCAAATCGGCCCCCACCCCAAAGGCCGCCGCCGAAGGCCAGGACTTCGTCATGTGCTGTGTCGGCAATGACAACGATCTGCGTGAAGTCACCCTCGGTCCCAACGGCGCCTTCGCCGGGATGGGAAAGGGCAAGATTTTCGTCGACCATACGACTGCGTCCGCCGAGATAGCCCGTGAACTCCACGCCGCCGCCAAGAAAAGCGGCTTTGAGTTCGTCGACGCGCCTGTGTCCGGCGGCCAGGCCGGCGCTGAGAATGGCGTGCTCACCGTCATGTGCGGTGGCGATGCCGATCCGTTCGGTCGCGCCGAGAAGGTGATCGCCGCTTATGCCCGCGCCTGCAATCTGCTCGGCCCACCGGGGTCGGGACAGCTCTCAAAGATGGTCAACCAGATCTGCATTGCGGGACTGGTGCAAGGTTTGGCCGAAGGCCTGCACTTTGCCAAGAAGTCGGGTCTCGATATCGAGAAACTGATTGCAACGATTTCCAAGGGCGCGGCGCAATCCTGGCAAATGGAGAATCGCTACAAGACAATGGCGGCAAACAAATTCGATTTCGGATTTGCAGTCGACTGGATGCGCAAGGATCTCGGAATCTGCCTTGGCGAAGCGCGCAAGAACGGCGCACACCTGCCCATTACGGCGCTGGTCGACCAATTCTACTCCGAGATCCAGGCCATGGGTGGCAAACGGTGGGACACCTCGAGCTTGATCGCCCTGCTTGACCGGTGACCTGAGCGCCGTTGTCCGGACCTATGCAGCCGCACTCGGCCGTGCCGACACAGCTGCATGCCAGCGTTTTACGTTGCCGGCGCCATCGGGCATTGCAAGTCGCCCTGGCTTCATGAAGTCGACTGCAACCTGCATTGTGATGTCGGCAATCGTATAGCGGTCGCCCGCGACGAATTCGCGCGTGGCGAGTTCGCGGTCAAGAAGTTCGATAAACCAGGTCACGCGCGGCCTGTTCGCATCGGCCCAGGCGGGAACCTGCGGTACCTCAAGCTCTTTCATCGCCGGATGCGTGTGGCGGAAGACCGCGGCCACATTCGAGAAAAAATTGATTTCCGCGCGCCAATTCCACATCTCTACGATGGCGGCCTCCCTTGGCCCGACGCCGAACATTGGCGGATTCGGCTGCAGCATTTCGAAATAGCGACAGATCGCGATCAACTCGGTGATCACCGTGCCATCGTCGAGCACCAGCGCCGGCATCCGCTGCAACGGGTTGATGGCGGTGTATTCCGGGGTTTTGTGCTGCATCTTCATCATGTCGACCTGCTCGGTCGGCAGCGTGATGCCTTTTTCGGCCAGGAAGATGCGGGTGCGGCGGGGGTTAGGGGCTACCTTGCTGTCGTAGAGTTTCATCTGCCCCTCCCCGTTCGAGGATGATTTCCCCTCGAGGAACACCCGAACATGGCCAAAAACGGCTGTCAAACGGGGGTAAACAATCCTTAACCAGAGATTTTAGCCCCCTCTTAAGCTTGGTCTTAAGGATTTTGCGCAAGGCTCCGCCGGTGTTTTGTGTAAGTGCCAGCGTTATTTAATGCCGACTCCAGGCGAACAACCCGACCTTACTGCGCTGCCACCGGATAACTCGCCGGTGAAGCGGCGCCTTGCCGCGCAATACGTGCGCGAAGCGCGTGACCGCTTGACGTCGACCAGCGGCACGCGTCCGGCCTTCGACTATGAGCTGTTGCGGCAATACGCGCAGAACCGGATCTCGGCTTCGCTGGTAATCCTGCTGCTGGTTACGACCGTTGGCTTTATGTCGAGCGTGTGGACCGGCGCACTGGGCGCAGGCGCGTGGACCGCAGCGGTGCTCGTAATCCATGCCATTATCGTCACCAAGTGCAGGCAGTTTCTCGAAAAACCAATGCACGAGGTCTCCGCACGCGCGTGGCGGCTGCGCTTCATCACGCTCGATCTGTTCTACGGGCTGGCGTGGATGTTCATCCTGATCCATCCGATCGGGATCGACGAAAACTCGAGCACCTTCATGCTGTTTGTGATGCTGCTGGTGGTGGCGGTGTCGAGCATGTTGGCATCCAGTCTGCCGACCGCGGTCTTTGCCGCGACGTTTCCGGTTACCACGGCAATCGCACTCGACTTCATCCTGCAAGGTACGCTGCGACACTATATCCTTGCTCTCATGGCGTTGACCGCGCAAGGCTACTTCGCCGCGCTCACATATCGGCTTTATTCAAGCACGCTCGCAACGCTGGAAGCGCGCGCGGAAAAGGATGCCTTGATCGGCGAACTCGAACAGGCGAAGGCGATTTCAGATGAAGCGCGCCGCCGCGCAGAAGCAGCCAACATCGCTAAATCGCGTTTCCTCGCGCAGATGAGTCACGAACTGCGCACGCCGCTCAACGCGATCCTCGGGTTTTCCGAAGTGATGAAGACCGAGGTATTCGGGCAGCATGCGGTGTCCGCTTACAAGGAATACTCCGCCGACATCCATAACTCAGGCGTGCATCTGCTTGGCCTGATCAACGAGATTCTCGATCTGTCGCGCATCGAGGCCGGGCGCTACGAACTCAACGAGGAATCCGTTTCGCTGGTGGCCATCGTCGAAGACTGTCACCATCTCCTGAAGCTGCGCGCGAGCAGTCGCGGCATCACTATTCACGAAATCTTCGAACCGGACATGCCGAAGCTGTGGGCGGACGAGCGCGCCATCCGCCAGATCTGTCTCAATTTATTGTCGAACGCGATCAAGTTCACGCCGCAAGGCGGCGAGATCTGGTTGAAGGTCGGCTGGACTGCCTCGGGCGGTCAGTACGTCAGCGTCAAGGACACCGGCGCCGGAATCCCGGAAGAAGAAATTCCCGTTGCGCTGGCGTCTTTCGGCCAGGGCTCGAATTCGATCAAATCGGCCGAACAGGGCGCCGGACTCGGATTGCCGATCGCAAAAAGCCTGGTCGACCTGCACGGTGGGACGTTTACGCTGAAGTCAAAGTTGCGCATCGGCACCGAGGTGGTCGTCACATTTCCTCCCGAGCGGGTTGTGGCAGCGATGGCGCCAATGACCGAGCACGCACCGCCGATCGTATCGCCTGCCGACCTGGAACTAACCCCCGAGGAGAAGCGCCGCATCAGCCGCCGGCCGCTATTTCGGGCCGGTACATAGACCTCAAGCCTTGCGACAATCGCGCGATTGCCTTCCCGGGTGCGATGCTTAAGGTCGCACCCGACTCGGCCCGAGCTAACCCATGATCGAGACCCCAATCGACACTCCTTGCGTCAAAATCTGCACTCTCGATGCCCGCGCCGGCCTTTGCCTCGGCTGCGGCCGGACAGTCGACGAGATTGCGCGCTGGACCGGAATGGACGCCTCCGAACGTGCCCGGGTAATCGCCGAACTGCCCGCTCGCCTCGCCACACGTAGTGCCGAGAATACAGCCGCCGCATTAGGATGACACCGTGAGCCGCCGCTTAGTCTGGTCCCTGCTGTTTGGTGTTGCCCTGTCGCTTGCGGCATTGATCGCTAGCAGCGATCAGGACGCCATAACAAATTTGCTCAAACATGATGTCGGATCGCTCGCAATCAAGATCGTGCTGGTCGTGTTTGTCGGTGGCCTTGTGCTCGCCATGTTCCGCGAAAGCTTGTCGAAGGCAATCGAAGCGGCTGCATTTTGGGCGGTAGTCGGTTTGCTCCTGGTGGTTGGCTATAGCTACCGATTTGAGTTACGTGAAATCGCCGATCGCGTCGTCGCCGAGCTCGTGCCCGGTCATGTCGCAGGCCGTGGACGCAATGTTGAAGTCGTGCGCGGCCATGGCGGGGACTTTGCCGTCGCCGCACATATCAACGGCACGCGTGTTCCGATGGTGCTCGATACCGGCGCAAGTTCGGTTGTGTTGACGCAGGAGGCCGCCAAGGCCGCCGGTTTGCCGATCGAGGTCCTCAACTACACGGTCAATATCGATACCGCAAACGGCCGCACGCGCGCGGCGGCAGTCACCCTCGACCGCCTTGCGGTCGGTGGTCTCACCGAGCGCTCGGTACCCGCATTGGTGGCCCAGCCGGGCCAGCTCAAAAATAATTTGCTCGGAATGAGCTTCCTCAACCGACTGGAAAGCTGGGAGGTGCGTGGCGACAAGCTGCGCTTGCGCGGAAACCAATAAAAGCCGCCGCTAGATCAAACTCGCGGCAAATCGCAGCGCGACCAGGATCAGGAATATTCCGAAGGCAATCTCCAGTTTTCGCCGCGGGAGCCAATGCGCCAACCGCACGCCATAGGTGGTGGTAAAGCTCGATACGGGCGCCATCAGCACGAAACCAACGAGTGATACGAAACCAATCGACAATGGCGGTAGCTGCGCCATATGCGGCCAGCCGGCCAACATGTAGCCAATCGTGCCTGCAATCGTGATCGGTACACCGACGCCGGCCGATGTTCCGACAGCCTGGTGCATGGGCCGGCCATAAAGCGTCAACACCGCATTCGATATCGCGCCACCACTCACTCCGACCAGCGACGAGAACAGGCCAGTGACGAGGCCATAGACAGCAAGCACGCCACGCCCCGGCAAGTCATCCCCGAGCTTCCAACGATCTCCACCAAACAACATGCGGACGGCGATAAAAGTAACAAAGAACAGGAAAGCGATCTTGAACACAGGAGCGGGCGCGAACGACGCCGTCACCGAACCGACCGCAACACCAAAGATCGCCGGTAACGTCCAGATGCGAACGACTTCGGGAAGCACCGCGCCTTTCTTTTTATGCCCCAGATACGATCGTATCGTCGTCGGCACGATGATCGCGAGCGAGGTACCGATACAGAGCTGGATGCGGACATCCTCGGGCACACCAATGACTCGGAACACTTCATAAAGCACCGGCACGATGATGGCGCCGCCACCGATGCCGAACAGGCCGGCAAGTATTCCCACGAGTATGCCCGCGCCCGCTATCCAAAGGGCAAGCAAGGCAAGCTCGTTGATCGGGTATCCCAGCAGCATGAGATCCTAAAAAAATGTGCGGGGTAGGCAACTTAAGCGGCGATGTGCGCCAAATCCGTTGGCCTGTCCAGCACCAGCGCCAGCGCATCAGCCATGACGGCAGCGCTGGCATTGGGCTTGACCGCCTCGGTCGCCAGATGGCGGCGGAAGGCACGCGCACCCGGCACTGCACGAAACAACCCAAGCACGTGCCGCGTGATCGCGTGAAGTTTTACGCCCCTGGATAATTCGCGCTCGATATAGGGAATGAGCGCGAAAGCCGCTTGCTTGGACGACGTGAATTGCGCGGGGACGCCGAAAATCTGCGGATCGACGTCGAGCAATCGCCATGGCTCCTGGTAGGCAGCCCGTCCCATCATCACACCGTCAAGCGCACCGAGTTCGCTTTGCGCTTGCTCAAGAGTTGTAATGCCACCATTCAGGATGATGGTAAGATCCGAATGCGCCGCTTTCAGTCGACGCACGAGCGCATAATCGAGCGGTGGCACGTCGCGATTTTCACGCGGTGATAGTCCTTTCAGCCAGGCCTTGCGCGCGTGCACGATGAGGGCGTCAACACCGGCGACCTTGACAGTGTCAGCGAACGCAAACAGTGCTTCCTCTGGATCCTGCTCATCGATTCCAATTCGGCATTTCACTGTTACCGGAATCCTGACGGCAGACTTCATGGCGCTGACGCAATCGGCGACCACCGCGGGCTCCGCCATCAGGCACGCGCCAAATCGGCCTTCCTGCACACGGTCGGACGGACAACCGACGTTGAGGTTGATCTCGTCGTAGCCAAAGTCCTGGCCGATACGCGCCGACTGAGCGAGCGCTGCCGGATCGCAACCGCCAAGCTGCAGCGCCACCGGATGTTCGGCGGAATCAAAGCCGAGCAGCCGAGCACGGTTGCCGTGCAAGACCGCGCCGGTGGTGACCATTTCGGTGTAGATCAATGCGCGCTGCGTCAGCAGACGGTGGAAGAACCGGCAGTGCCGGTCGGTCCATTCCATCATCGGAGCGACACAAAATCGACGGGACAGATCCTGCGGCGCTTTGATCGTTTTTTCAGTCACTTGGTCTCTTTTATCCACTGCCGATGTCGTACCATTTCGAGCTCATTTTGGCCTATTTTACCGTCCGTGGTACGACAATGTCGTACTTTTTTTCTCGTGTCGTACCGGACCAAATTCTTGGACGGACTGACATTGCCGACTAGTCCACCAACAACAAAATCGGTACGACAAAAATGGGCTCAATCATAGAACGCCCCCGCAAAGATGGCTCCAAGGCTTTTACCGCCCAGATCGTCATCAAAAAGGCCGGCAAGATCGTTCATCGAGAAGCGGAAACCTTCGACCGCAAGCAGGCCGCCAACGCCTGGGTTGTGAAGCGCGAGGCCGAACTTAAACGTCCGGGCGGCCTTGAGCAGAAGGAAGATCCGACCCTGTCATCCGTTGAGAGAACACCGCACCAACGCTGTTTCTGCTGATGGCGCAGTACAACGGCAAGACCGTCGTACCCATCGATCAGGTCTGCCGGGATTTTTTCGGGCATCTCACGGTCGACAAGCTGCTGCGCAAGGCGCTGCGTGGGGATCTCCCCTTGCCGATCGTGCGCATCGAGACCAGCTAGAAAGCTCAGCGGGGCGTTCATTTGGTGGATTTGGCGGCTTACATCGACAAAAGACGCTCGGCGGCTGTCAAAGAATGCCAGCAGCTCACCGGTACGACGTGAGTACAACCGCGGTCTGACAAACCAGGCCGAAGGCCTCGCAAAGCCTTAAGTGATCGCACTCCCCTACTCGGTCGGTCCACTCATCAAAAAAGCGATGTCCGCTTTTACCCTGAAAGCGGACATTCCTCACGGGCGCCGGGATGTCCGCTAAGTGCCAATAGCGGACACCAGTGGGCGCTTCCGTCTGGCCCTACGAGGATTAGTTTGATAAAAGTCAAAGGGGCTGATTATGAGAAGTGCTAAATGGCGCACTCAGTTTGGAAGTTATTGTGGCGGACGGCAATCATGACCAATCGGCCAGCGCTAATCGGGCTGCCCGCTTCTATCAGGTGCGCATTTGCTATATTCGCAATCGTGACATTGAATTTGACAGCAGCTTCCGGACGGGATCGCACTGCAACCAATACAACTTACCGATGCACGACGAAGGATGCTGTCGATATCCGTCAGGACGGCAGCCTGAGTCACTTAACCGCTGAACAAGCTGTTAAATATTTCGACAAGATCGCCATTAACGTAGCCGATGGTCACATAACTTATCCGAGCACCGGGGTTCACGAAGATTGGACTGTCGAAAAAGCTAACGACGCCAATGCGGATTACGTACTTTTTCCCCCCAGTTCCCGTAAAACGCGCGCAAACGCTGTAACTCATTTCATTCGATTGCGAACGAGTGATGCACAGCCGAGATTTATTGTCATTGCGTTATCGTTTTTAGTGAGCGGCCCCTGCGCGCTCGCCCCCGACTGACAACAATGTTGCTCAGGCACGCCCGAGAATTAATCAGGACAATTGGTTACAAACTTTGGAATTAAGGATTGCTTCTAGAGCCGCTGGTTAAGACCTCCAATTTTACCCCGAAAGACACTATCTAGTGATGCACGCTAAGTGCCAGAAGCAGACATCCTTCTGTGCAGTTAGAACGTAGACTCTCCAGACCTCCGTAAACCTCCTGAATTGCGCCCCGGACTTGAGGGACAACTTATGATTGGATGTGGGAGCCCATACACACAGCCCCGTTCGGCCGCGACCTTGAATTGGCGGTGATGGACAAAGACGGACCTCAGGCCCTTATGTTTCCATGTCGTCGCGTTGTCGGCGGGTGGGTAAAAACCGAGACTACGAAACGTCTCGACGTATCGCCCACGCATTGGCGGGACTGGCAGTCCACTGCGCGTTAAGCTCCTTCGATGTCCGCATTGGGTCATTAGCGGACATTGCAATCAGCCCGCGCCATGTCCGCTTTGCCCTCGAGAGCAGACATGTGCGGTGCGCTAGGCGATGTCTGCTAAGTGCCAAAAGCGGACATCAGCCAGTTGCCGTTTGTGCTCAGCCAGAAGCTGCACCTATCCGGCCAAACGTCGCTGCAGCGCCCGATTGAGCTGGCTCACCGGTTTCTGCGCTGCGCGCTCCGCCACCAGCGCCCGTGCAAGATTTGCCTTTCGTGCACGAAACGCTGCTTCAGTAAATGTGAGGTGAATGAGATCGCACTGGGCGAGGCTGCCACCACAACGGTGGGCGATGTGACGCACGCGTGTCAGAAATTCCACACAGTTTACGTAATCACTGTGGGCGAACGCGATCAATGCTTTGCACAGCGGTACCAACAACGCTTCTTCAGTATACGACCACGAGGCACCGCTCGTCTCAACGTGAGGCAGTGCGTTGAAGATACGCTGCACCGCCACCATTCGGCCTGCGGCGGCGAACGCCATCATCGCATGTACGGCATAGAACGGCCGCACGCCGGTAAGCTCTTGTGCCTGCCAGCGATCAGCCAATAACTGCCAGCGCTCACCTACCCCGAAATTTAGGAGCTCCAGGCGCCATAGCAACGCAGAAGCATCGGCGAGCTCTGACATGCCTTGTTCGTGCGTATTCACGATCTGTGCATCGTAGACTGCGAGTGCGGCCTCCGGGTCGTCCGCATCAACGTGAAACAAGGCGCGATGCCAGGCTAGATGGACGGAAATGCCGGTTGTGTCCTTCCATGCCGACTCGGTTGCCGCAAGAAATTCAAGCCCTTCTCGGTCACGTCCCTGCATTTCCATCACGTGGGCGATGACATGAATGGCGCCCGGGTGTCGAGCGTCCAGGATGAGCGCACGACGTGCCATTTCTTCGGCGCGACGATAATGGCCGTTCTCTTCGAGGCCGAAAGCATACATCGCAAGGACGCTTGCGTAGTCGGGAACCGTTTCGGCCCATTCCGGCAACACCTGGGCGACGCGATCTCGCAGCATGCGCCGCTGACCGAGCCGGAAATCAAGTGCATGTGCAACCGCAAGCGCGAGAATGTCGCGTGGTCGGTCAATCAGGATTGCACCATAACGTTCAACTGCGAGAGCCTGATCGCCTTCGAGCCAAGCACGTGCCGCGGACGCGTGACGACGTGCGGGGTCGTCTATGTCCGAACAGTTAGTTTCAATGGCGGCTACGCTCGCAACAAGCTTCGATCGCGCGGCATCGTGGTCGCCACGCACGATTATTGCTGCGCGCAGGCAATGGGCGAAAACGAATTGCGGATCATCAGCAAGCGCGCGGTCGACCTCGACGGAGGGATTTCCGCGGCTCGTAAGCATTAGCTCAACCGCGCGTTTGCACCGCGCGAGCGAATTGAAATCAGCTTTCTCTGTCGCGAACTCTGCGTAAAGGGCCATAACTGGATTTCCGTTCAGCCCACTTGATGCCACAGGAGGTGGCAAAAGGCCTTGCCAAGAGCTTGATTTCCCATTGAGGTCCGCTTGATTATTTCCTGACGAGACAGATGAATTGAGCCACTTATGTCCACTTTGGGTCATTAGCGGACATGTGCAGCGCAAATTGGCATGTCCGCTAAGTGCCAGAAACGGACACCGTGAGCTAGTTCACATATGTCCGCTGCCGGATGGGTCTAGTGTCTCAGCACGACGTCCGAAGCAGGAACACACGTCATGCCAATACTGATCATCCTTGGTTGGCTCATTGTTCTTGGCTGCTTCTTTTATCTTTCGGCGGACGCCGCCAGAAACCGGTTGTACGAAGGACGAGCGAGAAAGGCTACGGCCAGAAAGATCCAAGATTTTAAAAAGCACCATCATTATGATGAGAAGCGCAGAAAATGGGTGCGCAAATGCGACGGTGCAGTCCTACCAAATGCAAGCGATGATATTCAACGTAATGTCATGCCTTTCGGATATCTCATGCTCGCTTTATGGGAAATATTTTGGATTGTGGAAATTGCGGCGGCGCCACGCTGGTCGCAAATACCGTATTTGTTTTTGCTCGTGATGATGATTGGTCTTCCTTTCGCCATTCGTGTGCTCTCGCGCAGCATTCAACGATTTGCGGCGACGGCCTAGAAAACTAATCATCCGTAATTTGTGATTTTAGCGGGCGGCATACAGCACAGCGATTTCTGCTTTGGGTCATAAGCGGACATTGTGCGATGCGAGAGCCATGTCTGCCTTACCCCCGCTGAACCGATAGACTTTCGATGTCCGTCGAGCACGATTCGATAAGGCGGTCGCCGCTGCGTGTCAGATTGGTTCCTTAAAGTAGCTGCACCATTTTGGTCTGAATCGTTTCTTTACGTTGGGAGCGCAATTGATCTTGCAGGAATTGGATACGCACTCCATCAAGCCACTGCTCCCGCTAGGGTTGGTCTTGGGTGCTGCGGCCTTTGCTGCTGGGGATAGGTTGGCCGGAACGACCTGCTTCGGCTCGCAGAACCCACCCTGGCCGCTGACAGTGGCGCGGCATTGTTCGATGGTGACGAAGCCACAGTTAGTGCCCCCGCCGCTGCTGTCGACAGCACACCATTTATAGGGATCGGCAGAGGCCGCACTAACCGTAAGCAAAATTACTGTAATGATGGTCGGCATCAGCTTCATTGTCGTTCCCGAGGCGAAGGACAGGGCATCGTACTGACTCAGCCCAGTCCGATGGAAGGGTTTACGGACCTAGCCGATGTCCGTTTTGGGTCAAAAGCAGACATGTGCAGCGCACAAGCCGATGTCCGCTAAGTGCTGAAAGCGGACTCATGCACCGCAGCAAACGCCGCGCATGGTTGGAATGATTTACTCAGTCATTCCTCCCCCGTTTATCTATTCGGGTACGCCGTGAAAATGTAATCTTTTGCCGCCACCGTTGTATGGCACGCGTAGCCGCATGTGGCACCGGTCCCATTTTGCGGGGGTCGACCATCCGGGGTCAGCGTGTCAGTGGCGGGATCATTGATAAAAACAGCGTAAGCCCAGCCATGCGTGTCAGGGAATCGCTTGCTATCTTTTTCGATGAACGACAGCGTTTTCAGCGTGTCTGGCACATTCACGAAATAGGGGGACTCCACGCTCTTTTTAAAAAGCCATTCGATCTTCACGATCTTGGAGCCCTCGGGAAAAGGCCGGTGATTGCCCGGTACACCTTCGCGAAAGGCTTTTACCATCACGGGATTTGCCGCAATGATTTTCACGCTCGTTGCGGTCTGGCTTACCGCGACATACTGCCAGTTCTCGTAGCCTTTGAACTCGGAAAACGCGAGTCCGTTCGGTACTTTCAGCGTGGACTTGTTTTGCGCCGCAAGAGCTGCACCGCCCAAGATAGCGAACGAAAGCGCAATGCTCATAATTGTCGCGGATGAAGTTGTCTTCATGGCTCAACCCCTGTGCTGTGGTGTGCAAAGTATTCGGCAATATGCCAGTTTTATTCCATCACCTCGTCGGCGCGCGCGAGCAGCGACGGCGGCACGGTGAGACCGATCGCTTTCGCGGTCTTGAGATTGATCACCAGTTCGAACTTGGTCGGTGTCTGTACCGCCATGTCCGCCGGTTTCTCGCCTTTGAGAATGCGATCGACGTAACCGGCTGCGCCACGATACTGCTCGAGGATATCGGGTCCATAGGAGATTAGCCCGCCGCCACTTACGAAGTACCGGTTGAAGTAAACCGCGGGCAGCTTGTGCAGGTTCGCAAGTGCGATGATCTGATCGCGAAAGAACACCGAATATGGGCTCGGCGTGACGATCAGACCGCCATTCGTACTGTGACCAAATGTCGTTATGCTTTGCTCCATTTCTACCCCGCCGCGGGCATCAATCGCGGTCACCTCCACACTAAATAATGGCGCCGCCTTTTCGATGGCAGCCAGGCCGATCCCGGAAAACTGCACGGGATTCCGGATAACGGCCACGCGCGACACACTCGGCGCAATCTGCTTTAGTAACTCCAGCCACTTCCGGCCCATGCTGAATTCGAAGTTTATGAATCCCGTCGTGTTGCCGCCGGGCCGCTCAATACTCGTAATTAGTCCGCGATCGATTGGATCATTGGTTGCCACGAACACAATCGGTATTGTTTTGGTCACCTGTTGCAGCGTGCTCACGCCTATTCCGCCCACGGCCAGAATAACGTCAGGGGCGAGCGCCACTAGTTCTCGCGCAAATCTGTGATAGAGGTTCTGGTTGGCTTCAGCCCAGCGGTATTCAATCTGCAAATTGCCACCAAGCTTCCAGCCCCGCTCCTCCAAACCACGCACGAAAGTTGAGACGCCGATCATTGATTGCATATCGGTCTCGGCGGTGCTCATCAGCATGCCAATCCGCTGCATTCGTACGGGTTGCTGCGCGCGCGCAGCAAACGGCCATCCAGCAGCCGTTCCGGCGATCAAATTGATGAACTCGCGCCGTCTCATTGCTCACCCCCGCCTCAGCCTCCACCGCTACCGCCAATTGTGCCGAAGCGATGTGACAGCCGTCACAGGATAAGCTTTCTTGTGAATGTCGGACCGTCGCCGATATTGGCAAAGTATGTCCGCTTTGGGTCAAAAGCAGACATGTGCGGTGCACTAGCTCACGTCCGCTTTGTGCCAATAGCGGACCTTTCGAGCGACCGTGGACATCAGTGGCCTCACACTGCCGTGATGAGCTTGTAATTGTCTTTGACCCACATGTGAGGACGAACACGCGCTTTTCAGTTAGTTTCGACCCGCTATTGACGTAATGCTCTATCGTCCGCGAAACGCCATCCCAAGGGGCAGTCCATGCCTGACATTAAGTCCAGGACCCTTTCATTCGCCAAACTAGGCGCGAATGGTCTTGTCCGTCCTGCTGCTGAAAAGTTCGCCGGAGCCTGGCTCGCCTGCTTTTTAGTAATGACACGCTCGGATATTTTACACCCACTGAGTTTCGATCACGTGCTTCGCGCTTCGGTTTGCGGAACTGTGGGCGCCGCCGTTGCGGTTGCTCTCCTTTCGCAGATGGATCGCACGACCAACTCACTTGCTCGGCAGGTGACGATCAGCTCGATAGCGACTTTCGCCGGCGACATCTTCGCGCACCCGTCGCACTTTCCGCCCCAATGGGCCGAGCCGTCAGTCACGGCCACGGTATCGGCATGCATTGCCATCGCGCTTTGGTATGCGAAGCGCTGGGCCAGGATTCTCTGAGAGAGGCCGGCCGGAAGACGTGTTCGCTTTGCCTTAGAAAGCTGACATCAATCGCGGTTAGCGACATGTCCGCTAAGTGCCAATAGCGGGCATTGAGTGCTAAATTTCCGAGCCCTCCTGGAGGCCGAGACCAGGCATATCGTCTACGTGAAGGGCCACAGGTGCGAGCAGGCTCGCCAACACTGTCGGGTCTTTCTCGGTGCGCACTGTCATAGGTTGGCGGTGACCGCGTATCTCGATGCGCACGCGCGCGAGTGCGTCGTCGCGAAGTCCCGCTGCCTTGCAGACTTCCTCCGAAACGACAACCTTGCAATCGAGCTCCTTGGTCAGGTCCTGCAAACGTGCCGCCACGTTGACCGAGTTGCCAAGCGCCGTAAACACGGTGTGGTCGCGGAATCCGACGTCGCCAATGATGACCTCGCCGGCATTGATCCCTATGCCATATTGGATCGGCTCGCGCACTTCGGTTGCAAACTGATGGTTCAAATGGGCGACGTTTGAGGCAATCAGCGCCGCTGCCTGCAGCGCTTGCCGGCACGCGGTAGCTGCGTCAGTCTCGAGCCCAAACAGTGCGAGGACACCATCGCCAACAAACTGGTTCGGCTGCCCGCCCGCCTCCGTAATGCCCCGCGAGGCCGCATCGACGAACCGGTTAATCAGGAAAACGACGTCGAATGGCAGCCGCACCTCCGAGAGGGTCGTCGAACCGCGCATGTCGACGAACATGCTGACGAGATAGCGTTCCTCTCCGACATTGATACGCTGGCGGTTGCGCACGAAATCTGCGCCAATATGCGGCGGCAATATTGGAATGACCGAGACATCGCTTTGCGGCCGCAACTGACAGGCGAGCCGGATCGATGGATCGGCACTAACACCGACGCGTTCGAGCACGAAAACTTCGCGTCCTGACGGCTTCGGCAAAGCGAAGCGGTCGCTGACGACGCGCACGCGGCACGTAGAGCAGCGCGCGCGACCGCCGCAGACGCTGGCATGTGGGACCTTATATCGCAAACTTGCTTCAAGCACGCTCATCCCTTTTGGCACCTTCACCTGCCGGCTTGGATAAGTAACGGTGAAGGTGCCGCGCCGGCGCTCATACACGGAGCGCACCCCACGCGCGACGAAAACCAGGCCAATTGCGAAAAGGTAGCCGATTGGGAAGTAAACTTCGGCCACTCGATCGATGTTTTCACGCAATTTTGGCGGAATAGGCTTGATGTTGGCCTTACGCCATTCCGGGTCTTTGGCGAGGGTGACGACCTCGCGCGCCCCATGATCAGTGCCTAGCATGGCTAGCGGCGGCATCAGCACAGCGATTGCGAACAAGACGGGCCAGGCCCACTTGAAAAATGGTTTAAGCCGCAGCCAGAAATACAGTCCAATGCAAGCGTGCGTCCACGCGATCGTCATCAGCACAAACTGCACCGCGACCATATGCGGCCGCACGACCCAATACGCGAACAAAGGGTTTTGGTACGCCAAGGGCGGTACGCCGTACATCCAACCGCTCACCCGTACGGCGCCAAAATGAATGCACAACCATAATGGAATGCTCAAACCAAGCACCAACTGCGTAATTTCCCGCGCCGTATAGCGAAAATGCCGCCTCTGATAGAGCGCCCAAAGGCCAAGTGTCAGGTGAATCGTCGCAGCCGCGTAGAGGGCATCGTTTACAATCGGAATACGCCACCACCAAACGTGAACGTTCAATCGCCACCATTCCATGGCCGGATAAGAAATATTCCCAAGCGCGTGATTGAAAAAATGAGAGAAGATGTATGCGAACATCACCAGGCCGCAAGCGAGGCGCACCTGGCGTACACCGATGCCGCGCAGCCACGCCGTCACCTTCGACGCGTCCGTATGCATCGCGCGCACGTCAAGAATCGCGGGTGATTGAACGGTCATACATCATCGCAAGAGGGGCCGAGGGCGAAATGCTCAGCGGACGGGGCGCGACGTCCCCCTAGTCTCCAAACGTCGCACAGCTAAAAGCATAGGGTCTAATCTCCACTCCCCGCAATAGACGTTAAAAACGCAGACGCCAAATATGGGTCCGCCCGATGTCCGCTTTGGGTCATTAGCGGACGTGCGCAGTGCAAAAAAGGCATGTCCACTTTACCCGAGAGCGGGCAATGATCGCTGTAGGATCGATGAGGGCTAAGTGCCAAGGGGGCGTACTTATCTTTTCCTCTTGAGCCCGATCCGCTCGACAACTTCATTCATGGTTTTCATTTCGCGCGCAATGCGCACTCGAAGAGCATCGGGGCCTTCGTAATTCACAACAAAGCCAGTTTCGAGCAACTTAGCCTTGACATCGGGCTGTTGGAGAATCTCCTGAGTCTTTTCCGCCAACTTATCGATAATCGGATTGGGTGTTCCGGCCGGCGCCAGAATCATTAATGACGTATCCAACACCGCATTTGGAAAACCGGATTCCGCGAGCGTCGGAACGTCGGGTAATTCGATCCAGCGCTCCTTACCAGTCTGCGCCAGGGCCTTGAGTTCGCCGGACCGGATGTAACGCATCAGGCCGAGGGTGTTGAGCGCGCTAATATCGGTACTGCCGGACAATGCGGCCATAAGTGACATCCCCGAACCATCGAAAGGGACTTGAGTGATGTCAATCTTGGCACGGATCTTCAATAGCTCGACCGCCAGCTGTGCAGACGTGCCAACACCTGGCGATGAGTATGTAAGTTTGCCCGGATTGGCTTTCGCCTTGGCAATTAGGTCCCGCAAGCTTGCGATGCTGGAAGATTTACGCGTCACGATAACATTTGGGGCAGCGCCGAGGTAAGCGACCGGCGCAAAATCCTTGAACAGATCGTAAGCACCGGCGCCCATGCTCGCACTGGCCAGTGTTGCGTTACTCGTGACGGCCAGCGTGTAGCCAAATGCTGTCGCCTGTAGACGTGTGCTCAGCTCAAATGGCGCGCTCGCGCCCATTTTGTTCTCGACTTTCACATCTTGACCGAGTCTCGATGCCAGCTGCGCGGCCAGCAGTCGGCCGACCATGTCGGTATGTCCCCCGTCCGAAAACGGGACAATGATTGTGATCGGATATTCAGGCCATTCGGCTAGGGCCGACAGGTTCGTACCGAAAAGCGCCAACATTCCTGCGAGTATGGCGACTGCGGGGTCCTGCCTGAGTGAGGTCTTCGTCATTGTACATCTATTTTGCTACAGAAAGATGCAGAGACACTCCGTCATTTCGCAAATGTGGGCCGGTTGACGATCATTCGCGGTTGCCGCACTCCCCAATTTACCTTGGAGGATATCTACTATCGGTCACGCGGATCTGCCTGAACAATGCGGTGCGCTTTGAGGCAGGTCAACCAAATCAACACGTCGGAGAATCGGCACTATCTGGTCCCTCGGACCTGATTTTTCCGTTCCCGAAAGCGCCATTGCCGAATCAACTACTCCGGCCCCAAGAATCTTTCGCGAATTTCGTCGGAGATGATACGTTGCGGCCGTAAAACCGCTTCAGGGGAACGGAAAACGGGGGTAAATATGGCGAAAAGACCTGCACAGCACGCAAAAAATCCGATCGTCGACGATCGCGGTTTAGCGTTCGCCGTCTATATTTTGTACTTTGTTGGCTATTTGACCGGGATCACGTCACTTATTGGCGTGACGATTGCCTACTTGCAACAGTACTCAGCTGCCCCGGAATTGAAAAGCCACTACACATTTCAGGTCAGGACGTTCTGGATTGGAGTTGTCTTTCTGTTGATTGGGGGCATCCTGTTCTTTTCTGGTATCGGCGTTTTCATTCTTTTGGCCGGATTTTTCTGGTCACTCATGCGAAACGCGAAAGGTATATTGGCTCTCAATCGCAACGAGCCGATTGCAAATCCTAATTCATGGACGTTCGGTGACTAAAATAATGAGATGCCGACTAATTTGGCCGCCGTCCGTACGCCTTTGTGGGCGGAGAGAAATGCAAAAAGGAACGGCGTAACTGATGTTACGCCGTCCACGCTCGTGAGGATAACCAACGGATGGGGTCGTGTGTCGTCAGACAACTTCAACCGTCACAGACGGAGAGGCCGCTGCAGGCGCCGAGAGTAAAATTCACCTTTTCCAGCGCCGCTCCCGCCGCCGTCTCCAGTGCTTCGTCGGAGACTTCGAAGGCAAGTACCATCTCTTCGGCCGTTTCGAACGTCACTTTGGCTTTTTGCATGGATCAATCCTTTCGTTTATTCACGTATTGTACAATTGCAGCTTAGGATGCTTTAGGCCGGCGTTATGTGGTGCGGATCACAGAAGCGTCGTCTTTATTAACAGACAAAATGCGCCGCAATATTCCAACAACGTCCTTCACCATCTGAACAATTTAATGTGAGAACCATAAATCTTGTGCGAAGCAAAAAAATTGCTATTTGTCCTCCTCCACGAACACTAACTTGAGACCCTCAATGAAATTGCACGAGATTAAGCTGCTCGCCGCGGCCGTCAGTTTGGTGGCGATTGCGACCACCGTTGCCCTTGCCAGCACCATGCACACTCATGCGACGTCTGCCCAGCAAAGTCAGGGCGCCGGCAGCAAAGCTGCGCGGTTGCCGTTTGGTCAAAACAATTCGCCCCGCCATGGGATTTTAACCTGTGGTTTGGGGTCTACCGCTACGGCGTGCGAACAATTAGAGATGATGTTGCCCATGAGCGTGAGACGCTGGGCCGAGCCACTAAAGCTGCCGAAGAATATCTGAGCGACGAGAACAGCTGCGCAATCAGGATGTCGAGCTGCGATGTCCTCTAACGAAAACTACCGCCTACTCCCAGATCAATACGTTAGAGAGCGAGTTGTCGACTCTCCGCAGGGCCGTGTAACCGACGCCACTGCATCCGCGAAACAAGCCCAAATTGAACTGACCGTTTCCACTGTTCCAACGATAGCCACCGGTTGATGCCGCGGTCGCCAACATGTCACTGAACCGCTGCAAGGCAAGGTCGCGAAGATCGCTTCTGCCAAGCATGTTTGCGGCCTCGCAGAAAAACTCAATGCCGCCAAGTGTGCCGCAGCAAAGGGTATCGACCGCAGCGGGCCGCGCTGACCGCGCACCCTCAACGGCAAATTGTATGTCTCGTACTATGCCGGATGCTTTCATTCCCGGCTGCCTCGCGGTCGCAATTCGAGCGAGACCGATACCCGTAGCTCCGTGACACCACTGACAGGGCCACGATGCCTCATTACCGCGCAAATCTGGCCAATTGGCACGTTCTGTGTCAAAGCTGGAGTTTTCAAATTCAATGCATTCGGTTGCCGCCTGAGCGAACTCCTCACGCCCCGTCGCCACCGATAACGACATCAGCGCGTACGCAAAGCCAGCTGCCCCATGTGACATGCCATTGAGTGCTCGCTGACCCGATCCCTGCCCTACCCAACTCCTGCGACCCGGTTGCCCAAGCCGACTTTGAGCAATGAGGTGCTCGCCACACCTGATCGCGTGGCGTAGCACCGCGTCTGACCGTCCATCGCGATAGAGGCGAAGCAGACAGAGTATGGCGCCGGCGCTTCCGCCGATGATATCCAGCTGCTTATCTGCCGCAATCAAGTCGTCGGTAAACAGTTCCGCCGCGACATGGGCATCCGCGAGCAGGCTATCGTCACGGAGATAACTTGCCATCAGCGTAAGCGCATAAACGATCGACCCTAGTCCGGTGGCGCCGCCAACTCCCATTGAGCGCGCGGTGCGAGCCGCATCCCGATTTTTTAGACTCTTTCGTAGATAGGCCACGCCGGCGCGCGCCAATTCGCCGGATGTTTGATGGCCGGTCACTGCCGCGTGCGCTGCAAGAAACACCCCAATTCCGGATGTGCCGTTGTACAGGTCTGGCCCCAAGCATACGAGCTGGAAAACTTCAGCATCCCCGAGCCAATCAAGGCCGATCCATGCAGCACCGGGTCCGCGACGAATTGCACGAAGGGCTAATTCTTCGGCGATCCTGTCAGCTTCTCTAATGAAAGTCGCCTGTGTCGGCGCAAGGACGACGTCCGAACGCGTCGCTGGTCCCATCGTGAAGTTCGCCGCCGTTTTGCCGGCAGATTTTGATAACGCGCGCAAATTTTCTTTGATGACCTGGACCTGCCAGTTGATTTCATCTTCATCGAAAGTCGCAAAGCGGGTTCTCGCCAGATCGAGACCCGACTCGACGTCATGCCGGACTGTAAAGCCCGCTGTGTCGCCTGCCTCATTTCGGTCGCAAGGCGAAATGAAGTGCGGAATATTCAGCGCGAGGAGGTCAGACCGCTCGATCCGCAGGAGCGGCCAAAAAACGTCAGTATCTTTCTCCCACTCCGCAAGTCTTGCAATGAAATCTGATTGCACCGACCAGATCACACCATCGCCCATCACACGATAGTCTTTCAGGCGCTGGAGCAGCATCGAGTAGAATCTGGTGGCGCGAATGATCTTGCGCACGACCACGCCTTCGAAGCCTTCAAAGATTTCTCGATGCGTTGCGTCCCGGCGGTAGTCCAGCAGGAACTTTGCGTAGTCCTCAAACCCCGAAACAACATCGTCTATATAATCGCCAAGCTTTGCGTAACGTCCATCGACATGCGGCAGATTTAAATTGGCGTCGCTGACTTCTTTCGTTCTCGTCGGCCGCATCTCATCAGTATTTATTTTATCCCACTTGATCTTAATCCTTGAACTCCAGTCTGCTGTCAGCCCCCCGATCGCATAGACTTTATTTTCTGGCGAGCGCCCATATACGGGAAGCAACCCGACCATCATGACTGAGTTGGCCAGTTTTTCCGTAGCGGCGTAAAAGGCTTCCGCCTCCGGTTCAGCGGATGCGGTCCCCGCGCCTGCTGATTGTAAGATCGTCTCGAGGTCAATCGGAACCGGATGCTCGCCAGCCGCTATGATATTTTCCTGGTGCATGTCATTGGCGGCGAAACAATGAAACAGTGCTAACCATGCACCCGCCCGCCGAAAATATCGTTTGCAGCCGTCGGGATCGGCGCATCCGACGTGATCAATGAATTCAGCCCAACCGTAGTGGTCACACACAAGCGTATGCGCCGTTTTCAGTTCTATTGGAGACCCTGCCCCGTTCAACCGCTCGACAAGCTTGCGCCAAGAAAGTTCAGCCCGCAGGTCTTTTGGTTTATACACCACACGCAAACCGTCGGTGAAGGTGACAATTTTAACAGAATACCCTCCATTGTGAGGGTCGGAGAGATCGCCGTCGATCCTGGCAACCAACGTTTTGCTATTGCTGGAAAATATTTCACGCTGGATTGCCGGCAGATCCTCGTCAAGACGCAGGATAAGTTTGCGCGACGCCTCGATCCACTGCCGTACAACGACAGCGAGCAGCCGCAAGAGCACCGGCTTGTCTTCGAATAAACGCCGGAAACCATTAGCTCTCATTTCCGCGACGAATTGAACGTAGTGCGTGGTGCCGGCGTCTTGGCCCGGCTTTACTGATTCCCGCGCAGGGTCGCGGCTTTTTCGTGTTTCAGCGAACCTCTCATAAACGGCCGGAGCAACAAGAGCGGACAGGTCATTTAAAAGTGAATGATAAACGCAGGCCCGAGCAGATTCTGTTAAATTATCAAGCGCCCGCGCGCTGAGATCCGACCACAAGATTTCGCTGGCTTGGCTCACCAACGGAATCAACAGGTGCGCGAACGCGGACGTCTGGACGTCGACTGGCGACCGGGCCGGTTCATAGCTTTGCAACGCCTCCATAATCCAAACGGCATCGATGACCCATGCCGGCGGCGGGACTGATGATTTTCGGCGAACCGTCGCGAATCTCGTTAATATTTCACCGAAAGCCAATCCATCTCGCGCCAACCGCCGGTCAAAAAGCGACCAGTCGCCGCTCGCGCATGACCGGCACCATGCCGCAAGCCGCTCAGCGGCTAGATCGGTTTCGGTCTTCTGACCTGGCAGTGGTTCAAAGTCATCGGACAGAAGTTCGTCAAAGGTTGCCGCACGAACAAGTAACCGCTCGTAGTATTCATCCATACGATCAGTCTCTACCCAGTCGTCCCGATGGTGATCTGCGCCGATAATTTTAGGTCTAGCATGCCCGATGTCACCTCCCATGCTTGCCGCCCAAGGCCCTTACAACCTTGCGCAGGTTACTGGAAAAGATTGGGCGGTGCCTTTGGCAGCGCCCCGGCAATCGCAATCCCGCCAGCACCGAGCCCCAACCCCAAATTGTACTATAGGTAGTGATTTACGCCGCTAAATCAGTCATCTAGGTATCATAAGTGCCTGTGACACAGGGCTTATTTCAATTGACTTTGGATTACCCTCATCAGATCATCGTACCTATGGCGCTAGGAGGGGGTGTAGTTTCTGAAATTTCTCTTACTGCTGGCGCCGCTGGCGAACGAAAGGATGCTGCCATGAAGAGCACGATAATGGGACTTGAAATGACCGAAGAAGAAATCCTCGCCTTCGAAGTCTCCGATGAAGCATTGGAGAGCGCGGCGGGTTCAGCAAAAGAGAAGGCAAACTTCACGCTCGGCGCGTGCAGCGGCTTGTCCGTCTGCGACGGCTGATCGATCATTGAACTTGTCCCTGCTCTAAATAAAATTTCTACCCGCGGGACGAGAACTCATAAACGAGGCGCCGCAGATTGTTCGGCGCCTCGTTGTTTTATTTTAGCTTGAGCGGTTTCCAGGTTCGCAGCAATTTTTGCTCTCGCGCGGACGCCCAAATTCAAATTTTCCACTTTGTATGCGCCCTATATTGTCGCACCGTCTGAAAAACCTTTATCATCGGTTCGGATTATCCATTGCGGATTGCAACGTTCATTGGGGTGCTCGATGAATCGCCGGTCCTTGCTCACATCTACCCTGCTGCTATTTGCTTCAAAGCAAATGGCCTTGCCGGACTGGGTGGGCCGCGCTCAGGCGCAGGGTACAAGTCCCGTCTGGCGACACGGCGTAACGAAATTTGGCGACCTTAAGTATCCAGCCAACTTCAGAAGTTTCGATTACGTCAATCCAAATGCTCCAAAAGGCGGCGCAGCCTCGCAAGCGGTGCTCGGTACCTACGACAACTTCAACATGGTAGTCGCGGGAATCAGAGGCACACTCGCCCTGGGCATCGATTTTGTCTACGATACATTGTTGGTACCCGCCCTCGATGAAGTGTCGGGCGTTTATGGGCTTATTGCCGAAGCTATAAGTTATCCCGACGATTTTTCTTCGGTCACTTTTAGGTTGCGGGCCGAAGCAAAATGGCATGACGGCAAATCCGTTACGCCAGACGACGTCATTTTTTCCTTCGACGCATTCAAGAAAACAAGCCCGCAGGCCGCCGCCAGTTATCGCCAAATTACCAAGGTTGAAAAAACCGGTGAGCGGGAAGTCACATTTACTTCCGATGGAACCAAAAATCGCAATCTCCCGCAAATTATCGGACAGCTAACAATTCTGCCAAGGCATTGGTGGGAGAGCGCCGATAAAGATGAAAAAAGGCGCTCGGTGGGCGAGACCACGCTCGAAATGCCCCTCGGTAGCGGCCCTTACCAGGTCAAGGAATTCTCGCCGGGCCGCAGTATCGTCTACGAGCGGGTCAAGGATTATTGGGGACGAAATTTGAATGTATGTGTCGGCCGGGACAATTTTGACGAACTGCGATTTGAATATTTTCGTGATGCGACGGTTGCCACGGAGGCATTCAAAGGTGACTTGGTCGACTGGCGAACCGAAAACAGCGCCAAAAGCTGGGCCATGTCTTACGACTTCGCCGCAGTTGGGGAAAAACGGGTAATTCTAGAAGAGTTTCCCATCAACAATGTCGGGGTGATGCAAGCGTTTGTCTTTAATCTACGCCGAAACAAATTCAAGGATCCGCGGGTTCGATTGGCATTCAACTACGCGTTCGACTTTGAAGAGATGAACAAGAAGATCTTTTTCGGCCAGTACAAGCGAACCAGCAGCTATTTCGAAGGGACTGAACTTGCCGCCACCGGACTGCCGGCCGGACGAGAACTTGAACTTCTGGAGCTGGTGCGGGAAAAGATTCCACCGCAAGTATTTACGACGCCTTATTCTAATCCCGTCGGTGGCAGCCAGAACGCCGTTCGCAACAATCTGCGTGAATCCTTGCGATTGTTTAGAGAGGCCGGCTATGAAGTGCGCAACCAACAAATTGTCAACGAAAAGACCGGCGAGCCTTTCGAAGTAGAGCTCCTTACGAACGCCCCGCTCTTCGAGCGAGTCTACCTGTTTTACAAACCATCGCTTGAACGCATGGGCATCACTGTGACTGTGCGCACGGTTGATGAATCGCACTACGAGAATCGCCTGCGAGCCTGGGATTTTGATATAATTACCTATGCATGGGGTGAATCGCTTTTACCGGGCATTGAGCAACGGGGATTTTGGGGCTCGGCGGCTGCTGACCAGGCTGGATCGGACAATTTGGGCGGCATCAAGAACCCGGCTGTCGATGAAATGATTGAAAAAGTTATTTTCGCCAACACGCGCGAAGAGCTAGTGGCGGCTACTCGAGCACTCGACAGAATATTGCTTTGGAACCAATATGTTTTGCCCCAATGGAGCTACGGAAAATTGCGAACCGCGCGCTGGAATCGATTCAGCCATCCCGACCCCTTGCCGAAATATGGCATAGCCGCTTTTCCCGCGCTGTGGTGGTGGGACGCTGAGAAGGCCGCGACGACGGGTGGAAAGAGATAGAGGCGCTTACCCACGCAACCGCCTGCGCGCGGCAGTTAACCCGACGCCGACATCGAAGCTTTCTATTGACCGCCCTGCGACTTTACCTGCGCTTTTATGAACTCGTGATAATCGGGCGGCGCAAGATCAAGTAGCGTCCCACCCGTAGCAAGGTGTTGGACGAAAACCATTCCGATTGCGTATGTGGCGCCGACCGAAAGTGCCGGGGTCGTGATCGCGCCGACTGCCGTGCCGATGAATGGTACGCTCTTGATGTAACTCGACATGCCTATTCCGGTCGTAGCCGGTATCATCGTTCCTGCAAGTCCGGCTATAACTGCTCTGCCGCGGTTTTTCGAAAACGGGACCCCGTAAATCTGCGAAATGCGGCGAAGCATCTGAATCTGGACACCCCCAACCGCAACCAGATCAACGAATGGCACAGGGATAAGGCCTGCCGCGCCTGACCATAAGGAAAAGCGTTCGACCAATTTCGTTGCGCGGGCGCGACGGCTGTCTGGTGCCGTATCCATCACGAGTTGCAAATTCGTTTCGTCTACAGCCAGGGAATCTTTCGCCGTATCCAAGGTGTCACTATTCACTTCGTTCAAATTCGCTAAATGCGCAGGCGTGTCCGCCGCGATTGCATCCGGCACATACCGATCCTCCGGTCTGATGGCCCTTGGGAGCTTCTTCTTATTCATTGTCACGCAGCCTGCTTGATCCCGACTATGCCATCGACTTCATCGGCAATTGCGGCAATTTCCCGCGCGGCAGCCCCCGAATTCTCTATAAGGGTAGGCGTCGCACCCCAAAGCGCAGCCTCCGCATAAATGACGCGGTTTGTCATCTCGCTCTTCAGCACCTGAAAGCCTGCCTCGATCAGTTCACCACGTATATGCTTAGCGATAACCGAGTCACGTGTGGTCTGAGTTAGAACGCACCGGAAGGTTGGGCGGCGAGCGGCCGCCCCGTCGATGAGCGAATTGAGTGTATCCAGCATGCGGTCAATGTCCAATGGGGATGCCTTGACCGGAACCAGAAGAAAATCCGCTGCCGCAATGCACGCCAAAGTCGCAGGCGACCGAAATCCCGGTGTATCGATAATGATTGGGCCGCCGGTGGCAGAGAGTTTTTGCGCAGATTTCCACGCTTCCTCCGACGCATCTTCGACGATTGTCACCCCGCCGAGCGCCCGCTCGCGTGCCGCCAGCCGGGCAATCGAGCGTTGGGGATCTGCATCGATTATGGTCGAGGGCCGTCCACAAAGATGCCAATGGACCGCCAGGCAACTTGCAAGTGTGCTTTTGCCGCTGCCACCTTTCATTGTTGCGACTGTGATTATTTGCCTCATTGCCCACCAGCCTTTCCGCTCAGTTTGCATATGGCGAATCACTTGACGCGCAATGCTAACGCATTCTCAGCAGCGCCCACAGTTGGCATTCTGGCTGATTTGGAAATCTACGGTTTTCCGCCACATAACAATAATATAACGCGGCAGTCAGATTAGTTGCCCGCAACTTTTGCAGTCTATTGGGGCCGCACCGCTTCGCACGAAGCAGTGACAATGGCCCTAAACATATCAAATGATTCCACGCGTACGTGACAGTTGGTCGACGGGTCGAGGGCAATGTTCACCATGTCACCGGTAGAAGCGAACTCCTGTTTGCCATTGATATTCATTGTGACATTAGCATTGGTGGGTGCACCGATTAGTCCAATCGACAATCGACCGCCCGCCACGAGCAGTGATTGGTTCGGGCTTATGACATAGGTATCTTTGGAAGGTATCACTGCGTCCAGCGCCGACTGAATACTCTTAATTTTGGCCTGCGCTACGTTCAGGTTTGAGTCCTGCAGCACAATCTGCCTCTTGAGCCTCTCGATTTCGGATTGGAGTTGCAGCGTCTGCTGCTTGACGGCCACCATGTCGCGGTATGCCAGCTCCAATCCGAGGAGATAGGCCGAAATTGCGCCAATCAGTATCCCGACGAAAAAAAGGAAACGGCGTCCTCGCCCTCTCGACCACCTGGCCAGCCGAGATGTTTTTCGTGTCGCGCGAGTTTTTCCCGTAGTTTCACTCAATGTGCGAACCTTCAAGGTTGTTTGCCGGGACGATCGGCCGACCTGCCGCTCGACTCTTTCGATTGCGGTCCTGTTCCGGAATTCGGCGGGGAGCTCGTAGCGCATCATAAATCCGGGAAAGGAGGCCTTCTAAATCCGAGAGATCATGAGGAAGATTGGATTTGGCCTGTGCATCCGTGGCCGGAGCAGATGATGAGCCCGTCGTCTGTTTCTGCGCTGGTCCAGTCGGCAGATTGCCAACGGGCGACGGCGGTGTGGCGCCGGACGATAGAGGCTTGGCCGAGTCCGGTTGAGGGGGCGGAATTAGGCGCCGCAGCCGGCGGCATCGACAGAAGTCCCGCCGGAGCATTACCGGTTTGGACACCGCTCCGCCACAGGCGCACCATCAACGTTGCCGAGAATAATCGGGAGGCCGTCTTTTCCTCCGCCGATGATCACGATTTTCGAATTCTGCGACTGCGCAAGCGCGAGCGTTGCCTCGATGCCGCGCCAGCGCAGATAGGAATCCGAAATACCTTTGCTGACTGTTTGCTGAAAGGCTGCGATGCCATTTGCCTCTATTTGCTTTCGCCGCGACTCCTGTGCTTCTCGCTCAACGCGGTATTTGAACTCTTGGATTTCGTAAAACTGTTGCGTCTGACGATTGATTGCGGCAACAATTTCGAGTGGCAACTCAATGCCGAGAACGGGCGTATCGAGAATCAGGATCGAGTTCTGAAGCGAATCTTTGTAATTTCTGGGATCCGGCTGCTCCATAGCGTCGGGCTGTACCAGAATGTTGAGGTGCGAAACGAGAGCCTTTTGTGCGCTACTTTGAACTTTTTGCTCAATAGCCTCGCGCGAAGTGTAAACCTCTTGTGCGGTATACTGAGAAATCGCTTCACGGGTATGGCTGCCGATTTCCGGGTTTATCACCGATGCGAAGTAATCCGGACCTATAAATTTGTGAAGCACTGCCACGTAGTTGTGGACCAGCTGATACCGTATGCTGACCTGAACAGATACGTTAACACCGTCCTTGGAAATAGCATTGTATGTCTGCGCGGTGGATTGAAGGCGCAGGTTATATAGATAAATTTTATCCCATGGCCAAATGATATGGAGGCCTTCGTCCCTCAGTTCCCGCGGATCGAGAATTGTGCCCCTGCCAACAAAGCACAAGCAATATAAATCATAGCCATTGAATCTCTTCCATAGGACTCCGACCATGCCGCTCGGAACCGTGATGACGACGTAAGGAAAAAGTACGGTCGCCGCAAGAAAAGAGAGCAACACCACAACTGAGAGGCTCGGCAGGTGACGTCCGATAAAGCGCCACCATCCGCGCTTCACCGGCACTGCTGGCAAATCACCAAGAGACTCTGGATACGCCGCCATCAGTCTAACCCAACAAACCTTTCTTTAGTGCTTCCGCACCGAACGTTGCTCAACTATCCGGCCTTCGTCCATACGAATTCTTCGTGCCGGCAAATCTAGCTCATCCAGGTATCGATCGTCGTGGGTAATCACCACAATAGTCGCGCCAGCCTTCATCAGATCCGGTAACAACTCGTCATAAAACTTTCGCCGAAATTCGGGGTCTTGCTCCGCCGTCCATTCGTCGAGCAGAAGAATGGGACGCTTTTCGAGCAAACTAACAATCAGTGCGAGGCGCCTGCGCTGACCACCGGAAAGATCAAGCGTGCGGAACTGACCGTCCGTCAGGCCGGTTTTGTCGCCCAACCGAAATTGCGCCAGCAGCCGGTCAACCTCGCCAGGCGCCGGCTCCGGGATTCCATAAAGTCGCTGAAAAAGATGATAGTCGAAAAAAATGGCCGACATCAAATTGCGGTAGGTGTCGCGCGTATTTTCGTCGATGTGCATTCCATCGAGTGTGATCTCGCCGGAATCGGGTGGATATAGCCCGGATAACACCCGTAAGAATGTGGATTTTCCCGAGCCATTGCCGCCCGTGATGAAGACAAGCTCGCCGGCTTGCAAATCGAAATCGATCGGGCCGATCTTGAAGGAAACATCCGAAAATCTGTCGACGTAGCGAAATTCAATATCGCGCATCGCGATCTTGTCGAAACGCTTTGGTATCGGAACGTCGGTACGTCTGGAGGAAGCAGCCGCCTGGAGGGTATTTTCTAATTGCTCGATCCGATCTGCCGCAGCGTTGGCATTCAGTAAGACCGGTATCGACTGAACAAGACCGAAACATGCCCCGACAATAAACATGAGTGCCGTCGTTGTTTTGGTCAAAGCAGCGCCGCCAAGTTCACTGCTGAATTGAGGGGCCACAAATACAACGGCGCCAAGCAACACGTACATCGATATTTGCGATGTCACTATCAGCTTGAAAGTTTCGGCCTGGCTTTTTATTTTGATATTGGCTGCAGTCCGTGACACGTCGACAGCGTCATCGAACAGGTCGTCGCTGCGTGCATTGTTGAGTCTGATTTCCTTAAATCCGTCGAGAAAATCCGTCAGCCGATCGAATAGCCGACGCTCCCATTCTGCCGATCGCTGCTTCTCCGCGACCAGACGCCGATTTTTCAGGTGAAAAATCGTTGCTGCAATCGATACGATAACAATGGTCGTGACGATCGCCGCAACCGACAGAAATGCCACATAAACAGCGACGAAGCAGATAAGTACCACACCCTGAATAGTAAAGCAGAGCATGTTGCTCGCTTGGGTGAGGACTGCTGTATCGCCAGTGATTGCAGAAAAGATGCGTGAGCGGCCGATGCCTTCGATTGCCAGCAACTCCGAGCGCCTTATTTGATCCATAAGGCGCAAGCGGATTTTGTGAATGATAGCTTCGATCTCGGCTGTAGTCGTTATCGTGACATAATACTGGGCGTTGATAAATAGAAAGAGCGCGATGACGAAAAGCATGGGTGCCCACAAGCCAGACTTGCCTTGGAGACCCGCATTAATACCGGCAAGGATCGCTGCAGTTGCGATGCCTCCGAGCGCTGACATGAACAGCAGCTTCGGCAGCGAACCGTGCATTTCGCGGCGAACGAGCTGCAGAAACGACATACTTTGACGTCTTCCGACTACACTTCCGCTAGGTGCCGCGGCTTAAGTGTAAAATGTAGTGGTCGACCTCCCCCCCCGAACATACGCTTCACAGACGCCTGCGCCATTCGACGTTACGCGATGGCCCAGTGAGCAACAGCACAGGCAGCATCACCAACGGTGTAGCGACCAGCGCGAGAACAAATGTACCGAAAAAGCCCATTCGCCGACCCATTCCGCAAAAGCCGGTGAGAGCGCAAAAGACGATATAGATGCTGGCTTCGAGCATTGGCTTTTTATCTCACCGCTCGACACGTCAACCGCCTTAGTGGTTGGTGCCGCTCTTTGTTTGGCGGCCATTTGCCCCAGCGACTTAAGAATGTGTCGCCGCCTCAGTCGCGTCAGGAGTGGATTGCGACTTGCCACGTCGACGGGATCGCAAATCCCACATTTCCTTTTGAGCCCGGAAAAAATCACGATAGTCCGGGGGATTGAAATCAAGAAGCGTTCCACCCGAAGCAAAATGCTGGATGAATGCTTTGCCGATTGCGTAGGTTGCACCAGCAGAAAGCGCCGGCATAACAAATCCAGCTGCGATTGTGCCGACGATCGGTACCGCCTTAAGCGCGCTCGCAGCGCCCATGCCACTTGTCGTCGGTATCATCGATCCAGCCAGACTTGCGATCAACGCCTTGCCGCGATTTTCGGAAAACGGCACATCGTAAATCTGCGAAATGCGACGAACCAGTTGGACCTGAAGTCCACCAACCGCGAACACATCAACGACGGGCACCGGAATAAGCCCGGCAACCCCTGACCAAATGGCAAATCGGTCAACCAACTTTGATGCAATTTCGTTACGAAGCTCGGGCGAGTCCGCCGTTTCTGCCGTTTCTTTCTCAGTTCCAGTGGACGAATTCGGTTTCTGCGCCATAACGGATCCTCTCCCGTCTCCCCCGGCCGCCGATCGGTCGGGCCTGTTCGTGCTTATTTTCCCGATCTAATGCGTGTAACCACAAAAAAAGCCTAACATGCAGAATAGCCAATGCCAAGCGGATGGCTTGTTCACGACCAACGGTAACGCCTGTCTTGTATTGGCCTTTTTCAAATGATTGCGCTGGAGCAAAAGGGGCAATCGCCTCAATCCTTCTAACGGGAACGGGCGGGAAGCACGCCCCTAGCTATCCGCCGTCTTGCCATGGTGGACCCGATCCCATAGAGATCGCTTTGGGACCGAAATGTTTGGAGGTCGGCCATGGGACCAATCAAGGATCGCGAGGACGCCGTTAGCCCGCGGCGCGCTTGGGAGCCGCCGGCTCTGACCCAATTAGAAATTGGCGCCGAAACAAAATCGGCTCTCCACGTGGCTACATGCCCAGATCTACGGGAGCCACCCCCGCCGACTTTCCCTTCGACGAAGCTCGGATTTTCTTTCGAGATGGCTTTGCCGTTGTCTGCACGCTCTGAAACATAGAGCCAATACATCGAACCGGAACGGGCCGACAGGTCTGGGCCATCACTTGGAAGTCTATCGCGTGGGCTAGACAAATACGTCAGCGGCAAATGCGGTCACGGCTGGTGGATAATGCCCGTCAGGTCTTGTTATCAACGCTTAGCAGTGGAGCGCCGCAGCTTTGCCTGTCACGATTGATAGCATGCTGATACAGGAAAATGAGCCTACTGCGGTCGAGGTTGGCGATCGCATGGTCATTTTGAGTGTGCGGGCCGGTTCTTATTTCGATTTAAACCGGGTAGCCACTGAAATTTGGTGCATGCTCACGGTGCCGTGCCGCGTGGGTGAAATTTTTCATTCACTGTCGCGACTGCACGATGTTGATGCGGAAACCCTGGCCGGCGATGTGATGCCGTTTCTGCAGACTTTGGTGACGAATAGACTTGTACGGGTCATCTAGTCCGAGTGACGCGCGATGAAATTAAAAACGATCAAGCGCAGATATCTTTTCGAAGCGGCACTTATGCTTATTTTAGCGCGGCTCGCCGTGCGCTTCATGCCTGCATCTCGCATATTCTCCTGGGCTGATCGCCTGCCCCGTCGTGTCAATCGCTTCGCAATTGGCGAAGCTCGTTGGGTAGATTGGTCCGTTGAAAAGGTCGCCGATAATCCGCGGATGAGGGCGCTTTGTCTGCCCCGCGCGCTTGCGATCCATGCCATGCTGCGTCGGCGCGGCATTGCGAGCCGCCTTTGCCTTGGGGTCGCGCGTAATGGGCAAGAACTAATCGCCCACGCCTGGGTCGAGTTCGGCGAGACGAGGGCGATCTTGGATCCCGCTCTTCCGCGCTTCACGCGGCTCAAACAGTTCGGCGAAGTCCCCGTGTAGGTGGACGTTCTCATGAGTGGAATTGCCGGAATTGTACGTTTCGATGGCCAGCCCGTGACGCGGCGGGAACTCGAACGTACCGCAAATGCACTCCGTCAATACGGTCCTGATCGGTCCGACATTACCGTCGGCGAGAATGTCGGGCTCGTCCACACATTGATGCGGATGACGCCAGAGGACCGTTTTGACAAACAGCCGCACCAAAGCCCGGCCGGCATGCTCATCACGGCTGACTTGCGGCTCGACAACCGTGATGAACTCATCGCGCGGCTTGGGGTTGACCGGCGAGAAGCCATGGAGTGGCCAGACTCGCGCTTGCTACTATTTGCTTGGGAAAAACTTGGTGATGACATTTGGCCGATTTTGCGTGGTCCATTCGTCGCGGCGATTTGGGATCCGCGCAGACGCTCATTGACGCTGGCGCGCGATCACCTCGGCCTCAACGTCGTGATGTGGCACGAGAGCGATAGATTTTTCGCATTCGCGAGCATGCCAAAAGGCCTATTTGCGCTAGAAGATGTGCCAAGGGAGTATTACGAAGAGAAGCTTGCGGATTTCCTTGTGCTCAATCACGCCGACCACATCACAACAATCTATCGGAATGTATTCCGAGTTCCTCCGGCCCATACCCTTCAAATAAATTCTGCCGCACCGCTAAAGTTGCATCGATACTGGTCACCGTCGCAAATCAAACCGGTCAGACTCGCTTCTGACGCAGCCTACGCAGATGGGTTGCGCGAGCATCTCGATCGGGCGGTGCGCAGACAAATGCGCAGCATCTACCCGATCGGTTGCCTTCTTACCGGCGGCCTCGATTCGTCGTCGGTCTCTGTCCTTGCGGCCCGCGCTTTGAAAGAGAAAAGCCAGCGCCTCGTCACGTTTACCGGGGTGCCACGACGCAATTTTAACGGGAATGTACCAATCGGCTGTTACGCCGACGAGACTCCGTACGTGAAGGCAATCCAGAAGATTGCAGGAAATATTGATAGCGAATATGTGCATAACGACGAGCACGATGACTTCGCGGCACTGGAGCGTTTCTTCGTCGCGTTGGACGGACCGGTGAGGAATCCGAGCAATCTGGGTTGGACGCTGGCACTCCTTGAGCGCGCGCGTTCGCAGGGGCGCCGCGTGCTTCTCGGCGGCTTGTACGGAAACCACACAATAAGCTGGAATGGTTGGTCGCAGACGGCCAACCACCTGCTCCGCGGCAGGCTGTTCTTAACGTATCGGCAGTGGCGGCAGTTTTATCGGAGCAGCCCCTACTCACGCTGGGTCGCGCTGCGAAAGCTTTTGCTGGAGCCGCTGGTGCCGACGCCAATAGGCGATTGGGCGGATCGCCGCCGTCGTCCGACCCGGATTGCTGCTTGGCAGGACCATGCCCCAATTCGCGCCGACTTTGCTGCGGCAATGTCGATTGGGACGCGCGCGAAAAGGGTTGGACATGATTTCCTCTATCGCATGCGACGCGACGAACGCACGAAAGCGCTTACCCAAGTTGACTACATTGGTGACTGGCAGGCGGCGGAAAAGGCCATCACCGGCGTTGAAGTCCGTGATCCGACCGCGGATATCGACGTCCTTTCGTTCTGTTTCGGCGTCCCTCCCGAGCAGTACCTTGCCGAAGGAATTGATCGATCATTGATTCGCCGCGCCATGTGGGGGTTGGTGCCGGAACCCGTTTTGACCAACCGATTGAGCGGTCTGCAAGCACCGGACTGGTACGAAAAAATCGAAAATCATCGAAACGAAATCGCGCGCGAAGTTGCCGAGCTCTCAAAATCTCCTCTGGCGCGCAAAGCAATCGATCTGGAACGCCTCGAAACCGCACTTCGAACCTGGCCTAAAGGCGGGTGGCATTCACCTGCTGTTTTCCGGGAATATAACCTTGCATTGACGCGAGGTGTGGCGAACGGACGATTTTTTCGGTGGCTTGAACAGAAAAACTGACTGTTTGGCGGTCAGAGGCCGTGGTCCGGGATTGTTCCGGAGGCGACCAGCCGGTGCCAAACGAACAGAATGATCAACGCGCCAACAGTCGCCCCGAAAAACCCGGCGCCCTCGCCGGGACGATATAAACCGACAAGTTGACCTCCAAAGGTAGCCAACAATGCGCCAGCTACTCCCAGGACAGTGGTGACGAAAAAGCCTTTTGGCGTACTGGGACCGGGCATGAGCAAGCGGGCGACAATCCCCGCCACAAAGCCGATGACAACTATCCAAATAAGAACTCCCACAACGGTCATCCCTTGATCAAATAAATGTCGGTCAAAGCCTCGAAGCGGCCACAGTAAATGCCCAACGCGGCCCGAGTTGGCTCTCCTTCAGTTAGCATACGCCGATTATCCAATTTCGTCCAACCGACGACAAGCAACCAATCTTTGGTCAGACCAAAACAAATTGGGTTGGGTCCGTCTGTTTAAGGGCAGCGGCAGCGAGCGCGTAACCGCCCTGCGCCCCGTCGATGAAATGTACGTGGCCAGGATGCAACGGCGACGGGGTGAAACAAGTCATCATCGCAGCCTGCTGCAAATGAGAGCCATAGCGAACTACTCCCTTGGCTGCTGCAGCCTTTAGACAGTTTTCAATTTTTGTGGCCAACTCCGGTGAGCAATCAAGCACCATACGCAGACAGTCGTCGAATTTTCGGAAATCCGAGTTCTCGATGACTTCACCGGAATACTTTTTTGGAACGAAGCGGCCGACCTGTAGGCCAACCCGCATGATGACAAAATAAAAAAGGTCCACACCAGTACTTTGGCTTTACAAATGCGGATTGATTTGTCCGCACGCCGGGACGCCCGCGCTTCAAGATCACAGCCGGGGGGCGGCCACTTCAGCCGCAATGATTGGTTCGCAACCGGGCGCGCGACGTCGGGGGTCGCCTCCACGAAAAGTCGGCACTCCTTCGTAAAAATCAGCGCTCGAGCCCGTTGTACTCATTGCTCGAATGCCTGCTACTCGGCGCACGGAATATCTTGACGTCCGAGCGTAATTTCTAAGAGCGGTAGAAGTGCGAATGAGATTGCACCGTCTGTGAACTGATGGGCCAGACCTGATAATAGGGTCGAGTTAGTTCCCCAAAATCCCAATAATCCGATTTCAGTTCTTTTTTCAAATGAATCAATGACTTGCGCCGTAATGGCACCGAAAAAAGCAATCGACATTTTTGTGATGGCCAACACAGCGAGCTTGGAAGTGGGTGGATTAGCGTGGGTAGCGGGTCCATCGGTTTAGTGGACTTGAAGCAGTCGGGGCAAAGTGAAAAAAAACAAAGTGAAAGAAATGTTGGCTGGAAGCCTCTTTGGAGGGAATCCATCGGACGAGCACAACCATAGAGAATTGGTCGTTCCGTTCGAAGAACTCTATGCTTCCGTTATGAGCGGAGGCACAAACGGATGCGCGGAAGGCCATCGACCGGCTGACCCTCATCGTCCTGCATTGACCGCTCACACCGAAAACTTTGCAAGGTGGGCCGCCCGCTTATTTGGCAAACAGCAAGTCACATAGCGCTTAAGCCAATTCACCTCGACGAGCCTTCTGGCTTTATTTCCATAACCGTTTATTCGGATCGGCCTGAGTTACCAACACCGTGTCGATTACGGAAGCGGCACGAGATCCGATGGAAAACGCATCATATTGTCGGGCAGCGCCACGTGCAGTCCAGAGGTCGTTACGACGCTGCCAATTTGACTCTTCGGCGAGTCCATCCCGGCCACTGTGTTGCTCGGTGCGGCCATTACTTTGATGAAGATGCTACTTAAAACTAGAGCGATATTGAGTGCTTTGCGCATGTGAGGCTCCTATCCAAGTGCCCTTCCCTCACGAACGATGCACCCACGGCGCAAGAGCGTTTGTGACAGGGCTCACACCCCCTTCAGTTTTTTTCCGCTGCCTCATCCGAGTACCGATGGAGCGCAAAGTAGGCCATTAGCTCTCCACGCACCTGATCTTCGGGTTTGCGCCCTTCAAAGTCGCGTCATTGCAGTATTGAGAAAATGGCCCCTCTCCGCTTTGGGCCAAAGGGACTTACAGTTCCGGTCGACGATTCGCAGGCGGGTCGATCTCTGCCCACCGCCATCGGCTCGTCACGGCCACGGATTTTTATCAACCAAATCCGAGCATTCGTGAATGAAAAGGCCCAGGAACGCGTGTATTTTTGAGAGCGAGGGTGATCTACAGTGGCGGGTATGGAGAGAAGAGCCACATACTGGTTTGCGATAGTTCTGTTGACCGCGTTTTGCGTGGTCGGACTCTATTTTGAATTATCGCAATCGACTTCGGACGGTGAGAAGTCGTCGCTATCCGTGCGCTTTTCGTGGGCTGGCATCCCGGCGTGTGCTTCAACCTCGCCTGCTTTCGAACTCGACAACGTGCCCGACGACACACGGCAATTGCGATTTATGATGACTGATCTCAATATGCCGTCGTTCGACCACGGCGGCTCAACCGTGACATATACCGGAAACGTAGTGGAACGAGGCGCAGTTACCTATACCGGCCCGTGTCCACCGAGCGGCGAACATCACAATTATCGTTGGTCTGTGCAGGCGCTTGATGTCGCTGGCAACGTCCTCGCCACCGCTACCGCAGAAGCGGCATTTCCTCCCTGACTGCGCACGTTCTAAGAGCGACCCACTAGACCAGCAAAGTTTTCGTGCCTCGTCACCGAACCGGCATTTCGCCGGCATTGGCCGCGCGTTCGCGTTGTGCCAAGGTTGCTGTGACTGCATTCAGACGGGTTGGCTCATGTTTCATCGGCTGATGGTCGTTGCGGTAATATTACTATCTGGCTTCGCCGGCGATCAGGCTGTGGCCCAGGAGGCAATCGGCTCAATTAGCCGTATCCAGGGTGAGGCAAGCGGAACGCGCGGGGCCGCGACACGGCCGCTCGGCCTAAACACATCCGTCTTTCTCAACGAGGCTGTGTCGACCGGTGAAGCAGCGCGATTGGAAGTTACCTTCGCTGACAACACACGCTTGACACTCGGTGAAAACGCAAAACTGACACTTGATACGTACGTCTTCAACGCCGCCGCAGCCCGCGGAACGATAAAGTTCGGGGTGGTTGGCGCTTTCCGGTTTCTCTCCGGCAAAGTATCCAAGCTTGCAAATTCTGATGTCAACGTAACGACACCTAGCGCGAACATCGGAATACGTGGGACAGAATTCTGGGGCGGGCCAATCGACGGTCAGTCGCTCGGTGTATTCCTTGTCGAAGGTGCTGTGAGCGTATCAAATGCGGCGGGCGAGCAAATCCTGAACCTGCCCGGCCAGGGCACCAATATCGCTACCCCTGCCGCTGCACCCGGCCCCGTGACATTATGGCCGCCGGACAAAGTCAGCCGCGCGATAGCGACTGTAACGTTCCGGTAGCGAGGCGGCCAATCGTTTTCGAACTGATGTGGTAGCGAAGGGCTCTGCGTGTTCGCAGGTTATCGGCATTTTATTCCACTAACGGGCAGCAGGTCGGTCTTTGCAGGTACTGATACCCAGTAGTGCATAAGTTGGGCACCAACCGATTAATCCTGTCAGAAGGGTAACTGCTCCAACCGCTCCGATAACCAGAGCGATGGCGCCCTCAACCAATGCAATTGGGCCCTCAAGCGAAAAAACAACGATCGCCAACAGGGCTGTACCCACAATGCTTCGTACGATCCGATCGACAGGCCCTTGGTTCGTCTCCATGAATTGTTCCTTCGGACACTGCCTAAGTTAGCTGCTGGATAGATAATTTGGAAGTCATCGTCACACTAAGCGCCAATGGCATATATAGCCAGTGATGACCGCTTTGCCCGAAACCGGACATGAATGATTTAGAGGACCGCACTGCGCATCCCTTGCCCGCGCAGTCAAATGGATAATACCATCTTCGCATTTTGTAAGGCTTGCGCACGGCTGTCGGGTCGCCGATCAGGGGCAATCTAAAATGAGAACGCAGCTAATAAGACTCATGCTTTGCTCGGCCACAGCGATTGGTTTCGTGGCGTGCGCTATCCCAGGCTACCGCACAGTTGCCGCACCTGCGGACCGCTGCCAATATGCTCGAGCGCACGACAAAAGCATGGGGACTGAGATTACCGATCCGCGCGTGACGAATGCATTGACGGCTGTTATTGCGACGAGCGGTTTTCGACAGCCCGTGGTGGTCTGCGAAATTTCCATGCCATATCTCAACGCGACGGTCGGACGCTTGGGAAAGTACTATTATGTTGGCCTAACAAAATTGGTCCTTGAAGAATTCACTGATGTTGAGCTCCGGGCGGTGCTTGGGCATGAAATGGCGCACCTCGTGCTTGGACATCGCGATCCCCGATTCGAATTGACAAATCGTCGCGCAACTCGATACGAGCAGGCCGCCGACGCGCTCTCGGCGCGGTGGGTCGATAAGGAAGCTATGCAGAGCGTGCTTAGGAAGCTTCGCGTCGACGCATCGATGTTGCCTGATGCTGCAACGAGAACCCGGGCAACCATCGAGATCGATGCGCGCATCAAGGCGCTTCAATGATCAAAGTATCCGCTTTGGGCGTGCAGAACCTCGCGTGGTTCGATTGGCCATAGTACTACGAGCAGTACTACAGCTCTGGAATGTCCCTGCCCTAGTAACTAGAATTGCAACGCTTTTTGTCGCCGGGCTTCACTGTCCATCATCGGGGCGATGCAAAATCGGTGGGACAGTGTTTTAGGCATTTTTCAGCTTATTCAGTCACTTGGTCCGTCTACGGCATTTTTCCGCAATCTATAGTGATACAGAATCCCGACAAAGGACAAATCCATCCCGGACGCAAGAGTATCGTTATCGCTCATCGTCGGATTTTACCGGATCGCTTTCCGGCCTCATCGTTGCTGCTTCGATAGCCTTTATCAGTATCGGACCATGCAGTGGCTTTGTCAGAAATGCACTGGCCCCTGACGCAGTGCTCCGTTCGCGAGTCGCGGCATCGTCGAAAGCCGTTATAACAATCGTCGGAATTTTCTTGTTGATGCGATTGAGATAACGCTGCAAGTCCAGGCCCGTGAAATCCGGCATATGCACGTCCACGACTAGACAGTCAGGGATATCGCGACTCATGGAGTCAATGAATTCGCGGGCAGAGCCATAGGTTTTGGGCTCGAAAGATGATGCCTCGAGGAGACGGGCAAGCGCCGTTCGAACGGCGGGCTCGTCATCCACGATTGCTACCCGTATCGGCGCCTTCCGCATGCGACGCATTCTCGCCAAACGCTGCGAAACGTCGAGTTGACCGAAGGGCCTAGACTTTCCTCACGTCAATGGGGCAGCTTGGGCTGGCTGAATTGCTGCCTTTTCAGCAAGGCGCACGAGGTCGGCCACGCTCCGAACGCCGAGCTTGGCCATCATCCTTCCGCGGTGCACCTTGACTGTTTTCTCGACGGTGCCGAGGCTCGCAGCAATCTGCTTATTGAGCCTCCCGGAAATCACGTGTTCAAGGACTTGCCGTTCGCGGTGCGTCAGCGTGCCAAGACGCTCGCCAATTGATGCTGTTTCGCGGCGTTTCTGCCGCGACAAGGTATCCAATTCCGCAGCCCTCTCCAGGGCGGAAAACAGTGCTTTGCGTTCGACCGGCTTGGTCAGGAAATCGACAGCTCCGGCCTTCATTGCCTTGACGGTGGACGAGACATCCCCTCGCCCAGTTAAAAAGATGATCGGCCGATTCGACCCGCTCGTGATCAATGCCTGCTGAACACCAAGTCCGTCGAGCTCCGACATCGCAAGGTCGATGATTGCACATCCTGGAATTGAGGCGTCATGGGCCACCAAAAACTTTTGCGGGGATGAAAATGATTTTGTTTTATATCCGGCAGCGCTCAACAGGCGCGTAATCGATCTGAGAACCGCCGGATCGTCGTCGACGAGGAAAGTCGTGAAATGTGCGTCAGCCATAAGCCACCCCCATCGAGATGAAATTTTTAACTCAACCCACCGGCGGGGGAAACCGCAATATCGCGGTGGCCCCTACACTCACGTTGTTTTGAAGCAAAAGCGTTCCCCCATGCTGTTTGGCGAGTGACGCGCAGATCGAGAGTCCGAGACCCAGGCCGTGTTTTTTCGTCGTAAAAAAGGGCTCAAAAACGATTTTTTCGTGCGATGGCGGCAGGCCTGTACCGCCGTCAGCGACACGCAACTCAACACCCCCGTCCTCCGACCTGTCGACAGCCACAAAAATTGTGCGCCGCTCCGCCGCAGCATTTTCCATTGCGTCCATCGCGTTCATAAAAATATTGAGCAGTATTTGCTGCAATTGCACAGCGTCGCCGCGTACGGTTGGGACATTGGCTCCGAAATCGTTGCTGACACCGACCCCGCGGGTAACACACTCACTATGCATGAGAGCCTGGGTCGACAATACGAGCCCGATCATGTCGACCGCTTCATTTTTTACTTCATCTTTTCGCAGTAATCCGCGAAGGCGATGAATGACGGCTCCGGCGCGTACATCCTCAGCAATGATATCATCGAAAATCTCGGCGAACTCCGTGAGGCGCTTGTGGCCTTTATCCAGCAGGATCTTACCGGCCTGGGCATTTGAAAGAATAGCCGTCAGTGGCTGCGTTAATTCATGCGCTAAACCACCAGAAAGTTCGCCCAATGTAGAGACGCGCATAAGATGCGCAATTTCCTGCCGCTGCAGGTCAGCTTCTGCTTCCGTGGCCTTGCGCGAGGTGACGTCGGAAAAAACGCCCGTCATGGCGATTGGGATCCCTTCCTTGTCGAACACGGGTTGTGCGCGGGCGGAAAGCCAGCGGTACTCTCCTTCTGGTCCAATCTGAACGCGAAATTCAATCTCCAGCGCAGTGGCCCGGCGCACAGCCGATTTGAGCGCCGCGTTTACTGCATGATAATCCTTAGGATGTGCCCTTCTGAGAAGAACATCGAGGTCCAGCGTGGTCTCGGCCGGCTGATCAAGCAGCGCACGGCAGCTTTCAGTGGCCCAGAGCGAATGGGTCGCGAATTCATATTGCCATAGCCCGACGCCGGACGTTTCGGCGGCAAAAGAAATTCGTTCCTCCCGCTCGCGAATCGCCGTCTCGGCGCGGCGCGCTTCTTCAATTGCCGCACCAAGGAGAAGGATCGGCGCTGACAATCCAATCAGAAACAACTGCATCGCAAAGACGTTGGCTTCGGGATTGCCAACATCGAAGAGGCTCGGACTGCTCAATGTGCGCCAGATCAACACAACACTGACGACAAGAACGGCCCCACTCGCCCCTTTTGCGCCGAAACGCACGGCCGCCCAGATGATTATTGGCAGGGGCAAATAAAGCAGCGATGGCACGTAGCCGGTCGCGACGGCAGGTAAATCCTCGAAAGCGAAAGCAGAAACCACGACCAGAATTGCTACGACAAGGGCTGCCTCGAGATGGCGAAAGGCCGGCGTCGCAAGCTGCACTTTAACTCCCTCAAGACAGATCATCGCGATGGGAGCAAGCGTGAGACTGCCAAGTGCATTCGATGCATACCAGCGCGCCCAGTACACACCGTATTGTTCGAATGAGCCCCCACCAAGAATTTGAACGAACGCGCCACCGAGTGCGCAGAGCGAAGGACTCAGGAACGCAGTCACAATGACGTAGGTAGTCGCCTTTCGAATGCTACCGAACCACGGAGGCTCCACCAACAAGCGCTGAACGGCCAGCGCGTTGACCAGCGCCACTGAACAATTCGTTGCAAAGGCCACGAGCAGTTGGAGAATCGGCATACCGATCCGCAGCTCAGCGGCAGCATGTGCCGGCAATGTCGCCAGAATCAAAAGCCACCAACGCCGGGGAGCAGTTATCAGAAGCGCGCAGAACAAAATGACATTGGGAGGCCAGAATGGCGCGAATATCTTGTCCGAAAGCGTACCGACGAGAAAGGCGGCTTCAGCGCCGAGGTAATAAGCGATTGCAACAATAAAAGGATTTCGGACGATTTTAGCAAAATCGCCGCGCGGTGCGCGGGCCACGTTTGTGATCGCAATTTCAGGGGCGAGGCTGGCCATCGTCCTTCCCTTCGATCCAAATAATATAGCGCCAATCCAATACGCCGACCATCGTCTGCAAATGGCTCGAATGCCACAGTCTTTAGGTTGTCATAATCGACCACGGGCCAATCGACACGAGCGTCGGTACGGTGAAAATGACGGGGTCACATGGCGATCTTAGCGATCGCGAATTTATCGGAAGCGCGAGGCAGCACCCCCATAAACGCGGTTTCTATGAGACCGGACACAAGAGCAATGGCGCTGGAAATGAGTTCATCGCCACGCGACCGGGCTCGCGTGACCTCGTAATGCAAACGCACGTTTTTTGCTGTGGAATTCAGAGGGACGAGCGATGCGTCTCCTGGAAGCCAAAAACGGGTCTCATTCAGTCAGCGGGTCCATGCTGTCAGCCGGGGTGCGGTTGTATAAAATAGTCATGAGCATGTTGCCCGGCTCGGTTGTAACGTCGGTGCGGTACGCCGCCACCTTGCCCGCTACGCCGCTGGTGTATTCTGCGACAACGTCTCCGAACGTATTGCGCTGGATGGCAACTTTTTGTCCTGCGTCAACCTTGTCGTCCAGTTTGACCAGAAACTCGACGAATCCCCCCCGGGTCGCGAGCACAGCATGCGCACTGTTGCCGACAAAAAGGTTTGAGTCCTTACCCGTTCGCCCCACAGGTCCGGCGATGATCCCATGGTGCTTGAACACGTTCAGCGTTCCCTCCACAAATAATGGAATCATCTCGTGATCCAGAATCCGCGCCGCGCCAATTTCCGGTGTAAACGAAGGAATGCCGGCATCAATGAATGCGTTTGCCAAAATACCCGGGTAAGCGGGATTGTCGAAAATCTGCTTGATGGGAAACAGCTCCGCCATTGCACGCACTTCGGGTAAATCCATCCTCGCGATATGAAGTGAAGTCATGTCAATTCCAGTTGTCGACGTGTGGAAATCAATTGCGTAGTTGGCATTCGGCCTGAGTAACCTGTTGAACAATAGTCCGGCATGCCGTGACGGAGCCGTAAAGCCATTCTCATTGCCCGGCCATTCACGATTGAGGTCAATGAGGTCGAAGCCACGCCCATAGTTAGGCCAGCGACGCGTCATGCTTTCCATGGCCGGACGCGACACATCGAGGATGGCAAATACTGCGCCGGACATGTCCGTCGGATTGAGGCGATCAAATACAGTCTGTATCGTACGCACCGTACTGATCTCATCGCCATGGACGCCGCTGACGAGGGCGATACGCTTGCCCGGTTTCGCGCCCTTGGCGACTATGGTCGACACATACCAGTGTTGTCCGGTCGCCATCTGCGCGCCCTGAAAATAAAAATGGTGCCGTTTCCCGGGTTCCAGGTCGTCGATGTCTAGCGCACTGATGACCTTCCTCCCGTCAATGACGTCTCCCGTGTAAACAGTCCCGCCAGGATTGGTGGTCTGAGCCGCGCCTTGCGCAGTTGTTTGATTGGCATCCGCCGCCAAAACAGCCGACGCCCCGATTGCCGCAGCCATGAAATGACGGCGATCAAGGTTGTCCCACTCTAAGTCGTCAGTCACGGCGCGGGTCCTTTCTTGTTGGCAAAGGCTGATTTTTTTGATTGCCCTGTTGCCTATTAGAACGATCCAAACATTGAACCGAGTGCGATGACCGCTATAAGCGAGATAATGACACTCACGATCACGGTCATCACCATGTCCATGTAGCTTTCCTTATGAGTCAGTTTGCTGATTTGAAGCAACATCAGGACTGTACCGTTGTGAGGAAGAGCGTCGAGCGTGCCGGCGCTGATCGTGGTTATGCGATGCATCAAAGCCGGATCGACGCCGTGTTCAGCGCCGAGACGCAGAAAAGTGTCGCCGAGTGCATTGAGTGCAATCGCCATTCCGCCGGAAGCCGTGCCAGTCAATCCGGCGAGAACGTTCATGGAAACGGTGAGCGAGACCAGTGGCCCTCCCGGAATGGATAACACTGCGTCGCGTACCGTTGTAAACGCCGGCAAAGCTGCAACGACAGCGCCAAAACCGACAAGGCTGGAGATGGTCAGGATCGGCAAAGCCGCGGAGTTGGCGCCGGCATCCAGGCTTTCGCGCAAAGAGGGCAAACGACTGTAGTTGATAATGACGATGGCCAGGGTCCCGGCCCCAAGCGCCAGGAGCAGCGACCACAGACCCGCCACCGCTCCAATCGAGGTTTCCCCCCACGCCTCCGTTTCCAGAAATGCAAAATATGAACCGAGTCGCGGAAACACGACCAACGACATCAGAAAGTTTACGACGATGACAACAAAAAGCGGCAGCACAGCCAAAGCGAAGGATGGCTCACTGCTGGCGTGTTTGCCATGCTGTGCCTCGGCCGGATCGAATTCGCCGGCCGCCGTCGCATGCTCACGGCCCTTTTCGTCGATGACGGGAGCAGTGTCCACGTCGCCGCCGAAGCCCTCGCCCGCCTTGCGCGCGGCCGCTTCGGCACGACGAAGCCACCACAATCCAAACGCCAGGGTAATCAACGACGCGATGATGCCGATACCGGGAGCCGCAAATGTCGTTGTTCCAAAGTATGGCATTGGAATTGCGTTATTGACCGACGGCGAGCCCGGAAGCGCAGACATCGTGAATGTAAATGCGCCGAGACCGATCGTGGCGGGCAATAACCGCCGCGGAAGATCGGCGGACTTAAACATCGTCTGTGCCATCGGCACCAACACGAAAAAGGCAACGAAGACGCTGACGCCACCATAGGTGACGAGGGCCGAGGCAAGCACGACCGCGAGCATCGTGTTGCGAGTACCCAATCGTTCGGTCAAAAAACGCGCGATCGAGCTGATCGATCCGCTATCATCCATGAGCTTCCCGAACAAACCGCCGAGCAGAAACATCGGTAACCACTGTACGAAAAAACGGCCGGCCCCAGCCATAAAGGTCTGCGTCCAATGGGCGAGAAGCGGCTCGCGCGATATCGCTGCGGCCACAAGCGCGGCTAGCGGCGCAACCAGCAAAATGCTCCAGCCTCTGTAGGCCAGCCACATCAGTACGGCCAGCGCGAGCAATATTCCGATCAGTCCCATAGCTTAGCCCTCCCTACGCCGCCTTGCGGCTTCGTCGTTTTGCACTCGATGCGAAGTGCTCACGCGGCGCCATAAACATCCAGGTCACCAGCACAAACGGTGCGGTCAGTGCCGGAATGGCGAACGGTGTCAGCGCAACATTCAGTCCCGCTTGCGCGACGACCGTCATCGCCGTACCCAGCGCAGTGTATAATGCGACGCGAAAGCTCGGCCGGTAAAATACCGTGCCGAGCGCAATGGCGGTCAACACCGGACTGAAGCCCAGCAGTCCACCGGTGATCAAGTCGCTCTCTGCTCCGAGAAGATGCGCGACAATTACGGCCAGTATTGCGCCCGCAAATGCGAATGCGGCAGCTGCGAGTGAATTGACTGCCAATCCGACCAGCAACAGCAGCGCAGACAAGCCGTTTCCTTTCAGAAACACTTGCGAAATGCTGTGCAATGTACCCTGCACAAAATCGTTGATCCGAAGAGGGTCCGAGGCGACAACCTGGAAGGCCCCGATGACCTTTGCGGCCGGCAATGCGGCGCCCGTCAGCCCGGCAAATCCGTAGGTCGCCAGAAGAAGAAGCCAGGTGGTAATCACAAATGGGAAGGTCAAAGCGGCGCCCCATGGCGTCACCAGCTTGACGGTCCACATCATGACAATTGTTGAAACAGCGCCTCCAAGTATCACATAGGCCCAAAGCAGCGGACCCGGCGCCAGAAATGTGGAGAGCGCCAATCCCACGAGAATACCGTTGAAGCCATAGAGACCTTCCGCCAGTGATTTTTTGTCGGCGCGAACCCAGTATGCCGTAAGCGTTGCTGCGACGAGCGCCACGACTCCTCCAATCGCAATCTGTGGCGCGCCGGCGGCATAGGAGCCCCAGGCGATGGCAACGAGAAACAGTGCGCCGCTGAGTGGATTGTCCTGAAGCATGACCTGCCCTGTGCCACGCAGGTTGATGTCGACAAAACGCAGACCTCGCAGACGATACACATAACTTTTCCCAGCCTGCCAAAAGTTCCTTCATTGACCGACTCCTGTCGTGCGGCGAACTTCAGTTTGGCGATTGTGTTCGTGCTCGTTTTACGTTCAGCGCCAGAGATATGGTTGCGGGAGGTCGGCGCCTGTCACCTCCTTGCGAACAAGACCCCAGAATTCACGTATCTTCGCCTTGACCTGCGCGCACTCACGGCCGACGACCTTGAAGATGAGGCCGGCATCGTTGGGTAGCCGGCAGGCGCCCCAGGCCACACCGCGCGCGAGGTCGACATCGGCCTGCACGCGCGCATGAATGGACTCGGCCTTGTCTTTGGGCGTGCACAAGATCACGTTGCCGAAGACATCGAACGAGTCCATCACACCGGTCTGCCGCATTGAGTATCGCTGCGGGTCGATGAGAAGCTTTTCGGTGAATAGCAGCCGACCGTCCGGGCGAGAGGCGGTCGAAGCGATCGACAACAACGTGGCGCCAAAGCATTCGTCCGGGTGATGATGCTTCCGCCCCGCCTGAATGATTTCCGACATGAGCAGCGTCGCCGAATTCGGGAACACAAATCCGCGTATCGCTAAGGAAGCGCGCTCGCCGGTGTGGAATCAGCGGATCAGGAAGTAGCTCCAGATAGGATTCCTCGCCAAGCGTTATCGTCTGGGTCTGCGCCACATAGTTGGCATCCATCGTATGAATCTTGGTCGCGGATTGCGTGGTCACGTGCGCCTGCGCGCGCGGCCCGAGCGCGATCTCAAGCGCAAGGCGATCACCCTGCAACAAACAACCGGTTGTGGTGATCATGAATACATGGGCAAGCCCCGGTACACCGTCGTCACAGTAGATGGCGCGTTGAGCCATGTACGGCGCGCGGCGGTCAAGATCGGCGAGGATCGTTTGCTTGCCGCGCAATTCGAAGCCGAGGCGCAAGAAGCCGGTTTTGCCCACTGTACCGCTTTTCATTTGCGCCGGTTCGTCCTGAAATGGCGCAAACTCAGCGGCCGATGCACCAAGCACTTCGGCGGCACCCCACGGAGCAGCAACCGACAGCGTCATGCCGACCTCTGTCGCGGCACATCGAGATCGAACAGCAAGTCCTGCACAATGAGATCGACGAGTGCGGGGATCCCCTCGCCGGTCTTGCAATTTGTGAACAGGAACGGCTTGCTGCCGCGCATAAGGTGCGAATCACGCTTCATGACGTCGAGGCTTGCACCGACGTGCGGCGCGAGGTCAGTCTTGTTGATGACCAGGATGTCGGATTGAGTAATCCCCGGCCCGTTCTTGCGCGGGATCTTGTCCCCGGCCGCAACGTCAATCACATAGATAAAATAATCTACCAGCGCCGGTGAGAACGTCAGCGTGAGGTTGTCGCCGCCGCTCTCGATCAATACGACGTCGCTGTCGGGGAAACGTGCCTCCATCTCCTCGACTGCCGCAAGGTTCATACTCGGGTCCTCACGCACTGCCGTGTGCGGGCATGCGCCGGTTTCAACCCCAAGGATCCGCTCCTGAATCAGAACGCCCTTGAGCGTTCGCTGAACTTGTTTTGCATCCTCGGTGGTTACGACGTCGTTGGTTATGATGAGTATCTTTATGCCGAGATCGAGCAGCCGCGGCGTGATAGTCTCCACGATTGCCGTCTTTCCGGAGCCCACCGGCCCGCCCACCCCGATACGCACGATTTTCTTTTTCGACATTCAATTTTCCAATCAGCTCAACTCATGAACAGCCGCACGTGCGCTTTGGTGTGAACGGCGGCCAGGATTTCAGTAAGGGGCGCATAGCCCGCCATGTCCGACAGGCGCGCTTTGACAGCGATTTGGTAGTCCGCGTCCACACGGGCATTGAGATCATAGAGAATGCGTTGCGTGTCCATGTGGCTGATCCTCATCAATCGCAGCGACGCGCTGAGAATCATCGCCGCCACCCCGTATTGATGGACAACAAATGCCTCCCTTACAGAAAGATTTTGCGCTGCGAAATTGACCGCCAGCGATATCGGGTAGCATCCGGGCGTAGTCCCGGCTTCGATGCATTCGCACCACCTCCGCAACAACGGAAGATCAATGACTTGGACCCCGATCTCGGTGAACTTCTTGCCCATGCGGACGGTCATTGTCCGTGTTTCTTCAGACAGTTTGCGCGCGAACACGACGTTGTCGATTTGGATAAGCGTATCGAAGTTACCCGTGGTCGCGGCGTTGTGCGCGGCAATCAGGGCAATCCCGTCGCCACGCGCCGCCTGTTCCACGGCGGTACGCGCGTAGGCCGCAAGCGTTGCAGTATCGACGACGACGCCTTTTTGAACTGCGGATTCCAGGCCACATGAAAACGAAAACCCGCCGATCGGGAACATCGAATCCCCGAACTGCAACATCCGCGCGAGAAGAGCCGCCGTCCGCGACGTGCCGGCACGATCACTTTGTATTGTCATCTGCGAGATGTACCGGCGATCCATGGAAATGGGTGTGGTCGCCAGAATGGCCATGATTATGCGTGTGGGGACGCGTTGGGGAGCGGCTGTGCACGTGCCCCGTTTCGGCATCGAGCTCGGCATACGTTTCATGCGCGTGAGTATGCACGAGGCCTTCGGCACCGCCGAACAGTCGGCGCGATTCATGTGGCGCGAGATAGGGAACGACCTCGCTGCCCGGCACAAACTCATAACGGATGTCTTCGAAGCGATGCGTTTTCATAACGGAGGCCATGACCTTGCGGTCGACGGTTAGTGGCACATAGACATGATCGCCTTTGATCAGTGCGGGCCAGTGCTGGTTGCCGAGCGCGTGTCCTAGCTCCAGGCAGGTGCGCATCGCGATCTCAGGTGCGAGATGTGCCAAGCCATCCAGATGGACGACCATGACTTCGCGGAGGCGTATCCGTACCGCGATGCCCGCTGCCTTGCTCGCTTCCCAGACCAATAAGTCTCCGTCGCGCATGACCGTCCCACGATCAAGCGCGACGGCAAGCTCGGTTCCTTTGGCGGTCTTTTTCCGGAAGCGATTTTTCTGTGCCTCCCACTGATCCAGTTCAAGAATATCGACGCTGGCGCCGGACAATCGCTCCGCCCATTCGCGATCGTTGATGTTGCCGAGAACTGTTTCAATGATGACCATGGCTGCTTTCTAGCTAAAGAAATATTTCTGATTGAGCGGGACCACCTTTAACGGCGGAACCGTCGCATGCATTCCATCGACGGTAACAGCGAATGTTTCCGGATCGACCTTGATATCAGGAGTGCCGGAGTTGCGGATCATATCGCGTTTGCGAACCTTCCGGATATTCTTGACGGGAATCACTTTCCGCTTGAGCCCCAGGCGCTTCTGGATACCGGCGGCGTGCGCTGCGCCCGAGACAAAGGTAATGCAGTTCCTTGACAGCGCATCGCCGAATGCGCCGAACATTGGCCGGTAGTAAACCGGCTGCGGCGTCGGCAGCGACGCATTCGGGTCGCCCATGAGTCCCCAGCTGATTTGGCCATTCTTGATGATGAGTTTGGGCTTGGCGCCGAAAAACGCCGGCTCCCATAAGACCAGGTCCGCCATCTTTCCGACCTCGACCGAGCCAAGGACTTTCGAAATACCGTGCGATATCGCGGGATTTATCGTGATCTTCGCCACGTAGCGCAGCACGCGGAAATTGTCGTTGCCTGGCGCATCCTCCGGCAGCTTGCCGCGGCCCGTCTTCATGGCATCGGCAGTCTGAATAGCGCGCAGCCAGCATTCCCCGATCCGTCCCATGGCCTGCGAGTCGCTCGAGAACATCGAAATCACGCCCAGATCCTGCAAAACGTTCTCGGCGGCGATGGTCTCGGCCCGGATGCGGCTCTCAGTGAACGCAACGTCGGACGGAATATCTGGACTGAGATGGTGGCAAACCATGATCATGTCGTAGAGTTCGGCCTGCGAATTGATGCCGTAAGGAAGAGTCGGATTAGTCGACGACGGAAGAACATTCGGCAGCGCGGAAATCCTGATGATGTCGGGCGCGTGCCCGCCTCCGGAACCTTCGGTGTGGAATGAATGGACAGTTCGTCCTTCGAAAGCATCGATCGTGTCTTCGACAAATCCGGATTCGTTTAGTGTGTCGGTATGGATGCAAACCTGCACGTCCATCTCGTCCGCCACGGTGAGCGCGGAGCGAAGCACGGCCGGAGTAGTCCCCCAGTCTTCGTGACATTTGAAGCCCACCGCACCAGCCTCGATTTGCTCCACCAGCGCGGCCTTGCCGTGCCCATGTCCCTTGCCAAGGATACCGACGTTGACAGGCCAACCCTCGAAAGATTTCAGCATCATTTCGATGTTGCCGGGCCCCGGTGTGACCGTTGTAGCGTTGGAGCCATCTGACGGGCCTGTTCCCCCGCCAATCAAAGTCGTCGTTCCGTTGGATAAAGCTGCCTCTGCCTGCTGCGGCGAAATGAAGTGGATATGCGTGTCGATACCGGCCGCAGTCAGAATCAAGTGCGAGCCCGAAATCGCATCGGTGGCGAGACCAAGCTCCAAACCGGGCGTCACACCATCCATGGTCTGCGGATTGCCGGACTTGCCGATGGCGCAGATGAGTCCGTCCTTGACGCCGACGTCAGCTTTTACCACGCCTTGAACTGCATCGATGATTGTCACGTTGGTGATGACAAGGTCAGGCGCTCCGGCCTTGCGCGTTAGCCGGTTGTCCATGCCCATGCCTTCGCGCAAGCTCTTGCCGCCCCCGAACACAATCTCGTCGCCAAGCCGGCCGCGCAGGTCGCGTTCGATCTCGACAAACAACCCGGTATCGCCCAATCGAATGCGATCGCCGACCGTTGGGCCAAACAAATTGACGTATTCACTACGCGAAATCGTCGCCATGGGGTGTCCCTCAATTCACACAGCACTGCTTCAAGCAGTTCAGGACTTCGAGCGAGCCGAACGGAATCCACGCTTACTTGCCAATTTTACCGCCTTGGACTTCCGAGCGGCGGCATCCTTACCCGCCGTCGGGCCGTCGACGAGGTTATTGAATCCGTAAACCGCTCGCTTTCCACCAAACGGCACCAAAGCGACCTCGCGTTCGTCGCCCGGCTCGAACCGCATGGCGGTCGACGACGGAATGTTGAGGTGAAGGCCAAACGCTGCCGCCCGGTCGAACTCCAGAGCGCGGTTAACTTCAAAAAAATGAAAATGCGAGCCGATCTGCACCGGACGGTCGCCGGTATTGCGCACGGACAACTTCGTCACCTGTTTTTTTTCATCGAAAGTGACTGGGTCCGGGCTGCAAACATAACCACCGAGAGGCACGTCCTCCGACGCCGGGTCGACGTTTGAAGCAAGGGTTGGAAACGTCTTGGCCTTCGCCATCTCAACCTCCAGTCGCGCGCTACTGTATCGGAGTGTGAACGGTCACCAGTCGGCTGCCGTCGGTGAACACCGCCTCGACTTGCACCATGGGCACCAGGTCCGCGACGCCGTCCATGACGTCGTTCTTGGTCAGTGCAGTACGCGCGTCCTTGGTAACTTCTTCGATGGTTTTTCCCGCTCGTGCACCATCGAGTGCGACCGCCGAGATGATGGCAACAGCTTCAGGATAATTAAGTTTGAGGCCTTTTGTTTTTCGTTTCAACGCAACCTCGGCCATCATGTAGATGAGCAGCTTGTCAAACTCTCTCGGAGTTAGCTGCATTTTTGTCCCTCCTTCCGCACAACCCGAAAACGGCGTTGTTCATCGACCCTTGATCAAAGGACACCCGCCAACATTGCAACGCCAGCCAGCGCCATTGCGCCACCGCCGGCTTGAAACAAACGCCGGCGCAAAGTCCGCCGTTGCAAGAGCAGTCCAAGTCCCACGCCCGCGCCCAGCAGCAAAGCCGTTGCAACGAGAAAGCCCGCGGCAAATGACAGCCCTGCTTGACCGTTAGGCAGCTCGGAGCCGTGCGCATAGCCGTGGAATAGTGCGAAAAACCCGACGGCCACCGTTGCCACCAACGTTGGAGCTTTAATTTGAAAGGCGATCATCAGCCCGAGGACGACTACGGAAAGCCCAATTCCGACCTCCACGATTTGTAGTGGAATTCCAGCCATGCCAATGGCGCCTGCGGCTCCCATAGCGACCAGAAAGCTCATCGGCATCAGCCACAAAGCGCGGCCACCATATTGTGCAGCGAGCACGCCGACGGCGAGCATAGCCAACACGTGATCGATACCGGTGAATGGATGGGTAAAGCCGTGGGCTAGCCCGCCTGTGCCATCATGCCCGGGATGGGCCAGCGCTGCGACCGGAGCAAAAACGAGAAGGGCAACAAATGTCGCTACAACCACGCGTTTCATGTGCAAGCTCCATCGACCCTGATCAGCTGACGACGTGAGAGGAGTTCAGCAAATACCGAACGGAGCGACAACTGCTCCAAGTTGCACAAGTATACCGATCACATATAGAGGCGGCCTATTGGCCCGAAGTCCCATATCTGCGCTGCCGAGGCTGCTTTATGCCCAGCAGGCGATACCTGACTGACCACCTCGAACGTCCGTTCATCGAGGCGAAACATTGATTTGCCTGGTGATTTTTCAAATCCAACGGGAAGAGTTGGACATGCATATCGACATTGATCGCGCGAGGAAAATGTTTGCTGCCGCAGGCGCGTTGGCGGTGTCGCTGGTTCTTTGTAGCTGTTCACCGCAAACAGAAACTGCGGCACCGCAGCCTCGTCCGGTTCGGACCGTAACTATCGAGCAACGTGAAGCCGGCGCGGCTGTTACTTTAACCGGCCGCATCGAGGCGGAGGACGAGGTCGCACTTGCATTCCGCATCTCGGGCCGTGTGCTTGAGAACGACCGCAAGCTCGGGGATCGGATCGAAGCCGGACAAGTCGTGGCGCGACTGGAATCTCAAAACGAGCGAAACTCGCTGCGCGCGGCACAGGCCAATCTCGTGGCTTCGCAAGGGCAACTGACGCAAGCCCGCAACCACTTCGAGCGGCAAGATACCTTGCTCAAGCAAGGCTGGACCACGCGCGCAAACCACGACCAGGCAAAACAGGCCCAGCAGACCGCGGAATCCCAGGTCGATGCCGCGGAAGCGCAAATGAAAACCGCGTACGATCTTGTTAGTTTTACCGAACTCAAAGCGGATGCACCGGGCGTCGTTACCTCGGTCGGCCCCGCCGCTGGTGAAGTCGTACAAGCAGGTCAGATGATAGTCCGGATTGCCCGCAGGGACGGGCGCGATGCGGTATTTGACGTTCCGGCACAAGTCATCCGGACGGCGCCGAGCGATCCAATTATCACCGTGAGCCTCTCGGACGATCCAAAGGTAATGGCAATCGGCCGCGTCCGTGAAATTGCGCCCCAGGCCGACCCGGTGACGCGGACGTTCGCGGTCAAAGTCGGTTTGAAGGATCCTCCGCCCGCGATGCGGCTTGGTGCGACGGTGACGGGACGCATGGAAGGCGATTCGGTTCCGGTGATCGATATCCCCGCAACGGCGCTGACGAAGATCAACAGCCAGCCTGCTGTGTGGATCGTCGACCCTTCGAACAAAACCGTGTCGATCCGCAATGTCGACGTATTGCGTTATGACCCGGCGCGGGTGGCGGTGTCAGGCGGCCTGACGACCGGCGAAGTCATTGTCACAGCAGGTGTGCAGGCCCTCCATCCTGGCCAAAAGATTCGTCTGCTCGGGTCGGAGCCGTGATATGGGCTTCAACCTTTCGGAATGGGCGCTCAAAAATCGCTCGCTGACCATCTACCTAATGATCATTGCGGTGTTGGCGGGGCTTTTCGCCTTCGTGCGGCTCGGCCGCAATGAAGACCCGTCATTCGTCATTAAAACGATGGTGGTGCAGGCGGCGTGGCCCGGCGCCAGCGTTGACGACATGCTCAAGCAGGTCACCGAACGACTCGAGCGCACGCTGCAGGAAACCCCAAATCTTGACTTTTTGCGCAGTTTCACACGCGCCGGCGTAACCACAATCTTCGTCAACCTCAAGGACAGCACTCGCGCGAACAAGATACCGGACATCTGGTATCATGTCCGTAAAAGCATTGGCGACATGCGTCATACGCTGCCGATCGGTGTCGTCGGACCCGGATTCAATGATGAGTTTGGCGACACCTTCGGCATCATCTACGGTTTCACCGCTGACGGTTTCACTCATCGAGAACTCCGCGACTATGTCGAGGACGTGCGCTCGAAGCTGCTTCACGTGCCCGACGTCTCGAAAATCGAGATTCTGGGTGCGCAGGACGAGAGAATCTTTGTCGAATTCTCGATGGAGCAACTGGCCAACCTTGGCATCGACCGCTCGGCTCTGATCGCCGCACTCCAGGCGCAGAACGTCGTTCAGCCGGCCGGCACCATACAAACCGGTAACGAAGCACTGTCGATACGTGTGTCGGGAGCATTCCGATCCGAACAGGATGTGGCTAACGTCAATTTTGCGGTTGGCGGGCGCATGCTGCGCCTGAGCGACATTGCGCAGATTCGACGCGGTTTCGCCGATCCACCCCAGCCGTTGTTTCGCGTCAACGGACAGCCCGCCATCGGCCTGGCAATCGCGATGCGCGACGGCGGCGACATCCTGGCCCTCGGCAAGAACGTCAAGACGGCTCTTGCCGAAGCGACGGTGGATTTGCCACTGGGCATAGAGCCACAACTGGTGGCCGATCAGGCCGCGACGGTCGACGTCGCGATTTCCGAATTCATGACGTCGCTATGGCAAGCGGTCGCAATCATCCTGGCTGCCAGCTTTATAAGCTTGGGTATTCGCCCTGGTTTTGTGATCGCCTCGGCCATTCCCCTCACGCTTGTCGTAGTTTTTTCGATCATGTTGCTGTCTCACATCGACATGCAACGCATCTCATTAGGCGCGCTCATCATTGCGCTGGCGTTGATGGTCGACGATGCCATGACAACCACCGATGCCATGCTCACGCGCCTGGCAGCGGGCGACGACAAGGTAGAAGCCGCAACATTTGCCTTCCGCACCTATGCTTTTGCAATGCTTGCCGGAACGTTGGTGACAATTGCAGGATTCGTACCCGTGGGCTTTGCCGCTAGTGGCGCCGGTGAATATACGTTCTCGCTTTTTGCCGTTGTCGCCATCGCGCTGATTGCCTCCTGGTTCGTCGCCGTTCTGTTTGCGCCGCTGCTGGGCGTCGCAATTCTGAAACCGCCAAAAGCGGCAAAGTCGAGCGAGCCTGGTTGGGTTTTCCGCACCTACCGCTCGTTTCTCACCTGGGCCCTCCGGGCCAAATGGCTGACTCTCGCCGTCACGCTCGCGCTGTTTATCGGCTCGATATTCGCAATGCGGCTCATTCCCAACCAGTTCTTTCCATCCTCGGACCGGCCCGAACTGCTCGTCGACCTGACGCTGCCGCAGAATGCATCGATCTTTGCCAGCGAGACCGTGGCGCGACGCATCGACGAGGTCCTTAAGGACGATACGGATGTCGCGCGCTGGAGCACCAACGTAGGCCGCGGGGCGATCCGGTTCTATCTGCCGCTCAGCGTGCAACTTCCGAATAATTTTTTCAGCCAGGCTGTCGTGGTGGCCAAGGATGTGCCCGCGCGCAACCGCTTGCAAAAGAAACTCGAGGATGTGCTGGCCAATGAGTTCCCGAGTCTTACAAGCCGTGTCTCAACGCTGGAGTTGGGCCCTCCCGTCGGGTGGCCACTCCAGTACCGCATCAGCGGCCCGGAGATTTCGAAGGTGCGCGACATCGCGCTGAGGCTGGCGCAGGTCATTGCGGCAAACCCGAACGTCGCGCACATCAATTTCGACTGGTTCGAGCCGGCCCGGCAGGTTCGCATCCAGATCGACCAGAACGAGGCGCGCCGGCTTGGGTTAAGCTCGCAGGCCCTCGCGAGCGTGCTCAATACGGTCATCTCAGGCACCGCAATTACGCAAGTTCGCGATGACATATACCTTGTTGATGTTGTCGTGCGCGCAACCGACGAGGAACGTGTGTCGCTTGATACATTGCGGTCGATTCAAGTTCCCCTGCCGAATGGACGAACGGTCCCGTTGAGCCAGTTTGCTTCGTTTACCTACGACCAGGAACAACCATTGGTCTGGCGCCGCGACCGCGTTCCGACCTTGACAGTCCAGGCCGATGTCAGAGCGGGTATGCTGCCGGCGGGTGTCGTTGATGCACTGACGCCGTCGGTCACTGACCTGGCCAAAACCCTGCCGCAGCCCTATCGGATCGTCGCTGGAGGAACAGTGGAGGATAGTGCCAAGGCACAGGCCTCGGTGATCGCCGTCGTGCCGGCGATGCTGATGATCATGTTTACTGTTCTGATGGTCCAGCTGCGGAGCTTTTCGCGTCTATTCATTGTCCTCAGCGTCGGGCCGCTGGGACTTATCGGCGTCGTCGGCGCGCTGCTGCTGTCCGGAAAGCCACTTGAATTCGTCGCCATCCTCGGAATCCTGGCGCTGCTGGGCATGATCACCAAGAACGCCGTGATTCTTATTGACCAAATCGAATCTGAACGAAGTCAGGGCAAAGACGTCTGGCAGGCAACGGTCGACGCGAGCAGCACACGTTTCCGCCCCATCATGTTGACGGCGATCTCTACGGTTCTCGGCATGATTCCAATCGCCCCGACAGTCTTTTGGGGACCGATGGCTTTCGCGATCATGGGAGGATTGCTTGTTGGGACAATCCTCACGCTCGTCTTTTTGCCGACGTTGTATGTGACCTGGTTCGGCGGAATGGAAGGTCGGTCGGCGGCGTAGGCCGCAACCGCGAGTGAACGCGCGCCGCCGTCAGCAAATGGGCTTGAAAGTGAAATGCCATGGCGAAGCAACCGAGAATTGCCCGAGATCCAGTGCTGGTGGACCTTGCCTTGCAGGGTGGCGGCTCCCACGGTGCGTTCACCTGGGGCGTGCTTGATCGTCTCCTGGAGGAGCCGTGGCTACGCATTGATGGAATTTCGGGTACTTCCGCCGGAGCGATGAATGGTGCCGTGTTGGTCGCTGGCTATGCAGCGGGCGGGCCCGAAGGCGCCAGGGCAGCGCTTGACGCCTTCTGGAAACGTGTTTCGCACTCCGCGCAATTCAGTCCTCTCCGCCGAAGCCCGCTGGATATTCTGCTGGGCCGGTGGACATTGGATGCATCACCATTCTACCTGGCCTTCGATCTGGCGAGCCGTGTTTTCTCGCCTTACGATTTTGGGCAGCAGGGCGCCAATCCCCTGCGCGATATCCTCGCCGAATGTGTCGACTTTAGTCAGGTCGCGCAGGCCCCGATTCGATTGTTTATAACCGCCACCAACGTTCGAACGGGTCGCGGCCGTGTATTCCGCAACGCGGAGATTACGCCCGAAGTGCTCCTCGCTTCCGCCTGCTTGCCAACGGTGTTCCAGGCGATCGAAATCGAAGGCGAGCCCTACTGGGATGGCGGCTACACCGGCAATCCGACGATTACCCCGCTCGTACGCGAGTGCAAATCGCAAGACACACTCCTTGTCGCGGTCAACCCTGTTGAACGCCCGGGGACCCCGCGTTCTGCGCGCGACATCCTCGACCGATTGAACGAAGTCTCGTTCAACTCTGCACTATTGAAAGAACTGCGAATGATCGCACTGCTGCGAAAAGTCGTGGATCCCGGAACCAGTGAGGGAGCACTGTGGGCACACATGCGCATTCATCTCATTGCAAGCCCACTCCTTGCCACGCTTGGAGCGTCTTCCAAATTAAATGCCGAGTGGGATTTTCTATGCATGCTGCGGGATGAAGGCAGGCGCGCCGCTGAGACATTTCTGAGCGCCCAGGCGGATAATATAGGCAAGCAGTCCTCAGTCGACCTGGACGTCCTCCTGCAGGAGGTCTGATGCAACGGGCCTGTCAGGAAAAGTAAAGCCCGCTAGTTGATTAGCGCAAAACGGATGCCGCCGGCGACGGCGTACAAAAAGATGAAATAGTACAAGATGTACAAATTGTAGACTTGGCCGTTCCCGGTGTAGATCATCCGCGCGCGTTGCCCGACTGATGTGGTCGCATCTGCCAATCCACCCCAGAATGCCGTGGCCGCCGGCGGCGTCAGGGCTGTAAATACAGCCATGAAGAAACGGTACAAGCCAGCGCGCGCGGCTCCGGGCCGCATCCAACCAGCATTCCGCACCAACCAGAACAATCCAAACAACACGGCGGAAACGATCACCGCAAACATCATGACCGGGAGCGGATTCCAATAGCCATAAATCATCTCCAACGACATGCCTTGCCACACCAGCGTTGACGCAAATTGCGGATCAATCGCCTGAGAAACCGGCTCAATCAAAAGTTTCGGAAAAAACGACATCACCAGAATGCCCGCGACCAGAAGATACTGCGGTATGAGCAAGGCAAGTGGCGCTTCGGTCAAATGGCGATGCTTCGCATTGCAACGCCCGAAAAAGATCGCATGGATAAAATGCTCCATGTAGAGAAAGCCGACAAAGGTCGCCAGCAGCGTCATCACGGCCGGTCCGTACCAGCCTTTTTCCATCATCGCGCTCAATAGCAGCCATTTGCCGCCGAAGCCGGCAAGCGGCGGCAGGCCCGACATCGCAACAATGGCAATGGTGGCCGACGCGAACGTGAATGGCATAACGCGAGCGAGGCCACCCAGATCGTCGAAATTGCGCGTGCCTGTCCGAACTATGAGTCCCGCAACAACGAGGAACAGTATGCCCTTCACCATGAGATGATTGGCGACAAGATACAGCGCGGTGACCCATCCAAGATGGCTCATCAGCGAAATCGCCGCGACGATGTAGCCGAGCTGAACTCATGCTGGAATAAGCCAGCATGCGCTTCATATCGTTTTGGCTAACCGCCAGCATGGCGCCGACCAATGTTGTCAGCATGCCGACCCACCCGAGAAGATGAGCAAGATTCAGGCTTACCTCGGAACGAACCGCCACATAGGCGACCAGCAACAATCCAAAGATCGCTACTTTGCTGATCACCGCCGAGAGCAGTGCTGACACATCATCATCGGCCTCGGCATAGGTGTCCGGCAGCCAGACATGAACGCCGACAGCCCCAGCCTTGATGAGCATTCCGATCGCGAGCAGTACAAATACCACCGCGCTATCCGGACCTGCCAGGCGCAAGGCCGAAAGGGACTGACTGCCGGTCTGCGCTTGCAGCACCGCGAATCCACATAGCAGGAAAAAAGCCGCGACAAGCGAGAACAGCAGATATTGAAGCGCGTGCCGCACTGCTTCGGCTCTTTGTAGAACCAGGAAATAGGACGACAGCGTGACCAGCTCCCACACAAAAATGAACTCGAGGCTGGTAACCGCGCGCGGCAGCGCGGCCAATGAAAGCAGCAGGACGGTCAGAAAGGGATAGAAACCCGGACGTCGGTCGGCGCGATAGAGACCGGCAATCGAAATAACAAGGCCGCCGGCAACCAGGACAACAGCAAACAGGGAATTGAGCCCAGACAAATCGGAAATGAGCCAAACGCTTCCCGCGAGGACCAAAACGAGCGCAATCAAACCTTGTACCTGGCCAGGCAACGGGCTGAGCAGCCACACCGCGAGTCCCGCAAGGATCGGCAAATACATCCAGTGCGCGGTAAGACCGGCAACGTCAGCAGCGACATAGCCGCTGACCGCGAGCAACAAGGCCATCGCGGCAACCGGAAGAAGATCCGCCTGTCTGCGACGGGTCCTGTCCGTCGCGGCGGCCAGGTGCAGGGTTCGGCCAAGCCAGTGAAACATGTAGGCCGATTCCAGAAGCGAGCCCACAAGGATGACGGCAATCCACACATAGCGTTCGGCGGACGCCAAGGTCATGACAAGTTGCCACTTCGCCCAGAACCCGGGGAATGGCGGAAGACCGGAAATTGCGGCGATGAGCGTTCCAAACAAAAACAATGCGACAGGTTTTCCAACTAGAATCGACCAGTCCTGCAAACGTTCCTTCCCGACATAGCCGGCCAGCCAAAAGAGGCCCACTTTGGCGAACAAGTGATTGGCAAAAAGGCCGCCAGCCACGAGGAAAAACACATCTTTCGTACCCGACCGGTAGAGCAAGCAAGCAGCAATGGTGAGCAGCGCGACCTGGCCGACGGAGGAATAGCCAAGGAGGCGTTGCGCTTTCGTCTGCCGGAGACCAATGAGGTTCGACATAACAAACGTCACCGCGCCGAGCGCGGCGATGACCTCAAGCTGATCTTCGAATAGCGGAAGCAGTTTGAAAAGCGCATAGAAAACGCCAGCGGAAACGCCCCCCGAGATGATCGCGGCAACGTCGCACCGCGACGTTTCATAGACGTCGAGGCCCCATCCGTTTGCCGGAAACGGTTTCAGCTCCAACAACAGGCTGGCCAGGAGAAACACGATTGCAGCAAAGCCGACCGGGCCGGAAATCGCGCCGCGATTTGCGAGCAGGTCGTCGATGTTCAGGAGACCCGTAGCGGCATAAAGCAGTACGGTGCCGACCAGGAAAAATGTCGATGCCAGCACCGTGGCCATAATAAATTTAAATGTCGCGGATAACGCGGCCGGCGTATCGCGCAATCCCAGCAGGCCGTACGTCGCGATGGAGACAATCTCGAGAAACACGAAGAGATTAAAGAGATCACGGGTCATCACCATGCCCTGGATGCCCATGACGAGCAGCAGGTAAAGCAGCAACACGCTGTATTTTTCCCGGACGACATAAGCCGCGCCGAACAGCGCCGTCAGGTTGATGCAAAACGCGACCATACCTTCGCTGAGACCCATGCGCAGGTTAATCGCATAGGGAGGTTTACTGCCGCCCGTTAGAATTTCGATCGGCGCCGCGCCATGCAAAAGCGTCATCACGGCATGCCCCGAGATCAAGGTCATAGCCGCGAGTGAAAGAACAAAGACGGCTGCCACCCAGGTACTGCCGAGGCGATAGAACAATGGAATCAGAAATCCGGCGCCCAGGCCCAAAATAAAGATGTTCAGGGGATGGAGAAGACCGGTCACCATTTTGAATCCGTGAAGGCGTCGATCGAGAGCGTCTTCTTGGAGTCGTAAAGTCGGATTGCAAAGGCAAGCATGACTGCTGTTACAGCCATGCCTATCACGATAGCAGTTACGACAAGCGCCGATGGTATCGGGTCGACAACGCGCGACACGGCCTGCGATGCATCCAGAGTCTGATCAATGATTGGAGCTGTGCCGTTTCTGACATAGCCAATTGCGACGGCTACAACGTGGGTGCCGGTGCCCACCAGTGAGAAGCTGACAATAATCCGCAAGATGTTGCGGTGAGTGAGCAAGCCCCAAAAACCGATGAGGATCAGCAAGAGGCCCGTCACCAGAACGATGTGCGAAATCATCAGCTCGTCCTTACAGATTTTTCGGACGAAATCGTTCGAGGATGACGCTCAATTCGCAGCCGACCTTGATGCCGAGCAATACGGATAAAAGGGGGATGGCGCCGGCGCTAAAGAACGCGCCAAACTGCCCAAGCGGAAGTATGCGGTTATCGAGAAAGCCACCGGCCACGATAAGCCCCGCGATTCCGGCAAGCACGAAGAGAGCGCCGGCGACGGATTCCGTAATGCTGAGGAATTCGAGATTGGGCTGATAGTGCGGGAAAGCCAGAAGTGTCAGCAAAACGCCCGAAGCGATCACGGCACCGCCCTGAAAGCCACCACCCGCTGATAGGTGGCCATTCATGATGATATAGGCCGCGAAAATGCAAATGAGCGGAACCAGAATTTCGGCTCCAGTTCGCACGATTTCCGACGACGGCCGGGTCTCGCTGCGACGATCCGTAGTTGACGTTTTGCGCGCCGCGCGCCGCGTACCCAGCACGAGGCCGACGCTCGCCGCCACCATAAACAGAACAGCGACCTCTCCGAGCGTGTCGAAGCCGCGGTAGGTCAAAAGAATTCCGGTAATGACGTTCGGCGCGCCAAGCTCGTGCGGGACAAGATTCACATAGCTTTCCGCTAAGGGTCGCAGTGCGTGCTGCTCGGTGTAGGAGACTGCGAGGCTTGCAAACACAAGTCCGAACAAACCTACGACGATGGCAACGAAGATGCGCTGACTCATCTGCGGCCTCCAGATTTTCGTCGTACCGCGCGCAGCGCATCAATGCCGGTGTTGCCTGCCATTGGAATCTTGATTGCATACGCTGCCCGGGCCAGCGCGTGCGAAGAAATGGGATTTGTCATCAGGACGAAATAGACAATAATCAACAGCTTCAGCCCCCACCCCGGGTGGTAGATCGCCAAGCCTGAGAGAACGAGGGTATTGCCCAGCGTGCAGGCCTTGGTGCCGGCTTGCATGCGTGTATAGGCATCGGGCATTCGCAGCATTCCGAGCCCGGCTGAAAAGTGAAAAATCGCGCCAAGCAGCACCATGATGCTTCCGATCAGCTCCATCATGGTGCTTTCTCTGTTGTCCTGCGGATCGCATAAAGAAAAATGAGAATCGACAGGCCCGAGCCGATCGACGCCTCCGTCATTGCGACATCGGGCGCACCCAGCAAGACGTAGCAGACCGCGGCAAATAGACTGGCGAGCCCGGCGCTAACGGCCGCAGCGAGGGTATTGTCGAGACGGATGGCCAGCAGGCCACTCACCAGAATGCTGCCGCACAGCAGGTAGACGAAGAGATCAAGCATGTTTGTCAGAGACCTTGCTCGAGATAGCGGGCGATCGCGAGAACCGCCAAAAAACTCAAAACGCCGTACACCAACGCGACATCCAGGTAGATGGCGCGGCCACCGATATGCGCATAAAGCGCAATCAGGGAAATTGACACGACAGTCAGCATGTCGACGGCCGCAACTCGGTCGACCACGGTCCGACCGATAATCAGCCGCAGCACGCCGAAAGCGACGCCGACAAAGATAAGAACAGCTGCAACGATGAGGATTGTTTCAGCCAAATGTTTTCCCCAAGTGCTCTTCGAACGCACCCGCAATCGCGCGAGTTGCTTCGTCCGTATCCGTCGTCTTGACGTCGAGCCAGTGGACGAACAGGTCTTCGCCCTCGATGTCGATCACCAGCGATCCAGGCGTAAGGGCAATGGAGTTCGCAAGGGCCAACCGCCCCACCGGCGTCTTGAGTTTGGTCTTGATCCGCACAATGCCGGGTTTGATTTCGATACGCGGCGCAAAAACATAGCGCATCATGTTGATATTCGCGCGCACGAGCTCGACCACGAAAACACCGGTATAGAGCAGGAAATGATAGGCCCGTTTGGGCGAGAAGCGGATATCGCGCCACGCGCCGGGCTTGCGCGTGAATAAGTAGGCGAGGCTCGCCGATATCAATGCGCCAGTCGCCAGTGCTTCAAGTGCAACAGAAGAATTTGCCGCGAACCAAAGAAAAGTGAGAAGCGCCGCCAATACGATAGAGCCACCAGGTAACATCAATCGGCGGAGCTTTGCTGCCATCGTCGATGACCATGACTGTGTGCATTCAACCAATAGAAATGCTAGGACTCGTCGACAGGGAAATCAACGTACCGAAGATCCAATTGCAGTTTTCGGCTGAAGACATTTCGTTACCGCATACTCCCTTCTGGCGTCCGCAGAAATGAACCCTACTTGTCGCCAGTGCGCCCAAGCTCCGGTGCCTTTCGGATTGGCTGCCGCTCCCGGAAATACCTGAGCACTGCAAAGCAGGCAGCGGCCGCCGCAAGATGTTTCAACGTATGCCCACTCAAAATGGAGCCGGCTGAGTAAATCGTACTGTCATAAAACTCGAGGAGTTTTGCGAGAGCATAGAAGGCCGCGGCAATCACCCAATAAGATGTGCCGGTATATTCGGGAGGAAAGAGAAGAAACAGCAGCAGCAGCGCGGCGCCGGGAAAGAATTGGACCCAGCCATAAAGCCGAAGATCTCCGTTCCAGCGCCACAGCAAAAGGCTGAACACGCCAATGGCGATTAAGGGCCACAGCAATATGGCTCCTGCCTTCGCATCAAGCCGTTCCCCGATTGCGAGCGCAAGAATGGCCATAAAGCCAATCGACATTGGCAGCCTGTCCCAGAACAGCGTCCGATCGTTTGGATCAAGATGGTAGTAGGACGAACCGAATCCCGTCATCAGTATTGCCAAAAACAGCACGAAAATCGCAGGATCGCGATGAGAGCGCCGCATCCCCGCCACTCCGATCACAATGAACGGTAAATTGGAGACGACATTCCAGAAATGCGGGATGCCAAGGATGGTTCGTTGATCAGCGAAGTCATGATAGCGCTGATCCTGGCTGATCGGCGGCAATAACAGCAGCCCAACGAGCGAAGCCGCCATCAACGCAAGGAATGCAAGCACGCGGCGGCCGTTTCTGGGATTTTCGAGCATCATTCAACCCGCCTCACAACAACAGCCGCCAACTATACCTCAACGAGCGGGCGGCAGCGCCGCGCGAATGCGATCCGAAAAATCAGGCGCGTTATCGGCCGCCTGCGCAACTTCATTAATGAGGGAGCGTCGTCGCAATTCCTCGAACGGCAACGCCGTATTCACCCGGCCGGAGTGATAAAGATAGCTGTCGATAAACCCATTGAGCAGATGACGGAAGTTAAACGAGCCGTTTCGACCGGCGGCATTCGCATAACGGATGATATTGATCGTGCAGCTATTGGTCAGCAGGTGGTAGAATTCAGGGCGATCCGCAAGTTCGTTAATCCGGTCAAGATATATCAATAGCAATCTGCGAACGCTCTCGACCGGTGTGTTGAGGTGATAGAGATACACCGTCTCCTTGCGATAGTTGGTGCGCACGCGGACTAGGTCGCGTTCATTTCCCACTACGTAGATCAACTCGAATTGCTTGAAGAGAGAAGCGAGAGGATCAAATCCCTCTCCCACTTCCGGTCGAGTCTCTATGGAGATACTCAATGGGGGGACGTTATCGAAGATGAAGCTAACGAACGTGTGGCCTACCGGACCCTCGCTCCAATACGACACGAAAAAATCAAGTCCCGTCAGATGCGACAGCTGCACCTCACGCTCTTGATAGCGAACCGTAAAATCATTCCGGCTGCGGTAGTCAAAATCCCGGACTCCGGTTATTCGCACGCGATCGCCCTCGATCGTTGCGCGCGGCATAACGGCAACTTCCGGCCGCCAGTCCCGGTGGTGCGATGGAAGGATCGATATCCACCACGCAACGACGCCGATAAGCAGCAGGACAAAGATCGTGAGCGCCCGGCGCCGTCGCGACAACCAAATTGCCCATATCGCGATGCCGGCAAAGCAAACCGCCAGGGCAAGCCGCACGTTGGCCCACGGAAGGTTCGAATAATAAATGGCCAGGATGCACCAGGCGATGAGCAAAACTTCGCATAAAACCCAAGTCGCCCTGCCCAACCAGTTGAAAACTCTGGCCAGGAAGCTACGGCCTGACGCCGGTGCACCTATTTTTTCGGCAAGATTCTGCACGCCTTATCCAATCAGATTCGACGTACTGAACGCCATAGGCCCGCCAACTGCGACTAAGATCTTATGATGTAGCTCAGATATTTTTCCCACCACGCGTCACGCGACCGGGATGACAACGCTGCTGTCAGGACAACGGCAGCGAGCAAAAGCAAGGTAATTGCGTATTTCACCCATTGTCTCGAACGATTACGGTCTTCTGATCGTCCTAGACCCGGCTCAGTCACCTGCACCCTCCCCACCTGAAACCCGGGCCGACACACTAACGGCAATCATCGGTCGAAAACGATTGCCCCAAAGGCCAACGGCACGTGGATACGCTATTCTGTAACATAGCGAGGAACGCAGATTGAGGCCATTCAGACGTGTTTCGAATATTTCGAAAAGCCCTCTGGCCGTCGCGAAATGATGCGCTTTCCCAGGCATTTTCAAGCCTGGGATGGCTCGGCTTCTGGATGCAGATTGCGATCGGTTTGGTCCCGTTAGCGCTCACCATCTACGCGCTTGCGTTTGGCCGTAACCCTGCGCCCGGTACACGCGCGGGTTTCCCTTTGATCGAATATCTTTCGATGGCCGGCCTGTTCGTGCTCGCGTTTACGGCGTTGTGGTCCTTTCGTTACACCCGCCTTGCCATCCGTCTCGCCGACCCAGAGCGTCGCCCAACAAGATCGGCTGTGCAGAAGACGGTTTGGACCGGCGTCAAGGCGAGCGCCTTCGGAATCATTTTGTCGATGCTGGTCATGCTTTTCGAAGTCATACAGCTCCTGATCTACTTTCTTCGCGCACCGCAGGCCGGCATCCAGGTCGTGCAGACAACAGAGGGGCCCGCGAGCTGGGTATCGGCAGCCGACATCGCAGGCCTTTTAGCCCTGCTTCTCACGACGTATGTGGAAGTTATCGTTCTCGTATTCAGCCTCTGGCTCCTGTTCCGCACGACGCTCCCGTCACTCGAATTTCCTCAAGTCGACGATTACGACGATCAATAGCGCGTAAGGAGCGCTGACGGTCGATGAAGCACGACAGCGTTATACGAACATCACTATTGCTCACGACGTCTGTGATCATTCTGGCGGCTCTATATTTTTCACGCGCCATCACCGCACCGGTGACGTTCGCCATTTTCACGGTGGCCATAGCATGGCCGCTTCAGAGCGCATTACAGAAGAAACTTCCAACGCTGCTGGCGGTTGCTGTCACGATTGTTGTGACCATTGCCATCCTTGCCATCCTGGTATTTTTGGTGGTCTGGGGATTTGGGCTGGTTGTGCAATGGCTGATCAACAACACCGAACGTCTTCACACACTCTATTCGCAGGCCAGCGAATGGCTTGATGGCCACGGCGTATCAATCTCTACTCTTGTGGCCGATAACTATAGCCCGGGATGGATCACCGGCGCTGTTCGGGAGGTTGGCGGCCGGGGCTACGGAATTGTGTCGTTTTTTGTTATTGCTTTCGCATTTATTGTGCTCGGGTTGCTCGAGGTCGATATTGCCCGAAACAATATCGGGCGCCTGAATAGCCCTTCATTGCGACGATCACTTTTGGTCAGCGCGGAGGAAATTGCACATAAATTTCAAAAATACATGATCGTGCGCTCCACGATGAGCCTGTTGACGGGCGTCGTGGTCTGGAGCTTCGCGCTCGTCGCCGGCATCGAGTTGGCGACAGCATGGGGCGTGATTGCTTTTGTCTTGAATTATATCCCGTTCCTCGGGCCGCTTATTGCAACCGTGTTTCCGACCTTGTTTGTACTCGTCCAATCGGGATCGTGGGAGGCTTGCTTTGTCGTGTTCGCGATCCTGAATTTCATCCAATTCTTCATCGGAAGTTATCTTGAGCCCCGTATTGCGGGCGCTGCATTGTCGATGTCGCCTTTCATTGTGCTGCTTGCGGTATTTTTCTGGAGCTTCTTGTGGGGCATTGCAGGGGCATTTATCGGTGTCCCCATCATGATCGCGCTTCTGACGATTTGCGAACAGAATGAAACGACCGCCTGGATCACGCTGCTATTGTCCGGACGCGAGCGGAAACCAGGTCTGCGCCGGAAATTTAGCTAGGAACTGCGATTGCGCGGGGGGCTAAAAGGCGCCTGGTTAAATTTGCAAGGAATTAGCTTGGTTTCGCCTTGCAGACGTAGAAATTGTCTGTGCAGCGATTTCGACAAACGCGATCCGCCCGCTTGCTCTCGTAAACGAGACGGCAATGACTATTGCACTGTCTCAATTCCGCATTGCATTTCGCAGAGGCTGCCGTCCCGGGATGGGCCGAAATCGCCACAATGGAAAGCGCGAGTATCACGGTTGCAGTTGTTCGGACATGCGCCATGCAAGCTCTCCTGCTTCACAATCGAATTGCCAGTCCTAGTTGACCGCCCGTCCAAGGCTTTTAGTGCCGGAAACCAACCAGTTCCCTTCGTTTTCGTGCCAAAACGTAACAAGACCCATAGCGCCGACACATTGGACCAGAGGCCAATGTAGTCTGGGTCGTTGCAAGGATTATGATTTCAGCAACCCGGCCCGCCCTCGATCGCTGTCATCAGGACCGACTGTCTGAGGAGGATGCCATGTTTCGCAAAATCGCGCTTGTGATCGCAACCATAGTTTCATTGGGCGCGGCCAGCTTGGCACCGACGCCCGCCCACGCGTGGCACGGAGGCTGGCACGGCGGTTGGCACGGTGGTGGTGGATGGGGTTGGCGTGGAGGTGGCTGGGGTCCCGGCTGGCGGGCTGGCTGGGGACCCGGCTGGGGGCCTGGATGGGGGTGGCGTCGCGGTTGGGGATGGGGCGGCCCACGATTCATCGTGGCCCCGGGTTTTTATGGCGGCGGATGTTGGGTACGACGTCTTGCCCCTGGTCCGTGGGGACCTCGTTGGGTTCTCGTCAACAGGTGCTGGTGATCGAACCTACTCTCTGACCGCCGGAGCGCAACGCTAGACCAGTTTGGCGCGGAGGTTTTGAAATTCGGCGTCGGTTATCGACCCCGATTTCCGTAACTGATCGAGTTTGGTGATTTCGTCCGCGACACTGAATCCGACCGCACGACGCACTTCGTCGCGCGCCTCCTGCGCCTGCCGGGCATTGCGCTCGGCCATCCCTTTTCCCTGAGTGACCAGATACGCGAATATGCCGATATAGGAAAACAGGAACAGCGCGATCACCCATACCGCCTTGCCCCAGCCGGAAATATCGTGACGCCTGAACAGGTCACCGTAGATGACGACGAGCAGCCAGAACCAAACGACAAAGGCAAAAATGCCAAGGACATTCATTAGAAAATTCGGATAAGTGTACCCACCGTTGAAAAACATTTTCGCACTCCCTGGTCGTTGCCTTCAGCCAGCGCGGACTTCTGACTCAATGCGGTGTCCACTCGAATTGGACCTAGGGCCAATGTACTATCTATTGGATGAGATTTAAATTTTTGGCGTGCCGGTTTGGGACGCTGCCGCGAAGCCACCGTGTCGGCCCTATTGGGGGCCGCTGTGGCAGGACGCTGCGCTTCGCTCATCAGTTCCTGCGCGACAGAGACCAGAGGATAATCTGACAGGTCTAAATTTAAATGAATTGGTTATGGGAAACATCATGAGGATTGAAATACTTCGCTTTATTTATCCGTCGAGGTGGCGACAGATCGCCATCGCGGTCAGTTTTACGGCGCTTTGCGTTGCTCTGCCGATAACGGTATCTTTCGCCCAATCGTCACGGTCACACTTTTGCCGAGAGTACGCCCGTGACTATTCACTACGCTATTCGCGCGGCGGCGCCATGGGTGGCGTTGTGCGCGGCGCACTTGGTGGCGCCGTCATTGGCGGCATCGCGAATGGAGGCCGAGGGGCCGGCCGAGGCGCAGGCGCCGGCGCACTTATCGGTGGCGCATCGCGTGGCATTCAAAGCTCTACGCTGTTCGACCGCGCCTATTCGCATTGCATGCGCAATCGATGGCCGTAACGCAGACTGCTGCGGAGCGCGCGGTGCGCCGAGGTGGAATGCTCATAATACGAAACAGGGAGGCAAAAATGGTGGGGTTTTTTCGTACGTCAATATTTACAGCAGCTGTTGTTGCGGTGACGAGCTTTCTGACAATCATTCCCTCGCAATCATATGCAGCGACTGGAACAGTGCGAATTCGAGTTACCAATGTCGGCTTTATCTTCGGAGTCGGCGGTGGTTCCGGTACACTGACATTTCATGGCCGGCACTACAGGTTTAATATCTCCGGGGTGAGCGCCGGGACCATTGGCATCGCCGGGACCGACTTTGTCGGTACGGCCTCGCACCTAAGGACCGCTGCGGACATCGCGGGCATCTATTCGGCCCTCGGGGCGGGGATAGCGGTGGCTGCAGGCGCAAAGGCGGTAACGCTCCAGAACGCGAACGGCGTCGTTCTTACTTTGCGCGGACGGCAAGTTGGATTCCAAGCCTCACTCAGTTTGAGCGGGCTGACGATAACTCTGCGATAGCAAATCGGGCAAAATCTATTTCTTCACCAAGGCGATCAATCCCTCGTTCGGGCAGAGGATAAAGTCCGACTCTAACTCTGCTCGATCACCACGAGTGGATGCAAGGATTGTTGCGCCGGCAAGTTTTCGCGCGGATATTCGTTGTTCAATAGCTCCAAAGTTGAGGCAGATAATAATTTGTTCGCTTGCGGCTGTCCGCTCGTAAATGATTGCGTTTCCTTGCACTCCGATCAGCCGAAATGTGCCGATGCTCAAGGCCGTGTATTGGCGGCGAACCGATAGCAGATGGCGATAAAGATTGAGCAACGACGTCCGATCGTTGCGCAAAGTTGCAACGTTTTCGGACCTGTAAGATGAGCTGAGCGGAAGCCATGGCTGCCCGTCCGTGAAGCCGGCGTTTTTCGTCGCATCCCATTGAAACGGTGTGCGCGATGAATCCCGGCCCAATCCCAAACCGGGCTCGTTTTTTTCCCACGGATCCTGCACGGATTCTGGCGGGATAGCGACGCGACCTATCCCAAGTTCGTCGCCGTAGTACATGGTCGGCGTGCCACGCAACGTCAGCAGCAGCATGGCGGCGATCGGCGCTTGCGCGGCGCCGACGCGGACCGCGATTCTGGGACGATCATGATTTCCAAGCACCCAATTCGGCCACCCACCAGGAGGCAGCGCACTTTCGTATTCCGTCACCAATTGGGCAATCGCGGCCGCCGTCCACGCGGTCTGAATGAGCTGAAAGTTGAATGGCAGATGCGCGCCACGCAGATCCTTGCCGTAGTATGTAACAGCCCGCTCGATCGGCAGATAAATTTCGCCGATCAATACGCGGTCGTCGTACTCCTCGAGTACCGAGCGCATCTCGGAGACAATTTCGTGCGTCTCCGGTTGATCTGCATTGTGACGGGACAAAAACCGGGCGCTCGCCGGCTCCGTCGGTCGATAGTCCGGGTTTGGTGGATTGTCCCGCAGTTCGGCGTCCTTGATGAGCAGCCAGATGACATCGACTCGGAAGCCATCGACCCCTCGCTCAAGCCAGAACCGCAACACGTCGTACATCGCTGCGCGAACGGCCGGATTGCGCCAGTTCAGATCTGGTTGCTGAGGGAGGAAACTATGCAAGTAATATTGGCGCGTCGCGGGATCAAAACTCCACGCCGATCCGCCGAATTGCGACAACCAGTTGTTGGGAGGTGATCCGTCTGGCCTGCCGGCACTCCAGATATACCAATCCCTTTTTGAATTCGACTTTGATGAACGGCTTTCGAGAAACCACGGGTGACGGTCCGAAGTGTGATTGGGAACGAAATCGAGAATGACCTTGATTCCATTCGCGTGTGCCGCCGCGATCAGCCGATCGAATTCGTGAAGAGACCCAAAAAGCGGATCGATATCACAATAGTTGCTTACATCGTACCCAAAGTCGGCCATTGGGGACGGATAGACTGGCGATATCCAGATCGCGTCGACGCCAAGCCAGCTGAAATAACTGAGACGCTCTATGATGCCTTTTAGATCACCGACGCCGTCACGGTCCGTATCCTGAAAAGAACGCGGATAGATTTGATAGATGACGCCGCGCTGCCACCAAGCAATTTTACCCATGACGAGCAGTCATGGCATACCCAGATGTATTTCATATTACGCGACCGATTTTGGATCCTTGTCGGGGCCATAGACAAGGCCTCAACCGCGAAAGCAGACATCGCGACCGGCTTCTGGGAAAGCGCGCGGTCTGCTAGTGTCCAGGAGGCTCCCGGGGTTTATCGGGGAAGGTCTGTAAGAAAATATACTTGTCTATAAGAGGGGCTAGACGCTCGGCGCTGCCGAGCATGATCTTCTGGATGCCGTGCGGCAGCAGAACCGCGCCGGTGGCAAAACGCATGAACGAGTAGCTTGCCGGTGAAAAGGTCTCGTAGAGTCCGGCAAGTCCCGGAAAGATGAGCCGCTTCTTGTCAACATTGCCTGTCGTCATGATTCCCCTCCCCAAGAGCGGGCAGTATTGTGTCCCCATCAAGCGCTTTCGTTGGACCTTACACGCCAAGAATAGCATCACGGCATACGCCGAGGCGATCACATCGGCGTAACCTTGCCCGTGCGGGTTGCGTGGGCAACGCCATTGCACATCAGACATTCGGCCAGCATGCTCCCCGCACGGAAATGGCAAGGAATCGCGAACAATGATCCGCATCGGAGTTATCGGGCTCGGCTGGTGGGGCAAGCAGATTGTGACGTGTCTTGCGGAAAGCCCGCGCTTCAGGGTGGTGGCCGGATGCGATATTGACACCCGGATGGCGGGCCCGTTTGCCGCCGCGCACAAGTTCGACCTCGTCGACGACTATAAAACCCTGCTCAAGCGGTCCGATGTCGATGCCGTCGCTGTCGTGACACCACATCTGCTGCACGAAGAAATGGCGATTGCGGCATTCAATGCCGGCAAGCAGGTGTTTTGCGAGAAGCCACTGGCGCTCACGACGGCAAGCGCCGAGCGGATTCTTTCGGCCTGCGCTAAAGCCGGTGGCGTCCTCGGAATCGGCCACGAGCGCCGCTACGAGCCCGCAATGGAAGAAATGCGGCGCCTGTTCGAGAGCGACGCGCTGGGTCGCGTGCTGCACATGGACGCCAACGTCAGCCACAACAATTTCCGGATGATGGACCCGTCGAACTGGCGCCGCGACCCAAAGCATGCGCCGGCCGGAGCCTGGACCGCGCTCGGAATTCACCTCGGCGATTTGTTCGTGTCTTTCGCCGGGCGGCCCGTACGGGTGAGCGCCCGCACCGCTTCACAAATATTTACGGCACCTTCCGAAGATTTTGTGAGCGCCGAGATTGATTTTGAAAATGGCGCCCGCGGTCGCATTACCTGCCTGTCAACACCGCCGTTCTACGGCCGCTTCACGCTTGTCTGCGATCAAGGCTGGGTCGAGGTACAGGAAGGCGGCAATGTCGACAAAGGCATACCCTCAAGCTTTGTGCACTGTACACCGGATGGCAGTCGCCAGACACGCAGCTATGAACACACCAATACAGTTCGGATGAATTTCGAGGCCTGGGCCGATGCGGTTGAAGGCCGCGCGCCCTATCGTTTCACGCCTGATCACTTGCTCGCAAATATCCGCATTCTTGATGCCGTCACGCGTTCGGCGGCAGCGGGCGGAAATCCCGTGACCCTGTAACACGAGGTTCCCAGCCGGCCTCGAAATCCGCTGCCATTTAGGCTACACCCGCGCGATATGCAGAGCGAAAAAGAACAAGTCGCCCTTTCCTCGATCGCGGCCTCGGCCGGCCTGACCGTTGCGAAAGGTGTGGTGGGCTTTACCACCGGCTCCCTGGCGATCCTGTCGGAAGCGGGCCATTCGCTGATCGATCTCGGCGCCACTGTCATGACATACGTCGCCGTTCGTATTTCCGGAAAACCGGCCGACGAACAACACCACTATGGGCATGGAAAAGTGGAGGCAGTCTCGGCGCTCGCTGAAACGGCCTTGCTGTTTTTGCTTTCCGGCGTGGTGATCTGGGCGGCCATCAAGCGCCTTATTGACCACGAAGGCCATGTGGTCGAAGCGACCGTGTGGGCCTTCGGCGTGATTATCGTGTCGATGGTGGTCGATTTTTTCCGGGCCCGGGCGCTGTCGCACACCGCGGAAAAAACATCGAGCCACGCGCTCGAAGCCGATGCATTGCATTTTTCGTCTGACCTCTGGTCATCCATGGCCGTGCTGATTGGGCTGTTGGGTGTGCATTTCGGATTGCCGTGGGCGGACTCAGCCGCCGCGCTTGTTGTGGCAGTGCTGGTGTGTTTTGCCGGCTGGCGCCTCGGCAAGAAAACCATCGATACGCTTATCGACGTTGCTCCGCCGGGCGCGGCGGACAAAATCACCGGCATCGCCGCCAAAGTCCCGGGCGTCGTCGCCGTCGAGCAGGTGCGCGTCCGCGCGGTCGGCGATAAGACCTTCATCGATCTGGGCGTAGCGGTCAGCCGGACCTTGCCACTCGACCGCGTGAGTATGCTCAAGGAACAGATCGCCGGCGAAATCCGCCGACAACTGCCGGGCGCGGAACCGGCCGTCACCACCGATCCGGTCGCGCTCAACAATGAAAGCGTACTCGATTGCGTGATGGTCATTGCGCGCAATCGGGGCCTCGCGGTGCATCATGTCACGGTCCACGAACTTGGCGACAAGCTGGCGATATCCCTCGACCTCGAGGTTGACGGCAAGCTTTCGCTGCGCGCGGCACACGAATTGGCCGATGGACTGGAGGACGCCATCGCAGGAGAACTAGGCGCCGGCGTAGAGGTGGAAACGCACATCGAGCCGCTGCAGCCGCAGGATGCGCTCGGTCGCGAGGCCCCGCCGGAAAGGGTCAAGGCGGTCGAAATTGCGCTCTCGGAGCTTGCGGCGAAAACCGGCAGCGTTCGGGACATCCATGACGTTCGTGTGCGGGAGACCGATGAAGGTGAGATCGTCAATTTCCATTGCCGCGTCGACCCTCAATTGAGCGTTCAGGACGTGCATGAAAATGTCGATGCGTTGGAGCGCGCCCTACGGGAGCGGTCGCCGTCGATCAAGCGCGTGATAGGCCACGCGGAACCAGCGCGCTGACGTTGCGGCGGAGACTGGTCCTGCTCGGCAGGCCTGCGTCATTCATTCTTCCATTTGGCGCCGGGACGCTCTAGATCACAGTCTATGCGAACCGACATTGCCCAACCTGTCCGCCTGAAAGACTATCGTCCGCCCGATTGGCTGGTGGAAACAGTTTCACTCGACGTGTCGCTGCACCCGACGGCAACGAACGTGCGCGCGACGATTGCAATCAAGCCCAATCCCAGCACAACCGCGGCCCCGTTGGTACTCGACGGGGACGGCCTGTCCTTGATATCGCTCAAACTGGACGGGGCCGCCCTGCCCGCCGACAGCTATGTCGCGACGCCCGATGGCCTCACAATCGCGCAGCCGCCGGCCCGGCCATTTACGCTTGAAATCGAAACCGCCGTTGACCCATCGGCGAATACACAACTGTCCGGCCTTTACCGATCTAGCGGCACCTATTGCACGCAGTGCGAAGCCGAAGGTTTCCGCCGCATCACTTATTTCCCCGATCGACCCGACGTGATGGCGATCTACACGACGCGGGTTGAAGCGGACAAAACGGAAGCGCCCGTGCTGCTGGCCAACGGCAATCTGACCGAAAGCGGATCTCTCTCCGGCGGCCGCCACTTTGCGGTCTGGCATGATCCGCATCCCAAGCCATCATATCTGTTCGCGCTGGTCGGCGGGGATCTTGCCTGTGTCGAGGACAAGTTCGTCACGTCCTCAGGGCGCAACGTGACGCTGCGCATCTATGTCGAGCATGGCAAGCAGGACCGTTGCGGCTACGCCATGGACGCGCTCAAGCGTGCCATGCGCTGGGACGAGCAGGCCTTCGGACGCGAATACGATCTCGATATTTTCATGATCGTCGCCGTATCCGATTTCAACATGGGCGCGATGGAGAACAAGGGACTTAATGTCTTCAACGACAAATACGTGCTCGCCCGCAGCGATACCGCGACAGACACCGACTTCGCTCATATCGAAGCCGTGATCGCCCACGAGTATTTCCATAACTGGACCGGTAATCGCATCACCTGCCGCGACTGGTTTCAGCTTTGCCTGAAGGAAGGTCTCACAGTTTACCGCGACCAGGAGTTTTCCTCCGACATGCGCTCGCGGCCGGTCAAGCGCATCGCCGACGTGCGCGGACTTCGGGCCGCGCAATTCATCGAGGATGCCGGGCCTTTGGCGCATCCAGTGCGGCCTGAGATCTACAAGGAGATCAATAACTTCTATACCGCCACTGTCTACGAAAAGGGCGCTGAAGTCGTCCGGATGGTGCAAACAGTGATCGGGCGGGAGGAATTCCGTGCCGGCATGGACCTTTATTTTGCGCGCCACGACGGTGAGGCTGCAACCATCGAGCAATTTATCCAGTGCTTCGCCGACGTCAGCGGCTTTGATTTTGCGCAGTTCATGCGCTGGTACAGCCAGGCGGGTACACCACAGGTCACGATTAGAGGCCGCTACGATCAGGCGGATCAGGTTTACACGCTGGAGTGCCGGCAGGTGATGTCGCCCACGCCGGGGCAGTCAGTCAAGGAACCCATGGTGATCCCGCTCGCCTTCGGCCTGGTCGGCAAGGACGGGCGCGATCTGCCCTTGCGCCTGCGCGACGGCGGGGCAATCGAGCGCAATGTGCTGATTCTGCGCGAGCCGGTCACGACGTTCGAATTCACCGGTATCAGCGGGCGCCCGGTGCCCTCCGTCAACCGCGGGTTCTCCGCTCCCGTCCAGCTCGACATTGACATCAACTCCGACGATCTCGCCTACCTCGCCGCAAACGACAGCGACTCATTCAATCGATGGCAGGCGCTACAGACAATTTCGATGCGACTGCTGATCGACAACGTGTCGGCGATCCGGGCGGGCCGCGACCCCCGAAGCGACGATCATCTGATGGATGCACTTTCCGCAATTCTCTCGGATGCGGTACTTGAGCCTGCGTTGATCGCGCTTGCACTGGTACCGCCCGGCGAAGGCGATATCGCGCGAGAAATCGGCAACGACATCGATCCAGATGCGATCTTTCGAGCGCGCACGAAGCTCAGGGTTGATATAGGTGACCGGTTGGAAGTGCCGCTCAAGTCAATTTACGAGCAGATGACAGTACCTGGGCCTTACACACCCGATGCCAAGAGCGCTGGGCGGCGTACCCTGCGCAACGTTGCACTCGACCTGCTGGCGGCAAATGGTTCAATGCCAGGAATTGCGCGTGCCGCGCAACAGTATGATGCCGCCGACAATATGACCGATCGCATGGCGGCGCTCGCGACACTATCGTTGCTGAATACGCCGGACCGCGCGCGCGTCATTGCGGACTATTACACACGTCATGCTTCGGATGCGCTCGTGGTCGACAAATGGTTTTCGCTCCAGGCCATGATTCCCGAGCCGAAGACCCTCGATAATGTCCGCAGCCTTACCGGCCATCCAGCCTTCTCGATGGCCAACCCCAACCGCGTAAGGGCCCTCATCGGCGCCTTCGCGGGCGGCAATACCACCCAATTCAACCGCGCCGACGGCGCCGGTTATGACTTTGTGGCTGATGCCGTGCTTGCCCTGGATCAGAAAAACCCGCAGCTGTCCGCACGTCTGGCAACCGCCTTTCGCACCTGGCGCACACTCGAAAAAGGCAGACGCCCCAAGGCAGAAGCGGCTCTCAGCCGCATCAGGGCCGCTTCGAATCTATCTCGTGACCTGACGGACATCGTCGAACGAGCGCTTGCCGCACCCTGAGGCCAGCCAGGACTGAATTGTGTTGCCAAAAGTATCCGTGGGTAACAATTTTTAAACATTTGACTCCTCGGACTCTCGACAAATCAGCGGCCATCGATTCCAATCGGCAAGTGATTCGGAAAGCGATGCGGCACATCCTTCCGTTTCGAGGGTGACAGGGGAAATTCCGAACGGAGGCCACCTATGGCGCGCGCCGGATTGGCGAGTGCGTCTGCACATCCCGATTCTATCAAGGGCCTCGCGCAGTCGATTGCCAAACCGGCATATCGACGGCTGCTGAACGCCGAGCCGCTCCTTCGTCGCGCGGTTCCCGTTCTGATCATTGCCTTTCTCGCAACGATCTGCGTTGGGGCGCTGGTGCAGGTGCTCGACCACCGCGCACAAACTCTGAATGGCGAGGCTGCGTCGCTTGAAGCGATTGCGGACTTCACCGCTGAACGACTACATCAGCCCCTCAAGCGATCGAAGGATGCAATAGAGCAGCCACAGCAAGTGCTCGCAGCGGCATTACCGACTTGGGCGGTTGCGTCAGGCCGTCGCTTTATCCTGACGAACGCCGACGGTGTCGTGACAGCCGCGACGCCCCCTGCGGACGCAACCATCGGCCGCCGCCTCATTGACTTGCTTGGACCCACACAACCGCTCACAACCTTCGGCGCGGGCGCTGGCGTCATGGAAATCACGTTGCCCGACGCAACGCGTGCCCTCGCCACGGTACGAATGCTCAACCCCCCATTCGGGCAATTCGCGGTGATACAGTCCCGTGAGACCGCCCTGGCGGGCTGGCGCTCATTGACCACCCTGACGACGACGCTCTCGGCCACCACCGGCTTCGTCGTGCTTATTCTCGGCTTTGCCTTTCACTGGCAGGCTACCCGGGCGCGGGAAGCGGACCTGATTTACGAAACGGTCCGCAGCCGCATCGATACCGCGCTCAATCGAGGCCGTTGCGGATTGTGGGATTGGGATCTTGCTCGCGGCCGCATCTTCTGGTCGCAATCGATGTTCGAAATCCTGGGGCTCGAAGCCAAAGACGACCTGCTATCGTTTGGAGACGTCAATGCGCTTGTCCATCCCGACGATGTGAGACTTTACGAGCTCGCCGCCGAATTGGCCGATGCAACCGCTACGACGATCGATCACGCTTTTCGCATGCGCCATGCCGCCGGCCATTGGGTGTGGCTGCGTGCCCGTTGCGAGCTCGTACGTCAGCAGGGTGAGCCCGGCCTGCACCTGATCGGCATTGCAGTCGACATCACAGAGCAAAAAAGCCTGGTTGAGAAAACCGTCGCTGCCGACATGCGGTTGCGCGATGCGATTGAAACGATCCCCGAAGCGTTTGTTTTGTGGGACGCGGACAATCGTCTTGTTCTCTGCAATTCAAATTTTCAGGAACTTCATCATCTGCACGACGACGCAATTATCGTCGGCGCGTCATATGAATCCGTGGTCGCGGCCGGCAGCAAGCCGGTGGTCCGCAACAAGATCGTCACCACAGGTCCCAGCGTTCCTGGCGCACGCACATTTGAAGCGCAACTCGAGGACGGTCGCTGGCTGCACATCAGTGAAAGGCGCACCAAGGACGGCGGTTACGTCTCGGTGGGTACTGACATTACTGCGCTGAAGACGCACGAGGAAAAGCTGATCGATAGCGAAAAGCGTCTGATGGCGACTGTTGCGGATTTGCGCACTTCGCAACAACGGTCTGCCGAACTCGCCGAGAAATATGCTGAGGAAAAAACCCGCGCCGAGGAAGCCAATCAGGCGAAGTCAAAATTCCTCGCCAATATGAGTCACGAATTGCGTACCCCGCTCAATGCCATCATTGGATTTTCCGAGATCATGGAGTCGGGTATGTTTGGACCGCTAGGCGCCGAAAGATATCACGAATATTGCAATGATATTCGCGGCAGCGGGCAATATCTGCTTGAGGTCATCAACGACATTCTGGACATGTCGAAAATCGAAGCCGGTCGCATCAGGCTTGATTTTGAAGATCTCAGCCTCGATGCGCTCCTCAATGAGGCCATGCGCGTTGTCGGAGCGCGTGCGCAGGACAAGCAGCTGCAATTGACGGCGCGTATTTCGCCCGAACTAAAATTGCGGGCAGACCGGCGCGCGCTCAAGCAAGTCGCGCTGAATTTGCTCTCGAACGCCGTCAAGTTCACACCTACGGGTGGCCGCGTGACCGTGCGCGGACGAACAACCGACCATTGCGTCACGCTCGCTATCGCCGACACCGGAATAGGCATCGCCCGGGACGCACTCGCACGACTTGGGCGTCCCTTCGAACAAGTCGAAAGTCAGCTCACCAAGAGTCACCAGGGATCCGGTCTCGGACTCGCAATTTCCAAGTCGCTCGTCGAACTACACGGTGGACGAATGCGCATCCGTTCGACACTGGGAAAAGGAACGCTGGTGGTGGTTCGCCTGCCCCTTGAGCCTCAATGTGCCCTGCCTAAAGACGAAGCTGCCTAGGGTCGCGTTAGCTTGCGTTTTGCAAAATACGTAAAAAGCTGGCGCGCACTTTCGACTGCATATCCGTTAGCGTCGCATCGAGCGTTGCAAAGTCCGGAACGTCAGCGGCCCGCGCCAGCAGGCGTAAGAGTTCCGCACCCGCGGTCTTTGGATCAAACCCGCCGGGCAGGCAGAGGCGCAATATCTGCGTAAGGTCATGATAGACCTGCGCAGCCGCACGCAGGACTTCGGCATCTTCCACAGCCAAAACCCGCAGTGACAGCGCTTTTTCAAGCACCCGCGAAGTTGACGTATCGAGAATGTCCGGGAGCTCGTGGGCGTGAACGAGCTGAAGATATTGGGCTATAAACTCGATATCGATGAGCCCGCCAGCCACGTATTTGAGATCCCACCGATCGCCTTCGCCTTTCTCCTTCGCGATGGCCGCACGCATTTCGAGGACATCGCCGGCGACCAATTCGGCATTGCGTGGCCTGCGCAGAATGTCGCGAATAACGTGCTCAATACGCTGTCTGAATGCACCCGAACCCGAAATCAGGCGCGCACGCGTGAGTGCCATGTGTTCCCAGGTCCACGCTTCGGTTTCCTGGTAGGCAGCAAAGCCATCGAGCCGCGTGGCCAGAGGTCCTGCACGCCCGGACGGCCGTAACCGCATGTCGACCTGATAAAGTGCGCCATAGTTAGTCTGGGCCGTCAGGGCATTGATCAGCCGCTGCGTCAACCGCGCGAAATATTGCGCGCCGTAAAGTGACTTCGAGCCGTCCGATTCAGGTTGCGTGTCATCGAAGTCGTAGACCAAAATGAGATCGAGGTCGGAAGTCGCCGTCATCTCGTAGCCACCGAGCTTGCCCATCGCCAGAATCGCGGTCTCCTCGCCGCGCAAGTGCCCGTAGGTTGCGGCAAGATTCTCTGCGACCGCGCGGTGGACAGCCCGGATCACCGCGTCCGCAAGGCGCGCGAAGGCCTCGCCCGCTTGCCGTGCCGTGACCGTACCCGAAAGAATTCGCACGCCGATCAGGAACATGTATTCCAGGCCGAATGTGCGAATGCGCTCAAGCAGATCTTCGGCGTATCGCGATTGCGCCAGCGCAGCATCGAAGCGACGGCCAAGTTCAATTTCGTCCGGCAAAGCGCCGAAAAAACTTGGATCGACCAGGGCGTCCATGACCTCTGGATGGCGCGCCAGCGTGCTTCCCAGGCGTGGTGCAGTGCCCAACACAAGCGCAATCAAGGCAATGAGCTCGGGGTTCTGACGCAACAGCGATAATAGCCTGGCCGATCCATGCAGGTTGGCGAGGAAATGGTCGAACAGGATGAGGGTGGCGCCAGGATTATCCGTCCCCGCGATATGTTCAAGGAGGGACGGCAATAATGCCTCAAGGTGGGTACGGGCGGATTCGTTTTTCAGCGAACGATGCCCACCGGAGAGCCAGTGCCGAATGATGGTGGAGGCCTCTAGCGGAGCGCGAAATCCCAGTTCAGCAAGTCGGTCAAGCGTCTTGTGATCGTCCGCTCCAGGGGGAAATACGAATACCGGCTTTTCTTGACCTGGAGTTTTTTCAAATAGACGAGCGTAGTAATCCTGCACCCTGCCGAGATGGCCGAGCAACGCCTTGGCGAAAGACTCGCGATCAGCATAACCAAGGAAGCGTGCAAAGCGCTCGAGGTTTTCTTTTTCGGACGGCAAAGTCTGCGTCTGCTCGTCATTCACCATTTGCAGGCGGTGTTCGACCACGCGAAGAAAACAATAGGCTTCCTTCATGGCATCGCGTGCATCGGAATCAATCCATCGGTCCTCACAAAGTTTGTCGAGCGTTGTCAGAGTGTCGCGGTCACGCAGGCCCGGGTTACGGCCGCCCGCAATAAGCTGTTGGGTCTGCACGAAAAACTCGATTTCACGGATGCCGCCGCGGCCGAGCTTGATATTATGTCCCTCGACCGCGATCTCGCCGTGACCACGGTATGCGTTGATTTGACGCTTCATCGCATGCACGTCGCTGACCGCGGCATAGTCGAGATACTTTCGCCACACGAACGGTGAGATTTCGTTGAGAACCTTTTCTCCTACGGCGATATCGCCGGCGCACGGGCGCGCCTTGATCATCGCGGCACGTTCCCAGTTCTGCCCGGCACTTTCGTAATAGGAGACCGCCGTCGCCGTCGAAATCGCAATTGCGGTCGAGGCGGGATCGGGTCGCAGGCGCAGATCTGTTCGGAAGACATAACCATCGGCAGTCCGCTCTTGCAGCAACTTTACCAGCCGCTGCGTAAGCCGCACGTAGAGCGTTGACGCCTCTGCATCCGCCGGCAAAGCCGAGGCGGCGGGCTCGTAAAGAACGATGAGATCAATGTCGCTCGAATAGTTGAGTTCGAAGGCGCCCATCTTGCCCATCGCCAACACCACATATCCGCTGCCGACGTGCGGCCGCGCGATGTCCGTTGGCTTCAGGCGCCCATCGCGCTCCGCTTCAGCAAGGATAAAACGCACTGCGGCATCGACCGCCGTGTCGGCCAAATCGGTAAGTGCGCGTGCGGCGCGCATCACGGGCCAAACGCCGCCGATATCAGCCAGAGCAATAAGGAGCGCGGCCTCGGCTTTCATTCGACGCAAGAACCGCATCGCGTCCGCCGTATCGATGCTCGAACCGGCGGCTCGTCCATGCTCAGTCAAAAGCGAGGCAAGGTGGTCGTCGGGATCAGACTGAAGCAACCGGAGTAGCCGTTCTGGTTCGGAACTCGCCAATTCCCACAAGTAGGGAGCGCTTTCCGAAAGACTTTCGAGCAGCGTACCGACGATTGGATTGGCGGTGAGAAGTTCCCTAAGTCGCTTTACATAGGCCGGAGCGAGTCCAGCCAACCAATCGGCAACTCGTGCGCGGGCCTTGTCCGGATCGACGAGTTGCGGTGCGGTCTCGACCCGCAGGGCCAGCGTCGCACCTTTGGCCTTGCCTCCGGTCCTGCCCTCGTGGACAGCCGGTTTGCGGGAAGCCTTACGTCTGCCGGGCGGCCTCATCCCGCACTCTGTACCGGCCCTCCCCGCGGCAATGCAATGATGCTTTTGAGCCCAGGCTGGTTGTCGGCAAGGGTCAATTCACCGCCGTGCAGCCGCGCAACAGCGGAAGCAAGGCTTAAACCAAGGCCAGAACCGGGCTGCGACCGGCTTTGCTCCAATCTGACAAATCTTTCTACGGCGCGGCCACGATCCGCTTCGGGAATGCCTGGCCCGCTGTCCGCGACCGTCAACAGAATGCGGTCACCTTCGGTTAGCGCCCGCACGACAATCTGGGCCTTGGCGCCATTGGCCGCCTCGCCGACCGGTGCCGCGTATTTGATGGAATTATCGACCAGGTTGGCGAGCGCCTGGCTGATGAGCTCGCGATTGCCTTTAAGCGGCGCTGGCGTGCCGGCTTCCACCGTCAGCACAATGCCTTTCTCCTCCGCTAGCGGCTCATAAAGCTCGCCGATATCATTGGCGATTTCAGCAGCATCAAATTCGCTCATGTCGTCGCGCGCTTGACCCGATTCCGCACGCGCGATCATGAGCAGTGCATTGAACGTTCGAATCAGGCCATCCGACTCTTCGATGGTGCTTTCGAGCGCTGTGCGATATTCGCTGTCACCTTGAGCGGAGCGAAGCGCTTGCTCTGCCCGATTTCGCAGGCGCGTAAGCGGCGTCTTCAGATCGTGTGCAATGTTGTCGGAAACTTCCTTCAAACCGCGCATCAGCGCCTCAATGCGCTCGAGCATGACATTGAGATTTTCGGCCAGCCGATCAAGCTCATCACCTGTTCCCGCAACCGGCAAGCGGCCGCCGAGATCGCCATGCATGATCGTTCGCGTTGTTTCCGTCATGGCGTCGACGCGTCGCAAGACCCGGCGGGTTACAAACAGCCCGCCGGCGAGCCCGAGCACGATCACGATCGCAATCGACCAACGGCCCGCTGACAGCACGATGTTGTAAAGCCGCTCACGCTCATCGAGATCACGCCCAACCAGGAGACGAAAGCCTCCCGGCAGCTGAAAGACGCGAGCCAACGCGTGATGTTCGGGATGCTCGGCCGGGTCGGCCTCATCGAGCCGGCGGTACGCGGTTTCGGTCCAGCCGACATTGTCGAGGGTCCCCGGTGGCAGCGCTGTAACATTGCCCGCAAGCGATTCGCCCGCAAAGGTCGTGACCAGATAAAGGCTTGAGCCCGGGCGCCGCGCACGCGCGTCTACGACCACCACGAGCCGCCGGATGCCGCCAAGACGATATTGTTCGGAAAGGCCGGTGATCTCCGCATTGACCGTATCGGTAATCTGCTCGGTGATCAGGCGGCGCGTGTTGAGCGCAAAATAGCCGAGCAGAAATGCGGCAAACAGCGCGAACACGGTCAAATAGACCAGCGTCAGCTTGAACGTCGTCGTGCGAAATAGTTTACCGAGCGCCGTCACGTATCATGTATCCCGCGCCGCGGACCGTATGCAAAAGCGGCTGGGAGAAACCTTTATCGATTTTCGAGCGCAAGCGCGAGATATGCACGTCAATCACGTTGGTTTGCGGATCAAAATGATAATCCCACACGTTTTCCAGCAACATCGTGCGGGTAACCACCTGCCCCGCATGCTGCATCAAGTACTCCAGGAGGCGAAATTCGCGTGGTTGTAGCGAAATTTCGTCCTTGCCGCGGTGCACCTGGTGCGAGAGCCGGTCAAGCTCAAGGTCGCCGACCCGCAGAACGGTTTCTTCGCTGCGGCCGACACGACGGCGCGACAGCACCTCGACGCGCGCGAGCAGCTCAGTGAATGAATAAGGTTTGGGCAGATAGTCGTCACCGCCAGCCCGCAATCCCTTGACCCGATCATCAACTTGGCCGAGCGCGGACAGGATGAGTGCGGGAGTTTCCAGGCCTTTTGCGCGCAGGGCGCCGATCACCGCCAACCCATCCCGTTTGGGCAGCATTCGATCGACAATCAAGACGTCATATTGACCGTCGAGGGCCATCGCTAACCCATCGTCGCCATCGGTCGCGGCATCGGCAACATGCCCAACCTCGCGAAACGCCTTGACGAGATAATCGGCGGCGTCGCGGTCGTCTTCAATGACCAGAAGGCGCATGGTGACCCGATCCGGTTGCGCGTCGGCCATCCGGCCGAAAGGACGCTGCCCGTTAATATCCGCATAAGTGGGCATCGGTCACACCAATTCCAGACATTTCGGTGGCAGGGTCAATGGCCTCAAGCCGGCATCCCCAGTCGTACGCGAGGGGGTGGCGGGGACCGCCACCCCCTCAACGACCCCACCCCGGCGGGGGCGACGGATGCCAGGGTTGGAGCTCCGATCGGAAGCGGGTCCGTGCCCTCTACCGCACAGCCGCCCCGTAATTTGCCGGGACGGGCTCGATGCCCGCCCCGTTGAGGTCGCGCCACCGGCGGGGGCGACGGATGCCAGCAGCACGCCCTCAAAACTCCTGTCAGCCACGACCAAGCGGCAGGGCGACAAAACGCACGTTGTCACCCTTCTTCACCCGGATCAGCACGCTGCGCTTGCCTTCGGTGCGCGCGCTGGCGACGACATCGCGCACATCGGCCGGCGTCGAGACCGATTTGCCAGCAATTTCCATGATGACGTCGCCGGTCGAGAAGCCATGATCGGCGGCTACGCCGCCTGATTCGACACCGGTGACCACGACGCCTTCTGCGCCGGCACCTGCCACACGAGCCGCCGGGGCGAGCGTAAGACCGAGCTTGCCGACGTCTGCGCTACTGTCGGTGTCGGCCGCGCCGGCGCGCGCTTCTTTGGTGTTCGGCAACTCGCCGAGCGTGAGGGTCAACGTCTTCTCCGCACCCTTGTGGAGAACCGTCAGCTTTACCGAGGACTTCGGCGCCATCGCTCCGATTTTCTTGGCGAGATCGCGGGCGTCCTTGACCTCCTTGCCATCGACCGAAGTGATGACATCGCCGGCTTCGATTCCAGCCTTCTGCGCCGGACTATTGGCCTGGGGTTCAGCAACCAACGCGCCTTCAGCTTTCTTCAGGCCGAGGCTGTCGGCGATATCGGGCGTCACAGGCTGAATCTGAACACCGATCCAGCCGCGCGTGACTGAACCATGCTCTTTAAGCTGCGCGACGACGCTATCGACGGTGTCGGCCGGGATGGCGAACGCAATACCGACCGAGCCACCCGACGGTGAAAAGATCGCGGTGTTGACGCCGATCACATTGCCGTCGGTGTCAAAGGTCGGGCCACCGGAGTTGCCCTTGTTGACCGGCGCGTCGATCTGGATGAAGTCATCATAAGCACTGGCACCGATGTCCCGGCCACGCGCCGATACAATACCGGCAGTCACCGTTCCACCCAGTCCAAAGGGATTCCCCACTGCAAGGACCCAATCACCAATGCGCGGGGCCTTGTCCGAAAGCTTCACATACGGGAACGGACCGTCTTCAACCTTAATCAGCGCGAGATCGGTGCGCGGATCCGTGCCGATGACTTTGGCTTTGTGGATCTTGCCATCATCGGTCGTGACCTGAACGCTTTCCGCTTTCTCAACAACGTGGTTGTTGGTCACGGCAAAACCGTCTGCCGAAATGAAGAAACCGGAACCCTGACCGGTGATGACATTGCGGCCACGGCCACGAGGCATTCCTTCCGGGCCATTCGGAACGTCAGGCATTCCGAAGCGGCGGAAAAATTCGCGCAACCCCGGCGGCACGTCATTGTTGCTGCTGAGACCGTTGGTTTCGGAGCCGCCATCAACCTTGACGCGCACCGAAATAACCGCGGGTTTGACCTTTTCGACGATGTCCGCAAATCCGACCGGCGCCTGCAAACGGTGCGCCTGCTCGGAAAGGTTCTGCGCAATCGCGGCCGGATAACTGCCACTCAAATTGAGACCAGGGGCAACGACCAGTGCGGCCGCGCCAAGACTGGCTATGGTGGTGGTGAGGAGAACAAGGCGGCGAGCTGAGAATGCCCGTGGTTTCTTGGCAGAATCAACTGCGCGAATGGCGCTCGACTTCATTAGGTAATCTCCATCTGGATCCGTTGGTGCGAGTGCGCACCTTTTCAAACCCGAAGATGGGGTGATGCGCCTTACAGCGTCCTGTCGGCAGCATTAAACTTTTGTAAGGTGGGGATGACGAAAAACTCTTTGGATTCAATAGATTATTCAATGCACAGGGCCGCGCGATGCGACCAAAGTCTAGCGCCTAATTTGCCATGCCGAGATGCACGCGTCGCTCGGCCGCACCTGTGTGGTAATGCGGGCGTTCAGCCGCGCGCGGCCTTTTTCTCGGTGTCGCCGGCCACTTCGGCGGCCTTGCCAAGCAGGGCGGCGTATTCCCGTCCGAAAACTTTCGCGCAAAAGCGCACCGCTGCATCGACCTGAGATTGACGGAAACTGCGATCGGCCTCGTCGGCGTGACGTAGACCTTCAATGAGCGCTCGCGTCCCGTTATCGAGATATTGCCGCAAGTCAGTCTGCGCGCGCTGCGTCATTTCATTGATCGCGAGCTCGCCGGCGAAATACCGGCATATACCCACAAATTCAACGAGCGCCTCGACTTCGGCGACCTCATTCGGATCGAGCACCGAGTTGGGCCGGATTTCCTTGGAGGGTCGAAGCTTAAGCAGGCGCCGCACGCGGTTGGGCATTGACTCGATTTCTGCACGCAGCAGATCGGAAATTTGCGCGCGCTGTGCAGCAAGAGCACGGCCCCACGTACTGTCGACTGGCAACTCCAGTTCTGTACGCAGGCCCCGGGTGGAATCATGAATGCTCTTGAGGAGCGCGCCGACTGCGACCCCTTGGCCGCTGCGCAGATCTTCGCGCAATTCCGCGAGCATCCGCTCCTGTTCAGCAAGAACGATATTGACCGCAACGGCATAGTGGGTGTCAGCAACACGCGCCGCAGTGTCGCTACCGGCCGCCTTGACCCCGAGCCGGATCAATTGCCATGGCGCCGTCATTCGATTCATCACCGTCAACAATGCGTACAAAAACAGTTCACCATCTCGCGCGGCCGCGCCTTCGATCAGCTGTCTGCACTCTTCGAGCTGAGCATTGGCGAGATTGCCGATTTGCAGTGGCAAACGCGAGGAAATTGCTGCCAACACATCGCGGCCCTTCAGCGCGCACTTGAGCGCGGCCAACTCCTCGCCAGCGCGCGGCGTGCCAATTTGCTGCAATATCCGTCGCCGAACTTTTCCATCCTCTGTGGCATTGCCGTAGTTCGCCTCTATGGCGGCAGCGACCCGGTCCTGGAAAGTGCGCGCGAGGCGCTCTGACTTGCTCTGATCGCCGGCGAGCATGGCTTCGCCCACTTCGTCAGCCAACATGTCGGCGTCATTCGGTAGCAGATCGCGACGGACCCAGTTCCACAATGGTTCGATCGACGAGCGCGCGACACGGCCCGGGTGCCTGTGATCTCCGCGGTCATCGACGAGAAATGGTTCGAGAGGCTTGAATAAAAGCCGCGCCGAGTTCTCGATGCGTAGACCGCCGTCGCGTTGATCGCGCACGATCCGCCGCAGTTCCTGCAGGACAAGATCGGCGCCGGAAACGTCTTCGCCACGCAGCACACTGCGCTCGAGCTCGCCAATCAGAAGCGAACGCGCTCCTGGCGAAAGCTCTCGCAAAAATTGCCGCAGCCGTTCGACGGTCGTCTGGGCGCCCGCCATTCTCGGTCTATCCGGATTCAAGCCTCAGGCTTGATACGGCGGCGGGCGTTAAGGACTTGTTAAGCGTGATTCACGCTTAGCCGATCGCTGCCCAGGTGCCGTCCGGATTGCGGCAGGCCGTGCCGCGGGCGGTCTGTGGCTGGCCGTCGATATAGATGGTGTGCGTAAAGGAGCGGCAATTTCGGCCTGCCTGCTGATAGGCAGGCCCCGGAACCACCGTGCCATATCGGCCGGAATCGGGATTGCGCCAGGACACCGGAGCCCCCGATTGTCCGCGCTCGAGTGCATCCATTTGCGCTGCATATGCCCGCTCTTTGTCTTCATCGTCGAGCGAGGCACCGATACGATTGCCGATCAGCCCACCAAGCACGCCGCCAATTGCGGCTCCGGCCAATCGGTTACCGGTCCCCCCACCTGCAACTGCAGCACCGAGCACTGCACCGGTTCCTGCACCGAGCAGAGTCCCGGTGTTTTCTTTCGGTCCCGGGCCCATCCCGTCCGGGCTGCCGGCGCAGGCGGCCAGCATCAGGCCGGAGATTGCAACGGCGGCAAGTTTGGCAGCGGACATTTCGACCCCCGGAAATAAGGCGAATCAATAAACACAGCCCGCCCGCGGCAGGATGATCAATCTATCGGGACAGGACGATTTGGGCAAAACTGCGAAGGACGAGCCCGACAACGACCACACCAGGTCCGTACGTACCCGCCGCGTGGTGCCGGGCCAGCCTGCTTCCGTTAGCTTTCAAAGCCGTCGAACGTTGCATAACGCTCGAGCGGCTCGCGCGGGGAGCGCCAGGAATTGATCGGGGCGGCCGCATCTTCGTAACCGACGGCCATGCCCGAATAAATCATCAGATTGTCGGGAAGGTTCAAAAAGACACGCACGGTGCGATGGAAAGAAACCCAGGCCTGCTGCGGACAGGTATGCAAACCGAAGCCGCGTGCAAGCAGAGCAACAGTTTGAAGATAACCGCCGATGTCGGCCCATTGCGCGGGTCCGTGGACTTTTTCGCGGGCAAAAAACAGGGCGACCGGCGCACCGAAAAACTGATAGTTGCGAGAATATTGCTTATAGCGCGATGACTTGTCGTCTCGCGTCACGCCGATCGATTGATAGAGCAGATCGCCAACTGTGAAGCGGCGTGTCTTATAAGGTTCGGTCAGCGGTTCTGGATAGATCGTGTAGTCGGTACCTTCGCCTTTCGGCAGTTCGGTGGCCATGCGCGGCGCCAGGAGCGCCTTCAGTTCCTCGACGCGCCGGCCCGCAATGGCATACACCCGCCAGGGCTGCATATTTCCCGCCGACGGCGCGCGTGCCGCACGCTCAATAATTTCTCGAACGATTTTTTCGGGGACCGGTTTCGGCAAAAAAGCCCGGCATGAGTAGCGCGATGCAACGGCTTCAAGGACGTCCATAAACAAATTTCTCCGTGACACTCACATCGTGCGAAAGACTGCAAGCAAACAGCAAACCGCCAACTATTTTGATGCATTACTATTTGGGTTCGTTTTGCCAAAACGAATTCCTGTATATGACTTTACTCCTAGCAGGATCTCACGAAAAATTTTCTATGGAGTTCCATGGTAATCGCCGAAATAAAGTAGTGTGAAAATAGTGTGATTTTTTTATTTTGCGCTCTTTCCTTCGGATGCACGTCGATGGCCAATTTAAAAACGCTTAAGCCCTTTAAAAAGGGCCACAAAAAACTCGGGGGCCGTAAGAAAGGTGTCCGCAATAAGAAGTCGCAATCGCTTTCCCACCTATTGATGTCCGCCGTCGAGCAATTGGGTAGCGATGGTAAAGGCGAAGGCGGCGCCGCCGGCTTTTTCGTACCGATCCTCCGAGATAAGCCTCGGCTAGCTATGAGGCTCATGGCGGCCATACTGCGTTATGAGGAGAAACACCCACCTAAGGATCTGGCGCAAAGAGAACTGATACGAATTCTGCAGTCCGCCGAGCTGAATCAAGAGGAAAAAGAAACTTTAGCGCGCATTTGGGAAAAAGCTACGGGCACTAGAGTACCCGGATGGTGGACTTAACACGATCACCTTTTTTTCCTGCTTTTGGATCCCTTCCGATAGCGAACGCCAGCACCGCCGCCGTTCTCGTCGATGAATTCGATACCCGCTTTTTCGAGAGCGGTTTTGATCTTAAGAGCCGTTGTTTGCCGACCCGCGAGCCATCCTTGCGCGGCCTCTAGTCGTTTTATTGTCGGAAGAGAGACCTTAGCGGATGAGGCCAATTCTTCCTGTGACCAACCGACAAGCGCGCGCGCTGCTTTTAGTTGTCATTATTGATACTTTTAGTATTGACACGGCTATGCAGGTTCCAATAGATACTAAAAGTATCGAATAAGATACCGGCGCCCTAGTTGTTCGGGTCATCGATACATTTGGTTAGTGATGGAGTTTGCCATGAGTCTCGAGTTTGCCGCCATCACCTACCGCACCCTCCGCGACCGCATCAAAGCCGAAGACCCCCAAATCGACGAGCAAACCCTCGCCGATACGGTTGAGGGCCTCACCGACCTGCATGAGATCGTCACGGCCATCATCCGCTCGGCACTGGCCGACGAAGCGCTCGCCACAGGGCTCAAATCCCGGATTGCCGAGATGCAGGGACGGCTTGAGCGCCTGCAGGACCGGGCCTCCAAACGCCGGCAGATCGCCAAAGACGTGATGGTCGAACTCGATCTGAAGAAGATCACCGCACCCGATTTTACGGTCTCGATCCGCCCCGGCCTGCCCTCACTTGCAGGTGCTCGATGAAGCGGCCGTTCCCAGCATCTACTGGCAACCTGTCGCGCCGCGTCTGAACCGCCAGGGACTCCTGAGCGAACTCAAGGAAGGCGCCGATATCAAAGGCGTTGCCCTCTCCAATCCAGAGCCCGTCTTGAGCGTGAGGACACGGTGATGGGCTTTACAGCAAAACAGACACACGCCCTTCGCCGCAACGTCGATGTACGGCAGATCCGCACGCGCGAGGCCAATGGCCGTGAGTTATCTTACATCGAAGGCTGGTTTGTTATCTCGGAAGCCAATCGCATTTTCGGATTCGATGCCTGGAGCCGCGAGACCGATCGAAACCCGCTGCGTTCTTGCGCGCGAAAACCGCGGCACATTCCTCGCCGTCTACATCGCACGGGTACGCATCACCGTACACGCCGAAGGAGCAACCGTTATTCGAGAAGGCCACGGTTCCGGTGAAGGCCGCGGCGCTTCACCAGGTGAGGTCCACGATATCGCCCTCAAGGCAGCCGAAACCGATGCCACAAAACGAGCCTTGGCGACATTCGGTAAACCATTTGGGCTTGAGCTCTATCGGCATAGTCGCGCCGCAGCGGTACCGCCGATCTCGCAGCCAATGGCAGGCGCCATCGCGCCAACGCGTTTCGGCTTTCACCCCGATGATACGACCCCAATTCCCCGACCGTCGAAGTACTATGGCCGTCGTCAATCACCATCAATAACTGAACGCCTCAGCGAGTTTGGACGGGCCGTTAACGAATTATCGCAGGCGGCCCCAGCGCTTGCTCCGGCAATACCGGAACCCGCACCGGGCAAAATCGACAAGAGTGTTCTCACCTTGGCTGAACCAAAACGTCGGCGCGACAAGTCGCATCTGCGCTTTGTCGCCTCTCAGCCATGTCTTGTCTGCGGCCGTCATCCTTCCGACCCGCATCACTTACGCTTTGCGCAGCCAAGGGCCTTGGGCAGCAAAGTCAGTGATGAGTTTACGGTGCCATTGTGCCGCGGTCATCATCGTCAACTGCACCAAGCAGGAAATGAAATCACCTGGTGGAAGGGTCTCAACATCGATGCCCTACCCGTCGCCCGGCAGCTTTGGGAACAAACACATCCCAATGAAAGCCAGACCGAGACGCAAATCGCAGATGTCAGTTCGAACGAAGCGAAGATTGAAAGCTAATGGCGACCGAGAAACAGATTGCTGCAAACCGACAAAACGCCAAGAACAGCACGGGACCACGAACCGAATACGGAAAGCGCCGCTCAAGACGAAATGCCATGCGCCACGGGCTTATGGCGGAGACTGTTATCGATGTTCTCGAAGACCCGGCCGCATATAAAGCATTACAACGGGCGATATATTCCGATTACCACCCACGATCGAATTTTGAGCTTCAGCTTGTCGCCCGACTTGTCTCTCTGCTCTGGCGGCTTCGTCGCGCCGTCGCGATTGAAAGCGGGCTGCTAAACATTCAAGCTGAAATTTTACAAAAGCGGAGACATCCGAAAGCTCCGGCTCGAAAGGCACTGGATGTCTTTTATACCGTTATTCCCTCTCTCTCACCGGCAGCTCAATCGAACACAGATCAACAGCGTGAGTCGCCAAATGAAACCACTCATTCCGGTATTGCGCGGTCGTTCCTGCGGCTTGCGAGCATCGATAGTGGCGTTTTCGATCGGCTTGGGCGCCATGAGATGAGCCTGTGGCGACAGATCGTGCAAATTGTGTTGTTGCTAAATTCAGTTAGTCGCGGCGCAAATGAGTACGCCGCTTCCGAGCATAAATACTTACAGCTAAGACACTTGGCTGGAAGACGCCGACGCGCTCAATGGCCACCTTTTGTAGCCTCCCGTTAGCCCTGCAGGGCTCGACGTCCCCCTAGTCTCCACACGTCGCACAGCCAAAAGCAATTCAAGAGCTCTCGGCGGAGGGCCGATTTGCTACCGCAAAATTCGCAGCTCATCTGTTTTATTACGTGTTATTTTTGCGGAAATGCCTGATCGCACAGTTTATGGCAGGACCACTTACAATTCATCGGATTCGGGTTGACCACGCAGTTGTGATAGTCCTCACATCTCTCCACGCATTTTGGCACCGAATGATCTGATTTCGCTTCGGCTGCTATGGCAGGGAAAGTACATAGGAACGAAATGCTGACGGCTATGATCGTTGTTCTCATGACGGGCTACCTTGCTAGCGAATATTGAAGTGAATTGGCACGGTGAAGGCGAAGGTCGGATCTGACAGGTTTGCTGGCGGCAAGGGGAACGGTGAGGCGCGCTGAACAGTGGCGATCGCTTCCCGATCGAGCGCCGCGAATCCCGAACCGCGCACAATACGGCTGGCAGAGACCCTGCCTTCCCGATCGATAGTGAAGGCGACCGTGGCAACGCCCGTTTCGTGCCGGGCTTGGGACGCAGCGGGGTAATTTTTGTGACGTTCGAGCTGGATCGCGATCTTCCGATGCCAGGACGAGAGCTCCGCGGCTAACGGTTGCGGCGGCGCTGGTGCAGTTGTCATGGGCGCTGGAGGCATGACTTGTTCTTTTGGCTTGTCGGGCTCTTTCGGCGTGTCCTTCGGAAGAGTCACATCGGCGTTCGCTACCGGCGGTGGCGGTTCGATTTCCTCCTCGATCTTTCGCTCCGGTTCTTTCGGCTGATGTTCTGATACCGGCGCGGCCTGTTGTTGCTCCGGGCCGGGCGCCACATCACGCTTCAAGACGTTCGGTAAACCCGTGAAGGGTGCGAGGTCGACCACGATGGCTTCTGTGCCTTCGTCGCCGGTCAAAGGCTCGTGCCATTTGACCAGCATCAGCCCGGCGCTCGCATGCAACGCAAGAATGACGGCTGTGCTCGCCGCCCACAGGCGAAGATTGGTCCTCTCAAGTTCGGCGTCGATCATTCTGTTTTTTCAAGTCCCACCAAAGCGATCTTTAGAAAACCTTCCGCGCGAAGGAGATTCATGACAGCCATCAGATCGCCATAGGAGACAACCTTGTCAGCGCGCAGAAAGATGCGCTCATCCTTATTTCCCTCGGTTGCTCGCGACAGTGTGGCGCCAAGCTGATCGCGGGGCACCACGTCATCGCCCAGCGATAACGAGAGATCGGGTTTGACGGTGAGGAAAATCGGCTTGTCGGGCCGCTGCTGCCGCTGCGCGGTAGAGGCTGGCAGATCGACCGAGATATCCACCGTTGCAAGCGGCGCCGCAATCATGAAGATGATCAAAAGCACCAGGATCACGTCGATGAATGGGGTAACGTTGATCTCGTGAATCTCTTCGAGTTCGTCTTTGCCATGATCGAGCCGGACACTCATGGTTTCACTCCGCAGCAGTCGAGAGCGGCTTGCGGAGTGCACCGCGATCAAGATCGCGGCTGACTAGGCGCAGAATTTCGGCCGAAATGTCGCCAAGCTGCGCGCGATACCCGGCGATTGAGCGCGCAAACATGTTGTAGATAACGACCGCAGGGATCGCCGCGGCCAGCCCAAAGGCAGTCGCCAGCAAGGCCTCGGCGATGCCGGGAGCCACGATAGCCAGATTGGTGGTGTGCAGCTTCGAAATACCGATGAAGCTGTTCATGATGCCCCATACGGTGCCGAACAGACCGACGAAAGGTGCTGTTGCACCGATCGTGGCAAGCACACCGGTGCCGCGGCTCAATTTGCGGCCAAGCGCCGCTTCAAGACGCTCCAGGCCCCCCCCCCGGCCAGGGCGCCATGGCCAGGGCCTTTTTTTTTTTTTTTTTTTTTTTTTTTTTTTTTTTTTTTTTTTTTTTTTTTTTTTTTTTTTTTTTTTTTTTTTTTTTTTTTTTTTTTTTTTTTTTTTTTTTTTTTTTTTTTTTTTTTTTTTTTTTTTTTTGCGCGGCGGGATGGCCCATCGTCTACAAGGGCGTCGACCAGTCGCTTCACCGTGAGGTCGCAGTCATCCTGCACCCGCACCTCGCCTCCACGAGGAGGCGCGGAAGCGGTTCGAGCGCGAGGTCCAAGCTCGAGAACATCCTGCGATCTTTCGATTATTCCGGGAAAGACTCGGCGAGCAGGCTGGACATCGTCACCAAGTACGCCGCCGGAGGGTGGCGGCGGTGGCGGCGGTGGCGGCGGCGCCGCGAAGGACACGCGGCCGAGATCGATGAAGGTGCCGGCCGAGACCCCGTTGTGATCGGTGGTGACATCGATCTGGACACCGGCCACGCCCTCGTTGTCCAGCGGGGCGGCGACCGTGAGGGTGCCCCAGTCACCGAGTGCCAGCGGCTGGTCGCCGGGCTTCGGTGCAGCAACCTGCGTTCCGTCGATCACCAGATTCCTCAACCTCAAGTCGACGGTTGGAGTTTGGCCGGCCGCGGCCTGCGAGACCGAGACGTGCAGGCGGCCCAGCGTCAGCTCGCCGCCGAAGAGGGAGGCGCCTTTCACAAAGACCTCGCCGGATGCGGCCGGATCGTTCGCCGTGACGGTGCTCCACGAGCGCGCCACCTGCACGGTGGGTGCGTCGCTGGAGGACTGCCAGGCGGTCGTGCCGGCCGTCGCATCTCCCGGCAACGCGGCCGTGGGCGACACCGTGACGGTGCCGTCGGCGGTCACGATCAGCACACCCTGGGACGACACCCGCGGGGTCGTATCAGCACCGGCCGAAGCCGCGGCGACGCCTGCGACGATCAATGCCGCGGCCAGCCCCGTCCTGAGAAGCCCCCACCTCACGCCGACACCTTACCCCAGGTTGTCGGCTGTCAATAGGTCAGACACCGCAATTTCACCGAACATTTCAACTGATAAGTCCTCGGTGCCACTGCTGTAAATCGCGACCACAAGCGGCCCCTGGTGGGTGAACACGACGGCCACATCGTTGTCGGCGTCGTCCAGCCAGCCGATCTTGTGGGCCACCGGCAGCCCGTGGGCGCCCGCTGGAACCAGCCCCGGGTCCTGCGCGTGCACCATCAGGTAGAGCAGCTCGCGGGCCTCGTGGGGCGAGACGCCGTGCCTGAGCAGCGGCCCCCGCCCGGCGGCCGCGTCCACCAGCATCGCGGCGAGCGCGGCCTTGTCGCCGGCGGTGGTGTGCTTGTAGGCGGTGGGCGGTTGGTCGACGACGGCCAGCAGCGAGGAGCCGCCGCCGCCCTCGATCAGGTAGCCGCCCGCCATGTAGGTGTGGGTCAACCCCAGCGACCTCATCAGCTCCACCATGTCGGCGGCCCCATCGGCGTCGCTGCCGCCTATCTGCTCGAGCAGCTCGTTGGCCGCGGCGTTGTCGGAGTAGCGGGTGACCCGTACCATTGCGTCCCAGTACTCGGAGCGCTCCAGCTCGCCGCGGTTGTCGGATAAGGCAACGATCATGATCGGTAGCTTCAGCGTGCTGGCGCCTCGAACTCGGCGCCGGCGTTGTAGGCGGCGGCGCGGCCGCTCCAAGACCGGCTGGAGATCGAGACGTGCGGAGTCACCAGGCCCGCCAGATATCTCAACCTATTGTTGAGATCTAGATCAGCGCGAGGCTTGGTAAGCGGCAGAATCGATCCGCTGGGAACCCCGAACACGGGGACCACCCTGTGTCCGCCGACGGTCACCCTGCCATCCCCGCGGGGCACACCGGGAAGCACCCTGTCGAACCGGCCATCGGCGGCGACCGGCACCCGCCACCGGCGCTTGCGCGACACCACCACCAGGGTGCTGCCGGCCGGCGCGGTGCCGCGGACTCGGCCGTCCCACAGCTCGTAGGGCTGCGGCTGGGCGACGCGCACCGAGGCCGGATCGGGTGGCGGCGCGGCGACCAGCGCGGCCAGCATCAGCATCAGTCGCAGCATGGCCGGTCAGTGTAAGGGGCCACGCGGCCGGGGCACGCGGGGACGGCGGTCGGCGTGAGTGGTCAGCGAGCGCCGACCGCCGTATTGGCCGAAGCGCGGTCGGGCAGGCGCGGCTTGGGTGCCTGCCCCTCGACCCAGAGCACCGCCAGCGCCGTGCGGGGCAGGCTCGTGGTCGTCTGGTAGACGAGGTAGCGCGGTTGCCAGGCGGGGAAGAACTTGGCGTTGAAGCGGTACAACCGCTCGATCTGGAACCACCGGTCGCCGATGCGCAGGATCCGCGCGAACAGCCGCTCGGCGGCGTTGGCCGGGTCGCGTAGGTAGCGCCCGAAGGCGGCGAAGTTCAGGGAAAGCTCTCGCACGTCGTTCCGCCGCAGGTGATCGATCGCACGCACGATCAGGAACTCCATCAGCCCGTTGGGCGCATCCTGCACCCGGCGCATCAGCGCCAGCGACATGCTCTTGCCGCCCCGCGTCGGGACCAGCTGCAGGAACCCGCACACCGGCCCCAACGGCTCGCGACCCACCACCAGCAGAGAGTCGTGTTGCAGGCTGCCGCCTAGCTTGTCCAGTGCCATCGAGAAGCCGCGCTCCTCGTCGCCACCAAGCCATGCCGCCGACACCGCGTCCAGCTCGGCCAGAAGCTCGGGGCTGGCGGTGCACATCTCCAGCACCTCGACCGACACGCCGGCCTTCTCGAGCCGGCTGACCGACTGGCGTACCTTCCGGATCGCCCGCCCCTCGAGCGAGAAGCCGCAGGGATCGACGATCGCCTCGTCGCCGATATAGAGGGAGCGCATGCCGGCCGCCCGGCACAGCTCGGCCAGCGACCCGCTGGCGCCGACGATCCCGAAGCGGAGGCTGTGCAACTCCGCATGATCGAGTGCCTTGCCGATCAGCTGCAGGCACCCCCTCCCTCGTGCCGACGGGGTCACCAGACACCAGCAGCACGCCGTTCTCGATCCTGTACCCGAGGAACGAGCTGCCGTCGTCCGACCACAGGTAGTGCTTGTCCGACCGCAGCTTGAAGTACGAGAGCGTGTCCGTGCCGTGCACCGTCACCACCTCGCGAGCGCGGGCGCGCTCATCCTCCTCGGGCAGGCGAAGCGGGGGCGCGAGCGGCCGGAACAGCAGCCACGCGACGCCGACGAAGCCCAGGATCGAGACGACGCCGATCGCCTCGGGCAGGTTCCCGAACTCGTCGCGGAACGCTATCGGCGACGGTTCCCACAGCAGCAGATCGGCGGTGGTGCGGGCCACCAGCGAGGGGCTGGGGCGCCCCGGCGCGGACGCCCAGACTGCCACCGTGCAGAGCCCTACCGTTGCCACCAACATCACGGCCGCCCCAAGCAACGAGGCCCGCACCGGGATCCGCTCGGGGCGCACGCTGAAGCTGTCACGCCCCCACCACAGCAGGCCGGCGGCGGCGAACGCCAGCACGGCCTCGCCCACGTCGGGCCCCTTCAGGATGTTGAACGCGCCCAGCACCAACAACAGCCCGAAGGCGAGCTTCCAGACGCGCGAGCGGCGCCGCCACAGGTAGATCGAGCAGACCAGCAGCGCCGATGACACGGGGATCACGGCCGCGTGGAACACGGCGGCGACGTGGACGATGGCGAGGCTGCGGAACAGGTGGCCGTGGAATGCCATGTTGGGCGCAACGGCCGAGGTGAAGCTGGCGATGGCCGTGGTGGCGACGACCAGCGCCGCGAGCTTCGGCACCCAATCGCCACGGCGTGCCGGGCGAAGCTCGCTCGGCGGCCGGTGGAACCCGAGCCGCCACGCGCCGGTATCCCGCTGCGCCCCGGTCAAGTCGCGCCAGTCCTTTGCGATCAGCCAGCTGCCCAGGAACCCGATCGCGTAAGCCGCCAGCCCGCCCGTCAGAACGCCCACGAGATCGAGGCCGAGCAGCAGCAGCAGGACACCGCATCCCAGGTGCCACTCGTGGATGCGAGCGCCGAGCACGTACACCCTGGGGCCGAGCGCGTGGTGTTCGACCCTCAGCAGCCGCCGAACTGGACCCGATTCGGTATCGCTCATCCCTCAGCAGCTTAGGCACTGACCGCGTACATCTCCGTCAGTTACGAAGCACGCGTGGTGGTCACCGCCACACCACCCGATCCTCAGCCGAGAGCCTCCTCGAACCGCGGGTCGTCGCGTACCGCTGCGAAGTCGTCGTCTCTGCGTGCATCCTCGCGGAACTGCGGGCGCAGCTCGACGGCTCGCCGCAGGTGGGCGAAGGTGTCGTCGCTGGTGTCGCCCGCCAGCGTTGCGAAGCACGCGTAGTTGTAGTGCAGGCCCGCGTGGTCCGGCATGTGCTCGAGGGCAACGCGGACAGATTCGAGCGCGTCGGCATACCGCTGTTCGCCGTAGGCGGTCATGGATTCGCTGTGGTACTGCCACGCGTCACCCCAGTCGATCCCCTGGTACGCCTCCCCCGGAGTGGCACCGATGACGAGGACGGTTCCGTCACCCGTCACCTTCCGCCGCGCCTTCGGTGCCACAAACACGAGTGTTCCCGCCTGCGCGTCGACCGCCTCGCCGTCGACCTCGAAGGTCGCCTTCCCGTCGAGCACGATGTACAGCTCCTCCTGGCCCGACCCGGCCTCGTCGTGCTCATTGACCAGCGTGCCGTCCTCGCTGGGCGTGAAGGCGTTGATTCCGAATGCGTGGATCCCTAGCTGCTCGCGCACCGGAATGTCCCTGCCGCGCCGCTCGATGTCGTCGATGTGCGCGACGTTCCAGTTCGGCTTGTCGTTCATCCCATCACCTCCCGATAGCGAGTACGCACAGTAGCCCGTGACTGACTAGGCGGCTTCCTCGCGTTTTCCGGGCAAGCGCCGCGTGAACCAGAACGAGAGCACCGCCAAAAACGCGACGGCGAGCATCGACGTCTTTAGGGCGTCGAGCTGTGCGCGGGCGTAGTCGTCGGTGACCGTGGTGGCATCGGCCGACGAAAGCCCGGCGTCGCGCAAGCCCTGGTACGCCTGATCGGTCGTGACGATCGGGATCCCGGTCTCGGTGGCCTTCGAGATCTGCGCCTTCACGTCGGGCGGCACGGCGGGATTCGCCTCGATTCGCGAGTTGAACCCATTCAGGAGCCCGAGCAGCAGCACGGAGCCGATCAGCGCGGTTCCAAGCGACGCACCCAGGTTCTGTGCCGTGCCCTGCAGCCCTCCGGCCTCGTTCGTCTGATCGGGAGGGGCCGAGGACATGATCACGTTGCCGAGCTGCGACATCAGCAGGCCCGCGCCGATCCCGAAGAAGACGAGCGAAAACGCGAATGTCGTCCCATTCAGCTTCACATCGATCGTCCCGACCAGCACGAGCGCGGCGATCGCCATCGCGCCGAGTCCGACCTGGACGACCGTCCGCGGCCCGCGCCGCGCTGCCACCCTCGGCCCGGCGAGCGCGGCGGCCAGCATCGAGACCGACATCGGGAACAGCCGCTTCCCCGTCTCGAACGCGTCGAAGCCGAGCACGACCTGGAGGTACACGGGCAGGACGAAGAACGTGCCCATCACGATCAGCTGCTGCGCGGCGAGCGACGTGAGCCCGCCGCGCAGCGTCTCGATCTTCAGCAGCGCGCGGTTGAGCAGCGTGCTCCTGCCGAGCCGCTCGCGGCGCTCCTCCCACGCGAAGAAGCAGCCGAGCACGACCAGGCCGCCCACGATCAGGAACGGCACCACCGAGAACCCGAGCGGCGTGATCTTGTGCCCGTTGATCGTCGGCGCGGCGACCGGCTTGATCCAGCCCCAGGTGCTGCTCTTCAGGATCCCGAACACGATCAGCCCAAACGCGACCGCCGAGAGCGCTGCGCCGCCGTAGTCCAGCATCGGCGGGTGCTCCGGCTTGGGCGCGCGCTTCATCATCCGGTGGACCGCGAGCACCACGATCACGACCACGACCTCGCCGACGAAGACGTAGCGCCAGCTCCAGGTGGTCGTCACGTAGCCGCCGATCAGCGGGCCTGCGGCGATCGCCGCACCGGCGGCGCCGCCGATCATCGAGTAGGCGAACGCGCGCTCCTTGCCCTGGTAGTTCGCGGCGGTCAGTGCCGCGATCGCCGGGATCACGAGCACGGCGCCCAGCCCCTCGATCCCCGACCAGCCGATCAGCAGCACCGTGAGGTTCGGGCTGAGCGCCGTGATCAGCGAGCCGAGCCCGTACACGCCCAGCCCCAGGCCGAACGCCCGGTCGCGTCCCAGGATGTCACCGAGCTTCGCGCCGACCAGCATGAACGCCGCCATCACGAGCGTGTACATCGTGATCGCGCTCTGCACCCCGGTGACCGTCGTGTTCAGATCCTCGACGATCTGCGAGATCGAGACGTTCATCACGCTCGAGTCGAGCACCATGATGAACTGGGCCGACGCCAGGATGATCAATGGCAGCCACTTGCGCACCGGGCCGACTCTACGCGAATCTAGGGAGACCATGACCACGCTTGGGGACCGGCCGAACACTGCCCTGCTCGTCGTCGACGTGCAGAACGCCGCCCTCGAGCGGGCTCACGAGCGCGACGCGGTGGTCGCGAATGTCGGCACCCTCGTCGAGCGGGCGCGGCGGGAGGGCGTGCCCGTGGTCTGGGTCCAGCACTCGGACGAGCAGCTCGCGCGGGGGAGCGACGGCTGGCAGATCGTCTCCGAGCTGACTCCGGGCGACGCAGAGCCGCTGGTCGAGAAGAACTACGGCGACTCCTTCGAGGACACCACGCTTGAGACCGTGCTGTCCGGTCTCGGTGTCGGGCGACTGGTCGTCGTCGGCGCGCAGACCGATTGGTGCGTTCGCTCGACGCTGCATGGCGCCCTCGCCAGGGGGTACGACGCGACCCTCGTCAGCGACGCCCACACGACGGAGGATCAGACGGAATGGGGGGCGCCGCCGCCGGACAAGGTGATCGCGCACACGAACCTGTACTGGACGTACCAGTCGGCGCCGGGGCGAACCGCCGGGACGGTCGACGCCAGAGACGTCGACTTCGGCAGCCCGTACGGTGGTAGGCTTTCCGCTTCGTGACGAACGCCACGAACACCGGTCCGCCTGGGCAGCCCCGCGGTGTGGGCTTTGGGATCCTGCTGTTCATCATCACGATCGGCCTCTACGGCTGGTACTGGGTGTTCAAGACCCAGGAGGAGATGAAGCAACACACCGGAGAAGGCATTGGCGGAGTGCTCGGACTGGTCATCTGGATCGTCATCAATCCGGTCAGCGCGTTTGTGATCCCGTCCGAGGTCGGAAAGATGTACCAGAAAGCAGGTCGCGAGCTTCCGATGACCGGTTGGACCGGCCTTTGGCTCTTCCCGGGTGCGATCTTGATCATCCCGGCGATCGTCTGGTTCGTGAAGGTGCAGGGCGCCCTCAACCGATACTGGGAGGACTTGCGCCGCGGCACGGTGCCGTCGGCCGCCTGAGCAAGCTCCCCCGATTTGCGAGGATACACCGATGCACCGCGTGGTTCGTCTCGTGACCCTCGCAGACGTCCGTGAGGACGCTGACGTTGGGGGCGCTTCCGTGCCAGTGCCCGTTGACGCTCGCGGCTGGACGCCGGCTCCACGCGGAGCCGGCGGGGACGATGACCCTCGGGGCATCTCGGTGTCGGTGCGCCACGAAGCGGTGTTGGAGGACGGCAGTCGGCTGACGCTCCTCGACGATCGCGGCTGGACGGAGGAGCTGCGCGGACCGGGCGCGGACGCGATCGACGACCTCTGGGTGCTCACGCCGGAACGCGACATCGTCGACACCGCGCGCACGGTGGTGGGACCGGACGAGCCGTTTGGTGGTCGGTCCCAGGACGACATGGAGAGCGACCATTGGAACGCGCTCGCGCAGAACCTCCGTGCGCAGGGTGTCGTGGTGGACGCCGCCGAGCTGCGGCAGCTACCCCACGACGTCGAGCTCAGCGACCGGCTGCGGGCGCGCCTCCGTCAGAGCCCCGGCGGCGCGGCCTGAGCGCACGACGCCCGCCCGGCGTCTCATGAAAGCGCGCAGTGAAGCAGGGGCACCACGCGTTCGCGAAACAGCTCGAGCTGGCTGACGTCGTCGCGCAGAGGCCAGACGAACAGCCGCTGCGCCCCCGCATCGGCGAAAGCTGAGAGGCGCTCGGCGCACACCTCGGCGGGGCCGATCGGCAGCGGCAGCGTGCGCAGCTCCTCGACCGGCCGGCCGAGCAGCGGGGCGAGCACGTCGGTGAGCATGCGCTCGGCGCTGCGGACGTCTTCGGTGACGTAGAGCCAGGCGGTCCCGATGGCGTTTGGGACCGGCTCGGCCCGGCCCTCCTTGGCCAGCGCCTCCGTCAGGCGTGCGAGCCCTTCGCCGAACAGCTCGGGGGTGGTGTTGTAGGCGGACGCAATCCAGCCGTCGCCGCTTCGCGCCACACGTCGCAGGCCGGCCGGCGAGCCCCATGTGGCGACCCAGATCGGCGGTGCCGGTCGCTGTGCCGGCCGCGGCTCCAGATCGATGCCGCGAGACGAGTAGAAGTTGCCCTCGAAGGCCTGATCGCCTGTGAGCAGCGCGCGCAGCATCGGGATGGCCTCATCGAAGCGTGGCCACCGCTCATCGAAGGAGATGCCGGCCGCCGCGTAGTCGCGGGCCGACGACCCCGGGCCCACGCCGACCACCAGACGCCCATCCGACAGGATGTCGATCGCGGCGAGCGTCTTTGCGAGCTGGGCCGGGCCGCGGATCACCGGCAGGCTCACGGTGGTCGCGAGCGTCATGTCCTGCGACTCCGCGATCACCGCCGCAAGCGCGGTCGGGCCATCCAGCCATGGCCTCGAGAAGAGCAGGTGGTCGTTGGCGCACAGGTAGCGGAAGCCGAGACCCGCGGCGCTGTTCGCATAGGCCTTGAGCCCGGGGAGCGAGGCCGGTGCGCCGAAGTCGATCAGTGGCAGATGGGCGCCGAAGTCCACCCCTGCCACCCTACCGTCGCGGCGCGTGCAAGGAGGCCGAGGCTTTCGGCGCCGCCCCTAAGTGGTTGATTCCATATCCGCGTGAGACCATCTAGGACAGCGCGCGTTCCAGCGCGGTCCGATCGGCGGGCGCGCCGTGCGTCGGCAGCACCAGCTCGACCGGCAGGTCGAGCAGCGGCTGCAGCGTCTCCATGATCTGCTCCGGCGGGACGCCCTTGTTCGCCCAGTCGGCGGGGAACTCGAGCCCGTTGCCGCGGTCGATCAGCGTGTCACCGGCGACCAGCGCGCCCTGCTCCTCGATCCACAGCACGAGGTCGTTGGGCTCCATCCCGGGGCGGGCCTCGATGCCGATCGGCAACCGCTCGCCGGACCGGAACACCTGGCCCGGGAGCGGGTCAGCGTCGCCGTCATCTGACGGCGGCATGTGCACCGTCGCGCCGAACCGCTCCATCAGGTTGCGGGTGTCGCGCTGGTGCCATGGGCACGTCAGCACGATCACCACCTCGCGGCCGGCGGCCAGGTCCGCGACCTGCTCCGGCAGCGCCGTCGGGTCGATCAGCAGCAGCCGCGTGCCGTCGTCGATCGCGTAGGACGACACCTCCGGCCCCCAGTCCTCCGTGGCCGCGTCCTCGGGCGCCCACTCCGGATGCTCGGCTTCCCACCACCACAGTCCTGGCCGCAGCTCCTCCTGCACCGCGTCAGGCAGCTAGGCGCTTTCCTGGTCGAGCTCTGCCGTGACGTCGACGGCGTGGCCGCCCTCGGCCACCAGCGTCGGGTCGATGTGCTTCTCGATCGTCTCGAGCGTGATCACGCACTTGTTGATGTCCTTGCGCGACGGCAGGTCGAACATCACGTTCAGGAGCGCCGCCTCGATGATCGAGCGGAGGCCGCGGGCGCCGGTCGCCCTCTCCAGCGCGCTGCTCGCGATCGCGCCCAGCGCGTCGTCGGTGAACACCAGGTCGATGCCGTCGTAGGAGAAGAACTTCTGGTACTGCTTGACGAGCGCGTTCTTGGGCTCCAACAGGATCTGGACGAGGTCGTCCCGCTTCAGCTGATGCACGGCCGAGACCACCGGCAGCCGCCCGATGAACTCCGGGATCAGCCCGTAGGCGATCAGATCCTCGGGCATCACGTCCTGGAACAGCTCCTGGGTGTCGCGGTTCTTCTTGGAGCGCAGGTCGGCGCCAAAGCCGATCGAGTTCTTGCCGATCCGCCGCTCGATGATGCGGTCGAGGTCGGCGAACGCGCCGCCGCAGATGAACAGGATGTTCGGTGGTGTCGATCGAGAGGAACTCCTGGTGGGGGTGCTTGCGCCCGCCCTGCGGCGGCACGCTCGCGACCGTGCCCTCCAGGATCTTCAGCAGCGCCTGCTGCACGCCCTCGCCCGACACGTCGCGCGTGATCGACGGGTTGTCCGCCTTGCGCGCGATCTTGTCGACCTCGTCGATGTAGATGATCCCGGTCTCGGCCTTCTTGACGTCGAAGTCGGCGGCCTGGATCAGCTTCAGCAGGATGTTCTCGACGTCCTCGCCGACGTAGCCGGCCTCGGTCAGCGCGGTCGCGTCGGCGATCGCGAACGGCACGTTCAGGATCCGCGCCAGCGTCTGTGCCAGCAGCGTCTTGCCGCAGCCGGTCGGGCCCAGCAGCAGGATGTTCGACTTGGCCAGCTCCACCTCGGCGTCGCCCTGGCTGGCCATCTGCACGCGCTTGTAGTGGTTGTAGACCGCCACCGACAGCGTGCGCTTGGCCTCTTCCTGGCCGACCACGTAGTCGTCCAGCACGTCGCAGATCTCGCGCGGCCGGGGCAGGTTGTCGAGGTCGAGCTGGACCGGTGTGGTCAGCTCCTCGTCGATGATCTCGTTGCAGAGATCGATGCACTCGTCGCAGATGTAGACGCCGGGGCCGGCGATCAGCTTCTTGACCTGGCGCTGGCTCTTGCCGCAGAAGCTGCAGAGCAGCTGCTCGTTGGTGTCGGTAGGGCGTGCCATCAGTGCTTGTCGATCACCCGGTCGATGATCCCATACTCGACCGCTTCGGGGGCGCTCATGAAGTAGTCACGCTCGGTGTCGCGGGTGACCTTCTCGAGCGACTGCTCGGTGTGGTTGGCGATGATCTGATCCAGCCGCTTGCGGATGTCGATGATCTCGCGCGCGTGGATCTCGATGTCGGTGGCCTGGCCCTGGAACCCGGACGAGACCTGGTGGATCAGGATCTTGGCGTTGGGCAGCGCCATCCGCTTGCCCTTGGCGCCGCCGGCCAGGAGCAGCGCGCCCATGCTCATCGCGATGCCGACACAGATGGTCGACACGTCCGGCTTGATGAACTGCATCGTGTCGTAGACGGCGAGGCCCGAGTAGACGCTGCCGCCGGGCGAGTTGATGTAGATCGAGATGTCCTTGTCGGGATCCTCGGATTCCAGGTGCAGCAGCTGCGCCACGATCAGGTTTGCGATCTGATCGTCGATGGGCGTGCCCAGGAAGACGATCCGCTCGTTCAAGAGCCGCGAGTAGATGTCAAACGAGCGCTCGCCACGCGAGGTCTGCTCGATCACCATGGGAATCAGTGGGCTCACTACGGGTTCTCCTATTCGCCGGTCGGCTCGGCTGAGCCGGGTGTCCAGATCTTTGGGGGATTTGCGGCCGCGCCCTCGGATTCCTGCTCCGGGGTCCACAGCTTCTCTCGCGCCTCGGCCTGCTCGGGCGAGATCTCCTTGGCGTTCTCGACCACGATGTCGAGGGCTTTCTGCAGCCGCAGGTCGATCCGCAGCGAGGTCAGCGTGACCGGGTCTGCCATCAGCCGCTCCACCATCTCGTCGGGGTTCTCTCCGCCCTGGGTGGACTGCTCGCGGATGAACGCCTCGATCATCTCGTCGCTGATCTCGATGTTTTCTGCGTCGGCAACTGCCTCCAGCGCGAGGTCCTTGGCGACGCCGTCCTCGGCCTGCGGCCGCATCGAGGCGACGATCTCCTCGGCGCTCTGGCCGGTCAGCCGCAGGTAGTCGGACATCTCCATCCCCCGCGCGGCCAGCGACTCCAGCATGCTGCGGGTCATCTCCGACATGCGGCTGCGCACGAGCGCCTCGGGCAGCTCGCTGGTCAACTGCTTGCCGAGGTCGTCCAGCACGGTCGAGCGGAAGATGCGATTCGACTCCTCGGTCAGCGCCTCCTCGAAGCGCGACGTGACGTCGGCCTCGAGCTCCTTCAGCGTGTCGAACTCGCTGACCGACTTCGCGAACTCGTCGTCCAGGTCGGGCAGCAGCCGCTCCTTGACGTCCTTCATGGTGACGTCGAAGCTGGCCTGCTTGCCGGCCAGGTGCTCGGCCGGGTAGTCCGCGGGGAAGGTGACGGCGACGTCGCGTCGCTCGCCGGCCTTCATGCCGGTCAGGCCGTTCTCGAGGTCGGCGATCAGGCGCCCCTCGCCCAGCTCGATGCCGTAGTCGGTGCCGCTGCCGCCCTCGAACGGCGTGCCGTCCATCGAGCCGGTGAAGTCGATCACCACGAAGTCGCCCTGCTCGGCGCCGCGCTCGACCGGGTTCAGCTCGGCCACGGTCAGCTGCAGCCGCTGCAGCTCGCCGTCGATCGCCTCGCGCGGCACCTCGACGGGCGCGCGCACGCCGGTCAACCCCTTGTAGGAGCTGACGGTGGGGCGCGGCTTCACCTCGACCTCGGCCTTGAAGTGGAAGGTCTCGCCCTCGACCGGCTGGTCGGACCAGTCGATGGTGGGACGGTCGACGGGGTCGATGCCGGACACGGCCACGGCCCGCCGGTACCAGGCTGACAGGTGGTGCTCCAGCGCCTCCTCGATCACGGCGTCGCGTCCGATCCGCTGCATGACGAGGCCCTTGGGGGCCTTGCCCTTGCGGAATCCGGGCAGGCGCACCGATCGCGAGAGGTCGTCGAGCGCGTGGTCGAAGGCGTGGTCGACATCGTCGGCCGGCACCTCGACCGTCAGCCGAACGCGGTTGGAATCAAGCTCTTCGAGTTGAGTCTTCATAGGGCGGGCGGTCGGCGGCCGCCACGAGGGCAGCGCGCGGCGACCTTCTAACCTTAGTCGTAGGCAGACAGGTGCGCCACCGCGGCGAGGGCGGTCGGCTGGGTTGGTAGTGTCACCGTGATGCAGGAGCGCCGACGGTTCGACGATGCCCAGGATGCCACCAGGCGCACCCGGCTGGCCAACGAGCGCACCTACCTGGCCTGGTGGCGCACGGGCCTGACGGCGCTGGCGGTCAGCCTGGCCGCCGGCAAGGTGGTGCCGCAGCTGAGCAACGCCCAGCGCACCTGGCCCTATCAGGTGATCGGCGCCGGCTTCGCGGTGATCGGGATCGCCTGCATCGCCTACGCCCTGCGCCGCGAGCGCAAGGTCGAGGCTGCGCTGATGCACGGCGACTTCGTGCCGCCGGACAGGCTGTGGACGCTGCTCATGACCGTGGCCGGCGTGCTGCTGGGGCTGTTCACGCTGGTGCTGATGGCGTTCAATCGGTAGGCCCACCGCGCCACCGCTTACCCTCTTGTGACCTGCTCGCAACGTGGGTCACGCCGCCCACTCAGCGGTGCAACGCCTGCCGCGCTCTTAACGGAGTCAGACACCGACCCGGCTGCCGTGAGCGTTCCGGCACAAGATCGTGCCGAGTCGTTGCCGGGCCGCGATGCGGCCGCGCGTGGTTGCGCGAGGGCCGGTTCCGAGCCGTGATCTTCGTGGCGGCCGGGCTGCTCGGATCGTTGCGCCTGGCGGTGGGATCGTGACGGGGGCGTGCGGATCGTTGCACGATTGCCTGTAACGCGCCGGTCACGGCGCTGCAGCGTCGCGCAGCTGCTCGAGCGCCGCGGTCAGCTCGCTCAGCGCGATCAGGTTCGGCACCGGCGTGCCGGTCATCGCGGCCACCTCGACCACGGCGTCCACCATGCAGCCCAGCTCCAGCTGCTTGCCAGCCTCGAAGTCCTGCAGCATCGAGGTGCGGTGATCGCCGACCGCCAGCCCCGCCTCCAGCCGGCGGTCGATCGAGATCGGCAGCTCGACTCCGACCGAGGCGGCCACCGCCGCGCACTCCTCCATCACGATCCGGATGTAGGCCAGCACGCGCTCGGAGCCGCGCAGCGTCACCCATGGTCGAGCGGGTGATGGTCGTGATCGGGTTGAAGGCGACGTTGCCGACCAGCTTCAGCCAGATCTGATCGGCGCAGCTGCTCGTCGAACGGGCACTTCAGCCCGGCCGCGACCAGCGCCTGGGAGATCTCGCCGCAGCGCTCGGTGGCGACCCCGTCGGGCGTGCCGATCGTGAAGCGCGTGCCCTCGATGTGGCGGATCACGCCCGGCTCGACGATCTCGGTCGAGCAGTAGACGACGCAGCCGACGATACGCTCGGTCGGGATCGAGCGGCTGATCACGCCGCCGGGATCGACGCTCTCGAGCGTGCGCCCGGCGAGCGGGCCGTCCTGCCCCTGGAAGTACCACCACGGCAGCCCGTTCTGGGCGGGCACGACCACGGCGCCCGGCCGCAGGCGCTGGCCGATCGCCGGTGCCAGCTCGGGCAGGCTGTGGGCCTTCAGGCCGATCACGATCACGTCGGCCTCGGCCAGCGCGTCGAGGTCGGCGGTGGCGGCCGGGTGGCTGGTGAAGTCGCCGCGCGGGCTCTGCACCCGCACGCCGTGCTCGATCATCGCCTGCAGGTGCGGGCCGCGGGCGATCAGCGTGACGTCGCTGCCCGCCTGCGCCAGCGCGGCGCCCAGGTAGGCGCCGATCGCGCCGGCACCGAGCACCGCGAACCTCACCCCTGCCCCTCCAGGTAGGCCGCCATCCGCGGGCGCTGCACCTTGCCGGTGGGCGTCTTTGGGATCTCGTCCAGCACGTGGATGCGATCCGGCACCTTGAACGCCGCCAGCGAGTGCGCGGCAGTAGCGCCGCAGCTCGTCCGCGCCGGCGTCGCCTTCCAGGACAACCGCCGCGGCCACGGTCTGGCCGTACTTGTCGTCGTCGACGCCGAAGGCAACCGCTTCGGCCACCTGCGGATGGGAGAGCAGCACCGCTTCGATCTCGTAGGGCGAGATGTTCTCGCCGCCGCGGATGATCATCTCCTTCAGCCGCCCCAGCAGCCGCAGGTAGCCGTCATCGACCCGGCCCTGGTCGCCGGTGCGAAACCAGCCGTCGAAGAACGACTCGGCGTTCGCCTGGTCGTTGTTGAGGTAGCCGGGGGTGAGCCCGGCGCCGCGGATCGCGACCTCGCCGATGGCGCCCCGGTCGACGTCGCTGCCGCCCGCGTCGACGATCCGGAACTCGGCGCCGGCGGCGATCCCGACCGATCCCTCGTGCCGCGCCGCCGGCGGCAGCGGGTTGGAGGCGATCTGGTGGGTGGCCTCGGTCATGCCGTAGGCCTCGACCATGGGGGCGCCGTAGCGTGCCTCGGCCTCGCGCATCAGCTGCGGCGAGAGCGCGGAGCTGCAGGAGCGCGCGAACCGCAGGCGCGTACATCCGCGTCGCCGGCGTGATCGAGGATCATCCGGTGCAGCGTGGGACCGGCCGACAGCCAGGTGGCCGAGTCGGCCGCAGCCTGCGCCCAGAACCGGCGCGGACTGAAGCGGCGTGGCACGATCACCGTGCCGCCCACGGCCAGCTGGGCCAGGGTCGAGGCGATCAGGCCATGGACGTGGAACAGCGGCATCGCGCAGAACGACACGTCGTCGCAGGTGAGCCCGTAGTGGGCCGCGATCGAGCGCGCCTGCGCGGTCAGGTTGCGCTGCAGCAGCGGCACCTGCTTGGGGCGGGAGGTGGTGCCGCTGGTGTGCAGCAGCAGCGCGATCTGCTCGGGATCGCCGGCCCCGTTCGAGCCGGCCGCGGCCGGCGGGCGGCGGCCGGCGCGCAGGTCGACCGGCCGGCCGGGCGCGGCGGCGACCACCTCGGCGATCGGGATCGGGCCGGCCGCCGCCCGCGCGTTCGGTGCCGCCGACTCGCCGATCAGCAGCAGCTGGGGGACGAGGTCGTCGAGGTAGAAGCGGAACTCAGGCTCGGTGTAGGCCGGGTTGAGCGGCACCGTGGCGGCACCCAGCGAGGCCAGCGCGAACAGGATCGCGACCAGCTCGACGCCGTTCGGCAGCACCACCGCCACGCGGTCTCCGTGGACCACCCCGGCGGCTCGGAGCTTTCCGGCCAGCACGTCCACCAGCTGGGCCAGCTCCAGGTGGCTGAGCCTGACGTCCGCGTCGGGGCAGATCAGAGCGGTGCGAGCCGCGTCGGCGTCGAGTAGCCCGAGGAGTGGCTCCGATTGCTGGCTCACAGGGGGAACGTATACGGAGTTCGAGCGCCTGGCGTCAGGAGGCGGAGTGCGCCATACGACCGCGGCGGGCGAACGTGCGGGTGGCGCTCCGCTGGCCGAGCGAGAACGCCGCGACGGCGCTCGAAGGAGCCACGTTTCGCAGGGGGGCCGACGCGAGCGCCTGCTGGGTTCCGACGCCGCCGGGGGTGAACGCGAGCGTCGAGGAGATCGAGTTGACGGCCAGGACGAGCAGCACGCTCTGCGGCGACACGGGCAGTCCGTGGGCCCGCATGAAGAGCCCGATCACCGCCGCTCGCACCACGTAGGCGGCCAGCTCGACAGCGAGCACCTGCGCTGCGTAGACACGCGGCTCCGCCAGAATCGCCACCCCCTCCCTGGCTCCGGCGAGGGCCTTGCACCGGCGGACGACGACCCAGGCCACAACCCCGAGCACGATCGCGCCGACCACGACCAGCACCGCGTGCGCATACAGCGAGCCGAACTGGGGATCGAGCGCGCCCTGCCGCGTGGCGATCAGGGCGATGCCGACAGCCACGCCGATGACCACGTAGAACGCGTTTTGCACGACGCCCGCGCCCACCAGGCCGAGGGCCGTCGAAGCCTGGATCTGAGCTCGGTAGATGCCGAGCATGGCCACCGTCCCGGCCTGCGCCGGCAGAAATGCGTTGAACGCCACGCCGCCGCCGTACCCGCCCAGGATCACCCGATACGACACATCGGAGCGCGGATACGCGCGGCGCAGGATGTTGCGCCACGCCAACGCGTTCAGGAGCATCTCGCAGGTATGCAGTGCCAGTGCGAGCACCAGTATCGGCAGCGAGATCGAACGCATCTGACCTGCCACCTGGTGAATCCAGCCCGCGACGCTGCCTGCATGTTCCATCGCGCCGGCGTTCAGGCTACGCGACCGGTCAGGCGTTCATGCGACGGCGATACATGTAATACGCCACAGCAGCGATAATCAGAATGATGACGATGTAGAGCATCCCGGGCCTCCTTCAGCCACTACGCAAATCAACACGGATGGCCGAAGTCTTTGGGCCAGGCGCGCCGTGGCAAGGGTTGGGCCGCGACGCCTCACTCTACCACGCTTTACTGCCAGGTCACCTGATTGATGGCGCTCCACGGGATCACGATCGTCCGCGCCTGGCCCTCGGCGGACTCGACCAGGATGCCAAGCTGATCGGATTCCCGCACCGTCACCGTCAACTCCTTGCCATCGATAAAGCGAACCGTAACGGCTCGATCGGTTGGTAATTGCATGAAATAGTCCCTCCTGGCTTCAAAATACTGTGTGTTGGAGCGGTTCGTATTTGTAATTAACGGCTCGACCTGCAATGATACAAGCAGCGCGACCCCCGGCGAGACGCGGCCGCAGTGTGTTCTGACGGCTCCCGCCTCTTGAGGTTGCGCTTCGGGTTACGGCGCGACCATCTGGTTTCCCAGGGCCGCCGTAACGTATAGCTACCAGCTACCGATGCCCCTGGACCAACACCAAGGAAGGGAGCAGGACTATGTATGCCCTGATCCGCGAGTATAAGAATCTCGATCCCACCATGCGGGAGAACGCAACCCGCAAGGCCAGCAGCGAGCTGCGTCCGATCCTGAGCAAGACCCAGGGGTTCGTGTCGTACGAGCTGCTGACCCCGCAGGATGACCAGAACGCCGTGACGTCGATCAGCGTCTTCAAGACGAAGGCCGACGCCGAGGCTTCGATCACTGTTGCGCAGGATTGGGTTCAGTCGAACCTGCCTGAGATGACCAAGCCGCACAGCGTGGCCGGCGAGCTCGTCGCCCACTAGCTCCGTATCTGCGGAGGGCGCCGGGAGGCGTCCTTCGCAGATGTACACTTGACGGTCGTGAACGACGCTCCCGAGCACCAGCACCTCCGCGTCCTGATCGCGAATCAGCGGAGCGATCGGCTGGACTACGTGACCAGCGTGGTCGTCGGCCTCGGACACGAGGTGGTGGCACGGTCGATCGAGGTCGAAGAGGTCGCCTCCGTGACCCAGCGCGAGCACCCCGACGTGGCGCTGGTCGGGCTGGGCGACAGCAGCGAGCACGCCCTGGAGCTGATCGGCGAGATCGTCCGCCAGGCCGCCTGCCCGGTGATCGCGTTGCTGGAGACCGACGACCACGTGTTCGTCGGCGAGGCCGCCAAGCGCGGCGTGTTCGCCTACATCACCGACACGAACCCCGACCAGCTGCAGGACTCGATCGACATCGTGCTGCGCCGGTTCGCCGAGTTCCAGAACCTCGAGGGAGCGTTCGGGCGGCGCGCGGTGATCGAACGCGCAAAGGGCATCCTGATGGAGCGCCACGACACGAACGAGGGACAGGCGTTCGAGATGCTCCGCGCCCATGCTCGCAGCGCAAACCGCAAGTTGGTCGATATCGCTTCGGCGGTGGTCGACGGGCGCGCCCTGTTGCCTGGTCCCGACAAGCAATAATTAATATCCCGCTGCTACCATCTTTAACACGTCGGCCCCACTCCTCGGTCGGCGGGAGATTCTGACCCCAACGCCTGGTCAGGCGATTGTGTGGTTCTCTCCCACCGCGGTAAGGAGGACGAAATGATTGAGGCAATTGTCGCCGCCATAGGCGTTCTTGCGCTGTTGATCGTGGTCGCTCGGACGGTGCGTATCGTCCCGCAGGCACGAGCCGGCGTCGTTGAGCGATTGGGACGCTATTCGCGAACGCTCACCCCCGGGCTCGTGATCCTGGTGCCGGTGGTCGATCGCGTGCGTCAGATGATCGACCTGCGCGAGCAGGTCGTGTCGTTCGCACCGCAGCCGGTGATCACCGAGGACAACCTCGTGCTCAGCATCGACACCGTCATCTACTACCAGGTGACCGACGCGCGGTCAGCCACCTACGAGATCGCCGATTACATCCAGGCGATCGAGCAGCTGACCGTGACGACCCTGCGAAACCTGATCGGCGGCATGTCGCTCGAGCAGACGCTGACCTCGCGCGACGGGATCAACGACGAGCTGCGCATCGTGCTGGACGAGGCCACGGGCAAGTGGGGCATCAGGGTCAACCGCGTCGAGCTGAAGGCGATCGATCCGCCCCGGACGATCCAGGAGGCGATGGAGAAGCAGATGCGCGCCGACCGCGACAAGCGCGCGGCGATCCTGACCGCGGAGGGCGTGAAGCAGTCTCAGATCCTCACGGCCGAGGGCGAGCGGCAGAGCACGATCCTGCGCGCCCAGGGTGAGCGGGAGTCGCAGATGCTGCGGGCCGAGGGCCAGGCGAAGGCGATCGAGACCGTGTTCAAGGCGATCCACGACAACGACCCCGACCCCAAGCTGCTGGCCTACCAGTACCTCCAGATGCTGCCGCAGATCGCGGCCGGGGAGGGCAGCACGATGTGGATGATCCCCAGCGAGCTGACGCAGGCCATGGGTGCCATGGCGTCGGGGTTCAAGGCACCGCCGCCGGAACCGGCCGAGCATGTCGCCGCCCCGAACGGTGCAGTCAGCGCTACGTCTCGCCGGGCTCCTGAACGCTGATGCGCTCGGCCCGCTCGCGCAGCAGGTCTCTCACGACCACCTGGATGGTGCCCGCGATCGGGATCGCGATCAGCGCGCCGAGGATGCCCAGCAGCGCGGCGCCGACGAGCACCGCTATCAGCACCACCAGGGCCGGCATCTGCACGGTGCGGCGGTAGACGGCCGGCTGGATCAGGTGATTCTCGATCTGCTGGTAGACCATGATCACGACGAACACGATGATCCCGTCGGTGGTGCCTCCTGCGAAGTACGCGACCGCGATCACCAGGATCGACGCGATCGTGGCGCCGACCAGCGGCACCAGGTCACCGATCGCCACCACCACTCCCAGCGTCAGCGCGTATGGGACGTGGAGGATCCATAGCGTCAGCGCGGCGACGACGCCGGCTATCACCGAGATCAGCAGGTTGCCGGCGACGTAGCCGCCGACCGTGCGGTTGATGTGCCCGCCGATCTCGCGGGCGCGGTCGGCGCCGCTGGGCCGCAGCTGGGACAGGATCAGCTCGTTGATCTGCGGCAGCTCGAACAGCACGAAGGCCGCCAGGAACAGCACCGTCACCGTCGCAGCCACGCCGTTTACGACCGTGCCGGCGGCGCCGAACACGATGTCGGGCAGGTCAGACGCGTGCGCCTTGACCTTGTCGATCACCTGGTAGTGCTGGTCGAGGCGATGGATCAGCGGGTTTCTCGCCAGGCGGTTCGCGGCCTGTGGGGCGGTCTCCGGGATGCGGTCGATCTGACCGACGAACGGTGCGACCAGCAGCGCCATCACCGCCAGCAGACCGATCACGAATCCCATGAACACGGTCACCACCGCCCAGGTACGTCGCATCACGCGCTCGACCTGGACGACCGCCGGGTTCAGCGCGACGGCGATGAACAGGGCCAGACCGACCCAGATCAGGACGGTGCGGACGCTCGCAAGCAGCGACACGGCGATCGTGAACACGAGCACCGAGAACAGCACCTTCGCGATCACCCGCAGCGGCACGTCCAGCACGACATGGCGCGGCACCTCGCCCACGGCGATCTTGCCGGAGGCAAGGCCGATGGTGGAAGACACCGTCGCGCTACCGTCTTCGGCTCGGGAGTTGGTGTTCACCCTACTTTCAGTGCCCACCGCAGGGGGTCGTCAAACTCCACGCCGGATCAGCGATTTTGGAGCTACGGCGGCTACCGGCGGCCGCTGAGAGACACGGTTCTAGCAGCCGGAGCCGCTGCTGTCCGCGATCACGCCGAAACGGTTCTCATTGAACCACTTGACGTACACCGTGCCGGTCGCCTCGTTGCAGGCGAGCTGCTCGACTCGCAGCGTCGTGGACAGCACCAGCACCCCGTCGTGCCAGATCCGCTTGGTGCTGCCGAACTGATCGGCCTGCCACTGCAGGTCGCCAGCGTCGTCGAACAGGTTCCCCGACGTGTGCAGACTCCACAGCACCGGATGCAGGTCCGCGAGCTTCGCCGGCAGATGCAACTGCCCGCCGCTGCCGACCGTCACCACACCCACGTCGACCGTGGTGCTCGTCGCATGCGAGTTGGCGTAGGCGCCGTCCGCATAGACGCGCCCAGCCTCGTAGGTGACGTTGTTGATGCAGCCGTGCGGCGCGATCGCCGCCGGGTGCCAGTTGCCATCCGGCGTGATGTAGCCGACGCCCTGCGACAGCGCCTTGTTCGTGATCTGCCCGTTGACCGCACACGCCCACCAGACGTGGTGGTCAGCGTCCCAGCTGAGGCCGCCGAGGCCCGGCCCGGGAAGGCCATGCACCGTGACGACGTCGACCAGGCCGCCGGCTTGCGTGTACCGATCGATCGCCTGATCCGCCCAGCAGCTGACTAGCACCCTCGCCCCGTCCCAGCCGATCCCGGTCGCGGTGGCAGCTGCCTTGACGCCCGTCGTCGTCACACACCCGCTACCAGCCGGTCGGTGGAACGTCACGAACCGCATCGGCCCGGTCGCGGCCGCGGCCGGTTGCACGAGCACCACAACAGCGATCACGACCATCAAGAACCCGAACCCGCGCCTCATCAGGGGCCCTCCCCACTCGCGTCTCGCGGCGGAGGATACCCCTCCGCTCACCGCCTGACAACGTCGATGAGTGCCCCCGGACTTCGATGTCAACGAGCACACGGCACGAGTGTGATGCGGGCGAGAGGACTCGAACCTCCACGGCCTGAAGCCACCGGCTCCTAAGGCCGGCGCGTCTACCAATTCCGCCACGCCCGCGCGTGTCTGGAGGAGGTTATTCGATCCTCCGGCGATTTCGATCAAGACCCGGCACCATTGCGCCGATGAGGAAGGTTGGAAAACTGGATCGCGAGGCCGCACATCGAAACGCCCACACACGCTTCGGAGCTGTCACCCGATCGGCCGCTGAGTGACGCGTCGGCCGATGCGCTCGGCCATGCCGCTTTTGCGGCGCACCTGGCCTCGGTGATCGCGACGCTATCCCCCAAGGACGGGATCACGATCGGCCTCTACGGCGACCCCGGCGGCGGGCGCACGACCGCGCTCAACCTGACGCGGGCGGCGCTGCGCGAGCACCCGGCCGCTGCCAAGTGGACGGTGGTCGACTGGAACCCGTGGCTGCTGTCCGGCGGCGCTGACCTGGAGCAGCGGTTCGTGCAGCTGCTGGCATCGGCGGCACTGGGGTCCAGCTCCGACCAGCTTCCCGACCTCGCGCAGATCCCGGCGCTGCTGGCGAAGGTGGCCTCGACGCTCGGCTCCGGCGACAAGCGCGTGGTGGTGCTGATCGACGACGCCGACCGGTTGGCGCCGGATCGCCTGGCTGAGCTGCTGCGGCTGCTGTCGTCGGCCGCCCCGATCGCCAACCTGGTGTTCGTGATCTCGCTCAGCCGGGACATGGTCGACGGCGATGGCGATCGACAAGACGCTGCAGCTCGAGATCGACCTGCCGCTGGCCGACCGTGCGCTGCTGCAGCAGATGTTCGTCGACCGGATCGAGCCGTTGCTGACCGAGGCCCGCGAGGGCGGGCTGGTGCATCCGGACTACTGGATCGACATCTGCACCCATGCGATCGACCCGTTTCTGCGAACCCCGCGCGACGTTGTCCGACTGGTAAACGCAACCACGGCCACGTACGCGGCGGTCAGGGGCGAGGTCAACCCGATCGACTTCACGGCGCTCGAGACGCTGCGGCTGTTCTGCCCCGTCGCCTACGACGCGGTGCGGCGGCGGCCGTCGGCGTTCCTGCTGCCGGTCACCGCGCGGCGCGACGAGGACGGGTCGCTGGGCGAGACCAAGCGCTACCACGAGGCCTGGGGCGAGCAGCTGTCGGAGGCGGACCGCTCACGCGCCACGAACCTGCTGATGCGGCTGTTCCCGCGGCTGGGCGACGTCCTCGGCGCGCGGGTGCTGGCGTCGATGCCGGAGGACACGTGGCGAACGCTGCTGCTGGTGGCCAGTGAGGAGACGTTCCCGGTCTACTTCCAGCTGGCGATCCCGAGCGGCGGCATCTCCAACGCCGACCTGGCGTCGAAGCTGGAGCACTTCGGCGACACCAATCAGTTCGCGGCCACGCTGATCGAGCTGGCGCGCGACCCGCGGTCCGGACGCGCCACAGCGGCTGCAGGCGTTCCTGAGCCGGCTCGAGAACCACATCGGAGAGAGCGGCGAGCGCGAGGAGGTCGAGGCGGCGATGCGGGCGCTGTTCCAGGCGGCGAACGAGCTGCTGCGGCGCGAGGAGAGCGGACGGCTGGACATCGATATCTCGCAGCACCTGCGCCGGATCGTGCGGCGGCTGCTGCTGCAGGTGGAGCAGGACGAGCGCGTGTCGCTGCTGGAGGAGGGCATCGGCAGCGGCGGCTCGATCGCGACGACGACCGACATCGTGATCATGCTCGGCCAGCAGCACGGCAAGTATGGCGGCGAGTGGACGGAGGGCGCGGAGACGCTGGTCACGCTGTCGCAGCTGGCCCAGGTCGAGAACCTGGCGCTGACGGCGGTGCGCGACGAGGCCGAGGGCGGCAGCCTGCTGGGCGCCCCCAAGATGGGCGACGCGCTGACCTGTTGGGCGAGCTGGAACCGCGGCGAGTGCCGGGCGTGGGTGTCGCGGTCGATCGAGACGGACGAGGGGCTGGTCGCGTTCCTGCAGCCGTTCATGCGCAGCGCCGGGCAGCCGAGCGCGAGCGCACGCGGGCCGCGGGTCGAGAACCGGCTCGATCACCGGCGGCTGCGGCCGTTCCTGGAGCCGGGCGCGATCGTCGACCGGGTCAAGAACTGGCCGAGCAGCCGGACCGCACGGAGCAGGAAAAGCAGCTGATGCGCCGGTTCGTGCTCGACCACGAGCTGCTCCAGCAGGCGACCAGCGCCGACTACACAGAGGGCGAGAACCACCCGTCAGACAGCTTCGCCGCCTG
>CAWFXX010000002.1:0-16154 GCA_963819915.1 uncultured Alphaproteobacteria bacterium
CCAAAGCGGATATCGCAGGGAGAAATTGCTGAAATGGCGGTAGACCGTTGTCGCATCGTGCGCTGCGGCGCCGATCAAACGATAGAGCCTCTCGTTATGGCTTCGCACCGAGTTCCTTCAGCATCTCCGCGATGTTCTCACGGCTTGGATCGATTTTGAATGCCTGACGATAGTCGGCGATAGCTCCATCTTTGTCGCCCGCTTCCAGACGCGTATTGCCGCGATTAAAAAAAGCGCCCGCGAAGTTAGGATTAATCTTGATCGCGGTATCGTAGTCAGCGATCGCCTTAGCGAACTCTTTCTGTCCCCCCACGCATTGCCGCGGTTGCTGTAGAAATTGGCACTGTTCGGGTCGAGGCGAATCGCCTCGCTATGATCGGCGATGGACAGATCGAGTTGCTTCAAACCGCGGTAGGCATTGCCGCGACCGGTATAGGCGTCAGCGGATTTTGGAGCGTAACGTATCGACTGGCTGAAATCCGCCACCGCCAGTTCGAATTTATCCAAGCGCCTGTACATGCTGCCACGTTGCAGATAAACCTGCGCACGGTCGTCGCCGCTTCCGCCTTGCGATTCAATCAGCACGGTGCATGCGGCGATGATCTCATTCATGGTTTTAGGGTCGAGGGTGATGTTGGCGACAGGAAAGACGCATTTGCGGAAATTACGGCGCCCCTCTTCCGCCGAAAGAATTCGCGGCGCCTTCCGGTCTCGGCCGTTTGCCGCGTTGAATTTCTTGAGCGTTTCGAGCGCGGGCGGAAAGTTCGGCGCCAGTTCGAGCGCCTTCTTGACCGAAGCTATGGCTTCAGCGTGCTTACCCAATGCGTAAAGCGGCTCGCTGCGGTTGACGTAGCCGAGCGGCTGCTTCGGATCGAGCTTGATCGCAGCATCGAAATCGGCCAGCGCTTTGGTGTTGTCACCGAGCAGAGAGTACTCGGCGATGCCGCGGTCGATATAAGTATGGGCGTCCTGGGGCTCAGCCGGATCGCTTCGTTGAAGTCGGCGAGCGCGCCATTCGGGTCGTGCGTCATCGCGCGGACGAAGCCGCGCCCTTTCCAGCCGCCGGGATTGCCGGGCGTTCAGCGTAATGGCCGCGCTGTAATCGGCCGCGGCGCGGGCATAGTCCGTCTTGTTACGCAGCGCATCGCCACGATTGAGCAGGGCACCGACATCGTTGGGCGTCAGCTTGAGCAGTGCATCATAGTCGGCGACGGCGTTGTCGTCGTCACCCTTGCGATGATAGGCAAGCCCGCGCAGGCCATAGACGTCTACGCCGAGGTCCGGCCGCAGGCTCAGCGCCTTGCTGTAGTCGGTAATGGCGCGATCGTATTGGCCGAGGTTCAAGCACGCGCTGCCGTGGACGAAATAAGCCAGCGCCAGCTCGGGCGCGAGGCGGATCGCCGTTTCGCTATCGGCGAGCGCGCGATCCGGCTTATGCATGACGGTCCAAAAATTGGCACGGTCGATGTAACTTTGCGCGTAGTCCGGATCGATTGAAATTGCCTGATCAAGATCCTTCTTGGCCAGATCGAGTTTCCGTTTGCGCGTGTAGGCGAAGCCGCGTTGCGAGTGGACGGCGGCCAGCGCTCGGCCGTGCAGGGTGCCGGCCTTGATGAGGGCCGTACAGGCGGCGATCCAGCCATCGACCGTCGTTCCGGCGCATGGCTTGTCGGCCGTGGCGCCCTGCGCCACGGCGTCTGAAGTCACCGCCGTAGTGGCAAAAGCCACCCACATGCATGCCAAACTAACGAATAACCGCCTGTTGCCCATGTTTAAGCCCTCCGGGCATCCGCCGTTTTCATCGACGACACAGCTTGCCGTGTTCCGGGCCAAAGCGACAGATGCCAATATGAAGCGTTCGTCATTTTGAGCCGACTGTTGCCGCAGGCCCAATGAACGCTCGCGGCCCCACTGTTAGTCGCAATCCGTACGCCTGCCGTTCAAATGGTTCATGATAAATTCCGGTAATCGTTATGAGGAGCAATTCACTTGCGGGCAATTGCGATGCTCGCGGCGCTGGCCGATTGCTCTGTTGCTAGCAGTAACGATGAGATCAAGTGACGATGCTGTCTGCTGCGGCGCGAATGTCGCCTATTGGCACTTAGCGGACATGACGTTTTGCACTGCACATGTCCGCTTTCGGCGGCAAAGCGGACATCGTACTCCTGCAACATCGGTGTCAGCTTCTAATTAGCTGGATGGCAAACAATAGCAAATAATTGGCGTGCGAGCACAAACGGCGCCGATGAAAGCCTAATTAGCGAACAAAAAAAGCCCAGCTTTTCACGCCCATAGCGGTCTTCCCCACTAATTGAAGGAAGACGCTATCGTGAAAAGAACACATGCCATCTTGGTTGCCTCACTTTGCTTTTCATTTGTTTCCATCGGCGCTTTGTCGATCGCCAGCGCTCAATCGGGAATTGCCTCCGTTTACTCGGGCGGCAGGACAGCAAATGGTGAGCTAGCCAGCGCGACTGGCATGACTGCAGCTCACAGAACTCTTCCATTTGGAACGCTGGTGCGCATAACTCATCTGCACAGCGGTCGCTCGGTGGTTGTCCGAATTAATGACCGCGGACCATTCGTGCCTGGGCGGGATCATCGACGTGATGCCAGCGGCAGCCCACGCACTGGGATTCTCAGGTCTGGCGCCCGTGACAGTTGACGTTATTGAGCGCCACGGCTGAACGCGGCACCGGAAATAGTTACGGCTTCCCGATACCGTCAAAATTGACTATTTTTGACCTTGGTCAATCTGTTTGACCTTCGAAAATGCGAAAGAATTTTCCTTGTCCAATGAACGCGGCCGTTTCGCGTTATTCAGGAGAAGGCAAATGTCCATATGGAGCTTCGTTTCGCGCTTGTTGATTGCAATTTGTATCCTGTTAAGCGCATCGGCCTACGCTTTTGAACTCAATGGAGCCTGGACCGCTGATTTCGAGCAATTGCGGCAAGGTGTTTGTGAAGAACAACAACAAAATCACATTCGGCAAAGACGCAGACATAAACGGCGGCGGTTTCATATTTGAAGGAAATCAAATTAGAGGAAACGCAATGACGTGCAAAATAGGCAGCCGGAAGGAGGAAGGCGCTTTGCTGCAACTGACTGCAGAGTGCACGACTGGCGTGGCGTATAGTACAATGCATTTCAGCGTAAAAATGGACGATGCGAATAAGATCACGCGGAGTTTTCGACAGTCCGGCCATGAACATGCGAGCTATGTTCGGTGTGCACTTTACTGACTGGCGTCAAGGCGCACGGGATTATTCCAGTTTGCCAGTTTGTTGCAATGTCCGCTTCTCTGGCACTTAGCGGACATGAGCTTGTGCGCTGCACATGTCCGCTTTCGGCGGTGAAAGCGGACGGTGGTGACCGCTATCGAAATGTCCGCTTTTGACGGTGGTCTCAACTGGTCGACGCAACACTTTATCTTTGAGGGAAAAGATGGAGTGTGACGATGGATCAGAGATTTCGTCGAGGGTTTACCGCGGCAGAGAGAACGGAGCTGTGGGATCGCTGGCAACGCGGGGAGTCGCTCAAAGCGATCGGGCGAGCATTCGGTAAGCCGTCATCGTCCATTTACTACCAGGTCGCGCCCCATGGAGGGATTCGTCCGGCTCCCCGGCGTCGCTCGCGATTGGCGTTGACGCTCGCGGAACGCGAGGAGATATCCAGGGGCATAGCGGGCCATCAATCGGCCCGATCGATGGCCCGGCTGCTGGGCCGCTCGCCATCGACGGTGAGCCGAGAACTTGGTCGCAATGGCGGCTATGATGGATACCGAGCGGCGCTGGCTGATGAGAAGGCCTTCCTGCGAGCTCGTCGCCCGAAACGGTGTAAGTTGGCGAACAATCCGCAACTGCGACGGGCAGTAGCGAGCAAGCTCAGATCGAATTGGGCCCCCGAACAGATCGCCGGCTGGCTGAAGAAAGAAAATCCTGAAGACGGGCGTTATCGCGTGTCACACGAGACGATCTATCGCAGCCTGTTTGTTCAAGCCCGTGGTGTGCTTAAGAAGGAACTGCTTGGTCATCTTCGATCGAAGCGTACGATCCGTCGATCGAGACAGGCGGGCCTTGATGGCGATGGGCGGGGGCAAATCAAGGATCTCGTCTCGATCCGCGAGCGACCGGCAGCGGTTGAAGATCGTGCGGTGCCTGGCCATTGGGAAGGCGATCTGCTGGCAGGGTCGAAGAACAGCTACATCGCAACCTTGGTCGAACGTCATACCCGCTACGTGATGTTAGCGAAGGTACCCAATAAGGACACCCAGACGGTCGTATCCGCGCTCATCAAGCAGGCCAGGAAGCTACCGAGTGAGCTGTATAAGTCGCTGACCTGGGACCGGGGCAAGGAACTTACGGATCATCGACGCTTCACGTTGGCGACCAACATCGACGTTTACTTCTGCGATCCGCAAAGTCCGTGGCAGCGCGGGTCGAATGAGAACACCAATGGTCTGCTGAGGCAGTACTTTCCAAAGGGAACCGACTTGTCGGTGCACTCACAAGCCCATCTGAACAAAGTGGCGCGCCAACTCAACGAACGGCCACGTGAGACCTTGCAATTTGAAACTCCAGCAGAGAGATTCAACGCCTGTGTTGCGTCGACCGGTTGAACCGGCAGCCAAAAGCAGACATTCACAAAATTACGACGCCAACGTTGAGCGCTTTTGCCGGAACCCGGTCAATCGCCGGATGTTGTCGGATTGTAAGCAGTTTGGGGCGGCGAGGTCTTCATGGAGTTCCCCCATGCGGAACAAAAGGCTCAAAGTTACAGCGCTTGCCCTCGGATATCTGGTTTCGATAAGTGCGACCGCGCACGCAATTCAAGGAAAATTCAGCGGCATGTACGTCTGCGAAAAATTGCCGACGACACGCAACATTTTGCGCGCTCCGATCGACCTGGTCATAAAAGGAGACAACGTTCAATTCGCTCGGCCGCTATTCAACTTAAATGGGACACGCGTGGTCGGCAGTGAAATGGCCGACGGCACGATCAATGCTGATGGGCAGCTGCATCTGGCGTCCGAATGGAGCTTTCTCGGCAATATTGCCAATGGCGACTACAGTGGCAGCCTCACCAAGACTGGTGGCACGCTGACCGGCAAACAAACGTGGACCGGACCGCAAGGAGGTCCGCCTATTGTCCGAACCTGCACGGTCGCATTAGTGCCCGCTGCCACACAACAGCAACGGTAGCGCTACCGAAACGCGATGGTTTTGGAGTCTTTCCATGCGAGATTGGCTGCTTGTTTTGCTTCCCCTCGGGCTCGTCTTATATTTTGTGGTTTTTCCGGATCAGTTCAGCGCGGCCTTGGACGCATTAGGGAGCCTTATCTTTAATAGGTGACATGCCGAGATCGCCCGGTGTCAGTTCCTCCACTTAAAGACTGTAGACCCGCGGCTCGGCCCGTCGCCGCATCGTGAGCTCGGTCACCGCCCAGACCAGCGCGTCGAGGCGATCGGGCGAGGCACCGGACGACAGCCCGCCCATCCCGAAGTCGCACATCTCGTCTTCCAGCGCGGTCATAGGCGGATCGACGTGCTTGACCTTGCCCTGCTGATACATCATGGCGACCGGCTCAGCGCGTAGCCATTTTCCGCGCGTGGCGTGCACAGTTCGCAGCGGCAACCGCCGCTCCACTTGTGCCAGCACGGCCGCCACCATATCGCCACCCTGGTTGACCTCCGCAACCATCGCGTCGGCCTTGAGCCGGTGGAAGAGCGCCACAGCCTTGTTGGCCCAGCCCGCGGGGCTCAGGCCCTGCACGCTCGCGTCTTCCAGCACGTAGACGCAGCCATCCTCGGCGAGCCCTGCCGCGACGATGCCGCAGGCGTCGGCGCCGGGGCGGTCGGAGGCCGGTGGGTCGAGCCCGACGACGATGCGCCGCAACGGCGGCGCAACGCAAACACGCGCGCCTTCGATCATCGCGCGCGTCCAGAGCCCGTCGGCGCGTTCCTCGATGATCTCGCCATCGATTTCCTGGCGGCCGAGGCGCGTGCCGGCGTAACGCGCCAGCACTTCCTCGAGAAAGGCCGGCGACAAATGCGCCGCGTTGGCCTGCGTGGCCGCGCGCGTCACGGCCGTGCGCGGATCCGCAAGCAGCCTTTTGATCAGCGGGATCGGCCGCGGCGTGGTGGTGATGAGCTGGTGCGGACGCTGCCCCAGCCGCAGGCCGAATTGCAACATGTCGAAGGTCGTGTCGACGTAACGCCACTTGGCGAGCTCGTCGCACCAGGCGGCGTCGAATTGCGGGCCGCGCAGCTGCTCGGGATCCTCGGCGGAAAACGCATAGCCGACGGCGCCGTTCGGCCACTCCAGCCGCCGGCGCGAGGCCACCCATGCTGGCCGCTCGCTGCGCGGTGACACGCGCAGGAGCCCGGCCGGGCCCTCGATCATCACCTCGCGCACGTCGTGCTCCGTTTCTCCAACCAACGCGATATGCATCGAGCGCTGATCGGCATAAGGCGCGATGCCATTGGCCTGTGCACGCACCCATTCGGCGCCCAGCCTGGTCTTGCCGGCCCCGCGCCCACCGAGCATGAGCCATGTCGTCCAAGGTCCACCACCATTCCCGTGCGACGGTGGCTCCTGATGACGATGGGCGAGCGTGATGAAGTCTTTATCGAACCGTGATATCCGCAGTTGCAATTCGAGATCCGCCAGCAGTTCCCGGGTGAGTCCGGCTTGCGACGAATTCGTCAATGCGGCGCGCAAGGTCGTTACGGAATTCATCGATATCGGCAGGCATGTCGGCATCATCTGGTCCATTGTTGACGGGGTTTAGTTGCATGCGTTGCAGCTTCTGCAAGGTTTCGGTGAGACTCGCGAGCGTCCGCGTGACGTGTGCGGAGGTGCCTGCCCGGCGCGACCGCGCGCGCAACGCCTCGATCGCGGCAAGTTCATCGAGGACGACGCGGTGCAGTCGCGCAATCGTTCCTGCGAGCGGCGGGATGCCCCCTTCCCCTTCGGCTTGTGGCAACACCACCGCGCCGTCGTGGTGGGCGACGGGCTGCTCCTGCAGTGGGTGACCCGATGTGTCTGCCTGCCTCGACCGGCTCACTGCCGGGGGCAGCCCATGTGGCGGACGCTTGTAACGTTTCCAACGCTCGCGCTTGCCAAGAAGCCTGACGGCTTCTCTGGAGATGCCGAGATCCAGTCCGATATCGGCCATTAAATCCGGGGTCTGCTCGAAACGTCGGCGCACATAGGCCAGCAATTCCGGGGTATAGACCCGCCGGCGCGCCAGGCTCGCCTGCATTGTTTGTGCGACGGCAGATTTTCGCGTGGTTTTTCTTGCGGTGTTGGCTGCGTCGTTTAATGCGGTTTTGCGTTGGCGTTGCGTTAATTGCGTTGTGCGCCCGCGCAGTGCGGGCGCACGCGTTTGTTTCGCCATGGCGAAGCTCCAATTGATGATCTTTGGAAAATGGCCGGCTCCGTGCGCATTCACGCGGACGGCGGCAGACCGTGCTGCAACGCTAGCGGGGCAGCATCATGCTGTCAAGGATTATTTTCCTGTCGCGCTTTAACGGCGCTTGACCGCGATTTCGATCTTTTCCAGGAGCTTCTCGAAAGCATCCATCATCTCGCCGGCCGTGAGATCGGACATGGCCGGATCGGGAATAGGCAGGCTCATTTTTCGAAGATGCTTGCGGAGCAACTCGTGGTCTTTCGCGACTTCCTTGTATGAAGTTCCGCTCATCGCGTAAATTTTCTTGAACAGATCCGCAATCATGTACTCGATGGCACTCAGACGAGCCGCGAGCTTGAACGCCTTTTTGTCCATATCTGGTTCCCTGTCTGCTTCCTTGGTTCCGGCACAAAACGTTGCAATTTTAGCTTACGAGACCGGGCGCTTTGGGAGTACTTTTCGCGGCCATTTGAGCGCGCAATCCCGAAAACCGCCGCCTTGCAATGGCTTTTACCACCGCTGCCCGCACCATTGCTTCGTTAAGCCGCCGCTAACCCGGTTGATCGACGATGCCGCAACCGCGGAACCCGTCGATGGCAGATCAGACAACATTCGGCCGCCGGACCACGCCGTCGCGTCCGCTAACGCGCGCGGTGGAAGCACACGCGCCTGCCAGGCCCGCGAGCAATTTTGCGCGCAACGAAAAGGCTGCCGAGCACCAGTCCGAGTTATTGAAACACATCGCCTCCCCGCCGCTCGATGACGAATTCCGGGAATGGAAAAAGGCGCGCAAGCGGCACTCCGGCCTGCCATGGCGCCAGCTGGCGCTGATGGCGTCGGTAAGTTTTGGCGTCGCGTCGCTGGTGCTGCCCGACTCCGTCAGCGATGAGCTTGACTGGGTGCTGTATGCCCTGATGGCCGCCAGCGCCTACGCCGGCCTGCAACGGCGCTGGGGCATGTCGTCAGACGACTGAACGTCGCACGCGGCCTCAATAAGCCTGCAACGCCAGTACCCCGCCGGGGCCGATCATCACGCCCCAGACCTCATCGGCGCCCAGTTCGATTTCATCGGTCTGCGCCGGCTTGCCAGCCAGCTTGATCGTGTACTTGTACTTGCCGGGCGCCAGATCGAGCGTCGGGCCGTCCGGATTCTTGACGCCAACGCCGGCCGCGACGCTGACCGTTTTGTTGTTGAAGGTGATGGTCTCCGCCGCGGGGTTGATGTTGCCGAACAGGACCTTGGCCTGCCCCGGTTTCGGCATGATGCCGGCTTTGGCGACGGCGGCGGGATCCTTCACCATCAGGCGCACGCTGGTCGCGCCATCCTTGCGGCCGAGCCTGAGCAGCGCCGGCCCTTCGGGCGCGGTGAATGCAACGGCGGCGCTGTCGGCGTCGATCTTGGTGCCCTTCGATTCTTCCTTCCAGTTGAGCTTGCCGAGCTCGCGGCGATAGAAGCCGAGCACGTCGGTGAGTTCGAGCGGCACGGTCGCCTGCAACTCGCGGCGGAATGGAGTCTTGGTGCCCTCGCTCAAGGTGTGACGCTTGGGAACCGGCAGACCGCCGCTCTCCTCCGCTTCGAGATCCTCGGCGCTCGCCTGCACCGGCGCCGACGCGGGCGCTGCCGCGGCTTTGGCGACTCCCACTTTCAGCCCGGACCCTTCGCCTGACACCTTGGTCGTGTTGCCCATGCGCATCATCGTGAATGACACGGACTTTCCGGCTTTTGCGAAGTTGAGCACGACCATGTTGGCGTTGTTGATCACCGACGATTGCGGAGCCCAGCCCTGCTCTTTCATGGCTGTGCGGTGGAATTCGGCCACGTTCTGCAACGGCGACGCGCTGGTGTACTCGAGCGTGCCGTCGGCGCCGTCGAACTCGATCTCCTCAGCCGAATCCGGCACCGGCACCGGGGCCTTATTATCTGCGAGCACGCGCAATGCCGGTCCGGTGGCTTTCGGTGGCGGCGGCGGCGCGGCCGGCGATTTAGCTCCGGCCGCGAGATCGGTGGTGGCCTCGCGCATCATCTGTTGCGCCTGCTTGAGCAGCGCGTCGGCCGAGTCACCTGGCGCGGCGGCTTCTGCCTTGGCGGCGGCTGGTTTCTGCAAGTGCAGCACAAGATTCACGATCGTCAGATCGTATTTGTGCGACAGTTTGAGCACAGCCGGCCCTTCCGGCGCGGTGAAATTGAGCGTGACATCGTCAGCATTGACGACGGCGCCCTGCGTTTCTTCCTTCCAGTTCCGCGCCGCCAGCTCACGGCGATAGAACTCCAGAACGGTTCCGACCTCAGCGGCCACATGGGCATGCGCCGAATGTTCAGTATCGCCACCGGAACCGCCGGAGGTCTTGCTCGATTTCGGGATCGGCAGGCCAAAAACCGGCTGCGAGGATTCGAGCGTCTGCGGTTCTGCAAACGGCGGCACCTTGATTTCGATCGCGGTCTTGTTGTCATCGCGATGTTGCAGCGACAGCATGATCGGCCGCTGGGTTCCGCGAATAAAATACGCAATGGGGCCGCTTGCGGTCTTCTCGTCCAGTTTCGCATTCGGCCATTGCTTGCCGGCATCTGCCGCTGTCAATGGCGACCAGCCGCGGGCGGTGAGCTCCTTGCGGTAGAAGTCCATGGTGGCGTCGGCGGACCCGGCCGTGGCGCCGCTTAGGTAAGGACGGTTCTCGTCGAACACGACATCGGTCGCATCGGCGGGAATTGCGAGCGCAAAATTGAGCCTGGTCGGCGTGTAATAGACGGTGGTGACCTCGCTGGTCTGTTCGTTCTTCCCCACCTGAATCGTGAAGGATACCGACAGTCCTTGCGGTCCCTTCTTGAATGCAAGCAAGGTGTCGTGGGCATCCAGCGGGGCCACGTATTCCTTCCAGCCATCGGCCGCCAGCAGCTGTCGCGTCGCTGCAACCGTGTTCGCGAGCGAGCCTGCGACGGAATAGACCTCTGAATCTTTTGACGAGCGGGTAGCATCTTTGCTGGCGCCAGCGAGGCGCGGCACGCGGCCAACCTCAACCAGCGCCGCGCCGATATTGTCGCTGTTGAAGAATTGCTTCTGCAGGGATTCCAGATACCCCGACGGCAATTCTTCGAATTTGACCTTGGTGCGTCCCGCGTCGGCGCTTTCAAGGACGAGCGCGGCCAGCCGCCGGTCACCTTGCAGGTAATAGGCATAGGCGCCGCTTCTGGTCAGCTCGCCCGATGCACCGCCCGCCGGCTGCACGCCGTTGAGCTTTTGCGACCACAACGACCAGCCGAGGGGCGCCAGCTCCTTGCGATAGAATTCCAGGGTCTTGTCGATCGGTTCCGCGGACAGCAACGTCAGCAACGGTTTGTTCGGGTCGAACTCGATGTTGCTGGCGTCCTTTGGAAACGGCACGTCGTTTTTGAGCGTGACGGCGTTGTATTGCACGCTGGTCGCATTGCCTTGCGCCGGCGCGACCGTGACGAACACGCCGATCGCCCATGGCCCTTTCTTGAGCGAGAGGCTGCGCTGGCTGTCGCTCGCAAGCAGCGAGGTGTGCGGCGCGACGTATTTCTGCCAGCCATCGGTCGCGAGCGCCTTGTCGACGGTGTCGGCGGCCAGCGCCACTGGACTGGTTGTCGTGAATATCGTGCTGGCGGGGCTGGCGAAGATTTCCTTGGCGCCGGCAACTCGCGGCAACCGGCTGGTATCGAGCGTGCCGTCGGATTTTTCGGATTTGGAGCATCCAGCCGCGAGCAGCAGGATACACACACATGAGACGAGCAGCGAAAGACCTGTGTGGCCAGGCTGCGTTCTTCCAGGCCCTTTATTCCCTCGCATGATCGCTCTCGCTTTCAACTCTGGTTCCATCCGGACGCCGGCACGTGCCGCGAGCAAAGCCCGCAGCGACACAATTGCAATCATTGCAGGGAGCCCCCCTGGCCGATGCTAGCCTATTGGTCGCGCTAAATGGCCGCCAGGTTCACAAAATTCTTCCCACAACCGAGGCCATTGAAGTTGCCCGGTATTTTCGTAGTGCGCATGGCAGACCCGCCACGCCAGTTGTCACACCCGAAAGTCTAAGCCGGTCAATTGATGCAGCTCAAGGTTGCCCGTGCCGGCGACGCTACATACGGGCACGCAACCGGGCGGCCAGTCTCGGCGGATAGATGCCATGAAAACAAAAACCGCGAACAGCAAGCGATCAATTTTCATCAACGGACAAAAAACCAGCGTGTCGCTGGAAAATGAGTTCTGGGAGGCCTTGCAGGCGATTGCCAGCCAAAAAGGCACAACCGCATCGAAATTGACGGAAGATATTGCGCGGCATCGAACGACCATCAATCTATCATCCGCAATTCGTATTTTCGTATTCAATCATTTTCGTTCGCTCGAAGTCGCGCCGATAGCTGACAGTGCGGCTTTAAGAGCAAAAGCCGCGGAATCTCGCGCTTTGGCCGACCATGCCAAGAATGAAGGCGCGCGTGCCGCCGATGCTCGAGATCGCGACCGATTATGAAATGATGGCGGAACGGAAAAGTCGCGTACCCGACTCTTACTGAAAATTAGAACGGTTACAGATTCAAACGATTCCAGACTGTTGTGCTTGCGCCAACCGGCAGCTTCTGAAAAACAGATGGTGCATGAAGACCGCTGTCCGTAAACACTCCATCTACATCAACAGACGGAAGAGCAGCGTCTCACTGGAAGATGATTTCTGGTTTGGATTGCTGGAAATTGCTGTCATCAAAAAAACAACGGTGCCTGCACTGGTGGCGCGCATCGACGGCAACCGCAAGACCGTCAATCTTTCGTCCGCAATTCGAATGTACGTATTCAAATATTTCAAAGATGGCAGAAAACAGAAATCAAGCCGCCGCCAAAGACCCCAACGAATCTCGCGATACCGCAGCCCTAAACGGCGACCGGGCGGAAAAATCAGGTTGAGGCAAAGAGCATGACAGCAATGACCGCGACAGCGGTCAGCAGGCCAAGAACCAGTGTTGCCTGCTTCCAGGCACCGTCCTTGCTCGTATCATTGTTTTGAAAGTTGCTGAGTGTGGTCATCGGATAGCTCCACGCGTAAGGACACCCGAGGTTGCAAATCATATAAGAAGCCTTTGTGGGTCATTCTTCCTTGATTGAAATCAAAGGATCCGCCTGCAGCATGGCTGCCATGTGAATAAGAGGAGGCGGGCGTCGGCCCGCCTCCATGTATCTGGCAAGCAAGCTCACCAGTTGCGCAGCATCTCGTTGTAGCCGGCGCTGCCACCGCCAGTGGTGTTGTCCTGGTGAGCCGGTACGGCCGCGTAGGACGCTTCGGCGTTGACCTTGCGACGCGCTGACATCGCATAGGCGTCGGTGCCGGAATGCCGGGCGATGCTTCCCGTCACAACGGGCGCCGGGGCCGTGACGGCCGCAACGAGATTTCCCGATCCATTGTCCGAGTCGAACGACTGGGCATATGCCGGAAGGCTGACGCCTGTCGCAATAATGAGGATTGCAAAAAACTTTTTCATGACGACACTCCATCGTTGGGTTCGATGACGACCGTTGTCATCACCTGTCGCGAACCATGCACCGGAAGGCCGTCCAGGGTGTGTGACGCACGCTACAGTGCCGGTCGTTATCCTGGACCGCACGGTTAATGGCCCGCAAAGCGCCCCAGCGCATTTTGAAGTGCCATTCGTGCTGTTGCGTGCTGGCGGCATCGGCGCCACACCTCGGCACCCACTGGCGCCCCTGAACATCGCGAATAATCGCGATCAATGGGCAAAGGTCGCCGACGCGGGCGTCTTCGCCATCGAAAGGCCTTCCGCCGGGCCGGTTTGGACTAATCCCTCACGTTTCTAGGCAAAATCTCAAGGGAATCTCACGCGCGGCCAACGCTCCTCTTCATGCGGACCATGCTGTTCCCCGCTATTGCGGCGCGATGAAATTCGCTCAGATGGTCGAACAGGCGGTCCCGGCATTGCGGCGCTACGCGCGCGGGCTGACGCGCGACCGCGACATAGCCGACGATCTTGTTCAGGATACGCTGGTGCGCGCGCTCCGCTCCGAGCACATGTTTGAGGGCAGCGACGCCCGCGCCTGGATCTACACCATCCTGACCAACCTGAATCGCAACCGCTTGCGCGCTTTGGCGCGCCGGCCGCCAATGTCGCCGATCCAGGAACATGACGCTTGCGACTTTGCCGGGCCTGAGCTCGGCAGCCGCGATATCGAGCGCGCCTTGGCAACGCTTCCGGAAGACCAGCGCAGCACTTTGCTGCTGATCGTACTCGAAGGATTGACCTATCGCGAAGTCGCCGAGGTGCAAGACGTGCCGATGGGAACCGTCACGTCGCGTCTTGCGCGTGCACGCGCGCAGATCAAGACCTATCTCGAGGACGAACGTCCGGCGCTCCGGTGCGTGAAATGAAGACGCAGCGAAATTTTCCCAGAACCTGTCCACACCTCAAGGATCACCGATGAAACCCCGCATGAGAATAGCCATTGGCGCGCAATCCGCGCTACAATTTTCGTTTATTCACAAAGGCCTCCCCGGCACCTTATGAGCAGGCAAACCCAATCAACCCACGGAAGCGCGCGTCGAGAAATCGAGAGTTGCGCGCCATTACACCTTGAAGATTTCGGCGTAACGCTTCTTGACCGCTTCTCCCTGCTCAAGGATGGCCTCGGGGTCCTCCTTCATCAGCTTGATGTCGCCGAGCTTGCGCACGCCGGGCTTTTCCACGACCTGGGAATGCGCCGAATACTGGCGAGCGTCATTCACGATCATCTGCTGGCCCTCGCGCGAGTGCATCCAGTTCTGGAACAGGCGCGCCGCGTTCGGATTGGGTGCGCCCTTGAAGATCACACTTGGGCCGCCGGCAAGCGGCGTGCCTTCCTCCGGATAGACAATCTCGACCGGCTGGCCTGCTTCCTTGTTGCGGATCACCAGGTAGCCCGCGCCGTCCACCATGACTGCGCGTTCGCCGAGCGCAATTCGCTTCGGCGTATCGGTCGCCGACTGGACCTGCATGACGTTTTGCGCCGCCAGCTTCACAAAATAGTCCCAACCCAGATCGCGCGCGGTCTCGAACGTCGAATTCATGATCGTGCCGCTATAGGCCGGATGCGCTTTGACAAGTTTGTCCTTCCATTTCGGATCGAGCAGATCCTTGAAGCCCTTTGGCGCGTCTTCTTTTTTAACCAGGTTGGTGTTGTAGGCGATCGGCGAGATCAGGATACGCGTCGTTGCGTTGAGCCCATCGGGATCGTAGTAGCGCTTGTCGTAATACTTCGCGACTTCTTCCGGCAGATACGGCGCGATCCAGCCGTTGCGTTTCCAGATGATGCAATGCGCCTGGTCGGACGTATTGACGACGTCGACGGCGTGGATATTGGAGGAATACTCCTGACCGATGCGGGTAAAAATGCGCTCGGCGCCGGAGCGCTCGACCCGCGCAGAAATGCCTGGAAACTTCGCCTCGAATGCCTTGCCGAGGCGCTCCGCGAATTGCAAATCCATCGCGGTGTAGAAGACAACCTTGCCTTCTTTTTTTGCCGCCTCGATCAAGGCCGGCGTTATCGCTTCCGGCGCAGGCGCCGCGGCTTTCAAGGGTTGTGCAAAAACGGTTGCCGCACCGATGGCGACACCGGCCTTTAGGATCGTACGGCGTGAAACATGCTTCTGAATCATGGCAATCCTCCGGAATGCGCCTGCCTCTGATGGGCGGGTCGGATGAGAAGTCTATACCGATCTCAGGGAACTGGGCACTAGGACGAAACTCCCTCAGGCCTTGATATTGTTCTCGCGGACAACCTGGCCCCAGTAAGTCACCTGCTTGGAAAAGAAAACGCCGAACTCCTTGGCATCTGCAAGGATGAAAGTCATCTGCTGGCTGTCGCGCATTCTTTCCGCGACGGCCGGCTCACTGAGGATCTCCCGGACCAATTTTCCCATGTTGGCGATGACATCGGGTGGCGTGCCAGTCGGCGCAAAAATTCCCCACCAGGCGAGCGTTTCGAAACCGGGGAAGCCTGCTTCGATCGCCGTTTGCGTGTCCTTGAGTGACGGGAGCCGCTCGCGGCCCAGCTGCATGACCGGACAAATCAGGTTTGTTCCGAGCTGCGGCGTGATGAGAGCCGCTGACCCGGCGATGAGATCGACGTGTCCGCCCAAGACGTCATTCATGGCCGGCCCACCACCGCGGTAGGGCACGTGCGTGATCTCGACGCCGGCCTTCTTTGCAAGCACCGTCATCGCGAGATGACCCAGCGTCCCGATGCCGACCGAGGCATATTTCACCGAACCAGGATTTGCCTTCGACGCGGCAATGACGTCCGCGAAGGTCTTGAAGGGCCGCTCGGCGTTCGCGGCAATGACGTAGGGTGCCGTGCCGACGAGAAAGACCGGCACCAGGTCGTGCTCTACGTCGAGCGGCGGTTTTTCGAGAATGGCGGGGATGACCGCGTGCGAGTCGAATGTCACCAGGTACGATGACCCGTCCGGCGCGCTCTTGGCCACCTGCGCGGCACCGAGCGCGCCGGCGGCACCGGAGCGGTTCTCCACGATGACGGTACGATTGAGCTTTGCCTGCATGGCGGCCTGAAGGACGCGCGCCAGTGCATCCGTGGAGCCTCCCGGCGGAAATGGCACGACCAGCGTGGTCGTCGCAGGCTGGCCAAAGGCCGGCGCGGCAGCGAACGCCGCTGATGCCGCCAGCATCACACGTCGCGTGATCTTTTCCATTGCATTCCTCCCCGATGTTGCCGCGTTGTTGTCTGG
>CAWFXX010000003.1:0-19044 GCA_963819915.1 uncultured Alphaproteobacteria bacterium
GGAACGCCGATAGTGCAGGGCGGCTATCCGAACGGGCGGCTTCACGTAGTTCGCGAGTCGCCGGATCCAGGCCCTGCTCGAGCTTTGCGATCAAATCTTTGAGATTGTCGACCTGGTGGCCCAGATCCGCCGCGCGGGTCCGTTCTGCGTCGAGCGCTTTCTCGCGTTCGCCGATTTGCTTCTGGCGCTCTTCCACCAGCGCGGTCATGCGCGCCTGCTCGCCGTCGAGGGAGGCCATTTCGCTCTTCAGCTGATCGCGCTCTGCGTCAATTTTTTTGCGTAGCGCGACCAGCGCGGAAAGATCGCTGGCGAGCGCTTCGACTTCATGCCGCATCTCGGGCAACACCGCGCCAAGCACCATGGCGGTCCGGACGGACTGCAACGCATCTTCCGGACTTGAGATCAGCGCCGCGGGCGGCCGGCGTCCGATTCGCTGCAACGCAGCCAGCACTTCGCCGATCACGGCGCGGCGGCCATCGAGCGATTTGCGAATATTACGCTCGTTGTCGTCGAGCGGTTTGAGTCTTTCCTGCGTGGCCGCGATTTTCGATTCAACGCCGCGCAAGCGCGTGGCAGTATCGATCAGATCCTGGTTGAGCTTGCGCCGGTCGGCGCCGATCTGTTCGATCTCCCGCTTCAACGCCGCTTCGGCTTCGGCCGATTTTCGTTGGTTATCACGCGCGGATTTGAGCTCGTCATCGTGCTGCTTGAGAGCATCGAGCTTTTCCGTATTGTTATTCTGCGCGAGCAGGAGCGGGCGCTCCTGCGCTGCGGCGGGCGCGGCCAGGGCAACCGGCAATACCAGGCCAAGCCCCGCGACAAGCGCGGTGCGCAGATCGAATTGACCGGATCCCCCAAAGCAAATCATCGATTTCACGATACGCCGGCAGGTCCCAACGGCAAGCTAATCATCGGTAACCTATTGACGTGGATTGCGACCAAATCGGGGTATGAGGCGGGCAGCCGTCAAATTAGGCCCGATGGTAGGGATGGCCGCTCAGAATGGTCGTGGCGCGGTAAAGCTGCTCCAGCAACATGACGCGGATCAGCTGATGGGGCCAGGTCGCCGCCCCGAACGACAGGCGAAGCTCGGCCTTCTCGCAGACGCTTGGCGCCAGGCCGTCGGCGCCGCCGATCATGAAAACAATCGCGGGTCGGCCATTGGCCCGCCACCTTGCGAGGTGAGCTGCAAGGCCGGCGCTATCGACATTTTGCCCGCGTGAGTCGAGAAGAACGACCGCCGCTTCTTTCGGGATGATATTGGCCAGCGCGATCGACTCTTCAAGCATCCGCTTGGCGGGGTCGCCGGCCCGGCTTTCCCTGATCTCGACGATTTCGAGGTCGCGCAGGCCGAGTTGACGGCCCGTTTGAACCGCGCGCTTGCGGTAGCGCTCGGACAGTTCGGTTTCCGGACCCTTTTTCAGGCGTCCGACAGCGGCAACGACAATGCGCATCGCGCCGCCAGACTATCAGCTTGACCGCCGTACGTCCTTGCCTGTCGCCGACCACATCTTTTCGAGATTGTAGAAAGTGCGGACCTCCGGCTTGAACACATGAACAATGACGTCGCCGGCATCGATGAGAACCCAGTCGCCCTGCCGCATCCCTTCGACACGGATGCGTTCGGCTCCCGCGGCTTTAAGGTCTTTGACGATGTGCTCTGCCACGGCGCTCACGTGGCGCTGTGAGCGGCCGCTGGTCACGACCATGTAGTCGGCGATTGACGATTTTCCGGAGAGATCGATGGCGACGCTGTCCTCGGCTTTCATGTCGTCAAGACGCGCAAGGACGGTGCGGAGCGTCTCCTTGGCAGTCGGGTGCCGGGAGACGGGTTCGGGCTTACGACGTGAAGCCCGAGAGAGTGCATGAGTATTCAGAGGCGCTGATCCTTTCCGTGAGTTGCACTCACCCCGGCGCGAACCGGGGTCTCGATAAATGATAGTTATCTCGCCCTTTTCTTTCCAGTCTGACGCCTTTGGCTCTTACTAGCCAAACGCTTCCGGCTCTTGCCAGCCAAACGCCTCCGGCTCTTGTTAGCCGGTCGTTTGCGGCTTTTGGCAGCGATTTTGCGTTTTGGGGCTGTCTTTCCACGTTTCTTACGCCCTGGCTTCGCGCGTTTGGGCTTTTTTGCGCTCTTTGAACTCTTTGAACTCTTGCGGCGCGTGGGGACAGGTGTTCCGTCCCGTGTGCGCAGGGCGCGTAGTGCCGTCGAGGAGAGGGGCGATTTGAGGCCGTGCAGATAGGCCCATACGGGTGGTTTGCGGTCGAGAAGTGCGGCGGCGTCGTGTTCCGGAATTCGGACGCGGGCAAGAACGTTGCCCGCCGGGCTGGCAGCGGCGTAAAGGCTTGGGCCCAGGCGGTCGATCACGACGATGGGCATCAGCTCCGCTATTTTGTGCCACTTCTGCCAGCGATGAAAACTCCGCAAATTGTCCGCGCCCATGATCCAGACGAATCGGACTCCGGGGCATCGGGCCAGCAACCAAGATATCGTATCGTAGGTGTATCTCGTCTTAATGACAGCTTCGAGACCGGTGATGTCGATGCGCGGATGGCTGGTAAGCGCGCGCGCTGCGGCTATTCGATCGGCGAGTGGAGCGAGGCCCCGCGTATTTTTGAGCGGGTTGCCCGGCGTGACCAGCCACCAGACGCGATCCAGCCGCAGGCGCTTAAGTGCGAGGAGCGCGGCCGCCAGATGGGCTTGGTGCGGCGGATCGAAAGTTCCACCGAACAGCCCGATCCTCATGCCGGGCGCATGAGGGGGAAGCAGGCGCTCGGCGTTCGCGGGTTTTTTGGATTTCACGGCCGGGTCTGACCGCTGCCGTGAATACGATATTTGAACGTCGTGAGTTGATCGACTCCCACCGGCCCGCGCGCATGCAACCGTCCGGTGGCGATGCCGATCTCCGCGCCAAAGCCAAATTCGCCGCCGTCGGCAAATTGGGTCGACGCATTATGCAGCACGATCGCCGAGTTGACTTCGCGCAGGAACCTTTCGGCGGCCGCCTGGTCGTCGGTGACAATCGTGTCGGTGTGATGCGACCCGTAGTGCTCGATATGCTCGATCGCCGCGGAAAGACCGTCCACCACTTTGGCGGCGATGATGGCATCGAGATATTCGGTGCTCCAGTCTTCCTCGGTCGCCGGCTTCACCCGCTTGTCGGCCGCCAATGTTGCCTGGTCGCCGCGGATTTCGCAGCCGGCGTCGATCAACATATCGATCAGCGGCTTGAGATGCGTGGATGCCACCGCGCGATCGACCAACAACGTTTCCGCTGCGCCGCAGACGCCCGTCCGCCGCATTTTGGCGTTGAGGACAATCTTCTTGGCCATATCGAGCGCGGCCGCCTGGTGAACAAAGACGTGGCATACACCTTCAAGGTGCGCGAATACCGGCACACGCGCTTCGGCCTGAACGCGCGCGACCAGGCCTTTGCCGCCACGCGGCACAATCACATCGATATTGCCGTCGAGGCCGGCCAGCATCATGCCGACGGCCGTGCGGTCGCGGGTCGGAACAAGCTGGATGGAAGCTTCCGGCAGGTTGGCGGCGCGCAGGCCTTCGGTCAGCGCAGCAAGAATTGCGCGGCTCGACCGCATGCTGTCGGAACCTCCGCGCAGGATCGCCGCGTTGCCGGCTTTCAGGCACAGAACGCCCGCATCCGCGGTGACGTTTGGCCGGCTCTCGTAAATGATACCCACCACGCCAAGCGGCACGCGGACCCGCTCAATTCGCATGCCGTTAGGGCGGGTCCACGACTCGGTGACGGTGCCCACCGGGTCCTTGAGCGCGCGCACGACATCGATGCCCTCGGCAATCGCCTCCACCCGCTCGGCATCAAGCGATAACCGGTCGAGAAAAGCCCCTGTCACGCCTGCCGCGCGCGCTTCCGCGACGTCCTCGGCGTTGGCCGCCAGAATTGAGGCCGTCTGCGCGCGGACGGCGGCGGCCATCAGCTGCAAGGCCCGGTTTTTCTGCTCGGTAGGCGCCAGCGCGAGAATCCGGGCTGCCGCCCGGGCGCGGCGTCCGATCTCGTCCATGGCAGCGGCGATATCGCCGAGGCCCTCGATGCTTTTGAGCGGCGCGGTCATTTTCGGCGGTGAACTCTTGAAAACCCGTACAAACCCTTGTCCAAGCGCACTTTCCTACCACGTCGGGGGTCGCCCGGCGAGATCGGCCCTGACCGCCCTTCGTGGCTGGATCCTGGGGATAACGTGGATAACGGCGCGGCGAATGCAACGTATCAATTGACCTACACATTGGTACGGCAGGGTGACGAGGTTGCAGGAGGTGGGCATGGCGTACAGTTCAGGCCGTCTTCCCAGTCGTTTTCCGGTCGGCACCAAATTCGTGATCGAGGGAAAACGCGGCCGGGAAGGTCAGGTGCAGGTGTTCAGCCGCTATCTGGAGTTTCCGGACGGGACGTTCTTCTCGCTGCCGGTCCGGCCCGCCAAGCGCAAATCGCCGCCGGCAGGACGACGGGCGCGGCGCTCGCGGTCGCGCGGCCACTGACCCAGCGGTCGGCCAGAGACCTACCCGCCTGGCACGATCTTGGGGGGGTCATTGGCCGGACGTACGGGTCGGCCCGACAAATTGCGACATGACCTTGTCGGCCAATGGCCCAGTCCGGCCATCAATCGAAGGTCCAGAAACGCGAAAACCCCAGCCTCCGGTGGGCTGGGGTTGAAGGGCGATCGGTCAATCGCCTTTTCCGCCTATTTGCACTTCGCCACATGAGTCACGTCGTCTTGCCGAGATAACGTCTGGACTGACTCCGGGTTCCCGCTGGCTTTACTCGCCGCCGAGAACCAGATCGTCCCGGTGGATCATTTCCGTGCGGCCGGTGTAGCCGAGGATCAGCAGAACATCGGCGGACGATCGTCCTTTGATCTTCTCGGCGTCCTCGGCGTCGTAGGCGACGAGCCCGCGGCCGACTTCATGCCCGTCCGGACCGCGCACGACGACCGCATCGCCGCGCCCGAACGCGCCCTCGATTTTGATCACGCCCGCCGGCAACAGGCTTTTGCCCGAACGCAGTGCGCGCACGGCACCGGCGTCGATCACCAGAGCGCCGCGCGGCTCGAGCGAGCCCGCAATCCATTTTTTGCGTGAGGTTACCGGATTAGCCGGCGTGAGGAACCAGGTGCAGGCCGCGCCTTTGCCAATTGCTTGCAGCGGATTTTGCACGCGCCCCGATGCGATCACCATGTGCGTGCCGGCCGTCGTGGCGATCTTGCCGGCCTCGATCTTGGTCAGCATGCCGCCGCGCGCGGTCGCGGATCCGGAAGCACCCGCCATCGCTTCGACCTCGGGCGTGATGCGCGCAACGACAGGCACGAGCTTGGCGCCCGATCCGGCGCCTGGCGGCTGGTCGTAGAGACCGTCGACATCGGAAAGCAGAATCAGCAGGTCCGCGCTCATCATTGTCGCGACGCGGGCGGCGAGCCTGTCGTTATCGCCGTAACGGATCTCGGTTGTAGCGACCGTATCGTTTTCGTTGATGACCGGCACGCTGCGCCATTCGAGCAGCTTGGCAATCGTGGAGCGCGCATTGAGATAGCGGCGACGCTCTTCGGTATCTCCCAACGTCACCAGAACCTGTCCGGCGGTGAGGCCATGGCCGCCGAGCGCTTCCGACCAAGCGCGTGCCAAGGCGATTTGTCCGACCGCGGCGGCAGCCTGGCTATCCTCGAGCTTGAGTGTGCCGGCGGGCAGCTTGAGCACGGCGCGTCCGAGCGCAATCGCGCCGGACGATACGACGAGCACATCGCATTTGTCCTTGTGCAGCGTGGCGATGTCAGCGGCGAGGCCCGCGAGCCAGTCGCGCTTGAGCCCGCCGGCGGATGCATCCACCAGCAGCGACGAGCCGACCTTCACGACAATTCGGCGAAAGTCCTTGAGCGACGGCGTTTTCGACATGGTCCCGGTGACATGAGTGCAATGCTGACGGCTGTCTAGCATGCCGTTCTCGGGTTCGTCATCGCCGCTCGTGCGCCAGGCAATGTCTCGATATTTGGCGCTCGACGCACTAGAGTCGCTATTGGCTGTTCGACATAAGCTGGTCACTCGCCGGGGTTAAGCGATGCGGCTTGCGGTCTATGGCGCGGTGCTGGTGATTACCCTTGGCAGTGTGTTGCTGGGGCTCGATTGGCTGTCGGCGCCGATGTCGCCGATGGCCGACACCGAAGCCGGGTTGCATGCGCCACCCGCGGTGCGGCCACCGTCTGCACCGGTGGTGGTGACGCCGGTTGCGCCCAACGCACCGATCGGCGCGCCGATCGTGCCACCGAAACTGGTGGCTCCCGCGGTACCGAGCGCGCCCGCCGCAACCACCGCGCAAGCTCCACCTGCGCCGCCGATCGCCGCGCCGGAGCCGCAAGCGCCAGAAGTGCAATGTCACGTGGACGCCTGCACGGCCGCCTATCGATCGTTCCGTGCGTCGGACTGCACCTATATGCCGAGCTTCGGGCAGCGAAAACTCTGCACGAAATAACGTGCAGGATAGTTCCAATATACCGCAGAAACTTGCGCGGAACCGGCTTGGCGGCGCGGGCGTTGCGTCTCGACACGGCCACGTCCAGCGCGGATCCAACGATGCAGTTCCTCGTCTATCTGACTGTCCTGATGGTTTCGATCAGCACTGTGCTGCTTGAAGTGCATTGGCTGACCTCGCCTCCGCCGCAGCCCAAGCCCGCTGTAGCTGCGCAAGCCGCAAATGTGTCGGCGCCGCCACGCAAAGTCGAAGGCCCGACCGCGGCGCTCAGCCCGGTTTATCCGAAGCCGACGGAGACACCATCCGCGGCTCCGTCCAACGAAACGCAATCGCAGCCACAGCCACAGCAATCACAGGTCTCGCCAAATCCTGCGCCCGCTCCGACCGCAGTTGCTGCAAACCCCGAGCCGCAAAAGCCGGCGGCAGAGACAACGGGCGTCGCCGCGCGCGTAAATGCGTCGGACGAGTCGAAGGAATCCGCAACAGCTTCTGCCGCGCCCGTGTCTGCCACAACGTCAAATAATCGCTGCGACGTACAAGCGTGTTCGAGCGCGTATCAGTCCTTCCGCGCCTCCGATTGCACCTATCAGCCCTTCGAGGGCGCGCGGCGAGTTTGCGAGAAGACGCCGGTGCAGCGCACCGCCCGCGACCAGAGCGAGCGGCCGGAACGGCGCCAATGGAGCCGGGAGCGGGACGTCGCGCCGCGCGACAGTGACCGTACGATTGGACGGCGGGTCTACGACGATCCCGATGAGACCGATGTGGACGACGATGATGACGGAGCCCGCTTTAGCGTATTCCGCGCGCGCGGCCCGCGCTGGTAGCGCGCGGGCTCACTCGTTCTATCGCTAATACACCACAACCGAGCGGATCGATTTGCCTTCGTGCATCAGGTCGAAGGCATCATTGATCTTGTCCAACGGCATAGTGTGGGTGATCAGGTCGTCGATATTGATCTTTCCATCCATGTACCAGTCGACAATTTTGGGTACGTCGGTGCGCCCGCGCGCGCCGCCGAAGGCCGTGCCTTTCCAGACGCGGCCGGTGACGAGCTGAAATGGCCGCGTGGCAATCTCCTGACCGGAGGCGGCAACGCCGATGATGATGCTTTCGCCCCAGCCGCGGTGACAGCACTCCAGCGCCTGGCGCATCACATTTACATTGCCGATGCATTCGAACGAGAAATCCGCGCCACCGCCGGTGAGGTCGACGATCGCCTGCACAACCTTGTCTTTTCCGACTTCGTCCGGATTGATGAAATGCGTCATGCCGAATTTCTCGGCGATGGTGCGGCGTGCCGGATTGAGGTCGATGCCGATGATCTTGTCGGCGCCCGCGATACGCGCGCCCTGAATGACATTGAGCCCGATGCCGCCGAGGCCGAAAACGGCGACATTTGCGCCCGGCCAGACTTTCGCGGTGTTGATGACAGCGCCAATGCCGGTGGTGACGCCGCAGCCGATGTAGCAGATCTTGTCGAACGGCGCGTCTTCGCGGACCTTGGCGAGCGCGATTTCCGGCAGCACCGTGAAATTCGCGAAAGTAGAACAGCCCATGTAGTGGAACACCGGATCGCCGTCGCAGCGGAAGCGGCTGGTTCCATCCGGCATCAAGCCCTTTCCCTGCGTGGCGCGGATCGCGGTGCAGAGATTCGAGCGGCGTGACAAACAAGTTTTGCATTGCCGGCATTCCGGCGTGTAGAGCGGAATGACATGGTCGCCGGTTTTCAGCGTGGTCACGCCGGGGCCGACCTCGCGCACGATGCCCGCTCCTTCGTGGCCCAAGATTGCGGGAAACAGTCCCTCCGGATCTGCGCCCGACAACGTGTAGGCATCGGTGTGGCAGATGCCGGTCGCCTTGATCTCGACCAGAACCTCGCCGGCTTTTGGCCCTTCGATCTCGATGGTCTCGATGGTGAGCGGCTCGCCGGCTTTCCAGGCGACTGCAGCGCGGGTTTGCATGAAACGTTCCTCCAGCATGAGGTCACTTCGTCATGGCCGCGCTTGTCGCGGCCATCTCGCTTAGGTTGGCGCTGCCTTCCTAAGCGGGATCACCGGGTCTCGCCACTTCGCGGCGGCCCGGTGATGACGGGGATGGGGTCACGGCTGCCAGGCCGCTTCTTCCGTCCGCGGATTGTCGGCAAGGTCGCGCGCGTTGTCGATCACCTTAAGTAGCGCCCGCAAAGTTTCCGGCACGCCTTGACCGGACGCTGATGACAACACCAGCGGCGTTTTTTTGCAGGCTTTTTTCAGGCGGGCGGATTGTTCCTTGATAGCCTCCGGCGTCAGCGCGTCGGCTTTCGACAGCGCGACGATTTCCGGCTTGTCCATGAGACCTTGTCCGTAGGCTTTTAATTCCGCGCGGACAGTTTTGTAGGCTTCGCCGGCATCCTCGACGGTGCCGTCGATCAGATGCAGCAGCACGCGGCAGCGTTCGGTGTGGCCGAGAAAGCGGTCGCCAAGGCCAACGCCCTCATGCGCGCCTTCGATCAGGCCGGGAAGATCGGCCACTACAAATTCGCGCTCATCCACGCGCACGACGCCGAGTTGCGGATGCAGCGTGGTGAATGGGTAGTCGGCGATCTTCGGCTTTGCGGCGCTCACGGTCGCGAGGAATGTGGACTTACCGGCATTGGGCAATCCGATCAGCCCTGCATCGGCGATCAGCTTCAGGCGCAACCGGATGGTGCGCTCCTCGCCCGGCTGACCGGGATTGGCGTGTCGCGGCGCGCGATTGGTCGAGGACTTGAAATGCGCGTTGCCGAAACCGCCATTGCCGCCTTTTGAAATCGTGATGCGTTCGCCGATTTTGGTCAGATCCGCGATCAACGTTTCTCCATCTTCTTCGTAGACCTGCGTGCCGATTGGCACCTTCAGGACGACGTCCTTGCCGTTGGCGCCGGCGCAATCCTGGCCCATGCCGTTTCCGCCACGCTGCGCCTTGAAGTGCTGCTGGTAGCGGTAGTCGATCAAAGTGTTGAGGCCGGTGACCGCCTCGACGACGACAGCGCCACCGTTGCCGCCGTCACCCCCGTTTGGCCCGCCGAACTCGATGAATTTCTCGCGCCGGAACGACACGCAGCCGTTCCCGCCCGCGCCCGACGCGATATAGACCTTGGCTTCATCGAGGAATTTCATGGCGTTAGGGTATATCGCATCGCGCGCCCTAACGCGAAAGAGCGGCGGGAATAAATCTTCGCAAAGCTCGATCCAGTCCCCAGGCAGGCAATCTGCAGCCAAGCCAGGGAGACCGGATATGACCACGCACAATCACGATGACGGCCCGAGCCGCCGCAAGGTGCTCGAATGCATGACCTGGGCGGGAACCGGGGTGTTATGGACCGTCGCCGGCGGCGTGCCGACCTCGCTCGGCATCATCGACGAGGCACTCGCGCAGGAGACCAAGGGATTTACCTTTCTCCAGATCAGCGACAGCCACATGGGCTTCGACAAGCCCGCCAATCCCAACACCAAGGGGACGCTGGAAGAGGCAATCGGCCGGGTGAAAGCGCTGCCGGTCAAGCCATCCTTCATGATTCATACCGGCGACATCACGCATCTGTCGAAGGAAAGCGAATTCGACGATGCCGAAAAAATTATCTCGCAGGCAAAGCTCGATGTGCACTACGTGCCGGGCGAGCACGACATCATCGATCCCGACATCAAGCTGTACAAGGAACGCTATGGTCGCGGCACCAAGGGGTCCGGCTATTACAGCTTCGATGCAAACGGCGTGCACTTCATGGGTCTGGTCAACGTCGCCAATCTGAAGGGCGGTGGCATGGGCAGTCTCGGTGAGGAGCAGCTGCAATGGATCGCGGACGATCTCAAAGGAAAATCCGCCTCGCACCCCGATCGTGTTGTTTGCGCACATCCCCCTATGGACGGTCTATCCGCAATGGGGTTGGGGCACTGAAGACAGCGCCCGCGCGCTCGAGCTGATGAAACGTTTCGGCTCGGTCACCGTGCTCAACGGTCACATCCATCAGGTCATGCAGAAGGTGGAAGGTAATGTCACCTTCCACACCGCGCGCTCGACAGCCTTTCCGCAGCCGGCGCCGGGTTCGGCGCCGTCGGCCGGGCCGATGAAGGTGCCCGACGACAGACTGCGCAGCATGCTCGGCATTGCCAGCGTGACCTTCAAACAGAACGAACAGCGTCTCGCGATTGTCGATACGCCGTTGCAAGGGTGAGCGGGATCTATGTACAAAATGAAATCACTCATAAAGATTTGCACCGTGGTTGTTGCGGCCTTGGTGCTGCTGGCCGCAACGCCGGTCTGGGCAGCCGATGCCGCGGTCAAGATCGCAAATTTCACGTTCGGACCGCAGGAACTGAAAGTGAAGGCGGGGACAACGGTCACCTGGACCAACGAGGACGACATTCCACATACGGTCGTTTCGCCGAATGCCTTTCGCTCCAAGGCACTCGATAGTGACGACAAATTCTCGTTCACATTCACGACACCGGGCACCTACAAATACTTTTGCTCCTTGCATCCGCATATGACCGGGACAATCGTGGTGGAGGCGGCGACCGGAAGCCTCGCGTCGCCGTGATCGTAAAGCGGTGCGGACGAGCAACATGGCGTACGAAAGGGGCGGCGATCCTGGCAAGGCGGAGCGATTCCGCGCGGCGGCGCTGCCATATCTTGACGACGTCAACACGCTTGCGCGTTACCTGCTGCGAAACGCCGCCGATGCGGAGGATGCCGCGCAGGAGTGCTTCATGCGGGCGTTTCGGCACTTCGAAACGTTCCGCGGCGGGCCGATCAAGCCATGGCTACTGGCAATTTTGCGCAATGTGTGCCGCGCCGAATATGCGCGCCGCGGCGCGCTTGCCGTGGTTGCGGCGAGCGATCCTGCTGAAGCAGAAAACGATGCCACGGACGGGCTCTGGAACGATGCACAATCATCGCCGGAAACGGAAACCCTGCAAAAGCTCGACGGTGAGACAGTGCAGAAGTTGATTACGCAGCTGCCCGATGCCTTTCGTGAGGCCATCGTGCTGCGCGAGATCAACGATTTGAGCTATCGCGAAATTGCCGACGTGACAGGTGTCCCAGTGGGCACCGTCATGTCACGGATCGCGCGCGCGCGCGCCTTGCTGCGCACCGCGTGGCTGGCGGAGGAGAGGGGGTCATGACCTGCGACGAAGCCGAAGTCATGCTGCACGCACTCATCGACGACGAACTCGACGCCGGGCACGCACGTGAGATCGAGGCGCACGCCGCCCAATGTCCGCGTTGCGCGGCCCAACTCGCCGCCTATCGTGATCTGCGTCAGGCCGTGCGGGCCGGGGATCTGCGTTATCCGGCATCGGCCGCCTTGCGGCGGAGCATCGATCGGGTCGTGCCTTCGCCCGCGGTGACGAGCCGGCGCACGCTGCTCAAGGGCTTTGCGCTCGGCGGCCTCGTTTCAGCGGCGGCGGCGGCGAGCGTGACGCTGGTGGTCGTGCGTGGCGACCGAGACCAGCGTGTCCTTCATGAAGCGATTTCGGCGCATTTGCGCTCGCTCCAGGCCGATCATCTGACCGATGTGCTGTCGAGCGATCAGCATACCGTGAAGCCCTGGTTCAACGGACATATCGATCTCGCGCCGCCGGTCATCGATCTGGCCGCGCAAGGCTTTACTCTGATTGGCGGACGGCTCGATTTTATCGACGGAAAACCGGTGGCGGCGATCGTCTATCGCCGCCGCGTGCACGTGATCAACCTTTTCGTGGCGCAAAATATGGGACCGTCTTTGCCGGCGCCAAGGCTCGAGAGCGTGCAGGGGTTCAATATCCGGCGCTGGACAGATCAGGGTCTCAACTTGCTGGCGGTGAGCGACCTTAGCCCCGATGAGCTCGAGGAATTCGGCTCGAAATTCGAGGCAGCCTCGCGCGCCAGCCGCGCCGGCTAACGGGCGTGCAGGAAATGCGTCGTACCGTCTTGTTTGATGCGTTCAAGCAGGTCGACCTCCCAGGAAAGATAGGCATTCATTGCCGCCTCGGTGTCGTTCGATCGCTCGTACGGCTTGAGCCAGACGTCGACCGCCTCATCGGCCATCTGCACGCTGGTTGAGAGCGGAAATCCGGCGGCCGCCCAGGCCGCATTGCCGCCCTTGAGCCAGCGCACCGAAGCCTTCGTCAACGCACGCGCTTCCTCGACGGCCAGGCCAGCCAGCACGCCATCCTCGGAGGTCAGCACCAGCGTGCCGCGCATCTCAATCTTTTCCAGCGCGCGGTCGAGCCGTCCGCGGATTGCAAACCATGCGCCGGGGATATGCCCGCGGCGGTAATGCGGGCTGGCCGAAAGATCCACAACCGTCACGTCGTCAATCTCAAGAACTTTGCCGGGATCGATGGCCGCATCGGCTGGTGGCGCACCGAGCACGACAGCCTTTGCCGGGCCCGTTTCGTTTCCGGCTTCCGGCAGCACGGAGACATCCTTCCAGCCCATCTGTTTGAGCCAGGATGCGGTCATGAGCGCGCGCGCTTCCCGGTCGTCACTCAGCACGATGCGGGCGCCAAGCGTGCCGGCATAAATGTCCGTCGCCTGCACCAATTGGCCGCCGGGTGCCGAAATCGCGCCGGGGAAATGTCCGGCCGCGAATTCGGCAGGGTCGCGTACGTCGAAAATGTAAGTGGTCCGCGTCGTATCCTGGCACCAGGTCTCGATCTGGGCGCGGCTGGCGCGCTCGACATCGAACTTGCGCGCAACCGCTTCCGCCGCCGATTTTGCCCAGGCGACGCCGGTGCTGGAAAAATCCGGCGTGCGATCCGACCTGCCGCTGTCGCAGGTGAGCCCCGCCAGATGCCAGCCCATCGTCCCGTTGCGCAGCGCCACCACTTTGTTCGGCACGCCCGCATTGATCAGCGATTGGGCGCCAATGATGCTTCGGGTGCGGCCGGCGCAATTGACGACGATCGTCGTGTCGGGCGAGGGCACGATGTCGTGCACGCGCAACACCAGCTCGGCGCCCGGCACATTGATTCCGGTCGGGATCGAGACGCGCGAATATTCGTCGAAGGGCCGGCTGTCGAGCACCTTGAGGTCGGTGCCATCGCGCATCATGGTAGCGAGTTCATTTGCGCTCACGCTGGGTGTGCCGCTGTCGTGTTCGACAAATTCGCCGAAGGCCTTGCTCGGCACGTGCACGCCCGAAAACAGCACAAACCCGGCCTTGGCCCATGCGGCAATGCCGCCATCGAGATAAGAGAGGTCGGTGTAACCGGCGTTCGCCAGGATAGCGGCCGCGCGCACGACCAGGCCGTCATTGTCATCAATCAGAACAATGCGGGTGGTGAGGCGAGGGACGAGCCGCGCAAACCGGATTTCGAGGCGGCTCAGCGGCACCGAGCGCGCCCACAGCAGGTGATTTTGCGAGAACGTCAGTTCCTCGCGCACATCGATCAGCGCCAGCTCGGCACCGTCGCCGAGCATGCCTTTGACGGCGGGGGCGGTGAGGGGGTTGAGTTTCTTCGAAGCAGGCACCGTTTCTCCATTCGCCATACGCCGGCTTGGCCGTCCGAAGGACGGCGTGCTTTCGCACGCCTATGTCCCGCGTATCCCGCTTCGGAGGGCAAAATGCCTCCCTAAGCGAGATGGCCGGGACGAGCCCGGCCATGACAATTTCCTTTAGAACATTTTCACGTCGCCTGTTGCGCTGTCATCTGCTCGACCTCGCCGGTCTTCAGGTCGATCTTGATGCGATTGATCTTGTCGAGGTTTGTGCCGGTCACGCGAATGAAGCGTGCGTAGTCGGGATAGTCGATCGAGTGGATGGCGCCGTTCTGGTAGATGCCGGCCTTGCCGGGCGTCAGCCGGTACTTCTTCACGGGCTTGAGCTTGGCGTGCTTGGGATCTTGTCCGTCATCGTCACGCTCCCACTCGATCATGTCGGTGTGCTTGGTTGCCTGGCCATAGATTGCCCAGGAGGCGCCGTGATCGTGCGGCGGTGAGATGCGCGCCTTGTCGTTGATATGGGCGAGCACCTGGAAGCCGAGCTTCGGGTCTTCATAAAGGACCTTCAATCCGCGTGGCTGGTCGTCGCCGCAATAGGCGCTGGTGAACTCCGGATTGGCGAGCAGACGCTCGAGATCGATGCGCACCTGTTCGCGGCCGGCAGGGCCCGGATCGCGTGACAGCGCTGCGCGGCAATCGGCAATGAACTGTTCAAGGTCGTAGGCCATGGCGTCCTCCTGGCAATCAGGCTCGCACATTTTTGCGCAACCTGCGGCCCGACGCCAGTGGTCCCTCCCCCGAAATGGAGGAGGGACGGATGGACTTACGATACGCGTTTGACGCGGCCCCAGGTCTTGAGCGCCGACCAGACGCGCCGCTCGAGCCGGAACCGGTCGATCGGTGCCGACGACTTGATCGAGTTGATGCGGTAGAGACCGACGCCGGTCCACTGAAAGCCGCATTTCTCCAGCACCCGGCGCGATGCCGGGTTGGTGACGCGCGCTCCGGCCTGCAATGACTCGTGCGTGAGGTCGGTGAAGGCGAAATCGATCACCGCGTGCAGCGCCTCGGTCGCGTAGCCTTTGTTCCAGTAAGGCACGCCGAGCCAGTAGCCGAGCTCGGGCGTGTCGTCGTAGTGGAACATGATCCCGCACGCGCCGATGACGGTCTTGTCACGCAGCGTGATCAGGAACGCGGCTTCGCCGTCCTTGCTTGCCCCGCCAATGAATTTTTCGGCATCCGCCTCTTTGTACGGATGCGGAATGCGCGCGGTATTTTCCGCGATGCGGCGGTCATTGGCGAGCGCTGCTACCGCTTTAGCGTCCCCGAGGCGCGCTGCGCGCAACGTCAGCCGCTTCGTCTCGAGGACGGGAATACTGGCTTCGCGATATCGTCCGGTTGGTATTTCTTCCAGCAGTGTCATGGCACGGGCTCCAGGTTAAAAAGCGAAGAGGGGGAGCCGGTCACCCGTCTCCCCCTCTCAGAGCCCTACGAGGCCCCGCCGGATCGACTGGATGACCGGCGGACCTCGATTTTGTCCACCGTCTTACTCGGCCGCAGCCTCCGTCATCGGTACAACGGACACGTAGGTGCGGCCTTTAGCTTTCGTTGCGAACTGAACCTTTCCATTGACGAGCGCGAACAGCGTGTGATCCTTGCCGGTACCGACATTGCGGCCGGCATGCCATTTGGTGCCGCGCTGGCGCGCAAGGATATTGCCGGCGAGCACGATCTCGCCGCCGGTCGACTTCAAGCCGAGCCGCCGGCCCGCGGAGTCGCGGCCGTTTCGTGAAGATCCGCCTGCTTTCTTGTGCGCCATAGTGGTCTCTCGAATTCTCTTACTGTGTACACCGATTCCGTGACGGAATCATCTCACTTCTTCTTGCTCTTTGTAGCCGGCTTGGCGGGCTTTTTTGCGGCCGCTTTTGCCGGCTTTTTGGCCTTTGCCCTGGTCCCCTTGGCGGTTTTGGCTTCCGTTGCCGGGGCAGCCTCCGCTTCCACCTGCGGCTTCGGCTCGCGCTTGGGCCGGGGCGCCGCGGTTTTCGACGGCTTGGCGCCGCCGGTGAGGATCTCGGTGATGCGGATCACCGAAAACTCGTGCCGGTAGCCGCGCTTGCGTCGCGAATTCTTGCGGCGGCGCTTCTTGAAGGCGATGACCTTGTCGCCGCGCGTGTGCTGGAGCACCTCGCCGGCAACGGTCGCGCCGGAGATGGTCGGCGTGCCGAGTTGCGGCGTGTCGCCGCCAACCACCAGCACTTCGCCGAACTCGACGATCTCGCCGGGCTGGCCGTTCACACGGTCGACCCGGATGACATCCTCGGCGGCAACCCGGTACTGCTTGCCGCCGGTTTTAATGACTGCGAACATCGTTCTTCCCTTGTGTTCGTCCCCGGTGCTCGGACTATTCCGGACCGGCTTCTTTCAGTCGGTTTGTTGTGTGTTTTTAAGGGCTTACAAAGCCCTTGAAAAAGCACGCGGACCCAAAGGTCCGCGCGCCATGCTTATGGCGGGGAATAGTGCGGCCTGTCAAGAAAGCAGGGCGGTCATGGATCCCGGCGGTTAATCCCACGAACCATTAACGCCGGCAGATCCTCACGGGTCTGTCCGCTCAGGTTTCACTTTTGGCGGGGGCCGACTCCGACCAGCTGCCGGTGTCGCCGTCGCTGCCGGATTGCACCAGCCGGTAGCCGACACCGAGCTCGGTCACCAGGATTTTCGGCGAGTCCGGATGCGGCTCGATCTTCTGGCGCAGCTTGCGCACGAAGATGCGCAGGTAGTGCGTGTCATGCACGTGGATTGAACCCCAGACTTCCTTCAGGAGGTGCTGGTGGGTGACCACATTGCCGGCGTGTTGCGCCAGCACCTGCAGCAAGCGGTATTCTTTCGGGGTCAGAGTCAGGCGCTTGTCGTTGAGCAGTACCGCGCGCGCGGCGAGATCAATCGTGAGCGGGCCGGCCTTGACGGTCGGTTCACCGGACACGGCGCGCATTTGCCGCCGCAATGCGACGCGCACCCGCGCGAGGAGTTCTGCCATGCCGAACGGTTTAACGACATAGTCGTCAGCGCCGAGCTCCAGCAGGCGGACTTTCTCCGCTTCATTGGACCGCACGGACAGGACGATAATCGGAACGCTCGACCACGAGCGGATTCGTGCGACGACGTCGGAACCGTCCATGTCGGGCAGGCCGAGATCGACGATCATCAGGTCGATCGGCCGCAGCGTTGCCGAACGGACAGCCTCGCCGCCAGTTCCAGCTTCATGCACGACGAAGCCGTTGAGCTCGAAGCCGGTGCGCAGGAAGCGGCGGATCTGGATCTCGTCGTCGACGACAAGAACGATAGGGGCGGGCTCACTCATCGGCATCGCTTTCCATTTGCGGGACGGCGGCTTGCGTCACCGGCAGTTCGATCGCCACGGTCGTACCAAGGCCGGGGCCTTCGCTGACGGCAGTAACCCTTCCGTCATTTGCAGCAATAAACGCGTTGGCGATCCAGAGGCCAAGTCCTGACCCGCTGGTGGTCGCGGCATGACGCTCGCCGCGCGCAAATCGATCCCAGATTTTTGTCTTTTCCGCGTTGGTCAGGCCGGCGCCGTGGTCGGTGACGCTGATGATCAGACAGCCGTCGCGCGTTCGCGCGCCCACCGTGATCTGCGTGCCGGATGCGGAGTACTTCACGGCGTTGTCGAAGATTTGAATCAGCGCCTGCTGCACCAGCACCGGGTCGACGTGAATCAACGGCAAGTCCGGCGGCAAGATCGACTGTGAGGCGGCGATCCACGAGGCGGTGACGGCAGCGCTCGGTCGCAGAGTTGATGATGTCGGTGGGGTCAGCCCATTCCGCGTGCGGCTTGACGCCGTCGCTGCTGATGCGGGTCGCATCGAGCAGATTCTGGATATCGTTGTTGAGCCGCTCGGCTTCATCGCGCACGTCGTGCACGAGCGCGGTGAGCTTCTTTTCCTTTTGCAATGCCGGCGCCGCACTCAGCACCGTCGCCGCGCCCAGGATGGACGCAAGCGGTGTGCGCAACTCGTGGCTCACCGATCCGATGAGGGCTTCGCGCAACTGATCGGTCTGCGAGCGCATGCGCGCTTCGTTGATGGCGTGAGCGACACCGAGCCGTTCGAGCGTGGCGGTTGCGTCGGCCAGAACAGCATCGACGCGGATGCGCAGCTCGTCGGAGCGCTCCTTCGATTCTCGGCCAAGATTGATGGCGATGACGCCAAATTCCGGAGTTTTCGGCGACACCGCGCGAACGAGCCAGATTTCGTCATTCTCGGCGCTCACCATCGCGCCCGCGGCCGTATCGCGATGGCCGGATGCGACTTCCACCGCTTCGGTGAGAACGCGATCCGGCACCGTCACACCGGCGCGCCGCCCGCTGCTGTTTGACGCTTCGCGCGCACTCGCGAACAGCACCACGTTGCGCTGCATGATGCTGGCGAGGTGATCCTCGATGGCGGCGTGAATGTCGGAGACGTCGAACGCAACCGCGAGCCTGCGCGAGAAGGCGTAGAGATCGCGCAGGTCGATCTCGCGCTGGCGTGCCATCTCCAGCTGCCACTTGAGGCGCGTCGCGAGCTGGCTGACAGCCACCGCCACGAAGATGAACAGGATCAGGTCGATGACCTCCTGCGGGTCCTTGATGCGGAAGCTGTAAAGCGGCTCGTAGAAAAAGAACGCCGATGCAACCACGCCGCAAATAGCGGCGACCACCGCGGAAATGACACCCCAGCGGGTCGCCGCGATCACCACCGGGATCAGGAAGACCACTGAACCGTGGGCGAGCCCCATTTTCCAGACCAGGGCGAACAGCACGGCGGTCACAATCGCCACCAGCCCGAGCGTCATGAAGACGCCGGGCAATTCCTTGCGGATGCGGTCGAATTTCGGGGCGTTCTGCATCGCTTCGCCGGGCTGTGGCCTAGTCCATTGAAGAGAGCGCAATATACGCCGTGTCACCCTTGTCTGTCTTCGCGCGCTTGGTTACATAGCGGCCGTCCATTCGGGGCTTTTCAGGCCCGTTTCGGGCTCCGGAGAGGTGGCTGAGTGGTTGAAAGCACCGCACTCGAAATGCGGCATACTCGCAAGGGTATCGGGGGTT
>CAWFXX010000004.1:0-412820 GCA_963819915.1 uncultured Alphaproteobacteria bacterium
TCCCAGAAGATCGACAAGATGCAGGCCGTCGAGCTGAAGGTAGCCAGGAACATCGTCGCGCGCAGCCAGGTGCTGCGGCGGAGTGCGGAAGAGTCCGCCCTGTTCAACGGCATCCTGACCGCGGTCATCTTGGTCCTGGTGCTATCGTGACGCTGTCGTGGCCAGGTCCTTCCGCCGCTTCGCCGCTGCGGAGGAGCGCACTCGACATCGCCACGGTGCAGCTTCCCGAGCGGGTCCGGCTGCTTGGTGAGGACTGGATCCGACCACGAGCCGGAGGTGGCGCCGATCGACGAGGTGTTCGCCGACGAGATCGCCAGGTCGCCCGCGCGGTCGACAGGTGCACGCCGAGGCCGTACGCCGCGCCGGCAACGAGGCGATGCTGCGCAGCAGCTTCAACGCGATGTTCGTCAACCTGTCCCGGCGCAGCCAGTCGCTGATCGAACGGCTGGCGCGCATGATCGACTCCCTCGAGCAGAACGAGGCCCATCCGACCGGCTGTCCAACCTGTCTCGATGGACCACCTGGTCACCCGAATGCGCCGGAACTCCGAGGACCTGCTCCTGCTGGCCGGGCACGAGACCGCGCGCAAGTGGAGCGCCCCGGTGCCGCTCGCGGACGTGGTCCGGGCCGCGACGTCCGAGATCGAGCAGTACAGCCGGGTGGCGATGAAGATCCAGCCGGGGATCTCGATCACCGGCCCGGCGGGTGTCCGACGTCGTGCACCTGCTGGCCGAGATTGTCGAGAACGCCACGATCTTCTCCTCCAGGGACACCCCGGTGCACATCTCGGGTCAGGAGATACCCAGCGGGGGCGTGCTGGTCGAGGTCAGCGACAGCGGGGTCGGCGTCCCCCGAGGCCCGGCTGACGGAGATGAACCTGCGGCTGGACAACCCGCCGGTCATCGACGTCTCGGTATCCCGGCACATGGGGCTGTTCGCGGTGGCACGCCTGGCCGAGCGGCACGGGGTGCGGGTCAGGCTCAGGACCAGGTCCCCCGCGCGGGCTGATCGCCCTGGTGTGGCTGCCGGACAGCGTGACCGAGCACGGAGCCCGACCGTCGGGATGGTCCGCGAACCGGCTGGGGCGGCAGGCGGCCGCTTCGGCCCGTGCCTCCGATGGTCATGGCACCGGCGCGCACGTCCTTCCGGACGGACAGCCCGCGAGGCTGCCGACCAACGGCTGGAGCGCCGCCGTACCCACCCCGGCCACGACGCCGACGTCCGGCTGTGCCATCAGGACCGGCGGTGCCGACTCTGCCGGCTGTGCGCACGGGGTCGCGGGGCCCGCGAGGCCGCGGCCCCGCGCGCGGCCGCGCAGGCCGCCGACTCGGCGGTGTCGGACTGGTTCCGCAGCCCGCGGTCGCCCGCATCGGGCAACGGCGGATCGTCGGCGGCGGCCGCGCCCGCGGGCGGCGGTGGCGGACCGGGGCAGACGGGTGGGCCGAGGGCAAGCACGCTGCCGACATCGTCGCCGACCCGGTCCGCGGCGACCACACGTCCGCCGGGCTGCCGGTGCGGGTCCCTGCGGGCCGAACCTGATCCCGGGTCGGCGGGTGGCGGCCACCGGGTAGGTGGCGGTAGCCGACCGCCGGACGGACGACCCGGCGACAGCCGCCCTCCGATAGTCGCGGAGCGCAGGCGGCTCCCGCCGCACGGGCGCCACGATCACCTGAGCTGGCTCGCAGCCGTCTCAGTGGCTTCCAGCGCGGAACCCGCCGCGCCAAGGGCGATACACCCCGTGCAGGAGAGGAAGCCGATCGTTGAGCTACGCATACCGCCAGGACCTCCAACTGCACGCCATCAGCTAAAACAGCGACAACGAAGAATACGCCGCGTGCGACGTGCGCGTTGGTTGCAAGCACGCCCGTGTCCGTCACGAAAAAGCCGGTGCCCGATTTGTCCAGCGCTTTCAGGTACACGACCGCAGGCTTGGTGCGGCGAACAATCTCCTCGAGCGAGAGCTCCGGCCGCAGCGCGATGGCTTCGGGCGTCAAAGTGGCGGTAACCGAACCCGTGAATGTGGAGCCGACCGGATCAAGCTGCACCTCAAAATGGTCGGACTTGAATAGCCAGTATTGCCCGTGATTGCGGCCGTGAAGATCGATCCACTGCATAGGACCTTCGGTGAGCGCGATCTCGTGTGTGGCATAGCCGGGCAGCGACACCCTGGCGACCATCGGGTGTTCCATCCGCTGGCCGATCACGCTGTGTGTTCGATGGAAATAGCCGCCCGAGAAAGTCTTCTCGAAAGGCGTGGTGCCCGCGGCTACGCCGTCGAGCTCGACTTTCGCGCCGGCAGGGTTACTGCGTAATCTTTAAACTCTGCGCGAGGGAAGAAGCGGCCAAGCAAACCACTAACGAGGATAAAAACGCGAAGCGAGCAGGACGGAAGCGCGGCATGAGAGGGTGCTCTGCCGAGAGTGTACTGTGTACTGAGAAATATCTATAAAGAAAAGGGAAACATGAGGGTCACGTGTCAGCGGCTTTGGGCCGGTGCCCCGCGCAGCTGAGGACCGGAAGACGTGGATATTTTGGGAAGCGCGGATCGGATTCCGAAAGTCGGCAAAGAAGGAAGCGCGAGCCCTTTGCGGATTCGATTGGCCTGGCGTGCTGGCAATCATTGCAAAGGCCAAAGGCTTTCGTTTGTGGATCAGTTAATCCAGCGTTGGGCATTGCAACAATCGGTCTCCCCTCGCAACCGGGTGGCATGATCGCAGACCGCTATGGGTTTGCCTTCGGGGCATCGGCGGTCGTCGGCGGATGCGGTTTTTCAAAGCGCGATTCGTCGATATGCACATTCACTTCAATATTTGTCGCCGTGATTTTCTGCGGCTGCGTGGGGCTGGCACTGTTGGACTCCACCAAGAACGGATATTTCAGGCCATCCACTTCGCGGTAATCGCGGAAGAAGGTTTCAATCAGTATGTCCTTGTCGCCCTCTTTGGTAGTCACCACGGATTCAAGCAAGAGTCCTGAGTTGGCGTCGAAATAAAAGTAACGCACGTCGCCGTTCTTGTTGGTGAGCTTCAGCTTATACGCCGGCTTGCCTTGCAGTTCTGCTTTGCCGACATACTCCACCTGATTGCCTTTCTTCTTGTAGTCGACGAACGGCCCTTCGAAGTCCGCTTCCTCCCCGATATTGCTGATGTCTTTTTCGCTCATGGGTTCGACGGCAGGCACTCCGGCAAACGGATTGTAGATCCAACCGGCGGACTTGCCGTCGAAGGTGCGAATCAGCGTCTGCCCGTTCAGCGTTAACTCGGTGTGCAATTTCATGGGGCGTTCCCGTTCCACCATGAAGGTGCCGTCTTCACCGGGACCGAACGAAAGAGTGCCGCTGATGCGCTCTGACTGCAGCGCCTTGATCTTGGCCAGGCCGCCGCGCGCGGCAATATATTTGGCGATGACGGTGTCGACGGTTTGCGCGGAAAGCGCCAACGGGAATAATGCGACGGCGATCACGGCGAGGAATTTGCGCATGAAGAATATCCCTGGTGCGGCGGGGTGGCGTCGCAGCACGTAAGAATGGTAGAGGGACTGCGGATACGGGGTCAATGGGCGGCGGCGCCTGGTGCGGCGGCGCCTGGTCGCGGGCTGGCATAAAAGCCCGCGCCACATGAAAGAAAGGCGCCCACCTCCCTTCGAAGCTCAGGGCAGGCTAAAGGCGGCCGCTATTCCTTCAACGTGAATGAGTACGAGCCGGGTTCGGCGGTAAATATCTGCGCGCCATTTTCGCTGCGCACGAAATGCAGCCATTGATTTTGACGCGCATCTTTCCCATCGACGAGGACGGACGTTTCTCCGTCGCTGGCAGAAAGACCAGTGCGCTGGTGTTGGCGGGAATCACAGTTTTCCAGGTAGTGAGATTTCCCGAAACTGTCCACGCGGATTCGATGGAACCGTACGGCGACTGGTAAGTGGCTTCGACGCTTCCTAGCTTGGCATCAAATGTTGGATGCAGAAAGATGTGATGAAAGCCTGGGTCCGCGGGATCGAAATCGATGCCGGCCGCGAAACGGTACAGCCAGCCGCCCACGGCTCCGTAGGCGTAGTGATTGAAGGAATTCATCTGCGGGTCGTCGAGTTTCTGGTTGCCGTTCCAGCGTTCCCACATGGTGGTGGCGCCATGATCGATCATGTAGCCCCAGGAAGGATATTGCGTATTCAGCAGCAGGCGGTAGGCAACGTCGGCGTGGCCTGTGCGCGTAAGCGTCTCCAGCAGAGCGGGCGTCCCTGAGGAAGCCCGTGCCGATGGTCCACTGACGAGCGGCAATTTTGGCGACGAGTTTGTCCGCAGCCGCCGCGCGCAGATTCTGCGGCAACAAATTCATCTGCAGCGCCAGAACGTAACCTGTCTGCGTGTCGACGGGAACCTTGGGCGCATTTTCAGCGGGAGGCGCGGCGGCGCTGAGTTTGCTGTCCAACGCACCGACGAAGCCGTCGGGCTGCACCGTAGGGCCTTGTTGAATGCAACTTTGATTTTTTCGAACAGGTCACCGTATTTTTTTGCGTCGTTATCGCGGTGCAGCGCGACGCCCATCTGCTGCATCAGTGACACGTCGTAGGCCCACAGAGCGGTGGCCAGTAACTCTTCGGAAGTGTGTTCATCCGGTGCCAGCCAATCCCCGAACGGGATGCCGTAGTTTCTTGTCCAAAGGTGATCCGGATTCGCGGATTGAATGGCGGAAAGGTAGCGCTCCATGGCCGCCCAATTCTGCTCCGCGACTCGCGTATCGCCGTACTGCGACCAGGCGGTCCGACGGGATGACGACGCCCGCGTCGCTCCACCCGGCGGCGGATTCGGCGCTGGACGTTACGGTGCCCGGGGCGAAAATGCCGAACATGTCCGTTCCCGACTGCGTGCCGCGAAGGTCGCCAGTGAATTTTTGAGAGAAAGTAGCGAGGTCCATGTTGTACGCGGCGGTGCGCCAGAAGACTTGCGCGTCGGCGCTCCAGCCAAGGCGTTCATCGCGCTGCGGGCAGTCGGTGGGCACGCTGATGAAATTGGAGCGCTGGCCCCACAGTATATTGCTCCAGAGCTGATTGATCATGGGGCTTGCGGAGTGAAATTGCATGGTGAACGGCGCGTCCGTGTGCAGAACGACAGCTTTGACGGCGGCAATATCCGGCGGCGTGGTCAGGCCGGTCAGTTCCACGTAACGGAATCCGTGAAAGGTAAAGCGCGCCTGATACTCCTCGGTTCCTTTTCCGGAAAGAATGAAGCGGTCCGTGGCTTTGGCGGTGCGCAGATTGTCGGTGTACAGAGTGCCGTCGTCGTTCAGGATTTCCGCAAAACGCAGCTGCACTTGCGAGCCGGCAGCGCCGGAAATGCGAAGGTGCACCACACCGGCAAGATTCTGACCAAAATCGTAAATGGTGACACCCGGCTTGGGAGTGGTGATGGTTTTGGCGTCGAGAAGTTTTTCGACGCGGAAACCGGCGGGAAGGCTTGCGCGATGATTGCCGGCTCAACCCGGACAATGACCAGTTCGCCGGCTTCCACTTCATGTCGTTGAAGCCGGCGGTTCCCAGCCAGGCTGCTCGCGACGCGCGTCGTAAGTCTCGCCGTCGTAAATTTCGGCTTGCAGGATGGGCGAATCATCGGCGCGCCAAGAGTCATCGTAGCGACCCATTCGACCGAGCCGTCGGCTTGTTCGATGCGCAGCTGTGCGAGAAGAGCGGGCGGCGTGTTGCCATAGTTGTAGCCTTTGCCGACCCACATTAGCGGGATGGTGTGCAGCCGGGAGGGAGGTGGCGGCAGCGCGTTTTTGCCTTCGCTGAGCTGCTCTGTTACGTCGTAAACCTGGTAGGGAACGCGAAGGCGGACGTCCGTCCAACCCGGACTTGAGTATCTGGTCGCCAACGCGCCGGCCGTTCAGATGGAATTCATACGCGCCCCAAAGCGGTGACGTAAAGCCCGCGCGGATTTCACGGGCTTCGCAACGGCAAATCCGCGGCGCAGGATTTTCACGGTGTCGGTGGGAAGCGGCATGCCCAACGCGGCGTCGTCCATCGGGGAACCAGTGAACACATAAGTTTCGGCGGCGTTCCACCGGGAATCGTCGAAACCGGCGGCGGTCCAGCCCGCGGAGACGTTCAACGCGCTCTTCCAGTGCGCATCGCTTGGAAACACGGCGAAGGTACCGTCCTGCGACTCCACGATCAGGCAAGCGCTCATCGGCGTGCGGCTCTCGTCGCCCTTTGTCCCGGAGTCAAGGGAGTGGTAGCGAATGATTTCGACCGCCAGACTATTTTTGCCGGACCGGAGTTGCGCGGTGACGTCGGTGCGCGCGTACGTTTGCCAGGGACTTTTCTTTGACGGAGGTAACGGCTGCGCGGTGACCACCTGTTTGCCGTTCAGCCATGCGGCGGCGGTATCCTGTCCGGTGACGTAGAGCGAGGCATGCTTGACGGTTTTCTGAAGCTCAAAGGAGAAAAGGAAATCGTGATGAGACTCGCTGGAAGGTTTGTAGCTCGCATCGCTCTTGTTGCTGATCCATTCGGCCTTGGACTCGCGCAACAGACCCTGCTCCGTGCTTTCTGAACCGATCCATTTCGCGCGCCAGTTTCCGGTTTCAGAACACCCGTTTCAAACCATGCGACATCGCTTGCAGGATACGACTGCGAGTCCTGCATCCACAGCAGTACGCGCCAGAAATAACGCTTCTCCGGCAAGCAACGAGCTTCCGCCGTAAGCCACTCCGACTGATTGTCCGGAGGTGACGCGCCCGCTGTCCCATATGTCCGCTTTGCCGGCGGCGAGCGATTCGGGATTGCTGGCCACCTGGAGTTGGTAGGCGCTTTGATGTGCGCCGAACCTCGAATCAAGCAATTGCCAGGAGAATAGCGGGGAGGCGTCGTCGATGCCGGCGGATTGCTGAGAGAATCGCAGGTCAGGTGGACCGGTTTCCCACTGTCGGGAGGCGGCGATGCGACTGTTGTGGAAACGACAACAGTCGCGAGCAATACCGCCAGCGCAGTCCGATGCACAACGCAAACCAGCGATGAACTCAGAATGCCTTTGCTCATGAGGGCCTCATACCGGATGTAGTTGGAGCGAGAAGCTTTACAGTAGCAGATATCAGTAATCAGATATCAGTGATCAGGAAGAAATCGGGGTCAGGAAACTTGGAGCGGTGTTCCCCTTGATCGTTCTGCTTGCTCACTCGCGGCTTTCTTGAGGTAGAATGAGCGCGAATCCGCCCTGATTGCTGTGAGGCCGCCGGAAATCGTCCAACGGCTGGCCTATTCCAAACATGGCGTGCAAGCGGAGGTGTTAAATGGCGACTGCGAATGTCAGTCAGGGATTGCGTGGACCGGCAGCGGTGGCGAAAACGATCACGGGTTGGTTCATCGCCATGGCTGTGCTGTTTATTATTTTAAGGGGATACTGGCAATCATCGAACCGGGGATTGCAGGACTGGCAGTGACGCTGCTAGTCGGCTGGGTTTTGATTTTCGGCGCGGTGGCTCACTTTGTGACTGCGTTCAGGGAGGCGGAACCAAGCAGGTAATGGGCGAGGTGCTGATCGGCCTGGTATATCTGATTGGCGGGGACTGTACTTCCTGACGCACACCATCATGGGGGTCGCTACACTCACACTGCTGCTGGGCGGAATTTTCCTGGCCGAGGGCGTGATCGAAATCGTGGCGTATTTCAAAACGCGGCTGGAGGGGCGCGTCGGGGTGGTTGCTGTTTAACGGAATTGTGACCCTGCTGCTGGCTTGTTTGATTCTGTTCCACTGGCCATCCAGTTCGGGTGTGGGCGATTGGAACGCTGGTGGGGATCAACCTGCTGATGACGGGAATTTCGCGGCTGATGTTCGGCCTGGCAGCGCGGAAGCTGGCGACGCGCGTCGCGGCAGTAAGAAAATGTTCGAGTTCTTAGTTTTAATCTTCAGTTTAGAACCGCGCCATGATGCCCGGCGGCTGCTCTGCTCGGCTGCGCCCCAGCGCGGGCGGGGCGCAGTGGTTTGTTCTGAAACTTAGAACTTATAACTGAGAACTGAAGACTGCCTTATTTCGTCCGCGTGAACGTGAATAGATTCGTTTCCTTCTTGCCGTGGTCGCTATAGTTCCAGATTTGCGACAGGCGATCTTTGTCTTCGAAGGTAAGTGCTCAGGCCCACCATATGTGGCCGTCGTCCGGCGTCTTCAAACCCGTGGCGCGAAGGAAGCTGAAGTCCATTTGCTTGCTGGCAGCGGGCAGCGGCTGGCTCTGGAGAACGGGCTGGTTCCCGGCGGAACAGTAGTGCGTCAGGAGGATACGGTTTCCCTCTATCGAATACATGCTGATCATCTCCGCGCCATTCGCGGAGGTGTGCCGTTCCATCAGGACGCTGCCGTTGGAAACCAGCTCAAACGTGAGATGCACGACGTTGCCGTGCTGATCTTTTCCCTGCCAGCTGCCCACCAGGGTTTTCAGCTTGTCGAACATGGGGTTGGTGGAGGCGGCGGCCATGGTCTGGGTGGTGGTCTGGGCGGGCAGGTTGCAAGCTGCGGCGAGAACCACGATGGCAAAAAGCGAAAGACGACGGCAAATCATGAAAGCCTCCCCGAGAATGTGCGGTAAGAATGAGCAAGAGAATTCTGGCGCAGAACGCGGCGATTGTCGAGTGCCCGCCGTCCGGTGACTGGGGAGGTGGGCTGAACAGACGGGTTGCGGCATGGGCTACGGCCAGGGGGCGGAAAGCGTTGACCGCGAGCGCAAGCCCTCCGTACCATGGAATAGATGCGTAACCTACGAGTGCGAGCGGGCTGCTGTGTGGCGCTGATCGCGTGCCTCTACGGGTGTGAGGACGCGGCCAGAAACCGGCGCAAACGCGGGTGCCTGCGCTGGCGCCATCGAAACCGGCTGCTGTTCCACAAACGCCGATAAACGTCGGGGTTCTGCCGATGCCCGATCTTCTGCAGCATCCTATGACGCCGCTGCAGCCGCCCATTCCCGGCGGGATCGATTACCTGGTCGTGCGTGTAAAAGAAAAGTTTGCGGCTGGCGAGGCCAACTACAAGGCAGGGCACCTGGAAGCGGCGCGGCGCGATTTCGACGATGCCATCGACTGGATGTTGGAGAGCGGTTACGACCCGAACAGCGACCCGCGCTTGAGCGAACTGTTTCACACCGTTACAGACACGGTTTACACCTACGAGTTGCAGTCGTTTCGCGCCGGTGACGGCTTCACCGAAGCGCCGGCGGTCCCCGCGCCAATTGACGAAGTGGCGGAGATGACCTTTCCGGTCGATCCCAAGCTCAGGGAACACGCGGAAGAGACGGCCAAGAGCAGTTCGCACGATTTGCCGCTGACGGTGAACGACGTGGTGGCGTCGTACCTTAACTTTTTCCAGACCCCGCGCGGCCGGGCCATCGTGGAAAACGGTCTGCGCCGCAAAGGGAAGTACCAGGAGATGATTGCGCGGGTGCTTCGCGAGGAAGGCGTGCCGCAAGACCTGATTTATCTGGCGCAGGCCGAGAGTGCGTTCCAGCCGCTGGCATTGTCGCGAGCCGGAGCGCGCGGCATCTGGCAATTCGTGCAATGGCGCGGCAACGAATATGGATTGCGCAGGTCGTGGTGGGTGGACGAGCGCATGGATCCGGAAAAGGCCACGCGTGCGGCGGCGCAGCATTTGCGCGACCTGTATGGCTTGTATGGCGACTGGTATCTGGCCATGGCCGCGTACAACTGCGGTCCGGGAAACGTGCAGAAGGGCATCGAGCGCACGGGCTACGCGGACTTCTGGGGAACTGTACAAACGCAATGTGTTGCCGAGGGAGACCAAGAATTATGTGCCCATCATCCTGGCACTGACGCTGATCGCCAAGGACGCCGCGCACTACGGGGTTGCCGTCGATCCGGAGCCGCCGGTGGAGACCGACGTGGTGAAGCCCGGGCGGGCCATTGACCTGCGCCTGGTGGCCGAAACCATCGATGTGGACGTGGATACGCTGCGCACGCTGAATCCCTCGCTCCTGCGCATGGCCACCCCAGATGACCCGCACTTTGTGCTGCACCTGCCCAAGGGCACGTCTGAAAGGTTTTCCGCGGAAATCGCGGACATTCCCGCAGACAAATGGGTCAGCTGGCGCCGGCATCGCGTGGAGGCAGGCGAAACGCTGACGGCCATCGCGAAAAAGTATCACGTGACGCCGCTGTCCATCGCGGAGGCCAACGATCTGGAACATGGCGAGGCTTTGACCCCGGGCGAGAAGTTGATCATTCCCGCCGCGCGGCCGCTGGAAGAGACCAAGCCGCGACTGGTGCGCTACCGGGTGAGGAAGGGCGACACGCTGGGAGGAATAGCGGACCAGTTCAGCGTGACCTCCGAGGATGTCCGAAAATGGAACGGGCTGAAAACCGCCAAAGTGAGCCGAGGCATGGTGCTGCGGATCTATACCGTAGGGGGCGCGCCGTCCACGGTGAAACATGCGCCGAAAAGCACGGTCAAAAAGAAAACCACCAGCAGCAAAAGCGTCACGACGCCTTGAAGTAACCCAGAAAACTCAGGCACAAGTGATGGTTACCGTACATTGATAGCCATAACCCCGCTCCTTGTGAGCAGGACTCTTGACAAGCACCGCAGAGTGGGATAACAAATCGCAAGGGCAGGCAGACGTCGGCTCCGGCTGGTGCAGCGTGCCAAGAACACCGGGTAAAGTTGAGCCCCCAGGGGAGGAAAGCATGGAATTCGAGAAGGACCAGTTTGAAGAGGACGACGAGCTGTCCCGGTTGGATGACGACGAACTAGGCGGGGACGGCGAGGGCATTACCGAGGACGAGGAAGAAATCCTCGTGGTGGAAGAAGAACCCAGCGAAGAGGGCGACGAAGAGCCGGTGGAAAAGGCGGCTCCGAAGGCAGCGCCCAAGAAAGCCGCTCCCAAGAAGGCGGCGAAAAAGACTCCGAAAAAAGCCGCGAAAAAGCCGGCCAAGGCCAAGAAGCCGGTCAAGAAAGCCGCGCCCAAAAAGAAGGCCGCGAAGAAAAAGCGCCGCTAGTAGTGGCTCTCCGCTAATCAAAATTGGCAAAACCGGGCCCCTCGAATTGTTCGAGGGGCTTTTTGTATGTGTGCCGGAGTCCGGGCGCAACTGGGAAACTTCGGTTCCGTCGTGGTCCGGAAGGGCTCCGCCGCCAGTTCCGCAACGGATAGGAATCGCGGGGTCCCCGGGAAGTTTACCGGCGCCGAGCCTGGATAGCGGCCAGCCGGGAACCTTGCCGAACTGAAAACTGATTACTGACAACTTCTCAAACCAGCGGCTCGGACCAGTTCTCCAGCGTTTCCTTTACCTTGTGCAGGAACTGGTGCGCGATGGCGCCATCTACCACGCGATGGTCGTAGCTCAGCGTGACGTAGCACATGGAGCGGATGGCGATGGAATCGTTGATCACCACCGGGCGCTTTTCAATCGCGCCCAGTCCGGAGAATCCCCACGTTGGGCTGGCTGATTACCGGCAAACCGAACAACCCGCCAAACACGCCGGGATTGGTGATTGAGAAGGTGCCTTCCTGCACTTCCTCGGGCTTCAGTTTCTTGGAACGCGCGCGTTCCGCCAGGTCATTTAAGGTGCGCTGGATGCCCAGCAGATTTTTTTCGTCGGCGCCCTTCACCACCGGAACGATCAGCCCCCAGTCGAGGAGCCACGGCGATGCCCACATTGATTTCCTTGTGCAGCACCACGTTGGTGCCGTCCAGCGAAGCGTTCAATGTCAGGATAGGCGCGCAACCCGGCCACCGCTGCCTTCACGAAAAATGGCATGAAGGTCAGCTTGGTCTCGTAGCGCTTCTCGAATTCTTCCTTGGACTTGGCGCGGATGGCCGCCACCTTGCTCATGTCGATTTCGTCCACCGAATAAACGTGCGGCGAAACGTGCTTCGACGCCACCATGTGCTCGGCAATTCTCTGCCGCATCACGCTCAACGGTTGCAGTTCGTAATTCCCGAAGTAAATGCGTTCGCGCGGAACGCCGACCTGCAGTGATGGAATGTACTGCGTGCCGTGCGCGGCAGGGGCGCCAGGAGCCGCGGCAACGGGAGCGGGCGGCGGAGGTGGTGGCGGAATAGGTCTCGCCGCGGTAGCGGAAGTCGCCGGTGCCGCGGTGGATTGCCCGGCAATCACGGCTTCAATATCTTCCTTGGTAATGCGCCCGGCCGCGCCCGTTCCTTCAAGCGTGGTCAAGTCGATGTTGTGTTCCTTGGCCAACCGGCGAACCAGCGGAGAAGAATGTACGCGCTCGGTCGAGCTGGTTGCGCCGCCATCCGCTTGCGGCACTGCCGTTGATGCGGCCGGAGAAGCGGGAGCAAGCGCCGGGGCTGGTGCGGGTTTCGTCGGCGCTGGCGTAGAGGCAGCATTGGGCGCTGGCGCGGCCGCGGGCTTTGCCGCAGGTGCAGGAGGTGCGGCAGCCGGAGCAGGCGCAGACGCGGCAGCAGCTCCCGCGCCATCGATCACCGCTACAACCGTCTGAATCGGCACAGTCTGGCCTTCTGGAATCTTGATCTCTTTCAGAACGCCAGCCGACGGTGAAGGAATTTCCGCGTCGACCTTGTCGGTCGAAATCTCGAACAGCGGCTCATCCCGCTCCACCTTGTCGCCGGGCTTCTTCAGCCACTTGGTGATGGTGCCTTCAAAGATGCTCTCGCCCATCTGGGGCATGACCACATCGACTGCCATGGGGATTCTCTCCTTACCTCGTGGAACTTCCGCTATCCGGGCGCTTCTGACCGATAATCGCGTGGAAGTCAACCTTACCAGTTTACAGCCAAACCCACAGTGACGGAAAGCCCTGCCAATCGCGGAATCGCGGGGCGCGGCCCAGTTTCCAAGCTAAGACAATATCCACCGACGCAATAGGAGGCTCGCCACAAACCAAGCGAGGAAAGTGCAGTGCCTTTTGCTTGCCAGCAGCTTCCGGGGATGATGTAGTTCAATATGTTCCGCAAGCTAGCGTGGCGGCAACTCTGTCGCGTGCACTTCAATCGGTTTACGCAGAACAGGCAGTTCCTCGAAAAGGAAGGACTATGTCTCCCACACGGCGTGACTTTCTAACTATGGCGAGCGGCGGCGTAACTGCCCTCACAACGAGAAGCGGATTCTTCCAGGACGCTCAGTTGCCAGGACGTCCCGCCAACATCACTTCGGGCACGCCGGATCGAGACTTCTCGAACGTTCTTGCAATTGCCGCGCATCCCGGCGACGCGTTTTTCGCTATGGGCGCGCTGGTCGCCGTGGCCACACATTTGAAAGGCACTGGCAACTTTCTGAGTCTCTCCCTGGGCGAGCGGGGATCCGCCAAAACCCCGGCGGAGCAGTACCGACAATCTCAACAGCAAGCATCAGAGAAAGCCGCCTCGGCGCTCGGCGCAAAAGCCCTGTTCCTTCACTATCCCGACGGTGAAATTCCCGTCAATGACGAAGCAAAGTTCGCGGTTTGCGATCTGATTCGCGAGTGCAGGCCTTCGACAATCGTCACCCACTGGAAGGGAAGTTGGCACAAGGACCACCGCGCCTGCTACGAAATCGTTCAGGATGCGATCTTTTATGCCGGTCTTCCTGCCATTGTCCGCCAACAGCCGGCACACAATGTCCGAAAGCTTTACTTCGCGAGCAATTGGGAAGATGCCATTTCATTTTCTGCCGACACCTATGTGGATATAACCCCGGTCTGCGACGACTGGTTGAACGCATGCAACATGTTTCCGATGTGGAAGGGAGAAAACGGATTCCGCTACAACGACTACTATTCCAGTATGGCCGTCGCGCACGGTTGTTTGAGTAACTTCAAACGCGCCGCAGCGTTGATGTCGTCCGAGGAGCAACGCATCCGGAATATCCCGACGCCATAGCGAGGTCTGGGGTAGTGCATGCCCCTGTCTGCTGCGGCGATTGTGAATTTTCTTATGTACAGACGCGCGGTTCGGTTGCATCATCCAGTTTGATCAACACACGGGTAAGTTGGCGCAACAGGCGTGCAGCAAAAATGATTCGACGCCTGTGTGTGCACTCAAAGAGGGACTGTGAAGAATCGAGTTCGGTCTCATAGCGGCTCGGAGGTCTCGGTTTCGCGGCGCAAGTTCTTAGCGCAAACTGCCGCCGCAACGATTGGTTTTTCGATTGTTCCACGCCGGGTTTTGGGCGGTGCGGGATATGTTCCGCCCAGTGATAAGGTCAATATTGCCTTCATTGGAGTCGGCGCCCAGGGTTTGCGCGTGATGCTCCACTTTTTGAAAGAGCCCGACGTGCAGGGTGTGGCGGTCTGCGACTGCAATAAAACCGGTGCGAACTATCCACAGTGGGAGTCGCACGAGTTCTGTAATTCCGTCCGCAAGCTGCTCGGAGTAGACAGCGGCTGGGATTGGCTCAGCCCGGACGATCCTATCCAACTCAGCCATGCGCTCCGCGTGACCAGCGGCGTTGCCGGGCGTGAACCTGCCCAGAAGATTGTGGACGCCTATTACAGCGCCCAGCAACGTTCCGGCCAATATCACGGTTGTTCGGCCTACACGGATTTCCGGGAACTCCTGGAGAAACAGAAAAGCGTGGACGCGGTTGTAGTCTGCACAACGGACAACCTGCACGCGGCGGTATCCGCTGCCGCCATGAAGAAACGCAAACACGTTTTCTGCCAGAAACCGTTAACGCACACTGTCCATGAGGCGCGACGTCTTGCTGAAATCGCTCGCGAGACTGGAGTAGCGACGCAGATTGCTGTGGGTAATCAGGCCTCCGAAGCCACGCGTTTGCTGTGTGAATGGATTTGGGATGGAGCGATCGGGCCGGTGCACGAAGTCCAGAACTGGTCCAACCGTCCTTTCTGGCCTCAGGGCATCGAACGGCCAAAAGATGCTGACAAAGTACCTGAAGGTCTGGATTGGGATCTTTGGCTTGGCCCCGCCCCGGAACGTCCTTTCAACCGCGTGTACCTACCGTTCGTATGGCGCGGATGGTGCGATTTTGGTTGTGGCGCGCTGGGCGACATGGGCTCCTACAGTTTCGACACAATTTTCCGCGTCCTGAAGCTCGAAGCGCCCACCACCGTCGAAGCGAGTTCCACAGACCGCTTCGATGAAACTTATCCCCAGGCCTCCATCGTCACCTATAGCTTTCCTTCCCGATCCAACATGCCTCCCGTGAGATTCACCTGGTACGATGGTGGTCTGAAGCCACCCCGTGCCGAAGAACTCGAAGCGGACGCGCAACCGCAGCCAGATGAAGATGAGCTCGAAGAGGGGCTGCTGTTCATTGGAGAACGCGGCAAAATCCTTTGCAAGTTCAATGGCGGCAATCCAAGACTGATTCCCGAAGCCAAGATGAAAAGTTATCAGCAGCCGCCAAAGACGCTGCCGAGATCGCCAGGCAACGAGAGAGAATGGCTGGATGCTTGCAAGGGCGGAAGCGTTAAGCCTGGAGGCAACTTCGAATTCTCGGGCCTGATCACCGAATCCCTGCTGCTCGGAGATGTGGCCACCCGCTTGGGACAGAAACTCAACTGGGACCGTACTAACCTCAAAATCACGAATTCCGATCTCGCGCAAAAATACGTCCGCCCGGAACGCCGAAGCGGTTGGGAACTTTAGCGAGTTCATTAATTGAGCTTCTGCAGTGCGCCACTCAGAGAGGGTTCCATGTCTTCAACTTCGAGAAGAGATTTTCTAAAAACTACAGCAACTCGCGCAGCCGTGGCAGGCTTGCTTGCGGCAGGGGTTTTGGACCTTCGCGCCAATCCACTGGGCATGCCCATTGGATGCCAGACCTGGCCGGTCAGGGAAATGCTCTCCAAGGATTTTCCCGGCACAATGAAACAACTGGCCGACGCCGGATTTCAGTCCGTAGAACTTTGCTCGCCGACAGGCTACGCCGAATACGGTTTCGGTGACCTCTCAAAATACTCCGGAGCGGAACTCCGGAAGATTCTCAGCGATGCGGGCGTCACCTGCGTCAGCTCTCACTTCACCATCACCGAACTCAGGGAGAATCAGGCAAAAGCGATTGCCTGGGCCAAAGACGTAGGACTGACGCAAATGCTCGTACCGTCCCTCGGCGGCCCTGCCAAGCCCACAATGGATGACGTGAAGCGAGCGGCGGACGAATACAACAAGATGGGCGAAGAGTCAGCAAAATCTGGAATCCAGCAAGGTCTTCACAATGAGGAGTTCGAACTCTCGACTGTAGATGGCAAACGAACCTACGACTTATTGTTCGACCTTCTTGATCCCAAGCTCGTTAAGTTTCAGTTCCAGGTCTCTACGATCAGCCGCGGCTACGATGCCGCCGAGTATTTCACCAGGTATCCGGGCCGCTTCATTTCCATGCATGTGCAGGGCTGGTCGGCGGAAACCAGGAAAGTTGTTCCCGTCGGACATGGCACTTTAAATTGGACGAAAATCTTCACCGCTGCGAAAACAGGCGGCATAAAAAACTACTTCGTCGAAATGAATCTGGAAATGATGAAAGCCAGCGTGCCCTACCTTCGCAATTTGCAAGTGTGATGAACGTGTTTTCGGCTTCCGACTCAGCTGGTAACGTTGCGTTTCCAAGGCGCGGACTCCGTCTGTCCTCGCCCTGTCACTTCCTATCCATTTCTAGCAAAGTTTTCGCTCAAGGCCTGGCAGCATTTTCTGGCCGATCATTTGTGCGATTGACTATTCGTATCGCAGCGCGACCATCGGATCGACGCGCATGGCACGTCGCGCCGGCAGATAGCCCGCAAGAAAGGCTACGCCGCTCATGGCCAGCACCGCCAGTCCGATTAAGAGACTCACAGCCTTATGGAGCCTGAAAGTCCCGCAACTGCTATGATGCCCTGCCAAGGAGATGAGCGCCCGTGCCCAACTCACGGAACTCTCCATCCGCGGAATCGTGCACAACTCCAGAGAGTCCCTGCAAAATTGGATTCAACACCTTTATCTGGTTGGTGCTTCTGTTGGTGGGACTGGGTATTGGGCGTTCGGCGATAGCCACGCGACTGGACGGTTTCTTCTGGGATCGCTCCGCGCTTCGCCAGGCCACGCCAGCGGCGCGATTCGGAAATTTGTTTGTCTACCGAGGAACGTTCCTTCTGCCGGGTGACGCGGCTGCGGCTCTCTATTTCCACGGAATCGCGAAAGTCTATGCGGACAAACCGGACCTGGATGCTGCTGAACAGGCCTTTCGGCAATCCCTGGAATTGGATCCTACCGCCTTTTTTGTGAACATCGAACTCGGGAATCTACTATTGAAGCGGGGAGCGCGGGAACCAGCATTGCTGGCGTACTCGGATGCGTTAAAGCGCGCGCCAGAGGACCAACTGTTTCGCCAGCCAATCGAGCAACAGATTGCGCGATTCGGTGATCCGTCGTTTTTGGAAATTCCACCTTTGAGGAACCCTTTTCTCGAGTAGACAGAGATAAGAGAGTGCGACCCCCGGTCCTACACGCCAGCGCGACGCATTGCATGGACTCTCTACTGCTCGGCGAGAGCCTCCGTCGGAGATATCCGCGCAGCGCGTTGCGATGGCAGCAGGCAAGCGGCGAGAGACACCAACCCCATCGCGCACGCAGTGCCTGCGAGGATCGCCGGGTTCAGAGCCGGCACGTGGAAAAGCACCGCCTGCATGGCTGCGCCTGTCAGCCACGCTCCGATCAAGCCCAATGTCGTTCCGCCAGCCAGCAAGCGTAGTGACAGATAAAGGAACTGACTGCGAATTTGACTCGACTGCGCACCTAGCGCCATGCGCAGCCCGATTTCGCGACGACGCTGTGCTACCGCGAAGCTCAACACACCGTAAGTTCCGATCGTTGTGAGCAGCAGGGCGATGCCAGCGAAGAGACCAGCCAGCAGGGCCGATGAGCGCCGAGCGACAAGGCTATCCGCAATGCGCGTGTTCATCGACCGGAGGTCGTTGACCGGTATATCCGGATCGATTTGCCGAACTGTTTTTTGCAGCGTCAACCCCAGCGATTCCGGCGGGAGGCTGGTGCGGACCGTCACGAAGAAGCTGTCATCCGTACGGAAGACATAGGGATAATAAATCGCGCCCTGGGCTTGGTCTTCGGTGAGTCCCGCTTGTTTCGTCTCGCCAACAACCCCGACGACTGTAAAAGCGTCGGCATCCTTGCCCGCTTCGGAGCCTTCCCACAGTCGTTGGCCAATAGCGCTGGCGTTCGGCCAGTAGAATCGCGCGAAGACTTCATCCACAACGCAGACGCGCTCGGCGCGATGTGAGTCGGCGGCCGTGAGAAATCGTCCTGCCCGCAAAGAGAAACCCATAGCTTGAAAGTAGTCGCCCCCAACGCCGTAAGAGTAGTGCCCTCGCGGTGATTCGCCCGGGCGCAGAGCGTAACCCACGACGGTGGCGGCGCTTTTGCCGCTTCTGCCACTGAAGGGCACATTGCTGACCGCTCCCGCGGACAACACACCCGGCAAGTGGCCGGCTTTGTCCATCAGCTTTTCAACAAATGCAAGGCGGGACGTACCGTCCGGGTAATCTGCCCATGGAAGCAAGATTTGCCCGGTGAGGACGTGGTCGGACTGGAAGCCTGGAGAAACGGCCATCGCGCGTTCCAGGCTGAGGCTGAGCAGACCCGCCCCTGCCAACAGAATGAACGCCAAGGCAATCTGAGAAACGATGAAACTGTGACGCAGAAATTGAGCGCCGCGCCCGCTCGTTCCACTGCGGCTCTCTGACTGAAGCGCATTGCCCAAATGGCGTCGAAGACTGAACCAGGCGATCGGTGCTGCAACCAGGATGCCCAACACGATAGCTGCGACTAAAGCGACCAATGCCAGTCGCGCATCGAAGGCGATGCGACTTCCCAATGGCAGTCGATCAACTCCCAAAACGCGCAGAAGTTGGATTCCTCCATAGCCAACAGCCAGTCCGAGCAATCCCCCGACCAGCGTCAGCAAAGTAGTCTCGACCACCACTTCGCTCACCACGTATCCCCGACCGGCGCCCAGCGCCTGGCGAACGGCTAGTTCCTTCACTCGACCACTGGCTCGCACCAGAAGCAGATTGATCAGGTTTACGGCTCCGATCAGCAGCAGGGCAATCGCTCCACCTTGCAATAACAGTAGCGTCGGACGAATCGCCGCAACGTGATCGCCATGCAGTGACACCACCATCGAACGAAAGCCCGCATCCGCCATCATTTTGGCTTGCGGGTCGTCGGTCTCCAACGTGGCATTCTGCGCATCGATCTCAGACTGGGCCTGCGCCAGAGTAGCGCCCGGCTTAAGCCGGGCGATCATTTGCGTGACGTTTCCGCCGGCATGCCGTTGCAGCGGCGTGCGATCTTCCGCGCGCGATGCCAGAGGGAGGAACAACTGGGGATCGGAAGACAGAAAGCGGAAGGTCGGAGGCAAGACGCCGATCACGGTTCTGGGAACACTGTTTACGCGAACCCGTTTTCCGATGACATTCGGATCGGCGTCGTATCGTTGACGCCAGTATGTGTCGGAAAGAATGGCGACTTGGTCGGTGTCAGAAGTGGTTTCCTCGTCGGTGAACGTGCGCCCGATCACCGGACCGAGCCCAAGAGTAACGAAAAACTCCGGAGATACTCGCATAGTCGGCTGGCGTTCCGTTGAGCCAATGTCACCGATAATCTCCGTGCCATAGCGATAGATCGAGAGCGAGCTGAACGCGGGGATTTGGCCGCGGCGTTCGTAGTAGTTGGTCACCGAAGAACCGTCGCGCTCTACGCCGGCTTTCGGATAGGTATTAAATATCGTCACCAGCTTGCCGGAATCGGGAAATGGCAGCGGACGAAGCAGCACCGAATCGATCACGGCAAAAATCGTCAAGTTGGCGCCAAGACAAACCGCAAGCGTTAGAAGAGCAGTAGCTGTGAATCCGGGCGTCTTGCGCAGCAATCGCGCGGCGTAACTCAGTTCCCTGCGAAGCTCATCGATCAGGTGAACGCCAAATGCCTGGCGGCAATCCCCTTTGATATTGGTAACGCTGCCGAGTTCGATGCGCGCCAGGCGAGCCGCTTCTTCCTGCGATACTCCGGAGCGCACCAGGTCGTCGGTATATTGCTCGATGTGGAAGCGCAGCTCCTCGCTCATGTTATCTTCAAAATCACGCCGGCGAACCAGCACACGAAATAGAGAACGCCAACGCTTCAGCATGTCAGACCTCCTCTGACGTGGTGTTCAAGGCTGCGCCAATTGCGGATACAAGGCGGTTCCAGCCGGCCGTGTCGTCTCGCAGGCGACGGCGCCCCGCGGCGGTTAGCGTGTAGTACTTTGCCCGGCGATTGTTCTCGCTCTGTCCCCATTCGGCTGCGATCAGGTCGTGGTGCTCCAATCGGTAGAGGGCGGGATATAAGGATCCCTGCGGAATCTCAATCGCATCTCCGGAGATCTGCCGGATGCGCAGCAGCACGCCGTATCCATGCAGCGGTTTCAAGGACACCGCTTTCAGGATCAACATGTCCAATGTACCTGGGAGCAGCTCCGCGGTTTTGCTCACTGTGCCGTCCGCCTCCTAGTCTAACTAGGAGTCTAACCCATGCTCTCCTAGTTTGACAAGGGGAATGAGGTAAGCACGCATTGCTTCGCACGGCAGGGCTGTGGCTGCCTCGAATCAGGTTGCGCTTGTCAGCTTCGGCCATCCTGCTTAAACTCCCTTCGAACTGATGGCAGTCGGAACTGATGCATGAACCACGATGAATTCAGCGGCGGCGGCCGCTTTCCCGCCACTCGCTGGTCGGTGATTGAAGCGGCGCGCAGCGAAGACGCTGCCGAGCGCGCTCAAGCGCTGGACGCTCTTTGCGCCGCGTACTGGAAGCCGGTCTACAAATACGTTCGCCTGCACTGGAATCGCCCGGCAGCCGACGCCCAGGATCTCACCCAAGGCTTCTTCGCCGATTTGCTCGAGCGGGAAGTGCTCGGCCGCTTTGACGCCAGCAGGAGCCGGCTACGCACCTATCTCCGCATGTGCGTGGACAGCTTTGTGATGAACGAAGAGAAGGCCGCCCGCAGGCAAAAGCGCGGCGGAAACATCGAACACGTGGCGCTCGACTTTGCCGGCGCGGAAGAAGAACTCGGCGCCTCCACCATTGACGCTGCGTCTCTTGCCTCGCCGGAATCGCTCGAGGCGTTTTTCGAAAAGGAATGGGTGCGCAGCCTGTTTGCCCTTGCGGTTGAAAATCTTCGCCAACTCTGTGCTGAGAAGCAGCGCGAACGCACCTTTGAGCTATTCGAAGCGTATGACCTGGAAGGCGACGACAGCATTTCGTATGAGCGCCTGGCGGCGGAGTACGGCATCGCGGTTACCGACGTCACCAACGCCCTGGCCTGGGCGCGCCGGGAATTCCGCAAAATCGCACTGGAGCGATTGCGTGAACTTTGCGGCAGCGAGGATGAATTCCAGCGAGAAGCCAAAGCCGTCTTTGGATGGGACGCGCCATGAGACATCTGTCAGACAAAGCTCTCACGCGGCTGCGCGATGGCGCGGAGCTTCCCGACCTCAGCGGCACACGCTACCAGCTGATGGGCCAGATTGCGCGCGGAGGCATGGGAGTGGTGTATGCCGCCGAAGACGAAAAACTGCAACGCCGCGTGGCGTTGAAAGTTCTTGAAGTACCCGGCGCGGAGGGCGAACTTGCCAGCCGCTTGATGCGTGAGGCCCGAGTGCTCGCGCGGCTCGAGCATCCCGGCATCGTGCCGGTTCACGACGTGGGAACGCTGGCTGATGGCCGCGTCTTCTACACCATGAAATTCGTCGAAGGGCAGCGCCTCGACAAGCATCTCGAAGCGGTCGACTCCATTCCCGACCGGCTTGCGCATTTTCCTTCGCGTCTGCGATCCGGTGGCCTTTGCGCACGCTCGCGGTGTGCTGCATCGCGACATCAAGCCCGCCAACATTATGGTCGGCTCGTTCGGCGAAGTTCTGGTGATGGATTGGGGTCTCGCCAAGATCCTTGCCAACGATGTCGGCGGAGCGCCGCTAGACCCGGATGCCACCCTCTTTGAAAAGCCTGCAGCGGTTTCTGCGGACAATGACACGACGCAAGTTTCCGTTGTCACCGGTCACGGCACGGTGCTGGGCACTCCCGGCTACATGTCGCCGGAACAAGCACGCGGCGAAGTGGAGTCGTTGGACGGACGCAGTGATATTTTCTCGCTGGGCGCGCTGTTGCGATTCATGCTCAACGAAAGGAGCGCGCAGTGGCTCGGTTTCGCGCATCGATAAATCCGCTGGAAGCGATCTGCGCGAAAGCCTCCGCCGAAAAGCCCGCAGCGCGCTACGCGACGGTTCAGGACTTGGCGCTGGATGTGTCGCGCTACCTCGACGGGCTGGCCGTAGCGGCGCACCGCGAAAGCATTTTTGAGCAGGCAGCGCGAGTATACCGGCGCTATCGTTTTTTTATCTTATTGATTGCAGCGTACTTGCTGATGCGCCTGATTTTGTTGCTGGTTTTGAAGCGCTAGCCTTAAAGGAATTACAAGTTCTGTTGTAAAAGACACTAGAGGCGGAGGAAACCGATGAACAAAGTTCTATTGGGGTTGCTGTTGGGAGCGCTGCTCGGAGCGATTGATGGCGGAACGGCCTGGTTTACGCCGTCGGTCCGCGCACAGTTAGCCGGAATCATCGTGGGCTCGACCATCAAGGGACTGATCGCCGGGGTGGCCGCCGGCTTTTTCGCGCGCAAAGTAAATTCGGTGCCTCTCGGAATCTTGTTTGGGCTGGCTGTCGGCGCCCTGCTCGCGTTCATCGTCGCATACATGCAGCACGGCTATTACCTTGAAATCATTCTGCCGGGCAGCATCGTGGGAATGATTGTGGGGTACGCCACGCAGCGGTACGGAATGACGCCGGCGCCAACTCGCTGACGTTTCCAGAAAATCAAAACCGTAAAAAGATGAAAGGGGAGAACTATGTCCAGAGTCATCCATTTTGAAATTCCAGCGGCAGATCCAGAGCGTGCTGCCGCGTTTTACAAAAAGGCGTTTGGATGGAGCTTCGAGAAGTGGCCGGGACCGATGGAGTATTGGATGGTGACGACGGGAGATTGCGGAGCGCCAGGAATCAACGGAGGACTGCTGAAGAAGCAGGCGCCCACAACGGCCACGACCAACACCATTGGAGTGGACTCTGTCGATAAGGCGATCGACGCGGTGAAGAACGCCGGCGGCAAGCTGGTGATGCCGAAGACTCCGATTCCCACCGTCGGCTACTTTGCGTATCTCGAAGATACGGAAGGCAATCTGTTCGGTGTGATGCAAAGCGACGCGAATGCCAAGTAGTTTGCGGTCGAATTGTCACGTCGATGAGCTACAGAAGAATCATTGATCGAAGGAGAAGAACCATGAAGGCAAAACTGTTGATCGCGGGAACGTTGGTTATGGCCATGTTTGGGGCAACGCAAGCTGTCGGCGGGGAATAGCGGCGTCGCGGCATTTGAACAGCTAAAGGCCCTGGTCGGCCATTGGCAGACGGAAAAGTCGAATACGAATCAGGCCACGCTGGACTTGCAGCTGACGTCAGGCGGTACCGCAGTCATCGAGAAGGCTCAAATGGTCGAACAGGGCAAAACGGTGGAGATGATCACGCTCTATTACCTGGATGGCGATCAGCTGAAGTTGACGCACTACTGTATGGCGGGCAATCAGCCGACCATGGCGGCGACGTACGACGCCAGCACGAAAACCATGAAATTCGATTTCGTGAGCGCAACGAATCTGAAGAGTCCCAACGACGGGCACATGCACAACGCCGTGTACACGTTTGTTGACAACGATCATTTCAAGACAAGTTGGACCTTCCAGAAGGATCAGAAGGACGCGTTCACGGAAGAAGTCACCTACGTCCGCGTGAAGTAGAGCGGTGCCGTCAAAGGCGCAAGCCTACCGCTGACGCGGCGATACATTCGAAGCGGGGAAATTCAGAACCGCGAGACGACCCACAGCGAGCCGCCAATCGTCACAAGGTCTTCCAGCAGGGCAATGACGAAGTCCGGTGTCCCGAGCGCCTTCACCAATCTGGTGCGCACCTGATATCCACCGTACGTGCCCGCGAGCGCGCCCACGATCCCCAACACCGCGCCGAGCACCATGCCTTGTCCGCCGGCGGAAGCGACGCACGCGCCACTCAACGCCCCCAGCAAGATCCGCGCGACCAATCCCGGCGGCGCGGTGCGGCTGGGAGTCTTTGGCAACTTATCCGCGACGAGTTCCAGCAACGCCAGCACGGTGAAAAAAACGGCCGCCGTCGTGGTGCCAATCCACGAAAGCGGGCTCGGTATTTTCAGCCAACCCAAATGCGCGGCCCAGGCGATTACGGCCGGCGGGGTCAGTGAGCGCAACCCGTTGAAAAATCCAATGAAGAACGCCAACAGCAGAACGTAGGTAGGAGCCATAGCAGCGCGGATTCTCACATCACCCGAATTGGTTGTCAATTATCTTTATTTGTGAAGACGGCGCGTGAGGGTTCGGACGTTACCGGCTACTTTGCGATCTTCTTGACGATATGCAGCTTCACTTCTTTCCCATTGGCGTCGAGAATGTACGCGTGCTTCCCTTCGATGGCAATCTTCGTCGGCATATTCAACGCGATATTCGGTCCGTGGCTATTGTTATGCTGGGGTTTGTAGCTATATTCCGCAAAACAGATCATCGTGCTGGTCTCAATGGTGTAATGCAGAGTGTCTTTTTCGCCCCACAGTGGCCCGGATACGTCGTTTTCCGAAGTAAGTGCGATCGTACCGGTCTGCCACTCGCGCGATCTGGCTAGCGGCGCGGTCGCGATCAACATCGTCAACATCATAAGCGCGAGCTTTTTCACTGGGCGTCCTTCGCCGAGTATAATGCCATTCTCATCTCACGCAATATTTCTTGCCGGAAGAGTGTCCATCTGGCACAGACGGGTCGGATAGATTAAGATTGCGCCTTTCGGTCGTCGACTGGCATCTACTGCACAGAGGTTTAGAATGACGACAAGCACGACTCAAGCACAAAATGCGGCGGTCAGCTTCGCCGGACAATCCTACGCGGCAAACGGCCTGGCGCTGGTTCGCGTAACCATCGGCGCGATGTTCGTGTGGGTGTTCTTCGAGAATCTGGGGAAGGGCCTGTACACACCGGCAGGTTACGCAGGTCTGATCAATTACTACATTAAGAACAGCCACTCGCCGGCGATCTGGAAAGCGGTGATGGGCTTGGCGGCAAACCACGCCGCGATGGCGGCTCCCATGCAGGGCTTACCGAGATTACCGTCGGTATCCTGCTCGTCCTTGGCGTGCTCACGCGGCCAGCGGCTTTTGTCGCGTTCCTGTTCTCGGCAGCCTTTGGCTCTCGGAATTGGGCACGTCATGGATTTGGGAGCTGCTGGTTCCGGTGCTTGCATCGCTCGGACTAGTGGTGGGGCGAGCAGGTCGCGCGTGGGGCCTCGACGCGTTGCTGGCACGCCGGAATCCCACGGCTCCTTGGTGGTAATGAACCTGTGCGAGTGTCGGTGATCATTCCTACCCACAACGAAGCGCAGGCCATTGGCCTCGTGCTTTCCGACCTGCCTTCCGATCTGGTTACGGAAGTCATCGTTGTCGATAGCAATTCGACAGACGGAACTCCCGATCTCGCGCGAAAGATGGGTGCACAAGTCGTCCATGAGCCTCGCCGGGGATATGGGCGCGCTTGTTTGACAGGACTTGCGAATGCGCAAAATCCCGACGTCGTTGTTTTTCTAGACGGAGATTTCAGCGATCGCCCTTCGGAGTTGCCGATTCTCCTGGCTCCGATCATTGAGGGGTGTGCTGACATTGCGCTTGGCTCTCGCTTCGGCGGCAAACGCATCCCCGGCGCGCTACCGTGGCACCAATCATTCGGCAATCGCCTCGCCGCAGGCCTGATCAGGAATTTGTATGGCGCGAAGGTGAGTGACCTCGGTCCGTTTCGCGCCGCACGCGCAGAAGTGCTGCGCGCCCTCTCTCTTGAAGAGACCACCTATGGGTGGGCGGTGGAAATGATCGTAAAAGGGGCGGTCGCGGGTTATCGCATCGTAGAAGTCCCTGTGAGCTACTACCCCCGCATTGGAAAGTCCAAAATTAGCGGTACGGTGAAGGGCACGCTCGGGGCAGCGTGGTTTATCCTGAGCCGGATCGTGTTCTATTCTTTTCGGCGGCAAAAGGCGGGAGCACCGCGACCGGCATAGCTCGCGATGAACCAATTTCTCATGGAATTCTCCAGCCAAAGCAACGCACCGGTTTCTCAGCCAAATCGCACGTTGGTCATTATGGCGAAGGCCCCCAAGCCCGGCATGGTCAAGACACGTCTGATTGCGAGCCTTCCTTCTCCCGCAGTGACCGCGCTATATCGTTGCCTTTTGGAGGACACCCTTGCGCTGGCAACGTCATTGACCGGCGTGCGGGTGGCGGTGATGTGCCCAGAGCCGGATCAGGAGGAATTGGCGCAGCTGTTGGGTACTAGAGTGCCGGTCGTAGCGCAAAAAGGCGAAGGTCTTGCCGCGGGACTCACCTCTGTTTTTCGACATTTTACCCACGCCGGGCGGCAGCACGTCGTCGCGTTCAATAGCGACAGCCCCCACCTTGCGTCCTCGGTTCTGCACAACGCGTTCGACATTCTCGCTACGCATGATGTCGTTGTTGGGCCAACTCACGATGGCGGCTACTATCTGGTTGGCGCCAAGATCGCTCACCCGTTGCTGTTTGAAGGCGATGGCATGGGAACAAAGAGCGCGCTAGACCGATTGCTGACGCGCGCGAAGATACTTGAACTGTCGACCGGGTTCACCCAACCCTTCTATGACATCGATGTCGCAAACGATTTGGTTCTGCTAGCCCGGGAATTGCATCTCGCCCCCGCGAGGGCTCCAAAGACGGCGGGATGGTTCGGCGAATGGCAGGAAGCGATCGCGCGACTTGGTGCAACTCAGTGACTGCGCGCCGGGACGACGAAGTTCAACTCTGCGCAGCCGCTGTCCACTCGAGAATTTCCGCATCCACCGGCCTTTGTATGTCATCCAACTTTAAGCTCGATTCATCCACTGGCTGAAATCACTGAGGAGGAACCTCCATGACGAAGTTGCGCCATTCCATGACGATAATTTGCCTATTTTTTGGGGCGCTGTTCCTTGCGGGCATTTCCAGGGCACAGACGCGCCCACCCATCGTTGAACAGCTTGCCAAGACCTATGGGCTTGATTCGTACGGGCAGATTGACGCGATCCGCTACACATTCAACCTGGAGCTGCCGGCCTTGAAAGTGAATCTATCTCGTACCTGGGAGTGGGAGCCCAAGACCGGCAAGGTCACCTATGAGTCAAAAGATAAGGACGGCAAACCGGTCAAAGTGACGTACGTTCGCTCGCAACTAAACACCGCGCCTGCCGAAGTGAAGGATGACATTGAGCCGGCGTTCGTCAACGATAACTATTGGTGTTTGTTTCCTTTCCACGTTTACTGGGATACCAGCGCGAATGTGGAAGTGAAGGACAAACAAAAACTGCCGATCGGCAACGGTACGGCGAAGCTTGTCTCGGTGAAATATCCGGCGGAGGTTGGCGGCTACACGCCAGGAGATACTTGGGACCTTTATGTCGGGGCGGATGGACGCGTCGTGCAGTTCATCTATCATCGCGGCGGACCCAAAAAGCCAAGCAACGTCACCACCACCTGGGCGGGCTATAAGAAGGCGGGTGGCCTGCTCTTTTCCACCGACCATCGCGGAACGGCGGACGGCAAGCCGGCGCGGATTTTCTTTACGAATGTGGCCGTTAAGGTCGCCGGGGCAGACACCTGGATCGACGCAAAATAAAAACACGCGGCTGATTCAGTCCACTTAACGAAAATCTTCACGCCTCAGAGTCTCGGGCAATCACCACGGTGGTGCAAGAGCTACCAAGTTTCGGCAGATCGCGATTTGCGGCCATGCGAATGCCGAGCTTTTGGCGCTCGCCCCGAATGATCGGACAATAAAAATCCGGCTGAGCTAGCGCTCCCTGCAGGCCCCGTCGTCCAGCGCATCCTCCGTGACATGTCTCTCGAAACTCGCAAGTGCGGCACGCTTCCGGAAGCGTACGCGCCTGCTCAAAAGGCACGGAATTCAAAATCTCGGACTCTGCGGAAATTAACTCGGACAACGGCTGCCCGGGGCCGGTCCAATAAACGCACGGTTGCGTTGTGGCCCGGGGCGTAACCCGTACGGTGCTTACGCCGCAGCCTCCCTCCAGTGGCGGCAGCCCAGCCATCGCTCGCACCAAGGGCTCGCCGATGGCGATTGCATCGGTGATCTCGAAAAGCTTGCGGAACCCTTGCCAGTATTCTTCGTACGTGAGTGCATAGAGATCGGACCGCACTGCCTGATAGACGTTCACACGCAGAGGAGCCCCAAACCGTTTCGCAATTCGCGCGACATCCCCCAGCCGGAGGTAGTTCGATTTCATCATCACCGCGATAATCGTCACGGGTACACCCAGACGCACACAACGCTCGGCCTGTTGGTGAATCAGTTCCCAGTTACCCGGCCCGCGTTGGTCATCCTGTTCCCCTTGAGTTGGGTAATCGAGAGAGAACTCGATGTCATGGAAGGCACGCAATTCCTGGTCTTCCAGAACGGCAATACTGTGACCGTTCGAAGTAATGGTGAGCTTAACCGGACGGGTTCGCAGATACGCCAATATTGTCTTGTAGTCCGGGTGCATTCCGTTTTCGCCGGTCCCCAGGTTCACTGAGCGGACGCTCAGACGCTCCATGACGGACTTCACTTGTTCCAGGGTAAGCCGATCCGCGCGAGTCGGATCGCGGTAGCAAAAGGAACAGGCCAGATTGCACTCGTTGGTGAGCCCGAGCCCAAGGGCGATGGGGGTCTCGGCTTTCGCAGTCACGTGCATGCGAACCTCAAGCGAAGTCGTTCCGCAAGTCAATCGCTCGCAAAAGAACAAGAGTACTCAAGGCGAGGGTAGAAACCAAGTTGCACGCTGTTCAGAGTAACAAAATAGCGTCGAAACTCATCTCACGGATGGGTTGCCTGTAGCAAATGACCCCTATCGGCGAAGCCGCCTCCCCATACGGAAAGAGTCGGTGTACATTATTCGTCGGCAAAGATGCCGCAAAACTCTGGTGCATAGGTGGGAATCATGAACCGTCGCCATTTTCTGCAATCAAGTGGAGTTGTGTCAGCAAGCCTCGCGTTTGCGAAGGTTGGGCGTTTGTTTTCTCAGGCCATCCGGGTCGACCATTGGCGCACTTTTCAGGTGACTACCCGCGTCGAAGTTCTGAAACCTTCGGGGACGACGCGCATCTGGGTGCCAGCGGCGCTCATTACTGAACAGCCCTTCCAGAAGACGCTCGCAAATACCTTCAACTGCGAGGGCGGTACCGCAAAGATGGTCGAAAACAAGAGCGACGCGCTCGGAATCATCGCCGCGGAATTTCCGTCCGGGGTAAAACCGGTGCTTACCGTGACCAGCCAGGTCGCCACCAAAAATTGTGCGGTCGACCTCGCCGTAAAGGGAACTGGGCCGAAGGAAAGCAGCGAGCAATTGCAGTATTTCCTGCGACCCACCAAGTTGCTGCCGACCGACGGCATTGTGAAAGACTACAGCCACCGAAATCACCAAGGGCGCAAAAACGGATGTCGAGAAAGCGCAGGCGATCTATCAATGGATCGTCGAGAACACCTTTCGCAATCCGAAGACGCGCGGCTGCGGCGTTGGCGACATTCGCTTCATGCTGGAGTCCAAAGATCTGGGCGGCAAATGCGCCGATCTGAATGCTCTTTACGTTGGACTCGCCCGCGCCGCCGGAGTTCCAGCGCGCGACGTTTATGGCATCCGCGTTGCCAAATCCGACCTCGGATACAAGAGCCTCGGTCCTTCCACAGAGAACGTGACCAAGGCGCAACACTGCCGCGCTGAGGTTTATCTGACTGACTACGGCTGGGTCCCGGTTGATCCCGCGGACGTGCGCAAGGTGGTGCTCGAGGAGCCACCTGGAAATCGCCCTCTGGACGACAGCATGGTGAAGGCCGCGCGCACGCGTCTATTCGGTTCCTGGGAGATGAACTGGATGGCATACAACTTTGCGCACGATGTCGCTTTGCCCGGGTCGAGCGGCGCGCCGGTCGGCTTCCTGATGTATCCGCAGGCGGAAACGACCGAAGGACGGCTCGACTGCCTCGATGCCGGATAACTTTAAGTATGAGATCACGTCGAAGGAAACGACTTCGACAAACGGCTGACAGAATGCTGAAACAATTCGTTGTCATCCCGAGCAGCGCGAGGGATCTGTTTCTCGCAAGATGCCGCGGGAAAGCAGATTCCTCACTTCGCAGGCTCCGTTCGGAATGACACAATGAGACTCTTCCGTTGCCTCTAAAACCGTTCGCGCCCGGCCATTCCCGGTGATGGCCTAAAAACGCGCCAGTTCCTTTGCCGCGGCAAACACTTTTTTCGCGTTGGGAAGGAACGCTTCTTCGAGCGTGGGCGCGTATGGCACGGGCGTGTCCAGCGAAGTGACGCGCACCAGCGGTCCATCCATATCGTGAAACGCTTTTTCGGCGAGGATGGCGGCGATTTCACCGGCGATGCCGCCGGTTTTGGTGTCTTCGTGAACCACCAGGCACTTGTTGGTTTTTTTCACGGACTGCAAAATTGTCTCTTCGTCCAGCGGCAGCAGCGTGCGCAGGTCAATCACTTCCGCTTCGATTCCTTCCTTTGCCAAGGACTCGGCTGCTTCCAGTGATGTGTGCATCATGGCGGCGTAAGAGAGAATTGTCAGATGTTTGCCTTCGCGGCGCACCACGGCCTTGCCGATCGGCACCACGTAATCGCCCGCGGGAATTTCTTCCTTGATGCGGCGGTACAGGAATTTGTGCTCGAAGAACAGCACCGGATTATTGTCGCGGATGCTGGCCTTCAGCAGTCCCTTCGCGTCGTATGGAGTCGATGGATACACAATCTTCAGCCCCGGTGTATGCAGAAAATACATTTCCGGATTCGCGGAGTGGAATGGCCCGCCGTGCACGCCGCCTCCCGACGGTCCGCGCACGACGATGGGCGCCGGCGCGTTCCAAAGATAGTGCCCCTTGGCCACGAAGTTGGTCAGCTGGTTGAAGCAGCACGCAATGAAATCGATGAACTGCATTTCCGCCACCGGGCGCAGTCCCAGGTAACTCATGCCGCAGGCCGCGCCAATAATCGCGCTTTCGCTGATGGGCGTGTCAATCACGCGCTCCCAGCCAAATTTCTCCAGCAATCCTTCGCTGGTCTTGAATGCGCCGCCATATACGCCCACGTCCTCGCCGATCAGCACCACGCGCGGGTCCGCGGCCATTTCTTCAAACAGCGCCTGCTTGATCGCTTCCAGAAAGGTGATGGCGGCCATGGCTACCTCCTCGCCTTTCCGCGCGCTGCGGGTTTGGTTGCAACTTTCTTCTTAGCCACCGTTTTCACCGCAGCCTTTGTTTCCTTTTTCGTTGGAACACTCGCGCTGGCTACGGGCTTTTCCGCTTCAACCTTCTCCGAAGTTTGCGCGGTGTCGCCAAAATGAATCGGCGCATTTTCGCGCGACGAACTCTTCCCACGCCCAAAGCCTTCCACCGTCCAAACCGGCTCGACGCTCGATTTCGGTGGCAGCAATTCTTTGACATCGCGCTCCCACTTCGGTTGCAAGTCGTGGCATTCCGGGCCTGTGCAGTAGACTCCCTCAGATGCGAATTCCGGCGGCGGCATCGGCGAGTTCTCCGCAAATTCGCGCTCCTTGTCCAGCAGCGCCGATAGCTTGTTATCTATTTCCTTTTTGCCTTTGGCGTCCAAAAGCTTCTCGTCCAGCAAGAATTTCTCGTACAGCGTGATGGGGTCGCGTTTCTCCCAGAATTCGCGCTGTTCTTGCGGCACATACTCCGCCGGATCGTGTTGAGCGTGGCCGCGGCGCCGGAAGGTCTTGGCCTCGATCAGGATGGGACCCTCTCCCGCGCGCGCTCGTTCCACCGCTTCCTTGGCCGTGGTGTAAACGGCCACCACGTCGTTGCCATCGACGATGTAACTCGAGATTCCGTAGGCTTTCGCACGGTCCGCCAGATTTTCCAACGGCACTTGCCGCCGCACCGGCGTTGAGTACGCCCACAAATTGTTCTCCAGGATCAGCACCAGCGCCGCTTTTTGCGACGCGGCAAGATTCAGCCCCTCGTGGAACACGCCGGTAGAGCTGCCGCCATCGCCAATCCACGTCATCGCGACGATTTTCTGTCCCAGGTAACGCCCCGCCATCGCCACGCCGGTCATCACCGGAATGAGATCGCCGAGCATGGAGATGGGCGAAATAATGTGGAGATTGTCCAAGTCGCCGAAGTGGCTGGTGCCATCTTTGCCCTTGGTCGGCGAAGTATATTTCGCCATGTGCTGCGTGAAAATGTCCCGCGGCGGAACGCCCTTTACCAGCAGCGCGCCGATATTCCGAATCATCGGCGCAATCCAGTCGCGCTTTTCCAACGCGTAGGCCGTGCCCACGGAAATGGCTTCCTGGCCCAGGCTGGAGTACAACCCGCCGACAATTTTATTCTGGCGGAACAGCTTGGTCATGGTCTCTTCGACCTCGCGGTTCAGCCGCATGTAGTAATAGAGGTCCAGGTATTGTTGGCGCGGCAGCTTCGTTTTTGCGCGGGTTTCAGTGGCAGGCATGGTCGATGCGTCTCCGAACAGGCATTCGGCCCTCTATCTTAAAGCCAAGGCGCGCCGCGCTCCTAATCGCGTGATCGTTTCCGGATGCCAACCATCAAGAGAACCCGCGGTTCCATACCTGCCTCGTCCTGTCTGTCGACGCGCACACAAAATTAGGCCCTCAGCAAGCCACGGAACGCCCGTGCGGCATAATAAGATTCCGCACCGTTGTGATACACGAAAACGGTGTCGAAACGCCGATCACAAAAAAGCGCGCCGCCAAGCTTTCTGATATTCAAAGGCGTTTTCACCCAACTCGACGTTTTCGTATCGAAGTTCCCGATCTTCTGCAAGTCGCGATATTGTTCTTCCGTTAGAAGCTCAATGCCCATAGCTTCCGCCATGGCAATGGCGCTGTCCTTTGGTTTGTGTTCTTTCCTTGACTCCAGCGCTTCACGATCGTAGCAAACACTTCTGCGGCCCTTAGGGCTTTCCTCTGAACAATCATAAAAAATGTACTCGTTTGTCTTTTTGTCATGACCCACAACGTCCGGTTCACCGCCAGTTCTTTCCATTTCATTCAGTGACCATAGTTTTTCAGCATTAGCTTCCAGCTTTGCTTGTACTTTTGCCCATTCAACACCTCTACGGCGGCTCATGTTTTTCTCAAAACGGGCTTGCAATACTCTCAGTAGTTCTTCACGTTGTTTCGGTGGTAATTCCTTCTTGCCGCTATTCATGTTTCGCGCTTGTATTGCTCTCATTTGTAGTCACCGCCTGTGCAAGACTTGGCTTTCACAAGAGGCACAAAGTCGGAAGGCTCCGGTTCCTTGCCGGCCGAGACGGGAAGGATGTCCCAAGCCGTAAAAGTCACAATCAGACCTTCCTTCGGAAATACCTGCAGGTTCTGCCCGCCGAATCCGCGCCCAATCCAGACGTACTCTGTGGAATCCGGCAGTTTAGACAACCACCACTTGAAGCCATATTTAAACTGCGGTTCGTCGGTTTGGAAGTAGGGCGTCACAGACTCTTTGACCCATTCACTGGAGACGATCCGCTGGCCGTCCCACACGCCATCGTGCAAGTAGAGGTAACCGATCTTCGCCAGGTCGCTGCCGTTCAGATACAAGCCGCCTTCGGTGTCCACGACTCCCAGATATGTGCGCTTCCATTCATGCCGCATACCCAGCGGTGCGAACAGGTATTTCTGGCCGTAGTCGTCAATGTCCTGCCTAGTCTCTTTTTGAAAGATATAGGCGAGCAGTTCTGTAACGCCGCTGCTATAGTTCCAGACTTTGCCAGGTTCGGCGGCCATGGGCTTGTCGATCACGTACTGCACCCAGTCATCGGTGGCTTCCATCAAGCTGGAATCGCTGCGAGGGTCGTCGTATGGCACATCTTCCTCATGCCACTCCAAGCCCGCTGTCATGGTCAGCAAGTCGCGCAAGGTCATGCGGCGCTTGCGGTCATCCACATTTTCCACTTTGGATGTATCGAAGTATTTCAACACCGGTGTATTCAGACCGGCCTTGAAGTCGCCGCGTTGCATAGCCGCACCGATAATAACCGAAGTGACGGTCTTGCTGATCGATTGCATTGTGTGCAGATCCGTGCCGTGATAATAGGGGTGCCACTCCGGATCGAAATAGTTGTACCGTCCCGTGAGGCGGGCATTCAGCGGCCCTCGTTCACCGGCTTTCTTGCCATAAATCTTCGCGTAGTCGTGTGGGTAGGTGCGCTCGAAGACCTTCTTGCCACAGCGGAAAACGGCGAAACTGTCGATCATCTGCGAATATTTCCCCGAGGCCATATCCTTGTCTAGCCTGAGGAGAACCTGCTCATCCAGTCCAACACTGGCAGGGCTGGCAGTTGCCCAACCCTTGGTTGGCCACAAGTCTCCAGCCGCAGGCCGGGCGGCGTGGTCGCTGGCAAGCAGCATGGCCGCGAAGGCGAAAAGCAGGCACACGATAAACGCGGGAAACAAAGTCAGCTTGTTCATCGGAGTTCCATCGCAGACCTTATAACATAGCTCGCGGCGATTAGTGTTGATCGCCAGCGGCCCGCGCGATGCGGGGAATCGCTTCCAGGCTTCGGTCTACGTCGTCGCTCCTTTGAACCACGACGACATCACTTCCCGGATCTTTGCGAACGACAAGTACCGGACCGATAGGCAAAACTGTACGGAAATGAACACTCAGATGTCCGGCTCCGGCCAACCTCTCGTTTGGCAAGCTCGGAGCCTCCACCTAAGTGCCGTAGACACACCATTTTCGATTGTCCACCGGCTTGGTGATGCACTTGCTGCACACATCTATTAACGTCTTTCGTCTAAGCAAGGGAACTATTCCGGCCGCCTCTAAGTATTACTGGATAGGAAGGTGCTCCCATGACTGAGCTCTTGCGCGATATTCGCTACGGTTTGCGGTTGCTGTGGAAGAGCCCCGGGTTTACTTCCGTCTCCCTGCTTGCTCTCGCCTTGGGCATCGGCGCCACCACCGCCATTTTCAGCTTGCTGTATTCCGTGCTGCTCGTGCCCCTTCCCTACGCCCATTCCGACCAGCTTGTAATGGTCTGGTCGCACCAAAAAGGCGACCGTCTGGAGACTTCGCCCAGCGACTACCTCGACTGGCAAAAACAAACCACCGCTTTTCAGTCGCTGAACGCCTGGACGGGCCGGGGCTTGACCATCTCAACGCCGAATTGGACCGAGGAAGTTCTGGCCTCTCGTGTCGCGCCCGGCTTCTTCGACCTTTTGGCCGGCGAACAGGCCTATCTGGGACGCCATTTCCTGCCCGAAGACACGCAGGTCGGAAACGATCATGTCGCGATTCTTAACTATAAATTCTGGCGAGAGAAGTTCGGCAGCGATTCCAACATTGTTGGCAAGAAGCTGCGCATGAGCGGCGAGCTTTACACCGTCATTGGCGTGGCTGCGCCCGGGCCAAACGACAAAGGAGACGCGGAATTAAGCGTGCCGCTGGCCTTCAAACCTGAGGAAATCAACCGCGAAGACCATTATCTACTGGTGATGGGGCGCCTGAAGCAGGGTGTGACGCTGGAAGCCGCAAACGCTGAAATGGGCGTGATCGCACAGCGACTGGCTCAAGCGAATCCCAAAACCAACGAAGGCCTCACCGTCACCGTCGAGCCTCTGAAAAACGACTTTCTTCCCAAAAACACCCGGCTTGGATTGTGGCTGATGATGGGTGCTGTCGCGTTTGTGCTGCTGATTGCTTGCGTCAATATTGCTAATTTGTTGCTCGCGTGGGGAACTGCGCGGCAAAAGGAAATCGCCGTCCGCGTTGCGCAGGGAGCCACCCGCGCGCGCATCTTTCGCCAATTCCTGATCGAGAGCCTTTCGTTGGCGGTGATCGGTGGTAGTCTCGGCGTGCTTCTGGCGGAATTCATCCTGCAGGGCGTCCTGAATTTGATGCCGCGCAACCAGCTCGGCATTCCTTACGAAGCAGATCCCAAACTCAACGTTCCTGTCTTGCTCTTCACTCTGGGAGCCACTCTGTTCAGCGGCATTCTTTTTGGCTGCGCTCCCGCGTGGCACGCGGCACGGCAAAATGTCAGCGACATGCTGAAAGAAGGTGGACGATCCTCGAAGGGCCTGCGCAGCCATCGCTTGCGACGGGTGCTGGTGGTTGCCGAATTCGCGTTGGCGTTGATTCTGGTTGGCGGCGCGGGAATGGTCATTCGTAGCTTCTGGAACGTAACCAGGGTGGACCTCGGCATCCGCACCGACCATGTCCTCACTTTCAATGTGCCGCTGCAGAATGAACGCACCATGAAGGCGGACCAGGTTCGCAGCGTTTACCGGCAATTGTTGGAGAGAATTGAAGCTGTTCCTGGAGTTTCCCGCGCCGCTCTTGCTCCCGGTTTGCCGGCCGCTGGATCCGGACGACTGCACTTCACCATCGTCGGCCAATCCTCGGAAGAAGATGTGAACAAGCAGCCGCTGACAATTTTCATGCCGGTTTCACCGAATTATTACCAGACCTATGGGATTCGCCTGGTCCAAGGCCGCTATCTGAACGCGCGGGATCTTGCCGGAGGCCAGCGCGTGGCCATGGTCAGCGAAGGATTCGTCCACCAGTTTTTGCAGGGACTCGATCCGCTCACACAACGTGTCAAAATTCCGGAATTGATTCCTGGCGCGGACCAGCCGCTGGGCGCGCCCATCGAATGGCAAATTGTCGGCGTCTTTCACGACGTGCAATATGACAGTCATCCCACCGCCGGCTCCGCCGAGGTTGACGTGCCCTTCGATCAAAGCCCTTGGGCCTACACCACCATCGCGGTGCGCACTTCCGGTCGGCCCACCGCCGTCGCAAACAGCATCGCGGCCGCCGTTCGCTCGGTTAATCCCGACTATCCCATGACGCGCGTTCGCACCATGGAACAAGTGGTCAGCGAGTCGCTCGTTAGCGACCGCTTTGCCCTGGTGATCTTCGGAAGTTTTGCCGGGCTTGCGCTGCTTCTCGCAGCCATCGGCATTTACGGCGTGATGACCTTTTCCGTAGCGCAGCGCAATCACGAAATGGGAATTCGTATTGCCCTCGGCGCCGGCACGCCGCACGTCCTGAAGCAATTGGTCGGTGAAGGCATGACTTCGGCCTTGATCGGCATGGCCGTGGGACTTCCCGGCGTTTACTTCGTCGGCAAAACACTTCGCAGCCTGCTCTACAATGTCGGCGCCATCGACGTCCGGGCACTCCTCGCCGTTGCCACCATTCTTCTGGCCTCGGCTCTGCTTGCCTGCTATGCTCCGGCGCGCCGCGCCACCAAAATCGATCCTATGACCGCGCTGCGCCAGGAGTAGTGCCCGTGTCTACATGCCGGTGGCGCTGGTTGATTCCCTCTGACTCTCAGGCCAAATGTGTCGCGTTCTGTTTGTCGCTAACTATTCTGGCGGCGTTTTCGCAGGCAAGCTATGCTGCCGGTTATCCGGAAAACATTCCGTTACAGTATGACCAAAAGTTGTCCAGCATGGGCTTTCCGAACCCGCTCCTCAAAGCCACGGTACACGGTCAAACCGCGTGGTTCATCGTCGATACCGGCGCCAGTGTGCACACCTTTGCGTCATGGCTAGTCGGCGCCAGCCGCCTTAAGACTCTCGATACAAACTCGACGGCGATGGGCTCGACTGGCGTCGAATCGAAGATTACGGTTGTCCGAGACCTCACGCTTCAGTTGGATCGCAGCGACGATGAAATTCCTCTCCGAGAGGCCATTGTCGTAGACTTTCCAAAAATATTCGCGGAACAACGCATTGGTGGCCTCATATCTCCACAGCTACTAGCTCCATCGGGAAAAGCCGCGGTAGTGGACCTTAGTGTGCCGCGTTTAAGCTTCGGCTCTGCTCCAGTTGCTTCCGAACACACGCGCGTGTGTACCAACCGCGATTCGCAATTTATCAATAGACTCTATGCCGCCGAGGTGTCGGTCGAAAATACAAAGGTGCTGGTCCTGGTTGATACTGGAGCAACAAGCACCGTCATCGCCACTTCATCTGCAGCTGCCGTGTCGCTCTCCGATCGGTCATTGGGAAACCGTCGAGTGCAAGGCGTCGGCGGAGAGGTCACCACGACAACGAAAACCAAGCCTTTGCAAATTCATTTCGCCGACACCAGCAAAACCCTGACCCTTTCAGTTGGGGGCTCTGCCCAGTCTTGTGGTCCCGATGGTGTTCTTGCCATGGACGCGCTGCGTGGCTGTGTACTCATTTTGGGAGAGTCTACTTTTAGTTGGTCGTGCCGTTAATTCGAGAGCGGAGCCGTTTTCGTCGTCGCAATTTGACGGCGCTGCGTTTCGCGCATAAGCTTCGCACCACCCTGAAGGACTAGCAGAGCTCAACAGGATCACGCACGATGAATTCAGTGGACATTTCGCCCGAAGAATTTCGCCGCCTTTCGGAACGCATCACCGAAATCGCCGCTAACTACCTGCAGGGCATGGATACGCGCGCAATCACGCCTGCCGTAAGCGGCGCAGAGATGGAGGAGCTCTTTCGTACTCCATTGCCCGAAACAGGATTGCCTGAAGAAGCGATCCTCGGCTTGGCAGATGTTGCGCGGCATTCGCGCGCACAGAACGGACGATTTTTTGCCTATGTGCTCGGCTCAGGAGAACCCGCAGCCGCGGTTGCAGATTTGCTCTGCAGCGTGCTGAATCAAAATGTCACAGCTTGGCGATCTTCGCCGCCCGCTGCCACGCTTGAACGCACGGTTGTCGATTGGCTTGCCCAGGCCATCAGCTGCCAATCCTTTCAAGGAGTTCTCACCGGCGGAGGATCGGCCGCCAACCTGATGGGTTTGGCGATGGCCAGGGAATCTATCGCTCCGGCGAACGAAAGCGGTCTTCGCGCCGGCGCGGCTTTGGCAGTCTACGCGTCCACCGAAGTGCATATGTCCATCCCGAAGGCGATTGCGCTGCTCGGAATCGGCCGGCAAAACCTGCGTCTGATTCCGGTGGACGACTCCTTTCGCATGATTCCCGAGCAACTTGAGCAGACCATTCAGCGTGATCAGCAGCTCGGCATCACACCTCTTGCTGTCGTGGCCACGGCCGGTACCGTCAATACCGGCGCCATCGATCCACTTCCCCAACTTGCCCACATCGCTTCCAAATATCGAGCATGGTTCCACGTTGATGGCGCTTATGGCGCTCTCGGATCGATCGCCGCGCCTCACAAGTTTCACGGTTTGGATTTAACCGATTCCATTTCTCTCGATCCCCACAAGTGGCTCTATCAACCGATCGATTGCGGCTGCCTTTTGTACCGCGATGCTGCCGCGGCGCACCGCGCGTTCGCCTACACTGGCGAATACGTGCGCGCCCTCTCCACCGATCCCATCGAAGGTTTCGCTTTCTTTGAACAGTCCATCGAACTATCCCGAAGATTCCGCGCGCTGAAGCTCTGGTTTTCGTTTCGTTATCACGGATTCGCCGCGTTGCGGAAATCCATTGAGAAAGATCTGTCGCACGCTCAGCGACTGGGTGCCTTGATTGCGCGTACGCCCCAACTGCAGTTGCTGGCGCCGATTGAACTGAGCGCTGTGTGCTTTCGTTATGTAGGCAATGGCAATTTGCCGGAAACCAAACTCAATCAATTGAACTCGGAAATCCTGCGACGAATCATCGCCCACGGTCATGTCTATCTATCAAACGCCACGCTACGCGCGAAATTCTGCCTGCGCGCCTGCATTGTGAATCATCGCACCACGGATTCCGATATTGACGCCATCCCAGCCGAAGTCCTGGCCGCCGCCCAAGAACTCGATTGAAGCGCCTCGAAGTGCAGGTGTCGCCCCTGCGGCGACCTGCGTCGAACATCTCAACTGCCACAAAGCGCTAGTCGTGGAGGAATCCCACACTGTTCATGAGTTGCCGAAACTCTGGATTGCTTCGCATGCCGTCCCACTTGTGGTCCCGCAAGAAAGTCATGTGCACATCGCGGTCTCCGAAAGCCTGTCGGAGCCAATGTTGTGCGGTCTCGGTTTCCCTGAGGCCGGCAAACACAAGTGCCAGGTTGTATGGGGGAACGTACTGCTCTCTCTTTCGCTCCAGCATTTCGTGGATTTTGCCCTCGGCCTTGGACTTCTCCCCAGCAACAGCGTGGGCATAGCCGGCGACTGAAAGTGCTTCTGTATTCCCTTCCGAAAAAATCCAGGCATTTTCACAAGCCGCTAACGCCTCGGCGTACATGCCTTTCCTCTCGTATGACTTCGCCAGGTGTGCGATCCAGAATCGGGGTTCCATTTCGAGTGTTGCGCGAAGTTGATCGACGGAGTCGTCAACCCGGCCCGCATGGTAGAGAAACTGGCCATACATCGCATTGGCGACAAGCGAAAATGGATCAAGCGCTCGGGCGCTTTGGATCGTTTGCAGCGCCTCGTCATGCCGACCGACATTCGAAAGAATATGAGCCAGATAGAGATGCGCGAGGGAGTAATTCGGGGTCAAGGCAACGGCATTTCGCGCCGTCGCTTCCGCCCCCACGAAATCCCGGTCGAACCAGAATTTTACCGCGGCGTCAGAATTATGAGCCTCCGCGGAATCCTGTCCCAACGCAAGGGCTCTCGTGATCGCAGCCTTCGCTTCCGGAAATACGCTTTTGGGAGCCACATCGCTGTTGATCGGCAAGATCATAAGGCAATCGGCGAGTCCAGCGAACGCCAGGGCAAATCCGGGATCGCGCTCCGTTGCCTTGCGAAAATACCCAATGGCCTTTTGCATCTCCGGGAAGGTAAGGCGCGCGTAATGATACCGTCCGTGAAGATAGTAATCGTATGCCTGCTGGTCAACGTTACGCGCGCTTCGCAACTGGCGCTCTCCTTCTGGACCAGTTCGAGTTTTACCTGGGCCGCGATAGCTGCACCGACTTCGCTGTGGATATCGAGGATGCTCTGCGCTGGGCGGTCGAAATTCTCGGCCCACAGGTGGATCTGGTCAGCAACTCGGATCAACTGCGCCGTGACGCGAACGCGGTCCGCATCGCGTCGGACGCTTCCCTCGAGCACGTAGTCGACACCCAATTCCTGCCCAATTCGCAGGACAGACTTATCTGAACGCTTATAAGCCATTGAAGAGGTTCTGGCGATCACGCCCAGGTCACGCGGCGACATTTTCCCGAACCTCATGATGGTCTCTTCCGTTAGACCATCGCTGAAATATTCCTGTTCTGAATCGCCGCTAAGATTTTCGAACGGCAGAACCGCCAGCATAATGCGCGGCCTTTCGACTTCTGTTGGCGAAGAGACTATTTCTGGGACGCCGACGGGCGTTCCTTTAAAGCGGTATCCCTTGCCTTGCACCGTCTCGATGTATTGCGGTTTCTCAGGATCTTCCCCGAGAGCGCGACGAATCTTGCGGATGGCGGTGTTGATGCTGTGGTCGGTGTCGAAGAAGACATTCTTGCCCCAGAGGCGCTCGATGGTCTCATCCCGCCTGACCAATCTTCCTTTTTCGCGGACTAGTAGGATTAACAGATCCATCGGGATGCGTTCCAAACGGACGAGTCAATTCGTAGCGGCCGATATCCAACACGATTTGTCCCAGTTGCACTCGTTCGGAAGACACGGAAGTACCGTCCAAAGGCAGAATCGCGTCACCGTGGTGACGGATCTGGGAGTCTCCGTCACCAGCGACGCTGAGCGCATCCTAACGCACAGGTCAGATGATTAGCGCATTCGAAAAGCGTTGGTGCAGCAGGCGGGCTGTTTTCGCCCCGCCTGCTGGTTGTTGTCTATTAGCCATTGGCTCGCAGTCATGATGTGCGCGTTGCGATTGACGGCGGCGCGTTTCGCGCATAAGCTTCGCACCACCCTGGAGGAGCGATGGAAACTCTTCTGCAAAATCTGCGTTACGCATTCAGGACGCTGCGCAACAGCCCCGGTTTTGCCGCGGTCGCGATCCTGGCGCTGGCGCTCGGCATCGGCGCCAACACCGCGATCTTCTCGGTGGTTAACGCCGTGCTCCTTCAGCCGCTCTCTTATCCCAATCCCGACCGGCTGGTCGAGCTCGAACTCACCTCACCGCAAGGAAATGGCGATGTTACATCGATCCCAAAGTTCAACGTGTGGCGCGAGCAGACCGACGTCTTCGATTCTGTCGCGGCTTATGACTTTTCCGGCCCGGGCATCAACCTCACCGGAGGCGATCGTCCCGAACTCATCAAAGGCATTCACGTCTCGGCCGATTATTTTCGCGTGTTTGGCGCGCCCGTCGCTCTCGGCCGAACCTTCACTCCCGAAGAGGATCGCCCGGGAGGTCCCGCAGTCGTAGTGATCAGCAACGGATTGTGGCGAAACCGGTTCGGCGGTGATCCGGGAATTCTGAATCGCACCATCGATCTCGGCCAGGAACCTTACACGATTATCGGAGTGCTCGGCCCAACCTACACCGGCGATCCCAAGAGCGACATCTGGATGCCATTGAAGCCTGATCCAAACAGTGTCGACCAGGGGCACTACTTGCGCGCCACGGCCCGTCTGAAGCCGGGTGTCACCCTGGCGCAGGCTCAAGCCGCGATGAAGCACGCCGCGGACGAGTTCAATCGTAAATTCCCTGGCTCGCCCGTCATGGGGCCCGGCGCCAGCTTCACCGCAATACCTCTGCGCGACAGCCTGATCGGCGACGTCCGTTTCGGTTTGCTGCTGCTTTTTGGTGCAGTTGGTTTTGTGCTGCTGATTGCTTGCGCCAACGTTGCCAACCTGCTGATGGCCAGAGCCACCATTCGTCGGCGCGAAATTGCCATCCGTTCCGCGTTGGGCGCCGGGCGCGCCCGCCTGATGTGGCAATTGTTGACGGAGTCGCTGCTGCTCTCCCTCGCCGGCGGTGTGCTAGGCCTCGGCCTCGGTTATGTCGGCGTGCGTGCGCTTCTCGCAATTAATCCCAGCGACATTCCTCGCGTAGGAGAGCAAGGCGCCGCTGTGACGCTTGACTGGCGCGTGCTGGTATTCACTCTATTCGCTTCTATCCTCACCGGAATTTTGTTTGGATTGCTTCCCGCGCTCAGCACTTCCCGGTCGGACATCAATTCCACGTTGCGCGAAAGTGGCGCGCGTTCTGGCACTGGCCTGTGGCACAACAAAGCGCGCGCAGTCCTCGTGATTACGGAAATGGCGCTGGCACTGGTTCTGCTTGTTGGCGCTGCCTTGCTCATTCGCACTTTCGGTGCGCTTCGCGGCGTGAATCCGGGCTTCGACGCGCACAACGTCTTACTTATGGAAATGTCGCTGAATGGTGGGCGTTTTGAGAAAGCCGCGGGCGTCGATCAACTGGAGCGCGAGGGCCGCCGTCGCATCGAAAGCCTGCCGGGAGTGACAGCCGCGGCCATTACTTGTTGCGTTCCGCTCGAAGGCGGCTTCGGGCTTCCGTTCACCATCGAAGGCCGTCCGCTGACCAACGGCCCGTATCATGGCGGGGCCACCTGGTTGACGACGTCTCCGCACTACTTCGACGTGTTTCGCATTCCCCTGGTCAGCGGCCGCGTGTTCACCGACCAGGACAACGGCGCTGCGGAGCGCGTTGTCGTCATCAATCAAGCGCTCGCCAAGGAATACTGGCCGAAAGGTGATGCACTCGGCGCGCGCATCTCCATCGGCAAAGGAGTCGGGCCGGAATTTGACGAGTCCCCTCGCCAGATCGTCGGCATCGTCGCGGATGTTCGCGAAGGCGCACTGAGCCGCCCGCCGGACCAGATCATGTACGTTCCGTTCGCTCAGGTGAACGACGGCGTCATCGCTCTGAATAACCGCATCATTCCCGTCACCTGGACGGTGCGTACCAAGCTGCAACCGTTTTCTTTGAGCGCTGATGTCCAACGAGAATTGCGCGAAGCCAGCGGCGGATTGCCTGTGGCGCATATCCGCAGCATGCAGCAAGTCGTTGGCGAGTCCACCGCGCGGAATGATTTCTATATGACGCTGCTCACTATTTTTGCGGGCGTCGCGCTGCTGCTGGCGGCCATCGGCGTTTACGGCCTGATGGCTTATTCCGTGCAACAACGCACACAGGAAATCGGTGTGCGCATGGCTTTGGGCGCCAGTCCGCAACAGGTGCGCCACATGGTGGTAACTCAGGGCATGCAACTCGCTCTCGTAGGCGTGGTCATCGGCGTCGGCGCGGCGCTCGGGCTGACGCGATTGATGAGTAGCCTGTTGTATGGCGTAAAACCCTGGGATCCCGTCACGATTCTGCTGGTGGCGGTGCTGCTCAGCGGCGTCACTCTGCTTGCAACGTACCTTCCCGCCCGGCGCGCCAGCCGCGTGGATCCCATGGTCGCGCTGCGCTACGAATAGTCAGCAGCGATCGTGAAATCCCGAAGTCTAAGGCTTACTTTTTCACCGAGTTCAGGCAACGTCGAAGCGATCGAGATTCATCACTTTGGTCCACGCCGCTACGAAGTCTTTGACAAACTTTTCCTCAGAGTCCGCGCACGCATAGACTTCCGCGAAGGCACGTAGCTGTGAATGCGAACCGAAAATAAGATCAACACGCGTTCCGGTCCACTTCAGCTCGTTGCTCTTGCGGTCGCGCCCTTCGTACACGTCTCCTGAGCCATTGGATGCGGTGGAAGGCTGCCACTGCGTGCGCATGTCGAGCAAATTGACGAAGAAGTCGTTCGTCAGCGTCTCCGGTCGCTTGGTTAACACGCCATGCGTTGATTTCCCCGCATTTGCGCCAAGGACCCGCAGGCCGCCGATCAGAGCCGTCATCTCTGGCGCCGTCAAATTCAGCAATTCCGCCCGGTCCACCAATAGCTCCTCGGCCGACAGGCGCGGCTTGCCATTGACATAGTTGCGGAAGCCGTCCGCCTTCGGTTCCATCGCAGCAAACGACTCAACGTCGGTGTGTTCTTGCGACGCGTCCATGCGTCCCGGTGTGAAGGGAACTTTCACGTTTTGTCCTGCAGCCTTCGCGGCTTTCTCGATCGCCGCACAGCCGCCTAGAACGATCAGGTCCGCCAGCGAAACCTTCTTTCCGCCGGTCTGCGAAGCGTTGAATTCTTTCTGGATGCCTTCGAGCTTCTGCAGTACCTTCGCCAACTCCGCCGGTTGGTTGACGGCCCAGTCCTTTTGCGGCGCCAGGCGAATGCGCGCGCCGTTCGCTCCGCCCCGCTTATCGGAGCCGCGGAACGTTGATGCCGACGCCCAAGCCGTGGAGATCAGTTGAGAAACGGACAGTCCGGATGCGAGGATTTTCGCTTTCAGAGCAGCAATGTCCTGCTCCCCGATCAATGGATGATCCACCGCGGGAATCGGGTCTTGCCACACCAGCGTTTCCTTGGGAACCAGCGGGCCGAGATAACGGACGATCGGACCCATATCACGGTGCGTCAGCTTGAACCATGCGCGGGCGAACGCAACTGCGAACTGGTCAGGATGCTCGTAGAAACGCCGTGAGATCTTTTCGTAAGCAGGGTCGAAGCGCAAGGAAAGGTCGGTCGTCAACATGGACGGCGCATGCCGCTTGGACGGGTCGTGCGCATCTGGAATCTTGCCGGCGCCCGCGCCATTCTTCGGTCTCCACTGATTTGCGCCGGCCGGGCTCTTGGTTAGTTCCCATTCGTAGCCGAACAGGTTTGCAAAAAAGTTGTTGCTCCATTTGGTCGGTGTCTCGGTCCAGGTAACTTCCAGTCCGCTGGTGATCGTGTCGCAACCTCTACCGGATCCGAATTTGCACTTCCAGCCGAGGCCCTGTTCTTCGATCAGGGCCGCTTCGGGCTCCGCGCCTACGTTTGTCGCCTCGCCGGCGCCGTGCGTTTTTCCAAAGGTATGACCACCGGCAATCAGCGCGACAGTTTCTTCGTCGTTCATGGCCATGCGGCGGAACGTTTCGCGTATATCCCTGGCTGCCGCGATGGGATCCGGGTTGCCGTTCGGTCCTTCCGGGTTCACATAAATCAGACCCATCTGCACCGCACCCAGCGGATTCTGGAGATCACGGTCGCCACTGTAGCGCTGGTCACCGAGCCAGGTGCTTTCCGGGCCCCAGTTCACTTCTTCGGGCTCCCACACATCCGCTCGCCCGCCGCCAAAACCGAAAGTCTTGAAGCCCATCGACTCGAGAGCTACGTTGCCCGCCAGAATCATCAGGTCGGCCCACGAGATCTTGCGGCCATACTTCTGTTTGATCGGCCAAAGCAACCGTCGCGCTTTGTCTAGGTTCACGTTGTCGGGCCAGCTGTTCAACGGCGCAAACCGCTGCTGCCCCGATCCCGCTCCCCCTCGACCGTCCGCGATGCGGTAGGTGCCGGCGCTGTGCCACGCCATGCGAATGAACAATCCGCCGTAGTGGCCAAAGTCGGCCGGCCACCAATCCTGCGAATCCGTCATCAAAGCATGTAGATCCTTGACCACGGCCTTCAGGTCGAGCGTCTTGAACTCCTTCGCATAGTCGAACTCCTCGCCCATCGGATTCGACAACGTGGAGTGCTGGTGCAGAATCCCTACGCCCAACTGGTTCGGCCACCATTCCCTGTTCGTGTGCGCGGAAGCTCCGCCCGTGAATGGGCACTTCGATTCGGTTGGCGTTCCTGCTGCGGCGTTAAGTTCTTTGTCCATGTGTTCACCTTCCTTCGAATTAGTCAAAAGTCTGTGACCAACTGCAAAATTCTGATTGGCTTTTCCATTTCGCGCAGTCTCGGGTGACTACACTCGGTGACTTGCGCAACGCTTCGGAACTTAACGGGAAGCGTGCCGGGGAGCGCACTTCGTGCACAGCCCGCGGAAGATCAGTTCGCATTCGCGAACGATTCGCTTACCGAGGGTGTCGGAAGCAGGTTTGGGCACTTTGTGCCACTTCATGTCCTCAACATTGCCACAACGATCGCAAATAAAATGGTGATGGCGGACACCTTTGGCATCGAATCGCGCGGAGCGTCCTTCGACGGCCACTTCACGCACCAGGCCAGCCTGCACCAGATCCCGCAGATTGTTATATGTGGTGGCCCGGGAAGAGCGCGGGTCCAGGCGATTCACGGCTCTGTAGATTTCCGCAGCCGTGGGATGCTCGTTGCATTGCATCAGGAAGGCCATCACCGCGTAGCGTTGCGGCGTGCACCGCAAACCACCGCGCTCCAAGGATCGTCTGATCGCCTCGCCATTCAACATTAAATTAGATTATGTCTAATGTGACATTCTGTCAAGAATGCCGCGCTTGAAGATCAATCCGCAGGTAGCACCAGCCCTATCCTCTTCGCCAGCGCGCGGAAATCCTCATCGCCATGCAGCCACTTCCACTCCGACTCGATCCACATCCGCACCAGTCTAGGCGAGTGTTCCTCGCACGCCTTTTCGAGCCACTCGAGTGTTTTCTTCTTATCCCTCAGCCGGCCATACGCCATTCCCATTGCAATCGGCGATACATATCCCTTCTTCGCCTGCAGTTCCAGCCTCTGCAATCTCATCTGCTGCAGTCCGGTATTCCCACCCTCCGCGAACGCTTTCTCGATCGCCGCCGCAGAGTCGGGGTCGCCGTCGCGCCGGGCCGAATCCGCCAGCTCTTTGGCAGATTCCTTTTCTTTTCCCTGCGCCAGTAAAACCGCGGCGAGTGTCTCCCTTACATCCGTATTCGTTGGCCGCACTTCCAGTTCCTGGTGTAATTCCGCTTCTGCTTCCGCGTACCTTCCCGCGCCCATCAGGACATATCCCAGCGCCCACGGCCTCGCGAACGGGTCCACCTCTGTGGCTCGCCGCTGTGCCTCCACGGCTTCGTCCATCCGGTTCTCCGCAAACAAGATGTAAGACAGCACGTGATACGCTTCCGATATATTTTGATTCAGCTCAATTGCCCGGCGCTCTTCCTCTTCCGCTTTCTTCCAGTTCCATTCGTGAAAGAAGTAAAACGCGGCCATGGTATGGTGCGGCTCCGGAACCGCGGAATCCAACTCCAACGCCTTCTTCGCGTTCTTCTCCCACTCTGGAATCGCCATCTTCGGGTCGAGCTCCCCGCCCCCAGATCCGCCTCCGTAGTAATCCGCCAGCCCGCTATACGCCTCGGCGTAGTCAGGCTGCAGCGCGACGGCTTTCTCGAAATATTCACGAGAGACTTCGCCATTTCCGCTCAAAAACGCATATCTTCCCTTCAGGTAATTTTCGTGGGCCTCCGGGTCAATTTGTTTTGCTTTCCTCCCCGTTGACACCACAGTCGCCCTCAACTCCGCAGCGCTTCGTCTTTCTCCGGCTGCTCTCCACGTGAACCCGGCGCCCACCACCAGCGCAAGGGCGATTCCAACTCCCATTGCGGCCCATCCCCACGGCTTGCTCTGAGTTTTCTCTGCTTTGCCGTTCGCTGTTTCCGCCTGCGGTTGCAGCTCCTGAGGCTCCGCCGGTTTGCTCGCTGCTCCCGCTCCGTTTGTCCCCAACTGCACTTCTCCAATAAATCGGTAGCCCCTCCGCGGCACCGTCTCCACCCACTGCGGTTTCTCCTGCTCATCCCCCAATACATCCCGCAGTCGTCTCATTGCCGAGTTCAACCCATGATCGAAATCCACAAACGTGTCGCTCGGCCACAGCCTTTTATGCAACTCCTCGCGCAACACCACTTCGCCATGGCGCTCCAGAAGCAGACTTAGGATCTGGAACGGCTGCTCTCCCAACTTCAGTTTTGTTCCGTGTTTGCGCAGCTCACCCGAAGTCACGTCCAACGTGAACGCGCCAAACGTGACTCTTTGGCCTGAGTGATTTGAGGGCATAGCGACTTCCAGGGGGAGCAATTCTCAAAAAGGCTGTCGCAGTGTAGTGCAGCCGGTTGCCCCGGTCAAGCAACCTGTGAGCTGCTTTAGCTGCCGCCAGGTATCGCCTAAATGCCTGCGTTTTCTTGCGCTTTTGCGGTTAGTTGGAAATGACCTGCTTGTCACCCGCTTTGTCTTGCCGCATCCTCCGGTACCCTGACTAGGGCTACCGCCGGTCTAGGGGGAGATTGCTCGGCTGGATTGACCGGTCCGGGTGATTATTACGGAAGCACCACCGGGTCGCGCATTTCCAGGATTGATGCCCACGGCAACGTCACGACATTTGTCGACAATCTGCCATCCAGCGAGGCCAGCGGGCTCGCCAGTGGAGTCGCGGACGTCGCCTTCATCGGTGACACGCTGTACGCCATTTTCGCCGGCGCGGGATGTTCGCACGGCGTGCCTAGCATTCCCAATGCGGTCATCCGGGTAAATCGTGACCGCAGTTGGTCGATCGTAGCCAATCTTGCCGCTTACCAGCAGGCGCATCCCGTTGCAAACCCGACGGATCCGATCACCGGCGACTTTGAGCCCGACGGCACGTGGTACAGCATGATCGCGCTGCGAGGCAATCTCTACGGCATCGAGCCGAATCATGGCGAACTGGACGAGATCACTACCAAGGGCAAGATCAGCCGGATAATCGACATCTCTGCCTCACAGGGTCACGTGGTTCCGACTGCGATCGCCGACCTCGAGCAGCATCGCGATCACGGCGAGCGGTGTGAGTTCGCACGCGGCGGTGTATTCTATGTTGGTAACTTGGGCCAATTCGCTCCCGACCAACTGAATACCCAGAGCATCTTCCGCATCACCCAGAGCGGTCGCCTGAAGGTGGTGGCCACTGGCTTCAGCAAAGTGCTCGGCGTGGCCATCGACGGACGCGACCGCCTGTACGTGCTCGAATCCTCCTACTCGGCGACGGACCCGGGCCCCGAACCATTTACCGGCCATCTGATTCGCATCTTGCCCAATGGCAAGCAGGAGATCCTGATCGACAGCCCCAGCGGCTCTCTGGTCTTTCCGACCGGCATGACCTTCGGGCCCGACGGCAATCTTTACGTCTCCAACTACGGCTTCGGCTTTCCGGAAGGCGCGGGCCAGATTCTGAAGGTCACGCTTCATCATGGTCCAGAAGACTGATCTCTTTCGGAACATTTGCCAACTTAAAACGTCTTGCGCCGGGCCAGTCAGGTGAGTATTCTTTTGCGCTCATGAGTGCCGCTGCCAAGCCCGACATGAACGTCAAGCAAGTCGTTCCATTCTTTCGCATTTCCGACATGGACCGCTCGATTCACTTTTACGTCGACGGCCTTGGCTTTGTCATGAAGAACAAGTGGGTCGTGCATGAACAATTGCGTTGGTGCTGGCTGGAATTGGGTGGCGCGGCTTTAATGCTGCAGACGTTCGTCAAAGATAGCCCCAATGCTCCCGTCGGAAGGCTCGGCCAGGGAGTCTCGCTTGCGTTTCAGTGTGAAGACGCTGTGAAACTGTATCGTGATTTTATTTCGCGTGGTCTTGAAGCGTCGGAGCCTCAGGTCGGCAACTCCATGTGGGTCACAGGTCTGTCTGACCCCGACGGCTACCGCCTGGAATTTGAAAGTTCTACAGACGTGCCAGAGGAAACGAAACTTTCTGAATTGAAAAGGTGAACCGCTGAACAGTTTGCTGCAAGAATCTCACTTGCCATTCCGACCGGAGTCTGCGGAGTGAGGAATCTACCTGTAAGGCCCGGCGTCGTGGATCATGGCTAGCTCACACTTCCGTCAGTACAATTTCTTCGCCGGCCACCACCCGATTGCGTCCTTCTCTTTTCGCTTGGAACATTCGTTCGTCCGCCAAGGCGAACAAATCCGCGGCATCCTCTCCGTCTTGCGGGTAGCTGGCCAGTCCGGCGCTGATAGTCACATGAATCTTCTCTCCGCGTGTTGCCAAGGCGATCGGAGTGCTTGCCACTCGTTCCCTCAAACGCTCTACTTTCCGCTGTGCTGCTTCCATATCCGTCTCCGGGAGAATGACAACAAACTCTTCTCCGCCGTAACGCCCCGCCGTATCGCTTTGCCGGAAAGATTCACGCAGCATCGAACCGATGGTCCGCAAGACCAGATCCCCCGCCGAATGTCCGTGCGTGTCGTTGAGCGACTTGAAGCGGTCCGCATCGATCACCGCAATGCTTAGCTGCTTGCCATAACGGCGCGCGCGGCTCAATTCGATTGCAAAGCGGTCGTCCACATATCCCCGATTAAACAAGCCCGTCAGATGGTCGCTGGTGGCCATCTGCAAAAGTCTCTGGCTGCGGGAAACCAGGGCCAGGCTCAGCGCCGATGCCGTTGCCATCATGATCAGTCGCGAGATTTGCGCGGACCAGCTGAACATGCCATAAGGATAAGGCGCGTAGATCGCATTGTTCAGGTCCCAGTGGCGCGCGGCAAAATAGACAATCGCAAAGTATTGCGCGAATGCCAGCAAGCCGGTAGTGATACACACTCGTTTGTCGTAGCGTAGGCTCGCGCTGCCGATCACCAGGAAGTAGCCCTCAAATACCACTTTGCTGTTCACCGCGGTGTGCGGCTGATTCAGCAGCAGAAAAAGAACCAGCGCACTGCTGACCAGCGTTACGTCAAACGCGCTGCTGGCAAATCGCAGCCAGGATGAATTGTGGCCGCGTGAGATCAACAGATACATGGTCAAAGCCAAACCGAATGTTCCGCAGGTCAGGCTGAGTCCTACCAGGCCTTCCTTTGGGTCGACTGGAAAGAACAGCATGTTGATCACAGGGATGAGCAGCAGAACCGCGGCCAATGACAATCGGATCTTCGCCACCATCAGCTCCCCTGCCACGCCGGCATCGGCGAGCACGGGGTCGGGACGCGACCATAGGGATTCAAAGAAATTTCCGAACTTGAGATTCATCGTAAGTTGCACCACAGGGGCACGGATCGGCCTCGCACAGCACATTCAAGAACGTCGATTGGACAGGGATCGAGATTCAGGATCCGTCGGGTGTAGCGACTAGAATAGGGGTACACGCTGACGCGGGGGCCGAAAATCGTCACGCAGTTGTTCAAAAGCTATATCTCAGCAACTGCTGGCAAACCGCGGGCCCTTATCCAGGGTACGTCCCAGGCGCGATGGGCAATGTCGATGCGCCCGCATCAACATGCAAGACACTTCCGGTGACCTGCGAACTTTCGTCGCTCAGCAAATATACAACGGCATAGGCCGTGTCGAGCGGTGTCTGCTGCCTGCCCAACGCCAGCTTCTCGCCTTCTTTCCTCAGCGTCTCTTCCTGCCGGCCTTGCGTCTTGTGCAGCGCCACTTCTCCCTCGGTCAGCACCCAGCCGGGAATCACGTAGTTCGCTCGGATGCGATGTTCCGCCAGTGCGCCGGCCAGAGTTCGAGTTAGCGATAACAGGCCGCCTTTCGCCGCTCCATATGCCACCAGATTCGGCAACGCCTGAATCCCGCAGATCGATCCCATATTTACGATGCTTCCCCCTCCATGCTCTCGCATTACCGGCACAGCGCTTTTGCAGCAATAGAACGAGCCTCGCAAATTGATTTGCAATACCTCTTCCCACAACTCCGTGGTCGTCTCTTGCAGCGTGCCTCGGGGAAACCAACCCGCATTGTTCACCAGCCCGTCCACCCTTCCAAAACTTTCCATCGTCTTCTTCACCAGTCCCGCGCACTCCTGTTCATTCTTTACGTCCGCTTTGCAGAATTCCGCTTTACCTCCGGCATTTCGGATTTGCGTGGCCGCCTGCTTTCCTTTTTCCTCCTGTACATCTCCTAGCACCACCGACGCGCCTTCCGACGCGCTCAGGCTCGCGCATCCGAACCCGATACCCTGCGCTGCTCCTGTAACGATCACAACCTTGCCGCTCAGTCGATTGCTCATTGTTCCGCTCCCGCCTATCCAACCGGCGCACACGACATAAGTTATTGCAGCTTCGCCGCCACGAGGCAAACGAATTCGCCCGCAACACTGCGATCAGCTATCGGGAGATATTTTCTCAGACGCCGAACGGACGTCTGAGGGTCAGCGTGCTTTTGAGCAGCGGCGCGCTACTCGATTCTCAACGCATGCATTGGTGCAATCGAAGCCGCGCGGTTCGCCGGAATGATTGCCGCAAAAAATGAGCAGATCGCCAGCGCTCCTGCCGCCACCGTCAACGCCAGTGGATCCCACCACGCTACGCCATACAGTTGCGCGGAGATCAATCTCCCCGCGCCCACCGCCAACGGCAATCCGATCAGCAGTCCCAGCAACACGCGACTGAACGCTCCGCTCAACACCAGTCGCATTACCTTTGTGCGGTCCGCGCCAAGCGCCATGTGGATTCCAATCTCGTTGGTTCGCTGCGCAACGGTATAGGCCGTGACGCCGTACAATCCAACCGCGGCCAGCGCCAGCGCCACAATTCCGAACAAACCGGCCAGGCTCGCCACCGCGCGCTCCTGATCGAACGATAAGTCCACCTGCTGCTGCATGGTGCGAATACTGTTGATCGTCAGGTTGGGATCCACGTCCGCCAGCATTCGCGTGATCTGCGGCTCCAACTGCCCCGGCGGCAGATTCGTCACCAGCGTTATTCCGCCGATGAAGTGCGAACGCAAGTCGATCATCTTCATCAGGCTGTCTTTGTATTCCACACCCTGCGCCAGCGGCACGTAGAACATCGGTCGCGCCGGCCGGTCCAGTCCCCAGCCCGCGAATTTCGCGTCGCGCACAATGCCAACGATTCGATAGGTGCCGGCATTCTCCGGCATGTCGATGCCGAAGTGTTGCTCGATCGGATCTTCGTCACTTTTGAAAAACCGCTTCACAAACGCTTCGTTGACGATCGCCACCGGCGCGGTCGTCTCGTTGTCCGCCGCCGTGAAGTATCGTCCGCGCAGAATCGGCATCCCAAAATTCTGCAAGTAATTGGCTGACACGCGATCCCACGACGCCCCCGACTCTTCGCCCATCTTTCCCGGCGGATGGCCGGCCACCATGACCAGTTCTCCCCAGTTGTTGGTGAGCGGGTTGTAAAGCGCCATGCCGGCGCCTCGCACGCCCGGCAAGCGGGTGAGTTGATCTTCCAATTGGCGGTATAGCGCCGCCAACTGTGGCAGTGTGTAAGTGGCAGGCGGATTGTTAATGTCCACCACCACGCGGCCCTGCACCTGATACCCGAAGTCCTGATGTTCCAGCTTGTTCAGGCTTCGTGCCAGCATCGTCGAACCTGCCACCAGCACAACAGATAAGGTGGCTTGCACTACCAGCAGTGCCTTACGCGCGAACGAGGAACGATCCTTCGTGCCTCGGCCCGACCCGCGTAGCGCTTCCGCCGGATTGGTGCGAGTGGCAAGCCACGCAGGCGCCGCTCCAAAGATGATTCCCGTCAGCAACGCCAATGCGAACGCAAACAGTAACACCGTCAGCGATGGTGTGGCGCTGATCGGCAGGAAATGCGCGCTGTGGAAGGCAAGTGTCAGCAGCAACCGCGCCGCTCCGATCGCCACTACCAACCCAACAATGCAGCCGCCTATCGCCAGCAAGATGCTCTCCGTCAGCGCTTGCGCAACGATTTGGCCCGACGTGGCGCCTAACGCCATCCGCACCGCCGTCTGTCCTCGGCGCGCAACGCCGCGAGCCAGCAACAGGTTCGCCACATTCGAACAAGCAATCAGCAGCACCAAGCCGCACACCGACAACAGGATTTGCAGGCTTCGTCCATACTCCTCTTTCATCACCGCCACGCCCGCTCCGGCCGGCACAACCGCCAGGTTCTGCTTCGGCAGCAATTTCACGATGTCGGCCATCCAGTTGGCGGGGTATCCCGAATCGTTCTGCATCCATTGCCGCAGGATTCCGGTCAACCGCGGAGCCATTCCCTCCGTCGTAGCTCCAGGCCGCAGCCGCCCGATCACGCGAAGCCACGCGCTAATCGACTGATGAAGCAAACTTCCTTCCGCGTCGATCAGGGGCTCCTGCTGCACTGGCACCCAGATATCCGGCGGATCGCTTTCCAGCGTTTCGCCGAAAAATCCCGCTGGCGCCACGCCAATCACCGTCAGCGGATGCCCCTCCACAATGAAAGTTGAACCCACCACTGAAGGGTCGCCGCCATACGCGGTCTGCCACACACGGTGGCTCAGCACTACGACCGGCGGTGCTCCGGCCCTGTCGTCATCCGGTGTAAATACTCGGCCGCCAAAAGCCTGCACACCCAGCGTCGAGAAATACGTGCCAGTGACATATTCCGAGCGCAGTGGCCTGGCTATCGTTTCCGCGCCCTGTCGCCGCACGCTCATCTGTCCGCGTCCCGCCTGGAACGCGGTCACTTCCTCGAATTCCGGCATTTGGGTCTTCAGCCGCTCATACAGCGGGTACGAAACCATGCCCCATTGATCTTGCGGGCCTCCTTCCACGCAGCAATCGTCGCCGTCGCCAACCCGGTACAACGTGCGGGGATCGGTGACGGGCAAGGAACGCAGCATCACCGCGTGGATTAATGTAAAGATCGCCGTAGTCCCGCCGATGCCCAAAGCCAGCGTCAGTATTGCCGCAGCCGTAAAAACGGGCGACATTCGGAACTGTCGCAGCGCATAGCGAAGATTGCCCAGCAGGTTTCGCATGGGAACACACCTCTCTAATAACTTACGAGCCGCAGCCGCCGTAGGTTCCCCAAAGTACGGGATCCTTAGACAGAACGCGCAGGCCAGACGCGGTGGGGTACACCCATCCGCTCAATAGACGATGTTGAAGTGTCGTTGGTCACTAAGGAGCCGCTTCTGTGGCAAGTCCCTTGGCTCGTGCTGTTTAGAACTCTCGAGCCCGCTTCGTCCATTGTTCGCCAAACGCGTGGATGGTCCCCGTCCCGGCCAGCACCTCGCCGCTGTGCAGCACGCCTCGCGGGATGCAGTACTCTTCACCGGCCTTCAGCGGAATCCGCCTTCCGTCGATGATTAGGGTGTACTGGCCTTGCACGACAATCATGTATTCGTCGTATTCGTGGGAATGCGCCGTGGATACTGCCGTTTCACCGCAAGTCCAAACGCCATTTGGCTTCCATCGGCCCCGTCGAAGACGTAACCTTCCACGCCGGGAGTCGCTTAATTGGACTTGGCGGTCCTGTTTACCGCACGTTTCATGAACTCGGGGAAATCGTCCATGCTTACCGAGATTGTCCCACTCCGTTGTGGCCGCCGCTACTCCAGTGTTGCGAATAGCAGGTGCTTCCAGCGCACATTGTCGATGGCCCAAATGATTTTCGCTTTGTGGCCGCCTTCGATACTCTGCGCCCAAACTTCCCGGTTGCGTTCATCCCCCGCAACGTTCAAGCGGTCAACCACGGTCATCCCGCGCGTCAGTTCGCTTTGTGTTTCCACTTCCACGAAGTGCGCTGATTCCGATGTCACGATCGACGCATCGATCGCCACCGCCATTGTCACTGGATCCGGCAGGCTTATCCCATGCTCCCCGGTTTGCTTCAGGATCGCCTGTTGCGCCGTGCTGTTGCACTCAATCGCAAACTCCGCTACCGGTGTCGCCAGATCCAGAACTTCCTGGATGTCCGACGCAGTCAGCAGCGCGTCCCCCCGGCACAGGTGCCACCCAACCAGTTCAATCGGCAGGCCGCTTCGCATCACGATTCGCGCCGCTTCCGGATCGCACCAAATGTTGTATTCGGCCGCGGGCGTTACGTTGCCCTCGCAGCACGGCGCGCCTCCCATCACCACACAGTGATTCACATTTGCGGCGATGCTCGGCTTTTTCTGCAATGCCAGCGCGATATTCGTAAGCGGCCCGAGTGTTACCACCACCAGTCCCGGATGCGATTCAATCGTCTCGATGATCGCGTCAACAGCGTTCTGTTTTTCTATCGTGCGTTTCGGTGGAGCATAGCCGTGATCGCCCAGTCCATCGCGCCCGTGGAACCACTCTGCTCCCACATGCGCGCGCTTCAATGGTTTCTCTGCGCCCATGAACACCGGTACACGCGAATCGCACAGCTCCGCGGTATAAAGCGCGTTGCGGCTCGCTTGATGCACATCCACGTTTCCGGCGACGGTCGTTATTGCCAGAACTTCAACTTGCGGCGATCGCAGCGCCATAATCAGCGCAACGGCGTCATCGGAAGCTGTATCCGTATCGATTAGAAATGGCACTTTCACGCGCCGTAGCATAGCAAATCCCGCTTGGTGCCGACTATGTATGATGGTTCAATGGAATTGCATGCCGGTCGTCAGAAGTACAGTATCCGTCGGCCCGCATGCCCAAACGAACATTCCGGCTTGGCTGCGCAGTTGCTCCCCGCCCTCGCTGACCGAGCGCCAACCTCCGGACGCGGTCGTACTGTGATTTTCGTACGCACCGCTGCTTCGACCTAGCGGCTTGGGTAGAGCTATCTGCCAACTTGGCTGAAGTTCGTTCGTTTCAGGATCGGAGGTTACGCTGATGTTTTTGGATCTCTATCACCTGCGCGAGCAGCCCTTCGGCGTCACGCCCGATCCTGCCTATCTCTATCCCAGCCGCACACACTGCGCGGCGCTCGATTCCCTCACCGAAGCAATTCAGGGCGACCATGGGTTTCTTGCGCTTGTCGCGGAACCCGGCTTGGGCAAAACCACGCTTCTCTACCAGGTCCTTGAGGGACTGCGCGGCACCGCACGCGCCGCCTTCCTCTTCCAGACGCAATGCAACTCACGCGAATTTTTTGAGTACCTTCTCACCGATTTGGGCGTCGACACGTCCGGCATGGGGCTCGTCGCCATGCATGGCAAGTTGAATGAATTGTTGTTCGCGGAAATGTTGGCCGGCCGGCGGTTTGTGCTGATCGTCGACGAAGCGCAAAACCTCGACGACTCTGTGCTCGAAACCATTCGCTTGCTTTCCAACTTCGAGACCACCAACTCCAAGCTGTTGCAAATCGTCCTGGCGGGACAGCCGCAGCTCGCGGATAAACTTGCCCAGCCGCATCTGGCGCAACTTCTGCAGCGCATCACCCTCGTGAAATATCTGGAACCTTTGTCGCCCGAAGAAACCGCGGGTTACATCAGCCACCGTCTGAAAGTGGCGGGCCACCGCGGCGATCCGCTATTCGATGCTGGAGCCGTCACGCTCATCGCCTCGGAAAGCCGTGGCATTCCTCGCATCATCAACAAGCTTTGCTTCCGCTCTTTGTTGGAGGGATACGCCAGGGGCTGCCCAACGATTTCTGCGGACATCGTGGAAAAAGCTCAGCGTAATCTGAATTTCGCGCCCCCCGCTGCCTCTGCGTCCGCGATCACACCGGTCGTTAATCAAATCGCCCCGCCAATGCTGGCCTTACCTCCAGCGCCCGCAGTAAGCGTCGACGCAAAAGTCGCCAGTGCCGCGGCGAGTTCAACCGCGCCTGGGCTCACCTACAGTAAGTCTCGCGCGCAATTTGGCTTGCCTGCCTGGGCTCTTTGGATTTGCGCGCTCCTTGCCATTCTGTTGTCTGCTGGACTCGCGCTCCCACACAACACGCTGCGGGAAATGAAACAGCGGGTGCGCAATCAGGTAGCAGCCACAAAAAGCCTCGCGCAACGTGAGCAAGTCAATGATGGCCGCCAAGCTCAGGGCGTTCTGCAATCGGCGGACAATCGCTATCCCGTGGAATCAAGTTCCGGCACGCACGGTGTGCCCAACGTTACCGCCATCCAGGCTTCCAACTCGCAGACCGACGCTCACATCGTCGTCCTGCTCGACAATCCTGTGCAATTCGACTCCGCTCGCATCGCCTCCCCCGACCGTATCTATCTCGATCTCCACAAAGCCCAGCTACGCCCGTCCGTTGGCCTGAAAACCCTCCCCGACGCCAATGGTCTCCTGAGGGGCGTGCGCGCCTCGCAATACAGCGACGACGTCGTTCGTCTGGTACTCGATGCCGATGGCGCCAAAGAATATTCCGCGCAGTTGATGCCCGACCCCTATCGCCTGGTGATCGACGTCCATTCCCAAATCTCCGTTGTGGCGAATCCCTCCCTGGCCTCCGCTGCCGCAACGCAAAACGCGCCACCTGTTTCGTCCTCTTTGCCACCCGCCGCTCACGATCCGCAACCTTTTCTTTCGCGCGAGCTGGGCTTGAAGATTAGCCGCATCGCCATCGATCCCGGACATGGCGGATACGACACTGGCACCAAGGGTCCGCAAGGCTTGCTGGAAAAGGATCTTTGCCTCGATGTTGCGCTGCGCCTCGGCCAACTCATCGAAGAAAATATTTCCGGTGCCGAAGTGATTTACACACGCAAAGACGATCGCCACGTTTCTCTGGAAGATCGCACGTCCATTGCCAACGCCGCCAACGCCGACCTGTTCATCTCGATTCACGCCAATTCCAGCGATTTCCGCGAAGCCCGCGGCGTCGAAACCTACTACTTGAGTTTGGCCACTTCTCCGCAATCCAGGGAACTGGCCACTCGCGAAAATGCGTCCGCGCAGTCCTCGCTCCACGACCTGTCCGATTTGGTCGCAAAAATTACCCGCAACGAAAGAATCGCGGAATCGAAGTTGCTCGCCGTCGATATCCAGAACACTCTCTCGCAGCGGCTTCAGCTTGTCAGCGGGCGCGAGACAAATCGCGGCGTGAAGCAGGCCCCCTTCGTCGTTTTGACCGGCGCTAACATGCCTGCGGTGCTTTCAGAGATTTCCTTCGTCAGTAACGCCAGCGACGAAAGCTTGCTGCTCGAGAGCGGCCAACGCCAGCGCGTCGCAGAAGGCTTATACCGCGGAATCGCCGCTTATCTCAGTGGTTTGCAAGGCGCGCCTCACGCCAGGCAGAAGCTCGTCACCGAAAACGGTTCCGCCCCATCTTCCGGCCTCGCATCCTCACACTCTGCCGCTGGCCGCAGCCCACGCTAGCGCACACTTCTCGCGCGTGTTTGTAGGGGCACGATACATCGTGCCCTTTCCGAATGGAGTCTGCGAAGCGAGGAATCTCTCTTCGATCTTCACTGGGTGTAGTTGTCCTGAGTTGTCCTGCAACTCGGCCTTACAGGACGCACCATTTTAGCAATACATTTTTTTTTTTTTTTTTTTTTTTTTTTTTGTAGGTTTTTTTTTTTTTTTTTTTTTTCTGTTTTGTTACGTCTACCTAACAGTTACTGCTCTACCGGCGCGCGCTCACCATCGTGACGATCAGAAACCGGCGGCGCGATCGCCAAAAACTCGAACTGTTCGAGACGCATTACAAACAGCAGGCCCACACACGGAGACGCACACACTAACACAGACACACCGCTGGCTCATACACTCACACATTTTCATCGCCATGCGCACCTTCGCCTGGCCGACACTTGTCCTCCCGGCGCAACAACAATCGATAGCTCTTATGTCGCTAACCCGTTGTTCAAAATTGAGTTGAATACGGCGTCGACTTCGCCGGGCGAGCTCGAGATGACTTGCAGCACTTCCGAAGTCGCAGTCTGCTGCGCCAGCAATTCGGTGAGATCGTCGGTACGTTCGCGCAGCTCGCTGAGCAGCCGGGCGTTCTCAATAGCGATCACCGCCTGTGCGGCGAAATTTGTCAGCAACTCGATTTGCTTGTCTGCGAACGGGCGGACTTCCTGCCGGTAAACCGCAATGGCACCGACCAGAGCACCTTCTTTAAGCATCGGAATTAGAGTGTGCGTGCGCGCGCCCGCGGCCTCGACGAGCGTGACGAACCGAAGATCGCGGTCCTTGTATCCCGGCTCCGCCCTGAGATCGAGAATATTGACGGGGCGTTTAGTTGCAGCCAAACGTGCCAACGGGTTCTGGGGATTATCCTCGACACTCAGAACGGGAATCCTGGCCCATCGCTCCACGTAGGCGGCCGGCGCACCCCTGTTGGCGGCAAGACGAAAAGTGTGCTCGCTCTCGCACAGAAACAAATTGGCGAATTTCGCTTCGCAAATGCGCGCTGCGTTCTCCAGGATTTTAGCAAATACCGGTTCCAGTTCGCCAGGAGACGCGCTGATAACACCAAGGACTTCCGAAGTCGCGGTCTGCCGATCCAGAGTTTCGCGCAGCTCACTGAGCAATCGCGCATTCTCGATGGCGATCACGGCCTGCGCGGCGAAGTTTTTGACCAGTTCGATTTGCTTGTCGGTGAATGGCCGCACCTCTTGGCGGAAAATGGCGACGAGGCCGAGCAGTTCGTTCTCCTTGAGCATTGGGACAGCCAACACCGTGCGAGCGCCAGTAAGATCAACAAATTTGACGTTGGCTTCATCGCCTTCGAGGTAGGGTCGGCGGGTCCGAACATCGTCGATGTGTACAACCTGTTTGGTTCGGGCGACGTACCCGAAGCCGCTTTCCGGATGGGGACGGATCACTTCACCCCGCCGCATCGCGAATTGGGGTGTAGGATTGTGGATCGCAACCCTACGAAAGACGTCGCCGTCATAAAGATTTAACGTACCGAACCGGGCTTGGCAAATTCGCGTGGCGTTTTCCAATATAGCCTCGAACACTAACTCCAGCTCGCCCGGCGACGAACTGATGACCTTCAACAGCTCAGATGTCGCTGTCAGCTGCTCACGCGCCTCTTCCAACTCGCGGGCGAGCCGCGCGTTCTCTGTATCCTGACGGGCAGCGTGTTTTCCGCGTCGCTGCGCGGCCTTTGTTGCAAGCTTCTTGCGGCGTCGCATTTTGACTGCTTCGCCACCTGCTTTGGAGCGCTGTCTCATTGCCCCCCCAAGGGTCACAAGAGGACATCGTACCAACCCAAAGTAGCATTCCGAAAGGGGTTGGGCGTGAGGCGGCCATGTCCGCTTTGGGTCAAAAGCAGACATGTGCGGTGCAAAACGCCATGTCCGCTTTACCCCCGAAAGCGACCATCCGTCGACGGCTCGTGCACGTAGCTATGTTGCCGCGCGTTCAATTTTCGGCACCCTAGCCTGCGGCAGCCACCGCTTCGGCCAGAAGTTCGAGCGCCCGCCGTGCGAATGCATCCATGTTCGCTTGGCGATCGGCGCTGCCGGTTTCCAGCGTGATGGCGCGTTCAACCGGACCGGCAACCACGATGCAGGAGTGGCCCGCCGCGTCGCCATAGCGATTGCCCTTGGGGCCCGTCGCACCAGTTTCGCCAAGTCCCCAGGTCGTGCCGTGCTTCTCGCGCATGCGTCGCGCGCACAGCAGCGCGTAGGCTTCGGTCGAGGCCCGAATATTCGCCATCTCGGCGTCCGTAATGCCAAGCAACGCTGCACGCGACACCTTCGTATAGATCACGGCGCCGCCAACGAAGTACGCCGATGCGCCCGGCACTGCGAGCAGTGCCGCCGCAATCAGGCCGCCAGTTGAGGATTCGGCTATGGCGATTGTTTCGCGGCGCTCTACCAGACGAGCGGCGATTTTTTCGGCGAGCGGCAACAGCGATTGCATAACTCAGGCCGCTCCGTTGCCGAGCTGGCAAAGGACGCGGAATACACCGACATCGGCGTTTGCGAATTGCTTTGTCAGACGCGCGCCAAGCGTTTCGGCGTCGGCTTGGCGCAGCGTATCCACCATCAGGCAGGCTTTGATCTTCTTGTCGCCACCGCGCAGCTTTTCCTCCATCGAGACCGGCTGTCCCGCCGGATCGACCGCGGTCCAGATTTCACAGGCTGCGACATTTGTGTCCCGCACCAGTCCTTCGGCCTGTTTCTTCAGCGCATCGACATCCGGTTGCTGGTTGAACCGGACCGTGACGGCGTAGGCGCCGCGAAATGCACCAAATCGGGCGGTGCGATGGCACAGCGTGCGGTTCATGTTGCGAAAGACTTCCGACATGATCTTCTTGGTCATCGGTGTCGGATTGTCGAGCCGTTCCAGATAGGGCTTCGACGTCAGAACGCCCGGAGATTCGACGAGATAGAAATTGAAATAGCCGGCATTGCCCGAAATTGCTTGATGCCGTCGGCCGAACAGGAAGCCCGGCACGGCGAGCCTCTCGATGAGATGCTCGCCCTGGAACCATGCGTCGAACTCAGCCTCGCGCCCGGCTGCGGCGTCGTTGAAGATTGCCAGGATGCCGGTCGCTCATTCACCGTTTCTCCGGTACGTCTGTCATCACCGGGCTTGTCCCGGTGATCCCGCTTAGTCGGTCACTGCGCCCCTAAGCGGGATGGCCGGGACGAGCCCGGCCATGACAAGAATGAAGCTACTTCGCCGCCACCACCATGATCTCGACCTTGTAGTCAGGCGTGGCGAGCCTGGCCTCGACAGTCGCGCGCGCCGGCGTATTGCCCGGCGACACCCAGGCGTCCCAAACCGTATTCATCTCGGCGAAATTGGCCATGTCGGTGATCCAGATATTCGCCGACAGCAATTTCGTCTTGTCGGTGCCGGCCTTGGCCAGAAAGCCGTCGATCTGGCGCAGAATGTCCTTAGTCTGCTCGGTGGTGTTCTTGCCCTTCGGATTATCCGCGACAATGCCGGCGAGATAGACGGTATCGCCGTGCACCACCACTTTGCTCATGCGGGCGGCGACGTCGTGACGTTCGATTTTCATTGGCTTGTTCCTTTTCCCGGATCGCGGTCGATTTTTTAGCCGTCTTTCCCGCCATTGGGAACTGACGCCAATCCTCCGACTTATCGCACCAGCAACCGATCAAAAGGGAGGACAGCCCATGGGCTGGTTTTCATCCGATATCGACACATTCGACGAGCTGTTCGTGCACACGTTGCAGGACATCTATTACGCCGAGCATCAAATCCTCAAAGCCCTGCCGGACATGGTGAAGAAAGCCTCCGATCCCGGCCTCAAGAAGGGGTTCAGTACTCATCTCAAACAGACTAAAGGCCAGGTGAAAAGGCTCGACCGCGTCTTCAAAATGCTCAAGTCGATCCCGCAAGGCACCAAGTGCCCCGCCATCGACGGCATCATCGAGGAAGCGAATGAGATCGCCGGCGAGATCGAAGACAAGGTCGTGCTCAATGCCGCGCTGATCGCGGCTGCACAGGCGGTCGAACACTACGAGATCACTCGCTACGGCACGCTGGTGGCCTGGGCGAAAGTTCTCAGGCGGAACGACGTCGCCAAAATCCTCAATATGAATCTGAAGGAAGAAAAAGCCACCGACAAGAAATTGGGCACGATCGCCAGGAGCAAGATCAATCGCAAAGCGGCAGCACGGAAGCTGCCGAAGCCGGACCGGACCGAGCGCGCGGAAAACGCGTTCTTGAACGCAGCGGCGGGCATTCCGGCGATCTGATCAGCGGCTCGATGCACTCTCTTCACCTCTCCCATAGGGAGAGGTCGACGCGCGTCAGCGCGTCGGGTGAGGGGTTACAAACATCGGAAGTCATACCCCCTCACCCCAACCCTCTCCCCGATGGGGAGAGGGAGCCGGCAGTCATCGCGGCGCCGCTTGCTAACCGCCCGCCACGCCCTGCGCATTGACGTAGAGCGCGTAGAGCGAATGCGCGGCTGCCATGAACAGGCGGTTGCGCTTGACGCCGCCGAAGCAAAGATTGGCGCAGCGCTCAGGCAGCGAAATGTGGCCGATCGGTTCGCCCTGCGCCGTAAACACGCGCACGCCATCGAGCTCGGGTGTCATGCCCCAACCGCACCACAGGTTGCCGTCGATATCGCAGCGGAAACCGTCCGGCGTGCCATGCGGCCCGGCGTCGATCAGGATTTTGCCGTTGGCGATTTTATCGCCGCTGACGTCAAAACTCAGAATGCGGCGCGGCTCGCTGCGCAATTCCACGATGTAAAGTTTTTTCTCGTCCGGTGAAAATGCCAGACCATTCGGCGCATTGATCTCGCCCGCCACGACAGTGACCGCACCAGTCTTGCCGTCGACGCGATAGACATTCATCGGCAGTTCGGGCTCGGCAATCTCGCCTTCGTAGTTGCTCAGGAGGCCGAAGCGCGGATCGGTGAACCAGATCGACCCGTCCGACTTCACGACCACGTCATTCGGCGAATTCAGCCGTTTGCCCTCGAAGCGGTCACAAATCACGGTGATGCGGCCATCATATTCGGTGCGGGTCACGCGCCGGCTGAGATGTTCGCAGGTGATCAGCCGGCCTTGCCGGTCGCGGGTATTGCCGTTGGAGTTGCTGGATGGTTTGCGGAACTCGCTCGTGGTGCCGGTTTGCTCGTCCCAACGCCTGATGCAATCGCCCGGCACATCGCTCCAGAGCAGATAGCGCCCGTCGCCGAACCAAACCGGCCCCTCGCTCCACCGCGCGCCGGTCCACAGCCGTTCGACGCTGGCGAGCGGCAGGCGGTATTTGTCGAAGCGCCGATCGAGGGATTGAACGAGCGGATCGGGATAACGCAGGCCCGGGGACCAGCCGCCGCGCGCTCTATCCTCGCTGTCTGCCATGCTTGCCTCCGCGATCATTGTCGAGCGCATGGACCTCGCGCTCGTTATCGAGCGCATGGACAATGACTTTACGCATGACGTTGGGCAAGGCTTCGCCGGCAAGGCCCTCAAGGGGGGCCCAGCGCGCGCCGGTGGGCGCTTTGATCGGGCGCGCCACCGTCGCGATGAAGACCGCAAGCTCAAGCGGAAAATGCGTGAAGACATGACGCACGACACCCGGCACGCGCTTCCATTTTGCGCCCTTCAAGCGCGGCGCGGAACGCAGCGCGGATTTCTCGTCGAAATCGTTCGCCCACATGCTGCCGGGAACTTCCGTCATCGACGCGAGCAGGCCCTTGTCGGGGCGTTTGCGCAGCAACACGCGTCCGTCGGCACGGAGGGCGACGTAGGCCGCGCCACGGCGCAATTGTCCTTCGCGTTTCGGCGTCTTGCGGGGAAACGCTTCCTGATCGCCGCGCAGATGTGCGGCGCACCCCTCGACCCATGGGCACAGCGCACAGGCCGGGCGTTTGGGTGAGCAGATGGTGGCGCCGAGGTCCATGAAAGCTTGCGCGAAATCACCGGCGCGCGCGCTCGGCAATAGCGACCTGGCCAATTGTTTGATCCTTGGTTTGGCTGCCGGCAATTCCTCTTCGACCGCAAACAGGCGCGACACCACGCGCTCAACATTTCCGTCGACCGGCACCGCCGCGACATCGAATGCGATCGCCGCAATTGCTGCCGCCGTGTAGTCGCCGATGCCAGGCAGCGCGCGGAGTTCGTCAGGGTCGCTCGGGAATATCCCGGCGTGACGTTGAACAATTTCTTTCGCGCAGGCGTGCATGTTGCGGGCGCGCGCGTAGTAGCCAAGGCCCGCCCAGGCGCGCAGCACGTCATCTAGACTGGCGGCCGCGAGTCCACCGACAGTCGGCCACCGCGCCAGAAAGCGCACATAGTAGGGACCGACCGCCTTGACGGTCGTCTGTTGCAGCATGATTTCGGAAAGCCAGACACGGTATGGGTCCGGCCGTTCGCCGCACCGCGCACGCCAAGGCTCCAGTCGCCACGGCAATACGCGGGCGTGCCGGTCGTACCAGGCAAGAAGATCGGCGGCCTCAGGCGCGGCCCCTTTCTTTCGCCGCGGCATTCGGACTGCTACGGTCATGACATCCACGATGGCATAAGGTGTACCGCATGATCCCGAAAAGCATGTCCTCGACCCCGGTCGGGGATGGGAACCGGTTTTCGGATAAGATCATGCGCATGGAAAACTCCTCATGACCAAACCCTCGCGCAGTTTTCCCCGGCCACTTTCGGAGCTGCTCGGCGCTACCTTGAACGACGTCATGAAAGCGCAGGGCTTCGCGTCAACGGAAATCATCTCGCGCTGGGCTGACATCGTGGGCCCTGAAGTCGCCGCCCACAGCGAACCCCTGAAGATCAACTGGCCGCGCGCGGTGGGTGATGAGCAGCCGGAACCGGCCACCTTGGTGCTGCGGGTTGAAGGTCCTGCAGCCCTTGAAATCCAGCACCTGTCGGCGGTCATTCTCGAGCGGGTCAATCGCTTTTTCGGTTGGCAGGCGATCGGCCGCGTTGCGCTACGCCAGGCCCCTCTTCGGCGCCGCGAGCAGCCGTCTAAGCGGGCGCCCGATCTGGCCATGGCGGCGCGCATTGCCGAGGCATTGCCCGAGGTGAAAGACGAGGACCTGCGCCAGGCGCTCGCCCGGCTGGGTGCGGCAATCAAGCGAAATTGAGCTCGCCGGGTGCCACCGAACGACTTGGCAGCCCGGCCCGGCATTGCCACAATTATGCTATCCAGCTAGCCAATGAGCCTACGGCCCGGCATTTCAGCCTAGGTCAGCCAAAGTCAGCCCAGGAGCCTCAGTTGACGATCACCCGCCGCGAATTTTGCCACAGCACGGCCGCGCTGGCCCTCGCCACAGCCGTACTGGGCGTCTCCTCGTTGCCCCCGTTTCCGGGCGAGGCTTTCGCAGATTCGGTGCCGAACGAAGAACTGATGAAACCGGATGCGCTGCCCGACATGGTGATGGGCAACGAGAAGGCACCGGTGACCGTCATCGAATATGCGTCGATGACCTGCCCGCACTGTGCGCATTTCGAGGAAACGACATTCCCCGAATTCAAGAAACGCTACATCGACACCGGCAAGGTGCGGTTCATTTTCCGCGAATTTCCGCTCGACAATCTCGCAGCGGCCGCCTTCATGCTCGCGCGCTGCTCCGGCCAGACCGACAAGGACAAATATTTTGCCTTGATCGACACGCTGTTCCGGCAGCAGCGGCAATGGGCGGTGGAGAAGCCGATACCGCCGCTGCTCGCAATCGCCAAGCAGGCGGGCTTTACCGAGCAGACCTTCAATGAGTGCCTGGCGAATCAGAAGGTGCTCGACGGCATCGAAAGCGTCCGCCAACGGGCCGTCGACAAGTTCAAGGTCCAGTCCACCCCGACCTTTTTCATCAACGGAACCGCCTACCCGGGCGCTCTGTCGATCGAAGATATGGCCAAGGTGATCGACCCCTATCTCAAGGGCTGATAAGGCTTTTTTGCCCTGAGAGACCACCGGCGCCGCGATGCTGGCCGCTCAGGCCTGCCCGCACCCCGCCGGAAATGTCTGGAAAACCACCGTCTTCGTCCGCACGACAGTTGCCCTTGCGGGCGCGGCAATTCATTCTGCCGACCGATGCGGCAGATGGGCCACCAGACCCGGGCCAAGCCTCGGGACGGCTTGCTGAATTGTTCAATGCGAAAACCTGATGGACTGGCGGGTTCTCATCCCCGCACCGCGCATGATCCGAAAAATCGGGAACCGATCTTCGGAAAAATCTGTGCGCCAACAAGAAGAATGCTGAGGCCTTAACGAATGAAACTCACGCGGCTGCGTCTGCTCGGCTTTAAATCATTCGTCGAACCGACCGATTTCATGATCGAGCCGGGCCTGACCGGCGTCGTCGGCCCGAACGGCTGCGGCAAGTCGAACCTGGTCGAGGCGTTGCGCTGGGTGATGGGCGAATCCTCGTACAAATCCATGCGCGCCTCGTCCATGGATGACGTTATTTTTGCCGGTTCGAACAGCCGCCCGGCTCGCAACAATGCCGAAGTGGCAATTGCGATCGACAATTCCACACGTTCGGCACCCGCCGCCTTCAACGATCAGGATTCTCTTGAAATTGCCCGCCGCATCGAACGCGATGCCGGCTCAAACTATCGCATCAATGGACGCGAGGTCCGCGCGCGCGACGTCCAGATCCTGTTCGCCGACGCCTCGACCGGCGCACGCTCGCCGGCTCTCGTGCATCAAGGCCGCATCGGTGAGATCATCCAGGCCAAGCCTGAGCAGCGCCGCCGGGTTCTCGAGGAAGCTGCCGGCGTCGCCGGCCTGCATGCCCGGCGCCACGAGGCCGAGCTGCGTCTGAAAGCGGCAGAGACCAATCTCCTGCGCGCCGAAGACGTGATCGGCCAGCTGACAGCGCAAATCGACGGGCTGAAGAAGCAAGCCCGTCAGGCGATCCGTTACCGCACCGTGTCGTCGCAGGTACGCAAAAACGAAGCCACGCTCTATCATCTGCGCTGGACGGCCGCGAACAATGAGGTCACCGAGGCCGAGCACGCCAAGGACCTTTGCGTACGCACCGTTGCGGGACGCGTCGAGGCGGAAGTCGAAGCGTCGAAACGCCAGGCGATCGCCGCTGCCGCGCTGCCGGAATTGCGCGAGGCAGAGGCGCGCGCCGGTGCAGCCCTGCATCGTCTCAACATTGCGCTGCAGGATCTTGATCGAGAAGAAGCGCGCGCCAAGGACCGCATCGCGGAACTCGATCTCCGGCTGGTTCAGTTTGCCGCCGACACCGAACGCGAGCAGCGGCTCGCGGCTGACGCCGAACAGGCCATTGTCCGCCTCGCCACCGAGGAAGAGGCTATTCGGACCGAAGCGCGCGAGAGCGCCGGCCGTCGCAGCGGCGTCGACGCGAAAGTGGCGGCGGCCGATGCCGAACTATCCGCTGCCGAGAAAGTCTTCAGTGACCTTACGACGGCGCTGGCCGACCTCACGGCGCAACGCAACCGCTATGAAAATGCCGCGCGCGAGCAGAGCGAACGCATTGCGAAGTTTTCCTCCGAAATCGAGGCCATCGAGCGCGAGCTGACGACGCTGCATAGCGCCGACAATGCCCCGCTTGCCGCGGCGGTCGAAGGCGCGCAAGCCGCTCTGACCGAAGCGGAAGCCGCTGCGGTGGCCGCCGAAGCCGCACACAATGTTGCACGGGCGGAACTCGAGACTGCGCGGACGGCATCGGCGGAAGCCGAAAAACGCGTACAGCGCCTCGAGACCGAGGCGAAAACTCTCTCCAAGATGTTGTCGCTCGAGACCCGCAGCCTGTGGCCGCCGGTGATCGACCACATCTCCGTGGACAAAGGCTACGAAAAGGCCCTTGGGAGCCGCGCTCGGTGACGATCTCGACGCGCCAGTCGACCCGTCTTCCCCCATGCATTGGACGGCGGTGACGGCGAAGCCCCTGATCCGGCTTTGCCCGAGGGCGTTGAGCCGCTCGCGCGCTATGTCAAAGCACCGACACAGCTCGCGCGCCGTCTCGCGCAAATTGGCGTGGTCGAGCGAGACACTGGTATCCGGCTGGCAGGCGCGCTCAAGACCGGCCAGCGGCTGGTATCGCGCGAGGGCGATCTCTGGCGTTGGGATGGCTTTGTTGCGGCGGCGCACGCGCCGACCGGCGCCGCCCGGCGGCTGGCGCAACGCAGCCGATTTGCTGAAATCGATAGCGAGCTTGAAAGCGCGCGCAACGAAGTCGAAGCCAGACGCCGGGATCTTGAAACGGCCCAGGCCGCTTTCGATGCCGCCAACAGCGCGGAAGCCGAAGTCACGTGCGCGCGAGCGCGACCTTAATCGTCAGGCAGCACGCCTCTCGGCTTTAGCGGAAGCGCGCGCGCGGCTGACGATGAGCCGCGACGAAGCGACGGCTGCAAAGACCGAGGCGGAAAGCGCGCTGGGCGCCTTTGTGGCTGCGGCGGATATTGAAACGAAACTTGCGCAGGTGCGCGACGACATTTCAGGCAAGCGCGCCAAACTTGCCGAAATACGGGCCGAACAACAGGCGATCGTGCGCGAAGCCGAACTCGCGGACCGCCGCCTGGCCACTCTTGCAGCCGACAAGTCCGGTTGGCTCGAACGCCAGCACGGCGCACGCAATCAGATCGCCACGCTCGAGCAGCGCACGACCGAGGCCAAGCGTGACCGCACCGAACTCGAAAATGCACCGCAAGTCTTCGCCGAAAAGCGAGCGGCACTGACCACTGAAGTCGAGACCGCGGAAACGGCGCGTCGCGCCTGTGCCGACCGTTTGCAGGAAGCTGAAGGGGCGCTGGCCGAAGCGGACCGCGATGCCCGAGCCGCACTGGAAGCAGCAAGCGCCGCGCGCGAGGAACTCGCACGCGCGGAGGAGCGCTTCGAAGGCGCCAAGCGGCGGCTGACCGATATCGGCCGCGAAATTCACGACATGCTTGAAATCGAGCCGTCGGGCGTGGCGGCACTCGCCGAGATCAAGCCGACCGATCCACTGCCCGATCTCTCAGAGATCGAAGCTACTTTGGAGCGACTGCGCCGCGAACGCGAACGGCTGGGCGCCGTCAATCTGAGGGCCGAGGAGGAACTACGCGAGGTCGAAGCCCAGCACACGTCGCTGACCACCGAGCGCGACGATCTGGTCGAGGCGATCAAGAAATTGCGGCTTGGCATCCAGAGCCTCAATCGTGAAGCCCGCGAGCGCCTGCTGACATCCTTCGAGCAGGTCAACAAACACTTCCAGCATTTGTTCACCCAGCTGTTCGGTGGCGGCACTGCTGAATTGCAACTGATCGAAAGCGAAGATCCGCTGGAAGCGGGATTGGAAATCATGGCCAAGCCGCCAGGCAAAAAACCGGCGACACTGTCGCTGCTCTCGGGCGGCGAGCAGGCGTTGACCGCGCTCGCGCTGATCTTCGCCGTGTTCCTGACCAATCCGGCGCCGATCTGCGTGCTCGACGAAGTGGACGCACCGCTTGACGATCACAACGTGGAGCGTTTCTGCGATCTGCTCGACGAGATGATCAGGTCGACGGATACCCGCTTCGTGATCATCACCCACAACCCGATCACGATGGCGCGGATGAATCGCCTGTATGGCGTCACCATGGCCGAACGCGGCGTTTCGCAGCTTGTGTCGGTCGACCTCGAAGCAGCCGTGCGGTTCCGCGAGGCGAGCTAGTGCAATGCTCGATGATCACAGCGAGCTCGCGTTTGTGATCCTTATCTTTGGGATCGGCTATCTTTTCTCTCTAAAGTTCTACCCCGAGTTGGCGCGATTCTTACTCGTCGCCGGCGGTGCGGTCCTCGGAGCTTTTTTGTTCGGTTGGATTGAAAGCAAAACAAGTCGCGCCGTATTCAGCAGCGGCGCAATGCCAGTCGGGCCCGCCATCGTTATCGGCTTTCTAACGTTGGCAGCCGGTAGCGGAACCGGCGGATGGCTGGTTTGGCGGCTTACCAGGCCGCGCGCAGACTGATGCGAAGCGAGCTAGTCGGCTAGGCCGCCTCGATTTTCGTCTGCCGCGCCGATGTCACCAGGCGCGGCTCACCGGCAAGCCAGGCGGAACTGATCGTCCACGCATGATCCCGCTCGCAGGCCGGACAAAGCATCCGCCCGGCAACCGTGGGTAATTTGCGGAACGTGGCCGGGTCGGTTTCGATCGCGGTCGAGACCGCACGACCTGTCACAGGACACCAAATCATCACCGTGCTCATGGGTGATGCCCTCCGAATAATAACCCCCGTACCCGATCGCGATGGAACTTGCCGATCGTGACCGTCTCAAGACACCGCCGTAAACCAGATGGGTGTCCCTGTGGATAAAACGAGCCCCCCTGAAATACCGCCGGAACCAATCATGGCGAGCGGCGTTAATGCCCCGTGTATTTCAGCTGGGCGGCTCCCCCCTTACCCCCCGAATAGCCGTCTGGCGAAGAGACCCCGGGTTCAGGCTCGGGGTCTTTTTTTATTCTCCGGCGCCAATTGATTGAACCTGCAGCACGTTCGCCGCGACTACCCGATTGCCTCCTGCCACCCCTACCCGGTTGCCGTTGGCCGTGGCGTTCCCATCTAGGATAGACTTGTTTCGCTGAACCAACCGCTTCTCACCCTGGAGCTGTTTCATGTCCACCACCGGCTGGATCGTTCTTGGTGTCGCCGTCGTCGTCGTGATCTGGGCGATCAGCATCTACAACAGCCTCGTCGCCATGCGGCAAAGGACCAATCAGGCATTTGCCGATATCGACGTGCAACTCAAGCAACGCCACGACCTGATTCCGAACCTCGTCGAGACAGTGAAGGGCTATGCCGCGCATGAGCGCGGAACGTTGGAGGCCGTGATCCAGGCGCGCAATGCCGCTGTCGCCGCACCCGGCGTCGAGCAAAAAGTGGCGGCGGAAAATGTGCTCAGTGGCGCGTTGCGCCAGTTGTTCGCGCTGTCGGAGAACTACCCGAACCTCAAGGCCAACGCGAACTTCCAGCAACTGCAAAGCGACCTGTCCGATATCGAGAACAAGCTCGCAGCCTCGCGCCGTTTCTTCAACAACGCGGTACAGGAGTACAACACCGGCATCCAGCAGTTTCCAGCATCGCTGTTCGCCGGAATTTTTGGCTTCTCGCAACGCGAGTTTTTCGATCTCGGCGAAAGCCGCGCGCAGCTCGAGCAGGCGCCAAGCGTGAAGTTCTAAGTCACTTAGTCGCATCCGTCATGCCCGGCCTTGTGCCGGGCATCCCGCTTAGGCTGGCACCGCTTGCTTCCCAAGCGAGATGGCCGGGACATAGGCGAGCGAAGTGACGCCGTTCTTCGAACGGCTACGCCCGACTATGACGAGGAGAGCGCCGAGCAAAACCATGGCCGCTTACGGACTCTATACGCATATTCAGTCGAACAAGCGCCGATCGATCGCGCTGCTGATCGGCCTGTTTATTCTAGTCTATGTCATGGTGTTCGCCGGCGCGCTGTTGGCCGAAGCGCTTAGCACCTACAACTCTTACGACGCACCGCCGCTCGATTATCTCATCCGCGCAGCCCAATTCGATTTCATCAAGGCGCTGCCGTTCGCGACCGTCGGCACGGTCATCTGGATCGCGATCGCGTACAAATTTCACCAACAGATGATCGATGCCGTCACCGGCGCACAACCTGTCACCCGGCAGGAAGAGCCGCGCCTCTACAATCTGCTGGAGAACCTGTGCATTTCCCGCGGCATCACAATGCCAACGCTGCGTATCGCGGACGATGACGCCCTCAATGCCTTCGCCACCGGTCTCAATCAGAAACAATATTCGATCACCGTCACGCGCGGACTGATCAACGCGCTCAACGACAAGGAGATCGAGGCCGTGCTCGGCCATGAGCTCACGCACATCCGCAACGGCGACGTGCGCATGCTGGTGATTGCGGTGGTGATCGCCGGCGTCATTTCGTTCTTCGGCGAGCTTGTGTTCCGTATCTTCTTCCAGAACGTCATGTGGGGCGGCGGCCGGCGCTCAAGCAGCGACGATCGCAAGGGAGGTGCCGGCCTTGCCATCATCATCGCCATTGCCATCATCGCGGTGGTCTGGGTCCTCTCCATCGTGATCCGCTTCGCGCTGTCGCGTCAGCGCGAGTACCTGGCGGATGCCGGCTCGGTGGAACTGACGAAAAACCCCGACGCCATGATTTCGGCGTTGCGCAAGATCGAAGGGCGTGGGGAAATTCCCGGCGCCAACTCGGCCGTGATGGAAATGTGCATTGACAATCCGCGCGTCGGCTTTTCCAACATTTTCGACACCCATCCGCCGGTCGAAGCGCGCGTCGAAGCCCTGGTGAAATTCGCCGGCGGCCACGATCCTGGGCCGCTGGCCATCGAAGCGCCAGAACCGCAGGGACAAGTTATCGATCAGTCCGGCGACAGCGCTGATGCCGGCCCGTGGGGCGACGCGCCGCAATCCACGCCACCACAACCAGGTCCCTGGGGCCCAGACCCCGGCGCGCCACAAGGTCCGTGGGGCCCGAAGCGGAATTAGGCGCTTTCAACTGTCATTCCCCGCGTATGCGGGGAATCTAGTACTCTGCATTCCTGCAATTTTGCCGCAAGATCCAGCATTACTGGATCATCCGCTTTCGCGGATGATGACGGCTGAATTTGCTACGCGCCTAATGCCCCTCGAACGAGATCAGAGTGCGCACGGGCACATCCATCTTGCGTAATTTGTCGGCCCCGCCGAGTTCGGGCAGATCAATCACGAAGCAGGCCGCCAATACATTTGCACCAAGTTGCCGCATTAATTTGACCGCGCCCTCTGCGGTCCCACCGGTGGCGATGAGGTCGTCGACCAAAATCACACGCTCGCCTTTCGCGACCGCGTCCTCGTGCACTTCCATCTCGTCGAGACCGTATTCCAGCGAATACGCGATGCTCACGCGCTTGTGCGGCAACTTGCCCTTTTTGCGGATCGGGATAAATCCAGCCGAAACCTGATGCGCGACCGCGCCGCCGAGAATAAACCCGCGTGCTTCAATTCCGGCGACCTTGTCGATCTTCATGCCGGCCCAGGGCTGCACCAGCTCGTCGACCGCACGGCGGAAGGCGCGGGCGTCGCCGAGCAGCGTTGTGATGTCGCGAAACATGATGCCCGGCTTCGGGTAGTCCGGAATGGTCCGGATGCTCGCGCGCAGATCGTTTTCCAAAGAATTTGATGTCATCGGGCGCATTCACTCATTTGGAAGCCAGCGCCGGGGCGATTCACGCTTGTCCTCATAGGCAGCCTCGAAAACCGGCGCGGCGAGTGTCAATTCAATATGCAGGACGTCCTTGCCGGTGTTTGAAAAACCATGCTTGCGGCCCGCCGGTACGACGACCAGTTGCCCGCCGGTCAAAGTGACATGCTCATCATCAAGCCACACATCTGCCTGCCCCTCACGAACGCACAGGACTTCCTCCACTGCGTGCAGATGGGTTGGCGCGCCGTGTCCCGGATCGCACCATTGCTCGAACATGCAGAGCTGCGTTGATCCATTGGCCGCCGAGGCTCGCATGCGTGTCGTCACGCCTGCCCGCCATTCCTCGCTCTGCTGCTGGTTCACATCGACAATGCGCATCGGCTCCCCGAAAAATTTCACTGCCGGAATTATCCTAGCGGTCATGGCCGGGCATAGCCGTCCAAAGGACGGCGTCGCTTCGCTCGCCTATGTCCCGGCCACCCCGGTGAACACAATGCCTACCGAAGCGGGATGCCCGCAACAAGTGCGGGCATGACGGCTGAGAGTATCTCGTGTCTGCCAGCAGGGTCAGTTCTTGCCCAACACCCTGCCCGCCACGGCATCGAGTTTCCTGAGCAATTCCGGGTCACGCGCTTCGGGTGCCGTGATGAGCGCCGTGTCGAGCGCGCGATCGGAACCAATCGGACAAGGCTCGTGCTCGCGCGGAAAATCCTGCGCGAGCCGCGCCACCAGGCGCTTCGCCTTTTCCGCGTTCGCCAGAAGGACCTTGATAATTTCTTGCACCGTGACCGCATCATGCTGCGGATGCCAGCAATCAAAATCGGTCACCATGGCGACGGTGGCGTAACAAATCTCGGCTTCGCGCGCGAGCTTGGCCTCCGGCATATTCGTCATGCCGATGACCGAATAGCCGAGCTGCTTGTAGGTCATGCTCTCGGCGTAGGTCGAGAATTGCGGGCCCTCCATGCAGATGTAGGTCCCGCCGTAGAAGGGATCGATTCCTTCCTTGAGCGCAGCTTCGCCGATGCGTGCGCGCAGGCGCGGGCTCACCGGGTGCGCCATCGATACGTGCGCAACCATGCCCTTGCCGAAGAACGAGCTCTCACGCTTGTGGGTCCGGTCGACAAATTGATCGACCAATACGAAGGTGCCCGGCGCCAAATCTTCCTTGAATGAACCGCAGGCTGACAACGACACCAGGTCGGTAACGCCGGCGCGCTTGAGCACGTCTATATTGGCGCGATAGTTGATGTCGGACGGCGACAGGCGGTGGCCGGCGTCATGGCGTGACAGAAACACGACGGGAAGGCCGGCGATCTCGCCGACGCGCAACGGTCCAGACGGCTCGCCCCACGGGCTGGCGATGCGTTGTTCCCGCACGCCTGTCAGGCCGGGCAAATCGTATATGCCGGACCCGCCGATGATGCCGAGGACGGATTTGACCATGGTTACTCCCAACGTCATCATCCGCGAAAGCGGATGATCCAGTAAACACCGGTCTCGCGATTTCATAGCTACACCGCGAGTACTGGATGCCCCGCCTTCGCGGGGCATGACAAGCCGAAAAACAAAAGGCCCCGTAAGGGGCCCTTGGTCGCGTAATCGTGCCGGCCTCAGTGCACCGAAGACCACACCTTCTTCTTGGTGAAGTAGAGCAGACCCGAGAGGACGATCAGGAAAATCATGACCTGGAAGCCGATGCGCTTGCGCTGCACCAGGTGCGGCTCGGCCGCCCACATCAGGAATGCCGCCACGTCCTTGGAATATTGGTCGACCGTTTGCGGAGCACCGTCGTCATAAACGACCTGACCATTTTGCAGCGGCGGCGGCATCGCAGTGTTATGGCCGGGGAAATATTTGTTGTAGTGGCCACCCTGCGGCAGCTGGAATCCCTTGGGCGGCTCCTCAAAGCCATTGAGATAGGCGGCGATGTAGTCCGGCCCCTGCTCCTGGTACTGCGTGAACATGTCGAACACGAACCACGGGAAGCCGCGTTGATAGGTGCGCGCCTTGGCCAAAGTCGACATATCCGGCGGAGCGACGCCATGCACCGCCTTCGCCGCGAGTTCGTTGGGGAACGGTGACGGGAAATAATCCGCCGGCCGGCCGGCACGTTCGGTCGGCTGACCTTTGTCGTCAATGTCGTTGATCCTGGCTTCGGCCGCCACCGCGGCCGCCTGGGCCTCCGAAAAGCCCGGGCCGCCCGGCTCCGCGAGATTGCGGAAGGCCACCATCTGCATCGAATGGCAGACCGAGCAGACCTCTTTGTAAATCTTGAAGCCGCGCTGGAGCTGCGCCTCGTCATATTTCCCGAACGGCCCGGCGAAAGACCATTTCAGTTTCGGCGGCGCCTCCTGCTCTTCAGCCATTGCAGGCAACGCAAGTGCTGCGAGCCCGCCGGCGAGCGTGAGAGCGAGAATGGTACGCTTTATCGTCATCAGTATTCCCCCGCTCACGCTTTGGCGCCCAAGACCAATTCCGAAATCGAATTCGGTAACGGCTTGGTTTTCTCGAAGATGCCGAGCAGCGGCATGATGATCAGGAAGAATGCAAAATAGTAGACGGTGAAGATGCGCGACAGGATGACGTAAATGCCCTCGGGTTGTTTCGAGCCGAGCCAGCCGAGCCCGATGCAGGCGACGACCCACAGCCAGAAGAACTGCTTGAACAGCGGCCGGTAACGGGCCGAACGCACCCGCGATGTGTCGAGCCAGGGGATAAAGGCCAGCACCAGGATCGACGAGAACAGGGCAATCACGCCCACCAGCTTGTCAGGGATCGAGCGCAAGATCGCGTAGAACGGCAGGTAGTACCACTCGGGTACGATTTCAGCGGGCGTCACTGCCGGATTCGCCGGGATGTAGTTGTCGGCATGGCCGAGGAAGCTCGGGATGTAGAACACGAACCATGCGAAGAGGATGCAGAATACGGCCATGAAGAAGCCGTCCTTGACCGTCGCGTACGGCGTGAAGGCGACCGTGTCTTTTTCAGACTTCGGCTCGATGCCGGTGGGATTGTTCTGGCCTGCAACATGCAGCGCCCAGATGTGCAACACCACCACGCCCGCGATCACGAACGGCAGCAGGTAGTGCAGCGAGTAGAAACGATTGAGCGTCGGATTGCCGACGGCGAAACCGCCCCACAACCACGTGACGATCGTATCGCCGACACCGGGGATGGCGGAGAACAGATTGGTGATCACGGTTGCCGCCCAGAAGCTCATCTGGCCCCAGACCAGCACGTAGCCCATGAAGCCGGTCGCCATCATCAGCAGATAAATAATGACCCCGAGGATCCAGAGCACTTCGCGCGGCTCTTTATATGAACCGTAATAGATCCCGCGGAACATGTGGATATAGACGGCGAGGAAGAACATCGACGCGCCGTTGGCGTGCAGATAGCGCAACAGCCAACCGAAGTTGACGTCGCGCATGATGGTCTCAACCGACCTGAAAGCGAGATCAACGTGCGGGGTGTAGTGCATCGCCAGCACGATGCCGGTGATGATCTGCACACCGAGCATGAACGACAGGATGCCGCCGAAGGTCCACAGATAGTTCAGGTTTCGTGGCGTCGGATAGGCAACGAACGAAGAATGAACGAGGCCACCGATCGGCAGCCGCTTCTCGAACCATTGCAGAACTTTGCTCTGCGGTTGGTAGGTGGATGGTCCGCTCATGATTGAACCTTGAATGCGCCGTTTCGCTCAGCCGATCTGAATCTTGGTGTCGGAAACGAACTTGTAGGGTGGCAGGAAGAGGTTCTTCGGCGCCGGACCTTTGCGGATGCGACCCGACGTGTCGTATTGCGAGCCGTGGCACGGGCAGAACCAGCCGTCATACTCGCCCTGATGGGCAAGCGGGATGCAGCCGAGGTGGGTGCAAATGCCGATAACGACCAGCCATTGGTCGTGGCCCTTTTTGACGCGCTCTGAATCCGGCTCCGGGTCGGGAAGGCTGGCGACGTTGACGTTCTGCGCTTCTTCGATTTCTTTCTTGGTGCGATGGAAAATAAAGATGGGCTTCGAACGCCAGAACACCTTGATGATCTGCCCATCGGCGATCGGAGCAAGGTCGACGTCGATCGGTGCACCGGCCGCAATGGTCGAGGCATCCGGATTCATTTGCGCGATCAGCGGTACGAGGGCCGCCGCAGCTCCCACCGCGCCGACGGCGCCCGTGGCAATGTAGAGAAAGTCGCGGCGCGTGTGCTCCGCCGAAGACACGGTCGTCACGTCTTAGGCCCTCTCCTCCGGCTGGCTTATTCATCCGCCCGCGGCTGGAGCCCGGGACCGAAATCCCATGGGCGGCGGGGCGTCCCGCTTGCGGCAGCCCTGAAAATTTCAGGACAGCGCGTCGGTGGCGTTCTATTGGCACCCTTGCCGTGCAAGCGCAAGCCCGTAAAAGCGCGGCCAGCAAAAGTGGTCACCGGTTTTGCGTCCGGCCGCGCTTTAAATGTTATATAAAACGCGCAATCCGGGCGGCTGGCCGGTATCCACCCAGCCTGATTGCGCGTCTGCGCCCGCGAGGATTAGTCGCATAAATCATTCGTCTAGAGCGGCTTAAGCCCAGGCACGATGCCCCATGCGGATCGCTCTCTACGAACCTGACATTCCCCAGAATACCGGGACAATTCTGCGCCTTTGCGCCTGTCTGGGCGTCGAAGCGCACATCATTGAACCTGCTGGCTTCCCGGTCACTGATCGCGCCTTCCGGCGCGCCGGCATGGACTATCTGGACCAGGTCGCGCTGACCCGCCACGGCTCGTTCGCAGCCTTCGAGACGTGGCGGGCGCACGAGCGGCTGGCGCTGGTGCTGCTGACCACCGCCGCCGAGCGGTCCTACCTCGATCACACCTACGGCGAGGACCAAGTACTGCTGTTCGGCCGCGAGAGCGCTGGCGTCCCGGAGCCTGTGCACAAGGCCGCCGATATCCGGCTGTGCGTCCCCATGCGGCCGGATCTGCGCTCACTTAATATCGCGATGGCGGCCGCCATGGTCGTCGGGGAGGCGCTACGGCAGACGGGCGGCTTCCCGCGGTGATATTATTCGCGCCATGGCCCGCGTGCTCATGGCAGCGCTGATTGCGACCGCGATCGGCCAATCTGGGGAGGCAACCGCCGCGCGCACCTTGCTCGCGGATCTAATGGCTCGTCCCGCGGCCCAGGCCGGCACCAAGCCGATGTCCGCCCTGGCGCTGGAGGCCTGCCTGCGCCGCGCCCAGGAGCTCGATCGCGACGGCACTGCCATCGACTATGAAATCGCGGCGATCGATCGCGAAGCGGCCGAGGCCCTACTGCTCCAGAAACAGATCAATTCCGAACTGCCTGTGCTTGGCGATTTCGATGAGCCGGCACTCAATGCGTTTCAGCGGCGCGTGACCCGCCATGAAGAATTGACGAAAAAATTCCACACCGAGTTCCCGCGCTACGAGCAAAGACAAAAGGCCTATGACGCCGCGGTGGCGGAATTTGAACGCTATTGTGCAGGCCGCTTCAACCGTGACGATCTCGACGCCGTTAAAACGAAACTGGGCCTGCACTAGCGGCCGTACCCTGACACAGGTCAATCAGCTCGTTTATCCGTGCGCTACGATGCACCGCACGTTATATTCACGGGCTGGAGCCGACGATGGATGCAGGACAACTCGAAGCCCGCAAGGCGCGCGCGCAAACCTGGTTCGAGTCATTGCGTAATGACATATGCGCGGCATTTGAGGCGCTGGAAGACGCCCTGCCCGCCGATGCTCCCTATTCCGATCGCAGTGCCAGCCGCTTCGTGCGAACCCCGTGGCAGCGCATCGACCACAATGGAACCCCTGGCGGCGGCGGAGAGATGTCGCTGATGCATGGGCGGGTCTTCGAGAAGGTCGGCGTGCACTGCTCGACCGTGTTCGGAGAATTCGCACCGGCCTTTCGCAAGGAAATCCCCGGCGCCGAGAGTGACCCGCGCTTTTGGGCCTCCGGCATTTCGCTCATTGCGCACATGCACAATCCTCACGTGCCCGCAGTGCACATGAACACGCGTTTTGTCGTCACCAGGAAGGCATGGTTCGGCGGCGGCGCTGATCTGACACCGGTGCTCGACAAACGGCGCACCCAGAACGATCCGGACAGCATTGCCTTTCATGCGGCCATGAAAACGGCCTGCGACGGCCACGCCGAAATCGCGCCTTATGACAAATACAGGAAATGGTGCGACGAATATTTCTTCCTCAAGCATCGCAACGAGCTGCGCGGCATTGGCGGCATTTTCTATGACTATCTCGAAACCGATTGGGACGAGACCTTTGCCTTCACGCAGGATGTCGGCCGCGCGTTTCTGCGCGTCTATCCCGGATTGGTGAAAAAGAATTTTGCAAAGCCCTGGAACGAGGCCGAGCGTGAAGAGCAATTGATCCGCCGTGGCCGCTATGTCGAATTCAATTTGCTCTATGACCGCGGCACGATTTTCGGACTCAGGACCGGCGGAAATGTCGAAGCGATCCTCTCCTCTATGCCGCCGGTCGTGAAGTGGCCCTGACTAGCGCAGCGCGCCCCATACCAGGAAGACGCCCCCGAACAGCACGACCACGTCTAGGATAGCCGTGTGCATATGCACCGGCATGCGTTCGACGAAGGCCTTGGCAAGAAACGCGCCGGGCAACGCCACAATCCCGATCAGGAACGCGAAGGCGACCACTTGCGCTGTGATCACGCCGGCCAGCCCGAACACGGAAATCTTGACGATCCCGATGACAATCGAGATGGCCGCATCGGTGGCAATGACACCGGCCCCTTCGACACCGGCCGCCATCAACAGCGACAGCAAAATCACGCCTGAACCGGCGGTGCCGCCGACAAAGACGCCATAGCCAATTGAACCAAGCGCCAGTCCGCCGTCGCCAAATTTGACGCCGTGATATTTCAACAGCCGCCGCAGCGGCACGCTCAGGATCAGCATGCCGCCGATCACGAGCGCCGCGCCCGCGCTCGAAAGCTTTGTATAGCCCCAAGCACCGAGCACACAGGTTGGCACGGCGGCCACAAGCACGATCATCGCGCGGCGCCAGTCCGCATATTTCAGGAATGCGTAGACCCTGCTGGAATTGGTGAACATTGCGGAAATCGCAATGATCGGCACGACTGGTTCGGCCCCCACCAACGGCACCAGCACCAACGGCATCAATGCGCCGGTGCCATAGCCGGAAACGCCGCCAATGATGGACGCAAACAGCGCCACAGCAGCAACCGGGATCAGCTGAACGAACGAGATATCGTGGAAGCCGGTAAGGAGATTCATGACTGCATGCTCATAGCCGGACAGGCGCGGCGTATCTACGGGTGCGCAGCCCCAGTCACGATGGCATCGAGCGCAGCCTGATCGCCGGGAAACCCCGCCGCGATCCACGCCTGCTCCGCCGCGGCAATCGCCGCGCCGAGGGCGGGGCCCTGCGGCACGCCGCGTTTCATGAAGTCGGCGGCCTTCAATGGAAACACCGGCGCCGTCCAGTGCTGCGGCAACGTCGCAAGCGTGCGCCATTCGGAATCGCGCGCCGTCGCAGCCGAGCGCGCCCACCCAAGCAAAACACGATCGGTGAAATTCTGCGGCCGCAACCGGTAGAGCAGCGCCTTTGCGGCCTTCTCGCCGTACAGCGGCGAAATGCGTCCCCAGCTTTCTCCCATGGATGCAAGCCGCTCGTGCTCATTGTTGGCGAGCCGCAATTTCTGCCACAAGCGTTCGGCATCTTCGGGGATGGCGACAGCAAGCGCGCCCAGCCTACGCACCGCGTTAGGCTCTGCTCCAATCGCTGCTTCCACTTTCGCCATGTTCTCGAAACTTGCCAGATAACTCACGCCGCCGAGCACGCGCAGCAGCAAGCCCGCGTCGGTCATTGAGATCAGGGTGGGGACCGCGTGCGGCGCGACGACGAGTTTCAGCATCTCTGTGCGCACGCGCTCACGCGAAAGCTGGTCGAGGCCCTCTCGGCCGGCAATGCAGGCCGCAAGGCCGGCTGCGTCCGGGCGATCGCTCGTTCCGTAGGCTGCGTGGAAACGGAAGAAACGCAGAATGCGCAGATAATCCTCCGCAATCCGCTTGCCCGGATCGCCGATAAAGCGCACGCGGCGCTGGCCGAGGTCGTGCAGTCCGCCGACATAGTCGTAGACGGCGCCGTCACGCGTCGCGGACAGCGCATTGATCGTGAAATCGCGCCGCTCGGCGTCGGCCTTCCAGTCGCGGCCGAATTCGACCTTGGCGTGGCGGCCATAGGTCTCGACGTCCTTGCGCAGCGTGGTGACCTCGAACGGATGCTTCTCGATGACGACCGTCACAGTGCCGTGCTCGATTCCCGTCGGGACAGGTTTGAAGCCGGCGGCCGTCACACGCTTCACCACTTCATCCGGCACGGCAGTGGTTGCGACATCGACTTCCGCAATCGGCATGTCCAGCAGCGCGTTTCGCACGGCACCGCCGACAACGCGCGCCTCCTCGCCGTCGCAATCGAGCACCGACAACAGGCGCGGCAAACCACCTGCGGTGAGCCAGGCTGCGCCGCTCAGTGTTCGATCGGTCCGTCCCGCTGGCGAGGACATTATTTCGTCGTCCCCGGCACGAACTTGCCGTTTTCGATATGCGCCGGCACGTAATTGGAGCCGGGCGGCGCCCCCGAGAAATGCGCAAAATAAAGGAAGCTGCCGAGCACAAGCAGCAGCGCGGCGATCGCAAGCGTCGCCACGCGGACGATCGGCCAGGACTTGAGGTCCAGTACGCCGGCGCGGGTCGCCCACAGGAATACCGCGTAGAGGACGAACGGCGTCAGGAACAGGGCGATCTCGGTGAAGATCGGGCGGATCATCGGTAAATCCGTTCGTGGAGGTTACGCAGGATACCAGCCGTCACGCCCCAAATGTAGCGCTCGCCGAAGGTGATCGCGTAATAGTGCCGGGTCATGCCCTGCCACTCGCGCGAATGCCGCTGCACGTTATTTTGATCCATCAGGAAGGCGAGCGGAACTTCAAAGGTGGCATCGACCTCACTGACATTGAGATTAAGAGAGAAGCCGGGCTTCACGCGCGCAATGACGGGCACGATGCGATAGCCGAGCGTCGTCATATAGAGGTCGAGATAAGCGAGCGGCTCAACATGCGCACGATCAAGGCCGATTTCCTCCTGCGCCTCGCGCAAGGCGGAGGCGCCGGGGTCGGCATCGCCCTTTTCGATCTTGCCGCCGGGAAACGACACCTGGCCCGGATGGTCGGGCAAATGCTGGGCGCGCTGGGTGAGCAACACGGTCGGCTCGGGGTGATCGACTATCGGCACGAGCACTGCCGCCGGACGGATCGGCCGCACCTCCGCGATCTTCTTCATCACCGGATCGGCATCATGGTCGCCGCGCGCGGGCGTCACGCTCGCATCCGTGAGGCCGGGCGGCACATCGAGCGTCAAACGCGCGCGCGCGCGCGAAAAAAACTCCTCAGCCGAGAGGCTCGTGAGCGCGTGCTGCATTAAGCAAATTCCCTTATGGCGCTCGCCTCTGCCATGACAAAGAACGCGCCGCCGGACGCAACGCCAAACATTGCCTTGCCATCGACGTCGCGTTCCTCTCCGAGCGCGACCAGATCGTAGAACAGCGCGCGCGTCACCTTTGCCCATAAGTCGCGGCGGACATGCAGATACGGCTTGAGGCCGCCATTCGCGGCCTGTTGCTCGAAGCGCAGCGCGTGGGCGGGCCCGGCCGTGACCCAGTCGTCAACGTTCGTGCGGAATTCAAGAATCCGTCCATCATCACGGGAAGTCGCCTTCATCTCCACGGCGAGGAACGGCGCATCCTCCACGACGATCCCGACTTTCTCGACGGGAGTAACCAGGAAGTGCCTGTCGCCTTCCCGCTTGAGCACCGATGCGAACAGTTTGACCAAAGGCGCCCGGCCGATCGGCGTCTTCTGATAGAACCATGTCCCGTCGGCTGCGATCCGCATGTCGATATCGCCGCAAAACGGCGGATTCCACCGCTCGACGGGGGGCGGCCCCTTGTTTTCGCGCGGCAGCCCTGCCGTCAGCGCTTCCAATCCGCCCTGCCCTGCCTTCGCCATTGTTTTCCTTCGATAATCAGGCCGCCGCAGGCCTGTTCGCATCTTCGTGATTCACCGGATCGGCGGCGGAAGATAGCGTAAGCTTGGCCGCAGATTGAGGCAGATTCGGCCTAATTGGCGCACCAAAATCGAACCTTGGTGTGTTTGTTGCATAGCGCCCGACGCGGCTCCAGGCGGGCGATGAAAGGGATTGGCATCATGGCGAAGGCGAGCGGCGAAAGCCTCGAAAAACTGGAAGACATGATCGTGCGCGCCGCGGAATCCACGGCCGCGCACGTGCGCGCCGCCAAGGCCGCGATCGGCGCGGTGATCTTCGGCCAGGACAAAGTGGTGGAGCACGCACTCATCACCGTTCTCTCGGGCGGTCATGCGCTGCTGGTCGGCGTGCCGGGTCTCGCCAAGACCAAGCTCGTCGACACCATGGGCACCGCGCTCGGGCTCGATGCGCGCCGCATCCAGTTCACACCAGACTTGATGCCGTCCGACATCCTAGGCACCGAAGTGCTCGAGGAAAGCCCCGGCGGTAAACGCAGCTTCCGCTTCATCGCCGGTCCGGTGTTCGCACAATTGCTGATGGCGGACGAAATCAACCGCGCGTCGCCGCGCACACAGTCGGCACTCCTCCAGGCGATGCAGGAGCAGCACGTCACCGTCGCCGGCGCACGCCACGATCTGCCGAAGCCGTTCCACGTGCTGGCCACCCAGAATCCACTCGAGCAGGAAGGCACCTATCCTCTGCCCGAGGCACAACTCGACCGCTTCCTGATGGAAGTCGACGTCGACTACCCCGATCTGGAAGCCGAGCGCAAAATTCTTTTCGATACGACCGGCGCGGAAGAGACGCGCCCCAAGGCCGCGATGACGGCCGAGGACCTGCTGTCGGCGCAACGACTCGTTCGTCGCCTGCCGGTCGGCGAATCGGTGGTCGCTGCAATTCTCACCTTGGTACGCTCGGCGCGCCCCGGCCCCGAGGCGGGTGAGTTCGGCAAACTGATTTCATGGGGGCCCGGCCCGCGCGCCAGCCAGGCGCTCATGCTGGCCGTGCGCGCCCGCGCCCTTCTCGACGGCCGCTTTGCTCCATCGGTCGATGACGTTCTAGAACTGGCCGAACCCGTGCTCAAACATCGCATGGCATTGACCTTCGCGGCGCGTGCCGAGGGCGAAACGATTCCCAATGTGATCCGGCGGCTAAAGGCGCGCATCGGATAGTCGCAATGGCGGAATTCAAGCCGAGCGACATCGAAAGCAGAACGGTTCGGCAGGCCACTGTCGGCGCCCGCACGCTTGCGGACGCCATGCCGCGGCTCATTCTGGAGGCACGGCGCGTTGCATCCACCGTCATCCACGGACTTCACGGCCGCCGCCGCGCCGGTCCGGGCGAAAATTTCTGGCAATATCGCCGCTTCGTCTCGGGCGAGCCCGCGCAGAATGTCGATTGGAGGCGCTCGGCGCGCGATGATCATCTTTATGTGCGCGAGCGGGAATGGGAAGCCTCGCACACTGTGTGGATCTGGCCGGATCGGTCGCCATCCATGACGTTTGCCTCGGCCCTGACCGCGGACAGCAAGCTTGAACGTGCATTGGTTGTCGCCTTCGCCCTCTCGGAGGTTCTTGTGCAGGGTGGCGAACGTGTCGGCGTTCCAGGCCTCATGCGCCCAACCGCAAGCCGCAACGTGATTGAAAAAATGGCGGAGGCGATCCTGCATGATCCGACAGAGCGGACGAGTCTGCCGCTCTCCTTTGCACCGTCACCATTATCCGAGGTTGTGATGTTGTCCGACCTTTGGGCGCCGATCGGCGAGGTGCAGGACATTGTTGCACAGCTCTCTGCCACTGGCGCCCATGGCCATGTCATTCAAATCGTCGATCCGGCAGAAGAGAGTTTCCCCTATTCTGGCCGCGTCGAGTTTATCGAGCCGGAGGGTGCGGGCAGCGTGACAGCCGGCCGGGCCGAAACGTGGCGCGCCGACTATCAAGGCATCGTCGCGCGTCACCGGGCCGCCATCCGTGCCGAGACCGACCGACGCGGATGGAGTTTCGCGATCCATCGCACCGACCGCCCAGCGAGTGAGCTCCTGCTGGTGCTGCACTCGCGCATGGGAGACAATGCGCAGCCGGTCGTCATCAATAGCCGACATGCTGCGGCGAACCCCGCGAGTCCCGCATGATCGGTTCGCTACCGCTCGGCTTTGCTCAACCGCTGGTGCTGCTGGGCCTGCTCAGCCTGCCGGTCTTGTGGTGGTTGTTGCGCTTGGTGCCGCCGCGTCCGCGCCGGATTGATTTTCCGCCGACGCGGCTCCTGTTCGAGATCGCGCCGAAGGAAGAAACGCCAGCGCGCACACCCTGGTGGCTCACTTTATTGCGCCTGACGCTGGCGGCCCTTGTGATTATCGCGGCCGCCGGGCCTTTGTGGAATCCCCCGCTCGCGACCGCAAACCGCGCGGCGCCCTTGCTGATCCTGCTCGATGACGGCTGGCCCGCTGCGGCCGCCTGGGACTCGCGGCTCCGCACGGCAGACGAAATGATCGCGCGCGCCGAAGCCGACAATCGCGGTGTCGCCGTGTTGCCGTTGTCGGAAAGCGCGCGCGATATATCGCTGCAACTGGCCGGCGCAACGCGCGTACAGTTTCAGCAGATCAAGCCGAAGCCTTTTGGCGTCAATCGCACCGAGGCGCTGCCGTTGATCGAGCGCTTTCTCGCGGCCGCGCCGGACGTCGAGGTTGCCTGGCTCTCGGACGGTGTCGATCTCGGCAATGGCAACACTTTCGTTGACGGACTTAAGCGGATTATCGGCAATCACCCGCTGACTATCGTCGAGGGCGGTGTCGCCACTCCGCATGCGCTCGCAGCCGCCGACAACGCGGCCGGCGCGCTGACGGTGAAAGTCCTGCGCGCGCAAACCGGCCTCTCCGATACCGGCATGGTGAACGCCATCGACCTCAAGGGTTTGCCGCTGGGCGAGGCGCCTTTCAGCTTCAAATCCTCTGACCGCGAGACCGATGCCGTGATCGACCTGCCGGTCGAAATCCGCAATGACGTGGCGCGCCTCGAGATCGTCGGCGAACGCTCGGCGGGCGCGGTACAATTGCTTGACAAGCGCTGGCGCCGGCGCACCGTCGGCGTTGTGTCCGGCTCAACCGCCGACCGTTCGCAACCGCTGATCGGGGCGACCTACTATCTTTCGCGCGCCCTCAACCCGTTTGCCGACGTCCGGCTGGCGGAAGGCGTCGCGCCCGCCGAAGCAGTATCGCGTTTTCTGGATCGCCATCTGCCGATGCTCATCCTGGCGGACGTCGGCAATGTCGCCGAGGCGCTCGACCGGCTCAACAAGTGGATAGACAATGGCGGTGTGCTGGTGCGCTTTGCCGGCCCGCATCTTGCGGGCGCCGATGACAACCTGGTGCCGGTCAAGCTGCGGCGCGGCGGCCGTATCCTTGGCGGCAGCCTGAGCTGGGACAAACCGCAGCAACTTGCCGGCTTCTCGCGTGAAAGTCCGTTCAGCGGCATGACGGTTCCGAACGACGTGACTGTGACCCGGCAGGTGCTTGCCGAACCCGACTCGCAGCTGACCGACCGCACTTGGGCGACGCTCGCCGACGGTACGCCTCTGGTGACGGCCGAACGCCGCGGTAAGGGGCTGCTGATCCTCTTTCACGTCACGGCGGACACCCGCTGGTCCGACCTGCCGCTGTCAGGCGCGTTCGTGGATATGCTCCGCCGCGTCGTCTCGCTCGCCAGTTCGACCGCGAGCGCCGAAAGCGAAGCCGCCGCAACCGAAAGCAACAATGGACGCGCGGCCCAGGTCGTGCCGCCGACGCGCGTGCTCGACGGTTTCGGCGCATTTTCGTCGCCGCCGCCGACCGCGCGCCCGATACCCAGCAATTACACCGAGCGCGGCAATCTCGATCATCCGCCCGGCTTTTACGGTCCGCCCGAAGGCCTGGTCGCCGTCAACACGCTGGCTCCTGCCGACCGTCCGGCGCCACTCGATGTTTCGCCGCTCAACGCGCAGGTCGATGCGTACCGGCATGGTGAGCCGCTCGACCTGCGGGGACCGATCTTTCTCGCAGCGCTTGCATTGCTCCTGCTCGATGCGCTGATCGTCATTTCACTCTCGGGCGGCCTTGCCTCGTTGCTCCCGCGCCGGCGTGCAACGGCGGCGCTGCTGGCGGCAGGGATACTTGGCGCGCTGACACTGCAGAATCCCGCAGACGCGCAACCGGCACCGCAGCAGCCACCCGCCGTGCCGCCGTTGACCGCGCAGCAAGAAGACTTTGCGATGAAGGCAACGCTGCAAACTCATCTCGCCTACGTCGTCACCGGCGACGCAAGCGTCGACGAAGTGAGCAAGTCCGGCCTGCAAGGCCTCACGCTCTTTCTTGCGCAACGCACCGCCCTGGAAGCCGGCGACCCGATCGGACTTGACCCTGCGCGCGATGAACTTGCGTTCTTTCCCCTGATCTATTGGCCGGTGTCGCCCAACGCACCGAAGCCATCACAGGCAGCGCTCGAAAAAATCGATTCCTACATGAAGCGCGGCGGCACGGTGCTGTTCGACACGCGCGACGCGGTCGATGCCCCGCCCGGCCCCGGTGGCGAAATGCGCGGGCCCGGCATGGTTGCGCTGCGCTCGATCCTGTCCTCGCTGGACATTCCGGAGCTTGAGCCGGTGCCGCACGATCACGTGTTGACCAAGACGTTCTTCCTGCTGCGCGATTTCCCCGGCCGCTTCACCAGCGGGCAGCTCTGGGTCGAGGCCCTGCCGGCGGAGAACGAAGACGAAGAGCCCAACCGTCCAGCGCGCGCAGGTGATGGCGTGTCGTCGATCCTGATTACGTCGAACGATCTCGCGGGCGCCTGGGCCATGCGCCCGGACGGCCAGCCAATGCTGCCGCTTGTCCCCGGCGAGGCGCGCCAGCGCGAATTCGCCTTTCGTGCCGGCGTCAACATCGTGATGTACGCGCTGACCGGCAACTACAAGGCCGATCAGGTGCACATCCCGGCGTTGCTTGAACGGCTGGGGCAGTAGGAGAGCCATCGCGTGAACCTCGGCATCTCATTTGCTCCCTTGGTGCCCTCCTACGTCGTGTGGGCTGGATTTGCCGTCGCCGTCGCGATCTCATTGCTTCTGCTCATCGCGCGCAACCGTGGAGCGCCGCTGCGTGCTCTGGCGCTGGGCCTGATGGTGCTCGCACTCGCCAACCCGTCGCTGACGCGAGAGGATCGCGAGCCGATTCCGTCGGTCGCGGCGGTTATCATCGACAAGAGCCCGAGCCAGAATTTCGGCGACCGCACGCAGCAGACCGATGCGGCGCGCGCAGCGCTCACCGAGCGGCTCAAGCGCATTCCGGGCCTTGAAGTTCGTGTCGCTGAAGCCGGCGCCGCCGACGGCGAAACCGACGGCACCAAGCTTTTTTCGGCGCTGTCGTCTACGCTTGCCGACGTCCCCCCTGACCGTGTTGCCGGCGCCATCCTGATCACCGATGGCCGGGTTCACGATGTGCCGGCCGATGCCTCGGCGCTGGGTTTTGCGGCGCCGGTCCACGCATTGATCACAGGTCACCCGGACGAAGTTGACCGGCGCGTCGTCCTCACGCAGACGCCACGTTTCGGCATTGTCGGACAATCGCAGACCGTCGGCTTCCGCGTCGAGGACCAGGGCGCCAAAGCCGGCTCCGCGGAGGTTACGGTGCGGCGGGACGGCGAGGTGCTGGAAAAGCGCGTCGTGACGACCCATTCGGACATCAAATTCAATGTGCCCATTCCTCACGCCGGGCCGAATATCATCGAAATCGAGGCTGCCCCGCTCGAAGGAGAACTCACGCAAGTCAACAACCGTGCCGTCGTTTCCATCGACGGCGTACGCGACAAGTTGCGCGTGCTGCTGGTCTCCGGCGAGCCGCATGCCGGCGAGCGCACCTGGCGAAATTTGCTCAAGTCGGACGCGTCAGTTGATCTGGTTCACTTCACGATTTTGCGCCCACCTGAAAAACAGGATGGAACGCCGATCAATGAACTTTCGTTGATTGCGTTCCCGACGCGCGAGTTGTTCCAGCAGAAGATCGGCGAATTCCAGCTCATCATCTTTGACCGCTACGCGCGGCAGGGCGTCTTGCCCCTCATTTATTTCGAGAATATCGCGAAATATGTGCGTGACGGTGGCGCCGTTCTTATTGCGGCCGGCCCCGATTATGCCAGTCCGACCAGCATCTGGCGAACACCGCTCGACGGTATCCTGCCCGCCGAGCCAACCGGCGAAGTCACGGAGCGCAGCTTTCAGGCGCAGCTCACGGAAGCCGGACACCGCCATCCGGTCACGCGCGATCTTGAAGGTTCAGAGACCGATCCCCCGCACTGGAGCCATTGGTTCCGGCTGGTCGATATCAAGCACAGCACCGGCACCAATGTGATGCAGGGTCCCGACGGCAAGCCGCTGCTCGTGCTGGCACGCGAAGGCGAAGGCCGTGTCGCGTTGCTGTTGTCGGACCACATCTGGCTTTGGGCGCGCGGCTATGAAGGTGGCGGGCCGCACCTCGATTTGTTGCGGCGGCTTTCGCACTGGCTCATGAAGCAACCTGAACTCGAGGAAGAAGCGCTGCGTCTGATCGTGCATGGCCGCGATGTGACTGTTCAGCGGCAGACGATGGCCGATACGGTCAATCAACTGACACTCACCTCTCCGACCGGCGCGACCCGCACGCTGGACCTGCAGGCCGTCGAACCGGGCCTGTGGCGCACATCCGTTTCTGCCAACGAGCTCGGCCTCTGGCGCGCGACCGACGGCAAACTCACCGCGCTTGCCAATGTCGGCCCGGCCAATCCGCGCGAATTCGCCGAGGTCACGTCCACCACCGACGTTCTTCGTCCGCTCGCCAACGCGACGGGAGGCGACGCACGACGGATCGCGGACGGTAGCGCTCTCAATCTGCCGCGCATTGTACCGGTGCGGACTAGCACGACTTTCAAGGGCGACGACTGGATCGGACTGAAGATGCGCGACGTCAGCGTGGTGCGCGGTATCGGTGTGCTGCCCGTCTTTGCCGGCCTGATTGGCCTGCTGCTGCTGGTCGGCTCACTTGCGGCAACGTGGGCCAGGGAAGGCCGCTGATTATTTTTCCCAATCAGGCCGGATCAGCCCTGAGACGCCTTCGAAGGCCCCGGCCGCTAGTTCGGCGACAAGAAGCCTTGCCGGATCGACCGGGCCAGGCATCTTCACCTGGCCCTTCGGAATGCGCTTGAAGCCGGACTTGGCATAGATGGGCTCATCGCCAACCAATACGACGAGCTTGTGGCCGCCCGCCTGAGCCTCTTTCAGTGCGCGCTTGACCAGCGCCGTACCAACCCCATGCGAACGGAAAGGCGGCTCGACAGTGAGCGGGCCAAGCAGAAGTGCCGGCGTATCGCCAATGCAGACCGGCGTGAGCCGCACGGAACCGACCAGCAGCGTCCCAATTCGCGCCGTGAACGATAGATCGAGGGTGTGCCCCCTGCCCTCGCGGATCCGAAATGCGGTGCGCGCGAAGCGGCCCGGACCAAAGGTGCGCTCGTGCAGCCGCTCGATCGCCGGCGTCGTCGGCGGCGGTCTCGGGCAAAATGGTCAGTGCTGGTTCGCTCATGGACTTGAAATTATCCGTTCAGGCGCTGCCGCTTAGCATTTGGCTCCGATTCCGGTCCATCGCCGGTGGCGTAAAGCGTCGCGACCGCCTAAATGAAGCAGAACAAGGGTTAAGGAGAGCGGCATGGGACTTCTGGTCGACGGCGTATGGCAGGATGATGTTTCGCGCACCAAAGATGGCCACTTCATTCGACCGGCGACCCGCTTTCGTAACTGGGTCACGCCGGACGGCAGCGCCGGGCCATCGGGTGAAGACGGCTATGCCGCCGAGGCCGGCCGGTATCATCTCTACGTCTCGTTGTCGTGTCCCTGGGCGCATCGGACCATCATTTTTCGCAAGCTGAAGGCGCTCGAAAACGTCGTCTCGATGTCGACTGTCTCGCCTGACATGCTCAAGGACGGCTGGACGTTCAACGTGAGCGAAGGCTCGAGCGGCGATACGGCAAACGGCAAGAGCAAATTGTCGGAAGTCTACCTGCTCGCCGACCCGCGCTACACCGGCCGTGTCAGCGTGCCGGTGTTATGGGACAAAAAACGCAAGACAATCGTCAACAATGAATCGTCTGAAATCATTCGCATGCTCAATTCGTCGTTCGATGCCTTCACCAATGTTCACATCGACTACTATCCCGAACCGCTGCGCACAAAAATCGACAAGCTGAACGACCTCATCTATCCGAACATCAACAATGGCGTCTATCGCGCTGGCTTTGCAACATCGCAGGCGGCGTACGAGCAGGCGTTTCGCAATGTCTTCGACGCGATCGAGGAAATCGAACAGATCCTGTCGCAGAACCGCTACCTGACCGGCAACGCGATCACCGAGGCCGACTGGCGCCTGTTCTGCACGTTGATCCGATTTGACGCCGTCTATTACTCACACTTCAAATGTAACTGGCGCCACATCTACGAATACCCGAACCTGTCAAATTACCTGCGTGACCTCTATCAGGTGCCGGGCGTGGCCGAGACCGTGAGCATCGAGCAGATAAAGCGGCACTACTACGGCAGCCAGCGCCAGGTGAACCCGACCGGCGTCGTTCCGGTCGGGCCGCAACTCGATTTTGCCGCGCCGCACGATCGGGCGCGGTTCCGGTAGGCTGCCGAGCTTCGCCGCGCCTCAGTGCATCGTAAACTCACCCTTGGCCATCATCAGATGGTGCGGCTGGTGATGCGCGCCTTGCACCATGATGCCCATGAAGCCGAGCGCCTTGAGCTTCGCGAGTGGCTGATTCTCGCTTGCAAGGACAGTGAGTTTCACGCCGTTTGAGAGGTCTTCGCTCTTTGCGTTCCAGCCAATCTCGCGCAGCTCGCTGACGTGCGCCGGCACCATGCGCTTGATCGCTTCCAGGGTGCGACCCTCGCCGGTCACCGCAATCTCAATGCCATTATCGAGTACTCGATCGGCCGCTTTTGCGCGCAGCGTCACTTCATCCATGTCGATGAGATGCTGACGCAGCGAGGAGATGTTTACCTTTGACCAATCGGTCGCCGGATCGGCCTGCAGGATTTGGACGACTTCCTGGATGGTGCCAAAGGCATCCTGACCCGGCATTGTAGGCGCGCGGAGCGCGCCAGATTGTTGACCGTGCATGCCGCCGCTGTGCATTCCCATTCCACCTTGCATTCCACCTTGCATGCCACCATGCATGCCTTGGCCCATACCGTCGTGCATGCCGCCTTGTGACATTTGGCCTTGCATCATCTGCTGGTGCATCTGGGCCATAGATCCGTCCATCCCGCCTTGCGCCATCCGCCCGTGCATGCCCATCGGTCCGCCGGAGGAGATCTGCGCGTATGCGTAAACGGTTGCCGCAAGAACCGCAGAGACGGCAATTGTTGTCTTCCAGGGAAATTTCGACATCGAGAGCCTTCTTTCTCGTTAAGCCCCTGATGCCTGCATAACTTGAAGGGCGAAAGACCCGTATGATCGAAATCATACGCGGCGCACAAGTGTGATTTTGTTGCGGCCCCGCCTGACCGCGCCCCCACGCTCGAGCGCGGCCACAGCGCGGTACAGCGCCTCATGAGTAAGCCCAATTTCAGCGGCAATATCTTTCAGCGTCCGGTGAAGTTCGACAGTACGGCCGTCGGCCCCGACATTGAGGACAAGATAGTGCCACACGCGCTCCCGCGCCGAGCGGATGTTGCGCTGTTCGATGCGGGTCCGGAGATTCATGACCTGACGAGCAAGTGTTGCGGAAAAGGCTTTGGCCGCTTTCGGATCGCGCTCGAATGCAGTCAACACTTCGCGCTTGGGATACACGCGTACCGTCGCGTTGGTGCTTGCAATCGCGTCACAATGATACTCGGGAGAAAAAAGAGAGGCCTCCGCGAGGGTCTCGCCGGGGCCCGCGACGTGAAGAACAATTTCGTGCCCCGAACGATCCACACGTGCGAGCCGCACCCGTCCGGCAATGACTTCGCACAGGCCTGCCGTCTTGTCGCCAAGTCTGAACAGCGACTCGCCAGATTTCAGCTTGCGGTCGATTGCCGCCGCACGCACGGAGGCCGGTAGCCAATCTTTCGCTGGCATCGATGACCTCCCGGCTAAGTCGACCGTCGCAACATTTCTGGCTCACCATAGTTCGCTGATCGCAGCACCGCCCAGGACCTCTGCAACGCGGGCGAGGGTCGCGCGGCTGGCATCGTCCGGCAGGGCGTCGAGCGCGAAGAAGCCGTGTTCAATGATTTCATGGTTGGGCTGCGGATGCCCGTCCTGACGGAAGTCGCGGACAATAAACAGCGCCACATGGTCGCGCCGCGACGTCCGCTTGTTGAAATAAAGCGCGTAAAGCTGGGGCGTGCTGCCAAGCAGAATGTTGCCTTCTTCGGCCAGCTCACGCGTCAGCGCCTCAAGCAAAGTCTCGCCGGTCTCTACGCCTCCACCTGGCAAATGCCAGCCGTCAACGTAAGAATGCTTGACCAAGAAAATCCGGCCGGCCCCGTCGATGACCATGCCACGAACGCCTAGCGTTGCCCCACGCGAGAACCGCCAGTAGAAGTGCATGACGCGCCGGATCATTGGCTCGAACTTTCGGCGCAAGCGTTGCAAACGCGCTCTCCTTTGCCACGGACCTATTCAGATTATTCCAGCACGCTGACGAATCGCTGTTAAATCACAGCCCATCGTTTAGAATGGCTTCAGTATATGGCATAAACCGGCCAGCAAGTGATCTCAGAGGACTGCCAGTGAAACGATTTGCCGACTTGACCGAACAGGAAGTTCTGGCGCTCGCCATTACCAACGAAGAAGAGGATAGCCGCATCTATCGCGGTTTTGCCGAAGGCCTACGCGAGAAATTTCCCTCATCCGCCAAGGTTTTCGACGAGATGGCGGAAGAAGAGGTGCATCACCGCACAATGCTGTTCGATCTCTACCGCAAGAAATTCGGCGAATATCTGCCGCTGATCCGCCGCCAGGACGTTAAGGGGTTCATCCAGCACACGTCGTCTCCCCTCTGGCTCATGCGTCCGCTCGGACTCGATGACGTACGCAAGTTTGCCGAGAACATGGAATTCGAGGCAGAGCGCTTCTATCGCAAGGCGGCGCAAACGGCGCGTGACGCCTCCGTGCGCCAATTGCTGATTGAGCTTGCGGAAGCCGAAGCCGGTCACGAAAGCCTCGCACACAAGCTCAGCGAATTGATTCTCACCAAGGGCGCCCGCGAGAAGGAAGACGAGACAGCCCGACGCATGTTCGTGCTGCAATATGTGCAGCCGGGCCTCGCCGGTTTGATGGACGGCTCCGTGTCGACGCTGGCGCCGCTGTTTGCGGCTGCCTTCGCCACTCATGACACCTGGGCGACCTTTCTGGTCGGCATGGCGGCCTCGATCGGCGCCGGCATTTCCATGGGCTTTGCGGAAGCGCTGTCCGACGACGGCTCGCTCACCGGCCGCGGCACGCCTTGGCTACGCGGCTCCGTCTGCGGAGTGATGACGGCGATCGGCGGGCTCGGCCATACCTTGCCTTACCTCATTCCGCATTTCGTCACCGCAACGTCCGTATCCATCGCGGTTGTCGCGATTGAACTCGCGGCCATCTCCTGGATTCGGACCCGGTTCATGGACACGCCGTTCCTGCAAGCCGCGTTCCAGGTCGTAGTGGGTGGCGTATTGGTATTCATCGCGGGCATATTGATTGGCAGTGCATAGCGGGTTACTCCCGCAACGATGTTCACGCTCGCCCATCTTTCCGATCCGCATCTCGCGCCATTGCCGGCGCCGCGCTGGACCGAGCTCATCGGCAAGCGCGTGACGGGCTATGTCAATTGGCAACGCAAGCGGCGTTTTATCCATGATCCCGCTGCGCTCGCCGCCATCGTTGCGGACGTCAAAGCGCAATCGCCCGACCACATTGCCGTAACAGGCGACCTCACAAATATCGCCCTTGCTGCGGAGTTTCCACGTGGACGGGACTGGCTGGAACGGCTCGGGACGGCCCACGATGTGACAGTCGTGCCCGGCAATCACGATGTTTACGTGCGCGAGGCCGCCAATTACGCCGCACGCCAGTGGGGCCCGTACATGTGTGATGACGACGGCGCTGAAGGGTTTCCCTTCGTGCGCCGGCGCAACAACATCGTGCTGATTGGCCTTTCAACCGGCGTGCCGACGGCGCCATTCCTGGCGACCGGTTGGCTCGGAACCAGACAGCTAATCGCACTCACAGCCACGCTGAAAGAATTCAGAAACGAAGACCTGTTCCGCATTATTCTGATCCATCACCCGCCGGTCACAGAGGCCGCTCAACACAAGCGTCTTTTCGACGCTCCGGTGCTCAAACGGATCATCGCCGATCATGGCGCGGAATTGCTGCTGCACGGCCACGACCATCTGCACATGGTCAATTGGCTGCATGGACCGGATGGGACGCGCGTGCCGGCCGTCGGGGTTCCTTCGGCATCAACCGCGCCCGGCGCCGCTCGAGACAGTGCAGCGTACAATCTCTACCGGATCGACGGCATGCGCGGCGCCTGGCGGTGCGAACTGATTTCGCGCGGCCTCAATTCATCGGGTGAGGTCGCGCAACAAAAGCGATTTATGTTGCTTGGCTAGGGATGAGGATTGGCGAGCAGAGCCAGCGCAACCAGCGCGATGACGCCGACGACAACGCCAAGCACGAAAGTCCGAACGGACTGCCAGCGCCTGTGGCGCCGTTCGTGCCCGAGCACCAGATGCGCGTTGCCGCGTCCGGCATCGTCGGCGAGCGCCCGCTCGCGCTCGACCAGCCGACGCGCGACGTAGCGCTTGATCGCGTCGGCCAGCACAGGCGCTTCGTAGGATTCCGCGAGGACCGCACGGCCATAGCGCGTGTCCTGGACGAAACGGTACTGTCGCTTGTCGCGACCCATCTCGACATGCGCAACAACATCGACCCACAGGCGCGGGATATCGCCGCGGCTGATGCCCCGATCAAACAATTCGACGCCGCTCGGAATATCCTTGAACAGCGGCTCGAGAGCCTCATTGAGCAATTCGAGCCGGGCTACATCCGCATCTCGCAAGTCGACAACGACAGCGGAACGCTCGGCCGCTTCGATGCGGGCCTCGCGCACGGCATCCTTCAGCGGAGTTTGTGTTTCCGCCACTTCCGATTTCACGTCCTTGCGTCCCCACATGGCGCCAATCTAGCAACGGCTAGTTCTGACGAAAAGCCAAAAAGCATTGGTTTCCAAGAAGTTTGATGCCTAAGAGGCCGTTAACGGAGCGGAACCACGCCATAGTTGCGCGCCCAGGACAAACCATCCTCGGTCCGGGCGCGCGGGCGGTATTCCGCACCGATCCAGCCCTTGTAGCCGACGCGATCCACCGCCTCGAAAACCGCCGGATAATTCACCTCGCCCTCGTCAGGCTCGTGACGCGATGGCACGGCGGCACATTGCAGATGCCCAATGACCGGCAAAAATTTTTCCAGCCGATGGATCAGATCGCCACCGACAATCTGCACGTGATAAAAATCGAACTGCATCCGGATGTTGGCTTTGCCGGATTTTGCGATCACATCGGCAGCGTGTTCAACGTGATTAAGAAAATAATTCGGCCGGTCACGCGCATTGATCGGCTCGATCAACAACGTAATGTTTTTTGGCCCGGCGAGATCAGCGGCCTTTGCCAGATTGGCAGCGAATACCTTGTCGGCGGCCGGACGCTGCTCGGGCGCAACCTTGCCTGCGAGACAATGGATCGCGCTCGCGCCTATGGCACTCGCGTACTCCAGGGCGCGTGAGAACAACGCCTCCCAATCCTTTTCGCGTCCCGGAACGGCAGCAAAACCAAATTCGCCCTCGACCGAGCCTGGCGGCGTGTTCAGCCCGAGGATCGTGAGCTTGTTTTTTTCGATTGCGGCCTTCACTGCCGAGGCCGGGACGTCGTAAGGAAATTGCAGCTCGATCGCCTTGAAGCCTGCCGCGGCCGCCGCGTCGATCCTTTCGAGCAGCGGGCGCTCGGTGAAGAGATAGCCGAGGTTGGCGGCAAAACGCGGCATTCGTTCAATCTCCTTGCACCCATCCTCGCAGGAATGAGCTGAGGGTGTCTTGCGGTCACCGCTTATTCCATATTCATTAGCGCACGCTCTAGCCGGAAACAAATCATGTCCGCCAACACCGCGTTCCATATCGCTGTTCTGCCGGGCGACGGCATCGGCCATGAGGTGATGGCGCCGACACTCGACATCCTCCACCGGATCGAGGCCACGACACCGAGCCTCAAATTTCATTTTACGGAAGCTCCTGCCGGCGCCGAGCATTACAAAGCGACCGGCAAGTCGATGTCGGAGACGACCATCAAGCTGTGCGAGGAGGCCGACGCCATTTTACTCGGCGCCTGCGGACTGCCGAGCGTGCGTTATCCGGACAATACCGAAATCATGCCGCAGGTCGAATTGCGATTTATCTTCGACCTCTATGCCGGCGTGCGGCCGGCGCGGCTGGTCCCCGGCGTGCCGAGCCCGATCGTCGGCGCACAGGAGAAAGGCATCGACTTCGTGTTGATCCGCGAATTGACCGAGGGCCTGTTTGCATCGATGGGCAAAGGTGTCACGACACATGACGAGGCGCGTGAGACGCTCGTCGTCACCCGCAAGACCACCGAACGGCTTTTCGATTTTTCGCTCACGCTGGCGGAGCGGCGCAAGAAGCGTGGCCGTCCGGGCCGCCTCACGCTCGTCGACAAGGCCAATGTGTTCAAGGCCTTCAACTGGCAGCGCGACATATTCGCCGAGCGCAAAACGAGATTTCCCGACGTCAAAACCGATATGCTTTATGTCGACGCCTGTGCGGCGCTGATGGTGAAGAAGCCCTGGGATTTCGACGTGATGGTAATGGAGAACATGTTCGGCGACATTCTCTCCGACCTTGCCGCGGGCTTGATCGGCGGTCTCGGGATCGCGCCGTCCGCGGATATCGGCGATAAACATGCTGTTTTCCAGCCGTGCCATGGCACCGCGCCCGATATCATGGGCCAGGGCAAGGCCAATCCGACGGCAATGATATTGTCTGCGGCTATGATGCTCGACTGGCTCGCCGACAAACACGATCATCAACCCGCGGCGGATGCCGCGCAGCGGATCGAGCGCGCGATCGACAAGGCCTATTCCGGCGGAATCAAGCCGATGGAATACGGCGGCAAAGATGGCACGGCGGCTATCGCCAAAGCGGTGCTCGCGGCGCTCGACTAATCAGGAGGCAGGAATGCTGTTTTCAGTTTTCACACTCGACAATCCGGCCGCTGCCGACAAGCGCAAGGCCGTCCATGGCGCGCATATCGCCCATCTCAAGAGCGCGAAAGACTACGGCGTAACCATCACCGTTGGCGGCCCACTGGTGTCGGACGACGGAGCAAGCGCGATCGGCAGTCTGATCGTTCTGGAAGCGCCCGATCGCGCCGCGGCGGAAAAATTCAGTCACGCCGATCCGTTCCACAAAAACGGCGTCTGGGACAAAGTCGAGATCCGACGGTTCGACCGCAAGGAATAGCTACAGGCCGACGAAGTCCTTGATCGCTGCCAGGAACTGCTCCGGCTGCTCGAGCGGCGGGCAATGGCCGCAACCGGGCAATTCAACGTAGCGCGCGCCGGCAACCTTCTCGACGATCTGTTTGTTGAGAGCGGGCGGCGTTGCCTGGTCAAACTCACCGCACACCACAAGCGTCGGCACCTTGAGATGGTGCAGCAATGGCACCAGGTCTGTTTCCTGCAAGATTTTGCACGCCGCTTGAAACGCCTTGGGATCAATATCGAGCAGGACTTTTTTTCGCTCTTCAATTTTATCCGGATGTGCCGCGAGATAAGCCGGCGAAAAGACCCGCTTGGCGGCGATTTCGGCAATGCTCCCGAGACCACCTGCGGCAACCTTGTCTGCCATAACCGCAAAGGCCTCGCGCCCCTGTGGCGGAAAGCTGGCGGCCGCATCGCTGAGCACCAGTTTGGATATCCGCTCGGGATGCGCCAGCGCAAAGGCCAGCGCGACAGTCCCGCCGAAGCCATTGCCCATCAAGACGGAATCTTTGCCGATGCCAAATTCCTCGAATCCGTCCTCGATCACGGCGAGATAGGCATCCATCAGGGCAAGCATCGCCGGCTGGGATCCGTGAAAGCCCGGCAGATTTATTAGTGTGACGCGATTTTTCGCAGCGAGCGCCGGCAAAACCGGGTCAAAGGCGTGGCGATCGGCGAGCAGGGAATGCAGCACCACAAGATCGCGCCCTTCACCTGTGCGTACTGCCGTCAGCGCACCGCGGCCGGCGGTCAATTGCTGCATTTGCATTGAAATCCTCCTGCACCTCCGCTCGATTCCCGCGAACGCGGGAATCCGGGGCAAGATCGCAGAGTCACAAAACTGATGCCCTGGATCCCCGCTTGCGCGGGGAAGACCGGATGAATTTTCGTGAACGAGCTCGGCGCTCAGTTCCCTTCGCGCCAGATGCCGAGCGCTTCCTGCGCCGGGCGATCGGAAATCGAGAACAGCACCGCATCGCCGCCGGTGACGGTGTGCGAATAGCGCTTCCATGGCGGCACTACGAAGACGTCGTTGACGCCCCATTCGATGGTCTTGCCATCGACGATGGTGGTGCCCTGCCCTTCGGCAACCGCGAAGATGGTGCCGTCCGTCGAGCGGTAGGGCTCGCCTTTGAAGCCCTTCGGCAACAGCGCAAGGTTTGCACCCATGGTCGGCAGCACCGGCCCGCCGTTGATCGGGTTGGCGTAACGCACGCGCGCACCGTGACGTTTGTCGACGTCGCCGGTGTCCTTCAGCCGCTGGAGGATCGGCCGCATCTTGGCATACGGATAGTTGATGACCGGCGAACGATTGAGGTGCGCGGGAGCGCCATCCGGCAGCACACCGGAGGCGTAGCGATCAAACGAGTCACCATCGGCGTGGTTGGTCTTCTGCATCTTCTCGTCGTAGTGCTCGCCAAACGACGTTTCAAAATGATTGACCGTCGGCATGTCGAGAACGTCGAGCCACATCACCGGCTGCTTGCCGGGATTGCCGTGGTCATGCGGCGCCCAGTTGGCGGTGATGATGAAGTCACCGTGCTTCATCGCCGTCTTCTCGCCTTCAACCGCGGTGTAGGCGCCTTCGCCTTCGAGCACAAAGCGGATGGCGGACGAGACATGGCGATGCACGTCGGCGATCTCGCCCGGCATGATCAACTGGATGCCGGCGTACAGCGAATTGGTGATGCGCGACTTGCCCGGCACGCCGGGATTTTCCAGGACGAGCACACGACGCTCGGCCTCCTCGGCGCTGATGACATCGGCGGACTCCAGCATCAGCCCCTTTACGTCGTTGAACTTCCACAAGGTCGGCTGGAGGATGGATCGCGGCTCCGGCGTCACCAGGTCCTTGAGCACCTCCCAGAGCGGCGTCATGTTGAACTTGGCGATCTTGTCGTAATAGGCCTTCCGCGCCGCCTGCACATTGTGCTTCGGCGCCTGGAACGGTTTCCGGCGAGATGGCGAGGGTCATGCGACGCTCCTTGGGGAGTTAGTTAGATTTGCAACTACTATACCGCATCCGGCGGCGTGGCGAAACTGTCTGGCCCGCGTAACTTCAGCTAGTTATTGACCGACCCGCCGTCCACCACGATCGATTGCCCGGTCACGAAATCGCTATCGCTCGAGGCCAGAAATACAAGCGCGCCGAGCAGGTCTTCCGGATAGGCATCGCGCTTGAAGGCACGGCTATTGCGCACGGGCAGACGTTCTTCCTCGACATGGGTGGCATTTTCGAGCCCGGTATCGCTGAGGATATAGCCAGGCGACAACGAATTCACGGCAATGCCATATTCGCCGAGCTCGCGTGACAGCGAGCGCGTGAAGGCGAGCATCGCGCCCTTGGACGTCACATAGGGCAGCATGCGCGGCACGCCCTTGTACGCCGCACCTGAGGCAATATTGATGATCTTGCCCGTGCGTCGCGCGATCATATGCGGTGCGACATGACGCACCATCAGATAAGGCCCGCGTACGTTGATCGCCATGACCCGGTCCCACACGTCCGGGTCCCACTCGTTGAAGTTTCTCGGCTTCAGCGTCGAATAGAGCGCCGCATTGTTCACCAGCACATCGATCTGACCAAAGCGTTCGATTGTCTGCGCGACCAGGCCCTTTACCGCTTTCTCGTCACTAACGTCGAACTTGATACTCGCCACCGAATTTGTGCCGTGGCGTCCCGCAATTTCTTCGGCAAGCTCGCGGCCGTCGACGATGTCCGCGATCATCACGCGCGCGCCCTCGGCCGCGAGCGCTTGCGAATAATGCCGGCCGATGCCTTTCGCACCGCCGGTCACAATTGCGGTTTTGCCGGCTAGCCGTGCCATGTTCGAATCCCTCAATTTGTCATCGCCGGGCTTGACCCGGCGATCTCGCTTAGGCCAGCAATGTGCCTACCTAAGCGGGATGGCCGGCACAAGGCTTGTGCTCGGGCCGACCGAAGGTCGGACCCGAGTGCCGGCCATGACAGGGAGGCTACCGTGCCACGCACTACAGCCGATGAATTGGCGATCCGGGCCCTGATCGAAAATTGGGTGCTCTGGCGCGATGCCCGCATGTGGGATCGCTTTCGCACCGTCTGGCACAAGGACGGCCAGATGTGGGCGACGTGGTTTCAAGGCTCCTTCGAAGAATTCATCCGCGTCAGCCAGGAAGGCTATGACCGCGGCGTTCGCATCATGCACATGCTGGGTGGCATGAGCATCGACATCAAAGGCAAACGCGCAATCGCCCAGACCAAGATGACGATCTCGCAGCGCGCAAAAGTTGATGGCGTTTTATGCGACGTCGTTTGCAGCGGGCGCTTTTACGATTTTCTGGAAAAGCGCAAAGGCAAATGGGGCATCGTGCTGCGCCGGCTTGCTTACGAGAAGGACCGCATCGACCCGGTCGAACCGGACGCAAAACTTTCGCTCGACAAGACGCTGTTGGCTCAATTCCCCGAGGGCTACCGCCATCTCGCTTATTTGCAAAGCAGGATCGGTTACAAGATCAAGGACGAATTGCCCGGCCTCGATGGACCACCGCTCGATGCGCTTTACGCCAAGGGCGAAGCCTGGCTCAAGGGTAAGAAGCTGTGAGGCTGTCGTCATTTTGGCGAGCACTGCGGGCTCGCTTCACCTCTCCCATGGGGAGAGGTCGGATCGCGAAGCGATCCGGGTGAGGGGTTAGGGACAATCGAAAGTCACGTTCCCCCTCACCCCAACCCTCTCCCCAACGGGGAGAGGGAGTGCGGCTGTGCTTGTGGCACGCGCCAAGAAGTGCGATTTTCCGCCTCAAGAAAAGGCTTCGGGGGGAACGGTCACCATGTCGCTTGCCGACAAGTTCAATCTGCTCAATGAGTTCAATATCCTGCGCATTGTTTGCGCCGTGTTCTTCATCCCCCATATTATCGGCAAGATCACGGTGCCGGCGACGCTCGAGTTTTTCGTCAAGGCGGGGTTCAAGCCGCCGGCCACCTGGATGTATATTTCCGGCGCAATCGAAACCGTGCTCTTCATCGGGTTGTTTTTCGGTATCTATCTACAATATGTCGCATTCGTCGCCTTCATCCATCTGCTGGTCGCCGCCGCCGCGACCTACAAAGTCACGAAAAGCTGGATCTGGGTGATCGGCGGCATTGAATACTGTGTGTTCTGGGCGATCTGCTGTCTGGTCGTTGCGATGCACGCATATCACACCGGTCTTTGAAGTCTCCGCACTGAAAGGAAGTTGTCCCGATGGCTAGCGTCCTGTTCTCTCCGATCACCTTGCGTGGGCTGACCCTGCCCAACCGCGTCGTGGTCTCGCCGATGTGCCAGTACAACTCCAACAACGGCTCCGCGAATGACTGGCACCTGATGCATCTCGGCAATATGTCGTTGGGCGCCGCCGGCCTGGTGATGTGCGAGATGACGAACGTCAATCCGCAAGGACGTATCTCGCCGAAATGCGCCGGCATGTATTCGGATGAGAACGAAGCCGCGCTCAAGCGCATTCATGATTTCTGCCGCCAATATGGCGTAGCCAAGCTTGGCGTGCAGCTTGCGCATGCCGGACGCAAGAGCCCGACCACCCCACCGGCCGCCGGCGGCAAGCCGATCCTCGAAGGGCCGGACGCATGGACGCCGGAAGCGCCGTCCGCGATCCCCTATGATGCCGGCTGGGCGGTGCCGCATGCCATGACCAAAGACGACATCAAACGCGTCCTTGGCGAATTTGCCGCGGCCGCCAAGCGCGTCGACCGTATCGGCTATGACGTTGTCGAACTGCACGCCGCCCACGGCTATCTTGCGCACCAATTCCTGTCGCCGATTTCGAACCAGCGCATCGACGAGTATGGCGGCTCGCTCGAAAATCGCATGCGCTTTGCGATCGAAATGTACGAGGCCGTGCGCGCCGCATGGCCCGAACAAAAGCCGATCGGCATGCGCGTCTCCGCCACCGACTGGGTCGACGGCGGCTGGACGCCGGAGGAAACCGTCGTGCTCGCGAAAGAACTCAAGAAGCGCGGTCTCGATTATATGGATGTGTCGACCGGCGGGCTCTCGCCACAGCAGAAGATTCCGCTATCCGCCGGCTACCAGGTGCCGTTTGCCGAGAAGGTGAAGAAGGAATCCGGTATCACGACCATGACGGTCGGGCTGATCGCCGGATTCCAGCAGGCGGAAGACATTGTGGCGCAAGGCAAAGCCGATCTCATCTGCATCGGCCGTGCGGCGCTGTGGGATCCGCGCTGGGCCTGGCACGCGGCCGAGGAGCTCGGCGCCGAGGCGCCCTACGCGCCAAAGATGATGGCCAGCCACCCAAAGCTGCGCCCGCAGATCTTCCCGAAACGCGCGCAGGCGGCGGGTTAGGCGCCCGCCTTCATGCGCGCAATGAACTTCGCGAAGGCGGCGAGCTGAAGTCTTGATGATGTCCTTGGTCGGCTGATCCTTCAGTTCGAGCGTGTCCTTGTCGAACTTCGTCGCGGCATTACCGACGAATATTTCCGGCGTGCCGAAGATGAAGGCGTTGAGGAACGTCATCGACATGCGCCAGTGATATTGCATGCGGGCGCCACCGAGCGGGCCTTGCGAGCATGACTGTATGGCGACCGGCTTTTCCTTGAACGGCTGCTCCTTCATGCGTGAGAGCCAGTCGATCGCATTCTTCAGAACTCCCGGCATCGACCAGTTATATTCCGGTGTCACGAACAGAACGCCGTCAGCTGCCCGGATCGCAGCCGCGAGATCATTGGCGGGCCCCGGAAAGCCGGAAGAGTCCTGAACGTCGGCGTTATAGAGCGGAAACGTTCCGATTGAAGGCGCCATTACAAGATTTATTTCGGGGGGAGCCAGCCCCGGCAGCGCGCGCGTAAGCGCGGCATTGTATGAGCCTTTGCGAAGCGATCCGCAGATCACCAGAACGTTCAGTTTGTCAGCCATTTTATCACTTTACCCTTTGCTGATGTGCGACGGACTAAACGCGCTATCGCTGCGCAATGCCGGCCTTCTCGCGCACAGATTTCCATTTATCGACTTCGGCGGCGATATGTTTGCCGAATTCGGCTGGCGTCGAAAGATGCACCACGGCGCCGACCTTTTCGAGCTGCTCGCGAATATCGGGGCGCGACAATACCTCTTTGAGCGCCGCATTTGTTTTGTCGACAATCGTCTGCGGCGTGCCGGCCGGATAGAGCCAGCCATACCAACCGACCACCGCGTAGCCGGGCACGCCGGACTCGGCGACCGTCGGCACGGTGGGAATCGTTGGCCAACGCGCCGGCGAGCCGACCGCCAGCAGCTTCAATTGGCCTGACTCCACTTGGCCGCGTACGGCATGCGCCAGTTCAACTCCATAATCGACGTCACCCGAAAGCAGGCCGGTAACCACGCCCGGCGTGTTGCTATAGGGGATGTGCTTCACATCGATGCCGGCCATTTGGCGCATCAACTCGCCGGCGAAGTTCTGGGTCGAGCCGACACCGACATCGGCAAAATTGAGCTTGCCGGGTGAGGCCTTTGCCAGGGCGATCAATCCCTTGATGTCGTCGGCCGGAAAATTCTTGCGGGCGACAAAGACGAAGGCACTGTCGGCGACCCATGAGACCGCCGCGAAATCCTTGACCGCGTCGTAGCGGATCGACTTGAGCATCGCCGCCGACACTGTGTGGGCGGGACTGGTCATCAATGCGGTGTAACCGTCCTTGTCCGCGTGGGCGACAGCCTCGGCCGCGAGCGTTCCGCCGGCGCCGACTTTATTCTCCACCACGACCGTCTGTTTCAACACTTCCGACAACGGTTGGGCGATGATGCGGGAGACAATGTCTGTGCCGCCGCCGGCGCCGAAGCCCACCAGAATGCGGATCGGCCTATCCGCGGGCCACTCGGCAGTGGCCGGCGCAGCAATGCCGACGAAAAGGCCGGCCGCCAGGGCCGTCGCAACGCATAAGCGCTTCATGACTAGCCTCCCACTTTTTGTTTTGAGCATTTGGACGCACCTCCTCCCAAGAGGTGCTTCAGCTATTTCTCATCCTCGATCGGATTGCGCAGAATTCCGATGCCTTCAACCTCGACTTCGCAAGTGTCGCCTGCCTTCATCCATACCGGTTCCGGCTTGCGCGCGTGGCCGACCCCAGAGGGCGTGCCGGTGAGGATAATATCCCCGGGCTCCAGCGTCATGCCCTCGGTGAGATAGACGAGCGACTCCGCGACCGGAAACATAAGGCTGTTGGTGTTGGCCGATTGCATCGTGTTGCCATTGAGCCGGCTCATGATCTTGAGGCCCTTGCCGCCGGGTGGCACGTCATCGGCCGTCACCATCCAGGGTCCGAAGCCGCCGGTGCGGTCGAAATTCTTGCCCATCCCCCACTGCGTGGTGTGGCGCTGATATTCACGCACCGACCCCTCATTGGCGCAGGAGTAGCCGGCAATGCAGTCATATGCATTGGCAAGGGTCAGATGCTTGACGCGTTTGCCGATGATGACAACCATCTCGGCTTCGTAGTCGAGCTGGATCGATACGCGCGGCCGCATGATCGGTTGCAGGTGCGGCACCATCGACGTCAACATGCGAAAGAAGATCGACTGGAATTTCGGGATGTTATCTTTCTGCGGCCCTTCCTTGACGTGGTCGAGGTAGTTCAGGCCGAGACATACTATTTTTCCTGGCCGCGCCACCGGCAAACCAAATTTCAGACCGGCAAGCGGGCGCCGCGCCGAGGCCGGCGCCTTCTTTGCGAGATCACCGAGCGATTTGAGATCGCCATTGCTTCGGCGCAAAACTTCGCCGAGGTCGACCGGAACGTTCGCATCAGCGGACTGCAAATCGATGACGATGTCGCCTTCGACCACGCCAAGACGCGCGCCACCATTGGCTTCAAAACCGACGATTTTCATGAATCCTGCCTTGCTTAAACTGATTGTGCCCCACCGGGCTGCGGCGGGGCGGCGCAAGGCTTAGCGCATGAATTCAGGCAAGTCACCCGGTGAAGGTGAAAGCCTGAATGGAGAAATATTTGTCGGCGTCGGTCCACGACCCGGCGGGCAGCCAGCCGACCCCCCGCGCAAGCGCGGCAAGGGATTTAACGCTGTATTTGTAGCTGTTTTCGGTGTGGATGGTTTCGCCGGCGCGGAAGTCGATGGTTTCGCCGGCGACCTTCACTTTTTGCCGCTTCATGCTGGCGAGATGCATCTCGATGCGATGACGCTCGCGATTGTAGAAGGCGTGGTGTTCAAACGTATTGAGACGGAAGGTGCCGCCAAGCTCACGATTGATGCGGGTGAGCAGATTGAGATTGAACTTGGCCGTGACGCCTGCGGCATCGTTATAGGCCGCGTTCAGCACCTCGATCGGCTTGATCAGATCGACGCCAATGATGAGTTTCGAGCCGGCCCCAAGGATGGTCGCGGCGTTTCGCAGAAAAGCGGAAGCTTCGTGCGGCTCGAAATTTCCAATTGTCGAACCGGGAAAAAAGCCGATACGCGCTGGCGCCTGCCTGGCTTCTTCCGGCAATTCGAACGGCTTGCAGATATCGGCAGTGACCGGAAGCACCTTAAGTTGAGGAAAGTCGGCACGCAGTTCAATGGCTTCCTGCTCAATCATCTCTCTGCAAATATCGACCGGTACGTAAGCCGCCAGCTTCGGCGCCGCGCGCAGGAGGATGCGGGCTTTCTTGCTGGATCCGCTTCCAAACTCCACCAGCGCCGCGCTTTGCGGGATCAGCTTTACAATGTCCGCAGCATGCTGGCGCAAGGTTTCCATTTCACAGCGGGTCGGATAGTACTCCGGCAGTTCCGTAATGCGCTCGAACAGGTGCGAGCCGGCAGCGTCGTAGAAATATTTCGCCGGCACCTGCTTGGGCGTTGCGCGCAACCCTTCGAGCACATCGACCCTGAATGCCGACGCGTCCCCGCTTTGCTGCAGAACATGTTTGCGCGCGACAGCTGCGACCATGGTGACGCCCTTTACACGAATTCTGCCAGGCGCAATCCGGTGAACTGCCAGCGCGCGGGCGGATAGAAGAAATTGCGATAACTCAGCCGTTCATGCCCCTCCGGTGTTGCCAGCGAAGAGCCACGCAACACCATCTGGCTGATCATGAACTTGCCATTGTACTCACCGAGCGCGCCCTCGGCAGCGCGATAGCCCGGATAAGGTAGATAGGCACTGCGCGTCCATTGCCAAGTGATGCCGAACGCATCCGCGATGACGCCGGCACGCGCCGCAACTTCCCACTCCGCCTCGCTCGGCAGATGCTTGCCGGCAAAGCGCGCGAAGGCCTCAGCCTCGAAGTAACTGATATGCATGACCGGCGCGGACGGGTCGACGGGTTTCAAGCCCGCCAGCGTCATGACGTGCCAGGCACCGTCCTTCTGCCGCCAATAGCCGGGCGCCTGCCAGACCTCCGCCTGTACCGTCGTCCAGCCATCCGAAAGCCAGAGTGACGGTGTCGTGTATCCGCCGTCCGCGATGAACTCGAGCCATTCGGCGTTGGTGACGAGGTGACGCGCGATCCGCACATGCGGAATGAGCTCATCATGCAGCGGCGTCTCATTGTCGAAACAAAAGCCATTGCCGTCGGCGCCCACCGCGTGAATACCCGCTGACACGTCGACAAAGCCGCGCGGACCTTGCGTGGCGCGCGGTGCTTGCCACTTTTCATCGTAAACCGGGTTTGTGGGGTTTTGCGCAAAGGCGTGCAGGATATCGGTGATGAGCAGCTCCTGATGCTGCTGCTCGTGATGCAGCCCGATTTCGACAATTTCGAATACGCGCGCGGCATCGGCCGACGGAACCTGCTCGATCAGCCGCTCGACGGCCGCGTCTACATGGGCGCGATAGGCCGCGACGTCCTCGCCGTTTGGGCGCGTGATCAGGCCGCGTTGCGGCCGCGCATGCCGCGGACCGGCCGCGACGTAGTATGAGTTGAACAGAAAGGGAAAACGCTCGTCGAATATCTTGTAGGACGGATCGTGCGGCACAAGCAGAAACTGCTCGAAGAACCAGGTGACGTGCGCACGATGCCATTTCGTCGGGCTCGCGTCGGCCATCGACTGCACGATCTGATCTTCAGCTGACAAATGCGCAGCGCGCGCTTCCGTTTCTGCCCGCACGCGCCGGAATGCCTGCACCCAGGCGCCGCGAGCCTCATCTACCGACTGCCGCGCTTTCGGCGCCGGCCCACCGCGTGGTGCCGGCGACGTTGCAGTGCGCGCCATGAGGGAGCCTCCGTGACTATACAAATGGCTTCGGCAGTCGATGTACGTACGGATTACGACGATCTATGGGTGCAATTGTTCCATTGCATGGCGGCAGGGGCAACCTCGAATTGCCGCTTAATCCGTGGCTGACATGCTTGTGATGGGGCGATAACAGCGCCAAAAAATCGGCACTTATTGTCGAAAAATCATCCAAATCGTCATCGATCGCCGGAAATCGGATTTGGTAGCGGGGGAGGGACTCGAACCCCCGACCTCCGGATTATGATTCCGCTGCTCTAACCAGCTGAGCTACCCCGCCATTCCGAAAACAACGTGCCGGAATGAGCGCGATATAGGGAGGGGCGGCAAACACTGTCAAGCAAGCGGGCGAAAAAGCCGTTCCCTGACCGTTACTTCGGCTGAACCGAGGGATCGCCACCAGGGCTGCCCGGCGGTGGGATGACCGGCATCGTGCCGCCCGGAGGGGTCGGCTGCCTGATCTCGGAGTTCGACATGTTCGGGCGGACAAATCACGCCACCGGAGCGGGCAAGCTTGTCGCTGAGATTGCCCTTTCCGTCCTGCCGCTGCGCATCGGCCTCACCGCCCTTCCCCACCGTGGTCGGCGTATCCGAATGCGTGCAGGCATCGGGGTCGAGCTGTTCGGCCTTCGGTGCAACCGGTGTTTTTGTCTGTGGCGGAGCCTGCGCCAGCGACACCGCCGGCAGCAGCAGTGCTGAAACCGCCAGACCAAGAATACGGATATGACGCACCATCGCACGCTCCCTTGTTGCGCGCGCGTCTTGCAGCGCGGCCAGATAACGGTTTGGCCGGAGCGAGAGTTCCGTCCTACGGCGTGCGCAGCCGTTCGAAGCGGATCAGGGAGAAATGTCCCAGCGGCGGCATCGGCCTGTGCTCGACTAACCGGACACCGCCGTGGCGCTCGGCCCAGGCGCTCAGGCGGCCAAAGCGGAATTCCGGCCGCCAACCAAGCCGTCGCGCAATAGGCGCAAAGCAAGTTTCAAACGCGCGGCGGGCGCCCTGCTCGGCCCCGATGTGGTTGACCAGGACGATTTCACCGCCCGGCCGGATCACGCGCGCAAATTCGTCGAGCGTCGTTTCCGGATTGGGGACCGCCGTTATAACGAACTGCGCCACCACGACATCGAAGGAGTGGTCGGGTAGTGCCATGCGTTCGGCATCCATCACCGCCAGCGCTTCCACATTTGCAATGTCCTGTTCGATGACGCGCTCATGCGCCTTGCGGAGCATCGGCTCGGACAGATCGATGCCGACAAGTCGGTTCGTGCGCGCATAGTCGGGCAGCGAAATCCCTGTGCCTACGCCGACTTCGAGAATGCGGCCGCCGGCCGGACCACAGGCATGCTCCGCTGCTGCGATGGCGGCGCGCCGGCCTGCATCGAAGACCGCGCCAAAGACCAGGTCATAAACCGGCGCCCATCGCGCATAGGCGCGCTCGACGCTCGATTTGTCGATATCCGCCCCCATGCAAGCGAGCTTAACCGCGCATCGCGGTCGCTGCTACCTGCACTTCGCCGGCGCGCTGGTAGTCCGCCGTCGCGACCGCAGACTTGATAAAACCGCCACCGAGAACGCGCGCCTGACCTTCGCCCGCGTCGTAAAAAACGCATGCCTGGCCGGGCGATACGCCATGCTCGCCGTCGACCAGTTCGACTTCGCAACCATTCGCGCCGTGCCGCAGCCACGCCGCCTGCGGCGGCCGCGTCGAGCGCACCTTCACGAAGACCTCGCGCCGATCGTCGGCAAGCGCTGTATCAATGCCGCCATCGCCAATCCAGTTCACGTCGCGCAGCACGATGCGGCTCATGCGCAAGGCATCGTGTGGGCCGACCACGACGCGGCGGTTCTCGGCATCGAGCCGTACAACGTAAAGTGGCGTGCCGGTTGCGACACCGAGGCCACGGCGCTGACCGACGGTGAAGTGGATGATGCCCGAGTGACCGCCGAGCACCTTGCCGTCGAGATCGACGATATCGCCGGCTTCCGCGGCGCCCGGCTTTAATCGTTCGATGATATCGGCGTAGTGGCCTGACGGTACAAAGCAGATGTCCTGGCTATCGTGCTTGTCGGCGACCGCGAGGTCGAAGCGGCGCGCCAGTTCGCGCGTCTCCGCCTTGGTTCGTTCTCCGAGCGGGAATCGCAGGATGTCGAGTTGCTCGCGCGTGGTGCCAAAGAGAAAATAGCTTTGGTCGCGCTCCTCGTCGCGCGCGCGGTAGAGCGCGCGCCCGCCATCCGGCAATCGCCGCGAAGCGACATAATGCCCGGTGGCCAACACTTCGGCGCCAAGCTCACGCGCGGTGATGAGGAGGTCATGAAATTTGATCGACATATTGCAGTCGACGCAGGGAACCGGTGTCTCGCCGTGAATGTAGCTCTCGGCGAAGCGATCGATCACCGCCTCCTTGAAGCGGGTCTCGTAGTCGAGCACGTAGTGCGGAATGCCGATACGTTCGGCGACGCTGCGGGCGTCGTAGATGTCCTGGCCCGCGCAGCAGGCGCCCTTGCGGTGGATCGCTGCACCGTGGTCGTACAATTGCAGCGTCACCCCGACAACGTCGTAACCTTCCGCCTTGAGCAGCGCGGCCGTCACCGAGGAGTCGACGCCGCCGGACATGGCGACGACGACACGGGTGTCCTGGGGCCGGCGGTCGAGATCGAGGCTGTTGCGCATGGTTCTTCTTACTACAGGTGGCGATGCGGCGCGTGCAATGCGAGGCGATTCACCCGGCAAATCTTGCCGTTTTGGCGGCCGCGGTGTGCCGGACGGAACCCGTGATCTGACTCCCGTCCTCTTTGTAGGCTATTGAATTTGAACATAAATTTTAGTTTTCGGTGGCTGGCCTGCCGATTGCAGATCAAGCGGCAGTAATCCGGAGGTCTTCCAGTGCCGCAAGTTGCGTCCGATCCGACTATTCACGCGCGCAGCTCTCATTTGCCGCGTCCTACCCGTCCCGCACAGCCATCCGACCGGGCACCCTCGCCGTTCGAGAGCCTGATCGACGACGGCTCGCAGCCCACCGAACAACCGACGCCCGCGCCAACCGACAACAAGGCCGCGGCGGTGGACGGCACTCAGCCGCCAGCCAAGAGCAATGATCCGAAAACGCCCGCGGCAAACGACGCCGCCCCAGCCGCCGGATCTGACGACGACGCTCCGGTCGCAAAGCCGGACAATGGCAAGCCCGCATCCGACACCAAGGCCGCTGCGGATACGAAGCTGGTCGAAAGTGTCGTCACAGGCGGCAATTCCAAATCCGAGAGCGACGACAAACCGTCCGACGGACAGAAGACCGACAAGCCGGCCGTTGCCACGGCACCAGTCATCGCGCAAACGGCGAACACTGCCGACGCAATCGCCGTCGCGCCGACGCAGGCGCCAGTCCTGGCGGTCGTGCCTGATCAGGGCGACCAAGACGGTGGATCGCAACAGATCGCGTCTGCCGCAGTAACGGGGCTTCAGTTGAAGGCTTTGGATGCGAACGCGCCGAAAGCCGTCGGCAAAAAGATCGATGGCGGAAAATCAGCGGACGCGGGACAGCAGACTGAAGCAGACCAACCCGTTGACGCGATAGCGGACGGAACGCAGCCCACAACAAAAGGCTCACAAGAGGCGCATACCGACAAACCGCAACTTACAGTCAGCGAAAACGACAAGACCCATGTCGCCGAGGCCCGCGGTGAGCCCAGCGTTAATGGCCATCACGGCAATCCGGACGCGCAGGCGCCGGTGACGGCCGACTCCGGTCTCGCAACACCGAAAATAATCGCCGACACGGGCACTCAACAGAGTGTCCAGACAGGGACAACGCAAGCTACCTCGAACGCGGCCACACTCGCCACGCTCGTTTCGCAGCCTGTCCCGCAAGCGGTTGCGATTCCCCTCTCCGGCGTTGCGATGGAAATTGCCGGCAAGGCGCTTGAGGGCAAAAACCGGTTCGAGATTCGCCTGGATCCGCCCGAGCTCGGCCGTATCGAGGTCCGTCTCGACGTCGACAAGGATGGCAACGTGACCTCACGTATGACCGTCGATCGCGCCGATACGCTCGATTTGTTGCGCCGCGATGCCACCGGGCTCGAGCGCGCATTACAGGATGCCGGCCTCAAGACCGCGGACAACAGCCTGCAATTTTCGCTGCGCGATCAGTCGATGGGCCAGCAACAGACCAGCGCCGGACCGGACGCCGCGCAGATTATCGTGACCGACGAAACACTGCCTTCGATCGATGCCATCCCGCAAAATTATGGCCGCCTCGCCGGAACAGGCGGCGGCCTTGATATTCGAGTTTAAGGATCAGCCATGACAGCAGTCTCCCCCATTTCCACGACCGGCACGACGTCGTCCTCCACGGTTTCGACGGCGATCGACAACACCGAGATTGCCAGCAACTTCACGACGTTCCTGCAATTGCTGACGACGCAGCTGAAAAACCAGAACCCGCTCGACCCCCTAGACACCAACCAGTTCACCCAGCAGCTGGTTCAATTCGCGCAAGTCGAGCAGCAGATGAAATCCAACGACCAGCTGTCGAGCCTGGTCTCGCTGGAAAAAAGCGCGCAGGCGAGCACGGCGCTTGCCTATGTCGGCGCGACTGTTGTGGTGGATGGCTCCACCGCGGCGCTAACGAACGGCAGCGCCACCTGGAATCTCAACGTCACGAAGCCGTCGACGGCCACAATCACGATCAAGGATTCAACCGGCCAGAACGTCTTTACCGGCACCGCCGGGGTCAATCCGGGCACGCAGACTTTTAAATGGGATGGCCGCGGCAACGACGGCCGCATCTGGCCCGACGGCAACTACACACTCACCGCCACGGCCGTGGACGCAAGCAATCAGCCGGTTGCGATCTCGACCGAAGTCCAGGCGACCGTGGATTCGGTCGATCTCACGCAGGACCCGCCGGTCATGTCGATCAACGGCCAAAACTACACGCTCGACAAGATCAAGCGCGTGATCCGGTCGGCATCGTAAAAACTACATCGCGCTCGCCTGCGGGCGCGTGTCGCCGATCACCTGCTCGATCGCATGTTCGAGCACGGACAATTCGAACGGTTTACGCAAAATATCGAAGCGGCCATCGGCAGCCCGAGCAGCGTCGGAAAAGCCGCTGGTGAGCAGTACCGGCAAATCGGGAAATTGCTCCCGGCATATCTGCGCAAGGCCGATGCCATCGATCGCTCCCGGCATGACGATGTCGGAAAACAGAAGATTGAATTCGATGCCCTGTTGAAGATGGCGCAACGCCTCGGCAGCGTTCTCGGCCCGCACAACGCGGTAACCGAGTTGTTCGAGCAGAGCCGACGTCACGTCCGCGACGTCGCGGCTATCCTCAACCACCAATACGGTGCCTTGGACCTGCACACCCGCGGCACCCGTACCCATGCCGGCCTCAGCCGGTGCTTCCGCCTCTGCACGTGGCAGATAGACCGTGACAACGGTTCCGCGCCCTGGCTCGCTCGCCACCGTGACGGCACCGCCAGACTGATTGGCAAAGCCATGCACCTGCGACAGCCCGAGACCCGTGCCCTTGCCGACCGGCTTGGTGGTGTAGAAAGGTTCAAACACCCGTTGCAGCACGTCGTGCGGAATGCCGGTGCCGGTATCGATGATCGCGAGCGCGACGAAATCGCCCTCAAGCGACCCGGCCGCTGAACCTGGCGTCACCACCATGTTGCGCGCCTGGATCGTGATCGTACCGCCGTCGGGCATCGCATCGCGCGCATTGACCGCGACATTGACCAGCGCCAGCTCGAGCTCACCAAGATCGACTTCGACCGGCCAGATCTTGTCCTCAATGTCGACGACGAGCTCAATATTGCCGCGCAGCGACGGCGCCAGCATGTCGCGGACCGCACCGATACGCGAACGAAGGTCGACCACCACGGGCATCAATTGCTGGCGGCGTGAGAATGTCAGCAACTGCCGGGTCAGACGCTCGCCGCGGCCGGCGGCCGCGCGAATGGCCTCCACCGCCTGCACATCTTTCGGCTCGTTCAACTTGCGTTGCAGAATCTGGGCGTAGCCGGAAACGATCATCAGGAGATTATTGAAGTCGTGGGCGATTCCGCCGGTCAGCTGGCCGAGGGCTTCCATCTTCTGGGCCTGGGCCAACTGCTCGCGCGTCTCATCGAGCGCCACCTGCGCTTCGTGCTGCGCCGTGATATCCCGCGTGATTTTCGCGAATCCGGCAAGGTCCCCGGAATCGTTTCGAATGGCATCGATCAGCTCGCTGGCGAAAAAACGGCTGCCGTCCTTGCGGACGCGCCAGCCCTGCGCCTCGAATTTGCCTTCGCGGGCCGCAATCGTGAGCGCCCGATCCGGCAAATCATTGGCGCGGTCTTCCTCCGTATAGAACGTGCGGAAGTGCCGACCGACGATTTCGTCCGCGTTGTAGCCCTTGATCTGTTCGGCGCCGACGTTCCAGCTCCGCACCTGGCCGTCGACGTCGAGCATGTAGATCGCATAGTCGCGGACGCCCGCGAGCAACATCCGGATGTTCTGCTCGGATTCGCGCAGCGCGCTTTCGGCCTGCTTGCGCTCGGTCACGTCCAGGCAGACACCGAGCATGCGGACGGCCTTGCTGTTCCCGTCACGGATCACCTCCCCGACACTGAGCAGATGGCGCACGCTGCCGTCCTTCCGAAGGATGCGCTCCTCATGGCTGAAATCCCGGCCTGATTTAAGCGCGCGGGTCATGCTCGCCTCGACCTGCATGCGATCTTCGGGGTGCACGAGTTCGATGAATTGCGCAAAGGTGCCTTTGAATTCGCCCGGCGCCAGCCCGTAGATGTCGTAGAGCTGGTCCGACCAGCCGATGCGGTTCTGCTTGATGTCCCACGACCAGCTGCCGAGGTTCGCCAAGCGCTGCGCCTCGATCAACTGGATATTGGCATCGGAGAGACGGCTGTTGGCTTCCCCGAGCCGACTATTGGCTTCTCCGAGCCGACTGTTTGCTTCGGCCAATGCGGCGGTTCGTTCTTTGACGCGATCGTCAAGCTCGGCGTGTATGCGGCGGAGGTCGTCTTCGCTGCGCCGGCGCATCTCCACATCCGCGCTGAGCGCCAGGCTCGGCACCGACACGCTGAGCATGAAAGTAAGCAGCAGCAGAAATGACTCGTTCAAACCGATTTGCCCGAACGGCCCGGCCTGCGCGATCGTGGCCCAGACCGCGAAGACCGCGAGCAGCAAGCCGACGGTGGCCGTGTCGCGGGTTCCGCGCCGCAACGCTGCCAGCACGAGTGGCAGGATCGCGAGGAACCCAAGCGGGCTCGTATATTCCGAACGGGGCAAGAGCGGACTGAAGGCGACCAACCCCACCGCAACGGCACAGCCGAGGACGACAGCAATGTCACCGGCTTCTTTCCATCCGAGCAGGCGCCATCGGGTGGTCGCCCACAGTACGATTACCGGCGTGACCACCACGGCGCCCGCGGCATCCCCCAACCACCAGGTGACCCATATCGGAATAAAATTTGCCCAGTCCGCAAAGCCCGCCACGCACAGCGTCAAAACACCGATGCTCGCGCTGATGACGGTTGGAACGCCCGCGCAGACGATCGCGAATTTCGCGACCCGGGCAGGAGTGGAAAATGCACCGGTGCCCCCACACCAGCGCGCGATCAGGTAACCGCCCACCACACCTTCGAGGGTATTGCCCACAGCAATGAATGCCGACGTTTCCAGAGTGCCAGCCGTCGTGGCATTCGCGGCAAAAGCACCGACGAGAATTGCAGGCCAGATTCGCAAGCCACCCAAGAGTACCGCCGCGAGTGCGACACCGGTCGGCGGCCAGATCGGGCTCGTGCTGGGATTGATCGAAGCCAGCTGCAAGCCGAGTTTGGCGAGCAGGAAATAGGCAGCCGCTACTGTCGCCAGGGCAAGAGCATAGCGCCCGCGATCACTTCCGTGCGGCGATTCCGGTGAAGATGCAGCAGGAAACCCATTCAACGGCGCGAATCCTGAGTCGTAAGAGCCCGCCCCGATAGATATTACCCGCAATTAAGGCGCTTTGCTGCGCAACAGGGCCGTCCGTGACCATCCCATCCGTAACCAAAAGATTACCGCAAACCGGGCAAAGATTGCCCGATCCATTTGGCATGCTTAGGCAAATTTTAAGCCGTGACCTGTAGTTTTTGGTCAGTAACTGCCAGTCGAGTTAGTTTTTGTGAGTACACCAATGACCGAACCCCATCGCCCGAGGGTCAAATACGTCATCGGGCCAGATGGCAGTCCGCTGACCATCGCGGATCTGCCGCCGCCGACAACAAAGCGCTGGGTCATCCGCCGCAAGGCTGAGGTGGTCGCCGCGGTTCGTGGCGGCCTGTTGTCGCTTGAAGAAGCCTGCGCGCGCTACACGCTTACGGTCGAAGAATTCCTCTCCTGGCAGGCCTCGATTGACCAGCACGGGCTCGCCGGCCTGCGCACCACGCGCATTCAGCAGTATCGCCAGTAACCCCCTTCTCTGTCAGCCGTAAGCGCCGGCCTCGCGGCCGGCGTTTTTATTCGCATGGGGCCGCACGTGGACCCCCGGCTGGCACAGGAATTGTTTTGGCAGTGGCAGCGCCGCATTAACCGGACGCTAACCTTAAACTGGGCAAATCTTGCCGAGTGAGGCGCATGCTGCGCGCCCAATGCGGGTAGGACAAAACCGGTGCAAGGTTTCTTCGACTTTGTGAAGTCGCTGGGTGCTGCACGAATGGCGGCGATGGCCGCGGTCACGCTGGCCCTGATCGGCTTCTTCTCGTTCCTGATGATCCAGATGACGACGCCGCAAATGGTGCCGTTATTCACCGACCTTCCGCCCGACGATAGCGCGTCGATCATCAAAGACCTGGAGCGGCAGGCTGTCCCCTATCTGCTCAAGAACGACGGCACGATTATCCTGGTGCCGCAGGACAAAGTCGCCCGTCTGCGCATGAAACTTGCCGAATCCGGGCTGCCAAAGGGCGGTGGCGTCGGCTACGAGATTTTCGACAAGACCGACGCACTCGGTTCGACGACCTTCGTCCAGAACATCAATCATCTGCGTGCGCTGGAAGGCGAACTCGCCCGCACGATTCGCAGCATTGATCGCGTGCAGGCCGCGCGCGTGCACCTTGTGCTCCCCGAACGGCCGCTGTTCTCACGCGACAAAGTGGATGCGACGGCCTCGATTGTGCTCAAGGTCCGCGGGACGCTCGAGCCGCAGCAGGTGCGAGCGATCCGGCATCTGGTCGCCACCGCGGTCAACGGCATGCGGCCGGAACGCGTGTCAGTGATCGATGAAAGCGGAAAACTGCTTGCCGATGGCGCGACACCCGACAACCCGATGAATGGCGCGAGCTCGGATGAACGCAAGCTCGCCTATGAAAATCGCCTGCGCAGCGAAGTCGAGACCATCGTTTCGTCGGTGGTCGGTCCCGGACATGCGCGCGTCCAGATTAATGCCGACTTCGACATCAACCGGATCACACAGACGTCGGATAAATACGACCCCGACGGCCGCGTGTTGCGTTCGAGCCAGACGCGCGAAGAGCAATCGGCTACCACCGATAACAACCAGGGCGCGGTCTCGGCCGGCACCGAATTGCCCGGCGGCAAGCAGCAGGCCGAAGGCGCATCCAAAGGCGACAACAGCCGAAAAACAGAGGAAATCGTCAACTACGAAATTTCGCGCATCACGAAGACCGAGGTCACCGAGGCCGGGCGAATCAATCGCATTTCCGCGGCCGTGCTCGTCGACGGCAACTACACCAAAAACGACAAGGGCGAACTGGCCTACCAGCCCCGCCCGAAGGAGGAAATCGACCGCATCGCCGCGCTGGTCCGCTCCGCCATCGGGTTCGACGCCAAGCGCGGCGACCAGGTGGAAGTCGTCAATCTGCGCTTCGCCGAAACGACGCCGTCGCCGATCAACGAGGCGACCGGATGGATGAGCTACCTGCAATTCACCAAGGACGACATCATGCGCGGCGCCGAGATGGGCGTCATGGCGCTGCTCGGCCTCGTCGTCATGTTCATGGTGGTGCGCCCGCTGGTCCGGCGGATCATCACGCCAGAGGGCATGCAGCCAGGCCAAGTCATGTTGAACCCGGTCCTTGCCGCCGTGACGGACGGCTCGGGGGCCAGCGCCGGCGCGGGCGCCACAGCCTCTGCCGGCGGCAGCAACGTCAATATCGGTGCTGGCGGCAGCATAACGTCGACCGGAGGCCCGAACGTTTCGATCGTCGGTGGCGACGAAGCTGTTGCCATCTCGAACCGCACTTCCGCGATGATCGATATCGCCAAGGTCCAAGGCCAGGTGCACGCACAGTCCGTACAAAAGGTCGGCGAGCTTGCCGACAAGAACCCGCACGAAGCCGTTTCAATCATCCGAAACTGGCTCCACGAGGACGCAGCCTAAGCCATGCCGTCAGCCTACGCCGAGAGCATGAAAGACAAGAACAAAGCAGCCGTCCGCGAGGACATCGGGGGGTTGATGGCGGAGCTGTCGAAGCGGCCGGCGGCGCCGGAGCGCATACGCAAGCTCAGCGGCCCGGAACGCGCCGCGGTGCTCATGCTGTCGCTCGGCGAACAGTACGGCGCCAAGATCTTCAGCATGCTCGACGACGATGAGCTGCGTGAAATTTCCATCGTGATGTCTTCGCTCGGCACCATCGAGGCCGAAGCGGTTGAGCAGTTGCTGCTGGAATTCGTCGGCCGCATGTCGGCTTCAGGCGCGCTGCTTGGCAACTACGACGCGACTGAACGGCTGCTCAAGCAATACCTTCCGCCCGAGCGCGTCGGCGGCATTATGGACGAGATCCGCGGCCCGGCGGGCCGCAACATGTGGGAGAAGCTCGCCAACGTCCAGGAAGAGGTGCTGGCGAACTATCTCAAGAACGAATATCCGCAGACAGTCGCGGTCGTGCTGTCGAAATTGCGCCCGGAGCACGCCGCGCGCGTCCTGTCGATCCTGCCGGAAGAGCTCTCGCTCGACTGCGTCAACCGCATGTTGAAGATGGAGGCCGTGCAGAAGGAAGTGATCGAGCGCGTCGAACAGACGTTGCGCACCGAATTCATGTCCAACCTGTCACAGACGCGCCGCCGCGATGCTCATGAAGTGATGGCGGAAATCTTCAACAATTTCGACCGCCAGACGGAAACACGCTTCCTCACCGCGCTCGAAGAGGACAACCGCGACGCCGCCGAACGCATCAAGGCGCTGATGTTCACCTTCGATGACCTGGTCAAGCTCGATGCCGGCTCGGCGCAGACACTGATGCGCAACATCGACAAGGACAAACTGGGCGTCGCGCTCAAGGGCGCCAACGAAGCGGTACGCCAGTTCTTCTTCACCAACATGTCCAGCCGCGCCGCCAAGATGCTCGTGGAAGACATGCAGGCCATGGGCCCGGTCCGCTTGCGCGACGTCGACGAGGCGCAGGCGATGCTGGTCAACACGGCCAAAGATCTGGCGGCCAAGGGCGAGATAATCATCGCCAAGAGCCGCGGCGAGGACGAGCTGATCTACTGATGCACGCATGATCCCGGTCATGCACAAGGACAAGTGAATGAAAGCGACGGCCAAATATCTGTTCGACGAGGACTTCGCGTCCGGCGAAAAGCCGACCATCACGATGGTCGAGCACGAGCGCCGCCGCGCGGACGCCGAGTCGCAGGCCTATCGCAGCGGATTCGACGCCGGCCAGGAGCAGGCCAAGCAGGAAGCGGCGCAACGTATCGCGGAAACGCTCGCGGTGATTTCCGACGGTCTTGCCCGCCTCGACGGCGCGCTCACATCGATCGAGACACGGCTGGAAACCGAAGCCGTTGAGGTCGCTGTTGCGGTCGCGGCCAAGCTCGCGCCCGCCTTGATTGCGCGTGAGCCGTTCGCGGAAATCTCAGCACTCGCGACCGAATGTTTTCATCATCTGGTTTCGGCGCCGCATGTCTCGGTGCGCGTGGGACCCGCCACCTACGAGGTTGCCAAGGAAAAGATTGAGGAAATCGCGCGCGCCGGCGGTTTCGAAGGACGGCTCGTGGTCACACCTGATGAAACGCTGGCGCCCGGCGATTGCCGCATCGAATGGGCCGACGGGGGCATCACGCGCGATCAAACTGCAACAGCTTCCGCCATCGACGAGATGGTCAGCCGCTACATCTCGGCGCGTAACGCGCCGGCCGCATAGGAATTCGGGAGACCACGACAATGAGTGACGACGACAGCAAGGTGCCACTTCCCGACCTGGAGAACGCCGGTGATGTGCAAATGGTCGCCGACGCAGCTCCACTTGCACCGACGGATCCCGACTCGGTCGATCGCGGGGCTGCCGACCTCGAGGCGGTGTTCGATGTGCCGGTTCAGGTCTCGGCGGTGCTCGGCCGGGCCCGGATGGAAGTCGGCAATCTGCTCAAGCTCGGGCCCGGGGCCGTGCTCGAGCTCGACCGCAAGGTCGGCGAAGCGATCGACATTTACGTCAATAATCGGCTTGTCGCGCGTGGCGAAGTCGTACTCGTCGAAGACAAGCTTGGCGTGACCATGACGGAAATCATCAAGGCGGACCACAACTGATGCGCTCGTTCATCCGCCATTTTTCTCTAAGGATACGGAGCTAAGCCATGCGACTCCTGATCGTCGGCACGCTCGGCGGCCAGCTCACCACCGCGACCAAGCTCGCGATGGACAAGGGCGCCAACGTTACCCACGCCGAAAGCAACGAGCAGGCCCTCGCCGTGCTGCGGTCCGGCCGCGGCGCCGACCTGTTGATGGTCGACGTGATGCTCGATATCCGCGATCTGGTGGCGCGACTCGACGCCGAGCGGATCCATGTCCCCATCGTCGCCTGCGGCGTCACGAATGATGCCCGGGCCGCCGTCAATGCCATCCATGCCGGCGCGAAAGAGTACATTCCGCTGCCGCCCGACCCCGATCTGATCGCAGCGGTTCTCGCCGCTGTGACCGACGACACCCGCGAGATGATTTACCGCGACGATTCAATGGCGAAGGTCGTCAAGCTTGCCCAGCAGATTGCAGGATCGGACGCCTCGGTGCTCATCACCGGGGAAAGCGGCACGGGCAAGGAAGTCCTGGCGCGCTTCGTGCACAGCCGCAGCACCCGCGCGAAGAAGCCGTTCATTACGGTCAACTGCGCGGCAATACCGGAGAACCTGCTCGAATCCGAACTGTTCGGCCACGAGAAAGGCGCCTTTACCGGCGCGCTCGCCCGTCGCATCGGCAAATTCGAGGAAGCAAATGGCGGCACGTTGCTGCTCGACGAAATTTCGGAAATGGATGTGCGCCTGCAAGCCAAACTGCTGCGCGCGATCCAGGAGCGTGTGATCGACCGGGTCGGCGGCGGGAAACCGGTGCCAGTGGACATCCGTATCATCGCGACCTCGAACCGCAATCTTACCGACGCTGTGCGGGAGGGAAAATTCCGCGAAGACCTCCTATTCCGCCTCAACGTGGTCAACCTGAAGATTCCGCCCTTGCGGGAACGGCCGGCCGACATCACCGAATTGGCCCAATATTTCATCAAGAAATATTCGCTGATCAACGGACTGGCGCTGCGCCCGCTTTCGGGGGAGGCGCGCCGCGCACTCAATTCCAATCGTTGGCCGGGCAACGTGCGCGAGCTCGAAAACACGCTGCATCGTGCCGTGCTGCTCTCGACCGGCGCGGAAATCGGTGTCGACGGCATCCTTTCACCGGATGGTGCTCGCCTCGACCAGGCGCGGGGCACCGACCTTGCCGCACACGCGGCTCTGGCGGCAGAGCAGGTCACCCGCAACCTGGTTGGCCGTACGGTAGCCGAGGTCGAGCGCGACCTGATCCTGGAGACTCTCAAGCATTGTCTGGGCAATCGCACGCATGCCGCGAATATCCTCGGCATTTCGATCCGCACGCTGCGCAACAAGCTCAACGAATATGCCGCGGACGGCGCCCCCATCCCGCCGCCGCATGGCGGATCGGAGCTTAGAGGCGCCGCCTAAATTCCGCGTGATGGCGGCCACCAGGCGATTGTCGAAGCTGCCGCCGAAAGCCTAGGCTTCGCCGGATCAATTCAGGCTGGGGGCCGCCATGGATGTCGATTTCGGATCGCTGCTGTTCGGTTTTCAGGGGCGCATCAATCGCGCCAAGTACTGGATTGCAACCATCACCTATATCTCCGCGACGATCGCACTTGTAGGACTGGGATTCTTTTTCAGCTTCAACGCAATTTTTTTCATCATCGCCGCGATCGTATTTATCGCAGTGACGGTGTCCGGTGTCGCGGTCGGCCTCAAACGGCTGCACGACCGTGACATGAGCGGCTGGTGGCTGCTGGTGTTTTATTTGCTGCCGGCCGTGCTCGACGGCATCGGCCACGCGATTGGTGTGCCGATCGTTTTCAGTCTCGCGGGGTCCGTGATCTCGATCTGGGCGCTGGTGGTGCTCGGTTTCCTCCGCGGCACGTCGGGCGCCAACCAATATGGTCCTGATCCGCTCGGTGTTTGACAAAAAAACCCGGCGCATGCGCCGGGCTTTTCAATTTGACGATGGGACAGGATCGGGCTGACTAGTCGTTACCCGCGACGCTGGTTTATTTTTTGTCCTTGTCCCGCTTGGTGTCGAGCTCGACCGCCTTGGCGATGAGCTCGTCGCGGATGCTCTCCAGGCGTTCGATCAGCACGCGTCCTTCGCGCGCAAGTCCCGAACACCGGTCGGCGGCCTCAATCAAGTATTCCTCGGTCTTCAGCATGATATCTCCGTGAGGGATTTAACCGGGGATATGCATGAAAATTTCAGCAATTCAAGGTTGTTTTTGTCATAGGCGCCGCGCAATCGCGCGTCAGCATGATATTAGTTGGCAGTCCAACTACTTAGACGGCGCACAGAATGTCGCATGTGTATAAAATTTGCCCGGAGACGTTGTGGAGAGAAGCCGAACGCAGCGGAGTATTCCGCGGCTCGCACGTCGACCGGCGCGATGGCTTCATTCATTTTTCCACGGCAGCGCAAGTCGCCGAAACCGCGACAAGGCATTTCTCCGGACAGACGGACTTGTTGCTAGTGCGTGTCAATACGACCAGCCTCGGTGAACGCCTGAAGTGGGAGCCGTCGCGCGGCGGCGCGTTGTTTCCGCACCTGTATGGTGAGCTCGCGCTGACCGCCGTGGCGCAAGTCGATCCCCTGCCGCTGGGCCCGGATAAGCGCCACGTCTTCCCTCCTTTGGTTGAGTGAGCGGCACTGTCGAAATCCTGATCAAGCCTAAAAACAAGGCGCAGCTCACCTGATCCCGACCTGCAAGGTGGTCGCGGCCTTTGCGATCATGGGACAACAGTACCTCCGTTAACCAGCCGCTAACCATAAAATGGGCAAATATTGCCGGGGACAGGGGTACTCACCCACCGCGGCGCTCTACTCCGGCACCGGCAGTGGTGCCCGCTTCCGGTTTGATGACCCAGGTTTTGATGACCCAAGTATTTTCCGCGTCCGTGCCGCCCGGGATTGGTGGCCGCGCATGGTCCCGATCATTGGGGACAAAGTGCGCCAGGCAGCAAAGTTACGCATGAGCGACATCACCGCCGCCCCGACCGCCAACGTCAGCGGCATCAAGCTGCCAGGCTTCGGAGATATCGGCGCCTTCTTCAAGCGTGGCGACATCGCGCTTGCCGTCGGCGTCCTCACCATCCTGGTCGTTTTGATCCTGCCGTTGCCGCCGTTGTTGCTCGACTTCGCGCTGGCAATATCGATCATCTTCTCGGTGCTGATCCTGATGACGGCACTGTTCATCCACACGCCGCTGGAATTTTCCGCCTTCCCGACCGTGCTGCTGATCGCGACGATGTTGCGGCTGGCGCTCAACCTTGCATCGACACGCCTCATCCTCGCGCACGGACACGAAGGAACCGACGCTGCCGGCCACGTCATCGAGGCCTTCGGCAATTTTGTGATGAGCGGCAACTTCGTGATCGGCATCATCGTATTCACGATTCTGATCATCGTGAATTTCGTGGTCATCACCAAAGGTTCGGGCCGCATCGCGGAAGTCGCCGCCCGCTTCCATCTCGATGCGATGCCGGGCAAGCAGATGGCGATCGACGCCGAAATGTCCGCCGGCACGATCGATGAGAAGGAAGCGCGCCGGCGCCGTCAGGTGCTGGAAGACGAAGGCGGGTTCTTCGGTGCCATGGACGGTGCATCCAAATTCGTGCGCGGCGACGCTATCGCCGGCCTGCTGGTCGTTTTCATCAACGTCATCGGCGGCATGATCATCGGCATCGTCCAGCAAGGCCTGACTTTCGCAGACGCCGCACATTCCTACACGATCCTTACCGTAGGCGACGGCCTGGTGACACAGGTGCCCGCGTTGATCGTTTCGACCGCCGCCGGCCTGCTGGTGTCGAAGGCGGGAATCTCCGGCGCCGCCGACAAGGCGCTCATGAAGCAGCTCTCCGGCTATCCCAAGGCGCTGGGCATGTCGGGCGGCGTCATGCTGGTCATGGCACTGTTGCCCGGGATTCCGATGATTCCGTTCCTCGCGCTCGGCAGCGGCGCAGCCGCCCTCGCCTTCATCTTCGACCGGCGCACCAAGCTCACGGCCGCCGCCGACGTCAAAAAGACCGAGGCAGACGCCAAGACCGCCGCTGCGGACGAGCCGATTTCCGCGGCGCTCAAGATCGACGATCTCAAGGTCGAGCTTGGCTACGCGTTGCTGCCGCTGGTCAACGCACCAGACGGCAGCGACCGGCTCACCGAACAGATCAAGGCGCTGCGCCGCTCGCTCGCGACCGAAATGGGCTTTGTGATGCCGGCCGTGCGCATCCTCGACAATGTCCAGCTCGACGCCAACGCTTACGTTATCAAGGTGAAAGAGGTCGAAGCCGGAAGCGGCAAGGTTTGGGCCGGACAATTTATGGTTATGGACCCGGCCGGCGGCCAGGTGAAGTTGCCCGGCACCCATACCACCGAGCCGACTTTCGGATTGCCGGCGACGTGGATCGACGGCGCGCTGAAAGAAGAAGCGACGATGAAGGGCTACACGGTGGTCGACGCCGCCACCGTGCTTTCCACGCATTTGACCGAGCTGCTCAAGAGCAACATGTCGGAGCTGCTCTCCTATGGCGAGGTGCAGAAGCTTCTCAAGGAATTGCCGAAGGAACAGGCCGACCTGGTCAAGGACCTGGTGCCAAACCTCATCACGGTGTCCGGCATCCAGCGTGTCCTGCAGATTCTGCTGGCCGAGCGCGTTTCTATCCGCGACCTTGCGACCATTCTGGAAGGCATTGCCGACGGCATCCCCGGTTCACGCAATCCCGCCACGCTGACCGAACACGTGCGCGCGCGCCTCTCGCGCCAGCTCTGCGCCCAGCATACGAGTCCCAGCGGCTATCTGCCGTTGATCGCGCTCTCCGCCAAATGGGAGCAAGCGTTCGCCGAATCGATGGTCGGCCAGGGCGACGAGCGCCAGCTCGCGATGCAGCCTTCGCGGCTTTCGGAGTTCATCACCTTGGTTCGCGAGCGTTTCGAGGAAGCCGCCCGCGAAGGCGAAGCACCTGTCCTTGTGACCTCGTCAAATATCCGGCCGTTCGTGCGTGGCATTGTCGAGCGCTTTCGCGCGCAGACGCCCGTGCTCTCGCAAGGCGAGATTCACCCGCGCGCACGCCTGAAGACTGTCGGCAGCATTTAACCCGAAAATCCCCCGCGCCTTCCGCCGGCATCCCCGCGTTGGTCTGCTCGCCAATCGAAAAGTTTCAATTGAGGTGGGAACCAATCCATTCCTCAGTGATCGGCGCAAGGCTGAAGCCTCCACGATTGGACGGGACGAACGCCGGAACCAAGACAGCCTCCTGTCGTTGTGTTGAACAGCGAATATTACGGAGGCAGCAAATATGACGTCACGCAGCAAAACTCTTCTAGGCGCGCTTGTGGGCGCGAGTGCACTTGCATTTTCCGCGGCGAGCGCTCCCGCGGCGGTTGCTTGTGCCGGGAATGTCTGTTGGCACACGCACGAGCGCTACGACTATCCGCCAAGCGCCCGTATTGTTGTCCATGAAGACGGCTGGAGATGGGGCCACCACGAACACTACCGTTGGCGCGAACACGAAGGCCGCGGCTATTGGAACGGTCGGCGTTGGACGAGTTGGTAACTGACCAGCGGTGCGCGACTGAAAGATATTCAGAGGCCGCCTCGCTTGGCGGCCTCATTTTCAAGGCGTGTTTGATTTAACAAAGGGAGATATGGCCATGTCGCTCGGAACAATCATCCTGATCATTCTCGTTATTGCATTGCTGGGCGGGTTCAGTGGACTGGGCGGCGGCCCGTTTTACGGAACCGGCTACTATGGCGGCGGTGGTCTCGGTCTCGTGATCGTTATCGTGCTGATTCTGGTCTTGCTCGGCAGGCTTTGAAATCGGCGCGAATTCGGGACCTTTGACCCGGACAAGACCGTCGGGACGTTAAAATCGCGGAGATTCGGCGCAATCTCGCCGAAAGCGCGTCAGTTCGCCTTGGCTGCACAGCAAATTGCCTAAAATCACGACAATTCAACGATCCGTGATGCGTCCTTGGGAACTGTGGCGCCGTACCTACGTTAGTGGCTCGAAACAGGGTGAACCTTTCGTCGGGACGGGGCGACGAATGACCAAGAGCCCCGGAGGACATCGCTATGAACTGGTCGCTTTACACCGCCGACCGCACCACGCACCTCAAGATCGTGGTGGTCGGGCTTGCCGCTGCGCTGATGATCGCCGTGATCGGCATTTCCGCGCGCGAGCTCAATCTTGGCACGGACATTATGACTGCGCAGAGCCCGACCGTGATCAAGGCCGGCGGGCCGGTGGTCTTCACCGACCGTAGCGGCCCTACGGTCCGGTAATCCGTTCACGTTTATTCTTGAGCTTCCCCACACTTGACGCGCCGCACTTGCGGCGCGTTTTTTATGACGTGGTCGAATCAGGAAAAATGACAGACAACACGACGCTATGACGTACCGCTTGCACTCCGCACGGCTCCGGCCCGCTCTTTGTGGGCTGCTCGTCGCCGGCCTTGTGCTGGCGGCGCCTGCCGCGCGCGGGCAAGGCGCGCAGCCGAGCGCAGCGGCCATCGCCGACTACCAGGCCAAGCTCGCGCAATTCCAGGCCGCGCGTGCTCCCTATGAGGCCCAAGCCACAGCCTATTGGGACGCAATCGCTGAGAAGCGCCGCGGACGCAATGCGAAACGCCGCGACCATTTGCCGATCGGCATGGACGATTATGTGCTGACCCAGCCGCCGGTCTATGCGGGCCCGCCGCGCCCGGTTGATCCACGCGCGCCCGGCGCACCGCCGCCCGAACGGCCGGACATTCCCGTGGTTGCCGACTTTCTTCACAACGCGGCCGAGCAATTCGGTTTCGTGCCCGATCGCCCGGCCAATGACCTCGACTTCAAACGCGCTTACGCCCGCGCAGCCCTCGCTGCGGGGCTCACCCGCGAACAGATTGTCGGAGTCTATGCTTTCGAGACCGGCGGCAACGGCGCCTACGACTCGCAAGCAGGGCTGGTGCCCTACCGGCCAGGCGCGCGCGCAATTTCCCCGGCCATTGGTTACAACCAGCTGCTCAGCACGAATTCAGTATCGCTTCTTTCCGAACATGGCGGCCGCCTCGCGGCTGCGCTGCGCCAGAAAGCCAACTCACTTACCGGCAACGCGAAGCTTGTCATGGAGCGCAAGATCGACGCGCTCAAGCGCATGATCGCATTCAGCCGCACCGTGCCGGACCGCTGGAGCGAGCATGACCGGCTGGCCAAGACGACGGCCGGCGGCTACGGCATCCACGCCGCGGTACTCGATATCGACATCGGCCCGCTGTTGCAGGTGCAGAAGCTGATCAACTCGGTGCACTTCGCGCGCGCCAAAGGCTATACAGTTCCGCTTACCGCCGCCGAGCTGGAATTGATGAATCTGACCGGGGACAGCACCGGCCTCGACATGGTGACCATGCCGCAAGAGTTGCGGGCACGCGTGCCAACGGCGAATTTCTTCCAGCAGCAGGGCTACGAGCGCAACCCCGTGGCGCGGCGCACTGGCGTGGTGGCCAATCTCATTGCCGACATCGAAGCGAAAATGGGTCAAGGCGCGCAGGCGCAAGGCTCGCGTGAGCTGGCGGCGGCGTTTTAGTTGCGCGCACCTGATTCGGAAGACAGCTAGCGTTGTTCGCCGGCAATTTCCTCGACCAGATCGACCACACGGCGCCGCAGCTTCGAGTCCTTGATATTGGTGAAGGCCTTTGTCAGGGCCAGGCCATCGGTGCTCGAAAGAAAGTCGGAGACATAGTCGGCAACCGGAGCCTTCGAGGATCCATCTTCGTTTTGCTTGGCCCCCGACACGCCCTCAAAGAAGAACGCCACCGGCACCTTGAGGATCTGGGCAATGTGCTGGAGCCGGCTGGCGCCAATACGGTTTGTCCCCTTCTCGTATTTCTGAACTTGCTGAAAGGTCAGGCCGAGTTTTTCGCCGAGCTTCTCCTGGCTCATCGCCAGCATGAGCCTGCGCATGCGAACGCGCGATCCGACATATTTGTCCGTGGGGTTCGGAGCCTTCTTTGCCATCATCTGGATTTACCGCAACGGTAAGTTGTTAAGGGGACTTTGGGTTCAGAATTGGCGAAACAAGGATAAGTTGCGCCGAAGCAAACTACATCGCAACGTGCGTGTGCTGTCATTAAGGCGCCGCCGCGTTTTTATTAGCTATTATCTAACAAATGGCGCGAACGAAATGCGGCGGCGCGCCCGTTTGCAAGCCTGCAAACCGGTGCGCCAGTGCCCGCCTCGCGTGGATATTGTGTCTCAGCCTTCCCCGGCGCCGAGCTGATTAAATCGCGCCTTTTGCTCGTCGGTCAGCAATCCGTAGAAAGCGTCCAGTTCTGGTTCGACCATCTTGACCGCCTCCAGCATGGTCCGGAGGCGCTGTTCCATCGACGCAACGCGCCCCGGCGGGGTCAGGACCTGCTCCTGGGGGCAGTTCGCCTTGAGAAGACCGGCGGCCTTCGTCGTCGCGTCATTGAGAGAGTCGAGCGCAACGCGTTGCGCGTCAGTCGGCTTGAGTGCCTGCACGATGCGATCGACCGGCACATTCGTCGCCTTGATCTGCTGCTCCCCGCAAACCTGTGACAGATCGACGAGTCCGCTGCCGCGGCGTGGAGCCCGCGCCGGCTGTTCTTCCGAATTGACGACGTTGAAGCGCGCCTTCTGCTCATCGGTCAGCGACTCATAGAAGCGTTGCAACGGCGGCTGCACGATATTGATCGCGAGCAGCATCGCGGCAATCCGCTTGTGCATCGCGGCCATCCGTCCTGTCGGCGTGCTCGGAAGATCGTCCGGGCAGGCCGCTTTCAGCGCATCCATCGCCTTTCCGGTTGCATCCTTGAACTCGGCTAAAGCAGCCTGCTGAACCTCATTGGGCTCAACCGTTTTTGAAATCTGCTCAATCGGCCAATTGGTCAATGCGGGCAGCGAAGCGCCGCAGACCACCGTCGCCGTTGTAGACGGCTGCCTTACGTTACGGCCGCGCCGGCCGTAGCGAACCCGGCTCGCGTATTCTGGCCCTTCATAGGCGTAGGGCCCGAACATACCGACATAGAAATCGTCATAGGCGTAGGGCCAAAAGTCGTCATAGGCATAGGGCCAGAATGTGTAGTCAAGAAAATCCCAATAGGCATAGGGCCAGAACAGGCCGCCAAACCAGCCGATCGCAACGATCGAGTGGTGATTGCGCCACCACCATCCGCTGTTCGAATGCCAATTCTGGTGGGCAAATCGGCCGTGAAAACTTGCACGCGACAGCGTCGCGCCTCTGACACCGCGGGCCGACGCGAAGGCACTATTGCGCAGAAGCGATGCGCGCCCGGCGCCTCTCACAGACCCGGTGACCAGATTGCGATTGACGCTGGCGGTCGAGAAACCGGCCAGCCTGCCATTCCGACCCGCACCCAATCCGCGTGAAGTGAAAAACCTCCGGGACGAGTTGAAGCCTGAGAACGAGCGCGGAATGCCGGCGGAACGCAACATTGGCGATCCGGATCCACGCGCAAATCCGCTGCCCGAAAAGGCACGGCCGCTGGAAAATCCGCGGACGCCGCCGCCACTGCTGAAAGCCCGACCACCTCCACCACCACTGAAAGCGCGCGCCCCTCCGCCCCCACCACCGTGCCCGCCAATGTGTCCGCCCCCATTCCCGCCGCCACCGAAGCCGCGTGCTTCAACGATTGCGACCGAAATGGCGACCGCCAAGAGAGAGACCATGGCGACGGATGCGACCCGTGCGACCGTTGAGATTTGAGACTTGCGGTGCATTCTCACAGCCGACTCCCTTGCCGCATCAATGCGGACAATACTGGCGGCGGGCCATAGATCGTTGTTGACGACGTATTTTCTTAACGGCTGGCGCGCGGCCAAACGGCTCAATACGAGCCCCAACGTTCCATTTCATTAGTGCTTGAGCAGACTAGCGACCTTGATTTAGCGCAAATTGACGCGTTGGCGGCGTCAACATTGAGTGAATAAGGCATCGCAATGCACTGCCTGCGGGCAGCGCATTGCGGTAGCGGCAATAAATATTGGACTTTCGCGTTACGCCGGAGCGCCGCCGGCGGTGAAGCGCAACGCCGCGATGCGGTCGAGCTCGGTCTGCTCACGCGCATTCTCTTCGGCCTTTTCGCGCTGCTGATCGCGCTCGTCGAGCATCTCGACCTTCTTGAGCTCCTCGAAGGCCTCGCCCAGCGCCGCCTTGGCGTCCTCGAGCTGAACGCGCAGTTCGTCGGTGGAGTGCCTGAGGTTCTCGCGCCGCGTGGTCGCGGCCTTGGCGTAGGTCGGATAGGCGAAATGAGCGGGATCGTGGATGCCCGCGCGGTCCTGCTCGACCTTGATCTCGCGCTCGAGCTCTCCCGCAATACGGTCGAACTCGGCAATCATCGCCTCGATCTGGGCGACCTTTCGCCGTTTCTCGTCGACCTGGAACTTCTTCAGACGAATGAGGGTTTCGCGTGACTTCATCGACTAGGTACTCCCCGAAGCCCCCGAATAGGCGGCCGCGACTGGCCGCGCACCGGTATTCCGGACCAATCCGGGGGACTCTGCCCCAATAACGTTAGTTTTGTGTTTCTTCGCCCCGCAAAATTCGCTCTAACCGCAGATAGCCCTCCGCCATACTCGTTGCTTCTTCCTTACCTTGCGCCAGGAAGGCCTCCAGCGGTTTGTGCAGGGCGATCGCCTCGTCGACCTCGGGGCTCGACCCCGTCCGGTAGGCGCCCAGGCGGATCAATTCCTCCATGTCCGAATAGGTCGCCATCACCTGGCGTGCCCGGTTGATGGCAGGGAGATAGGTCGGATCGGCCGCCCGCGGCATCGTGCGGGATATCGACTTGAGGACGTTGATGGCCGGATAACGGCCGCGTTCGGCGATGGCGCGCTCCATGACGATATGGCCATCCAGAATGCCGCGGACTGCATCGGCCACCGGCTCGTTGTGGTCGTCGCCGTCGACCAGCACGCTGAACATGCCGGTGATCGTGCCCCTCTCCGTCCCCGGACCCGCCCGCTCCAGCAGACGCGGCAGCTCCACGAAGACTGTCGGGGTGTATCCCTTGGCGGTCGGCGGTTCGCCGGCGGAGAGGCCGATCTCGCGCTGGGCCATGGCAAAGCGCGTGACCGAGTCCATGAGAACCAGCACGTCCTTGCCGAGGTCGCGGAAGTATTCCGCGATCGCGAGCGTCAGGTAGGCGGCCTGGCGGCGCATCAGGGCCGGCTCGTCGGAGGTCGAGACGACGACCACCGAGCGCGCAAGTCCCGCTGCGCCAAGGTCGTCCTGTAAGAACTCCTGCACCTCGCGACCGCGTTCGCCGACAAGGCCGATGACCGAAATATCGGCCGATACGTTGCGCGCCAGCATGGACAGCAGCACCGATTTACCCACGCCGCTGCCCGAGAAAATGCCCATGCGCTGGCCGCGGCAGACGGTGAGGAAGGTATTGAGCGCGCGCACGCCCAGATCGAGCGGCTCGCCGACCCGCATGCGCGCGTGCGCCGGCGGTGGCGAGTTGCGGTAGGGATAGGGTGCCGGACCCGGCGGCAGCGGCCCCTGCCCGTCGATCGGCTCGGCGCGTGCGTTTACGACGCGGCCAAGCCAGCGCTCGGACGGGCGGATGGCGCCGGCCGCGCTGGAGACCACCGCCCGGCAGCCGCGCCGCACGCCATCGAGCGCGGCAAAGGGCATTGCGAGCGCATGGCCGCCGGAAAAGCCGACGACCTCGCACGGGATCGACCGCCCGGCGCCGGTCTCGATGGTCAGCCGCGCGCCGACCGACATGGCATGGATCGGCCCGGCGACTTCCACCATCAGGCCGCGCACGGAGACGACACGGCCATAAATCTCGACGCCGTCGATATCGACGATTTGCTCGGCAAGTGCTTGGAGCTTTCACGGTTGCGCCTTCATCGTCTCGGTGTCCGCCCGTAAAGCCGGGCCGCCAACTTCTCGCGACAGAGCCGCCATAAACCCGTCCTTAGGCTTACCGGTCCGGTGGTTCCGTTAACTCGGTGTTTACCCGCGTCGTTAATCATTGGGTCATTCGTCCACGGGACTCAGGCATAGGATCGCCCAGCCAGGACGGAAGGGGCGAGTCTTCAGAGTCGGTTAGACCCAACTCTTAAACTAGGGCATTAGACAGGACGTGGCCAAAAAACCACTCTCTGGCAACATCTTACGCCGATTCGGGCCCTTCTGCCTACGGCGTGCTTGCACGGGAGAATCAGGTTTTGTTAACCATGGCTCGATAGTGTCGATTCGGTTTGTCCCACCGCGTTTTTTTCAAACTCGCCGCGATTTTGCGGCGTGACCCAAGGGCCCGGTTGCGGCGAGAAGGGGACTTAAATGCGCGTTCTACTCATTGAAGACGACAGCGCGACCGCACAATCCATCGAGCTGATGCTCAAATCCGAGAGTTTCAACGTCTACACGACGGATCTCGGCGAAGAGGGCGTCGACCTCGGCAAACTCTACGATTACGACATCATCCTGCTGGACCTGAACCTGCCCGACATGTCGGGCTTCGAGGTTCTGCGTTCCCTGCGGGTTTCAAAGGTTAAGACGCCGATCCTGATCCTTTCCGGCCTCGCCGGCATCGAGGACAAGGTCAAAGGCCTCGGCTTCGGCGCCGACGACTACATGACCAAGCCCTTCCACAAAGACGAGTTGATCGCCCGCATCCACGCGATCGTTCGCCGCTCGAAGGGCCATGCCCAGTCGGTCATCAACACCGGCGATCTCGTCGTCAACCTCGACACCAAGACGGTCGAAGTCGGCGGCCAGCGCGTGCACCTCACGGGCAAGGAATACCAGATGCTCGAGCTGCTCTCCCTGCGCAAGGGGACGACGCTCACCAAGGAGATGTTCCTCAATCATCTCTACGGCGGCATGGACGAGCCCGAGCTCAAGATCATCGATGTCTTCATCTGCAAGCTGCGCAAGAAACTCGCCAACGCCTCCTCCGGAAAAAATTATATCGAGACGGTGTGGGGCCGCGGCTACGTGTTGCGCGAGCCGACAGAGGCCGACGAAAGAATTCCGGCTGAAAGTCAGGCCGGGCAACCGGGTCCGGCCGCTGGCCGGCCCGGCTGTAAACTTGTCCCGGCCATCTCGCTTAGGAATGCACGGCTCTTCGAATTTCAGTTTCCCCCGCGTGGCGTTGTGATTGAGCCTTCGGGCTCTCTCCCATCCAAACTCAAACCCCGCCAGAACGGCGGGGTTTTTTTATTCGATTGAGCTTGCGCCTACTGCTGCGGCCGCATCAGCTGCGTGATCACATCTTTTAGCGTGGTCAGATTGAACGGCTTGGTCATGAAAAAATTGGCGCCGGCCGCCATCGCGGCTTCCGCGTGCTGCGCCTCAGAGCTCGCCGACATGATGACCAGCGGGACGCTGCGGATTTTCGGATCGGCGCGGATTTCGCGCACCAGCTCCAGGCCATTCATGCCCGGCATTTCGCGGTCGGTGATGACGAACAAGAATGATTTCTCGCGCAGCTTTTGCAGCGCGGTCGGTCCGTCATGAGCCATTGCTCGATATTGGTGGAAGCCGCATTTGCGCAGCATCCCGTCCACGATGCGAGTCATCGTGTTGAGGTCGTCAACAACCAGCACCGGATCGACGTAGTCGACCAAGGAAGGTCTCCCCCTTCGGGCCATGCTTGCGAGCAGCAAGCCCCCACGTGCGCGCAAAAGACGCGCCAGCCCATCTGCCTAATTTACACGATTCGTCCGCGATGACAAGAGGCAGAACCGGCATAAAATCGGATATTTTTTAACAGGCGGGGAATAGTCGGCGCGACCGCAGCCTTTAGCGGCCGCGAGACGTATCACGTTGTCGGCGTCGCGAGCGGGAGCGGCACGGCGACCTGCACCATTGGGCACGTACAAGCCTCGCTTGTCGGCGAGCGGCTTGAAGGCATCGGTCAGGCCGATCACGGTTTCGGCGGCGCCGAGCACAAGGAAGCCATCGTCCGCGCATCTGACGCGCGATGCGGTTGAGCACGGCGACTTTGTTGTCCTGGTCGAAATAAATCAGAACGTTGCGGCAGAAGACGATGTCGAAAGTGCCAAGCGGCGAGAAATCGTTGAGCAGATTGAGGGTGCGGAATTGCACCATGTTGCGCAGTTCGGGCGCCAGCTGCCAGGCTTCGCCCTGCTGGGTAAAGAATTTCACCAGCAACTGCACCGGCAGTCCGCGCTGCACCTCGAATTGGCTGTAGATGCCCGCTTTGGCTTTCTCGAGCACCTCGGATGACAGATCGGTCGCGACGATCTCGAATGCGATAACCCGCCACTGCTGCGCCCATGCCCTTGATCAACATGGCCAGCGAATAGGGCTCCTGCCCGGTCGAAGCGGCGGTACACCAGATGCGGATGCGCTTTTCGCGCGCGCGGGCGGCAAGCAAGGCCGGCATCATCGTGTCGCGAAAATGGTCGAACGGCAGCTTGTCGCGGAAGAAGAAGGTTTCGTTGGTGGTCATCGCCTCGACCACCTCGCCGATGAGCGGCGGCCGGCGACTTGCTGCGCAGCTGCTCGATCAGTTCGCCCAGCGTGTTCAGGCCATGGCGGCGCGCCACCGGCACGCAGTCGGCTTTCGGCGAGATATTGCTTCTCGGCCGCCAGCACCAGGCCGGAGCGCTCCCGCAGCAGCCTGCGCAGATAGTCGAAAGTCCTGGGGGGTCACATGCGTTCCCCGGCAAACAGGCGGGTGAGCTTGCCGGCAATCTCCGGCAGCGGCAGCACGGCCGAGCACAGGCCGGCATTGGTTACCTGGCCCGGCATGCCCCAGACGACGCTGGACGCTTCGTCCTGCGCCATGACATGGCCGCCGGCTGCGACAATGGATTTGGCGCCCGGCGAGACCGTCGGAGCCCATGCCCGTCAGCACCAGCGCGAGCACCTTGCTGCCCCAGACTTCGGCGGCAGAGGCAAACAGCGGATCCACCGCCGGTTTGCAGAAATTCACCAGCGGGCCGTCTTCGATCGCGATCACGGCATGGTGTTGTCGCGACGCGCAACTTTCATGTGCTTGCCGCCGGGAGCGAGATAAACGACTCCGGCGACGATCTCCTCGCCATCGATCGCTTCGCGCACCGGACGCTTGGCGACGCGGGCGAGATGCTCGGCGAGCACGGCGGTAAACGTTGGCGGCATATGCTGGGTGATCAGCACGGGCGCACGCTGAAGGACGCCGTCGATCTCCGCGACCAGGGCGTTGAGCGCCTGCGGTCCGCCGGTCGATGAGCCGATCAGCAGCACCCGCGGCGGCAATGTCAATGGCATCGGCCGCAATGTGATCCGGGGCGGAGCAACTTCCTCAGCCGGCGACGGCGGAACGATGGACGGTGCGTGTTTCGGATCGAGCGGCGGACGCGCCGGCTCGGCCGACGAACGCAGGCGCTTCGCGCGCAGGCCAAGCTGGCGGATTTTTTCGATTAGGTCGCGGCGGAACGCGGTCGACGCGCTGACCTCACGATTGCTTCCAGGTTTTGGAATGTAGTCGGCGGCGCCGAGCGACAGTGCGCGCAAGCTGATCTCGGCGTTCCGGCGCGTCAACGTCGACGCCATGATCACGACGAGATCGCGCTTTTTTTCGAGCAGCAGTGGCAGCGCCGCAATGCCGTCGAGCTCCGGCATGTCGACATCCAGCACGACCACGTCGGGGTCGACGCGCTCGAGTTGGTCTACCGCCTCGCGGCCAGTGCGCAGCGTGGCGACGACTTCAAGATCGGGTTCGGATTCGACCCAACGGGCAAACAAGCCACGCACGACGACGGCATCGTCGACGAGCATGACGCGTATTCGGCGGCTGACAGCTGCCGCACCGGACGACGGAGACACCACGAGGTTCATTGGACTTTCTGGCTTTGCTGACCGTTACCTTCTGGCTCGGCGCTGCAGCGATCAGATCAGCCCGACTTCCTGGAACTTGGCCTCGACGATTTCCTTGTCGAACGGCTTCATGATGTATTCGTTCGCACCGGCGTGCAGGGCACGTGCGATGTGCGCAACGTCATTCTCGGTGGTGCAGAAGACCACTTTCGGGGCATCGCCGCCGGGCAGCCGGCGGAGCGAACGTAGAAACTCGTAGCCGTCCATCTTCGGCATGTTCCAGTCGAGCAGAATTGCCTCCGGCAGTTGCCGGCGGCACGCTTCAAGCGCCTGCTCGCCGTCCTCGGCTTCCACGATCTGGAATTCGAGCCCTTCGAGAATGCGCCGCGCCACCTTGCGAATGACGCTGGAGTCATCAACAACCAAACAGGTTTTCATCGTACAGCCTCGTTGTGTTCGCGCCTAATTACCAATCCTTCAGCGTTTCAGACCGCGTCACGCCGCGGCCGCCTTCACTGCGATGTCGAGCACGCGGTCGACATCGAGCACCATCAACAATTGTCCGTCGAGCCGGTAAATTCCGGTCGATACGCTCGCCAGTCGCGGGTCGAGATTGGTCGGATTTGGCTCGCACGCGATATCGTCGAGCTTGAGCACCTCGCCGACATTGTCGATCAGCAAGCCGTATGATTCTCCGCGCGACTCGACGCCGACCGCCATCGCGGGGCTCGCTTTCGTCGCGCTGACCGAGCCCGAGCCGGCACCGCATATCGACCAGCGTCACGATGCGGCCGCGCAGATTGAGCACGCCTGCGATTTCCGGCGGCGCCAGCGGCACGCGCGTCAATCGCTCGGGAGCGAATACGTCCTGCACGCGCAGGATCGGCAGAGCCGAACAATTGGCCGCCGATCATCGCGGTGACGTATTCGTGCAGGTTCTGGTCGGCGGTTTCGCTCATGGTTTGCCTGTTATGCCGCCCGACCGACGTCGGTCTGCTCTTTGAGCGCCGCGATCAGGCCCTGCCGGTCGAACTTGGCGACGTAGTCGTGGAAGCCGACACGGCGGCCGCGCTCGATCGCTTCGGCCGACACGACCGACGACAGCGCGATCACGGGCAAATCGGCGGTGCGGGGGTCGGCGCGAACGATCTCGGCGAATTGGAAGCCGTTCATCTCCGGCATTTCGATGTCGGTGATCACCACATCGAACGGGCGGCCCTCCTTGAGCATCGCCCAGCGCGTCGTGCGCCGAACTGACTGCGGTCACCACGTAGCCGGCAGCCTGCAACACCGGCGTGAGCATGTTGAGGAAGAACGGGGAGTTGTCGACCAGCAACACCGAGCGCGGCGCGGTGCTGCACCGGCTGTTCCTTGCGGCGGAACCAGTCCTCGAATGCGAGCGGCAGGAAGTGACCGACGTCGATGATCTCGGTGGCCTGGCCGCGGACGATGGCCGAGCCGAGCACGCCCGGATTGTCGCTCGTGACCTGGATATCGAGGTTGTCGTCGACGATGTCGACGATTTCGTCGACCACGAGAGCCATCGAACGGCTTCCGTCGGAAAAAACCAGCAGCGACTGCGCGCCTTCGGCCTTTCACGCGCACGTCGTCGCTCATGCTGACGAGCGGCATCAGATGACCGCGGTACTGCACCATGTGACGGCCATTCGACAGTTCGATCTTGTGGGCGTCGATTTCCTCGAGCCGCGTGATGAGCGACAGCGGCACCGCCTTGGGCTGGCTCGACCCGGCGCGGAACACCAGAAGCGAAGTGCTCGCCTCATCCGTCGCGGCTTCGTGGCTGTCCTTTGATTGCTCGTCGGCGAGTTGCGAGGCAACGGTATTTCCGAATGCCTGCGCGACACCGTTCGGATCGATGATCATGATCACCGAGCCGTCGCCGAGAATTGTATTGCCGGAAAACATCGCGATGTGGCGCAGCTTGCTCGACATCGGCTTGACGACAATTTCTTCGGTATGAAACACGCCGTCGACGACGATACCGAACGTCTGGCTGCCGACCTGCGTGACGACGATAAAGCCGCCATTGATGTCGTCGGCGTCCTTTTCGAGACCAAGCAAATGGCTCAGGCCCACCAGCGGTAGGAGCTTGTCGCGCAACCGCAGGACGCGCGTGTCCTTGATACGCTCGATGCGGTGCTCGCTGCCGCTGCGCGCGCGCACCAGCTCGATCACCGACAGCTGCGGAATGGCGAAGCGGTGACCGCCCGCCTCCACGATCAATGCCGCGACGATGGCGAGCGTCAGCGGGATTTTGATGGTGAAGCTCAGTCCGGCGCCGGCGACCGACTTGACGTCGATCGTGCCGCCGATCTGATCGATATTGTTGCGCACAACGTCCATGCCGACGCCGCGCCCGGAAACGTTGGTCACTTTCGCGGCGGTGGAGAACCCGGGCGCGAAGATGAACTTGTGGATCTGCGCTTCCGTCAGTTTTTCGACTTCGGATTCCGATACCAGGCCTTGGGCAATGGCCTTGGCCTTGATGCGCGCGGTGTCGAGACCACGGCCGTCGTCGGAGATCTGAATGATGATGTGGCCGCCTTCGTGATAGGCGGAAAGCCGGATCCGTCCGCGTCTCCGACTTGCCGACGGCGCGTCGTTGTTCGGGCGTCTCGAGGCCGTGGTCCGCCGAGTTGCGAACCATATGCGTGAGCGGATCCTTGATCAGGTCGAGCACCTGACGGTCGAGCTCGGTCTCGGCGCCCTGCATCTCGAGATCGATGTGCTTGCCGAGCTCGTTGGAAAGATCGCGCACGACGCGCGGAAGCTTTTGCCACGCATTCCCGATGGGTTGCATCCGCGTCTTCATCACGCCTTCCTGCAGTTCGGCCGTCACATTCGACAGTCGCTGCAGCGGCGTCTTGAATTCCGATTCCTCGTGACGACGCACGATCTCGAGTAGCTGGTTACGCGTGAGCACCAGCTCGGACACCATCGTCATGAATTGCTCGAGCGTATCGACGGTCACGCGAATGGATTGATTGGCGTTCTTTGGCGCCGTCGTCGTCTTTGGCGACCGGCTCGGCCGCGACCGGCGCGGACTTCGCGGACTTTACGGGCAGGCGGGTCGACCGGTGTCTCACGAAAGGCACGTTCGAGTTCGTCCAGCGAAACTTCGTCCGGCCGCAACGGCCGTTCCAGCATCTGCGGGACAAGCGTCCCGACCGTGTACTGCGGTTTCCGCGCGCGCAGCCGGCGATCCGACGCGTTCGACCATTTGCTCAAGGTCGGCAATCAGATCGGTGTCGCCGCCCTCCGGCTCGCGCTGCTCGCGCTCCAGCGATTCCAAAATCGTCTTGATGCGATCGATGGTGGCGAGAATGAGTGTGACAGCATCGCTTGAGGCAGGCGCGCCGTCGCGAAATTTTCCCATCAGCGTTTCGGCGGCGTGCGCAAGAGCTTCCAGGCGCGGCAGGCCAAGGAACCCGCAGGTGCCTTTGATCGTGTGAACGAGCCGAAAGATGTTATCGAGAATCTTGGCGTTGTTCGGATCCTGCTCAAAACGCACGAGCTCGACGTCGACCACGTCGAGACTTTCGTTCGTCTCGGTGACAAATTCCCTCAGCAGGTCGTCCATAAAAAACGCCTTCGTCGACGGGCTACTGGCCCGTCCGTCGCTTTCCGTCGGAAGCGCGGCCAGTGTGTCGTTGAAGCGTTTAATTTTGGTTGCGGGATAGCTGGTACGGCGCGCGCCATTAACCGGTCATTAACCGCCGGAAACGTCGCGCATGGTGCCGCTATTGCGCCGTGACGACGACCGTTTCGCCGACCATCTTCTACGGTCGCCTTGAGCCGCACGCCTTGGCCAGCAGCCCGGTGTAGAAGCGGCTGAATGCGATGGGCATCGATCGCCTTCGCCGCCGCTTTCGCCGGTCAGCAACGCCGGAACCGCGGGCGGAACCTTGGCGTTCGCGCCGGCAGCACTCACCTTGAAGCCCATGCTGTCGCCGGCCCCTATGGGATCAACCGTCAGGTTGCCGCCGCGCGGAATCGCCTGGCCCGCGATCAGGAGCATGTTGAGCAACAATTTGACCCGGTTCTTGGGCGAGAAGCGCGCGCGGCAGATTCCAGGCGAGCTTGGTTTTGTCGTCCTCAAGAAAGCCCCGCGCGATGCTCTCGGCGTCGCCGAGGTCGATCTGGGCGCCGGCGGAGCCGGCCGCGCCGAAGGCGATCCGGCAGAATTGCAATTTGGCCGAGGCGGTGCCGGCACTCCTTTTTATAAGGTCGAGCGCGAACTCCTTGGTCGCCTCGTCCTTTTCTTCCTCCAGCACTTCCAGCCCGTTGACGATGGCGCCGACCGGGCTGATCAGATCGTGGCAAACACGCGAGCACAGCAGGGCCGCGAGATCGAGGGCATCAATAGGCGATCCAGACATAGACTAGTCTCCGCTGGGCATGCAGGCTGCGCGGATCGGCGAATCGATGACAGCGCCGACTTGGCCCGGGTGATACACCGCACCCGCACGACCGCCAAGGACTCCGAAGCACTGCGAAGGACCGCAGGACGGCAAAAGGACATGAGATTAAAAGGACGCGAAATTTGACGCCGGGTTCCGAAATTCTGCCGGCCGACGCGGTCAGGTTGCTGGATGACTTGACCGGAATAATTGCCCGCGCGTGCGCGGAAATTCGCGCGATTTCGCCGGTCACCGTGGTGCAGCGGATCAAGCCCGACCAGTCTCCGGTTACAGTCGCCGACGAAGCTTTCCGAAGCGACAATTCTGCAGGGTCTGGCGCGATTGCTGCCGGGCGTACCGGTCATTTCCGAAGAATCGGCCCACCGACAGGCCAATGGCGGGCTCGACAAGAGTTTCCTGATTGTCGATCCGCTCGATGGCACACGCGAGTTTCATTGCCGGCCGCGATGAGTTCACCGTCAATCTCGCCATTGTCACGCGCGGCGTGCCGATCGCCGGGATTATCGCTGCGCCGGAACGCGGCCAGGTCTGGCGCGGCGTTGTCGGCGAGAGAGCCGAACGGCTGCGCTTGCTGGCAGACGGCGCCGACGATGCGCGAGGCGATTCACACGCGCCGCTGGCCGGACCACGGAGCGGTCGCCACCGTCAGCCGTTCGCACTTCGACAGCGCGACACCGACGCATTTCTCGCATTCGCTTGGACCGATCACGCGTCACGCCGCCGGTTCGGCCATAAAATTTTGTCAGATCGCCGAGGGCGACGCGGATATCTATCCGCGCCTCGCCACCACCTGCGAATGGGATGTCGCCGCGGGGCATGCGCTTGTCGTCGCGGCGGGTGGAAAAGTCATGAGCCCGCAAGGGCTCGCCGTTGGCACTATGGTCGCGCCGCGGAAAATTTTCGTGTGCCCGCCTTCATGGCGTGGGGAGATGCGGGAAAGGCCGCATCGATCACCGCCTGAAGATGCGCGCGGTGATCAAGGCTTAATTAGCGTCCGAGCGTGCGTGCGACATTCCGGCCATTTTCGCTCGGCCGTATCGATGATGCGGCCGGGATCGGCAAGAAAGGCGGCGCGCGTCTTTCTCGCTATAGAAGAGATAGAGCCGCTGACCGACCACGACCCAGATCAGCGGATGTCCCGGAACCGAACGATCGCTCGCCGATCGCCACCGGATCGTAGCCGCCAAAACGGGGAGCGTAGACCTCAGGGTGCGCGGCAAAAGCCCCGCGATTGCCTTCATTGGTGAACCGCCAGACCACGCCGTCCAGATTGAGTTCGACCTCCGGGCGCCCAAATTCCGCCTTGCTCTCTGTAAAGTAGGCCACCGGGTCGAACCCGCTGATCGCGAGGCCGGTGTCCGGATTGACCGCCATTTGATTGTCGGTCGCGGCCCGCAGCGCCCCGGGTGCAAAAATACCGCAGCCCAAGGCCGCCCCGAGCAGCTAGCCGGAGCGAAACTGGCGGCTTCCGTTGCTGCCGTGCGTGCAGTCATAGTTCTCAGCGACGTTAAAATGATTCGGGACAAGACGTCCGCGGCCACAATAGCGCGGCCGGCGTGAGCATCCGGTTAAGCGGGGCTTGGGGCCTCATCATCCAATGGAGCATATGATGCGCGCGATCTTGCGCTTTGCGGCGTTGGCCCTTTGCCTCATGGCCTTTGCTCCGGGACCGGCGGCAGCCCAAAACCCGCCACCGCCGCACCGCGCAGCAGCAACCCGGCACGTTCACGCCTGGTGAACTCGTGCGGGAAGGCCATCGCTTCTTCGGCACGGTGTCGCGCGGACTCGCCCAGATCGTGGAAACGGCCGTCAGCCGCTGGGGACAACCGAACGGCTATGTGCTCGGTCAGGAAGGCAGCGGCGCCTTCGTGGTCGGCCTGCGTTATGGCGACGGCAAGCTCTACACAAAGAATGCCGGCGACCGCCGCGTGTTCTGGGAAGGCCCCTCCGTCGGATTCGACACCGGCGGCGAAGGCGCGCGCACGATGATGCTGGTTTACAATCTGCCGGCCACCGAAGCGATCTATCAGCGCTTCGCCGGCATCGACGGCTCTGCCTATTTCATCGGCGGCTTTGGCATGACCGCGCTCGCGTCCGGGAACATTATCGTGGTGCCGATCCGCTCAGGGGTCGGATTGCGGCTGGGCGCCAATATCGGTTATCTCAAATTTACGCCGCGGGCGACGTGGAATCCGTTCTGATCGCGGCCACATTTACTACATTTCCTGCGCAAACCGTGCGGAAATGCATTGGCCCGCGACGCGCGCGTCTGCTTTAGGCTAGTCTGCAAGGCGTAGCCGGGAGGGATCGGGCACCAGACCGTGAGTCTGGGTCTGGGATTCAATGCGGGTGAGTGAGTTGGAGGCGTATGTTCCATGATTGAACCGATCATGTATTTCGGGATCGGATTTCTTGTTGCTGCTCTGATCGGACTTGTTGTCGTCCCTCTCGTCCATGGCCGCGCCGTACGGCTGACAATGCGCCGGCTTGAAGCCGCAACGCCGTTGTCGATGGCCGAAATCCAGGCGGACAAGGATCAGCTGCGCGCTGAGTTCGCGATGTCGACACGGCGTCTGGAAATGAGCGTCGAACAGCTCAAGACCAGAAGCACGAGCCAGCTTGCCGAACTCGGCAAGAAGGGCGACGCCATCAATCGCCTCAAGATCGAATTGGGTGAAAAGTCCGCCGCGATTTTCGCGCTCGAGGCACGCGACAAATCGTTGCGCGACCAGTTGCGCGCCACCGAAGAAGAATTCGCGGTCAAGATCCAACATCTATGCACGAGGCGCAGCGTGCGCTCTCCGACAAGCAGGCCGAACTGACGAAACTCGATGGGCGAACTCGACGAGCGGTCGACGCTTGCCGATTCCCAGAAGGTCGAGATCGTCGCGCTGCAGAACGCAGGTCGACGCGCTTAAGGAACGGCTGGATGGTGCCGGCCACGAACTAAAGACGGTCGAGGACCGGCGCGATGCCGAACGGTCGAATTGAAAGCCGCCGCCCAGGAACTCTGGAAGAACGCGGCCGGGTGCAAGAACCTCGCACGCCGCGTCACCGAGCTTGAGCAGCAGCTGGTGGCGCAGACCAAGGAAGCGGAAATTCTCGGACGCCGCGCCCAGGATCTCGAAGGCCGTCTTGGGCGAGCAATCGCGACTGCTCAATCAAAGCGAATTCGAGCTCAAGCAGTTGCGCCGGAAATGGAGGCCGCTCGCAAAGTCGAGAGCGACCTGCGCACCGCCATCATCGAGATCGAAGGCCGATCCGAATTCCGGCACCCAGAAATCTCAAGACCGAGAACGTTCAATTGCAGGCCGAGATCGCGCACACGCGCGAGGAGAGCGCGATCGCTCGCCCGCGATCTCGGCGCATTGAAACGCGAAACGGAGGAAACCTGGGCATCGGAGCGCGTGGAGAATTCGTCTCTTGCGCGAGCGCATCAATGACGTCGCCGCCGAAGTGGCGCGCCTTGCGTCCGCGCTCGAAGGACCCAACTCGCCGATCGACGCATTGCTGGCCGCCGAAACGTCGCGCGAGCGGGTCGGCGGCGGCCGCACCGGCGCCGGTGCAGACATCGACCTCGCGGAATTGCCCTCAGACAACGGCAATCTGGCCGACCGCATCCGCGCGCTGCAAAGCCACGCCTCACGTCTGCTCGCAAGGCGACGATCCGAAAACACGCAACTAGAGGACCTGCGAACCGCCTTCGCTTGACACTGTCTCCGAGGCACTCATTATATCGCGCGTCCGCCAATGGCCGGGCGCTTAGCTCAGCGGGAGAGCGTTCCCTTCACACGGGAGAGGTCATAGGTTCAATCCCTATAGCGCCCACCATTTTTGCAATCGGTTATTTGCGCGGAGCCGGCGGCTCTCGTTTTAAATTCTTCGCTGCGAGTTCATCGAGATAATCCTGCCAATAGGCAGCGTGGTTGCGGCCAAGCTCGCGCAGGTAATCCCAGCCGAAAATTCCCGTGGAATGCATATCGTCAAACACCAGCCGCACCGCGTAGTTGCCGACCGGCAAAACCTCGATGATGCCAACGTCGCGCTTGCCGGGAACGGTCTTGCGTTCCTCCGGTGAATGGCCTTGCACCTCGGCGCTCGGGCTCTTGATCCGCAGGTATTCCGCCGGCAGGTCAAAGCGCTCGCCGTCCTCGAACGTCACGCTCAACGTCTTGCGATTCTTGTGCAGCCGCAGTTCGGTCGGCCATGCCTGCGTGTCTGACATCAACTCACGAACCGTGTGATACCCGCGCTCTGAACGTTCTAACCACCGGGCCCCGCGGAGGCCATCTCCGCAGGCGTCTGCTGGCATGGCGCTCCCTAGGGGACTCGAACCCCTGTTTTCGCCGTGAGAGGGCGACGTCCTGGGCCGCTAGACGAAGGGAGCAAAGCTGCGCAAGCCATCGAAATAGCCTCGATCCGGCTGGTCCGCAAGCTTACCGCACGGATGTTGTGGCTGCCGCCGTTCGTCCCCGCGACCCGGCCTACGCTCGCTTCGCGAGCTTCGGCGGGTTCAAGTCCGCCGAAGCGCGGAGCGCGAAGGCGGAAAGCGGAGACCCAGGAGTCAAGAAGCGCTGGATTCCTGCTTTTGCGGGAATGAACGGAGAATGCCTACGGCTTCTGCTCCAGGCGCAAGCGCCCCAGGGGCATGAGCGTATCGGGATCAAAAGTGAGCACCTGGACCGCGCCGCCTACTTCGATGGTCACCACGATGTGGTCGCTGCTGACTGCGGTCGAGAGCACTTTGGCGCCGGGCGGCAGCACATGGGTAACGTCCACGAACGATGGGGCGCTTTCCTTCACATGCGAAAGGCGGTAGCCGATGACAGCCAGGACGACGCCGATGGCGACGAAGGTCGTCGTCATAATAATGATCATCAAGCGGCGAACTTTGCCGATCGCCGCGGCGGCTTCTGGATCGAGGGGTTTGTGATCGTCGGACATCCGTTGAACCATGGCGGCCATTGAGACAGTGACAATCTCCGCCGAGGAAACCGGCGGCCGGCTCGACCGCGTGCTGGCTGCCCGTATCCCGGCGCTGTCGCGCTCGCGCTTGAAGGCGCTGATCATCGACGGTCAGGTGACGATCGCGGCGCGCACAGTCCGCGATCCCGCGGCCAGCGTCAATTCCGGCGATATTGTCACAGTGACATTGCCGCCGCCCGAACCGGCGGTGCCGCAAGGCGAGGCCATCCCACTCAATATCGTCTACGAAGATGCCGCGATCATTGTCATCGACAAGCCGAAAGGCCTGGTTGTCCATCCGGCCGCCGCCCATGCATCCGGAACGCTGGTCAATGCGCTGATCGCTCACTGCGGCGAGAGCCTGTCGGGCATTGGCGGGGTGAAGCGGCCGGGCATCGTGCACCGTCTCGACAAGGACACGACCGGGCTGATGATCGTCGCCAAGACCGACAAGGCCCATCGCGCGCTCAGTAAGCAGTTTGCCGACAAGACGCAGGGGCCGCTTAAGCGCGGTTACCTCGCCTTGGTCTGGGGTGTACCCGGCCGCCCGAAGGGCACGATCGATGCACCGCTCGGCCGCCATCCGCAGGCGCGCGACAAGCAGGCGGTGCGCCCCGACGGACGGCCCGCAATCACGCATTGGCAGTTGCTCGAGCAATTCGCCGGACCGGACGGCAAGCCGGTCGCCAGCCTACTCGCATGTACCCTGGAGACCGGCCGCACCCACCAGATCCGCGTGCATCTCGCCCATATCGGCCACCCGATTTTGGGCGACGCGACCTACGGCACGGGCTTCAAGACCAAGGTCAGCCGGCTCGGGCCAAAGGCAGCTGCCGCCCTGGGGGCCCTTGGCAGACAGGCTTTGCATGCCTATCTACTGGCCATCGAACACCCCGAAACCGCCGACGCCCTGGAGTTCCAATCGGAACTACCGGGCGATTTGCGTCGTTTACGTGATGCCCTGCACATGGAGAGCCGTGAAGCCGGGCCGGCACGACGCAAATAAGAATAGCGAAATCAATGGCTTGATGGCGTGCCGGGACGCACGTCGGCGTCACGGTGACGTGACGGGCGGAATGCTTCCTTTCGCTCCGCCAAGCCGTTATGCTGCACCTGCGATCGAGGGATTTCGCGGTCGCAACATCAAATGCGCGCCGTCGGCTCGGGGAGCGACGGCGACAACCGCCTGCCGATCTCCGGGGGCAAGTTAAGGAGGGCGCTATCATGGCCCGTACAGCCGCTTTGCCGGCACTCAAGGCCGAATCCGGCCTTTCACACTATCTCGACGAGATTCGGCGGTTTCCGATGCTGGAACCGCACGAAGAATACATGCTGGCGCGAAGCTGGCGTGAGCACGGCGATCGTGACGCCGCGCATAAGCTCGTCACCAGCCATCTGCGTTTGGTCGCCAAGCTCGCCATGGGCTATCGCGGCTACGGCTTGCCTATTTCCGAGGTGATCTCGGAAGGCAATGTCGGCCTGATGCAGGCGGTCAAACGTTTCGAGCCCGAAAAGGGGTTCCGCCTCGCCACTTACGCGATGTGGTGGATCAAGGCGGCCATCCAGGAATACATCCTGCGCTCGTGGTCGCTCGTGAAGATGGGCACCACCGCCAACCAGAAGAAGTTGTTCTTCAACCTGCGCAAGGCGAAGAGCAAGATTTCCGCGCTCGAGGAAGGCGATCTGCGGCCCGACCAGGTTCAGGTCATCGCCAAGCGTCTTGGCGTGACAGAGCAGGACGTGGTCGACATGAACCGCCGCCTGGGCGGCGACGCCTCGCTCAACGCGCCGATCCGCGACGACGGCGAGAGCGGCGAGTGGATGGATTGGCTTGTTGATGACGCGCCCAGCCAGGAACGAATCCTGGCCGAGAGCGAGGAGAGCGACAATCGCCACAAGGCGCTGATCTCGGCGCTCGACGTGCTCAACGATCGCGAACGCCGCATCTTCGAAGCGCGGCGGCTCGCCGACGATCCGATCACGCTCGAGGACCTCGCGGCGGAGTTCGGCGTGTCGCGCGAGCGCGTGCGTCAGATCGAAGTGCGCGCGTTCGAGAAAGTGCAGAAGGCAGTGAAGAGCCGCATCTCGGCGCTCGAACAGCCCGCCGAGGCGGGCGCGATCGCCGCGCACTGAACATCGCGTTAGCGCGTGAAAAGTTTATGGCCGGGCTCACGCCCGGCCATTTTTGTTCTCGCTCATGCCCAGTATTTCCCGCTCGTCCCCGCGAAAGCGGGGACCTAGCCTTTTTCATAAGAACTGGATGCCCGCTTACGCGGGCACGAACGGAGGCGGTGCATATGCGCGGAGATGAACGGAAGATAGCGGGATACGCAGGAAATTGTTGCCCTCACATCGACGGGCGGCGAACGGCTATTGCCCCCACGCCCTGAACGCTTCCTCGAAGGCGCGCGTGCCGGGGGTCCCCTTCTCCATCGCGAGAATCGCGCGCTTGCCGCTCGTGTAAACGACCGGGATGTCGAACCAGTCGCGCTCCTTGAGCAATTGAATATTGCGCTGCATGTCGACGTCGACAGAGGAAAGACCGATCAGGAAATAACCATTGGTCACTTTCACGGCGAGACCGGCGAGCGGAACGCCGCGCGCCTGCTCGTTCTGCTTCATCAGCACGCCTGGCACGTTGCCGATGCCGCCCTCCGGGAAGTCCGCCGGCAGCGTGAACAGGATCTCGATGGTATGGCTCGCCGGAAGCGCCTTGTCGGTGTTGCGGCGGAGCGACCACGTCATTCGCAATTTGCGCTCGGGTATCTCGATGTCGGCGCGCACGGCAAGCTCGGGCGCGAGACCCGGGCCGGGCGACACCGTCTCGGTGCGCCAGAGCGCGGAGCCGACATAGCGCTTTCCCTGCGGGTCGTTCGGATCTTCATCATAGAGCACGACCTTCTGTGCCACCGCCGCGGCAGGCGCATTGGCGGAGTCCGGCGCGGCTTGGCCGGACTGCCCGATCCGGTCGGCGATTTTCGGCCGGGCAGTCGGCTGGCTCGCGTCCTTGGGCTTCGCCGGCTGCGAACGGAAGCTCGCCACCATCGATGTGATCGCGTGACGCTGCCAATAGGCCGCGCCGGCAATCCCGCCCAGCACCAGCAGAAGCACAACGAGCCTGATGAGGCCCCGGTACGACCGCTGCGGGCGCCGCCGCGTATAGACGTCGTCGTCATCGTAAGCGGCGGGCGCCGGCGTTTGCGACGCATAGCCGCCGGCATGAGGCTGCGGCTCCTCAAAGCGGTGCTGTGGCTCGCTGACCGGCGGCGGCTCAGGCGCCTGGGCGGGCTCGAAGTAATGCGGCTCGGGCTCCGCCGGCATCGCCTCGTAAGTTGCGTGCGCGGCACGTTTGGCTTCGGCAGTCGCCTGGCCAAGACCTTCAACCTCGGCCACCGTCTCGCGGAAATCGCGCAGGCCGCGATCGCGCAGCGACGGCTCGACCGCTTCGGCATCCTGCGTGTCCGCGCGCGGCCGCCTGGCGGCTTCCGCCTCGACCTTGCGGATCGCTTCCTCGAGGGCCAGGCGCTCGCGCGTGATATCGGTCTCGTCGAGCGCGGGCTGGACACCGCGCAGCTGGCTGACCAGCGCGGCGCGCGCGCGATCGTACAACGCGCGGCGGTTCTCGCCCGTGTTCTTGTCGAGTCCGCTGACGGCGCGGGCGATTAGAGGATAATAGTCGGCCATTGCGCGTTATGTTGCTGGTGCATGATCCCCGTCCGAATCCGGCGTCCCACGTTCGGGGTCATGCTTGACCCCGGTTCATGTCTTTTTTCGGCAATCATAGCTCAAAAGGATTTTTCATCAGGATCGTATCTTCGCGCTCCGGACTGGTCGACAGCAGCGCCACCGGGCAGCCGACCAGCTCTTCGATACGGCGGACGTATTTTATCGCCTGCGCCGGCAATTGAGCCCAGGAACGGGCCCGCGCGGTCGGCTCCTTCCATCCGTCGATCGTCTCGTAGACCGGCTCGACCCGGGCCTGCGCTTGTTCTCCCGCCGGCAGATAGTCGATTTCTCGGCCATCCAGACGATAGCGCACGCAGACCTTGATTTCATCAAAGCCGTCGAGAATGTCGAGCTTGGTGAGCGCCAGCCCATCGATGCCGCAGGTCTGCACGGTCTGCCGCACCAGCACCGCATCGAACCAGCCGCAGCGGCGCGCCCGGCCCGTGACGACGCCGAATTCGCGCCCGCGCTCGCCGAGGGTTTTTCCGATGACATTATCCATCTGGTCGGTCGGGAATGGCCCGAGGCCAACCCGCGTCGTGTAAGCCTTGCAGATGCCAAGCACGTAATCGATCGCGTTCGGGCCCAGTCCGGAGCCGGTCGCCGCCTGCGCGGCCACCGTGTTGGACGAAGTCACATAGGGATAAGTGCCGTGATCGATGTCGAGCAATGCGCCCTGCGCGCCCTCGAACAAAATGCGCTTGCCCTCGCGCCGCTTGGCATCGAGCAGCGACCAGACCGAATCCATGAACGGCAAGACCTTGGGCGCGATGGCGGCGAGATGGTCATAAATCTCCTTCGCCTTGATCTCGGCCAGGCCATGCCCGCGGCGGAGCGCATTGTGATGCGCCAGCAGGCGCTCGATCTTCGTTCCCAAGGACGGGAGATCGGCGAGATCCATGAACCGGATGGCGCGGCGGCCGACTTTATCTTCGTAAGCCGGGCCGATACCCCGCTTCGTCGTTCCGATGCGGGTGGCCGCGTTCTCCGCCTCGCGAATGGCTTCGAGCTCGCGGTGGAGCGGCAGGATCAGGATCGCGTTCTCGGCAATGCGCAAGCTTTCAGGTGTCACCGCAATGCCCTGTTTCTTCAGCTGGGCGATTTCGTCAACGAGCGCCTGCGGGTCGACGACCACGCCGTTGCCGATGACCGACAGCTTGCCGCCGCGGACGACGCCCGACGGCAGTAACGACAGCTTGTAGGTTTTGCCGTCGATGACCAGCGTGTGGCCGGCATTGTGGCCGCCCTGGAACCGCACGACGATGTCGGCCTGCTCCGACAGCCAGTCGACGATCTTGCCTTTGCCTTCGTCGCCCCACTGGGATCCGACAACCACGACATTCGCCATCGGGATCCCTTCCCTGAGCCAGCGCCCGGACACTTTGAGCCGGGAGCCACCGGCCAGGTCCACCTTCGGATAAAGGATGCCCCGTTGAGAGGCAAGCCAAAGTCCACCGCCTTGTGCAGCCTAAAAAGACCGGCAAAGGGCTGATCTTGCAGGTTAATTCAAAAATGCAGCGACTTGGCCTGTTGCACCTGCGGCAGCGCGCGCACCTTGCCGAGCACGGCCTCCGGCAATTCGCCGTCGATTTCGATCAGCGCAACGGCATTGCCGCCCGGCACGTCGCGGCCGACGTGGAAGGTTGCGATATTGATGCCGGCCTCGCCCAGCGTCGAGGAAAACGTCCCGATAAAGCCCGGCTTGTCGAGGTTGGTGATGTAGATCATCGATGGCCCGAATTCGGCGTCCATCCGGATTCCCTTGATGTTGACGATGCGCGGCCGACCGTCGGCAAACACGGTGCCGGATACGTGCCGGGCCTGCCGCTCGGTCGTCACCGTCACCGTGATCAGGCTTTCATAATCCTCCGGCATTTCGCGGGTCACCTCTTCGACCACGATGCCGCGCTCCTTGGCGACCACCGGAGCCGAAACGACATTCACGTCGCCCAGCATCGGCCGCAAAAGGCCCGCGAGCGCCGCAGAGGTGAGCGCCTTGGTGTTCATTTGCGCGACGGCGCCTTCGTAGGCGAGCTGGACCTTGCTGATGCCGGTTTCCGTCAATTGGCCGGCGAAAGAGCCGAGTTTTTCCGCGAGCGCGACGAAGGGCTTGAGCTTGGGTGCCTCTTCCGCGCTGATCGAGGGGAAGTTGATGGCATTGGTGATGGCGCCGCGCAAAAGATAGTCCGACATCTGCTCGGCGATCTGCAACGCGACGTTTTCCTGCGCCTCCGACGTGGACGCACCCAGGTGTGGCGTGCACACGACATTCGGCAGACTGAACAGTGGATTTTCGGTGGCCGGTTCGGTGACGAACACGTCGAAGGCCGCGCCGGCGACATGGCCGCTTTTGAGCGCGTCATAGAGCGCAGCCTCGTCGACCAGGCCGCCGCGCGCGCAATTGATGATGCGCACGCCCTTTTTCATCGATTTGATGGCAGCCGCGTTGATGACATTGCGGGTTTTGTCGGTGAGCGGCGTGTGCAAGGTAATGAAATCGGCCCGCTTGAACAGTTCATCGAGCTCGACTTTCTCGACACCAAGATCGTCAGCGCGTTCATGCGAAAGGAACGGGTCAAAGGCGACGACTTTCATCTTCAGCCCGAGCGCGCGATCGGCGACGATCGAGCCGATATTGCCGCAGCCGATCACGCCCAGTGTCTTGCCGAAGATTTCCACGCCCATGAACTTGTTCTTTTCCCACTTGCCGGCGCGCGTCGAAGCGTCGGCTTCCGGGATCTGCCGCGCCAAGGCCAGCATCAGCGAAACGGCGTGTTCCGCGGTGGTGATTGAATTGCCGAAGGGCGTATTCATGACGATGATGCCGCGCGCGGTCGCCGCCGGGATATCGACATTGTCGACGCCGATCCCCGCGCGCCCGATCACTTTCAGACCTTTAGCCGCCTCGAGGATCTTGGCGGTCACCTTGGTCGCGGAGCGAATGGCGAGGCCGTCATAATTGCCGATGATCGCGGCAAGCTTGTCCTTGTCCTTGCCGAGCGCCGGCTGGAAATCCACCTCGATGCCGCGATCCTTGAAGATCTGCACGGCGGCGGCGGACAGGGCGTCGGAAATGAGAACTTTGGGCATGGGCGTCACTGCTTTCCAATTCGAGTCGCTTCGGTTGTTTCAGGCTCTCCCCGCGGGCGGGGAGAGGTCGACATTCGAGCGAAGCGAAAGTCGGGTGAGGGGGCGTCGAGATTCCGGCTGCTGCATCGAAGCCCCCTCACCCCGACGCCGCTTCGCGGCGCGCCACCCTCTCCCCGCAGGCGGGGAGAGGGAAGAAAGAGTCACGCCGCTTTCGGCAACGCGGCTTTTGCTTCGGCGAAGGCCCAGTCGAGCCACGGCGTGAGCGCCTCGATGTCCCTGCGTTCGACGGTCGCCCCGCACCAGATGCGCAGGCCGGGCGGTGCATCGCGGTAATAGGCAATGTCGTAGGCGACGCCTTCCTTTTCGAGCAGCCCGGCCAGCGCCTTGGCAAAGGCAGCCTGGTCGTCGCCGGAGAGCCGCGTCACCGCCGGGTCGACCACTTTGAGACAAACCGAAGTGTTGGAGCGCTCGCCGGCATTCTTCGCGAGATGACCCACCCAGGCGGTATCGGCGACCCAGTCCGACAACACCTTTGCATTGGCGTCCGAGCGCGCGACGGTTGCGGACAGGCCGCCAACCGATTTTGCCCATTGCAGCGCGTCGAGGTAGTCCTCCACGCAGAGCATCGACGGCGTATTGATGGTCTCGCCGGCAAAAATGCCTTCGTTGAGTTTGCCGCCCTTGGTCAGGCGGAAAATTTTCGGCAACGGCCAGACGGGCTTGTAGGCCTCGAGCCGCTCGACCGCGCGCGGCGAAAGGACGAGCATGCCGTGAGCACCCTCCCCGCCAAGCGCCTTCTGCCAGGAGAACGTCACGACATCGAGTTTCGGCCAGTCGAGTTTCTGGGCGAAAGCCGCCGACGTGGCGTCGCAAATCGTGAGGCCCTTGCGGCCGGCGTCAATCCACGCGCCGTTCGGCACGCGGACGCCCGAGGTGGTGCCGTTCCAGGTGAACACCACGTCGGTCGCAAAATCGACTTTGCTCAGGTCAGGCAATTCGCCATACGGCGCCTTGATGACGCTGACATCTTTTAGTTTGAGTTGTTTTTCGACATCCGTCACCCAGCCTTCGCCGAAGGATTCCCAGGCCAGCATCGTGACAGGGCGCGCACCCAGAAGAGACCAGAGCGCGATCTCGACCGCGCCGGTGTCGGAGGCCGGTACTATGCCGATGCGATAGTCGGCCGGGACTTCCAATACCTCCCGGGTGAGATCGATGGCGCGCTTGAGCTTCGCCTTGCCGATCTTGGATCGGTGCGATCGTCCGAGAACCGAGTCTGTGAGGTTTTGCAGGCTCCAGCCCGGGCGCTTGGCGCAGGGGCCGGATGAAAAGTGCGGAATTGCCGGCCGCACGCCGGGCTTCGTCGCCGTCATGAGTCTATCCTTCCAGATAGGCGCCCCTCGTTGGGGAGGGGTGTCCCACTGGCGGAGATAGGCGACTTACCCGTCGCGGTCAACTGTCGTAGAGAATGTCAGGCGTTAGGCGTCGGCGAGCGCGCCGAATGACCTACGGACGCTAGAACCGCATCCCGACGCCGACTTTGCCCGTATTGATATTGGGACGGCTTCCATTCACCTGCGCAAACGCGATGTATTCCCATTCGGCGCGCAGGAACATACCAGGCGTCATCGCCCAATCCAGGCCGAGCCCGCCGGCTATACCACCGACAATGGCGTTGGTTTTGCCGGTGCTAGCTGACTGGCTGAACGTGCCTGCATCGCCGAGAATGGCGGGAGGAGAAGGTAGATTCGTCATGACATCGGTTACCGTCACGCTCGTGAGATAGTTGAAGCGCCCGGCCGCAATACCGACCACTGCATAGGGCAGGAAATTGCCCACAGCGTACCCCGCGCGCCCGCGCAATGTTGCGTAGTCGACGAGCTTGAGCGAAGTCCGGGCGTCGATCGTTACGTCGTGTTGGATATTGTCTGACGTTGGAAAGCGCCTCGTGAGCGAATTGCTGGATTCGGCATTCAGGCTCGATGCGTATTTATAAGCGAGATCAAATCCCACAACGAGCTGATCCCACTGCATATTGTAACCGAGGAAGAGGCCGAGTACTTCACCATTGGTAGTGCGCGGCGCAAGCGTCGTCCAAGTCGAGGGGGCCCCTTCCGCTTCCAGCAGGGAGTTGCGCAGAATAAAGGCTACCTGGCTGCTGGTGCTGTTGCCGAAATCGGACCTCATGTTCGCGAGGCCTGCTTCAACGCCGAATTGCCAGCCGTCCCAGCGCGTGTAACCAGCCGGCACAATTGAGCCGCGCAGCGGCCAATCGGCGGCGCGCGCGCCGCCGATCAATGCCACCATGACGACGGAGCAAAATGCAGCGGCGATGCCGAGGGAGCGGCCGGTTGAGACCGGGGGCAGTTTGATACCGATGCAAAGACCCAACCGACTCATGATACAGCCCCGTTCGTTTCCACCACTGTCGTCCGCCTACCCACTCGCCTCTAACCTCTGCTGCGCAGCGGCGGTGGCGGCGGTGGCGGATATTCGTAACCACCGAAGTTGTAACGAAGGCCAAGCTTCAGATCATGGGACGTCAGATGATGAAATCTCGAAGGGCGTGTCCGTGCCGCCAGCATAGTTGATCAGTGTATTTGTCTGGGCATCGCCAAGATCGATGTAGCGATAGGCGAGCTCGAGTGTCATGGCGGGCGTGACCCTGTAGCCAACACCGGCGTGGAGGGCCCATGCGAAGTTCCACTTGCTGAAGTCGCCGGAGTGCGCATCGCTTACGCACAGGCTTCCGGGACACGCATTTAAGTTCACATCGCCGAAGTTGGTGATCGTATTGCGGCTAAAGCCGACGCCGGCGCCGACGAATGGCGTGAAATTCCACCAGGTCCCGAGGTCGACATAGCCGTTAAACAGGACGGTCCACTCGTATTTGCTGCCGGTGTAACGATCGGGCTCGGTGCCGAGCGCAACAGTGCCGAGATCGAGCCCGTGGAAATTGGCCCTGCCGCGATATTCGCCGGTGAGGTCGACGCGCAGCCAATTGTTTATGTTGTAACCGATGCCAAGCCCGAAGAATGGAGCGGCGTCGAAGCCCCTGTCGACATTAACGACCGAATCGAACCGGCTATAATTTTCGTTGAAGAGGCTACCGACCTGCTGGTTGCTGAAGCCGATATCGCCGCGCAAATACCAGCCTGAAAAATCCACCGCCGGAGCCAGGACAGGCGCCGGCATGTCAGCCGCATGCGCACCGTTGATCATGACAAATGAAGCAATCGCAGCGAATGCTGACAGCTTGAGACGCCGAGTAACCATCGCAATCCCCCACAAACAGATTCCCGTCCAGACAGGACGGCGACTGCGGGAACGATGGCACCAAAACCTTAATCGGCACTTAACCTTAATTCTTAACCACGACCATTAACGAAACGATGGCCGCGCGTACGCCCACGCACGCAAAACGCGGCACACGAAATTCGCAAATTAAGAATTTAGTTACCGGAGAAAGGTCGCGACGGTATCAGGCAGCCACTTCGCTGAGGGCTTCGACCACGTCGTCGACGACTGATTCGACAAGGTTCCGGTCGTCGCCCTCGCCCATCACGCGGATGACAGGCTCCGTGCCCGACGGCCGCACGATCAAACGGCCGCCACGGCCGAGCTTGCGCTCGGCACTCGCAATCGCCGATCGGACATCCGCGTTCTCCAGCGGCTTGCCCTTCTGGTAGCGGACATTCTTGAGGACTTGCGGCAGTGCCTCGAAGCGGTGGCAGAGTTCGGACACCGGCTTGTCGCCACGCTTGACCACCGCGAGCACCTGCAATGCGGCGATAAACCCGTCTCCCGTCGTCGTGTAATCCGACAGAATAATATGGCCGGACGGTTCGCCGCCGATGTTGTAGCCGTGTGCGCGCATCTGCTCGAGCACATAGCGATCGCCCACCGGCGTCCGCACCAGTTCGATCCCCAATTCGTTGAGGTAGCGCTCGAGGCCGAGATTGGACATCACCGTCGACACCACGCCGGGCCGCTGGAGCCTGCCGTCCTGCTTCCAGCTCTGTGCGATCACGGCAAGCAACTGATCGCCGTCCACGACATGGCCGCGCTCGTCGACGATCATCACGCGGTCGGCGTCGCCATCGAGCGCAATGCCGATATCGGCGCGCATCTCGCGGACCTTGCGGCACAGCGCCGCCAGATCGGTGGACCCGCACTCTTTATTGATGTTGATCCCATCCGGATCGACACCGATGGAGATCACGTCAGCGCCCAGCTCCCACAGCGTTCCAGGCGCGACTTTATAGGCGGCGCCGTTGGCGCAATCGATGACGATCCGCAGGCCTTCGAGCGACACGGCCTTCGGCAGCGTCAGCTTGGCGAATTCGATGTAGCGATCCTGCACGCCGTCGATGCGCTTGGCGCGGCCGAGATCGGCGCTTTTGGCGAGCTGCTTGGAGAGATCGGAATCGATCAGCTCTTCGATCTTGGATTCCACGTCGTCACTGAGCTTGTATCCGTCGGGTCCGAACAGCTTGATCCCGTTGTCGTCGAACGGATTGTGCGAAGCCGAGATCATGACGCCCAGATCTGCGCGCATCGAGCGCGCCAGCATGCCGACCGCCGGAGTGGGGATTGGACCGGTCAACAGCACGTCCATGCCGACCGACGTGAAGCCCGCGACCAGCGCGTTCTCGATCATGTAGCCGGACAAACGGGTGTCCTTGCCGATCAGGACGCGATGACGGTGCTCCCCGTTACGGAAGATCAGTCCTGCGGCCTGGCCGACCTTGAGCGCCAGTTCCGGAGTAATGACCCGGTTGGCCAGGCCACGAATGCCGTCGGTCCCGAAATAACGACGAACCATCAAACAAACCCCCGACGCCTACGCTACGGCGCGATAAATTGGATGAGCCGCCCGTTAACGGGTCGAGGCTCTCTGACGGCTGCATAATAGTGTCAACGCCGTGGAATTACTTCAAAATTTGTGAGGAATCATTACCGGATGCGGTTAACCGTTTCGACGATAACGGGCGCGCCAAAAAGCCGCCATTTCACGCCCTGCCGGCACTGTGCTACCCGAATTAACGACCATCGAACCCCCGAAATGCCGCAAGAAACCAGTATATGAAAACCGTTACCTGCATCGAGGACCTGCGCGAGTTGCACCGCCGCCGGGTTCCACGCGCCTTTTTCGACTACGCCGACAGCGGCTCCTACAGCGAGGAGACCTTCCGGGCCAACCGCAGCGACCTTGAGCACATCAAGTTGCGCCAGCGCGTGCTGGTCGACGTCTCCAATCGCAGCCTCGCCACGACCATCCTCGGGCAAAAGGTCGCGGCGCCATTTGCGCTCGCGCCGATCGGACTGACCGGCATGCAACACGGCGACGGCGAAATTCTCGCCGCGCAGGCCGCCAATGACGCAGGGATCCCCTACACGCTGTCCACGATGTCGATCTGCTCGATCGAAGATGTCGCGGAGGCGACGCGCCGGCCGTTCTGGTTCCAGCTCTACGTCATCAAGGACCGCGGTTTCTCCAAGGACATCCTGGCGCGCGCGGCGCAAGCCAAATGCAGCGCGCTGGTGCTCACTGTCGATTTGCAGGTGCTCGGCCAGCGTCACAAGGACATCAAGAACGGCATGACCGTGCCGCCGGAAATCCGGCTCGCCAATATCATCGACGTCGCCACCAAGCCGGCCTGGCTCTGGAGCATCCTGAAAGGCAGAAGCAAGACGTTCGGGAATCTTGCCGGCCACGTGAAAGGCATGGAGAACGTCAACTCGCTCGCCACCTGGATCCAGGACCAGTTCGATCCGGCGCTCTCCTGGAAGGATGTCGAGTGGATCAAGAAGATCTGGCCGGGCAAGCTGATCATCAAGGGCATTCTCGACCCGGAGGACGCAAAGACCGCGGTCAAGCTCGGCGCCGACGCCATCGTGGTCTCGAACCATGGCGGGCGCCAGCTCGATGGCGCGCCGTCGTCGATCTCCGCGCTGCCGGCGATCGCGCAGGCGGTCGGTTCCGATACCGAAGTGCTGTTCGATGGCGGCATCCGCACCGGCGCCGATCTCATGCGCGCATTGGCGCTGGGCGCGCGCGCGTGCCTGATCGGCCGTGCTTATGTTTATGGACTCGGCGCCGGCGGCAAGGCCGGCGTGAGCAAGGCGATCGACATCCTCAAGAACGAGCTCAGCGTCACCATGGCGCTGACCGGCACCAACCGCATCGCAGACATCGGACCGCAGGTGCTCGTGGGTGGTGAGGGGAAGAAGAAGCCGGCGCGCAGGCGCAAAAGCTAGTTCAGCCGTCGTCCCCGCGAAAGCGGGGACCCAGTAAACGCAAGCCTTTCCGTCCAACCACCGGCAGTGATTACTGGATGCCCGCTTTCGCGGGCATGACGGAAGCGTTTCTCACCGCCACCCCAATCCCGGCGCGACGTGCTTGAGGATGGATTCAATGACATGCACGTTGTAGCCGACGCCGAGCTGGTTCGGCACCGTCAGCAACAGCGTGTCGGCTTCCGCGATCGCCTCGTCCTGCTTCAACTGCTCGACAAGAACGTCCGGCTCCGCAGCGTAGCTGCGGCCGAAGATCGCGCGCTCGGTGCCGCCGAGAAAACCGATCTGGTCCTTCTCGTCGCCGCGGCCGAAATACATGCGGTCGCGGTCATCGGTGAGCGCGAAGATGCTGCGGCTGACCGACACCCGCGGCGTGCGCGCGTGGCCCGGCTTCTTTCCACGCCGCCTTGTACAGCCGGAGCTGCTCAGCTTGCTGGACGTGGAACGGCTTGCCGCTCTCGTCGATCTTGAGCGTCGAGCTTTGCAGGTTCATGCCGAGCTTGGCTGCCCATTCCGCCGTTGCATTGGTGCCAGCGCCCCACCAGATGCGCTCGCGCAGGCCCTCCGAGTGCGGCTCGAGGCGCAGGAGACCAGGCGGGTTAGGAAACATCGGGGAAGGGTTTGGCTTGGCAAATCCCTTGCCGAGCAGCACTTCGAGGAAAACTTCGGTATGGCGCCGCGCCATGTCGGCATCGCTCATGCCCTCGGGCGGCACGTAACCGAAGTAGTGGAAGCCGTCGATCACCTGCTCGGGCGACCCACGAGAGATGCCGAGTTGCAGGCGGCCGCCGGCGATGAGGTCGGCGGCGCCGGCATCCTCCGCCATGTACATCGGGTTTTCGTAGCGCATATCGATGACCGCGGTGCCGATCTCGATCCGCTTGGTGCGCGCGCCGCAGGCCGCCAGCAGCGGAAACGGCGAGCCGAGCTGGCGCGCGAAATGATGGACGCGGAAATAGGCGCCGTCCGCGCCCAATTCCTCGGCCGCGACGGCGAGCTCGATCGATTGCAGCAGCGCATCGGACGCCGACCGCGTCTGCGACTGCGGTGACGGGGTCCAATGACCGAAGGAGAGGAAGCCGATGTGTTTCATGGGGACTCGGTGTGTGGGATGCGTTCAGTTGCCGCGCGCACCATATCACGGCACAATCCGCTCGGCGCGGAACTGCCGCATGAGCCGCACGAACATCTCTTCGCTGTCGACCACGTCGTGGAAGCCGAAGCGGCGCGATTTGGTGACGTCCGACATCACATCCCAGTCGCAGCCGAAGACGTAATCGGCAAAGGGCCAGGCCACCAGCTCATCGTAGGCGTAGGGCTTGAGCCCGTGTTTCTCCGTCATGGCGCGCCAGAGCGGCGCCTTGTCCGCCATGTCCGCCGTCAGGCTCGTGGTGCGGACGTCGCCGGCCGGCATGTCGAACGCGGCGGCGAGCTTCGGCCACAGGTTTTTCCAGCGGAAATAATCGCCGTTGGTGATGTTGAACGCTTCGCGCGCCGCAGCGCGGCTCGGTCGCCGCCCACAGCGCGGCACTGGCGAAGTGCTCCGACGCGGTGACCTGATAGATCGAGGCAAAAGCGCCGGGCTTTCCCGGAAAATGCAGCGGCCGTCCGAGCTCCTTGCTGATCGCGGCGTAAACCGCGATGGCCGGCGCCAGACTCATCGGCGTGCCCGGCGCAAAGCCGCACAAAGTCTGCGGCCGCAGCTCCACCCAGTCCCAGCCTTTGCCGCGCTGGAATGCGGTGAGCCAGTCGATCTGGTCGAAATAATAGTTGGGACCCGCGTGACGCGGATCGCCCTCGCGCGCCGGCGTTTTGTAAGGCGCCGAGATGCGAGCCGTAGTATTTCGTGCCGGTGACCAGCACCACGCGACGCAGCGCGGTGCGACGCCCGGTCGATCGCGGTGACGGCGTTGACCAGCATGTCGCGGTTCGGCGCGATGTTCGATGCATAGCCCGCGGCAGCGCCGGGCGCGGGCTGAAACGCCGCGTAGAAAATGTGCGTGGCGTCCTTCAAGCCGGAAAGCTTTTCCGCCGCAGCCTTGGCGTCGAGGAGATCGACAGCGATGTGGCGGTAGCGCGGCGCGGCATCGGCGCTTCGGCGCGACAAGCCGACGACGGACCAGTCGCCCTGCTCGAGCAGTCGCGCGACGATGTAGCGCCCGATGACGCCGAGGGCGCCGACGACGACGGCGTGCTTGTGCTCTGTCATGTGCGCGAAGGTAGCCCAACGTTAAGTCGTCGTCCCCGCGAAAGCGGGGACCCAGTACGCCGCAGCCTATCGAGAGCACACGGAGTACTGGGTCCCGGGCCTCGCGCAACTGCGCTCGCCCGGGACGACGATCAGAGAGTTCACTCCTCCTTCAACCCCACCGCCAACTCATTGCCCTTGGCGCCGTAATATTTGAACGGCAGGAATTTTCCGGTCATGCCGATCTGCACGCGGTCGCCCTTGGGGTCGCTTTTACGCGTGATGTCCATGTCGAAGTCGATCGCCGACATGATGCCGTCACCGAATTCCTCCTCGATCAGCACCTTGAGCGCCGGGCCGTTGACCAGGATCAGTTCGTAGAAGCGGTAGAGCAGCGGGTCGGTCGGCGGCATCGGCGTCGCGGTGCCGCGCATCGGCACTTCGTTGATCAGCGCCTGCTCGGATTTCGTGAGGCCAAACAATTTGGCGGCGGCGGCGGCCTGCGGCTTGGTCAGCTTGTGCTGGCCGAGGATGGCGCCGGTCACCAGAATCGGCGACATGCCGCCGATCTCTCCGCAGATGTATTTCCAGGTCCAGCCTTTCTCGCGCTTGATATCGAGAAGCTTTTCGGTGAGGTCGTCGCGGTTCATGATTGTCTCTCCTTTTACAAATCGATCTTCATTCTTTGTCATGCCCGACTTTAGACCGGTCATGACGGGTGAGTGCGTTCCGACGCTATTCAAGCAAATTCTACGCCAGTCCTGCCCAATTTAGGCGCATCCTGGGCTCATCTTGCCAAATTTGCGCTCGCATGCGACCCGAGGAGAATGACGGCGGACGTCACCATCAAGGACGGCGTCGAAGGATTATCCGTTGCCGCGGTCAGTTATGTGGTCGGCCTGTTCGGGTACTTGGTGAAGGCCGCGCACGACGAGGGCGTGCCGGCCGATATCTCGCTGGCAACAGCGCTGTCCGTGCGGTCACGGTCGCCGCGATCTGCGCAGGCATATCGCGGGCGACCGATGAGGCGCGATCGATTTTAGTCATTCGACAAGCGAGGCAGGGCGATGAGCATCATGTATCACGACGGCAACCGGCAACTGCAGGACCGTTTCGACAGCCGCCGGATTTCCGATAAACTGGAAGAAAGGCTGACGCGCACGGCGTTCACCGCCGACGACAAGGCCTTCATCGAGAGCGCGCCCTACTTCTTCCTCGCCACCGCGGACGCGCAAGGCCAGCCGGATTGCTCGTTCAAGGGTGGCCTGCCGGGCTTTGTCCGCGTGACAGGCCCATCGGAGCTCGCCTTTCCCGACTACGACGGCAACGGCATGTTCAAGAGCCTCGGCAATCTGGTGGTGAACCCGAATACCGGCTTGCTGTTCATCGCGATGCACGGCAAGCCGAAACGATTGCGGGTCAACGGTCGCGCGCGCGTGAGCGATAGTGATCCGCTCATGGGCGAGACCGTCGGCGCGCAGCTGATCGTGCGGGTCGAGGCGCGCGCCATCTTCCCCAATTGCCCACGCTACATCCCGGACATGCAGTTGGCCGGCCCGTCGATCTACACGCCGCAGCCGAAAACCGACCCGCCCGAGCCAGCCTGGAAGGGCTTCGACGACTTCAAGCCGCACGTCCACCCGCGTCAGCCGACCTGGAAGGGCTAGCCATGCGCACCGAGCGGCTCGAATTTCCCAATGCCAAGGGCGAAAAGCTCGCCGCACTGCTCGATCTGCCGCTGGGCAAGCCGGCGGCCTTTGCGCTGTTCGCGCATTGCTTTACCTGCGGCAAGGATAACCTCGCGGCCAAGCGCATATCCGAGCGGCTGGCGATGTGCGGCATCGGCGTGCTGCGCTTCGATTTCACCGGGCTCGGCACCAGCGAAGGCCAATTTGCCGATACACATTTTTCGTCGAACGTCGATGACCTGGTGGCCGCCGCGGATTATCTGCGCACCACGCGCGGCGCGCCTGCGATTCTCATCGGTCACAGCCTTGGCGGCGCGGCGGTGCTTGCCGCCGCGCACCGTATTGCGGACGCACGCGCGGTGGTCACCATCGCCGCGCCCTGCGACCCTGCGCACGTGGCCGGCCTGTTCAAGGAGCAGGTCGACAAGATCCGCGAACAGGGCGAGGTCGAAGTCTCGCTGGCCGGGCGGCCGTTCCGGATCAAACGCGAATTCCTCGATGACATTTCGGAGCAACGGATCACCGAACATGTGGCCGCCTTGCGCAGGGCGCTGTTGATATTCCATTCGCCGACCGATGACACTGTCAGCATCGACAATGCGTCGCGGATATTCCTGGCCGCCAAGCATCCCAAGAGTTTCGTGTCGCTGGCCGGCGCCGACCATCTGCTGAGCAAGAAGACCGATGCTGTCTATGTGGCGAACGTGATCGCGGCCTGGACCGAGCGATATCTTGAGCAGCCTGCGGAACGCAGCGACGAGCAGATCGAGACCGGTATCGTTCTGGTGCGCGAAACCGGCAATGGGAAGTTCCAGCAGGAGATCCTGAGCGGGCCGCACCGGTTTCTGGCCGACGAGCCGGTGAAAGTCGGCGGGCTGGACTCAGGGCCGGGGCCTTACGATCTCCTGCTCGCCGCGCTCGGCGCCTGCACGTCGATGACGCTGCGGCTTTATGCCGATGGCAAGAAGCTGCCGCTCGAGCGCGTGTCGGTGCGGCTGACGCACAACAAGATCCACGCCGAGGATTGTCTGACCTGCGAGACCAAGGAAGGCATGGTCGACCGGATCGACCGCAACATCACGATTCGAAGGCCCGCTCGACGCCGAGCAACGCAAGCGGCTGCTGGAGATTGCCGACAAGTGCCCGGTGCACCGGACGCTGAAATCGGAAATCGAGATCAGGACGTTCGAACGGCAAAGCTGAACAACTTGGCTGAACGACTTGCCTGAGCGGTGCCTCCGGCTCAAAAAATTTGATCGCCTCCGGCTCAATGGATTTGTTCGCCTCCGGCTCAAGGGGATGTGATCGCGCCGGGGCGACCGCCGTGGAGATTTTAGATGGTTATGGGGTTGAGATTTAAGGGAGTGGTGACGGTTCTGGCACATGATTTGTATGTGCAGGGGCCACACGATTGGATTGGCATGTGGTGGGACCGTCATGAACAAACACGCAGATCCCCGACTCGTCTGGCTGGCCAGCGTGCTGGCAGCAGCGGTGTTCATCGTCTACGTCACGCACATCTAGGCAGGGTTCTCTAGATTTGGGGTTCGTCAGTCCCGCGTGACCCCATTCCCTTGCGGCTTGACGTTACCTCCTCCTTCGATCACATTAGAACAAAACAAGAACATAAAGACCGCGCGTCCAGCCTGGCTGGACCGAATGATGACGCATCTTCAATGGCTTAGGGATGGGCTTACGATGATCACGCAGCTCCGCCAACGTCTTCAGGCCCTGCAAAGACCGGCCAAGATCGAGAACGGCCCCGGCGTGCTGCCCTTTGGCATTGCCGCGATCGACACGATGCTTGGCGGCGGACTCATGAGCGGGGCCCTGCACGAAATTGCGGCAGCGGCAGAGACCCATGCCGCTGCGGCCACCGCATTTGCGCTGGGCATCTCTTCTTCGTCATGCCCGGCCTTGTGCCGGGCATCTCGCTTAGGGACGCAGTGCCTCACTAAGCGAGATGGCCGGGACATAGGCGAGCAAAGCGACGCCGTCCTTCGGACGGCTATGCCCGGCCATGACAGAAAAGGGAAAAGGATTCTCTGGATTGCCGAAGAGATGGCGCGCGTCGAAAGCGGCGTCCCGCATGGCGCCGGCCTCGATGCCTTCGGCCTCGCCCCCGAACGGCTGGTGACGGTGAGCGTCACGCATCGCCGCGACCTGCTGTGGGGAATGGAAGAGGCCATGCGCTGCCGCGCCGTCGACGTCGTGATCGGCGAAATGCGCGCCGGAAAAATCGACGAGATCGCAGTGCGCCGGCTTTCGCTCGCCGCCGGTGAAAGCGGCACGCTGGCGCTGCTGTTGCGCGCCGTGCCGCCGGCCGACAGCTCCACTGCCGCCACCCGCTGGATCGTCGGCGCAGCATCGTCGGCCATCGCGCACGGTCCTGGCGCGCCGCGCTTTGCTGCGCACCTTGTCCGCAACCGCCGCGGCCCGGTCGGATCATGGATTCTCGAATGGAGTGACAGCGATGAGCGTTTCATCCTCGCAACGCATGCTCAGCCTGTGGCTGCGCCGGCTTTCGACCGACCGCATCGCCAGGTTGCGTGAAAGATCATCTGAACGATCTTCGCCGCTTGTCGTCACCGGCAAGCGCGGCAATGTCGAAATCCTCACGGCTGTCGATGAGGCCGCCAGCCGGCTCGGCCTTTCGCCAGGCATGACATTGGCGCAAGCCCGCGCCATGCATCCCGGTATCGATGCGGTTGCCGAAGACATCGACGCGGATGCCGCCCTGCTCGAATCCATTGCCGACTGGTGCCTGCGTTACACGCCGCTGGTGGCCTGCGATGCACCCGATGGTTTGCTGCTCGACATCAGCGGCTGCTCGCATCTTTATGGCGGCGAGCGCGAACTGGTCGCCGACCTCAGCGGCCGGCTGGACAATGCCGGCTTCGCCTATTCGCTGGCCATTGCCGGAACCATCGGCGCCGCCTGGGCGGCTGCGCATTACCGCGCGTCGGCAAGCCATTCTTCGAGTTCATGTTGGCGGCGAGGAACGCGTGTTGCTCGCGCCATTGCCGCTGTCCGCGTTACGGATTTCCTCGGTGACGGCCGCGAGCCTCGCGCGCGTCGGATTAAAGCGTATTGGCGATATCCTCGATTTGCCGCGCGCGCCGTTGACCGCGCGCTTCGGATCCGAAGTGCTGCGCCAGCTCGACCGCGCCTTGGGCCGCGAGCACGAGCCGTTGACGCCACGGTTGCCGGTCGCGCCCTACGTGGCCGAACAGCGCTTTGCCGAACCGATCGCACGCGAGGACGATATCCTGGCTGTTGTCCGGCGGCTGGCGCGGCGGCTGCAATTCGCGCTGGAGCGGCGCGGCGACGGCGCCCGCCGCATTGAGCTCACATTATTCCGCACCGATGGCATGGTCCGCCGCATCGCGGCCGGCACCTCGCGGCCGCTGCGCGACCCGGACGACATCCGCGGGCTGTTTGTCGAACGGCTTGCCGCGCTCGCCGATGCATTCGACCCGGGCTTCGGCTTCGACATGGCGCGGCTGTCCGTCATTGTTGCCGAGCCCTCCCCTCCTCAACAGATCGGCATTGGCGGCGGCGAAGACGAGGCCGAACTCTGCCGCCTGATCGATCGCCTGAGCGCGCGGCTGGGCGCACGCCGCGTGCAGCGATTGACCGCGCAGGACAGCCACATCCCTGAAGTCGCCGAAGCCGCACTCCCCGCGCAGGCCGTCAATGGCGATGCCGGCTGGACTGCGTTTCGCTGCTACCGGGAAGAGGCCGCCCTTTCGCCGCGTCCGCTGCGGCTGCTGACGCGGCCGGAGCCCATCGAGGCCGTCGCAGAGGTGCCGGACGGCCCGCCGCTGCGCTTTCGCTGGCGCCGTGCGCTGCATGAAGTGGTCGCGGCCGAAGGTCCCGAGCGCATCGAGGGCGCCTGGTGGAGCGAGCACGGCGGCCAGGCTTCAGGAAACTTTGCCTCAGGAAACCTTGCCCGCGATTATTTTCGCGTCGAAGACAAAAGCGGGCTGCGCTTCTGGCTGTTCCGCGCCGGTCTCTACCGCGATCTTGTGCCGGGCGACCCTGCCCCAACCTGGTTCCTGCACGGGACGTTTGCGTGAGGTCTGAGAATTGTAATGCGTTACCTCGAATTTGCCGTTGCCTCGAATTTTTCCTTCCTGCGCGGCGCCTCGCATCCGGAAGAACTGATGGTGCAGGCCGCCAGTATCGGGCTTGCCGGCATCGGCCTGTGCGACCGCAATTCGGTTGCCGGCGTCGTCCGCGCCCATCTGGCCCGGCGCGAACAAAATTTGCCGCTGCGCTATCACCCGGGCGCGCGACTCGTCTTCGCCGATGGCACGCCCGACATCCTCGTCTATCCGCGCGACCGCGCCGGCTGGGGACGACTCACCCGTCTGCTCACCGTGGGAAATCTTCGCGCTGAAAAGGGCAATTGCATTTTACATCTCGATGATCTGCTGGCGCATGCTTTTGGGCTTGAGCTGGTCGCAATGTCGGCAAGCGCAGCGCAACTCGCGCGCCTGCGCGAAGCTGTCCCTCACCGCGTCCGCCTGGCCGCGAGCATGCTCTATCGCGGACGCGATCGTGCAGGATTGGCGCGCAACAAGGAGCTTGCGCGCGCGGCGCGGGTGCCGCTGATCGCGGTCAACGACGTGCTCTTTCATCATCCCGACCGGCGGCCGCTCGCCGATGTGCTCGCCTGTATCCGCGAGAAGACCACGATCGAGCGCGCCGGACGCAAGCTCGCCGCCAATGCCGAGCGCTACCTGAAACCGCCGCAGGAAATGATGCGGTTGTTCCGCGATGCACCGGAAGCAATCGAGGAAACGATGGCGCTCAGCAACGCGCTTAGCTTTTCACTCGATGAGCTGCGTTACGAATATCCCGACGAACTGGTGGCGGGTTTCGACAACGCCCAGGATGCGCTCGCCCACCTGACTTATGACGGCGCCACCAAACGCTACCCGCACGGCATTCCGGACAAGGTGCGCGCCAATCTCGAGCACGAGCTCACATTGATCGCGCAGCTGCAATACGCGCCCTACTTCCTCACCGTCTATGACGTCGTGCGCTTCGCGCGTTCGCAGGGGATCCTCTGCCAGGGCCGCGGTTCGGCCGCCAATTCCGCGGTCTGTTTCTGCCTCGGCGTGACCGAGGTCGATCCCGACCGCGCCGACCTGCTGTTCGAGCGCTTCATCTCTCCCGAGCGGCGCGAGCCGCCCGACATCGACGTCGATTTCGAGCACGAGCGGCGCGAAGAGGTCATTCAATATATCTACGGCAAATATGGGCGCGAACGCGCGGGCATCGCGGCTACCGTGATTTCCTACCGCGGGCGCTCGGCTATCCGCGAGGTCGGCAAGGCCTTTGGCCTCTCCGAAGACACCATCGGTGCGCTGTCGTCCTCGATCTGGGGCGGTGGCGGCGGCGCGGTATCAAAGGATGCCGTCACCCGCACCGGCCTTGACCCGCAAAGCCGGCGCATGCGCCAGATCGCGGCGCTCGCGGCCGAGATCAACGGCTTCCCGCGTCATCTGTCCCAGCATGTCGGCGGATTTGTCATCACCCGCAGCCGGCTCGACGAAGTGATGCCGATCGGCAATGCGGCGATGGACGACCGCACTTACGTCGAATGGGACAAGGACGATCTCGACGCGCTGGGCATCCTGAAAATCGACGTGCTCGGGCTCGGCATGCTGTCTTGCCTGCGCAAGGCGCTCGATCTGGTGGACCGGCATTACGGCGAACGGCACAGCCTCGCCACCATCCCGGCCGAGGATCCCGCCGTTTACCGCATGCTGTGCCGCGCGGATTCGCTCGGCGTGTTCCAGGTAGAAAGTCGCGCGCAGATGACCATGCTGCCGCGGCTGAAGCCCGTGAACTTCTACGACCTGGTGATCGAGGTCGCGATCGTGCGTCCCGGGCCTATCCAGGGCGACATGGTGCATCCTTATTTGCGCCGCCGGCGCGGACAGGAGGCTGTCACCTATCCATCGAAAGCGCTGGAGGCAGTGCTGTCGAAAACTCTCGGTGTGCCGCTGTTTCAGGAACAGGCGATGAAGATTGCCATCGTCGCCGCCGGCTTCACGCCCGCTGAGGCTGACAAATTGCGACGCGCCATGGCGACTTTCAAGCGCGTCGGCACCATCGGCACCTTCCAACGCAAGATGATCGACGGCATGCTGGCAAACGGCTATGCGCGCGAATTTGCCGAACGCTGCTTCCAGCAGATCGAAGGTTTTGGCGAATACGGTTTCCCGGAAAGCCACGCGGCGAGCTTTGCGCTGCTGGTCTATGCTTCGGCCTGGCTGAAATGCCGCTATCCGGATGCCTTTGCAGCGGCGCTCCTGAATGCGCAGCCGATGGGCTTCTACGCACCGGCACAGATCGTGCGCGATGCACGCGAGCACGGCGTCGAGGTGCGGCCGCCCGACGTCAATCACTCGCAATGGGATTCAACACTCGAACCGGGCCCGCGCGCAGCCGGACGCCTGCACGATCTGCACCGCGCGATGCAGGACGATGTACGCACCACCTGTGCGATCCGCCTCGGCCTGCGCGAGATCAAGGGATTGAAGGAGGAGGATGCGAGGCTCATCGTCGAGAGGCGGACGCTCTTTACCTCTCCCCGCGTGCGGGGAGAGGTCGACCCGCCAGAGCGCAGCGATGGTGGGTCGGGTGAGGGGGTGCCGCCACAGCCTGAGCAATTCGACAGGCCCCCTCACCCGGTTCTCGCCTTCGGCTCGAACCACCCTCTCCCCGCAAGCGGGGAGAGGGAAATCACCTACGACTCCGTGCGCGACGTCTGGCTGCGCACGGCACTTTCTCCGCGCGTGCTGGAACGGCTGGCCGATGCGGATGCTTTCGGTTCGCTTGGCCTCACCCGCCGCGAGGCATTATGGGCCGCCAAGGCGCTCGGCCGGGTCGGCGACCGTGATGACGATCTGCCGCTATTTGCTTCTTCATCACCGGGCCGGCGCGAAGCGCCGAGTTCCGGTGACCCCAATTCCATCACTCAGTGCCCTCCTGATCAGGATCGCCGGGACATAGGCGTGCGAAAGCACGCCGTCCCTCGGACGATTATGCCCGGCGATGACAGATTGAGAGAGCCCGACGTCCGTCTTCCGCCGATGCCGATTGGCGAAGAGGTCATCAACGACTACCGCTTCCTGCATTTGTCGCTGCGTGCGCATCCGGCGCAATTCCTGCGCCCTGATCTCAACGCCCGTGGCATCCGGCAAAACGAAACGCTCCGCCGCGTGGCATCCGGCACGCGCGTGCGCATTTCCGGCCTGGTCACTTGCCGGCAAAGGCCGGGCTCGGCCAACGGTGTCGTCTTCATGACCATCGAAGACGAAAGCGCGGTCGCCAATGTGATTGTCTGGCCGAAAGTCTTCGAGCGCTTTCGTCCGGTGATCCTGAGCGCGCGCTACGTGGCGATCACCGGCCGCGTGCAGGAGGAATCGGGCGTCATCCACGTGGTCGCGGACCGGTTGGAGGATCTCACGCATTTCCTGGCGCGGCTGGCCGAGCACGGCGGCGATATCGACGGCAAAGATATCCAAGTTTTGGCGCGCTACGACGAGGTGCGCCGGCCGATCGAAGATCAGCGCGAGGCGCGCACGCTCGGCGGCCGCCACAACAGGCTGGTAGCACTGATGCGCGAGATGCCGGAGCTTGCAGGCGATCTCGATGTCTCCGCGCGTGGTTCAGCGCATGCGCCCACGCGTCACGCTATTGTGGCACCACTTCGCCGCGCCCGACATTGATGCGATTGGCTTCCAGCGAGCCGTCCGGTTTCTTGACTGCGCGCACGATCGCGATATGTGCGCCCGGTTTCAACTCGCTCTTGTCGGACACCACATAAGCCTGAATGGCAGCATCGGACGGAACGATGACTTTCTTTTCACCGTCACGGTACTTCACCGTCAATACCTGACCGTCGACACCGGCCACTGTCTGATCGACGGTACCGTTGGTCATCGTGCTATTGGGCTTCGCGTCCCACGGTCGATGGCCCTCGCTCAGCCCTCGCTGGGATTCCGCCAAAACCGTCACCTGGATAGCGCGCTGGCTCCCGTCGGCCTGCGGCATCGCGCCGACGCCGATATAGGAGCCTGGCTTGACGTCAGCGAGCGTTGCCTTGGCCACACCGAAGACTGTGGCGTCCGCGGTAAGATTGATCTTGACCTCGCCGAGCTTCGACGATTTGACCGCCAGTATCTGGCCATCGAAGCTTTCGACTGTGCCCGCGACCCGCACGGGCTTATCGTCGGCCGAGGCCGAGATGATACCAAACGCCAAGCCGCACAAGACGCCGAACGCAATTCGCTGGATCATGGCCTTCCCCTGAAAATAGCGGCGCCGCCCTCGCGGGCAACGCCGTTTGACATCAAGCGTTCCCCGCTCACATTGCCGGCGGGCCGGCGCGACCGACATACAGCGTCTTCGCCAGCACCGAACCGTCGGCCTGCTTGTCCCAACCGAAAATAATGATCTGTGCGCCCGGCTTGAGTTCCTCTTTCTTCCCGGGCGCGGCAGCGGCGATGACCGTCTTCGGCGTGACAATGATTTTCTTCTCGCCGTCCTTGTATTTCACCATCAACGTCTCGCCGTCTTTCGCCGCGACGATATTTTCGACGTAGGCATTCGTCATGGTGCTGTTGGGCCGTGCATCCCACGGGCCGTGCCGATCTGGCACAACGCCGCGCTGAGCGGGAAGGAAAATATGAATCGAGAAGGCTTCGATGCTGCCGTCAGGCTGCGGGATACCGGCAATGCCGATGAAGCTATCGTTCTTGATGTCGCTGAGCGACGCCTTCTCCAGCGCGGACACGCGCGCGTCATCGGCCAGTTTGACGTTCAGCATGGCACCATCGCGCGTCTTCAGCGACAGGTTCGGGCCATCCGCCTTTTCGATCTGCCCGCGAATGCGGCCGGGCTGTTGTGCGACGGCGCCGGTCGCGAAAGCCAGCACAATGGCGGCGGCACCAAGCGTCCGCCACGTCATATTCGTATTGTACATTATGAACGTCCTCCCGATCTGGCACAGGCAAAAAGCCCGGTCTCAGTCAGGCAGAAAACCCCGGTTCTGGCGACTTATTCCTTTGCCGGCAACCGTCACGTTTTCTTGAGCAAATCGGCTTCGATCAGCGCCCGCAGTTCCGGAGTCACTTCCGGACGAATACCAAACCAGAGCTCGAAGCCGCGCACCGCCTGATGCAGCAGCATCCCCAGACCGTCGGCGGTCCGCAAGCCGCGTGCGCGCGCGGACGCCAGCAGCCCGGTCACGAGCGGCGCATAAACCAGGTCTGCAACGACAAGCGACGGCGGGCAGCGTAAATTGAACTCGAGCGGCGGCTGGCCCACCATTCCGAGCGTGGTGGTGTTGACCAGCAGCCCCGCACCACCGAGCAGGCCGGTCGTTTCCTCCCAACCGGCGACCTGCACACGCGCGCCGAACTTCTTCCGCAACGCCTTCGCGCGAGCTTCGGTGCGATTGATCACATAGACGCGGCCGACTTCGCGCGCGAGCAGCGCGAACACCACCGCGCGCGCACCGCCGCCGGCGCCAAGTACCACCGCGGTTGAGAGGCCGCGGTCCCAGCCCGGGGTCGCGGCATCGAGATTGGCGAGAAACCCTTCGACGTCGGTATTGGTCGAGCGCAACCTCTCGTCGTCGAACCAGAGCGCATTGGCGGCGCCGACGGCGCGCGCGCGCTCATCCGGCTCCGACAATTTGAGTGCGACCTCCTTGTGCGGCACCGTGATATTGGCGCCGACGTAGCCGTTCGCACGCATGCCCTTGATAAAGTCGGCGAATGCTTCCGGCGGCACGGCCTCGCGCAGATATTCGGCATCGAGCTTGTGCTGCTTGATCCAGTAGTTGTGGATCAGCGGCGAGCGCGAATGGCCCGCCGGCCAGGCAATCACGCAAACTTTTTTGTGTCCGTCGCTCATTGTTCGTCTTTTACCGTGTTACGCAGCACGCCGATTTGAGGTACCGCAATTTCGATCACATCGCCGGATTTCAGCCAAACCGGCGCTTCATTGCGCTTGAGCTTGATCGGCGTCCCGGTCACGAGGATGTCGCCGGGCTTGAGAGTCATGAAAGTGCTGACATAAGCGATCAGTTCCGCGAACGGCTTGATCATGCTGGCGGTCGTGTCGTCCTGCGTCACTTCTCCGTTCACTTTTACGGTCAATTGCAACGGCTTGTTCAGATCGACCTCGTCGGCAGTCGCAATCCAAGGCCCGATACTTCCGGTCGAATCCCAGTTCTTGCCTTGCGTGACGTTGAATTTTCCGTGGCGCATCCAGTCGCGGATTGTGCCTTCATTGCACAAAGTCACGCCAGCCACAAAATCAAGCGCTTCGTTTTGCGGAATACGTCGTCCGGCGCGTCCGATGACAAGCGCGATTTCGCCTTCGTAATCGAGTTGTTCCGATTCGGGTGGGCGCACGATCGCCTGTCCATGCGCGACCAGCGATCCAGGCGTGCGAAAAAACATGCTCGGGTATTTCGGTACATCCTGATCGCCGTAATCGGTATTGCGGTTCGCGTAATTGATGCCGATGCAAAGAATCTTTTCGGGATCCGCAATCGGCGGCATCAGCTCGATCTCAGCGAGCGGAAAATCCGGGCGTACGCCCTGGACCACCGCGCGCGCCTCATCGAGGCCATCGCGCCGAAGCAGGTCGAGGATGGTGGAGAATTTCGGCGCCAGCCGGGTTTTGAGATCGACAACGCCCTCGCCCACAACCGCGCCAAAACTGTCGCGCCCACGCACCTTGAAGCTTGCAAGTTTCATCAAAAATCCCGGATGGTCCACCCATACCGGCGGCATGGAATAGGCGGCGTTTCAGCGATATGCTGTGGGCGGCGCCCGGTGCATGTATTCCGCGCATCTCGCGCCGTCAACGCCAAGGATAAGCCTACGCCGGAAGCACAATCGATTGCGGCGCGATGATTTCTCCCTCTCCCCGCTTGCGGGGAGAGGGTCGGGGTGAGGGGGCGTAGCCCAATGCGCGGAAGAATGCCCAATAAGACGATGCGAGCCAGACGCCTGCGGCGAGACTCGACAAAGCAGGAGCGACTGGTGTGGAAGCGCCTGAGAGATCGAGGCCTTGGTGGCTTCAAGTTCGTGCGCCAAGAACCGGTCGGACCCTACACGGTCGACTTCCTGTGTCGTGAAAAGCGCGTTGTTATTGAAATCGATGGTGGGCAGCATGCGAACCAAGAGCGCGATAAAATTCGCGATCAATGGTTGACTGAACACAACTATCAGGTTTTGCGATTCTGGAACAATGACGTCGAGAAGAATATTGAGGGCGTATTGGAAACAATCCTTGAAGTTCTGCGTTCCGGAGCGCCCCCTCACCCGGTCCTCGCCGTTGGCGAGGACCGACCTCTCCCCGCAGGCGGGGAGAGGTAAAGATGAAATCTATCTTCATCGACTGCAACGACCAGCTGGCGCCGGTGTGGGACCAGGTTGTTCGCCCGGACGATCCGAAAATCGACATCAACCGCAAGGCCTTCGCGCGCGAGGATTTGCCGCGCGTCCTCAACGGCTACGAGATCGCGCTCGACGACCATTCGTATATGCCGACCGATCTGGTCGCCCAGTGCCCGCAGCTCAAGCACATCGTTTTTCTCGGCACAGGCGCTGCCAGCTACATGAATATCGACGAGCTGAAATCGCGCGGCGTGAACGTCCACACGATCAAAGGCTACGGCGACACCGCCGTCGCCGAGCACACCATCGCCTTGATGTTCGCCGCCGCGCGCGATGTCGCGCGCATGGACCGCGAGGTGCGTGGCGGGATCTGGACGCCGCAGGAAGGCGTGCAATTGTTCGGCAAGACGCTCGGGGTGATCGGGCTCGGCGGCATCGGCAGCGAGGTTGCGCGCATGGGCAAAGGTCTCGGCATGGACGTGGTCGGCTGGAACCGGACACGCCGCGCCGGCGTGCCACTGGTCGATATCGACACGCTACTGGCGAAATCGGACGTGGTTTCGCTCAACCTGGTTCTCAACGACGAGACCCGCGGTTTTCTGAGCAAGGAGCGCATGGCGCGCATGAAACCGGGCGCGATTCTCGTCAACACTGCGCGCGGCGCACTGGTGGACGAAGGCGCGCTCCTCGATGCGCTCAAAAGCGGCCATATCCGCCATGCCGGTCTTGACGTCTTTCACGCTGAGCCGCTGAAGGCCGATCATCCGCTGGCGAAACTGCCCAACGTCACGCTGACATCGCATGCGGCGTTTCGCACGCTGGAAGCATCGATGACGCTGTTGCGGCGCGCGATTGATATCGTCAAAAAGATCGCTCGCTAAAGGTTTCGCAAGCGCCCCCACACACTCCGTTCGTCCCCGCGGAAGCGGGGATCCAGTCTTGAAATCAAATTAGAATTAATTCGCTCTGGGTCCCCGCTTTCGCGGGGACGAACGGTTAGAATATCTTTTTAATAATACCCTGGCGTGCCGCCGCCATCGACCGCGATGGCCGTGCCGTGAATATGGCGCGCGTGCGCCCCGCAGAGAAACAGCGCCAGTGCGGCAATATCTTCCGGCTGACCGATGCGGCGCAGGCCGCTTTTGGTCAGCGCCTCGGCCCGCACTTGCTCCACCGACTTGTTCTGCGCCTTGGCGAATTGCGCAAACAGCTGCTCGACCCGATCGGTCTGCGTCTGCCCGGGATGGATGACGTTGATGTTGATGTCGTCGCGGTTACCAAGTGCCGTCAATCCCTTTGCGAAATTGCCCATCGCTGCGTTGACCGCGCCCCCGATCAGGAATTCCGGGCCCGGCGTACGCGCGGCGCCGCCGATGATATTGACGACATTGCCATGCGCAGCCTTCAGCAGCGGCCAGAACAATTTGGTCAGCCGCACGGTCGCAAAAAACTTCAGCGCAAAACCATCGGTCCAGACGGCGTCCGGCAATTCAAAGTAATTGCCGCCGCGGGTCGCGCCCGCGTTATTGACCAGCACATCGCAGCGCTTGAAGCGCTCATTGACCTTGGCGAAGACCTGCTCGCAGCCTTCCAGTGTGCGCAGGTCGCCGGCCACCGTCATCGCCTGCGGGCCGCCGGCCGCGGCAAGCGCCTTGGCGCCCTCGGCAAGATTGGCTTCACTGGCGGCGGCCAGCACGGTCTGCGCGCCTTCGCGCGCGAACGCGACCGCGATGGCGCGGCCGATGCCACGGCTGCCGCCACTGACGACGACGACCTTTCCCTCGAATTCCTTCGCCATAGGTTTCCCCCTCGTTTTGTGCGGCCTTTATACGCGGCACGCCGCCGCATCGCGAGCGCCTTGCCTGCATTGACCTGCCGACGATCCCGGTCACAATAAGAAAAGTAAAGACGGGGACGACACGTGAAACCGGCGCCATTTGCCTACAAGAAAACACGCACGCTGAAGGAGGCGATAGCGCTGTTGGGCAAGCACAAGGATGCGCGCTTGCTGGCCGGTGGGCAGAGCCTGATTGCCACGCTCAACATGCGGCTCTCCGCGCCGGACCTGCTGATCGACATCAACGGAATCAAAGGCCTCGACGGCATTGCGAAGAAAGGCGCTTCGATCGAGATCGGCGCGCTGGCGCGGCACACCCAGGTCGAGCGCTCGGACTTAATCGCCCGGCACGCGCCGTTGATTGCGCTCGCGATGCCGCATATCGGCCACGCCGCCATCCGCAACCGCGGCACCTTCGGCGGCTCGATCGCCTTCGCCGACCCCGCGGCGGAATTGCCGGCCTGTCTGCTGGCGCTCGACGGCGAGATTGAAATCACCGGGCCGAAGGGGAAACGCAGGGTCAAGGCCGAGAAATTCTTCAAGGGTCTGTTCGAGACCGCGCTCGGGCCGCGTGACGTGCTGACCGCGGTCCGGCTGCCGGCCGCGACCAAGGAAACGCGCGTCGGGTTTGCCGAGCTCGCGCGCCGCCATGGTGATTATGCAATCGTCGGGCTTGCCGCCTGCGCGCGTGCCCGCGGCAAGGGGCTGAGCGACGTGCGGTTGGCCTATTTCGGGGTCGGCAATACGCCCGTGCGCGTGAAAAAGGCCGAAGCGGCGCTGGCAAGCGGCGATGTCGATGGCGCGGTGAAGGCGCTCGACCTTGATCCGAACGACGACGTCCAGGCGACCGCGAAGGTCAAGAAACATCTGGCCGGCGTCCTGTTGCGCCGTGTCGCGGCGCAATTGATGGAGGCGCGATCATGAGCCTCTCATTTGTCATCGCCGGGCATAGCCGTCCGAAGGACGGCGTGCTTTCGCACGCCTATGTCCCGGCGATCCCGATCAGGAACGCACAGCCTTGCACTCCTAAGCGAGATGGCCGGAACAAGTCCGGCCATGACAGGAGAGTGTCATGAGCGACCGCGCGCTCGATATTTCACTCACGGTCAACGGTGAACGTGTGCAGGAGCGCGTGGACCCGCGCAAGACGCTGGTCGATTTCCTGCGCGAGGAACTGTCTTTGACCGGCAGTCATGTCGGTTGTGAGCATGGCGTATGCGGCGCCTGTACCGTTCGGGTCAATGGTGACATCGTCCGCGGCTGCCTGATGCTTGCGGTGCAGTGTGATGGCACCGCCGTGGAAACCATCGAGGGCCTATCCGATTCCGGCGAGGTCGCCGACTTGCAAGCCGCGTTCGAGCAGCGCAATGCGCTGCAATGCGGCTTCTGCACGCCCGGCATGATCGCGGCGGCGCAGGATCTGCTCAAACGCGCAAAGGAGAAAAAACGCGTGCCGAGCCGCGAGGAAATCCGCGAGCATATCTCCGGCAACTACTGCCGCTGCACCGGCTACCACGCCATCGTCGATGCGGTGGAAGCGGTGGCGCAGCAAAGAGCTGGAGGTAAGTCATGACCCTACCCGTTCGTCCCCGCGAAAGCGGGGACCCAGTCCTTCAGGGCGCTAACTCCTTGCCAAGATCATTCCATGCCGGGTTCTGCCGCTCAATCAAATCAAGTTTCCAACGCCGATTCCATTTCTTGAGCTGCCGTTCGCGAAGTATCGCAGCTTCTCGTGTTTCGTGGATCTCGAACCAGACGAGGGTCTTGACTCCATATGTTTTCGTGAACCCGGGGACTAACCCTGCTTGGTGCTGCCAAACGCGGCCAACAAGATTGTCCGTCATGCCGATGTACAGCGTGCCGTTCCGCCGGCTCGCCAGAATATACACAAAGAAACTCATTGCCCGATGCCCTGGGTCCCCGCTTGCGCGGGGACGAACGGATAATACCGCACAGCCATGAAAATCACCGAAGACACCCCTTCCGCCCTGACCGCTCTCGACCGGCCAAACTCCTATATCGGCCGCTCGGTGCCGCGGCCGAATTTGCATCGGCTCACGCAAGGGCGCGGACAATATGTCAGCGACATTTCGCTGCCGCGCATGGCGCACGTTGCCTATGTGCGCTCACCGCACGCGCACGCCAGGATCGTGAAGATCGCGACCGACAAAGCCAAAAAGTCTCCGGGTGTCGTTGCCGTCGTGACGGGCGCCGAGCTCGCCAAGGTCATGACGCCCTGGGTCGGCGTGCTGACGCATTTGAAGGGATTGAAATCGGCGCCGCAAGCCCCGATCGCCGTCGATGTCGCCTGCTGGCAGGGCGAAGCGGTCTGCGCCATCGTCGCGCGCACGCGTGCCGAAGCCGAAGACGCCTGCGAGTTGATCGATGTGAGCTACGAAGAATTGCCGGTGGTCGCCGATCCGGAAACCGCGCTCGACCGCAAGACGCCGGTGATCCACGCGTCGCTGGGCGACAATCTGTGCTTCGAACGAAAACTTGATGTCGGCGCGGTCGACAAGGCCTTTGCCGAATCCGACGCCGTCATCGAAACGACCTTCCGCTTTGGCCGCCACACCGGCGTGACCAACGAGCCGCGCGCGATCGTCGCCGACTGGAACGAAGGCGAGAAGCGCATGACGGTCTACCAGGGCACACAGGCGCCGCACATGATGCAGGACCTGTTCGCCAAGCATCTCGGCATCGCCACCGACCAGGTGCGCGTGCTGACGAAAGATGTCGGTGGCTCCTTCGGGATCAAGGTGCATACTTATGCCGACGAAATGGCGACCGTCGCATTGTCCAAGTTGCTAAACCGCCCGGTCAAGTTCGTCGCCGACCGGATCGAAAGCTTCGTCACCGACATCCATGCGCGCGACCACCGCATCAAGGCGAAGATCGGCGTCAACAAGGACGGCACCATTACGGCCTTCGAGATCGACGACCTGACCGGCATCGGCCCCTACTCGGTCTATCCGCGCACCAGCGGCATCGAGGCCAACCAGGTCGTGAACCTCACGGGCGGCCCGTATAAATGCCCGAACTACCGCGCGCAGGCGCGCGTGGTGTTCCAGAATAAAAACGTGATGTGCCAGTACCGCGCGGTCGGCCATCCGATCGCGGTGGCGGTGACGGAAGGGCTGGTCGAACTCGCCGCCGCCAAAATCGGCATGGACCCGCTTGAATTGCGCCGGCGCAACCTGATCGCCGACGACGCCTATCCGACGCAATCGGCCGCCGGCCTCAAATTCGAGCTGCTCTCGCATCACGAGGCGCTCGCGCATCTCGACGCGATGATGAACTACGCCGGCCTGCGCGCCGAGCAGAAAAGGCTGCGCGACAAAGGCATTTACCGCGGCATCGGTTTCGCGAGCTTCATCGAGGTCACCAATCCGTCAGCCGCCTTTTACGGCGTCGGCGGCGCGCGCATCACCTCGATGGATGGCGCCACCGTCAAGCTCGACTCGCAAGGCGCAATCATCGTGGCGACCGGCGTGACCGAACAGGGCCAGGGCGCTGAAGCGGTGGTGGCGCAATGCGTCGCGTCGTCATTCGGCGTCTCGATGGACAAAGTGCGCGTCATCACCGGCGACACCGACAACACGCCCTATGGCGGCGGCACCTGGGCTTCGCGCGCAGCCGGCATTGGCGGCGAAGCGGCGTGGCAGGCGGGCAAGGCGCTGCGGGCCAACGTGCTGGCGGTGGCCGGCGCGATGCTGCAGGCAAAGCCCGAGGAGCTCGATATCCGCAACGGTATTGTCGTTGATAAAGACAAAGGCACGGAGCGCCTGCCGCTCGATGAGCTGGCGCGCGTCGCTTACTTCCGCCCCGACACGCTGCCGCCCGGCTTCCAGGCCGAACTGATGGCGACGCGTCATTATGTGCCGCGCGCCTGGCCCTTCGCCTTCACCAACGGCATCCAGGCGAGTTATCTCGAGGTCGACACCGACACCGGCTTCGTCAAGTTGCTCAAGCATTGGTGCGTGGAGGATTGCGGCACCATCATCAATCCGCAGCTCGTCGACGAACAGATCCGCGGCGGCGTGGTGCAGGGCATCGGCGCCGCGCTGTTCGAGCAATGCCTCTATGACGAGCGCGGCCAGATGCTCAACGGCAACATGGCCGACTACCTGGTGCCGATGGCGGTGGAGATGCCCGACATCGAATGCGGGCATGTCGTTTCGCCCACCGCCGACAGCGAGCTCGGTGCCAAGGGCGCCGGCGAAGCCGGCACCGCCGGCGCGCCGGCCTGCGTGATGAACGCGATCAATGACGCGCTGCGCCCGCTCGGGGCGCAGCCGCTCACCGACATGCCGTTCACGCCGGACAAGATTCTTCAAGGCGCTTGGGAAAGGTCTAACGACCACTAGGTCGCACGCGGCGGCGTGCCAAGCTGCTCCCTGAAGAAACGCCAAGGTTCGCGTCCAGGCAAGATCAGCTGCTGGCTTGTTATAGCGCGCGCCATTGGTATCGTTATTGAAGGCGTGGTTGACGCCCGGATAGATGTAGATTGTGTAGTGTTTCCCGTTTTCCTTTAGCGCCGCTTCGTAAGCCGCAATCCCCGCATTCACGCGCTGGTCGAGTTCGGCATAGTGTAACAGCAACGGTGCACGAATTGCCGCCACCTTATCCTTGGGGATTTGAAGCCCGTAGTAAACAGCGACTGCTTTGAGGTCGGCGTTTTCTCCAGCCATGAGGTTCGCAACCCCGCCTCCAAAACAAAACCCGACAACGCCGACATTACCATTTGACTCGGCGTGGCGAAGCGCGAAGGGGACCGCAGCGACGGCCGCGATCGTAAGGTCTTTCGGATCTGTTTTTGCGTGGAGATCGCGCGCTTGATCTTCATCAGGAGGCGTACCGCCAGAGACCGAAAGCAGATCGGGCGCAAAGGCAAGAAAGCCCTCAAGCGCCAGCCTTCGAGCGATGTCCTGAATGTGCGGATTCAGGCCACGATTTTCCTGAATCACAATGACTGCCGGCCGTCTCCCTTTCGCTTTCGGGCGTGCCAGGTAGCCGTTGATTTTGCCTTTAGGCGAATCATAGGAGATACGGTCGATAGCCAGCCGCGGATCGGCTTCAGCAACGATTGCGGCCTTGGCGTAATCGTTTTGGAGTAACGGCAACAGCGCCGCCGCGGCCGCTGTTGAACCTGTCAATGTAGCGAGGCGATCGAGAAACTCGCGGCGGCTTATGCCGCCATGAGTAAAGCTGTCGTACATATTGATGATACGCTGATCCATGAGGTGCCTGTCTCGTTTCGTTGCTGCGAGCTTCCCTCAAAACTTGATCATGTCGCTCTTGGTTATCGTGACCATATTGCCGAATCCCGGTCCGTGCGCCAGTTGCCACACGGTGAGCTGCTCCTCGAAAGGCTCCTTCGCCGAGAGACCGTCAACCGGAACGACCACCTTAAGCCCGCGCAGCGCAGCGCCCGTGCCGGTGTAAAGCACGGCAGCATTGGCGGAGTTGCCCGTGACGATTACCGTCTGGATGCCCTTATCCTTGAGAATCTTTTCCAGATCGGTGTTCAGGAACTTGTCGGCTTTTGCCTTCACGATTGGATCGTTCGCGGCCGGCGCGACATCCTTCGCAATATCCGCCGCTTCATATTTTCCGGCAACGCTGTAAATAATGGTCGCGCCATGGGCACGGGCGTTGGCCAAGAGCTGTTTCATCGCCGGCAATGTAGCGCCGCATCGTGGCTTTCCAGGCCCACAGTAAGGATCGTGCGGCACGAAATCCAACAGCAACAGCGCGGTCGTCTTCGGATCGACCGTTACCGGCTTGAGCGTCGGGGCCGTCGGACCTTTTACGCTTCCCCACTCAGTGATGATGTCGCGGCACGTGCCGACGCGACGATGGCATTCGATAGAGCCACCGTCGCTGCGAGGCAGGCTGCAACCGTGGCAAATCTGCGTTTCATGATATCCGCCCTTAGGTTTGAATCGGAGTGTTTTTCTTCGCAGCGCCCCGGGCTCAGAACTTGATCATGTCCATTTTCGTTAACGTCACATTGGCAGCCAGGCCCGGCCCATTAGCCAAATGCCACGCCGTGTATTGCTCCGAATAAAGTGTCTGCTCGTTTGGAGAAGACATGCCGTCAACCGGGACCACGACTTTGTATCCACGTAACGCGGCCTGGCTGGCGGTATGCAGTACACCACCGTACGCCAACGTTCCGACAACAATCACACCCTTGATACCTTTGTCTTTCAAGATTTTGTCGAGATCGGTGTTGATGAACTTGTCCGCCCCCGACTTCACGATGGGCTCGCCATCCTTCGGCGCCAGGGCCGGCACGAATTGCTTTCCCGAGACGCCAAGGGCATAGATCACTGCAATTCCCTTCGCTCGCGCATCGTTAAGAAGTTTCTGAATTGCGGGGATCGTCTCGACGCAACGCGGCCGTGCCTTGGCGTTGCAGGTCTCAGTGACCATGTCGATGACGAGTAGGGCGTAAGTTTTATGTCGATGTAGCTGCCTTGAGTGCGGGGCGGCTGGTGCCTTAACGTTTGCCCACTCGTCAATGATGTTGGCTCCATACGCCGGCAGAGCAAGCACCGCCAGAATGGTGGCAGCGACAATCAGATTGCGTTTCATGAATATCCTCCCTGACCGACCGTTTCTTATTGCACGCGTGCGGGCTGCATCATGCGCAAGCGTTGCGTGCCCTGTCAAAGCACCAGTGACGCACCCCGCTTGATGAAACACCGGTGACCGGCGATTATTGCCAGGATAGCGGGCGGCACAATTTGATGCTGCGAAATAACCAAAAGTCCGGAAGGAACGTCATGAATATCAAGGTCGGCAAGCAAGCAATCGCCGAGGCCAGCAAAAAGCTCAGCAACTGGGGCCGCTGGGGCAAGGAAGACCAGATCGGCACCCTCAACCACGTCACGCCCGAGGACATCGTGAAGGCGGCGAGCCTGATCCGTTCCGGCAAGGTGTTTGCGCTCGGTATCCCGCTCGACCGCGAAGGGCCGCAGACCGGGCTGTTCGGCGGGCGTTTCAACCCGATCCACCAGATGCTCGCCACCGGCACCGACGCCATCGCCGGGCGGCAGGACTGGAACAAGATCCGCTACGCCGACGACACGCTGATGCTGTGCGTGCAGGGCGCCACTCACTGGGACGCGCTCGGCCACATCTTCTATGAGGACAAAGGCTACAATGGCCACGAAGCCAAAATGGTCGATGCGCGCGGACTCAACGTGCTCGGCATCGAGCATTCCAGGAACAAGATGGTCGGCCGCGGCGTGCTGCTCGACATCGCGCGCTACCGCGGCGTCAAATGGATGCAGGATGGCGAAAGCATTTCAAATGACGAACTCGACCAATGCGCAAAGCAGCAGAACGTGTCGATCGGGCGCGGCGACTTCGTCATCGTGCGGACCGGCCAGATGGAACGCTGCCTCGCCGAAAAGGAATGGGGCGGCTATGCCGGCGGCGACGCGCCCGGCGTGAAATTCGAAAATTGCTATTGGTGCCAGGACAAGCAGATCGCCGCGATCTGCACCGACACCTGGGGCGTGGAAGTGCGGCCGAACGAAACCACCGAGGCCAACCAGCCCTGGCACTGGGTCGTGATCCCGGCGATGGGGCTGTGCATGGGCGAGATCTTCTATCTCAAGGAACTGGCCGAGGACTGCGATCAGGACGGCATCTACGAATTCTTCTTCTGCGGTCCACCGCTGATCATCACCGGGGGAACCGGATCGCCGATCAACCCGCAGGCGATTAAGTGACGCCGCAGGCGTCATCACCGGGCCGGCGCGAAGCGCCGTGACCCGGTGATCTCGAGCAACAATAACCAGTGTCATGCCCGCGAATGCGGGCATCCAGTATTCTCCGCGTTTGCGGTAAGATTTACACTCGGCGAGTACTGGATCCCCGCTTTCGCGGGGATGACCGGATTGTGAATGGAGAGACTCATGCCCCATTGGCTCAAGCGCGGAATGGACGCGGGCGCGATCAAGGCCGCCGACGCCAAGGTGCGCGAGACCGTCGAAGGCATCCTGGCGCAAGTCGACGCGCGCAAGGATGCCGCGATCCGCGAATTGTCGGAGAAATTCGACAAATGGTCGCCGAAGGATTTCAAGCTTTCGCCCGCCGAGGTTGAGCGCGCCATCGCGCAGGTTCCCAAGCGGGACCTCGAGGACATCAAATTCGCGCAGGCGCAGGTCCGCAACTTCGCGCAGAAACAGCGCGAGACCATGCACGACCTTGAAGTCGAGACACTGCCGGGCGTCGTGCTCGGCCACCGCCATATCCCGGTCAATTCGATCGGCTGCTATGTGCCGGGCGGCCGCTATCCGATGGTCGCTTCGGCGCATATGTCGATCGTCACCGCCAAGGTCGCCGGCGTGAAACGCATCATCGCCTGCGCGCCGCCCTTCAAGGGCGGGCCGCATCCGGCGATCGTCGCCGCCATGCATTTCGGCGGCGCCGATGACATTTATGTCCTCGGCGGCGTGCAGGCCGTCGCCGCCATGGCACTCGGCACCGAATCCATCGCGCCGGTCGACATGATCGTCGGCCCCGGCAATGCCTATGTGGCCGAGGCCAAGCGCCAACTGTTCGGCCGCGTCGGGATCGACCTCCTGGCCGGCCCGACCGAGACGCTGATCATTGCCGATGACAGCGTCGACGGCGAAATCTGCGCGACCGACCTGCTCGGCCAGGCCGAACACGGCCCCACCTCCCCCGCCGTCATGATCACCAATTCGGAAAAGCTCGCGAAGGCGACGATGGCGGAGGTCGAACGGCTGCTCACGATCCTGCCGACCGCCGACGCCGCCGGACAGGCCTGGAAGGATTACGGCGAGGTGATCGTTTGCGACAGCGAGGCCGAGATGATTGCCGAGGCCGATCGCGTCGCATCCGAGCATGTGCAGGTCATGACGCGCGATCCGGACGTCTTCCTCAACGGCATGAAGAACTACGGCTCGCTGTTCCTTGGACCGCGCACCAATGTCGCCTATGGCGACAAGGTGATCGGCACCAACCACACGCTGCCGACCAAGAAAAACGCGCGTTTCACCGGCGGGCTATGGGTCGGCAAGTTCATCAAAACCTGCACCTATCAGAAAGTCCTGACCGACGAAGCGAGCGCCAAGATCGGTGAAGTTTGCTCGCGGCTCTGCATTCTCGAGGGATTTTCCGGCCACGCCGAACAGGCCAATATCCGCGTGCGCCGCTATGGCGGCCGCAACGTGCCTTACGCCCAGGCGGCGGAGTGACGGCGGCGCCGGGCTGCGGCTACCATTGAACAAATTAGGGGCGACGAATGGAATTGCCGGGGACCGGATATTTATACAACTTGACGCTGATTTCAGTGACGTTCGCCGGATTTGCCGCTTTGATCGCGGCATTTCGCCAAATGGTCGGCGGGCAGCTGACAAAGCACGATGCATTTCTTATCCGCTCGGCCCTTATACGAAGTCTCATCCTCATTGTTTGCGCGCTACTGCCGCCGCTACTTGCGTTATTCGACATTCCCGCATCGGTTATCTGGCGGACTTCAAGTCTCATCGCGGCCGCGCTCATCGTCGTCTTCACGCTCGCTTGGCCCACGATCGTCAGGCGCAACGCGACCAGGTTGCCCATCTCGCTCACCGCGAAGATTTACCACCTTGTACAATTGCTGGCGGCGTTGCTTCTGCTACCGGTCGCTCTCGGTAGTTTCCCCCACCACGCGGTCGGCTATTTCGTGGCGGGTTTGACTGTCTTCATGATCACGAGCTGGATTTCTGTCCTGCTTTCCCTTGATATCCTGTTTCACACGGCTGAAAGACCCCGCCGGCGCAAATAACGGATGGCCGCAACGCTCATGGTCGATCTCCCCAAGACACCGTCGTTTCGCGTCGATGGCAAGCGCGCACTGATCACCGGCGGCGGGCGCGGCATCGGGCTTGCCGCCGCCGCCGCGCTGGCCGACGCCGGCGCGCAGGTCACGCTTTGCGCGCGCACGACCGGCGAGATCGAGGAAGCCGCCGCAGCGATCCGCGCGCGCGGTCAAAAGGCCGACGCGCTGACGCTCGACGTCACCGACGACGCAGCGGTCGACAAGACCCTCAAAGGCAAGGTCTTCGATATTCTGGTCAACAGTGCCGGCGGCAACAACCCCGGCCCGTTCGTCGACACCAAGCACGAAGTCTACGACTGGCTGTTCGATCTCGACACGCGCGCGACATATTTCGTGACGCAAGCGGTCGTGCGCGAACTCACGGCGGCCGGAAAACCGGGTTCGATCATCAACGTGTCGTCGCAGATGGGTCATGTCGGCTGGGCCGGCCGCACGATCTACTGCTCGGCCAAGCACGCGGTCGAAGGCTTTACCAAGGCGCTGGCGGTGGAACTGGCGCCGATCGGCATTCGCGTCAATTCGCTGGCGCCGACATTCATTGAAACGCCGATGACGGCACCGTCGTTCAAGAACCCCGCTTTCAAGAAAGCGGTGCTCGACAAGATCAAGCTCGGCCGGCTTGGCCAGGTCGAGGACCTGATGGGCGCCATCGTGTTTCTCGCCAGCGACGCTTCGGCGCTGATGACGGGCAGTTCGCTGGTCATCGACGGCGGCTGGACGGCGGAATAGGAGAACCCGATGCGCGCAATTGCATTTGTTGTCTTGCTGTTCTGCCTGCCCGCCCACGCCGCGGACAAGGACAAAATTGTCGGCACCTGGAAGCTGGTTTCCGTCATGTACGAAGACGCGCAAACCAAAGAGCAAACACCGGTGCTGGGTGAGCACCCGCGCGGCTACCAGATCGCGACGCCGGAAGGACGCTGGCTTGCGCTGGTCACCGCCGACGGGCGGCCGGTGCCGAAGACCGACGAGGATCGCGCCAAGGCCCTGCGCAGCATGATCGCTTACAGCGGGCGCTATCGCGTCGAAGGCGACAAGGTGATCACAAAGGTCGAGGTCGCGTGGAACGAAGCCTGGGTGGGCGGCGAGCAGGTGCGCTTCCTGCGCTTCGAAGGCGACGACGTGCTGCACATCGAAAGCCCGCCGATGCCGCACCCCAATGTCAACGACAAGGTCGTGCGCGTCATCGTGACATGGGCACGGGATAAGTCGTAGGCGGCCGAAATCTCTCAATCACGGTGCCGACATACCGTCGGCTCGCCTGATGTTGATCCAGCGCAATACCTAATCTGACCGGTCTGCCAGCCTTTCTTCCAAACTCGGAAGGAAGAAGCATCAATGATCCGCCCCGCACTGCGATCGGCGCTTATAGCATGCGCGATCACCATTCCGCCCGTCTGCGCCTATGCGCAAGATACCAAGCCCAACATTGTCATCATCCTGGCTGACGATCTCGGCAACGCGGACCTCGGCTATCGAGGCAGCGACATCAGGACGCCTAATATTGACAAGCTCGCGAGCGCTGGCGTACGCGCGGAATCTTTTTATGGAATGCCGGTGTGCACGCCATCACGCGCAGAGCTGATGACCGGCCGCTATGCAATGCGCTACGGCCTGCAGACGCTCGTCATTTTTCCGAGCCATGCCTATGGATTGCCGGCCGACGAGCGCACACTTCCGCAGGCACTCAAGGAAGCCGGATATCAAACTGCTATGGTCGGCAAATGGCATCTCGGCCATGCCGACAGGAAATTCTGGCCGCAGAATCGCGGCTTCGACCATTTCTACGGCAATCTCGTCGGCGAGGTCGATTACTTCACCAAAGATCGCGGCGGACTGGTCGATTGGCAGCGTGACGGCAAGTTTAGCAAGGAAGACGGATATTTCACGACCCTGATCGGAAATGAGGCCGTGAACATCATCAATAACCACAACACATCAAAGCCGCTGTTCCTTTATGTCGCATCACTCGCCCCGCACGCGCCATATCAAGCCCCGAAGCAAGATATCGAGGCCTACAAAAATGCGGCCGGAGATGTGCATCGGCATACCTATGCTGCCATGATCACCGATCTCGATACCCAAGTCGGGCGAATAGTTGCGGCGCTGAAGCAGAAGAACATGCTCGACAACACGCTCATCATATTCAGCAGCGACAATGGCGGCGCTACGAGCGCGTTGTTTGCAACCGGGGCGCGGTCGCCGGAAGAGCGCGAGGAAAGTGGCGGCGTGGAACTGGGCGCAAAGACTCCCGCCTCGAACGGCGGATTCCGCGGCGGCAAAGGATCGTTGCACGAAGGCGGCGTTCGGGTGCCGACCATCTTCTATTGGCCGTCTAAGCTCAAACCGGACATCGTCAATGCGCCACTGGGTATGGTGGACGTGATGCCAACGGTACTGGCGCTCGCCGGAGCCAAAGGTAGCCCGGACCATCCGTTCGACGGGAAAGACATCTGGGCAACTTTGGCAGAAAACAAACCGTCGCCGCATGAAGATGTCTTGATCAATGTCGAAGCGTTCCGCGGTGCCATCCGCAAAGGAAACTGGAAACTGGTCAAGATCGCGCTCCTTCCGGGGAAGACCGAGCTGTTTGATCTCGAAAAGGATCCGGGTGAGAAAAATAACGTCGCTGGCCAGTTTCCCGAGATCGTCAGCGACCTGGAAGGACGCCTCCTGACCTATGCCAAGGAAATGAAGCCGAGCCAGTGGATCAAAGTCCAGCCAGCATTTCTTGGCGCACAGGGCAAGACGATCTTCGATCCCGACTTCGACATCGATGATAGCGGGCTGCCGCATGAGAAGCCTGTGCTTCCAAAGTGACGGCGTCTGGAGATCCTTGACCGGAATGGTGGCACACACGGACCGCTCTTCTTGCCGTGGCATCGCGAGCGGTAAATGTGTTAAATTCACCGCCCTGAAAAGCCACCATTGAAGGACGCTCCATGACCTACGAAGGACAGAACGAACAGCACATGTTCCACGCTGTATCGGGATTTCGCACGTCCGTGCCCCCGGAGCGCCCGGATCTCATATTGTTTGAACTTAAAACGATAGATGCGGGCATCGTGCGCCTGTCGATGACAAAGGAGTCGGCGGTTCTATTCAGTGATGAAGTCAGGAGAGCGGCGGCCGGCCCGGCTGGCTCGGGACTTCTTTCGTGATCATTGCGCACCAGCGCCGGCCTGCCGCCGAAGCTCGTCAATTAATTTCGAAAGGCCCGGGTCGGCAGGAGAGATCTGGGCCAGCTGTTGCGCATAATCGAGCGCTGATTTCGCATCCCCATTGTCGCGGTTGAAGCTGATCAGCGCCAGCAGCGTGTCGCGATCATTGGGGTGACGCGCGAGATTGGCTTTCAAGGCGGTCAGCGCCTCTTGAACCCGTCCGGCGGAATGCAGGGCGACGGCATAAACATAGGCATATCGCGAGCGATCGGGATCGAGCTCGCTGGCCTTGTTCAATTCGGCCAGCGCTTCGTCGTTACGCTTCAGGCGCACCAGTGCGAGGCCGAGCGCGTGATGAAGGCCAGCGTCCCGCGGCACCGCAGCGATTGTGTCTTGCAAGATCTTGATGCTGTCCCCGTCCCGGCCCTGTTGCCTGTACAGATCGGCGAGATTAATCGCGGCAGGCACAAATTGCGGACTGAGCCGCAGGGCGACGGTAAATTCGTTTTCGGCTTCGGCGGCGTTGCCGCGATGGGCATAGAACGAACCAAGCGCCGTGCGCGCTTCCGGACGATCGGCGTTCAAACGTTGCGCGGCGATAAACTCGGCCGCGGCGTGGTCGAAGCGGTCGCGATCCGCCGACGGTTGCCTTTGCGTCGGAACCGCGGCCAGCAAGGCCACCGCCCGGATGCGCACGCCGCGGACGGAATCGCTCAACAAGGGCGACAGCAACGGCCACAGGCCTTCAACCTGGACACCTTCAAGCATATCGAGCGCGCCGATGCGCACCATCGGATCGGGGTCGGCGAGACCCTTTCGCGCCAGGTCGAGATTGGCCGGAGACACGAAGGCATTGAGCTCAGCCAACGCGCCGGCGCGCACGTAAGCCGGCGTATTGCCGTCGGAGGCGACGGCAGCCAGCAGCTTTTCGGCGTCCGGCTGATCCGTCCACGCGGCATGGAAGGCCTCGCCGTAGGTCTGGAAGCCAATCCGGTTCGGTCCATGCCAGCGCTCGACAGCCGCGGCCGCCCACTGCGGCGACTGGTCGCGATGGCAGTTGTTGCAGGCATTGGGCGTGCCGATTTTTGCCGACAGATCGGGCCGCGGGACGCGGAAACTGTGATCGTGCCTTGGATCAACAATCATGTAAGTGCGCGCCTGCATGTGACAGGACGTGCAGGCAAGCGCCGGCTTCACATCGTCATGATGGCGATGCGCGCTGGTGTCGAATTTATCGGCCGCGTGGCATTGCAGGCAGACGCCATTGCCGGGGGCACGCAACGCGGCACTGTGCGGCTCGTGGCAATCGCTGCAGGTGACGCCCTTCGCGAACATCGCACTCTGCTTGAAGGGCTGGTAGTTATAGGGCTCCTCGACATCGCGGGTCTGGCCGTCGGCATAAAAGATCCGGCGCTCGAATGGCGACACCCGGTGCGTATCGGACAGCCAGTGGCCCGGCACCCAATCCTCGGAGAATGCGCCGGCCCGCGCATGGCAGAAGCCGCAGGTCTCCACCTCGGTGCGCAGGAGCGCCGGCGGAATGCTGCGCTGCGGCTTGCCGGTCCGCGGGTCTGCCGCCCAGGTGACATTCGCGCGCTCGTCGAAGCGAACTGCAAGGCCTTTGCTCCGGTCTTCGCGCTTGCCGAACGGCCACCAGCTTTGTTGATTGCGCGCCCACGTCACATGAGCCGATCCGGTTCCGTGGCAAGTCTCGCAGCCGACGCTGATTTCGGCCCACGTCGTCGCGAAATGGTCGGTCGCCGCGTCGTAGTTCTTGCGCACGCCGGTCGAATGACATTCGGCGCACATGAAATTCCAGTTCTGGTTCAGCTTGGTCCAGTGCAGGACATCGTCGTATTTGATATTTTCATCGGGATAGAGATGAAACCAGCGCTGGCCGCCCTTGTCCTTCGGCCGTGAATCCCAGGCGATCGACAGCGCCTGGATGCGCCCGTCGGGAAACTCGATCAGATATTGCTGCAATGGATCGAGGCCGAACGTGTACTTGATCTCATAGGTGGCGAGCTTCCCGTCGGGGCCGTCGGTCTCAACCAGGAATTTTCCGTCCCTGCGGAAGAAGCGCGACGTGACGCCGTAGTAGTCGAACGTCACGCCGGAGAAATCGCCCAGCACCGTTCGGTCGGTGGCGTGGGCCATCGCTTTCTTGTGCTGCGACGTCTGCCACAGCTTGGCTTCGGCCTGATGGCAGCCGGCGCAGGTCTCGCTGCCGACATAGCTCGCGGCCGCCGGCGTGCCGGAATTTTCCGCAAAGAGCGCCGACCTTGGGTTACCGCCGGCGGTCAACCATACCGCGGTGCCGGCCGCGAATAGCAATATGATTGCGGCTGCGATCCACCAGACGCGTTTGCGCGTGGGCGGTCCGCCGCCGGACGGACCGTCTTCTGATGAAGCGCCTTGGCTTTTGTTTGGCTTGAAATCTTTGCCGCGACTCGCGATTCGAACTGGCCATCGATGAGCTGGTCTCCGTGCGCAACGTGGCACAAATACCTCACGGCCCGCGAGACGACCAGACTGTCAGCGCTCAAACGGGAAAATGACCTTCCAGTCTTTCTTCATGTCCGCCACCGTCCATTTGTTGACGGCCGCGGCATCCAGGGCCTTGTCGAGTTTCCCGAAGTCGGTCTTGCGGTCATAGGCATATTCCCGCTCCGCATCGGTGTGGTGGACGATCAAGCCCAGACGCCGGCCACCTGACATCGTTGTCCATTGCAACATTTCAAGGTCACCGTCGGAATTGCCGAATGCGGCGATCGGGCGGCGGCCGATAAATTCATTGATGCCGACCGGTTTGCCGGCCTTGTCATCGACGAAATTGACCTCCGGCAGGCGGAACAGTTCGGGTCTGCCCTGCCGCATTTCGAACCTGGTCTTGATTGACGAACCCACCACCTGTTCGGGCGGAACGCCATAAACCCGCTCGCTCCACGGCCGCATGAATTCGATGCCGCCACCGGACACGATGAATGTCTTGAAACCGTTGGCGCGCAAATAGGCGAGCAGCTCAAGCATCGGCTGATAGACAAGCTCGGTATAGGGCCGCTTGAAGCGCGGATGGCGCGCGGTGGCGAGCCAGTCGGTGACGATCTTCGAAAATTCGTCGCTGGTCATGCCGGCATGGGTGACCATCATCAATTCTACGAGGCCGTGCTCACCGGATTCGGCCAACGCCTTCATGTCGCCTTCGAGCATCGCCTTGAATGGCTGCTTGTCCTTCCATTCCGGATGCATTGGCGCCATCGCCTTCACGCGATCAAGCGCGAAGGCTAATTGATTATACATGGGGTGCTCGCACCACAGCGTGCCGTCGTTGTCGAACGTCGCGATACGCTGAGGCACCGGCACGAAATCCGGTGAACCCTCCCGCGTCACGGCAGTTACAAAATCCATGATCGACTGCTTCGCGGCCCCATCGTTCCAGGAGGGAAGCGGATCGCCTGCAGAGGTCTGCGCCGCGGCGGGCAAGAGCGTTTCGGGCAACACCGTAAGCACGGCCAGAGTCGAAAGCAGCGTGCGGCGGCTGACACCGGAGATGAATGGAGGGTGTGACATGGTTTGTGCCTTTCAGCGCTTCCGGGCTTCCGGGCTTCCGCGACAGGACCATAGACCGATACTATGTCGCAACGGCGGGCGACCTCTACGCTGGCCGCCCGCCGATTAGGTACGTTTCTATTATTGGCTGGGACCTTTGCTCGCTTTCTCGGCCTCTTCCATCCTCTTCGCCATCTCAGCCTTGACCGCATCAAGATTAAAGCTCGCGCCGCGCTGCATCGGCGGGAATTCGATGAAGGTCTGGAGTTCTTTTCCTACAAGCTGTTGTACGAACACAAAGCGCCAGAATTGGTACTTGAACCAATCGAAGTACTGTTGGCCGCCCTCTTTGGTCCCGTTGTTCGGCCAGCCGGTGCGTTCGAACGGGTCCAGGCGCAGGTTCGTGATATAAGGCACGTCCGGATGGGTTTTTTCGCCCAACCAGCCGGCCGGCTGATCGATGAAACGGAACTTGTAGTCGTCGATGCGCACCGCGCCGACCGTGCTTTCACCCAGGTAGAAGATTTCGTGACGCGCGGATGGCCCTTTGCCCGTGATGGCATCCATCTGGTTGTAGCCATCCAGATGGTTCTTGTAGGTCCGGTCGCCGATTGTTTTGCCTTTCAGCAATTCGTCGGTGATGTTCGGATTACCGGCCGCGGCCACGAATGTCGGCAGCCAATCCAAGCCGGAGAAGATTCCGTTCTGCACGGAGTCGGCCGGAACATGCCCAGGCCAGCGAAGTAGAGCGGGCACACGGAAGCCGCCCTCGAGCACCGTCCCCTTGGACTGCGCGAATGGCGTCTGACCGCCATCCGGCCAGGTAAAGACCTCTGTGCCGTTGTCGGTCGTGAAGACGACGATGGTATTGTTGTCCACACCCATGTCCTTCAGCTTTTTCATGACGATCCCGATATCGTCATCAAGCTGGGCCATTCCGGCTTCCTCTTCCGACCAGCCATTCTCTGAGTTGCGCAGCGCTTCGTACTTGGGAGACAGGTGCGTGACGATGTGCATGCGTGTCGGATTGAGCCAGACAAAGAATGGCTTGTTGTCGGCCTTGGCCTTGTCCATGAACTTGAGGGCAAAATCACGGATCTCGTCGTCCACTGTCTCCATCCGCTTGGGATAGAGCGTGCCCGCATCTTCGATCCTCTGTTTGCCGATCTTGCCCCAGCGCGGCATCACCGTCGGGTCATCTTTGTCGGTGGCCCAGCTATGAACCATGTTGCGCGGGCCGACGACGTTCAAAAGGTTCTGCGGATAGTTGGGATGCGCCGGGTCTTCCATTGCATCGAGGTGATATAAATAGCCGAAGAATTCATCGAAGCCGTGCACCGTCGGCAGAAACTCGTTCTTGTCGCCGAGATGGTTCTTGCCGAACTGGCCGGTGGCATAGCCCATGGATTTCAGGACGGTTGCAATTGTCACGGCCTCGGCCGGTAAGCCTACTGACGCGCCCGCCTGCCCGACCGTCGTCATGCCGGTGCGGATTGGCAGTTCGCCGGTGATGAAGTTCGCGCGCCCGGCGGTGCAACTTGCCTCGGCATAATAGTCCGTGAACAACATGCCTTCCTTGGCGATCTTGTCGAGGTTCGGCGTGCGGCCGGCCATCAGGCCGCGATGGTAAGCCCCGATATTCCACATGCCGATGTCATCGCCCATGATGACGAGGATGTTGGGCTTTTGCTGTGCAGCCGCTGGAAAACTCATTGCCACCGTCGCAATTGCCGATGCCACCAAACCGAAACAGGTGTTTCTGATCGAGTTCATGTACGTGCTATCCCTCTGCTGACCACCTGAAAAACTCAACGGCGCCGAAGCGCCGCCCTGCCAGACGAATTGTTCACTTAACGCGGACAGCGCGTTCAGAAATTTGATCTGGATCAATTTGACCAAAGCCATCGGACTTGCACACTCATCAATGGCTTTACGCCCAACATCATCCTCACACCGGAATTGGGCAAGTTAAACTGCCTAAAGAGGAAGGTCGCGAAAGGGGTGGCCGGGTAGGGTTTTACGGGCGCGCGCCGTGATTTAATTCAATTCGTCCACGCGTAGCAGTGGTCGGCCACCGTGCGAACGAGCGTTCTACCGTGCGCCAGCCTTTTCAATCGCATCAAACAACCGGCGTGCCGGGAATGGCTTGCGCAGGCAATCAACACAGCCGATTTCAAGGGCCTGCCGGCGAATGGCTTCGTCATCCAGCGCAGTCATGAAGATGACCGGAACGGTGGAGTGAGAAGCCTTAAGCTGCCGCTGTAATTCAATACCGGACATGCCGGCGAGATGAATGTCCAGAAGGAGATAATCGGCTTCAGGTCCAGGCTCGCTTGCCAGGAACTCCTCGGCAGACGGAAAGACCGCCGTCTGAAAACCCTGCGCGTCCAACAGATCCTTGGTGGCCCTGAGCATGCTCGGGTCGTCATCGACGATGGCCACGACCTTGCGGCGCCCTTGCATAGATACCTTATGACCATCTGGTCCAGACAACCCGGGTCGGAAAGCCATCTCCATGTTGTATTCATTGTGACAGAAATAGCGGCTGAGCGTACCTGCCCCTTTGGGAGACGCATAAAATGGGCCTATAATTTTGACGCTCAATGTTACTGAGGCGTATCAGTCGCGCCGCGTTCAGAGTGCGCGGCCCCAGCGTCCACAATTGCCACGCGATGCTGCAGCATTCCGAGACGTTCGGCAATGACTGCGGCCTCTGCGAGCGAGCGGACCTGGAGTTTCTGCATCAATTGGTGCCGATGCAATTTGACCGTTCGGTCCGATATCCCCAGCTCATAGGCAATCTGTTTATGAGGCTTTCCGCGCACCAGCAGGGCAAACACTTCCTGTTCGCGCGGCGTCAGCTTGGCAAAAAGCGACTGAAGAACGGAGCTCTGGTTTTCCAGAGCCAGTATCTTCTCGTAGCGAGCGAAGGCGCGTTGGATTGCCTCCAGCAACTGTTCTTTGGTCGCCGGCTTCGTCAGGAAATCCTCTGCGCCGGCCTTGATCGTGCTGACGGTTGTCGGGATATCGCCATGCGCGCTGAGGAAGACGACGGGTATCTGACATCCCAGGTCCGCCAACTGGGCCTGCAATTGCGGGCCGGTCATGCCGGCCATTTGCACGTCGAGCAGGATACAGGCGGGCCCACCGTTCAGCGGCGCTGCAAGAAGTTGTTTCGCTGTTTCGTAGAGGGAAACGCGATAGCCACAGGCGCTCAGCAAGTCGCCGATGGCCGTACGGAACGACGCGTCGTCGTCGACAACGTGGATGACTGGCGACGGCAGCGTCATGTGGTTACCACCTTCAACAACGGTACCGTAAAGCAAAACATCGCACCACCCCCAAGCCGGTTTTCAGCCCATATCCTGCCGCCGTAAGTCTCGATGATCGTGCGCGCGATGGAAAGCCCGAGTCCGGTGCCTTGTTTTTTGGTCGTGTAAAACGCGTCAAAGATCGTGCCCAACTTGTCGGGGGGAATGCCCGCTCCGGAGTCTTCGACCCATACTTCGACAGTGGAATTGCCGTTGGGCGCGACCTTGACTGACAGTTTACCCTGACCGGGCTCGCAGTTCTGCATCGCATCGATTGCGTTCATCGCCAGATTCAAAATCACCTGCTGCAGATGAATCCGGTCACCACGCACGACAAAATGGTTGGAGATCTGGTTGCTTTCGAGATCAATACCTTTCTTCAATGCCTCGGGACCAACAATCTGCAGGGTGTCACGCACGACCTCTCCAAGATCGATTTGCTCCAGCTCGTCCTCATTTTTTTTCTTCAGCAGCGCACGCAGATGACTGATGATCTGCGCGGCGCGGTCATTGTCCCGAAGGATATTGGACAGTATCTGTTCGGCCCTTGCGACGTTCGGGGGGTCGGCGCCGAGATAGAGCATCGCGGCCTCAGCGTAGCTCTGGATGGCTCCCAGCGGTTGATTTAATTCGTGAGCGATGGACGCCGACAATGTCCCGGCGACGGCCGTGCGGTTCAAGTGAATGACTTCCAGCAGCCGGTCACGCAACTCCCGCTCAGCGATCTGACGGCGGCGGCGCTCCATAAATAGTCCGGTGATCACGGCAGCCTGCGCGAGCACAATGATTGCGATGGAAATTATCTGCCAATGGTACTGTTCCCACAGATCGGACTCATGAAATTGGATATCGGTGCCCGATGGCAGCCGGGACTTGCTCAGTTTCCACCGCTTGAGCTGCCGATCGTCAACCCGATACATCTGGGTTGGAATTGTTTGGAGAGGAACTGTAACAAGACCCTTGCTCGACAGAATTTTGACTAGGAGATCCGCCGTTGCCACACCCTGCTCTTCCCAACTGTCCATATAGCCGCCTGCGATTCCCGTGCCTAAATAACTGCTGATTGGCGAATAAACCGGCGCAGGAGAAATCGCTGTGACGCTTGCCGCCACTTCGGGCGGGACACGTGCTCGTCCGGAGCCGTCGACGAATACATACGACATGATTGCGATTGAATCTTTCGACAGCTGCGAGACTTGCTTTAACATCTCATCGTATGGAAGGCCTTCAATGTATTTGATTGTGTAGCGGTCGCTATACGGTTGCAGCTCGCGACGCGCATCGGTCAGCCATTGGCGGTCGTAGTCACTCGCTCCACCGATGACGGCAATATTGCTGGCCTTCGGCTGAAGTCGTAGCGCTAGCTCCAGGGTCTTCGAAAAACTGTATTCGGTAGCCACAAAATAGAGGTTGTCGAATTGGCCTGTTTTTGTGACATCCCTTGCGGGCACATTGGCAATGATCGTGGGGACGTTAGGACCAAGAGCGTTGCGGTTCTTGACCACGAACGGAATTGCGGCGCGGCCCAGTGCTACCAGTATATCGGGCGGGGCTTCCGCATACTTTCCGGAAAGATATTCTACAGTTTGATCGATATGGCTCTGGCTTGGAAACCGCACCAGCTCCATGTAATCGATAAATATTTCGAAACGCTCGGTCGTCTTTTCGCTGAGACGCCGCTTGAATGCCTCGATGGTGCGCATAGCGGCCGGCTGCGTGGGTGAAAGGCTTTCTAGAAAATAGATCCGTCGCAGCGGCGCCTCCGCGGCCGAAACTCCAATCGTGGCCGCGATCAGAAAGGCGATGGACGTCAACCCCGCGCGCATCCAATTCACCTTCGAAAAACGTGCACGCTCAAAAGGCTCAATCTCATCCGCCTTGAGGCGAAAGTATTCGCTGAAAATTTGCCCCAAGTTGCATCAAAGCAACGCCGTTCACTTTACTATCCTGCTCGTATTCTGCGAACGCATTTTGACGCCCGATGCGGCTCTGCTGCGTACCCCACCAGTGCTTTGCAGCCTTGAATCAGCGCCATATGCCGTCGATTACCATGAACCAATCACGAACATGTGACGGACCGGGGCTGCCTCAAAGGGAAGTTTCGGACGTCGATTTATTTCGGCAGTTTGGTGCCGTGGGGGCGCCTGCTCGCGAAAAATTCTGCCTCATGACCTGATGTCAAAGCGAACCACGACAGTTTGGAGAGGTCTACCATGATGAAAGTTTGGATCGGCATTCTCACATTCGTTGTCACGGTGATTGCCGCATGTATGCCGGCATCCGCGCAGCTCCCTCAGAAGCCCAATATCCTTTTCATCATGGGCGATGACATCGGCATCATGCAGCCCAGCATCTACCACCGGGGTTTGATGGTCGGGGAAACACCCAACATCGACCGCATCGGGCAAGAGGGCGCGCTGTTTATGACCTATTACGCCGAGCAGAGCTGCACGGCCGGCCGCACCGCGTTCTTTACCGGCATGCATCCAATACGCGCGGGCATGGTCATGCCCCAGCTGCCTGGCGCCACAAGCTCGTTGTTGCCGGGCACACCATCGCTGGCAAAGGTTCTGCTCGACCTGGGGTACAACACGGGCGAATTCGGCAAGAACCACCTGGGCGACAAAGCGGCTTCGCTCCCGACCGCCCACGGCGTCCAGGAATTTTGGGGCTATTTGTATCACCTCGATGCAATGCAGGGCGTGAGCTTCCCGGACATCAACAAGTCCCCAACTGACCAAACCGTCGTTCCGCCATGCAAGAACACGCCTGTCCGCGGGCTCACGGATCCGCCGGGCGCGGTCGATCCGAGGACCGCGCTGTGCATGATGCCGCCGCGGCCGGTCATCTCGTGCACATCCTCCAACGGTACGGAGCAGAACCAGACGTGCAAGGACGAAGGTCCTCTGACGCTGGAGCGTTCGAAGACTGTCGACGAGGAAATATCCGCCAAAGTCGTCGACTACCTTGACCGCAATGATCCGAAGAAGACAAACAAGCCGTTCTTCGTCTGGTACAACCCGGCGCGTATGCACATCACGACAGTCTTCTCGCCGAAATACGAAGCGATGCTGGGCGAAAAGGGCGGCAAGGACTGGGGCATCAACGAAGTCGGCATGAAGCAGCTCGACGACAACATCGGCGTCGTGCTCAAGAAGCTGCAGGACATGGGGCAGCTCGACAATACGATCGTTGTCTTCACCACCGACAACGGAGCCGAGGCCATCACCTATCCGGACGGCGGCGTCACCCCGTTCCGCGGCGGCAAGCTCACAACCTGGGAAGGCGGCATGCGGGCCCCGCTCGTCGTGCGGTGGCCGGGCCATATCAAGCCGGGCACCGTCAAAACCGAGATCATATCGGGGCTCGACTGGCTGCCGACGCTGGCCGACATTGCCGGTGGCCCGAAGGGCGACGGCTTAAAGAAGCAGATCGAGGCAGGACAGTATCCCGGCTTCGTCAAGACAACGCTCGACGGCGTGGATCAGCGGGCTTATCTCGAAGGTCAAAGTCCGTCAGCGCGCGATACCTTGTACTACTGGACTGGTACGCACCCGTCGGCTGTCCGCTACAAGAACTGGAAGTTCTACTACACGATGGCGCCATCCTCGGCGACCGGTGGATTGACGGGAACGATAACTTATCACTGGACCCAGGTCGACAATATCAAGCGCGACCCGTTTGAGCAGGCCGTTGCCGAAGATCAAAAGACGCTGCTCGGGATGGGCGGCGCGATCGCGGCGCCGAGCACGGCCTATATCTATGACTGGAATCTGGTGCCGATCGGACAACTCCTGTGGCTGAAGGAGCTTGAGACTTTCCGCACGTTCCCGGCTCTGCAGGCACCAGCGAGCTACAATCTCGACCAGATCATCCATGCCATACAGGAAGCAAGGACTATCAGCCACGCAGGCGAGTAAGTAGGGCGGCGCGAATGGAAGACGTTGCCGGGCAGTCCAAAAAGACCGCCCGGCAGCCGAGGACGCTGGCCCGCTCGTGACCAAACGGAGTTTTTGTGATGCCTAGAGCCACGCCTGTTTCTACGATCTTCTTTGCGCTTCTATTTACGTCGGTCACTGCGATTGCACAGACGGCGCCAAATACCCAACCCGGGTCAACGCCCGCATTAAAGGTTATTGGCGCATCCACCTCGGCCAAACCGGAGATGGAACCGTCGTTGATTGTCCTAAATTCACGCGGCGCAACCCTGCAAGGTGACAAGCTCACGCTCACCGGCGTTTCGCCTAACGCCATCGTGTTCGCCGATCGGCCGGTGCGGGCGTCCGGGCACGCGCTTACCGCTCACCTCCTGGAAGAATGGGCGAGCGGCGATAGTTTCGGCAAGGATCCACCAAATGCGACGGTTTCGGCACTTAGTAAGGATGCGTCGACGAACCGCGATGCGGTCGTCGTATTGAAGTCGCCCAAGCTCGACGGTGACAAGCTGACTTTCGACGTGCAGGTCCTCGAAGGAAACCTGAACGGTGCAGATGGCCCGGCTGCCGTATTCATCGACATCATCGGGCTGCCGTTCACACCGCTTTCTTATGCCGGTGTTGCCCGTCGTACAGCACGTCGCGCCGCATGGTACGGCGCCGCGGGAGCCTATGGCGCGGCAGCCGCTTACGGTGCGGCGGCGGCCTACCGCGCAGCCGCTTACGGATATCCCGCGCCTTACTACCCGCACCCTGCCTGCGGTTACTACCCTTATCCGCCTTGCTACTGAGGCGCCTCGCATGACGCGCTTAATCTAACTGGGGGATTTCGTTCAATGTCACGAACATGTTCAGCACTACTGGCACTCGCTCTGATCGCAATGACGGCCGCGTCTGCCGAGGCTCAATCACCCAACTGGACGCAAGCGGGCATGCTGCGCTGCCGGCTCAATCCGAGCATCGGGTTCATCATTGCCGGTCATCAGTCGATGGAATGCCAATTCACGCAGAATGCGCAGGTCCCGCCGCAGCCCTATGCCGGCGCAATTAACACTGTGGGCATCGATATCGGCATCTCGGCAGGCGGTGTCCTCGCCTGGGCCGTTCTTTCTCCAACGGTCGGCGTACCGTTCGGCGCGCTCGCCGGTGACTATGTGGGCGCGACCGCGGACGCCGCCCTTGGTCTTGGCGTCGGCACGAACGTCCTGATCGGCGGATCCGGACGCACCATTGCGCTTCAGCCAGTCTCGGTAGAGGGGTCGGTCGCGCTCAACGTTGCTGTCGGAGTCGCCGCGCTCAAGCTGCGGCCGCTGCCCTGAGCACAAGCGCTTTCATTTCGCTGACTTAATTTCGGACCGAGCCACAGTTCAATCCGGGGGACACGATGCTTCAGACCAGATCAGTGCTCTTCGTTGCCGCAGCATTGGCGGCCGGGCTCGCGCAAACCGCGTCAGCCGCGGACCTGCCACGCCGGCCGCCGCCGGCCCCGTTGCTGTCGCCCACGCCAGTCTACAACTGGACCGGGATCTACTTTGGTTTGAACGGCGGTGGCGCCTGGGGCCACCAGGATCCGCTCAATTTGATCACAAACCGGTTCGATGGCCAGTCCGTTGATTTTTCCGGCGGCGTGTTCGGCGGAACGGCAGGCGCCCAAATTCAATCGGGCCACGTTGTTATGGGCTTTGAGGCCGATCTCGATTGGGCCAACATGAAAGGATCCGGCACAATCATTCCGAGCGCCGGCGGGATACCAATTATACCGATTACACCTGCCGTCAGTGCGAGCACCAGTATCGACTGGGAAGCGACCGCGAGGGTGCGTGTTGGCTACGCCCAGGAAAACTGGCTTTTCTACGCGACCGGTGGGCTAGCCGTGATAGGCGCTAAATCCACCTTCGTCCCTGCGGTCGGCGTTACCTGCGGCACGCTTGGAATCATCAACTGCTCGGGCACGAGCAAACAATTCGGCGCGGTGCTTGGCGCAGGCGTTGAATACGGCATTACGCAAAATGTCAGCGCGAAGCTTGAATATCTCTACATCTCGGCAGCGTCACTCGACATCTCGCATCACAGCGAAATACGGGCAGGCCTAAATTACCGGTTCGGCGGGCTGTAAGAGCGTGCAGCCACGCATTTTTGACATTCAACAGAATTCGGGAGCGACCGAATGCGAAAAATTCTGATCCTGGCTGCGGCTGGACTCACCTTGTCCCTTGTCACTACCAATGCCAAAGCTCAGGTTAATCTGAGCACGTACGCGGATGCTGAAGGATACCTCGATGTCCAGACATTGACCTGCGCACAACTCGCCGGAACGTGGCAGGACCAGGCTGATTTGCTGACGACCTGGTACAGTGGCTGGTACAACGGACTCGCGAAGAAACACTACCTCAACATTGGCCGGTCGAAGGAAACGGAACACGAAGTGATCGTGTACTGTAAGGCTAACCCGCAAATAAAGATTATCGAAGCCATCGACATCGTCTTCAAGAAGTGGCGAGCCGAGCGCGGCATCATAATCGCGAAGTAATTGGGCTTTCGTTGAAGGCAATGCGCAATGCGAAATGTATGCGCAGGGATCGGGTCTCTCGTCTTGGCGGCGTCTCTCGTTGCCGGATCCGCCCATGCGCAGACCTACAATCTTCCCTGGTGCGGAATTGCGGATAACGACGGCAACCTCAATTGCGCTTACACCAGTGAACAACAATGCCGGCAGACCTTGAGCGGCATCGGCGGAGAATGCGTACGTAATCCGGCTGGCAGCGGCGTGCAAATGCCGGCAACTCCGCCGTCTTCAGAAAATGCGCAAGGGCTGTTGCCTCTCCAATTGGAGAGTCCGGGTCCACCGCCAGGACTCGGTGGCTCCGCAGGGCCAGGGCCTCCGCCGTGACGATTTGTATTTGCGGTTTATGATGGAGCTGACGATGCCGATCAATCGCGCGCTCGCCGGGTTTGTGTTTCTGGGCTTCAGCGCTTCGGTTGCGGCTGCGCAACAACAACAGACTATTGTTATTCCGAACAATATGTTCACGGCTGCCGGCTTCATGGTGAAATACGCGACCACGCCGGAAAAGCGCGCACTCCTGAGCTCACTGCCGCCCGACAAGCTCGTCAAGCGCACGAAGGATGGAATTGTCTACTACGTGTACGCCGACGCGGCCCGTTGCAATTGCGCCTATGTCGGCACCGCGCAGGCCTTCGCGAACTATCAGAACGGGCCTTTTGATCCGGGCGCCGGCGCTCCCAACAATGCCTTGCAAGCGATCGACAGTGACGTCCCGGAGCCTTACGTACCGGCAAATATCGGTCCAAGCATGGATAGCATTTTACAGCCGGATTTTTGATAACGATGAAAGCGGTGGCCGTTTTCGTTGATTGACGGACATGGCGAAGCGCAAACGCAATTTCCGCTATACTCTCAAAAGCAGGCAGCTAAATTTTATGGTCGATTATGGTGTTCATCTTTCGCGCCGGCTGTTCATCGCCGGCTCGCTCGCTTCCCCGCTGCTCACAGCATTTCCGGGCGCCATCGCGCAGGAGCAGCCAATCGACCCGGCAACGCTGAAGGCCGGAGAATTTCAATGGCACCCGGATCGTTCGCCGCAGGGACCCGTCGTTATTCTGGTATCGCTCCCTAAACAATGGGCGGTGGTTTATCGTGGCGGGGTACGTATCGCCTCGACAAGGTGCTCGACAGGCCGTCCTGGACACACAACCCCTTCCGGCGTTTTCATCATTTTGCAGAAAGACCAGAACCATCATTCATCGCTCTATAACGATGCGTCGATGCCCTACACGGAGCGGCTGACATGGGGTGGTGTCGCGCTGCATGCCGGCGGCCTTCCAGGCTACCCATCGAGCCACGGCTGCGTGCATCTACCGCTTGAGTTTGCAAAACTTTTGTTCGGCATTACTACGCTTGGCACGCCGGTCATCATTGCGGACGGCGAACCGGCATATGGCGATATGCAGCACCCCGGTCTGCTGATCGCCAACCATACTGAAGAGATGGCGCTTGACGCCGTCAAGGAAGTATCCGCCAAGACTGCCCATCCAGTCACGGCAACGACAGAAACGCATCAGGCTTCTTCGTTCGTTATCTCGACCACGGACCGCAAACTGATCGCATTTGTCAATGGCCAGGAAAGTTTTTCAGCGCAGGTCGATGTCGTATCGCCGGAAAAGCCATTTGGCACCCATGCCTTCACGCTAACGGGGCCGGATTCAGATCCACGACATCTCAAGTGGCTCGCGATTGGCTTGCCGTCCGGGACAAATAGTGATGAAGCCTCGACCCTTCTGACATCCGAAACGATGGACAGAATCAACCTTGCCCCCGATATAGCGCGCCGTGTAACAGCGCTGATGCATCCGGGCTCCACTCTGGTGATCACTGACAAGCCGGCGAATCCGGAAACCCGTACCGAGCCCGGGTTCACAATTCTCACCCACGATGCGTAGGCCATGACACTTTGAATTGCGCGGTTGCGTCGCGGGGTTCAAGCTGCCCGGGGCCAAAAGCGGACACCACGATGACCTCGTCACCGCGGTTGGGTTATTTTCGTCAGTCCTGAATACTGGAGCGCAATCGAAACCAAACGAACCCCGCAAATGCGGCAAGCAATGTGACCAGGACCCCGCCCATGAATGAATATAGCATTAGTCTGCGCCGACTGCCTTTTTGAGCGCATCGAACAGCATTTTTCCAGGAAAGGGCTTGCGTAAATACGCGATGGCGCCCGCAGCAATGGCTTGGTTTTCGACCGCAGCATTGTCATGCCCGGTCATGAAAATGATGGGAAACCGGTAGCCGTCCGCTACCAATTGGCGCGCCAACTCCACGCCGGAAAGGTCGCCCAGCTCAATATCGACAAGGAGGCAACGCGCCTTGCATGTCGATGCGCAAGCGAGAAACGTCTCAGCTGAATCAAAGGTATGTGCGCTATATCCGTATGCCGAAACAAGCGTGGCCATCGCAACGCGCATCTCGGGATCATCGTCGATGACCGCGACAATCTCTTGTGAATTTGACATTAATTCTCCTGTAGCGGCACCGACCACACATGGTCTCGGCCCAATATTGGTGCCGTCGCTGACAGGCCGCTTGGCTGTTAGGATTTCGGCGCAGGCATTCGCCTGCAGCACGCACGCTTGATAGCCGCGACATTCCTTTGGTGTCTTGTTATTATCTGCCAAAGCTTTGTCGCCGCGCGCCAGGCACGAACACGATGTTCGACCTGACTCTGCAGGCAGGGGGCGCAGTTATGGGCCGTTCCGATGCCAGGCGTCTCGGCACTCTTCCGAACGCAGTCGGGACATTGACGCGCCTTGCCTACGCCCGCGCAAAAGCGAGCGGAATTGATACACGCACTCTGCTCGAGAATGCAAATATTACCCTGCAACAAATCAATGACGCAAAACTCAAGCTCAGAGTTCGCGATCAAATAGAATTTCTAAATCTCGCTGCCGACGCGGTGCGGGATGACCTGTTCGGATTTCACCTTGCCCAGCCATCCGATCTGCGCGAGTTCGGCTTTCTCTATTATGTTGCTGCCTCTTCGAACGTATTGGGTGACGCGTTACAGAGACTCGCACGCTACAGCGCGATCGCCAATGAAGGCGTATCACTGACGTATGTTGATGGCGGAACTGTCGGTATAAAATTCCATTACATCGGGGTCAGCCGGCATCTGGATCGGCATCAGATTGAATTTTTCGTGACGATGCTGGTTCGTCTGTGCCGGCAGCTGGCAGGCGCCCAATTGGTGCCTGCGCACGTGCGGCTCATGCATCGCCGCAGCGGTCGCAACCCGGAATTGACTGAATTCTTCGGGCGCAACGTCGAATTTGGCGCGTCCGTTGACGAGATTTCCTTTGCAACGGCAATAAAGAGCTCGCCGGTCGTCAGCGCCGATCACCACTTGAACAAATTATTGATTACGTATTGTGAAGAAGCGCTTGGTCAACGACGACTCCACCGCGGCGCATTGCGCGCGAGCGTCGAGAACGCCATTGCGCCCTTGCTGCCGCATGGCAAAGCCAACCTCGACGCCGTTGCACATCAGCTCGGATTAAGTCCACGCACATTGGCGCGGCGCCTCGCTGTGGAAGGATTGAATTTTTCAGCCGTTTTGGGAGATCTGAAGACCGATCTCGCCGAACGCTATTTGGCCGATCATGAATTGTCGATATCGCAAATTGCGTGGCTGCTCGGCTACCAGGAAGTCAGCTCCTTCACGCACGCGTTCAAACGCTGGTCGGGGAAAGCGCCCCGACAGGCCCGTTCTCGAAGGCATTCCTGAGACCGGCAGAAAGTAGAATCGGAAATTTGCGACAATTGCCAATTGTTAATTCCACCGTCATCTCGCGGCAATCCGGCGCTCTCTATTCAGCGGCCCAACGCTCCACCGTGTGGAGCAACCCGTTCAATGGAGACGCGTCAACCATGAATTTATCAAGCAAAAGCCGGATTCTTTCCGCGCACCGCCTTGTCCTTCTCGCAACTGCTACCAGCCTCGCCGCCGCCACCTTGGTGGTTGGGGTTGAAATTTCCCGCTCTGACATTTTCACTGTCTCCGCAGCGGGTGCTGCCGAAAACACGCACCGACCGGTCGGCTTTGCCGATATCGTGGAAAAGGTGAAGCCGGCCGTGATCGCGGTCCGCGTAAAAATGGATCCCGCTGCAAAATCGGCGGAATTTAACAGCAATTCGCCAGTCTCCCCGAACTCGCCAATGGAGCAATTTTTCCGCCGCTTCGGAATGCCTGGCGGTCAGCGCCAAATGCCAAATCACGCAATGACCGGTCAGGGCTCGGGTTTCTTTATCAGCGCCGATGGATTTGCAGTGACCAACAACCATGTGGTCGACAAGGCGCAAACCGTCGAGATCACGGCAGATGACGGAAAAACCTACGGCGCCAAAGTGGTTGGCACCGACGAACGCACTGACATTGCCCTGATCAAGGTCGATGGTCGCAGCGATTTCCCCTTCGTCAAGCTCGCGGACAAGGCCCCGCGCATTGGCGATCTGGTCCTTGCGGTCGGCAACCCGTTCGGGCTTGGCGGTACCGTCACCAACGGTATCGTCTCGGCACGTGGCCGCGACATCGGAGCCGGCCCCTATGACGACTTCATCCAGATCGATGCGTCGGTCAACAAAGGCAATTCCGGTGGGCCGACTTTCGACATGGACGGCAATGTCATCGGGGTTAACACCGCAATCTTTTCGCCTTCTGGCGGCTCTGTCGGAATTGCTTTTGATATTCCGTCGGACACCGTCAAGTCGGTGGTCGCTCAGCTCAAGGACAAGGGTACTGTCACTCGCGGATGGATCGGCGTGCAGATCCAACCGGTCACGGCGGAAATCGCCGAGAACCTTGGCATGAAGCGGAGTGAGGGTGCGCTTGTCGCCGAACCACAAGCCGGTAGCCCCGCGGCCAAGGCTGGCGTTCTTTCGGGCGACGTCATCACTGAAGTCAACGGACAGGCAATCAAGGACGCTCGTGAGCTTGCCAGACAGATTGGGGCCATGGCGCCAGGCAATACAGCCAAGCTCGCGATATTGCGCAAAGGTGAGATGAAAACGATCTCGCTGACGCTCGCCGAGCTGCCAAAAGAGCGTGAGGCTCGGGCGGCGTCTTCGGACGTCAGTCCGAACGGCGGCGATGTACCAAAGCTTGGCTTGATGCTGGCCCCCGCCGGCAAGGTCGCCACCGGTGGCACCGAAGGGGTCGTCGTGACCGACGTTGATCCTAGCGGACTAGCCTCAGAGCACGGTTTCAAGACCGGCGACGTCATTCTCGATGTGGGTGGCAAGTCTGTTGCTACCCCGGTCGACGTGCGCAATGCCATCAGTGGCGCACAAAAAGATGGCAAGCGCACCGTGATGATGCGATTGAAGTCTGATAACGCGATGAAGTTCGTCGCGATCCCGATCGCCCGCGCTGACCGGGGCTAGGGCGTTCCTCCGGCATCCGGCGCTCGGACCAGAGGAACGACACCAGGGGCAGGCCTCAGGCCTGTCCCTGGCTCCGGCTGAGCTTTCTTTCGACTAGCGATACGTCATCGCCCGGAATTTTGGAATTTCATCGCGCGGAAGATACTGCCCAGTCCGCTGCCTCGCCAAATGCTGTCGACCTTTCCGGCAAATTTGGCCAGGATAGAGATCGAGAGAAACCTCGGTCTGCCGCCCGGGTCGCGCGGAAAGTGGGATGTCCGCTGACTGCAAAAAGCGAGAATTTTGAAGTAAGTCTTTATCCGAAAAAATTATGGAAGCCTGTCAACGCAAACTGCACCCCCATTGCGACGACGATCAATCCCATAAACCGCGTCACGATATCATTCAGAAGGCCGCCCGCGTTTCCTGAGCGAGATCTACCGCGAGCAACAAGCACCATCGCGCCCCACATTGCGGCCGTGGCAACGACGATCGCGACGAGGGCCGTAACCGGCAGCGCCAGCTTCGTATGCGCGACGGCAAGTGTAATCACTCCGGTAATCGTGCCCGGACTGGCAGCAAACAAGATCACTGGTGTTAGCGAACGCCTCTTAGCAGCCCGAGATTTCGGCCTATCCTGGGTCTGCGCAGAGGCGCCCCGCAACATTGAGAACCCAATCCAGGTCAGCACACCTCCGCCGGCAATCGAAAAAGCGTCGAGCGAGACGCCGAATACCTTGAGCACTCTTGCGCCAGCAAGCGCGGCTATGCTCAGAATGACCAGAACGGCCAGTGACGTCTTGGTAGCATCGGCTAATTGTGTGGCGTGCGTTTGACCGGCCGCGATCTGCGCGAACATGGTCCCGCAGATCAACGGATTCACCAGGGAAAGAACCGTGACGATCGCTTGAAGGTGCTGTTCCATCTGGGCGAACATTCGGATTGGACAGGCCGCATTTGTCGCAACTAGACGCAACAAGTGAGCAGGACCGGCGGAATACAATAGTTGAGCGCTGGCGCCACCGCGAGCGCGATGATCGCGGCAAACGCCACGACGGTCATCCCCGCACAGCACTGCACTGGAAGCGGGTGCAATCCTGATAAACGCTTCGACACTCGGAGGATGATATTTGCTTCAGCGACCGGCAGTCGCGATATCGCGCGCGACAGGCATTGATGCATTGCTGTTTTGCCGTCTGAGCCGCCGCCAAGGTGATAGGTGCGCGATCAGCGTCCCGCGCACTGAGTGTTCCATAATTTGACAACAAAAACGCCGCGAAGAATACGGCAACGGCAAACGAACGCGTGCTGCATCTCATGGCTTGGCCCCCCCAAATGTTTCAGCAACTACGAACTGGTCCCACTATACCTACCTTACCGGGAAAAGAAGCGCGATTGACGTTCGCAATTGCCAATCCGATGTGCCGGTCGGGCGTATTGCGTTGTAGTACGCGGCTATAGATGCGTTCACTGGCTGATCGCCCACCCTGAATACGCGGCCGAAACCACCGCCAACCGGTACGGTCCATTGCTCACCCGCCGCTGCGAGCCAGTTCACGGTGATGATGGGTGACGTGGTCAGGTACCAGCCGTGCTCCATGTTGTAGTTGATGAAGGGCTGGGCGAGACCCGTGTTCACCGCCGGCCGCAACGAATTGCCGCCGACCGACCACTGATTGTTGAGCAGCACGCCGAGTACCCAATGTCCTGGCGTCGTCAGGAACACGGCCGTCGGCCCGAACAGGACCCTGCCCGTCCCGAGAATAGGATCGCTGGCGGACGGAACGGTGAAGACAGGGCCTACACCCCAGATCAGTTTGCCCGGGTGCGTCGGTGACAGAAACAGTGACTGGGTAATATCCCCGATACCGTTGGTGCTGCTGTCGATCGCCGGGTCAGGCTGGCTTACCAGCGGAATGATGGTGCGCGAGATGACATTCCAGTCCTCGTTCAGGTGCATTGGAACGACCGGCTGGATATTGAGTATTTCCTGCGTGCGGTTGAAAGGCCCCGCGTTAAAATTCGTATTGCTCTGGAATGGCAAGCTCACCAGATCCGCGATCGGGTTCTGCGATTGCTTTTGCAGTTCTTCGTCTTTGGCAGGCGCACCTGGATGACCGGCGCGCGAGGGCTCAGCCACTTCGGTAACGCCGCTCTCGAATTTATAGTTGGCGCCGAACTTGACCATTTGGACGTCGCGATTCAGCGCAACGACCGGGACCGTGGCCGAATTCCAGTTTGAAAGCGCGAGATAGTCGTATTCGAGCTTGACGGTCCAATGCGGCTTGAAGCCGTATTCGATACCTCCGCCAATCAGCCAGCCACCGTTGGTGCTCGACCCGCTCCAACTCGGCGAGCCCGGCAGGTTCACGATTGCCTCGCTTCCTACCCAGCCACCACCCAGCTTGGCGAAAACAAGCCAGCGGTCGTTCACGAGGCCAATGCGGCCCGCCACCGTGCTCATCCAGTGGTTGCTGACGGAACCTAACGTCGGAGCGGGAAAGGTCGGATGATTGAAGCTTGCCAAATCGAAGTCAGCTTCAGCCCCAAGCAGAACATGACCAGCTTGAAAATTATAACCGGCTTGAACGCCGCCGATGAGCTCGGTAATGCCGCCATAGAAATTGTTGCCGGGAATGTTCAGGCTGCCATTGCCCCACCCGCTGCCGAAGTTGGCGCCCACATAAAATCCGGACCAGTTGTAGGGCGGTGGCGCTATCGGAGTTTTATTGATGGGGGCCTTCGTGGGCAAATCCGAGGCAAAAGCGGATGACCCGATGAATGCGAGGGCCGCGATGCCTGCCACGAGGAGTATTTTCATGATGCCCCCGATTCCTGCCGGACCGCCCCGCTCTTTGGGCCGGTACACAGTGGAATTTTATTACGAGGATCGAGACGACAGTATTGCCCCAAGGGGCATATGGACCGCGCCCCGGTCCCTCTTACCGCCACGGCCGTCCGCTACTCCGGGCGTCGGAATTTCGGTGAAGTAGAACCCTAATTGAGCCGTTGTATGCGCGCGGCCATATCAGGCGACAGTGTCATCCTGTAGGAACGATGCTCGCAGCGAAGGACCCATACCGCGGCGTCCGGTTTTGAATGTTTTGCGTCTCTCTTTGCACTGACCGGTTTTTCGCAGCGCTGGCCCTGGTCGCGAATTTGAATTGCGAGCAAATCTTTTGCTGTCTCCTGTGCAGCAACCTCAAATATTGCCGCCGCGTTGATGACGAGCGACAAAGCGGCGATTTGTCCGATCCGTAGATTCGCAGGAGCGACCATTTATCGTCCTCCCTAATTGCCGGCCACCTATACGGTCTGGCCTGGCGAATTGAAATAACTCGGCAACCGAAGGCGCGATTGATGCGAGGCCTGCTCACGTCCCGAACGCCAATTTTTAATTTACTCCCGTCGCGGTTTTATGACCAAGCGGCCCAAATCACGTTTGTGCGACGATGTCAGGGATGGTCCACAAACGGTTAATTGTGCCTATTCCGCAATAGCTTGTCTCGCAGGGGGTCGTGGTGTGCCAGCCACGCAGCTTACAGATATTGTTGCACCGCGTTGAGTAAGCATTGCGCCAAAGTCCAACATTTAATCAAATAGAACAGGGAGGTAGCGACGATCGCGTCCGACATACCCGAGGTCCCGTTATTCGCGCTGTCGGATATTCCGGCGACGGCGCAACAACGTCGCGTCGTCTTCGCTGTCGCGGGAGCTCTCTTTGTCATCTTTGCGATTTCGGCGCCATTCGCGGGTGTGCAATTGCCGCCGTACAGCGGCTATTTGCCCGCAATAAAATCGATTGTTTTCGTCAACGACTTTATCACCGCAATTTTATTGTTCTCTCATTACTCTATCTGGCCCTCGCGCGCCATTTTGGCACTCGCGAGCGGCTATCTGTACACCGCGCTCATCGTCATCCCTCACATCCTCACTTTCCCAGGCTCATTCACACCGACCGGGCTTCTCGGCGCCGGTCCGCAGACGAGCGCATGGTTGTATTATTTCTGGGGCGCCGGGCCGCCATTAGGCGCAATCGCCTACGCGTGCCTGCGTAGAGGCGACCGAACGATCAACGTAAGCCAAGAACTAACGAAATCTGCCATAGTCCGGAGCGTCGCGTTGGTGGTCTGCCTTGTGTCGGGAATTATCTGGATCACCACAATGGAAAACCAGAATTCTTCCGACCATCGTGGGCAGCGGTGACCACTACGTCAACGCAGTGGCCTATGTCGCGAGCCCCTTGGCTATCTTCAGCATGGCTATCGCAATCGTGCTTCTGTGGACAGGGAGGCGTTCGGTTCTCGACTATTGGCTCATGCTCGCGATTTTTGCTCTCATCTTGCAGCATATCTACGGGGGCTTCCTCGCTACCGGGCGGTACACGCTCGGGTTCTATGCTTCGCGCGGGTTCACACTTGTCACCTCAATGCTTGTGCTTGGCCTTTTGCTGGCAGAGATGGCGCGCCTTTATGCGCGCCTCGCGCGTTCAAATTTTCTGCTCGAGCGCGAGCGAAACAACAAGCTCATGAGCCTGGAAGCCGTAGCAGCGTCGATCAGTCATGAGGTCCGACAGCCGCTTAGCGCAATGACGATGAGTAGCGAAGCCGCATTGCTTTACATCAGCAAAGGTCCGAGCAACATCGAAAAGGTGCAAGCGCTATTATCCAGTATTGTTTCCGATGGCCATCGTGCAGGCCAGCTTTTACAGGGCATTCGCTCGGTATTCGGAAGGGATGACAAGCGGGACGAAACAGTCGATGTGAATGAGTTGGCGCTCGGATCGTTACGTCATTTCCGGGCGGCGCTGATCGATGGCGCTATATCAACGCAGGTAGAACTGACTCCGGCGTTGCCGGCCATCACCGGCCACAGAGGTCAGCTGCAGGAAGTAATCGACAATCTCATTCAAAATGCAGTCGATGCGCTTACAAATTCCGAGGATGATCAACGTAAATTGACCGTGCGGACGAACGATCACGCGGACGGCACGATAGGGCTGGAAGTGGAAGACAACGGACCTGGCATCGAACTCGCTCGCAACAAACAAGATTTTTGATGCGTTCAATACGACAAAGTCGCACGGCATGGGTCTTGGGTTAGCGATCTGCCTGACGATTGTCGAACGTCACAATGGCCAAATCTCGGTCAATGCGGCTAGACCGAGAGGATGCATCTTCCGCGTTGTTATACCGGCGGCGAACGTAAGCACGCCGTGAAACCTGCTTCGAGTGTTTAACGGGCACTACGCAATAGTCGAGCGTTACTTCGAATTCGATGGGTTGCGCCGCCGGCGACAGGAAAGCGGCGATCGTTTTCCACGCAACATTTTTCATGTCGACGAGCGGCGGATTATCCAACACCACCGCAGTTTCGGCTTTCGCGTTGCAGCCTTCGACAAGCCGGGAAATCTTGATTTCACCGTCCGTATAGTACCGGTCACCTTCTCCGTTCCGGCCATTGAGCGTGGGACCAACGCCGGAGACTTCATAGATCGCCTCAACAACCTTTGCGGTTTTCAGGTCGGCCGTGAGCTGATCTCGTTCGGCGTCGATATCGGGGGCGATATGGTGTGTGACTTGCGCCGTCAGGTGGCTCAAACCCACGCCGCGATCGAACGTCGCGGAGCCAAGCCAGACAGGTCTTCCTTCCTGCCCGCGATCCAAAACCTGCCAGAACCGCACGTGCTGGCGGCGATCGGCGCTTTTGCCGTCGGGCTTTTCGAACGCGAGGTCTTCCGCCCTGCCCTCATAAAAAAGTTTGCTCACCGGGGCATCGCGGTACGGCCGATCGAGGACGACACTACCCACAATCGCAAGACTTGATCGCAATGTAATTGGATCGGCCGGATACCAGCCGGCCGCGTGCATGGCGCACACGACATCCTCTTTTGATCCGACCAAACCGACATTGATCGCGTCACCGGGAATGCCTTGCGCCGTCCGCGTTACCATCGTGAGACCCGCGAGCCCCTTTTGATGCTCGTAGTGGGTCCAGGCCCACGGCAGCAAGATGTACGCGACGATGCTGTAGCCGCCGAGAATTGCAGCAAGGACGACGAGCGCGATCTTCGTTTTTGAACGCCGGGATGTCATTGTGACAGACTATCGAAAACGCGCCGATCCCGACAGACGTCTTCAATTCAGTTGGGACATCCCTCGACGCCATTGGTCGGCACCTCGATGTCGGCCGTGATCGTATAGGATGTGTTGAGCAGCAGCGGCGAGTCGCCTTGCGGCAGCCCGGTCATGGGCCGCGTGTAGACAAACTCCTTGCGGCCCGCGGTGATGTTCGGTCGCGGCGCGACGATGCGTGCTGCCACTGACGCGTCCATCGGGAAGACTTGATATTTTTTGGCCTCGGCGATGAACATCTGCTTCATCTCCTTGACCTTCTGCGGGTTCTTCGCTGCGATGTTCTCGCTCTGGCTGAAGTCCTTGTTCAGGTCGAAGAGTTCAAGCACCTGGTTGTTGAGCGGATCAGGATTGGCCGGACCGAAAGCTTGCCACGGCGCGCGGTTGACCTTGGTGCTCAAGAACCAGCCGTCACGATAGAGGGCCCACTGGCCCATCATCTCGAAGTACTGGGTCGTGTGATGCGACGGCGCCTTCGCATTCTTCGCGTCGAAGGTGTAGGCGAAGCTCGTGCCCTCGATCGGCGCCTGTTTGATGCCATCCACGACCTCGGGCGCACGAATACCGGCGGCATCGAGGATCGTCGGCACGACGTCGATCACGTGGACGAACTGCTCGCGCAGGCCACCTTTGTCCTTGATGCGCGCCGGCCACGAAACCACCATGTTCTGGTTGACGCCGCCGAGCTGCGACGCATTCTGCTTGAACCACGAGAACGGCGTGTCGAATGCCCAGGACCAGCCGGCCGACATGTGGTTGTAAGTCTGTTCAGTGCCCCAGACATCGTAGAATTTCATCTGAACTGCGACCGGCAGTTCGTTGAGGCCGTTGAAGAACGCGACCTCGTTGGGTGTGCCCATCGGGCCACCTTCCGCGCTCGTGCCGTTGTCGCCGTTGATGTAGATGACCAGCGTGTTTTCGAGCTTGCCCAGATCCTCGAAGGCCTGGATCACGCGGCCGATCTCGTGGTCGTTATAGGCCGCATACGCCGCGAAAATATCGGCTTGCCGGATGAAGAGTTTCTTTTCGTCATCCGTGAGCTGGTCCCACTCCTTCAGGACATTTTTCGGCCAGGGCGCCAGTTTCGTATCCATAGGGATCACGCCGAGACGCTTCTGGTTTTCAAAGATGCGATCGCGCACCTTGTTCCAGCCCTCGTCGAAGAGCTTCAGTTTGCTGATCTTGTCCACCCACTCCTTGGTCGGGTGGTGCGGCGCATGCGTGGCGCCCGGCGCATATTTGATGAAGATCGGCTTGCTGGGATCCGTCTGGTTGATTCTGTGTCATGTAGTCGATGGCATCATCGGCCATCGCGGTCACGAGATTCCAGGTGCCGGCCTCCTTGCCCAGGAACGGGTAGATCTGCGTCGTGTTGCGGAACAGATTTGGCTCCCACTGATTGGCGTCGCCACCAACGAAGCCGTAGAAATATTCGAAGCCCATGCCGGTCGGCCACTGGTCGAAGGGGCCGACCTGGCTGGCGGCGAAGGCCGGCGTGTTGTGGTCCTTGCCGAACCATGCCGTGGAGTAGCCAGGCCAGGCCGCGACCAGCGCGTTCACCGCTGTCTGATGAAAATTATTGGGGCGCTCCTCGGGGTGGCTTTTTAGATAGGCCGTGATGGAAACGACCATTTGCGCAAGCTCGCCTTTGCTATCCGGCACGATATTGGACGGCGGACACACGGCAAATTCTGTCTTGAACAATGGCGCGAGCTTCATGATGGCCATCACCGCGCCAAAGCATGCCGATGCCTGGCGGAGCTGCTTAGCGGCATCCTCTGAATCAGTCGCCGGACGCTTGCCTTGAACGATATCGGCGGCCGCCAGGCAGCTTGGATAAAACGCTGTCCCGCTTGCCGGGTCGCTTTGGGCGTGCGCCTGCGCTCCGATGAGGATTGCTCCGACTGCGCCGATCCATCGTTTCATCCGTCGTCCCCCGCGTGAGCCCGGCCCAGGCGTCCTAGCCCGGTCTGCCCCGCATGGACATCATCACAGCAGGCCGAGGTCCCACAACACGGGTTTTAAACGTGCAATTTACGTTGCCGCCAGCGAAAGCGGGCTACAAGCGCTTCAGGACCCGAGAGGAACAGGCCAACAACATGTTTTCCATCATTTGCGGCGCGGCTTTGGTCGTCGTGACCAGCGCCGTCTTCTGGTATTTACTGCCGCGCAACGGCAAGGTGCATCCGATCGTCGAAAGCCTGGACGGCGGATCGATGATCACGCTCACCTTTGGCGTGGTCATATTGATCGAGGGATTTATCGGCTAATACAAAGTCAGCGGCAACTGCCTTCAAACCGGCGTCAGTAAAGGCGACTGATGCAGACGCAGGTGCGTGTTGTCACCCTTCGCGCCGCTCCGCAGCGGCGGATAAATGCGATGCAGTTCGGCGGGATCGATCTGAACTTCGCCGTTCTTGTCCTTTGCCACCGAAATTCTTCTGTTCTTGATCGCCCGCAAGATTGCGGTCTTGTTCCGTCCGACCGCCGCGGCGGCTGTAGCAATGGTGTACATGGAGCGTTGCCTGTCGTTGCAGTAAACCAAGACGGTGCAACGGCTCCGGTTAAAAAAATATGACCGCCCGGGCGATGCGCGCCGGCGGCGATCACTCATCCACAACCTGCCCGCCGTCGTAGCCGCAGGCAATGCGGCCGAGCGCCAGTCGAAAGGCCTCGGTATCGACGGTCGCGGCGAGCGCCGCGCGTTCTGTCGCATCCTCGATGCCGCGCGCCCGCGCCAGCAGCGCAACGATCTGCGCCGGCTCGAGCCAGGGCAGCATGGCCCAGAACCCGCGCGCGAGCTCGCGCGCCAGCGCATGATCGGGATGGCTGGCATTCTCCGGCGCGCGGCCGATCTCATACATATGACGTACGGCGTGCCAGTCGGCGCGCTCGCGCGGCAGCCGTTCGAAGATTTCCGGGTGCTCCTGCGCGACATAGAAACGGTTGAGCGTATCGAACAGCGCGAAGCGGTAGCCTTGCGCCAGAAGCATCGGCTCCCAGTCCTGCCAGACCGCCTCCCCTGACCCCGGCGCCACCGCTTCGGCGACAATCACCTTGGGACGGAACCGTTTGAAATCCGCGCCGGCCAGCACATCGGCTTCGGCGCCCTCGACATCGATCTTGAGAAAATCGATTTCATTCAGGCTGTGTGTCTCGCACAGCGCGGCGAGCGTCACCGTAGGCAACCGCAGCCGGCGATAACCGGCGCCGAAGGCTTCAGCCTTGCGGGCGTGCTGCTCGAGCGTGGTGGAAAAGCCGTGCAGGCGCTCGACCAGGAAAAAATCGCTTTCCCCGTTCGCGCGCCCGACCAGCGCCTCGACCACAGTGTCGCGCGGCCGCAACCGCGCATAAAGCGCCGCGAGCGCCGGCTGCGGCTCGACAACAACACCCTGCCAGCCACGCTGGTAGAACCAGAACGACACGTTGTCGGCCACCGGATGCCCGCCACCGATATCGATGTAGCGGCCGCTCGCCTGGCCCGCAAAGGCGAGCGCGAGGTGATAGTCCTCGAGGTTCTGGGTGTACGACAGATCCATCATGCTCTCCGCGCGCGGCCGGCCCGCCGCCGGGACAATGATTTTGCCCGATGCGATATTTGCCTGGCCGCACCTATCGCTTCTTCAAAAATAACGCGTCGAGCGAGAAACGTCCGGCCGCGCAGATGAACAAAAACAGCGCGCCCCCGATGATGGCGAGATTCTTGTAGAACTGGCCTTGCTGCAGACGCCGCGCCGGCTCGGCGAATTCCCAGTAGCGGTGCGAAATCGCCGTCGCGATGATGACGAAAAGGACAATGAGCGCCGCGGCATAGCGCGTTCCAAGCCCGAGTATGATCAATGTGCCGCCGAGAAATTCGCTGATCGCGCCGACCGGTCCCCAAAAATCCGGAAACGGCACGCCGCGGTTGCCCAGGCTGCCGATAAACGCACCGAGCCCCGTGAGCTTGGCGAAGCCGCTCTGGAAGAAAATGATGCCCATCGCCAGCCGGCCGATGAGCAACACCGTGTCGCTCATGCGGTCTGCCAGTGAATCGGCGCAACCGAGAATGGTGGCCGCCATGCCGCGGCGTGGTGTCGTTTCGATGATGGTCATTGCCTCATTTCCTCAAGCCTTGAACGGCCGTGAGCATATCGCACGGGAACTCGCGGCCTATCTCGCTTAGCGTCAATTGTCCGTGACCAAAATGCCCGGATCGCCGCACGCCCCGCGGCGCCGTGGAACTCTGTTGGTCCGTTTTTTATCCACAGTTGCCCGGCGGCCATAGGGCCGGCGCCGGCGACGCCCTACGGTGATCCTTCAGGTGGGACAAGGGGGTTGGGCGACATGCAGGGTTCAGGGTGTTGGGTTGCGGGCGCATCTCGATCGATGAAGACGCTTGCGGTGCTGACGGTTATGTCGGCGCTTGCCGGGCTGTGCTCGGTTGCCACCGCCGAAACGTCGGAAGAAAGATCGGCCTGCATCGGCGATGCATTCAGGGTGTGCTGGGCGGCGATTCCCAATCGCGACGACGTGTTTCACTGCCTGCTCGACAACCGGACCCGGCTCAATCCGGATTGCCGCGCCATCATGGATCAGTACCGGCGTCCGCACCGCGTGAGACGGTTTGCGCACCGGCACACGAGGTCCGTCGATTGATGTGCGCGCGCTGTCCCGGTGATTTGTCACGTTGGCGGGCGCTTCTGCACCCAGAAAAATACATATTGCTGAATGTAGATGGATGCGCCTGCTCGAACGCGTGCCAGGACTCCAGATTGCTCAGGTGGCTTGCACCGGGATTTTGCGTCCTGAGTTTCTCCATGACGTCAGGAGGAACCTGACCGAAGCCCAGAAACGTCAGGTCAATAAGCGAGGATCGTTCGGCTGACGTCGACGGCCAGCACACGGCGCCGGATCAGCGGCTAGCGCAGCTGGTCTTTTCGTTTGGGCGCGAACGGATTTAGGTTGCGCAATTTGTCGCGGAAACCACCGCGTTGCGCTGGCGCGCCGGGCTGCTGTCGATTATTCGGACCAACATTATTCGGCTGAAGATTATTGGGCCGCTGATTGTTGCGCCGCAGGTTGTTCGGTCCGCGCAATTGCCGGCGCTGAATTGCCAGTTGCCGCCCGATATTGTGCGAGGCAAAGAGCCGCTGCACCACGCCACGGTCGCGCGCGGCTTCCTGCGGTGGAATCTGGAACGGTACGGCCGCAAACCGCCCGCCTAGTCCAGGGCGGATGGCGAAAGCGCTGGCGCCTTGCGTCAGCGCGCCGAGCCGCGCGCCCTGCGGGTTGAAGACTTCGATGCGTCCCACCCGTCCGTCGGCGTCCGGATAAAGCTTGATCCTGGCTTCGCTCGCGCCCGCCGCCGCGCTGTCGGGAACGTCGACGACGCCGGTGGTGCCGCGGATGCCGAGCGTTGCCGTCGGCGTTGTGATCGTCATGTTGCCGGTCTTGGCCACCAGGCTGGCGACGAAGGCAACCGTACCGCGCGCAACGTTGAACACGGCCTTGTTGCCTTTGGCCCCTTCCTCGTAGACATAATCATTGACGACGATGCGCGCGTTGGCGCTCAGGCTCAGCGTCGTCTCGTCGTCGAAGGTCACGCCAAGTGAACCATTGGCGCCGGTTTGCAAGACATCGTTCCGGTGGACGACATCGCTGACTTTCAGGTTGGAGGGCGCGGTGTTGCTGCGCGTCACGGTCGCCGGGCCTTGCAAGGTCGCGATTTGGCCAACCGGCTGAGGTTGGCCAGCGGGCTGGCCAGTTTGCGCGCCGGCATCCTGGTTGGCGCCCGGACTGCCGCCTGGCTGATTTTGCGCGCGGGCCACGCAGCGGCCGGGCAAGCGACCATGTGGCTGCGCCGGCGAACAATATCATAAAAACGCGGCGCTTCATTTCCCAATTCATCCCGTACTCAATTATCGCAATAGGATCGTAGCAGCTCAAATAAGCACGGCCAATATCTTGCGAGCAGCGAAATGAATGGCCAATGAACGGTCAATCCACACGTGTCCGGGGCGCCACGCACGCTGCATTTGCAAGGCCAGTCTCCGCGTCGGCACATTATTCCATCAACTCGTCGCCCAATGCACAAATCAATGTGATTGCCGGTCGTATTGAGTATCGCGACTGCTTGGATATTTATGCGTCACACAACGCGGCGGACACGAAGAGGCGCCACATGATTTCGCGCAATATGACTTTAATTTCGGCAATCGTCGGCGCCGCGGCCTTGTTGGCCACTCCGGCATTTGCCGCCAAAGTATCCAAAAAGAAAAATTCGGCCCCTAAAGCGCATGTTTCGCAAAGCCAGCATTCGCCGGACGCGATCTACGCATGGGATGGAAGATACCTTGGATCGGATCCGGATCCGAACATCCGGTTTCAGTTGATGCGAGACCAGAATCAGCCGCCCGATTGAGGAATCGCGCTATGCGGCGGCGACGTCGGGCGCCGGGTCCGCCACGACCTGGCACGCCGGCAAAATGTAGGTCCGGGTCTGATTGCACGCCCGGCACACGAACATGCTTCGCACCATGGTCGGCGCGATCGGATGCGGCAGGTCGGTCACGTGCGCCATGTCCGAACGGCATTTCGGGCATCGCGCCACGCGGTTGTCTGCCTGCTGATCCTGCATGTTGCCTCGCCTTGTCTTTTCGGATGTGAAATCAGGCCGCTTGCATTGCTTCGAAAAATTCGACGCCCGTTTCGGTCGGGCTGCGCCACCGGAGCCGGCACGGCCGGAACGTGCGACCGCCATCGAACGTCATATCCACCGCATCGGGCAGATCGGCCGTATCCTGAATTTCAATGCGGGCGCCGGTGGACGACAGGTCGCGCACGACGCAATCGAGCACCGACCAGGTGCCGATAACGATTTTCGCGGCCTTCTGGACGCGTATGCGCGGATAGCGGCGGCGTTCGGGCATTCCAGGCTCCATGACGTTGCGCCGGGTATAAAAGACAAAGATCGTCACCGCCTTAAGCCGGATTGTTGCAATTGAACCAATTCCGAAAGCACTTTTTTAATCAGATCATTTGGCCGGTCCGCAGGGCCAAGAAAGGCAGGAGGTTATAGCCGTCGAGATGAACCTTGAATGTCTTGTTGCCGATCTGAGTGCCACGGAGAAGCTTGGCAACAATATCAGGGTCTCCACCGGCCGCCGCAAAGGTCGGGATGAGGTCGTAATGCGAGAACATCTCGTTATAGACGGTGCCGGGTTTGATGGTGCCAGGCCAACGTATGACCGTTGGTGCGCGAAATCCGCCTTCCCAGTTCGTTGCCTTCTCGCCACGGAACGGCGTGGTGCCACCATCCGGCCATGACATCACCTCCGCGCCGTTGTCGGTCGTGAACACCACAATAGTGTTGTCCGCAACGCCGAGATCATCGAGCTTCTTGAGCAACTGACCGACATAGCCATCCAATTCCACCATTCCATCCGGATAAACCCCGAGGCCGGTCTTGCCCTGTGACGCTGGCTTGAGGTGTGTCCACACATGCATGCGGCTGGGATTGAAGTAGACGAACCACGGCTTATTGGCTCGTTGTTGCCGGTCCATGAAATCGAGCGCGGCACCGAGAAACTCTTCGTCCACGGTCTCCATGCGTTTCGAAGTGAGCGGGCCGGTATCCTCGATCTTCCCGCCAGCCGAGGATTTGATCACGCCGCGTGGTCCGAAACGCTGGCGAAACTGAGGGTTCTTTGGGTAGTCCGGATTTTCGGGTTCTTCCTGGGCATTGAGATGGTAGAGGTTGCCAAAGAACTCATCAAAGCCGTGCGCAGTTGGCAGAAACTCGTCTTTGTCGCCGAGGTGGTTCTTGCCGAACTGACCTGTGGCATAGCCAAGCGGCTTGAGAATTTCTGCGACACTCGGGTCTTCGGCCCGCAAACCGATGTCCGCCCCGGGCAGGCCAACCTTTGTCAGGCCCGTGCGGATCGGTGATTGTCCCGTGACGAAAGCGGCTCGTCCGGCGGTGCAACTTTGTTCGGCATACCAGTCGGTGAAAAGCGCCCCTTCTCTAGCGATGCGGTCGATGTTGGGAGTGCGGTAACCCATGCAGCGGATATGGGCCCTCACGGCCTCCCGGGAGCAACAACATAAAAGTGGCTGGCAGAACACGTCGAAGGCTATGCTTCAGGTACGACGGGCAAACGGTCCCGGCCAGGCATCGGGGGCTATTCATGCGGATCGAAGCCGACATCCGGCACTGGACTTGCGTCGCGTTCGTCGGCATTGCCGCCCTTTTCTTCGTGAACGCCGCGGCGGCCGACGACGGCGAACAATGCGTCAGAGGATCCGGCAGCGCGGCCGTCGATGCCTGCACGCGCGCCATCAATTCGAAGCGGTTTGACCAGCACAATCTGGCAATCATCTACAGCAATCGCGCCAACCAGCGCGAACGCATGGGCGATTTCGAGAAAGCCATCGCGGATCATAACGAGGCGATCAAAATTGATCCGACCTACGCTGCCGGCTACATGCATCGCGGCAATGCCTACGCCCGCCACGGCGATTTTGATCGGGCTGTAGCCGATCACACGGAAGCGGTCCGGCTCGCTCCCAAGGACGCCGATTCATTTTATAACCGGGGCTACACGTACAGCCACAAGAGTGACCATGAGCGGGCGGTGGCGGATTACACAACCGGAATCGAACTGGACGCTAGCAAATCGCGCCTTTGGGGCCAACGCTGCTGGTCGCGCTTTGTCGTCGGCAAGCAATTGCAGGAGGCGCTTGATGACTGCAACAAGGCCAGCAGCCTGAGCCCGACTATTCCTCAAATCCTGGGCTATCGCGGCTTCGTCTATTTGAAGCTCGGGCAATTCGACAAGGCGCTTTCCGACTTTGATGCAGCATTCGCGATGACGAAAATCCCCGACCATGCCGATTGGCTCTATGGCCGCGGCGTGACCAAATTGAAAAAAGGCGACACCGCCGGCGGCAACGCCGATATAGCGAAAGCCAAAACCATCACGGCCGACATCGCGGACGAATACGCAAAGTACGGAATAAAGTAGGCGGCAGGTCCTGGAATACGGCGACTCTGGAGCTGTCCGCTCACTGCACGTTAGCCTGCCGTTCACCGATGTGACGGTAGGATCGCTCATGTCGAGGCGGTCCCGTGACTGACATCCCGCTGAAATATGTCCTTCCGATCATGGTGCTTGCATCGGTGCCACTCGGCGTCGCGGCGTATCACCTCCTGCCGGCGCCGGACACGGTGAAGGCCAAACCTCCAAAACCGGTGGCAATCACGTTGCCCGACCGCGACATCAAGAACGCTTGCAAGTCGGCATATTCGGAGTTGCTCGTTTTAGGAAACTCTTTCCAGTCGAGCGATTGCGTCGATCATAAATTTATCGATCGCGATACCGGCATGGTCGCGTTCGACGTCGTGAGCCCCGATGGGCCGAAAAGAATGCAATTCGCCGTCCGCCGCCGGCCGGATGGAAACAACTGGGACCTGTTCGATCCGAAGACAGGCAAACTGTGGTCGGAGTTGCTCGGCAATTAACGCAAGCATTGCCGCCGTCAATATTGCCCTCTCGGTTCAAGCCCGAACACGTGCTGCCCGTACATGGCCGAGACCGAATCCCAATTCAGGCTGATATGCGCGCTCGCGGCGTGGATGTCGCGCCAGAAACGCTGCACCGGATGCTGCAAGCCAAGCGCGGCGCCGCCGGCGGCCACAAAGACCGCATCAACCGCTTGAACCAAGAGCTTGGTCGCGAACGAATGGGTGAGACGATTGCGCATCCGGAGTTCGACACCCGCTTGCTTGCCCGCGGTCACAGTCGCGAGCGTGTCGTTGATGTCACGGTGGATCATGAGCTGCGCTGCATCGATAGACGCGGTTGCTTCGGCGACACGCATCTGTATGGTGGCGAACTCGCTCATTTTGTTGTTGCCGCCGGCAACCGCGCCGCGCGTTGTACGGCCGCTCGCCTGTTCCTTGAACGCTTCGAGCGCGCCACGGGCCATGCCGAGCGCCGGCGCAACGAGACAGTGCGGCACGACGGCCAGCATGGGCTGCCGATAAAGCGGATTGGTGTTGGTTTGCGTGCCCGGCCCGTTGCCGGTCAACATCTCCGCGAAGGTGACCGCGCGATAGGCCGGAACGAACTGGTCCTCGACCACGATGGTCTTGCTGCCCGTGCCGGCCAGTCCCATCGTGAACCAGTCATCGTGGATCGTGAATTGCGGGCGCGGCACGAGGAAGAACCCGGGCTTCGGCCCGCCGTCGAGCGGCAGCATTCCGCCAAGGATCCCCCAGGTCGCATTGTCACAACCGCTGGCAAAGCTGAAACGGCCCGTGAGCCGGTAGCCGCCTTTGTACGGCAATGCTTTGCCGGTCGGCGCGTACGACACGGCGGCGATTGCGTCGCGATCCTGGCTCCAGACCTCTTGCTGCGCCTCTTCGGAATAACAGGCAATCAGCCAGGGATGCACGGCGCCAAGGCTGTAAACCCAGCCGGTCGAGCCGTCGCCGCTCGCAACAGCTGCGACCAGCTCGACGAACGCGTCATAACCATACTCATAGCCATCGAACCGGGCCGGCTGCATGACGCGGAACAGTCCCGCCTCGCGCATTCTGGCAATCAGCGCGGCGGATACCTGGCGGTTCTGTTCGGTCTCGAGCGCGTGCTCTCGCGCCAACGTGCCGATCGCGCGCGCGCGATCCAGCAACTCGTCCATGCCGGGTTTCTTCACGCGCGCCGATTGAATTGGTTCGACCGTCACGCCGATGCTCCCACTAACGCCGGCCTGGCGGGCCGGGCAGCAACCGTCAACGACGCTTAGAGCTTCATCATTTCGTCCGGCGGCATCGGACCCCACAGGTTCGCGGCGTTGGGATCCTTCGCCCATACCTTCGGACGCTGCGGATTGTCGCGGTGCCACGGCCTGGGTTCGAAATAACCCAGCGCCTCGTCTTTCATCTGATCCAGCTCGGCGAACAGCTCGGTGATCAGGCCTGCCGGACTTTGATGATAGGCGAACAGATTGTGGCCGATGCCATGGCGCCCCGGCCCCCAAAGCATCTTGTACCCGTTGATGCTCAGGTAATCGCACGCCGTCTGCAGGTGCCCCCAGTCACGCAGCTCGAATGCGGTATGAAAATGACGGTTCGAGCCTGTGCTGATCAAATTGATGGTGTGATGATCAACACCGCATCGCAGGAATGAAAAGAAATCGCCCATCCAGTCGGACACGCGGAAACCCAGCACATCGCAATAGAACTTGGTCACGGCCTTTGCGTCCTCGCAGTGGAACGCAACGTGGCCGAGCTTGTGCGGGACAACGCCCTTGCTCTGGAATTTCTGGTGCTGGAAATCGGCCCGCTTGAACACCTCCATGGTGGTGCCCTTCGGATCCTCGAAACACACCATGTCCGCAATGGTAGGCTCGGGATCCTTCTTGCGCGTTGTCTTGATGTTCATTCCGGCGGTCTGCTTTTCAAACGCGCCGAGATCGTCGTCCGGCCCGATCTGAAATCCAATCCGCGTGCACTTGGCCTGTGACCCTTTCTTCAGGACGACCGAGTGATGGTCGATCGTGCTTGAAAGATAAGCGGTGTCCTTTTCCCTGGAGGAGAGCGTGAGGCCAAGAATATCCGTGTAGTACTCAAGCTGTCGGTCGAGATCGGGGACTTCATACGTCGCATGAGCGATTTTGCGCACACCAATCATTGCATCACCTCGTGTTGCTGCCTGAGCTCTTTGCCTTTGTTTCGGGTTCGAAAATCTCGATGATGGACGCGACGTCGCGTTCGCCGATCTGCGGCAGCGCGCGGTGGAATATGTCTATCAGGCAGTCGACCAGTGGCGCGTCGACGCCGACCTCGTCGGCCAGTTCCTTGCCGCGCTCGAGATAGTGCGCAAGGCCCTGGGCCGAGCCCTGCTGCGGCATGAACTTGCGCTGCGCCATCCAGGGCGCGCGAATTCCAAACTGCGTCGAGCCGCCGCTGCCGTTGGCGATAGCCTTGATCATCAGGTCGACATCGACGCCGGCGCGAAGCCCGATCGCCATCGCCTGCGCGGTGCCAGCGATGTGCAGGCCGACCATGATGTTGTTGATGGTCTTGACCGTGGTCGAGGCACCGAACGGACCGAGAAAAATCGAGATCTCGGCAAACGCCTTCACGATCGGCGCCAGGCGCTCGCAGGCCTGCGCGTCGCCGCTGAGATAAATAACTCCTTTGCGGGCTTCGACCATGCCGGGCGTGCCACCGACCTCGCCATCGAGAAAAATGGCGCCCTTTTCCGCCAGGGGAGCGATGTACTTTTTTTTCAGCTGCACCGGGTGCGAGCCGAACTCGACGACGATCTGACCCGGCTTCGCCGCACTGGCGATCCCGTGCGGGCCGTTCACGACCTCCTCAAGCGCTTCGTCGGACGGCAGACAGGTGAAGACAATGTCGGCTTTCTCCGTCGCCTCGGCCGACGATTTCGCCGCAATGCCTCCGGCTTTTTCGAATTCCGCCAGGGAACCGCGTCGATAGCCGAGCACGCGATGCCCGGCCTTGATGAGGTGACGGCACATCGGAAAGCCAATCTTGCCGACGCCTATAAATCCGATCGTTTCCATCACGCCCTCTCACGCTGCCGCGCCGGTTTCCTCAGGAATCGTCCTCAATCATGCGGTTGACCAACGTGCCGCAGCCATCGATCTCGATTTTGACTTCGTCGCCGATCTTGAGAAATTCGCCGCGCGGCATGCCGACGCCGGCCGGCGTTCCCGTCGCGATCACATCGCCAGGCTGCAACGTGAAATGGCGCGACAGGTAGGCGATCTGCTCGGCGATATTGTGCACCAGCCGCGCCGTGTTGGAGTTCTGCTTGAGCACGCCATTGACCCAGAGCTTGATGGCCATGTCATTGGGATCACGGATATAGGCAGCGGGCGTGAACCACGGGCCCATCGGCGCGGCATCCTCGAAGCATTTCTGGCCGACCCAGTCCATGCCGAAGGGAGAGCCTTCGCGCTTCATCAGGTCACGGGCGGAAAGATCGTTGACGATCAGATAGCCGGCAATCGCATCCAGCGCCCGCTCTTCGGAGATATTGCGGGTGGGCCGGGCGATGACGACGCCCAGCTCCGCCTCCCAATCAACCTGCTTTGAGAACCTCGGAAGCCGCGCTGGCGTATTGTGGCCGATAATCGAACCGGCCGTGGTTTTCATGAAAAAATACGGATCCTTGGCTTTGGTCATCGCCGGCGCCTTGCCGGTCACGCGCTTGGCGATCTCGGCCATCTCCTCGAGATGGTCCCAGTAGTTCGCGCCGGCGCAGTACAGAGCGCCCGGATATAAAATCGGCGCCAGCAACGACACGTCGGACATTGCGGCGCCGCCCTTCGGGTCCACATTCTTTGCGGCGGCCTCAAGCAGCGGACGCGCCTTGTCCCATTCCCGCAGCAGACCGAGGACGGAGCCGGGATCCTTCAGCTCGCGCAGCAGTGGTGCCGCGGGGTAGACGCGATCCCCAACTTTCAGTCCGGCTTGCGGGACGCCGGATGCCGATTGAAAGCTGATCAGCCGATAGCCATCCTCAGCCATTGGTGTCCTTCCGGCGCGCGCGGCGATCGCGCGCTCGCGTATCGCTGGCCGCGAAACGCCGGCATCCTCGATCGACGTTGAGAAGAAAACGGTCGCGCGCCGTGAGCGGCGCGTCAGCCGTTGCTGACGAATTCAATTTTTCCTCCCACACCGTCTTTTTTGAGCGGACGTTTTGTGTAATGTACGTTACCGTATACATGGTCATATGCAAGGGCAAGATTTGAGCGACGCAGTACCGAGTGATGGTTGCGTGCCGGATGCGTTGCCCTTCATGTTGTCGGGCAGATCCTGAATGTCGGAATTATTCATCGGCGGAAGCAAAGGCGTCCCACGACGCACAATTCGCACCGTCGCAAAAAGATCGCAGCCGCGTCGCGGCGGCCGGCTGACCGAGGAACGCCAGCGCGAGATCGTCGCGCTCGTCGCGCCGTTGTTCCTTGAGCGCGGCTACGAGCAGGTCACCATTGACGACATCGTCGCGCGAATTGGCGGATCCAAGCGCACCCTCTACGAGCGTTTCGGCGGTAAGGCCGGTCTATTCGAGATCGTGATCACCGAATATTGCGCCAGCGTCCAACGCGATATGTTCGCGTTGGTCGACAAGAATGCCAGTCTCGAAAAGCAATTGACGGCGATTGGCACGCACTTTCTCAACATGATCTTGCATCGCCGCATCCTCGAGCAGCATCGGCTGATGGTTTCGATGGGGCGCAGCTTTCCGTCGGTCGCCAGGCTCTTTTATCAGCTTGGCCCGATATCGGCTTACAGCCTGGTCGCCGGCTGGATTGAGCGCCACCAAAAGGCGGGCAAGCTTGGCCCCGGCGACCCCACAATCCTGGCTGAACTTTTTCTGGACATGCTGACCGGCAAGCACCAGCTGGCGTTGCTGACATCATCGCACGAGGCAACCTCGCCCGAGGCAATCGCACGCACCATCAAGGCCGCGGCGAAATTGTTTCTCAATGGAGCACGGCACGCCGGGTAGACTTTGGCGGATAACTGCGGAGCGTGTGCTTGCCGCCCTACAGCACGCGCCACAAACAAGAGGGGGCAAAAAAATGTGGGAGGCAAACCATGCGCGCAACACTTCGTTTGCGTGTGACAATCTGGACACTTGCTTGGATTATTTTGGCTTCGGCGCCGTCGGCATTTTTACGGGCGGCCGTGGCGGCCGATCCGGTCAAGGTCGGCTTCAGTCTGGGGCTGACCGGCGCAAATGCGCCGAACGGCAAGCAGCTGCTGATCGCGCTCGAAATCTGGCGCGACGACGTCAACGCAAAGGGCGGATTATTGGGCCGGCCTGTCGAATTGGTCTACTATGACGATCAGACCAACCCCGCAAACGAAAATAATATTTATACGAAGCTGCTCGACGTCGATAAGGTCAACCTGATCCTCGGTCCCTATGGCACCAACCAGATCAGCGCGGCACTGCCAATTCTTGCGCCGCGAAATCTGACCACGATCGGTATTCTCGGCACCGCTGCCAACAGCGAAGTGCACTACAAAAACTACTTCTCCATGATCCCCCTGGGGCCCGATCCGAAACGCGAGTTCTCGCGGGGTTTCTTTGAACTGGCGGCCGCGCAAAAAGCCAAAGCCAAAAACAGTTGCCCTTGTCGGCGCCGATGCCGAATTCGGAAAAAATGCAACAGATGGCGCGCGTGACAATGCCAAGGCCGCCGGCCTGACGATCGTTTACGATCAGCGCTATCCGCCCGCGATCACCGACCTGACGCCGATCGTGCGCGCCATCAAGGCGACCAATCCGGACATCGTATTCGTCGGCGCATACCCGCCCGACTCGGTTGGTTTCGTGCGCGCCGCAAACGAAGCGGGCCTGACGCCCAAGATGATGGGCGGCACGATGATTGGTCTTCTCGCCACCCCGCTCAAGATCCAGATGGGACCTCTCATGAACGGCTACCTGAACAACGCTGAGGTCTTTGTGCCGATTCCGACATTTAACTTTCCGGGGGTCCGGCAGCTACTGGACAAGTATCATGAGCGGGCCAAGGGACAGGGCGTTGACCCGTACGGATATAATTTCGCTCCGTATGGCTACGCTGCGGGCCAGGTCCTCGCTGCCGCGGTCGAAGGCGCCAAAAGCCTCGACCACGCCAAGATCGCGGATTACATCCGCACGCATTCGATTGACACCGTGGTCGGCCAGATCAAGTTCGGCAAGGATGGCGAGTGGTCCAAGCCGCGCATGGTTGTGACGCAATGGCAGAACGTAACCGGCAATGACCTCGGTCAGGTCACCGACCTCAAGAAATGGGTCGTGGTCTGGCCGCCTGAACACAAGACCGGGAACATGATCTATCCGTTCGAAGCGGCGAGAAAATGAAACCGACTTGCCGGCTCCCTTCGTCCGGAGCCGGCAAGTTTTTATTTGAGGATTTTAACGGTTGGCGCGCGCCGCCTGGTAATATACCGGGTCGTCGTATTTCCGCGGATCGCTCAGGTTTTTTACCGGGCGGCCGTACTCACTGCGCAATCTCAATACGGTTTCAATCCCTTTGATATCCAGGGCGGCCTTGGGGTCGAACCCGGTGCTGCGATCCAGCAAAACATCGTACGTCGACGCGGCCAGATGCGGTGACATCCCCGGCACCTTGGCCGCAAGCAGCTCGCACGCCGCCTGCCTGTTGTCTCTCTCATAGAGCCAATCCAGAGCATCGAGATAGCCGCGGATAAATGCGGTCAGCGTATCTGGATTGTCCTTTGCCCAGCTTCGCCGCGCCGCTCCAGATATGCCCTGATAGTGCGGCAGGACCTCTGATGCACTCTGCAGGACGCGAAGGCCCGATTCCTTCCCGATCAGGTCGAATGGCGTGACCAGAAGCGTGCCCGCGTGCTTTCCCGCCTTGAGCGCCTCGAAGCGCTGCAATGCGCCGCCGGCCCGTTCGAACGAAACGTCATCCTCGCTCAAACCATTATGCGCGAGCATCTTCCTGAGGACGAAGGCAAAACCGGTCGTGAGCGCATCAACCGACAGCGTCTTGCCCTTGAGATCAGCGTAAGACGCAATGTCGGGCTGAACCACCAGCCGCAGGAACGCGGAGTCACCGCCCATGAAGGCGAAAAGATCCGGCGTCACATCGATCTTTGCTTCGCCCTGCCCTTCCTGATAGGCGACGATGTTGTCAAAGCCGGTGAGCGCAATCTCCCAGCGCCCGGCGATCATTCCGGTGAGCTGCTCGACGGAATTGACGGTGTATACGGGCTCGACGTCGAAGCCATACGATTTAAAAAACTGTCTTTCGATGCCGGTCCACAACGGCAAATTGAAACCGCCGGGAAAAACGATGGCTTTGATTGAACCGGCCATTGTCACGCCGCCGATCGCAGGTATTTGAGTTCCTGCGGGAAATCGGCCGCTTTCTTTCGCTCCATCGGATTACTCCTTGCTGCGGGCCGCGCAGCGACCAGCGAATCATGGAGATACCCAGCACCGCAACCCCCTGCCACTGTGTTCGGAACACCGGTTACAATCGGGCGTTAAATGGTGCGTCTCGGTCGCAGGCTTCGAGTGACCGGCTCCGGCGCATATTTTTCGGAGCATCAATTGCCCGAGATCCAGACGACTTGCTGCATCGTCGGCGGTGGACCGGCCGGTATCATGCTCGGCTTCCTATTGGCGCGCGCCGGGGTGCCGGTCGTTGTGCTGGAGAAGCACAAGGATTTCCTCCGCGATTTCCGTGGCGACACCGTTCATCCCTCTACGCTTGAGATGATGCACGAGCTCGGGTTGTTGAGTGAGTTTCTCAAGCTGCCTCACACGACAGTGCGGAACGTCTCATTGCAGATCGGAAATGATCACGTCGTCGTTGGGCATTTCGAGCACCTGCCGGTTCATTGCAAATTCGTTGCACTGATGCCGCAATGGGACTTTCTTGATTTCATGGCAAGTTATGCCAGACGTTATTCCTGCTTTGATTTGCGGATGCAGACCGAAGCGACCGATTTAATTTTCGAGAATGATACCGTATCGGGCGTCCGCGCCAAAACACCGGACGGCGAACTCAACATCCGCGCCAAATTGACTGTTGCTTGCGACGGCCGTCATTCGACGCTGCGTGAACGCGCCGGTTTAAAGGTCGAGGACCTGGGAGCGCCGATGGACGTCATGTGGTTCCGGATATCGCGCCAACAGGCCGATCCGGCAGAGGTCATCGGTCATATCGAAGCCGGACGGATGCTTGTGATGCTCAACCGCAACGACTATTGGCAATGCGCCTATGTCATTCCCAAGGGCAGCGCAGGCAAGGTCGAGCGGGCGGGGCTGGAGAAATTTCGCGACAGCATCGCCGCGATGGCGCCATTCACGCGCGGCCGGCTGGCTGAGGTGGATTGCTGGGATAACGTAAAACTGCTGACGGTCGCCGTGGATCGGCTGCAACGCTGGTATCGGCCAGGACTGGTTTGCATCGGCGACGCGGCGCATGCCATGTCGCCGATCGGCGGCGTCGGCATTAACCTCGCGGTGCAGGATGCTGTTGCCGCGGCGAATATCCTCGCCGGACCGTTACAGCGCGGCACAGCGACGGCTGAGAACCTCAAAGCGGTGCAGCAACGGCGGATGTTCCCCACACAGGTGACTCAACGTCTCCAGATTTTTCTGCAAAATAAAATCATCGGCCCGGCGTTGGCGGACGCGGGCAAACGGCCGAAAGCACCGCTGCTGATGAAGATCATGCAATGGCCGTTGCTTCGGCGACTGCCGGGGCGATTGCTGGCGCTTGGTGTGCGCCCGGAGCACATCCAATCGCCCGCCGCGTGAACTCCGCTTCGGGTCTTGCCGCTAAGCCAGCTTCGGCAGATCCGCGAAATAGTCCGGGTGCTCTTTCTCGACCTGCTGCATGAACTCCGGCCGGAACAGCTTCGGCACGTCGAGGCGCGGCGCGCCCTTCAATGTGTTGGTGAGCACCTCGTCCTCGGCATTCTCAAAGGCCTGCAGCACGTTCTTTGACATACGCGGATCGAAGTGGATGTGCTTGATCGACTTCTTGCCGATCGCCACGTCGGTGCCCGGTACCCACTTGGCGAAGATCTCGACCGCTTCGTCGGGATTCTTGCGCGTGAAATACGAAGACTGCGCGAGGCCTGCAGCGATGCTCTTGATCACTGCCGGCTTCGACTCGATCGTCGGCCCGTGCGCAACCGCGACCATTACATAGGACATGTGCTGGCCGCCGCGGATCACTTCATATGTATCGGGTACCTGGGTGAGCGCCTGCGTCACGAAGGGCTCCCAGGTTACGATGGCGTCGACCTTGCCCTCGGCCAGCGCGGGGGCGAGGCCGAACTGCGACCAGATGTTCTCAATAGTGATGTCGTCGTATTTCACGCCGGCGCGGCGCAGCACCATCTTGAAATATTCGTCGGAGGTCTGGCCTTTGGCGAGGCCGACCTTCTTGCCTACAAGATCGCCGATCTTGCCGACATTGATGCCCCTGCCCTTCTTTGTGACGATCGCGAGCGGGGTATCGCAACGATCGTTGGTCGCGTCGTTCATGATGAGGCCGATCACTTGAAACGGGTTGCCGGCATGCACCGCCTTCAGATAAGTGGTCGTGCTCATGTCGCCGACCTGCGCTTCGCCATTGTGCAGGGCATTGACCATGTCGGTCCCGGTATCGACGACCCTGAAGCTGGCGTCGACACCGTGCGCCTTGAAGAAACCCTTCTCCGCGCCGATGAACATCGGCAGATGGCCGAAATTGTTTGCGATCACCACGTCAAGCTTCGGCAAATCGGCCATGGAGGTTCTCCCATTTCTGCTGTCATCACCGGGCTTGTCACCCGCAAGTCGTGTTTACACGATTTGCGGCGCTTAGTGCTACGGAAGTCGAGCAAGCCCGACTTCCGATGTGATCTCGCTTAGGATGGCAACGCCGTGCCACATGAGCCGGGATGGCCGGGACAAGCCCGGCCATGACGGCTATTTATTGAGCACTTCCGGATTGACGCAATTCGGCGGCACGCGGCCGTCGATCAGCGCCTGGATATTGTCGACGACGATATTAGCCATCTGGCTGCGGACATCCACCACCGCGCTGCCGAGGTGAGGCGTGAGCACCACGTTTTTCATTGTATTCAGTACCGACGGTATTTTCGGCTCATGCTCGAAAACATCGAGCGCGGCGCCGGCAATTTTCTTTTTCTTCAGTGCGCGCACCAGCGCCTTTTCATCAATAACGGCACCGCGTGCGGTATTGATGATGAAGGCCGTCGGCTTCATCAGCGCGAATTGCTTGTCGGAGATCATATGCCGTGTTTCGGCATTCAGCGCCGGATGCATCGACACGAAATCGGCCTCGACAAGAAGCCGGTCGAGCGTGACGTGTTCGATGCCGAGTTCGCGTTCGGCATCGTATTTGCGCCGCGGCCCCCAATAGATGATCTTCATTCCGAAACCGCGCGCGCGCCGTGCGACGGCTTGGCCAATCCGACCGGCGCCGACAAGGCCGAGGGTCTTGCCGTAAACATAGCTGCCGGCGAGATGGTTTGACTGGGACCCCGGAAAGCGGCCTGCGCGCACCATCGCGGCGCCTTCTTTCATGCGGCGGGCAACTGAAATTATCAGACCGAAATGAATGTCAGCGGTCGCTTCCGCCACGATCGGCGGCACAACGGTGACAGGGATGCCGCGTCTGGTTGCTTCCGCGACGTCGATATTGTCTGGAGTGATCGACATCGAGCACACCGCCCGCAATTTCGGGTTGGCGGCGAGCACCGCCCGGTCGATGCGGTCATGCAGCAGCGAGAACAGGATGTCGCATTTTTTGACCGCCGCGATCAATTTCGGCTTGGCAATGATCTTGCTCGAGTCGGTGTTGATCTTGACGTCCGCAATCGCACGCAGCCGCTCAAGCGCGCTGGGTGCGATCGGCTGGCTGACAAAGACGCGCGTTTTTCCGCTCACCGCTGCCACCGCACGATTCCGGCCACGCCGTCGACGGCGCATTGCACACCGTCGGGAATTTTACGGGTGGCATCCAGCACGCCGAGCACCATCGGGATGCCGCGCTCACGCGCGAGCGAAGCCAGATGCGAGGTGGAGCCGCCAAGCTCGGCCACCACGCCGGAAACCCGTTGCAGGATGTGGCTGAGCGCCGGCCCCGCGACTTTCGTGATCAGGATGTCGCCGGGCGCCACGCGCGACAATTCGCATTCGCAATTCACCACCACCGCCCTCCCCGATCCCCAGCCGATGCCGGCGGGGTGACCGTTGAGGCCCGGATGCCGCAGCCAGATTTCGTCCGGCACGATCGCCGGCTCCATATGAAGCGGCCGCGATTGCAGAAGCTTGAAGCCGCCGGCGTCCATGGCCCATTCGATTTCGACCGGCCCGCCCGCGAGCTGCTCGCATTTGCGCAGCAGACGCCCGAGCGTCACCGCCTGTCCGGCGGTCAGGCAAGGCTCGCTCACCATGTCCTTGGGCACGAGTTCAGGCGCCGAGACGCCGTGGGCGCAGGTGTCGCGATGCGCCTTGCGCCCGGCATCGACCGTGCGCAGGAAGCCGGATTTGCTCAGCACGATGCGATCGGGAACCACCTCACCCTGCGCAATCGCAGAGCCGAGGCCCCAGGTGGCCGAGATCAGCATGTGGCCTTCGGCCGTCTCGCTCAAGCCGCCACCCGAGGCGCTTGCCGGAACAAGCGGCTGAATGAGCACGCCCATCGCGGTATCGGCCGGCGAAAGCCCGTGATTATCCATGTAGCGGCGCGCGTGCGACGTCCACAAAGCCGCCCAGCAGGCGCGCACGGCGGTGAGGAACTCGGTTTCGTCGGACAGGCCGAGGAAGCTCTCGAACTGCCCCGCAAAGTTGGCACCCTTGCGATCCTCGATCAGCGCGGACGAGCGCACCACGCCGAGCGGCGCTGTCTCGCGTTGCTTGCGCCAGGCCGCGAGCAGAGGCTCGAGAACTTCCGGGGCGATCGGCTTTTCGTAGAGCGCGAGCCTGACCTGGATCGAGATGCGGCGTGTCGTCGGTACATCGCCTTCATTGTATTGGCGAAGCAGGTCCTCGATGCCGAGGTGACGAAGTTGCTGACGGTAAGCATCCGCCGTCAGCGCAAAGCCGCCGGGCGTCGGCAGGCCGGCCTGCGTCAATCCCGCAAGATTGGCCGCTTTCGGGCCGACCCGTTCAGGATCGGCGGCAAAGGGATCGTCCAGTCGGAGAATGAAAGCGGTCATTAATTGCCTTGGATTGCCTTGCGCTTCTTTACTGTCATGGCCGGGCTTGTCCCGGCCATCTCGCTTAGGAGAGCACAGCTCTGGCTCGAGATCCCCGGGTCTCGCCTTCGGCTCGCCCGGGGATGACGCCGGCTCAAGCGGCGAATCACTTCACATGATCCCCATAACCCGGCAGCGGATCGACGACTGTGATCTGCTTCACAGGGAAGTTGGAGACGATCTCGATCTCGTTCTTTTTCACGATCAGCATTTCCTCGATGCGGACGCCGTACCGGAAACGCTTGCCATGCTGGGTTTCGAGGGCGAATGTCATGCCCTCCTGAATGTCGATCGGGTGGTCAAGCGACCAGATGCGCGAGATCACCGGCGGATCGTATTGCGCAAGACCCAGGCCATGGCCCCACAGATTGGCGGCGGCCTGATCCTCGTCTTCATAGCCCCATGTCTCCATGGCGGATGGCCACTTCATCGCGATGTCGCGCGTGGTGGCGCCGACTTTCACCGCGCCGATCGAATTGTAGAGCCACTCGAGCGCGGTCGCATACGTATCCTTCTGCTCCTTTGAAGGCTCCTTGCCGACGCAGTAAGTGCGGTAATAGCAGGACTTGTAGCCGTTCCATGTCAGCGCCGCCAAATCCATGAACACGATGTCGCCGGGCTGAATGATGCGGTCGGAGAAGTTGCGCCAGTTCGGCCAGGTGTTCGGTCCGGACGAGACGATCACGTCCTCGACGTCTTCCATGCCGGGGATGTTGTAGAGATATTCCATCAGGTGCGCGGTCACCTGGTTCTCGGTGATGCCGGGGCGCAGGAACTTCATGCACTCCCAATGCGTGGCATCGCCGATTGCACCGACGATGCGGAAGCATTCCTGCTCGTCGGGGCTTTTAACGGCGCGCGCTTCCATCATCGGGGTCATGCCGTCGACCCAGTTGATGTTGTTCTCCTTGAAGACATTGATCATGTTGATGTCGATGAAGTCGACGCCGAGCTTCTGGCCGGCGACGCCGTTGTCCTTCATCGCCTGCATCACCGCCTTGACGAATTTGTTGACCTGCTGCGTGGAGGCCGGACCCGCCGCGCCTTTGATCCACGCGAAACGAGTGACGCACGTTCTCTTTCGGAATCCACGGGCTGTGGCGTTCGATCTGGAAGCCGATGTCGCCTTGCTCGAACAGAACCGGCCGGCCGTCGCCGCACAGCATCGCGTAACGCAGACCCGGCTTGAGCCTGTTCCAGCCCGGCGTCAGCGTGCCGGTGATGTAGCGCACGTTCTCGTCGTACATGCAGAGCACGGCGCCGAGACCGTGCTTCTTCATCATCTTGCGTGCGCGCTCGATCCGGTATTCGCGCAGCCGGTCCCAGTTGACCCGCTGCTGCCAATCCATGCCGGCAATGCCGAAATTCGCACCCATAGCCGATCCCTCCCGACCGGCGCGTGCACGCGCCCGTTGCTGATTTGCGGAAACTCTATGCCTGTTGGCAGCGAAAGAAGAAATAATATATTCTGCGCCGGAGCATTAGATTTTCTAATGCGGGGCATTTTGGGGGTTTCATGGCCACGATCCCGCTGCGGCAAATCCGCGCCGTCATTGCGGTCTGCGAAGAAGGCTCTTTCACCCGCGCGGCGCAACGGGAAAACGCCACGCAATCCGGCATTTCCCAGCATGTCGCGGCCGTCGAACGCGCACTCAAGGTCAAGCTGTTCGAACGGACCACGGGCGGGGTGACGCCGACGCCCGCGGGCCAACGCTACTACAAGCGCTGCGTGGAGGCCGTCGGCACGCTGGAGCACGCCGCCGAGGAAGCGCGCTCGCTTGCCGGCGAAGTGACCGGCGACCTGCGCATCGGCCTGATGCCGACCTTCACCCGCGCCGTGCTCGCCCCGGTGCTGGACGATTTCGTCCCGCGTTGCCCGGAAGTGCGCCTGCACATCGTCGAAGGTTACAGCGGGATGCTCACCGAGATGGTGCTCGACGACAAACTCGATTTTGCGGTGGTGCCGGCTTATCAAGGCACCGTCGGCTTGCGATCACGGCTGCTGGTGCGCGACCGCGAAATGCTGATCTCCGGTCCGCGCCGCGGACTTGTGCCGCTGTCACCGATCCGGCTCGCCGACTGCACGCCGCTGAAATTCGTGGTGCCGGGACCGGACAATACGCGCCGCCGCAATCTTGAAACCTATTTCCAGACGCACGGGGTCGAAGTCGCCGCGCTGCTGGAGATGGACGCCATGATCGCCACGCTCGAGTTCGTCGCGCGGTCGGACTACGTGACCATTTTGCCGAGCGTGATTTCGGTCAACGACATCGGCCGCGGCGAGTTGATCGTCAATCCGATCGTGTCGCCCGAGTTGCACGCCGAGTTCGTCGTGATCCAGCCGACGCGGCGCACGCTATCGACACAGGCCCGCATGTTCCTGCAACGCTTCGAGCAGGAGGTCGCGCACATCCACGACGTTTGGGACCGCGCGATCGGCGTGCCTGCGAAACGCAAAGCGTCGGCCTGACAACGATGCGCGACTAATCCGGCATGCGTCCTTTTGCGGCATTCGCGCGTGCACTGTAGGTGATGCGGCCCAGCGCTATCCGGCGGGCAGCTTCGCGCGCACGCGCGACTTCAGCAGTTCGACATCGGCAGGCGGCAATGCGGCCACCGCCGGACCGATGCTCGCGCCGACATGACTGATTGTCCAAAATGCTCGTCGAAATTGGGAAAGCTACGCTGCAACGATAATTTCCCGGGTCTCGATCGACTCGAGGCCGGCAGCCGTCCCACAGCTCACGCAGCGACTCCATCCGCGACACGTGGCACTCGGCGGCAACAGCGTCTTCTGCCCGATCGCGCGCATTTCGACCTGGACCGGTTCCAGGGGAAATCCGCCGCCCAACATGTCCCAGGCATAGGCCGCAATCGTTCCGCCGGGGCGCACCACGCGCTCCATCTCGGCGACGCCCTTCACCGGGTCGGGAACAAAGAAGATCACCAAGCGCCATGATCGCCGCGTCGAACGTTCGTCGGGGAACGGCAGCGCCATTGCGTCGCCCTGCTGAAATTCGGCAACTTCCGCGTCGTGCCGCTCGCGGGCGAAGGCGAGTTGTCCCTGCGACGGATCGAGGCCCTGCACTTCCGACGGCGCGCAGCGCTCGATCAGCAGCTCGGTGAAATGCACCGTTGCCGCAGCCGACGTCAATGCAGCGCAGGCCCGGAGGCAGCGCGAGCCAATCGAGAAACACCTCGCCGACGAGACGGCTCCAGACGCCCATCATGCGCTCGTAGGAAGCACCGTCTTCGAAATTGATTTGCGGTTCAGCCATGTACGTCACACCTCCATCCAGGCGCCGTTCGCATCGGCCGATTTGAACACCGCTTCCAGCGCCGAGGCCGTTTGCAGGATTCCGGCGGGCGAAATCGGGAAGGTCCCCTGCCCCATCGCGGCCTTGGCGAAATAATCAAGATTGCGGCCGAGATGATTGTCGGCCGGCCGATCGATGACCTCGGGCTCTTTTCCGGCGCGATGAACGATGGCGCGCGTCTCGCTGACGCTTTCGGCCCAGCAGTTCTCGCCGAAGATCGCGATGCGCCAGGCAAATGGCGTCTTCATGGTGGTGACGAGCGTGCCGGTGGCGCCGTTCTCGAACTCGATCAGCGCCGACGTCGTGTCGCCGGTCGGCAGCTTGAGCGCGCGCGCCTTCGACAGCGCGCTGATGCGTTTCATCGGCCCGACCATGTCGCGGAAACAGTCGAGCACGTGGATGCCCATGCCGGTCATGCCGCCGGCGCGGCTTTCCTCCGCCTGCATGCGCCAGCTGTCGGCCGGATAGTTCGCCAGCCAATCGTGACTGTAGTTGCCTTCCGCATGCATGATCGTGCCGAAGGCGCCGGCCTCCTTCAGCTCGGCCAGACACGCGCATCGACGGCATCAGCCGGAAATGATGGCCGACGGCGATCACGATGCCGGCGCGCTTGCAGGCATCAAGCGCGGCCTGCGCATCGGCCTTGCTCAGCGCAAACGGCTTTTCGCAATAGAGATGCTTGCCGGCCGCGGCGATCGCTTCAACCTGCGCGCGATGCTTGGTGTGCGGAGTTGCCAGCACGACGGCCTGGATCGACTTGTCGGCCAGCACATCCTCCAACGACGTGCCGATCGCGATGTTCTGCTCGGCGGCAAAATCGCGCACGGTGTCGGGCTCGAGCGTGACGCCGCGCACAAAACGCAGCGGCGCACCGAAATCGTGCGCCGCCTTCACCAGCGTTTTGCCCCACCAGCCGAGGCCGACGATTGCGGTGTTCGAGCATTGTTTCCGTGCTCACCATTGTCATGGCCGGGCTCGTCCCGGCCATCTCGCTCAGGAAGACACTGCGTCCCTTATCGGGATCACCGCGGACAAGCCCGGTGATGACAAGGTGGGACTACGCCGCCGCCGGCGCGCCCGGCTGCTTGAGCGGATGGGCGCGCGCGAAAGCATCGTTCTTGGCGCAGGTCGCGGCGATGCGCGCAACGGTCGGATAAGGCGCCAGATCGACCTTGAAGAAATTCGCACCGGCAACCTGGCTGGCGAGGCAGATGTCAGCAATCGTGATCTGCTCGCCCTGACAATAAGTGCCGGTGTCCTTTTCGCTGGCGAGATGCTGCTCCAGCGCGGTCAAGGCCGCCTTGTGCCAGTGCTGCGCCCATTTCATCACGCCCGCTTCATCGACCTTGAATTCAGCGCTGAGATATTCGCGCACGCGCGGCACGATCAACGGATGCGAGTCGGCGGCCACGATCTGCGCCAGGCCGCGCACGCGGGCGCGCGCTTTCGGGTCGGTCGGCAACAGCGGCGGCTTCGGATGCGTCTCATCAATGTATTCGATGATGGCCAGCGACTCGAACAGCGCCGGGCCGTCGCCGTCGACCAGCGCCGGGATCGCCATCATCGGATTGACCGCGCGGAATTTCGCGTCGCGCTGGTCGCCCTTCATGAGATTGACCTCGACGATCTCAGGCGTGAGCCCCTTGAGATTGAGTGCGATGCGCACCCGGTATGTCGCCAGCGAACGCCAGAACGAAAATAGTTTCATTGTCGCCTCCTTACGTTGTCATGCCCGGGCTTGTCCCGGGCATCCCGCTTAGGGACGCAGTGCCCCTAAGCGAGATGGCCGGGACATAGGCGTTCTGAAAGAACGCCGTTCTTCGAACGGCTATGCCCGGCATGACAGATTACTACTTCTTCGCGCCGCCCGGATCGGCCTTCAGTCCCGCCGCTTCGATGCCGGCGACCGCGATGATCTCGTCGTTGTCGGCGGTGTCGCCGGAAATGCCGAGCGCGCCGATGATCTGGTTGCCGGCATCGCGGATCAGCACGCCGCCCGGATTAGGCACCAGCCGGCCGCCGCTCGCCGCCGCGATGGCGGTGAGAAAATTCGGGTTCTGCGCCGCACGCTCCATCATGGTGCGCGAGCCCCAGCCCATGCCGAGCGCGCCATAGGCTTTGCCGACGGCAACCTCGAATCGAATAATTCCCGAGCCGTCTTCGCGCTTGGCGCAAACGAGATGGCCGCCGGCATCGAGCACCACCGCGGTCTGCGCCATTTGCTTGAGTTCGCGCGCCTTCTTCAGCGCCACATCGACAATGGTGGAAGCTTGCGCAAGCGTTACGGACATTCATTTACTCCTCTTTTTATTTGCGCATAATCTTTTCCGAAAACCGGTTCCCACTTTTCGGGATCATGCGCCTCATGTCTATTTCTTCCGGCTCGCCCAATAGACCGACATGCGTGAGCCATCGCCGCCGCCGAAGCCGTGCTTGGTCGCGTCTTCGAAGCCCGACAATGCGGCTTTCGTGACGAGCATTTCGGCACCATTCGACTCGCCGGTCTCGACCATTGTACGTAAATCCTTCACACCGTTGGCGATGCTGAACGTGGTTGGCCCAGGGTCGCGGCCTTCGAACATTGTAACAATCATATCGGCGCGGTTTTTCAGCGCGGGATTGGCACCATTGGTGTCAACGAACAGATCGAGCAGGCGCTTGGGCTCCCAGCCCACCTTCCGCGCTATGGCGAAAGCTTCGCCATAGGCTTGCCACGCCACCATCAGCGGCAAATTGATTGCGAGCTTCATCGATGCGCCGGTGCCGACCGGTCCACAATGCTCGAGCCGCCGGCAGAGTTGATTGAGGATCGGCTTGGCGCGCTCGGCATCCGCCGGTTCCGCGCCCATCAGGCCAAGCAGTTTGCCCTGGCGCGCCGGTGCGGTCGAACCGCCAACCGGGCACTCGACCATGGCCGCATCCTTGGCGCGCACTTTGGGCGCAAGCGCGAGCGGCACTTTCGGCGGCACGGTGCTCATTTCGATGAGCAGCTTGCCTTTCACATCGCCGGACAAAAGACCGTTCGGCCCGTTGTAGACCGCATCGATTGCGGCCGCGTCGGTGAGCATGGTGATCGTGGCTTCGACCGCACTGGCAAGCTCTGCGGGGGTCGACGCCACCTTGGCGCCGGCATCCGCCAGCGCCTTGGTCTTTCCGGGCGTGCGGTTCCACACCGTGACGTCATGGCCGACTTCCATCAGCCGCGCCGCAACCGCCGCGCCCATGACGCCGAGACCTGCAATACCAATTCGCATACGTCCTCCCTGAAATGCTTTTGCGGCTGACGATAGGCGATCATAGCGGCTCTTGAAAGCCGCCTTGCTCGCGCAGGCCCACTCGACAGTCCAGCACCCAACGCATAAGACGGGGCGGGACACGGATGATGCGATTCCGCATCGGGGAGACGGTGAATGGCAGTGAGACGAAGCAAGGGCACGGTCGGCGTGATCGGCCTTGGCATCATGGGCGGCGCGTTCGCAAAGAACCTGGCGGCGGCCGGCTGGCACGTGGTCGGTTTCGACACGAACCCCGCGCGACGACGCGAAGCCAAACGCGCCGGCGTCAAGGTCGTGAGCAACGCCGCCGAAGTTGCAGCCGCTGCGCCGACAATCCTCACCAGCCTGCCCAAGCCGCAAGCGCTCGCCGACACCGTGCGCAAGATCGCCGCCGCCAAGCTCAAGCGCAAAGTGCTGGTGGAAATGAGCACCTTTGCAATTTCAGATAAGGAAAAGTCCGCCCGTGTCCTGCACAAAGCCGGGCACGTGATGATCGATTGCCCGGTCAGCGGCACCGGCGCGCAGGCCAAGAACCGCGACCTGGTGTTCTATGCCAGCGGCGACAAGAAGGTCATTTCCCGGCTGGGCAAGATCCTGACGGCCTTCGGCCGGCACGTCTTTAATGTCGGCGCCGTTCGGCAATGGCAGCCGGATGAAATATGTCGCGAACCTTCTGGTCGCGATCAACAACGTCGCCTCGGCCGAAGCGATGGTGCTCGGCATGAAAGCCGGCCTTGATCCGCGCATGATCGTCGATCTCATCACCGCCGGCGCCGGCAATTCACGCGTGTTCGAATTGCGCGCGCCGATGATGGCGAAGGGCCGCTATGACGACGTCACCATGAAGATCTCGGTGTGGGATAAAGACATGCAGGTGATCGGCGACTACGCGCGCAAGATCCGCGTGCCGACGCCGATCTTCAATGCCACCAAGGGCGTCTACATCAAGGCGATGAAAACCGGCTATGGCGCCAAGGATACCGCCGCCGTCTGCGCCGTGCTGGAAAAGATGGCGAAGGTGAAGCGGCGTCGGAAGTAGCGCGCGATAGCAATTTTCGATCGTCATCGCCGGCCTCGTGCCGGCGATCCCGATTTACACGGCACATCTTTGCTCTCCTAAGCGGGATACCGGGACAAGCCCGGTGACGACAATGCCTTGCGTCATGCGCCCGCGTTCTGTAGCCTCGCCCGACAACCAAATGATGCGGGGAGAGCGTAATGGCGTCATTGCAGCAGCGGACGGAGATCCGCGACGGCATGCGGATCGACTGGGACGTTCCGATCACCATGGACGACGGGCTGGTGCTGCGCGCCGACGTCTTTCGCCCGGTGAAAGACGGACAATTTCCCGTCATCCTCAGCTACGGGCCTTACGCCAAGGGCCTCGCCTTCCAGGACGGCTATCCGAGCGCATGGCAGCGCATGGTCGAGAAACATCCCGACGTGATGGCGGGATCGAGCAACCTCTACCAGAGCTGGGAAGTGGTCGACCCGGAAAAATGGGTGCCGCACGATTACGTCTGCGTGCGCGTCGACTCGCGCGGCACCGGATGCTCGCCCGGCTTCATCGATCATTTCTCGCCGCGCGAAACCCAGGATTTCTACAACAGCATCGAATGGGCGGGCGTTCAGCCGTGGTCGAACGGCAAGGTCGGCCTCAACGGGATTTCCTATTACGGCATCAACCAGTGGCATGTCGCCTCGCTGCAACCGCCGCACCTCGCCGCGATGTGCATCTGGGAAGGCGCCGCCGACTGGTATCGCGACATGACGCATCATGGCGGCATTCTCTCGACGTTCTGGGAGAACTGGTACGACATGCAGGTCAAGACCGTGCAATACGGCGCCGGCGAAAAAGGCAAGCGCAGCCGCGTGCATAACGACCTTGTGTGCGGACCGGAAACATTGTCGGACGCCGAGCTCGCGAGAAACCGCGCCGACTTCGGCGCCGAGATTGCCGCGCACCCGATGGACGACGACTACCACAAGGCGCGTTCGCCAAAGTGGGACAAGATCACGACGCCGCTGTTCTCGGCCGCCAATTGGGGCGGCCAAGGCCTGCACCCGCGCGGGAATTTCGAAGGCTTCGGACGCGCCGCCTCCAGGCATAAATGGCTGGAGGCGCACGGGATCGAACACTGGACGCACTTCTATACCGATTACGGCCGCGAACAGCAGCTGCGTTTCTTCGATCATTTCCTGCACGGCAAGAAAGCCGGCTGGTCCAAGCAGCCGAAGGTGCTGTTGCAGGTGCGGCACATCGACAAGTTCGTGCCGCGCGCCGAAAACGAATGGCCGCTCAAGCGCACGCGCTGGACCAAGTTCTATCTCGATCCCGCCGCAATGACGCTGACGACCAAAAAGCCGTCCGGCGTGGCGCAGCTCAAGTTCGCATCAATGGGCGACGGTCTGACATTCCTCACGCCGCCGCTCGCCCAGGAAACCGAAATCACCGGACCGTCGGCGCTGAAACTGTTCGCATCATCGTCGACCGCGGATGCCGACTTCTTCATCGTGTTGCGGGTCTTCACCGGGGATCTCAAGGAGATCGTATTCCAGGGCGCGATCGATCCGCATACGCCGATCGCGCAAGGCTGGCTGCGCGCATCGCACCGCAAGCTCGACAGGAAGTTGTCGAAGCCCTACCGCCCCTATCACACCCACGACCAGAAGCAGCCGCTCAAGAAAGGCGAGACGGTGGAACTCGACATCGAGATCTGGCCGAGCTCGATCGTGGTGCCGGCCGGCTATCGCGTCGGGCTCTCGATCCGCGGCAAGGATTATGAATATGGCGGGGCCAGCGGCGGCAAGCTGTCGAATTTCAAGAATGAGCTGAAGGGATGCGGCCCATTCCTGCACGACGATCCGCGCGATCGCCCGCCCGCCATTTTTAACGGCACGACGAGCCTGCATTTTGGACGCGGCAAGACGCCCTATCTGCTGCTGCCGATCATTCCGCCGAAAAAGCGAGCAGGCAAACGCTAGTCGCGCGGAGACTGCGGATGCCGGCCGGCGCAACCTTACAAATGACCGGCTGCGGCCATTTGGGGTGTTCATTCCCACTGAACCTAAGGTAAGGTCCACGCAACCTTCGACGTAACAGAAGGATCAGGGGGAAATGTGAACGTGCAATTCTGGGTGGTTCAGGCTTTCAATGGGATTTCCTATGGCGCGCTGCTGTTCCTCGTCGGCAGCGGCCTGTCGCTGATCTTCGGCGTCATGCGGATCGTCAACCTGTCCCATGGCTCCTACTTTCTGTGGGGCGGCTACATCGCGCTGTCGGTGATTGCGCGACAGGGTCGTGGGCGCTGTCGCTTCCGATCGCGGCGCTTGCTGTCGCCGTCTCGGCCTGCTGATGGAACGCCTGTTCCTCCGGTCGCAGGGATTTGAGATTGCGCGCAATGCCGTAATCGCGCTGGGCCTTGGCGTGCTCACCAGGCTCGCGATCGCGCGCTGGGGCCACGTCATCGGTCAGCGGCTGGGCAATCGGCAGCGTCGTCATCGTCTGGCGGCAGCCGTCTGGTACTTCATCCTCAGTCGCGTTCCGATCGTGCCGATCGACACCGACGTGCTGCGCCAGGTGCTGCTCACCGTCGGCTTCGCCTTCCTGTTCCAGCAGGCCGCGCTCGACATCTGGGGCGGCGACAACATGGACATCAATCCGCCGCCGCGCTCAACACCAGTATCGTCGTCAGCGGCGTCTATTTCCCGCTCTATCGCGTGTTCATGATCGTGCATGGCGCTCGTCATCGGCATCGCTGCTCTGGCTGATCATGGAAAAGACGCGCATGGGCGCGGCGGTGCGCGCCACGGTCGACGACGCCCAGATGGCGCGCGGCGTCGGCATCGACACCAACCGCATTTCGATGTTCATCTTCGCGCTCGGCGCCTTTCTCGCCGCGCTCGGCGGCGTCATCGGCGGCGCCTTCCTCGGCATCTATCCCGGCCTCGACTTCGAAATGCTGCCTCTCGCCTTTGCGGTCGTGATCATCGGCGGCATGGGTTCGCTCGGCGGCGCGGCAATCGGCGCACTCGCCGTCGGCCTCGCCGATAATTTCGGCAAGGCGCTGTTCCCGGAAGTTTCCTACTTCACGCTTTACGCGCCGATGGTGCTGATCCTCGCGATCAAGCCGACCGGCCTGTTCGGACGAGATTGAGCGCGACCATGAAAAGCCAGAAACTCAAGATTCTCTTGGTTGTCGATCACTGCCTCGTTGCGCTGACCTACATCGTGCCGAACTCCGGCTCGTTCGTCGTGCTGCTGGCAACGCGCGCGCTGGTGTTCGCAATCCTGGCCATGAGCCTCGACATCCTGCTCGGCTTCACGGGGCTCGCCTCGCTCGGCCAGGCCGCCTATTTCGGCGTCGGCGCCTATTTCACCGCCGTTCTCGCCACCCGCGTCCATATCGGGCTCGGCTGGGATTTCTGGCTGGTCGTCGTCATGGGCATGCTGGTCGGCGCGGCGCTCGCCTCGTTCTTCGGCCTGTTCGCCATCCGCGCCACCGGCGTCTACTTCCTGATGATCACGCTGGCGCTCGGACAATGCGTATGGGGCCTCGCCTATCGCTGGAATTCGCTCACCGGCGGCGATAACGGCATCAATGTCACACAGCCGGCCGAACTTCGGGCTCGATCTGACCAACGAGCGTGACATTCTTCTTCCTCGTCTACGGCTTCTTCGTCGTGTCGCTGATCGTGCTCTACGTGCTGGTGCAGTCGCCGTTCGGACGGAGCCTCGCCGGCATCCGCGAGCGCGAATTGCGCATGCAGATCCTCGGCTACAACACCTGGCTGCACAAATATATCGCCTTCATCATCGCTGGCGCCTTTGGCGGCCTCGCCGGCGTGTTGTGGGCGCACACCAACGGACTGGTCAGCCCGGAAACAGTCGTGCTCACGACATCGGTCGACGCGCTGCTGATGGTGGTGCTCGGCGGCGCCGGCACGCTGGTCGGCGGCGGCAATCGGCTCGGCGATCGTGTTCGGCCTGCGCGAGTATCTCAGCACGCTGGTGCCGTGGTGGCAGTACGTGCTCGGCGGCGTTTACGTGCTGACGATCCTGTATCTGCCGACCGGCTTGATGGGCATTCCGGCGAGGATTCGCAGGCCCGCGGTTCATCTGACAAGCGATCAAAGCCGGCGGCGACGGAGAAACTGGCACCTACGCCTTCCTGATCGGTGAGGGAAGGCCATGACAACACGGGAGGACGAAAATGGCAAACACATTGCGACGAAAGCTGACCCCATCCTGCTCGGCGGTCTCGTGCTCGGTTGGGCATGAACGCTCCGGCCAAGCGCCGAAGAACTCCGCATCGGCTTTATCGCGCCGATGACCGGAATCTTTGCCCAGATCGGCAAGGACATGGTCAACGGCTTCGAGATGTATCTCGACGAGCACGGCAACAAGCTCGGCGGTGCCGATGTCAAGTTCATCGTCGAGGACAACCAGGGCAAGGGTGACGCGGCGGTCACCAAGGCCAAGAAGCTGATCCTGCAAGACAAGGTGCAAATGTTTATCGGCGGCTCTGCTCGCTTCGACCGGCTACTCGCTGGCTCCGGTGAGCAACTGCGGAGAAGACGCTCTACATCTCTTCCGTTCCGGCGGCTGACGATCTGACGCAGCGCCAGCTGACCAAGTATCCGTATTTCTTCCGCACCACCTGGACCAGTTCGCAGCCGACACACGCGATCGGCCAATGGGCCTGCGACCAGGGCTACAAGAAAGTGATCACCATCGCCGCCGACTACGCGTTCGGCTACGAGACAGGTCGGCGGCTTCCAGAAGGCATTCGAGGATTGCGGCGGCAAGGTAATCCAGAAGATCTGGCCGCCGCTCGGCAACAAGGACTTCGGACCGTACATTCCGCAGATCAAAGCCGACGCCGATGCAATCTTCAGCCTGATGGTCGGGACCGATGGCATTGCAGTTCCCGAAGCAGCTGCGCGCTTCGGGCTTCAAGAAGCCGATCATCGGTGGCGGCACCAGCTATGACGAATTCGTGCTGCCCTTCATGGGCGACGAGGTGTCGGCGACGTGTCGTCGTTGATGTACAGCGCCGCGATCGACCACCAAGAAGAACGAAGACTTTGTGAAGGCCTACCGCGCCAAGTACGGCAAGGTGCCGTCCTATTACTCGGAGGCCAATTACACGACGGCGGAGATCATCGATGAGGCGATGAAGAAGGCCGGCGGCAAATACCCAGGGCCGGACAAGTTCGTCGAGATCATGTCGGGGCTGAAGATCGACGCTGTGCGCGGACCCGTCCACTTCGAAGACTCGCAACCCGGTCGAGAACATCTACATCAAGAAAGTCGAGAAGACGAAGATGTTCGGCTACGACAAGGACGAGCTCTGGAACACCGTGATCAAGACTTATCCGAACGTCAGCCAGTATCTGGACCTACGGCAAGGACAAGTTCTTGCAACAGCCGGTGTACAACAAGGACTTCCCGCCCTGTAAGTACTGCGAATAAATGTTGAGCGCCGGAGCCCGGCAACGGGCTCCGGCACTTTATTGAATGCAGAGGATGTGCGCGTGAGCATCGACACTCAAACGAACGGCGGCCAGGATCCCGGCACTCGAACTCAAGGGACTTTGCAAGAGCTTCGGCGGCTTGCAGGCCACGCGCGAAGTCACGCTGCGCATCATGCCGGGCGACCGCCAGGCCATTATCGGACCGAACGGCGCCGGCAAGACCACGCTGTTCAATCTGATCACCGGCATCTATCCGGTGACGTCCGGGCAAGTTCTGCTCTTCGGGCAGGATGTCACGACGTGGCCGAGTCACCGGCGCACCGCGCTCGGCATGGCGCGCACGTTCCAGGTCACCAGCCTGTTTCCGAAACTCACTGTGCTCGACAACGTTCTGCTTGCGATCAAAGGGCTGCGGCCGTCGAAATTCGTGATGTGGCGCTTCCTGTCGTCGTACAAGGACGTCTACGACAAGGCTCAGCATCTGCTCGAGCAGGCGAACTTCCTCGATCGCAAGGACACGGAAGTCCGTAACCTGTCGCACGGCGAACAGCGGCAGCTCGAAATTGTGCTGGGGCTCGCCAGCGACCCGAAAATACTTCTTCTTGATGAACCGGCCGCCGGCCTGTCGTCGGGCGAATCCACCGAAATGGCCGAGTTCCTGATGAAGCTCGACCCGAAACTCGCAATTCTTCTGATCGAGCACGACATGGACGTGGTGTTCGACGTCGCCTCCAAGATTTCCGTTCTGCATTTCGGCGAGATTCTGGAATCCGGCACGCCGCAGCAAATTCATTCGAGCGCCCGGGTGCAGGAAATCTATCTGGGGACGGACTAGCGCATGATCCCGAAAAGTGGGCGCCGGTTTTCGGAAAGGATCATGCGCTGGCAAAATGCGAGGTGAGCAAAGTGTTCCATTCTAAACCGATCAGGCTCTAGCCCATGGCCATTCTCGAAGTCCAGGACATTCACACTTACTACGGCGACGCTTACGTCCTGCAGGGCCTGTCGCTTCAACTGGAGCAGGGCCAGATCCTCGGCCTGCTCGGCCGCAACGGCGTCGGCAAGACCACGCTGGTGAATTCGATCGTGGGCTTCAATCCGCCGCGCCGCGGCAAGGTCGTCTTCAAGGGCGGCGACATTACACATCAGGCATCGTTCGAAACCGTGCGCGGCGGCATGGGACTGGTGCCGCAGGGCCGGCGCGTTTTCCCGACGCTCGGCGTGGAAGAGAACCTGCTGGTGGCCGAGCGCAGTCCCGACCGGCACGGCTGGAATTTGCAGCGCGTCTACAAGCTGTTTCCGCGCCTGCAGGAGCGCCGCTCCCAGCGCGCCAAGACATTGTCCGGCGGCGAGCAGCAGATGCTGGCGATCGGCCGCGCGCTGATGACGAACCCCGACTGCCTGATCATGGACGAGCCATCCGAAGGACTGGCGCCGATCATCATCCAGGGCCTCTGGGAGGCGATCGGCACGCTCAAGAAAGAAGGCCTGTCCATCCTGCTGGTTGAGCAGAATGCGCATCTCGCGCTCAAGCTCGTCGACTACGTGCACGTCATGAGCAAGGGACAGGTGGTCTATTCCGCCAAGCCGGAGGAATTGCGTGCTAATGACGAGATCAAGTCCAGCTACCTCGGAATTTAGCGCCGGACACGCGCGTTCATGATCGCGCCATTCGCTTGCCTATTTCAGCAGGTGGGCCGCGCCGGGTGGCCGCACCCAACCGGGCTTTACATCGAGGAATGGCTTGGCCGATGATGGGATCGGTCGGACCGCTGTGGTGGGTGAGCGGCCCGGAATTGACATCGCGTCGCATCAAACAAGGCCGGGTATCACGGCCTATCAAAATTGAGCCCCGGCAGGGGCGGCAAAGGGAGGAATGCAATGTCTCGCAAAATTACTCGTCGTAAATTTACGGCCGGTACGGCCGCCGGCGTCGCAGCCGCGGCCTTCAATTTCCCGGCCCCGGCGATCGCGCAGGCCGCGCCATTCAAGCTCGGCCTGCTCACCGTCAAGACCGGCCCGCTCGCGCAGGGCGGCATCCAGATGGAACAGGGCGTGCTCACCTGGCTGAAAGAGCACAACAACAAGATCGCCGGACGCGATATCGAATTCTTCTCCGCCGACACCGGCGGCAATCCTGCCGGCACCAAGACCAAGGCGCAGGAACTGGTCGAGCGCGACAAGGTCGACACCATCCTCGGACCGCTCGCGGCCTTCGAGCTGCTGGCGATTACCGACTACATCGCGCAGAGCAAGGTTCCTCTGCTGAGCCTCGCCGCCGCCGAGGACATGACGCAGCGCCGCCCCAATCCGTATTTCATCCGCGCCTCCGCGACCTCCGCTCAGGCAATGCATCCGATGGCGGACTACGCCGCCAAGGAGTTGAAGCTGAAGCGCGTCATCTGCATCTCCGAGGACTTTGCCTTCGGCTACGAGCAGATGGGCGGTTTCCAGCAGACCTTCGAGGACAACGGCGGCAAGATCCTCAAGAAGCTGTGGCCGCCTTTGGTCACGCCGGACTATACGCCCTATGTCGCGCAAATTGCCGATTGCGACGGCGTCTGCCAGGGCTTCGCCGGTTCGAATCCGTTGCGCTTCATGAAGGCCTATGCCAGCGCCGGCCTGAAATTCCCAGTGGTCACGGGCGAAACCGGCGGCGACGACGCCTTGCTCAAGAGCTATGGCGATGAAGCGATCGGCCTCACCAGCTGCATTCCATATACGCTCGACCTGCCAAACGACGGCAACCAGCGCTTCGTCAACGGCATGTTGAAGAACTTCAATACCGTTCCGGGCCAGTATGCCGGTCTGCTCTACGTCAATTGCGATGTGGTGGAAGCGGGCCTCAAGGCGCTCAACGGCGATTCCAGCGACAAGACCAAGCTGGTGCAAGCGATGCGGTCGGTCAATCTAACCGACACGCCGCGCGGGCCGGTCAAGTTCGACCACTTCGGCAACGTGATCGGCGACTTCTACATCCGCAAGCTTGGCAAAGAAGGCGCCAAATACGGCCTCAAGCTCTGGAACAAGACGATCAAGACTTACCACAACGTCAGCCAGTTCTGGACCTATGACGAGAAGAAGTTCCTGCAACAGCCGGTCTATTCGCGCGACTACCCGCCGCTGAAGTCGTAACGAAACCGAACCGGCGGGCGCCGCGCGGAAGGCGGCGTCCGCTGCTTCCGGCCTTCAAGGCGCGAGGGACACTTCGGTCATGACGTTATGGCTCGTGTTGGCCGTCAACAGCATTACGTTCGGCGGGTTGCTTTTCCTGTTGTCGGCGGGCTTCTCGCTGATCTTCGGGCTGATGCGTATTCCTAACTTGACGCACGGCTCGCTGTTCATGCTCGGCGCCTATTTCGGCGCGACCTTCATCGGCGGTTTTCTCGCCCTCCAATTCGATTTCTGGACCGCGGCGCTCCTGGCGGCGCTGCTGGTGGCTGCGTTCGGCGCCGTCGTCGAGCGCCTGCTGCTACGCCAATTGCCGGGGCAGCCGCTGGCGCAGGTGCTGGTGACGCTCGGCATCTCCTTCATGGCCGCCGATTTTTGCCTGTACGTTTGGGGCGGCGACCCGATCAATGTCTCGACGCCGGACCTCCTCGCCGGATCGGTGCGCGCGGGGCCTGCCGTCTTTCCTCTCTATCGTCTCGCCGTCATCGGCATCGCTATGGTGTTCGCCTTGGGGCTCTGGCTTCTGCTCGACCGCACGCGGCTCGGCGCCATGATCCGCGCCGGGGTCGACGATCCGGATATGGCGCGGGTGGTCGGCATTCGCGTGTCGCAGCTCTTCACCGTCGTTTTCGCGCTCGGCGCCGGCCTTGCCGCCTTTGCCGGCATCATCGGCGCGCCGATCCTGTCGGTCTACCCAGGCCTCGACCAGGACATGCTGCCGCTGGCGCTGGTGGTGGTCATCCTCGGCGGCTCGGGCAGCCTGCTCGGCTCGTTCGTCGGCAGCATCATCGTCGGCTTCATCTACAATTTCGGGCAGGCAATGTTTCCCGAGCTCGCCTATTTCGTGCTGTTCTTGCCGATGCTGCTGGTGCTGCTGCTGCGTCCGCAGGGGCTGTTCGGCAGGTTCGTGCCATGAGCCGGCGTCTTATCGCGCTCGCAGTCACGGCGCTGGTGCTCGTCACACTGCCCTATTGGATGGGCGGCATCTATTACATCAACGTGGCCAGCCAAATCCTTTTCTACGCCGTGTTCGCGCTCGGTCTGAACGTGCTCGCGGGCTACGGCGGCCTGGTGTCGCTCGGCCACGCCGCGCTCTTTGGTGTTTCGGCTTATGCCGCTGGCTATATCTTGCAGGCCGGCTATGGGCACCCTGTCGCGATCATCGGCGCGCTTCTTGCCGGCGTGGCGTCGATGGCGACATTTGCCGTGCTGTCGCTACGCTCGACCGGAATCGGTTTCATCATGATCACGCTGGCACTCGGACAGATCGTGTGGGGCCTGGCCTATCGCTGGATCAGCGTTACAGGCGGCGACAATGGCATTAGCGTGCACGGCCGGCCGACGCCGTTCGGCATCCCGCTAACATCGGCTGCCGCCTTCTACTACACGTCGCTGATCGTTTTCGTGATTGCGGTAATCGCAGTTGCGATCTTCGTGCGCTCCCCGCTAGGCGCGGCGCTGAAAGGCACGCGCGACCAGCCGCGCCGCATGAACGCGCTCGGCTATCATGTCTGGGCCATTCGTTTCTGGGCCTGTTTATTCTCCGGCTTGCTCACCAGCCTGTCGGGAATCCTGTTCGTTTACTACACGCAATTCATCAGCCCGCAGACACTGGCGCTGACCTCGTCGGCAGAAGTGCTGTTGATGGTGATATCCGGCGGCGCCGGCACCTTGCTTGGGCCGATCGTCGGCGCCGGCCTGGTGGTGGTGGTCAAAAGCGTCGTCAGCGGCTTCATCGAGCGCTGGAATTTCCTGCTCGGCGCCATCTTCGTCGCCATCGTCATCCTGATGCCGGAGGGACTGGTGCCGGGCAGCGCGCGGCTGTGGCGGCTTGCCTGGCGCAAGTTCGGCGCGGCCCGCAAGCAGACGGCGGCGGAGGGCAAACCATGAGCGCGCTCACCGTCTCCGGTCTGTGCAAGGCATTCGGCGGCCTGCACGTCACCAACGAGGTCAATTTAGACGTCGAGCCGGGCGAGCGCCGCCTGATCATCGGCCCGAACGGCGCCGGCAAGACCACGCTGTTCAACCTGATCACCGGCGAGCTCAGCCCGGACAAGGGTTCGATCCACCTGTTCGGCCAGGACATCACCAAGGTGCCGAGCCGGCGCCGGCCGCATATGGGCATGGCGCGCACCTACCAGATCATCACCCTCTTCGCGCAAGACACCATCATCCACAATGTGTCGCTGGCGCTGCTCGGCCTGTCGCCGGCGCGCTGGAATCCGCTGACCGACATCAAGCACCAGGGCCATCTGATCGAGCACGGACTTGCGGCGCTGCAACGCGTCGGCCTCGCTCATATCGCCGAGCGGCCGCTCACGCAGACCTCCTACGGCGAGCGCCGCCGCGTCGAGATCGCCATGGCGCTGGCGCAGAATCCGAAGGTGCTGCTGCTCGACGAGCCCTTTGCCGGCCTGTCGATCGACGAGCGGCGCGACGTGCATCAATGCCTGATGGCGATCCCGCGCGACGTGACCATTGTCATGATCGAGCACAACATGGACGTGGCGCTGGAATTCGCCGAGCGAATCACGCTGTTGCATTTCGGCGAGGTGATCGTCGAAGGCACCCGCGCCGAAGTGGTGGCCGACCCGCGCACCCGGGAGGTCTATCTTGGCCACTAGCGCGCTCAGCCTCAGCAACATCGATGCCTATTACGGCGACAGCCACGTGCTGGCGAATGTCTCGTTCGAGCTTGGCGAAGCGCGCATGCTCGGCCTGCTCGGCCGCAACGGCGCCGGCAAGTCGACCTGCATGAATGTCACCATGGGCCTGCTGCCGCCGCGCCGCGGCGAGGTTGTGGTGTTCGGCGACAAGGTCACCGGCCTGTCGCCCGAGATGGTCGCGGCGCGCGGCGTGGCGCTGGTGCCGCAAGGCCGCCGTATCTTCAAGAGCCTGACCGTGCGCGAGAACCTGATGGTCGCGGCGCGCAAGCCGGATGCCGGCAGCAAGCACGCACCGTGGACGGCAGACACCGTGTTCGCGATGTTTCCGCGTCTGCATGAGCGGCACAAGCAGATCGCCGCGCATCTGTCCGGCGGCGAGCAGCAGATGCTGGCGATCGGCCGCGCGCTGATGGGCAATCCGCGCGTCCTGCTGATGGACGAGCCGTCGGAAGGCCTCGCACCGCAGATCGTCGCCGAGGTGATGGCGACCATCCGCAAGCTGCAAGCAAAGCGGGTTGTCGATCGTGCTGGTCGAGCAGAACCCCAAGCTCGTCTTCGACGTCGCCGACGACATCGTCATCCTCAACACCGGGCGCGTGGCGGTGGTCTCTACTCCCGCCAAGCTCGAAAAAGACGGCGTCGATTTGCGCCAGCACCTCGGGGTGTTCTAGGACGTTTTCCCACATGACGCGGCAATGCCCGGCGAGAGCCGCGCAGCGCGCAACAACAGAGGCAATGCGAAATGGCTGAGATCTGGAACAAGTACGCCAACACCGCTGCGCGCAAGCATGGCAAGCCGGGGCGCGAGACGCGGCCGAAAAGCCTCACCGTCGATATGCACGCGCATGTCGCGGTGCCGCGCGTCGCCGAGATCGTGACGCCGCATCTCAAGCAATCCACCGATCCGCTGGTCGCGGATTCGACGCCGGAGACGCAGGCCCTGATGGCCAAGCAGGCTGCCGATATCCGCACGCGCATCGCACGACCGACGAGCGCTTTGGCGTGATGGACGAGATGGGCGTCGACATGCAGCTCATCTGCCCGGCGCCGCCGCAGATCTATTACTACCTGCCCGTCGACATCGGCGTGCAGGCGGCCCGTGCCCTCAACGACGGTATTGCCGAATATATTGGCAAGCATAGTGACCGGCTGGTTGCGCTCGGCGGCGTGCCGATGCAGGACGGCAACGAGGCGGCGAAAGAGCTTGAGCGTTGCATGAAGCAGCTCAAGTTCAAGGGTGTCGAAATTCTCACCAACGTCAACGGCAAGGAGCTATCCGACCCAGCTTTCGCGCCGTTCTGGAAGAAGGCCGAGGAACTCGACGCACTGGTGCTGATCCACCCAACCGGTTTCACCCAGCCGCAGCGTTTCGGGCGTTTCTACTTCAACAACGTGATCGGCAACCCGCTCGATACGACCGTGGCGTTGCACTACCTGATCTTCGACGGCGTCTTCGAACGGCATCCCAAGCTTCGCGTTCTGGCCGTGCACGGCGGCGGTTTCCTCGGTGCCTATTCCGGACGCATCGATCACGCTTGGGGCGCGCGGTCGGATTCGCACGGCAATCTGCCGAACCCGCCGACAACCTATCTGCGGCGGAACGTCTACCTCGACACGGTTGTCTTCACGCCGCATCAGCTCGAGGCGCTGGTGAACACCTTCGGCGCCGACCGCATCGTCATGGGCACCGACTATCCGTTCGATATGCTGGAATATGATCCGATCGGCCATATCAATTCGGTCGACGGATTCGACGACAGCACCCGCGCCGCGCTCGCCGGCGGCAATGCCAAGAAGCTGCTAGGGATGTGAGCTAAATCTTGAGCGGCTCGATAGAGAGGCACTTTATGCTAATATCCAATCTGCCGCATTCACCAGGCACAAAATTCAAAGTTTGAAAACGGCGGAGGGGGTATTGTTCGGGGTTCAGCCACACATTCCGAGGGAAGTGCATTTTGATTTTCTGGGAACGACCATCCCGGTTCATTGGGATTATCACGCCTTCCTGATGGTCGCGGTCTGGTTCGTGCTGGTTCCGATCTGCATCATCACCATTCGTTTCGGTAAACCGAAGCCGACGCTGACCGGCTTGCACCGCAAAGTCAGCATCAAGAATATCGAGTGGTGGTGGTTCAGCGTCCACAAGTACGGGCTGATATTTTCGATCAGTCTGGCGCTCGCAGGAGCCATTGTCGCCGTGACGGTCAGCGGCGGCTTTAGCGGGTCGTTGCATTCGATGTTCGGCCTGACGACCGTCACGCTCGGATGTTTGCAGATCATGGGCGGCTGGCTCAGAGGCAAGCACGGCGGGAAGAATTATTACTCCGCCGATCCGAACGATCCGAAGACCTGGTTCGGCGACCATTACAACATGACAACGCGCCGTCGTACGTTCGAGGCCTATCACAAAACGGCAGGCTATTTCGTCTATTTCTTTGCCGCCGGCGCGGTTGCCAGCGGCCTGATGCAATATCCCATACCGGGTCTGGCGGAGTTCATCGTCGCCATGGTGCTCATCGCGTTCGTTGTATCCATTGTGCTGGAATACAAGGGGTACCGTTATGACGGCTACCGCGCCGCACATGGCTACACGATGGACGCGCCCTTCAACAAAGAACGCGAATTTCTGTAACCTGACAATTACAACTCACGCGTACAGGAAATCCAGCACCGCCGTCTCGGCGATCACCGCCGCGTCGTCGCTGTGCCGGCCGGCGCGCGCCTGCTCTTCCTGCGTGCGGCTTGCCTGCAGATAAGCGCCGAGGTGGCGCGCGCGCTCGATGATCCGGTAGTTTTCCGGAAGCCGCGCCGCTTCAAAACGTTTGAGCGCGCTCTCGACATCAGGCTCCCTCTGCAAGGCTTCCGCGAGCGCCGCTGCGTCATCCGCCGCCTTGGAAACGCCGGCCGCAACATGCGGGCGCGCAACGAAGGCGGCATCGCCCGCCATCGCCACCCGGCCGAAGGCCATGCGCGGCGATTCCAGATCGTAGATCGGTTGCAGGATCGGCTCCTGAATCAGCCGCACGATCTGACGAAATTGCGGCGCGACCAGCCGCTCGGCATCGGCGCGCATTTCCGCGATCGCCTCGCGGCGGATCAGTGGCGGCGGAATTGAAATCGCGTGCGTCACGCCGCGCTCGTCGGTCAGCAACCATTTCAGCTTGGTTGCCTCGTCGGCCGGCCGGTACCAGACCACGTTGTAACGGCGATGGCCCGGACGGAGATCGTTGTCAGGCCCCGCGACCGGATAGCCGAGGAATTGTTCGCCCGATGGCAGACCGAACGTCATGAACTCGAACAACTCGCGGTGAACGTCGGGCGGAAAATCGGACTCCGCGATCAGCGCGCGCCAGGCCGAATAGCCGGCATAACGTGGCATGACGTCCGGCAGACATTGCTGGCGAACGGTCGAACGAATGCCGTCGGCACCCACCAGCAGGTCCGCTTCGATGATTTCGCCATCGGAAAAATGCGCCCGTACGATATCCGCATCCTGGGAAAATTTGGCGAGGCCGCGCCCGCGGTGATAGCGCTCGGGCGGAAAGGCATCGCGCAGCAAGCGATAGACGCGTTCCCATGCCGTCAGCACCTGCGGACATTCGATTTGCTGGGTCAGGCGTCCCTGCGCATCGAGAATCTTGCGGGTTGTGATGTGCACGCCGAGCGCGTCGGTGGCGAGCCCAAGCCCGCGCAGCCGCTCGATCAGTTCGGCCTGCGCCACGATGCCCGCGCCGCGCCCCGACAGCTCGCTGTCGACCCTTTCGTAAATATCTACCGCCCACCCGGCCCGCTTGAGCAAAAGGCCGCTCAGCAGGCCGCTCATCGAGCCACCCACAATGATTGCGCGCTTTAGACGAGCTCCGGTCAATGGCTCAGCCCCGATCTTTCCGTGTACGCATTTATCCTATATATGACCGCCAACCGCATTGGAGGAATTCACATGGCCCTGACCATGCGCGAGAAGCAGGCCGAGAAAAAGGGAATGTCGCAGTGGCCGGCCGATATTGCCGCCGAGTTCGAGCGCGAGAGCCAGAATCCGAACCCGTGCGTCGGCTCCACGTTGTTGTCGGAAAACGAGCGCACGCGCGTGTGGATCATCCGCCTCGCGCCGGGCGAGCGCATCGGCTTCCACCGGCACGTGCTCGATTATTTCTGGACCGCCGTCTCCGGCGGCCGGGCCCGCCAGCACGTGCATGACGGCACCATCGTCGAATACACCTATCAGCCGGGCGAAACACGGCATGAAAGCTATGGCAAAGGCGAGTTCAAGGTGCACGACCTGGAAAATCTCGGCGACCGCGAAATGGTCTTCATGACCGTCGAGTTCAAGGACAGCGCCAACAAGCCGATGACGCTGCCCGCCGGCGTCCGGCCGCAATCCGCCGCCGCGTAACCGACCGATCATCGAAGCGCCCGCCGCGCGGCAGCAGCCCACGGCGGGCGTTTCATTTTGTCGCGCAAAACGGGCTACCGCCAATCAATCGACGGACTAGCCAAGCCTGCGGCCTTCCTGCAAACTGCGGCGCGACGTCCGGAAACGCGGCAATGAGCATCGGACCAAGAAGAAACGGGACTTAGAGGGGAAAGTAGACCGGCACAGTGGGCGTATGCGCCGGTTGAGAGCGGCATGGATATTTCCTGGGATTTGTTACTGAACGCGATTGCCGCCGGGCTCCTGCTCGGCGGATTTCTACGCTGCCGTCACCGCCGGCATTTCGATTTCGTTCGGCATGCTCGACATCGTCAACATCGCGCATCCGGCCTTCGTCATTCTCGGCTCGTATCTCGCGTACTTCATCAACATCAATTTCGGCGTCGATCCGATCATCGTCAGCATATTGATGCTGCCGTTCTTCTACGTGCTCGGCACACTCGTCTATCAGGTCTACTACCTGTCGTTCGAACGCCGGGGCCAGGAATCCCTGCGTGGATTGGCGTTTTTCTTCGGCCTGCTGTTCGTCACCGAGGTGACGCTGATTTTGGTCTTCGGCGTCGATTACCGCTACGTCGAAGCCGCCTATATCGGGCCCAGCATCCACATCGGGATTGTCGATCTGCCGCTGCGCATGCTGGTGCCGTGTCTGGTGGCGCTGGCGCTGTTCAGCGCGATCCAGCTTGTTATCACCCGCACCTTCACCGGCCGCGCCATCATGGCGGTGTCGCAAGATCAACTTGCGCTGCAACTGATGGCGGCCGATCCGATCCGCATCAAACGCATCGCCTTCGGCCTATCGATCGCGACGGCTGCGGTCGCCGGCGCTCTGCTGATCATCATTCAGCCGGTCGAGCCATCGGTGGGGCGTGAATATATCGGCCGCGTGTTCGCCATCTGCGTGCTCGGCGGACTCGGCAGCATGCCTGGAACGCTGATTGCCGCACTCTTGCTTGGTGTCGTCGAAAGCATCACGGCGACGTTCTACGGTCCTTCGTGGGCGCCGGCCGTGGCCTTCGGCTTCCTCCTGCTCACGTTGGCCTTTCGGCCAGCGGGCCTTTTGGGACGGTGAAGGCCATGAGCACGACAAAATTCTCCCTCATCGCAATTGCAATCGGCGCGCTGTTCATGGCATTCGCGCACTGGTTCCAGGTCGATTATCTGTTTTTTGCTTGCTACACGATCCTGCAATTCATCGTGCTGGCGACCGCCTGGAATATCCTCGGTGGCTATTGCGGCTATGTGAACTTTGGCTCGGCCGCTTTTTTCGCCATGGGCGCCTATTCATCGGTCGCACTGCACAAGTTCGATCCGCAATCCTTTGAATTCTGTTTTACCGACTCTAGCTGCATGTCGTTTCATTTTCTCGATTGGGCGTTCCCGCTCCCGATCCCGGTTCTCATTGTCATCGGCGGCATCGTGTCCGGCATCGCCGGCTTCGGCATGGGCTATCTGACGCTGCGGCTGCGCGGCTCGTTCTTCGCCATTGCCACGCTGGCGCTCGCCGTGGTGTTGCAGACTTTGGTGGTCAACTGGGACTTCGTCGGCGGCTCACGCGGCGCCTACATTATTCGTCCGGACAGCCTGGAATTCGCGGGCATTCAGATCAACTATATCGAATATCTGTTCGCGCTGATGCTGCTGCTGGCGGTGATCGCCCTCAATGCCGCGCGCATCATCGAACGCTCGCAGCTCGGCTTCGGATTCGCCACCATTCGCGACGACGAACTGGCGGCCGAAGCTTGCGGCGTCCCGACGCTTCGTCTCAAGCTGATCGCGACGACGCTGTCCGGCGCCTTCATGGGCATGGCCGGCGCGCCCTTCCCTTATTACATCGGCTATTTGCAGCCCGCTTCTGCGTTCGGCCTTGAATACGCGGTCAACTCAATCGCCATGCCGATGATCGGCGGCACCACCAGCTGGATCGGGCCGCTGGTCGGCTCCATCCTTCTGGGCTCTGCCCAACAATATGCAACGGTGACGATCTCGTCGGCAGTCAACCTGCTGATCGTCGGCCTGATGCTGGTCGCCTTTGTGATCATCGCGCCCAACGGACTGGTTGGGCTGGTGCAGGACCGCTTGCGCCGGAGGCGGTCATGACCGCGCTTCTGCACGTCGACGATATCAGCAAGCGGTTCGGCGGCTTTGTCGCGCTCGACGGCATCGAACTTGAAGTCATGCCCGGAGAGCGGCTCGGATTGATTGGGCCCAACGGCTCGGGCAAGAGCACCCTCGTCAACTGCATCTGCGGGACGTTGCAGAACGAGACCGGCAGCGTCGTGTTCGACGGTCAGGCGATCGATGGCCTGGCCGCGCATGAACGCACCCATCGGGGCGTCGCGCGCAGCTTCCAGTTGCCACGCCCGTTCCACAGTATGACGCTTGCCGATAACTTGCGCATCCCTCTCCTTTACACCGTCCGTGCGCGAGAAGGCATGCTGCACGCCCACAGCGACCTTGAGGGGCGTTGTCACGAGCTGCTGGAAATGGTGGGCCTGCTGAAGAAGGCGAGGCAGATGCCGCGCGATCTCACCCAGGTCGAGATGCGAAAACTCGAGCTGGCGCGCGCCATGGCAGCCGAGCCGAAGCTGCTGATCGCCGATGAATCGATGGCCGGCCTGTCGCACTCCGAAATCGAGGACATCCTGGCGCTGCTGGTCCAGCTCAACGAACGCGGCATCACCATCATCCTGATCGAGCACATCATGAGCGCGGTGATGAGCTTCTCGCAGCGCCTCGCTGTGCTCGTGTCCGGCAAGAAAATCGCCGACGGCAAGCCGGAAGATGTGGTGCGCGACCCCGAAGTGGTGAGGGCGTATCTTGGCCAGTAGCATCACCATCGAGAACGTCAACGCCGCCTATGGCTCGGTGCGCGTCATCGAGGACGTCTCGATCAACGTCAAGGCCGGCGAGACGGTGGCGCTGCTCGGGACCAACGGCAACGGCAAGAGCACATTGATGAAATGCATCATGGGCATCGTGCGGCCCGTTGCCGGCCGTATCACTGCCGAAATCGATGGCGTCAAACACGACCTGATCGGCATGCCGACCGAAGCTATTGTCGATCTCGGCATTGCGCTGGTGCCGGAGGGCCGCCGTCTCTTCCCGAAGCTGACGGTGGAAGAAAATCTGCTGCTCGGCGCCTTCCGCGCCAAGGCGCGCGCGCAGATCAAGACCAATCTCGATTTCGCCTTTGAAGCATTTCCACGCCTGGCTGAAAGGCGACGTCAGCTTGCCGGCAGCATGAGCGGCGGCGAGCAGCAGATGCTGGCGCTGGCGCGCGCGCTGATGCTGGCGCCGCGTATCCTCCTGGTGGACGAGCCTTCGGTCGGCCTCGCGCCCCTGCTTGTCGCCCGCACCATCGACGCCATCAAGCAGCTTAAGGATCACTACCAGCTCACGGTGCTGATGGCGGAACAGAACTTCACGCAGGCCATCCGCATTGCCGACCGCGGCTATGTGATCGTGCACGGCAAGATCGCCTTTGAAGGGCGCTCGGCCGACGAGCTCAATAACAACGACCTGATCCGGCAATTTTATCTGGGGATGTGAGGTTGATCACAGACCTCAGTATTTGTCATGGCCGGGCTTGTCCCGGCCATCTCGTTTAGGAAGACGTTGTACGTCCCTAAGCGGGATCCCGTCGGAAGTCGGGCCTGCCCGGCTTCCGCAGTTTTGTGAGCCGCAAGTCGGGTAAACCCGAGGTGCGGTGACAAGCCCGGTGATGACAGAAGACAAAGCAAAACGGCGCGGGAAATGCTCCCGCGCCGTTTTTTATTTCGTCGTGAAAGTGAAGTTTGTTACTTCACCTTCTCGAACGGATAGACGACCTTGCCGGTCGCCAGGTCCGCCGGCGTGAGCACGGTCTGGTAGGACATGCCCTTCCAGGTCTCGAGGCCAGCGCCTTCCTTGATGTCGTGGTACTGCACCTGCATCATGCCCGACTTGGTCCACTCACCGCCGGGGCCGTAACTCCAGTTCCCCATGATGGTTTTGTGGGGGGTCTTGCGCAGCCACTCGGCAATCTTGTCGTCGTCGACGCTCTTGGTTGCGGCAATCGCTTCGCCCAGCATGTTGATGTAGGCGTAACCCCACCCTCCGAGATAGTAACCGAGCGGATCCACCTTCGCGGCGGGAGCCTGCGCCTGGTACTTCTTGAAGAAGTCCGCGGCCGGCGCCATCGATTTTTCGGTCGGCACCCAGGTCTCATAGTTCACGATGCCGTTGAGCTTCGGCCCGAGCTTGTTCTTGAACACGGTCGCCTGCAGGCCGACCATCGCACCGCCGACCATCTTCGGCTTGTAGTTTGCTTCTTTTATCGCCTGTACCATGTTTACTGAACTGAGCGGATAGGAGCACACGATGACAAGATCGGCGTTTGAGGCCTGCAGCGCGCGCACGATCGGCGACAGATCGGGCGAGTTAAATGGGAAGCTCTTGTCGTAGACGATCTTGACGCCGAAGGTCTTGGCGTTCTGACGCGCGCCTTCGCACGCGTTTTGCGAGAATTCCGCGTCCTCGTAGGTCAATGCGACCGTCGTGGGCTTCGGATTCTGCTGCATCGCGACCTGGTAGAAGCCTTCGGTGAACGACGGCTTGGTCTTCGGTCCGGTCGGCAGCACCGAGAAATATTTCGGGTATTTGAAGTCGTGCATTCACGTCAAGCGCGAACAGGCTGATGAACGTCTTCTTCTTCTGGATGACGACGGGCATTGCCGGCGCGACCATGTTGGTCGCATAGCCGCCAACCACCAGGTCAACTTTGTCGACGTCGAGCAGCTTGGTGTAGATGCCGGGCACCGTCGACGGGTTCGACTGGTCATCGTAATAGACCAGTTTGACCGGACGCCCGAGCAGACCACCCTTGGCGTTGGTTTCTTCTTCCCAAATCTTCATGCCGAGCAGAGCTTGCTGCCCGTTCGGTCCAAGTGGACCGGTTTGCGCCATGCTGAAACCGATCTTGATCGGCTCCTTGTTCTGCGCCGTGGCAGTCGCAACGAACATTGCGCAGGCGGCGACAGCGACCGCAGTCCCTGCGATGCCGGCTAAAGTCCGAGATTTGAAATGACGCACCATATGGTCTCCTCCCAATAGGCTTCGTTCTTTTTTGGTGGCTAATAATGACAGCGCGCGAAGCCACGGTCTACCCGACAATGGGCCTATAAAACGCGGTCAAAACGCGGTTTTGCGCACCGCAAAACGCAGTGGCGCGGCGGGTGCCGCGCCACAAGTTTTCGAGCCAAAATCGTGGGCAATCCGGTGGGACGCGCTATTGCCGGGCCTTTTCGAACGGGTAGATCACGTTACCGGACTTGTATTCAGCCGGCGTAATGATGGCCAACGTATCGGTTGTCTTGAACTGATCGACGCCGTTGCCTTTGATGCCGCGAAATTGGGCCTGGAAGACCCGCGACTTCGCCCATTCGCCACCTTTGCCGAACGAGACATCCCCGACAATGGTCTTGAACGTCGTCTTGCGCAGATAGTCGGCAAGCTTGGAGTCGTCGAGGCTTTTGGTGGCGGTAATCGCTTTGCCCAGCACATCGAGATAGGAATAGCTGAACGGCGCCATGTAGAACCCGAGCGGGTCGACGCCCGCCTTGGCCGCGCGTTCCTGATATTTCTTCAGAAACGTTTCGGTGCCGTCAAACATCAGCGACTTCGCCGGCAACCAGAAGTCGTAGTTCATATAGCCGTTGAGCGCGGGGCCGAGCTTGGTCTTGAACACGGTGGATTGCAGACCGACCATGGCGCCGCCGATCATCTTCGGGTTGAGCTTGGCTTCGTTCGCCGCCAGTACCATGCCGACCGAGTCGAGCGGATAGGAGCAGATCACCACCAGATCCGCATTCGTCGCCTGAATCGCGCGCACGATCGGCGAGAAGTCGGTGGTCGATGGCGGATAGCTCTTGTCGTAGACAATCTTCAGCCCCGCCTTCTTGGCGTTTTCACGCGCGCCGTCCGATGCATTCTTGGAAAATTCTGCGTCCGCTGCCACGATCGCAACCGTGGTCGGCTTCGGATTTTGCGCCATCGCGGTATCGAAGAAGCCCTTGGTGAACGAAGTCTTCGGCTCCGGGCCCGACGGGATCATGGCGAAGTAGCGGTCGTATTTGAAATCGCTGTTGACGCCCAGGCCGTAGAGACCGAGGAACGTCTTCTTGCGTTGCATGACGACCGGCATCGCCGGCGCGAGCATGTTGGTGCCGTAGCCGCCGACGATCAGGTCGACTTTGTCGACATCGAGCAGCTTGGTGTAGATGCCCGGCACCGTCGACGGATTGCTCTGATCGTCATAGTGGACGAGTTGCACAGGCCGGCCAAGCAGGCCGCCTTTGGCATTGGTTTCCTCCACCCAGATTTCCATCGCAAGCAGCGCCGACTTGCCGTTCGGCCCCAACGGGCCGGTCTCGGCAATGCCAAAACCGATCTTGATCGGTTGCTTGTCTTGCGCAGTGGCGGGCACCGCCAGAACGGCGGCGAGCGCAGCCGCGCTCACCACGCCGGCAAACGCCCACGATTTCAGATATCGCAACATGTTATCCCTCCCCGATTATTGCTGTTTTGCGGGATTTTTAGCCCAACCGGCCTGCCCACGCCAGTGGCACAAGTGCGGAAATGGGACGACTAGACGCCTTCAACCATGATCGTTTCGACCTCGCCCGCGCCACTGCGCCGGAAGGCCGCAGCCTTGTCGTATTCCGGCGATGTGAAACAGGCGACGCCTTGCTCCAAAGTCGGAAATTCGATCACGATGAAACGGTGGAATTTGTCGGGCCCTTCCATGATCTGAAAACGTCCGCCACGGGCGAGCACCTTGCCGCCGAACTTCGCAATGATGCCGGGCACAAGGTCCGTGTACTTCTTGTATTCGACCGGATCGTTGACCCTGGAACGCGCAACCCAATAAGCAGGCATAGCAAAACTCCCTCTTGACCGTCCGGCCCCGGCATAGGTCTTGTGCCGGACATCCACGTCATTAATGGTTGAGCCTAGCAAGTGATCGAACGCCGGAACACGTCCGGCCGGAAGAAAATCGGAAGAGTCCCGCCATGCCGCGCCAAGTGATCGACATTTCCGTACCACTCGAGAACGACGTCGCGGCCGATCCTCCCGGCTACGGCCCCAAGATCGAGTATCTCGATCACGAGGCGACGGCGCCCGACATCCTCAAATTCTTTCCCGGACTGAAAAAGGAGGATTTACCGGACGGCGAAGGCTGGGGCTTCGAATGGGTTCGCCTGTCGACGCACTGCACGACACATCTCGATGCGCCGTACCATTTCGCCTCGACGATGGATGGCGGCAAGCGTGCGATGACCATCGACGAGGTGCCGCTGGATTGGTGTTTCAACCCCGGCGTGAAACTCGACTTCCGTCATTTCGCCGACGGCTATGTGGCGACCGCCAAAGATGTCGAAGCCGAACTCAAGCGGATCGGTCACACGCTGTCGCCACTCGACATCGTCGTGGTGAATACCAGCGCCGGCACCGCCTACGGCCGGCCCGATTATGTTTCCAAAGGCTGCGGCATGGGACGCGAGGCCACGCTCTATCTGCTGGAACGTGGCGTGCGCGTCACCGGCACCGACGGCTGGAGCTGGGACGCGCCGTTCATCCACACGATGAAGAAATATGCTGACACGCATGACGCATCGCTGATCTGGGAGGGCCATCGTGCCGGCCGCGAGATCGGTTACTGCCACATCGAAAAGCTGCACAATCTGGAGGCCTTGCCGTCCAAAGGCTTCATGGTCAGCTGTTTTCCGGTGAAAGTGCGTGGCGGTTCGGCCGGCTGGACGCGCGCCGTGGCAATCATTGATGCTTGATTGCCCACCACGCCGGGCGATAGCATCCCACCCAACAACAAGGCCGGCCCAAAGCCCGGCAATAACAAGCATTTCCAGGGAGGATTCACGTGGATAGACGCAGTTTCGTTGCTGGCAGCGCTGCCACCGCCGCGGCTCTCGGCATTCGCCCCGCGTTCGCCGAGGACACTTATCCGTCCCACGCCATCACATTCATCAATCCGTTTCCGCCCGGTGGCGCCGCCGACGTCGTCGGCCGTCCTCTTGCGGCGCTTCTCGAACCCATTCTCAAGCAACCCTGCATTATCGAAACCAAGGCCGGCGCGGCCGGTGCATTGGGCGGACAGGTCGCCGCCAGCGCCAAGCCCGACGGCTACACGATACTCATCCACATCGTGTCGATCTCGGGCTTTGCGGAAGTCGACAAGCTGTTCGATCGCCAGCCCAAGTTCACGCGCGCTGACTTCATCCCGATCGCACGGCTGACGTCGGGGCCGATGGTTCTGCTGGTCAACGATCAGCAACCGTACAAGAACGTGAAAGAGCTTGTCGCCGATGCCAAAGCCAATCCCGACAAGCTGACCTTCAGCTCGTCGGGCCTCTACGGCGCCTTGCATTTGCCGACCGCACTGTTCATGCAGGCGGCCGGCATCAAGATGAAACATCTGCCGACCAACGGCGGCGGCCCGGCCTTGACCGCGATCCTCGGCAATAATTCGCAGGTGCTGGTGTCGTCGATCGCCGCGGCGAGCGGGCAGATCAAGGCCGGCAAGCTGCGCGCGATCGCCTGCTTCAGCCCAAAACGTGCGGCATCGCTTCCGGACGTGCCGACGCTGAAGGAGCAAGGTTACGACGTCGAGTTTTCGCTGTGGGTCGGCGTCTTCGCACCGAAGAACACACCGGCGCCGATCGTCAAGACACTCGGCGATGCCATCAAGCAGGCGGCGAACAGCGATCAATTCAAGACGGCCATCAGCAATATCGGCGACGAGGTGGCCTATCTCGACTCTGCCGCGTTTGCGAAGTTCTGGGACGAAGACGCCAAGCGAGTCGAGGCGGCGGTGCATGCCATCGGCCGCGTGCAGGGCTGACGCAGCGCTACCTTCGCCACGCGAAATTCTGGAGGGATTCAATGGATCGCCGTAGCTTCGTCATCGGCACGACCGCACTCGCAGCCGCCGGGCCAGCATTCGCACAGGAGCCCTTCCCGTCGCACGCGATCACGATCATCAACGCGTTTCCACCCGGCGGCGTCAACGATATCGTAACGCGGCCTTTTGCGTCGGCGCTCGAGCCGATCGTCAAGCAGCCGGTAGTGGTGGAGACCAAGGCGGGTGCCGGCGGCCAAGTTGGCGCGCAAGTCGGCGCCAGCGCCAAGCCGGACGGCTACACGCTGCTGTCCCACAATAACGGGATTTCCGGCTACGAGGAAGTCGACAAGCTGTTCGGACGGCAGCCCAAGACCACGCGCGCCGACTTCATTCCGCTGGCGCGCCTGGCCGCCGACCCGGTCCTCGTGGTCGTCAACGAGCAGCAACCATACAAGACCCTCAAGGATCTGATTGACGACGCGAAAAAACGGCCGGAATCGATTATCTACAGTTCAGGCGGGCTTTATGGCGCGACCCATTTGCCGGTTGCGCTGCTCGAAAAAGCCACCGGCATTCCGAAGCTTCGCCACCTCCCGACCAATGGCGGCGGGCCGGCGGTAACTGCCCTGCTCGGCAACAACGCACAGATGAGCACGCAGACGGTTTCCGCGACCCTGCAACACATCAGGGCCGGAAAGCTGCGCGCGTTGGCATCGTTCGGCGGCAAACGTACAAAAGCATTGCCAGACGTTCCCACGCTGAAAGAGCTCGGTTACGATGTCGAATATTATCTATGGGTTGGCATTTTCGCGCCAAAGGCCACGCCTGCCAACATCATCAGTACGTTGAGCGGCGTGATCGACAAAGCTGGAAATTCGGACTTGTTCAAGACCGCGATCATCAACGCGGGGCTGGAGCCCGACTATCTCAACGCGGCCGCCTTCGCCAAATTCTGGGCAGAAGATGCCAGGCGTTCCGATGAGGCAGTGAAATTGATCGGCCGTGTCCAGGGCTGATCGGCTACGCATTTAATAAGCCGGATCAAACGGCATTAGTAAGGGAGGGGAATGACCATGGATCGCCGCAGTTTTGTTGTCGGCACCGCCGCGTCGGCCGCCACTCTGGCCGCAGGCCAGGCCATCGCGCAAGACGCTTATCCTTCGCACAGCATTACTGTCATCAGTCCATTTCCGCCGGGCGGTGTCAGCGACACCATCACGCGTCCGCTCGACGCGGCGCTCGAAGCCGTCTTCAAGCAGCCGGTGGTGCTGGAAAACAAGGCGGGTGCGGCGGGCGCGGTGGGCGCGCAATTCGCCGCGACCGCCAAGCCCGACGGCTACACGTTGCTCACCCATATCGTTTCGATTTCCGGCTTTGCCGCGGTCGATAAATTGTTCGGCCGTGCGCCGAAATTCACCAATGCCGATTTCATCCCGCTGGCGCGTATCGTTGCCGATCCGATCGTGCTGATTGCTAACAAGGACCTTCCGTACAAGTCAGTGAAGGACCTTGTCGCCGACGCCAAGGCCAATCCCGACAAGCTGATATACAGCTCATCGGGCCTGTACGGCGCTTCTCACATTCCAACCGTGCTTTTTGCGAAGGCGGCCGGCGACCTGAAGATGCGGCACCTGCCGACCAACGGCGGCGGGCCTGCCGTCACCGCCGTGCTTGGCGGCAACGTCAACTTCTTCATGTCGCCCACCTCGATTGCCTTGCCCCACATTCGCGCCGGCAAGGTCAATGCGCTTGCGGTCTCGAGCGCCAAGCGCACCAAGTCGCTTCCCGACGTGCCGACCTTCAAGGAGCAGGGCTACGATCTCGAATATTATTTCTGGGTCGGCATTTTCGCTCCGAAGGGCACGCCGGCGCCGATCATCACGACGCTGCGCGATGGGCTCAACAAGGCCGCGCACAGCAAGCAATTCCTCGACACGCTCGACAATCTCGGCCAGGAACTGGCGTATATGGACCAGCCCGAATTCACAACGTTCTGGGCTGCCGACGCCAAGCGCCAGGAAGACGCGATTAACTCCATCGGCCGCGTGCAGGGATGACACCCGCCATCACCGGAGCCCCGCGTTGCGGGGCTCCACACTTTTGCCGGATATCAAGGACTTTTGAATGATTTTGCGCGCGGACCACGTCGCAGGCGCTTTCTTCGTCGGCTTCGGGCTTCTGGTGATCGCCCTCAGCGGCGACCTGCCGACGGGCAACCTGTCGCTTCCCGGATCCGGATTCATGCCAAAGATCGTCGCAGGCCTGACGGTCTTTTTCGGACTGGTGCTGATGCTGCGCGCGAAAGAGAGCAAGGCATTCGCGACGCTGACCTGGAGCGATGCCAAACATGCCGGCCTGGTCGTGGCGCTGACCGCGGTCGCGGTCGCCGGATTCGAATGGCTCGGCTTCCTCACCACCAACGTGCTGCTGATCTTTGCCTTGCTTGTGGTGATCGAGCGGCGCCGGCTGCTGCCGGCCACCGTCTACAGCCTGGGCGTGGTGGTGACCACTTACGTTCTGTTTGTCTACGTGCTCAAAACACCGATCAACACCGGACCGTTCGGCTTCTAGGCGGAATTCGTGGAACAGACCCTTCACAGCCTTTATCTCGGCTTCTCCGTCGCGCTGCTGCCGGCCAACGCATGGTACGCGTTTCTCGGTTGCCTGGTCGGCACGCTGGTCGGCGTGCTGCCGGGCATCGGCCCGCTCGCCGGTATTTCAATTCTGCTGCCGGTGACCTTCGGCCTCAACGCCACCCAGGCGATCATCATGCTGGCCGGCATCTATTACGGCTCGCAATATGGCGGCTCGACCACGTCGATCCTCATGCGCATCCCGGGCGAAGCATCGTCCGTGATGACGTGCATCGACGGCTACGCCATGGCGAAGAAAGGCCGCGCCGGCGCCGCACTCTGCATTGCGGCCGTCGGTTCGTGGATCGGCGGTACCTTTGGTGTGGTGGTGCTCACGGTGGTGGCGCCGCCGCTGGCGACGATCGCCATCCGTTTCGGCCCCCCCGAATACACTGCCCTGCTCGTGCTCGGCCTGATTTTCCTGGCCTATATGTCGTCATCCTCGCTGATCCGGACCTTGTTGATGGCCTGCCTCGGCCTCCTGCTCGGCATGATCGGCATCGACAACATGACCGGGCACTTTCGCTACAGCTTCGACCTTGCCGAACTGGGCGACGGCATCGGCATCGTGCCGGTTGCCGTCGGTCTTTTCGGCCTGGGCGAAATCCTCTCGACGCCGAGCGCCGACGCCGTGAAGGACATCATTACGCCGAAGCTGCGCGATTTGCTGCCGACCAAAAAAGAGTGGGGCGAAGCGGCGATGCCAATCACGCGCGGTACGCTGCTCGGCTTCATCATCGGCATCATTCCGGGTTCGGCGCACATCATTTCCAGCTTCCTGTCCTACGCGCTGGAAAAACGCGTCTCCAAGCATCCCGAAGAATTCGGCAAGGGCGCTGTCGCCGGCGTTGCCGGGCCAGAAACTGCCAACAACGCCGCTTCAACCGGCGCCTTTGTGCCATTGCTCGCGCTCGGCATCCCGACCAGTCCTATCACCGCCGTGCTGATCGGCGCGCTGATGATTCACGGCGTGTCGGTCGGCCCGACGCTGGTCAACGAACATCCCGATGTGTTCTGGGGTTTCGTCGCATCGATGTATGTCGGCAACGTCATGTTGCTGCTGCTGAACCTGCCGCTGGTCAGCGTATTCGTGACCGTGCTGCGAATCCCCTACGCCTATCTCTATCCGCTGATCATCATGTTCTGCATCATCGGCGTCTACGAAACGAACAACTCGGTGGTCGACGTCTGGATCATGCTCATCATGGGCGTGCTCGGCTACGCACTGCGCAAGTTCGACTTCGATCCGGCGCCGCTGGTGCTCGGCCTGGTGATCTCGCCGATCCTCGAGCAAAGCCTGCGCCAGTCGCTGATCATGTCGAACGGTAACTACTTGATCTTCTTCAGCCGGCCGATTTCGGCCGGCCTGATGGCTGTCAGCATCGGCCTGCTCGCACTTTCGGCCTACGCGTTCATGCTGAAGCGCGCCGACTGGCGCGCCAAGTTGGCGGAAGTGGAAGCCGGCGAGGTCGAGGGTTAGCCGCCGGCCATTTTCCGCGCGTGCAGCGCCATCGCGATCAGCGCGGTACCGCCGAATATCATGTTGATGCCGACCAGCAACCCGACCGCCCAGGCCGCGGTGCTCGGCAGGCCGGCGAAAATCATCACGGCGAGCCCAAGATCGATAATCCCGCTTATCAGCATCCAGCCCCATTGACCGGACAGCTCACGCTTATGTTCGAGCGCGAACATGATCGATACGGCGCCCTCGATCAGGAAGAATGCGATCAACACCAACGTGAGCGAGAACGCTCCGGTCAATGGCGAGCCCAGCAACATCGCACCAACGACAATACCGAGCACGGCTGAGAGCACCGACCACCAGAAACCGGGCGCGTGGCGCATCCAGAAACTTGTGACCAGCCCGACAATGCCGCTGACCAGAAACAGCCAGCCGAACAAAATGGTCACCGCCAAAGTCGCGATCGGCGGCAAGACGACGGCGGTTGCGCCCAGCACGAGCAGCACGACGCCTTCGACCAGAAAGAGTACCCAATGCTCGTGGAGCGCGGCGGCTGCCGCACGCTGAATATTCTGAATGCCGGATTGCTGGCTGGACATGAAAACCTCCAGAGGTTGCTCTCGGTATTCATCATACGCTCGCGCGCAGCGCCGGTATAGCGAGGCGTAAATTCACGCCCAGAGACGTTCGCTTTCCATTCCCTTGTAAAGACCGGCGACGTATTCGCCGTAGCCGTTGAAAATGAGCGTCGGCCGCCGTTCGCCGGTGCCGATCACCTCTTCGCTCGCCTGGCTCCAGCGCGGGTGCGGCACCGCCGGATTGACATTCGCCCAGAAGCCGTATTCCGACGCCTGCAGGGATTCCCACATGCCCTTCGGGCGCGTGTCGGTGAAGCTGAAGCGCACGATCGACTTGATCGACTTGAAGCCGTATTTCCACGGCACCGCCAATCGCAACGGCGCGCCGTGTTGCTTGGCGATCGGATGGCCATAGGCGCCGGTGGCAAGGAAGGCGAGCTCGTTGGTCGCCTCCGCCATCGTCAGCCCTTCGATATAGGGCCAAGGGTACCAGGTCTGCCGCAGCCCGGGCGCCACCTTGGGATCGTTGAACGTCTCCATCCGCACGAATTTCGCCGACCCGAGCGGACGCGCAAAATCGACGAGCCTCGCAAATGGAAAACCGGTCCACGCGATCGCCATGGCCCAGGTTTCGACGCAGCGGTGGCGGTAGGTCCGTTCCTCGAGCGTCATCTTGCGGATCAACTCGTCGATGCCGATCTCCATCGGCTTTTCGACCAGGCCGTCGATCTTCACCGTCCAGGGGCGGATCGGCAGCGCCTGCGCCTGCGCGGCGACCGATTTCGAGGAATTGAATTCGTAGAAATTATTGTAGTTGCCGTTGATCTTCTCATCGGTAATCGACCGGTCGAGCGCGTATTTTTCGTTGCGCTTGGCCGGATAAAGGTCGGCGGTCGGGTCCGGCAGCTTGTCGAGATCGGAAACGCGCTGGGCATAGGCCGCGTAAGGCGCCAAGGCGAGCGCGCTGACGCCGCCGGCGATCAAACTTCGGCGGCTGAAGGCCAGATGCTCGGGCGTGGCGAGCCGGTCGGAAATATCCCAGCCGCGGCGGCGAATGACGTTCATGGCGCATGATCCCCCTGAATCATGGCCCAGAATTACGGAACGCCGCCGTCACTGGCAAGTCACGGTTCTGCGAGAGGTGCGCGGCAATCGCTAGATCGTGGCCAGACGCCCGTTCAACGCGTGCGCCGCAGCGCGGCCTTTCATGCGCGCGCGCAGATGGCCGATCAGCTGGGCTTGCGGCATTGGCTTTGCAAACAGGTAGCCCTGCCCGATCTCGCAGCCGATCGACTGCAGCTTGTGGCTTTCATGCGTCGTTTCGACGCCCTCCGCGACGGTCCGCAGGCCGAACCGGCGGCCGAGCTCGACAATCGTCTCGCACAGGCCGGCGTTGAAATGGTCCACATTGCAGTTGGCGACGTAGCTGCGGTCGATCTTGAGTTCGCTGAACGGCAATTGCTTCAACCGCACAAGCGAGGAATAACCCGCGCCGAAATCGTCGACCGACAGATCGCATTTGAGTTCGCGCAACGCGTCGGCAACGTCCTTGGCGAGATCGAGGTCATCGATGATCTGGTCCTCGGTGACTTCCAGCGTCAGCCCCGGCCAGTTGGCCGCGCGCGGGCGCATCTCGCGCAACATGCGCGGAATCGGAAGATCGACCAGCGCGGAGACCGGCACATTGACCGCGAGCTTGATCGGCACGCCGTAGTGCGCGAAATTTTCCCAGTCGCGGAGCGCCGTCAGGATCACCCGCTGGGTGAGCGCATGCATGTCATCGACGCCGGCGTCGGGCAGGAAGAAGATGGGCGGGACAATGCCGCGGGTCGGATGGCGCGCGCGCACCAGCGCCTCGGCGCCGACAAGATGCATGGTCCGAAGCTCGATCTTTGGCTGGTACCACAGCTCGAACCAATTGCGCCGGAGCACTTCGCCGAGCGGAATCGATGCTTTCGGGTCGGCATAGGGGACCGGTCCCGATGAAAACAGATTGCGCAAACCTGCCAGCATGCCGCAACGCCCGTGCCGCGCGCCCATGCGCGCATGAGGACGATTTTGCGGGGAACCGGCGGCTGCACCGTTAACAGTCCGCAACTGCCGCTGAAGCTGCTTTGTAACTGCTTACCAAAGTGTCGAAAATTGTCGCGGCCGCGCGCGCCGACGCGCGAATGGCGACAATTTGGTGCGCAAACTCTATTCGGCCGCTCGGCGCGCCGCGATGATCTGGTCGGCCGTGCGGCCGGTCAGCTCGGCCATATGGTCGAACTTGAAGACAAATGAGCCGACGCCTGCGGTCGCCGAGCGCACCTCGATGATCAGGTCGCCGATTTCCGCCTCCGGCATCTGGGCACGCACCATGTCCCAGCCATCCCAGCCGTCGCGCGTATCGAACCCGAGAATTTGTCCGCGCCGGCCGGACAGAATGGCATTCATCTTCGCGGTCGCCTCGGTCGGACACACAATTTCGACCAGGTGGATCGGCTCCAGCAGCACCGGCTGGCACTGCGGCAGGCCCTCGACGATGCCGATGCGGCCGGCCGTGCGGAACGCCTGATCGGAGGAATCGACCGTGTGGTAGGAGCCGTCGACCAGGGCTACGGACAAATCGACCACCGGAAAACCGAGCGGTCCGTGCTTGAGCGCGTCGACGACACCTTCTTCCACCGCCGGGATGTAGTTACGCGGCACGACGCCGCCGGTGATGCGGTCTTCGAACTTGAAGCCGGACCCGCGCGGCAGCGGCTTGATCTCCAGCACGGTGTCGCCAAACTGGCCATGACCGCCGGACTGCTTCTTGTGCCGGCCGCGTTGCGTGATCGGCTTGCGGATGGTCTCGCGGTAGCCGACCGATGGCGATCGCGTCGACACCGGCACCGCGAAACGATCGGCGAGGTGTTCGGCCGCAACGCGCAGATGCATTTCACCCTGGCCCCAGATCACCACTTCGTGGCTTTCGGCATTGTGAACGACCGTCAGCGAGGGATCCTCTTCCGTCAGCTTGGTAAAGGCCGGACCGAGCTTGACGTCGTCCTTGCGCTCCTTGGCCTGCACCGCAATGGCGAGCACCGGCGCGTATGGTTTCACTTGCGTGAGCGCTGCGTGCGGTTGCTTTCCCGATGACAGGGTGTCGCCTGTCTTGGCGCTGTCGAGCTTGCCGAAGGCAATCGTGTCCCCGGCCGCCGCCTGTCCGCGTTTCTCGAAGTGCTGCCCCATGAGCTTGAACACACCTGACACGCGCCCGGCATCGCCGGCGGCGGTCGCAAGCGTCGTGCCGTCGCCGGCCTGGCCGGCGAGCAGCCGGGCAATCGACATCTTGCCGCCGTGCGTGGTGTGGAATGTCTTGAGCACCAGCGCGACCGCGTCGCTTCCGGCCTTGACGCCGAGACGAGACGCCGTTTCATCGACGCCCACCACTTCATGCCGCAACGCCTTCAGAAGCCGCAGCACGCCATTGCTGCGGGTGGCGACACCAAGCAATACCGGACAGACGATGCGGTCGCGCAATTCCTTGGCGAGATCGTCGAATACCTTGTCGCGCGGCGGCTGGATGTCCTCGAGCAATTGCTCCATCAATTCGTCGTCGTGATCGGCCAGCGTCTCCAGCATCGTGAAGCGCGCTTCTTTTTCGCGACTGAGGTCGTCACCCTTCAGGTCGATGATCTCCGACGGCGCGTGTTCCTTGTAGACAAAGGCGCGCTCAAGCGCGAGATCGACGAAGCCAGAGATAATGTCGCCGTTCCAGATCGGAATTTGCCGCAGCAGCAAGGGCACGCGCGACGCCGGTTGCAACAGCTTGACCGTCTCGCGCACGCGCTTGTCGGCCTTGTCGATCTTGTTGAGAAACAGGAAGTGCGGAATGTTCTGGTCTTCCAGCTCGCGCAGGATCAGCTGGAGCTGCGGCACTTTCTTTTCGTCTGCTTCGCAGACCACGACCGCGGCGTCGACCGCCGGCAGCACGCTGCGCATGTCCTGGATGAATTCGACCGAGCCGGGGCAATCAATGAAGGTATAGTTGTCGCCCATGAAATTGGCGGTGGCGAAGGTGGCCTCCACGCTCATCTTGTGATGGCGGGCCTCCTTGCTGGCATCGCCGACGGTGGTACCTGCATCCACCGTGCCCTGGCGCTGGATCGCGCCGGTGCGGGCCAAAATCGCTTCCAACAATGTGGTTTTGCCGCTTTGGAAGGGGCCCACCAGCGCAATGCACCGTGGACCCGAGTTCCTTGTGCCATTGGGACCAGTGCCGTTTTGTCCCATAAACGCCTCCCTTGCCGGCCGGGAGGTCGGACCTGGTTTCCCGGCCCTGTCATATCATCGTCTCAGGAGAGTTCGGCGCTGGCAAGGGTAGATATTTGTGCGGAAATCTGCTGTTCCGCGCGGCAAAGGTGTTACTTGACGAAACTCGGATCGAGGACGTCGCGCGCGTTGACGTTTTTGTCGACCAGCCCGCGCCCTTGGTACCACGCAACCTGTCGCTCGATGTCGGCCGCATCGAGCTGCGCCTGCGGCTCGATGAAGTTGGCGCTCGCCTCGACGGTTGACGCGCCATCCGCGCCGCGATTCGGATAGACATAACGCGCGATCGTCGTGGCGGCCTCGTGCGACTTGAGGTCGGAGGCGCGCTTGGAATGAACGTCCTTGCGCAGCAGCGCGGCGGCATAATCGGCCACGCCGCGGCGATAGGCCTTCACGAATTTTTCGACCACCGCGCGTTTTGTCGCGATCATTTTCGTTGAAACGAACAACGCGCCGAATTGCAGATCGTCGAGCTCCGAGTACCAGCCGACAAGCTTGGCGCGATTGGCCGAAAGAAGTTCACGCACATAGGCTGCCGGCATGATGGCCGCATCGACTTCGTTGGTGCCGACCGCGCGCGCGAGCGCATCAAGCGACGGCATCGGTTTCACTGTGACGCTCTTTACGTCGAATTTCTTGATGCGTGCGATCTGCTCAAGCTGATAGAGCGAGCTCAGGCTTTTGCTGTCGACGGCGATCGTCTTGTTGGCGAGATCTTCGAATTTCTGCAGGCCTTTCGCAAAACCGACATTGGACGCTACGATGTCGGTATTCTCGTAAAAGCGCTTCTCGCGCGTCTGCGCCGCGATCGCCTTGAGCACGCCTTTGCCGGCGAAATTGAAGGCAGCCGGGGTGAAGCCCGCAAGACCGAAATCGGTGGTGCCCGCGGCGAGCGATTCGACGACGGCCTGGTCGGAATCGTAGGCCGTCATTCCGAGCTCGATGCCTTCGGCGCGGAAATAGCCTTCCGAGGCGGCAAGAAACAGCGCGCCATTGTCCGTCAGCCGCTGCGTGCCGATCGCAACGCGGTCCTGCGCGGTGGCCGGAAGGGCAAGCGCGGTAACCAGAAGGCAAGCCGCAACCTTGAGGCGAATCATGCCCGCAGATTAGCGAAGACGCCGATAAGAGATAGTGAATCTCGCGCGGCTTGCGTTAACGCGTCACTTCAAATTGCCGCAGAAACGCTGGATGCGGCGGCAGGCCTCTTCCAGGTCCTCGGTCTTGGTCGCGTAGGAAATGCGAAACGCCGGCCCCAGACCGAACGCGGTGCCCTGCACAACGGCAACGCCTTCGGCCTCAAGCAACTCGGTGACGAAATCCTCGTCGGTCGCGAGCTTTTTGCCGCTCGGCGTCGTCCTGCCCATGGTGCCGGCGCAGGACGGATAGACATAGAACGCGCCTTCCGGCGTCGGGCACTTGATGCCGTTCGCCTGGTTGAGCATCGACACCACAAGGTCACGGCGCTCCTTGAAGATTTTGTTGTGCTTGGCGATGAAGTCCTGCGGTCCGTTGAGAGCTTCCACCGCGGCCCATTGCGACACCGCCGCCGGGTTCGACGTCGACTGCGACTGCACCATCGCCATGGCCTTGATCAGCGGCTCGGGTCCGCCGGCATAGCCGATGCGCCAGCCGGTCATGCAATAGGCCTTCGAGCAGCCGTTGATCGTGAGCGTGCGCGGATAAAGCGACGGCTCGACCTGCGCCGGCGTGGTGAACACGAAGTCGTCGTAGACCAGGTGCTCATACATGTCGTCGGTCATCACGTGCACATGCGGATGCTTCACCAGCACATCGGTGAGCGCCTTCAGCTCGGCGCGCGTGTAGGCAGCGCCCGTCGGGTTCGAGGGCGAGTTCAGCAATACCCATTTTGTTTTCGGCGTGATCGCGCGCTCGAGCTGCTGCGCGGTCATCTTGAAGCCGCTCGCCATCGTGGTTGCGACCTCGACCGGCTCGCCGCCCGCAAGCAACACCATGTCGGGATAGCTCACCCAGTACGGCGCCGGGATGATGACCTCGTCGCCCGGATTGAGCGTCGAGATAAACGCATTGTACAGCACCTGCTTGCCGCCGGTGCCGACCGTGACCTGGCTTGCCTTGTACTCGAGGCCGTTCTCGCGCTTGAACTTCTTGACGATCGCGTCCTTGAGCTCGGCGATGCCGTCCACGTTGGTGTATTTGGACGCCTTGCCGCTCTCGATCGCCTTGATCGCCGCCTGCTTGATGTTGTCGGGCGTGTCGAAATCCGGCTCGCCCGCGCCCAGCCCGATGACATTGCGGCCGGCCAGTTTAAGCGCGCGCGCCTTGTCCGTGACGGCGATGGTCGCCGACGGTTTGATGCGCTTGAGCTGGTCCGCAAGAAAGGCCATCGAAAGACTCCAGTCCAATCTGATCCTTGCCGCAGTTTGTGCGGCGCCACAGTCGTAATGCCCGCCTCCGAGTCCATCAAGTGGCGATTTGGTGAAGATAATCGATGGGTCCAATCGCTCGCCGCGATCAATCAGGGACCCGCAGGAAACCCCTGTCCCGTGCGCATTCCCAGGCTTGAATCGAGGCGATTAACCGGCGGGCAACCGCACCATGGTTAGTTGCCGGTGACGCCAGAGCGCGCAGGAAAGAATTCATGATCGGGCATGCGGCGGGCCTACGCCGGCTGGACGGCATCATCTGGGCGATCATCGTCGCCCTGGCCGTCATCATGCTGACCGCCCCGCTGGTGTCGAACTTCCAGCTCGTGGGCCGCTCGTTCGCAACCGCCGGGGGCGCCACCGCGCTTGCGCTCGCCGGCTACTGGCTCTATCAGACGCGCCGGCCGGATCCGCGGCTCGCCAGCGCGCTCGGTGGAACCGCGCAGATCGTGGCCTTCGCCGCCGTCGGCGCGCCGTTCTCTTATATTGCCGCAAGTCTCGATCTGCCGTTGCGCGATCGCTGGTTCGACGCTGCCGACCGCGCGCTGGGCCTCGACTGGACATCATTGCTCAACTGGATGGATGCACATGCCAGCCTGCATCCGTTCTTCAGCATCATCTATCTCAGCCTGTTGCCGCAGACCGTCATCGTCGTGCTGGCGCTCGCGCTTGCGGGACGGCTCGCGTGGATGCGGATCTTCGTGCTTGCCTTCATGATCTCCGCCATCGTCACCATCGTGATCGCGGCGCTCGTTCCCGCGCAGGGCGTGTGGGGCTTCTACAATCTCTCGCCCGCCGCCTATCCCGACATCGTGCCGGCGACACAGGAATACCATCTGCCGATCTTCCTTGGTTTGCGCGACGGTTCGTTCCGGCAATTGATGGCGATGGGCTCGCAAGGCATCGTGACATTTCCCAGCCTGCACGCCGCTCTGGCGCTTGATCCTGACCGTTGGCCTGTGGCCAATCCCGGTGCTCCGCTGGATCGGACTGGCAATCAACACGCTCATGCTGGTGTCCATCCCGGTCGATGGCGGACATTACTTTATTGATGTCCCGGCCGGACTCGCGATCGCCGTGCTCGCGATTATGGCCGCCCGCCGCATTGCAGCGCACGCCCATCAGCCGCGCACACAGGGCGCGGCAGGCCACATAGGCCTCGTTCCCGGCAACTAGAAGTCCGACCGTTCTGCCGGTAGACTGCTCCCAAAAGGCCCCACAGATGGGCCGGACTTTTCCGGGAGCACGCCATGAAACTTTCCGCCGAGCAGCTCAAGGCTTTCGACGAACAAGGCTATGTCTTCTTCCCCAACTGTTTCTCGGAAGAAGAGATCGCGCTGTTGCGCTCGGAGGCGGAGAACATTCTCAAGCTCGATCGCCAGGAAGTGTGGCGCGAAAAATCCGGCGCGCCGCGCACGGCCTTTGCCGCGCACAAGTTCAACAAGGTCTTCGAGGTCATGTCGCGCCACCCGCGGCTGGTTGAGCCACTGATGCAGCTGTTCGGCGAGAGCGTCTACGTGCACCAGTTCAAGCTCAACGCCAAGGCGGCCTTCGAAGGCGACGTCTGGCAGTGGCACCAGGATTACGGCACCTGGGCGCGTGACGACGGCATGCCCGAGCCGCGCGCGATGAACATCGCGATTTTCCTCGACGAAGTGCTGCCGATCAACGGCGCGCTGATGATCATTCCGAAGAGTCACAGGCAGGGCGTGCTCGCCGCCGGTCACGACAAGACCACCACCTCCTATCCGCTCTGGACATTGGACAAGGAAACGGTGACCCGGCTCGCGCAGGATGCCGCAGGCCCCGATGGCGTCGGCATCGTGGCGCCGACCGGCAAGCCGGGGTCGGTGTTAATGTTCCACGGCAATCTCGTGCACGCCTCGCCGCCGAACATTACGCCCTACCCGCGCAAGATCGTGTATCTGACGCTTTGCGCCTGTTCCAACCACATTACCAAGTTCACGCGGCCGGAATGGATCGCGCACCGCGATTTCACGCCCATCGAACCGGTCGATGACGATGCCCTGATCGAATATGCCCGCGCGCACCGGGTCGCGGCGGAATAGAATTCTTCATTTAGAGGCCACGGGAGACGATGCATTCGTTCGCTGCACTGCAGCGAATGCATTTTAATTTTTTCGTTATGAAAGCGTGATTTGACGGCCTTGTTATTGCCGGACTTTGTCCGTCCTATCGGCTCATGCGCATCGGGGGCGCGCATCGTTCCGGACAGTGTTCGGCGTTTTCGGAAGCGGTCACTCACACGCGGATGTCGGGATGTACACGCTCTATTCGATGCAGCGATCCGGCAACAGCTACAAGGTCCGCCTTGCGCTGGCGCGTCTCGGCATTCCGTACAAGCTCGTCGAGGTCGACATCCTCAAGGGCGAAAGCCGCACGCCGGAATTTCTCGACAAGAATCCCAACGGCCAGGTGCCGCTGCTGGAAGTCGCGCCCGACCGCCATCTCGCGGAATCGAATGCGATCCTCTGGTATGTCGCCGGCGGCTCGACGCTTGCGCCGGAAGACCGCATCGGGCGCGCCGAAGCATTGCAATGGATGTTCTTCGAGCAGCACAGCCTGGAGCCGAATATCGGCGCGGCCTATTTCTGGCTGGCGTTGATCAAAGGCGGTCGCGACTTGCAGAGCCACGCCCTCGAGGACTGGATGGAAAATGGCTATCGCGCGCTCGGCGTGATGGAGACCCACCTCGCCCGCTACCCGTTTTTCGTCGATGACCACTTCACGATCGCCGACATCGCGCTCTACGCCTACACCCACGTCGCCGACCAGTGCGACTTCGATCTTGGCCGCTATCCGGCGATTCGCGCCTGGCTCAAGCGAGTCGCCGATGAGCCCGGCTACATCCCCATGAGCTGGCAGCCGGAATTGGCCCCCGCCCAGTAGCTCTGGAATTCCTCGGCTTTTTGGCCGCCGCCACGAAAACGCCCAGCTTCACGACCGCCGCCGCCCCAATCGGGTCGAACCGTTGCCGGGTTCGCGCGTTATTCAGACACCATTGTCGAAGCAGCCTGTTTCAGGTTCGCCACCATGTTGATGCGAAGACCCGTCCAGTCAGCCGGTTTTATGCCGCCCGCCCAGCGCGTCCTTGGCCGCGAGCGGCGCAATGTGGTTATTGCCGAACTGGTCACCACCATCGCACTCGCGCTTTGCACGCTGCTTGCCGTGACCGTGGTTACGGTCGGCATCGCGCATGCCGATGTGGTGGGCAATGTCATCGACAATGAGAGCAGCCTGTTCGCGATCGCGCTTTTGCTCGGCCTGCTGTTTATCGGCATGGGCGGGCTGACCATCCTGTCGCTGCCGCATCCGCACCGGCACAAGAAGACCCACAGCTGACGCCACCCCTGTCGGAACTTCCGGCGATGTCGCACAGTTGAGGCGGCATTGATGGAGACGTGCATGCGACCGATCCTCGCGCTGACCGCCGTGCTGGCTGCCGGCGTGGCGGGCGCAGCCCAACCGACATTCCCCAGTTCCGCCGGAAAAATTACGGTTGAGACCATTGCCGGCGGCCTGGTGCATCCCTGGTCGCTCGCCTTCCTGCCGGATGGCCGCATGCTGGTGACCGAGCGGCCCGGCCGCGTGCGGATTGTCACCCGCAACGGCCAATTGTCGCCGCCGCTCGGCGGCGTCCCGAAAGTGTTTGCGCAAAGCCAGGCCGGCCTGATGGACGTCGTGCTGGCGCGCGATTTCGATCGCAGCCACACGGTTTTCGTCTGCTACGCGGAACCGTTCGATGGCGGCGGCCGGATCGCGGTGCTGCGCGCCCGCCTGCTCGACGACGAGACGCCGCGACTTGAATCACCGGTGACGATATTCCGGCAAAAGGGTCCGGTGTCGCGCGGTCTCAACATCGGCTGCCGCATGGTGCACGCGCCGGACGGCAATCTGTTCGTCACCCTCGGCGATCATTTCGGCCCGAGCGCGCTGGCGCAGAACCTCGACAACCATATCGGCAAGATCATCCGCATCACGCCCGACGGCGCGGCGCCACCCGACAACCCCTTCGTCGGACGGCAGGACGCGCTGCCGGAGATCTGGGCCTATGGCCTGCGCAACGCCGAAGGTCTCGCCTTCAATCCCGCCGACGGAAAATTGTGGGAACAGGAGCACGGCCCGATGGGCGGCGACGAGATCAACATCATCGAGAAAGGCAAGAACTACGGATGGCCGCTGGTCAGCTACGGCCGCAACTACGATGGCAGTCCGGTCGGCAACGGCAAGGCGACGATGGACGGCGTCGCCGATCCGCTGTGGCACTGGACGCCATCGATCGCGCCGTCCGGCATGGCCTTCTACACCGGTGATCTATATCCCGGCTGGAAAGGCAGCCTGTTCAACGGCGCGCTGAAGTTTGAATTGCTCTCGCGGCTGGAGATCAAGGGCGACAAAGCCGTGAAGGAAGAGCGCATGCTGCAGGACCTGCACGAGCGCATCCGCGACGTGCGGCAAGGGCCCGACGGCGCGCTCTATCTGCTCACCGACAACGCGTCCGGCCGCATTCTGCGGCTTGCGCCGGGCAAGTAACTCACCACTTGTGAAACACGAAGAAGGCGCCGGCCGCGATCAGCGCAAAGCCGAAGCCCTGGCTCAACGTGATCGGCTCGCGCAAATAGAAGAATGAGAAAACGGCGAACACCGCGAAGGTGATCACCTCCTGCATCGTTTTGAGCTGCGCCGCGTTGTACACGGCATTGCCGTAGCGATTGGCCGGCACCGCCAGGCAATATTCGACGAAGGCCAGGCCCCAGCTGATGAGGATCACGTAAAACAGCGGCACCTCCTTGTAGCGCAGGTGCCAGTACCAGGCGGTGGTCATGAATACGTTGGACCCGATCAGCAGAAGAACGGGCGTGAGATAAGGCAATAAAAGCGGCATTGGCGGGGATCTCCGGGCGGGCGCGCGATCGGGCTCGGTTTAACGGCCTGCCGACGCAGGCGTCCACAGGCGAGGCAGCCATAGGACTATGTGTCACCGGGGCGTCATGGCCGCGCGCTACTAACACCCTGCGCCTGTCTTTGTTGCGTCCGGCGCATAGCCCCCCTTCTGCGGTCCCGTCGGCTGACCCTGCTCTGCGGGACCGCAAATTTTTTTACCGCCCACAACCTGTGCTAGGTTTCGCGCGTGGCCCAGGGCTGCGGCCGACACGGCGCAGCGCTCGCACCGAACGGGGAGCGAAATGATGCGCACCAGTCACCTCACATCACTAATCGCGGCCCTGCTGATCGCCGGCGCGACGCCGGTGCTGGCGCAAAACCAGCCGCGCGGCCAACAACCACCGCCGCCGCCCAAGGCCGGGCCCTACAAGCCGGTGACAGTGACGCCGCCGCAGCCGATCGCCGATCCCAGCTTCGAGGCCTTCCGCAAACAGATGGGCGAAGCGGCGCAGCGCAAGGACCGCGCCGCGCTGGCCAAGCTGGTCGTCGGCCAGGGCTTCTTCTGGCTGCGCGAGCAAGGCGACCGCGCCGACAAGAAGAAAGCCGGCGTCGACAATCTCGCGGCGGCGCTCGGCCTCAACAACAAAGACGGCGCCGGCTGGGACATGCTGGCAAGCTTTGCCGACGATCCGACCGGCGCAGCCTCGCCCGAGCAAAAGGGCGCGACCTGCGCGCCCGCCGATCCGAATTTCGATCGCAAGGCCTTCGAAGCATTGCTCCAGAGCACGCAGACCGATATTGGCGACTGGGGCTATCCGGTCTCCGCGGACATTGAGGTCCGCGCCGCGCCGCAGGCCAACGCGCCGGTCGTCGAGAAACTCGGCAGCGCTTTCGTGCGCATCGTGGCGGAGAACGGACCGACCGCTCCCACCTTCCTGCGCGTGGTCACGCCGTCGGGCAAGACCGGCTTCGTGTCGGTGGATTCGGTTGCGCCGATCGGCAACGACCAGATCTGCTACGTCAAGGATGCGAGCGGCTGGAAAATCGGCGGCTATATCGGCGGCGGCGACGCGCAGTAGCGGTTAGCCGGACACGCGCTGTAAATCGGGCGGAGCACTTGCCCACGCCGCGGCCGGAGTCGATGGCCGGCTCTCGGCGATCCGTGCCCAGGCGGGCCGCTCGAACAGAAAGACGCCGAAACCGACGCGCTTGATGATGAGATAGAGCACCACCGGGCTTGCGGTCGCGACGATCAGAACGGCCAGGCTGAGCGGGCCGGTCTGCGTCAGTATCCCGCTCCCCATCGCAGCACCGCGGAAGAGGGACATCGGGATGGTGAAGGCGACATAGACGACGAGAGAGTGCTCGCCGAGCCAGCGCAGCCAATCCATGAATGAGAGCTTTGACAGCAGCGCGCCGCTGACGCACAGCGCCAGCGCGCCGACAATCGCCAGCGCGAGATGCAGCGGCGGCAGCGCGGCGAGGCCCATCTTCGTTTCCGTGGGCAGGAGAACGTAGCCCGGCGAAAACACGAGCAGCCCGTTGGCGAGCGCCCAGATCAGCAATCCGGCAATCGACAAGGCGACGTGGCGCTCCGCCCAGCCGACGAAACGAAAGATCACGGGTGCTGCGGCATAACCGACATAGAAAAACACGAAATAGCCGGCGAACTGCGTCACGACGTAGCTCGCAACATCGATGTGCGCCATCTGCAAGCCGGCAGCGACCGGAACGACCAGCCAATGCGGCACGCGCAGCTGCCAGAGCAGTTTCACGGCAACGCTGAAGATGCCGAGCATGTAGATGAACCACAGGACGCCGTATGGCTCGACCGTGGCGAGCGCGAGCGCCTGAAGCATGTCGACGGGTGCGCGCGCGAACAGGCCGACCTTCAGCACGATCATGATGAAGGCCCACAGCGCATAGAAATAGAAATAATGAAGAACACGCCGGTCGGCGTAGCGCTGCCACGGCCGCGCAATCACTTGCGAGAGAAACAGGCCGGAGATCAGGAAAAATTCCGGCATGCGGAACGGCGTCGCAAAGCCGATGAGATAATGCAGGAAGCCGACTTGGCCGGTGTATTCGCCGGTGTTGTAGGCCGAGTACATGGCCACGACCAAGATGATCGACAGGCCCTTGGCCGTATCCACCCAACTCATCCGCATCGAATTGCTCATAACGCTACTCGAGACCACACCACGTGTTGAAACTCGCCGGACACCGCGTCATGTAGCATTCTTGCGATAGTTAATGGCGGTTCGCCGGGCGAGCGCGGTATTTCCGGTGTCGCGGTAAACGCGTTAAGCAAATTTCGCGCGTCAACTTTTGGCGCGATTCGTTTTGGAAATGTCGCGTGGTTCCATGGAACTCGCGTAATTCACTATGTCGGGCCTTAGCGGTTGTAATGCGGCCCTCTCACAATACGATTGCTGCGGCCCGGTGGCGGAGTGGCGACGCAGAAGCCATGCAAGGTTTTCCAGCCTGGTTCGATTCCAGGCCGGGCCTCCAATTTCTTCTTAATGAGCAGTCACCCGTAGCGCAATTTCATGGCGAGGATCGGCGCCATCAGCGTGAGCGTCACGGCGTTGGAGCCGATCAGCGGCCAGTCGCCGATCGCGAGACCGTAAATCAACCAGAGCACCAGGCCGACGGTGAACGCGCCGGTCGCCGGCAGCGACAGCGCGCGCGTCTCTTTTTCACGGATGACCTTGCGAGCCTGCGGCAACCAGCACAACGTGGTGAGCATCGCGCCGGTCGCCGCCAATGACGTCGATCAGAGGGAGCGTTGGCATAAGATCGGGTTACGGCTGATTCGACTCTGGAATATGACAGTCGCACGCCGGCCCGACCGAAAGCCGCATGCCATGCAACCGCAAGCCGCCCAACCCCGCCCCGAAAGCTTGCCTGTGCCCGTTGCGGCACGGAATTCGAATGCGGATTGAGCGGCGATTGCTGGTGCGCGGCCGAGCCCTATGCCCTGCCGATGCCGGCTTTCCCGGCCGAGGATTGCCTCTGTCCCGGCTGCCTGCGCAAAACTGCCGAAGCGCTGGCCGGAAAGGCCGGTCCTCGTCTATAGAGAGGCCCGCCGCAGTCCGCGGTCGCTTCAGGTGAGACCATTTTCATGATCGACTTTTATGCGCTGACCAGCCCGAACGTGCAGAAGATCTTCGTCATGCTCGAGGAATGCGGGCTGCCGTACAATATCAAGCCGGTGGATGTGTGGGCGGGCGACCAGTTCACGCCGGAATTCGCCAAGGTCAATCCGCTGCTCAAGGTACCGGCGATCGTCGACAGCGAAGGTCCGGGCGGCAAGCCCTACACCGTTATCGAATTCGGGCGCGATCCTGATTTATCTCGCCGAGAAAACCGGCAAGTTCATTCCGCACGAGCCGGTGGCCCGCTACGACACGCTGCAATGGCTGATCGTGCAGGTCGCCAATGTCGGGCCGATGAGCGGCCAGCATGTGCATTTCAGCAAGTTCGCCGGCCCCGGCCACGACTACAGCGCGGTGCGCTACCGCACGCAGGTGATCAAGCTGTTCGATCTCTACGAGCAGCGCCTGTCGGCACACCCTTATGTGGCCGGAAATGACTACACCATCGCCGATATCGCGGCATGGCCGTGGCTGCGCAATTTCGAACTGCTCGCAATCGACCCGGCAAAATATCCAATCATTAAGAAATGGGTGGACAAGATTGCCGCCCGCGAAGCCGCCAAGCGCGCGCTTGCCCAGGTGGCTACGCTCAAGTCGGTTCGCGACAAGGCCAGCGATGACCAGAAGGACCGCTTTTTTGGGCGGGGCAAATACGCCCGGGCGTGAGGCCACGAAACGGAATCGTGCCATCCTATCGACACGATGCGGCTCTAGCTTTATGGCCAATCGTAAATTCATGAGCGGATTGCGCGCGGCGCCATTGCGTCGCGCGCGCCCGCGTTGAGACCCCGATGTTTCGCATTTTTGAGAAATCGCTGGCGCCGACCGCCATTCCCGGAAGCGCCGAGCCGCCGCCCGGGCTGGTCGCCTTCTATTGGTATTTCGCCCGCCAGGCCAAAGGGCCGTTCATCGCGCTGTTCGCGGCCGGCTTCGCGGTGGCGCTGATCGACGTGATGATCCCGGTCTTCATCGGGAAAGTCGTCACGCTGGTGAGCAACAGCAAGCCGGAAGAGCTGCTGGCTTCCTCCTGGCCGGTGCTGCTGGCGATGGCCCTTGTGCTGCTTCTGCTGCGGCCGGCGGCTTATACCATCCAGCAGCTGGTGATGAACCAGGCGATTGCCGCCAACGTCGCCAACCGGATCCGCTGGCAGAACCACTGGCACGTCGCGCGCCAGTCATGGGCCTTTTTCCAGAACGACTTCGCGGGCCGCATTGCTACGCGCGTGATGCAGACCGGCCCGGCGATCCGCGAAAGCCTGGTCTCGCTGCTCACCGCCGTCTGGTTCATCCTGATCTATGGCACCTCGTCGCTGATCCTGCTCGCCTCGGCCGACCGCTGGCTGGCGATCCCGATTTTGCTCTGGTTCGCCGGCTACCTCGTGATGCTGCGCATCTTCGTGCCGCGCATGCGCGACAAGTCGAAGGTGATGTCGGAAGCGCGCTCGCTGCTGACCGGGCGCATCGTCGATACCTACACCAACATCGTGACGGTGAAGCTGTTCGCGCGCGCCAAGGATGAAGATGCCTATGTGCGCGAGGCGGTCGACCACCACACCGACCGCTTCCACGAATTGCTGCGCCTCAACACGCTGTTTGGTTTAACGCTCGCCGTGCTCAATGCCTGGCTGATCGCCGGCACCGGCGCTTTCGCGATCATGCTCTGGCGCTACGGCCATGTCAGCGTCGGCACGGTTGCCATGGCGCTACCGATGACGATGCAGATCGTCAGTGCGTCCGGCTGGGTGGCCTGGCAGGTGACCAGCATTTTCGAAAATATCGGCGTGGTGCAGGAAGGCATGATGACGATCGCGCGCCCGCACACGCTCACCGATCGCCCGGCGCCCGCACCCTCGACGTCGCGCGCGGCGAAATCCGCTTCGAGGATATTCGCTTCGGCTATGGCCGCGAAAGCGGGCTGATCGACGGCCTAACGCTCGACGTGCGGCCGGGCGAGAAAATCGGCCTGGTCGGCCGCTCCGGCGCCGGCAAGTCGACGCTGGTCAATCTGCTGCTGCGTTTCTTCGACCTGGAGGGCGGACGCATCCTCATCGACGGCCAGGACATCTCCGCGGTTTCGCAGGAGAGCCTGCGCTCGCAGATTTCGATGGTGACGCAGGATACCTCGCTCCTGCACCGCTCGATCCGCGACAACATCCGCTACGGCCGTCCGGGCGCGAGCGAAGCCGAAATCGTCGCGGCGGCCGGAATGGCGCATGCGGATGAGTTCATCGCCGAACTCGAGGACTGGCGCGGCCGCTTCGGCTACGACGCGCATGTCGGCGAGCGCGGCGTGAAACTGTCCGGCGGCCAGCGCCAGCGCATCGCCATCGCGCGCGTGATCCTGAAGAATGCGCCGATCCTCGTGCTCGACGAGGCAACCTCGGCGCTCGACAGCGAAGTCGAGGCTGCGATCCAGTCGAGCCTCGGCACGCTGATGCAAGGGCGCACGGTGATCGCCATCGCGCACCGGCTCTCGACCATCGCGCAGATGGACCGGCTGGTGGTGCTCGACCGCGGCCGCATCGTCGAGCAGGGCTCGCATGATGAGCTGCTGCGCCGCAACGGCCACTACGCATCGCTCTGGCGGCGCCAGTCCGGCGGCTTCATCGACGTCTCCGACCAGCAGGCGGCGGAGTACGTGTCGCTCGGCAAACTGCGTAGGGGGCTCACTGTCATGCCCGGCTTCGGGTTCGGCTTCGGCCGGCCCGAGCACCGGCCTTGTGCCGGGCATCCCGCTTAAGCTGGCACGACTTTGCGTCCATAAGCGAGATGGCCGGGTCAAGCCCGGCAAAGCACGCCGTCCTTCGGACGGCATCCCGGCCATGACAAGTAGGGGCAGCCGTCCGCCCTTTTCACCGCGCGAACGCGCGGACCATAATGGCCGTCCCGCCCGCTCTTTGCACACGGACAGACCGCATGATCCTCGAAATCGCGCAGATCGACGTAAAGCCCGGAATGGAAGCCGAATTTGAAACCGGCGTGAAAAAGGCCGCGCCGATTTTCAAGCGCGCCAAGGGCTGCAAGTTCATGACGCTGCAGCGCTCGCACGAGACGCCGCAGCGCTACCGGCTGTTCGTGCAGTGGGAAACGCTCGAAAACCACACCAAGGATTTCCGCGAGTTCGCCGATTTCCAGGAGTGGCGCAAGCTCGTCGGCCATTGCTTCGCGGCTCCGCCGAATGTCGAGCACGTGACGGAAGTGATGCGCGGGTTTTAGGATTGGTGCATGGCGCTCCCTCCCCGTGCGAATTTGAAATGACCAACCGCATCCTCACGACCCACACCGGCAGCCTGCCGCGTACCGCCGAGGTGGTCGACCTGCTGCTCGCCGAAGAGCAAAAGCCCGGGGCGCGCCACGCCGAATTGCAGGCGGCGGTGCGCGAGGCCGTGGCGCAGGTCGTGCGTAAACAGGTGGACTGCGGCATCGACATCATCAATGACGGGGAACAGGGCCGCACTGACTACACCGTGCATGTGCTCAAGCGCCTGACCGGCTACGAAGGCGAAAGCGCGCCGCCGATGGGCACCGGCGAGCCGGAATTCCCCGAGCTTGCGGAAATCCTCAAGCATTTCGCCTCGCCGTTCCAGCACCGTCCGGCCTGCAACGGCCAGGTCGACTGGAAGGATTGGCCCGCCGCGCAGGCGGACATCGACATCGCGAAGGCGGCGACCGAAGGCGCCAAGGCAGAAGATAGGTTCATGACCTCGCCGTCGCCCGGACAGATCGCGCGCTATCTCAAGAACAATTATTACAAGAGCGACGAGGACTACATTTTCGCGCTCGCCGATGTCATGCGGAAGGAATACCAGGCGATCGTCGCAGCCGGCTTTATCCTTCAGCTCGACTGCCCCGATCTCGCGATGCTGCGCCACATGGTCTATCTCGACCTGCCGCTCGCCGATTATCGCAAGATCATCGCGACCAATGTCGCCGCGCTCAATCACGCGGTGCGCGATCTGCCGCCCGACCGCATGCGCATGCATGTGTGCTGGGGCTCGACCATGGCGCCGCACCATACCGACGTCGAATTCAAGGACATTGTCGATATCGTGCTGTCGGGCCGGCCGCACGCGGTATCATTCCCAGCCGCCAATGCGCGGCACGAGCATGAATGGAAAATCTGGCGCGATGTAAAATTGCCGGCCGGCAAGAAGATCATTCCCGGAGTGATCGATTCCACCTCCAACATCGTCGAGCATCCGGAGGTGGTCGCCGACCGCATCCTGAATTTCGCTTCGGTCGTCGGGCGCGACAACGTGATCGCTGGCGTCGATTGCGGCTTCGGCACGTTTGCCGGACGGGTTCAGGTCGACACCAAGATCGTCTGGCTGAAGCTGCAATCGCTCGCCGAAGGCGCCCGCCGCGCCTCGAAGCAGCTGTGGGCTAAAGCGGCTTAAGTTCCGAACAAGCGTGCGGGCGTCTCGACCAATATATTTCGTCGTGTCGCCTCGTCCGGTGTCCAATCATAAAACAAATCGAGCAAATGCCCATCATCCGGCATGATGTCCGCCGGAATGGAGGGATGCGGCCAGTCGGTGCCCCACAGCAGCCGCTCGGGATTGGCGCGCATCAGCGCGTCGTGAAAGGGCCTGGCATCCGGATAGTCCGGAAATTGCGTCGAAAGCCGGTAGGGCGCCGACACTTTCACGTGCACGCTTCCCTCGCCCACCAGCCGCAGCAGCGCCTGGAAACTCGCATTGTTAATGCCCCGCTCGGCGGGAATGTGCAGCATGTGATCGATGATCACCGGCATCTCCTGTGAAATACCGCGCAAGGACGCGGACAGCTCCGTCATCAACCGCCAGTCGCAGAAGATCTGCATGGCCCACCCAAGCGCGCGCATCACCGGGCGGAAGATTTCGAACACATCGAGCCCGACGCCACGCACATAGCCGGGCTTGCCGGCCTCCGAGAACAGGTGAAAGCGCAGGCCGCGCATCCCGACTTTGTGCCAGTCGCGCAATTCTTCAGGCGCAATACGGGTGTCGGTGATCGCAATGCCACGCAGCCGCTGCGGGTAGCGCGCGAGTGCGTCGAGCAGCACGCGGTTGTCGTAGCCATGGGCATTGCCTTGCACCAGCAGGCCGTATGCAAAGCCGAGATGATCGAGCAGCGCGATGTAGCGCCCGGCCGGAGCGTCCGGCGGCGTGTAACCGCGGCCCGGCGTATAGGGAAATTTGTCGGCAGGACCGAAAATATGGGCGTGCGCATCCCAGGCGCCGGGCGGCGGCGGCACGCGCGGCTTGCGCGGGTGCGCCACCGGGCCGGCAATACGCGGCGGGTCTTTGGCGGGGGTCATTGAGATTCTCTTACCCCCGAAAGCAGACATGTGCAGCGGACTAGTCAATGTCCGCTAAGTGCCATGTGTGGACGGCGCCGAGTTGGCAAGAACTTTCTTCACGTTTGCAGCATTGGTCGGTGCAGCCATGTGTTCGGCCTTTGAGTGCGGCACACGGGGCCGCTGGCCATAATGCCCTCCGCGGATCAGGTCCCGGTCAAAAGCACGCATTCGACGATGCGCTGGCACAAGTGGGTTGTCCTGATCGCCGGATCGACCGGCTCTGCATTACGTGCTGTTTGTCCTCCCAACTTCACATCACGCCGGATGTCCGACGCAATCTCGTTTACGCCGCAAGCGCGACGGGTTCCTTGTAACGCTCGCCCCTGGCCATCATGGCCCAGACCATCCGTGCAATCTTGTTGGCAAGCGCGATGGCTGCGACCTTCGTCGGCCGCCGCGCCAACAATGCGGTGAGCCACGGCCGATGTTTGGTGCCGTGGATCTTGGCGTAGCGAATGACGGCGAGCGCGCCGGCCACGAACAGGCTGCGCAGATAGCGATCGCCTTGTTTGCTGATACTACCGAGCCTGTCCTTGCCCCCACTCGAGTGCTGCTTCGGCACCAGCCCGATCCAGGCCGAGAAGTTGCGACCTGAGCGAAAGGCTTTCGGATCGGCGACACTGGCGACAAGAGCGGTGGCCAGCATCGGGCCGACGCCGGGGATCGCATCGAGCCGTTTGCTCGCCTCATGCGAGCGGTGCCAGGCCATGATCATACGGTCGAACTCAAGGATCTGTTCCTTGAGCCTGCGCAGCTGAGTCCCCAGTGCGGTGAGACACATCCGTGCAACCACGGGCACCCGTTTGTCGCTTGCATCAGTGACAACGTTAAGCAGCGCCTCGACACCCTTGCGGCCGACCGGCGCGATAATCCCGAACTCGGCCAGATGAGCCCGGATCGCATTGATCACCGCAGTCTGCTGACGGATGAACAGATGCCGCGTGCGATGCAGCGTCAGACCGCTCTGCTGCTCGGGCGTCTTGGTGGCGACGAAGCGCATATTCGCTCTCGTCACCGCTTCGCAGATCGCCTCCGCATCCGCGGCATCATTCTTCTGCCGTTTAACGTAGGGCTTCACGTAGGCCGGCGGCATCAGCTTCACCGTGTGGCCGAGCGCCTTGAGCTCCCGCGACCAGTGGTGCGATGAGGCGCAGGCTTCGATGCCCACGAGACATGGTGGCAACTTCTGGAAGAACGCCAGCACATAACGCCGCTTCAACTGACGCCGGATGACGACCTGGCCCGCGCCATCAACGCCATGCACCTGAAATACAGACTTCGCAATATCGAGACCGATCGTGCTAATCTCGCCCATGGACGGCTCCCCTCAATGTGGTTTGCTTTCGCAGCAACCACCCTATGGCACTTTTGATGCCGCAGAGTGGGCGCCGTCCACAGCATCAAAAGCGGACATTAAGAGCGCGGGTTCGTCGCCGCGTTTTCACAACTGCCTGCATTGCCCGGGGCTTGTGCGAATGACTTTGGTTGGCGTATCTGGCCAACGTCAATTAAATTTGTAGTTCGCCTTCACCCTAAATATCTGCGAACTGTCGTTGAAGGTTACTGACGCGGCAGGGTAAAGGCGAGGATTTGGCCCAAATGGCTGTGGGCTTGGGTATGTAAACGCGGAAGCCGAAAGCGTATCAGAGTTGAATTTCATATAGAGATATTCCGCCCCGACAGACCAGTAGCTGTTTATCGCATAGTCGAGACCACCGCCCAAAACCCAACCGACCTTAGTTACGCTGTCCGTGAATGATCGGCTCGGGTCACAAGGGAACCCTAAGCCCACGTAACATAGTTGCTGAGTCACACTGTGTTCAAAGTTTCCAAAAGCAAGGCCACCGCTAATATAGGCGAGCCAATTGTTGGTAGGGGCATAACCCACACGCCCGCGTAAGGTGCCGACCCAACGTTGCGTGCTGCTGGCGTCCTGATGATCGAAAACTGTGTTGAAAGCGTGTGTGCTCGAATCTGTTTGATTCCGCCAATCGAAATCAGCCTCGATTCCCCAGACCATCACACCATTTTGGTAGTTATAACCAGCTTGTACACCGCCAATAAAACCCTTGGGATTGCTGCTCTGCGAAAATGCGCAGCCTAAGGCTGGCCCAATGCCATTATTATCGCATGGGCCAACACCGTATACGCCGAGTTGCGCGGGACCTTGTAAGGTGTCTGCGTTAGATTTACCCCAAGAGTAACCCACGTTGCCGCCAACATAAAAACCGGTCCAATTGTATACGACCGCGACTGGCGCTGGCATTGGCGCGGCCTTTACGGGCAGATCCGCCGCCTGTGCCGCTACAGCAAACAGGAAACCTGCTGCGGAGTCAAGAACAGCTCTTGTTAATGCATTCATTTCGACGCCCCCACAAACAGGATCACAAGGGAAGATGGAATCTAAAAGCCGCTGCCGAAAAAGCGTCGCGGGCATACACACAGTGGAATGAGGAAGGCTGTGGCAGTTTAGCCACACCACTTGAGATACGTATTGCCGGACTTCCTATCGGCGGGTGTGTGATGTCCGCTTTGGGTCAAAAGCCGACATGTGCAGCGCACCTATGCGTGTCCGCTTTACCCCCGAAAGCGGCGTCGGACGCTGCGCCTCTCGACCTGCGTCAACGGGCACGGTCTAGCCAAGATGAATATTGGCGTCCTTCACTACCTTGCTCCACAGCGTCATCTGATCCTGCACGAAACCGCGGAATTCTTCCGGCGTGGTAATGCGCGTATCGATGTTGAGCTGACCGAAACGCTCCTTCACGAACGGGGAGCGCAATGTGTCGTTGATGCCGGCATTGAGCTTCTGCACGATCGGCGCCGGCGTGCCGTGCGGCACGAAGACGCCGTTCCATTCATAGGCTTCGAAGCCCGGCAGGGTATCCGACACCGGCGGGATATCCGGCAGGCTGTTGAGGCGGCCTTTGCCGGTATGCGCGATCGCCTTCACCTTGCCGCCCTTGATCAGTCCGACCGCGGACGAGCCATTGGCGAAGAAGAATTTCACCTGCCCTGCCATCACATCGTTGAGCGCGAGACCGCCACCACGGTACGGCACGTGGCTGATCTTGATGCCGGTGACATGCCGGAACATTTCGAGAGAAAGATGCTGCAATGTGCCATTGCCGGATGACGCCATGTCGATGCCGTCGGGCGCGGCCTTGGCGAAGGCGATGACGTCGGCAACGGTCTTCACCGGCACAGACGGCGTCACCACCAGGATATTCGGCACCAGCGACACCAGTGCAACGGGATCGAAGTCCTTGTTGTAGTCGAAGGGCAAACTCGAATAGAGCGCTGAATTGACCGAAAATGCCGTGGCGTCGTGCAACACGGTGTAGCCATCCGGCTCGGCCTTCGCGACCACCGCTTCGCCGATGGTGCCGCCGGCGCCGCCGCGATTTTCCACCACGAATTGCTGGCCGAGCGCTTCGCCGAGCTTGCCGAACACGATGCGCCCGGTGGTGTCGGCGCCGCCGGCCGGCGGATAAGGCACCATCACGCGCACCGGCTTATTGGGCCAGGCCGCCTGCGCGTGCGCCGGACGCGCAAATGACGCCGCGGCAAGCGCCCCCAGCATTGTCCGCCGCGTGAGTTTGGTGCCAGCCATCGTATCCTCCCAAAATCGAAGTCTATCTCAGCAGCCCGACGATCCGCGGCAGCCACAGCGTCAGTTCCGGGATCATCGTGATCGCGATCAACGACAGCAACAGCGGAATGAGCCAGGGCAGTATGGCCATGGTCGTCCGCTCAATCGACAGCTTGGCAATTCGCGACAGCACGAACAGCACCATGCCGAGCGGCGGGTGCAGCAGCCCGATCATCAGGTTGAGCGTCATCATCACGCCGAAGTGCACCGGATCGATGCCGACCTTCATGATCACCGGCATCAGCACGGGCACCAGGATGCTGATCGACGCAATCGGCTCGAGGAAACAGCCGATCACCAGCAGGAGCACGTTGATCAGCAGCAGGATGATGTAACGATTGTTGGTCAGGGCCAGCAGCGCCTCAGTGGTGTATTCGGTGACGCGCGTGGTCGTCAGCACCCAGCCAAAGAGCGAGGCCGCGGCGACGATCAACAGCACGCCGGCCGTCGTCTCGATGGTGTCCATCGAGACCTTATAGAACTGCTTCAACGACAGCGTGCGATAGAGGAAGATGCCGAGAATGATCGCCCACGCGCAGGCCGCGATCGCTGCTTCCGTCGGCGTGAACCAGCCGAACGTCATGCCGCCGACGATGATCGCCGGCGTCAGCAGCGCCGGAAATGCCGCGATGAAGGTGGAAAAAAGCGTGCGCCACACGAAGGCCTGGTCGCGGCCCATGCCGTAGCGGCGTGCGCAGTAGTAGACATAGGCCATCATGAAGGCCGTCATCACAAAGCCCGGGATAACACCGCCGAGGAACAGCGCGCCGATCGAGACATTCCCCATCATGCCGTAGATCACGAACGGCAAAGATGGCGGGATGATCGGCCCGAGCGTGGAGGATGCCGCGGTGACGCCGACCGAAAACTCGGTGTCGTAGCCGTGATCCTGCATCGCCTTGATCTCGATGGTGCCGAGGCCCGCCGCGTCGGCGATCGCGGTGCCCGACATGCCGGCGAAGATCACCGAGCCGATGATGTTGACGTGCGCGAGCCCTCCCCGCGTCCAGCCGGCAAGCGCAACCGCAAAATCATAGATGCGGTTGGTGATGCCGGCGGAATTCATCAGGTTGCCGGCCAGGATGAAGAACGGCACCGCCAGCAACGGGAATGAATCAATGCCGCCGGCCATCCGGTGCAAAATGACGAAGTCCGGCAACTGCGCGGAAAAATGCGTGTAGAGGAACGACGAGCCGGCAAGCGCAATGAACACCGGAACGCCGGCCAGCAGCACTGCGATGAAGATGAAAGCCATGACGATCATAGCGCTAGTCCGCCGCGATCTGGTCGGTCACGTCATGGGGCCTGCTCCATCCCCGCCGCGCATTGCGCCACACGTTTTGAAGCTGGCGCAAAAACATTCCGAAACAACCGAGCGCGACGCCGGCATAGACGTAGCTCATCGGCAGGTCGAACACGGTCATGCGTTGCACGCCCATGCGCTCGATGATCGTCCACGACAGAAATGCAAGGAGGCCGATGAAAGCCAGTTTGACGAAATCGACGAAAGCCAAAAGCGTGGCGCGCAGCGGCCCCGGCTTCATCACGTTCGAGAGCAATTCGACGGCGATGTGGGTATTGCGCCGCGTCACCATGATGCCGCCGATGAACACCACCCACATCAGGCCGTAGCGGGCGATTTCCTCTGTCCAGGCCAGGCTGTCGTTGAGCACGTAGCGCGTGAAGAATTGCAGAAAGACAATGAAGGCCAGTGACCAGAACAGCGCGAAGGCCAGCCAATCCTCCGGGTAATGCTCGATGACCACCTCGGCGTCCTCGGCCTCGATCAGCCGCTTCTCGCCCTTCAGGATCTTTTTTTCTTTCATCGCCCCCCGCGCCCAGACTGATCCCGCCAAACTGATCCAGCCATGCCGCGCCGACGCGCGGCATGATGAAAATTGCCTATCGCTCTGCTATTTCAACGCCTGCAGCGCGTCATATTCCGCCTTGCTCCAGCCGGCGCCGGCGGAAGCGTCATTGTGCAGCGGCACCGCAGCCTTGCGGAACGCCTCACGGTCGACCACGACCACCGTCTTGCCCATGCCGCGCAGTTGATCGGCGATCTTTTGTTCCGAGGTACGGATCTCCTCAGACGCCTTGGCAGCGGCCTGAGTGAGCACGTCCTCGAACACCTTCTTGTCGTCATCCGAGAGTTTGGACCAGACATGGCCGCCGACAATCGTGACCAGGGATTCGGTGATGTGGCCGGTCAGCATGATGTGCGACTGCACTTCGTAGAACTTCTTCGCCATGATGGTCGGCAGCGGATTTTCCTGGCCGTCCACGGTGCCTTGCTGCAAGGCCAGATAGACCTCGGCGAACGCAATCGGCGTCGCATTGGCGCCAACAGATTTCGCCAACATTAAATAGAGCGGTGCCGGCGGCACCCGCAGTTTCATGCCCTTCATATCTTCGGGCTTTTTGATTTCCCGGTTGGCGGTGACCATGCGCTCGCCGTAATAAGTGAGCGCCACGATCTTGTGCTTGGTCTTGTCCTCGTATCCCTTGGCGATATCGCGGAACAATTTGCTGTCGCGATAGGCTTTCCAGTGGTTGAAATCGCGCAGCATGAACGGCGCGCCGGAGATCGAGAGCGGCTTGTGGATCGAGCCGGCGAAAGAAGTGCCGGTATAGATAATGTCGACGGTGCCGAGGCCGAGCCCTTCGTTGATCTGGTTTTCATTGCCGAGCTGCGAAGCCGGGAACACCCCGATCTCGTAGCGGCCATTGGTGCGTTTCTTGATTTCCTCGGCCGCCCACAGCGCTTGCGTGTGATAGGGCTCCGAAACTTCGTAGACGTGGGCCCACTTAAGCTTGGTCTGGGCCCCGGCCGGACCGGCCATCGCAAACATCGCAGCAGCAAGAGCAAGACCGTGCGCCAAATGGCGCGGCCAATTCGGCATGCTAGCCTCCCCGGTGTGGCGGTTATTTTTAGAGTCGCCTGTTGGCGAGGATGTTACTATGGGGTCGCCATCGCGCAACAGCCTTAATTGCCCACTTGCCCACGCGCGGGCGCAAAAGAGTCAGGCGTTTCATGACCACACCACGAACCATCCGGCTTTCGCCCGAAGACAATGTCGTTGTCGCCGTCGATCAGATTGCGTCCGGCGCTGTTGCCGCCGGCGTGATCGCGCGCGAGCGCGTGCCGCGCGGGCACAAGATGGCGGTCGCGGCCATCGCGCGAAGGCGAGCCGGTACGCAAATACGGGCAGATCATCGGCTTTGCCTCGAAAGCCGATCGCGCCCGGCGATTGGGTGCACGAGCACAACGTCGGCATGCACGACTTCGCGCGCGACTACCGCTTCGCCGAGGGCGCAAAGAACGACGAGATCCTGCCGCCGGAACAGCGCGCGACGTTCGAAGGCTATCTGCGGCCGAACGGCAAGACCGGCACGCGCAATTACATCGGCATTCTCACCTCGGTGAATTGCTCGGCGTCGGTCGCGAAATTCATCGCCGAGGAGGTCAACCGCTCCGGCGTGCTCGACGATTATCCGGAGATCGACGGCGTCGGTCGCCTTCGTGCATGGCACCGGCTGCGGCATGGCGGCCTATGGCGAAGGCTGGGATCTGCTTGCGGCGGACGCAATGGGGCTACGCCACGCATCCCAATCTCGGCGCCGCCTTGATGGTCGGGCTCGGCTGCGAGGTGTTCCAGATCGACCGCATGAAGGACGAATACGGACTGGTCGAGGGCGATCATTTCCAGACCATGACGATCCAGGCGACCGGCGGCACGCAGAAAGACGGTCGAGCGAAGGCGTCGAGCGCATCAAGGCCATGCTGCCGGTGGCCGCGCGCGCCAAGCGCGAAACGCGCCCCGCTTCCGAGATCGTGCTGGCGCTGCAATGCGGCGGCTCGGACGGCTATTCCGGCATCACCGCCAATCCCGTCGCTGGGCGCCGCCGTCGACACGCTGGTCAAACACGGCGGCACCGGCGTGCTGGCGGAAACGCCGGAAATCTACGGCGCCGAGCATCTGCTGACGCGGCGCGCGGTCAACCGCGCGGTCGGCGAAAAACTGGTCGAGCGCATCCGCTGGTGGGAGGACTACACCAAGCGCAATGGCGGCGAGATGAACAACAATCCGTCGCCGGGCAACAAGGCCGGCGGGCTCACCACCATTCTGGAAAAATCGCTGGGCGCCGCGGCCAAAGGCGGCACGCACCACGTTGCGCGCGGTCTACGAATATGCCGAGCCGGTGAAGGAAAAAGGCTTCGTGTTCATGGACACGCCCGGCTACGATCCGGTCGGCGCCACGGGCCAGGTCGCCGGCGGCTGCAATGTCATGTGCTTCACCACCGGCCGCGGCTCGGCCTTCGGCTGCAAGCCGACGCCGTCGATCAAGCTCGCCACCAATAGCGACATGTACCGGCGCATGACCGACGACATGGATATCAATTGCGGCGATGTCCTCGACGGCGTGTCGATCGAGACAAAGGGCCAGGAGATTTTCGAGAAGGTGCTGCAGGTTGCCTCGGGCGCGCACACCAAGTCGGAAGACCTCGGTTATGGCGATCTCGAATTCGTGCCCTGGCAAATCGGCGCGGTGATGTAGCGCCGGCGCAGGCATCGTCAGGCTTTGCTGTAAATTGGGGAGGCCTCTTGTACAACCTGCGCATCTACGGCATCGCTCGCACCCGCGCATTTCGCGCGCTCTGGATGGCGAATGAGCTAGGCCTCGACTACGAGCACCTGCCGATTGAGATCGGCGCCGCCGGCGCCCGCGCGCCGGAATTTCTCGCCATCAACCCGAACGGGCGTCTTCCCTTCATCGACGACAACGGCTTTGTGCTATTTGAGTCGCTTGCGATCACGCTTTACCTCGCCAAGAAGCATTCCGACGGCAAACTCTACCCCGGCACGCTGGAGGGCGAGGCAGCGGCGTGGCAATGGAGCTTTTGGGCCGTCACCGAGGTCGACCGCGGCGTCAACATCTGGTCGCTGCATGCTGTGCGCTTGCCGCCGGCCGAGCGCGATGCCGCCAGGCGCGACGAAGCCCTGAAAGTTCTGGTGGCGCCGTTCAAGGTTCTCGATGCGGCCGTGAGCAAGCAAAACTATTTGCTCGGCGGCGACTTCACGGTGGCTGACCTCAATGTCGCCGCGGTCATCAGCCGCGCTATCGATATGGATCTTTCCGCTGTACCAAATCTCAAGACATGGCTCGCGCGCTGTCTCGACCGGCCTGCGGCCCGAAAGGCACTGGCGCTCAAGACCATAGCCGACAATGAAACACCGGCGGAGGTGACGCGGCATATCGCCAAAATCAATCGTCTGTGAAATGCAGCAAGAGCACGGGCGGCCTGCCAATTGCCGCTGACTGTGATAGGTTTTTCATCGCCCTTGGAAGAGCTATTGGCATTAAACGACACAGTCTGATTTGAAAGTATGGAGCTCATCATGCGCAGGTTTGCATTGATCATTGCGTGCTTGGTCGCATTGGTCACACCGGCTTTCGCCCAGAAATCCAGAATTGAAGCGGCGAATGCCAAATGGGTGGAAATGTTTAATAAGGGGGATTTTGAAGGAATGGCGAAGCTCTATGCGGCCGACGCAACCGCATTTCCGCCGGGCTCTCCGATGGTCAAAGGTCGATCCGCGATCGGCAAAATGTGGAAAGGCATGGCGGAGCAAGTGGCCAATCCGAAACTTACGGTTCTCGACATTAAGCGGTTGAGCCCCACGGCAGCGCGCGAGATCGGGACCTTCACTTTGACGACAAAGGGACCGTCACCGAAGGAAATTTCAGGGAAATATCTCGTCCTCTGGGAAAAGGTCTGGGAAGGATGGAAAATCTCCGCAGATATCTGGAATGACGGCAAGTAAGCAGCGCGAATAAGCGGCGGATGTGCGCTTGGCGCCATGAGCCAACATGCCGCAACAATCTAGGACTTCACGACGCGCAAAATGAGAAACATCGTCACGACGGCGATGGCAACGATACCGACTTTATGCGGTTCCGCGCAAAAGCTCGCCATGCTTTCGCAGGTCTCATCCGCCCATGCATAACCGTGATTTTGATAGGTCGCGGCGGCGTAAAACCATCCCGTCACCGCGAGCGTCATCAGCACGATGAATGGCATTTTTCAACTCAGCAGTCGTTGTGGTGTCCAATGAATAGACTGGCATTTCACGAAAACAAGCAAATTTCACATAGTTTTCATCAATTCCGGCCATGGCGCTTCCACAGACGCAATTGTTTGCCAGCCGAATCTGTCACAGAATGCAGCATGATCCGCTCTTGGGGCACCGTTGCGGTATCGCTCGCGGCCTTTCTGGCCGCGCTGCCGGCCGGCTTTGTCCGCGCCGAGCCACCAGCCAGCCCCGCAAAATCGGAGACTGCGACCTGCGCCCGACCGGAATTTCGCGTCGTGCTCGACGTCGGCCACACCGTGAAATCGCCCGGCGCCAAAAGCGCGCGCGGAGTCGATGAATTCTATTTCAATCTGCGGCTTGCCACACAGATCGATCAGGCTCTTCGCGAGGCTGGCTTCGCCAAAACGATCCTCATGGTGACCGACGGGCGGGCGAACCCGAGCCTCTATGCGCGCGTGGCACGCGCCAACGCGCTGTCGGCCAATCTGCTGCTGTCCATCCACCACGATGCGGTGCCCGACCGCTTCCTGGAAAAATGGGATTACAACGGCAAGCGGGAAGGTTTCAGCGACCGGTTCAAGGGCCATTCGATCTTCGTTTCCGACGACAACCCCGATCTCAAAGACAGCCTGATGTTCGGCAGCATGCTCGGCCAGCAGCTGAAGGCGCGCGGGCTGCAATACACGCCGCATTACACCGAGAGCTTCATGGGCCGGTGGCAGCACAAGCTCCTGGACGCCGATGCCGGCGTCTACCGTTACGACACGCTGTTCGTGCTGAAGAACACGCAAATGCCCGCTGTCCTGCTTGAGGCGGGCTCGATCGTGAACCGCGACGAGGAACTGGTGCTGGCGTCCCCCGAGCGGCAGCAATTGATCAGCGCGGCTGTCGTGGATGCTGTCGACAGTTTCTGCGCGGCGCAATCACACAAGCCGGCGCTGCAGATCGCGCAACATGCGAAGGCTCCGCATGCGCTGTCGGCGCATTCGCACCAGCATGCGCGCAAGCGGACCGCCGACGCGACGCCTTCGGCGACCGTCTCGCGATCAAATTTCGATATTCATTGAACGTTACGACGCGATGGCGACGGTCGGCCGGACTTACGTTGCAGCCGGCCGCAGAACCGATGCGTAGAGCGCATCGTTCATTTGCTCGGCTTTCCGGCCGAGCATCTCGTTGCCAAGCAGACGGTAAGCGTGTTCCGACGCGACGATGCTGTAGGACTGCAAGATTTCCAGTTCAATCGCTGTCGGCTCGTGCACATTGGCGAAATGAGTCGACATCATCCCTAGCAGCAAGCCATCGCTGGTAAAGAACGGCGTGCTTTGAACGGCGCGGAAGCCGGCATCGCGCGCATCTTTCAGGAACGCGGCGAAGTCGGCATCCTTCTCCACATCGCTCACCACCACCGTCTTGCGGAACCGCAGCGCGCGGCCACAGGCGGAGCCGTGGTTCTTGTTGACGCGCCAGAAGGCCCTGAGAAATCGCTGCGTCAGGCCGCGCTGCGCAACGATCACCAGTTCATCGCCGATCGGCAGCTGAACGTTGCCGTATTCCGCGCCCAGCAGGGCAATCGTGTCGTCGAGGATGGTGTCGATGGCCGCCTCGAAGGTACGCGCCGCATACAAACGCTTGCTCAGGGGTAGCAACACTGAAACAGCCCCTCCGAATTCCGGCCACCAACATCAATCGAATAATACGGCTTTTGGTTGATCGTTCCGGATGCCTATCGCCTGTGCACCGGCGTCATGGCTGGCCGGTTCCGGCCGGCCACCTTCCCTCGCCCGCGGACTCGCCCCATATTCCGGGTGCAATGGCCAAATCCCCTCCGAAAAAGCCGAAAGATCCTGCCAAACCGACGCGCGCGAAAGCCGCGCGGCCGGACGACACGACCGACTCCGGACGCGCTTGCGGACCTGCTCAACCCCGGCATTGGCCGCGGCACGGCGGGCCTGGGTTCCGGCACGGGATTGCAGCCACCGCCGGACAATTCCTGGGATCGCCGGCGCGACTTCTCGGAGGCGCACAGGGCACGCAAGTCCACGCCCAAGGAATTTAACGAGGCGCCGCAACGCGACTATTCGGCCTCGCCCATCACGGGTCTTGATCCGCAATTGGAAAAAGAACTCGGGCTAGGCGACGACGACGCTTCTTCTCCCTCTCCCCGCTTGCGGGGAGAGGGTCGGGGTGAGGGGGCGTCTCCGCAATCCGGGCATTTCGAAAATGCCCCTCACCCGCCCGCGCAAAGCGCGGGCGACCTCTCCCCGCAAGCGGGGAGAGGTGAAGATAGAAATGCGCGGAGAGGTGAAGACAGCAAATACCGGCTGCCGCGCGCCGATCTACCGACGCAGCCAGGCGGTTTTGCCGGCATCGCCAGCCAGCAATCGCTCGACCGGTTGCTGCGCGAAGGACGGCCGGAATTTTCCGCGGTGCCATGGACGCCGCACCGTCCGCCGCGGCCGGAGAAATCCGAAGGCGGCAAGAAGCTCGTCATCGCGTCCGACTTTGAGCCGAAAGGCGACCAGCCGGAGGCGATCAAGGAACTGGTCGAAGGCGTCAAGCGCAGCGACCGCACACAGGTGCTGCTTGGCGTGACCGGTTCTGGAAAGACCTTCACGATGGCGAAGGTGATCGAGGCAACGCAGCGCCCTGCCCTGATCCTTGCGCCGAACAAGACGCTGGCGGCGCAGCTCTATGGCGAGTTCAAGTCGTTTTTCCCCGACAACGCGGTGGAATATTTCGTCAGCTATTACGACTACTACCAGCCGGAAGCCTACGTTCCGCGCACCGACACCTATATCGAGAAGGAATCCTCGATCAACGAGCAGATCGACCGCATGCGCCATTCGGCCACGCGCGCGCTGCTCGAACGTGACGACGTCATCATCGTCGCGTCCGTGTCCTGCATCTACGGCATCGGCTCGGTGGAAACCTATTCGGCGATGACATTCACGCTGAAACAAGGCGGCAAGATCGACCAGCGGCAACTGCTCGCAGACCTGGTGGCGCTGCAATACAAGCGCACGCAAGGCGATTTCTTCCGCGGCTCGTTCCGCGTGCGCGGCGACACGGTCGATATTTTCCCGGCGCACTATGAAGACCGCGCCTGGCGCGTCCATTTGTTCGGCGACGAAATCGAGAAGATCGAGGAGATGGATCCGCTCACCGGCGCCAAGACCGACGAGCTGGAGTTCGTGAAGATCTACGCCAACTCACATTACGTGACGCCGCGCCCGACGCTGATCCAGGCCATGGCCGGCATCAAGCAGGAACTGCGCGCGCGCCTCGACCAGCTCAATGCCGCCGGCCGCCTGCTGGAGGCACAGCGGCTCGAGCAGCGCACGACTTTCGACCTCGAGATGATGGAAGCCACCGGCAGCTGCGCCGGCATCGAGAACTATTCGCGCTATCTCACCGGCCGCAAGCCGGGGGAGCCGCCGCCGACTTTGTTCGAGTATGTGCCCGATAATGCGCTGGTTTTCGCCGACGAAAGCCACGTCACCATCCCCCAGCTCGGTGGCATGTTCCGCGGCGACTTCCGCCGCAAAGCGACACTTGCCGAATATGGCTTCCGCCTGCCCTCCTGCATGGATAACCGTCCGCTGCGCTTCGAGGAATGGGATGCCATGCGGCCGCAGACCGTCGCGGTGTCCGCCACGCCCAGCCATTGGGAAATGAACGAGGCGCGCGGCGTCTTCGTCGAGCAGGTGATCCGGCCGACCGGGCTGATCGACCCGCCGGTGGAGGTGCGGCCCGCGCGCACGCAGGTCGACGATCTTGTCGGCGAAGTGCGGCAGATGGCGGCGAAGGGCTTCCGCTCGCTCGTCACCGTACTGACCAAGCGCATGGCGGAGGACCTAACCGAATACCTGCACGAACAGGGCATTCGCGTGCGCTATATGCACTCCGACATCGACACGCTGGAGCGCATCGAGATCATCCGCGACCTGCGGCTCGGCGCCTTCGACGCGCTGGTCGGTATCAACCTGCTGCGCGAGGGCCTCGACATTCCGGAATGCGCGCTGGTCGCCATTCTCGACGCCGACAAGGAAGGTTTCCTCCGGAGTGAAACCTCATTGATTCAAACCATCGGCCGCGCGGCTCGCAACATCGACGGCAAAGTGATCCTGTATGCCGATGCGGTCACCGGCTCGATGCAGCGCGCAATCGACGAGACCAACCGGCGGCGCGAAAAGCAGGTGGAATACAACACGGCCAACGGCATCACGCCGGAAAGCGTGCGCAAGGGCATCTCCGATATTCTCAACAGCGTCTACGAGCGCGACCACGTGCTGATCGCGACCGGCACGGCCGGCGCCGGCGAATTCGCCGATGCGGCGACGATCGGGCACAATCTGGAAGCGGTCATCGCCGATCTGGAGACGCGCATGCGCGAAGCGGCCGCCGATCTCGACTTCGAGGAAGCGGCACGGCTGCGCGACGAGATCAAGCGCCTGCACGCCACCGAGATGGCGGTGCTCGACAATCCGACCGCGCGTGATGTCATGGTGGCGCAGACCAAGGGGCTGCAATCGCGGTCGAAAGGGCGAAGCCCGTCTTCCGTGGAAAGACCACACAAGCCGGCGCTCGACGAAATGGGCATCGCGTTATCACACGAGGTGAAGCCGGCCCGCGCCGACAGCCCGCGCAGCAAGCTCGGCCGGCCGGGCATGCGCGGCGGGTTCAGATCCCGCAAGCACTAGACGGCGGCGCTAACGGGCATTGATGCAGAAACCCACCGCTCATTCCCGCGTAAGCGGGAATCCAGCACTGGGTCTTCGCTTTCCGCCTTCGCGCTCCGCGCTTCGGCGGACTTGAACCCGCCGAAGCTCGCAAAGCGAGCGTAGGCTGGGTCGCGGGGACGAGCGGAATGTAGGCGTTACTTATCCTGGGTCGTCGCCTCATTGCCGTTCTTCTTGTCACCGGAATCGCCGGCGGGCTCATGCTGCGGTTCGGTGCCCGTCGTTAACTCCGGCGCCCGGCCGGTCAACTCGCGGCCACGCGTTTTCGCCCAGTCGACGGGCGTCTCGGCTTTGCCTGCCGTCGGCGTTTTGAGCGGGACGACGGCAACGATGATTTTCTTCATCGGATCGAGCACCAACACGTTCTTGGATAGCTTGGCGTAGCCATATTGCTTGAGCGAGGGCTCGCGCCGGATCAGCAGCTCCGGCATGGCATCCACCGTCATTGTCGCGGGCAGCGCCTCGCCGACCTTGGGCTCGAAATTCGGCGGCGTTTTCTGCTGGGTGTTCTCGGTTTCAAGTCCGTCCTGAATGGCTGTGCGCTGCTGATCGTTGAGCTGCAATGGCGGCCGCTTGGCGTCGATCGTGATGCCATTCGGATCGAGTGTCTTGTCCTGCGCGAGCGCGTGGGACGACACCAAAACCAGCGCGGTTGCCGCGCTGTACAACAGGGTTTTCATGGCCATTCTCCCGGGTTCCCGGAGATAACGGCGCAAGGCGGCGGGTGTTCCGGCCGAGCGAAGCGAGAGCCGGGACCCATACTCCGCAGTCTATCGATAGGTCACGGTGTGTGGGTCCCCGCTTTCGCGGGGACGACTTCTGAATGCAGACGAACTAATACCTGTGCCGATGACGGCGTGCGGAATAGGCGTAAGCGGACGGGCGATCGTCGAAGGGATAGTGATAGACGTAGCCGTCCCAGGCATAGAGACAGTAGTAGCCGGCATAGGCGCAACGATCGCGCCAGGTCGAATAGTACCAGGCCGACCTGACATGGTGCCGGCGCACGCCGGGCCCGAGGTCTGCCGCATCCGACGAAACACAGGTGCCGGCGAAAGCAGCCGCCGCAACGGCCGCTGCAAAAATCAATCGTCCAGAAACACGCATCTTGAATGGCCCATGCATGAATTTGAGCATGCAGTGTCGCCACAAAGGACCGCCCGATGGCAAATCAAAATGGCCGGATTGGTTAAGCAAGACCGATGGAGTTTGCTTAATAATTTCCGCCCGTTGCTCTCCGGGGGTCAAACCGACTCGCCCTCGCCTTCCAGCACGGCGTATTGCACCATGTCGGACACCCGTTGCCAGCCGGAGCCGTTGAATCCGGCGACGATATTGATGCGCACGATCTGCACAAGCCTGTCCTGCAAGGTCATCGTGTCGACGGTCGTGTCGCGGATATACGCGACGGCCGCAACACCGCAGGCGCGTTGATTATGCGCCGTGGCGTTCACGGCGCGCATTGCCTGTTCGGGAACGATGCCCTTTTTGCGGAAGCCGACGAATTGCTCGGCCTGCTGCGGTGTGTTGCAGATGATGCCGACGCCGACGGCGGCATCGCCTTTTTCCGGCGCTTGCGGCGGACTGTCCGCCCGCGCAGCGCCGCAGACAAGCAATGCAGCGGCCGTTGCTGCCCAGAAAATGCGCATTATCGCCTCCTGACGATGATCCCGCGTTGGTTCGCAGGATCAACGTCCCCTGAAGGCTGCGGTTCGTCGGCGCGCACGGGATTGTGAAAGGCTGAAACTGGCGGTTGCGCAGGCAGTGGCATTTCGGGCAAATAGCCAACCCTCGCTATCCTGCCGCTTCGCCGGTCCGGGCTCGCGCGGCTAAAGATCCGACAACACAGTCTGGAACGCCTTGCATGAACGCTTCGATTCCCATGACCCGTACGATTGTTACCTCCGCGCGCTTTGTGGTGCTCGCCGCCGCGGCGCTGGCGCTCGCCGCCTGCGAAACCGACGGAACCGGCCCGGCGGCGGCCGATGCGCCGAAGGCCGAAGTCGCATCCGCCAAGCCGGCAGAGTCTTCCAAGACAGAGACAGCCAAGCCGGAAACGAAGCCGCAGGCGGCCAAGCCCGCCGAGCCCGTGGTCGACAGCGAGCCGATGACTCATTCCCGCGCGGCGCGGGAATGCTGGATGAGGACGGAAAAGACCAGCGCCCATGCCGATCTCGACAAGCGGGCTGACCTCGTCAACAAGTGCATCGACGACAAGATGAAGGCGGCCGGCGCGCCCGCGCCCAAAACCTGACGCATTGACCCTGAACCTTACCCTCCCCTTGCGCCGGCGCGCGCGCCGGCTAGCATTCGGCGATTCGAGAGCTTCAGGAGGACGTCATGGCTAAAGGTCAGATGCGGGTCCCGAAGGAAAAGAAGAAGCCCAAGGCCGACAAGGACAAGCCCAAGCAGCTGTCGGCCTACAAGCTGGCGCAGATGCAGGGTTCGTCGGGCAGCCCTTACAGCACGCCGCCTGGCAAGAAGCCCTAATCAGCGCTCGCCGGTTCCCTTCTTCGAATCTTCCGGTAGCTCCTGCACCTGCTTGGCCATTTCCAGGCAGGTCAGGAGCTCGACATAGCTGGGCGCCCCGCCGAGCGAAGCAAAGCCCGCGCATTGCGCGCGCTGCGCCGTGCTGTAATGCGTCCACTCCTGCTCAAGCTTGCTGCGCGCGTCGTTCTCGTCGTGCTGACACGATGAGGAGTCGCGTCCGGGTAACGTGCCCGCCGCGGCGGCGGGCCGGCAAGTGCGCTCGACATTGAATTTCGGCACTGCGTCGGCCGCCATAGCGACATGCGACGCCAGGATGATCGTTAAAAGTGCGGGCATGGCCGTTGCTCCGGTTACCCCACCTCCCCCTCATTGAACTCAGAATACGGCGAAACGTTCGATTTCAGCCGGTAGTCAGGTAGCGCGATCCGTGAACCTTTTCCCTCGCCGGGCCGACCAATGGGGGATCACAGGGGGATCGTGTCTTGCTCAAACGCTTCGTCTTGGCCTTCGTCACATTTGTGGGATTGATTATTCCGGGCGCCTTCGCCCTGGCGCTTCTGGCCGCGCCCGCCGCGCGTCCGGAGCCGATCCAGCCGGGCTGCGATCGCAACCTGGCCAATGCGACGGCTGGTCTCGCGGCATTGCAGGCGCGGATTAAAAACCTCGGCGCCTCCAATGGGACCGAAATGTGCAACGTCACCCGGCTTTATTTCCTTGAATTGGTCAAAGCCCGTGCCGTCGTTGCGTTGTGCAAGAACGGACCCGAACGCGATCGCGATCTGGGCCGGTTTGATGCCGATGTAGAGCATACTAACGAGGCGATTGCCGGCCGTTGCAGCTGACATGATTTGGGGCCAGGTGCTCCACAGCTTTGCCAAAGTTCCGTGCCAAAGAGCAACCAATGCTTAACCGGTTCGCGCTGAGATCGCGCCGCAGCAAATACGACCGGAACGCAACATCTCGGGGGAGATTTTCGGGAATGCGAGCAAGCGCACCCTGCGCATTGTGGATGGTCGGCACGCTTGCGCTCGCTGCGCCGCCGGCGTTTGCGCAGGATGCCGAGCAACCCGCCGCAACAACCGGCGCGGAGCTTGCCCCGGAGGCGCCGCTTACTCCGGAAGAAAGCGCGTTGCTCAGCAGCGCGCTGGTCTTCGACCCGGCCGCGCTCGCAACGCCGCCGAAGAAGCCGCTGCGTGTGCCAGGCACATCCGACAGAAGTTACGACGTCAAGCGCACCGAGAAGCCGGACGGCTCAACCACCGTCGTGGTGAAGCAACCGCTGCCGACCGATTGGGAAAACTCGGTCGGCGCCGATCTCGCTTCGTCGAACACGGGCGCAAGCGCCGCCTATGACCATCCGTTGCCGAGGACGCGCGACGGCTTTGGCGCCGGCGCGGCCTGGGCTTCAGTCGGTGTGCCGAACATCGGCAGCGTGGATGCGCGCGTCGACCCGACCAACGAGCAGGGCAAGCTGGGCGGCACGCTCAAGCATTCGATTCCGTTCGGCGGGCGATTCGCGGTGACCGTGCAGGACACCTATTCGGTCACCGAAACCATGGCCCAACCGACGGGACCGAGCGATCTGCCGCTGATGACCCTGCCGGCCAATCCCGCCCCGCTGACACCGCAGGTCTTCGGCAACGAAAAGGCGGTGAAGTTCAACATCCTTCCGACCGGCACCACTCTGGGCGCCGGGGTCACGACGGCCAGCAATGACCCGGTGACCCACAACACGCTGAGCGCCGAACAGAAGCTTTATGGCCCGTTGCAGGTGACCACCGCCGTCACCGATTTCGGCCAGACCACCAGCAGCAAGAGCATTGCCGCCGGCTTCAAGCTCCATTGGTAGCCGCCGCCCGGCAGGCGCACGGCGCCTGCAAAAGGCGGTGCATAACTGGCTACCCGCCCCCACCCGGACGCAAAGTTCCACCAACCCGCCCCGCCCCCGCCCCACGGCCGCCCAAGTCGCATGCGGCAATCAGTCCGCGAGTGGGAGCTCATGCGCATTTCAATTTGCGCTTTGGAGGAGTTGAACATGACGGCGATCAGACCCGATCGGCTTGGTGCAGACAGGGCCCCGGAAAAGACCGGTCCGGAGGCATTCGCTCCGAACCGGAAGCCACCGGAGAGGCTGAGCGAAGTCGACCAGGCGGCGGCGACGGCGTTCGAGGGAGAGATTCGTGAATTCGTGCGGCGCGACGTTGCATTTCTGCGGCGCCATCAACGCAACAGTGAAACAGAGCAGGCGCCCGAACCGATCGTCGACAATTTGAATGTGCTGATCCGGCGCGTGTCAGGCGCATCGATGGAAGAGATCGACCGCGTCATTCTCGAACTTCAGGGCGTGCGTGAAATGCTCCGCAGCGAAGGCGAGCGCGTGGGCCGGGAAATCGCCGGCTATGCAAGCCTCAGCCACGCCGCCATGACCGCGATGAAAGTCATCGGCGACAGCCTCACGCAATGGAAAAACGCGCCGAGCAATTCGGGCGAACGTCCCGCCGGCTGATCTCGTCCAAGCAAAAAGCCATCGCCGGACGATCTGGCGATGGCTGTATTTTTACGACGTGATTTGTCCGACGACAGTCCGTGTTGCAGGCTCTACCAACAGGACCTTGTCCTTCGCCTTCAAGAAATAAAGCCGCGCGACACCGTCGATAGCACGCACGCCTTCGGGCAACCGATGCATACCGTTAAGCGCTTGCTCGGGCGACAATTCGCTCGCCGGTTTGAGGGCGCCAGCGTCCGCAACCGGCTGCGCCTTGTCAGCCATCACCGCATCAAAAATTTGCTTGCGCTGCTGATCACTAAGCGGCAACGGAATGGCCATGGTCGGCACGTGATCGAGAGTGTCGTTTCGCTTGGAAAATTTTGCAGGAATCGTCTGGCCGAACGAGCCGATCGGTCCGGACGGCGGCGGCTCCGAGGATGCATTGCCGTCCGGCGCAGGTTGCGACCCGGTATTTGCACTGCTGCCGCCGGTGCCGGTCGTTGCCGCTGAAGCGTCACCGGTCGACGGCTGCCTGGAGATCGGCGCCATCAAAGCCGCGCGCGCTTCCTCCGGCGTGGGGATATTGGTGACATCGGCCGATTGCGACGATGGTTGCGCCGTCACACCGGTGTTGATCTGCCCCGTATTAGGGACGAGGCCTGGATTAGTCGCATCCTCCGCATGGCCCAAAATGTTCAAAGGCTGAAAGGCAAAGGCTGCCGCGACGGCAGTCCCTAGAACGAGCAAATGCCTGGTTTTCATAGGTGGCCTCCATCGGCTGTGGGGGAACAACAACCGAGAGGCACCACAGGTTGCATGACGTCAGCACCGGAAAACCGGTAATCTTCCCGCACGCAAATGCACTGCCGCAGGTGACGGACAGCAAGCAGACCTGCAAAAGATGAGTTCAGCTGGCGGCGGCGACTTTGGCTTTGGGCGCGGCCTTGCGCGGCAGCGGATAGTCGGCGCTGTCATAAAGCTGCCGGATGCCGTTGCCGTCGAAACGCTTCTCTTCCACTTCGAGATACGCGCCTAGCAGCAATTCCGGCGGCAATTCCTCGATGGCGAAACGGATAGCTTCCGCGGCCGTCGGAAAGCGCTTGTAGCCGATCGGTCGGCGCGACTTGCGGCTGCGGCTGGGAAATAATTCAGAAGGCGCACGGTAGTTGATCATCGACATAATCAGAAGCTCCTCGAGGCCTAATATGGCCCTTAAGAGCGAGAAAATCCAGCACCTACCTGCACTCGCATAACAGCCCGGCAGCCTCAAGGTAAACGCGTGGTAGCAAAAAGTATGGCCCGGCGCGCAGGACGCCGGGCCATTGCCAGCCTATGGGACCGTGTTATTCGGCTAATTCTTCGACGACTTCGCTTGTAGCCGGGTCAACCAACACAACGCGGTCGTTTACCACCATATATTTATACGACCTGATTGCAGGCACTTCGACTGCGACGTCTTGTGGCACTGCATAGAGCTGGACGCCCTCCGGCACGCGGGTGCCGACTCGGTATTCCACGGTCGGCCGTGCCGGGCTCACGCGTTCACGCACGATGGTGCGGTAGATCGTGCGCCGCTGCACCGGGCTCAATTGCAGCGGTTCGGTCGTCACGACTGTCCGCCGTTCCACGGGCTCACGGGTGATGACCGTCGTCTGCGCGCTCGCAGCACTCGCGCTTGCAAGTAGCGCGGCCACAATCGCGGCATGGCGAAAATATGTCATAAGTTCCTCCTCCTGATTTTAGTCCAGAACAGCAAACGCAAGCTCGCGCGCAACGGTTCCGCGTCCGAAGGCGATAAATCAGTTCACAATTTCAGTCATTGTGTGTGCGGTGGATCGCTGATCAGTTTCATTTTCGCCCGCAACACATCGATGCGCCGTTCTGCCTCAAGCTGGGTCAAATTCGGCTTGAATGCCTCAGGCTCATAAGCATCGAATGCAAGCTTGCGCAGCACCGCAGCTTGCTCGGCACTCATCGGGGTGACGGCTTTCGATGCTCTCGGCATGTCATCATAATAGCATGCATACCGATCTGGTTCCTCGCTCACGGTTACGCCATCGCGGCTGCTCATATTTGCGGCGCGCTGGCGGTAAAATGGTGCAGATTTTACGTGCGCCGAGACGCCCACTGCGATACTTGAATTGCACACTTTGATTCGATCGATGGGGCCCAAGAATCTATGAGGCCTGAGAGATGATTCTCGAACCGCTGTTCGGATTGTCGCTTGTGCTGAGTGTCTCTCTCGATTTGCAATCACCCCCTGCCGAGACAGGCGCTTGGGCGCCAGTGTCGACCCGCCAGAGGGACGCCAAACTGTTGCCTTTGGTGCGTGAGGCGACCGACTGCATCGTGCGCAGAGTCTTCGCTGATCCGCGTTACAGCGCCAACCTGCGGCCAGGCGAGATCAACGATCTGATCGTGGATTCGATGGCCGGATGCGTAAAACCGGTGCGAGCCATGATCGACGCGCACGATCGCATGTATGGCAGTGGCTCAGGCGAAGCATTCCTGCTGGGCCCCTATCTCGACATATTACCGGCAGCGGTCGTGGGTCAGGTCAAGCTCAAAGCACACGATCGGTGATGCCTACGGCGTTTGCGCCGCGAACACCGGCCGCAACATGAGTGTGATCGGCAGCGTCACCAGCACAAGCGCCGCGACAACGACCAGAGCTGTCGGCACGCCGACGGCATCGCCGAGCAGACCATAGATGGCGGGCGATACCGCGCCCGCGCCGATCGTGCCCGTATAAAAAATGCTGAACGCGCGCTGCCGCCTGGCCGGCACGACCAGATCGGGAACCGAACCGTACAGGACCGACGACGTCCCGTTGAGCGCTACGCCGACGACCGGCAACAATACGAGCGCTGCCTCGAGCGGCAGCGGCAGCAGCGCGACAATGCCAAGCGCGGTCACCGTTTCTGTCAGCCACACCGTCGCGACAACGCCGATGCGGGCGCCGACAAAGGCACAAACCAGCTTGCCGGCCGCCCCGCCGGCGAACACCAAGGTGAGCGCGAGGCCGACGGTTTGCAGACTGGCGCCCTTTGCGGTGAGCACAAAAGGCAGAAATGTCAGAAACGCCATGCGCGTGGCACTGTCGATGACGCCGATCGAGAGCAGCAGCGGAAAGCCATAAGCGTGCGCCACGCCGCCCCGGTGTGATTTTCCGTCGCTTTTGCGCTGGACAGCAGGTTCGCGATCCGTGAAGCGCGGTAGCGCGACGAAAATCACCAGCGCCGCAAGCGCGCCAAGGCTGCCGAGCAGCATCAGGGCCTGACGCCACGGCAGCACGACGAACAACAAAGCCGCCGCTGCGGGCAGAGTCATTTTCCCGATGTCGCCGGCGAAATTGTAGGTACCCAGCGCCTTCAGCGAGCGCGGCCCCGCAAAGGCATGGGCGATCAGCGACGACGCCAGCGGGTGCTGCGTGCTGGCGCCCAGACCGCCGATAAACAGCGCGGCCACCAGCGTGACCACACCGCTGCTCAAGCCCGCGAAAACGTAGCCAAGGCCGGCAAGTGCGGTGCCGAGTGCGAGTACGGTCGCCACTCCGATCCGTTCCGCCAGGAATCCGGCAGGAATCTGGAAGCCGGCCAGCGTGCCGGAGAACACGGTCTTCATCAGGCCGAGGACGGCAAAGCCAAGCCCGAATTCGCTCTGCCAGATCGGCAACATCACGTAGACGAGATCGGTGTAGCCGTCGTGCAGCGCATGCGCTCCGCAGGCAACGCCAAGCGCGCGGTTTTCATCTCTTTTTGTGGCGATCGCGGCTGCGCTCATGGTGTCACCGGACGACGTTCGACGAACGTGGTGCTGACGAATGATATCACGGGCTCGCCATGCTGGTTGATCCCGGTGGAGCGAATGCTGACAAGTCCGACGCCAGGGCGACTTTCCGAGATTCTCGCCGCAATGATTTCGCTCGTATAGTCGATGGTGTCGTCGACAAAGACAGGCTTCAGCCATTTCAACTCGCGGAAGCCCAGCGCTGGTCCCATGGCGGCAACCGGCTCGCTGCGGGCGCGCGCTGCCTCCGCCATGCGACGGCGAGAATCGACCATCAGCCGCATCCACACCACCGCGGTATGCCAACCGGACGCGCAAAGTGCGCCGAAATGCGAGCGTTCCGCCGCGCCCTCATCTAGATGAAAGGGCTGTGGATCGAATCGCGCGGCAAAGGCCTTGATCTCGGCCGCCTTGAAAGTGTGGCTGCCGACAGGAATATGCTCGCCTAGCACAATGTCCTCGAAATATTTCACGGGCGCGCGCTCCCCTCGCGCCGCGCAATCATCAACGGACTCGTGAGCGTGGTGAGCACCGTGTCGCGCTCGTCAAGCATTTCAAACAGGCATTTCACGAAGCCGAAATCCGCGCGGCTTTTGGGCGCGCGCGTTTCCAGCACGGTCGCGCGCACGCGCACGTGGGTATTCGGCCGCAAGGGCTTAAGCCAGCACACTTCATCAACGCCCGGCGCGCCCATGGAATGGGTATGGTTCACGAAGCCGTCGGCAATTACACGCATCAGCAGACAGCAACTGTGCCAGCCGGACGCGCCCAGTCCGCCCAGCATGGTTGTGCTGGCCGCGACCTCATCAAGATGCATCGGCTGCGGATCGAATTCGGCGGCAAAGGCGACAATTTCCTCGCGCGTCACCAATCGCGGGCCATAAATGGCGACCTCGCCCGGCTGGAAATCTTCCCAGTAACGCTTCGCATTCATACGGGGTGCATCATCCGCGAAAGCGGATGCGCACTCAACACTTGCGAAGGATGGCGAGGTATGCAGGTTCCGCGGACAGCGGCTCAGGTCGCAAACCTGAAATGCATCACATCGCCGTCCGCGACCACATAGTCCTTGCCTTCGAGCCGCATTTTTCCGGCGTCTTTTGCGCCGGTTTCGCCGCCATTCCCGATGAAGTCGTTGTAGCCGATGGTCTCCGAGCGGATGAAGCCACGTTCGAAGTCCGAATGAATCACGCCCGCCGCCTGCGGCGCCTTGGTGCCTTGGGTTATCGTCCAAGCCCGCGCTTCTTTCGGTCCGACAGTGAAATATGTCACGAGATGCAGCAACTCGTATCCGGCACGCACCAGACGATCGAGCCCGGTTTCCTTGAGGCCGACCGCCTCGAGATAGTCCGCGCGCTCTTCCGGCGGCAAGGTCGCGATCTCGGATTCAATCTTGGCCGAAATCACGACAGCAACCGCGCCCTCGACCTTGGCTCGCTCTTCAACCTTGCGGGAGAAAGCGTTGCCCGTTGCGGCTGAGGCTTCCTCGACGTTGCATGCATAGAGCACCGGCGCCGAGGTCAGGAGACCCAGCGAGTGGAACAGCCTTTCTTCCTCTGGCTTGCGCTCGACCATGCGCGCGGGCTTGCCCTCGCGCAGCAAGACGAGCGACCGCTTGACCAGGTCGAGCATTTCCTTGGCTTGTTTGGCGTCTTCGCCTGTGCCCTTGGCCTTTTTCTCGAGATTGTCGACGCGCTTTTCCAGGCTGTCGAGGTCAGCCAACATCAGTTCGGTTTCGATGGTTTCGATGTCCGCGATCGGATCAATCTTTCCCTCCACGTGGGTGACGTCGCTGTCCTCGAAACAACGAACCACATGCACGATGGCATCAACCTCACGGATCGTGGCCAGAAACTGGTTGCCCAGGCCCTCGCCTTTGGAGGCGCCGCGGACCAGGCCCGCAATGTCGACAAAGGTGATGCGCGTCGGAATGATCTGCTCCGACTTTCCCAGCACCGCCAGTTTGTCGAGACGCGGATCGGGGACCGCGATCTCGCCCACATTAGGCTCGATGGTGCAGAAAGGGTAATTGGCCGCCTGCGCCGCGGCAGTCTGCGTCAGCGCATTGAAGAGCGTCGACTTGCCGACATTCGGCAAGCCAACAATGCCGCATTTGAATCCCATGGCTGTGTTGTCTCGTTACTTACATCGCTATTCGGAGCCGGGAGGCTCGTCGTCTTCGCCAAAGCCCTTGGAGGCCATGGCGAGATGGATCTTGTTCTGGAAAGTGGATTCCTTGCCTTCAATCAGCAGTGCAACATTTTCAGCGACCGTCTCGCAGAGCGCTTCTACCCAGGGCCATTCGCTTTTGGCAAAATCCTGCAACACGTACTGTTCCATCAGGTTCTTGTCGCCTGGGTGGCCGATGCCAAGTCGCACACGGCGGTAGTCGTTGCCGATATGCTCGGAGATCGACCGCAAGCCGTTATGGCCGGCATTTCCGCCGCCAAGCTTCAGCCGGACTTTGCCCGGCGGCAGTTCAGCCTCGTCATGAAACACAACGACGTTGGTGGGCTCGAGCTTGTAGAAATTCGCAGCCTCCGCAACCGCCCGTCCTGATTCGTTCATGAAGGTGCCGGGCAAAAGCAGCAGAACGCGCTCTTCGGCAATAGTGCCTTCAACGGCGACACCCTGAAAGCGTCGCCGCCACGGAGAGATATCGAAGCGGCGCGCAACCGCCTGGACCGCCATGAATCCAATATTGTGGCGGTTACCGATATAGCGCGAGCCGGGATTCCCGAGGCCGACGAAAAGCAGCATGGCGTCAACGGCGCTGTCTTAGAGTTTGCGCATGATCTTTTCCGAAAACCGTCAGGCGATTTTCGGATTCATGCGCTTTGCCGATTTCGCAAACACTGGCGAGGAGGCTTACGCGCCTCCTCACTTCTTGTCGGATTTCGCCGGCGCGGCTGCGGCGGCCGGTGCAGCACCGCCCGCAGCGGGAGCAGCACCCGGGGCGGCGCCTGGAGCAGCTCCCGGTGCGGCACCTTCCGCACCCGGCGCAGCAGCAGCGGCGGCGGCGGCAGCGGCAGCCGCAGCAGCGGCTTCGGCGGCAGCCTTCATTTCTTCCGCGTAGCCGGACGGCGGCACGACCGTGACCAGCGTCATGTCCGGACGCCCGATCACGCGAACATTGGCCGGCAGCGTTACGTCGGTGAGATGCTTCGAGTGATTGATGTCGAGGCTGGAAATGTCGACATCGATAGATTCCGGAATCGACTCCGCCGGGCACATCACGTCCACGGTATGCGTGACAATGTTGACCGCACCACCGCGCTTGACGCCAGGCGACTGGTCGGCATTCAGCACATGCACCGCGACTTTCACGCGGATGGTGGCGCCTTCGGCCACGCGGAGGAAATCCACATGCATCGGGAGATCCTTGATCGCGTCGAGCTGGAAGTCGCGCGGGATCACTCGGTGCTTGGTCCCGTCCACATCGAGATTGTAAAGCGTGGTGAGGAAGCGCCCGGCATAGATGCGCTGGCGCAATTCGGCATGGTCAAGCGTGACCATCACCGGGGGTTTGTTCTCTCCGTAAATCACGCCCGGCACTCGGCCGGAGCGACGTGCAGCCCGGGCGGCCCCCTTGCCGCCTTTCGGACGTGCCGTCGCTTTCAATTCCTGGACGGTCGCCATTTTGAATTCCTCATCTAAACCAATGGAAAAGGCGGCATTTTCGGCCGCCTGCGTGCGCGGCAAGCCTCCAGGGGTGCCGGGGGCCGCGAACGGGGCGGGTTATAGCGGCGGGGGCCGGAAAGGGCAAGAAAGCCCATAACGGCGTTTCCGGAGCGCCGCTTGTGCGGAACGCCCCGGACGCCGTCAATCCGCGAGCTATTGGTTCAAAAACCGAACGTTAGTTGCGCACGCAGTGCCCGTGCGGGCCCCGATGCCAACCGTGGCCACAGCCGCCGGCCACGGTCGTCACTTGATCAATCGATTGCTTGGCGCTCTTCAGCGATGCCGCTGGCATTGCCTGAGCCCCGAACGCGACAAAGGCAAACACAGCGGCAATTGCCGCCAACAAAGCGAGCTCCTTGCGCATGTCAATTTCCCTCAATCATCGCCCCGGGACGACAATACCATCTTTAAATCCGGTTGAAACCGGGAGCCCGGCATGGCGCGCATATTGCGCGCATGCAAAATAGCCGAGATGTTTCGGACTAATCTTTCGGCGGGCCAGCGCTTTTCTTGCTCGGCTTTTCGCCTTTTGCCTCGAGGGCCGCGATGCGCGCCTTCAGGACCTCATTTTCTTCACGCGCCAGCCGGGCCATCTCCTTGACTGCCTCGAACTCTTCACGTTGAACCACGTCGAGGTCGCGCAGGATACGCTCGGCCTGACTGCGGAACAGGGTGTCAAATTCGCGCCGCACGCCCTGGGCTACGCCGGCCGCATCGTTCATCAAACGTGCCATCTCATCGAAAATACGATTGCTGGTCTGGGTCATGCTTCGTCTCCGGCGCCCTCTACTGCCCTCATATATTATAAAACGATCGCAAAACCGATTCCGACAATTCCGGACCGTCCATTAACAATGGCGGTGGGGTCATCCCGCCGCAAGGCCCGGCATGCTACCACATTCCGGCGCGCGTTCCGCGAATCGGACAAGACAATGCCTGTGCTCGTCATCCCCTACCCGGCTTTCGATCCGGTGCTGGTGCACCTTGGTCCGTTCGCGATCCGCTGGTACGCGCTCGCCTACATCTTCGGGATTCTGCTCGGCTGGGGTTACGCTCGCTACCTCATTCAATCGAAAAATCTGTGGGGCGGAAAAGCTCCGATGACCCTCACGGACTTCGATGATTTCGTGTTGTGGGTGACGGTTGGCATCATCCTTGGCGGCCGCACGGGCTATGTGCTGTTTTACAATCTGCCGCATTTCGCTTCGCACCCGGCGGAGATCCTGCAGCTATGGAATGGCGGCATGTCATTTCACGGCGGCTTCACGGGATGCGTCGTTGCCGTCGTGCTGTTCGCCTACAAGCGCGGCATTCCAATTCTGTCGCTTGGTGACATCACGTGCGCGGTTGGACCGATCGGTCTGTTCCTCGGCCGCATTGCGAATTTCATCAATGGCGAGCTCTGGGGCCGTCCGGCCGACGTGCCTTGGGCCATGATATTTCCGGGCGGGGGGCCGATGCCGCGACACCCGAGCCAGCTTTACGAGGCAACGCTGGAAGGGCTGGTGCTGCTGGTGGTGCTTGCACTCCTGATGCGCGCTGGTGCGCTCAAGCGGCCCGGCCTGGTCATTGGCAGCTTTGCCGTCTGCTATGCGGCGGCGCGGACATTTTGTGAATTCTTCCGCGAGCCAGACGCTCAACTCGGCTTTCTGTGGGGCGGCGCCACGATGGGGCAACTGCTGTCGGTGCCACTGTTTCTCGCCGGTGTCGGATTCATCGTCTACGCGCTGAAGCATAGGCCGCTTCGGAGCCGCTAGTGGACGAACGTTCCCCGCTGGAAAGCGAAATTCGGCGCCGCATCGCTGTGGCGGGACCGATGCCAGTTGCCGAGTACATGGCGCTGTGCCTGTTTGATCGCGAACACGGCTACTACACCACACGCGACCCGTTCGGTGCCCGTGGCGATTTCATCACCGCGCCGGAAGTCAGCCAGATGTTCGGCGAACTGATCGGCCTCTGGATGTCGGCGGTCTGGAAGCAGATGGGGACGCCCGAGAACGTGCGGCTGATCGAGCTCGGCCCGGGCCGTGGCACCTTGATGAAGGATGCGCTGCGCGCGCTTCAAGTCGTGCCGGATTTCCGCGAGGCGATTGTCGTCCACTTCGTCGAAATAAGCCCGCTCCTGCAAGCACAACAGGAAGCTGCGCTGGAAGGCGCCGGCGTTCCCGTTTTCTGGCACCCCGCGCTTGCCGAAGTGCCGAAAGGACCGGCGATCCTGATTGCCAATGAGTTTTTCGATGCGTTGCCGGTCCATCAGGCGATCAGGACGGATCGCGGTTGGCACGAGCGCCGGATCGAGATTGATGCTTCTGACCAATTTGCCTTTACCATTGCGCCGGAACCGATCCCGTTTTTCCAGACATTGTTGCCGCCCGGGCTGCGCACGGCGCGCGCCGGTGCAATCTTCGAATGGCGCAGCGACAATGAGGCGGTCGAGGTCGGGCGGCGCGTGGCCGACGGCCGCGGGGCCGCGCTCGTGGTCGACTATGGCCACGTCGAAAGCGGCCTCGGCGAAACCTTGCAGGCCGTCGGCCACCACGCCTTCGCCGACCCACTGACAAATTCTGGCAATCTCGATCTCACCGCCCACGTGGATTTCCAGGCATTGATACGGGCCGTCGAGGCCATGGGCGTCGCCAGCTTCGGCCCCATCGACCAATCGCAATTTCTGCGGCGGCTCGGCATTGAACAGCGCGCGGCCTCGCTCAAAACGAAAGCCGCGCACGCTGCTGAAATCGATCAGGCGCTCGCGCGCCTGATCGGCCACGATCGCACTGCAATGGGTGAACTATTCAAGGTCGTTGCCTTCGCGCATCCTTCCATCGGCGCGCCGCCCGGTTTCGACGTCAGGTAAGCTAGCCGGGGGCCTTGGCGCGCATTATCTATTGGGTACTGAGGTCATTTAACGTCTCCGCGGTGGCCGATGCTACAAGCTTCCTCACTCGCCACGGTTTCCCGTATACGACACGCGTTTTTCACGCGGTCCGGCGGCGTATCGGAGGGTGTCTATGCCTCGCTGAACGGCGGCGTCGGCTCCAGCGATGCGCCTGACAAGGTCGCCGAAAATCGTGCCCGCATGGCGGCGGCACTCGGGGTAAGCGCAGATCGTCTGCTCACGCCCTATCAAATTCATTCGCCCGACGTTGTTGTCGCAGATGAGCCATGGCCGCGCGACAATCGCCCGCGGGCCGATGCCGTCGTCACGCGTCTGCCTCGTCTTGCGATCGGAGTTTCGACGGCAGACTGCGGGCCGCTGCTGTTCGCCGATAGCGAGGCTGGCGTGATCGGCGCTGCTCATGCCGGCTGGCGCGGCGCTCTTACCGGCGTGATCGAAGCGACGGTAGCCGCCATGGAGCGGCTCGGTGCGGACCGCAGCAACATCGCCACGGCACTGGGTCCCACCATTCGGCAACAGAACTACGAAGTCGGACCCGAGTTCGTTGAGCGTTTCCTCGCTGCCGATCGATCCAATGCGCGTTACTTCAAACCGTCCGACCGCACCGGCCACGCCATGTTCGATCTGGCCGGTTACATCGCGGAGCGCGTTCAGCGCGCCGGTATTAAACAATTCGAGGATCTTGGCTTGTGTACCTACGCAGAGCCCGATCGTTTCTTCAGCTATCGACGCACCACGCGCAGCGGCGAACCCGATTATGGGCGACACATCAACGCCATTGCACTTGTCGATTGACGCACCGCCACAATCGCGACGCAGCCTCGCGCGACTGGACTCACGGTCGCCATTGCCGCTAACCTTGGGGCTGGCCGACGGGACTTAAAGACCAAAAACAAGGCCGCAGGGGTGTCTATGGAGTGGAGTGGGCGCCACCGCGCGAACGGCGCGGCGTGCTTTGTCAAAAGCTCAGGTAACCTGCTGGCGGCGACCTGCGCGCTGATGCTCGCCGGCTGCAATCCGGACAATCAAGCCGTATCCGCGGCGCAACCGCGCGGCGCGACCGTTGCCTTTGAATCCGTCGACGGGCTGCCTCCCGGGCAATTCCGGAAACTGGTGCAAGATCTCAACGATGAAGCACAGTCGCGCCGTCTCGCGGTGATCTCACGGGGACAATCTTCCGCCTACCGGGTCCGCGGCTACCTCGCCGTGAAAGTGACGAAACATCAAACCACAGTTACGTGGGTGTGGGACGTCTTCGATCAGGATGAACAACGCGCCCTGCGCATCAGCGGTGAGGAAACAGCGAAGATCCGGCACCGTGACGCGTGGGCCGCAGCCGATGATGCCATGCTGGGCCGGATCGCGAGAGCGAGCATGGAACAGCTCGCAGCCTTTCTGACATCGCCTGAGGTTGCGCCTGGGACGGCGCCGTCTGCAACCGAGCCGCAAGTGGCTATGACCAATTCAGGCGGATCCTCGCCCGAGGCCGCTGGGATATTCCGCATTTCCCATGCAAAGGCCGATCCGGCTTCTACGGGCGCGACCGATGCTGCTCCGGGCGACGTAGAAGACGGCCCCGTGCCGCTTCCAAGCCGCCACCCGGCCGCAACGCTGTCGGCGCGGGACACCCTGATGATGGCGGACACGGGCCGCTAAAGGGTGATTCATCGTATTGATGAAAGCTTCGGACAAACTTTTGCAGCCGTATTGCCCGCCATTGTCTGCCTTGTTATGACCACGCCGCCGTAGCGCGCGTGAGGGCGAGGACTATTGGATGGCGGGCAAGAATGGAGCGATCAAGCTCGTTGCCGGCAATTCCAATCCTGCGCTGGCCCAGCAGATCGCTGAATACCTCAAAACCCCGTTGACCAAAGCGGTGGTGCGGCGCTTTGCCGACATGGAGGTGTTCGTCGAAATTCAGGAAAATGTCCGCGGAGCGGACTGTTTCGTCATCCAGTCTACGTCTTTCCCCGCCAATGACCACCTGATGGAATTGCTGATCATCATGGACGCGTTGCGGCGCTCGTCGGCGCGTCGTATCACCGCGGTCATTCCCTACTACGGTTACGCGCGGCAGGATCGTAAGCCCGGTCCGCGCACACCAATCTCGGCCAAACTGGTCGCCAACCTGATCACGCGCGCAGGCGCCGACCGGGTCATGACGCTCGACCTCCATGCCGGACAGATTCAAGGCTTCTTCGATATCCCGACTGACAACCTTTATGCCTCTCCGGTCATGGTTCGCGACATCAAGGAGCAATTCCAGCTCGACAATGTCATGGTGGTGTCGCCTGACGTCGGCGGCGTGGTGCGTGCGCGCGGACTGGCCAAACGCATCAATGCGCCGCTCGCCATTATCGACAAGCGGCGCGAACGCGCGGGTGAATCGGAAGTGATGAACGTGATTGGTGACGTCGCCGGCTACACTTGCGTGCTGGTGGACGACATCATCGACTCCGGCGGCACGCTGGTGAACGCCGCCGACGCCTTGCTCGAAAACAAGGCCAAGGCGGTTTACGCCTATATCAGCCACGGTGTGCTGTCAGGCGGCGCAGTCGCCCGCATTGCGAAGTCGCGGTTGAAGGAGTTGGTGATCACTGACTCGATCCAGCCGACCAAGGAAGCGCTCGGCGCCGGCAATATACGGGTCCTGCCCATCGCGTCGTTGATCGGCGAGGCGATCGGACGCACGGCCACTGAAGAGTCGGTGTCGAGCCTGTTCGACTGAATCGCGGATCAAAGTTATCCACCACTGATTCAACTTGCCGCAGCATTGGCTGTGGAGAGTTGAAATCGGCGCCGTTGCCTATGTCAGGCAAATCACGGCTCATTAGCCCTTGACGATGTCTTTGGCGGAAGGAATCGGGCGGGATATAGTCGAATCGCTCTGTGATTCGGTCTCCGCGTCAAGGCATCCCGTAACCCCTGCGTCGACTTGCGGTCCTGGCCCGTCTTGGGTCTATCCCGCGCGCGTGCGGTGGCGTGCGTTTCCCTCGCTCCAATCGGCAAAGCGGAGACGACATGTCCCTGGCCAGCTACACGGAAGAATCTCGAATCAACCCTCTCGACGTCGTGGAACGACTGGCGACCGGCAATGACTGGTCGTTCGAGCGCGCCAGCGATGACGAAATCACGATCCTGGTGACCGGTCGCTGGACCGATTACCAGCTTTCCTACACCTGGATGGGCGACATTGAAGCGCTCCACCTGGCTTGCGCCTTCGATCTGAGGGTGCCCGAACGCCGGCGCACAGAGGTCCAGGTGCTGATCTCTCTGATCAATGAACGGCTATGGGTCGGACATTTCGATCATTGGGTGACCGAGGGCATCGTGATGTTCCGCCACGCCTTGGTGCTGGCCGGCGGCACCGAGGCTTCCGGCAAACAATGCGAAGCGCTGCTCGGCACTGCTCTTGAGGCCTGCGAGCGTTACTTCTCGTCTTTCCAATTCGTGGTTTGGGCCGGCAAAGGCGCACGCGAGGCGCTCGACGCCGCCATGTTCGAAACTTCGGGCGAGGCATAAGGCCAAAATTGGCGATATGATGTCGCCATGAAGCGACCCAAGAACCGATCCAAGAAACGCTCCAAGAAGCGCTCCAAGAATCGCGCCTTGGCGAGCGACACATCACTCCGCAGGTTTCCCGGCCGCCTGGTCTTGCTCGGCGCCGGCAAGATGGGCTCGGCCATGCTCGAAGGCTGGCTGGCGCGCGGGCTCGATCCACGCAAACTGACCGTGCTCGAACCGCATCCTCCGAAAATCGTGACGACACTGGTGCGGCGTGGCGCAGCACTGAATCCCATTGGCAGCCTATTGAACGCAAGCGCAATCGTCATTGCGGTCAAACCTCAAAGTGCGCCGGAAGCGGTTTGGACACTAAAGCCCTTTGTCAGCAATTCGACACTTGCGCTTTCTATTATGGCCGGCCGCACGCTTGGTTTTCTCGCAGACGCATTGCCACCGGGCACAGCTATTGTGCGTGCCATGCCAAACACCCCTGCCGCAATCGGACGCGGCATCGCCGTTGCGTGTCCAAACGCAAAAGTAAACGAGCGCCAGCGCAAGCTCGCGACTAAACTACTCGAGGCGATTGGCGTGGTCGAATGGGTGAAAGACGAACAACAGATGGACGCGGTGACCGCGCTGTCGGGCTCCGGTCCAGCTTACGTATTCCTGCTGGCCGAAGCGATGGCAAACGCCGGCATCGCGGCCGGTTTGCCGCCGGCGCTTGCGACGCGGCTCGCTCAGGAAACCGTCGCCGGCTCGGGCGAACTCTTGCATCGGGCGACTTTTGGCGCCGCTACTTTGCGGCAAAACGTGACGTCGCCGGGCGGCACGACCGCAGCAGCCCTTGAGGTTCTGATGGGACCGGGCGGCTTTGATGAGTTGCTCACGCAGGCGATTGCGGCCGCCACCCGGCGTTCGCGCGAACTTGCAGGCTGACGTGTGAACTCACCAAGCGTGCATTTCACGTTCAAAGCTTAGGGTTCCCTGCCCTAGAACAACCGCCATGGCAGGCCTACATTGGGAGGGACCGACTTTCCAAAGGAGGCCCTCATGGCGCGCAAGGCAAAACGTCAACGCAAGGCCCCGGCCGCCGGCTCGCCGCGGGGAACGACCGACCGCGATAAAGCGATCGACGCCCTGATGTCGCTGCTTGCGGATCACTCCTTCGAGCAAATCGGCCTCGCCGAGGTCGCTGGTCAGGCCGGCATTAAGCTTTCGCAGTTGCGCGCGGAATTCGGATCGACGCTTGCCATTTTCGCGGCCCATATCAAGGAGATTGACCGCGCGGTGCTTGCAGGCGGCGATGATGACATGGCTGAGGAGCCGGCCCGTGAACGGCTGTTCGATGTGCTGATGCGGCGCCTCGAAGCTCTCGCGCCTTACAAGGAGGCGGTCCGTTCCATCATCCGTTCGGCGCGTCGCAATCCCGGCCTTGCCTTCGCACTCAACGCCATGGCTGTACGCTCGCAACATTGGATGCTGGAAGCCGCCGGCATCGGTGCATCCGGCCCACGCGGCGCGCTACGCGCGCAAGGAGCGGCCCTGATGTTCGCGCGCGTGCTTTCCGTTTGGGTCGACGACGAAGAGGAAGGTCTCGATCGTACCATGGCGGCACTCGACCGAGGTCTCGCCAGCGCCGAACGTTGGGCCGGCTTCGTGGACGATCTTTGCGCAATTCCGAAATGCGTATTGCGTGGGCCGCGCCGGCGCCGCCGTGCGCGCGGCGAGAAGAAGAGGCGGAAGCAGCTTAGACCGGCACGCGCACCGTCGCGCGCAAGCCTCCAAGCGGACTATCGCCGAGCGAGATGTCGCCGCCATGCGATCGTGCGATGTCGCGCGCGATCGCGAGGCCTAATCCGGTTCCGCCTTCATCCTGGTTGCGCGCATCATCAAGCCGCAAGAACGGCTTGAATACTTCTTCACGTAGCGCCAACGGGATCCCCGGCCCGTCGTCGTCGACGGTGACGGTGAGGTAGCGATGATCGCGATGGCCGGTAATGGCAATGGACGGGGCGTGCCGAGCGGCATTCGACACGAGATTGGCCAGGCATCGCTTGAACGCGGCCGGACGCACGGTGACGATCGGCGGGCCGTGAAAGACGACAGTTGCCTTGTGGCCCTGACGTTCTGCATCAGTGCGTAATTCTTCCAGAAACGCGGCCATGTCCGTCGGCGCGGCGATTTCGCCGCTGTCGCCGCGCGCGAATGCCAGGTAAGCCTCCAGCATTCGCGCCATTTCATCAATGTCCTTCTTCATCGCATCGACTTCCGGCGTCCCCTCGATCAATGCGAGTTCGAGTTTGAAGCGCGTCAGGATCGTGCGGAGGTCGTGTGAAACGCCGGCGAGCATGGCGGTACGCTGCTCCATCGCACGTTCAATACGGGTCTTCATTTCGATAAAGGCGGCAGCCGCGCGCCGCACTTCGCGCGCGCCGCGCGGACGGAAATTCGGGACCTCACGACCTTTGCCGAAACTTTCAGCTGCATCGGCCAGCCGAAGAATCGGTTTGATCTGATTGCGCAAAAAGATAATCGCGACGATTAGCAATACAGTCGAAGTGCCGACCATCCAGAGCAGGAAGATCTCAGAATTCGAAGCATAGGCCGCGCTTCGGCGTGCAAAAACGCGCATGACTGTGTTGTCGAGCTGCACGCGGATCTCAAGCAAAGCGGACTTGCCAACGGTATCGATCCAGTAAGGACGGCCGATTTGCTTGCGCAATTCTTCCGAAAGTGCCTGATCCAGCAGCGAAAAGAATGGCTTGGGACCCGGCGGCGGCATATCGGTCAATGGCAAGAAGTCGACCACGAGGCCGAGCCGCTCCTGCGCGATACGCCGGATCAAGGCCCGGTCGGCGTCCTGCGGATAACCGCGATAAATATCGATCAGCGCCGCAATATCCTGCACCACGCTCGCGGACAGTCGCTGAGTCACAACATTCCAATGCCGCTCCATGAATACAAAGGCGACGACGGACTGGAGGATCACCATCGGAGCGATGATGATGAGCAGCGCTCGCGCGTAAAGGCCCTTTGGCATCACGCTATTGAGCCAGCGGGCGATTCTCCGCCAACCATCGGCAACCTGGCCCAGCGCACTGTGAATGCGACGCACCGGCGGCAGTGCGTCATACCACTCCCATGCCTCGCGCAGCCGCGTCAGCGCGGTGCGAACACCATTGCTGATGTCGAGACTGGTCATGATGTGGTCACCAGCCGATAGCCGATGCCACGCACAGTCTGCACAAATAGAGGATTGGCAGGATTGCGCTCGATCTTGCGCCGCAAACGATTAACCTGCACGTCCACCGCCCGCTCGCTCACAGTTCCGCCATTGCCGGCCAGCGACATGCGAGGAACGGTTTCTCCAGGCGTTCCGGAAAGGATGCGAAGCATCTCACGTTCGCGGTCCGTTAGCCGGATAATTTCGTCACCTTTGCGCAATTCGCCGCGCGCCAGATGATAAACGAACGGTCCAAAGCGCACCGACTCGACCGGTGGCGGCAGCGGCGCCGGCTGCGCACGTTTCAGAATGTTAGCGATGCGGAGCGACAGCTCGCGCGGTTCGAATGGCTTCGACAGATAATCGTCCGCGCCCATCTCCAGGCCCCTGATGCGGCTCTCAGCCGCATCGCGCGCGGTCAGCATCAGGATCGGAATATTGGAATCGCCACGGATCGCTTTTGCGAAATCGAACCCGGATTCGCCAGGCATCATGACGTCGAGGATAAGCAGATCGAAGCTGAGGCCTTTAAGTTTGGCACGCGCATCCATTGCCGTCTCCGCCGTCGTCACGCGGTAACCTTCGCCGGCCAGAAAACGAGAAAGCAAATCGCGGATACGGCGGTCGTCATCGACCACCAGAAGATGTGGAGCATCATCGGGAAGCATCGCGGGCAGCATCATCGCCGAGGCGCTCCTCCCGTCAAAATCAGCCTCGTGTCGCGGACGCGCGGTCGGCGCGCGCGATCAGACGCAATACGTCTTCACGATTGTCCGTATCGATCATCGAAGTCAGGAAGCGCCGCGCCGCCTCGTGCGCGTTGGGGCCGAGTTCCCCGAAGGCGCGGTTGATTCTCTGGGTCTGTAGACTGGCAAGCTTGAGGGCCAAGGTTTCGCCCTTTGAGGTCACGAACAGCAATCGCTGACGACGATCCTGCGCGCCCTCCTTCTGAAGGACATAGCCTTCGTCAACCAATTGCTTGAGAACACGCCCGAGCGACTGCTTGGTAATGTTCAGTATCTCCAGCAAGTCCGCCACCTTCATCCCGGGATTGCGGTTGACGAAATGGAGCACCCGGTGATGGGCGCGGCCGAACCCCAGCTTGAGAAGCACCTCGTCGGGGTCGCCGACGAAATCCCGATACGCAAAAAACAACAACTCGATGATGTCCCAGACCGGCTCGGCGGACGCCGCCGGCACCGGACCGGCCGGTAGCCGATCAGCCACGCTCGCACCGGCCGCAGCGACCTTATTCACATTTATGTCAGCCATGTTGACATATTTTGTTTTTATGTTACAAAAACCATGCGATAGACGAAACGATCGTACCAAAGCATCGTATCTGAGGCTGCAAGCTCTCGCCTCCGATGTCGTCGTTGCCGGTCGATCAAGTCATACCGGGTGTTACCGGCTGACGCAAAGTGTTGGAATAGGCGCGGAAAATGCGCCATCACAGCGGCGAAATGCCCTCGCGTGAGGTGAAGGAGTAGACCAATGGCTGCCCAATCCTATGACCGGCTCGAAGGGGTCATCTGGTACGACGGCAAGCTCGTGCCCTGGAACGAAGCCAATCTCCATGTGCTCAGCCACGGCCTGCACTACGCAAGCTGCGTGTTCGAGGGCGAGCGCGCCTATGGCGGCAAGGTTTTCAAGAGCACCGAGCACGCCGAGCGGCTCAAGCGCTCCGCTAATATCCTCGATTTTGAAATTCCCTATTCGGTCGCCGAGATTGTCGCCGCCAAGAAGCTGGTGGTCGACAAAAACGGCCGGAAGGAAGCCTACGTCCGCCCGGTCGCCTGGCGCGGCTCGGAAATGATGGGTGTCTCCGCGCAGAACAATACCATCCACCTCGCGATCGCCAGTTGGGAATGGCCGAGCTATTTCGATCCTGAACAGCGGCTCAAGGGAATCCGGCTCGACCTCGCAGACTATCGTCGGCCCGATCCGAAGACGGCGCCTTCGCTCGCCAAGGCTGCGGGCCTCTACATGATTTGCACGATCTCCAAGCACAAAGCCGAGCGCGAAGGCTACGCCGATGCCATGATGCTCGACTGGGAAGGCCGTGTCGCAGAATGCACCGGCGCAAACATCTTCTTCGTCAAAGACGGCAAGATCCACACGCCAATTGCCGACTGTTTTCTCGACGGCATCACGCGGCAGACGGTGATCGGCCTCGCGCGCAAGCGCGGCATGGAAGTGATCGAGCGTCGCATCCTGCCTGATGAGCTCACCAGTTTCTCGGAGTGCTTCATCACCGGATCGGCGGCGGAAGTCACCGCGGTCGCGGAAATCGCCCAGTGGAATTTTAATCCCGGCGGCATCACGAAGACGCTGATGGACGACTACTCGGCGGAAGTGAAGCCCAAAGCTGTGGCGGCTTAAAATTCATTCGCAGCCACTGCGCGGGGCTCCAGCGGCCGTGGTAGCCATTATTAATCTCTAACAACTACCAATCGGTCGTCCCCCGACTCCGCGCCCCATACTTCGCCTGGGCGGCCGAGCAATTGCCGTACCGAAGCGCCACGTTTGTCGCTCGGAAAACTTTCGAACGTTTCGGTCACCGGATCGAAACGCAAGATTGCGTTGGCCAGAAAATCGGTAACCCAGACCTTGTCCTTGTTATCGACGTAGACTGCATAACAGCCACCCTTGCTTTTTGGCAGGCTCCAGACTTTCCATGCCTTATTCATGGGGTCATAACGGCCAAGTTCGCCGGAATTCCATAGGCTCACCCACAACAGGCCCTTGGAATCCGACCAAATGCGCCGCGGACCTGCGCCGGATTTCGGCGGCGGCACCATCAGAGCGTCCCCACTCACGGTATCGATCTTCGCAATGTGATCGCCCGCAAGCGAGGCGTACCAGACATCTCCGTTTGGCGTTGTCGTGATGCCATAAGGTCCTGATCCCTTCGGCGCCTTCCAGGCTTCGACCTTGCCATTCGATGGATCGACACGGCCATACACACCGTTTTGCCCGGTAAACCAGAGAATACCCTTGCGGTCGAAGGTCGCCGTATTGAGGTTGGCGTCAGGAAATTCCTTCGGCAACGGAAAGAGTTTCACCGTCTTGGTCGCCGGCTCGTAACGCGCGATTGCGTTTTGTCCGCCGTCGGTGATCCAAGCCGCGCGGTCCGGCCCCACGATCACGCCGTGCGGCGCCGAGCCTTTGCCAAGCGAAATCTGCATCGCCTGTCCGGTTTTTGGATTGAGTATTCCCAGCGCACCCTGCGATTGTGCCGTGTACCAGACGGCGCCATCCGGCGCGGGTGCAACATCGTGCGGATGCGCTCCGCGCGGCACTTCAAAATAAGAGACGTCGGCCGCAAGAGCTGGCCCGGCCCAAAGCGCGATGACGGCCACAGCAGCGATCGCGATTGGAACCATAACCATCTCCGCTCGGTGCCCTGCTCTCATTCATTCGGCCGTTTCACGCTGGCGGCGCCGCACTGCCCAACGTTCGGCAGCGGCATCGTCGCTCACTTTGGCATCGACCCACGTTGTGCCATCTGCCTTTTCCACTTGTTTCCAGAATGGCGCACGGGTTTTTAAATAGTCCATCAGGAATTCGGCCGCCGCGAACGCCGCCTCGCGATGGGACGATGCGGTCACGACCAGCACAATATCTTCGCCCGGCAAGATTCGTCCGTATCGGTGAATGATCGTGGCGCCCAATAACGGCCAGCGTTCTGCCGCTTCCGCTGCGTGACGCTCAATTTCGGATTCGGCCATGCCCGGATAGTGCTCGAGCGTGAGCGCCGCGATTGGCTCTCCACCTTCGCTCCCGCGGCAAACGCCGGTAAACGTTACGAGCGCACCAACATCTGTATGGCCGCTTGCGAGTTTCGTCGCCTCGGCGGCGGCATTAAACGGCTCGCGCTGCAAGCGAACGGTCGGTTTCATTTTATCAATCTAGCGCGCCAGTCCCAGTGAGGCTATCCGCCTGTCATGGGCGGGAAAAATGCGATTTCGCCAGCACCTTTGATGGCCGTATCAGGCTGCACGTGTCTCTGATCAATTGCAGCCCGAATTACATTTAAGTTTTTGAAGGCATGGGCATATTCTTCGCCCCGAGAGGCAAGCCAGACCATCAGTTCGCCGACAGTCGCAATGTTGGACGGCACTTCGATCACTTCCTCAGGCTTGCCGATCCGTTCGCGCACCCAGGCGAAATAGCGCAATTTCAGCATCATTCATCGATCATATAGCGCAGGCCGGCGCGCATGTAGTCCCAGCCGGTATAAAGCGTGAGGAGCGCCGATAACCACAACAGCACGATGCCGGTTTGCGTCACTGCCGGAATGACCCGGTCACCGGCTGGCCCCGCGATCAGGAACCCGACGGCGACCATCTGTCCCAGCGTCTTCCACTTTGCAAGACGCGTCACCGGAACGCCAACTCTGAGTTCGGCAAGATACTCACGCAGGCCCGAAACCAGAATTTCTCGGCAGAGAATGATGACAGCCGCGAGCAAGGTCCAACCACGGATCGTGTCCTCTGCAGCCAACATCAGGAGGCAGGACGCAACCAGCAATTTGTCGGCAATAGGATCGAGCATGCGGCCGAGCGACGACTGTTGGCCCCACGTGCGGGCAAAATAGCCGTCGAGGATGTCCGTCACCCCGGCCGAGATAAAAATCGCCAGCGCTACCCAGCGCAGCCACAAGGGACCCGCAAATATACTTTGCCAATACATCAACCCGACCACGACCGGCACGGCGGCAATGCGCGCGTAGGTAAGCAGATTCGGCAGCGCGAGGGGGCGCGCCGGCAGGGAACGGGAGCTGACGGTGTTCATGCCCGAAAGGAACACCCGCGCCGCGGCAACGTCAACCGCCGCAACTGAGCAAATCCCCGTTGATTACAATATGTTCATTGAATCGGCGGCTTCGGCAGGCGCGCCTTGCCCGGCTCCATCACGAAAGTCTGATCAAGCGAGTACCATTCGCCCTTCACATCACTTGCGGGCGCTGGTCCATCGTGACGGACGTAGTTGCCGATGAGCGCCTTAGTAACGCCAAACTGGACGTCGGTCTCCAGCTTGTCGTCATCGTTGACATAAATCTGGGAGATCAATGTTTTGAAGCCCTCTTTGAAGATCAAAAAGTGCAGATGGGCTGGCCGGTAGTGGTGCCGTTTCCCGGCACGGATCAAGTCCCCGACGGGGCCGTCGATCGGAATTGGATAGCCTGCGGGTTTCACGCTGCGGAAGCCGAACTTGCCCTCAGCGTCGGTCATAAACTTGCCGCGCAAATTCATTGGAGCCTGCTTGGGATCCTGCTGTTCGTAGAACCCCTCTGGCGACGAATGCCAGACGTCGACTTCAGCGCCGGCAATGGGCTTGCCGGTCTGGTCCTTCAGCCAGCAATTGACAAACAACACCGGACCAGGCGTCGGCGAGCGCACGATCGACGCGCCATTTTCGGTGCGCGGCGAGTTCATGCGCCAGAACGGGCCGAGCAGATTGGCCGTGGTCTCGGTCTGGCCATTGTTGCCATTATTCAGCAAACAAATAAGCGATGAGAACCCAAGCGAGCCCGACATCAGCACGACTTCATTGTGATTGTCGTTGGTGAACTGGCCAAGCTTGGCCAGAATTTCCGTCGCCTTGTGAAACTCCTCTTCAGTGAGATGCACTTCACGTGCAAAAGCATGCAAATGCTTGATCAGTGACGCCACGATTTCGCGCAGGCGCGGATCTTCGATGTTCTTGTAGGCATCAAGTACAACAGGAGTGACGTCCTCTTGGCGTGCGATGATCATATATTTCCTCGGGCTAGCGGCCGGTCTGTTCGTGGAAGAACTCATATATCTTTCTTGCGGTCTCCGCATTGATTCCTGGCACTTGGGCAAGATCGGGCAGACTTGCCCGCTCGATGGCTTTCACAGTGCCAAAATGGCGAAGCAGCGCCCGCTTGCGAGTGGGCCCGATCCCCGGAATTTCCTGCAAGCCGGCCTCGCGGATATCTTTTTTTCTGCGCGCTCGATGCGAACCGACGGCAAAGCGGTGTGCTTCATCACGTAGCCGCTCGATGAAGTAAAGCAAGGGATCACGGGGCGGCAGCTTGAAGGGGTCTCGTCCGGGCATGAAGAATGTTTCGCGACCGGCGTCCCTGTCCGGCCCTTTCGCTATGCCGACAATTGGGACATTGGTGATGCCAAGTGTATTGAGGGTCTCTTGCGCGACATTGAGCTGGCCCTGACCGCCATCGATCAAAACCAGGTCCGGCCAGGGCTGGTCTTCGTCATCGCCCTTGAAGACACGCGACAGTACTCCGTCAATCATAGTGCGTGGATTTTCCTCAAGCAGCCGCTTGAAACGGCGTTGCAGCACTTCGCGCATCATCCCGTAATCGTCACCCGGCGCCAATTCGGCTGAGCGTATATTGAATTTGCGGTACTGGTTTTTACGGAATCCTTCAGGCCCCGCAACAATCATGGCGCCCACTGCGTTGCTGCCGCTGATGTGGCTGTTGTCATAAACCTCGATGCGGCGTGGCGTGCTTGGCAAGGCAAAGGTCTCGGTGAGGTCACGCAGTAGTTTTTGCTGTGATGACGTCTCCGCGAGCTTGCGTGCAAGCGCTTCGCGCGCATTTGCCATGGCGTGCTGTACTAATTCCTTGCGCTCGCCCCGTTTTGGCGCCCCGACTTCAATCTTGCGCCCGCTCTTGGTGCTAAGCGCTTCAGCGAGAAGTGCGCGTTCTTCAAACTCGTGCGAAACGAGAATAAGTCGTGGCGCAGGCTTGTCGTCGTAAAATTGTGCCAGAAAGGCACTCAATACTTCATCGGCTCCGATCGCACGGTCGGCTTTCGGAAAATAGGCGCGATTGCCCCAGTTCTGCCCGGTGCGGAAGAAAAAGACCTCGACGCACGAATAGCCGCCGGCCTGATGTACGGCGAAAACGTCGGCTTCCTCTATGCTCCGAGGGTTGATGCCCTGGTGCGATTGGATCGCCGAGAGCGCCGACAGGCGATCGCGATAAATCGCGGCACGTTCGAAATCGAGCGCATTGGAGGCCTTGTCCATTTCGCGCGCCAGTTCTTTTTGCACGAACTGGCTGCGGCCAGAGAGAAACTCATTCGCTTCCCTGACCAACTCGCTATAGCCGGTAAAGTCGATCTCGCGCGTACAGGGAGCCGAGCAACGCTTGATTTGAAAGAGCAAGCACGGCCGTGTTCGCGCCTCAAAATATGAATCCGAACAGGAACGCACCAGAAAGGCGCGCTCCAATGCGTTGATGGTGCGGTTGACAGCCCCTGCGGAGGCAAACGGCCCGTAGTAGCGGCCCGGCCTTGTACGCGCGCCGCGATGCTTCAGGATTTGCGGCGCCCAGTGATCGGTTGTGATCAGGATGTAGGGGAACGACTTGTCGTCGCGTAACAGGACATTGAAGCGCGGTCGCAATCGCTTGATCAGGTTCGCTTCGAGCAGGAGTGCTTCGGTTTCAGTCTTGGTGGTTACGAATTCCAGCGTTGCCGTCGCCGCGATCATTCGCGAAATACGGCTGTCATGACCGGTAGGCCGTGCATAAGCCGCTACTCGTTTTCTGATATTCTTGGCTTTGCCCACATAGAGTACATCGTCTTGCGCATCGATCATGCGATAGACGCCGGGAGCGGACGGCGCCAATTTTGCGAAGCGCACAATCGCCGCACGACCAGCGGCCAGCGTGCCGGTCGGGGCATTTTCAAGCTCAACGTCCGGGAGGGACAATTCTTCGTCCTCCTCGCGCAATTCGCTTTCCGGGTCGATGTCTTTGTTGGTGCCGTTCATGGGAGACAAGATAGTCCGCTCGCAGCGATTGCGCATGGTCTTGTCCGAAGCCCAAGCTCGCTTTTCGGGACCACGCGCGGATGTCTTATTCCACGACTTCAGTATCCGCAGTACGCCAGGATAAATGCTGGCCGCCATCAACCGGAATTGTAACTCCGGTGACACTTCTTGCCTGGGCGAGATAGAGCACGGCGGCAGCGACGTCGTCCGGTTGTGGGCCGCGCTGAAGCGGAAGGCTTGCGGCCTGCGCGGCAAACTGCAAGTCGGTCTGCCGTGGGCTCGGGAGCGTGGGACCAGGCGCCACCCCGTTTACCCGAATTTTCGGGGCCAATGCCTGCGCCAGGGTTACGGTGGCCGTATGCAACGCGCTCTTGCTCAGCGTGTACGAGAAAAAGCGTGGGGTCTGTTTGAGCACGCGCTGATCAAGAACATTGACGATTGATGCGTCAACTCCAAGAGACGCTTGCGCCGCGAAGGCCTGCGACAGAAACAGTGGTGCCGCCAGGTTGATAGCTACGGCGCGCTGAAAACGGGCGGGCGACAGAGTTTCGATATCGTCCGGTTCAAATTCACCGGCGTTGTTGACCAGCAGCGTGAGCTGTCCGAATGCCGCGGCGGCGGGAACAAGACTGCGCACTGCATCTTGTTCGGCTAGATCGGCAAGCACGACGCTCGCGCGTCCGCCGGCTCCCGTGATTGCGTTTGCAAGCCGCTCGGCGTCCTCGCGCGAATTGTTTGCATGCAGAACCACAGCGTAGCCGGCTTTTGCAAGCGCGAGCGCTATCGTCGCCCCGATCCGGCGGCGCGGCGCCCGTGATCAGGGCCGCGCGCGGCGCATGTTTTGTAACCTCGTCCGGCATCCCCGAATGATTCCGTCTTCATACTGACGTTTGGCGTTCGCTTTGCCAGCAAGCAGATTGCGCAACGTCAGGCCGTTACAATAAATGCCCATTGGGCCACATGGTAAATAGAGTCAAAAGAAAACATCTAAAACTAAGGGTTCTTTAGGGATAACGGTCGCTGATCGTTAGCGATTCATAACCGTTTAACTTAAAAGGCCCGATAAATCCTCCATGAAAATGTCGAGCTTTCGCCGACAGCCGGGCGCGCCCCAGCCATGTTTTGCGCATCCGTGTCGCACAGAGAGCGGGAGTTGAGTGGAGGGTAAGATGAAAAAAACGATCCTGGCGATGACTGTGTCGGTACTCGCCGCAGGTACGGCTGCCGCCGCCGACCTTCCGCGCGGCCCGGCGCCGTATTATCCGCCCCCAGTCAGCGTCTATAACTGGAATGGCTTCTACGCCGGTCTCAATCTCGGCTACGAATGGGGCAAGGTCACCAATAGCACCATCGATCCAAGCGGCGTCGCGGGCGGCGGGCAGGTCGGTTACAATTGGCAGTCAGGTCAATTCGTGCTTGGCGCCGAGGCCGACATCCAGGCCAGCGCGGCGGACGATACATTCGCGCCGTACAAGTTTTCAAATCCGTGGTTCGGAACGTTGCGCGGCCGTGCCGGTTTCGCGATCAACAACGTGCTCCTGTACGGAACCTTTGGTCTCGCCTACGGAGACCTCAAAGCAGAATTCGGCGGGCTCGACGAAAGCAAGACGCTTGTCGGCTGGACCGGCGGTCTTGGCATGGAAGTCGGCTTCACGCCCAACTGGTCGGCAAAGGTCGAGTATCTCTATATGGATCTCGGCAGCCGTGCTTACACACTCACCGCCGTCGACAACGGCCTGCAAGCAAGCTACTTGCGTCTCGGTGTGAACTACCATTTCTAAGCGGACACAAATTTGCTCAGCGAAAAACCCGGACCTCACCGTCCGGGTTTTTTGTTTTCAGAAGCAGAAAATTCAGCGAATGCAGGGTCGGAAATTATTTTTTCACACATCACATCACCGCGCGACAGATCGTGGCGAGAGCGTGTCATTTCGTTGTCGCCAGTTAGATGATGGATCGGCAAGTTGTTTTCGAGTGTGACTTTCATGCACTAGACGCGAAAGCATTTCTGAATAGTTTGCCGGCACCAATGAACGGGTGGGTGGGTAGTGTGACGGAGGTTTTTGAAATGAAGCGTTTGATTTCGGCGGGCGTTGTTGCGCTCGCCACTGTAACGATGATGGGAGCGGCCAACGCAGCGGACATCGCGCGGCGTCAGGCGATGCCTACCAAGGCGCCGGCCTACTACGCTCCCTATAATTGGACCGGCTTCTACGTCGGTATCAATGGTGGCGGTGCGTGGGGCAATTCCGGTTGGGATGCAGCGACCGGCAGCAGCAGCCGTGACACGTCGGGCGCCCTTGTCGGCGGCACCGTTGGCTATAACTACCAGGTCGGCCAAGCGGTGTTCGGTGTCGAAGGCGACATCGACTGGACAGATATCCGCGGTAGTTCGTCTGCCGTGCCATGCACGACAAGCTGCGAAACGCGCAACTCGTGGCTCGGCACCGTGCGCGGCCGTATCGGTTACGCGTTCGACCGCTTCATGCCTTATTTCACCGGCGGCGTTGCGTTCGGCGATATTAAGGCAAACCCCGTCGGCTTCCCCGGCAGCACCGACACGAACGCCGGCTGGACGCTTGGCGGTGGACTGGAAGCGGCCATTGCCGGTCCGTGGACTGCGAAAGTTGAATATCTTTACGTCGACCTTGGCGACGTGAATTGTCCAGCGGGAAGCTGCGCGTTGGCAACTACCGTCGACTTCCGCGCCAACATCGTACGCGGCGGCTTGAACTATCGCTTCTGATCGAAGCTCGTAACGAACGAAGAGCCCCGGACCTCAGTCCGGGGCTTTTTTTATTGTGGAACTTTCGCGGCTGCCAGAAGCCGAAGGTATGGCGGTGGGAACCACTGACGCAACAGATGCGTTGAAGGCGCAATCGGGGGACGGCGTATCCGCGTCCGTCCGCAAAATTTGCAGTGAGGTGCGTCATGAAAAAGCTTCTGCTCGCTGGCGTGGCATTGATTGCGCTCGGCGTCGCATCGGCGTCGGCAGCCGATATTCAACGCCGGCAAGCGATGCCGACCAGGGCAATGCCCTACGTAGCGCCGCCATATAACTGGACGGGATTCTACGTCGGCATCAACGGCGGCGGCGGTTGGGGCCGCTCCGATTTCTCTGATCCGTTCGCGGCCGGTTCGTTCAAAACGTCGGGCGGATTGGTGGGTGGCACGCTCGGCTACAATTGGCAGATAGGCCAGGCGGTGGTTGGTCTCGAAGGCGATATCGACTGGAGCAATATCCGCGGCAGTGTGATTTGCGGAGCTGTCACCAGTTGCGAAACCAAGAATGACTGGTTGGGCACCGCGCGCGGCCGCCTCGGCTACGCATTCGATCGCTTCATGCCTTACGTGACCGGCGGTCTCGCCGTCGGTGACATCAAGACTTCGATCGCCGGCGTAGGCAGCGCGCACGACACGAAGGCCGGCTGGACGCTCGGTGGCGGCATAGAGGCGGCGATCGCCGGACCGTGGACCGCCAAAGTTGAATATCTTTACGTCGATCTCGGGCGCAGCAACTCAGTTCTTGGCTCGGATGCGAAATTCAATGCCAACGTCGTGCGCGCCGGCTTGAACTATCGTTTCTGATTGCCGAATTGTTCCAACGAAAAAGCCCCGCGCCTCAGCCCGGGGCTTTTTTGGATTTGGACGGACATACGGCGTACAATTCGGTGACACGCGCGCCAAAGCCAACGCGCTCCGTCGATCGAAGCGGATGTAGAACCGCAACTGGTCGAGCTGAAACCAACAAATCAACGCGCGATCCCGCGCGATGGATATCGATCAGCCTGTCACGACGAGATTTACGGCCTTGGGGCCCTTGCCCTTCTTGTCCGGCTCCACGTCGAAACTGATCCGTTGACCTTCGTTCAGTCCCTTCAGTCCAGCCTGCTCGACCGCCGTGATGTGCACGAAGACATCGCGCCCGCCGTCGTCCGGCTTGATGAACCCATAGCCCCGTTCGCCATTGAAGAATTTCACGACACCAGTTTGTGCCATCGGGAAAACTCCTCTCCCCCACTGCTCCGCCGCCGGCCCCACGCACGGCGGCTCGGCTGGACATTCACAATCGGGGAAAGCGTCGGCCCAAGACGGCCTCAGTCAACTCCGCCGGCCCCCACAGGAGGCGGAACGTCACTGCCAATAGGGAACTACACACCAACTGCGCCCCTGTGGAAAGGGGCCCACGGTTCAACGGGCTTCCGCCGGCCTCCTGGCGCCGAGCCAATCGAGGCGAAATCCACCCTTCCCTTGCCGCCCCAAGGCGCCGGCAAGGGCCGGCAGCAATGCAGAAAGCTCGCTTTCCAGAGTCCATGGCGGGTTTACCAGGATCATTCCGGCACCATTTAGTCGTGTCGGGTCGCTCAGGGGCGCTACCACGATCTCCGCTCGCAAAACCTTCGCCAAATCCAGCCGGCGCAGCCGTTTGGCGAGGGCATCGGGCTCGCGGCGTCCTTTGATCGGATACCAGAGAGCGTAGATGCCGGTCGGCCATTTGCGGTACGCCTCTGCCAATCCTGCCGAAAGCCGCGCGAAGTCGTTGTCGGCCTCGAACGGGGGATCAACGAGCACAAGTCCGCGCCGTTCTTTCGGTGGCACATAGGCATTTAGAGCAAGCCAGCCATCGAGCGTCAGCGTCTTGATGCGGCTGTCACCCTGCAGATTCCGGGTTAGCGCCGCTCCTGTCTTCGGCTCAACTTCGCAGGCGATCAACCGGTCCTGCGGACGCAACCATGCTCGCGCCAGTGCCGGAGAGCCGGGGTAGACACGAAGCCGCCCTTGATCGTTTACAGCGCCGACCACCTCGAGATAAGGCGACAGCAAGTCCGCAATGACCTGCGGAAATTGGGTGGCCATAAGTTTCTCGATGCCTTCGTGCCATTCGCCGCTGCGACTTGCTTCAGAGCCGGTGAGATCAAAAAGACCGGCGCCGGCGTGAGTGTCGATGATGCGGAAAGCCGCCGGTTTTGCACGCAGATAGTGCAGGATCCGACAAAGAATGGCGTGTTTGAAGACGTCGGCAAAATTGCCGGCGTGGAATTCATGATGATAGTTCAAATTGACCCGCTCCGCGCGCAGTTTCGTGATGGGCCACCCTGAAGGCTAGTTTCAAGCGTGTAAGCTTGGCGCAATCTTTGCGCCGCCCTATCTACCACGCACCGCCGGCATTGCGATTTTGTCGAGTCGGCAACTGCGACGCGCGATTTCAGCACAGTCGTGAAATGAAAAATCTTTGCCAAGACATACACGCACTTCCGTGAGGCGCCTGTTATCGCAAGAAATGGCGAACGCCGCGCGTGACAACCCTGGATTGGCTTTGACGAAAGCCTCAGTCACCTCTCCGGGCGACACGGTAATCGGCTTGCCAAGGTCGAGGTAGTCCGGGGGGATTTTTACCACCGCCCGGGCCTTCCGCACCGTGTCGAAATAACTGTGAGCTGAAAGACCGGAGCACGTCCCGTGCTGATCCCATTCATGAAAGATCAGGCGCGGACTCGGCATCAAGTCAAGCATACTGCCGACAACAGCGCGATCGAGGCGCGGGGCCGGCACCTGACAATAAGAGGGGAACCCACGTTCGTACTGTGGCCAGAGCCCGTGCACAACAAACGCGAATGGGCGTCCGCCACACTGCTGCTCTGCCGCCCGGGCGGGCGCCCTCGCTTGTGCGGCCTCGCAATATGAGGGCGACCAGGAAAGAGCCAGCACGTAAAAATCGAACTGGCCTGGTTCGCCTTGTCGACGGTCCTGAGCAAGAGCGACGATCGCAAAAATGAAAGTGAAGCTGAAAGCTATCGCAGCAACGTGCGCCAGCTCGCGCATGCGATGTCTACTCATGACGCCCCTCACCGAATTGAGAACAAACCGGAAATTGATGTTTCGCAACGGTTCCCTAGTACGGGTACCGCAAAAACGAGAACATTTCAAGAACAATTTAGAACAAATAGTGATTTATTGGAGGGGATTGCTTAAGGCCGCGCCATCTTGCACGCAGGATTGTAGGCCCAATTCCGGTCGAGGCCGACCACGCACCATTCAACGCCCCAAGTTACGCCAATGATCCCGGTGTCTTCGCCGATCGAATAATGGACCGTGTGCCGGCGGCCATCGCTGACCATGGCGACGGCCGTACAGAACCGGCGCGGTATGGTCTGGGACGCCCAAGGCCGAAAGGCCGTTTCCCGAACAGCATCAAACCCGATGATTTGCAGGTCGGAATTCCAGAACCGCCCCTCTTTCTGGGAAAAGCGCGAGGCGATTGTGTCGAGGGCAGCTTCGCATGGTGGCAACACGCCATCATAGCGGGGGCCGATCAGGTAAAGGCCCTTTTCCAGCAAACCCGCCCCGGCGGCCGGTGTCAGCGCGGCGGCGACAAGCAAAGACGCAACCAAAAAAGATCGAAGACCACGAAACCCAGCCATCATGAGCAAGCTCCCCGAGCTGTTCGCAACTGTAGCATAGCTTCAGTCCGCTTCGCCTGGCTAGATTCACAGGTTTGCATGCATGCGCAATGGGCAGCTTTATTGGAGCTCCCTCACCCTAACCCCTGCCAATCCCCCAAGACAGCCTGGGCCAGCGCAAGCGCCGCGATCGCCGCAGTGTCGGCACGCAAGATACGCGGCCCCAAGGCAATGCGTACCACCATCGGCCGCCGCAGGAGCAGCAGCCGCTCGTCCTCGGAAAACCCCCCTTCAGGACCAATCAAGACAGCAAGCGGCTGGTGCGGGCCCCGACGCTCAGCGAGGAGGGCTGCCACCGGATCACTCACCTCGGCATCCTCATCGCAAAAGACCAGCAAGCGATCGCCCGCCGCCGCGACCTGTTCGAATGGCACCGGTTCGGCAATCTCCGGCACCCGAAGAATGCCGCATTGCTCGGCCGCCTCAACCGCGTTGGCACGCATGCGATCGAGATTGACGCGCGCAACCTGCGTGTGCCGGGTCATGACCGGCTGCAGCCGCGAAGCACCCATTTCGACCGCTTTTTGCACGAGATAGTCCAGCCGTGCGTGCTTGAGCGGCGCAAACAGAAAATGCAGATCGCCGGCGCGGGTTTGCGCGCGCTGTTGGGCGCCGACAATCAGGCTTACGGCACGTTTGCCGCTTCCAGCCAACGTCGCCCGCCACTCACCATCGGTTCCGTTGAACAGCAGCACAGCGTCGCCACGCTTAAGCCGAAGCACATTAAGCAGGTAGTTCGCCTGGTTCCGATCGAGCGTTACCTCGCCGCACTCGGCCAACGGCGCGCCCACGTAAAGTCGGGTCGTACGAAAATCGTAGTGCGGCATGGAAATGACCGTTTCAAGGGACGCGACGGGCACCGGTTTACGCGGTCCGGCGGGCCTTCGCGAGGCCTGGCGGTCCACCGTCCCCTTGCCGCCTTCCCGACGCATTCCGGTTGTTATAAGCCACCTGGAAGCTCCGGGCTGGTATAGTAAGGCAGGGAGCAGCAGAGGGTTCTGATTCATGGGTTTACGCCGCGCACTTTTCGCCGCGTGCATGATTCCGCTGTATGCCGGGGCGGCGAACGCGCAGTTCCAGCCGCCCGCTGCTCAGCAGCAGGAACCTCCTTGCGTTCAGGAATTCTTCAAGCTGCGCGGCGAGGCCGAAAAAAAAGGACTCGCTATCAAGGCGGCGAACGAACGCAAAGCTCCGCCGCAGGAGGCCTGCCAGTTGTTTGGAGCGTTCATCACCGCCCAGACAAAGATGCTCAAATATGCGACCGACAATACGGTCTGGTGCGGCATCCCGCCCCAAGTGATCGAGAATCTCAAGCAAAGCGTTACCAAGATTTCCGAAGTGCGTACCCGCGTCTGCCAGGCCGCCGCAGCACCGCAGCAGACCGGACCTAGCCTCAGCGATGCGCTCAGCAATCCAGTCCCCAATTCCAACAACATCAAGACCGGTCGCGGCACTTTTGACACTCTGACCGGCAATCCGATCGGAAAATGAGCGAGACGGCCGGACGCGTCGCCGATGCGACCGGAAATTGGGTCGATAGATTCGCGCCGGCTTACAGCCGTCCGTATTTGCGGCTTGCCCGTCTCGACCGGCCGATTGGATCATGGCTGCTGCTGATGCCGTGCTGGTGGTCTGTTGGCCTGGCTGGCATGCATCAAGATCGCTTCCCGAGCGTATGGCACATTGTGTTGTTCTTTATCGGCGCCTTCGCAATGCGTGGTGCCGGCTGCACCTGGAACGATCTCGTCGACCGCGATCTCGACGAAAAAGTCGAACGCACACGATCGCGGCCGATACCCTCGAAGCAGGTCACAATCGCGCAGGCGACCCTTTTCATGCTGGCGCAAGCGCTGGTCGGGCTGCTGGTTCTCATTCAATTCAACCGTTTCACTGTCATTACCGGCTTTGCTTCGCTTCTGGTGGTCGTCATTTACCCCTTCATGAAACGCATCACCTATTGGCCGCAGATTTTCCTTGGCCTCGCATTTTCGTGGGGTGCTTTGATGGGCTGGCCGGCCGCGTTCGGACGACTCGATTGGCCACCGCTCGTGCTGTATGTGGGATCGATCTGCTGGGTGATCGGCTACGACACGATCTATGCGCACCAGGATCGCGAGGACGATCTGCTGGTCGGGATCAAGTCGACCGCGTTGCTGTTCGGTGAGCGGACGTCCACGATGCTTGCGAGCTTCTACATCGCGGCGGTCGTATTGATCTCAGCGGCAGGCTTGATGGCAGGCGGCGGCGTGATATTCACGATCGGACTAATCGCCTTCGCTGCCCATCTCGCGTGGCAAGTGACGCGGCTTGATATTAATGACCCTGCACACTGCCTCGTTTTGTTTAAATCGAACCGGGACGCCGGGCTGATCCTCTTCGCGGCTATGCTGCTCGAAGCGGCGTTTTGACCGTTCATTAAGGCGGCGATTGGGGGCGATATGCAACTGGCGCATCGCCGAACAACACCCGCAGTAAAACCGCGCGCGCAGACATTTATTCCCGAAACCTGGCAGCTGATTTAGTGGACGTTCAATCGGTCCTGGGACGAGGTACTGTCGCGATGGGCAGACTGGCGTGGAGCGAGCGCAGTTGAGTCAATTTCGCCGGAAGCGCTCGCCGATACTGCCGCTGGCGCAGCAAGTGAGCCAGTCACCAGTTCATCGCCATACTCAAAATCGACATCGCCATCTTCCCCGGGTACCGCGACCGGCGGCGTGCCGCGCCTCGCGGCGGGTCTCGCCGGCGACCCGGTATAGGCGGGACCATGCTGACGGGCATACACAGCACGCGCCCTTGCCGCCGCTACTTCACCGGTGATTGCTTCCGGCCGACACGAACGATCACCGCTTGAGCGCCGCATCAGATCGACGTGGATGTGATTGTAATGCGCGGCATTATAGCCAGGCGCGAGCACGGTCGTGAAGTTGTCGCACGCGGCGAGGTGCACGTCGTGCAGAAAGCCCTGCTCTTCGGGTGTGCCGCGCCATCCTTCCTGTACGGTAATCTGGCGCCCATCAGCCAGAGTGAAGGCCGCAATATCGATTGCATTTCCGAATGCATGTTCGGAAATGCCCGAGCCACCAGACCCGACCATTCCGCGGCATGAATAGGCCGAGATCTGCTTGATCTCGACAACTTGCGCTCCGAACCAGCGCATCGCCGCTGGTTGCACGCCTTCGCTCACCCAATGATCGAGCGCAGACACAATCGGACAGGCAAGGGTGGCCGCGGGAGTCAATGTTGCCGGACCGACAGCGGCCATCATTTGTGGCGCTCGGGGAGGTCCAAGCGAAGGTCGGGGCGATGGCGTGACGCGTGGCTGCGGTGGTTGATAGACCGGCGCACCATACGCGCGCTGTGATGGATATGGCGCCGGTGCACGGCCGCGCGGAAGCACGGCGTCGTCAGGAATATCGTCGGGCAACGGCGCTGTGCCGGGAGTTGCGCGAGGCTCGCTGCCCGGAGGGCTGAGAGAGACTGGCTGCTCCGGCGCGGTGAAGCGCGGCTGCTGAGCAGGCGGCGGTCCGGCTACCCATCGCATGTTCGGTGCCTGCGCCGATTGTGCGGGTGGCGAACCAATAGGCGCCGGCGGGGCGTATCGCGGTTCGTTGATCGGCCAACGCGGCATCTGCGTGGCGTTCTGGGGAATGGATCCGGGCGGCCGCAAATCATCCGAATAGCTGATGGCCGGACTACCTTCGCCCAATGCCGCGACCTTCAGTGGAAAATCGGCGCCGCACATGCCGGGGCCCTCGATGGGCTCGATCTGCACAACGCCTGCGCCAGTTTTGACCGCGCCTGATTTCAGGCATGCGACTTCTGCGTCGTGCCGCCACGGCGCACGCTCACCGGACATGAAGCTGCGCCCGCAACCTGCGAGCGCCAGCAGCACGCCTGCACCGGCGAAATAGAAACCCACGCCACCCTTCATGCCTCCGAAAATGCGAGCAGTTTCTTTAATGAGGCTTCAACGCTCACCAGCGCCGATTCCGTTAAGGATAAGAATTCCTTGCCAAAATTAGTCCCGGTCTTGAACCGGCCGCCAGTTTCGGTTCAGATCGCGCGGGGCGCGCACGATTTGCCGGCGCAGGGTCCAATCGAAGTCCGGTTCCCGTACGCTGGATCATGCGCTTAAGGGGAAGAGATGGAAGGCAAAGCCAGGTTCATATTTCCGGTCATGATCAGCGCACTCATCGTGTTTGTCGTGAGCGGGGTCGTTACCTTTACCAATATTGGCCTGCGTGCGGATTTTGTGCCGCGCTGGCTCAAAGCCTTCATCACCGGCTGGCCAGTGGCCGCCGTTCTCGCTTTTTTTGCGGTTCCGCATATACGCCGCGCAACCGAAGCGATCGTGCGGCTGATCGAAGGCTAGGTGCTGCTACCGCGCGGGCTTGATGCCGAGCGTGTCGCCAATTTTTGCTACGGTCGCACGCTGATCGTCCAGCGCTGCCGTAAATTCGGCAGCCGTACCCGGATTCACAACCTGCCCCGTGGCGCTGAGCTTTGCGTCGATCTCCGGATCGCTCACCACGGCGCGGATATCGGCGGCGATGCGGTCGCGAACCGCCGGCGGAAAATCGCGCGCGCCGAGCAGGCCCACCAGGCCGTCAAACTCAAGCGATTTGTAGCCGGCTTCGGCAGCGGTCGGAATGTCGTTCAAAGTCTTCGCATGCTGGCGATTGGTCAGAGCGATAACCTTGACTTTCCCGGCCTGCACGCGCGGGCGCATGATCGCATAGGCCCCGACAAAGGCGTGAATCCGTCCCTCGGCAAGATCGTTGATAGCCTGCACGGCATCCTTGTAAGGTACCTTGGCCATATCGAGCTTTTCGGTTTTCAGCCAGGCGGCGAACAGCAAATCATTCGCGCCGGTGACCGACGCGTAATTCAGTTTGCCCGGTTCTGCTTTGATTTTGGCGGCGAGTTCCTTCACCGTTGAAACCTTGAGATCGGCTGGCACGCCGAGTGCGATCAGCGTGTTGGTCACGCGCGCGATCGGAACGAGATCCTTTGGATCGTAAGGAAGCGTATCGTGCAGCAGCGGATGCGCGGTGAAAGTCGACGCCGGCGCAAACAGAAGCACGTGATCGTCGTGGGCACCGAGGACAGCGGTGATGGCAAGAAAGGCATCGCCGCCCGGGCGGTTCTCGACGACAACCGGTTGGCCCCATTTTGCCGCGAGCTTGTCAGCCAGAAGCCGTGCCGTGATGTCGACGCCTGATCCTGGCCCCAACGGAATGATGAAACGGACCGGGCGCTGCGGCCAGGATTGGCCTGACGTCTGCGTATGCGCGAGCGGCGCTGCCGCAAGTACGGCCGCGATACTAATGACTAGGCCGACCAGGATTTGATGTAGATAGCGCATGACATCTCCCAAGACTTGTCCAACGACTTGAAAATTCAGCTTCGGCAGAATGGTATCCCGCGGTGGCCGGGATCACGTCACAGCCGAATTTCTAACGCAATACGAAATCTGCTTGTCATTCGCTCATAGCTCAAGCTGCTTAGAATTTTGCGCACTTGCGTTGTCGGCCAGCGCCGGCGCGAGTGATTGGTGGTATTTGCCGTAAATTTGCCATCAAACATCCGGCAATCGGCGGGTTTTGCACCGCGAAATACACACAACGCAAAATTTTTTGCGCCGTGCAATCAATCGGTTGTGCTCGCCGAGCGCGGTATGCGCAGATTTCCGGGCGCCATGCGCGGCTCGACTTTCGTGTTAGCCTTTGGCAGTCAACAAGGGAGGCACCTGCCGTGGACCTTACCTTGAAGCTCAACGTACTGGCAGTATGCGCCGTGTTTGCTTTCGTAGGCGCAGTTTTACTGGGTGCATTCTGAGTTCAAGAGGGCAACGACGACGCCAAACCAACAAATCGCCGGTGTAAAACCGGCCAAAGGTTCAGACACCGGAGAACGTCGGTTCTCCGGTGTCTCTTATTTTACGCAGCCACGATACTTGGCGAGGCGTGCACATCGTAGTTGAGGATCGGCGCCAGCCAGCGTTCACAATCGCCGATGGTCCAGCCCTTGCGTTTCGCGTAGTCCTCGACCTGATCGCGCTCGATTTTGCCGACACCAAAATAGGCGCTTTGCGGATGGCTAAAATAGAGCCCGCACACCGCCGCACCCGGCCACATCGCAAAACTTTCGGTCAGTTTTATGCCGATGCGCTCGGCTTCGAGCAAACGAAATAGCGTGCCTTTCTCCGTGTGATCAGGTTGTGCCGGATAACCCGGCGCCGGGCGAATGCCGCTATATTTTTCCGCAATGAGATCGTTTGCACTCAGGCTTTCTTCCGGCGCATAGCCCCAGAACTCTGTCCGCACACGGCTGTGCAGCCGTTCTGCATAGGCTTCCGCCAGACGATCGGCCAAGGCCTTCACCAAGATTGCCGAGTAGTCATCGTTGGCGCGCTTGAAACGCTCGGCAATGACGTCCTCTCCGATGCCGGCAGTGACCGCGAATGCGCCGATGTAGTCCTTCAGGCCAGTGTCGCGTGGTGCAATGAAATCCGAAAGCGCGATATTGTTGCGGCCTTCGCGCTTCGACAACTGCTGACGCAATGCATGCAGCGTCGCGACCGGTGTCTCGCGCGCTTCATCGCCATAGACCACGATGTCGTCACCGTCCGCCTGCGCCGGCCAGAAACCGAACACGGCGTTGGCCTTGAACCAATGCTCGGCTACGATCTTGTCGAGCATTGCACGTGCGTCCTCGTAAAGCGGTCGCGCTGCGGCGCCAAATTTGGCGTCGTCGAGAATTGCAGGGAATTTTCCGGAGAGCTCCCAGGTCTGAAAGAACGGCGTCCAGTCGATAAAGTCGACCAATTCCGCAATCGGATAGTCGTTCAGGATTTTCGTCCCGACGAACCTTGGTTTGGGCGGCTGATAAGCACCCGACCAGTCGAGCTTGAGCGCATTTGCGCGCGCGGCCGACAACGACAACCGCGCCTTATCTTCCTGCGCGCGCGCGTGAGCGGCCGCAATACGCGCATATTCTCCGCGCAATTCGGCAACGTAGCCGGACCGCGCATCGACCGACATCAGCGTCTGCGCCACACCAACCGCCCGGCTCGCATCGTTCACATATACGGTCTGTCCGCGCTGATAATTCGGATGAATTTTCACCGCCGTGTGCACGCGGCTGGTGGTCGCCCCTCCGATCATTAGCGGCAGTTCAAAGCCCTGCCGTTCCATCTCGGCTGCCACATGGCACATTTCATCGAGTGAAGGAGTAATGAGACCGGATAAACCAATAATGTCAGCCCCTTCTGCGCGCGCGGTTTCCAGGATTTTTGCCGCCGGCACCATGACGCCGAGATCGATGACCTCATAATTGTTGCACTGAAGCACGACGCCGACGATGTTCTTGCCGATATCGTGTACGTCGCCCTTGACCGTCGCCATCACGATCTTGCCGTTCGAGCCGCCATGCTGACGGCCATCTTTTTCCTGCTCCATGTATGGCATTAAATATGCGACGGCTTGCTTCATCACGCGCGCGGATTTCACCACCTGCGGCAGAAACATCTTTCCGGAGCCGAACAGGTCGCCGACGATATTCATGCCGCTCATCAGCGGGCCTTCGATGACGTCCAGCGGACGCTTGGCACGCGTACGGGCTTCTTCGACGTCCACATCGATGAAATCAGTGATCCCGTGCACCAGCGCATGTGAAAGCCGTTTTTCGACGGGCTGATCGCGCCAGGCGAGATCGGCCTCTTTGGTCCCCTGCCCCGCGCCATGGAATTTCTTGGCCAGATCCAGCAGCCGCTCGGCAGCGTCGGACCGGCGATTGAGCACCACGTCCTCACAGGCCTCGCGCAGTTCCGGATCGAGGTCGTCGTAGACCGCCATCTGCCCGGCATTGACGATGCCCATGTCCATCCCGGCCTTGATGGCGTGGAACAAGAACACCGAGTGCATGGCCTGCCGGACCTGCTCATTGCCGCGGAAGGAGAATGACAGGTTCGACACGCCGCCCGAGACGTGCGCGTGCGGGAGATTTTTGCGGATCCAGCGCGCGGCCTCGATGAAGGCCACGCCATAACCGTTGTGCTCTTCCATCCCGGTCGCGATGGCGAAAATGTTCGGGTCGAAAATAATATCTTCGGGCGGGAAGCCGACTTGCTTCACCAGAATGTCGTAGGCGCGCTGGCAGATCGCTGTCTTGCGTTCAAGCGTGTCGGCTTGACCCTTCTCGTCGAAGGCCATCACGACGACCGCTGCGCCGTACCGGCGCACGGTGCGGGCATGCTCAATAAACGCCGCCTCGCCTTCCTTCATCGATATCGAATTCACCACGGGCTTGCCTTGCAGGCATTTCAGGCCGGCCTCGATCACCGAGAATTTCGATGAATCGACCATGACTGGCACGCGCGCGATGTCCGGCTCAGCCGCAATCAGGTTCAGAAAGGTCGTCATTGCCTGCTCGGAATCGAGCAGGCCCTCGTCCATATTGACGTCGATCACCAGCGCGCCGTTCTCCACCTGCTCGCGCGCGATCGAAAGCGCCGCCGCGTAGTCGCCGGCGGTTACCAGCTTGCGGAACTTGGCCGAGCCGGTCACGTTGGTGCGCTCGCCGACGTTGACGAATGGGATCTCCGGTGTGAGCGCGAAGGCCTCGAGGCCCGAAAGCCGCAACTGCGGCGGAATTTCCGGAATGGCACGCGGGCGCTTTCCGGCAACGGCCTTGGCAATGGCGGCGATGTGTTCGGGCGTTGTGCCGCAGCAGCCGCCGACCACGTTAACGAGCCCGGCTTCGGCAAATTCGCCGAGCAGTTCGGCCATGAATTCGGGACTCTCGTCGTAGTAGCCAAATTCATTGGGGAGGCCGGCATTCGGGTAGGCGCAAACAAACGTGTCGGCCAGCCGCCCGATTTCGGCGATATGCGCGCGCATTTCCTGTGCGCCGAGCGCACAATTAAGCCCGATGGTCACTGGGTTGGCGTGCTTGACCGAATTCCAGAAACCGCCCGGCGTCTGCCCGGACAGTAGGCGGCCGGAACGATCGGTGATGGTGCCGGAAATCATCACCGGCACGTCAATGCCGCGCTCCTCACAGATTTCGGCAATTGCGTAGATCGCCGCCTTGGCGTTGAGCGTGTCGAAGATTGTCTCGATCAGCAGCAGGTCGGCGCCGCCGTCGATCAATCCGCGCACTTGCTCGCCGTAGGCCTCGCGTAATTGGTCGAAAGTGATGGCGCGGAAGCCGGGATTGGCGACGTCGGGCGAAATCGACGCGGTACGGTTGGTCGGGCCGAGCGCACCGGCGACGAAGCGGCGCTTGCCGTCTTCTTTTTCTGCAAGCACTGCCGCCTCGCGCGCGAGCTTGCTGCCGGCCTGATTGAGCTCGTAGGCGATGTCCTGCATGCCGTAGTCGGCCTGCGCGATCTTGGTGGAGGAGAAGGTATTGGTCGACACGATATCCGCGCCGGCCCGGAAATAAGCCAGATGGATGTCGCGTACCGCTTCGGGCCGACTGAGATTGAGCAGATCGTTATTGCCGCGCACCTCGCGGTTCCAGGCGTCAAAGCGCGCGCCTCGGTAACCTTCCTCGTCAAGCTTGAGGCCCTAAATCATGGTGCCCATGGCGCCGTCGAGCACCAGGATGCGCTCTTTGAGTTTTTCAAGAAATGCTGACCGGGCGCTGGTGTGTGGTGTGTTCACGATAGGCTCCGGATCAGGCCACAGCTTCCACCGCGGGCCTCAAGCCCAGCAAATGGCAAATGGCAAAGACGAGGTCGGCGCGGTTCATCGTGTAAAAATGGAAATGAGTGACGCCGCGGTCGACGAGGTCGATCACCTGCTCGGCGGCGACAGCGGCCGCAATCAGTTTGCGTGTGGCCGGATCGTTGTCGAGGCCGTGGAACCGCTCGGCCAGCCAGGCAGGCACGGTTGCGCCGGCGCGCGCGGCGAAATTCTTCGCTGCCTTGAAGTTCTGCACCGGCAAAATGCCCGGCACGACCGGGATTTTGATGCCGCGCGCGCGTACGCGGTCAAGGTAACGGAAATAGAGGTCGTTTTCGAAGAAAAACTGCGTGATGGCGCGGGTGGCGCCGGCATCGACCTTGGCCTTGAGCATGTCGATATCAGCGTCGACGGTCGGCGAGTCCGGATGCTTTTCAGGGTAGGCCGAGACCGAGACTTCGATGTCAGGGCAGTTGCGCTTGATGCCGCCAACCAGATCAGCGGCATTCTTGTATCCGTCCGGATGCGGCGCGTATTGCGTGCCTGGGCCACTGAGGGAATCGCCGCGCAGCGCCACGATGTGACGCACTCCTGCGTCATGATAGCTGCGTACGATATTGTCGATTTCATCGCGCGTGGCGGCAACGCAGGTAAGGTGCGCGGCCGGCGTCAGCGGCGTCTCGGCCAGAATGCGTTTGACCGTGGCGTGGGTGCGCTCGCGCGTGGTGCCACCTGCGCCATACGTGACCGAAACAAAATTCGGCGCAAGCGGCGCCAGCCGCTCGATCGATTCCCAGAGAATTTTGTCCATCTCCTCGCTGTTGGGCGGGAAGAATTCGAATGAAACCGCGATACGGCGGCCCTCGCCGCCGGCGAAACGACTTGGGCGGACAGGGCTGTTCATCAGGCCACCTCCCGCCGCAGCGGCGTCGCCATTAGCGCGCGCGTATCGCGCGCAAGCCACAACGAGACCGCGATCTTGCCGTCGGAGCCGGGTTCGGGCGCGAGCGACTTGTGCAGCACCGGTTCGAGGCCCGACGCGGTCATCCATTGCGTCACTGTTTCGGACGCAAAGCCGAGCCGGCGGTGCGCAAATTGCTCGCGCAGGAATTCCTGTTCATGCGGCGCGAAATCGACCACGAGCAGCCGTCCGCCGGGGCGCAGCACGCGCGCCGCTTCGCGGATTGCCCGCGCGCCATCGTCGAGAAAGTGCAGAACCTGATGCAGGATCACGACGTCGAAGGAATCATTCGCCAGCGGTAGATCGTAGATGTCGCCCTGGCGTACGCTGCAATTCCGAAGACCGGCGCGCTCAAGCCGGTCGCGCGCGAGCAACAACATGTCGAGCGACAGATCGAGACCAAGGCCGCGCTCGATGTGGGGCCCGAACATTTCGAGCATGCGCCCGGTGCCGGTGCCGAGATCGAGCAGCGAGCGGAACGGCTTGTCGGCAAGCGCTGTGCGGATCGCGTCCTCCACCGCTTCGTCGGTGACGTGCAGCTTGCGGATACGATCCCATTCCGCCGCATGCGCACGGAAATAGGCTTGCGCGGCGGCGGCGCGCGCCTGCCGTACGGACGCGAGCCGGTCACGATCACGAGCGATGGTCTGGTCGGCCGGATTGAGGCGCTCGATCAGCGCGCGCGCAACTTCCGCGCCCCCGCCGTGCTCGGCCAGCCGGAAGAAGGCCCAGGTACCCTCGCGGAAACGCTCGACCAGGCCGGCTTCAGCCAGCAACTTGAGGTGACGCGAGATGCGCGGCTGCGACTGGCGCAGGATGTCGGTGAGGTCGGAGACGGTAAGCTCGGCCTCGGCAAGCAGGGCCAGAACGCGCAGGCGCGTTTCCTCGCCCGCTGCCTTGAGCGCCGAGTTGAGGGCATCAAACCCAAGCTTGCCGGTATTGGTCATTGGGTCCTGGAGATAGGCCGCTTATGGGCCGTTTCCCACCACATAAGGATATCTTTATACGTTGAAACGCCATCGGGCAAGCCCATGTGCCGAGCTTCGCGTGGGCTGGTTAGCGATCGGTTTGCGCCCGGAGGAACTGGGCCGGGCCCGTCTTTCGGCTGTTCCTGGCTGAAAGCGCGCGTTAGTCGCGCTAAAGAACGGCTATGAGCCCGACCAAAGATTTCGGCATCCGCGAAGGCGAAAAGGCGGTCGACCTCCCCGGCCAACCGGATGCGGGCCTCTACTTCATCGGCCGTATCCACACGCCCTGGAAGGAACGCAAGGACTGCCCGAAGAACGCGCGGGAGTCCGAGGCCGTATGCATCGTCGACGTCGATCCACGCTGGTGCGACGGCCTCAAGGACGTCGAAACCTGCAGCCATCTCATGCTGCTCTACTGGATGGACAAATCCCCGCGCGACCTGGTGTTGCAGGTGCCCGGCCATTACGGCGTCCAGCACGGCACCTTCGCACTTGCGTTCGCCGGCCCGGCCCAACCCGGTCGCCGTGAGCGTCGTCAAACTCCTGCGCGTCGAGGGCAACAGACTGTCGGTCGTCGGGCTCGACTGTCTGGACGGCACGCCACTGATCGACATCAAGCCTTATTTTGCTTCGACCGATAGCGTGCCGGATGCCGTCGTTGGCTGGCATCAACACAAAGACGCAAATTCACAACCTGAGTGAATCACACGAACGAGCGCTATCGCGCTCGCGCCGCCCCCAAACGCAATTTTCGCTAATTCGTTCCTGCCTTTTAAGGACATTTGCCCATCGCTCTACAGGGAACCTTTGAACCCTCTCGGCTATTTTCCCGACCAAAGGACGGGGAGGAAATGACGAGGGTGTCATGTTCAAATCTTGGTCCGAGTTTTTATCCAGATCTGCCGCTTGCGCAGCCTTGATCGGCGCTGCCCTATGGTCGAGCGGAGCCGCCAAAGCCGAACCGCTGTTTGCTTTCCTCACCGCGCCGGCCCAGATGCAGGCCGCACCGCAGACATTTGCACCGGGTCCGGCCGAAGAAAACGATGACACCCCGGCCGTCCAACCGGCGCCGCGCCTGCAGCGCCAGGTCGTGGACTACGCCAGCAAGGAAGCGCCCGGCACAGTCATCATCGATACGCCGCACACATTCCTTTATTACGTGCTCGGCAACGGCAAGGCGATCCGTTACGGCATCGGCGTCGGCCGCGAAGGCTTCACGTGGTCAGGCGTCAAGTCGATCGAACGCAAGACCGAATGGCCGGATTGGTATCCGCCGGCGGAGATGATCGCGCGCCAGCCGTATCTGCCACGCATGGTCGCGGGCGGCCCAGGCAATCCGCTCGGCGCGCGCGCGATGTATATCGGCGGCACCGAATATCGCATTCACGGCACCAACGATCCCACGTCAATCGGCAAGCACGTGTCGAGCGGATGCATCCGCCTGACCAATGATAACGCCATCGATCTCTACAATCGCGTGACGGTCGGAACCAAGGTGATCGTGCTGCCACAGACTACGATTGCGCAGAAAAGGACTCCGGAGCCGCAGCACGTCTCCGTTACCCAGTCATACGCGCCGCAGCCACAAAGTCCCGCGCAGCGGGCCTGGAGCAGGATCAGCCCCTCTGGCCTCTACTAATTATCCTCGAACCTCCCCGCACTTGCCCGGCCTCGCGCCGGGCAAATTTTTTGATGCGGCCCATGAATACGTCAGATGAATAATTGTTGATTGGTCAGCCTCGCCCTTATCGCTATATGTCGGCCGGTTCATCAAGGGGTCGGATATGCGTATTGCAGCAATGGCCGCGGGGGCAGTCGGCGGATATTTTGGCGCCCGCATGGCGGCCGCAGGCCATGATGTATTTTTCATCGCGCGCGGCGCCCACCGCGACGCCATCGCCAAGCATGGCCTCAAGATCGAAAGCGTGCACGGCGATCTGCACCTGCCGAAGCCCAATGTCACCGACGATCCGGCCAAGGTCGGCCCGGTCGACATCGTGCTGTTCGCGGTCAAGCTGTGGGACACAGAAACAGCCGCAAACAGCGCGCGCCCTCTTCTGGGTCCCGACAGCCGGCTGATCACCTTTCAAAACGGCGTCGACAGTGTTGATCGCATTTCGGCTGTGTTGGGCGCTGATCGCGTGGTCGGCGGCGCTGCCTACATTGCGACCACCATCGCTGCTCCCGGCGTGATCAAGCACACCAGTAATTTTGCGATGATGCGATTTGGCCGTGCCGACAAGAAACCGGATGACAGGCTCACGGCGTTTGTAGATGCCGGCAAAGCCGCCAAGCTCGACATTGCGCTCTCCGACGACATCAGCCGTGAGCTCTGGCAGAAATTCATATTTCTCACCGCAATGGCAGGCTCAACGGCCAGTCTGCGGTCGCCGATTGGCCCTATCGCCGCGGATCCCGAGCTGCGCGGCTTCTTCCGCGCGTTGATGGATGAGGCCTTTGCTGTCGGCAAGGCCAAGGGCGTCGCTCTGGATCCGGTGTATCTGGATGACCGCATGAATTTCCTGGTCAACAAGGTCGAGCCCGGAATGAAGGCCTCCATGGCGCACGATCTTGAGCGCGGCAACCGGCTTGAGCTCGACTGGCTTGCCGGCAAGGTCCGCGCCCTCGGTCGTGAATTCGGCATCCCGACGCCGGCGAGCGATACGGTTTACACCGTGCTCAAGCTGCATCGCATGGGGTAAGTCCTCGCACTAGGCTTTGCGAGGCACTTTCGCGGGTGCCGGGCTTGCATTGGGCCGCGAAGGCGCGCGATCATGCAGCCGCGATCGGGGGCCGCCATGCGGCACGCATTGATAGCGACCATCGGCCTGTCACTTTGCATGCTCTGGCTTTCTTCGCCGTTACTGGCGTCGAGCATGAAATCGACCGCGCCCGAACGGATGTTGCCGCGAAACAGCGCCAAGAAAATGCGTACGTGCGATGATCGCGCGATGCGCGAAAACGTGCCGATGGAGCAAAAAGCCGCCTTCGTCAAGAAATGCATGGCGGAGATGAAGTAGCTCGCTTTACACGCCGGGCGCAGAAGAAGCCCCGGCGCATGGCCGGGGCTTCCCTGTGCGCAACGGCTGGCAAGGGGCAAACCGAACCAACCATCCCGGCACTTCATTGCCGGCGGTCCAGGCACCGCCGGCACTATTCAAATATGATCCAGTGCAAAAGACCGAAGCCGAACATCAGCACGATGCCGGCAATGATGATCGACGCGATGATTTTCGCGGCTTGGTCGCCCTGCGCCGTGCTTTGTCCGTCCACGATCATCCACCTAAAAAATGGCCGCACATACGCAGCGCGGCCATTTGAATGAGCCAGTAGTTCGTGACCACTCAGTCCAGAGGGGAAGAGAGTGGCTCTGTATTCGACAGGCTCCCACGAAAGACCGCATTCGTCAGGATCATTGATTCAGATTAACGAACCGGACTAGCCTACCTCCCATGGGCCTTTCATCCTCGACAAATGTTTTGGATCAGCACCCGTTCGTCGCCAGGCTTATGCGGCATGTCGAACTCGACGCGAACGATCTGAAAAGTCTCGACGAGATCATCGACGGCGAACTGGCCATCCGGCGGCGGCGCGACCTCATCGTCGACGGCTACGAGTACCGCAAGCTTTGCTTCGTGAAGGACGGGTACGCCGTGCGTTACAAGCTGCTGCGCAACGGCAAGCGGCAAATCCTGAACGTGGTGCTGCCCGGCGACATCGTGGGACTGCCGGGAAGTTTCTACGAGCGTGCGGCCTATTCGGTGAGCGCCATCACCGATCTCACGATGAACGTCTGCTCGCTCGATGCCTATGTTCAGCTCTGCTACAGGCGTCCGCAATTCGGTCTCGCCCTGAGCTGGATCGCCGTCCAGGAAGCCACGACATACGCCGAACATATCATCGATGTCGGACGCCGCACGCCGATCGAGCGCCTGTCGCATTTTCTTCTCGAATTGCATGCGCGGCTTCGCGCGGTCCGGCGCGCGGAGCAGACGGGCTTCACGTTGCCGTTTTCGCAGGAAGTCATGGCCGACGTGCTCGGACTGAGCGTTCCGCATTTGAACCGGATGATGCAACAATTGCGCTCTGAAAAATTGATTTCAGACAGCGAGCGGCAGGTCGAATTCATCGACATGGGCGCGATCCAGGCGCTCGCGCACTATCAGCCGCAGGAACTGGCGCCGATCCCGCTGCCCAGAACTGCCTGATTGTCAGACGAAACGCGGGATCGGCCCACGTTGTGGCGTCGTGCGGTCGCCAAGATCGACGAACGTCTCGTCGAGATAGCACCACCCCCAGCCTTCCGGCGGATCGTAGCCCTCGATAATGGGATGGCCGCTGGCGCGGAAATGTTTCGTCGCGTGTTTGTTCGGAGATGAATCGCAGCATCCGACGTGGCCGCAAGTCCGGCATAACCGCAAATGCACCCAGGGCGAGCCGGTCTTCAGGCATTCCTCGCAGCCGAGCGCGCTCGGTGTCACATCGCGAATACCCGTTCCATGCGTGCATTTCTGCGTCACGACTGCCTCCGATGCTGTGGTGCCACGGACGGCACGAGCGCGGCAATGATAGCGGCGCCCGCGGCGGCAAAAACGGCGGCGGCGACGAGGCCCGCGCGGTAGCCGGACGAATATGATGCAACACCGGCCGACAGCGCAACGCCGGCCAATTGCGCGACCCGGCTGACGGCGTTGTTGACGCCCGACGCGAGCGCCTCGTCGGTGGGCGCAACGGCCGACATGACGGAGGCGGTTAGCGGCGTGACCAACACCGCAAAAGCAATGCCGAGCAACGCCATCGGCGCAAGCACGCCCGCCACAAGCGCCGCATTCGACGCCAGAGCGAGAAACAAGAAAGCGAGTGACGCCGCGAGCGGGCCAACGATCAGCATCGTGCGCGCGCCCAGTTTGTCCGCCAGCGCGCCGAATGGCTGCGAGAGCAGGCCGACGCCGAGCGTGAAAGGCAAAAATACCAGCCCGGCATCGGTCGGCGTGAGCCCACGCCGGTCGATGAGATCGAACGACACCAGGAAAAACATGGCGGATAGGCCCGCGTAGATGAACAGAGTTGCCAGGTTGAGGCCCACGAACGCACGATTGCCCATCAGGCGCGGGGGCGTCATCGGATGGCTGCTGGTGCGTTCCCAAAGTGCATAGCCGCCGAGCCCCGCAAGGCCCAATAGTCCAATCACGGCGATCACAGCGTCGCTGACCGCCCCGTCCTTCCCGGGCCCGATCTGACTGAGCGCCCAGGCCAACGCGCCAAGCGCGGCGGCAAGAATGGCGGCACCCACGACGTCGAACCGCCGCGGTTCGTGGCGGCCGGCAGGCGCGTAAATCATCAGCAGTGCGATAGCCGCCAGCGCCAGCGGTGGGTTGATTGCAAAGACCCATTGCCAACCGAAACGTTCGGTCAACCAGCCTCCCAGCACCGGGCCGCCGGCAGTGGTGAGCGCGGACGCCGCCGCCCACACGCCGATGGCGCGGTTGCGCTCTTCCTTCGGGTAAATAGCGCCGATCAGGGCGAGGCTCGAAGGCGTGACGATCGCGGCGGCAACTCCCTGCATGACACGAAATCCAATCAGCCACTCCACCGATGGCGCAATCACGCACGCAGCCGACGCAAGTCCAAAACCCAGACATCCGGCGGCCAGCACGCGCGCCTTGCCATAGTGATCGGCGAGCGCGCCGCCGATCAGCGTCAGCGCGGCGAGCGCCAGCACATAGCCGTTGAGGACCCACTGGACCGAGGCCAGGTCCGCGCCGAAAAACGCGCGCAATTTCGGCAGCGCGACGGTGAGCGCGGAACCATCGATGAAGGCCATTGACGAAGCGAGGACGCAGGCGGCGAGCACCATGCGGCGCTGCTGCGGCGCGATCTCGCGCCCGAGCAGGCGCGGGCACGGCTGGGCGTCGATGACGCCGCGGTCGCATGGCTCGACGAAGGGCTGCGCCATGGCGGCAAGCATGCCACGGCCGGGCTTGCACGGAATTGGTGGTGCAACGCTCTATCTCTCCGCTGTCATGCCCCGCGAAAGCGGGGCATCCAGTAACCCCTGCATACACTGCGGAGTACTGGGTCCCCGCTGGAGCCTGCACTCGGGCCAGCGAAGCTGGACCCGGGTGCGGGGACGACGTCTGGGCATCGCCTTCCTTGTCAGCAAATCGTGCGGAATGGAATACTCCGGACAGCTCGCACACTGACCACAAACAAGAACGCGAGATTCAGGGGGACCATTCATGCCACGTCGTCTTCGGCACATCTTCGCGGTGCTCACCATTGCGGCGCTCGCGCTGAGCGGACGCGCCACCGCCGACACCTATCCGTCCAACAAGATCACCCTCGTCGTTGCGTTCGCCGCGGGCGGCGTTGCCGATACGCTGGCACGCATGGTCGGGCAAGGCCTGAGCGAACGCCTGCATCAACCGGTCGTGGTCGAGAACCGCGGTGGCGCGGGCGGCAACATCGCGGCTGGCGTGGTCGCGCACGCCGCACCCGATGGCTACACATTGCTGGTGACCACCACGGCGATCGCCATCAACGAGACCCTGCGCGAGACCAAGACCATTCGCAGCGACCGACTTCAAGACCGTGGCGATCGTCGCCTCAAGTCCCGAGGCGCTGGTGACGAGCCCCAGCAATCCGGCCAACACCCTCGCCGATTTCGTCAAGGCGGCGAAAGGCAAGACCATCAATTTCGGCTCGGCCGGCGTCGGCAGCGGTTCGCACATTGAGGCCGAATATTTCTTCAAGAAGATTGCCGGGATCGAAGCCACGCACGTGCCCTTCCAGGGCGGCGCGCCGGCGATCAATGCAACGCTCGGCAACCAGATCGACCTGCTTGCGACCACATTGGGCGGCGGCGCGGCCGCGCAAGTTGCAGCCGGGAAACTCAAGGGCCTCGGCATAGCGGCTGAAAAACGGGCATCGGTTACGCCGAATGTGCCGACTTATGCGGAAGCCGGCTTCCCCGGATTTTTCGCGGCGTCATGGGTCGGATTCTTCGCGCCGGCCAAGACCGATCCGCAGATCATCGCGGCCTCAACACGGCCATCAACGACACGATCAAGAATCCCGACGTGCAGCAAAAGCTCGCCACCATCGGCTTCGATCCGATCCAGGGGTCGCCGGCGCAGGCCGAGGCCATGTTCAAGGCCGAAGTGACCAAGTGGGGCGAGATGGTCAAGGCGCTGAATTTGTCGATCAAGTAAGTTGCGTGGTGTTGACCGCGTGAGATCTTTGCAAGAGCGCGGCACACCCCTACGTCATGCCCGGGCTTGAACCCGGGCATCCATGACGGGACGCGCCTCGCGAAAACCCTACTGCTCTCTTTTTAGGACTGCGCTCATGGATTGCCGGGTCAAGCCCGGCAATGATCGGCGGAGAGTTGTCCGGTCTGCCCGCTGGCGTATGCATCAGTAGCCGCCTAAGATTTCGCGCTCCGACGAATTGAGCGGAACGTCCAGATGAGAGGCGTCGACACATTCATCTACTACGCGACAGCGCCGATCCGCGCCTTCGGCCGCTCGCGTTACGTCCGCTGGGGCGTCGCTGCCTTTTGCGTCGTTGCGTCTTTTCTTCGGCGTGACGCTTTGGGCACTCGACCGTTTCGTTCCAACCGACAGCGGGCTGCCGGAAGCGGTTGCCATTCTGCAACCGTCGAAACCTTTGCCGCCGGTGACGCGCGCCTCGCACGTCATCGCGCCGGTCGCGGTTGCGCTGACCGCCATTGGCCAATCGCTCGACGCCACCGCCCCGCGTGAATTCGCCGGCAAGAACGACAACCCGGTCACACAGCTGCTTGGCCAGGCCGAGATCGGCCTGACCGTGTCGCGCGGAACCATGGCGGCGTCCGGCCAGCCGGGCACGCTCACCGTCACGACGCCGCTCAATGGCACCATCCGCATCACCGGGCAGGTCGGAAATACCGCCGGCAAGGCGGTGGGCGGGATCGGCGGCGCCATCGGAAACCTGCTCGGCAACGGCGAGGTCGGCAAGCAGATCGAAAATCTCGCCGTTAAGACCCTCGACCAGCGCAGCGATTTCCGCGGCAACGTAGTGGTGACGTCGCGCCCGCAGATCACGGCGGCATGGCGCATCGAGCCCAACCTCGCCGGCCGGCTCGATTTCGGCGACACCGGCACCAACATTGCCGGCCTCAAGGTCAATCTCGCCGGCGAGATCAAGTCGGTGCTCGATCCGATGGTCAATAACCAGATCGCAGCGCTGCAATCGCGCCTGCGCAACGATCCGATGATCGAGCGCACCGCGCGCGAGCAATGGGCCAAGATGTGCCGGTCGATCCCGCTCGGCGGCGAAAAAACCGGGTTGCCGCCTTTGTGGCTGGAAATGCGCCCGATACGCGCGGCCGCGGCGCAGCCGCAGGTCGATGCCCGTAACGTCACGATCACGATCGGTGTCCAGGCGGAAACCCGCATTTTACCGAACGAGACCAAACCGAATTGTCCGTTCCCGGCGCAACTCGAACTGGTCCCGCCGATGCAGGAAGGCGAACTGGCCGTCGGCGTGCCGATCGACATGCCCTTCACGGAGCTCAACAAGCTGCTCGAACCGCAGCTCAAGGGCCGTCATTTTCCCGAGGATGGCAGCGGGCCGGTCGATGTCGAGATCTTGCGCGCGACTCTCGCGGCCGCGGGCGACCGCCTGCTGATTTCGCTGCGCGTGAAGGCGCGCGAGAAGAAAAGCTGGTTCGGCTTCGGCACCGAAGCGACCGTGCAGATCTGGGGCAAGCCGCTGCTCGACCCGCAGAACCAGCTGCTGCGCCTGACCGACATGTCGCTTGCCGTGGAGTTCGGAAGCCGCCTTCGGCCTGCTCGGCGCTGCCGCGCGCGCGGCCATGCCGCATTTGCAAAAGGCGCTTGCCGACAAGGCCGTGATCGATCTCAAGCCGTTCGCCAAGGACGCCAAGACCAAGATCGGCGCCGCGCTCACCGAATTTGAGCAGGTCGGCAACGGCGTGCGCGTCGATGCCGCGGTGCAGGACCTGCGCCTCACCGGCATCGAATTCGACGCAACCACCTTGCGCGTGATCGCGGAAGCCACCGGCACGGTGAAGGTGGAAGTGACGCAGCTGCCGCGGACGTGAGAGCGGCGGCGCGCATCGCGCCGCGGTTTTGTCTTGAACGTTAAACGTTAAACTATTGCGGCCGAAACGTTGCGCGGCCACTGGACATGACCGCAGCCGGGGTTTGGCGACACGCCGGTAGCGGCGTTCGAGCTAACCTGTTTCGCGGGAGTTACAGTCATTGTCGTGCTCGCCGTAGCTGCATTCGAGCCGAGCTGCTTCAAAGGAGAGACAGCAATCGATCCCTGAGCCGCACCGGCTGTGAATGCGTTGCTGGCCGATGCAGCGCCGGCTTTACCGGATCCCAACGTGACAGCGGGACTTGCTAACGACGCCGCGCCCCCAGGCACCCCCACGTAAGAAGGCTTTGGCTTCCCAAACCCGGCGTTCGTGGTTGTCGTGGTTATGGTGCATTGGCCATCTCTGTTGCATCTAATTTCAGTCGTCGAGGTGCTGCATCCATAGCCTCCTGGCCCTGTCCCGATATTTTCGGAGTGGACGAAAGGTGCGCATATCGACGCAACCTGCGCTGGCGTGAGATTTACTTTAATTGTACTTTTTTTTGCCGAAGCAGGCTGAGTAAAAAAAACAGCACCCGCCATAAGCACGACGATCCAATACGCGCGCATCTGGGTTCTCCCTTTGCGTATCCTGGAAGAACTCTAAGAGCGCGCGCCTTGAATGGAAGATGAATGGGTGATCCTCCGATTGAAGGAGGATTGTTGTGAACGTTACAGCTCGTCATTGCCGGGCTTGACCCGGCAATCCATGCTGACTTCAGCACGCGAACCCGTACTGCTCTGGTCGCGGAACTGCCTCGTGGATTGCCGGGTCAAGCCCGGCAATGACAGGTGGAGAGGCTGCAAAAGCTGCAAAACCGGCTCTCAACTGTCCCCCGCCCGCATTGACACCCCTGCCCCTGTGCCTACATTAAATGCTGTTCCGAGGGGTGCCCTGGTGGGGCTGAGAAAAACCCTTTGAACCTGATCCGGGTCATGCCGGCGAAGGGACAGGACAATCCGATGCAATCGTCGCAGAACATCGCGAGGCTGGTGGGTCCGGTGCTGTCGGCGATCGGCATCGGCATGCTGGCGAACCAGCCGACCTATCGCGAGATGGCGACGCAGTTCCTCGCCGGCCTCCCCTTCATCTATTTTTCCGGTGTCCTGATGGTGGTCGCCGGCCTTGCCATCCTCAATGTGCATCCGGACTGGACGCCGGACTGGCGCAGCGCGGTCACGGCCATCGGCTGGGTTCTGACCGGCGTCGGCACCTTCCGCATCATCGCGCCGCAGTTCGCCAATTTCATCGCGACCTCGATCATCGAGAATGCCGGCTTCTTCACCGGCCTCGGCATCTTTCTCGTCGCCGTCGGCGGCTTTGTGACTTTCAAAGGGTATGTTGCGTGAGCGTGGACATTCAAATGGGGGACTGGACCATGGAACGATCGCATTTTCTGGCCAAATTGATTGGCCCTGTTTTCATTGCCGGCGGCGCCGGCATGATCTTCAACAATGTTGTTTATCGCGCGATGTTCGAGCGCGCGCTGCACGATCACATGCTCATCTATCTGTCGGGCGTGATCGCACTTCCGGTCGGGCTGGCGATCGTCGCCACGCACAATGACTGGAAGTGGCACTGGCCGCTGATTATCACCATCATCGGCTGGCTCGCGATTATCGGCGGCATCGTGCGCATGGTCGCGCCGCAGGTGATCGAACAGATCGGCCTGTCGGTACTGTCCTATCCGAATTTTTTCATTGTCGATGGCGGGATCGCCGTGATCCTCGGCGTGCTGCTGAGCTATTTCGGCTATCTCGACCCGCCACAGTTGTCACACGGGCGTGCGCCTGCGCGGCGCCGGTCGCGTCTACGGAGGAGAAGGTAAAATGAACATCCACGATCCCAACGTCACTCTCCCGAAAGTCACGACGGGTTCGTTGCCCGCCTCGCGCAAGGTCTATTCGCAGCCCGAAGCCGCGCCGGACTTGCGCGTGCCGATCCGCGAAATATTCTCGATGCATCGGCCGGCGAACCACCGTTGCCGGTCTACGACACCACGGGCCCCTACACCGATCCGGCAGTCGAGATCGACGTGGAGAAGGGACTGCCGCGCGCCCGCATCGCATGGGTGAAAGAACGCGGCGGGGTCGAGGAATATGAGGGCCGGCCGATCCAGCCGGTCGACAACGGCAATGTCACCGGCAAGCATCTGGCGCGCAATTTTCCCAACACGCCGAAGCCGTGGCGGGCTTTGGATGGCAAACCGGCCACCCAATACGAATTCGCCAACGCCGGCATCATCACCAAGGAAATGATCTACGTCGCCGAGCGCGAAAATCTCGGCCGCAAGAAGCAACTCGAGCGCGCGCGAAACCGCGCTCGCCGACGGCGAGCAATTCGGCGGCGCGGTGCCCGCGTTCATCACGCCCGAATTCGTGCGCAGTGAAATTGCGCGCGGGCGCGCCATCATCCCGTCGAACATCAACCACGCCGAACTCGAGCCGATGATCATCGGCCGCAACTTCCTGGTGAAGATCAACGCCAATATCGGCAACTCGGCCGTCACCTCCTCGGTCGAGGAGGAAGTCGAGAAAATGGTGTGGGCGATCCGCTGGGGCGCCGACACGGTGATGGATCTCTCCACCGGCCGCAACATCCACAACACGCGCGAATGGATCCTGCGCAATTCGCCGGTGCCGATCGGCACGGTGCCGATCTACCAGGCGCTGGAGAAAGTGGACGGCGATCCCGTCAAGCTCGACTGGGAATGCTACAAGGACACGCTGATCGAGCAGTGCGAGCAGGGCGTCGACTATTTCACCATCCACGCCGGCGTGCGGCTGGCCTACGTGCCGCTCACCGCCGATCGCGTCACCGGCATCGTCTCGCGCGGCGGCTCGATCATGGCGAAGTGGTGCCTGTCGCGGCACAAGGAATCTTCCTCTACGAGCGCTTCGACGAGATCTGCGACATCATGCGCAAATACGACGTGTCGTTCTCGTTCGGCGACGGCCTGCGGCCCGGCTCGATCGCGGATGCCAACGACCGCGCGCAATTCGCCGAGCTGGAAACGCTCGGCGAACTCACGCAGATCGCCTGGAAGAAGGGCTGCCAGGTCATGATCGAAGGCCCCGGCCACGTGCCGATGCACAAGATCAAGATCAACATGGACAAGCAGCTCAAGGAATGCGGCGAGGCGCCGTTCTATACGCTGGGGCCGCTCACCACCGACATCGCGCCGGGCTACGACCACATCACGTCGGGCATCGGCGCCGCCATGATCGGCTGGTTCGGCTGCGCGATGCTCTGCTACGTCACGCCGAAGGAGCATCTCGGCCTGCCCGACCGCGACGACGTGAAGGAAGGCGTCATCACCTACAAGATCGCGGCGCACGCGGCCGATCTCGCCAAGGGCCATCCGGCCGCGCAACTGCGCGACGATGCGTTGTCGCGCGCGCGCTTCGACTTCCGCTGGCAGGACCAGTTCAACCTCGGGCTCGATCCCGACACCGCGCGCGAATATCACGACGAGACGCTGCCGAAGGAGGCGCACAAAGTCGCGCATTTCTGCTCGATGTGCGGGCCGAAATTCTGCTCGATGAAGATCACGCAGGATGTGCGCGACTATGCGGCCACGCTCAATGACAAAGAGCAGGAATGGCCGAGATGAGGGAGAAGTTCAAAGCGCTGGGCGAGCAGGTCTATGTCGCAGAGAATGCGGTGAAGGAGAGTAACAAGGCGCTCTAACCACTTCCGTCATGCCCGGCACTCGGGTCCGGCCTACGGCGCGGCCAGATCGCGAGCCTTGTGCCGGGCATCGACGACACGCTGAGCATCGCCTTATACGCGAAAGACGTGGAGTGCCGGGATCAAGTCCCGGCCATGACGAGCGCGGACGCAGATAAACGCGAAATTTGAAGGCGCTCGACGCGGGCAAGGTGAAGGAGAACAACAAGGCGTTCTAGAGTTCTGATCCGAGCGATTAAATCGGTTCATCTCCGTTCGTCCCCGCGAAAGCGGGGACCCGAGTGCATAATCGTCAACTGACGCTTTCGAGGGAATCGTCGCGGAAAATGCGTCAACGCCGTACGATCAGATTTGAAGTCCTGCAGGAGAGCATCACATGGCCAACGAGAGCACCCTGTCACGCCCGGAGCTGGACGACCGCATCGCTATCCTGCGCGACAATATGCGCCAGCTGACCGAACAGGCTGCGGCGCTATCAGGCGCAGCCGACGAAGCGCGCATCGCCGACCGAATACGCCGCGCAGGAGGCGAACTGGACAAGCTGATCAGGCAGCGCGAGGCGCTGGGAAAGAAGTGAGCGGGCGCACATGACCGACACCGAACTCCAGCATTGGCAGGATCGCTACTCCACGCCGGACTACAGGTTCGGCAAGGAGCCCAACGAGTTTCTGGTTCGCTGCCGTCCGCTTTTGCCGCGGACCGGAAAGGTTCTGGCGGTCGCCGATGGCGAGGGCCGCAATGGCGTCTGGCTGGCGCGGCAAGGTCTTGAAGTTCTGTCGATCGACTTCGCTCCTGCCGCCTTGGCCAAGGCGCGCGCGCTCGCTGACGAGCATCGTGTCGCGATCACCTTCGTTGAGGCCGACATTCACGCGTGGCCCTATCCGGAAAACGAGTTCGACGTGGTGGTGGATATTTTCACGCAGTTCAGCGCGCCGCCCGATCGCGCGCCAGAAATGGGCGGGCATGCGGCGCGCGCTGAAGCACGGCGGATTGCTGATTGTCGAAGGCTACACACCCAAGCAGCTCGACTACGGCACCGGCGGCCCGAAGCAGGTCGAGCACCTCTATACCCGCGATCTGCTGCAACACGCTTTCGGCGATCTCGCCGATGTAGCGATCGTCGAGCAAGAGCGCGAATTGCAGGAAGGTCCCGGACATTCCGGCATGTCGGCCTACATCGGGCTGACGGCGCGGAAGCCGTAGCAAGCCATCGCCCGCTCAAGCGGCCGCCCCTTCCTTAATCGTCCTCTCCGCCTTGTTGAGACTCTCGATGGCAAAGCCGGCGGCGGCCTTGTAGCCGGCCATGAATTCGGCGCGCTCCTTCGGCGGGATCACGTCGTCGATGTTGTCGAAAGTGCCGCCGCAGCGCTCGTCGACGATGTTCAAGCAGCCCGAACGGGCCGGCGCCGCGGTTGCGCAGCACCAGCTGCGAGATCGGGCCGCATAGATTTGGTGTCATAGGCGGCGAGCGCTACCGGCGTGACGCCGTGCTGCGACCATCGCCGCGCCGAGTATGCGCGCGTCGACGATCGCCTGGCTGCCGCCGTTCGAGCCGGTCGGATACATCGGGTGCGCGGCGTCGCCGAGCAGCGCCACCGGCCCGTCCTGCCACGTCGGCACCGGGTCACGGTCGATCATCGGATTCTCGAACACGGTGTCGGCGCCGCGAATGAGCGCTGGCACATCGAGCCAGTCCCACACCCAGCCGTCGAAATGATGCGACGAAATCGGCGATCGCCACCTGGCGGAACCAGCCGCTTTGTTTCCAGCCCTCGCCATTGTCCATCGGTGACCTCGGCGATCCAGTTGATGATCGAGAGGCCTGTCTTCGGGTCGGGCTGCGAGATCGGATAGAACACCATGCGCTGACGGTGCGTGCCGAGCCCGACGAACGAGGCGCCGGTGCGGATAGGCTTGCCCCAGGTCGTGCCGCGCCACATCACCGCGCCGCCCCAGTGAATTGGTGGCTGGTTGGGGTGCATCTGCGCGCGAATGGCGGAGTGGATGCCGTCGGCGCCGATCAGCAGCGCGCCCTGCACTTCGGCGGTCGCGCCGTCGCGTTCGACGAAGGCGGTGACGCCGCCGCCGGCGTCCTTGCGGTAGCCGGAGACGCGGCTTGCAAGCCGCACAGCCTCCGTGCCGATCCGCTCGACCACCTTGTCGTAGAGCAGCATGTGAAACTGGCCGCGATGCACGGCATATTGCGGCCAGTTGTAGCCGGCGAGCCTGCCGCGCGGCTCGGAGTAGATGTCGTTGCCGTTCAAGCCCACCAGCGCCCATTCCCTGGCCGGCAGACCGACGCGGTCGAGGTCGGCTTCGGTGATGCCAAGGTCGTAGAGCTCGCGCACGGCATTAGGCTGCATATTGATGCCGACGCCGAGCGGGCGCATGTCGCGCACCGCCTCGTAGACGATGCAGGGCACGCCGATCTGGTGGAGCGTGAGGGCCATCGCCAGGCCGCCAATGCCGCCGCCGGCGATGATGACACGATCACGCATACAAGAGGTCCCCCGGTTGCCCTGCATTATCCGTGCCCGGTGGGCGGAGGCAAGCTTGCGGCCATGAACATTCTGCCGGCCTCGCGCGACTAACCTCCAGACGTGGCGGCTCAGAGCCGGGGGACAAGCTTGAATCGGCGTGTAAGATGATACGCGCCGCCTTTGGAATTCGAGGTGTGAACATGAAGCCGTTTTATGCCGCCGTGCTCGGAGTCACATTCCTGGTGACACAACTTGCCGCGAACGAGGCCGAGCGCAGGCCCCATCGCCGAACGCAAAGCTCAATGCCTATGTCGGTTGCATCAACCGGCTTTCGGCGCGATCTTACGATTCACGCGCGCGCTATTTCAGCTGGGCCGCCAAGGAAGGCCCGACCGGCCGGGAGCGCATCATCTACGGCACTTACACGATCTACGACACGTCGGATTGCCGGAAGAATGTCGAGAAGGCCAATACGCTGGAGCCGCACGACGCTGAACTCGAAGCCGCCGCCACGGCCTACGCCGAGGCCGTGAGCAAGCTCGAGCCGCTGCTCAAGGAAGCCGACGATTACTATTCCCAGCAGGACTACAAGGACGACAAGATGGCGAAGGGCAAGGCCCTGCATCCCCGTCTTGTCGCGGCCTGGAATGCGTTCGAGAGTGCCGACCAGAAGCTGCGCAACGGCGTCGAAGCCATCAACGACAAGCGCGCGTTGGAAAAGCTCGCCGAGATCGAGAAAAGCGAGGGCAAGCAGGCCCGCTATCATGTCGAAGCTCTGATGATCCAGGCCAAGCGCGTGCTGCGCGCGGAGGAAGGGGATAAACCCGACGTTGCCGCAATCACGCAGGCGCTCAACGATTACGAAAGCATGGTCAAGGGTGCCGAACAGTTTACCGGCTCCGGCAACGACGCCAAGATCGGCTCGTTTTTCATTGGTAACGCCAAGTCCTATCTGGTCACGGGGAAAGCCTTGATGCGCCGCATTCGCGATCATGTGCCCTACAGCGCCGGCGACAAGATGATGCTCGGCAATCAGGGCGCCGGCTGGATGGTCGAGGGCTCGCCGCCGCGCCTGCTGCGTGACTACAATCAGCTGGTCGACGCCTATAATCGCGGCCCTGGAATCTAGCGCCAGCGCGGCTTGCAGCTGCGATGGCGAGCGCGCCGACGATCAGAACCGCCGCGACCGCGAACGTGATCCGCATGCCGGTGGCAACGGCTTCGGGACTGCGCCGTCGTGATGTCGATCGTCGCCGAGGCGAACGCGAACACCGCGCCCATCACGGATGCGCCGGTGATGAGCCCGAGATTGCGCGACAGGTTGAGCATGCCGGAGATGACGCCTCGCTGATCCGGGCGGACATCCGTCATGACGGCGGTGTTGTTGGCGGTCTGGAACAGCGCATAGCCGGCGGTGACGACGACGATGGGGCGCGATGTAGCCGGCGATGCCGAACGTCGCCGGCAGTCATCGGACAGAACGAAGGAACCGGCCGCCATTCCGATGAGCCCGACGATGGTCATGCGTGGCGCGCCAAAACGGTCGGCGATGCGACCGGCTGGCACACCGGTCAGCGCGGCGACAAGCGGACCGACCGACAAGACGATTCCGACCAGCGCCGCGTCGAGCCCGAGCGCACGCGAGAGATAGAACGGCCCGACCACCAGCGTCGCCATCATCACCGTCGAGACGAGCGCGCTCATGGCGAGGCTCGCGCTCAGCACCGGATCGCGGAACATCGCCAATCGGATCAACGGCGATGCGGCTCTCGCCTCGGCGAGCACGAAGAGGCCGACTCCGACGACCGCAGCCAACAGCAGCGCCATGTTGAGCGGACCGAAACTGCCGCGCCCGATCGTCATGGCGAGCGCATAGGCCGCGAGCGTCAGCGCCAGCAGCAGCGTGCCCACCGCGTCGAAGCCGGCCCGATCGGTCTTCGGCCCTCGGCGATCGACGGGCAGGTAGCGATGCGCGAGAAGCAACGTCAGGATGCCCAGCGGCACGTTGACGAGGAAGATCGCCCGCCAGCCGAGTCCGGCGATCAGAACGCCGCCGAGCGATGGACCGAGCGCGGTGCCGATCGCGGACATCGTTCCGAGCAGCCCCATGGCGCTGCCGGTTCTGTGCCTTCGGAACCGTCTCGCCGACAAACGCCATCGTGAGGGCCATCATGATGGCCGCGCCGAGGCCCTGCGCCGCCCGGGCGGCAATCAGCAGCCAGAGCGTGGGCGCGACGCCGCACAGGACCGAGGCCACCGTGAACAGGAAGATTCCGGCCAGCAGCAGCCGACGACGACCGGTGATGTCGCCGAGCCGTCCGACGCTGACGATCAGGGTGGTGATGGCGAGGAGATAGGCGAGGACGATCCACTGGACTTCCTGGAAGGAGGCGGCGAACGCCTGGGCCAAGCGTCGGCAAGGCGACATTGGCGATGCTGGTGCCGAGCGAGGACAGCAACATGGACAGCGAAAGGCTGGCGAGCGCCCACCGAACCGAAGGTGTCCGCTCCGCGCTTCCGGCGACGGCCGTCGTCTCGTCCTTGCAATGATTGGCTTCAACATGAACTCCGTTTTCTGGCGGCTCCCGAAACGGAGCTGTCGGAAACCTAGTCTCTCGCCTGACATGGCGGAAGACGCACCATTTGCACTTTATTCGTGCGTTTGACGCCATATCACGATCAATCTGTGCTATGGTCGACGCATGCCGACACCCGATCTCAACTTGCTCGTCACCCTCGATGTGCTGCTCGCGGAAGGCAGCGTCGCGCGCGCCGCCCAGCGGTTGCGGCTGAGCCCGTCGGCGATGAGCCGGGCGCTGGCGCGATTGCGCGAGACGACGGGCGATCCGCTGCTGGTCAGGGCCGGACGCGGTCTCGTTCCCACGCCGCGGGCGCTCGAACTTCGCGAGCGGGTCGGTCAGCTCGTGCAGGACGCAGAAGCGGTGCTACGCCCCGCCGAGAAGCTCGACCTCAAACAGCTCGTCCGCACCTTCACGCTGCGGACCAGCGAAGGCTTCGTCGAGAACTTCGGACCGGACCTCATTGCCCGCGTCGGCAAGGAAGCGCCCGGCGTGCGGCTGCGCTTCGTGCAGAAGCCGGACAAGGACAGCGCGCCGCTTCGCGACGGAACCGTCGATCTGGAAACCGGTGTCGTGGCAAGACGACCGGTCCGGAGGTGCGGGCGCAGGCGTTGTTCCGGGACCGCTTCATCGGCGTCGTGCGAAAGGGGCACCCGCTGAGCCAGGGCAAGATCACGTCCGCCCGCTATGCGGCCGGCCGGCACATCTCGTCTCGCGGCGCGGCCTCGACAAGGGGCCGATCGACGAAGCCTTGAAGCCGTTCGGGCTGGAACGGGAGATCGTCACGATCGTCGGCGGCTTTTCGGCCGCGCTGGCGCTCGCCCGGGCCTCCGACCTGATCGCCAGCGTTCCCGAACGGCACACCGGAAACCTGCGCGCCGGAATGCACAGTTTTCCGCTGCCGGTCTCCATGCCGGAGATCACGATTTCGCTGCTCTGGCACCCGCGGCTGGATGCCGATCCGGCGCATCGCTGGCTGCGCGGATGCGTTCGGGACGCCTGCGGAGCGACGGGAGAGTTGAATGATTCAAAAATCGGCAGCTCCGCTACTCGCAGCGCTGTTGCTGGCGGGGCTCGCCACCGCGCAGGCCGATAGTTATCCATCGCGGCCGATCAAGCTGCTGGTCGGCGCCTCGGCGGGCGGCACCACCGACACAATGGCGCGCGCCATCGCGCAGCCGCTCTCGAAATCGCTCGGCCAGCCGGTGCTGGTCGAAAACCGCCCGGGCGCCGGCGGCAACATCGCGGCAGAGACCGTCGCGAAAGCGGCACCGGACGGCTACACGCTGCTGGTCAGTTTCACCAGCCACACCATCAACGCCACGCTTTATCCGAATCTGCCGTTCGATCCCGTCACCGATTTCACCCCGATCAGCAAGATCGCGACCGTGCCGAGCCTGCTGGTCGGCAATCCAAATTTGCCGGCGCAAAATCTCAACGAGCTGATCGCGCTCGCCAGGGCAAAGCCGGACAAATTGAGCATCGCGATCGGCGGCATCGGCTCGTCGCTGCATCTGGCCGGCGACCAGTTCAAGATGATGGCGGATTTGCGCATTCTCAACGTGCCCTACAAGGGCACGGCGCCGGCGCTCACCGATGTGCTCGGCGGCCAGGTCGACATGATGTTCATCAGCCTTGTCACCGGTACGGCGCAGGTACGGGCCGGCAAGTTGCGTGCCTATGGCGTGACCAGCGCGCAGCGGCAGCCGTCATTCCCCGACCTGCCGGCGATCGGCGAGGTCGTGAAAGGGTTTGAATCGACGGCATGGTTCGGCGTGTTCGGCCCGGCAAAATTGCCGCCGGACATCACCGGCAAGCTCAACGGCGCCATTGTCGCGGCACTTAACGATCCGAAGATGCGCGAGCAGCTCGAGAAGGAAGGTGCAGCGCCCGCCGCAAGCAGCGCGGCCGACTTCGCGGTCTTCGTGCGCGACGACGTCAAGCACTGGGCGCCTATTGTCAAACAGTCGGGCGCAAGGCCAGACTGAGAAGATAAGGCGATACCGCGTTCGTCCCCGCGGAAAGCGAGGACCCAGCGCTTGTTCGAAGGAACTAGGTCCCCGCTTCCGCGGGGACGAACGGAGCAAATGGCCATGACGACAAAACGATCCGGGGAAACCATGACCAAATCTTCGCTCACCGCCGCCGCAATATTGGGAGTGCTTATGCTGTCACCCGTCAACGCCGCCGAACTCAAAGTGCTGGCAGGCGGCTCGATGACCGCAAGCCTGAAAGAGCTCGGCCCGCGTTTTGAAAAGGCCACCGGCCACAAACTCGACATCACCTTCGCGGCGACGCCCGAACTCATCAAGATGGCAACCTCCGCACCGTTCGACCTCGGCGTGGTGCCCATCGACGTCATAAAAAATGACGCCGCCAAGGCCAAATTCACCGGCACGCCGGCCAATATCGCGCGCGTAGGCTATGGCGTTGCGGTGAAGGCGGGCGCAGCAAAGCCGGATGTGAGCACGCCTGACGCGCTGAAGGCGACGTTGCTCAAGGCGCAATCGATTGCCGTGTTTCCGGGAAGCGCGGCCGGCGCTTTCGTGCAGAAGACTTTCGAGCGGCTCGGCATTGCCGAGCAGATCAAGGACAAGATGAAGGTCCAGGCCGCGCCCGGCGGCATTCCGCAGGCCGTCGCCAAAGGCGACGCCGAGCTCGGCGTGTTTCTCACCAACGTGCTGATCGCCCCCGGCGTGGAGCTCGCGGGCCCCTTCCCCGGCGATTTGCAGCAAGACCTCGTGTTCGTGGGCGCCGTTGCCGCCGAGAGCAAGGAAGCGGCCGCCGCCAAGGCCTTCCTCGATTATCTCAAGACACCGGAGGCTGTGAGCGTGTTCAAGGCCAAGGGCGTGACGGCGGGGTGAAAACGAACAGATTTGCGCCCGTGTGAGCGCCGCCACCATGATCCTTTAAGTCCATCCAAGGCGAATACCCATGCCCAATCTCCTGCAAAATCACATCGCCGCCATCACCGGCGCGAGCTCCGGCATTGGCCGCGCGATCGCGCTGGGCTATGCGCGCGAGGGCGCAAGCATCGCCGTGCTCGACATCAATGTCGAAGGAGCCGCGAAAACAGCCGCCGAGGTCAGCGCCGCGGGGGGCAAGGCGATCAGCCTGACGCTCGATGTCACCGATGCGAAGGCCTGCCGCGCCATCGCCGCGGAGGTCGCGGTCAAGCTCGGCCCCATTTCGATTTTGGTCAACAATTCCGGCATCACCCGCCGCAACGCCTTCGTCGCTGATGCCGACACTGTGGCGAAGGACTGGCAGGACATCATCGCGGTCAACCTCACCGGCATGTTCAACGTGACGCATGCGTTTCTCGACCAACTGCGCAAGGCCAAGGGACGGATCGTCAATATCGGCTCGGTGCAATCGTTCGTGCATATCCGCACGCCGAGTTCTGCCGCCTACACCGCCTCCAAGCACGGCGTGCTCGGCTTCACCAAGGCGCTCGCCGCCGAGCTCGGCAAGGACGGCGTGCGCGTCAACGCCATCGGCCCGGGCTTCATCGAAACGCCCCTCAACGCCAATACACGCGCCAACCATCCCGAGTTCGTGAAAGTGTTCATGGACCACACACCGCTCGGCCGCGCCGGGCAGCCGGAGGATATCGCGGGCCCGGCGATCTTCCTCGCCTCGGACCTGTCGGCCTTTGTCACCGGTACCATTGTCATGGCCGACGGCGGCTACCGGACGATCTGAGCAAGCGGAGCATCTCATGCCAAAACGCGTATCGGTCATCGGCGCAGGCACCATCGGCGCAAGCTGGGCGGCGTGCTTTCTCGCGCGCGGCTTCGAAGTCTCGGCTTACGACCCCTCTCCCAACGGCGAAGCCTTCGCGCGCCGCTTCATCGACAATGCCTGGCCGACGCTGGAGAAACTGGGAACCGTGCAGCCCGGCGCCGACCGCGCGCACTTCACATTTTTCAACAATCCGGCGGACGCCGCCAGGGGCGCGGACTTCGTGCAGGAAAGCGGGCCGGAGCGCGAAGACACCAAGATCGATCTGTTCGGCGTGCTCGACGCGGCGGCGCCTCCGGAAACGGTCATTGCCACCAGCTCATCGGGGCTGCTGGTCAGCCGCGTGAGCACGAAGTGCAGGCACCCCGAGCGCTGCGTGATCGGCCATCCATTCAATCCGCCGCATCTCATTCCGCTGGTCGAGGTGGTCGGCGGCCCGAAGACCTCGGCGGAGACGATCGTCAAGGCGATGGACTTCTATCTTACGGCCGGCAAGAAGCCGATCCACATCAAGAAGGAAGTGGCGGGCCATGTCGCCAATCGACTGCAGGCCGCGCTCTGGCGCGAAGCGGTGCACCTCGTAGCCGAAGGCGTGGTGTCGGTTTCGGACGCGGATGCGGCGATTGCCTATGGTCCCGGCCTGCGCTGGGCGCTGATGGGGCCGTCGCTGATATTTCATCTGGCCGGCGGCGAAGGCGGCATGCCGCATTTCATGTCGCACATCGGTCCGGCAATCCAGAGCTGGATGGATGACCTCGGCGACACGCGGCTGACGCCGGACGTTCAGAAAATGATCATCGACGGCGTTGCCGATGAAGCGGGCTCACGCACCATCGCCGACCTGCAACGCTGGCGCGACCGCAAGCTGATCGACATTCTAAAGGTGGCGGGAGAGCCGTAACCTCCCAGCAGTCATTCCGGGACGGCGTGTAGCGCCGGACCCGGAATTGATTTCTGCGCTGGCCTGTTTCTGGATTCCGGGTTCGCGGTCTCGCGACCGCGCCCCGGAATGACAAAACGAGCGGACGGAATTCGCTCTTATTTCAGCCCGAGCGCCAGACCGCTGAGGTCGGCGCTGACGATGAGGCCGGCCTGACCGCCGGTCAGCGCGAGGACCGCGCCGTTCTGATTGGTCAGCACGACCGCCTGCGCGCCGCGTATGACGGCGGCGCCGACGCCGGCCTGGCCGTAAACGCCCGCGATATCGGATGGCCGGCGGATATTGCTGACGGTGCCGTGGAAACGCGTTTCCGATGCGCCGAAAGTGAAGCCGTAGCTCAGGCCCCCGACCGACAGCGGATAGTTGCGGCCCTGGAAATGCAGCACGCCGCTGCCGGCCGAACCCCCGATCACGAAGCCCGCCTTGAAAATCCGGATGCTGACAGTGCCGCTATCGGCATGAGCGGCGGAAGTAATCCCGAGAATAGCGATCGCCGCGATCAGTGCTGCACGGCATCCCGACAAGATTCGCATGGTCCTTCTCCCTTATGCGTATGTTGGTGATATTCGTAACGCTTACTCTATTTCCCCGTCGCCTTCCGCAAGGCGTCGTTAATGCGGTCTTGCCAGCCGGGGCCGTCTTCCTGAAAAAAATCGAGTACGTCGCGGTCGATGCGAAGCGACACCATTTCCTTGGCGCCGGGCAGCGACGGCGGTTTCGCTGCCGGCTGCTCGACCGGTTTTGTGGTGGCCGCCTTGAAGGCCTTCTCGGCCTCGCTGCGGCTGTCGCGGATGGGTCCCCGTGCCATGACATGTGTTATACCATGCAAAATCGCGTTGTCGTCGACATCGCGCGTGGGCTGACACAACCGCAAAACGCGCATATCTCTGACAGACGCAGCCCGCCGGATTCAGCCATGCACCGTTATCTCACCCTCGCATTGTTCATCGTGCTCGTGCTCGGGGGCGGAACGGTTATCGGATTTATGACCCTGCCGGGCGCCTGGTATGCCGGGCTCACCAAGCCGCCGTTCAATCCCCCGAACTGGATCTTTGCGCCGGTGTGGACGCTGCTCTACATCATGGTCGCCGTTGCAGGCTGGCGCACCTGGCAAACGCGAACCGCACAGCACCGGCATGACGGTGTGGTTCATCCAGCTTGCACTCAATTTCATCTGGTCGCCGGTGTTTTTCGGCGCGCACATGATTGGCGCCGCGCTGATCGTCGTCACGATGCTGCTGGCGGCAATCCTCGCCTTCATCGTGATGCACTGGCGCGCGATCGCACCGCGGCGCTGTTGTTTACGCCTTACGCAGCCTGGGTGGCCTTTGCCACGCTGCTTAATGGCTCGATCTGGGTTCTCAACCACGCCGGCGTCTAATTGACCTTGCACGCATTATAGAATTTCACCGTCACGCCGTGGCTCTTGTGGGTCAGCGTGGTGTACGCCTTCAGCGAATAAAATTCATAGTCCTTGTTGCGGTAGCTGTCCGCGTCAGGCGCGTCCGGGTCAGCGACGAGCGTTTGCGGCGGCTCGTCGGCGATCTGCAGGATGACCGGCTCGGTCCGGCTCCAGCGGCCCGCGCTATCAAGCGACGCAGCGACGGTGAAGTTTCCGTTCTTGCAGGTATAGGTGAATGTTTCGGTGCCGGCGGCGACGGCTTTGCCGGCCAGCACCATCAGGGAAAGTGCAAGCACCCGTCTCATCCGCTCTACCAGTTGGCTGTTTGCGGCGGCAACTCTCACCGTTTGAACAGGCCCATGATCTCCGCTTTCGCCAGCGTGTTGAAATGCAGATTGAAGCCGACGACGGCGGCGGAGGTGTCGGCTTTCACATCGAGCCTGTCCGCCTTCACCGCAAACACCGTGAACAGATACCGGTGCGGATGATCGCCCTCCGGCGGACAAGGACCGCCATAACCCGGCGCGCCGAAATCCGTGCGCGTCTGCAGTGCGCCCGCCGGCAATTTTCCGCCGGCGCTGCCGGCACCGGCAGCGAGCTCCGTCACGTCGGCGGGAATGTTCACCACCAGCCAGTGCCAGAAGCCGGAGCCGGTTGGCGCATCGGGATCGTAGCACGTGATGGCAAAGCTCTTCGTGCCCGCAGGCGCGCCCGACCACTTGAGATGCGGCGACGTGTTGCCGCCGGCACAACCGAAGCCGAAATCAGCCGACAGGATAAACTCCTTCGGCAGATAATCCCCGTCCTTGAAGCTGTTGCTTGTGACTGCGAACGCCATGTACCGTCTCCTTCGAATCTTCAAACGCACAAAGCCTAGTGCGGTTCGGATAAATCGCAATGGACTTCATCTCGACCAATCCCTTCGATCTCGCCATTTATATCTGCCTGTTCCTGGCGGTCGTGATGGGCTTCATGACCGGCCTGCTGCGCAGCCTGGCGACGATCTTCGGCTATATCGGCGCGATGGGCGTCGCAGTGTTCGCGGCGCCGCGCGTGACGCCCTTTTTCAGCAACATGTTCAAGGCGCCCGCCATCCAGAACTGGCTGGTGCTGGTGGCGATCTTCATCGTGGCCGGCATCGTGCTCAGCGCGCTGCTGCGGCTCGCCGTCAGCGAAATGGTCGGCCCCAATATCAGCATTCCCGATCGCGCCGCCGGCGCGGTGCTGGGCGCGCTTCGCGTGGCGCTGCTCGCGGTGCTGCTGGTGATCATCTTCGACCGCATCATTCCGCCGGGGCGCGAACCGAATTTCCTGAAGGGATCACAGTGGCGGCCGGTGTTGTCGACCGCGGGTCAGCATGGACTGAGTTCCCTGCCGCCCGAAGTCGAGCAATACATCGACAGGCTCAAGCGCCAGCGCAGAATTTAGAGAGCTCGCATGCAGCAGCCAGCGCCTGTTACTGTCGCGCTCAGGCATCGCGCCCGTTTCGCGCTCGCCGGGCTGATCATGCTGGGGCTCTGGGGCGCAAGCCTGGTCCCGCTGTGGCAGGACGGCGGCTTCAATTTCATTCTCGCTGCTGCCACGACCTTCACCTTATGTCCGCTTGGGATCGTCGCACTGCTGGGCGGTATCCAGGGTAGCGAGGCCGGCATGCGGCGGGCGCAATTTGCGCTTTTTACGGCCGGCGCCTTGCTGATGCTGACCGTGATCGTGGAATTGCTGCGGCGGATTGTCTTTTCCGGCGGCGGCTAGCCCATCGCGCCACCGTTCATAAACAAATTCCTAATCCGGGCGCTCGAATTGAACGGAAAATTTCGAGCCCCTTAACTACCAGAATCCAAACCTGACAATCGTCAGAATCAATCAATGCATCAATGCGATGCTTGATCCATCTCGACATTCGTACATTCGACCCGCAGCGGGGCCGCGACAGCCAGTCGGAATGGGTTAGCTCGATGTCTGTCATTCCTTTCATCAGCGCCGCAAAGATCGCCGGCCTGTCGACCACAACCTTCAGTGGGCTGAAGACCACAAGCATTGCGGCCCTGGCCACCACCCAGATGGCCGTCTTGACGTCGGATCAGATCAACGCGCTGACATCGACCGATCTGCAATACCTGGTGGTGACGCAGGTCCAGGCGCTCTCCTCGACGACCATGGGTGGCCTGATCGCAGCGCAGATCCAGGCATTCACGGACGTGCAGATCAGCGAGCTAACCGAGGCGCAGGTCAGCGCACTCAATGCCGCTGAAATCGGCGCGCTGTCGACCACCGAATTGCAGAATTTGTCGACTACGCAAGCAAGCGCGCTGACCGCAGCCCAGATCGGGACGCTGAGCACGACGGTGCTCAACAACCTGACCACCACGCAGGTGGCGGCGCTGAGCACCACGCAGGTACAGGGCCTGACCGCAAGCCAGATCAACGCGCTGTCGACCGACCATCTGAATGTACTTGACGTCACCCGGTTCGATACCGACCAGGCTGCCGGCCTGAGCACGACGACGATCGGCAGTCTGACCGCCACGCAGGTGGCGGCGCTGCCGGCTGCTGACGATCGCCGCGCTCGACGCCAGCCAGATTGCCCAGCTGACCACGACCGAACTCCAGAACTTGTCGACCACGCAGGCCGGCGCGGTCACTGCTACTCAGATCAGCACGCTCAGCACGACGGTGCTCAACAACCTGACCACCACGCAGGTGGCGGCGCTGACCACGACGCAGGTGCAGGGCCTTTACTGGTCGCAGATCAACAACCTGTCGATCGGCAATCTCAACGCATTGGACGCCGCGAAGTTACTGCCGGTGCAAATTGTCGGGCTCGGCACCACCACCATTACGAACCTGACGTCGACACAGGTCGGCGCGCTGACCGCGGCGGAAATCGGCGCGCTGACGGTGGCCGGGGTCAACAGCCTGACGACGGACGAAATCGCGGCGCTCACGACGGCGCAGGCCGGCGGCTTCACCAGCGATCAGATCGCCGGCATGACGACGGCCAACTTCAGCGCCCTGTCGAGCACGAGCGGTATTCCCGGCCTGAGCACGAACGCGATTGCCGGACTCACGACCGATGACATCGACAGTCTGAGCACGACACAAGGCCACGCATTTCTGGCGTCCCAGATCGCGGTCATGTCGCTCGATGTCGCGGAAGCGCTGGCGGCCCTGATTGCCTGATTGACACTCGGCGGTGCCGACTCATCTTCTGCAATGCACAATTGTCACGTTCGCGTGTCGCGGTTCCAGTCTGAATAAAAGTTAAGCAAATCGGCTAACTCTCGCCGGAAACCTCCAGCAGGATCGCGCGTTAAGGGCGCACCGATGGAGGAGCGCATGAGAACCTTGAAAATCTTGTTTGCTACCGCCGCAATCTGCGGTGGCCTTGCAACGACTGCGGCAACGGCGATGCCGGTCGCACCGCTGACGAACGACTCTGCCGCGAAAATCGAGCACGTGCGTTGGGTTTGCGGTGCCTATGGCCGCTGCTGGTGGCGCCCGAATTACTACGGTGGCTACTACGGTTACGCCTATGCGCCGCGGCCATACTGGCGCCACCGGTACTGGCGCCGTCGCTATTGGTGAAAGCGTCAGGGGCGGAGCAAACAGCTCCGCCCCTTTTATTTTGTCCAGCTTAGTCCTTGTCGATGTGAACCGACGTACCGGTCGTGGTGTCGTCGGTGCAGACCTTCGTGGTCTTGATGCGGTCCTGCGCTTTCTCGCGCGACTCGAATGCGAGCGGGCCGATCTGCGTGACCGTGGTTTGCTCCGTCGGCCTTGTCGTGGTCACGGTGCAGTGACGGTCGGGTCCGCGAACGACATAATATTCATCGGCCATTGCCGGCGCGGCAAAAGTGAGAACAATTGCCGTCGCCAATAAAGTCTTCGCTTTCATGTGCCTCTCCTTGTGATGAATCCGAAAACGCAATGAATGACGGCAATGCACCTGGCCGCAGAAATGGAACCCTGCGGGCCGAAAAATCCTGCCGCCAATCACGAGCGAATCCAGATTGCTAATTCGCAGAACCGCGAAAACGTTCCCAAACAGTCATACTTGAAGTATCTGCGCGTGCTCACGGCGGCGATCAAGCGAGTTGAAACTATTTTTTGATAACCGAGAGTTTTCCGCTCCGCTCGAGCCGCGCTTCTTCCACTTCACTGGGTCCGCGTACGCCTTCCTGACGCAAATCCTCCGCAAGGTCGTTCGGCGACATGTGTTCATCGCGCAATGCCTTGCGGTTCACGCGGCCTTTTTTAATGAGGACCGTATCGCGTCCCTTCAGGACGTTGTCGAGTATCGCGGAATCTTCCGTGAAATACGAAATGACCCAGTGCACCAGCACGAGCACGAAAGTACCCGCAAGCGATGCAAGAAACGGGGCCGTGCCGGATATTGCGCGGCTCGCAATCGAGCCAATGACAATGACCAATATTGCATCGAACGCGGTCGCTTGGCCCAGAAATCGTTTCTTTCCGAACCGCACGTAGCCGATGAGCACCAGATAGACGATGGCCGCGCGGACGCAGACCTGTGCAATGGTCAACTCTTCCGCTCTCGTTGCCGAAAGCCCCAACGTGGTGTCGAGAAGGTGCCAAAGTGTTTCCATTGCCCGGACAGACGGCTCCACAGATAATCTTGCGCGATTAACGTGGTTTAAGCCGGGTGGGTTCCGAAGGCTGCAGACACCGCGAAATTAAAATGACAAAGTGGCCGATCTTTTAAAGCATTGACGGGGGCGATGATGATCATGCGAACCTTGTTACTTGTCGTTTGCGCTTGGGCGGTGTCGGCCGGTTTTGGCACAAGCGACGTAAATGCAGCCCCGTGCATGATTGTAACGCTGACCGGCACGATGGGCGGTCCGCCGGAATTCAACGGACTGGCTGGGCCCGGCACGCTCGTCCGCTACGGTGACGACAGCAACAATTGCGCGGCGATGAAGCTGCAGTTCGACGCCGGCCGCGGAACCACGATGAGGCTTTCGCAACTCGGCATTCCGCCGGCACAGATCACCGCCGTATTTTTCACGCACATGCATTCGGATCACGTCGACGGTTTCGCTGACCTCATGCAGCTGCGCTGGCACTTCGATTCAAAAGCGCCAAAGGTCGACGTCGTGTGCACGTCCGACACGGTGTCGGCACTCGGTTTTACCATCAGCTGCCAGAAATTCATCGCCCATCTCGCCGACTCCTATGTGCAGTCAGGCGAAATTGCGCAGCGTCTGTCCGAGAACAAGGATCGCCTGCAAGGCGGCCCTGCAGAGCTTGTCCACCTGACGACCTTCGAAGCGAAGAATGAGCCGCAAGTCGTCTGGACCTCGGGCGACGTGAAGGTGAGCGCCATCCGCTCAACCCATATCGCGGGACACGCCTCATATCGCGTGGATACGCCCGCCGGAAGCGTTGTGATCGGCGGCGATGCCGGCAATGACAAAACCGAACCGCCGCGCTCTTCATCGACGTCCGAACAGGTGGAAAAGCTGGCGCGCGGCGCCGATGTAATCGTCCACTCCGCAACTCACCCGATCCTCGGCCCCGACGGCGGGAGCGGATATCCCGCGCTCTTGTTTAATCGCCAGAGCTCTGCGTCTGATCTCGGGGGAATGGCCAAGCGCGCCGGCGCGAAATATCTGATGCTCACGCATCTGATCCCACCTCTGGGGGCCGAACGCCAGGGCCCCTGGAAAATTCCGGGTGGCGCGCTCGCCGAGGCGGACTACCGCAAGGCGGTTGAAACCGGCGGATTTATGGGAACGACGGTCGTGGGGACAGACCTTGCGAGCCTGCGGCTCCCGTCCAAGTAGGACTAGTTACCGGATCTAAAATTCACCGCACCTGAGCCTCAGATCACGTAAATTCGATCCGGCAGTCTATTTGGACTGCCAGCCGCCCTCGGAAAGTGCGTCGCCAATTCGTTCCCGCACGCATCAACCGCAGCAATAAAACCATCGGCGATGCGGCCGTCGCGCATGTGCGCAATGAGAGCATCGACCGCACCCTGCCATGCCGACTGAGGCACACGCGCTGCAATTTCATCATCAGCAATGATGCGCGCATAGCGCTCGGCGAGCGAAACGAAAATCAAAATTCCAGCGCGGTCTTTATTTCCCGCTAACCCACGGCTGATGAACTGTTGCATCGCCATCTGATGGGCGATGGCCCGGCGCATCTTGCGCGGCATCAGAGCCACCCGCAGGCCGGGCAAACTGAGGAGCAACAGAAGAACCAAAAATACGACGACCTGAATGACGAGAATTCGCTGAACGGTCATGGCGGTGAGCGCCACCAGCAACCAGGGGGCCGCCAGCGCGGCTGCCGCGGCGAGAATAGCCGGCAATGCGCTCGCATGGGTCGATGTCCGGGCTAACACGCAGACGATTTCGCCCGAAGTCCTGGCTTCGGCGGAACGAATGGCGTTTGCAATCCGGTCGCGGTCGTCCTGCGAAATGCTCATTACCAACTCCCCGAAGCGCCGCCGCCACCGGACGAGCCTCCGCCTCCGGAAAATCCCCCGCCGCCGCCCGACCCGCTGCTGCCGCCGGATGTTGCCGCGCTCAACAGGATATTGATGGCCACATTGAAGAAGAACCAGCGAAACCCCGGCGAGACGATGAGCAGGGCAACGAGAATGATCAGCCCAAGAATGAGCAACCAGCTCCCCGGGTCGACGGTTTGCTTCGAGTCAAGCCGTAGCGCCGGGCGCGGCTGCCATTCAGATGCATCGGTCGTCAGGACGGTGATGATGTCATCGACGCCGCGCGTTATGCCGCCGCTGAAATCACCGGCCTTGAACCGCGGTGTGATGGCATTTGTTATAATGACTTTTGAGAGGGCGTCGGTCAGCGTGCCTTCAAGACCGTAGCCGACTTCGATGCGAACGCGCCGCTCATTCGGCGCAACAAGCAGCAGCACGCCATTGTTCTTCGCCTTCTCCCCCAGCTGCCAGTTTCGGAACAGTTGGTTCGCGTAGGGCTCGATCTCCTGGCCTTCCAGCGATGTGACGGTGGCCACCACAAGCTGGATGCCGGATTTTGCCTCAAGGTCAGCGAGCTTCTGCGCGATGGCGGTACGGGTCGCCGGCTCAATGATGTTCGCCTGATCGACGACACGGCCCGTCAGGGAAGGAAAAGTAAGAGCAAATGCAGTCGCGAGCGCGCAAAGCAACGCGGCAAAGGCGACCGTCAGGCGCCATCCTCCTCTGCCAAAAGGAGAAAGGATCCGGCCCGGGTTCATTGCGGTGCCTTTAGGGTGAGGCGATGTCTCAGAATTTCACTTGCGGTGGCTTGGCCGCGTCTTCGCTTGCCGTGAATTCCGCCATCGGTTTGTTGGACCGGAAGAAGGTCGAGGCCCAGATCACGCCGGGGAACGTCCGGAGTTCGGTGTTGTAGACGCGGACCGCCTCGATGTAGTCGCGCCGGGCAACCGCAATGCGATTCTCGGTGCCCTCGAGCTGCGACTGAAGCGCCAGGAAGTTCTGATTGGACTTCAGGTCGGGGTAATTCTCGCTGACGGCCAACAGCCGGCCGAGCGCGCCGGTAAGCTGGTTTTGCGCATCCTGGAACTGTTTGACCTTTTCGGGATCGGTCAGCTGCGAGACATCCAGCTTCACTTGTGTTGCTTTGGCCCGTGCCTCCACAACCGCGGTCAGCACTTCTCTTTCCTGTTTGGCATAGCCCTGAACGGTCGCGACCAGATTGGGGATCAGATCAGCGCGGCGCTGGTAATTGTTTTGCACGTCTGCCCATTTCGCCTTGGCCTGTTCTTCGTTTGTCGGGATCGTGTTGTAACCGCAGCCGGCAACCGTGAGCCCAAGCAACGTGGCGGCAACAACGCCGCGAACGCGCGCCATCGATATGGTCATGACGATCCTCTGATCAAATGGAAATGAGCCAGTAAAATTATCGGGTGTGCGCGCGAGCGCGGATTCAGCCCACGACCAACCTGGCGTGCTCGCTTTGGCCTTCGGTGAGGCCACGCGCCTTCATCCAGTCGTAGGTCCGGCCGAACAGCGTCGAGTCGTAGTAGTCGACGTGCTTGTAGCGCACGAAGGCCTTGAGCAGCTCGTTCGGCTTCAAGGCGCCCTTGGTGTGCGCCGCCACGTGGTGGGCGTATTTGTAGAAATCGGCGTTGATCAGGTCGACCGCCTCGTTCTCCGCGTCGTAATAGGCCTTGCGCTGCTCGGCGCTGAGGTCGGCGGAGATCACTTCGCCGCCGCGATAGAACGCCGCCGCGATGATATGCGCGCCATCCTTGAGGCCGAGGCTGATGAACGGCTCCATCACCGTGACCACGCGAAAGGTGCCGTTCTTCAATCCCTCGTAGCGCTTCTGCGGCAGGCCGCCACGCGCGATGTTGACGTGTTCGGCGCCGACGCGCGCTTTCAAGCATCTGCAGCGTCGTATAATGCGACCCGGTCAACTCCTGCACCACGACCGGCACGTCGGCGAGGTCGCGCGGCACCTGCAGCGTTTCGTCGAAGGTGATGATCGCCTGCGCCGCGACCGACGCGCGCAGCGCCGCGATATTGCCGCCGCGCTTGCCTTTTTCCAGCCGGTCGATGCTGGCCCATTCGCAGACATTGTAGCTGTCGGCCGAGCCGCAATCGAACATGCTGCTCCTTCATCCGCGCCATCACCGGAAATTCCACGCTGTCCTTTTCGCGGTCGGCGTAGGTCCCGGTAAAGCGGACGTCGAGCCCGGCTTTATCGAACAATTTTTCCTCGATGCCGACGATCACCGGCAGATCGAAAACCGGGTTGTTCGGAGCAATGCGGACAAGTGGCTTTTCCTGGGGCATCGGAATGGTGTCCTTCATGTCGTTGAGGTCACGGCCGCCTAACACAAGGATAACAATTCATCGGGCCGGCCGGAAGTCCCTGGAAACATCAGGCTGCAACATCAGTGCGCGGAAATTCCCGCGGCTTTGGCAAGTTCCGCATTGATCGTCGAGCTCTTCCTTGACGAACTTGTCGAACTCTCCGGCATTCATCGCCATCGGCTGCACGCCGAGCTTGGCGAGCCGTTCGCGCACCGCGGGCACTTGCAGCGCCTTCTGGATTTCTGCGTTCAACTTGTTGACGATGTCGGGCGGCGTTTTGGCCGGCGCGAACACGCCGATCCAGAACCGGTAGGCGGAATTCGGATAGCCGGATTCGAGCGTCGTCGGAACATCCGGAAGCGTGGGCGAGCGGGTCGGGCTGCTGACCGCCAGCGGCAAGACCTTGCCCTCCTTGATGAAGCGGCAGCGCCGCGAGAACCGGCGAGTAGTAGACATCGACACGGCCGGTCATGACCTCGACCAGCGCCTCGGGCGCGCCCTTGAAGGGGATCGCCTGCGCCTTGAAATCCGGCGCTCAGACGAAAACGCTCCATCGCCAGGTGGATCGGGCTGCCGACACCGATCGATCCGAATGTGATCGGTCGCTTTTTTCCGAGCGGCGACCAGCTCCTGCACGGTCTTGATGTTTTTTGACGGCGCGATGACCAGGACATTGGGCAGATTTCCGAGCGGCGCGACCGCGGCAAAATCCTTGATCGGATCGTATGGCAGGTTCGCGACGGTGGACGGCGCAATGATGTGCGCCGAGGAATGCGCCAGCAGCGTGTAGCCGTCGGGATCCGCCCCGGCCACCGCGCGCGCGGCGATCGTGCCGCTTGCGCCCGGCCTGTTTTCGACAACGATCGGCTGCCCGAGCTGAGCCGACACTTGCTCGAAAACAATTCTTGGAATGATGTCGGCCGCGCTTCCCGGGCTCAACGGGATGATCGCGCGGATGGGCCGGCTCGGCCACTCATCGGCGCGGCTGACCGTGGCGCAAGCAAGAGCGGCACATGCGATGGCGAAGACCAGGGTCATTCGGTTGCGCATGTCGGCCCCCTGAAAATAGGCTACATCTCGAACACAATTCACCATACGCTAGGAATGAAGGCTGATCTACATTCCTCGTTTCGGCGAAGCGAGTGAGCGACCAGGCATGACAGGCGACGACGACCCGGTTCTCATTGCGGGCGGCGGACCGGTCGGGTTGCTGTGCGCCTGGCTGCTCGGACGGCGCGGCCTGCGCGTGCGCCTGTTCGACAATAATGCCGAGCCGCAAGCCGATCCGCGCGCCGCCACCACCCATCCGGCGACGCTCGAATTGCTCGCCGAGGACGGGCTCGCGGCCGACATGGCGCGGGTCGGACTGGTGGCGCCGATCTTCCAGTTCTGGGATCGGCCGAGCGGCGAGCTGGTGGCGCAATTCGACCACGCCTTGCTCAAGGACGACACGCGCTATCCTTATGTCGTTCAATGCGAGCAGTTCAAGACCGCCAAGCTCATTCTCGATCGCTTGCGGAAATTACCGAACGTCGAAGTGCTGTTGGTCATGAAGTCGTCGACGTGTCGCCCTCCGACCGGCTCGGTCACGGTCGACGTGCGCGGGCCGGCCGGCGTCAAATCCCATACCGGCAGTTTTCTCATCGGCGCCGATGGCGGCCGCAGCATCGTGCGCAAGCAGTGCGGGATTGCATTCGACGGCTTCACCTGGCCGGAGCAATTCATCGTGCTCACGACGCCGTATGATTTCGAGGCCGAGCGCGGCTATTGCTACCGCAGCTATTTCGCCGACCCCGGCGCCTGGTGCAATTGCTTCAAGGTGTCCGCCGACGGCCCGCCCGGCCTGTGGCGCACGGTCTTTCCGGTCATTCCCGAACAGCCGGAAAGCGACATCATGAGCGATGCCGGCGTGCAGGCGCGCATCCAGTCGTTTTTCCCGTCACCGCGCCCCTACGACATCGTGCATCGCAATCTGTACGTGACGCACCAGCGCGTGGCGGAAACGTTCCGCAAGGGGCGGGTGCTGCTCGCCGGCGACGCCGCGCACGTCAACAATCCGATCGGCGGCATGGGCCTCAATGGCGGCATCCAGGACGCCGCCAATCTGGCGGACAAGCTCGCGCAGGTCATGCTCGAGGGCGCGCCCGACGAATCTGCTCGATCTCTACAGCCGCCAGCGCCGCACCGTTGCGGTCGAGTTCGTGCAGGAGCAATCGATCGCCAACAAGAAGCGGCTGGAGGCGCGCGATCCGGAAGCGCGCCGGCGCAATCTCGGCGAATTGCGCGAGATCGCGGCGGATCCGGCGCGCGCCCGGCAATTCCTGCTGCGCACGTCGATGCTCGCGAGCCAGAAGCGCGCCGCGGCGATCACGCTGACGCCGGCATGAGCGCGCTAAAATGAAGCTTGCCGTGCCCGACATGATCTCGAATTCCTATTTTCCGGCCGAGGCCGCCATCGAGCTCGGCTTCTTTCGCGAGGAAGGGCTCGACGTCACGCTGGAGATGATCTTTCCGGTCGACAAGGCCTACATGGCGCTGCGCGACGGCGTGGTCGATTTCGTCGGCGGCTCGGCCCATTCGGCGCTCGCTGCATTTCCGCAATGGGACGGCGTCAAGCTGATCTGCGCGCAGGCGCAGGGCATGTACTGGTTTCTGGTCATGCATAAGGATTTTGCCGCCCGGCGCGGCGACATCGGCGCGGTCAAGGGCAAGAGCATCGGCGCCGCGCCCTGGGTGGACATGGGCCTGCGCCGCCTGTTGATCGCGGCCGGCATCGATCTCGCGCGCGACGGCGTGACGATCGCGCCGGTGCCGGGCGCTGTCGGCGCCGGCGTCAATTTCGGCCTGACCGCGGCGAAGGCGTTGGAAGAACGCAAGATCGACGGCTTCTGGGCAAACGGCATGGGCGCGGAAGTGGCGGTCCGCCGCGGCATCGGCGACGTCGTGCTCGACGTGCGGCGCGGCGACGGGCCGAAAGGCTGCTTCGACTACACGATGGCGTCGATCGCGACCACCGACCGCCTGATCGAAAAATCGCCCGAGGTGGCAGCGGCCGCGGTCCGCGCCATGGTCAAGACGCAAAATGCGCTGAAGAAAAATGTCGCGCGTGCGGCCGAGGTCGGCCGCAAGTTGTTTCCGCCGGAGCAAGCCGAACTGATCGTCGAATTGATCCGCCGCGATCTGCCGTATTACGATGCCGCGATCTCGGAATCATTCGTGGCCGGCATGAATCAGTTTGCCCGCGACCTCGGAATTCTCACCGGGCAACGTGCCTTACGAAAAGGTCGTTGCGACGCAGTTTCGTCCGCTCTGGAATGTTTGAGTGTTGGAGAGAACGCAGCGAGCCGGTCGAGCCCGTGGAGCATCATTACAATTTTAACTGTCGAGTTGGCGCCGAATTAGGCGAATGCCCCTACGGGTATAGGCACCCGTCATTTTCGCCTTCAGGGGGCAACCATGCGGAAGTTCTTCTATGGCCTTGGCGTTATCACCGCCGTTGCGATCGTCACCGGTGGAATTGGTCTGTTCATGCTCGCGCGCAGTGGCGCTGCCCTCGATACGGCCAGCAAGGCCTACGTGGAAGATACGGTCGTCACCGTGGCTTCCAATTGGAATGCCGATGAACTTTGGAAGCGCGCGAGTCCGCATTTGCGAACGATAGCGACGCGCAACGATATTCGCGGGCTGTTTGATACTGCGCGGCAAGCTCTCGGACCTTTGCTGGAATATCGCGGGAGCCAGGGGCAAGCGTTGATCTCTACTATGAATTCGCAAACGGCTCTTTCCGCCAAATATGTGGCCAGAGCGCACTTCCAAAACGGCGACGCGGATCTCCAACTCGTTCTTGTGAAGCAGGGCGACGAATGGATGATCGAAGGGTTTCACATCAATTCGTCGGCCCTGATGCAGAAACTCGTCGGCACCCGAAGCTGATTTTTCAGGCGGAACAGCCCTCCCCGCATTGAACCTTCCCGCCTTCCGTCGCGACCAATCCGTAACGACCGGCGCGCCATGCGCCGGCGCCGGAAAGGCGGCGATCATGTCGTCTCGACACCCCTCGGGCCGGACGGCCAAAGGCTTTGCGCTTATTCTCGGTGCCGCTCGCGCGGCCACCGCGCAACCGGGCGACAGCCAGTCGGTCGTGCAGAAGGCCGAGCGCGATGAGCTCGTCTATCTCGCGCTCAACGATGCCGTCATGGCGGCGGCCATACAGAGCGCTCGCGATTCGCTTCCGGGATTCCTGGCTTTGGCGAAACGTCCGGCGCCCGAGATGAAAGGCTTCGCGGTCAAGATCGCTCTTCTTGGCGACGGTGGCCCGGAGTTTTTCTGGATTCATCCGTTTGCGCATGTCGGCGCGCGGTTCATCGGCCAAGTCGGCAACATGCCGCGCACGGTCGAGGGTCTAAGGATGGGCGATACGGTCACTTTCGTCCGCCGCGACATCGTCGACTGGATGTACATGGATGCAGGCAGGATGCGGGGCAACTATTCCGCGCGCGCCATTCTGCGGACCGCCTTGCCGCAGGACCGGCAGGCATTCAAGCGGCGGTTCGGGCTGGATTTCGATTTTTAGTGCCCGCCGGCATGGAAATTCCGCGGGCAAGGCGCGATTATAGCGGTAGTAAGCATTGGCCCCGATCCCGCCCCAATACCTCCTCACCATGTGACTGGCGCAACCGGCCCGGAAAGCGATACGTTATCGGGGCACCTTTGTGAGTTCGCGGGGATCGGCCATGGCGGAAGTCACCTACGAGATTGTCGAGCACGACGGCGGCTGGGCCTACAAAGTCGACGGCGTGTTCTCGGAGCCGTTTCCAACCCATGCCGACGCGCTCGCGGCCGCGCAGGCCGCCGCCGAAGAGCAAAGAGTCCCCGGCCACACGGAAACCATCGAATACGAGGATGAAAAAGGCCGCTGGCATACCGAGACCGCGCGCGGTTCCGACCGGCCACAGACCAACATCAAGGATAAGCTCTAGGCACGACTCATTCGGGGGAATGGAAATGTTCTGGCTGCGGATTTTCGCGCTCGCGCTTCTGGTGGCGCCCTTCACATGCGTTTCCGCGCAAGGCTTGTTGCCGTCGTCGGAGCCCACCATGAAGGATGTCGATCCGGGCGTTGACCACACGGCGCGCGATACCGACCTGCCGCCGGAGCTGCGGCGCCAGTCGGTCTATTACCGTACCGAACAGCCGCCGGGCACGATCATCGTCAACACCCACGATCGCTATCTCTACCTGATCATGGGCAACGGCGTCGCGCTCCGTTATGGCATCGGCGTCGGCCGCGACGGATTCCAGTGGGGCGGTATTCAGAAGATCACGCTCAAACGCGAATGGCCGGACTGGGTACCGCCGCCGGAGATGATCGAACGCCAGCCTTATCTGCCACGCTGGATGGCGGGCGGCCCCGGCAATCCGCTCGGCGCGCGCGCCATAAATCTCGGCGCGACCGTCTATCGTATTCACGGCACCAACGCGCCGGAGACCATTGGACAGGCGGTCTCATCGGGCTGTTTCCGGCTCGTCAATGACGACGTGATGGATCTTTATTCGCGCGTGCCGGTCGGAACCAAGGTCCTGGTGCAACACCAATAGCGGCGCGCGCCGTTTGCGCCTATTGCTGCCACAGGCCGAATGACGCCCATTTGGATTCGGGGATTTCGTCGCCGATCATGTAGTTGAACGTGACGATCTTCAGATGATCGGGCGTTGCCGTGCAGCGATAAGTCAACGCGTACCATTTCTTTTTGCTGCGGAAAGCGCCGCCAGTAACCTCAAGCGTGTCGCCTTTGGCGAGCGATTCCGCCATTGCATTCGCGACGGCGCGGTCGGGCCGGAACTCTTTCTTTTCGCTGCGGATGCGGGTCATCGCAGTGAAATCGCACAGCTGCTCCAGTCGCTCGGCCGGCGCCAGCATTTCCAGGCTGCGCTCGAACCGGGCGTCGTCGGCCATAACCGTCGTTACGATGGTCGTGGTCACGATGATCGCAGCCACGACGACCGCCGGTCCGCACGCACGCATACGATTTACTCCGCTCACTGCCGACGCCCTGCGTGCATTAAACGCGAGAGCCTGTGTTCAAGGCAACCCCGCCGCGTTCGATTGTCCCCGGACAAAGAAAGGCAACTGCGAGAGGTTGCAACTCCCGGACGATTCTGCGCAAGGTTCCGCCTTCACATCGCTCTTTTGTAGGCTTTCTGTTGGGCGACGGCCGCGTCAGGTGTATTTCGGATCGCGGTCAAGCAACTCGATCGAGATTCCCTGCGGTCCGCGCAGGAAGCAGATCTTGATTCCGGGCCGCGGAGAATGCGGTTCCTTGGTGAACTCGACGCCCTTCTTTTTCAGATCGGCGGCAATGGCATCGATACCGGAGACTGCGAGACCGAAATGATCGAGCCCTTGATAGGGCGTCGCCGGCGGCGGGTTGACGCCATCGCCCGGGGCAACCTGAGCGGTGAAGATCATTGCGCCGCCGAGCTTGATATCGATGCGCGGTTTGCCCTGCTGAGTCGAGCGGATCAACTCGGCTCCGAACATGCGCTCGAACCATTGGGCGGTCGCTTCCGGATCGGGCGTGCGCAGATGAATGTGATCCCAGGTAATATTCGGCATTGCAGTTCTCCAATGATGGTCGCGCGAAACTAGGACACGGCGGCAGGCCTCGGTGCAACAGACTCGTTGCGGACAAACTTTAAAACCTGCGGTTGACCCACATCAATGCTGCACGCCCGCCCTGCTCCTACCTTTGCCATCAGATTGAAAGGCAATAAAGGAGGATCTCATGTGGTGGGATTACTGGCCGATGCCATTTTACTTCGGGCCATGGCCCATGATTCTCATGGCGCTGCTGTGCGTGGGCATGATGGTGTTCATGATGCGCGGCTACCGTCACAGTGCCGAGCATCGCGCGCTCGATATTCTCAACGAATGCTATGCGCGGGGCGAGATCAACGCGGCGGAATACGAGGAGCGCCGGCGCGTGCTGGACGTGTGAGAAGATGAGCAGCCTGCCAACAGGTTCGACGATCTATATCTGCCCTATGCACCAGGCCGTGCGGCAGTCGATGCCCGGCGTCTGCCCGACCTGCGGCATGGCGCTGCTGCCGGAAGGCACGCGCTTTGCCATTGTCCGGCACATGCTTTCTAGTCCCATGCACATCGCAGTCATGGTCGCGGTCATGGTGGCGATCATGGCGGCGCTGATGATGATGTTGCGCTAGCAATCGGGCGCCCTTCGGCGGCGGCGCACCACGACAGTATTATGACAAGGCCGCCAAGCGTCCACGCACCAGTTGCCCACAGGCGCTTGCCGGATGCGCGTATTTCGCTGCAAGCGGGGCGGCAATTTTGCTAAACGAGACGGTTGACGGGCGGGTGGGTATGCCGAGCAAGACCATTCATGCGGCAGGCGGCATCGTGGTGCGCAATGGCGCGCGCCCGCTGATTGCCGTTGTGCAACGCGCGAAGGACGAACATTGGGTGCTGCCGCGCGGCAAGCTCAAGATGAATGAAAGTGCACTCGCGGGCGCGCGCCGCGAGGTCGTCGAAGAAACAGGTCACCAGGTGCGCGTGCGCGAATTCCTCGGCGCCATCACCTATCGGGCGCGCGGGCGGCCAAAGGTCGTGCAGTTCTGGCACATGCGGGCGGCAATCAACCCAAGCCGCGACGTGATGAAAGACATCATGGCGGTCGAATGGCTGCCGCTGCGAGCGGCGATTCGCAGGCTGAGCTACCCGCTCGAGAAGCTGTTCCTCCGCAATGTCGGCAGGCAGGCCCTGCGCCAGGGCAAACAACGGCGCAAGACGCGCGGCCGGGCTGCGAAATCAAAATCGCGGCACGGCGCTGCAAAAACACGCGGCCGCAAATCGCGGCTGCGACGCGCGACGACTTCTCGTATCCGGGTGGTCAAACTGGCTGGGCATCCATCGGCGCGCCGGCGCGAGTCGACAATCCTGCAACGTGTCCTCGGACGCCTATCACAATAAACCGCAGCTTTTCACTAGAATTGGCGTCTTGCCGCGATCTCGCCGCAAGTCTTGCAAAAATTTAATGCGGCGAACGGTTCGACCAGACCGCGTATTCATCCGCCGTTCACGCGAAAAACGGGAACCTGACCTCAACGATGATTGTTGACGCTGAGCACAAGGACGCAGGAAACGAAGATAACGGTCGTTGAATGCTTACGATCTCAGCGAACCAGAGGAAGGTGCGCCATGTTCAACAAGACCAAAACCCTGACTGCTCTCGCGGCCGCCGCGACCCTTGGACTTGCGGCCGTCGCAACTCCGCAACCTGCCGATGCCCGTGGCGGCGCGATTGCCGCCGGGATCATCGGCGGCCTTGCAGCCGGGGCCATCATCGGCTCGGCTGTGCACGGACCGTATTACGGGCCTGGCTATTACGGCCCTGGCTATTATGGACCGGCCCCTGCCTATTACGCCGGCGGCTGTTACTGGACCCGCCAGCGTGTTTGGAGCGGTTGGGGCTGGGAATTCAGACGTGTGCGAGTCTGTGACTAAGACCTAGCCAAACAACGCAAGCCGCGTGATAAAGTGTGAAAAAGGCCCGGATTCGCCAACGTCTCCGGGCCTTCTCGGGAAGAGGGGCGGGCCGGCGCTCAACAAATTTCCGACATATTGGATCCGTCTCTATCTCGGCACGGGGACAGGTTTGGCTTAAACTTCACCGCTAGCGGTCGGCCCTTGTCCGACCTCGACCCTGGAGGAAATACCCCATGAAGAAGACCGTTTTCGCGCTCGCAACGGCCGCCACGCTGGCGATCGGTACCATGAGCGCGCCGACTACCGCTGACGCCCGCTGCTATGGTTGTGCGGTCGGCGCCGGCGTCGCGGCTGGTGTCATCGGCGGCGCCATCATTGGTGGCGCGATCGCCAACAGCGGTCCTGGCTACTACGGCCCGGCGCCGGGCTATGTGGTTTATGAAGGCTACGGCGCTCCCTATCCGGCCGCCTGCCCGGGCGGCTACTGGGCCCGCCGTCCGTTGCGTGACGGCTATGGCAACTTCGTCGGCTGGAGCCGTCCGCGCTTCATCTGCCCTTAAAGGTCGCGTAACGACTTTGGGTGGATGATCGCGCCGAACCTTCGGCTCGAGAGGACGCCCATGAAAAATACCATTGTTGCGCTCGCCGCGGCCGTTAGTCTGGCCGCGGCGTTGCCGTCTTCGGCACAGGCGAATTGCGGCGGCTGCGGTGTTGCCGCCGGCGTGGTCGGCGGGCTTGCCGCCGGCGCTATCATCGGCTCGGCGATTGCCAATAGCGGACCGAGATATGTCGAGCCGGCACCAGTCTACGCACCGCCGCCGCCCGCCTATGCCGAGCCGCCGGCTTATGTCGACGGTCCGGTTTGCCATACGGAACGTCAGCAGGTGTGGGACGGCTACGCCTACCGGATGCGCCGCGTCCAGGTATGTGATTAACGCTTGCGCTACCGCCGCATGTGCTCAAGCACAGCGGCGGTCGGCCAGCAGTCGACCTTCAATCCACTCTTCTTTTGATACGCGCCGAGCGCGGCGCGCGTCAGCATGCCTGCCTTGCCATCGATCTTGTCCTTGTAGAGCCCGAGCGCAGTCAGCCGCTTCTGCATCGTCTCGACTTCGGTGGTCTTGAGTTGCGCGTTCTTGCTCCACGGCGTCTCGAACGGCTTGCCCCCGCCGATGCGGTCACTCAGATGGCCGACGAACAGCACGTAGAGATCCGAGAAATTATAGTCCTTGAGCACGAAATAGTTCTTCGGCGCCAGGAACGACGGACCATAGCTGCCTTCCGGCTGCAGCAAGGAAGCGGGGATCGCGAGCTCGGCGGTCGAAAGCTTGCGGCCGTATGCCGGAATGAACCCGCGTTTGACCCACTCGCCAATCGGCATCGTCACGTCCGGCACGCCGATGCTGCAATCGGCGCCGGCCGGGGCGCGCACCTCGATCGCCCACGGCTCCCCGCTCCGCCAGCCTTTGCCGGCCAGCTGTTTCGCGGCTGACGCCAGCGCATCCGGCACCGAACGCCAGATGTCGGCGCGGCCATCGCCGTCGAAATCGACCGCGTATTTGTAGAATTCCGACGGCAGGAATTGCGTCAGACCCAGCGCGCCGCCCCAGGATGAGCGCATATCGGCGCGCGGCACGCCGTCCTGCAGCATCTTCAGCGCGTGCAGGAATTCGTTCTGGAAAAATTCCTTGCGCTTGCCGGTGTAGGCCTGCGTCGCGAGCGTGCGGATCGCATCGAGCGGCAACTGGTAGCCGCCATAGTCGGTCTCGCGCGCCCAGATCGCGAGCACAACATTGCCGGGCACGCCGATCTCCTTCTCGATGCGCGCGAGCGTGTCGCGATATTGCGCGGCGAGTTGCTTCCCGCGCGTGGCCAGGCGGTCAAATGTGGCCTCGCGTAGATATTGCCCTGGCGTCTGTACGAACTCCGGCTGCTGCGCCTGTTGCTCGGGGCGACCCGGGATGACGAGATCGGGCAGCGACAGATCAGGCTCAAGCCCACGCGTTGCGGTATCGAACGTTGTCCGTGACACGCCAAGCTGCTGCGCTGCCGGCCATTGCGCCGCCAGCCATTGGCGGAACGAGGCATCGGCGGCGTGTGCGGAAAAGATCAGAAGGAATAGCCACGCTAGAACGATGGTCGCGCGTTGAATCATCCCGGCAGGCTAGTCCGAACGGAGAATCTGTTCCACCGGCAGCGGCCCGAAGGCGGGCGGCGGGATACGTCGCTTCGACGCCGCTTCGTAGGTCGAAGCCACGTGCAGCAAGACATCCTCCTTGCCCGGCTCAGCGCGGAAAACCAGCGAAAACGGCAGGCCCGGCTCGGCAAGCCTGGTCGGTTCACTAGAGGGAACGTGCAGATAGCGCATGCCGTCGGCGCTCAGCTGGTAAACCGGGTCGTAGACCGTCGTTACGAAACCCGCAGGGATCAGCACTTCGGTCAGACCGGCATTCGGACCGCTTAGCGACTCCAACGTCAGATTGTTTCGCAGGCCTTGACCGGCACCGCCAATCTTGCCCGGCGGCCACGGCGTGTGCAGCCGCACCAGCACGTCGAGATGGTTCTCCAGGATCACCATCATGTCGGCGCGGCGCAGCAGCTCGCGCAGCATGATGCGCTCGTTGACGCTCTGCCGCTCGCCGGTCGGATTGCGCATGTCGGTGACGTCATCCCAATTCAGGAAGCTTGCACGCTGGTCATCGCCCCAGAATTTCGAACGTGCATTGAGCGCAGTGAAATCGCATAGAGTTTCGGTGAATCCCTTCGCCTTCCAATCGGCGGCGCGACGTGACAAATACTGGTTGATATGGAAGCGGAACGCCATTTGCGGCGCCTGATGCTGCACCGTTCCCAGATCGAGGTTCGACGGCGGCGCAATTCGTCCTTCCGAAAGTTCCAGCATGTAGTCGATCGGCTTCATCTTGCCGCTTCCGAAGATTTTTCCCGGCTCGAATTCGGTCGGCACGATGGCAGTCAGCAAATTCCTTGAAGACCGGCTGCCCCTCCGGGGTCAGACGGTAGAGAATATCGGGCATAAACACAGGCACCAGCCGCGCCAGCGCGGTCCGGTGATCGACTTTCATCTGTTCAATATCAGTATCTTCCTTCCAAAGCGGATCGGATAATTCGACCAGTGTCGCGCCGAGCTTGCCGCCGAGCACAGTCTTGATCTCCGCGGCCGCCGCGGTGACGATCGGCACTTCCGTCATCAAGCCTGGACGCGCGACCATCAACTCGCGAATGACGCCAATGCGTATGCCTTTCAATGAACCCGCGACGCCGGACGCCTGAGCATGACTGGCATACGGCGTGCCCAAAACAGACGAACGTGGCACCGCCGTGAACGGATCGCGCGCGTCGTAGTAACCTTCGATCGGATCCTTCAACGCGTCGAGCACCTTCGCGCAATCGCCAATCGTGCGGGCAAGAATGCCGGAGCGATCGACATGAATATCCGCGCCGATGGCGCCGCCATCGAAACCAAGCAAGGCCTTGTGCGGCAAAATCAGCGCAACCGCGTTGTGGTTGGCCGGGCCGCGACAGGAGGCGCGCGTTTCTTCGCCCAGGCTGCACATCACCATGTTGGTCGAGACCGAGACGCCCGAACCGGAGCTTGAGCCGAGCGAAGCAGCGCGCGTGGTGTCGTAGGGATTCGACGGGTTGCCGCCCCAGGTGCTGCGCTGATAGCCGAGGGTCGAGGGCAGCACCTTGTCGGGCCTGTGGCGTCCACCCGGATCATCGGGCCGGCCGTTGTATTCGGTATTTACAGCCTTGGCGAAAATAATCGCACCCTTGTTGCGAAGTTGCCCGACCAGCACATGGTCGCGCGCGGGAAAATCGATGTCGTAGCGCGCATCGCCGCCGCCGGTCGAACGCATGTCCTTGGTATCGAACGGATCCTTGAACGAGAACACGACCCCGTACATCGGCATTTTTTCGAGGTCGGGATTGTGGCCATACTGGGCGTCAAGCTCGGCCGCTCGCTCGAGCGCGTCGGGCAATTGACGAAAATACTCGCAAACCGGCGGCGCTCCTTTCGGCAGCGGCCCGAGCGACGGATGCCGGTCGAAATCGCCACGGCAGGTGACGGAGCGCTCGCCGCGAATGTTGAGGGTCGCCAGCGCGTTTACCTGGCCGGCGTCCGGCTTGCCGACGGTCATGCCGAACTGCTGCGTGACCTCCGGATCCGAGGCAGTTGCCTCCATGCGGCCGAATTCGAGCGGCGGCCCTTTGTATTTGTCGAGATCCGGCAGCACGTCCGACGCTCGCACAGTTTCCGCGGGAAAACGCAGCGGCGCGCCGCCGCGCAACGCGCCTTTCGCGTCGGAAATTACTGCACCTTCCTTCGTGACCAACAGATTGGAGGTGCCATTGAACGCGCGCACGCGCGCGAGGTAGTGCCGCACGATGCCGACGCAGGTGGCTTCGCCAGTCCCGATCGCCGCATGCAGTTCGTCGATCGTCGCTTCTTCGAGGCGAAACAGCTTTTCCCGTGGGCGCAGCGGCTTGTTCATGGCGTGTCCCCGCTGAAGTTCAGGAAGAGAATAAGCGCTGGAGCGCGCGGGAGCCACGGGGCTCAAGCCGCCCTAACGCGCAAACTTCTTATACTTCAGCCGGTGCGGGATGATGCTGTCCTGGCCCAGTCGCCGCATCTTGTCGGCTTCGTAGTCCTGGAAGTTGCCCTCGAACCATTCGAGATGACTGTCGCCTTCGAACGCCAGGATGTGGGTGGCAATGCGGTCAAGAAACCAGCGATCATGGCTAATGATGACGGCGCAGCCGGCAAAATCCTCCAGCGCCTCTTCGAGCGCGCGCAACGTATCGACATCGAGGTCGTTGGTCGGTTCGTCGAGCAGCAGCAGGTTAGCGCCCGAGCGCAGCATCTTGGCGAGATGCACGCGGTTGCGCTCGCCGCCCGACAGCGTGCCGACCTTCTTTTGCTGGTCGGCGCCCTTGAAGTTGAACGAGGCGCAATAAGCGCGCGAATTCATCTCCTTCTTGCCGAGCAAAATGATGTCGTTGCCTTCGGAGATTTCCTCCCACACGGTCTTCTTGCCGTCGAGACTGTCGCGCGACTGGTCGACATAACCGAGATGGACGGAGTCGCCGATCTTGATGGTGCCCTTGTCGGGTTTCTCCTGACCGGTGATCATGCGGAACAACGTGGTCTTGCCGGCGCCGTTCGGCCCGATGACGCCGACAATGCCGCCGGGCGGCAATTTGAAGGTGAGGTCGTCGATCAGCAGATTGTCGCCAAATCCCTTGGTCAGGTGGTCGAAATCGACGACGTTCTGGCCCAGCCGCTCGGCCACCGGAATGGTGATCTGCGCCACCGTGTTGACCTTGGCATTGGCGATCTTGAGCAGGTCCTCGTAGCGCTGGTAGCGCGCCTTGGATTTGGCCTGCCGCGCTTTCGGCGATGACTGGATCCACTCGCTTTCGCGCGCAAGCGTGCGCTGGCGCGCCTCATCCTCGCGGCTTTCCTGCTCAAGCCGCTTCTGCTTCTGATGCAGCCAGGAGGTGTAATTGCCCTCGTAAGGAATGCCACGGCCGTGGTCGAGCTCAAGGATCCAGCCCGTGACATTGTCGAGGAAGTAGCGGTCATGGGTGACGATCAGGATGGCGCCCGGATAGTTGCGCAGATGGCCTTCCAGCCAGTTCACGCTTTCCGCATCGAGATGGTTGGTCGGCTCGTCGAGCAGCAGCAACTCGGGCTGATCGAGCAACAGCCGGCACAAGGCTACGCGGCGGCGCTCACCACCCGAGAGCTTGGAAACGTCAGCATCGTCGGGTGGGCAGCGCAAAGCATCCATTGCAAGATCGACCTGGCTGTCGAGATCCCAGAGATTCTTTGAATCGATCTGGTCCTGGAGCTTGGCCATCTCATCCGCGGTCTCGTCCGAATAGTTGGAAGCGATCTCATTGTAGCGGTCGAGCAGCGCCTTCTTGGCCGCGACGCCTTCCATGACGTTCTCGCGCACGGTCTTTTTCGGATCGAGATGCGGCTCCTGCTCGAGATAGCCGACGCGCGCGCCTTCGGCGACCCAGCCCTCGCCGGTGAAATCCTTGTCGATGCCGGCCATGATGCGCAGCAAGGTGGATTTGCCGGAACCGTTGACGCCGAGCACGCCGATCTTGGCATCCGGGTAGAAGGACAGATGGATGTCATCCAGCACCTTCTTGGCCGGCGGATAGGTCTTGGTCAGACCCTGCATGTGATAGATAAATTGACGACCGTTCATTGAACCCTGAAACCCCTGCTCCACGCCCCGAATCCGCGCGATCACGCGCAATCGATCACGCAAACCGCACGCTTTGTCGGGAAATGCGTGGCTGATGTAACGGCGGGACCCGCAAAGAGCAAGCGCAGCGGCCCGCCGCGCGTGTCGGCGACCGCAGTAAACCTCTGGAAAGGCTGATAGGAAAAATGCCGCTGGTATGCCTTTCGGGTACCGGTTTTTAACCGCTTCACCGCCATCATCACCCTCCATGAACCTGGTCGCCGGACGGGGCGACAAAGGGATGTGCGGGCCGACCCGGCCCGCCTGGTTGGTGTGGGAGTTACGTCATGGGTCGAGCCATATTGGCTATTTCCGGTTCCGCTTTCGCCTTGTTGCCCCGCCCCTTCACGGTGATCGGCAACTTCCTCGCCGGTCTATGGCGCGAACTGAGCCGCGACGTGGTCCGCCCCTACCGCCCGGAATTGCACTATATGCGTGGTCCCGGCCCGGCCTGGCGCGCCAAATACGGCAACTTGCACGGCCAGCCGCCGGTCTGACACCCCCCTATCTTTTCGGTTTGCCCGCCCTAGATTGACGCCGCCCGGACTAACCCGGGTGAGTTCAGGAGCGCGTGCGCATGGTTCGGGCTGCTATTCTCGACGACTATCAGAATGTGGCGTTGCAATTCGCCGACTGGTCGGCGGTCAGCAAGGACGTCGAGATCAAGGTCTTCAACAAGCCGTTTGCCAGCCAGGATGAGGCCATCAAGGCCCTCCAGGGCTTCACAATCGTGGTCGGCATGCGCGAGCGCACGCCATTCCCCCGCAAGGTGATCGAGGCCCTGCCCGACCTCAAGCTCCTGATCACCACCGGCGCCCGCAACAACTCGTTTGACGTCAAAGCCTGCGCCGAACGCGGCGTCACCGTCTGCGGCACCGGTGCTGCCGGCAGCCCGACCACCGGCATTGCCTTCGGCCTGATGCTGGAACTCACCCGCCGTATCGGCTTTGAAAACGCGCGCCTTAAGGCCGGCGCGCCCTGGCAGGTGACGATTGGCCGTGACCTCGACGGGCAAACTCTTGGCATCATCGGGCTCGGCAAGCTCGGCCAGCGCTCGGCGACAGTCGGCAAGGCCTTCGGCATGAAGACCATCGCCTGGAGCCAGAACCTGACGGCGGAAAAAGCGCAGGCCGGCGGCGCCGAGCTTGTCTCCAAGGACGACCTGTTCCGCAACGCCGACTTCATCACCATCCATGTCGTGTTGAGCGACCGCTCGCGCGCGCTGGTGGGCGCAAAAGAGCTCGGCCTGATGAAGAAGAGTTCCTACCTGATCAATACCTCACGCGGGCCGATCGTCGACGAAAAGGCGCTGATCGCGGCCCTGCAGAACAAAACGATTGCCGGCGCCGGCCTCGATGTGTTCGACGTCGAGCCGCTGCCGCTCGATCATCCATTCCGCAAGATGGACAATGTCGTCATCACGCCGCACCTCGGCTATGTCAGCGAGCAGAACTACCGGAAGTATTTCCCCGACGTCGTCGAGGACATCCGCGCCTTTCTCGACGGCAAGCCGGTGCGGGTGATCGACGCGAAGTGACGCCGCAGGCGTCATGGCCGGGCATAGCCGTTCGAAGAACGGCGTCGCTTCGCTCGCCTTTGTCCCGGCCATCTCGCTTGGGATGGCACAGCCTTACCCGACTAATCGGGATGCGCGGGTCAAGCCCGCGCATGACGACCTAGAGGCCCAGTAACCGCGCCGCATTGTTGTACGCGATATCCGCGCGCAAGCCTTCGTCGAGCGGCACCGTGTCGAGGAATTCGCAGCCGGGCCAGTCGAACGGAAAATCGGCTGAGAACATGACGCGGTCACGCCCCAGTGCATCGACCGAGCAGCGCACCGGCGGAAGATCGTACATGCCTGAGGTCGTCACCCAGACGTTCTCTTTGAGATATTGCGACGGCGGCTTCGGCAAGTTCCAGCCATAGGGCGCCGAGCGGCTGTCGAAGCGCCAGAGCTGGAACGGCAATGTCTCGCCGAGATGGCCGAGCACGAGCTTCGCCTTCGGATAACGATGAAAGACGCCGCCGCAGATGATGCGGAGCGCATGCGAGCCGGTCTCCACGCCCCAGCCCCACATTGGCCGCGCCAGCACATTGTAACCAGCGAGCGCCGGAAGCGGCGTCATCGGATCGGCGGGGTGCAGATAGATTACCGTCCCGAGCGCCGCGGCGCGCTCCCAGAACGGATCATACGACCTGTCGTCGAGATATTTGCCATTGGTGTGCCCGTTGATCATGGCGCCGTGGAACTTGAGGTCGCGCACGCAGCGCTCGAGCTCGTCGGCGGCGGCCTTCGCGTCCTGCATGGCCAGATGCGCAAAACCGGAATAGCGGTCCGGCCGCTTCTGCACTTCCTTGGCCAGGAAATCATTCGACGCGCGCGCGGCGCGCACTGCCGTCGCCGTATCGCGCTCTGCCTGGACGCCGGGTCCGGCGATTGCCAGGACCATGCGCGCAATGCCGGTCTTGTCCATCATCGCCAGCCGCTGATCGTCGAAATCGGTCAGGCTCGCATAGAGCTGCGCGGTCTTGGCCGGCGCGACATCGACCATCGTGGGGCGCCAGTAAGGCTCGGTGGCGGGATCCAGAAAGTGCTCTTCCAGCGCGATTTTCTCGACCATGGCGCTCCTCACAGGCCGCGACGGCGGCTCAATTTTTCTCTTTTAGCTGTATCGGATTTTGGGCTAACCTGTCCCACGATGCAAGGCGGCAAAAGATCGCCAGTTCGGGGGTGGAGTGCGTGATGAATTCGTCTCGTCACCAATGACAAAAGCCAGGTGCAGGTGATCGCGCGTGCGGCCACGATCTTGCGCGCGCTCGAGGACGAGAATGCGGGGCTGAGCCTCGGCCAGATTGCCCAACGCGTGAACCTCGCGCGCTCGACCGTCCAGCGCATCGTTGCGGCCCTCGAAACCGAAAAGCTCGTGATTGCGGCAACGCCGAACGGGCGTGTGCGCCTTGGGCCGACAATCCTGCGGCTGGCGGCGTCTGTGCGCAGCGACTTCATTTCGCAGGCGCGGCCGTTTCTGGAACGATTGTCGGAAGAGCTTCATGAAACCGTCGACCTTTCGACGGTCAAGAAAGATCATCTGGTCTTTATCGATCAGGTCATAGGCTCGCAGCGCCTGCGCGCAGTGTCGGCGGTCGGCGATACGTTCCCGCTTTACTGCACGGCCAACGGCAAAGCCTATCTGGCGCAACTGGCGGATTCCGCGGTGGACGCGCTGATCGGACGTACTTACGAAGCGCGCACGCCGAAGACGCTCACGCGTCTGGATGCGTTGCTCGCCGATCTCAAGCCGGCGCGCCGCAGCGGCGTTGCGTATGATCGTGAAGAACACACTCTCGGAGTATGTGCCGTCGGCGTCGCCCTGCACGATCCGCTCGGGAACGCTGTCGCCATTTCCGTGCCGGTGCCCAGCCAGCGCTTCGCCAACCGCCAGTCGCTGATTGCGGAGCGCCTGATCGCCACCAAGAACGCGCTGGAGCGCCACATGAATTCCGCCGCCGCCTAACGGCGGCGGTGAGCTGACTGCAAATCGCTAACGAACAAACGTAAAGGGAGGATGCCGTGGCCAAACGAATTCGCGGCGTGATGTTTGAAGAAAATCTCAAAAACAGCATGGGGCTGGAGTTCTATAACCTGTCTCATCGCTTCGGCTATCAATCCCCGAACTGGCCTTACTTCGAGGACGTGAAGATCGAACGTATTCACTACATGGCGAAGTCGGGCGTGCTGTCTCAGCGCATTACGACGTCAATGCACAACACCACGCACATCGACGCGCCGGCACATGTGATCCAGGGAACACCGTTCATAGACGAAGTGCCGCTGCCGCATTTCTTCGGCTCCGGCATCGTGGTGTCGATCCCAAAGAACAAGTGGGAGCCGATCACCGGCGATGACCTCGAAAAGGCCTGCGGCAAAATTGTGCGTCCTCGCGACGTCGTGATCGTCAACACCGGTTGGCACAAATACTACGAAGACAGCGAAGACTATTTCTGCCGCGCGCCTGGATTTGTGCCGTCAGCGGGAGAATGGTTCGTCAAGAAAAAGGTCAAGGTGGTCGGCCACGACACGCAGGCCAATGACCATCCCCTCGCCACCGCCATTGGCCCGCAGCGCAACGGACCTTTGCACCCGCATCTCGCCGAGGAATATCGCGAATGGTCCGGGGGGCGTGACTGGAAGGACGACTTCCCGGAATGGGAGCCGGTGCACCGCATTTTGTTCAAAAACGGAATCATGGGCATCGAGAATGTCGGTGGCGACATCGACAAGGTCACCGGAAAACGCGTGACCTTCGCTTATTTTCCCTGGAATTGGGACCGCGGCGACGGTTGCATTGTGCGGCTGGTCGCCATCCTCGACCCCAAGCAGAAATTCCGTATCGAGAAGGGGAGCAAGTTCTGATGCACGTCAAACGTTTCGCGGACGCCAAACCTTACGAGGCGCCAAACCACCGCAACTACAGCTCGCTTCGCCTGTTTGGGGCCGAAGCCGGCGGCACCAAGGGCCTTGTGTTCGGCTATTCACACTTTCTTCCAGGCGGCGGCGCAGGTCCCGATGCCTCGCCGCCCGAGAAAGTCTACTTCGTGCTGCGTGGCGAGTTAACGGTGATCGTCAACGGCAAGGAGACGGTGCTCAAGGCCAATGAATTCTTGCGTGATCGAACCAAATGAAACACGCGAGATCGTCAACCGCGGCAATGAGGTGTGTTCCATCGTGGTCGCGGTCGCAACACCGCCGAAATAGTTTTTTGTCATTGCCATGACAAAAAGAAAAGTTGTGAGGAGCGTCCGATGTCCGAAGCCTTCCTGAAAAATCCGCTTGGCCTGTTCGATATCAAGGGCAAGACAGCCATTATCACCGGCGCCTCGGGTGCCTTCGGCGCGCTGGCCGCAAAGACGTTCGCCGGCACGGGCGCCAATGTCGTGCTGGCGGCAAGCAAGCTCGACGAGTTGAAGAAAGTTGCCGCTGAATGCGAGAAGTTGGGCGGCAAGACCGAGATCATCGCGTTGCGGCCGAGCTCGGAAGACAATTGCGACAAGATCGTCAAGGCCGCAGTTGATAAATTTGGCCGCGTTGACATCCTTGTTGTCGCCTCCGGGCTCAACAAGGTATCGAAGATCGTCGACCAGAAAGTAGAAGATTTCCTCGACGTGATGGACGCCAACGTGAATTAATCATGGCTGATGGCGCGCGCGGCCGGCAAGCAAATGCTCAAGCAAGGCCAGGAAGGCAAACCTGGCGGCAAGGTGATCCTCACGTCCTCCGCGCGCGGATTGCTCGGCCATCCCGCCGGCTACAGCGCCTATTGCGCATCGAAATCAGCGGTCGACGGCATCACCAAGGCTTTGGGATGTGAATGGGGTGAAACCGGCATCACCGTGAATGCGTTGGGGCCAACCGTTTTCCGTTCACCGCTGACCGCCTGGATGTACGAGGACACAGAACGTGCGCAGACCGTGCGCAAGGGCTTCCTCGCCCGCGTGCCGAAAGGACGCCTGGGCGAGCCGGAAGACCTGGCGGGACCCCTCCTGTTTCTCGCGTCGAAGGCCTCGGACTTTTACACTGGTCACATCCTGTATGCCGACGGTGGCTATACGGCGGGATGACAATGGCGAAAGCGCGCATCGCGGTAATCGGCGCCGGCCTGATGGGCCACGGCATCGCTCAGGTGTTTGCGCTCGCCGGCCACGACGTAACGATCTATGACTTTGTAAAGGCCAATCTCGACACCGCCAGGGCACGCATCATCACCAACCTGAAAGACCTCGGCGACGACCAGAGCGCGGTCGAGCGGGTGACGCCGGTCGGCGATCTCGCACAAGCAGTACGCGCGACGGACTACGTGGTCGAGGCAGTGCTGGAGGATTTGCCGCTCAAGCAAAAATTGTTCGGCGAAATCGAGAAGCACGTGAGGCCGGACACCATCCTCGCCAGCAATACGTCGGTCATTCCAATCACGTCGATCATGCAGGGATTGCAGAAGCGCGAACGCGCGCTCGGCACCCATTGGTGGAACCCGCCTTATCTGGTGCCGCTGGTGGAGGTGATCGAGACACAATGGACCACGCCAAAGGCGGTCGACTTCACGATGAAGCTCCACGCCGCCGCCGGCAAAAAGCCCGCGCATGTGAAGAAAGACGTGCCCGGCTTCATCGGCAACCGGTTGCAACACGCGTTGTGGCGTGAGGCGGTCGCATTGGTCGAACAAGGCATCTGTGATGCCGAGACCGTGGACAATGTGATCAAGGCCGCGTTCGGCCGCAGGCTCGCGGTACTCGGCCCGCTGGAGAACGCCGACATGGTCGGCACCGATCTGACACTGGCGATTTACAAGACTGTGCTGCCGGATATCGACAGCCGTCCTCGCCCTTCGCCCTATCTCGAAAAACTGGTGCGGGACGGAAAGCTCGGCTTCAAATCGGGGGAGGGCTTCCGCAAATGGAGCCCGGAACAGCAAGCGGCATTACGTTCGAAAGTATTGCAGCATCTCAAAAAAGCGCGCGCCCAGGACGCCTGACCGGCGCGACAAGGGAGGAGATCATGACCGACCGTTCGACAATCTCGCGCCGCACGCTCGTCAAGACCGGACTTGGTGCAATCGCCGCTCCCGCCGTTCTGCGTGCTCTGCCGGCAGAGGCGCAATCGCAGGTGATCAAGATCGGCCATGTCAGCCCAAAGAGCCCGGCCCGCTCGCCGGCTTCGGAGAAGCCGATACATTCATCCTCGAACAGGTGCGCGGCATCCTGAGCCAAGGTCTTGCCAATGGAGGAAAGACATACAAGGTCGAGATCATCTCGAAGGACAGCCAGTCGAGCGGCAGCCGCGCCGCGGAAGTCGCGTCCGAACTCATCCTCGGCGATAAGGTCAACCTGATCGTCGGCTCCGCCACGCCGGACACCACTAATCCGGTGTCCCAGCAGGCCGAAGTCAATGAAGTGCCCTGCATCACCACAAACTGTCCGTGGCAGCCTTACTTTTTCGGCCGCAAGGGTGACCCGAAAAAAGGGTTCACCTGGACCTATCATTTCTTCTGGGGCCTTGAGGATGTGATCGCCTCGTTCCTTGCGCTGTGGGACACGCTGCCAACCAACAAGATCGTCGGCGGGCTCTTCCCAACGACGCCGACGGCAATGCCTGGGGTGATGCCAAGCTCGGCTTGCCGCCGGCTTTGGCGTCGGCCGGCTACAAATTGCACGACCCCGGTCGCTATCAGCTGATGAACAACGACTTCACCTCGCAAATATCCGCATTCAAGGCGGCAGGTGCCGAGATCGTCACCGGCAACATGATCCCG
>CAWFXX010000005.1:0-922174 GCA_963819915.1 uncultured Alphaproteobacteria bacterium
AGTATTTCAGCCTATTTGCGCGTATGCGCCGCAGTCCGATCTGCCCCACCGCCAAATTGTGCGCTTTGGGGGTAAAGGGGACATCGCGCTTGCACTGCAAGATGTCCGCTAATGAGCCAAAGCGGACAGCGATGCGGGCACTGAAATCGCCCCCTCTGTTTTACCAGTCCTGTCTGTTCTGTAGCCCACGCGCCGCTTGTAGTCGTCGTATACAATCGGCCTGTCTGGTCTCCTTGACCCACTGTACTCGCAGCTACATTCTCGTCCGTCATCGCTCAGGGGACTGGGATGCACCGCCTCGGTTTGGGGTTGCTCGCCACGACCGCCTTAGCCACCTGTGGCGCCGGAGCGCTGGCAGGCAACTCGGCGGTAACTCCGCCTATCAAGCTCCTGCGCCCGTGTTTGATCCCTGGATGGGCTGGTATGCTGGCGCCAATGTCGGCGGCAGCTGGGGCCGTGCCGGGTCCGATTTCAGTATTTCCGGCTTTGCTACGTCTATTGCAGCATCGGATTCCGTTAGGCGGACGGTGTCATCGGCGGCGGACAACTCGGCTATAATTGGCAGCTCGATCCGAACTGGCTTATCGGCGTTGAGGCAGACATCCAGGCGTCCGGGGAGAAGCCCGGGTACGCGATTTGACACAGTGGACATCGAGGGCGTGACCACGAATTATGAGACAAAAATCGAGTGGTTTGGCACGGTACGCGGGCGCCTCGGCTATGTCTTCGACCGCCGCATCCTGCTCTATGCGACGGGAGGTCTTGCATACGGCCGTGTGTCGATCTCGGGAATGAGTAGTGACATCTTCGGAGTCGCTACGCTATCCTCCACTCCATTCTCAAATGCAGATGTGAACGCTGGGTGGACAGCTGGGGGCGGCGTTGAAGGTGTGGCGTGGGATCCGCGGTGGACCTGGAAAGTCGAATACCTTTACTTGGATCTTGGCACGTTGGATGCGGCGGTCTCGTCGGGGCTTACAACCACCCATGTTACGAGCAAGTTCACCGATCACGTCGTTCGCGGTGGTTTGAATTTCCACTTCTAGCGGCGCCACCGCAGACCCTCACATCAGTAGTATAGATTGCCAACCGACCGTTCACATTTGCCCGGCCCCAAGGGGGTCGATCGGAGCAAATGAAACCCCGCTAGCATTGATGCAAGCCCGTAGTTGCATGCGCCTCGACTTTTCAGACATGCCGATAAGAAAACGGGCTTTCAGCGAAAAGCCGATGACTTTTTGCGATCCAGAGCCGAAGAACTTTCTTTCGGCAATTTTCGACATTGGAGCAATCGAGACAGGAAACCCGCTTGCGCGCGAGCATTGGCAAACGGCACAACTGTACAACCTGATCAAACACGCCGCCGAGCGCTCGACGTTTTGGCGGCAACGAATTGGCGCGCGAAAACAATCGGGCGTGACGTTATCATCGCTTCCCATTCTTGACCGCGGCAGCGTGGTTAAACAGATCGTCAACGAGGGCCCGCTCCTGCGCCCGAGCGATCAGATCGCCGTCCACAACAGTTCGACGTCGGGCTCATCGGGTGTGCCGGTCAAATTCTTCGGGTCTGGCATGAACGCGCGTTACAATCACGTCCGCTCGGTTGCACAGTACTTCCTGGAAGGGCGCGATCTCAGACTCAATCGTGTGCAAATCGACTATGCCCCGCACCTGCATAAAGAGGGATTGAAGGTCACGAGATCGGAGGCGTGGCTCGGCCCTCTAAGTTCTTTTTTTGACTGCGGCTCGAACAAAGTCATTGAGTACTTTCGTCCCGAGACGATGCGGTTCCGCGAGGAGATCGAACGCGATTCGATCGGCTATTTGGTCACGGCGCAGTGGACCGTCGAAACATTGCTGCAGTCGATCGATCTCTACGCTCTGAAACGTGCTGGATTGCGCATGTGGGTTTCGGTGGCCGATGCAGTCGATCCCGGTTTGCGCGAAGCGTTGATGTCTCAAGGCATTCCGGTCCGCTCGACTTATTCAGCGCAAGAGATCGGTCCGATCGGGTTCGAGTGCGAACATAGTCCTGGAAATTATCACGTAGCCACCAGTAACGTCATTGTGGAAGTGACTTCGACCAATCTTTCCGGCTGGGCTCGCACAGGCTCGGTCGCGTTTTGGTTACGCACCTGCATTCATACGCAACGCCATTCATTCGCTACGATATCGGGGATCTTGCCGCAATTGCGCCCGAGTGCGCATGCGGTCATCTGGGGCCGACACTCTCAAATGTTTATGGCCGCGGGAAAAATCTGCTGAAGCACCGCGACGGAACGATTTCGCCATTTTATTTGGGGGCATCGCTAATTGCAAAGCTTCCCGAATTTAAGGACTACCGGATCAGGCAAACCGCCATTGGAACGCTCGTTGTTGAAGTGGGTGGCAGGACAGATCTAGATCCGGACGAACAAGACACAATCATAAATCTGGTCAAAAAACAGGCCGGGAATGAATTTCAAGTGGAGGTGAAAGCTGTTCCGGAAATCGACTGGCGCGGCTGCGTAAAAAGACTTGGGTTCTACAACGAAGTGTTATGACACCACGCAAGCTGTACGCACTTCTGGCTGGCGGCTCAGGCTTTGGCCGCTGGCGCAAGACGCCGAAGTACGCTGCCCGATCAAGTTTGTATGTGACCCGGAAACCTCCGAGTGCGATGCTCGGGAGTTTTTTGTTGACGCGAATGCCGCTCGCGATGTCCGCTTTTGGCACTTAGCGGACATCGCTAGTGCACCGCACATGTCTGCTTTTGACCGAAAGCGGACATTGGGCGTAATTGCCGCGGTCTCTGACTGAGAAGAACATATTCAACGAAGCTGCTTAGATTGCTCTATCAAGGCCGCTCGAAAATCATTGTCGAGTTCGCCGGATCGGGACAATTCACATCCAAGCCGCGCCCAAGATATCGCTGTTTCGGTGTACATCTCGCCAGCAACAGTCAACTGGCTCATGTTATCAATAGTCCCACCGGCAAATATTTTGCGATGTGGAGCGGCCTTGATACTCCACCGAATGGTCGTTGCAATTCGGACAGAACGCATAATCAACCGACCGTCCGCTTTCGGCCTTGCGCGTGAAGGTCTTGGTCTCGCCCCAAGCTTGGTAACGCTCGCGTTATCGACCACAACAGAAACGCCGAACGCGCTTCCTGTCCGCTTTTTGCAAGCTTGGCAATGACAAGCCAAGACATACAAATAGTCGTCAATCGCGTATCGTACGGAGCCGCACGAACAGCCACCTGCGTGGGAGGTCATGTACTAGTCCCTTGTATCTTGGGTAGCGATGAAGGACCGGAATTTCCGCTACCGCATTTGCCACGGTTTCTGGAAGTATGAAACGCGCTGTGTGATTTTATGCCGTTTTAATGGCCGACATTCGTTTCTTAATGGTCGGTATTCGTCCAGTTCCCCTACGCTGCGCAGGAAACCAATGGGGGATCACACTTGGGCACTTTTGTATTTGGAGTTTTTTGTCTTGCAGCAGCGATCATCGGGATGGCTTTTTGCAAAGCAAACAAGGACGGCACGAAGAAAGATTTTCTCCGTGTCCCGGGCTTGGAAACTGTGGTCGGAATTGCAATTACAGCGGGGTTTGGATTTGGCATTCCTCTGAGCATTGCTGGCATCGCGCAATACTTTCTTTAAGCGGAAATTGCTCGCGCCGACCAAGTGATTGAACGTTTTCTTGCTGCGCCGGACACGTCCGCTATTGGCACTTAGCGGACATCGACTAGTGCACTGCACATGTCCGCTTGTGACCCAAAGCGGACATTCGCAGCCTTGTCATGGCAATAAAATGTCGAGTGCTCAGCGTGGCGGCCGAATTACTATAGGCCCTCGAGTTTACGTACACGCTCTTCGACCATACGAGCCTGCGCTTCCACTTCACGTTTAAACTCTTCAGAGCGACGGCGGTGAATATATTTTGGATCACTAAGAACTACACGCCACGCCTCGTCCAAACGAGCCTTATCTGACGATTGCCATTTCGTCCATGATCTCCATACCGCCCATATAATCCAGGCGACGATCAATGGTACGACAATCAATTCCATGGCGCGCCTTTATCACTCACTTCTCTTGTATGCGATTTAGGTAGTCGATGACCGCCAAGATGCGACTGCTTACAATAGCTTCCGACGACGCGGGAGGTGACAAAATATTGTCGTCAGCGTTTTGTAAATTGTAGTGGGGTGGAGTGAATCGGTATCCCCAAATTGGCATTTCACGAGTGCCATGACTGACAAGCGGATCGCGTCCGTCGATTATTTTGTGCACATTATCGAAAGGAAACACGCCGTTATTTTTCTTGGCGAGCACCGTCAAATCAGCGGGATGCGTCTTTAGCTCTTTACTAATCGGCCCATTGCCTTTTGCATCGAAGCCATGACATGCCGCACAGCCAGACCGGTATTCTGTTTTGCCTAAATCGACATTTTGAGCCGACGCGCAGACATTAAGCGCGATGATCGCATTCGCAATTATTAGGCACCTGAGCCCAGCCCTTTTCATGTTGCGACCTCATTTGCGATTCCCTCTAGTTGGCTTTTATTAGCAACAGTAACGCGCCGCCCGGGGTGTTGATTTGCATCAAATTAGCCCCGATTTGATTTTCAGATCGAACCGAGCCTTAAGCCCGACGACCTTTGGGTTTGTAGACCTGATGCTTTTGACCAAAGTCAATGTCGCATGGGCCGCAGAGTGCGATTGAGCCTAGGGTTAATTGAGCGGGGGGAAGCCATGCGCTCTGGACCGAAAGGCATCTATGACGACAAAACTTGGAATCGGGGTTTTTACGCGCTTTTGAAATTCAAACAGCGCGAGGGCCATTGTCGTGTGCCGCGCCACCATGTCGAGGGCGGATACAGACTTGGACAATGGGTAGCAGTTCAACGCTATACCGAAGACGCGGTATCGCCTAAGCGAAAGAAGCAATTGATCAGCATTGGGTTTGTGTGGAGCAGACGAGACTGGCTGTGGGAACAAGGAATTGCGGCATTGAAAGCGTTCAAGGCCCGCGAAGGTCACTGTTATGTGCCCATCAAACATATTGAAGATGGACTAAAGCTTGGTCTCTGGGTCAGCACCCAACGGCGCAGAAGAATTACGATGGGCAACGAACGCAAGCGGCGACTTTCCAAAGTTGGATTTGTCTGGCGCGCGGGCCAAGGAAATGGGCCGCCCACTTTCGCGGATCGCGATCTTGGTGGCACGGAATTATCTCAGCGGGCTCGCTGGAGCATCGAGTCCACTATTGGCACTTAGCAGACATGACCTAGTGCACTGCAAATGTCCGCTTTCGGGGTAAGAACGGACATCGACCAATCTCGCGATTTACGCGTGCATGGCCTAGTGCATCGCCGTGCCGGTCAGGTGGCGATCGACGTCCTTGAAATGATCGAGCCGCGTAATGAGCTTGTCGAGGTCCGACCCCGGCTCCAGCTTCGCGATCTGGCTTTCCAGTTCGCCGATGCGCGTTGCGATCGTGGCGCGATCGAAATCTTCGACCGCTTCTGCTGCATCCGCGAGAACCGTCAGACCCTGCGCCGAGACTTCGGCGAAGCCGCCCAGCACGACAATTTTCTGTGCGCCGCCGGCGCCATAGACGGTCAGGATGCCGGGACGCAGCGTGGTGACCATCGGCGCGTGATCCGCAAGCACGCCGAATTCACCTTCCGCACCGGGAACGTCGACCTGTTCCACGTCGCCGGAAAACAGCAGCTTTTGCGGGGACACCAGTTCGAAATGGAAATTAGCCATCGTTCACTCAACCTTTGCGCTTGCCGGCTGCGAAACCCACACCCAGCCCGATAACCCCGCCGATCGCGGTCAAGATCGCGATGTGCTGCACCTGGCTGCTGGTCAGCGGCCCACCACCGCGCGCCATCTCATTACTGCGCACCTCGACACTGAGCGGACCCAATTTGATCTCGGTCGATTCCGGACGCGTCAGATATCCAGTCAAACCGCCGATCGCCAGCCCGACCAACAAGAATGCAATCAGGTTGGGTTGTCTTAGCATCGCCGCTAGGCCGCTTCCGCCGCGAGTTTCTTGCCCTTCTCGACCGCTTCTTCAATGGTGCCGACCATGTAGAAGGCGGCTTCCGGCAGGTTGTCGTACTTGCCTTCGCACAGGCCCTTGAAGCCCTTGATGGTGTCGGCGAGGTCGACGAGCTTTCCGGGCGAACCGGTGAACACTTCGGCCACGTGGAACGGCTGTGAAAGAAAGCGCTCGATTTTGCGGGCGCGTGCCACGGCTGTTTTGTCGTCTTCCGACAGCTCGTCCATGCCAAGGATCGCGATGATGTCTTGCAGCGCTTTATAGCGTTGCAGGATCTGCTGGACCTGTCGGGCCACCGCGTAATGTTCTTCGCCAACGATCAACGGCGACAGCATGCGCGAGGTGGAGTTCGAGCGGATCGACCGCCGGATAGATGCCCTTGGCGGCGATATCGCGCGACAGCACGGTGGTGGCGTCAAGATGCGCGAACGACGTCGCCGGTGCGGGATCGGTCAAGTCGTCGGCGGGCACGTAGATCGCCTGCACCGAGGTGATCGAGCCCTTGGTGGTGGTGGTGATGCGCTCCTGCAGCGCGCCCATGTCGGTTGCGAGCGTCGGCTGATAGCCCACCGCCGAAGGAATACGGCCAAGCAGCGCCGACACTTCCGAACCCGCCTGCGTGAAGCGGAAGATGTTATCGACGAAGAAGAGCACGTCCTGGCCCTGGTCGCGGAAATATTCCGCGACTGTGAGACCGGAGAGGCCGACGCGGGCGCGGGCGCCCGGCGGTTCGTTCATCTGGCCGTACACAAGTGCGCATTTCGAACCGTCGACCGAACCCTTCTTGGGGTCCTTGTTGACGCCGGATTCGATCATCTCGTGATAGAGGTCGTTGCCTTCGCGCGTACGCTCGCCAACGCCGGCAAATACCGAATAGCCGCCGTGCGCCTTCGCGACGTTATTGATCAGCTCCATGATCAGCACGGTCTTGCCGACGCCGGCGCCGCCGAACAGCCCGATCTTGCCGCCCTTTGCGTAAGGCGCGAGCAGATCGACGACCTTGATGCCGGTGATCAGAATCTGCGCCTCGGTCGACTGGTCGGTGTAGGTCGGCGCTTCCTGATGGATCGCGCGTTTGCTTTTGGCCTTGACCGGACCCGCTTCGTCGACCGGATCGCCGATCACATTGATGATTCGGCCGAGCAATTCCGGGCCGACCGGCACCTCGATCGGCTGGCCGGTGTCGGTAACGTCCTGACCTCGCACTAGGCCTTCGGATGAATCCATTGCGATGGTGCGCACCGTCGACTCGCCGAGATGCTGGGCAACTTCGAGGACCAGGCGATTGCCGCCATTCGTCGTCTCGAGTGCGTTCAGAATTGCCGGCAGATGCGTTTCGAACTGCACGTCGACGACTGCGCCGATGACTTGCGTGATTTTTCCGACTGCGTTGGGTGTCGCCATATCGTCCTCGTTACAGAATTAAAGCGCCTCGGCGCCGGAGATGATCTCGATCAGCTCCTTGGTGATCATCGCCTGACGGGTGCGGTTATAGGTGAGTGTCTGCTTGCGGATCATTTCGCCCGCGTTGCGGGTGGCATTGTCCATGGCGCTCATGCGGGCGCCTTGCTCGGAGGCAGCATTTTCCAGAAGCGCGCGAAATATCTGCACGGACAGATTGCGCGGCAGCAGCTCGGCGAGGATTTCTTCCTCTTCCGGCTCATATTCGTAGGCAGCGGCGGGACCCGCCTCGACGGCCTTTTCGAACACCGGCGGAATAATCTGCTGCGCGGTCGGAATTTGCGCGATCACCGACCGAAAGCGCGAGAAAAACAACGTGCAGACATCGAACGCGCCTTCGTCGAATAGCGTGACTATTTTTTTGGCGATCATGTCGGCCTGCTCGAAACCGATGGTGCGCACGCCGCGCAGCTCAATCGTCTCGATGATCTGCTTGCTGTAGACGCGGCGCAACTGATCCTGCCCTTTGCGTCCGACGCACAGAATCTTGACCTCTTTGCCCTCATTCATCAGGGCATTGGCCTTCTCGCGCGCCAGCCGCACGATCGACGAATTGAAAGGGCCGCACAGGCCGCGTTCGGCGGTACAGACCACCAGAAGATGCACCTTGTCGGCGCCGGTGCCGGCAAGCAGCCGCGGCGCGGAATCGCTGCCCGCCACCGCTGCCGCGATCGAACCCAGCACCTTGCCCATGCGCTCGGCGTAGGGGCGCGCGGCTTCGGCAGCACTCTGCGCGCGACGCAGCTTCGACGCCGCGACCATCTGCATGGCCTTGGTGATCTTCTGCGTCGCCTTGGTCGCGGCGATGCGAACGCGCATGTCCTTGAGGCTGGCCATATCTTCTCAGTCGCTCTTAGCCGTTTTACTCATCTCTCTTCTTTGTCATGCCCGGCCTTGTGCCGGGCATCTCGCTAGGAGGGCATGGTGCCCAATTCATCGGGATGGCCGGGACAAGCCCGGCCATGACAGTCTTAAGTGAAAGTCTTCGCGTAGCCGTCAACCACGGCCTTGAGCTTGGCCCCGTCGGCATCCGACAGATCACCGCTCTTGCGAATGCTGTCGAGCAGATCGGCGTGCTTGGTGCGAATGAGGCTGAGCAGCCCGCTTTCGAACGCGCGCACGCGCGCAACATCGAGCGGGTCGAGGTAGCCGTTGACGCCGGCATAGATCACGCAGACCTGCTCTTCCATCTTCAGCGGCGAGAACTGCGGCTGCTTGAGAAGCTCGGTCAGCCGCGCGCCGCGATTGAGCAGGCGCTGGGTGGTGGCATCGAGGTCCGAGCCGAACTGCGCAAAAGCCGCCATTTCGCGGTATTGCGCCAGCTCACCCTTGATGCGGCCGGCAACCTTTTTCATGGCCTTGGTCTGGGCGGCCGAGCCGACCCGCGACACCGAGAGGCCGACGTTCACCGCCGGGCGAATGCCCTGATAGAACAGGTCGGTCTCCAGGAAGATCTGCCCGTCGGTGATCGAAATCACGTTGGTCGGAATATACGCGGACACGTCGTTGGCCTGCGTCTCGATCACCGGCAGAGCCGTCAGCGAACCCGCCTTGTTTTCGTCATTCATCTTGGCCGCGCGCTCGAGCAGGCGGGAATGCAGGTAGAACACGTCGCCGGGATAGGCTTCGCGGCCTGGCGGGCGGCGCAGCAGCAGCGACATCTGGCGATAGGCAACGGCCTGCTTGGACAGATCGTCATAGATGATGACGGCATGCATGCCATTGTCGCGGAAATATTCGCCCATGGTGCAGCCGGAAAACGGCGCGAGGTACTGCATCGGGGCCGGGTCGGAAGCAGTCGCCGCGACAATGATCGAATAATCGAGTGCGCCCTGCTCCTCGAGTACCTTCACGAATTGCGCAACCGTGGAGCGCTTCTGCCCGATGGCAACGTATACGCAATAGAGCTTGATCTTCTCATCCGGCTGCGCGTTCAGCGGCTTCTGGTTGAGAATGGTATCGAGCGCGATCGCGGTCTTGCCGGTCTGACGGTCGCCGATGATCAGCTCGCGCTGGCCGCGGCCGATCGGAATGAGGGAGTCGATTGCCTTGAGGCCGGTCGCCATCGGCTCATGCACCGATTTTCGCGGGATGATGCCGGGCGCCTTCACGTCGACGCGCGCGCGCTTGTCGGCCTTGATCGGGCCCTTGCCGTCAATCGGGTTTCCGAGCGCGTCGACGACGCGACCGAGCAAGCCCTTGCCGACCGGTACGTCGACGATGGCGCCGGTGCGCTTGACGGTCTGGCCTTCCTTGATTTCTCGGTCGGCGCCGAAGATCACGATGCCGACATTGTCCGTTTCGAGATTGAGCGCCATGCCGCGGGTGCCGTTCTCGAACTCGACCATCTCGCCGGCTTGCACATTGTCGAGGCCATAGACGCGGGCGATACCGTCGCCGACGGAGAGCACCTGGCCGACCTCCGAGACTTCGGCTTCCTGGCCGAAGTTCTTGATCTGCTCTTTCAGGATGGCGGAAATTTCTGCGGCGCGGATATCCATCAGCGGGCCTCTTTCATCGCAAGCTTGATCGAATTGAGTTTGGTGCGGAGTGAACTGTCGACCATGCGGCTGCCGACCTTGACGATCAGCCCGCCGATGATGGCCGGCTCAATCTTGACGTCGAGGTCGATGTCCTTGCCGCCGGTCACCGACTTGAGCGCGCTCTTGAGCGCGTCGATATTTTTATCATTGAGCTTCTCGGCGACTGTCACCTGCGCGGTGACCTCGCCCTTGTGACGGGCCACCAGCGCACGGTAGGCGCGGATCATGTCGCGCGCCGCGAACAGCCGCCGGTTGGTCGTGATGACCCTGAGAAAATTCGCGGCGAGTCCCGTGATGCCCGCCTTGGCGAGAATTGCCGACAGCGCCTTGAGCTGCTCGTCGGCATCGAAGGCCGGGCTGCGGATCAAGCGGTTGAGATCGGCGCTGCCGGAAACCATTGCGTCGAACTGGTCGAGGTCTTTCTTGACGGCGTCGACAGCCTTGTTGTCGAGGGCAAGCTCGAAAAGAGCGCCCGCGTATCGGCCAGCCATACCGGAGATGATCGAACCTTCGCCTGCCACTGGGGACGCTCGTTGCTATGACTTCATTCACAGGCCGGACGCCGTCGCGGGAGGCGGCGCAAACTATTGGAATCCAAGAGGGAATTCCGATCTCTGGGGACGTCGCAGAAGCCTACGGAAACCCCCTGAAATCGAGGGCTAGCTAACACAGCGAGGATGGCGGTGCAACACGCGGACCTGTTCGCAGCAGGGCTGGTGCATGTACTTACCGTCGAATTTGCATCGCAGGGATACCTCGCAATGTGAGGACGCGCCCGCTATAGCGGACGCAATCGCACACAGACGCGTCATTCGCCCCGCCGGGTCCCCAAGTTCATGCCGAAGCCGAAAACGCAAGGCGACGCCGCCGCCACGGCCAAACTGCTGGTGGTACTGCTCGCCTTTGCCTGGGGCCTGAACTGGATTGCCGCGGCCTATGCACTGCGGGAAGTAAGTCCGTGGAGCCTGCGTGTCGCCGGTTCCGCCATCGGCGCCGCCACCTTGTTCGGGGCCGCGATTTTTACCGGCCACAATATGCGTGTGCCACGCAATGAATACATCCATGTGATGATCGCCGGCTTCTTCAATGTTGCCGGCTTTCAAATCCTCTCCGGGTTCGCCCAGTTGAGCGGGGCGACCTCGCGCGCAATCATCATTACTTATTCGATGCCGATCTGGACGACGGTGCTGAGCCGCTTCGTGCTCGGTGAACGGCTCAACGCGATCGGCTGGTTCGCATTCGCGCTGTGTGTTTTCGGGGTGACGGTCCTTTTGTGGCCCCTGTTCGCCAGCGGATTTCCGCCATTCGTTTTCTATTCGCTCGGCTGCGCGTTCAGCTGGACGATTGCGACCGTCTATATCAAATGGGCCAAGGTCACGATGGAGCCGCTGGCGAACGCAGCCTGGCAATTGTTGTTCGGCCTGGTTTTCATCACCGCCGGCACGATCCTGTTCGAAGGCCATCCGCATCTCTGGCCGCTCCGGAACGAGACGATCCTGGCGGTACTTTTCGTCGGGCTGTTCGGTGTCGGGCTGGCCCACTTCCTGTGGTGGTCGATCGTCGGACGCCTGCCGACCGTCACGGCCTCGCTCGGTTCACTGCTGGTGCCGGTGATCGGCGTGACCGCATCCACGATCGTGCTCGGCGAACGCCTGACGATGCCCGATATCATCGGATTTGCGATGATTTTCGCCGCTGCCGCCTGCGTGCTGTTGCAGCCAAACGTGCGCCATGACGAGATGCCGGAATAAGCAGCGGGACGCGATATGCGAATTATGATGCTTGACACATCATAATAGCTATATAAAACATTATATATTACGCTTTAAGCCGCTAGAGCCATCGCATGATCACTTCGGGTCAGTTGCGCGCCGCCCGGGCGCTCCTGGGCATCGACCAACGCGAAATGGCGCAGCGGTGCGGGCTGTCGCTGCCCACCATCCAGCGCATGGAAGCGTCGGATGGTGTGGTTCGCGGCAATGTCGACTCATTGATGAAACTGGTCGACGCCCTCGCTGCCGGCGGGATCGAACTGATCGGCGAAGGCGCAAGCAGTCTCGGCGGCGGTCGCGGCGTGCGTTTGAAGAGTACGCCGCCATGACGGTCGTGTACGCCCTTTATGGTGTGGCGGCACTCCTGGCACTGGCGCCGATCGCGATCATCGCAGCTGCTTCGCCGCGCGCCAGTGACATCATCTATGGCGCGAGCCTGATCGCCACACTGGCGCTGGGCGTGGTGGGAGTTATCAGCCTCTCCGCACCGGCTGTGTCCACCGTAGTCTTACCGCTTGGCCTGCCCTGGCTGGGCGCGCATTTCCGGATAGACGCGCTCGCCTCTTTCTTCATGATCGTCGTCAACCTCGGCGGCGCGGCTGCGAGCCTGTTCGCGCTCGGCTACGGCCGCCATGAAGGAACACCCGAGCGAATTCTGCCGTTCTATCCTGCCTATCTCGCCGCCATGAATCTGGTCGTGCTCTCCGATGACGCCTTCAGCTTCCTGGTGTCGTGGGAATTCATGTCCCTTACGTCATGGGCGCTGGTGATCGCGCATCACCGCGTCAGTGAGAATGTGCGGGCGGCCTACATCTATCTCTTGATGGCGGGCTTCGGCACACTGGCGCTGTTGCTCGGCTTCGGCCTGCTCGCTGGCGCCAACGGTAACTATGCGTTCGACGCCATCCGCGCGTCACATCCTTCTGCCGAACTCGCCGCCTTGGTGCTGATCCTCGCGCTTGTCGGCGCCGGATCGAAGGCCGGTGTCGTCCCGCTACATGCCTGGCTGCCGCTCGCACATCCGGCGGCGCCAAGCCACGTCTCCGCGTTGATGAGCGGCGTGATGACCAAGGTTGCGGTTTACGGCTTCGTGCGCATTGCGTTCGATCTGCTCGGCCCGCCTGCGTGGTGGTGGAGTATGCTGGTGCTGGCGGTCGGAGGCGTCACCGCGGTGATGGGCGTGCTTTATGCGTTGATGCAGCACGACCTCAAACGTCTGCTCGCCTACCACACGGTCGAGAATATCGGCATCATCTATATCGGCCTCGGGCTTGCGCTTGCCTTCAAGGCGTACGGTATGGAGGTCGCAGCGGCACTGGCGCTCACCGCCGCCCTGTTTCATGTGTTCAATCATTCCATCTTCAAGAGTCTTTTGTTCTTCGGCGCCGGTGCGGTACTCAATTCAACCGGAGAACGCGACATGGAGCATCTCGGCGGCCTGATCCACCGTATGCCGCAGACGGCTTTCGTGTTCCTCGTCGGCTGCGTTGCGATCTCGGCACTGCCGCCGCTCAACGGTTTCGTGTCGGAATGGCTGACGTTCCAGGCCATTCTGCTCAGCCCGCAGCTGCCGTCCTGGGGCCTGAAATTCCTGGTGCCGGCGGTGGGCGCGCTACTGGCGCTGTCGGCGGCGCTGGCCGCTGCCTGTTTTGTAAAGGCTTTCGGGGTGAGTTTCCTGGGACGCCCGCGCACGCCGGCCGCCGCGGACGCCCGCGAGACCGATAGCAATTCGCTTGCCGCCATGTTTTTCCTCGCCGCGCTGTGTCTCGTTGCCGGCGTCCTGCCAGGCATCTTCATCGACGCGCTGGCGCCGGTGACGCAAGCGTTGGTCGGCATGAGCATGCCGCATCAGTCCGGCCTCGACTGGCTGACTGTTGTGCCGATCGCTGAAAGCCGCAGCTCCTATAACGGGCTGCTCGTGTTCATCTTTGTGACGCTTTCAGGCTCGCTCGCCGCCTTTGCCATTCACAGGCTGGCCTCGGACAAATTGCGACGCGCGCCGGCCTGGGATTGCGGCTATCCCGACCCGCGGCCATCGACACAGTATACCGCGTCGAGCTTCGCTCAGCCGATCCGCCGCGTTTTTGGCACAAGCGTGTTTCGCGCGCGCGAAGTCGGCGAGATGCCGCCGCCTGGATCGACCGCGCCGGCGCGCTTCACCGTCGAGTTGCGCGATTTGATCTGGGACGCTGGCTACGCACCGATTGCCGCTTTCATCGGCTACGCCGCCGAGCGCCTCAATGTCCTGCAATTCCTGACCATCCGCAGCTATCTCACGCTGGTGTTTGCGGCGCTGGTGCTGCTCCTGCTGGTGCTCGCCATATGGCCTTGATTCGCGACTTCGCCTTTCAGGGCGCACAGATGCTTTTGATATTGCTGCTGTCGCCGCTGCTCACCGGTCTCGTGCGCAAGGTGAAAGCGCGCCTGCTGCGCCGGCAAGGGCCGCCGCTGTTGCAGCCCTATCGTGATCTCGTTCGGCTCATGCGCAAAGAGGTGGTGCTCGCCGAAAGCGCGTCTTGGCTGTTCCGTGTCATTCCTTACATGGTGTTCGCCGGCACCTGGGTCGCCGCATCGCTGATCCCGACATTTCGCAGCGGCCTGTTGTTCTCGTGGTCGGCCGATCTCATCGCCATCATCGCGCTGCTTGGCAGCGCGCGTTTCTTCCTCGCGCTCGCCGGGCTCGACGTCGGCACCAGCTTCGGCGGCATCGGGTCGAGCCGCGAGGTGATGATCGCCTCGCTCGCCGAGCCGGCAATGCTGATGATCATGTTTACGGTGGCGCTGGTTGCCGGCTCGACGCAGCTCTCGAATATCGCCGCCCATATGGTCTCGGCCGCGGTGGGGTTGCGCGTGTCACTGGGCCTGGCGCTGCTCGCGCTGATTATGGTGGCGATCGCCGAAAACGCCCGCATTCCAATCGACAATCCGGCAACGCATCTCGAGCTCACCATGGTGCACGAGGCGATGGTGCTGGAATATTCCGGCCGTCATCTGGCGCTGATCGATCTGTCGTCCGAGCTCAAGCTTCTCCTCTATATCTCGCTGATCGGCTGCCTGTTCACGCCCTGGGGCATTGCGCCGCCCGATGCGGGTGCAACCGCGATCGTCATAGGCGTGGCAACCTATGCCACCAAGCTCGCGACCGGCGGCGCGCTGCTGGCGGTTTTTGAAACGTCCATCGCGAAGATGCGCGTGTTCAGGGTTCCGGCATTCCTGGGGGCGGCGCTGATGCTCGGCCTGCTGGCCACCCTGCTGTTGTTCGTCTCGCGGAGCCTCTGATGCGTGGCCTCTCGTTCGATATCGCTCATCTGCTGGCCGGCTCGCTAGTGCTGGTGAGCTTCATGCAGCTCTATCAGGACCGGCTCTACGCCCTGCTGAATATCTATGCATTGCATGCCCTCGTGCTGGCGGCCTCTGTCGCCTGGCAGGCCTTCGTGCAGGACGCGCCACATCTTTATCTGACGGCGGTGATTGCGTTGGTGTTCAAGGCCATCGTCATCCCGACCGCCCTGCACCGGATCATCGTGCGGCTCGGTATCCACCGCGAGATCGAAACTGTGGTCGGCGTCGGCCCCGCCATGCTGCTTGGCATGGGCCTGGTCGCGCTATCCATGGTGGTGATGCTGCGGGTAACGGCGGACGCCGATCCGCTGGCGCGCGAGGATCTCGCCTTCGCGCTGTCGGTGGTGCTGCTCGGCCTGCTGATGATGGTCACACGGCGCAACGCGGTCAGCCAGGTCGTCGGCTTCATGTCGCTGGAAAATGGACTGGTGCTGGCGGCGACCGGCGCCAAGGGCATGCCGCTGGTGGTCGAGATCAGCGTTGCCTTCTCGGTTCTCATCGCCTTCATCGTGATCGGCATCTTCCTGTTCCGCATCCGTGAGCGCTTCGACACCGTCGACGTGCAGGCGCTCGACCGTTTCCGCGGAGAGCGGCGATGATCGACGCACTCACCGGCGTTCTGTTGGTTCCGGCGGTTGCGGCGGCGCTGTTCGCTGCCATGCCTGGCTATCGCATAACTGCCCGGCTGAACGTGGTTGCCGCGCTGGTCACTTTTTTGATCGCCACTTCGCTCTTCGTCATCGAACCTAAATCCGGGTCCTATCTGCTGGTGGATGACCTCAACAAGGTCTTCATCGTGCTGACGACTTTCGTTGCCTTCACCACCAGCGTGTTCAGCGCCAGTTATATTGGCCATGAGATCGAGATCGGGCGCCTGACCCCAACATTCGTGCGCTTCTATCACGCAATGTACCAGACGCTGATGTTCGCCATGAACCTCGCGCTGGTCGCGAACAATATCGGCCTCATGTGGGTCGCGATCGAGATGGCAACGCTGACCACCGTGCTGATGGTCGGTATCTACCGCACGCATGAGGCGCTGGAAGCGGCGTGGAAATATTTCATTCTTGGCAGCGTCGGCATTGCGCTCGCGCTGTTCGGCACCATCCTGGTCTACATGGCGGCGCGGCCGGTGGTCGGGGAAGGGCTCGACGCCATGGTGTGGACCGTGCTGGTCACGCAGGCCGCGAAATTCGATCCGGCGCTGCTCAACGTGGCCTTCGTATTCCTGCTGCTCGGCTATGGCACGAAGGTGGGCCTTGCGCCGCTGCACGCCTGGCTGCCCGATGCGCACGCCGAAGGCCCGACCCCGATTTCGGCTGTGCTCTCCGGCCTGCTCCTGAACGTCGCGCTCTATGCGTTGCTGCGCTTCAAGATGCTGCTCGCGCTCAATCCGGCGGCAATCGCGCCCGGACCGTTGATGGTGACAATGGGCCTGATTTCCTGCGTCTTCGCGGCCTTCATGTTGTACCGGCGACGCGACATCAAACGGATGTTCGCCTATTCCTCCATCGAGCACATGGGCATCATCGTGTTCGCCTTCGGCATGGGCGGCGCGCTCGCAAATTTCGCCGGCTTGCTGCACATGACCATGCACTCGCTGGCCAAGTCGGCGATCTTCTTCGCGGTCGGTCATATCGCGCAGGTCAAGGGCACGCAGAAAATCGCCGATATGGGCGGGCTGACGGTCACCAATCCCGTGCTGGGCTGGGGTCTGGTCCTCGGCGTGGTGGCGATCGCCGGGCTGCCGCCGCTCGGCATTTTCATGAGCGAGTTCCTGGTGGTGAGCTCGACCTTTGCGCGCGAGCCATGGTTGGCGACGATCCTGGTGTTCGGCATCCTGGTCGCGCTCGGCGGCCTGTTCCTGCGCCTCAACACCATTGCCTTCGGCGAGCCGCGCGGACCAACCGCGGCGGCGGAAGCGTCCTATGTGCCGATGTTCACCCATCTCGCCATCGTGTTCACGGCCGGCATTTACATGCCGCCGGCGCTGGTCACCGGTTTCGAAAAAGTCGCAAGGTTATTGGGATAACGCCATGGCCTTGCTCAGCAAGTTCACGCACCGCAAGACGCACGAGGGACACCGGCCCTGGCCGCGCGCCGATGTTGCCGACGAGGGCTGGCAACAGGCGATCGAGGCGCTCGCCGGCGGTCAATGCGCGCTGCTCGGACTGTGGGGCGATGCCCCGCAGGTGCAGATGGCCTTGCTGGATGAGATGGCGAGCCACGTCGTCGTGCTGAGCTATACCTGCAAGGCGGGAAAATATCCGAGCGTGGCCGTACGCCATCCGCCCGCGATCAGGTTCGAACGCGCGATCCACGATCTGTTCGGGTTGCAGGCAATCGGCTCGCCCGACACGCGGACGTGGCTCGATCTCGGTTTCTGGGGCGTCACGCAACCGCTTGGCAAGAACCGGCCAGCAAAGAAACCCGCGCCGTATGAATTCCTGCCGGTCGCGGGCGAGGGCCTGCATCAGATTCCGGTCGGGCCGGTCCACGCCGGCATCATCGAGCCGGGCCATTTCCGCTTCACCGCCAATGGCGAGCATGTCGTGCGGCTCGAGCAGCGCCTCGGCTGGGTGCACAAGGGCATCGAGTCTTTAATGGATGGAGCGACGCTCGATGCGGCGGCCACGCTTGCTTCGCGCACATCCGGCGACAGCACGGTTGCTTATGCTTTCGCTTTCGCCCAGGCCGCGGAAGCGGCCTTGCAGATAAAGGCGCCGTCGCGCGCGATCTATTTGCGCGCACTGATGGCCGAGCTGGAGCGGCTGGCCAATCATTTCGGCGATGTTGGCGCGATCTGCAACGATGCGTCGTTTTCTCTCATGCACGCCCAATGCGGAATTCTGCGCGAGCGAACGCTGCGCGCGGCCGGGGCTTCGTTCGGGCACCGGTTGATGATGGATGTCATCGTGCCGGGCGGAGTTGCATGCGATATTGCGGCGGAGGGAATCGTACAGGTCGAGGCCTTGCTCGCCGAAGTGCGGCGCGTATTCCCGCGCTTGATCGAACTCTACGACAACACGGCCTCGCTGCAGGATCGCACGGTCAGCACAGGCGTCGTGAAAGCGGAATATGCGCGGCAATTTGGTGCCGGCGGCTTTGTCGGCCGCGCTTCGGGCCGCGCCTTCGATGCGCGGCGGGCCTTCGCCTACCCGCCCTACGATAGGCTTTCCTTCGAAGTGCCAGTCCTCGATGCCGGCGACGTCAATGCACGGGTTTCGGATTCGTATTCGCGAGATCGAGCAGAGCCTGTCGCTGATCGAGCAGATTTTGGGCGCGCTGCCGAAAGGCGCGCTCAAGGCTCCGCTCGGCAAAGGCAAGGCTTGCGAAGGTTTGGGCATCACCGAGGCATTTCGCGGCGATGTGCTGGTGTGGCTGCGGCTCGATGGCAAAGGCCGGGTGACGCGCTGTCATTTACGCGACGCCTCATGGTTCCAGTGGCCGCTGCTGGAAACCGCAATCGAGGGCAACATCGTCGCCGACTTCCCGCTCTGCAATAAATCGTTCAACTGCTCGTATTCCGGACACGACCTTTAAATGCGCAAGACACTGATCGAAAACCTTGCGCGCGGGCCGCTCACCGAGCCGGCGCCTGCGCCAGATGAAGCCGGGCTCGCCGAGCTCGCGAAGAAAGTTGACCGCCTCGCGCGCGCCAAGCTCGGCCGTTCGCTCTCCATCCGCCAGGTCGACGCCGGCTCCTGTAATGGCTGCGAGCTCGAAATCCACGCGCTCAACAACGCGTTCTACGACCTGGAACGTCTTGGCTTGCGCTTTGTTGCCTCGCCGCGACATGCCGACCTGCTCATGGTCACCGGCCCTGTGACGAAGAGCATGCGCGAAGCGCTCAAGCGCACGTACAACGCCACACCCGATCCGAAATGGGTGATCGCCGTGGGCGCCTGCGCAGCCGACGGTGGAATTTTTGCCGGCAGCTATGCGGTTGAAGGCGGCGTGAAGGACGTCATCCCGGTCGATCTGCATATCCGTGGATGTCCGCCATCACCGACAGAACTCCTAAAAGGATTGGTGGCATTGCTCCAGGCAGCAAGTGGCTCCTTGCGCTAATCGATACTAGCCCGCCAGTTAGTAGAAGCTCTGCGGATCGACGTCCACTTCAAGACGCACGTTCCCGCGCGGTCTGGGCGCATCGGCAAGCCAGCGCCGCAGATAAGCCGACAAATCGAACGCACGCGGCGACTTCACCAACAGCCGGAAACGATGACGGCCGCGCACGACCGCGATCGGCGCTTCGGCGGGGCCGAGAACGCGAACCTGCTCGTCCTTCGGCGCGGCGCCGGCCAGCGTGCGACCGTAGGCTTCCGCGACGTGTCTATCGTTCGCTGTGATGACGAGACTCGCAAGCCGTCCGAATGGCGGATAGCCGGTGCGTTCGCGCTGCTCGATCTCATTGCTGTAAAAGGCCTCTCGATCGCCGGAGATCAACGCGCGTATCACCGGGTGCTCAGGCTGGTGCGTCTGCAGATAGCCAAATCCGTGTCCCTCCTCGCGGCCGGCGCGGCCGACGACCTGGTGCAGCAACTGGAATGTGCGTTCTGCCGCGCGTGGATCGCCATTGCCCAGGCTGAGATCGGCGTCGACGATGCCGACCAAATTCAGTTTGGGGAAATGGTGACCTTTGGCGACGAGCTGCGTGCCGATAATGAGATCGAAACGCCCTGCCGCGACGTCGTCGAGCTCTTGCCGCAGGCGCTCGACCGATTCCACCAGGTCGCTCGACAGCACAAGAGTCCGGGCCTGCGGAAACAGTTCGGCCGCCTCCTGTTCAAGGCGCTCTACACCGGGGCCCACGGCGGCAAAGCTGTCGGTCGCGTGGCAATTCGGGCATTCCGCCGGCGGCGGCATGTTAAATCCACAGTGATGGCAAACCAGCCGCCGCTTGAACCGGTGATCAACCAGCCAGGCATCGCAATTCGGACATTGCAGCCGGAACCCGCAGGCCCTGCACAATGTGAGAGGCGCATAGCCGCGGCGATTGAGAAACAGCAGCGCCTGCTCACCGCGCGTGAGCGACACCGCAACCGCCTCGGCAAGCCGCGGCGAGATGAAGCGGCCGCGCGGCGGCCCCTCGCGGCGCATATCGATCGGCTCGACCGACGGCAAATGCGCGCCACCGAAACGCTCCGGCAGATGCACATGCCGGTAGCGCCCGCGGCGCGCGTTGACTTCCGACTCAACAGAAGGCGTTGCGGACGCGAGCACCACCGGAATTTTCGCGATCGATCCGCGCACCACGGCCATGTCGCGGGCGTGGTAGTGCGCACCGTCTTCCTGCTTGTAGGCCGGGTCATGTTCTTCATCGACAACGATAAGGCCGAGGTCGGCATAGGGCAGGAACAGCGCCGATCGCGCACCAACGATCACCGGCACCTCGTTCGCCGCGATCGCCGCCCATGTGCGCGCACGTTTGCGCGGTGACAGCTGCGAGTGCCACTCCGCCGGCCGGGTCCCGAAACGGCCGGAAAAACGGTCGAGAAATTGCGCCGTAAGCGCAATTTCCGGCATCAGGATCAGGGTCTGCCGCTTCCGCCTGATGTTTTCGGCAACGGCCTCGAAATAGACTTCCGTTTTGCCGGAGCCGGTGACCCCGTCCAGCAACGTGACGGTGTAGCTGCCTTGTGTGACTGTCGTGCGCAATGTGTCGGCGGCAGCGAGTTGCGCCAAAGAAAATTCCGGCTTGCGGAAATCGGGATCGGGTTGCGATACGACCGGTTCGGGCGGCAGCACGACCGTCTCAAGAGTGCCTTCATCGATCAAGCCGTCGATCACGCCAGCGCTGACACCCGCCTCCTGCACCGCCTCACTCTTGGAGCGCACCAGGCCGTCGGCAAACAGTCCAAGAGCGCGTGCGCGCGCGGCCGTCATGCGCACGGGTGGGGGTCCGGCGAGCCTGACGCCGACGCGCTCGCGCGCCGGGCCGAGGTGTTCGCCCATGCGGAGGGCCATGCGCAGCACCATGCCGCGCGAGGCCAGCGTATAGCTCGAAACCCAATCGACGAACTGGCGGATCTCGGGTTTCAGCGGCGGCACGTCGTGCTTGCCGACCACGTCCTTCATTCGATTGTGCAAGCGCGGATTGGGATTTGGGTTGTCGGCCCAGACCACGCCGGTGGTTTCGCCGCGCGCTCCCAACGGCACGGTCACCACGTCGCCGGGAGCGACGTCGAGGCCGGCCGGCACGCGATAGGAATAGGTCTGGTCCAGCGCGACTGGAACAAGGATATCGACAACCCGGGAATTCATGCGCTTGGTCTGGCCGATTCCACCGCTTTAAGGAAGGGTGAAGAAAGGGATGCCACTCTTTCGGGCATGAGCGAGCCCGCCACCAGTCCCGATGTCGCGGCCGAAATCGCCCGCTGGCTCGGCTACCTTGGCGCTGAGCGGCGCATGTCGGCAAAGACGCTCGATGCCTATCGCCGCGACGTGTCGCAATTTCTCGATTTTCTCGCTGACCATCTCGGTGGCGCGCCGACTCTCAAGCAACTGGCGCGGCTGGTTCCGGCCGATGTGCGTGCCTTCATGGCGGCACGACGTAGCGGAGGCTCGGGCAATCGCTCCTTGATGCGCACACTGGCCGGCTGCCGTTCCTTTGCGCGGTTCCTGGAGCGCAACGGCAAAGGCAAAGTTGCAGCGCTTGCGGCCGTCAGTACTCCGAAATTGCCGAGAACCTTGCCTAAACCACTGCCGGCTTCCGCCGCCGTGCAGATGACCGACGGCGGACTGCGCGAGGGCGAGACGCGCGAGAAGTGGATCATTGCGCGCGACGCAGCGGTGCTCGCTTTGCTCTACGGTTCGGGGCTTCGCATTTCGGAAGCACTTGGCCTGAAGCGCAAGGATTATGCCGCCAACGCGGATGCCCTCACCGTCCTCGGTAAAGGCAACAAGACGCGCATGGTGCCGCTGCTCCCCCAGGTCGCCAGGTTGATCGCCGACTACATAACGCTTTGCCCGGCAAAGCTTTCGCCCGATGGCCCGTTATTCATCGGCGCACGCGGGGGCAGCCTGTCACCCCGCGTCATTCAGCTGGCCATGGCGCGATTGCGCGGCGCACTCGGACTTCCCGACAGTGCAACACCGCATGCGCTGCGCCATTCCTTTGCGACCCATCTGTTGGCGCGCGGCGGTGACCTGCGCTCGATCCAGGAGCTGCTCGGGCACGCTTCCCTTTCAACCACGCAGATCTACACGGCCGTCGATTCCGAACGATTGCTGGAAGTTTATGCGAGCGCGCATCCACGCGCTTAGCCTACCCTCTTGCACTCAACAGCCTTTCCGATCATCGTTGCGCGACAGCAGCGTTAGGGGGACGAGGGGCAATGAGCGCACACGAGAATCTCGAACACGCCGAGCACGCCGAACACGCGGCGCATTCCAACAAGAAGATCGCATTGCTGATTGCAGTGCTGGCGCTGTTCCTGTCCTTCTCCGAAACGTTAGGTAAAAGCTCGCAAACCTCGGCGATCACCTACAATGTCGCGGCCAGCGACTTGTGGTCATTCTTCCAGGCCAAGACCGTCCGTATGACGGTGCTGACGACGGCGGCCGAACAAATGCAGGTCGAGGCGGATCGCACAACGGACGCCGACGCCAAGGCGAGATTGCTCAAGGCGATTGACGGCTGGAAGAAGACCGCGGCGCGCTACAATGACGAGCCGGAAACCAAAGAAGGCCGCAAGCAACTGGCCGAACGCGCGAAGCAAGCCGAAGAGAACCGGGAACTTGCTCTGGCGCGTTACCATCAATACGAATTCGCTTCGGCCGCATTCCAGATCGGAATTGTGCTGGCCTCGGCCGAGGTCATTACGGGAATTGCCGCACTGGGTTGGTTGTCGGGTCTGCTCGGCGTCTTGGGAGCTGGCTTTATGACGCTTGGCCTATTGGCCCCGCATGCGGTGCATTTGGGCTGACGCCGCCTGACCGATCGTTTGAAAGACGGCTAGAGTTCGCCGCCACGATAGGCGCGGCGGCGCAGCCGCATGAAAAGACGAAAAAAACGTCCGGCGCGCTGCGGCTTCAATAGCCATTTCAGCCGCCGGATCCGCTGGCGAATAGGCTCCGTCATCTCGTGCGACCATTCGCGCAGCCAGATGAACCAGTCGTACATGCGGTGAAACCAGCCGATCTGGAGCAGCTTGCCGCGTGTGACATCGAACACGAATGCGGTCACGCCGACGCCAAGGAATTTTGCAAACAGCAATGCGACAATGACACCCAGCCAGCCCTGCGTCGCGATGACGTAGACCTCGAAGAATTTCAGCGGCAGCAAGACAACGAGGAGCGGCACAACGAAAACCACCAGCGCCGCATAAGGTGGCAGGCGTTCAATCAGCGCCGCCAGTTTGACCTTGACCCTGCCCCAGGGAATGAGATTCACGATGCGCGCGATGACGGGCTCGAGGTGATCCCAAAGCCAGGCTTCGAGCAGAAACAGCAATGCGAGGATGACCCAAAGGGGGCGAAGAAACTGGCGGCTCATGTGCTGAAAGTAGTACTTCCCCGCCCCATCGCAAATAAGGCGAAATTACCCGAAAATAGAGGCCGTTTCGCTAAGACCGCACGCGTCCGCCATCCACATTCAGGGTCTGGCCCGTAATAAATGCCGCATCGTCGCTTGTGAGAAAGGACACGGCACCAACCAGGTCGTCGGGCACTTCCACGCGCTTGATCGCCTGCATTTGCGCAACCGCATTGAATTCGTCGTCCATCGTCTTGAAGCCCGGCCGTGGCGCGCGCACCAGCGTGCCCGGTGAACGCGTGAGCCCCGGCGCGATCGCGTTTACGGTAATGCCGTCGCCGGCAAGATCGCTGGCAAGCGCCCGCGTGAAGCCGACGATGCCGCCTTTGCTCGCAACGTAATGCGCAAAGCCTGTCACCACCGAGCCGAGCGTGCTCGATGCCATGTTGACCACGCGGCCCCATTTGCGCGCGCGCATGCCCGGCACAAAGGCAGCCGAGACCAGAAACGTGCCATCAAGGTTGATCGAGAGGACCTTGCGCCAGTCTGCGAACGTCATTTCCGGAAAATCCTTCTGCGGAAATATCCCGGCGCAGTTGACGACGATGTCGATGTGGTCGAATTTGCTTTGAACCTGCTTGGCCATCGCGCCGACAGATTCTTCCGATGAAACGTCGCACTTGACGTAAATGGCTTTCCGGCCGGCGGCCTCGACCAGCTTCACAGTCGTGGCACCATCGACAAGATCGACCACCGCAACATCGACGCCATCCTCGGCGAGACGCTTGGCGAATGCCTGACCGATGCCATTGGCGCCACCGGTGATAACGGCAACTTTGTCCTTGTGGCCTTTGGCCATGCTGAATCTTCCCTTTCTGTCATCACCGGGCCGCGCGCAGCGCGAGTCCCGGTGATCCCGTTCAGTCGGGCATAATGCCCTCCTAAGCGAGATGGCCGGGACATAGGCGAGCGTAGCGACGCTGTTCTTAGAATGGCTGTGCCCGGCCATGACAGTAACAAATGTCGCTTTGCTGCGCCGAAAGCTACATATGAATTGCGCGCTTCGCTACGGCCATGGCGGCTTCCTTGACCGCCTCGGACAATGTCGGGATGCGCGTGACAGGTGCGGGCAATGTCTTCGGCCGACGCCCCGAACTCCATGGCGATGGCGGCCTCGGCAATCATGTTGCCGGCGTCGGCGCAGATCAGTTGCACGCCGAGGACGCGATCGGTTTTTGCGTCTGCCAGGATCTTCACGAAACCATCGGTGGTGAGGTTCACCTTGGCGCGGCCATTGGCCGTGAAGGGAAACTTGCCGACATTGTAGCTGACGCCGGCAGTCTTCAGTTCGTCCTCGGATTTGCCGACGGTTGCAATCTCCGGATAGGTGTAGACCACGTTCGGGATGGCATCGTAGTTTACGTGGCCCGCCTCTCCGACCAGAATTTCGGCAACGGCCACGCCTTCATCCTCGGCCTTATGCGCCAGCATCGGGCCGGCGATCACATCACCGATAGCCCAGATGCCGGGCACGCTGGTCGCATAGTAATGATCGACGACGACGCGGCCGCGCTCGTCGAGCTTTACGCCGGCCTCCTTGAGGCCAAGCCCGTCCGTGTAGGGCACGCGGCCGATCGCAACGAGCACGATGTCGGCCTCGATCGTTTCCGCCGCACCACCTTTGGCCGGCTCGACGCTCGCTTTCAGCCGCTTGCCGGATGAATTGACCGCCGTCACCTTCGACGATAATTTGAACGTCATGCCCTGCTTTTCGAACAGACGCTGGGCCTGACGGCGGACTTCGCCATCCATGCCCGGCAATACGCCATCGAGAAACTCAACGACCGTCACCTGCGCGCCGAGCCTTCGCCAGACGGAGCCCAGCTCAAGGCCGATCACGCCGGCGCCGACGACGAGCAAATGCTTCGGGACCTCGGGCAGCGAAAGGGCGCCCGTGGATGAGACGATGCGCTTTTCGTCGATCTCGATCCCCTTCAGGCGCGCGACGTCCGAGCCGGTGGCGATGACAATGGATTTGGCTTCCAGTGTCTGCGTCTTCCCGTCGGCGCCTTTCACCTCGACTTTGCCGGGCGCGGCAATCCGTCCGGCGCCGTGGAACGTATCGATCTTGTTTTTCTTAAGCAGAAACTCGACGCCCTTGACGTTGCCATCAACGCCTTCGTCCTTGAACGCCATCATGGCCTTGAGATCGAGCTTGGGCGCGGAAACGCCAATGCCCATTTTGCTGAATACGTGGCCGGCCTCCTCGAACAGTTCGGACGCGTGCAGCAGTGCTTTCGACGGTATGCAGCCGATATTCAGGCAAGTGCCGCCGAAGGTGGCGCTCTTTTCCACGACTGCCGTTTTCAGGCCGAGTTGTGCCGCGCGGATGGCGCAAACATAGCCGCCGGGGCCGGTGCCGATGACGATGAGGTCGTAGGCCATCGACTCCGACTCTCGTCATGGCCGGGCTCGTCCCGGCCATCCACGTCTTTAGAAATAGACGTGGTGCCCAGCACGGGACGCGCGCCGGATCCTCGAGGCCTTCCTTGACCCGCACGAGGAAAGTGACCGCCTCGCGGCCGTCGACAATGCGATGGTCGTAGGAGAGCGCCAGGTACATCATCGGGCGCGCTTCGATCTTGCCGGCAACGACAACCGGGCGCTCTTGGATCTTGTGCATGCCGAGAATGCCGGATTGAGGGGCATTGAGGATCGGCGTCGACATCAGCGAGCCGTAGACGCCGCCATTGGTGATCGTGAAGGTGCCGCCCTGCATCTCCTCGATCTTGAGCGCGCCGTCGCGCGCACGGCGGCCGAAATCAGAGATCGTCTTTTCAATCTCCGCGAGCGACAGCAATTGAGCGTCGCGTAGCACCGGCACCACGAGCCCTTTCTCGGTGCCAACCGCGATGCCGATATGATAGTAATTCTTGTAGACGATGTCGGCGCCGTCGATCTCGGCGTTGACGGCGGGAATTTCCTTCAGCGCCTGAATGCAGGCGCGCACAAAGAAGCCCATGAAGCCCAGCTTCACGCCGTGCTTCTTCTCGAACAGATCCTTGTACTGATTGCGCATCTGCATCACCGCGCTCATGTCGACCTCGTTGAAGGTCGTGAGCATGGCGGCGGTGTTCTGCGCATCCTTCAGACGGCGCGCGATAGTCTGGCGCAACCGCGTCATGTGCACGCGTTCTTCGCGCGCTGCGTCGTCAGCGGGCGAAGGCGCGCGCATCTGCACCGGCGCAGCAACCGGCGTCGGGACGGCCGCCGCACGTTCAATGGCCGCAATCATGTCGCCCTTGGTGACTTGCCCGTGCATCCCGCTGCCGGCCACTTTCGATGGGTCGACGCCGCTTTCCGCGGCCATCTTGCGGACCGATGGCGGCATCGGCATCTCGCTCGACCTGGCCGGGGCAGCGGCCGCGGCCTTTGGCTGCTCGGCCGTCTTTTGCGGAGTGGGTGCAGTTGCGGCTTTGGGCGCAGCGCCCGCGCCTTCCTTGATTTGCCCTAGCAGCGCACCGACGGCGACGGTGTCGCCATCTTTCACCGCAATGTCGGAGAGAACGCCCGCCGCCGGCGCGGGCACTTCCAGCGTAACCTTGTCGGTCTCCAGCTCGACCAGCGGTTCGTCCACCGCCACCGCATCGCCCGGCCGCTTGAACCATTTGCCGACGGTCGCTTCGGTGACGGACTCGCCGAGGGTAGGCACGCGGATATCAGCCATGGTGTCTGCCTTCAATTTAAACTCTGATGTCATCACCCGCGAAGGCGGGTGATCCAGTACTCACCTATATTGCGACATTGCACCCGCGGTGATTACTGGGTCCCCGCTTTCGCGGGGACGACGCCCCCATCTTTACCCCAATGCCTCGTCGAGAAATTGCTTGAGCTGCGCCAGATGTTTCGACATCTGCCCGACGGCGGTCGAGGCAGAGGCCGGACGCCCCGCATAGCGCATGGTGCGGTGCTTTGCGGCGATCTGGTTGAGAATCCATTGCAGGAACACGTCGACGAAAAACCATGCACCCATGTTGCGCGGTTCTTCCTGGCACCAAACCATCTCTGCCTGCTTGAAGCGTGAAAGCTCGGCAATCAATGCCTTGGTCGGGAACGGGTAGAGCTGCTCGATGCGCAGCAAATAAATGTCGTCGATGCCGCGCTTCTCGCGCTCATCATAGAGGTCATAGTAGACCTTGCCCGAGCACATAACGACGCGGCGTATTTTGTCGTCGGGAACAAGCTTGATCTTCTCATTCGGCATCAGTTGCGCGTCGTCCCACAACAGGCGGTGGAACGAAGTGCCATTGATGAGTTCATCGAGCCGCGACACCGCGCGCTTGTGGCGCAGCAGCGATTTCGGTGTCATCAGGATCAGCGGCTTGCGGATCTCCCGTTTGAGCTGGCGGCGCAATGCATGGAAGTAATTTGCCGGAGTCGTGAGGTCCGCAACCTGCATGTTGTCTTCCGCACACATCTGCAGAAACCGCTCGAGCCGCGCCGAGGAATGCTCCGGTCCCTGCCCTTCATAACCATGCGGCAGAAGGCAAACGAGACCCGACATGCGTAGCCACTTGCGCTCGCCGGATGAGATGAACTGGTCGAACACGACCTGCGCGCCGTTGGCAAAATCGCCGAATTGCGCTTCCCACAAGGTCAGGGCATTCGGCTCGGCGGTGGAATAGCCGTATTCAAAGCCAAGCACGGCCTCTTCCGACAGGCTTGAATTGAGCACTTCGAAGCGCGCCTGCCCCTCACCAAGATGGTTAAAGGGCGTGTGACGCTCCTCGGTATTTTGGTCAAACAGCACCGAGTGGCGCTGCGAGAAAGTGCCGCGCTCGCTGTCCTGCCCCGACAGGCGCACCGGATGGCCATCCTCCAGCAGTGAGCAGAAGGCAAGCGCCTCAGCCGTGGCCCAATCGATCCCCTCGCCCGTCTCGATCGCCTTCGCGCGGTTATCGAGGAAACGCTGGATCGTCTTATGGACCTGGAAGTCCGGCGGAACTACCGTAATCTTCTTGCCGATCGCGCGCAGTGTTTCGATTGCAACACCGGTATTGCCGCGGCGTGGGTCCTCGACCTCACGCGCCGCCTTCAGCCCGGCCCAGCGGCCGTCGAGCCAGTCCGCCTTGTTCGGCTTGTAGCCTTGCGCCGCCTCGAATTCGACGTCGAGCCGCGCACGCCAGTCGCCGCGCATCTTGGCGACCTCGCCCTCGGTGACGACACCCTCGCCGATCAATTTCTTGCTGTAGATTTCCAGCACGCCCGGATGCGCACGGATTTTTTTGTACATCAGCGGCTGCGTGAATGAAGGCTCGTCGCCTTCGTTGTGGCCGAAGCGCCGGTAGCAGAACATGTCGATGACGACCGGCTGCTGGAATTTCATGCGGTATTCGGTCGCTACCTTTGCGGCAAACACCACTGCTTCCGGATCGTCGCCGTTCACGTGGAAGATCAACGCCTCGATCATCTTGGCGACGTCGGAGGGGTAAGGCGACGAGCGCGAGTAGCGCGGATAAGTCGTGAAACCGATCTGGTTGTTGACGATGAAATGGATGCTGCCGCCGGTGCGGTAGCCTTTCAGGCCCGACAGGCCGAAGCATTCTGCCACCACGCCCTGGCCGGCGAAGGCGGCATCGCCATGCATCAGCAATGGCAGCACCATCGTACGCTCATCGGGTTTCGCGTGATGCTGATCCTGTTTCGCTCGCACTTTTCCGAGCGTGACCGGATCGACGATTTCCAGATGCGACGGATTCGGCGTCAATGAGAGATGCACCTTGTTGTTGTCGAACTCGCGATCCGATGAGGCGCCGAGGTGATACTTCACGTCGCCGGAGCCTTCGATCTCGTCCGGAGTTGCCGAACCACCCTTGAACTCGTGGAACAGCGCGCGGTGCGGCTTGCCCATCACCTGCGTGAGCACGTTCAAGCGGCCGCGATGCGGCATGCCAATGCAGATTTCTTGCACGCCGAGATTGCCGCCGCGCTTGATAATCTGTTCAAGCGCCGGGATCAGGGATTCGGCGCCATCGAGGCCGAAACGCTTGGTGCCCGTGAACTTCACGTCGCAGAAATTCTCGAATCCTTCTGACTCGACTAGTTTGTTGAGGATCGCGCGCTTGCCTTCGCGCGTGAAGGTAATTTCTTTGTCGCGCCCTTCGATGCGTTCCTGGATCCAGGCCTTTTGCGCGGCGTTGGAGATGTGCATGAATTCGACGCCGAGTGTCTGACAATATGTGCGGCGCAAAATCGCGACGATCTCGCGCATCGATGCGAATTCAATTCCGAGCACCTTGTCGAGGAATATCCGGCGATCAAGATCGGCCTCGGTGAAGCCGTAGGAACGGGGATCGAGTTCTTCTTCGTTCTTCTCCGGCTCGAGCGCGAGCGGGTCGAGCTTGGCATGGAAGTGGCCGCGGATGCGATAGGCGCGAATCAGCATCAGCGCGTGAATGGAATCGCGCGTCGCCTGCATCACGTCGGCTGGAAGAAAGCTCGACACCTTTGGCTTGCGCGGCCGCGGAAATCTTTCCGCTGATTTTCTTTTCGGTTTCCGCCCATTGGCCGTCGAGCGCAGCCACCAGATCGCCGCTCGGCCGCACGGGCCAGTTCGGCGTCTTCCAGGAAGCGCCACGCGCGCTTTTGACGACGTCCGATTTCTCGTCCTTCAGGCTCTGGAAAAACGCCCGCCACTCGGCGTCGACCGCCGCAGGGTCCGCTTCGTATTTCGCGTAGAGGTCTTCAATGTAGGCGGCATTGCCGCCGTAGAGGAATGAGGTGTGGGCGAAGATGGCGTTGGCGTCCTGGCGGGACATGATGGTCTAAATCCTTACGCGGCCTGAAAAATCCGCGCGTTACCGGCCGCAATAGCCCGAAGGGCCCGCGACCGGCCGGTTGTGCTGTTTTAACTCTATTTATGACGACTGTAAGTCCACGAAAGGCCAAGTACTGAATCAGGATTTCAGCACTTCCACCAGTGTCTTCCCGATTCGGGCCGGGGACGGTGATACCTTGATTCCAGCAGATTCCATTGCCGCAATTTTGGACTCGGCGTCGCCTTTGCCGCCGGAGATGATTGCGCCCGCGTGGCCCATGCGCCGGCCCGGCGGCGCGGTGCGGCCCGCAATAAATCCGACCATCGGCTTCTTGCGGCCACGCTTGGCCTCGTCTTTCAGAAACTGTGCCGCGTCCTCTTCAGCCGAGCCGCCGATCTCACCGATCATCACGATCGACTCTGTCTTGGGGTCCGCGAGGAACATCTCCAGCACCGCGATGAACTCAGTGCCCTTGACCGGATCGCCGCCGATGCCGACCGCGGTTGTCTGACCGAGATTTTCGCGGCTGGTCTGGAACACCGCCTCATACGTCAGCGTGCCAGAGCGCGAGACAATGCCGACCTTGCCCGGCTTGAAGATATTGCCCGGCATGATGCCGATCTTGCATTCGCCCGCCGTCATCACGCCCGGGCAGTTCGGGCCGATCAGCCGCGACTTCGAACCCGACAGCGAGCGCTTCACCTTGACCATGTCCATCACCGGGATGCCTTCGGTGATGCACACGATCAACGGAATCTCGGCCTGGATCGCCTCGCAGATGGCGTCACCTGCGCCGGCGGGTGGAACGTAAATCACGCTCGCGTCGCAGCCTGTTTTTTCCCTCGCCTCGGCGACGGTGTCGAACACCGGCAGGTCGAGATGTGTCGAACCACCTTTGCCCGGCGAAGTGCCGCCGACCATCTTGGTGCCATAGGCGATGGCCGCCTGCGAATGGAAGGTGCCGTTCTTGCCGGTGAAGCCCTGGCAGATGACTTTTGTATTCCTGTCGATGAGGACGGCCATTACGCGGCACCCTTCACGGCTTTGACAATTTTCTGCGCGGCGTCATCGAGATCATCACCCGACGTGACGTTAAGGCCTGATTCCTTGATGATCTTTTTGCCGAGCTCGACGTTGGTGCCTTCGAGACGAACCACCAGCGGCACCTTTAGGCCGACTTCCTTCACCGCAGCGACAACACCCTCGGCGATCACGTCGCATTTCATGATGCCACCGAAAATATTGACGAGAATGCCCTTCACGTTCGGGTCGGAGGTGATGATCTTGAATGCCGCCGAGACTTTCTCCTTGGTGGCGCTGCCGCCGACGTCGAGAAAGTTCGCCGGCGTCATGCCATAGAGCTTGATGATGTCCATGCTCGCCATGGCGAGGCCCGCACCGTTGACCATGCAGCCGATCGAGCCATCGAGCGCGATATAATTGAGATCAAATTTTGAGGCTTCGACCTCTTTTTCATCTTCTTCGGTGAGGTCGCGAAGCGCAACAATATCGGGATGGCGGTAGAGCGCATTGCCATCGAAGCCGACCTTGGCATCGAGACAGATGATCTTGTTGTCCTTGGTCACGACCAGCGGATTGATCTCGAGCAGGCTCATATCCTTGGTCGTGAACGCCGTATAGAGCTTGGGCAGGATCGTTTCGATCTGCTTGGCGAGATCCCCCGTCAGCTTGAGAGTCTGGGCAACACGGCGGCCATGGTGCGGCATGATCCCGGTTGCCGGATCGACGGAGAAGGTCAGGATTTTTTCCGGCGTCTTGTGCGCGACCTCCTCGATATCCATGCCGCCTTCGGTGGAAACGACAAAGGCGACGCGCGACGTTTCACGATCGATCAACGCCGACAGATAGAACTCGCGGTCGATCGCCGAACCTTCTTCGATATAGAGCCGGTTGACCTTTTTGCCGTGCGGGCCCGTCTGGTGCGTGACCAAGGTCGAGCCGAGGATACGCGTGGATTCCTTCTTCACATCGTCGATGGATTTTACCACCTTGACGCCGCCGGCCTTGCCGCGCCCGCCGGCGTGGATCTGGGCTTTCACCACCCAGACCGGGCCGCCCAGTTCCTGTGCACCCTTGACCGCTTCGGCGACATTGAAGGCCGGCACGCCGCGCGGCACCGGCACGCCGAATTCGCGCAATACTGCTTTTGCCTGATACTCGTGAATGTTCATGACATGCTCTCGGCCGAATGTGCCGGTCTGATCTAGGCGTCGAGATTGGGGGCGATCTTCTTGCAAGCCTCGATCAAGCCTTGCACCGAAGCAGCGGATTTCTCGAAGGCCGCGCGCTCGCTGCCGTTGAGATCGACTTCGACAATTCGCTCGACGCCCTTGGCGCCGATCACCACCGGTACGCCAACATAGATATCTTTCTGCCCGTACTCGCCGTTGAGCCAGGCCGCGCAGGGCAGCACGCGTTTCTTGTCGAGCAGATAGCTTTCCGCCATTGCGATTGCGGACGCTGCCGGCGCGTAGAATGCCGAGCCCGTCTTGAGCAGATTGACGATTTCTGCGCCGCCATTGGCGGTGCGTTTCACGATTTCGTCGATGCGCGCCTGCGTGGTCCAGCCCATCTTCACCAGATCCGGCACCGGAATGCCGGCTACCGCTGAATAGCGCGTGAGCGGCACCATCGTATCTCCGTGGCCACCGAGCACGAACGCAGTGACGTCCTCCACCGAGACGTTGAATTCATCGGCGAGGAAATAACGGAAGCGCGCCGAGTCGAGCACGCCGGCCATGCCGACAACTTTCTGCTGCGGAAGTCCGCAGCTCTTCTGCAAGGCCCACACCATCGCGTCGAGCGGATTGGTAATGCAGATGACGAATGCGTCGGGGGCATATTTCTTGATGCCGGACCCGACCTGGCCCATCACCTTGAGATTGATGTCGAGCAGGTCATCCCGGCTCATGCCCGGCTTGCGCGGCACGCCGGCGGTGACGATGCAGACGTCAGCGCCTTCGATCGCATCGTACGAATTGGTGCCGGTAAATTTGGCGTCGAAATCATTGACCGGCGAGGATTGGGCGATATCGAGCGCTTTGCCTTGCGGGATGCCCTCCATGACGTCGAACATCACGACGTCGCCGAGTTTCTTGAGGCCAATGAGATGGGCCAGCGTGCCGCCGATCTGGCCGGCGCCGATCAACGCGATTTTGTTACGCGCCATGATGGAAAAACTCTCGAATTGATGCTGCCGCGGGGCGCGGCGGAGTGCTGGGTTAACCGGTTGGCTTTCACCCGACAAGGCGCGCAAGGAGGCGATCAAGCCTCCTTATTACCTTGTATACATTATACCAGCAGACGCGAGGGCTTGAGTCCAGAGGCGACTCAGTGTCTGCCTCTTTGCAGTCACGAACTCCGCAGCACGTGCTTTAAGTGGACGGCGCCGGCGCGTCCGGACTTCCAAGCAATGAGCACCAATCGAATTTCCTTACGCGGACTCTGGCGGGCGCTTGGGCCCGGCCTGATCACCGGTGCAGCCGACGATGACCCGAGCGGCATTGCCACTTATTCGCAGGCCGGAGCGCAATTCGGCTTTTCACTGCTCTGGACCGTCTTTCTGACCCTGCCTTTCATGGTGGCGATCCAGATCATCAGCGCGTGCATTGGCTGGGATACGCGGCGCGGGTTGGCCAGCAACATCGCGCGGGTTCTTCCGACAGCGGTACTTTACCCGCTGGTGGCAATCCTGCTGGTGGCCAACACCATCAATATTGCCGCCGACCTCGCCGCCATGGGTGAAGCATTGCGGCTGGTCGCCGGCGGATCGGCGGTCACTTTCGCCGTCCTGTTCGGAATAGCCTGCCTGGTCGCTGAAGTTTTCATCCCGTACCACCGCTATGCGGGCTACCTGAAATTGCTCACGCTGGTTCTGCTGTTCTACGTCGCGGCAGCATTCAGCGTTCGTATTCCGTGGGGCGAGGTCGTACAGGCGACGTTCGTCCCGACATTCAGTTTCGATAGCGACGTGTTGCTGATGGTGGTTGCCGTGTTTGGCACGACCATCAGCCCCTATCTGTTTTTCTGGCAGGCCTCGCAGGAGGCCGAGGAATCCAGGTTGAGCCACAGGCACATGTACAGCGGGGACCGGGTGCTGAAGAAGAATTCTTTCAGAGCGATAGCGACCGATACCTGGGTCGGGATGTTCTTCTCCAACGCCATTGCCTTCTTCATTATCGTTACCACCGCAGCGACGCTCCACTCGCATGGCGTCACCCACATCGACACCGCGGCACAGGCGGCCGAGGCATTGCGTCCAATCGGCGGACCGCTGACTTTCGCGCTTTTCTCCGCTGGCATCATCGGTACCGGCTTGCTGGCGGTGCCGGTTCTCGCGGGCTCTGCCGCTTATGCGGTTGCCGAAGTGTTTAAGTTGCCCGGTAGCCTCGAACTGCCGGCAAACCGAGCGATCGGGTTTTACGCCATCGTCGCTGCCGCCACCCTTGGCGGCGCGGGGTTGCTCGCCACCAATATCGACCCGATCGCCATGCTGTTTTGGGCTGCGGTCATCAACGGCATTGTTGCGGTGCCGATCATGTTTGCAACCATGGTGGTGGTTGCCAGCAAGAGGCAAAGGCGCCGCATTGCCTTGCCAAAATGGCTGATATTGCTGGGTTGGCTTGCGGCAGCCCTGATGGCGATCGCAGTCGTGCTGCTGATCTGGTCCAGCGCGTAGTAATTTTCGCGCGCTCAGGTCTCGACGATTTTATCGGTGTCAACGGTGGGCCCATGCCGCGCTCCATGCGGAAGGCCAAGATAGGCCTGGGAACGCATTTCGATCAGGCGTGAGGCGGTGCGTTTGAACTCGTTGGCCTCGTAGCCATCAGTCGCCACATAGAGCACGTCAGGCTGTGCCGCCGCAGAGGCAAGCAATTTTACGGCGTGGTCATAGAGCGTATCGATCAGGATGATGAAGCGCTTGGCTTCGTTGCGCTGCGCGTAGTCCATGACAGGAATGTGGTCGAGAATGATCGTGTGAAATTCGTGCGCGATCTTGAGATAGTCGGCGGCCGCCAGTGGCTGCGCGCACAGATCGGGAAACGAAAAACGCGCCACTCCCATCGCCGTCTTCGGCACGCGGATGGCGTGGCCCTTGACCATCAACTCATGAGGGACGCCGGCGTGTCCGCCGACCAGACGTCGCCACGCTTCATCAAGCGCGGCGTCGGCTTTCTTGTCGGCGGGCACGTACCACGTCGGCACTCCGGTGAGTTTCTCCAAACGGAAATCGACGCGCGCCTCCAGTTGCACCACGACGCATTGGCGTTCCAGCAACGCGATAAACGGCAGGAACAGTGCGCGATTGAGTCCATCCTTGTAGAGCTCGCCCGGCGGCAAATTCGACGTCGCGACGACGACGACGCCGAGTTCAAACAGGCGGGTGAACAGACGGCCGAGAATCATGGCGTCGGCAATGTCGGTAATGTGGAATTCGTCAAAGCAGAGTAGCCAGCTTTCCTCCGCGATTGCCGCCGCGGTGCGCTGGATCGGATCGTGCTCGCTGGCTTCGCCGTTCTTGATCTCCTGCCGAAAGACGTGAACGCGCTCATGCACGTCCGCCATGAACTCGTGAAAGTGCACCCGGCGCTTGCGGATGACGGCGCTTGTTTCAAAGAACAGGTCCATCAGCATGGTTTTGCCGCGGCCGACCGCGCCGTAGACGTAAAGGCCCTTGAGCGTCTCGCCGCTCGCCTCGCGCGTGCCGAACAACCAGCCGAGCGACGACGATTTGCGGGCCAGCCGATGCCGATCGAGCCGCCGTTCAAGCGCGCTCAAATATCGCGCCAGCGTGGCCTGGCCGGGATCGGCTTCGATTTTTCCGGCGGCAACCAAGGCCGCGTAGCGGGTGCTGAAGGTTTCGGACATCGGGGCAAAGACAGGCGGTCAGAAGGTGGGGCGCTGCGACACCTATGGTGAACCAGGCCGTGTGTAAATCGGCGACGCTCACACGTTAAGCATGTTGCGCACAAAAGTTGCGGTAACACATTGGTAGTTATGCATTTTCCGCAGGCGAGGGTTTCCGGAAGAACCCTTTGGGTCGTTTTTTTGCTGCAATGCACCATATAAGTACTACACGGCGATTCGGGGGTGTCCCGAAGCCGCCAAGGGCAGGAACCGCAGACCAGGCAGGGCGACGTGACATTGAGGAGACCTGAGATGGACGAACCTTTGCCCGATGGCGGCATGGTCCGCAAATTGTGGATCGGCGAAACCGACGCCTATCGCGACCACCTGCTGCGTCTCGATCGCGAAAGCCGCAACAGGCGTTTTTCCGGAGCAGTGTCCGACGAGTTCATCGCCCGTCATGCGGCAACAGCCAACGGGCTCGGCGTGGTGGTGCACGGCTTCTTTGTCGATGGTGTCTTGCGCGGGGCCGCCGAACTCCGACCGTTTGGTCCGATGTTCGCGCGCGAGGGCGAAGCCGCCTTCAGCATCGAACAGCCGTGGCAGAGCCACGGCGTCGGCACTGTGCTGCTTGAACGCACCCTGTTAAGCGCGCGCAATCGCGGCATCAAGCTGCTGCAAATGAGCTGCCTTGCCGACAACCAACGCATGCAGCAACTCGCCCGTAAGTTCGAGGCGGACCTCAAGTTTGATTTCGAAAGTGTGGTGGGTGAAGTCGACCAACCACGTTCGACGCCCATGTCACTAATGCGCGAGGCCGTTACTGACGCGCACGGTGTTGCAGCCGCAATCCTCGATGTGCAATCACGTTTATTTAATCCGGCCTGACAATTCTATGCGCTGAGCGGATAGCTCGCTTCGACCACATAGGGGCCGCCGCCGACCGAGGCGCGCGACGAAAACAGGACGAAGCGTGAGACGCGGAATGGCGACGTACGGAAATAGCCGCGCGCCGAGAGATAATCCGCAACATCGCGGCTGGACGATTCGCGCAGGCGCGCGAGCGTCACATGCGGTGTGAACTTGCGTCCTTCGGGCTCCAGGCCGATGCGTTGCATCAGCCGCTCCTGTTCGGCCTGCACGTCCAGCAAAGCCTGCGCCGGCGCGACACTCGCGACCACTGCCCGGGGCTTGCGCCCGCCAAACGACGTCAGGCCCTCCATATAGAGCTCGAAAGGCCCACGTTTCACGCGGCCCAGCATGGAAGCGACCTCATGGGCGGTGACATCATCGACGTCTCCAATGAAGCGTAGCGTCAGATGATAGTTCTGTGGGTCAATCCATCGTGCGCCCGGCAATCCGCCGCGCAGCATGCCAAGCGCCTGTCCGACATCGGACGGAATTTCGACACCGGTGAAGAGACGCGGCATGGCCAATCACTTTTTAGTTGCGCGCGACTCCGCTTACGGACCACGCGCTCGAATTACGATCCACGCGCCGCACGCGCGCGACTTATCAATTCCTCGACCCGCGGCAAAATACGCGCCACGATCACTTCCACGCCGGCGGAGTTCGGATGCATGCCGTCGCCCTGATTTAATTTGGGGTCGGCCGCCACCCCGTCAAGGAAGAATGGATAAAAGACGACCGGGTGAGTCGAGGCAAGCGCCGGATAAATTGCGTCGAATTCGCGCGCGTAGTCGGAGCCCATGTTGCGGGGCGCCTGCATGCCGGCAAGCAAGACAGTGATGTGACGATCCGAAAGCTTGCGTAGAATCGTGTCGAGCGCGGTTTTGGTCAATTTCGGATCGAGTCCGCGCAAGGCATCATTTGCGCCGAGCTCGAGGATGACCGCGTCCGTACCGTCCGGCACCGACCAATCGAGACGGTCGAGCCCCCCGGATGCCGTGTCGCCGGACACGCCGGCATTTGCGATGGAGACGGCTGAAGCTTTGGATTTCAGCGCCTCCGCCAATCGCGACGGAAACGCGGCCTCCGCCGAAAGCCCAAATCCGGCGCTGAGGGAATCGCCCAGAACCACGATTTTGACCGGTCGATCAGCCGTCCCTGCGGCGTTCGCCGGCCCCAGCGCGCACACCAATGCTGCCAGCAGCCAGGCCGCAAGACGCTGGACCCGGGCGGGGTTCCTCCCATATGAGCGGGGTTGTGACGAATGAGGTCCCATGACGAACAAATCCCAGGCGGGGCCGGCCGTTGCACTGGCCGGTGTGAATCTCTCGCTCGGGCAGGGTGCGGCCCGTGTTCATATCCTCAAAGATATCAACCTGCATATAGGAAGCGGCGAGGCGATTGGCCTCATCGGCCCTTCCGGCTCGGGAAAATCGACCCTTTTGATGGTCATGGCCGGCCTTGAGCGCGCCGATACCGGGACGGTCACCGTAGCGGGTGAAAACCTCAGCGTCCTCGACGAAGACACCCTGGCACGCTTTCGCGGACGTCATGTCGGCATTGTCTTCCAATCGTTCCATCTGATCCCGACAATGACCGCGCTGGAAAACGTCGCTGTGCCGCTCGAATTGGCCGGTGTGCAGGCGGCGCAGGCGCTTGCGCGCGATGAACTTGCCGCGGTCGGTTTAAGTGAGCGGCTATACCACTACCCGGCCGAGCTTTCCGGTGGCGAGCAGCAACGTGTTGCTGTGGCGCGCGCATTGGCGCCCAATCCTGCGATCGTGGTCGCCGACGAACCAACGGGAAACCTCGACGAGGACACCGGCAAGCAAATCATAGATTTGCTGTTCGCCGGCCACGCCAGGCGCGGCACCACGCTGGTGCTCGTGACCCATGATTCCGCACTGGCGGCACGTTGTGGCCGTGTCGTGCGGTTGCGCTCCGGGCGCGTCGACGGCACGGGCCGATCATGAGCGATGCAGCAATAACCATCCAAGCCGGCCGCTGGCTGCCCCTGCGTTTTGCCATGCGTGAGCTTCGCGGCGGCTTGCACGGCTTTTATGTGTTCATCGCGTGCATCGCGCTCGGCAGCATGGCCATCGCCAGCGTCGGCTCGCTGGCAGCCAGCCTTGCCGACGGACTGGCGCGCGAGGGCCGCGTCATCCTCGGCGGCGATCTCGCGTTCACGTTGATACAGCGCCAAGCCGCGCCGGCCGAACGCGAATTCCTGCAAGCGCACGGACAGATATCAAGCGCCGCCACCATGCGTGCAATGGCGCGCACCTCTGCCGGCCAGGCGACTTTGGTCGAAATGAAGGCTGTGGATGACCTCTACCCGTTGTTCGGCGAAGCCCTGCTCGATCCGCCCGGTCCGCTCGCCAATGCCCTGGAGCAGCGCGACGGCGTTTTCGGTGCGGTCGCGGATCCGACGCTGATGGCGCGGCTCGAGCTCAAGCCCGGCGCACGAATTACGGTGGGAAACGCCAATATCGAGATCCGGGCCGCGCTGACGAACGAGCCGGATAAGCTGGCCGGCGGCATCGGATTTGGACCGCGCCTGCTGGTTGGTCAGGACGCTTTGCTTGCCACCGGTTTGCTGCAACCCGGCAGTCTGGTGCGTTGGCACTACCGGCTGCGTCTGCCGAACAATGATGCATCAGACGCGGCGGCGAAAGCGGTCACCGCACAAGCGCGCACGCAATTGCCGGAAGCCGGATGGGATATCCGCGGCCGCAGCAATGCCTCGCCTCAGCTTGAACGCAACGTTGAACGTTTTACCCAGTTCCTCACGATCGTCGGGCTGACCGCGCTGCTGGTCGGCGGTGTCGGCGTCGGCAATGGTGTGAAAAGCCACCTTGACCGGCGCCGCGAGACGATTGCCACCATGAAAGCGCTCGGTGCCAGCGGCCGTCGTATCTTCACGATCTATCTCACGCAAGTGCTGTTGCTGGCGCTGTTTGGCGGGGCGATCGGTGTGACGATCGGCGCCGTTTTGCCGTTTGTGATTTCGTGGACATTTGGCGCAATCATTCCATTGCCGATCGTGCCGGCATTGCATCCGGCCGAATTACTGTTGGCATTGATGTACGGGATGCTGACGGCGCTTGTCTTTGCACTTTGGCCGCTTGGCCGCGCGCACGACGTGCCAGTGGCTGAATTGTTTCGCGACATGGTGGCGCCCCAGCCGCGTCGCCCGCGCAAGCGCTATGTGGCATTCACCGTTTTCGCCGTAGGCATTTTAGCCGCCCTCGCTGTGCTCCTTGCCTATGATCGTCGTGTTGCAGTCATTTATGTCGCAACCGCTGCAGGCGTGTTTCTCCTGCTCCGCGTCGTCGCATCATTGTTGATGCTCGTCGCGCGACGAGCGCCACGCGTCGACGCGACCGGGCTGCGCATGGCCATTGCGAATATCCATCGGCCCGGCGCGCTGACGCCGACCATCGTGCTTTCACTCGGTCTGGGCATCACGTTGCTGGTTACGGTGATCGAGATCGACGGAAATCTGAGCCGGCAATTCTCCAACGAACTGCCGGCAAAGGCGCCATCGTTTTATTTCCTCGACATCCCTGCCGATCAGGCCGAGCGCTTTGGCACTTTCGTAACCGCGCAGGCGCCTGCCGCGAAACTTGAAGAAGTGCCAATGCTTCGCGGCCGCATCATTTCCGCCGGCGGTACGCCGGCAGAGAACATCAAGCCAAAAGACGAAGCAGCGTGGGTGTTACAGAGCGACCGAGGTCTCACTTATTCGAATCAGATCCCCGCCGGCTCACACCTCGTCGAAGGACAATGGTGGGCGCCCGACTACGACGGACCGCCATTGGTTTCGTTCGAGAAGCGGATCGCAGATGGTCTTGGGCTCAAGCTCGACGACTCCGTCATCGTCAATGTCCTTGGCCGCAATATCACGGCGTCAATTGCGAATATGCGCGCGGTCGACTGGGAAACGCTCGGAATCAATTTCGTGATGGTGTTTTCGCCAAATACGTTTCGAGGCGCGCCGCACACTCACCTTGCAACCCTGACTTATCCCGGCGGCAGCACGGCAACGCAGGAAGGCGCTGTGATCCGCGCCGTGGCCGAGAACTTCCCGATGGTCACGACCGTCCGCGTGAAAGATGCGCTGGAGGCGGTCGGCGGCATCATTGCCAATCTTGTGCTCGCAATCCGCGGTGCCAGCGCCATCACGTTGATCGCGGCCGCGTTGGTCCTCGGCGGTGCATTGGCTGCGGGCCACCGGTACAGGGTCTACGATGCGGTGATTCTCAAGACACTGGGCGCCACGCGGCTGCGCCTGCTGACGGCCTATTGCATCGAATATCTATTGATCGGCGGCGCCACGGCTTTGTTCGGTGTCATCGCAGGCTCGCTCGCCAGCTGGCTAATTGTCGTCCAACTTATGCACCTGCCGTTTACCTGGCTGCCCTGGCCTGCGCTGGCGGCAGCGCTGGGCGCCGTGGCGGTAACAGTCGGCCTCGGGCTCGCCGGCACCTATATTGCGCTTGGCCAAAAACCCGCTCAGGTGCTGAGAAATCTATAGTTTTTGCGACATTCCGCCGCGTTGGGTCCCCGCCCAGCCCGGACCGGCCTTTTCGTCTATAATTGGGGCACCGGACATTAACGAACTGCAATAGTGGAATGTCATGATCGGGCCATATCTGGCGGCAAGTCTGGCGCGAAGCCTTGGCAACCACTAGATTCCGGTCACGAGCGCGACGGCACCATGCCGGCGCGGGTAACGTGGCCGGCCGAAAAGCCGGGACATGAGAGAGGAAACTTCGATGTCGGATTACGACCGTAACGTAGCTGCCCGCGGCTTCGGCGCCGCGCGAGCGACCGCGATCGATGTGGGCCTGCGCGCCTACATGCTTCGCGTCTACAACTATATGGCCGCCGGCGTCGCTCTGACCGGCGTCGTCGCCTGGCTTACCTACAATGCCGCCGTGGTCACCGACGCGGCGGGACGCATTACTTCGCTGACCCCGTTCGGTCAGGCCATCTTCGGTGGCCCGATGGCGATCGTGCTGTTCCTTGGCACGCTCGGGCTTGTGTTCTTCATGAGCTTCCGGATCAACAGCCTGCAACCAAGCACAGCGCTGATGCTGTTCATGGTCTACGCCGGTCTCCTCGGACTCATGCTGTCGTCGGTGTTTCTTGCATACACCGGCGCGTCGATCACGCGCACATTCTTCATCTCGGCGGCGTCGTTCGGCGCGTTGAGCCTCTATGGCTACACCACGAAACGCGATCTCTCGCCAATCGGCTCGTTCCTGATCATGGGTCTGTTCGGCCTGATCCTGGCGATGGTCGTGAACATCTTTTTGAAGAGCTCCGGGCTCGACTTCGCCATCTCCGCGATCGGCGTGCTGATCTTCGCCGGGCTGACCGCCTGGGATACCCAGAAGATCAAGGAGATGTATAGCGTCAACGATGACGGCACCATCGCCGGCCGCAAAGCCGTGATGGGCGCGCTGACGCTCTATCTCGACTTCATCAACTTGTTCCTGTTCCTGCTGCGCTTTATGGGCGATCGCCGCTAGCCACAGCTGACAGGACCGCAATGCGCGCCCCGGCTACAGGCCGGGGCGCTTTCGTTTTGGAGTTATTGCCGGGCTTGACACCGCAAGTCGGGTATACCGACTTGCGGCACCTAATTAATTTCGTGCAACTCGGGCCTGCCCGAGTTGCTTAGCGTGACCGTAAGAACGACGTGGATGCCTGCGACGAGCGCGGGCATGACGAAATCGCCATGACTGTAGTCATCCGCTCTGCCCGCGCTGCCGATATCCCGGCAATCACCCGAATTTATGCGCATGCCGTTGAACACGGCACGGCCTCGTTTGAACTCGCGCCCCCTGATGAAGCGGAGATGGGGCGCCGGATGGATGACCTTCTCGGCAAGGGCTATCCTTACTTGGTTGCCGAAGACGGCGAGGTGCTCGCAGGCTATGCCTATGCCGGGCCATATCGAACACGGCCTGCCTACCGCCTGACCGTCGAGAACTCTGTCTATATCGCCCATGATCGACATCGCCGCGGTGTCGGCCGCGCGTTGCTCGCCGCCTTGATCGACGCCTGTGCCGCATGCGGATTCCGCCAGATGATCGCGGTGATTGGTGACTCACCCAGACAGGCCGCGTCGATCCGGTTGCATCGGGCCCTCGGATTCCGCCATGCCGGCATTCTGGAGGACGTCGGATTCAAACACGGCCGCTGGGTTGACAGCGTCCTGATGCAGCGCGCACTGGGGCCGGGCAGCACGAAAGAACCCGAACGACCCTAAACCCCCGGAATATCGCCGCACTGCTATGACCGCACGCACTTCCGCTTTATACTCTCACAAGAACAAGGATCACCGTCATGCCGCGTTACTTTTTCCATCTGACCAACGGCAAGCAAGTCTTGAACAATCACAAGGGCATTGATTTGTCCGGCAATGCGGCCGCGCGCGAGGACGCATTGGCACTCGCGCGCGACCTGAAGCACGGCGCGGTTATGCCGGGCTGGAACTGGAGCGGCTGGTTCGTCACCATCGTGGACCAGCACGGCCACAAGGTCGACGAATTGCCCATCGCGGATATCTGAGGCGGCGAGCGCACGCCACGAGCGGACAAGATCGAAGAACTGGTTCTAGTTCGCCACCAGCGCCAGCGACACGTCGATCGAGCGAAGGACGCGCTCGAGTTCATGACCGCGGCGTACGATCAGACCCGTTGCAGAAATAACGCTGTAGGCGCCCTGACGGCGCGCGAGTTTCGGGTTCTTCTCGATGCGGTAGAGCGGCACTTCGGAGGTTCTGCGGAAGACCGAGAAAACCGCGCGGTCTTTTAAAAAGTCGATCGCATAATCCCGCCATTCGCCGGCTGCAACCTTGCGCCCATAAAGATCAAGAATGCGATTGAGCTCGCGGCGGCTGAATGTCACCTGGTTGGCGGGGGCGGACGGGCTACGCACCGGGGTACCGCCCCCGAGAGACTGGCTGGGATCGATTTCGCCGGAACCGAACGTCATGCGGCGCCTCCTTTGTGCTTGGCTGGAATGATCGCGCCGGGAGCGCCGCACGGCAAGAACTTCCTTCGTGCACCCAGTGGCTTGAAAACGTGCAGAAAGCGCGTTTGGACGATCACGAACTCGTTAAAAGCTCCCACAATAACGCCCAATTTCGGTCAATCGCCCGTCACGCTGCACTGGGATAACGGCACCGTTGCCTCAAGGCCCGGTCCGGTACGAGCACCGGATTCCTCAGCCCCCCAGCCCCCCGGGGTTCGATCGGCCGGGCCAGTTGAGTTCCGCGTACGGTTCAATCCCCTAAATGCCTTCGGGCCGGCTTAATGCCGGCCCGATTTTTTTCGATTTGAGAAACGAGGAGGGTGTTCAGTTCGTCGTAGCGCCGCAGCAAGCAGCGGTTGCGGTGCCCAGCATCAGGCCAGGCTTGGACGCTACGCCGCTCTGCACAACGACATCGAGCCGGTCGATATCGCCAAGAGTGTTAGCGCCTTTCTGGAGATCGCTGAGCGGCATACTGAAGCTTTCCGCCTTGCCGCTCCAGTCACCGAGCTTCACCCAGCGGCGCACGACGTTGTGATAAGTCAGCGTCTGCCCGTGGTTTTCGCCGCGCCCGATGTCGACTGCAACGGTGCTGGTTACGGGGCAAAGCCAGACTTCGCCGCTGCTGTGTCCATTGCTGGCGGCAGGCACATGCACCGTCACTTTTCCGTCCGCAATGCTCATGCTCACCGGCAAGGCAAGCGTGGCTGCGTCGCGCCGGGTCTGCGCAATGGCTTTCTCGATTGCCGCCTTGTCGCTGCCGAGTACGTGGACGACGCCATTGACGACAACCTGCGGCGTGTAGACTTCGCGGTCGCCTCGCGCCTCGGCGTAGGCGCGCTGCCGCGCGCTGTGACCGTGGATGGCCAGCGTGTCTTTCCAGCCGAGATAATCCCAATAATCGACCGCCAGGCTCATGGTGACCAACGAGGGATCGCGCGAAAGCTCGCCGAGAACTTTGTCGGCGGCGGGACACGATGAGCAGCCCTGGCTGGTGAACAATTCTATAACGGCGCGCGGTTCGGCCCACGCCGTTGCGACCACGGAGGTGGAAAGAATGGCGGCTGCAAAGGCGACGTGGCGATGCTTCATATCGTTACCGCTATCCCCTGCCTCGCACTGACTTTATTAGGCACTCCGTCGATCACCCGCCACTCACTTCGCGGTGAGCGGCCCACTGCTAGCAGTTGCCGAAATTACCGTTCAACCCGCCAATTGACGCAGGACGTATTGCAGGATGCCGCCGTTCTTGAAGTAATCGAGCTCGTCGAGGGTATCGATGCGGCAGATCAGCGGCACTCGCTTGAGCGTACCGTTACCGGACACGATTTCGGCAATCAGCCGCTGACCGGGCTTGAGCTCGCCATGCAGGCCGCGAATCGTGACCTGCTCGTCGCCCTTCAGGCCCAGCGATTGCCAGGATGTGCCTTCCTCGAACACCAGCGGCATCACGCCCATGCCGACCAGATTTGATCGATGGATGCGCTCAAATGATTGACAGATCACGGCCCGGACACCGAGCAGCACCGAACCTTTGGCTGCCCAGTCGCGCGAAGAACCGCTGCCATATTCCTTGCCGGCAAACACAACCAGCGGCACATGGTCGGCCTTGTACTTCATGGCCGCATCGTAGATCGGCATGCGCTGCTTTGAAGGATAGTGCACGGTAACGCCGCCTTCGACGCCCGGCACCATCTGGTTCTTGATGCGGATATTGGCGAACGTGCCGCGCATCATCACTTCATGATTGCCGCGACGCGTGCCGTACTGGTTGAAGTCGGCGGGCTTCACTTTGTGCCCGACGAGATATTTGCCGGCCGGCGAGTCCGCCTTGATCGATCCTGCCGGAGAAATGTGGTCGGTGGTGATCGAGTCGAGCAGCAAGGCCAGCACGCGCGCGTCGACAATATCCTCGAGCGGCTTGGGATGGCGGCCCATGCCGACAAAATAGGGCGGGTTCTGTACGTAAGTCGATTTCTTGTCCCAATCGTAGGTCATGCCGCCCTTGACGCTGATCTTGCGCCAGTTGGCATCGCCCTTGAATACATCGCCGTATTTCTTGGTGAAGATCTGCTTGGTGATATTCTTGGCAACGAATTCACCGATTTCCTTGTTCGACGGCCAGATGTCTTTCAGAAAAACTTTCTTGCCTTTCTGATCGACGCCGAGCGGCTCTTTCGCGACGTCGACGTTCATCGAGCCGGCGAGCGCGTAGGAGACAACGAGCGGCGGCGAGGCAAGATAATTGGCGCGCACGTCGGCATTGACGCGGCCTTCGAAATTGCGATTGCCGGACAGCACGGCGGCGGCAACCAGATCATTGTCGTTGATTGCCTTGGAATTCTCCGGCGGCAGCGGGCCGGAATTGCCGATACAGGTTGTGCAGCCGAACCCCACCAGATTGAAGCCGAGCTTGTCGAGATCCTTTTGCAGACCGGATTTTTCGAGATACTCGCCGACGACCTGCGAGCCAGGCGCAAGCGATGTCTTTACCCACGGCTTGACGGACAGGCCTTTCGCCGCCGCTTTGCGTGCGAGCAGGCCGGCACCGATCATCACATTGGGATTGGACGTATTGGTGCAGGATGTGATCGCGGCAATCACCACGTCACCATGGCCGAGATCGTAGTTCTTCCCGGACACTTTCACCCGCTTCTTGGCCTCGGAGCTCTTGCCGAATTCCTTGTCCATGGCAGTCGCGAAACCGGATTTTACTTCCTTCAGCGCAATACGGTCCTGCGGGCGCTTTGGTCCGGCAAGCGAAGGTTCGACCGAGCCCAATTCCAGTTTCAGGATGTCCGTGAACATCGGATCGGGCGTGGTCTTCACGTGGTACATGCCTTGCGCCTTGGCATAGGCGGCAACCAGCGCCACCAGTTCGGACGGGCGGCCGGTATCCTTCATGTAGCGAATTGTGTCGTCGTCAATCGGCGAGAAACCGCAGGTCGCGCCGTACTCCGGCGACATATTACCGAGCGTGGCGCGGTCCGCGATCGTGAGATGCGTAAGACCGGGGCCGAAGAACTCGACGAATTTTCCGACCACGCCGCGCTTGCGCAGCATCTCGGTGACCGTGAGTACGAGATCCGTGGCAGTGACGCCTTCTTTCAGCTTGCCGGAGAACTTGAAGCCGATCACCTCGGGCAGCACCATCGACAGCGGCTGACCGAGCATGGCGGCTTCCGCCTCGATGCCGCCGACACCCCAGCCGAGCACCGAGAGACCATTCACCATTGTTGTGTGCGAGTCGGTGCCGACGACAGTGTCCGGATAAGCGACTTCCATGGTGGCGCTCTTGCCGTCCACCTTCACCTTGTCCTTGCGGCTCCAGATGACGCGCGACAAATATTCAAGATTGACCTGATGGCAGATGCCGGTGCCGGGTGGCACCACGCTGAAATTATCGAACGAGCGCTGTGCCCATTTCAGAAACTTGTAGCGTTCCTGATTCTGCCGGTACTCCTCGTCGACGTTCTTTTTGAAAGCCTGGTTGTTGCCGAAGAAGGTCACCGCCACCGAATGATCGATGACAAGGTCGACCGGCACCTGCGGATTGATTTTCTTTGGATCGCCGCCGAGCTGTTTCATGGCATCGCGCATGGCGGCCAGATCGACGACCGCCGGCACGCCGGTGAAATCCTGCATCAGCACGCGCGCGGGACGAAATGCGAATTCATGCTCGGAGGTTTTGGTCTTGAGCCATTCGGCGACGGCTTTGATGTCGTCCTTGGTCACCGTGCGCCCGTCTTCATTGCGGAGCAGATTTTCCAGCAACACCTTCATCGAAAAGGGCAGCCGCGAAATGCCTTTGAGGCCGTTTCGCTCGGCGGTGGGCAGACTGAAATAGGCATAGGTCTTGCTGCCAACCTGCAGGGTCTTGCAGCATCTGAAGCTGTCGAGCGAAGTCATGTCGGCTGTTTCCATTCCCGACCGGAGTACCGGCGCTAGTTCGGACTAAGTTATTGGCAAGGCGATGTTTTTCTTGCTGGCGAGACTTGCGTCCGAATTCGAATAACGTAACGTCGTAAGTCGGGGCTTATAAGGTCTTTTCGCGTCAGACGCCATATTGACCGGGGAACATCAGCAGAAATGCCAAGAAAATCGAGGTTTTTCGGCACCCGGTCTGCCGGCTCGTCGGCCCCTGACGGATCGCGGCGGCCGTGATGCAACTCAGAGCCGATGAGCTCGCCTGCAACCGTGGCGGGCGCAGCGTGTTTCAAGGCCTGAATTTCATCCTGGGCGCCGGCGAGGCAATGGTCGTCACCGGCCGTAATGGAGCCGGCAAATCATCCTTGTTGCGCGTGATCGCCGGCCTTGTGCGAATGGCCGCGGGACGTCTGACGCTCGACGGCGGCGAGCCCGACGTACCCATCGCCGAACAGGCGCATTACCTCGGCCACCAGGATGCATTGAAGCCATCGCTGACGGTCGGCGAAAACCTGCAGTTCTGGACCGAGTTTTTCGGTATCGGACGCGGCGCAGTCGGGCCAGCGCTGGACGCGGTGGAGCTTACCCTCCTCGCAGGCCTGCCCGCTGCCTATCTGTCGGCCGGACAGCGCCGCCGGTTGTCGCTCGCGCGGCTTGTTGCCGTGCCGCGGCCAATTTGGCTGCTGGACGAACCGACCTCAGCCCTCGACGCGCCGTCGCAGAAACGGCTGGCGGAACTCATGCGCGATCATCTCGCCGGCGGGGGCATGATCGTTGCTGCTGCGCACGGACCGATCGGACTGGAACGCGCGCGCGAACTAAAACTGGGGACCGTATGAACCCGCTTTTGGCTCTCCTCCTCCGCGATATGCGACTGGCAACACGCGTCGGCGGCGGAGCGCTGATGGGAGCGCTGTTTTTCCTGATCGTCGTCGTCATGATGCCGTTTGCGATAGGTCCGGATCTGGCGCTGCTCGCACGCATCGGACCGGCGATTCTCTGGCTCGGCGCGCTGCTCGCAAGCTTGCTCGCGCTTGATCGACTGTTTGCGACCGATCATGAAGATGGCTCGCTCGATCTCCTGATGATGGGTTCGTTGCCGCTTGAATTGTCCGTGGCGACGAAGGCAATTGCGCATTGGCTGACGACCGGTTTGCCGCTGGTCCTGATCGCGCCCGTGCTCGGGCTGATGCTCAATGTCGAATTGCACGCAATGGGCTGGCTTGCGCTGACCTTGCTCGCCGGCACGCCTGCGCTCACTTTCATCGGGCTTGTTGGCGCCGCGCTCTCGGTCGCGCTGCGGCGCGGCGGACTGTTGTTGGCCGTGCTGGTCTTACCGTTGACCGTACCGGTGCTGATTTTCGGCGTTTCCGCGGCCAATGCCGCAATCGTCGGGCCTACTCCGTTCGGACCACCTTTCACCATTCTTTGTGCGCTAAGCTTGATGAGCTTCGTGGTAGGGCCGATTGCCGCAGCCGCTGCGCTTCGTCACGGGCTGGAATGACGTGATAAGAGACCGCCAATGGCCATAATTGATCTCGCCAACCCGACGCGGTTTTTGAACGTCGTCAATCGCGTGCTGCCCTGGCTTGCGGCAATAACGCTTGTCCTCTTCGCGATCGGTTTGTATCGCGCGATGAACGCGCCCGACGATTATCAGCAGGGCGCCACGGTGAAGATCATGTTTCTGCACGTGCCAGCGGCATGGCTCGGCATGTTCGGCTGGGGACTGATGACGGTCGCTGCACTCGGCACGCTTGTCTGGCGGCATCCGCTCGCCGATGTCGCCGGCAAGGCGGCTGCGCCGATCGGTGCGGCTTTCACCTTCATATGTCTCATTACAGGCTCGCTCTGGGGCCGGCCAACCTGGGGCACCTATTGGGTCTGGGACGCGCGGCTGACATCGATGCTGGTGCTGCTACTTCTTTATTTCGGCGTGCTCGCGCTCTATTGGACCGCCGAAGAGCCAGGCCGTGGCGCACGCGCCGCTGCAATCCTTTCGTTGGTCGGCGCAATCAACTTGCCGATCATCAAGTTTTCGGTCGACTGGTGGAATACCTTGCACCAGCCGGCATCTGTATTCCGGATGGGTGGTCCGACCATCGATCCTGCATTGCTGACGCCGCTGCTGATCATGGCGATCGCATTCACGCTGCTATTCGTGGTGCTTCACCTCGCCGCGATGCGCAATGAAATATTGCGGCGGCGCGTACGCGCCATGCGGCTGATGCAGGCACAGGAATTGGCGCAGGCAGGCGCATGATCCCGAAAAGTGGATACCGGTTTTCGGACAAGATCATGCGCAAAGGGAACAGCATATGAACCTAGGACCACATGCCGATTTCATCATCGCCGCCTACGCGGTGACATTATTTGTGGTCGTCGCACTGCTGACCTGGGTCCTGTTCGACTACTCGGTGCAACGGCGCATCCTTGGCGATCTGGAAGAGCGCGGCATCAACCGGCGCTCGCAGCGCGGAGCCGGACAATGAGCTCTGTGTCGAACGGCGAGCCCGACAAAAAGCGCCGCAACGTCCTGATCGTTTTGCCGCTCCTGGCCTTTTTCGCACTGGCGGCGCTGTTCCTCTACCGCCTCGGCACCGGCGATCCATCGGTTCTGCCATCGGCGCTCATTGGTCATCCGGCGCCGGTGACGGATTTGCCGCCGTTGCCGGGCCTAGAGCGGGATGGGAAACCAATCCCCGGCGTGAGCAATGCAACGTTTCAGGGCGCGGTCACATTGGTGAATGTATGGGCGTCCTGGTGCGTGCCCTGCCGCGACGAAGTGCCGTTCCTTGAACAACTGTCGAAGGACAAGCGCATCCAGCTCGTCGGCATCAACTACAAGGATGCGCCTGACGACGCGCGCCGTTTTCTCAGCCGTTTTGGAAACCCGTTCAAGGCAAATGGCCGCGACGCCTCGGGCCGCACCTCGATCGACTGGGGCGTCTATGGCGTGCCCGAAACTTATCTGATCGGGCGCGATGGCCGCATCGCCTACAAGCTGGTCGGACCTGTTACGGCCGACAACCTTTCCCGGACGCTCGAGCCGGAAATTGCGAAGGCAGCAGCGCGCTAGGGTAAGCGCCGGCGCGTTTTCGACGTGAATACCGAATATGCGACACCGAGGGTCACGCTGTAGGTCAGCACCATCACCAGCGTGAAGACCGTCGGCGCGAATCCAAGCCCCGCCTGCGCCGCGAACCAGCCTTTCCCGATAGCGGGAAAGAAAATCAGGCCCATCGCCAGCCAGACACCGAAACCAAATACCAATCCCTTCATAACTCCGTTGCGGCCAGGCAGGGTTTGATAGGAACGGCCGAACAGAAATCCGAGCACCACCGATCCGTTGAAATATGATAGCGCCCACGGAATCATGGGGTTGACCGAATTGCCGATCACGGTTGCCAGCAAAGCCTGGAGATCAGCGTAAGGCTGAAAGCTCGGCAGTATTGCAGCCCAGGATTTCAACGCCATCAGCAAGGTATGCGCGGCACTACCGCAGAGACCGGCCGCGATTGATTTCCAGGTGCGATCGAAATCCATTTCCCGCGCTAGTTTTTCTTGTCGATGGCATACTTCGTCAGCAGCGGGACCTGCAGCGCCGCGAACAGAAACGTCAGCGGCACCACGCCGAACAGCTTGAAACTGACCCAAAAATCCGTGGTCTGCGTGCGCCAGACAATTTCGTTCAATATCGCGAGCGCGAAAAAGAACAGCGCCCACCGCCACGTCAGCTTGCGCCAGCCTTCCTCCCGCAGGTGGAACACGGAATCAAATACCATGCCGAGCAACGGTTTGCCGAATGCGAGCCCGCCCACAAGCGTCCCGCCGAAGAGGACATAGATAATGGTCGGCTTTAGCTTGATGAAGAGATCGTCGTGCAGCACCAGAGTCAGCCCGCCGAACACCAGCACGATCGCAGCCGTGACAAGCGGCATGATCGCAATATGTTTTGTCAGAACGTATGAGACCGCGAGCGCGATGAGCACGGCGGCCATGAAGGTCCCGGTCGCGGCGTAAATGCCGAACTTCGCATTGGCGGCAAAGAACAGGATCAGCGGGCCAACATCGAGCGCCAGCTTGAGGAAGGGATCCAGTTGCTTCTTTTTGCTGGCCATTGCTTTTCCTTTTAGTCATGGCCGGGCTTGTCCCCGCCATCCACGCCTTCGATCGTTGCAACAATTAAAGCCGTGGATGCCCGGCACAAGGCCGGGCATGACGATCGCTATTCGTTTAACCCAACTATCGCACGCGCAAAGTCGCGCGCGGTGAATGGCGCCAGGTCATCCACGCCTTCACCGACACCGATGAAATGAACCGGCAGACCGAATTTGGCAGCGATGGCGACCAGAATGCCGCCGCGCGCGGTGCCGTCGAGCTTGGTCATCACGAGTCCGGTTACTCCGGCAATTTTGCCGAAAATCTCCACCTGGCTAAGCGCATTCTGACCAACCGTTGCGTCGAGCACCAATAGCACCGCATGTGGCGCAGAAGCGTCGACCTTGCGTATGACGCGCACCATTTTTTCAAGTTCATTCATAAGCTCGGTGCGGTTTTGCAGGCGCCCGGCCGTATCGACCAGGACGATCTCTACCCCTTGCGCCTTGGCGGCCGTAACAGCATCAAACGCAAGACCGGCTGCGTCGGCCCCGGCGTCGCTCGCCATGACATTTGCGCCGGTGCGTTCACCCCAGATCTTCAATTGATCGATCGCGGCCGCGCGAAACGTATCCCCGGCCACCAGCATCACGCTTTTGCCTTCGGCACGGAAACGGGCAGCGAGCTTTCCGATAGTCGTGGTTTTGCCGGAACCGTTGACGCCGGCCACCAAAACGACAAACGGACGCGTGGTCAGTTCCAGCGGTTTGGCGACGGGCACTAGGACTTTCTCAATCTCGCTGGCCAATACGGCCTTCACTTCATCGGCGGTGATCCCTTGCGGATATCGGCCTTCGCCCAGCACATTGACGATACCTGCTGCGATCTCCTGGCCAAGATCAGCGCGCACCAATTCGTCTTCCAGCGCAGTGAGCGTGTCAGCCTCGAGCTGGCGATGGGAAACCAGCGTCGTGATGGATGAGCCGAGCGACGACGACGTGCGCCTGAGCCCGCCGCTCAACCGCGTCCACCAGCTCCCGCTCTGTGTGCTGTCGTTCATGCCGCGCCCGTGATAGCGGTTTCAGCATGACACCGGAAGAGATGTTAGCCCGCCTGCTCTACCGTGATGGCCTGATGCTGGTCGTCGACAAACCGGCTGGCTTGCCGGTGCATCGCGGCCCCAAGGGCGGCGACGCGTTTGAGGACTATTTTGACGCGCTGCGTTTCGGCCTGCCGCGCCCGCCCGCGCTAGCGCACCGGCTCGATCGCGATACGACCGGTTGTCTGGTGCTCGGACGCCACCGCAAAGCGCTCGCTTTGCTCGGCAAGCTGTTCAAGCAGGGCAAAGTTGGCAAATGCTACTGGGCGGTGGTTGAGGGCGGACCCGAGACAGACGAAGGCCAGATCGATATTCCCCTTGCCAAACGCGACGAGACGCGCGGCTGGTGGATGAAGGCGGACAAAAATGGCCTGGCGTCGGCAAGCACATGGAGGGTAATGGGCCGGGGGACTGGTCTCACTTGGCTGGCGCTCGAACCGTTGACCGGACGCACCCATCAATTGCGTGTCCATTGTGCCGAGATGGGGTGGCCGGTTCTGGGTGACAATATATATGGCAACGCGCCCCGCGCGGGCGGGCCGCCGTTACATCTTCATTCGCGCGAGGTCACTGTACCGATTTCCAAGAACAAGCCGGCCGTGAGGGTGACTCGCACCGGTGCCGCGAGCACATGCGCGAGAAGCTCGCCGAGTGCGGCTGGGACGCGGCGAAGTTCAACGACTAATAAAGCTGCGCCTTGATCCGCTCCGGCGCTTCGCGATCATATTTTTCGCCGCCGAGCTTTCCCTGGCTCAACTCGGCAATAATGGTGCCGGTGGACGGCAGACTCTTGCGGTCGATCTTGGTCGCTTCGTCCCAGAGTTTCGAGCGCACGATCGCCTTTGAGCAATGGAAGTACGCGCTCTCGACATGCACGATCAGCACGCAGCGCGGCAACTTGCCGTTGATCGAGAAGCTCTGCATCAGCTGCGGATCGATCGAGATCGAGGCGCGGCCATTGACGCGCAAGGTTTCGCCGATGCCGGGGATGAGAAAGAGCAGCCCGATGCGCGGATCGCGGACGATGTTGCGGAAGCCATCGATGCGATTGTTGCCGGGCCGATCCGGTATCGCGAGCGTCTTGTCGTCGAGGATGCGCACGAAGCCGGCCGGATCACCCTTGGGCGAGCAGTCGAGGCCTTCCGGCCCGCTGGTCGCTATTGCAACGAATGGCGCCGCCTCGATCAGCCTGCGATAGGCGCCGTTGATATGGTCGATTTCCTTGACGACCGAGGCGCCCATTTTCTCGCCGTAGAGGGTCTCGAGCTGTTCCATGCTCGTGATCAGGTGATCGCGGTAGGCCATTGATTGTCCCCCCTCGTCCAGATTTTTGCGTCAGGCCGCCAATAACTGCCGGCCATCATGCCCCGTCATTGTCACATCGAGAATGACACCAGGCCTGATCGGCGCCGAAAGCCGTACCGGCACGAATTGTTCGGTGCGCGCTAGCCCGCGCGCCTCGGCGAGCACACTACGGCGAGCGCCGATTTCAAGATCGAGATGCCGGCGCAAGGCGGCTTCGCCTTTTTCGCGCAAGCGGCGCGCGCGATCCTTGACGATCGAGCGATCGATCAGCGGCATGCGCGCGGCTGGCGTACCGGGCCGCGGCGAAAACGGGAAAACGTGGAGCTGCGTCAGCCCACATTCATCGATGAGATCAAGGGAGCGGGAAAACATGTCCTCGCTCTCGGTCGGAAATCCGGCGATGATATCAGCGCCGAAAACGACGTCGGGCCGCAGCCTACGTACCTGTTCGCAGAAAGCGCTCGCATCCGCCCTCGAATGCCGGCGCTTCATGCGCTTGAGTATGAGATCGTCACCCGCCTGCAGTGACAAATGCAGATGCGGCATCAGCCGTGGCTCATTGGCCAATGCGTCGAGCAAGTCGGCATCGGCCTCGACGGAATCAATCGAGGACAGCCGCAAGCGTGCCAGATCGGGCACATTCCTGAGGATTTGCTTGACCAGGGCGCCCAGGCGGGGCGCGCCCGGCAGGTCGACGCCATAACTCGTGATGTCGACACCGGTGAGCACGATTTCACGATAACCGTTCGCCGCCAGGCGCTGCGACCTGCGCGAGTACGTCGTCGAGCGGTAGCGAGCGCGAATTCCCGCGGCCAAACGGAATAATACAGAATGTGCATCGGTGATCGCAGCCGTTCTGCACCTGCACAAAAGCACGCGTGTGGCCTTCTATGTGGTCGATCGCATGCGGCCGCATCGTCTTAACCGCCATGATGTCGGACACGGCAAATTTGTCAGTCGCCGACCAGACTTTGGCGTCGAATTTTTCTCCGTTGCCAATGACGCGGTCTACTTCCGGCATTTCGGCAAATGTCCGTGCTTCGGTTTGCGCGGCACAGCCCGTAACAACAATGCGCGTGCCGGGCTTCTCGCGCCGGACCCGGCGGATCACCTGCTTCGCCTGACGCACGGCTTCCGCGGTCACCGCGCAGGTATTCATCACCACGGTATCGTCGAGACCGGTCGCGGCCGCCTCGCGCCGTATCACTTCCGATTCATAGGCATTCAGACGACAACCGAAAGTGACGACGTCGACACTCACGGCACACCCGCCTTGGCGAACAGCGCCGGATCGAAACGGCCCTTGAACTCGAATTCCACCGGGCCGGTCATCAGGACGTGGTCGTCCTTCTCGCGCCAATCGATCATCAGTTCGCCGCCGGGCAGCGTCACCTTGACCTTGCGATTGGTGCGCCTGAGCCGCGCCGCCGCAACTGCGGCCGCGCAGGCGGCCGAGCCACAGGCTTTGGTCAATCCCGCGCCGCGCTCCCAGGTCCGGATGATGATGTGATCGCGCGAGACAATCTGCGCCAGCGTGATGTTGGCGCGCTCGGGAAAAATCGGGTGATTTTCCAGGAGCGGCCCCAACCGCGCGAGATCATGCGCATTCACGTCATCGACCCAGAAGATCGCGTGCGGATTGCCCATGCTCACGACCGATGGCGAATGCAGGACCGGCTTGTCGATCGGTCCGATCTGCAATTCGATGGCGCGCGTGTCGCGGAATTCTTCGGCCAGCGGAATTTCGTTCCACTTGAAGCGCGGCGGACCCATGTCGACGGTGAATTGACCGTCGACGCCCTTCCAGCAATTGAGAATGCCGGCGGTGGTTTCAAATGTCAGGTCGCTCTTGCCACTCTCCTTGGCAACCAGGTCGGCAACGCAGCGCATGCCGTTGCCGCAGGCGCCGGCTTCGGAGCCGTCATTGTTGAATATTCGAATGAACGCGTCGGTACCGGTCGTGCGCGGCTGATAAAGCGACCATCAGCTGGTCGTAAGGCGCGCCGTCCGGGCCGGCCGCCGCGCGCGCCTCGGCGGCCTCAATCCTGGCGCCGCCAGCGCGCATATCGACGACAACGATCTCGTTGCCGATGCCGTTCATCTTCACAAAGGACTGATTGGCGAGCGCGCCCATATTCTGCTTTGCCCGGGTTTCGCCCGGTTTATATGGCGAATAAACGCGGATTGACCAGAGGCCATGCTAGAATGCGTAATTATGCTGGCGAATTGCCGGACCGCCGCAACCGACGGAGAACCGTGATGTCGCCTTTCAGGCTTGCTTCGGGCGCTATTGCCGTGGCGTTCGCGCTCACGGTCAATGTAGCTGCCGCGCAGACTCCGGCGCCGAAACCGAGCGAGCCGATGCCGCCCCCGGCGCCGCCGAGGTCGGGGTCCGCCTCCCCGTCGCCACTGCAGCCGGGTGATGCTTTTGGAGAGTCCGTCACGCTGCCGGAACGGACGATCGTCTATCTCAAGGGCTACAGCCGCTGGGATAGCGCGTTCGATACGCTCGTCGACGCATTCAAATCGCTGCACGAATATCTCGACAAGCAGGCGCTTCAGCCGTCGGGACCGGCCATTACCATTTACACGCAGACCGATGATGCCGGCTTCTCGTTCGAAGCCGCGCTTCCGATCGCGCAAGCACCGAAAGACCCGCCAAAGGGCGACATCGCTGTCGGACCGGCTCCGGCCGGCAAGGCCCTTAAATTCGTGCACCGGGGCTCCTATGACGCGATGGATACAACCTACGAAGCCATCACCAATTATCTCGACGACAAGCAGCTTGAGGCCAAGGATCTGTTCATCGAGGAATACGCTACCGACCCGCTGAAAACCGATCCGGGCAAACTGGTGGTCAACGTATTTGTGCCGGTGAAGTGACAATCATGCCGCGTTTATTGATCGCATCGTTCGTTTTCGTTGCATTGCTTGTGCCGATCCCCGCGCTCGCGTTGGACAAGCTGGTGACTGTTACAGGAGAAGCGACCGTCGCGGTTGCGCCTGACTCCGCCGTGATCCGTATCGGCGTCAGCAGCCAGGACAAGACTGCGCGCGAGGCAAGCGATGCAAACGCGAAGCAGATGACCGCGGTACTCGCCGCCATCAAAAGCAACAACATCGCCGAACGCGACATCCAGACGTCGCGGCTCTCGCTGCAGCCCCAATACGATGCAAACAAGAGCGGCACCGCGCGCCTGACGGGCTTTCAGGCCACCAACCAGGTCACGGTCCGAATTCGCGATATCGGAAATCTGGCGGCTGTCCTCGACAGTGCTATTTCCGCCGGCGCCAATGAAATGTCGGGAATCGAATTTGTTGTCTCCGAACAATCGAAATTGCTCGATCGCGCGCGCGATGACGCCATTGCCGACGCGCGTCGCAAGGCCGAGCTCTATGCGAAAGCCGCGGGGGCCCGGCTCGGTCATGTCGTCGCGATTTCAGAGGAGGGTTCGGCACTGCCGCCTCACCCGATGCAGACCCTGCGCGCCAGCGCCGTCCCGATTTCGCCGGGTGAGCAGACGTTAAAGGCGGTTGTGACCGTTAGCTATGAACTGACGCCCTAAATCGGCCTTATCTTGACTTGATGGTGCGGCAATCCTAGGTTCCGCCCGCTCTCGATAGAGACGTGGAAGTTCAACTTTGCCGCCCGGTCCAATGAGAGGCCGGCGGCCACCGCCCGACAGCGCGATGCGCCCTCGGGCGCTAATTTGTTTTGTAGACGCCTCATCCTGAGGAGCCGCGCAGCGGGCGTCTCGAAGGATGAGGCGAATAACCAGGGCGCCCTCGCCCTTCGAGACGCGCACTTCGTGCGCTCCTCAGGCTGAGGTCGCGAGATACTGATGTTCGACAGTTTGTCGGAAAAACTGGGTGGCATTCTCGACCGCCTGACCCGCCGCGGCGCGCTCAGCGAAGCCGACGTCGATGCCGCATTGCGCGAGGTTCGCCGTGCGTTGCTGGAAGCCGACGTCGCGCTCGATGTGGCGCGCGCCTTCACCGAAGGCGTGAAGAAACAAGCTGTCGGTGTCGAGGTGATGAAATCGGTCACGCCCGGCCAGATGGTCGTGAAGATCGTGCACGACCAGCTGGTCGCCACGCTCGCCGGCGACGGTCAAAGCGGCAATCAAGGCATCGATCTCAACGCCGCGCCGCCCGTCGCGATCATGATGGTCGGACTGCAAGGCTCGGGCAAAACCACCACCACCGCAAAAATCGCCAGGCGCCTCACCGACCGGCAACGCCGCAAGGTGCTGATGGCCTCGCTCGACGTGCGCCGGCCGGCGGCGATGGAGCAACTCGCGGTGCTTGGCCGCGACGCACAAATCGACACGCTGCCGGTCGTGCAGGGCCAGGCGCCGCCGCAAATCGCGCGCCGCGCAATCGAGGCCGCCAGGCTCGGCGGCTACGACGTGGTGCTGCTCGACACAGCAGGGCGCACCACTCTCGATGACGAAATGATGAGTGAGGCGGCGCAGGTCAAGCAAGCCACCAATCCACACGAGGTGCTTCTCGTCGCCGATGCGCTCACCGGCCAGGATGCGGTCAATCTTGCCCGTTCGTTCGACGAACGCATCGGCCTGTCGGGCATCGTGCTCACCCGCGTTGACGGCGACGGCCGCGGCGGCGCCGCGCTCTCGATGCGCGCGGTTACCGGCAAGCCCATCAAGCTGATCGGCACCGGCGAAAAACTCGACGCGCTTGAAGAATTCGATCCCGCACGGATTGCCGGCCGCATCCTCGGCATGGGCGACATTGTCGCGCTGGTTGAAAAAGCAGCCGCCAACATTGATGCCGAAAAGGCCATGCGTGCGGCCGAAAAAATGCGCAAGGGCGCATTTGATCTTGGCGACCTGCGCGAGCAGCTCACGCAGATGCAGGCGATGGGCGGCCTGGGCGGACTGATGGGCATGCTGCCCGGCGTCGCCAAGATGAAGAACCAGCTCGCCGCCGCCAATCTCGACGAGAGCGTCATCAAGCGGCAGATCGCCATCATCGATTCCATGACGCCGAAAGAACGCCGCAACCCGGACATTCTCAAAGCGAGCCGCAAGAAGCGCATCGCGTCCGGCTCCGGTACCTCGCCGGAAGCCATCAACAAGTTGCTCAAGATGCATCGCGGCATGGCCGACATGATGAAGGCAATGGCGGGCGCCAAGCGCGGCCCGCTCGCAGGACTCGCGCAATCCATGGGTTTCGGCGCCAGCATGCCGTCACCCGAGCAGATGGCCGAGATGGCAAAGAAAATGCCGGGTGGACAATTGCCGCCGAACGCACCCGGGCTGCCGCCGACGATGCCCAAGCTGCCGCCGAATATGCCCGGCCTGCCGGGGCTACCCAACCTGGGTGGAAAGTTTCCTGGATTGCCGGGCGGCCTGCCGCCCGGTCTCGGAAAGAAGAAGTAATCAACGTTCAATAGAGTCAGAAAGGACTGAAGATGTCTCTCGTTATCCGCCTTGCCCGCGCCGGTACAAAGAAACGGCCGGTCTATCACATTGTCGTCGCCGACAGCCGCGCGCCACGCGATGGCCGCTTCATCGAGCGGCTCGGCTATTTCAATCCGCTGCTGCCGAAGGAAAAGACCGAGCGGCTCAAGCTCGATCTCGAAAAGGTGCAGGCCTGGATGAAAAAGGGCGCGCAGCCGTCCGACCGTGTCATGCGCTTTCTCGACGCTGCCGGCATCATGAAGCGCCCGAAGCGCAACAATCCGGAAAAGGCCGTTCCGCGCAAAGAGCGCAAGGCCAAGGATGAAGAGGCCGCGAAGGCTGCCGGTGCCGCACCGGCCCCCGCAGGCGGCGGCAAGCCGGCGGAAAAGCCCGCCGCCAAAGCTGCGGACACGCCCGCGGAAAAACCGGCCGAAGCGCCGGCGGCGAGCTAAGGCTCGCCGCGCCTCGCCGTGGCCGACCGAGTCTGTGTCGCCCGCATTGGTGCCGCGCACGGTGTCCGCGGCGAGGTGAAGCTGTGGTCGTTCACCGAAGATCCGGCGGCAGTTGCGAACTATGGGCCGCTGGAGACGCAAGACGGCGCGCGACATTTTGAAATCGAGGCGATGCGCCCGGCGAAGGACCACTTCGTGGCGCGCATTGCCGGCATCGGCGACCGCGATGCTGCGGAGAAATTGCGAAATATCGAGCTTTACGTTCCGCGCGCGCGGCTGCCGAAGATCGATGAGGACGATACCTTCTATCACGCCGACCTGATTGGGCTTGATGCCGTGACCCCGGACGGCGCGCAGATCGGCACCGTGCACGCGCTGCATAATTTTGGCGCCGGGGATATTATCGAGATCGTGCCGGTCGGCAGCGGCGAGCCTTTGATGCTGCCGTTCAATGAAACGACCGTGCCGAAGATCGATCTCGCGGCAAAGCAGATTGTGGTCGTGCGGCCGGCCGAAATCGAAGCGCGGGACGATTGAGATGTGGCGTGCCAGCGTACTGACAATTTTTCCGGACATGTTTCCAGGTCCGTTGGCGCACAGCCTCGCCGGCAAGGCGCTTGCGTCGAGCATCTGGTCGCTCGACACGATCGACATTCGCACGCACGCAACTGACAAGCACCGCACGGTCGACGACACGCCGGCGGGCGGCGGCCCAGGCATGGTGATGAAGGCGGACGTGCTCGCACGCGCGCTTGATGCTGTTCCTCACGATATGCGCCCGCGCCTCCTGATGAGCCCGCGCGGCAAACCGCTGACGCAAGGCCGGGTCGCCGAGCTTGTCCGCCACCTCGGCGTGGTCATCATATGTGCGCGCTTTGAAGGCGTGGATGAGCGCCTGATTAAGGCGCGCCGGCTGGAAGAGATTTCGCTCGGCGACTACGTGCTCTCGGGCGGTGAAATCGCCGCGCTGGCGGTGCTGGACGCCTGCGTGCGGTTACTGCCTGGCGTCATGGGCAAGGAAGCCTCGGCTGCGGAAGAAAGCTTTGCCGACGGGCTCCTCGAATACCCGCAATACACGCGGCCGCCGGTGTTCGAGGGGGAGCCGATCCCCGAGGTGCTCGTATCCGGCGACCACGACAAGGTTAAGGCCTGGCGCCGCGCGGAGGCCGAGCGGCTGACCGCCGAACGCCGCCCGGACCTGTGGGCGGCCTATCGGGCCGCCAAAAAGCCCGAAAAAGGGCCGCAATCCAAAGGGTGACAAGGCGAAAACTTTGTAATACAAGCTCGCCAACCCATTCAGACCAGATCAAGACCGCGCGCCGGTTGCTGGCGCTGCCGACGGAGAATTCCCGATGAATATCATCCAGCAGCTTGAAAAAGAGCAGGTCGAGAGGCTCTCGGCCGGCAAGGAAATTCCGGATTTTCAGCCGGGCGACACCGTTCTCGTCAACGTGAAGGTCGTCGAAGGCGACAAGGCCCGCGTGCAGGCTTACGAGGGCGTGTGCATCGGCCGCTCCGGCGGCGGGTTGAACGAGAACTTCACGGTACGCAAGATTTCGTACGGCGAAGGCGTCGAGCGCGTCTTCCCGCTCTATTCGCCGATGATCGAGTTCGATCAAGGTCGTGCGCCGCGGCAAGGTGCGCCGCGCCAAGCTTTATTACCTGCGCGGGCTGCGCGGAAAGAAGGCGCGTATTTCCGAGGCTCAGGGTGCCGCCGGGCCCGAGGGCGCCGAAGCGGCTGCGCAGAAGTAATCGGGCGCGACACGCAATTCATGAAGGGGCCGCTTGCCGGCCCCTTTTTCATGCCCGGTGAGTTCGTTGTCGAAGCCGGATCGATTGGCTATATAACCTTCATGGTTTCCAAAGCTCAGCGAATTGTCCTGGTCGACCACGCGCGGCTGCCGTGGCGGTTTTTCGGCCGGCTTACGGCGGTGCAGGCGGGACTTTGACCGGTCCGGCCAAGTTCGGTCCTGATGCCGGCTGTTCGCAAACCGCTTCTTCTTTCACTCTGAGCTGGACAATCGAGTCATGAAATCGCGCACTCTCTACGACAAGATCTGGGACGATCATCTGGTTGACGAACAGCCGGATGGGACCTGTCTGATTTATATCGACCGTCATCTCGTGCATGAGGTCACGTCACCACAGGCCTTTGAAGGTCTGCGCGCGGCGGGCCGCAAGGTGCACGCCCCCGGCAAGACGCTCGCCGTGGTCGATCACAACGTGCCGACCACCGATCGCACGAAACCAAATCCAGATCCCGAAAGCGCCGAGCAGATCGCCGCGCTGGCGAAGAATGCCAAGGATTTCGGCATCGAATATTTCAACGAGTTCGACAAGCGTCAGGGCATCGTCCACATCATCGGGCCTGAGCAGGGTTTCACGCTTCCGGGCACGACATTGGTTTGCGGGGACAGTCATACGGCCACGCATGGCGCCTTTGGCGCCCTCGCCTACGGTATCGGCACCTCTGAAGTCGAGCACGTGCTGGCGACACAGACTTTGATCCAGAAGAAGTCGATGAATATGCGCGCGTGGTCGACGGCAAGTTGCCGGCCGGCGTAACCGCGAAAGGACATCATCCTCGCGATCATCGGCGAGATCGGCACCGCCGGCGGCACCGGCTATGCGCTCGAATATGCCGGCGAAGCGATCCGCGCACTGTCGATGGAAGGACGCATGACCGTCTGCAACATGTCGGTTGAAGGTGGCGCCAAGGCGGGCTTCATCGCACCCGATGACAAGGCTTACGTTTATCTCAAGGACAAGCCGAAGGCGCCCAAAGGCAAAGCCTGGGATGACGCCATGCGTTATTGGGAGACATTGCACTCCGACGACAGCGCACACTTCGACCGCGAAATCCGGCTTGATGCCGCCAAGCTGCCGCCGCTGGTGACCTGGGGAACCAGCCCGGAGCAGGTCATCACGGTCAGCGGCCGCGTGCCGGTGCTGTCAGAAATTTCAGATGAAAAGAAGCGCGTCGCCGCCGAACGCTCGCTCGGCTACATGGGCCTGAAGGGCGGCGAGAAAATCACCGACATCAAGCTTGATCGTGTGTTCATCGGCTCATGTACCAATGCGCGCATTGAAGACCTGCGTGAGGTCGCGCGTGTGGTTGACGGCAAGCATGTCAACGCAAGCGTCAATGCCATGATCGTGCCTGGCTCCGGACTTGTGAAGGAGCAGGCTGAAGCCGAAGGCCTCGACAAGATTTTCACGGCGGCGGGATTTGAATGGCGCGAACCGGGATGCTCGATGTGCCTTGCAATGAATCCGGACAAGCTCGCGCCGGGCGAACGTTGCGCCTCAACGTCCAACCGCAACTTCGAAGGACGCCAGGGTTACAAGGGACGGACCCATCTGGTGTCACCGGCGATGGCGGCTGCGGCGGCGATCGCAGGCCACTTCGTCGACGTGCGCGACTGGAAATAGCGCGCGGCAAATTCCTGAAATGCAAAAAAGGCCCGCCATGTTGCGGGCCTTTTTTCGGCAAGACGTCTGCTATTCCCACCAACAACGCATCTGCGGCGTGACCACAGTGCCACTGATACGGTATTCGGTCACCAGCCACGAATAGCACTGCCGCTTGGCGTAGGGCCCGGGATAAACGCGGCGCGGATAGATGGTCACGCGCGGACGCTTTTTTTGTGCGGAGAATTCGTGCGCAAGAGGTGCAGTGGCAAAACCAAGTTGCAAATGGTCAGCTGAGGCCGCCGACGCCGCGCCGACGACGGCAAATATCAAGCCGCCAAATGCCAGGCCGGTCGCAATCCTCATCATGTGAAACCCTAATTCGCAGCGTCGTGGCCAACCGTCGCGCATCCGGGGCGGCTCCGTCAACCGCTTGGTTGCCATAGTAACCTCGCCTACAACACTGTCATGGCAGCCCAACTTCACGACTGGCGAGAAGCTACAGCGCCATCCTTGGCTGACATGGAAGCGCTGGCGGCGGAGGCCTATAGCCGCCTGCCCGATCACTTCCGCAAGCTGTGCGAAGGACTCGTCATCCGTGTCGAGGATTTCCCGACCGATGAAGTCGTCGAATTCGATGCAACTCGACAGCGGGTTTGATCTGCTCGGATTGTTTCAGGGGGTCGGCTTACCGTTCCAGTCGGAGACAACCCCAGAATTGATGCCCAATATGATCTGGCTCTACCGTCGCCCGATCCTCGACTACTGGGCCGAACATGAAGACACTTTAGGAGAGATCGTCACCCACGTGCTGGTTCATGAAATTGGCCACCATTTCGGCCTGTCGGACGACGATATCGAAGCGATCGAAGCCAGTGCGGGATGATTGATCTCGAAAGCCGATGGCGGCTATTCAAAATCGGAATTGGTGGAATGCGGGCCGTTACGTCAGCATTGCGCCTCAGGGGGATTCGCCATGATCGTCACCGTCTTCCGTTCTCGTCTCATGCCCGACCTGCGCGAAGAGTACGTAGCCTTGGTGGACCGCATGGTTGAGCTAGCCGCGACGATGCCAGGCTACATTTCGCACAAGGGCTTCTTCGCCGAGGATGGTGAGCGTGTGACGGTGGTGGAATTCGAACACGAGGAGGGCATGCGCACATGGCGCATGCATCCCGAGCACCGTGCGGCGCAGAAGAAGGGCCGCGAAATCTATTATTCGGAATACAGCATTCAGATCTGCAATGTGGTGCGGGATTCCAAATTTAAGCGTGAAAAGGCTGTTGCAGGTTAAACAAGCGTTTACGAGACGCCCCGCGAATGCATGCCTGAGCTTACGCCGCCGCTATTGACCGGCCCGCCGGACGCCTTATGAAAGGGCGGAAACGTCAGCGCGCCGGAGCACGAAGCCATGGACAAATTCACCACCCTCGAAGGCGTCGCCGCGCCCATGCGCATCATCAATGTCGACACCGACATGGTGATCCCGAAACAATATCTGAAGACGATCAAGCGCACCGGGCTCGGCAAGGGCCTGTTCTCCGAGATGCGCTACAAGGACGACGGCAGCGAAAACCCCGACTTCGTGCTCAACAAGCCGGCCTATCGCAAATCGAAGATCCTGGTCGCCGGCGACAATTTCGGCTGCGGCTCGTCGCGCGAGCATGCGCCCTGGGCGCTGATGGATTTCGGCATCCGTTGCGTGATCTCGACCTCTTTTGGCGACATCTTCTACAACAATTGCTTCAAGAACGGCGTGCTCCCGATCCGTGTGTCGCCGGAGGATCTCGAAAAGCTGTTTGACGATGCCGACCGCGGTGCAAACGCGACACTCACGATCGACCTGGAGAAGCAGGAAATCCGCGGCCCCGACGGTGGTGTCGTCCATTTCGAGATCGACACGCACCGCAAGCATTGCATGCTCAACGGCCTCGACGATATCGGGCTCACAAAGCAGAAGCAGGCCAAGATCGTCTCTTACGAAAAGAAGGCCGAAGCTGCACGGCCATGGGCCTGAACTTGGGCCTAAACTTGGGCCTGAACTTGGGCCTGAACTTGGGCGTGAAGCGCGCTTAATCCGGCACCGACGGCGTCCACGAACCGCCGGGCGCCACTTCAAGCCCGGCGACGCCGCTTGCCTCGACCGATTTTTTCAGGAAGCCCGATGCCCGCACGTCGTCGATGAAACGATTGACGGCCGCGAGCACCTCCGTCTTGCCCTTGGGCACAATGATGGTCTGCGGCACGCCGAACAGATTGTCCGGCAAAATCCGAAAGCCCGGACCCTCCTTCACGATATTGGCCAGCCGTTGCCGGTTGGCGCCGAAGGCGTCGATTTCCTTGGCCATCAGCAGGCGTTTGATTTCGGCGGTGTCGTGCGAAATCTCGCTGAGCGTCGCATGCTTGAACTTGCGCTTCATGAACAGCGAGATCGAGTCGGCATAACCGCCGGCGATTTTCTGCCCGGCGCGATCGACGTCGGCGGTGGTCCGGATATTTGATTCCTCAAGCACAAGGAAACCCTGTCCCGACAAAACGTAAGCTTGCGAGAATTCTACGGTCCCGACCCGCTCCGGCGCATAGGCGATGAAACCGATGTCGGCGTCGCCTCCGGTGACTGCATCGATCACGGCTTTCGGGTTGGCCAACGGCTTGAACTCCACCGGCACGCCGATACGCCTCGCCAGTTCGCGCGCCACGTCGGCAGAGGCGCCGCGGATGGCACCGGTCGAGTCCCGCACCGCCTGCGCCGGATTGCTGCCCAGATAGGCCGCTCGCAACGTACCACCCGGCGCGATATCGCGGTCGCCGGCCAGAACCGGCTGCAAGCTGAACAAGACCAAGGCGAAGGCTGCCAGTGCTTTCATGATTTCCCCGCAATCGTATCGGCAATCGCCATGGTGCGCCGCGCCATGTCGGCGTGCAGCCGTTCGACCATGCGGCCATCGATCGACACAACGCCCTTGCCTTTGTTTTCCGGCAGGTCGAAGGCGGCAATCATTTTGCGTGCCTGCTCGATTTCGGCTGCCGAAGGTGAAAACACCTTGTTACAGGGCTCAATCTGACTGGGATGAATCAGCGTCTTGCCGTCGAAGCCGAGCTCGACGCCTTGGACGCATTCCTTGATGAGCCCGTCGGAATTGCCGATATCGTTGTAGACGCCGTCGAGGATATCGATGCCGTGAATGCGCGCGGCGGCGACACACATCGACAGCCACGGCACCATTGGAGCGCGTCCCGGCACCAGGCGCGCACGCGTGTCCTTGGCAAGGTCGTTGGTGCCCATGACGAAGCCCGAGAGCCTCGTCTCCAGAATCGCGCGCCGCGGCGGCGATCGAAAGAATATTGAAGATCGCGAGCGGCGTCTCGATCATCGCCCATACGCGCGTCTTGTGATTGGTGCCCATGTCGAGCAGGCGGCGGCCGATCAATTCGAGCGCCTCTGCGCTTGATACTTTCGGCACCAGAATGGCATCGGGGGCAGCGTGAGCGGCGGCAGAAAGATCGTCGGCATGCCACGACGTGTCGACGCCATTGACGCGGATGAACACCTCGCGTGTGCCAAAGCCGCCTGCCTTGACGGCGTCGACCACTTGCTGTCGTGCCGCTTCCTTGGATTCAGGTGCGACCGAGTCCTCTAGGTCGAGGATCACGCCGTCTGCGGGCAAGGTTTTCGCCTTGTCCAACGCGCGCGCATTGGAGCCGGGCATATAAAGCACGCTCCGGCGCGGACGGATGGTCATTCGGTACGATCTCCTCTATCCAGAACCGAGCCTAGCGTCCGATCGCGACGCATGCCACTGCGACACGTACGCGGGTTGCCAACGGCAATCCGCTCGTGATTGTGTGGGCTCGAGTGACAATGTCTCCTGAGCGGCAGATCATGGCATTTCCCCAGCAATTACTCGACGGCTATCGTGCATTTCTCATCGGACGGCTTCGCCACGAACAGGACCGTTATCGCGGCCTGGCGGAAGGCGGACAATCGCCGCAAATCATGGTGATCGGCTGCTGCGATTCTCGGGTGTCACCCGAAGTTATTTTCGACGCACGCCCCGGCGAGTTGTTCGTTGTCCGTAATATCGGAAACCTGGTGCCACCCTATACCCCGGACGGGGCGCAGCGCGCTGTTTCGGCCGCGCTGGAATTTGCCGTGCAGGCGCTCAAGGTGAAGCACATCGTCGTCCTTGGTCATGCTCAATGCGGCGGCATTCGTGCGTTTGTCGAGGAGGCCACGCCGCTGTCGCCGGGCGACTTTATCGGTCACTGGATGGAATTGATCGCGCCGGCTGCAGCGGCAGTCGGTCCGCGCGGCGATCGACCGCTGGGTCAATATCTGACGCAGCTCGAACAGGCGTCGGTCGTCAAGATGCTCGACAACCTGATGACTTTTCCCTGGGTGAGAGCCCTGGTCGAGCGCGGCACGCTTGCCTTGCACGCCGCCTACTTCGGCGTCGCCACCGGCCAGCTTTCGGTGCGCGATCCGGCCACTGACACCTTTGTGCAGATCGCCGCGGAGGACTACAGGCGGATGTTCGCACAGCCCCGCTTCTGATTGCCGCTGTCCCGAATCCTTACTGCGCCTTAACCGTCTTTCGGCGAATTCGCGTGAGAATCCCACGCGAGGGCGACCGCGAAGGTTACCGACAATATGGGGTTTTCGCCTAACTTGATGGTAATGACCGACCGCTAAAAGTGGCAGTAACCCACGCTGCGGAACGGTCTGAACTGTGATGGAAGAGCGATCGATCATCGCCGAGATTGAAGGCAGTTTCGCGTCCGGATCTGCCGACAAACAGGCGGAAATACTTCGCCGGGTCACCGACCTGTTTCTGGCGGGCGCCGACAATTATTCCGACGAGCACATCGACCTGTTCGATGGCGTCATTTCCCGCATCGCCGACAAGATCGAGACGAAAGCCAGGGCTGAACTCGCCAATCGTCTGGCGCCATCGGATAACGCACCGCCGAAAACCGTGCGCATGCTCGCACACGACGATTCGATCGAGGTTGCCGGTCCCATCCTGAGCCAGTCAAACCGGCTGTCGGATGAGGACCTGCTGGCGATCGCCAGCAACAACAGCCAGGATCGGCTGCTTGCCATTTCAAAGCGCTCTTCGCTCAGCGAGAAAGTCAGCGACGTCCTGGTGACGCACGGAAATCGCGACGTCGTTCTTTCGGTGACGCAAAACGAAGGCGCGCGCTTTTCCGACGCCGGTTACGGAAAACTGGTCGACAGATCCATCAACGACGAAGTCCTCGCGATCTGCGTTTCCATGCGCAAGGATATTCCGCGCGAGCATTTCAACGCTCTCATCGCCAAGGCATCCGAAGTCGTTTTCGAAAAGCTCGCGGCCAGCAATCCCGACGCCGTCTACGAAGTGCATCGGGTCTTGACCGACATCACCGGGCAAGAGTTGGGCGCACAGCCCAAGAGAAAGCGCGACTATCGTGAAGCGAGCGCACAATTCGATATCGTGCGGCGTTCGGGAACGCCGGTTGATCCGGTCGTGCAGGAGTTCGCCGCCAAGGGCAAATTTGAAGAGACCGTTGCAGCGCTCTCCGCGCTTTGCGGAGCTCCGACCAAGCTCGTCGAAAGCGTGATGAACGATGCCCGTCACGAAAGTGATTTCGCGCTGATCCTCGCTAAGGCTGCCGGTCTGTCGTGGCCGACCGCCAAGCAAATCTGCATCCTGCGCCGCAAGGCCTTCCGCTATTCTCCCCAGTCCATCGAAGCGGCGCGCCACAGTTTCGATCGCCTGCAAACCGCCACGGCGCAGCGCCTCGTGCGCTTCTACAATGAGCGCCATTCCGCGCTGGCGGACTTCCAGCAACTCGCGCAGCACATCAAAGCGCATGACAGCCCGTTGCGGGCGTCGTAGCGATTCAAATTAGTGTCTGAAAAGAGTTGTACGGACAGCAGTTACGCTGCCCGACGTTTCGCCTGGATGAGCTTGCGGTTGATCAGGCACTCGGCGATCTGGATAGCGTTGAGCGCCGCGCCCTTGCGCAGGTTATCCGAAACGATCCACATCTGCAGGCCATTATCGACGGTCGGATCGGTGCGGATGCGGCTGATATAGGTCGCGTCCTCGCCCACGCATTCATACGGCGTCACGTAACCGCCGTCCTCACGCTTGTCGATGACAAGACATCCCGGCGCGTTGCGCAGGATTTCGCGTGCCTCGTCCGCCGACATCGGCTGCTCGAATTCGATGTTGACGGCTTCCGAATGGCCCACGAACACCGGCACGCGAACGCAGGTGGCGGTGAGCTTGATGTGGGGATCAAGAAAATCTTCTTGGTCTCCATCATCATCTTCCATTCTTCCTTGGTGTAGCCGTCCTCCATGAACACGTCGATATGCGGGATCACGTTGAACGCAATGCGCTTCGAAAACTTTTTCGTTTCGATTTCACCGAGCGTGAACACGGCCTTGCTCTGCGAGAACAGCTCGTCCATCGCGTCCTTGCCGGCGCCGGACACCGATTGGTAGGTCGCAACCACAACGCGCTTGATCTTCGCCTTGTCGTGCAGCGGCTTTAGCGCCACCACGAGCTGCGCGGTCGAGCAGTTCGGATTGGCGATGATGTTTTTCTTGGTAAAGCCGGCGACCGCATCCGCGTTGACCTCGGGAACGATCAGCGGAACGTCGGGGTCCATGCGCCAGGCGGAGGAATTGTCGATGACCACCGCGCCCTGCGCGGCGATTTTCGGCGACCATTCCTTCGACACGGCGCCGCCCGCCGACATCAGGCAGATATCGACGTCGGAAAAATCGAAATGGTCGAGCGCTTTCACTTTCAGCGTCTTGTCGCCGAACGAGCATTCCACGCCCTGGCTCTTGCGCGATGCAATGGCGACAACCTCGTCGGCGGGGAAATTGCGCTCGGCCAGAATATCGAGCATTTCGCGCCCGACATTGCCGGTAGCACCCACCACGGCGACCTTGTAACCCATTGTTAACGCTCCGGAATAAATTACCACCCGATTGTCGGTATAGGGCAACCGGATGGCAGCGCTTCTAGGCGAGAACAGTCGTCAACACAACGGCGGCCCGCCGCACCCAAACCCATGCATCCGGCCCTGCATTCCTGGCGTGATGAACTGCCATCCAGCTTTGTGCGCCTACTCGCATATCTGGGGGCTGTCGCCGTGCTGTCCATAGGCGCGGCGCGGGTTTCGCAGCCAACCGCCATAAATTCTGTTGAACCGATCCATCGCCCTGAGTGGATCGAGATCGAGCGCCCTTTCCCGGCCTTTGCGCTGTCGATTCCAGAAGCCGCGGACGTGTCGGCTAGCTATGCCATTCGACGACATGCCGAAGGCAATGGCCGCAAGGATATCCTGACGCTGGGCGACCCCGCCAGCACCGCGCCGTATTTGCGAGTCGAGATTTATCGGCCAGGAAGCGAGATCCGGCGCTTCGCCGATCCAAAAGCGGAAATCATTGCCGGCGCGGCCGTCCTCGCGCCGATCGACATCAAGCGCGTGGACGAACCGCTGGCGACTAAATTCGGCCCATTGACGATCGTTTCATTTGCGACTTCGGCAGGCACGCAACGCAGCTGTCTCGGTTTCGTGCGCGCCTATCGCGACCCGCGCTTGCAACTCTCCGGCTGGTTTTGCCAGGGCGGCAGCGAGGTGATCGGGCAAAGCACCCTCGCGTGTGCGCTTGACCGGCTAACGCTGCTCGCGGCCGGAAGCGAGCCCAAGATCGGTGTGCTGTTCGCGCAGGCCGAGCTTAACCGCAGCTACTGCGGCCAGCGCGATCCGATCTTGGCCGCCACGCCGAAATATCACTTGCTCTGGAAAGCGCTCGCCAATCGGCCCGAGCCGCGGCGTATCGGGCGCTGAACCGAGGCATCTCCGCCGAAATCTCACTCAATGAGATTACGTTCGTGATGCGTTGATGAATTCGCGCACCTAAGCCGTGATGATAATTGACCGGCTTATAATTCCGGCAGATCATATTCCAATAACAATATCTGAAGCTCCGGCGATGGCCGGCGGCCTCAGCGAACCTCTGGGGAGAGGAACGATGTTCACACGACGACACCTGCTGCAATCAGCGGGCGCAGGCGCCGCGCTTGCCGTGCCCGGACTGAAACTTGCCGAAGCCGCCGGAGCCAGCTTGACGCCGGGCGTACCTTCCGGAGTCGCAAGCTACGCGACAATGGACACCCTGCCAGGCAAGAAGCCGCTGATCCGGCTGGCCGATCGGCCACCGAATTATGAAGCTCCGCTCGAATATCTGCGCACACCGATCACGCCGAACGATCAGTTCTTCGTGCGCTATCACCTCGCGGACATCCCGGAGGTCAACGCCAATACTTACAAGATCGCTGTCGGCGGCGACGGCTCAAGCAATCCGGTCGAGATCACCTTCGACGACCTGAAAAAAATGCCGGCCGTCGAAGTGGTCGCGGTCAACCAGTGCTCAGGCAATCGGCGCGGCCTTTCGAATCCTCACGTCGCCGGTGTCGAATGGGGCTATGGCGCCATGGGCTGCGCGCGCTGGAAAGGCGCCAAGCTCAAGGACATTCTCGACAAAGCCGGCCTCAAGAAGGAAGCGATCGAAATCTCATTCAATGGCGCCGATGGACCGGCCGTCGACAAGACGCCCGACTTCATCAAGAGCATTCCAGCCTGGAAGGCGATCGAGGACACGACCATCGTGGCCTACGAAATGAACGGACAACCGTTGCCGCATTTCAACGGTTTTCCGGCGCGCGTTGTCGTGCCGGGCTGGACTGGCACTTACTGGATGAAGCATGTCATTGCAATCAATGCGCTGACCAAGCCGCAGGGCGGATTCTGGATGAATCCTGCCTATCGCATTCCGGTCGGCAAGTTTCCAATCAGGGATCGCTTCATCAGTCAGGAAAATGCCGCAAGCACGCCAATCACCGAGATGGTGGTCAATTCGCTGATCACGAGCCACCGCGATGGCGACAAGGTCAAGGCCGGCAAAGTCACAGTGAGCGGCCAGGCCTGGGATGGCGGTTACGGCATCCGTTCGGTGGAGGTTTCCACCGACGGCGGGAAAAGCTGGTCGAGCGCCAAGCTCGGCGAGGATCTTGGACGCTTCGCATTCCGACCGTGGAGTTTCGATCTGTCAGCCAAACGCGGAAAGAACAGCGTCATGGTCAACGCCACCAACAAGATCGGCCAGAGCCAGACGTCGGAGCTGATCTTCAATCCGGCCGGCTACCACAACAACGTCATGCAAAACATTTCGCTGATGGCGGGCTAAGGGAGAATGACCATGCGGACACTCGTACTCGCATTCGTTGCCGCACTGATCGCGCTTCCCGCGGCGGCCGACGACAAACCGGTCCAGCTGAAAAAGGCGCCCGGCGTCGACAAGGTGGAAGCCAACTGTCAGGCCTGCCACAGCCTGTCCTACATCCCGATGAACTCGCCGTTTCTCAATGCGGCCGGGTGGGATGCCGAGGTCACGAAGATGATCAAGGCCTACGGGGCGCCGATCGACGATGCCGACGCCAAGGCCATTGCCGACTACCTCAAGAAGAATTACGGCGTCTGAAACGCCCTATTTTAGGGTCATGGTGCATAGAGCCCCGCCGCAAGGCGGGGGCTTTTATTGACAATTGTCATGTACAAATGGCCGTGATTCAGGGCTATTGCCCCGAACCGAAGACCGTTAGACTGCATTGCAACATTGGAATTCACCGAGGACCGACCATGGTTTTGAAAGTCGCCGCTGCCACAATGGCGCTCGCCGTAGCACTGGCGCTGCTCGCCGCACCGGCATTTGCCCAGGACGGACAAGCGAAGAAAAAGAAGGTTGTCACTTACAACCGCGACCATACGGTCCAGGTCAGCCGCGACGAGGACGGGCGGACACGAACACGCATTATCATCCAGAAGCGCTCCTATCTCGATCCCGGCACGGAGACCTTCCCCGGCGAGCGGGGCGACCATGGCTATGCGGAACTGCCGAACCAGCGCGCCGGCGGCGTGATCGATAATACGTCTGCCGGGCTTTATAATACGCAATCCGCCTTGCCCGGCCCCTGGACCTTGCCGTTCAAGAACAATCCCTGGCTGGGCTACTAATCGTTACCAATGCGTTTGAATAAAAACGCGGCCATGAGGCCGCGTTTTTTGATTCGAGTGCGTGCTACTTCCGGACTCAGGCCGCAAGTTTCTCCAATTCGGCCAAAATGGCCGTTCCCATTTCCGACGTCGTCACTACCTTGGTCCCTTCCGACTTGATATCGGCGGTGCGCAGACCCTTGGCGAGCGCAGCGGAAATCGCCTGATCGATCCAGTCGGCCTGTTTGCCGAGGTTGAACGAGTAGCGCAGCGCCATGCCAAACGACGCAATCATGGCGATCGGATTGGCAATGCCCTTGCCCGCGATGTCGGGCGCCGAGCCGTGCACCGGCTCATAGAGCGCTTTTCGCTTGCGCGTCTTGGCATCCACTTCGCCGAGTGAGGCGGACGGCAGCATGCCGAGCGACCCTGTCAGCGTCGCGGCAATATCGGACAGCACGTCGCCGAACAGATTGTCGGTCACGATGACATCGAATTGCTTCGGCCAGCGCACCAGTTGCATGCCGCCGGCATCGGCCAGCATGTGCTCGAGCTGCACGTCCTTGAACTCGCGTGCGTGCAGCGCCGTCGTCACCTCGTTCCACAGCACGCCCGTCTTCATGACGTTGCGCTTTTCCATCGACGTGACCTTGTTGCGCCGTTTGCGCGCGAGCTCGAAGGCCACGCGGTCGATGCGCTCAATTTCATAGGTGTCGTAGACCTGGGTATCGACGGCGCGCTTCTGGCCGTTGCCGAGATCGGTGATGGTCTTAGGCTCGCCGAAATAGACGCCGCCGGTCAGTTCACGCAGAATGATGATGTCGAGACCTTCGACGACTTCGCGCTTAAGCGAAGATGAATCGGCAAGCGCGGGGTAAACAATCGCAGGGCGCACGTTGGCATAGAGATCGAGGTCCTTGCGCAGGCGCAACAGGCCCGCCTCCGGCCGCACGTCATAGGGGACCTTGTCCCATTTCGGTCCGCCCACGGCGCCGAAAATGATGGCGTCCGCGGCCTTGGCCTTTTCCATGGTGGCGTCGGTAACGGCCACTCCGTGCGCGTCATAGCAACTGCCGCCAACCAGCGCTTCCTCGGTGGCGAACTTGTCCGGCCCCTTTTTGTTGAAAAACTCGATTACGCGCTTCACCTCGGCCATGACTTCAGGGCCGATGCCGTCGCCTGGCAGAAGAAGGAGATTGTGGGTCGCCATATACGCCTCGCATGACTGAACTTCGCTGATTGCTAAAGGTCCTCTGTGCGCTTGGCAACTGCCTCGTCCGCGACCACACTGGTCCGCGTCGCACCGCAACGGGGAGATGTCGTTGCCGTCAGGCCGTCCCAAAGTCGTGATTGTCGGCGCCGGCTTCGGCGGGCTGGAGGCCGCCAAGGCGTTGCGGCGAGCGCCTTGCGATGTAACGGTTGTCGATCGACAAAATCATCATTGCTTCCAGCCGCTGCTTTACCAGGTGGCGACTGCGGCGTTGTCGCCAGCCGACGTGGCCTGGCCGATCAGGCACATCCTGCGGGCGCAACGCAACGCGACCGTGCTGATGGGTGACGTCAGCGGGGTGGATACGAGACGACGGCTGCTCCAAACCGATTTCGGCGACGTGCCGTACGATTATCTCGTGATCGCGACCGGCGCGATGCATTCCTATTTCGGCCATGATGACTGGTCGGCCTACGCACCCGGCTTGAAGCACATCGAAGATGCGACTCGTATCCGGCGCAGCATCCTGATTGCGTTTGAGCGAGCCGAGATCGCGGCCGATCCGGACGAGCAACGCCGCCTGCTGACGTTCGTCATCGTCGGTGGCGGCGCGACCGGCGTTGAAATGGCGGGTGCCATCGCGGAGATCGCGCGACAGACCCTGGCAGCCGATTTCCGCCGGATCGACCCGCGCTCCGCCCGTATCGTGCTGATCGAGGCCGGACCGCGCCTGCTGCCGGCGTTTCCGCCCGAACAGTCCGACTATGTTCGCACGACTTTGATGCACGCCGGCGTCACCGTCATGACGGACACGATGGTGACGAAATGCAATTCCGGAGGCGTCGATCTCAACAGCGGCAGGCTCGACGCCGGCACAATTATCTGGGCAGCCGGCGTGACTGCATCGCCCGCGGCGCAGTGGCTCTCGGCCGAAGCCGACCGCGCCGGACGGGTGAAGGTCAATCACGAATTGTCAGTGCCGGGTCATCCGGAGATTTTCGTCATCGGTGACACAGCAGCGGTGACGGATCACAAGGGCCGGCCGGTTCCCGGCATCGCGCCTGCGGCCAAGCAGATGGGACAATATGTGGCGAAGCTGATCGCGGCGCGGATTGCCGGGCAACGCGGACCAAAGCCGTTTCGCTATATGCATTTGGGCGAATTGGCGACCATCGGGCGTCATGCCGCCGTGGTGAAATTCGGATATCTGCAATTGAGAGGATTTATTGGCTGGCTGTTCTGGAGCATCGCGCACATCTATTTCCTGATCGGCCTGCGCAACCGCTTCATCGTCGCCTTCAGCTGGCTCTGGAGCTACCTTACTTTTCAGCGCGGCGCTCGGCTGATCACTAACTCACCACGGAAAGACGAGATCTAAGAACATTCAAAAGCCGGGAGGCGACAATGAAGATTTCTTTTGCGAGCTTTTCGTGCGCGGTCTTGATTGCCGCATTTCTGCCGGCAGCAGGAAAAGCCGTTGAGCTCGATCCGACGGCGGTGGTCTATCAGCTCCCTGATCAGATCAAATGGGGCCCGGTCAGTCCGGCCGGTATCCAGCAAGCTGTACTGTTTGGCGATCCGAATAAGCCCGGGCTATACGGCGTGCTTGCCAAGTGGACGGCGGGCAATCATTTCAGCAAGCCGCATTTCCATCCGCACGACCGTTTCATCACCGTGATTTCGGGAACGTGGTGGGTCGGCAGCGGACCGAACTGGGATCCAGCGAACAGCAGCGTGCCAATGCCGGCGGGCTCATTCGTGACGCATTACGGCAAGCAGGTGCATTGGGACGGCGCCAAGGATGTCGATGCGGTGATCCTGATTGTCGGTGACGGCCCGGCCACGTCGACACCGTTCGTGAGCGCCGATCAGCTCAAGTAACGCTAGAGGCCCGAGAACCAGTTGTAGCCCTGGTTTTCCCAATAGCCGCCTTTGTCGGTATTGGTGACTTCCATCGCCACCACGTATTTCGGGTTTTTGAAACCGAGCTTGGTGGGGATACGAATCTTCATCGGGAAGCCGTAGGCGCGCGGCAATACCTTATGGTCGAACTTGAACGACATCTGCGTCTGCGGATGCAGCGCGGTCGGCATGTCGATCGTGTTGGTGTAGCCCTCGGCACATTTGAACCAGACGTATTTGGCGCGGGTATCGGCACCGATGCGCTTGAGGAAATCCGCAAGCGGCGTGCCCTGCCATGAACCGATCGCACTCCACCCTTCCACGCAGACGTGGCGAGTGATCTGCGATACCTCGGGCAGCGCGTGCAGCTCGTCGAGCGTCCATGATTTTTTGTTGTCGACGAGGCCGGCGACCTCGAGCTTGTACGACTTACCGTCAACCTCCGGGGCTTCGTCTTCATCGTAATAGGCATTGAACGGGAATGGCCGGGTGATGGCACTCTCTGGAAATTCCGGCGCGAGCTTTGTGCGGCTGAACAGAGCGGCCTGCGCGCCATCATTGAAGGCGGAAATCTTGCGCAGCACGCCTTCGGCGGTATCGCCGTCGATGATGTCGCAGCCGGTGAGGAAGGCAAGCGCACCGAGGCTGGCGGCGCCGCGCAGAAAGCCGCGCCGGCTGGCGTCGGGCATCAACCTGGCAGCGTCATTGATCAGCAGCTTGGGATCGACGCCGGGAATGATTTTGCGCTGGCGCATTATGGCGCTCCTATTTCCCGACGATCATTGCACGCAAGCTTTTCGGCACGAGCAGTGCCAGCGCCACGTGAACCACGAGAAATCCGACGATCGCGCTCATGGCGAAGAAGTGCACATAGCGGGCGGCATCGTAGCCGCCGAACAGCGCCGTCAATTCCTGGAATTGCACTGGCTTCCAGATCGAAAGGCCCGACAGTACGATCAGCACGCCGCACAGGATCACGCCGGTGTACAGCAACTTTTGCACGGCGTTGTAATGCGAGAGATCGTCGTGCGCGAGCTTGAAAGTGAGCGCGGCCTTGGCGTCGGCGAATACCTGCGAGGGATAGATCGGCAGCAACTTGCGGCGGAAGCGGCCGGTGGCAAGCCCCAGCGCGACGTAGATGATGCCGTTGACGACGAGAACCCACATGGCGGCGAAATGCCAGAGTAGCGCGCCGCCGAGCCAGTTCCCCAAAGCAATCGACTTGGGAAATTCAAAGCGGAAAAGCGGCGAGGCGTCGTAAATCTGCCAGCCGGACCCGATCATCACCAGGATCGCCAGGGCGTTGATCCAATGGCACACGCGCACCCAACGCGGGTGGATGGCTGCCTCTGCGGTCATCATGATCATCGTTTCGGCGGTCATTGCAGCTTTGCCCTGTCAGTCTATCCCGATGTGCTCACGAGGCATATACGGCGCGGCCGGGCCCGAGGATGCGTGGGCCCGGCCGCAATTCCGGACCTACTTCTTCATGTTGTCCTTGGACATATTGTCCTTCGACATATTGTCCTTCGACATGTTGTCTTTGGACGTGGAATCCTTGGACATCGTGTCTTTCTTCATATTGTCCTTCGACATGCTGTCTTTCGACATCGTGTCCTTGGACATGGTGTCCTTTTTCATATCGTCGGCAAAGGCTGCCGGCGCAAGCGGGGCAACCGTAAGGCCGGCTGCGATCAACATCGACAAAAACATGCTCTTCTTCATCAGGGTGTCCTCCGGAAGATTGACGTTGCGCTCTTCCGCTACCACAGGGCCTAAACACGTCCTCATCAGTTTCCGTTGCCGCAAGCTGGCGTTCGGCTCACGGTTTTGTGAGAATGGCGCGGCCGGACATCTTCGGATGAAGGAGTGAACGTGTGAGTGCAGCGTCGGTCCCGAAAACGAGTCCGGGCAATTTCTTCGAGGATTTCAGCCTCGGGCAGCAGATTCGTCACGCTACCCCGCGCACCGTGACCCTGGGCGATGTAGCCCTCTACAACGGGTTGTTTGGTTCACGTTTTGCAGTGCAATCGTCCGACACTTTCGCACAGAAAATAGGCTACCCCCGCGCTCCGCTCGACGATCTGCTGGTGTTTCATGTCGTATTCGGCAAGACGGTGCCGGACATCTCGCTCAACGCGGTTGCCAACCTTGGCTACGCGGATTGCCGGTTTCTCAAGGCGGTTTATCCCGGCGTCACGCTGAACGCGGTCTCCGAAGTCATTGGATTGAAGGAGAATTCCAGCAAAAAGACCGGCATCGTTTATGTGCGATCGCGCGGCTTCGACGAAACGGGTGAATCCGTGCTCGACTATGTCCGATGGGTGATGGTGCGCAAACGCGACGACGCCGCGCCCGCTCCTGACGAAAAAGTGCCCGAGCTACCCAAGAGCGTGGAGTCGGCGCAACTTGGCACCGGTTGTCCGCATATCAATCCGGCGGCCTACGATTCCGTGCTGGCGGGAAGTTCGCATCGTTTCGGGAACTACAAAGTCGGCGAAAAAATCGACCACGTCGACGGCGTGACCGTCGAGGAAGCTGAACACCAGATCGCGACGCGGCTCTATCAAAATACCGCGCGAATTCACTTCAACCAGTTTGCCGAGAGCAAAGGACGTTTTGGCCGACGACTCATCTATGGCGGTCACGCCATATCGCTTGCCCGTGCGCTGACATTCAATGGCTTTGGAAATGCGTTTCATATCGCGGCGATCAACGGTGGACGCCATGTCGCGCCGCTTTTCGCGGGGTGCACTGTGTTTGCGTGGTCGGAGGTGCTCGCCAGCGCGGAATTGCCGGGCCGCGAGGACGTCGGCGCGCTGCGCTTGCGCACGATCGCAACCAAGGATCGCCCCTGCTCCGACTACCCGCTTAAGAGCGGCGACGATTATGATCCGGCCGTCATCCTCGATCTCGATTACTGGGTATTACTGCCGCGCTGAAGGCTACGTACTCGCCCGCAGATGATCGACGAGCTGCCGGGCGTATGGCGGCATGGTCTCGACGTCGCGCACACAGATTGTCAATTCGCGAAGCGCCCAGGAATCCGTCAGGCGCACAGCGCTGATCGCCATCGTGCGCTCGGTGCGTTGCACAGTGGTCTCCGGCACGATGCCAACCCCGACATTGCATTCGACGAGCCGGCAGATTGCGTCGAAGCTGCGCAGCTGCACGCGCAATCGCAAGGGGCGGCCGATGCGGTTAGCCTTGTCAGCGAGGAACCGTTGAATTGCGCTGGCGCGATCGAGCCCCACCATGTCGTACTCGAGGACTTCAGAAAACGCGATGCGCGAACGGCTGGCGAGTGGATGGTTCTTTGCGACCACCAGGACGAAGCGGTCGCTGCGGAATGGAAAAGTAACAAGGCCGCCGTAGTCGACCGTGCCGGCAACGATGCCGATGTCGGCATTGCCCTCGGCAATTAACCCGACAATCTCGTCGCTCAGTCGTTCCTCGAGGTCCACGCTGATGTCCGGATAGGCCATCAGGAACGAACTTAGCGATTCGGGGAGAAACTCGGTCAAGGCATTGGTGTTGGAAAGTACCCGGACCTGGCCGGCCAGCCCGCGCGCAAAGGGGGTGAGATCCTCCTGTAGCCGCTCCGTCTGAGCGAGAATGCCACGGGCGTGCTGCAAAAGGGTACGGCCGGCCGGCGTCGGCGTGACACCGGCGCGCCCCCGCACCAGAAGGGCCGTGCCGAAGCCCATTTCCATTTTGCGGATACGGGTCGAGGCGGCAGCAAGCGCCAGATTAGAGCGGGCCGCGCCATGCGTTATGCTCCCCGCCTCGACGATGTGGCGGAATAGATTGAGGTCGGTGAAATCGAACCGCATGGGGCTACCTTCTTATTATACGAAGGCAGGCTACGCAAACCGCATATTGCAACGCGGTATTTTTAGGACCAAGCTTCGCAATTGATGAAGTAATGGGTTGTCGCGCCAGGTCAAGGGAAAAATCTGGACCCGGCTCTTCACTCATTGCTCGGGCTACGCGCGGTGTCGCTTCGGGCTGCTGGTACAGGTGCGGTTATTGCCGGGCGACTGCTTCACAGGATGGTGCATTATCGTGCCGACTGTCGATGTGACCAACGTTTTCTCTGGAGGCTGACGATGGCCGAACTTGAGGCGGGAACGTCGACAAGCGCGGCGCGTGCGCGGCCGCTCTCTCCGCATCTGCAAATCTACAGGCCGATGCTGACGATGATGATGTCGATCATGCATCGCATCACCGGCACCCTGCTTTATTTTGGAATGTTGCTGCTCGCCTGGTGGCTGATCGCCGCTGCGGCCGGCCCAAATGCCTACGCGAGTGTCGAGTGGTTCATGGGTAGCCTGATCGGACAGATCGTGCTCTTCGGCTACACATGGGCTCTCCTCCATCACATGCTCGGCGGCATCCGCCATCTGATTTGGGACACGATCCATGGACTCGAACCGGCTGAACGCGAACTGCTGACACTTGCGACGTTGATCGGTTCGATCACCCTCACGCTCATTCTTTGGGTGGTCGGCTACCTCGTCATGGGAGGCCCGCGATGAGAGATGCACAGCCGATGCGTACGTCGATGCGACGCGTGCGGGGATTGGGCGCGGCCCGGTCGGGAACGAGCCATTTCTGGCATCAACGTGTCACATCGGTCGCTGGAATTCCGCTGACCATCGGGCTCTTGCTGATTATCACAGCGCTCCTCGGGCACAGCCACGCGGCCGTCGTACAGATTCTGGGTTCGCCGATCGTCGCCATCATCATGCTGCTCTTCATCATCAACACCGGTTACCATATGTGGATCGGCATGCAGGAAATCATCCTCGACTATGTGCACGAGGAGAAACTGAAGCTGCTTAGCCTGATGGCGAATACATTTTTCGTTTTTGCCGTCAGCCTCGCGTCGATCTTCGCCATCCTGAAACTCTCGTTTGGAGTCTGATCCATGGCGACGAATGGAAAATCAAACGGCGGGACCGCTGTGAGCGGCAAGGCCTATCCTATCGAGGATCACACGTACGACGTTGTCGTTGTCGGCGCCGGCGGCTCGGGCCTGCGCGCGGTAGTCGGGTGCAGCGAGGCCGGGCTGCGTACGGCGTGCATCACCAAAGTTTTCCCGACACGCTCGCACACGGTCGCCGCACAGGGTGGCATTGCTGCGGCGCTTGGAAATATGGGCGAAGACGACTGGCGCTGGCACATGTACGACACGGTCAAGGGCGCCGATTGGCTCGGCGATCAAGACGCTATCGAATATCTCTGCCGCAATGCACCGGCCGCAGTTTACGAACTCGAACATTGGGGGCTGCCGTTCTCGCGTCGCGAGGAAGACGGAAAAATCTATCAGCGCCCGTTCGGGGGGATGACGACACATTTCGGTAAAGGCACCGCCCAACGCACGTGCGCCGCAGCCGACCGCACCGGGCATGCAATGCTGCACACGATGTATGGACAGGCGCTGCGCCATGCGGCCGAGTTCTACGTGGAATATTTCGCGATCGACCTGATCATGGACGATGAAGGCCGTTGCCGCGGCGTTGTCGCGCTCAACATGGACGACGGGTCGATCCATCGGTTTTCGGCAAACATGACAATCCTTGCGACCGGCGGTTACGGCCGCACCTATTTCTCCTGTACATCGGCGCACATCTGCACCGGCGACGGCAATGCGATGGTGCTGCGGGCCGGGTTGCCGCTACAGGACATGGAATTCGTGCAATTCCACCCGACTGGCATTTACCCGGCCGGCTGTCTGATTACCGAAGGATCGCGCGGCGAAGGCGGTTACCTGGTCAATTCCGAAGGCGAGCGCTTCATGGAGCGCTATGCGCCATCGGCGAAAGATCTCGCCTCACGCGACGTGGTCTCGCGCGCAATGACCATGGAAATCCGTGAAGGCCGCGGCGTTGGCAAGGAAAAGGACCACCTTTTCCTGCACCTCGATCATCTCGACCCGGCTGTGCTACACGAGCGGCTCCCCGGCATCAGTGAAACCGCGCGTATATTCGCCGACGTCGACGTGACGCGAGAGCCGATCCCTGTGCTGCCGACCGTGCACTACAACATGGGCGGCATTGCCACGAATTATCACGGCGAAGCGCTGACGAAGAAAAATGGCGCAGACGATTCAGTGATTCCGGGCCTGATGGCGCTGGGCGAAGCGGCTTGTGTATCGGTGCATGGCGCCAACCGGCTCGGCTCCAATTCTCTGATCGATCTCGTTGTGTTCGGCCGCGCCGCGGCGCATCGCTGCGCCGAGCTACTCACGCCCGGCGACAGCCAGCCCGCATTGCCGAAGGATTCGGCCGACCTTGCGCTGTCGCGGCTCGACCGGTTCCGCAATGCGGCCGGCAGCACGCGGACCGCGCAACTCCGCCTCAATATGCAAAGGGTGATGCAAGAGGATTGCGCCGTTTTCCGTACCGGCGAAGTGCTGGAGCAGGGTCACACGCGCATTCATGAAGTGCATGCCGGCATGGCCGACGTGCATGTCAGCGACCGTTCGTTGATCTGGAATTCGGATCTGATCGAGACGCTGGAGCTCGACAATCTGCTCGCACAAGCGGTCGTAACCATGGACTCCGCGAAGAATCGAACCGAGAGCCGTGGCGCGCACGCGCGCGAGGACTATCCCCAACGCGATGACAAGAACTGGATGAAGCACACGCTGTCGTGGCTGGACGAAAAAGGCAATGTGAAGCTCGACTATCGTCCGGTGCACGCGTTCACGCTCACCAACGATGTCGCCTATATCGAGCCGAAAGCCCGCGTCTACTGACGGAAACCCGCCATGGTCGAATTTACGCTGCCGAAGAATTCCAAGATCACCGAGGGCAAGCGCTGGCCGCGCACCGCACATGCAACTCATGTGAGCGAGTTCCGCATCTATCGCTGGAATCCGGATGACGGACAAAACCCGAGCGTCGACACGTACTACGTCGACCGCGATGACTGCGGACCGATGATTCTCGACGCGCTGATCTGGATCAAGAACAACATTGATCCGACGCTCACCTTCCGCCGCTCCTGCCGCGAAGGCGTATGCGGTTCCTGCGCCATGAATATTGACGGCACCAACACACTCGCCTGCACCAAGGCGATCGATGACACCCATGCGCCGGTTAAAATCTACCCGCTGCCGCATCAGCCGGTGGTCAAAGACCTGGTGCCGGACCTGAAGAATTTTTACGCACAATACGCATCGATCGAGCCATGGCTGCAAACGGTGACCGCAACGCCGGAAAAGGAATGGAAGCAAAGCCACACGGACCGCGCCAAACTTGACGGCATGTATGAGTGCATCCTGTGCGCGTGCTGCTCGACGTCATGTCCGAGCTATTGGTGGAATTCGGACCGCTATCTTGGTCCAGCGGCGCTATTGCAGGCCAATCGCTGGGTTCAGGACAGCCGCGACGAAGCGACCGGCAGCCGCCTCGACAATCTCGAGGACCCGTTCCGCCTCTATCGCTGCCACACAATCATGAACTGCTCGAAAGCTTGTCCGAAAGGTCTAAATCCCGCAAAAGAGATTGCCCAATTGAAGAAAGCGCTCGTCGACCGGCAGCTCTAGCGTTTCACACCAATTGACCGTCTCTGTCGGAGCGGGCGCGACTGGACGTTTCCGACATGAGTTGTCGTTACGCGACATACAACTATTGCTTGAATCGGCGAAAATGCTGATGCAGTCTCGGCCCCGTTCGCGGGGTTTCGTGTCGTGGATTTGCGTTGGAATAGGTTTTTGGTCGCAAGCTTTCTGCTATGCGCGGCGTGCGGACCAATCTCGAAGTTGCCGCCGCTGCCCTCAGGTGAAGTCGAAACTGAGCGACGCAAAGAACAAACCGACCAGATCCGCGACTATTTTGCCCAACTCAGTCGGCTCGACAACGTCTCCTTCCGCATCCGCGTTGCCAACCGCAAGGATTGCAAGGACCGGACATCGGCCCAGATCGGGCTGAACGCGGGCACCGTCGCGAGCTTGCCGCGCAAGTACCGCTCGTACTCTCACGACGCCCTCTCGGTCAGTTGGACACAGGCGACAGTACTCTCGGTCGCGGAGACCTCGCCCGCCGCTTCCGCCGGCATCAAGCCAGGCGACCATCTTCTGACGTTCAATAATGAACCTCTCCCGCGCTATCGCACCGCGCGGTGGATCGGTGATTTTGTGCGCGGCAATGGGGAACGGCCAATTCTGGTGCTCGTGCGGCGTGACGGCGTCGATGAAACCCATACGGTCGTTCCGATTGCAGCCTGCTCCATCCCAATCGAGCTCAAGACAGATTCGGAGATCAACGCCTTCACGACGGAAGATGAAATCGTTGTCCATTCCAGAATCTTGCGTCTCGCACGCACCGACGCGCAGCTTGCCCTCGTTGTCGGGCATGAACTCGCACATTCCAACCTTGGCCATCTCGACAAACAACGGGCCAATGCAATCCTGGGGTGGGCGGGCGGCGCCGTGATCGACGCCGGCGTCCTGCTTGGCGGCGTTTCCAGCGGCGGCGCTTTCACAAGGCAATTTGGTCGTGCAGGCGCACAGGCATTCAATATCGCCTTCGAGCGCGAGGCTGACTATGTCGGCGCCTACTACGCAGCGCGCGCCGGCTACGATCTTGCCGGAGCGGAAGAGTTCTGGCGCACATTATCGCTCGAAAACCCGGACAACCTGCGCATCGCAAAAGATCATCCAATTACACCGGTCCGGTTCGTGCAAATGCAGAAAGCTGCTGCCGAAATCGCCGACAAGCAACGCCGCGGGTTGCCGCTGGATCCGGAATTGAAATCACTCGAAATGGGGTCGAAGCCGGAGACGCTCCCCCGAGAGGGCGTCCACTAAATCAAAACGCATACGCTTCTAGGTGCACTTTCGTGCCTGGCAGAGCTTTTCCAGTTCAGGGAATGGCTTGTAGGCCGCATTGCCGCACTGCTCCCTGGTCGCATCAATCAGTTGATTGAGGTGCCCGCCATAGAAATATGCGATGCGATCCTTGCTGCCCGTATATTGCTTGTACGCATTGCGCGAATCGGAGCGCACGCAGACCGTGTAACGTCCCTCCTTGCCGACCGTCGACACGACAGGATCGCTGATATAGGCGCTACGCACGTTTGTTGGATCGTCGAGAAGTGTCGTCATAGTGTTCAGAATTTCGTCCTTATAGTCGGACGGAAACACATTGGGGTTTTCCTCGGGCGCTTTGCTGCTGGACGAACATCCGGCGGCAACCCAGGCAAAGACAGAAAGCAGACACAGGCTCGTCGCGCGTGTGGCCATCGCGTGCTTCCCTTCGGCGGGCGGCCGTTCAGTCGAGCTTGAGCTTGCGCCGCCGTTGGCCGAGCGTGCGCAAACGCAGAGCGTTGAGCTTGATAAAGCCCTCGGCGTCGCGGTGGTCGTATGCCACAGCGCCTTCCTCGAAGGTCACCAGATCCTGATCGTAAAGCGAATATTTGCTTTCGCGGCCGACGACGGTGACGTTGCCCTTGTAAAGCTTGAGCTTCACGCGGCCCGTAACGAATTCCTGGCTCTTGTCGATCGCGGCCTGCAACATTTCGCGCTCGGGTGCGAACCAGAAGCCGTAGTAGACCAGCTCCGCATATTTCGGCATGAGCTCGTCTTTCAGGTGCGCCGCGCCACGGTCGAGCGTGATCAACTCGATGCCACGATGCGCGGCGAGCAATATCGTCCCGCCCGGCGTTTCATACATGCCGCGTGATTTCATTCCGACGAAGCGGTTCTCGACCAGATCGAGCCGGCCAATGCCATTGTCGTGCCCCAGCTCGTTGAGCCTTTTCAGCAGTGCCGCCGGCGTAAGTTTCTTGCCATCGATCGCCACGGCATCGCCGCGCTCGAAGTCGACAGTGATGTAGCTAGCCTTGTCCGGCGCCTTCTCCGGATCGATCGTCCGCGAGAACACGTAATCGGGCACTTCCTGGTTCGGGTCTTCCAGCACTTTGCCTTCAGAGGAGGCGTGCAGAAGGTTGGCGTCAACCGAAAATGGCGCCTCGCCCCGCTTATCCTTGGCGATCGGAATTTGGTGCTTTTCGGCAAATTCGATCAGCTTGCCGCGCGAGGTGAGATTCCATTCGCGCCACGGCGCGATCACTGTCACGTCGGGCTTGAGCGCATAGTAAGTGAGTTCGAACCGTACCTGATCGTTGCCTTTGCCGGTGGCGCCATGCGCCACGGCGTCGGCGCCGACCCTTTCAGCAATCTCGATCTGTTTCTTGGCGATCAACGGCCGCGCAATCGACGTGCCGAGCAGGTACTGACCTTCGTAGACAGCATTCGCGCGAAACATCGGGAACACGTAGTCGCGCACGAATTCTTCGCGTAAGTCCTCGACGAAAATGTTTTCTTTTTTGATGCCGAGCAGCAGCGCCTTCTGCCGCGCCGGCTCAAGCTCCTCGCCTTGGCCGAGATCGGCAGTAAACGTCACTACCTCGCATCCATAGGTGGTTTGCAGCCACTTCAGGATGATCGAGGTGTCGAGCCCGCCCGAATAGGCAAGCACGACTTTCTTCACTTTCTTGGCAGACTTGCCGTCGGACATTGGATGGTCGCCGCATTGAAAAATCGCGGCGGACTATAGGGCCAAAGGCAAACCGCGCAAAGTGCGTCCTGGTTAACGCCGCCTCGACTAATGCGGCTTTCGCGGCCCGCCGAACAGGCCGGCAACAAAATCGTATCCGGGCCGCGTGAAACGCTCGAGCGCCCGATCGATCTCATCGTCCGACAATCGCGTCCGCGGCCAACGATAAATCAGGGCATAGCCGAGCCATATGATCAGAAACGTGAACACGCCGGCGAAAATAACGTCGGACGGGAAATGCGCGCCCGCCATGACGCGGATCACGGCCATGCCGGTGCCGAGCGCGAGTGCCGCGCCATAGGCCACGGCGCGCCATTGCGGCGGCGCCAGCGCCGCCGGCGCAATCGTCCAGAATGCGCCGGCTACATCGCCGGACACAAAAGCGCAGTTCGCGGGGCAATCGCCACGCGGATCCCACCAGGCCACGAAATGCTCGCTGCCGCCGAACTGCGTCACGTCGATCGGTCGCGAACGGCCCCAGTGATCCTTGAGCACAACATTGACCAGCAAGCCGGGCCCCAACGCCATCGTTGCCATCAGGAAGAGGATCGCACGGCCGGACATCAATAATTTGCGACGCGGCAGGATCAGCTTGACGACGAGCGCGATCACCGCCGGCATCACCAGCACAGTGCCGATCCAAAGACCGATGTCGCGTGCCCGCATAACCGGCGGATAGATGCGAAACGCAAACGTGTTATGCCCGGCGTCCTCGAACGAATAGAAGTAGCGCGCGATACGCAAATCGAGGTCGGGATACAGGCCAAAGACCAGGCCGGCGACAGCGGCGATGGCGAGCGCGATCAGCAATCCGGTGCGGTTCATGCGGGGGTTCGTCTAGCCGACGCGCCGCAAAATGGAAAGGCGATTGCCTTCCGGATCAGACCGGTGGCGTGCGTGGATCACGCCAGCGGCCTGCATTGCGCCCGGCGATCAGCCAGTAGGCAAGCCCGCCGATGATCCCCGCCGCGGCCGCCAGCTGCAGCGAATGGCCCACAGGCACGACGTCGGTCGTGTTTTCAAGGCGCTCGGAAACATCGGAGCCGTAATAGGACGCCAGCCCAACCAGCGCGCCACCGACGCCGTAGTAGAGAAAGCTGCGCATCCGCGCAGCCTCCGCGACGACAATGACCACCAGCGCCGGCAACATCGCGACCGCGCCGGCGAAACTGGTGGCGAAAAATGAAACAATAAAGAAATTCACGCGCTCGAACGGGTCGGCATCGACGCCTGACCAGTCCGGCGAAACGATGCCAATGGCGAGCGTGACGCCCGCCACCATGATGGCGACCATGAGCGCAATGAAGATGACAATGATCCGGCCAAGGAGAGACATTTATTTTGCCCTTCAAATAAAATGTGGCGCCGTCACTCCACCATAACCATGGCGCGCAGCGCCATACGCTCGCGCGCCGAGAGCTTTTCGGTCGCACTTTTTAGCTGACCGCACGCAGCCAGAATATCGCGTCCGCGCGGCGTGCGCACCGGCGATGCATATCCGGCATCGAACACGACCTGCGAAAACTTCTCGATTTGCTCCCAATCGGAACATTCGTATTTGCTGCCCGGCCACGGATTAAAGGGGATGAGGTTGATCTTGGCTGGAATGCCCTTGAGCAGCCGCACCAGCGCCCTGGCGTCGTCGATCGAATCGTTCACGCCCTTGAGCATCACATATTCGAAGGTGATGCGCTTGGCATTCGAAACGCCGGGGTAGTTGCGGCAGGCGTTCAGCAATTCGGCGATCGGATATTTGCGATTGAGCGGCACCAGTTCGTTGCGAAGCTCATCGCGCACCGCGTGCAACGAAACGGCCAGCATGCAGCCGATTTCGGCGCCGGTCCGTTGGATATTCGGGACGACGCCCGAAGTCGACAGCGTGATCCGCCGTTTGGAAATCCCGATGCCCTCGCCGTCGGCAACGATCAGCAGCGCGTCGCGAACCGCATCGAAATTGTAGAGCGGCTCGCCCATGCCCATCATCACGATGTTGGTGATGCAGCGGTCACCACTTGGCACCACGCCGTCGGTCGGCCGCGTCCCGCCAGGCCAATCTCCCAGGCGATCGCGCGCGGCCATCACCTGGCCGACGATTTCTCCGGCCGTCAGATTTCTGACGAGACGCTGGGTACCGGTGTGACAGAAGGTGCATGTGAGCGTGCAGCCGACCTGACTGGACACGCACAACGTGCCGCGCTCAGTGTCCGGAATATAAACGCACTCGACTTCGTGTGGACGCTCACCTTGCACTTCGCCAGGCAACCGCAGCAGCCATTTGCGCGTGCCATCGACGGAAACCTGTTCGGCCACGACTTCGGGGCGCGCCAGTGTGAATCGCCCGGCCAGAGCAGCGCGCAACTCCTTCGACACGCTCGTCATGTCGTCGAATGAAGTGAAGCCGCGGAAATACATCCAGTGCCAAAGTTGCTGCACGCGCATCTTGCGCTGCAACTCCGGCACGCCAACCTCACCCAGCGCGTCGGCCAATTGTGCGCGGGTCAGGCCGATCAGCGACGGCTTCTCCGGCGCTACATAGCGCTCGAGCGGCGTTTTCTCGACGAATGCGGTACTTTGCGAGACTATGGTCATTGCAAGCAGCTAATCACTGTTGTCGCCGGGCTTGTCATTCCAAGTCGGATACATCCGACCTGGGTTCTAAAATCTTACGATCCCGATTGGAGGGGCACAGTCTATCTATGCGAGATCACAGGGTCTCGCCACTTTGTGGCGGCCCGGTGATGACCCTGGCGGGTCACTTGCACTCCTCCGCCACCTTGTCGAGTGCCTGCGCAATGCCCTTGAGTGAAAAGGTGTCGGTGGTCTTGGTGCCGCGGGCGGATTCGCTCTTAACCACGAGGTCGGCGCCTTTGCGCATGGTTTCCACCATCTGAGCCTCTTCCGCCGCGTTCTTGACCCAGGCGCCGTCTTTCTGGGTGTACATCGAGTAGGCGCTCGAACCGATGGTGGCCGTCGCGTCGTGGCCGGGTTTCTGCGGATAGCCGACGATCACCGACACCTCGTTTCTGACTTTCTCCGCAGGCCGCGTGGACACAAATGCGTAAGACGGGTCGCGGTTGCGGCCGGCCGGTTCACTCGTTGCCGAGGTCGGTTTGGCAAGTGCGAAACAGATCTTCTTGCCGCCGGGTGTTGCCCGGTAGGCCCCCCAGTCGCCGAATTGACCGAGCAGAACAGCCTGGTCCGTAGGACTGGCGGGCTTCTTCTGCTGGGCGGACACCGTGTCGATCAATGCGCAGAGACCCAAAAGGACAATGCAGGTGCGGAATAAAGTGGTGATGTTCATCGGGCCCTACCGGTGACGATAATGACGGTCGCTGAGCCGCCCTCAAACAGAATCGCAGGATATTAGGCCATTAGATGCGAATGTCGGCAATGTGAAGGCGGTATGCTCCTCCAGGGGCTGACGAGCCGCGCTGGCGTGCTAGAACCCGCGACACTTTGACCGTTCGCGCCGCACAATTCCCCTCGGAATGACATGAAAGCCCTGCTCTGTACCCACTACGGCACGCCGGACGACCTGACTCTGGCCGATATTCCCGATCCGGTTCCCGGAGAAGGCGAAGCGGTGGTGCGCATCGAAGCCGCCGCGCTGAATTTCTTCGACACGCTGATCATTGCCAACAAGTATCAGACCAAGCCGCCCCTCCCGTTCTCACCCGCGGCGGAGTTCGCCGGGACGATCGAGAGCCTTGGCGCGGGCGTCACTCAATTCTCGATCGGGGACCGCGTTATTGCGTGTTCGGGCTATGGCGCTGCGCGCGAGCGTATTGCGATCGCCGCAACCAAATTGATCAAAATTCCGGACGGCCTCGATGCGGACCGCGCCGCCGGCCTCTGCGTCACCTATGGCACGACCCTGCACGCGCTGAAGGATCGCGCCAAACTTAAGTCTGGTGAAATGCTCGCGGTGCTCGGCGCGTCGGGCGGCACTGGCCTTGCCGCAATCGAGCTTGGCAAGATCATGGGCGCGCGCGTGATCGCCTGCGCTTCGTCGGCAGAGAAGATCGCGTTCGCACGTGATCACGGCGCCGACGACGGCATCAACTACGGCAACGAGGACCTCAAGGAAGCATTGCGCCGCGTCACGCAGGGCCGCGGCGCCGACGTGATTTACGATCCTGTGGGTGGCGCCTATGCCGAAGCGGCGTTGCGTTCGATTGCCTGGCGCGGCCGCTTTCTCGTCGTCGGCTTTGCCGCCGGCGAGATTCCTAAATTGCCGCTCAATCTCGTGCTGCTCAAGGGCTGCGACGTTCTTGGCGTATTTTGGGGCTCATGGATCGAACGCGACCCAGCTGGTCATCGCGCCAACACCGAACAGTTACTCGCATGGTGCAAGGAAGGAAAATTGTCGTCGCACGTGCATGCGGTCTATCCGTTGGCCGAAGCGCCCGCCGCGCTCAAGGCCATCGCCGCAAGGCAGGTGATGGGCAAGGTTATCTTGCGGCCGTAAGCTCTACGCAAATTCGGTCAGCTTCGCCTTTGCAACCGCGCGATGTTCCGGCCGGATATGACTGGCCACCAATTTGATTGTGCTGGCCAGGACCGCGGCATCGTCAGTAAAGCCAAGCACCGGCAGCATGTCGGGAATCGCATCGAAGGGCAGGACGAAATAAGCGAGTGCGCCGACCAGCGACATTTTGACCGGCAAGGGCGTCGCATGGTCGAAGGCGCAATAATAAGCGGCCAGCAAGTCCTCCGCGAAGGGAATAGACGCTGCCACGCGACGCGTCTTGCGCCAGAAACGTTGGCGCAATGCATCCTCGTCGCCGCCGGCTTGCCAGAATGCGGATTGTGCGAAGCTCATGGCCACACATGTGGTTGGCGATTGAGGCGGCCGCAAGGCCCGGCTTTGCGCGCAGATTCAAGCATCAGGCCGCGGCGATCCTGTCCATGGCCTCGGCAAGCTTCACATCAAGTTCCGTCAATCCGCCGGCGTCATGCGTCGACAGCGTGACCTCGACGGTCTTGTAGACGTTGAACCATTCCGGGTGGTGGTCCATTTTTTCCGCGACCAGTGCGGCGCGCGTCATGAAGCCGAAAGCCTGATTGAAATCCTTGAATACGAACTTTTTTGTAATGGCATCCCGACCCGTTGCATCCGACCAGCCATTGAGGCGGGTCAGCGCGGATTTACGGGCATCTTCAGTCAGTTTCTGCGCCATGTGACACCTCGTCGAAACGAACGCACCACCCTCGCAAAGGGTTCGCGCCGATACTACCTTTTAACGGTCGATCCCGGCCATACGAGGCATCCAAGAGGCGTCCATGTCCTGGTCATTGAATATCGGCAAGGTGGCAGGCACCGTTGTCCGTATCCACCTCACCTTCCTGTTGTTTCTCGCCTGGATCTTCGCAGCGAGCTACGCTTCGGGAGGCGCCGCCACGGCATGGGACAGCCTTGTGTTTATGCTGCTTCTGTTCCTCTGCGTGCTGCTGCACGAGTTCGGCCACATTTTTACCGCCCGCGCCTTCGGCGTGCCGACGCCCTACGTGACCCTTTTGCCGATCGGCGGGGTGGCGCAACTCGAACGCATTCCGGAAGAGCCCTGGGAGGAATTCCTCATCGCCATCGCCGGACCTCTGGTCAACGTCGTGATCGCGGCGGTGCTGGTTTACGTCTTCAACGCAAATTTGCAGGCCAGCGCGGCTGCGGCGGTCGACAATCTGAAAATTCCATTGGTCGACCGGCTGGCGGCGGTGAACCTGTTCCTTGCGCTGTTCAATATGATTCCCGCCTTCCCGATGGATGGCGGACGGGTGTTACGGGCCTTGCTGGCAAGCCGCCTAGGCTACGTACGCGCGACCGAAATCGCGGCCATGATCGGGCAGTTCGTGGCGTTCGCTCTCGGCTTCATCGGCTTGATGGCAAACCCGATCCTGATCTTCATTGCCATCTTCGTCTATCTCGCTGCTTCGTCGGAGGCCCATATGGTGGCGCTGCGCGCCGCGTCACGCGGCGTACCGGTGAGCTACGCTATGATGACGCAATTTGCGACGCTGTCGCCGGAAGCGCATATCGACGAAGCGGTGCAGACGCTCTTGCAGACGAGCCAGGGTGAATTCCCGGTCGTCGACGGCGCCGGCAAGCCGGTCGGCGTGCTCGGCCGTGCCGATCTGATCCGCACCATCAAGACCCACGGACCGGACGTTCGTGTCGCCGATGCCATGGTGGCGGAGATGCCGACCATCAGTCATCGCGCGACGCTGGAGCAGGCGTTCAAACTGTTGCAGCAGAAATCGGCGCAAGCCGTTGGCGTCACCGACGTACGCGGCAAGCTGGTGGGATTTGTCACCAGCGAGACGATCGCCGAAATGATGATGTTGCAGGAGGCGTTGCCGGGAGGCGTACGTTTGGGCCCCTGGAGCCGGCCGGCAGGGGCTTAATACCCTTATACCGATGTCCGGGCTTAACCGTATTCGCCGTAACGGTTGCATCTCGGCTGCGCGTGACTATATTGCGCCGCAACAGAGTCGCGGGCCCAACAGGATTGCCTCCCGGCAATCCTGTCACTTTTTAAAGAACGGATTTCATTCTGAAATCCTATGCCGGGCCCGCGCTTGGTTTCAGGAACTCCGATGGATCTTCGCAACGTCGCCATTATCGCGCATGTCGACCATGGCAAAACGACCCTGGTCGACCGCTTGCTGCAGCAATCCGGGGCGTATCGCGAGAACCAGCGCGTGGTCGAGCGCGCCATGGATTCCAATGACCTCGAACGCGAGCGTGGCATTACCATTCTGGCTAAAGCCGCTTCGGTTGTCTGGAACGGCACCCGCATCAACATCGTCGATACGCCTGGCCACGCCGATTTCGGCGGCGAGGTCGAACGCATTCTCAATATGGTCGATGGCGCATTGGTGCTTGTCGATGCCGCCGAGGGTCCGCTGCCGCAAACCAAGTTCGTCGTGTCGAAGGCGCTCAAGATGGGCCTCAAGCCCATCGTGGTCATCAACAAGGTCGACCGTGCTGACGCGCGCGCCACCCAGGTGGTCAATGAGGTGTTTGATCTTTTCGCCGCGCTCGATGCCACCGACGAGCAGCTCGACTTCCCGATTCTCTACGGCTCGGCCAAGCAGGGCTGGATGGCGACCAGCCTGGAGGGATCGCATGACGACGGCATGAAGCCGCTGTTCGATCTCATTCTCAGCTCACGTCAAGCCGCCGGTGGTCGAAAGCGGACCGTTCCGGCTGCTCGGGACCATTCTGGAGGCCAATTCCTATCTCGGCCGCATCGTCACCGGCCGCATCACATCGGGATCTGCAAAACCCAATTTGCCGGTGAAGGTGCTCGATCACGACGGCAAGCTGATCGAGACAGGCCGCATCACCAAGGTGCTGGCGTTCCGCGGGCTGGAGCGCGTGCCGGTGGATGAGGCCGCCGCGGGGGATATCGTCGCCATCGCCGGGTTGCCGGAAGCAACCGTCGCGATGACGATCTGCGACCCGTCGGTGGAAACGCCGCTGCCGGCCCAACCGATCGATCCGCCAACGCTGGCCATGATTTTCCGCGTCAACGATTCCCCGCTAGCCGGCACCGAAGGCGACAAGGTGACCGGCCGCATGATCCGTGACCGCCTGCTGCGCGAAGCGGAGGGCAACGTGGCGCTGCGCGTGCGTGAATCCGAAGAGAAAGATTCCATGGAAGTTGCCGGACGCGGCGAATTGCAGCTCGGCATCCTGATCGAGACCATGCGGCGCGAGGGCTTCGAGCTGTCGGTGTCGCGGCCGAAAGTCCTTCTGAAAGAAGACCCCGCTACCGGCGAAACGCTGGAACCGATCGAGGAAGTCGTCATCGACCTCGACGAGGAGCATTCCGGAATCGTCGTGCAGAAGATGGCGGAACGCAAAGCCGACATGATGGAGATGAGGCCGTCCGGCGGGGGGCGCCTGCGTCTGGTCTTCCATGCGCCGACGCGTGGCCTCATCGGGTATCAGGGCGAATTGCTTACCGACACGCGTGGCACCGCGATCATGAACCGCCTGTTCCACGCTTACGCACCTTACAAGGGACCGATCCAGGGCCGGCGCAATGGCGTGCTGATTTCCAACGACAAGGGTGACGCGGTCGCCTACGCGCTCTGGAATCTGGAAGACCGCGGTCCGATGATGATCGAGCCCGGCTGGAAAGTTTACAACGGCATGATCGTGGGCGAGCACACGCGCGGCAATGACCTCATCGTCAACGTGCTCAAGGGGAAGAAGCTCACCAACATCCGCACCACGTCCAAGGACGAGGCTGTGCGCCTCACCCCGCCCATCCGCATGACGCTGGAAAAGGCGCTGGCCTATATCGAGGATGACGAGCTGGTCGAGGTCACGCCGAAGTCGATCCGCTTGCGCAAGAAATTGCTCGACGAGAACGACCGCAAAAAAGCCGACCGCGTGAAGGAAGCCGAACCGGTCTGACGCCGGGGACACTTATCCCTGTTTGTCGTTTTTGTCTGCGGATTGATTCGAATCAGGTTGTCGAATCAGCCGCCGACACGCGCCGTCAGCCGGCCGTACGCCACCCGGCGCAACCTGGAACCAAACGTCAGTCTGCATCAGCGGTTGATGTTTCGACCATCGTTTTCCGCCATCGCTGCTGTATTTATGCTGACGTGTGACCAGTAATCCACACCGTTAACCCATCATTTACGATAGGGCTTGAAGGCCGCAAAGTTCGTTGCTTCTATCGCGAAATGAGCACGACCCTCATAGAGATTCGTCGCGCAAAGTCGGCAGACGCACTGGACGTCGCCGAAACGCACGACGAGGCGTGGCGGGCGGCCTATCAGGGCATCATTCCAGGTAACGAGCTCGACAAGCTGATCAACCGCCGCGGTCCGGACTGGTGGGATTCGGCTATCCGCAAAGGTAGTCGCATTACGATCCTCCAGTTCGGCGATCGCATCGCCGGTTACGCCAACTACGGGCGTAATCGTGCGCGCAGCCTGTTTTATGACGGCGAGATTTACGAAATTTATCTGCGGCCGGAATTCCAGGGTCTGGGGTTCGGGCGCCGCCTGTTTTCCGCCGCGCGCAAGGATCTTAACCAGAGCGGCCTGAAGAGCCTGGTCGTGTGGGCACTGTCCGATAACGAGCCGGCAATGGAATTCTATCGCGCGCTTGGCGGCCGCGCAGTCGCGCGTTCTTCGGAACGCTTTGGCAGCAAGACACTCGATAAAGTCGCCTACGCCTGGCAGGCGTAATCATACGTTGGGCGCCGGCAGATTTTTCTGTGCGCACGCAGCGCGCAAGGTATTCAACAGCAGGCACGCAATCGTCATCGGGCCGACGCCGCCGGGAACCGGCGTAATCGCGCCTGCGGTTTTCGAGACTTCAGCAAAATTGACGTCGCCGACGATGCGCGATTTGCCGTCATCACCCGGCACGCGGTTGATGCCGACATCGATCACGGTCGCGCCCTGTTTGATCCAGTCGCCACGAACCATTTCCGGCCGTCCGAGAGCAGCAACGAGCAGATCGGCGCGCCGACAAACACCCTCAAGATCTTTCGTCTTGGAATGGGCAATCGTCACCGTCGCATTTTCGGCGAGCAGCAATTGCGCAACCGGCTTGCCGACAATGTTGGAGCGGCCGATCACCACGGCTTCGAGGCCGGCCAGCGATGAATGCACGGTCTTGGCTAGCCGCACGCATCCCATGGGCGTGCACGGAACAAGGCCGGGCAAGCCGCTGGCGAGGCGCCCGACATTGATCGGGTGGAAACCATCCACGTCCTTGGCCGGATCGATGGCCGCGATAATTTTGTTCGCATCGATTTGCTTTGGCAGCGGCAGCTGCACAAGGATGCCGTTGACTTGTTCGTCGCTATTAAGCGCCGCGATGAGGTTGATCAGTTCGGCTTCGCTTGCGGAGGCAGGCAATTTACGGTCGAAGGCCTGCATGCCGGCTTCCGCCACGGCCTTGGATTTGTTGCGGACGTAGACTTCGCTTGCGGGGTTCTCGCCGATCAGAACAACGGCGAGGCCGGGCACGATGCCGCGGTCGCGACGCAGGCGATGGACGGAATCCGTCACCTTGCCGCGTAGGTCAGCGGAGATTGTCTTGCCGTCGATAATACGTGCGGTCATCTGCTGTCATCGCCGGGCTCCGCCCGGCGATCCCGATTCACCTGGTACGACTATGCCATCCTAAGCGAGATGGTCGGGACAAGCCCGGCCATGACTACCGTGTCGTGGACAATTTCTCCAGCGCCGCGACGACAGTTGGGCCGTGGCCCGAAATCGCGAGCCGCTTGAGGCGGGCTGTGGCGCCCGCAACAAGCGTGACATCGCGCGATGGGACGCCCACGGCCTTTGCAATCAAGCGGATGAGAGCTTCATTGGCATCGCCGTCAGCCGGTAATGCGCGCACCCGCGCAGCCAGCACGGCTCGCCCGTCTGCGAGTACGTCAATCCCTTCGATTGCGTCGCGGCCGCCTTTCGGCGTCAGCCGCACGGCCAACACAACACCATCCGGCGTGAGCGACCAGGGGACGGTTCCCATCCGTCAGAATACGTTTGGGTAGATGTACCGGATGATGACGTTTTCGAGGAACAGGATGATCAAAATAAGGATCACCGGTGATACATCAATTCCGCCGAGGTTGGGCAACAACGAACGAATTGGACGCAAAACGGGCTCGGTAATCCGAAAGAGAAAATCGGCGACCATCGCCACCACCTGGTTGCGGGTGTTGACCACGTTGAAAGCAATCAGCCAGGACAGCACGGCCGCGGCGATCAGAAGCCAGATATAAATCTGGAGTATCAGAAGAATGATATCGAGTACTGCGCGCATGAGTGTGTGCCTGTTCGTAAACCGGGCGCAAAGTAGCGGGTCGAGTGGCCCCGAACAAGCCGATCGCGGGCCATGCCCCCGTATCCTTGACAGGGCAAACACCTGGTCCTAAATGGCGCCCACTCGCCGCAATTTTCGCGCAACGACAATTGTTGTTGCCATTTGGCGGGGCCGTAGCTCAGTTGGGAGAGCGCCTCGTTCGCAATGAGGAGGTCAGGGGTTCAAATCCCCTCGGCTCCACCAGCCTTCGCTCGCTTCGCGAGCTACGGCTCGGCAAGCCGCACTGATTCTCGGGGCTAAGGGAGCGAAGGCTGCCGCGCCGTAGTCCGCAGGGCGAAGACGGGTTTTTTATTTTTTATATCGACCAGTCCTCGCCTGCCTTGGTCCGGGTATCGATGGCGGCAATTTCGATCGGGATAAGAATTTCACAGCGCAATCCTTGCGGCGCGAAAGCGAGGCGGGCGCTTCCGCCGAGCTCGGCGGCGATACTGCCTTCAATCAGCTTGGAGCCGAAACCGCGCTGTTTAGGCTCGGCGACCGAAGGGCCACCCTGCTCCTGCCAGTCAATGCTCAGCATCAGATGGTCATTGGCGGCACGCACCGGACGCCAGTGAATTTCGACGCGGCCGCCGGGCACCGACAATGCACCATATTTCGCGGCATTGGTTGTCAGCTCGTGGACCGCCATTGCCAGCGTCAAGACCGCGCGCGGCCGCAGCACGACGTCTTCGCCGCGCAGGACGACCCGGTCGACACCGGCATAAGGCGCCAGGCTCCCCGAGAGGAGTTCGCGCAGATCGGCGCTTTCCCAGTGGTGGATCGTCAGCTGGTCATGCGCCTTGGACAGCGCGATCAAACGTCCTTCAAAGCCTTCCCGGAACGCCGCCGGCGTATGCGCGCTTCGGGCCGTCTGCGAGGCCAATGACTGCACGGTAGCCAGCGTGTTTTTCACGCGGTGGTTCAATTCGTCCATCAGCAATTTCTGCCGCTGCTCGGCCGCCTTGCGTTCGCTGATGTCCTGCACGACGCGGACGACGTAAAGCAGCCGGTTGCCGGCGTCGCGCACCGGTGAGGAGCGTACCGACAGCCAGATGATGCGGCCGTCCTTACGGATGAAACGTTTTTCGACCGAATAGAAATCGAGTTCGCCACCGACCTGTTTGCGAAATCCTTCGCGATCGGGATCGGCATCCTCGGGGTGGGTGTAACGAAATAATCTGGACGCCAGAAGCTCGTCGCGGCTGTAGCCCGTGATCGCACAGATCGCTTCATTGACCCGCAGGAACTGGCCATCGGGGGCGATTTCCGAGATGCCAATCGAAGCATGCTCGTAGGTTGCCGCCAGGCGCTGCTCCTGCTCGCGGGCGAGTAATCGCGAGCGCTCGAGCGCGACGTCCATGCGCTTGCGCTCGGTGACGTCGAGAAAACAATTCACCGCGCCGACAAGCTCGCCCTTCGTGTTGCGCAGCGGATCGATATTGACGGACACGATCAGGCGCGTGCCGTCGGCATGCTCGACGATACGCTCGACGTCGCGGACCGCCGGACCGCCCGACAGTACTTCGGACACCATCGACCGCGCGACGGGCGTCCCGTCCAATTCGAAGAAGCGCGCGCTTTCCCTGAACTGATCATGCGTCTGTCCGGGTTCCGGCGTGCGGCCCCAGACGGCCACGGCATGACGGTTGTACTGTAGAATCGTACCTTTGGCGTCGCAGATGAAAGTCGCAATCGGCAGAAGTTCGAGAATTCCATCCGACGCCCGCAAAATTGAGCTCAATGCGGATGGGGTTGGCCGCGTGGCGGACGGGCTACGATCGTCCGAATCAAGCATCCGCACGTCCCTGCGTGGTCATCAAACCCCAGAACCCGCCGCAACGATCAGGCTGGACCACGATTTGTCAATGGTGCGCGCAAGCGCCCATCAGGAACCGGCCCCGGCCGTTTGATTGGCCGGCGTATGGCCGATCCAGTGGTCGATAAATGCAGTCAACCAATTGCGTGACGCCAGATCGTGCACGGCTCGGTCGGCAATATGTTCGTGACGTTGCTTGGCGCCTGGCAACTCCATTCGGTGCGCGCCGCGAACAAGCCAGCGATACATCATGGCGTGCGTAACTTCCGGATGAAATTGCAGTGCATAGCCGGTGCCATAGCGAAACGCCTGAATCGAAAAAGCATCGCCTTCAGCGAGCAACTCACTACCCGACGGCAGATCGAAACCTTCGCGATGCCACTGGTAGACATGATCCGGCCAGTCAGCGCACACCTTGCGTCCCGCGTCGGTCGGACGAATCGGATAGTAGCCGACCTCCGCATGGCCCTTCGGATGCGGGAAGACGCTGGCGCCGAGACGCCGCGCCATCATTTGCGCGCCGAGGCAGATGCCGAGATATGGCTTCTTGTCGCGCAGCGGCACGCCGATCCAGTCGATCTCTCGATGCACGAACTCTTCGTTGTCATTGGCGCTTTGCGGGCCGCCAAAAATCGCGGCGCCCGCATGATCGTCCATCGTTTCCGGCAGCGGATCGCCAAATCGCGGGCGCCGGACATCGAGCGGATAGCCAAGTTTCGCCAGCGCCTGACCGACGCGGCCCGGCGAGGAATGCTCCTGGTGCAGAATGAGAAGGACGGGTTTCAACATATTTCAAAATGGCAATTCGACGCGTGGCAAACGCGCCGCTGACTAGTAACCGCTTCAATGGCGTTTGCAAATATGACCGGCGGGATACGGCTATGTCCGTTGCGCGGACCTGCGCCGGGCCTGCCGGGAGTCCACGACGGCCAGAATGATACGGCGCGGGATCAGCCGTATCAGCACGGTAATCAGTTTATTAAGTGCGCCCGGCACGATCGTCCGGTGGCCTCCCATCAGGCCATGATAGCCCGCCTCCGCGACATCCTCCGCCGACCGGGTCAAAATGCTCGGCGCCAGCGTGCTGCCTTTCACCCCGGCGCGCGCCGCAAACTCCGTCGGCACCGGGCCCGGACACAGCACCGCAACCTTTATTCCACGCGGCTTGAGCTCGCTGTGCAGCGCCTCGGAAAATGACAGCACGTAAGCCTTGGTGGCATAGTAGATCGCCATCCCCGGGCCAGGCAAAAACCCCGCCATCGAGCCGACATTGAGCAAACCACCGCCGTTGCGGGCGAGGCTTTCGATAAAAGCGAGCGACAATTCGGTCAGCGCCCGCACATTAAGGTCAACCATCTGGAGCTGCTCGTCGCGGTCGAGCGACGCGGCCAGGCCGACCAGACCAAAGCCGGCATTGTTGACGACAAATTGCGGTTCAGCGCCCTGCTGCGCCAAAGCATCACCGATCTGCCGTGCCACGCCGGGCTTCAACAGATCCGCAACGATCACAATCGGCCGTCGCGCGCCGCTCGTCGCGATCTCGTCGGCAAGCGCATGTAATCGGTCTTCTCGCCGCGCCACCAGCGCCAGTTCATGACCGTGACGCGCGAATACGCGCGCGAGCGCCACGCCGATCCCGGCGGACGCCCCCGTAATCACCGTCACTGGCCGCAAGCTGCTCATTCGTGCGTAGTCTCCTGACGACATCGGCCGCCCCTTGTCCGGGCGGCCGATGATACCCTAAGACGTACCGGGCTAGGCTAGCTTGGGATCGAGCCCTTCCAGCGATCGTTTCGCCGGCTCGACGCCCCAGAAGTAGACCGCGATGATCTGCACGACGACAAGGCCGATCATCAACCAGAGCACGCCTGGCAGCCCATAATTCACCATCAGGAATCCGACCACGAATGGCGACACCACTGTGGCGCCACGGCCGAGCGTATTGCAGATACCATTCGCGCGCAGGCGTATTTCAGTGGGAAACAGCTCCGGCGTATACACGCCGAACAGCAACGCTGTCTGGATATAGATCGCCACGATTAGCACCGCGCCCACGCTCAGCACGATGACTGGATCGGACCCGGCGTTGAAGCGCGCGTAGGTCCAGCCGAACACAATAGTGAGAACGGACCCGAGGATAATGCTCCAGCGCCGCCCGATCGCATCCGACAGGTATGCACCGCACGCGCAGCCAACGAGCGACGCTCCAGCCAGCACGACCGTGTAGCGGAGCGAGTTGGTGATGGTGAGGCCTTGCCGCAGGAAGAATTGCGGCAGGAAGATCACGAAGCCGAAGATCAGCGTGTTGATGGTAATCAGCACCCAGCATCCGACCAGCAGACGTTGCAGTATCGGAGGCTTGAATATTGACGCGGCGGTCAGCTGTGGCGTCGGCGCAGTGATGACCGGCGCCGGAAGCGAGCCCGCGGTGGCAGTCACTTCCTTTTCGATTGTCTGCATCAGCGCTTCCGCTTCCGCCGTGCGGCCTTGCGCTTCGAGCCATCGCGGTGACTCCGGAAGATTCTTGCGCAAATACCAGACCACCAGCGAACCAATTCCGGCGATGATGAACATCGGGCGCCAGCCCCAGGTCGGAATGATCAGATAACCAAGAATCGCCGTGACCGGGAATCCGCAAACCGTCAAAAATGCCATGAAGGCGAGCCATCGGCCGCGCGTCTTCGGCGGCACGAATTCCGTCAGCGTCGAATAGCCGACTACAATCTCGGCGCCGAGACCGAGGCCCTGCACAAAGCGGCAGATGATCAACTGTGTCATATCCTGCGCGAACGCCGCAGCGATCGAGGCGAGGCCGAACACCAGAAGATTGACCTGATATGTAAAGCGGCGACCATACTTGTCGCCGACGAAGCCAGTGACAAACGACCCGATCGTCATGCCGACGAAAGTCAGCGAGAGGAATTGCAGGTTCTGCGGCAGCGTCGAAAACTTGGTCTGGATCGTCGATGCCAGAACACCGCCGGCGACATAGAGGTCGTAACCGTCAAAGAACATGCCAGCGCCGACAAGCCAGAAGATGCGATAGTGAAACGATGAAATCGGGAGCCGGTCGAGACGCGCGCCGGCATTCACTGCAGTAGCCATTGGTTCCTCCCCCTGGGGACCGAAATTTATGACCGGTCTACGCCGGTTCGCGTACGATGGTAATCGAGACGGCGCACAGGCGCCATGGCCTTGCAAGGCACATGCTAAATTTTGCAGGACCTGTCGATAAACAACCGATTGGGAGATTTAGTCCATGGGCACGGCGTTTGCCGGGCCAACACGCTATCGTCGAGGCCTACTGAATGGCCTTGCCTTTGCGATAGCTCTCTTCCAGCAGACGAATATTGTTCTGCACGTATTTGTTGGTCGGATCTTTTCGCTGTGCGACGGCAAGCGTGGCATGCGCGCGCTTGTAGTCGCCGCGCAGCATGTAGGAGTAGCCCTGGTTGTTGAGAATCGTAACCGTCGGGCCGACAATGCCGATCGCCTGGGCATAGGCGCGGTCGGCCAGATCAAAGCGACGCAGGCGATCGTATGAAGCAGCAAGACCAAGCCAAGCTTCCGCATCGCGCGGATGTTTCTCGACCGCAGCGCGGAAATGTTTTTCGGCAAGACCGAAATCATTCGCGCGATAATGTTTTTTGCCGAGACTCAATTCATCGTACGGATCGCTGCCGAGCAGGCCCGGCTCGGCCGCCGCCGGAACGCCCAATGGCGGCGGCACGGACCCGGTGGATTCAACGGCCGGCGGCGGCGCCGATGTTTCGACAACCTGCTGCGGCGTGGATGTGTCGGCTGATGCCTGGGCATCCGTCGCCAGCTGTGGCGCGGATGCGGTTCCCGTTTTTGATTTGAGGAACTCGGAAAAATTACTGGAGGTACTGCATCCCGCCAACCAGAGGCCCGCGACGGCGATGATTGAAACTCGGGCAATTCCAGTAGCCATGTCAAAGCCTTGCGGAAGCGCCCGGTATCGGGACGCCGTCAGGCTAGGGGAGGATGGTTAAGAAAATCTTCACCCTGTCGGCGCCCGCCGTATTTCCGGCGCCTCAGGCCTCATATCGGCCTGTTTAGAGCGACAAGCGGCCGTCAGAAGTAGCCGCCTACGTGCAACTTGACGATGACTGGTAACAGGATGACGACGAAAAGAACCGGAAAGATACAGACCATCATCGGCACCGCCAGCTTGGCCGGCAGGGCATAGGCCTTCTCCTCGGCGGTCGAGAGCCGCTTGTGGCGCATGTCGTCGCTGTAAACCCGCATCGCATCCGTGATGCTGGAACCGAGATCGATCGACTGGTTGATCAAGGTCGCAAAGGCGCGCGACTCTTCGAGCGCAAGCCGGTCGGCAAAATGCTCGAGCGCTTCCTTGAGCGGACGGCCCGCGCGGATTTCAAGATTGGTCAAATGAATATTGGCGGAGAGCGAAGGATAAGTCTGACCCAGCTCGCGTCCGACCCGCTCGAGCGAGGCCTCCATCGACAAGCCTGAGTCCGCGCATACGACGAGCAGATCCATGAAATCGGGAAAGCCGGAGCGGTGCTCGAGCTTGCGCGCGGATATTCGTTTATCGACATAGACGCTCGGACCCACATAGCCGGCGACGCCGCCTGCCATGACCAGCATCCAGAGAAACGAGCTTGTGGTGGTGGGTCGCAAAATCGGCAGGAAAATGAAAACGGCGATGGCCAGGCCAATCGCCAACGCGGTGCGCGCAATGAAGAAGAAGGCCACGGCGCGGGGATCGTAGATGCCGGCCTGGATGAGGCGCCGGCGCAGGACTTTCATGTTTTCGCCGTTGGCCTCACCGTAGTGCTTGGTCGTGTAATCGATCAATTTGCTGACGGTCTTGGCGCTGGAATTCTGCAGCGAGCGTGCACTGCCGCCGCGCTCCGACTCATTCATAATCCGCGACGTACGCTTCTTGACGGCGCCGCGCACGCGCACCGCCGCCATCAGCGAGAATGCCAGGGTTCCGGCCGCGAGAAATACCAGCAGCGCCATCAGTATGGTGCTGCTGTCACGAAACGCATTGCCGAAGACTGTAGTGATGCTGTCCATGGTCAGATCCTGAAATTGACCATGCGGTACATGATGAAATTGCCGACGCCCATCCAGCAGCCGGCGAGCGCGAGACCGATCTTGGTCATGTCCTGGTCCCAGACGGCGCCGTAGAAATTCGGCACCAGAAACTGGATGACGGCAAACATGCCCAGCGGCAGCGATGAAAGGATAAGTGCTGATGCGCGGCCTTCCGCGGCCAGCGCGCGAATCTTGCGGCGCATCTTGAAGCGCTGGCGGATCACCGATGAAAGATTTTCGAGAATTTCGCCAAGGTTGCCGCCGGTCGAGCGTTGAATGGCCACCGCGGTTACGAACAGAGGCAGGTCATCGGTGCCGACGCGGAAATATAGATTGCGCATCGCGGTCTCAAGATCGGAGCCGTATGTCAGCTCGTCCGAGACAATGCCGAATTCGGTACCGATCGGGTCCGTCATTTCCCGTCCTACCATAGTGATGGCGATCGGCACCGGATGGCCGGCGCGCAAGGACCGCACGATGATGTCGATACCATCGGGGAACTGGGAGCTGAATTTTTTCTGCCGGCGGCCGCGCAAGATCCTCAGGAAGAGCGGCGGCAGCACGATGCCGCAAACCAGCGCGGCAATCATCGCGTAGGTCATGTTGCCTTTGAGGGTCAGCACCGCCATGAAAACCGCGACCACGCCGATCACGATGAACGCCACCAGCTTGCCCAGGCCGATGGTCAACCCGGATTGCAGCATAAGCTGGTTGAGATTGACGAGCGGCAATCGATAATCGCCGCCGCTGGTCAGACCACGCTCGCGGCGCAGCTGCACGAGCACGCTTTCGCGGTCGGTCTTGTTGTCCATCACCTTGAGGCGGCGATTGATGTTCTTGCGATAGGACGCGTTGTTGTACACGAGCAGATAGATGCCTTCGGCGAACATCGCCGCCGAAAGGCCGATCAGCGCATAAAACAGGTAGATTGAATTGAAATCGAACATGGCCGGTCAGAGCGGCTGCGAGGGATCGAAATAGTTGCCAGGAATCTTGATGCCCTGGTTGGCAAGATGCGAAAGGAAGCGCGGACGCACGCCTGTGGCCTGGTAGTGTCCCTGCACGGTGCCGTCAGGCGCGGTGCCGGTGCGGACATATTTGAAGATTTCCTGCATTTGAATGATGTCGCCCTCGAGGCCGGTCACTTCGGCAATAGAGGTGACTTTGCGCTTGCCATCCGACTGGCGCTGAAGCTGCACGATCAACTGGATCGCGTTGGCGATCTGGCTGCGGATCGATGCAACCGTCATCGGAAGGCCCGCCATGCCGATCATCTGCTCGAGACGAGAAATCGCGTCGCGCGGTGTGTTGGCGTGGATCGTCGCCATCGAGCCTTCGTGACCTGTGTTCATCGCCTGCAACATGTCGAAGGCTTCTTCGCCGCGGCACTCGCCGAGGATGATGCGGTCAGGCCGCATACGCAGGGCGTTCTTCACGAGCTCGCGCTGACGAATTTCGCCCTTGCCCTCGATATTCGGCGGGCGCGTCTCCATGCGGCCGACATGCGGCTGCTGCAGCTGCAATTCGGCGGCGTCTTCGATCGTGAGCAAACGCTCCTTTTCGGAAATGAATGCCGAAAGCGCATTGAGCATGGTTGTCTTGCCGGAGCCCGTACCGCCAGAAATGATCGTGGTGACGCGGGCTTTCACCGCGGCGGCCAGCACTTCGGCCATCGGCGGGCGCAGCGCACCCACCTCAACGAGTTTCGTGAGGTTGAAAGGCTTCTTGGAGAACTTACGAATGGAAACCAGCGGCCCATCGACGCCGATCGGCCGTACCGCCACGTTCACGCGCGAACCATCCTGCAAGCGCGCGTCGCAGAGCGGATGGGATTCATCGACCCGGCGGCCGACCGCGGAGACGATCTTGTTGACGATGCGCAGGAGATGCTGTTCGTCCTTGAAACGCACAGACAACGGCTCAAGCACGCCGTGACGTTCCACGTAGACGCATTCATGGCCGTTGATCAGGATATCGTTGATGCTCGGATCCTTGAGCAGCGGCTCGAGCGGACCCAGGCCGGTCATCTCATCCAGAATTTCGGAAACGAAGTCTGCGAGCTCCTGTGTATTCAGCGGGAGACGCTCGACCAGTACATATTGCGCAACCAGCTGCTGCACGTGCTTGCGCAGCTCTTCTTCCGGCACTTTATCGAGCGCGGATAGATTGATCTCCTCGATCAGCCGGCGATGCAGGCGCACTTTGGCGTCGAGCAGTTTGTCGCTGAGCAAAGTATTTTCAGACGGCTGCGCAACCGCCGGCTGCTCGCCCATTTCGGGGAATACCGTCCATGTCACGCCTTCGAGCGCGGTGGGTGTCGGCTCCTCGGGCACCGGCAGCTCCGGCGCCGCAGCACGTCGAACTGTAAAACGACTGGCCATGTCAGCCACCCGCCACGGAGAGCTTGAGTTTCTTCATCAGTGCCATCGGCTGGCCATCACCCGCGGTCTTGGCCGCCGGCGCGTCCAGCACCAGTTTCTTGAGTTCCGTCGTAATCTTGTTGCCTGGCTTGACCTCATCGAGCGGCACGCCGCGATCGATCGCCTCGCGAACAAGCGCGTAGTCGTTGGGAATCGCACTCAGGAATGCATCGCCCAGCGTGTGCGCGAGGTCGCCGCGGCGCAGACCGGAATCGAACATGCGCTGCGTGAAGCGGTTGACGATCACCTGCGGATTCGGTCCGTCACCGAGACGCTCCTTGATCGCCGCCACCAGCTGCTTGGCGTGACGCAGGCCCGGAACGGTCGTTTCGCTCACGATGAAAAGCTTGTTCGAACCGAGCAGCACGCTGTCGGTCCAGGAGAACCACGTGCGCGGCATGTCGAACACGACATACTGGAAATTGCTCGAGACGAGATCGAGCAGACGCGTCACGACGTCGGGATCGAACGACCGCATCTCCGCCGGCCGGTTAGGCGCGGCAACAACTGCGAGGCCCGAGGCATGGTACGAAAGCATGACTTCCAACAATTGCCGGTCGAGACGATCCGGGCGCGGTTCGATCTCCGCAAGATTGAGGCGCGGCTCCAGGTCGAGATAGTCGGCGACCGAACCGTGTTGAAAATCGAGGTCGACCAGGCACGTCGACGGCCGCGCGCGCGGGCCGCCGCTGTTGAGCAAAATCATGGCGCTCTGCACGGCGAGGGTCGTCACGCCGGCGCCGCCGACTGCCGGCAGGAATGTGTAGATCTTCGCCTCGGTCGGCTCGGCCGCTCCACCGGGGCCTTTGGCGACGCGTGCGCAGGCGCGGACCAGGTCGATCGGCTGGACGGGCTTCACGAGGAAGTCGGCGATCCGCATCTGCAACAGAGTACGCGCGGTGTTTTCGTCAAAGACCTGCGTAACCGCGATGACCGGCGGCCAGGTGCCGACCCGCGCCATCAGCCGCGCGAGCGCGGCCATTTCGTCGGCACGGCTGGCGTCGAGGTCAACCACGACGACAGTGGCGTCAGTGACGTCGAGCGTATCACCTTGCTCGGCGAGCCGGCCCGAAACCATGGCGAGTTCGATCGCGGACGATGCGCCGAACGTTGCACGGACTGAACTATCGAATTCCGCGTCGGCGGTGAGTACCGCCACGCGGGTCCGGTTCGTGCTGGAATTACGTCCAATGCGCATGGTGCAATTGCCCGAGGTTTATTTCACCGCCGCTGCCGGCGCCATTACAGAACTTCCGACCGGCCCTGCGCTGTTCTGGCCACCACCACCGCTGTCCGTATAACTGCCGGACGTGCCAATTCCGCGCGGTGGAATGACCCGATTGGTGCGATAGCGCTCGACGGCGGTTTCCATCTTTTGACCGTTGAACGCGATGTTGCGATTGGCGCTGGCAGGTGGCCAGGGATCGACCATATGCGTCACGACGTCGGTCGCGACGGCATTGCCACCTGAAAGTGCGATCGAATCCCGGCGATCGAGATATTCCGAGCACCCGCCGAGGACGGCAAACAAGCCGGCAAGCGCGACGGTGCGCATGACCTTATTGAACTGCCGCATTGGATTCCCCCTTCGGCATGTCGAGCATGTGGCCGGTAAATGGCCGGTCGCCGGCAATTGCAATGCGCGCCGTAACGGGCGTGAGCTTGCGCGCTTCTTCCCGCGTGACTTCCATTTTTCCGAGCAGGAAGAAGTCGACGTCATTCGGCGGCAACGAGTCGTCGGTCGGCGCCTTGATCTCATCGCCTGGCCGCGCCGGACGCACGAGGTGCGGCGTAACGATGATGGCGAGGTCGGTCTCGTTCTTCTGATAGGACTTGCTGGAGAACAACGTACCCAGCACCGGCACGCTTCCGAGCCATGGCAGCTGCTCGATCGAGTTCTTGTTGTCGTTTTGCAGCAAGCCACCGATCACGAAGCTCTGCCCATCCGTCAGCTCGACGGTGGTGGAAGCCCGGCGCACGATCAGCGCAGGCACCGAGACGCCGTTGCTCACCGAAACCGTATGGGTCGTGTCGATCTGGCTCACTTCCGGCTCGATCTTCAGGTTGATCAGGCCACGGCCGAGCACGGTCGGCGTGAAGGCGAGGCCAACGCCGTATTTCTTGTAATCGACGGTCACCTGGCCAAACGAGCCGGACACCGGGATCGGATATTCGCCGCCGGCGAGGAAGCTCGCGGTGTCGCCCGACAGCGCAACCAGGTTCGGTTCCGCCAGGCTCCGGGCGATGCCCTTCTCTTCGAGCGCGCTGATCATTACGTCGGTCGTCGCTCCGCTCGCCGCGATGCGGCCAATCAGAAAACCGAACGGCGAGGAGTTGGAAATGACGCCCGCCGCCGTTTCGCCGGCAATCGTCGCCGCAGTCAGCGGCAGATTGTTCGCCGACACGCGGTTACCGATATTGGTGATGGAGCTGCCGCCGAAGCGGTTCCACTGCACACCCAATTCGCGGCCGGCTGTGCGCGAAATTTCGATGAAACGCACTTCCAGCAATACCTGCTGCGGCGACATCACCGAAACCGCGTTGATGATCTCGGGTCCGAATTGCCGAGCGATCGTCACCGCCTTGTCGAGAGTGGCAGCATCCGCGACCTCGCCCGAAAGCATAATACGGCCGTTGACGCTCGAAGCCTGGATTCGCGACCCCGGGAAGCGCCGCAGCAGCTCGTTGCTGAGCCGCGTAATGTCGTAAGACACTTCGATATCGAAGATGCCGACAAGCTTCTTGCCTTCGGCATAAACCGACACGCGGGTCGTGCCAATCTTCTTTCCGAGGATCGACAGTGCGTGGTCGGTCAGCGGGTTGACGTCGGCAACTTCCGGATCGCCGACCGTGATGTCGACGAAGCTCGTGTCCGTATGCACGTCCTGCGACTTGCCGATCGGAACGAGCACCATGGCCGTGCGATTGTTGCCGCTGATCTGGATCAGCTTCGGCGATGTCTGCGATGCCTGCGCATAGGCTTCACCGACCATTCCCAGGATCGATGCAGCCAAGGCGATAGCCAGAGCGATCGCAAGATCGCGCAGCCAGTTGCCACGCTTGGCGGCCCTGTCCTCAACGCGCCAGCGGAAACCGGCGCCGATTTCATTGTGATTTTTCACGACACACTCCCCACCCCTTTAATGATCCCAAGCCTGGAGTCACCAGGCGGCTCGCCTCCGCTCCGCATCGGCCGAGGCCCCATCATGTCCCTCGACCGGCACGGTGTAGTCCTGTTTGGCCGACGCGCGGGTCACCACCACAGTCGTGGTGGAGCCCTTGTCGCCGACCGGTTCATTGGTCCCCAAATCGTTGAGCGTGACCTTGCGCGTCTTTGTCTCGGCGGTTTCGCCGGCTTTGCGCAGCAGCAACGAGAGGCTGCCGACGGACGACGCAAGCCACAATTTCTGGGCTTCGACGGTATCGACTTCCAACGTCACCGACTTCGCGACCGTCGCCTTGGCGGCGCGATCATCGGCGACCTGGTCAACCGCGAGCACACGGGTGTTCTGCAACACGACCTGAGTCGTGGCCGAACCCTTTTCGAGCTGCCGCGTCAGCACGATGTCGACGTGATCACCCGGCAGCACAAAACCGCCGACGCCTTCAACGTCGTTGACGCGGATCGTCACAGCCTTCATGCCCGGCTTCACCAGCGCCGAAAGCGTCGCGCGCTGGCCAGCGCCTGTGATCTTGAGCGCGAGCACCGGCTCGTTGGCTTCGATCGCGGCCAGCACAACGCGGCGGCCGCCCGACATGACTTCACTGATCTTTGTGAAAGCGCCCGCCGGCAGCGAGTCAGAGGGCCACGGCACTTCCTGCAACATGGATGCATTGAGCTCGGTGCCGAAGCGCAGCGGCTGCTTGGCAACGACCACCGTCTGCGACGCCACTTGCGTCGGCTTCGGTGCATTCCTCGCCTGCATGCTCGCCTGGTTGTTGAGCCAGACCTGGGCGATGAACACAGCGAGCAAGCCGAAGACGACGGCAAACCCGATCATGACGATGGTACTGGCACGCACGACAATGAGCCCCGTTTGACGCGACCGAATACTTCTCCGGTCTGTTCAAACGAACACTAGGGGCGAGGCAGTATTGAATTACTAAAATCACTGTCGCAATTGTGCCTATGCTGAAGAGCCCATGAATTCGTAGCGTTTACGACACGTATCCGGTCGGCGATAAACTTTAGAGTAACCTTGCACGAAATTAACAATACTGGTGCGAATGCTTGCCGCGCCAGTAATCAGCGGTTAAGCGTAATGCGCGCGCGCACATTCAAAAGGCCCTGCAAATACGGGGTTGTTGCCCACCATGTGGGCGTGAGCGGCGACGCGTTGGGAGATCGTCAATACTAAGGCAGGGTTACCGAAATACGGCGAGCAGCGTTGCTCGTACAGCGGTGTTGCGGCAACATGCCCTACCTGTCGCCAAGACCAACAAGGTCGCATCGAAGCCGGTGCGCCGTTACTTTTTTTGCCGGGAGAATACGCCGATGTCGAAACCTCGCATTAGCTACGTTGATCCTTCGACGATCAAGGATCCTGCGATGCTCGCCGAATTCGAGCGCTGCGCGCACGAGGGAACGCCACGGCCGGAAAGCCAGGCCGTTCGCGCTCATGTGCCGGCCACCTTCTGGTCATTCGCCAATACATGGCGCGATGTGTTCAAGAACGGCGTCGCCGATCACAAGATCAAGGAGCTTTGCCGGATCTATGTTTCGCGTTCGGTGCTCTGCGAGTTCTGCGGCAACCAGCGGTCGATCAAGGCGGCAAAATCCGGACTCAAGGAAGACGATTATTCCGACCTGATCAATTTCGAGAGCTCGTCGCGCTATGACGAGCGCCAGAAGGCGGCGCTGGCATACGCCGAGGCTATCACCTGGGACCTGCCCTCGACCGACGAGTTGTGGAACCGGCTGCACAAACACTTCAGCGAACCCGAGCTGGTCGAGATCGGTTACTTCGTCGCCATTACGATGGGCCAGCAACGCTGGTTGCGCACGCTCAACATCGAGCATCACCAGATTCTCGCCGGCACCGACGCGTCAATGGCGCCGGGCTTCGAAAATCTCAGCGCGCTTGAGCGCTCGAAGCAGGCCGAGGATTATTGGGCCAAGATCAACAGCAAAACCTCAAAACAGGCAGCAGAGTGACAAGCCAAACGTCGGTAACACCCGCCATTCGTCCTGCTTCGCAAGCTGCGAAAGCTGAACCACGCATCCGCGTCCGCGGCCTGGGCAAGCACTACGGCACGCTCGAAGTCTTCCGCAACATCGATTTCGACGTCGGTGAGCGCGAGATCGTTGCGATCGTCGGGCCTTCCGGCTGCGGCAAGACCACGCTCCTGCGATGCATCGACGGCCTGTTGCCGCACGATGCCGGCGAGATCAGGGTCGGCAATGAACGCGTGACCGAGCCGATTGCCGGCGTGGCCATGGTGTTCCAGCACTTCGGCCTGTTTCCCTGGAAGACCGTGTTCGAGAATGTCGCCTATGGCCTGCGCATGGCGGGTGCATCAAAAGCGGAAATCGAACACAAGGTGCCGGAATTCATCAAGCTGGTCGGACTGACCGGCTTCGAGAGTGCATTTCCGTACCAGATGTCCGGTGGAATGCAGCAACGCTGCGGTCTGGCGCGCGCACTGGCGGTTGAGCCGAACGTCCTGCTGATGGATGAGCCCTTCGCGGCGGTAGACGCGCAAACTCGCGAAATTCTTCAATTCGAACTGTTGCGCATCTGGGAGCAGCGGCCGACCGCCATGGTCTTCGTTACCCACTCGATCGAGGAAGCGGTGCTGCTTGGACATCGGGTGATCGTGCTCAAGGGCCGGCCCTCGAGCATCCATGAAACGATCACGATCGATCTTCCGGAGCCGCGCACGCGCGAGACGCTGCGAGAGCCGCGCTTTGCCGAACTGCGCGAACGCGTCTGGGGCACGCTGATGCGGGAGGCACGCGAAGCCGAATTTCATCTCGAACGCTGAGTAGCTGCATAAGAAAATAGTTAAGCCTATAGGGAGGATTCCATGATCCGCAGGACCATCGCACTGGCGGCCGGCGGGATGCTGCTGGCGACGTTGCTGGCGAGCACTCCGGCCTCGGCACAGGGCAAAAAAATCATCGTGGCAACGCCGGGCATTCCGCCGATCTTTTCGGTGATGATCGCCTACGTCGCAGAGAAGCAGGGTTTCTTCAAGAAGAACGGCGTTAATGTCGAGATCAAGCCATTCGACAACGGCACCGCTGCGGCGCGCGCGGTGGTCGCAGGTGACGTCGACATGGCGTGGTCGCCGACACCGCCTGTCATCAACCAGGTCTCCAATGCCGGCGTTCCGCTGGTCGCCGTTTACGGCATGCCAAATCCGGATTGGGTGATCGGCACAACCGAGCAGGGAAAAACCTGCAAGGACATGGTCGGCCAGGACGTGGGCGTCGATTCAATCAACGGCGCGCGCTCGGTCGCACTGCGCTCGATGCTGGTCGGCTGCCCGGGCGTGAAGATCGAAGACGTCAAGCAAGTTGCCCTCGGCTCGAGCCCCGGCCCGGCGCTGCTCGCCGGCCGTCTGCAATTTTCAGTATTGCATCTCGACGATCTTGCCGAGATCGAACATCAGGGCAAGAAGCTCAACATTCTGCTGGCCATGAAGAATACCAACCCGACCAGCCATTATCTCATCATGGTCGTGCGCAAGGACAACCTGGAAAAAAACCGCGACGCCATTGTGCGCACTGTGGCCGGCATGGTCGAGGCCGCACGCTTCATGCAGGACCCGAAGAATGCCGATACCGTGGCCGAGATCGCCGCCGTGACCGGACATAACAAAGAGGTCAACAAGGCCGCGCTCAAGGCGTTTCTCGGATATCGACTTCTGGGCGGCCAAGGACGATGGCATGCCGCGCAACAAGATCGAGGCGGTCGCCGCGCTCATGAAGAAAATCGGATCGATCAAGCCCGACAAGGAGCCGGTGACTTATGACGCCTTCGTCGACGGCTCGGTGTGGAAAGACGCCAACGCGATGGTGAAGTGACCGCGCGCGGCCAGACAGAGGCGTTTCCCCAGTGCCGACGTATATCAGCCGCCACGCACCGCTCTGGCTCAGCCTCCTCGCCGGGATTGCCGCCTGGGAAATCGCCGGGCGTTCGACCAGCGCGGCCTTCATGGTGCCGTTCTCCGAGACGCTGGTCCGGCTCTGGCAGCTCGTTACGCGCGGCGAATTTCTTACCCAGCTGCTTGATTCCGCGGAGCTTTTCCTGACCGGCTTCGTGCTGGCAATCCTGGTCGGAGCACCACTGGGGCTGTTGCTTGCGCGCGTGCGCGTGCTGCGCGTCGGCATCGAGCCCTACCTTATGATCCTCTATGCCACGCCGATGGTGGCGCTGATCCCCTTCATCCTGTCGATGATGGGGTTTGGCTTCGCGCCCAAGGTGTTGGTCGTCTTTCTCTTCACGGTCTTCCCGGTGCTCTACAACACGGTGGAAGGCGCGCGCAGCATCAAGCCCGAGCTGATCGAGGTCGCGAAATCCTTCCGCTCCACCGAATGGTCGTTGTGGCGCGAAGTGATGCTGCCTTACACCTTGCCTTACATGATGACCGGCGTGCGCCAGGCGATCGGCCGCGCTTTGGTCGGAATGATCGCCGCAGAATTCTTTCTGTCTTCAACCGGCCTCGGCCAGTTGATCATGGGCGCGTCGCAGGATTTCGACACCGCCGGCGTGTTTGCGTCCATTCTTGTCATCGGAATCATCGGCGTCGGTCTGACGCGGCTCGGTCTGAAGATCGAGCAATACTTTGCGCACTGGAGGCAATGACGATGAGTCAGGCCGCCATTGCAGCCCCCGCGCCCACCGAATCCAAGGCACCCGTCCTGACGCACGGCGCTTTGTTGCCGCGGTTGATCACCGGGCTTGCCATCCTCGCGACATGGGAATTCGTGGTGCGCGCCTTTGCTCCAGCCTATGTGGCCAAGCCGAGCACCGTGGTGCTCGCCATTCCGCACGTGATCATCGATCCGGCATTCCTGCAGGCGCTTGGCGCCACATTGACCGCCGTAGCCGAGGGACTGGCAATCACGATCGTCATCGGTACCGCAATCGGGCTGCTGATGGGACGCAGCAACATCGTCGACCGGATGATTCGCGTTTACATCAATGGCTTTAACGCGATGCCGATGATCGTCGCATTGCCGCTGTTCTCGTTGTGGTTCGGCTATTCAGGCGCCGCACGCATCGCTACCATCATCTTCGCCGCAATATTCGCCATTACGATGAACGTCGCCGATGGCGCGCGCTCGGTGCCGCGTGAATATCTGGAGGTTGCCCATTCATTCCGTTCCGGCCGGATGCGTATGCTCACCGATATCGTGTTGCCCGCATCGATGCCCTATTTGCTCGCCGGCTTTCGGCTGGCCGCAGGCCGTGCACTGATCGGCGCGGTGGTGGCTGAGTTCTTCCTCTCGATCGGCGGCCTCGGCTACTACATCCTCTACAATTCGCGTTCCTATCATCACAACGAGGCCTTCGTCGGCGTGCTACTGCTCGCCGCCTTTGGCGTCGGTTTCGAAGTGCTGGTTCAGTGGACAACGAAGCGCTTCATGCCCTGGTATCGCCGCGACGAAAAGACAGGCTAGACTATGGCTCTCGCCTCGCTGCAATTTCCGCTCATTCCCGCGCAAGCGGGAATCCAGTCCTTAACTCCAGCGCCGTACATTGATGCCCCTGGATCCCCGCTTGCGCGGGGACGAGCGGATACATAATCTCAACGAGGACTCCGCAAAATGTCATCCGACCCCTTGCTCAAGGCCGCGATCGCGCATTGGGGCCCGCGCTTCGTTGCCAATGGCGTGGTGCTGACCGATTTCGAGGAAGTCACCGGTTCGATCACTTCATATGACGAGTGGTGCAGCGCCTGGTCCGCGCGCGCCGCGCACCACGAGCAGCTTGGGGGCGAGGCGCTTGCAAAGAAGCGATTTCTCACGGCCGGCGAATGTCTGCAGCGCGCCGGCGTCTACTACCACTTTGCTTCATTCCTGTTCGTGCATGACCAGGCGCAAATGAAGGCTGCGCACAAGAAGCAGATCGAATGCCGGCAGGACGCACTTCCTCATCTGCGGCCGCCTGGCGAGCGCGTCGCGATTCCCTACCAGGGGAAGACGCTGGCCGGAATCCTGCGCAAGCCGGCCGGCATCGAAAAGCCGCCTGTCGTTGTGATGGCGGTCGGTCTCGATTCGACCAAGGAGGAAGGCGACGCCTACGAAGCGCCGTTTCTGGCGCGCGGAGTCGCGACACTGATCTTCGAAGGTCCCGGCCAGGGTGAAGCGCAATATGATTTTCCCATACGCGGCGATTACGAGGTGCCGGTGAAGGCCGTAATCGATTTCGTCGAAAAGCGTGCCGACCTCGACGCCAGGCGCATAGGCATGTGGGGCGTCAGCCTTGGCGGCTATTACGCGCCGCGCGCGGCGGCTTTCGACAAGCGCATCAAGGCCTGTATCGCGCTGGGTGGACCGTTCAACTGGGGCGCCAACTGGGACAACCTGCCGGAATTGACGCGCACGGCATTCCGCGTGCGCAGCCATTGCCAGACGCCGGACGAGGCGCGCAAGAACGCGCTGACGCTGTCGCTGGAAGGCGTGGCGCAAAACATCACCTGCCCGCTGTTCATCGTGAACGGGCGACTCGATCGCATCGTCCCCGCCAAGGATGCTGAGCAACTCGCGCGCGAGGCGAAGGGACCGGTTGAGCTGATGATGATCGAGGACGGCAATCACATCGCCACCAACCGCGCCTACCGCTGGCGCTCGCAAAGCGCCGATTGGATGAAGGAGCAGTTGGGCTGATTCGCGTTCTCTCTCCGCCTCATCCTGAGGAGGGCGCCAACGGGTCCGCGCAAAGCGCGGCCCGATGACAAGCTCCGCGCCCGTCTCGAAGGGTGGCGGCCCCATGGTTCGAGACGCGTCGCCTGCGCGACGCTCCTCACCATGAGGCCGATAGGGGCTTTAGACCTGCACAAATCCGCGCGGAATCGCGTGAAACCGTTCGATGCCGGTGGCGGTGATTAACAGCATCTCGCCCGTCTGCACGCCGGCCTTGCCGTCGCGCGTCACAACGTTTGGCTGGACGACAACAGTCTGTCCGGCGCGAAATGGCTCCTGCGGGACCGGGCCGGCCGGTCGGCTCGTGCAACCGAGAATGGGCGGCAGATAGCCCCCACCATAACCGTGCAAGAGATCGTCGATGATCGTGAACCCGGCGTCTTCAATAACCCCTGAGGCCTCGATCACTTGCGCAGGCGTCGCACCGGCCTTGAGCACGGATGCAATCGCATCGAAGGCCGCATCGGCCGCGGCATGGAGGTCGCGATAGAGCTTGCTTGGCTCACCAAGCGCAAAACTGCGCAACACCTGCCCCGGATGATCCCAGAACGCGGCGGTGATCTCGGCCACCACCACATCGCCTCCCTGCACCCGCCGCATGCGCGGAAACTGGCGCGGGACGCCGAGATCCGGCGCGCTCATCGACGTGACGCCGATGTAGTGAATGACATTGACTGCGCCCTGCGCGACGTAGGCGCGCTCGACCAGATCGCCCAGCTCTCGCTCGTTCAAGCCGGCTTTAAGTCCATCGCGAAGCGCCGCCATGCCAAGATCGCTGAAATGCGCGCCGATGCGCAGCCAGTTGAGCTCCTCGGCGGATTTCACCTGCCGCAAACGGACGTAGTCGCGATTGAGACTTTTCAGCTTGCCGAACTTCGCCGACAGCGCCGCGTGTTGATCCGCAGTGACAGGCCCAAGCGTCGCGACACGGTTTTCGCGCGCGCCACGTTTCGTCAGCACATCGACTGCCGACGCAACCGACGACTCGCCGCCCCAGGCGACGTCGGCTTTGTTGGCGAGAATTTGTGCCTGCGGCGCATGATTGACGTATTGCACGAACAGCGCGTCACGCAGCGCCGGGCGTCAGCACACCGACCGCTTCGGCAGTCACTGGCCATTGCGTGAGCCATTGCACGGAAGAGCCGAAGCGATTGGCGCCGCAGAACACCAGATGATCACAGTCCGCCTCGGCTAGCAGAGCTTCAACGGCCGCGCGCCGGCGCGCGATTTCCGCGTCCGAGAAGCGCGGGTATTCGGCTTCGACAATGCGCGCCAAATTTGGGGGTAATGCAGTCACAACCATCCCAGCCCCGTCATCACCGGGCTTGTCCCGGTGATCCCGCTTGTGTTTCGAAAGCTTCGCGTCCCTGATCGGGATGGCCGACCGAGTTTCCAGTCCGGTTCGATTAGACGGGCGGTACCCGACTCCTGCCCCGGCCATGACAATATCAACTCACGTGGCTTTCTTCGGCAGCGCCACGATCATGTCGAGCTCGATGCGCGCGCCGGGCGACGAAAGCGAATTGATGCACACCGTCGTGCTGGCCGGCCGCCAGTCGCCGAAATATTTATGCATCGTCTTGTGCATGGCGTCGGCTTCACGGAAGTCGGTGAGATACTTCGTCACCTTCACGACGTCGCGCCAGCTCGCGCCGACATGGTCGAGGATCGACTTGATCGCCAGCATGGCCCGGTCGGTCTGCTCCTCGATCGAATGCGGATGCACGTGCTCGGTATCGACATGCGGGTGCTTGTGGTAGAGCGGCGATGGCGTCGCACCCGACAGGAACATCAGGTCACAGGCTCCGACGATGTGCACGGCCGGGGCATAGGGCATGGTGTGTGCCTCCTCCGGCTTCGGGTGCACAGGCTCGAGCCGGAAGCTCTGCTGCGGTTTGGTCATCACGGTCATGATGGGCCTCCGATTGGCAAATAAACCCGCGCCATTTGGGACTGAAACGTTTTGACGCAACGGACAAGCTGTCTGGCCGGGCATCGCCGTTCGAAGGACGGCGTGCTTGAGCACGCCTATGTCCCGGCCATCTCGGGATGGCACCGGCGTGCCCTACCAGGGGTCCCGGACAAGCCCGGTGACGACGAGAAATTCATAACGCGGCAAGTTGATCGGCGTGCGAGAAACGCTAACGTGCGCGCGACAGGAGAGACCGGATGCCCTCAACGATCCTCGATTCCGCAGTGTTCCGCGATATTTTCACGACACCAGCGATGCGGAGTGTGTTCTCCGATGAGAACCGCGTGCAGAAATATCTTGATTTTGAAGCCGCACTCGCCCGCGCGCAGGCCAAGCTCGGCATTATCCCGAAAGAAGCGGCCGCCGAAATCGTCCGCCATTGTTCGGCCGACAAAATTGACATGGCGAAACTCAAGGAGGCCACCGAGCGGATTGGCTATCCGGTGCTGCCCGTCGTCCAGCAGCTAGTGAAATTGTGCAAGGACGGGCTCGGCGAATGGTCGCACTGGGGTGCCACCACCCAGGATATCACCGACACCGCCACGGTCATGCAGATCCGCGAGGCGCTCGACATCGTCGAGAAGGAGATCAACGCCATTGCCGATGCGCTCGCGGCGCTCGCGAAAAAATACCGCGACACGCCCATGGCCGGGCGCAGCAACCTTCAGCAAGCCGTGCCGATCACCTTTGGATACAAGATGGCAACCATGCTGGCGGCCTTCGAACGCCACAAGCAGCGCCTGCAAGAACTCAAGCCCCGCGTGCTGGTGGGAGAATTCGGCGGCGCTGCTGGCACTTTGTCATCGCTCGGCAAGGACGGGCTGAAAGTCCAGGAAGAGCTGGTGAAGGAACTCAAGCTCGGCCAGCCGGCAATTTCCTGGCACACCGTGCGCGATTGCATTGCCGAGGTCGGCTGCTTCCTCGGTCTTGTCACCGGAAGCTGCGGCAAGATTGCGTTCGACGTGAAATTGCTAATGCAGACGGAAGTCGAAGAGGTCTACGAACCGTTCCACGCCGGCCGCGGCTCCTCGTCAACAATGCCGCAAAAGCGCAACCCGATTTCGTCGGTATACATCACCGCGCAGACCGCGATGGTGCGCCAGCTTGTCGCCGCGCTGCTGGAGGCCCAGATCGAGGACCATGAGCGCGCGACCGGCCCATGGGAAATCGAATGGATCGCGCTGCCGGAAATTTTCATGCTCTCGGCCGGTGCGCTCGCGCAAACCCGTTTCCTGGTCGAAGGCCTGCAGGTGAACGAGAAGAAGATGCGCGAGAACCTCGACATCACCAAGGGGCTGATCATGTCCGAGGCCGTGATGATGGGGCTCGGTGCCGAGCTCGGCCGCAACAAAGCGCACGATCTCGTTTATGACATTTGCCGGGACGTCGTGAAAACCGGGCGGCCGCTGATCGACCTGCTCGCCGAAGACAAGGAAATCAGCAAGCACGCCGATCGCAAAAAACTGGAAAAGCTTGTCGACCCGGCCAACTATCTCGGCGTCGCCGGCGAAATGGTCGACCGCGTCCTGAAGATGCGGAAATAGTGACTCTGCTTCTGTCATGCCGAGAAGCCGCGCGTCAGTAATCGCGGGCGTCTCGAAGCATGAGGCCGCTATCCTGCGAGACGCGTCGCTGCGCGGACGCTCTCATCGGGATGAGCTCGCGCGGACGATAGGCGGGGACGACGCTTAGGTAGCCCTCGGCATCGTCCGCCAGATTGCGAGCGCGACGCCGAGCGTGGCAACGCCGATCAGTGCAAACAGCGCAGGCACTGTCACGCCCAATTTCTGCATGATCGCCACAGCGATTGTTGCGGCTGTCATGAATGCCGCATTGAGCACATTGACGGCAGCAATCGTTCGCGCGCGATGACCGGCATCGCTCCAGGCCTGCACGGCGGCAAAGGCCGGCACGATGAACAGGCCGCCGGCAATCGCGAGGCCGCAGAGGTCTATGGCGGCGCGGAGGCCAGGACCCGACGACAATACGACGGCGGGGCCCAGCAATGTTTGCGCTGGCACAGTCCAAAACGTCGCAATACCGAGATCGAGCGCAAAGCCGCCGAGCAGGATCGCTCCCATCAGCGTGGTCCTGAGAACGATACGCCCGCGCGCAACGACCGCCGCGAGGCCCGACCCGATGCCGACAGCAATCGAGAAGATCGCGAGATAGACGGTCAACGTATCTTCGTTGCCGCCAACTTGTATCTTGATGAGCGGCGGCAGCAAGGACAGCACCACGATGCCGACGAGCCAGAACCAGCTTGTCACCATCGCGCCCCACCACAGCCGCGCATCCGCGCGCAGGTATCGCAACATCTCGACGGTCGATGCGGCAATGTTGTTGGCGATCTTGAGATGAGGCGCGCCCTCGCCGGTCGGGGGAATCAAAAGTGCGGCGACCCAGCAGGCCAGCGCGAAACCCATCACCAGCGCGGCAAACATTGCGACCGTGCCCTCGCCACGCGCGGCCAGTCCGCCGACTATCGTGCCGAGCAAAATGGCGATGAAGGTCGCGCCTTCCACCAGCGCATTGCCGGCGGGCAAGTCTTCGCGTTTGAGATGGTCCGGCAGGATGCCATATTTGATCGGCCCGAATAACGCCGCAAGGACGCCGAAGCCAAACAACGAGGAAAACAGCAGCGGCAGTGACGACCGCGCGAAACCCCATACCGCAATCGCCCCTATGAAGATTTCGGCGAATTTCAGCCCTTGCGCGACCCGCGCCTTGTCGTAGCGATCCGCAAGTTCGCCGCCAAGCGCAGACAAAAAGAAGTAGGGCGCGATGAATACAGCGCTCGCAAAGGTAATCAGGGCCTCGGCGTCGCGCGCACCCGAGTGGAATAGAATGAAAAAGATCAGCGCGGTCTTGAGGAAGTTGTCGTTGAACGCGGCGAAAAACTGGCACCAGAACAGCGGCGCAAATCGTCTCGACAACAGCAGGGGCCCCGGCATTCCGGCAGACTAGCGCAGAGTTCCCGACGAGCGCGTGCCGATTCACAACAAACAGGATGGGCGGCCCCGAGGCCGCCCATCAATAGTCTTGGATAGTGATGAAAAACTAGGAATTCCGGACAGCCCGGAGGCCACGCGCAGACCGGCGCCCGTCCTGGCGCGGTGCCTTCTCGGCAGAGTCCATGACGACCGCCCCCATGGCCAAGCCGAGGGCGATGCCGATAACGATCGTAAATAACGTAATCCACATAACGCGCCTCCTACGTTACCGCGAACCGCGGGATTCCGGCGGGGGCAACGCGTCAGACCGGCGTCCGTTCCCTGAGTTTGGAAAAAGATGGTTTAGGCTAATTCTTTTGCAGTCGCGGGAAATCCCCGCAATTTTATGTCGATTGCGACGGAATGCGGATCGAAGACTGCAAATCGGCCAGTAATATGCGCAAATCGAGTTCCCGGAACTCCAGGTAAATTCGGCGTAGCCAGCGTTGCAACTCGATATGGCTGTCGAGCGGGATACCGACCGCATTTCCCATATTCGAATTTGCGAATGAGAATGGCGGCTTGTCGATGTGTCTGCGCAAACCGGGCGCCAGCACCGGCAAATGCACCAGCACAGCGCCACCGCCGGCAAGCATATATTTGTCGCGATGCTGCCCGGGGCCCAGCAACTCATTGTGCACGGGCGCAAGCGTTGCACGAGCAAAGCGCGCGTGGAGATTGCGGTAGGCTTCGACCGAAGTCTGATCGGGCGTCACCATGAACAGAATCGCAATCGCAACCGATCGCCGCCGCGCCTCCTCGACAAAACCGATTTGATGGGCGACCGCGAAAAACGACTCAAATGATTCGTGACCGAGATCGATGACCTTGGTCGCATCATCGTCCGCAACCAGCCGGTCAAACAGCGCCATCTGGCCATTGATGTCGCGAATGTTCGCGGTGACAACGCGCTCGGGCAAAAATTGCGCCAGCGTATGTTCGCCGGAATTGAGATCGAACGCCGCGACCGAACGGCCTTCCTGCGAATGAAAATCAGTGAGCAGCCGCGCCAGCAGGGTTTTCCCGACGCGCGGTCTCGGCGATGCGACAATGGTGATGGAATTGCGGAATGACATCACCTGACCGGACGCCGCCCGCTCAACCGGCGCAACTGGGATGGAGTGTTAGCCAGCAACCTGACGGACGTTGCTTTCCATCTTCGGCGAAACCAAATCGACCAGCTTCACGCGATCAAACTCACCCCAGACGTTGCCAAGCCAGTGACGCACATAGCCGCGCAGGACAAACGAATAGTTGGCTGCTTCGCCCTTGGCACCCTTGTTGCCGACAAATGACACAAAAGGAACGCTGGCGACTTCCACCTGTTCGTATGCCATCTCATTGAGTTTCGGGATGGTGATTTCCTCGGCTCCCTTGATCTTCTTGAAGTACGAATTGTAGGTGGCGGGATCCCACTCGAAGAACGTCGTGTTATTGATGAAGTTCTTGACCAGGAAGTAATTGGCATCCCCTACGGTGCGGGCCGTCTCGGCGATCTCCTCGAGCGAAGCGATCGACGGACCGAGGATGTGAAAGACCGCGAAGGTGATCTGGCCCTTCTTGGCCAATTCGAGGAAACCGATTTCGCTGAGCGCCTGCAAGGTCGACGACAGCAGGCCGGCGCGCACGTCGATCACCGTCACCTTGGCGTCGGCGCTGCCCAGCGTGTCGAAGATCTTCATCTGATCGGAAACCGAAGTAACGTCGACGACCTCGGTCAGCTCGGGATGAAATCGCTTGAGCGTGCCGCGCGGCGATTCGGTATCGAAGGCGCGTGTCGGCGTCTGATGCGCGCCAAAATAATCAACCAAGGTGCGGGCGACGGTGGTCTTGCCGACGCCTCCCTTGTCCGCGCCGACGAGAATGACAGCAGGTCTGGCCATAGGGCTACTCTACAGAACGAAGTGACTGATCCGTTTGGAATTATCTTACTACCCTATGAGCGGGGGAAAATGACAGGAATAACATTGGTCCCGTGGCCGATGCCGGCGCGCTCGCAGCGCTTTGCTGCTACAAAATAGTTCCATCATTTCAAAGGATTGGCGAAAAAGCAGCCGCCGTAGCGGCACGCCGCATGAAATTAGGAATTTGGAAGGCTGGTGCCGGCGGAGGGATTTGAACCCCCGACCACCCGCTTACGAAGCGGATGCTCTACCGCTGAGCTACGCCGGCTGAAGGAGCGCCACAGATATCGGCGCAAGCCATGATTGGCAAGCAATACGCCCACACCATTGCCCGCTGCTTAACGGAACAACTGCCGCAGCCGCTGCCAGGCGTCGCCGGCAGGCGGCGTCGAGGCCTCCGGCACCGGATCGCGGTCGAGGCCCGGATCGAGCCCCGGATCGTCGGGCGCGTGCACCAGGGGGATCACCGGCTCAACCGGCCGCGCCTTCGCAGATGTCTTTGAGGAGGCCCGGGAGTCCGTTTTGGATTTTGCGACCTTGCGGGACGGCATTTCAGCAGACGGCTCGGGCTTTGCTTGCGGCAACGCTATGGCTGCGGGTTCCACGATGGGTGGCGCGGCCTCGACGACAGTTCGGCTTACGCCGATTTCGGCCAGCGGCACTTTCCATTCAAACCCGTCGAGCCGTCCGTTGGGAGACACAGGAAGCCAGCGATCCGACACCACGCCGTCGGCGGTCCAGACTGGGTCGCCGGAGGCGCGCATGGCGCGCGCCATCCATTCGCGCACACGGCCTTCGTCACCGTGTTCGGCCTCCTCAATATCTGCCATCAGGGCGGCGACGCGACGGGTCGGCGCCGAGAGATAGGGCGCCAGCGCCGAGCGCGCGGCAGCAAATTCGCGCGCATCGAGCGCGGCGCGCGCCACCGCCAGCGCGCCCTCGAGCTGGCCCGGGACCTTATCCGCAAGCTTCTGCATGCGCGCGAGGCGCTCGCGCGCGCTATCTCCCAATCGGAGGTTAGCGTAACTCTCCGCGATGTCGGGATGCGGATTGATCGTCCAGGCAGCTTCCAGGATTTTTCGCGCCTTGCGCGGCTCGCCCGAATTCAGCAAGCCGTCGTCCGGCCAATGCCGCAGCCGGTACCAGATCGGGTGCAAGCTTGACGGCATCGAGCACAAGCGTGCGCGCGGTGTCGCGCTCGATGTCCTCGAGCGCTTGCGCACGGGCGGTGAGCAGCACCGCACGTTTGCGCCGATAGTCGGCTTTCTCGAGTACCGATTTCATCGCATCGAGCGCCTCGAGAGCGCCGGCCCAGTCGGACGCCGCGCAGCGGTAGTCAAGCACGGCCTCTCCGGCCCAGGCTGCCGCAGGCCGTATCTTCGCCGCTTCCTCGGCCGTCAGCCGCGCTGCGTCAGCATCGTTGCGCCGATGCGCCTCGATATAAAGACCGCGCAGCCCGAGCAGCCGCGTATCGTCACGCGTGGTCATCTCCCGGAAGGCACGCTCGGCGCCACCACGGTCGCCCGCCATTTGCGCCGATTGCGCCGTCAGCAGCAGCGCGAGCGGATCCCCGGGCGACAGCCGCGCCGCTTCATCGGCAAATTTGCGCGCAACGCGCAGATCGCCGGCGCCAATCGCAATCAAGCCACGGCTGATGGCGAGATAGCCTTTGATGGCGCGACGGTGGCGCAAGAACAGCGACACTTGCACCGGCGAACGAACGATCGCGCGCACCAGCGACCACACCAGCATCGCCGCGATCACCAACGCAACAATGACAAACGCCGCCACCAGGACCGAGGTCTCAATCCTGTAACCCATCCAGTTGATCGCGACTTCGCCGGGACGATCGGCCACCCAGGCAAAACCGACGGCGATGAGTGTCACCGAAACAAGAAACAAGACGGTCCGGATCATCCCGCCCTCACCGTTTGCCGAGCGCGCGCGCCGTATCGGCGGCGAGTTGACGCGCGGCTGCAAGCGCGGCCTGCCGCGCCTGGGCCTTGGCGATCCAGGCCTGCGCCGGTGCGCGCACGGCGGGATTGAGACGTTCGAGATCGGCAAGAGCGGCTGGAATGTCAGCGCGCGTCGATTCAATTTCAATGCGCGTCAGGACAGCCGCGGCGGCATCGCCGACCGGCGCATCAACCGGCCGGATGCGCACGAGCCTGCCGGCATTGGCCTCTAAGCGCTCGAGGAAACCGCCGGAAGGCTCCTGCGTACCTGCCGCCTTCTGCATCGCTGGAATTAGCGCGCGCAGCTCCTGTGCCAATGCCGGAGCTTGCGGAATGCCGCTCGCCGCAAATGGTATCAGCGATGCGAGCGGCTTTTCACCGGCACCCAGCGATTTTACCTCGTCGAGCTCGGCAGTGAAGGGCGCGCCACTCAACACCGTGTCACGCAATGTCGCGGCGCTGAGCGCCAGCCGTGCACCGCGGTCGGTCGGCGCGTTCTTAACCACCTGCTCGAGCGCGGCGAGCCGTTTTTGCACGGTGTCGACATCGGCGGGAGACAAGCCGGCCGAGGAATTCTTCGTGAGATCCTGCACGCTGTTGCGCAGCTCCGTCAGGGCTTTTTCCGATGCGTCCGCCCGCGCACGCGCCTCGGCCGCATTGGCGGCAACCTCGTCACTGCGCTTGTTGATTGCAGTGAGCGCGATGCCGAGCGACTTCAACGCGTTGTCGGCGGCCGACAGACGTTCTGACGTGCCTTGATCGCCGGCAGGAAGTTTTGCGATCGATGACTCAATCTTTGCCAGGCGCTGGTTGAGCGCGGCGCCCGATGCTGGATCGGCAATAGGCGAGCCGGCGTCGCGCGAAGGCACCAGTCCGGCAAACCAAAGGCCAAGCAACGCAACCGTCATCAGGGCGGCGCCCACAAATCCCGCGATGAAAATCTGCCAAACGGGCAGCGCAGTCCGCACTGGACCGCGTTGCGAGCTGGGTTCCGGGTCGGGGGGAGTATCGGCTGCATCATGAGCCGCGGACGGCTCCGGCGGCGCGGCCGGCGGTTCATCGGCCGCGGGCTGTGGCTGCTCGGCGGCAGCGGCCTCCGGCACTTCGGTTGCCGTGAGGTCGATAGTGGGTGCGGGGCGCTTGCGGCGGCGAGCACCTTCGGCAGGGTCCGGTGTTGTGCGCTTATCGGCCATGTACATTTCCTTGGCGAATCGGCTCAACCCCGCAAGCAGGAAATAACGCAAATGGCGCGGGCGCGCCAATTATCAAGCGGTCGGCGCCTGTAAAAGCTCGATCAAGGCGGCCTCGTCGGGGCGCGCGGCGATCGTGACCTGGCCGGCACCGGCAAGCGGCTCGGCGGCCTGCGCCGACAGGCAGAAATGGCGCACCGCGAGCGCCGGCCCGGCAATACCGGCCTGCCTGGCGCCGGCAGCGTAGTTTTCAGCGCTACGCCGCGAAAAATGCAGAACGGCATCGACCTCGCCAGCCTGGAGCGCTTCCATCAACGCTGTTGGAAACGGCGCAGTCGCCGCGCGGTAGACGACGCGCATCTCGGCAGCGATGCCGCGCGCCGCCAGCTCGCTAACCAGATCGGCCGCGCGATCTTCGCCTGCAAGGTAAAGCAGCGGAGCTTTGGCATCGGGACGCTGCGCACTCAGCGTACGCACCAGATCGCGCACGTTACCACCCGCCGATGTGACATTCGTGAAGCCGGCTTCTTGTGCCGCCACGGCGCTGCGTTGACCGACGGCAAACAGCGGCAGCTTGATCAGCGCGCTTTTCGCGGCGTTGCCGGCGATCGCAATTGGCGCATTCGCGCTGGTAATAATAACCGCGCCCCAGTGTCCCGACAGGTCAGCCGCCACGCTCTGCACGGTCATCAGCGGCGCGACCAGCACCTCATGTCCATGCGCGCGCAACGCGGTCGCGGTACGCTTGCCATCTGGTTCGGGACGGGTGACGACGACGCGCATAGTTGTCTCAGCCTAGTCGAAGAAGCGAGGGCCGGCACGATGCTTGAGCTCGCGTCCGGCGTCGGCGCCGATCGTTGCCGCATCTTTGCAATGGCCCGTTCCGCTGATGTCGTGCGCGGCGGTGCCGTCCGGCCGCGCAATCAATCCACGAAAGTGCACTGCGTTGCCGGAGATCGTCGCATGACCTGCAATCGGCGTTTGGCAGGAACCATCGAGCGCGCCGAGAAAGGCGCGTTCGCAGGCGACCGCGGTCGAAGTATCGGCGTGATCGATCCGCGCGAGAATGTCGCGCATGCGTGAATCGCCGGCGCGCGCTTCGATGCCGATGGCGCCTTGCGCAGCCGCCGGCAGAAACTCCTCTACGCTCATGATGTTGGTGGCGTGCTCGACCAGGTCCAGACGCTTGAGGCCCGCGAGTGCAAGCAACGTGGCATCGACGTCGCCATTGTCGAGCTTGCACAGCCGCGTCTCGACGTTGCCGCGCAAAGGCACGATCGTCAGGTCAGGCCGTATGCGCTTGGCAATCGCCTGCCGACGCGGCGATGTGGTCCCGAGGCTCGCACCGCGCGGCAATTCGGCGAGTGTGCGAGCCTTGCGGCTGATGAAGACATCGCGTGGATCTTCGCGCTCGAGGCAGGCGGCCAGTATCAAACCCTCGGGCAAAATAGTCGGCATGTCCTTTGCCGAATGCACTGCGATATCCACGCGCCGCTCAAGCAATGCCTCTTCAATCTCCTTGGTGAAAAGACCTTTGCCGCCCTCCTCCGCCAACGGCCGGTCCTGGACGATGTCGCCGCTAGTGCGAATGACGACGAGTTCGATCGAGTCCTCATTTACCCCCGTCGCCGCCGCCAGCCGCGACCGCACGGTTCTCGCCTGCACCAGGGCAAGCGGGCTTCCGCGTGTGCCGATGCGCAGGGAGGCTGTGGATTGCGCCATATGACCTCACGATGCTAGGCGGGACCGGGGTCGGCTCCCGCTTGAGGACTAGCTATTATTTGGGCCGGCGTCACCTCGCCCGGGCCGGGCGCAGGGTGGCAAAAGGGCAAATGAGGAACCATGATCGTCCTCGGCATCGAGACGACCTGCGATGAGACTGCGGCGGCAGTGGTCGAACGTTTCGAGGATGGCCGGGGCAAGATTCTTGTCCGATGTCGTTCTTTCGCAGGTTAGCGAGCATGCAGCATTCGGCGGTGTGGTGCCCGAAATCGCCGCGCGCGCGCACGTGGAAGCGCTCGATTTCGTCATTGCCAATGCCATGACGCAGGCGGGTTGTGACTTCGAGTCGATCGATGGTGTCGCCGCGGCGGCCGGCCCTGGACTGATCGGCGGCGTCATCGTCGGTCTCACCACCGCCAAGGCAATCGCGCTCGTCCGGAACAAGCCGTTGATCGCCGTCAATCATCTTGAGGCGCACGCGCTGACCGCGCGGCTGACCGACAATGTGCCGTTCCCTTACTGCCTGTTCCTCGCATCGGGCGGTCACACGCAGATTCTGGCGGTGCGTGGCGTCGGAGATTATGTGCGTCTGGGCACCACGCAAGATGACGCGATCGGCGAAGCCTTCGACAAGACCGCGAAGCTGCTTGGCCTCGGTTATCCGGGTGGACCGCAGGTTGAGAAGGAAGCCCTGCGCGGGGATCCCGCGCGTTTCGCACTGCCACGGCCGATGCATGGCCGCAAGGAAGCCGATTTTTCTCTGTCCGGTCTCAAGACAGCGCTGCGCCTCGAAGCGGAAAAAATCGCGCCGCTCAGCGACCAGGACGTTGCCGATCTATGCGCCGGTTTTCAGCAGGCCATCGTCGACGTCGTATTCGACCGGCTACGCGCGGGTCTCACGTTGTTTCGCGCGCGCTTTGGAGCCCCGAGTGCGCTCGTCGCTGCCGGTGGCGTGGCAGCCAACCAGGCTATCCGCAAGGTGCTCAATCGCGCTGGCCTTTGAAGTCGGCACCACGCTGGTCGCGCCGCCGCTTGAATTGTGCACCGATAATGGCGCCATGATCGCCTGGGCCGGATGCGAGCGGCTTGTGCTGGGTCTCACGGATCCGCTCGATGTAGCGCCGCGCGCGCGCTGGCCGCTTGATGAAATTGCTGCCGCCGAGGGCGCGCGGCGGCGGACGGCGGCGTATAAGTAAGTCGGGTAGCGGGTCAGGCAATATGACAATCCAGCGGATCGCGGTGCTTGGTGGCGGCGCTTGGGGAACGGCCCTGGCGCTGACTTGCGCGCGCGCCGGACGGCAGGTCACGTTGTGGGAGCACGAGCCCGGCAACGCCGCCAACCTCGAACAGAAACGCGAAAGCAAATTCCTGCCGGGCGTGCGGCTCGACAACGCGATCAAGGTGACGCGCGATATTGCCGAGGCCGCCGCTAGCGAAGCCATCCTTCTTGTCGTGCCAGCCCAGGCCTTGCGTTCGGTCGCGAAACTGCTGGCATCGGCAATTGCCGCGCGGACACCCTTGATCGCCTGCGCCAAGGGCATCGAACACGGCACTCACAAATTCATGACGGAAATCATCGCCGAATGCGCGCCCAAGGCGGTGCCGGCGATTTTATCGGGGCCGAGTTTTGCCGCCGACGTGGCACGCGGACTGCCGACGGCCGTTACGGTCGCGGCAACCGATGCGGCAACCGCCACCGAGCTTGCACAGGCTCTCAACGCAGGCACTTTCCGTCCCTATCATTCGAATGACGTCCGCGGCGTCGAAATCGGCGGCGCGATCAAGAATGTGCTCGCCATCGCCGCCGGCATTGTCACCGGCAGAGGGCTTGGCGCCAGTGCATCGGCCGCGCTAACCACGCGCGGCTTTGCCGAGCTGGTGCGTTTCGGCAAGGCGTGCGGCGCCAGGACGGAAACGATGATGGGACTGTCGGGTCTCGGCGATCTCATTCTGACATGCTCGACGCCGCAGTCGCGCAACTTCTCATGCGGCGTCGCGTTGGGTAAAGGCGAGAAACCGGACACCGCCGCGCATGGCAAACTGGCGGAGGGCGTTTTTACAGCGCCGGTGCTGCTCGAGATGGCGCGCGACAAGAATGTCGAAATGCCGATTTCGAGCGCCGTCGCGGCAATGCTGTCGGGAAAAATGGGCGTCGATGCTGCGATCGAGTCGCTGCTGACGCGCCCGCTCAAATCGGAGGCGTAGGCTTATCTGTCATGGCCGGGCTTGTCCCGGCCATCCCGCTTAGGGAAGCTCGGACCCCGCCTAAGCGAGATCACCGGGACGTAGGCGTGCAAAAGCACGCCGTCCTTCGGACAGCTATGCCCGGTGATGGCAAGCGGAAAGGCTGGAGTAAACGATGGCGTATTGGCTGATGAAATCCGAGCCCGGCAGCTGGTCATGGGATCAGCAGGTCAAGGCGGGCGATAAAGGCGAAGCTTGGTCGGGCGTGCGCAACCACCAAGCCAAGCTGAACTTGATGAAGATGAAGAAAGGCGACCGCGCATTCTTCTATCATTCCAATGTCGGCAAGGAGATCGTCGGCATCATCGAGATCATCCGCGAGGCCCACTCCGATACGACTGCCAAGGCCGGAGAGCCATGGGTCGTGGTCGATGTCAAAGCGCTCGAACCCATGCCGAAGCCGGTATCGATCGACGCGATCAAGATCGAGCCGAAGCTGAAGGCGATGGTGCTGATCAATAATACGCGGCTGTCGGTGCAACCGGTGACCGCTGATGAATGGAAGACCGTTTGCAAGATGGGTGGCCTGTAAGCCGATCGGAGAAGCGCACATGGCACAACTACAAAACCTGCATGCTTTGCCGATCATCGTCGCCGCTGTTGCGGCCTGGATTTTTGGCGCGGTTTATTACGGCATCCTCGGGCCCAAATGGATGGAGGCGCAGGGCAAGACCATCGAGCAGTGCAAGGCGGAAAATGCCGGCAAGTCCACCGCGGTCAAAGTCACGCCCTTCGTACTCTCCTTTATCGCCGAGCTGGTGATGGCATCGGCGCTATCCGGCATCATGTTCCACATCGGCATTTACACGATCGTCGCCGGCATATTTTCAGGCGTCATGTGCTGGCTCGGTTTCGTCCTGACCACGGTTGCGGTCAATAACGCCTACACGTTCCGCAGGCTCACGCTGACCGCAATCGATACCGGCCATTGGCTCGGCGTGCTGGTCATTATCGGCGCTATCCTGGGCTGGTTTGGCGCCTAACTGCCGGTAAAACCGGCATAATCCCCGACCAAAGTGGCAATGGGTCCGCCTTGTCGCAAATCAAGGCGCTGTCGCATAATGGCAGCCAAATGAAGTCGCCCGCGGGGTCAAGGCGGGGACGGGAGGAAGCCAATGTCCGACGAAAAAATCTATGACGTTCCGGCCGACTGGCGCAAACGGGCGTACGCCGATGACGCCAAGTATCAGGAGATGTACGCGCGTTCGATCAAGGACCCGAACGGCTTCTGGGCCGAGCAGGCCAAGCGCATCGACTGGATCAAGCCGTTCAGCAAGGTCAAGAACACCTCCTACGACCCGCACAACGTCTCGATCAAATGGTTCGAGGATGGCACGTTGAACGCCTGCTACAATTGCGTCGATCGCCACCTCCCCAAGCGCGGCAACCAGACCGCCATTTTGTGGGAAGGCGACGATCCGAAAGACGACAAGAAACTCACCTACAAACAATTGCACGCCGAGGTCTGCCGTTTCGCCAACGTGCTGAAAGCGCGCGGCGTCAAGAAGGGCGACCGTGTCACAATTTACATGCCGATGATTCCGGAGGCCGCGGTCTCCATTCTCGCCTGCGCGCGCATTGGCGCGGTCCATTCGGTGATATTCGGCGGCTTCTCGCCTGAACTCGATTGCCGGGCGTATCGAGGATTGCAAATCGACGGTGGTCGTGACGGCCGACGAGGGCGTTCGCGGCGGCCGCAAGATTCCACTGAAGGCCAATGTCGACGCCGCCTGCGACAAGGTTGGCGGCGTGGCGACCGTGATCGTCGTCAAGCGGACCAACGCGGCCGTCAACATGAAAGCCGGGCGCGATGTTTTTTACGACGACATCGCGAAGACGGTGCCGGCCGACTGCCCGTGCGAGGAGATGAGTGCGGAGGACCCGCTGTTCATCCTCTACACGTCAGGCTCGACGGGAAAGCCGAAAGGCGTGTTGCATACGACCGGCGGTTACCTGGTTTACGTATCGATCACGCATCAATACGTTTTCGACTATCATGACGGCGAAATCTACTGGTGCACGGCCGACGTCGGCTGGGTGACGGGTCATAGCTACATTGTCTATGGACCGCTCTCGAATGGCGCCATCTCTATGATGTTCGAAGGCGTGCCAAACTACCCGACCACGTCGCGGTTTTGGGAAGTATGCGACAAGCACAAAGTGAACATCATCTACACGGCGCCGACTGCGATCCGTGCCCTGATGCAAGGCGGCAATGATCCGGTCAAGAAGACGTCGCGCAAGTCGCTGCGTTTGCTCGGGACTGTCGGTGAGCCGATCAATCCGGAAGCGTGGGAGTGGTACTACCACGTGGTCGGCGAGGATCGCTGCCCGATCGTCGACACCTGGTGGCAGACCGAGACCGGCGGCATTCTCATTACCCCGCTGCCAGGCGCGACCAGGCTCAAGCCCGGTTCGGCAACGCGGCCGTTCTTCGGTGTGCAGCCTGAGATCGTCGACGCCGAGGGCAAAGTGCAGAACGGCGCCACCGCCGGCAACCTGTGCATTTCCGATTCCTGGCCGGGACAGATGCGCACCGTTTACGGCGATCATCAGCGTTTCATCGATACTTACTTCAAAACCTACCCCGGCAAATACTTCACCGGTGACGGCTGCCGCCGTGACGAAGACGGCTACTACTGGATCACCGGCAGGGTCGACGACGTCATCAACGTCGCCGGTCACCGGCTGGGTACAGCCGAAGTTGAAAGCGCGCTGGTCGCGCATCCGAAGGTCTCCGAGGCTGCCGTTGTAGGCTATCCGCACGACATCAAGGGTCAGGGCATCTACGCTTATGTGACCCTGATGGCCGGCGAAAAGCCAACCGAGGACTTGCGCAAGGAGCTCGTCGGCTGGGTGCGCAAGGAAATCGGACCGATCGCATCGCCCGATCTGATCCAGTTTGCGCCCGGCCTGCCCAAAACCCGCTCGGGCAAGATCATGCGGCGAATCCTGCGCAAAATCGCCGAAGACGAATTCGGCAATCTCGGCGATACCTCGACGCTGGCCGATCCGGCCGTGGTTGATGACTTGGTCAGCAACCGCCAGAACAAAAGGGCCGCAAAAGCGGGGGCGTAAGCACGTCCTGACGCTTTGACAGTGGGGCCGGCAAAAATATTTTTTGCCGGCCTTACGCACTTGAACCAAACGGCCATTCCAAGTCACTAATGCGTATTGGGTCAGGACGCGGTGCGTTTCCGCACGCCACGCGATGATTATGGGGGCACTATGCGCGCATTGAGCGGCCTTGCATGCAAACCCGGTCGTCGCCTGTTCGCGCTCGCCGCCGTCTTTATCGTAACGCTCACAACGGCCGGATGCTTTGACAACGAGCCGCAACAGCGGCGCGCTTTCATTACATTCCTGCAAACCCGTATTATCGACAAACCCGGTCTGCACATTCCCATTATGTCGGACAAGGACATCGCGGATCTTGGGCCCTATGCCGACCACTACCGCGTCATGAACGGATTTCATCACAATGTAGACGCGTCGATCTCAAAGGATCTTGCCACTGCAATGCAGATCGGAAGTCCGCGATCGTTGGAAGACCTGCGGAACCATCGGGAAATACTGCCGGTCCTGAAATCCGGCATGTCAAAGATGGAGGCCGATCTGAACAGGTCTGAAGCGGACGCCGACGCGAAACACAAAGCGCTCAAACAACCGCCCGACCTCAAGGCCGTCTACGACATCGCGTACGACCGCATGGTCACCAAGCCAGCGGCAGTCTTCCGCGAAATAGTGCCGATCATCACGGGCTTTCTGCCTGCCATTGAAGAGCTTGCCGCCTACCTCGACGAGCATCGCGACACGATCACGTTCCGCGCCGGCTCGCCCGTCGTCACGGATCCCGCAGTTCGGGCGAAACTTGCCGTGTTGATGGAAGCCGCCGGGAAGGCCGCAGACGCTTCGGAAGATGGCAAGCGCAAGCTGCGCGCGATGGCCGAAGGCAAATAGCAAAAGCAAGTAACAACTGATTTTCGGGCGCCGATCGCCTACCGGCGCCTGCGTCTTATTCTTCATTTACAATGTTTCGAGCTTTCGCCCGCACCTGCCCCGCCGCGTCTTAATATTGCGGCGACCTATTCCCCGGGGACAGGTATGATGAATCCCGTACTGCGGCGTAACGCGCTTGTTCTGATCATGGCGGCGGCTATTGCGTGTCCGCATGGCGTGCGTGCCGCCACACGCGATGTCGTCGCATTCCCCGGTTTCGCACCTGGCACGATTGTGGTGAAGACCGGCGAACGCCGGCTCTATTTTGTCATCGATCGTGACCGCGCATTGCGCTTTCCCGTTGGTGTCGGCCGCGCCGGCATGACGTGGACCGGCAGCGCGCGCGTCGAAGGCAAGTTCATCCGTCCGGCCTGGTCACCACCCGACACGATTCGCCGTGAAAACCCGAGGTTGCCGGAGGTGATTCCCGGCGGCGCTGCCAATAACCCGATGGGCGATGCAGCGCTGACGTTGCGCGGTGGCGAATATGCCATCCACGGGACCAACCGGCCGTCTTCGATCGGCGGGTTCGTCTCCCATGGCTGCATCCGCATGTACAACAGCGATATCCGCGAGCTCTATCGCCTTGTCAGCGTCGGCACGCCGGTGGTCGTCGAGCAGTAACGCAGCCCGTTTTTCGCAATCCCTGCCTGTACAATTTTTCGCTGCACTGTTAAGCGACGCAATCAACCTGTGGTCCCGTCCGGGTAAAGCTGTGTGCGGCTGAAGTTTTTTCCTTAAACTTCGCGACCTGGACACAATTTATGGGCAACTATCCGGGTATGGCGCGTCCGCGCACTTCCCCCCAGCCGGAAGTTCCCGGCCTCGCCGCTCGAAGAATTGCCGCCGATATTCTCGACGGCGTTCTGCGGCGGCGAATTGCGCTCGACGATCTCCTGTCCGGAAAAAACGCCCATCCGGGTCTTCCCGCGCTGGCCGACCGCGACCGCGCGCTGACGCGCCGACTGGTCGCCACCGTGCTTCGGCGGCTCGGCACCTTGCGTCATATCGTCGGCGGATTTCTTGAAAAGGGATTTCCCTCCGATGCGCCACGCGCCGAAACCATTCTGCTGCTTGGGGCCGCGCAAATTCTTTGGCTGGAAGTCCCCGATCACGCCGCCGTTGATCTGTCGGTGCGGCTTGCACAAGCGGATCGCCGCGCCGGGCGTTATGCCGGTCTCGTCAATGCCGTTTTGCGCCGCGTCACGCAGGGCCCATCCGCGCAAGCCGGCGACGTCTCACGCGATACACCGCAATGGCTGGTCGACCGCTGGAGCAAGACTTACGGACCGAAGACCGCGCGCGCGATCGCGGCCGCCAACGGCCACGAGCCAGCGCTCGATCTCACCGTTAAAGGCGATGCCGAATCGTGGGCTGAGCGGCTGCGCGGTCGCGTTCTGCCGACCGGAACCGTGCGTACGGTGGCGCACGGCGCAATCTCGCTGCTGCCGGGATTTTCGGAAGGCGCCTGGTGGGTGCAGGATGCCGCCGCGGCTTTGCCGGTGCGATTGCTGGGCGACGTGCGGGGCAAGACGATCGCCGACTTGTGCGCCGCACCGGGCGGCAAAACGGCGCAACTCGCTCACGCTGGCGCCCAAGTGACCGCTGTTGACCGTTCGCCCGCTCGCCTCAACCGCTTGCGCGAAAATCTTGCGCGGCTTTCTCTCGCGGCCGAGACCGTCGCAGCCGACGTCGTAGAATGGCAGGCAGGCCCATTCGATGCAGTATTGCTCGATGCACCCTGTTCCTCCACGGGCACGATCCGCCGCCACCCGGACATTCCCTGGCTCAAGAACGAGAGCGATATTCCCGTGCTCACGTCCATGCAGCAGCGTCTCCTCGATCGAACGATCGATCTGCTCAAGCCGGGCGCCACTTGCATCTATTGTGTCTGCTCGCTCGAGCCCGAGGAAGGTGAAAACCAGATTGCGGCCTTGCTGGCCCGCGACCCGCGCGTCGAACGCAACCCGATTTCGCCGCAGGACGTGTTTGGTCATTCTGAATTCGTGACCTCCGATGGCGACCTGCGGACGCTGCCGTTGCATCTCCCTGATTCGGATCCGCGCTGGGGCGGCCTGGATGGCTTTTATGCGGCCCGGCTGACCCGAAAAATGGCCTAATCCACGGTCAGGATTGGCGTATTGGCCCTTACCCGACCCTTCGCTATCGTGTGGCCAGCGCGTCTGCACGGGAGCGCGCGACAGGGGACGAGCGATTTGATGATGCGGGTTTCGGTCGCGGAGCGAGCCAGGCTCTCCGTGCTCATCGGGCGCCGCGCACTACGCAGCCTCCTTGGCCGTCTCAAGGTGCATCCGCTGCTGCGCTGGCGGTTTGCCTCGACCAAGACCGACCGTCTGGTCATTGCACCCCAGGACTTGCGCACGGCCGACGCCACGCGCGCCAGCGAGATTTATGCGGGACGCTTTGCCTTCGCTGGCAAGGTCGTGATCTGCGACCGCAGGTCGCCCTTCGAAATGTCTCCGCCATCCGAAGAATGGGCAGTCACTCTGCTTGGGTTCGTGTGGCTGCGGCACCTGCGTGCCGCCGATTCCGCCATTACACGGGCCAATGCCCGCTCGTTGATCGACGACTGGATCAACCTGCAAGGCGGCTGGCACGCAACCGGTTGGCGCGGCGATATTCTTTCGCGCCGGATCATCTGCTGGCTCAGCCAGGCACCGTTCGTTTTGCAGGACGCGGACGCGCGCTTTTATCGCCGCTTCATCCGCAGTCTGTCGCGGCAAGTGCGCTATCTGCGCCGAAGCCTGAACGAATTGCGCGACGGCCTGCCACGCCTGCAAGCGGTGGTCGCGTTGACCTATGCCACGCTCTGTATGCAGGGGCAGTCCGGCCATCTTCGTGCGAGCGTGCGCCGCCTGGTTGACGAGCTGCGCAAACAGATCCTGCCGGACGGCGGCCATGTCAGCCGCAATCCCGGTGCACTGATTGACCTACTGGCCGACTTGCTGCCGCTGCGTCAATTGTTCTCGGCGCGGCAATTACAATCGCCGCAGGCGCTTAACAATGCCATCGACCGCATCATGCCGATGTTGAGGTTCTTCCGGCACGGCGACGGAAATTTCGCGCAATTCAACGGCATGGGGCCGACCCCGGTCGACCTGCTCGCTACAGTGCTCGCTTACGACGATGCGCGGGGCACGCCGGTATCGAATGCGCCGCATTCCGGTTACCAGCGCATCGACGCAGGGCAAACCGCGCTCTTGATGGATACCGGCCGGCCGCCGCCCGTGGTCCTGAGCCAGGAAGCCCATGCCGGCTGCCTGTCGTTCGAGCTATCGTGGAAACTCCACCGGCTCGTCATTAATTGCGGATTACCGGCGGTCAACAAGGAAAACTGGCGGCAGGTCGCGCGCGCGACACCCGCACACTCGACGGTGACTCTCAACGAGCGGTCGTCTTGCCGATTTCTGGAATCGAACACGGCACGCCGGCTGTTCGGCGGCACGCCTATCGTCGCCGGCCCGCGCAATGTGCCAGTCGAACGTGAAACGCCGCCTGGCGGCGTGACATTGCGCGCCTCCCATGACGGCTACGCCAGTGATTGCGGCATCATTCATACTCGCGCGATCCGTCTCAGCGCCGATGGCCGCACCCTCGATGGCGAAGACAGCTTTACGCCAGTGGCGGGCGGCACATTTTCCGAGCGGGCGGGGGATGAATACGCCATCCGGTTTCACTTGCATCCCGCGATCAAGGCAAGCCGGCTGGCGGATGGACGCGGCGTGATTCTGCTGCTCAGTGACCGCGAGCTGTGGACCTTTGCGACCCTGGCCGATGCCGTCCAGATCGAGGAAAGCGTATACCTCGCCGGCACCGACGGACCGCGGCGGACCGTGCAAATCGTGATCTATGGTCATGTGGCCAGCCAGGCCACGGTACGCTGGAGCTTCCGCCATACGCCGCCGGCGACGCCGGGCGCCCGTCCCGACCGGGCCTATGAGCCGGAACTGCCGCTCTAGGATCGATGCTTGTGGATGCCCCGCTCAGGGGTGGCATTCGCGAATACACTTTCGCCCGCTTGATATGCTAGCCCGTGCATCATGAGCAGCCATCCGCGCCGCATCACCCGGGCCCTGCTGTCGGTGTCCGACAAAGCCGGGCTGATCGATTTCGCAAAGCAGCTTGCCGGCTATGGCGTCGAGCTTGTGTCCACCGGCGGGACCGCGAAGGCCTTGAAGGATGCCGGGCTCGACGTCATTGACGTCTCGCAGCTCACCGGCTTTCCCGAAATGATGGACGGGCGGGTCAAAACGCTGCATCCGAAGGTGCACGGCGGATTGCTGGCGATCCGCGGCAACAAAGAGCATGTCGCCGCGATGGCGCAGCATCACATCAAGCCAATCGATCTGCTGGTGGTGAATCTTTATCCGTTCGAGGCGACCGTCGCAAAAGGCGCCGCGTTTGCCGATTGCGTCGAAAACATAGACATCGGTGGTCCTGCCATGATCCGCGCCGCCGCCAAAAACCACGGCGACGTGACGGTGGTGGTCGAGCCGACTGACTATGAAAAGGTGCTCGACGAAATGGCGCGGCACAAGGGTATGGTGTCGCTTGAGCTGCGCCAACGGCTTGCCGCCAAGGCCTATGCACGCACCGCCGCTTATGACGCAGCCATATCGAATTGGTTTGCCGAAGCACTGAACGACGAAGCACCGGATTATCGCGCCTTCGGCGGCAAATTGATCCAGCCCTTGCGCTATGGCGAGAATCCGCACCAGAGCGCCGCTTTCTATCGAGCGCCGGGTGAACGCTTTGGCGTTGCATCGGCGCGCCAGTTGCAGGGCAAGGAACTGTCCTACAATAACATCAATGACACCGATGCCGCCTACGAGTGCGTAGCTGAGTTCGATCCCAAGCGCACCGCCGCTTGCGTAATCGTGAAGCACGCCAATCCCTGCGGCGTGGCAGAAGGCGCAAATCTTGTTGATGCGTATCGCAAGGCGCTCGCTTGCGACTCAACGTCGGCTTTCGGCGGCATTGTCGCGCTCAATAAAACACTCGACGCGGAAGCCGCGAAGGCAATCACCGAGATTTTCACCGAGGTGATCATCGCGCCGGAAGCAAGCGATGACGCCATCAAGATCGTGGCCGCAAAAAAGAACTTGCGGCTCCTCATCACCGGTGGCCTGCCCGATCCGCGCGCAAAGGGTCTCACCGTAAAATCCGTCGCCGGCGGGCTGCTGGTACAGTCGCGCGACAATGCGGTGGTGGACGATATGGAACTCAAGGCCGTCACCAAGCGCGCGCCAAGCGAAACCGAGCTTACCGACTTACGGTTCGCTTTCCGCGTGGCCAAGCACGTGAAGTCGAACACCATCATCTATGCCAAGGGCCGCGCCACCGTCGGCATCGGTGCGGGGCAAATGAGCCGGGTCGACGCGGCGCGCATTGCCGCCCGCAAGGCGGAAGACGCCGCACGCGATTTGAAGTTGCCGGCCCCACTCACAAAAGGTTCGGTGGTGGCATCCGATGCATTCTTCCCGTTCCCCGACGGCTTATTGGTCGCGATCGAGGCCGGCGCGACCGCGGTGATCCAGCCCGGCGGTTCGGTGAACGATGCGAAAGTGATCGAAGCGGCCGACCAGCACAATATTGCGATGGTCTTTACCGGCACGCGCCACTTCAGGCACTAGTGGCTATTGCCGGGCCAGATCGCCCAGCAGGCTCGCCGCGACCGACAGCTTCGACAACGTAAGCCCCGACCCGGCGATTTCGTGGATCGCCGAACGGATCCGCTCGACTTCGGCCTGTCTCGGACGAACCCATTCTTCCACCGCGCCCGCGCCTGCGTGGCCGTTGCCGACCATGGCGGCGGTCAACCGGCGCTCGGCATCGCCGATCGAGTCGAGGGCGCGATCAAGCGCCAGCCGGTCAAAATAGTCCGACACCACGATGGTCGGCACGGCGCTCGCAACTTGGTCCAGCTGGAAGAACGCTTCGGTCGCGAAATAGGTCGCCGTTACCTCGCTAACCGGCTTTCCGGCGCGATCGGCCACCAGAACGATGTCGGGCGCAGCCTTCAAGACCGTCAGGCTTGCAATCTGGCGCGCGATCGCTTCCGGAACGCCCGCCCTGGCGAGTTCCGCAACCCGGGCCTCACGCGCAGCAGCGGCGGGTTTTGACAGCGCGCCATCGAGCGCCGCCGTAACCTGCGTAATACCCTCGCGGTAATGGCCGATGATTTTCTCCAGGCCCTGGGCCAGGTCGACGTTACGCAGGAACCAGACCAGCCGGTCGAGCAACAGGTCCTGCACGGCGGTATAAAGATCGAGCTGCACCTTGCCGGCGATCTTGTTGTCGAGGCCATCGATTTCGCCATTAAGAGCAATGAGATCGTAGCTATTGCGCACCGCCGCGAAGGCGGCCGCGATTGATGGCGATGCGGCCCCGGTCTGATCCGCAATGCGGACGATCAACGTCGCACCGCCGCGGTTGATCATCGAATTTGTCAGTTGCGTCGAGATGATCTCGCGCCGCAGCCGGTGTGTATGCAGTGCGTCCGCATAGCGCTCCGACATTTCCGTCGGAAAATAACGACCCAGTTCGCGGCCCAGATAGGGATCGTCGGGCATCTTGCTGTCAAGTAATTCGGTGTAAAGCGAGAGCTTGGCATAAGCGAGCAGCACCGCAAGTTCGGGCCGCGTCAGGCCGGCGTTGCGTTTGCGGCGCTCGGCAATCGCCATCTCGTCCGGCAAAAATTCGACCCCGCGATCGAGCTCGCCGCGCACTTCCAGTGTCTGCATCAATCTTTGCTGAAAGCCGAGGTCTTCGAGGCCGCGGCGCTGCGCCATCGAGAGCGCCAGCGTCTGCTGGTAGTTGTTGCGCAAGACCAGCCGCGCAACCTCATCAGTCATTTCGGCAAGCAAGGCATTGCGCGCATCGATCGTCAACGCGCCTGAGCGCACGGGCCCACTGAGCGCGATCTTTATGTTGACCTCGACGTCCGAAGTGTTGACGCCGGCGGAGTTGTCGATGGCATCGGTATTGAGCCGGATGCCGCGCTGGGCCGCCTCGATGCGGCCCCGCTGGGTCATGCCGAGATTGGCGCCCTCGCCGATCACCTTGCAATTGACGTCAGCGCCGGTGATACGGATTAAATCATTGGCGCGATCGCCGGCCGCTTCATCGCCTTCATTCGCTGCACGAATGTATGTGCCGATGCCCCCGAAGAACAGAAGGTCGACTTTCGCCTTCAGGATGGCCTTCATCAACTCCTGCGGCGTCACGGCTTCCGCGACGCCGAACAGTCCGCGCGCTTCGGCGCTCAGCCGGATTTCCTTCGACGAGCGCGGGTAAACCCCGCCGCCTTTGGAAATCAGCGCCTTGTCATAGTCCTGCCAGCTCGAACGCGGCAGCGCGAACATCCGCTTGCGCTCGGCGAAGCTCGCTTTCGGATCGGGATCCGGATCGATGAAAATATCGCGATGGTCGAAAGCGGCCAGCAGCCGGATCGTGTCCTCGCGCAACATCCCGTTGCCGAAAACATCGCCCGACATGTCGCCGACACCAACGACGTTGAACGGCGTCGTGCCGATATTCACGTCCATCTCGCGGAAATGACGTTTCACGGCCTCCCAGGCGCCGCGCGCCGTGATGCCCATCACCTTGTGGTCGTAGCCAGCCGAGCCGCCCGACGCGAAGGCATCGCCAAGCCAATAATCGTGTTCGATCGAAATCGAATTGGCGATGTCGGAAAAAGTCGCGGTGCCTTTATCGGCGGCCACCACCAGGTAGGGATCATTGCCCTCGTGGCGAACGACATTCGCCGGTGGAATGATCGTGCCGTCGGGAGCGAAGTTATCGGTAATGTCGAGCAGCGACGAAATGAACAGCTTGTAGGTCGCCACACCTTCGGCCTGTACAATCTCGCGGGTCGCGCCCTTCGGCATCAGCTTCGGCACGAAGCCGCCTTTGGCGCCGACCGGGACGATCACCGCATTCTTGACCTGCTGCGCCTTCACCAGTCCGAGAATCTCGGTACGGAAGTCCTGCGGCCGGTCGGACCAGCGGATTCCGCCGCGCGCGACTTTGCCGAAGCGCATGTGCACGCCTTCCACGCGCGGGGAATAAACAAAAATTTCGTAGAGCGGGCGCGGCAGCGGCAAGTCTGTCAGCTTGCGGCTTTCGAACTTGACCGAAATCAGCGGCCGCGGCTGACCGTCTGTGCCGGTCTGGTAGTAGTTTGTGCGGATCGCCGATTGCACGGCATTGATGAACCGGCGAAGGATCCGGTCCTCGTCCAGGCTCTCGACCGCCTGCAATTTCTCTTCGATCTGCGCGACGATTGCGCTCTGCTTTTCGTTTCGGCCGTCATCCGCGCGCGGATCGAAGCGGGTATGGAACAGGTCGACGATATTGCCGGCAATGCCGGCATGCTTCACCAGGGTCGCCCACATGTAGTCCTGCGAAAAGGGCACGCGAATCTGCCGCAAGAATCGCGACAGCGTGCGGATCAGCGCAACGTCCCGCCAGGCCAGATCGCCGAGCAGCGTGAGCGCGTTATAACCATCGTTCTCGGCCGCGCCCCGCATCACCATCAGGAACGAGGTCTCCAGCAGCGCCTTTTCCTCGTCGAGCTCGATCGCTTCGCCATCGGCGCGCTCAAGCAGCATGTCGTGGAACCAGACCCCGGCGCTGCCGTGCGGCTCAATGTGGTAGGTCCGTTCATCCACCACGCGGAAACCCATATTTTCCAGCACCGGAACGCGCTCGGAGAGCGGCAGCGGGCGCGCGAGGCTCCATATTTTCAGGCCGACCGACCGCTGGTCTTCTTCCTGGCGATGGAGGAAATCGACACCCAACGGACGCTGTTCGGACAGCCCTTCAATGACGCGAATGTCGCTGGCAGCGACCGCCGGCGAATAGGACTCCCGAAAACCGTCCGAGAACGCGTCGCGGTAACGGCCGAACAGTGCGCGCGCCTTGTCCGGTGAATTGGCCAGCGCCAGGTCCTGGTTCAGCCCGTCGCTCCATGTGCGGATGATGGCCTCAACTTCGCTCTCCAGCACGCCGCGGTCGACCGCCGGTGTTTTGCCGCCTGAGCGGCCGATAATGAAATGCACGCGCACCAGCGGACCTTCGCCGGGAAAATACGGATAGAATGCCGAAACCCGCCCGATGAATGCTCTCGCGAGGTATGCGCCGATCTTTACGCGGATGTGGCTGTCGTAGCGTTCGCGTGGCACGAACACCAGAACCGACACGAAACGGTCGAAGCGGTCACGCCGCGCTAGCACACGCACGCGCGGACGTTCGTCGAGCTGCAGTATCGCGAGCGCAAAGCTGTAGAGCGTGTCGTCGTCGATCTGAAACAGTTCGTCGCGCGGGTAGTGCTCCAGACACATTGGCCAATGCCTTGCCCGAGTGCGTGCTCGGATCGAATCCGACGCGCTCTTCCACCGCGGCGATCTTGCGGCGCAAATACGGAATGCTGTGGGCAGTGCGCGTATAGGCGGTGGACGTGAACAATCCGATGATGCGGTGTTCGCCGACCAGGTTGCCTGACGCATCGAACCGTTTCACGCCGATATAGTCGAGGTAGACACGACGGTGCACGCGCGCATGGATATTGGCTTTGGCAACGATCAGCGGGCGCGGCTCTTTCAGAAACGCCATGATCTCCGGCGTGAATTCGAGTAGTTCCGTGCCGCGCCTGAGCACGCGTAGTTCACGCGACCGCATAATACCGAGCGCGCTCTCAAACTCCGGCTCAAGCGCCTGCCCGTCGACAACGTAGTCGCGCACGCCGAGGAACGTGAAATTGTCGGCAAGCAGCCATTGCAGAGAACTGGATCGCTTCGGCAATTTCGTCCACGGGCAGCGGCGGTGGATTTGTCTTCAGCTCGGTCACGATGACTGCCGACGCGGTCGCGCATGGCACGCCAGTCCTGCACCGCCAGCCTTACTTCGCCGAGAACGACTTGCAATGCGCGTACGAGTTCTGCGCGCGCGGCATCGTCGGCAATCGGTGCGAGATGAATGCTGATAAAACTCTCGCGCTTGCCTCCGGCATCGGGAGCATCGAGCGCCGTCAACTTATTGCCGTCACGACGCACGCTGAATATCGGATGCGTGACCAGGCGGACATCGAGACGGCGGTCCGCAATTTCCCCCATCACGGAATCAACCAGGAACGGCATGTCGTCGTTGACGATTTCGATCAGCGAAACAGACTTGCGCTCACCGGAGGCAGTGAGCGGCACGGTTTCGCAGCGGACCTTTGACGTGCTTGGTTCCCGTTCCGACATGAATTCGTATGCATGCTCGGCCAGCGCGGAGAGATCGTCGGCACCGTAACGCACCAGATCCTCGGGAACCGAGCGGCCGTAGAGCTGCGCCACGAAGGTCGCAGGAATTTCCGGTCGGCGACGGCTCAGCGCTTTGCCGGCCTGCTCGATCAAGGCGCGCGCGGCACGTTCTTCCTCATTGCCGGGGAGCTCAGCGGGCATGGAACCTCGTGCGCTTGGCATTGACGCAGGACCTTTTCCGAAAGCCGTTCGTCACTTTTCGGGATCGTGCGCGAGAGAGAATCGGTCGAGGCGAATTGGGAGTTTTCACGTTCTGCGCAGGGGCGTCGAGAGCAACTCATCATTTGGTGACGCGCCGGTGACAATCCGGCGTGACGCGGCTCAATCAGGCTCGTTAACTGTCTGATATAAAAGGCGAAAGCTCGGTCGTCCGCTCGTATCGCGAACGCGCATAACATTGTACTCTGCCCCGGGATAAGCAGCGAATTAAGGGACGGGGAAATGCCCAAGGCCAATAAATCAGCCAAAACCGCCGCCAAAGCGGCGGCCGCAAAACCAAATAAAGGCAAGCCGATGCTGCACGCCATCAAAGGCGGCAAGGCAGGACCTGCGAAAGCACCGTTGGCAAAACCCTCCCCGGCCAAGCCGATCCTCAACAAGGCGGTTGCGAAACCGATCCCGCTCAAGCCGGCTCCGGCACCGGCCGACGATGTGCCCGTGATCGGGCTCAATCTGGAACCTGTGAAATTGTCGCCGGCAATGGCGGCCTATTTCCGGAAATGCCAGGACAAGCTCGGTTTCGTGCCGAACGTGCTCGTCGCCTATTCCTTCGACATGGCGAAGCTGGAGACGTTCGTGGCCATGTACAACGACTTGATGCTTGGCGATTCCGGTCTTTCCAAGCTCGAGCGCGAAATGATCGCGGTGGCGGTATCGTCCCAGAATCGTTGCTACTATTGCCTGACCGCGCATGGCGCGGCAGTCCGGCAATATTCCGGCAACCCGTTGCTCGGCGAACACCTCGTGATGAATTACCGCGTTGCGCGGCTAAACAAGCGCCAGCGTGCCATGCTTGATTTTGCGGTCAAGCTGACGGCGTCACCCTGGAGTATTGAAGAAGGCGATCGCGAGCGGCTGCGGCGCGTCGGCTTCACCGATCGCGACATATGGGACATTTCCGCCATTGCAGGCTTCTTCAATATGTCAAACCGGGTGGCATCGGCGACCGACATGCGGCCAAACATGGTCTATCACGGTCAGTCGCGGTAAGAACTTTCGACTGTCATGCGCGGGCTTGTCCCGCGCATCCCGTTTCTGTAGGCACGGTACCATCCCCATCGGGATGGCCGGGACATAGGCGAGCAAAGCGACGCCGTCCTTCGGAAGGCTATCCCCGGCCATGACGACTTCGTGATGCTTCGTCCTTCCTCGACTGCCGCATTCTTTCTTGCGCTGCTGGCCGGCACGCTCGCCTCCGCACAGGTCGCGCCGGTAGCGCGCGCGCCGGCAATCGCTCCGGCGCAAACGGTCCGGGCACATAACGGCGTGGTGGTCGCGCAGGAACAACGCGCGGCCCGCATCGGTGTCGAAATTCTCGATCGTGGCGGCAACGCAGTCGATGCCGCAGTGGCAACCGGCTTCGCGCTCGCGGTGACCTATCCGCGCGCGGGCAATATCGGCGGCGGCGGTTTCATGGTGATCCACCTCGCCAAGGACAATCGCGATGTCGCGATCGACTATCGCGAGACCGCGCCGGCGGCGGCAAGCAGCACGATGTTTCTCGACGCACAGGGAAATCCGGACCCGGCAAAATCGCGCGACAGCGCGCTCTCCGTCGGCATTCCTGGCACCGTGGCCGGCCTCGCAATGGCACACGAAAAATACGGTTCGGGAAAATTTACCCTCGCTGATCTGATCGCGCCCGCAATCTATCTCGCGCAGAACGGATTCCTGGTCGAGGACGACACGGCCGACTCGCTGCCGCTAGCGCGCGAGCGCCTTGCACGCTGGCCGGCGACGAAATCGATATTCTTCAACGGTGACCGGCCGATGGGCGAAGGTGAACGCCTGCTTCAGTTCGATCTTGCCGACACATTGCGGGCGATTGCGAAGGATGGACCGCGCGCATTTTATCAAGGCCGCACCGCCGGTCAGATTGCCACCGCTGTCGCCAGGGCCGGCGGCATCATGACAAAAGACGACCTGGCAAACTATCGTCCGATCGAACGCGCGGTCGTGCGCGGCCGTTATCGTGGTTATGACGTCGTCTCGGTGCCGCCGCCATCATCCGGCGGCGTGCATCTGATCGAAATGCTCAACATCCTCGAAGGCTACGAACTCACCAAACTTAGCCGTGAGCAGTCCTTGCACGACATGATTGAAGCGATGAAGCGCGCCTATGCCGACCGCGCAGCCTTCATGGGCGACCCGGACGCCGTGAAAATGCCGATTGCCGGCTTGTTATCGAAGGCCTATGCCACCGCGTTGCGCGCGGAGATCGGTGAGCGCGCGACGCCGGCGGCCGACATCCGCCCCGGCAAACCTGACGATTTCGAAGGCCGCAACACGACGCATTTTTCGGTGATCGACCGCGACGGCAATGCCGTCTCGAACACTTACACGCTGAATTTTTCCTACGGTCTCGGCCTTGTCGCCGACGGCACCGGCGTGTTGCTCAACAATGAGCTCGACGATTTTACCGCCAAGCCCGGCACGGCAAATGCGTATGAACTCATCGGCTACACCGCCAACCTGCCTGGACCGGGCAAGCGGCCCCTGTCGTCGATGACGCCGGCCATTGTCCTGAAAGACGGCAAGCCGTTCCTGATCACCGGCTCGCCGGGCGGCAGCCGGATTATCAGTACAGTCTTGCAGGTCATTGTGAATGTGATCGACTTTCATATGCCGATCGGCGACGCGGTGAGCGCGCCTCGCCTGCATCAGCAATGGCAGCCGGAAGAAGTTTATGTCGAACCGGGCTTTGCGCCGGACGTGCTCGACGCATTGACGGCGCGCGGCCATAAAATTTTGCCGACGCAGTCTTTCTCGTCCGCCAATTCCATCGAAATAACGGCGAACGGCTATGTCGGCGCCGCCGACAGGCGGACGCGCGGCTCGCTGGCTGCGGGGTATTGAGATGCCGGGATCTGTCTCAGTTCTTGATCACCAACCCGAGTTTTTTGATGACCGCCTGCCATTTGCCTTCCTCGCGCTGGATGTTCTGCGCGTATTCGGCAGGTGTGCTGGCGAGCGGATCGCCGCCCGCATCGAGCAGACGCTTCTTCATGTCGTCCGAGCTTACGATCTTGCGCAGCTCCTTGTTCAGCCGGTCGATGATCGGTTGCGGCGTGCCGGCGGGTGCAACGAGCCCGTAATATTGCACGATCTCGAGGCCCGGCAGGCCGGCCTCTGCGATGGTCGGAACATTGGGAATCGCGGCCATGCGCGCCGGTGAGCCGACGGCAATGGCGCGCAGCGTGCCGGCCTGGATATTGCCGATCGCCGGCGGAAGCGTGTTGAAGGCAATCATCACGTGACCGCCGACGAGATCGTTTGTGAGCGGTCCGGTCCCCTTGTAAGTGACGATTGTGATTTTGGTGCCGGTCATCGCCTTGAATTGCTCGGCCCCGAAATAATTCAGCGTCGGCGCCGGTGGCGTGCCGACGGTCACTTTGTCGCCGTCTTTCTTGGCGAGTGCGATCACTTCGGCCAGCGATTTTGCCGGCACCGACGGATTGGACATGATCACGATCGGAACCGACGCAATCAGGCCGATCGGTGCGAAATCCTTTCCCATGTCGTAACCGGGATCTTCCGGGAGGCCGGCGCCGGTCACCAGCAGGAGAAGCGTATAGCCATCGGGCTGCGCACGCGCGACGTCACGCGTGCCGATGACAGAACCGGCGCCCGGACGATTGACGACGATCACCTGTTGACCGAGCGCGTCGGTGAGCTTCTGTGCAACGACACGGCCGACGGTGTCGACGCCGCCGCCCGCGGGGAAAGCCACGACCAGCGAGATGGTGTGTGAGGGATAGTCTTCGGCAGCGGCGGGCCGGGGCGCCGCAAGCACCCCCGCCAACGCAAAAGCGAAGGCCGCACGTTTCAAGCAAATAGCAAGCACCGCCCTGGTCATGTTTCCGTTCCCCGACTGTTATGCATCGGCGTTGAGCCCCGACGTCATATTATGAGTGAAAAGGGCAGCCGGAATCCAGCGCGATATCGCGGTCTATCAACGCCCGCTCTTCTGAGCGTTCGCTACCAGACGGCCGCGCACAAGATTGATATGACTGCGTAGCGTGTACAACATGCTTGCGTACGACCTCGGTAACGAGAGACGGTTGGCGCGTTGGTTCAGGTCTTCAAGCTTTGCGTCGATCGCGTCGACATTATTTCCCGGTTGAGATTCCATCTCGCTCTCGATCGCCCGCATCTCATCGTAGAGCCGCCTGATTTTGGACTGCATCGCCCAGTCGTAGATTTGCGGCAGAAATCTGAACACTGGATAGAGAACCGCCGCCAAGGGCAGGAGCACGACAAGCACGCGCTCGACCAAGGTCGCGATCCAGAACGGAAGATATTTTTGAAGGAATGGCAGTCCTCGCTTGTAGAAACGCTGGGCTTCGTCGCTGAGTGGAAGGTCGATCAATTCGGCAGCCGGAAATTGCCCGGCTTTCTGAAAAATCCCGGGCTGCGAATGAATCTGCTGGGCGGCCGTCAGCAACAAATGCTGGATGGCAGGATGCAGATCCGCGCGCACGGCGAGGCTCGCCTTCGGCGCCAGCATCACGATATCGGCCGGCGGACGATTGTTGAGGAGGTCGCTGACGCCCGCGGGCAGCACGAGCTTATTCAGGAAGGGGTAATGTGCAATGTAGGCGTCCGCACGCGGGATGCTTGCGAGCGCAATGCCCTTGGCATCCATGAGTTGCTGGACGACCGGCGAATCCCAGCCGGTTATGATGAACGCGGCATCGATGTCGCCCGCAATCAGTTTGTCGGCGGCCACCTGTGGCGTAAATCCGGATAATTCCCCAATGACGGTATCGAGCTTGAACTTTTTTATGAGTTCGAGCGCCAGCGCCCGCGTTCCACTTCCTTCGGGACCGATCGACACTCGTCGGCCGCGCAGCGCGCGGATATCGTCACCGGGTTCACCCCGGAAGAAAAACCACAGCGGTTCGTAAAACACGGTGCCGAGCGACTCGACGTCCGGCGAGTCCTTTTCGGTGGTCGTGCCGCCCTGAATGAACCCGACACCAACTCCGGATTTGGAGTCTTTAAGCAGCGCCAGATTTTCCAGCCCGCCGCTTGTCGGCACCAGCCGCAATCTAACGCCGGATTGCGCCAGGATGTCGCGGTAACGGAGGCCCATCTGGTAGTTGGCGCCGCCTTCCGCGCCCGTGGCCATCACGACTGTCCGGGGCGGCATCGTCTCCACAATGAAGATGCCGGCCGCCAGAACAATCGCGATCAGCGCCGCAATCGTCAAAAAGAGCCAGGATCTTTGCAGGCGGTCCATGTCGATCATCGCGCTTTGTCTCGCTTTCGCTTTCGCGCCGGCTTCGTATCTCCCAGCTCTTGCGTGACTAATCGCGCGAGCAGAATTGCGGGATAAAGCTGACCGATGATGGATTCCAGATTGCAAAGACTGCGCGCGATCGGATGCACCGGCACCACGTCACCGTAGCCTGTTGAGGTCAGCGTCACGAAGCTGAAATAGATCAGGTTGCTGGCAAGCGCCGTGTTGTCGTCGATCGCAATTCCGGAAAAAGCCTTCGGATTTACCTGGCCGACGACCGCGAAAAGCGCCACGAATATCAGCGAAATCAGAAAATAAAGAAGGATCGCGCCGATGATCCGATGATAAGTCACGCGCCCCGCCGCGAAGACCTGGCGAGCGACCACCCAGCCCAGCGTGACCGCCAGGATCAACCACGCGCCCGATACAAGATGGATATCGAGCGCGGAGGGATCGCTCAAGCCTGTGCAGCGCCGCCGTAATGTTCATGCCAAACGCAATCGACATCGCAATAAACGCGGCTGCGCTGCCTGACATAAAGAGGGCGCCGGCGATCATCGCCAGCGCCACCAAAAATCCGAAAGCTTGAAAAACGATATGTCCGGTTGCCTGAAGCGGCGCAAGCGACAAACATCAAGACCAGAAGAAGGACCGTCAGCGCGGTCAGAATTGGATCGCCATATTGTCGCTGAAGATTTCGGAATTGGACTTTAAAATCTGCGGTCATTGTCCCAGATCCATCTTTGAAATATTTGGCGCATCGTCAATTGGCCTTACCAAGGACGGCGCGTATGGTCGGATGCGCCAGTAACGTATCCGTGCCTGCCTCGATCACCAGATCAACTGTCTCCTCTGGCAAATTAAAACTGGTAGGCACCTGCTCGAGCATCGCATTCCGCGCCGGATCCATTTGCGCAAACGAGATTTCGACAACGTCAAAACTGATGTTGCTGCAACGCCAGTCACCCCTGGCACCAAGTTTTGCGGCTTCCGCCCTGGACAAGCGGCATCGCCACTTGCGCGTCTCGTCTTCCCAGTTCTTGACGGTCAGCCGAAACGCATCGTACCCGCCACGCACCGCGGAATTGATGGCTGTGTCGGTGAGCGCGCCGATCATTTCTCTTCCGGACGGACCTTGCACAGTTTGCGCCCATTCTCCCCGCGGCCCCAATCCCGAGTTGACCACGATGAAGACGAGATGGCGCAATTGCACGGCCCGTTCGCGAGTCAGGGGCGAGTATGGTTGTCCAGCGGCTTCGCGAGCGATGGTAATACCGGAGAAGTCCAAAATTATCGGTGATGCCGCCATCGGCAAGCTTCACAAAGCGGATCTGTTCCGGATCGCGATAGCGTTTGAGCGCCTGCGCGAACGCGCGTACTTGAGCCCCGGCATTCCGGTCGGCAAGCACACGATTGACCCACGGCGGCAGTGGCGCGCTACAGGAATCGGAAAAACTTGCAAGGACAATCGGAACGAAAGCCACCGGAACGGCTGCCGAGGCCGCGACCGCCTCCGAGATCGGATATTTTCGCGGATCGCTGCACAAGGCCTCAAAGGTGACCGGAGAAAACACGAATGGAGTACGATTGTAGAGATCCGACGCATTGAGCCAAATGATTGGCTTACCCGGTTGATAAAGATCGGCCAAGGTTGCTCTCTCATACAGGTTTTGGTCGAGCCAACCTGCCAGCCGTGAAGCATCGTTGACCCCGCCCCCAAAACCTCTCGCCACGTTTGCGAGGCTCACTCTGGTATTGAGTGCTTCCTCGGCATTCCGCAGGAGAAACCGCTCGCGAAAATCACTGAGCGCGGCACGTCCTTTCAGTCCGAAATAGGCGGCAGCGACCGATCCACCCGACACGCCTGAAATAAAGATGACGCGGTCGAAATACGTGCCGCGTCCTTTGGCCGGCAGGCGATCAAGTCCACGCATGGCGCCATAGGCAAATGCGGCTGCGCGCGTGCCACCGCCGGAAAATGTCACCGCTACGACTGTGTCGCCGCCCACGTCGGGCGGCGCCAAAGGCGGAACGATTGCCGCGTTGGATGCCACCGGCAGATTGATCGGATCTTTGAATGTGGCCGCGCACGCACCCAGCGCCAGCGCGAGTGCGGCAATCGCGGCTCGATATGCCGTTTCGCGCATTCCTAAATACCCCAACACGCCAACGCAAACGCGGACGCTATTGACCCAGACGATACGGGGTTTTGCTTTAGATCAATTGATCTGGGCAAGCGGCCCTGTTCGGCCGGAACGCCGTTTTGCAAAACAGCCTGAGGTAGATAGAAGCAAATAATGGAGCGGGCGAAGGGATTCGAACCCTCGACCCCGACCTTGGCAAGGTCGTGCTCTACCCCTGAGCTACACCCGCATCCGTTAGATATTTGGCCGAAAAGCACTATCGGCCGCCAAGGCCGTTCCTATAGCCAAAAGCCGACCCTAAAAGCAACCACGACGACCGGCCGGTTTTAACCCTTTCGGTGCTTGCGCGGTTCAACCTCGGCCCGCCAGCGCGGATTTGGATTGCAGAAGCCCCGGAATCCCGCAACCACGGTGACCCGGCACTCTTCAAAGGTGCGGAACTGGCAATCTTCGGACAGGTCGCTGCCAAAATTGCGAAGCGCGCACCAAGGCCCTTCGGAAGCGCGAACTGAAGTCTGGGCCAGCCAACGTGACGATTGCGAGCGCGACAGTCGCCAAGACAATGCGCAACATGTTCAGCCTCCTTTGGTCTCCCATTTCACAAAAAGGCCGGCCATAAGGTCAGCCGTCAGTTTTTTGGACCTTGCGCTTGTGACGGGCGCGTTTGGTGGCCGGTGCCGGTCCGACGTAGCGCGGATTGTGATTGCAGAACCCGCGATTACCGGCCAACACAACCGGGCGGCACGCTTCGAATGACCAATATTGGCAGTCTTCATAGACTGCGCCCGGTCCCAGAGAAATAACTGCGCACCATGGAGCCTCCATGGCATTTGCGTGCGCGGCATTGAGAAATATTGCGCCCATAGCAGCGCCGGCAATCAATAAAATGCGTGTCATCTTTTACCTCTTCTACCGCTTCTCTGGCCTCGTCATTATAACACCTTGCCACCCTCGATTATTGCAATAATGCCGAAAACCCCTGACCAGCTGTTCGCTGCGCTCGATGCCCTCGGCATCAAGTATTCGACGGTCAAACACCCGCCGTTATTCACTGTTGAGCAGTCACGTACGCTGCGTGGACAGATACCTGGCGGGCATACCAAGAACCTTTTTCTGCGTGACAAGAAATACGCGATCTATCTGGTGGTTACACTTGAAGACGCCGAGATTGACCTGAAGGGCCTGCACCGGCAGCTCGGTGCCACGGGACGGTTTTCGTTCGGTTCGGCCGATTTGATGCGCGAGGTCCTGGGCGTCGAACCGGGCTCGGTCACGCCATTCGGCGCCATCAATGACGCCGAAGGCCGCGTGACCGTTGTGCTCGACGCCGCCATGATGGAGCACGAAACGCTGAATTATCATCCGCTTGTAAATGTTATGACGACCTCGATAAACCGCGAGGATCTGGTCAAATTCCTCGAATCCACCGGCCACATGCCGCGAATTGAGCGCCTTTCCGGCCGCGCCTCGAACATGCCTTGATGATTGCGTTACCTTCCCGGATAGCCCATTTAATCCCGCATGGAGCCGAGGTTTTCGGGCCATTGATGGATGGCGGATAGGGACGACGACAAATGTTGCAGGACGGCGGGGCAATGACGGCGGCCGATGTGGTCAAGGACACGACCACGCAAGGCTTCATGAAAGATGTCATCGAGGAATCGAAGCGCCAGCCGGTGCTGGTGGATTTCTGGGCGCCCTGGTGCGGCCCCTGCAAACAGCTCACGCCTGTTCTGGAAAAGGCCGTGAAGGCTGCAAAGGGCAAGGTCAAGCTCGCCAAGATGAATATCGATGAGCATCCGGCGATCCCGGGCCAGATGGGAATCCAGTCGATTCCCGCGGTGATCGCTTTTTCCAACGGTCAACCGGTTGACGGCTTTATGGGTGCTCTGCCGGAGAGCCAGGTGGCCGCGTTCCTCGAGCGCATCACCAAGGGCGCGGTCGGCGCGGAAGAAAAAGATTTGCTCAAGGCAGCCGATCAGGCGCTGGCGGAAGGAAACGCTGCCGGTGCCGCCGAACTCTATGCGCAGTTGCTCGCCGAAGATGGCGCCAATGTGCCGGCGCTCGCGGGACTTGCACGCTGCTATGTCGAAACCGGCGCACTCGAACAGGCCAAGCAAACGCTCGCGCTCGTTCCGGAAGCCAAGCGAAACGAAGCTGCGGTCGCCGCCGCGCGCGCCGCGCTCGATGTCGCGGAGCAAGCCAAGTCCATCGGTCCGCTGGCGGAGCTCGAAGAAAAAGTGCGCGCCAATCCTCTCGATCACCAGGCGCGGTTCGATCTTGCCGTAGCGCTCAACGCAAAAGGGAAACGCGAGGACGCCGTCAATCACCTGATCGACATCGTCAAGCGTGACCGCAAGTGGAACGACGACGGCGCCCGCAAGCAGCTGGTGCAATTCTTCGAAGCCTGGGGCGTCACGGACCCCGCGACGGTGGAAGGCCGAAAGCGTTTGTCCTCAATTTTGTTCTCGTGAGAAGTACTTCGCCACTCGTGGCAACGCATTTTTTTGGCCTGATGCTGAGGAGCGTCGCGCAGCGACGCGTCTCGAAGCATGGGGTCGCCCTCCTCCTTCGAGACGGGCGCTTCGCGCCCTCCTCAGGATGAGGGCCGGAGAGTGCCATGCCGATGAATGCTCAATATCGCGGGCCGATCGAGATGCCCGGAGTGATCCCGGTCTTTCCCTTGCCGGGCGCGCTGCTGTTGCCGCGTGGACAGATGCCGCTCAATATTTTCGAGCCGCGCTATCTTGCGATGGTCGATGACTCGCTGCGCGACGGTCATCGGCTGATCGGGATGATTCAACCCGATGCCGCACACGGCGGCGCTGCCGACAAACCGCCGCTCTACAAGATCGGCTGCGTCGGACGCATCACTCAACTCGCGGAAAGCGGCGACGGGCGTTATCTGCTCGAGCTCACCGGCGTTGCGCGTTTTCGGGTCGAAGAGGAACTCAAGGTTGCGACGCCGTACCGGCAATGCCGCGTGACTTACGCGCCGTTTGCCGACGATTTCATTGCGCGCAGAGGAGAGAATGCCGTCGACCGCGCCGCGCTGCTCACCGCGCTGACCAATTTCCTCAAGGCCAACGATCTCAAGGCCGACTGGGAAGGCATCGAAAAGGCCCCTAATGAAGCGCTGGTCAATGCGCTTTCGATGATGTCGCCTTACGGCACAGCGGAAAAGCAGGCGCTGCTCGAAGCGCCCGACCTGAAGACGCGCGCCGAGATCCTCATCGCCATTACCGAGATCGAGCTCGCCAAGAAAAACACCGAAGGCGAGCCACAGCTGCAGTAATGCCAGCTGTCGTCCCCGCGCAAGCGGGGACCCAGTACGCCGCAGCCTATCGAGGGCGCACAGTGTACTGGATCATCCGCTTTCGCGGATGATGACCATGGAGTTTTGCGCTATAAACCCACGAACCCGCCGGGAGTTATTGCATGTCGACTGTCCCGCCTACCGAACGGCCCGCCGGCAGCGTGGATCCGAAGCTTCTGGAAATCCTCGTTTGCCCGCTCACCAAGGGCCCACTGGAATATGACGCCGCAAAACAAGAGCTGATCTCGCGCAAGGCCAAGCTCGCTTATCCCATCCGCGACGGCATTCCGATCATGCTGCCGGAGGAAGCGCGAAAGCTGGAGTAAGCGCACCCATGAACTATTGATTTGTCATCGCCGGGCTTGTCCCGGCGATCTCGCTTAGGTGATTGGAGCCTTGCCTTCCAAGATCGGGATGGCCGGGACAAGCCCGGCCATGACAAGCTAATAACAGGCGCAAAGAAATAGGGAGCGAACGCAATGATCAAGATCTGGGGCCGCAAGACATCGTCCAACGTGCAAAAAGCAATGTGGGCGATTGGGGAGCTCAAGCTCGAACACGAGCGCATCGATGTCGGCGGCCCGTTCGGCAAGAACAAGGAGCCCGCTTATCTGGCGATGAATCCCAACGGCCTCGTGCCGACGCTCGAAGAAGAAGATGGTTTTCTGCTGTGGGAATCCAATTCGGTCGTGCGCTATCTCGCCGGCAAGCATGACAAGAATGGCGTGATCGAGCCGAAGGACCCAAGACAACGCGCACTTGCAAGCCAATGGATGGACTGGCAGCTGTCGGTGGCCGGGCCTGCGATCTTCGCGGCCTTCTGGGGTCTCATCCGCACGCCGCCGGAAAAGCGTGACATGGCCGCGATCAAGGCGTCGCAGGAAAAAACCACCGCCGCCATGCAGATCATGGATGCGCAGCTGGCGAAAACAAAATTCCTCGCCGGTGATGCTTTCTCCTATGGCGATATTCCGGTCGGTATCATGTGCTACCGCTTCGTGCAGCTGGTGCCGGATCGGCCGCCAATGCCGAATCTCGACCGCTGGTATGCCCAGATTTCGAGCCGCAAGGCATTCCAGGATCATGTCGGCAGCGTGCCGCTGAGTTGAGCTGGTTCACCCGTGCAAATGCGGTCACTTAGTCGGCGATCAAAATATCAAGAGGCACGCGCAAGGCTCCGGCAATAACACGCAATGCTGCTACCGTTCCTTTTCGGCGACCGCATTCGAGATCGGAGATATAGCCTTGCCCGATATTGGTCCGGTATGACAATTCCAACTGTGTTATATCGCGCCACGCGCGCACAGCGCGAATGGGATGTTCGCCGGCCGCGATGCGCTCGACGACGTCCATCGGAATGAGCGGTGCACCCTCAGCGACATCCTTGCGGGCGCGCGCAACAAGTCGCGCCGTGCCGGCATCTTCGACGGCCTCCGCTGCTTTCGCGGCAAGCGCCTCGTATTCCTTGCGCGGGAGAATTGCCACCTCGCCCTTGGCGGTTTTCTGGTAACGCACGGTCATGCTGTCCTCTCAGTCGTAGATTTCGCGCCGGTGGCCGACTGCGGCGATCACGATCATGTTTCCTTCAGTGTAAAAAATAACGCGCCAGTCGCCTACTCGCAGTCTTGAACCGGCGCGGCCTTTAAGACGCTTAACGTCGCCAACGCCTGTTTCAGCAAACGTGTCGAGCTTGGCTTTGATCCGCGCGCGGGTATCTACATTCAGCTTGAGCCACTGACGTAGCGCCGCAGGCGTAAATGTAATCGCCATCGCCAAATATCGCAATTCGCGATAATACTGTCAAGTCATTAATATCGCTAAAAGCGATTCCTGGGTTCCGGTGGCCTACAATGCCTCGCCCCGAAGCAATTTGGGGACCTCGCCGGTAAAACCGGCAGCCTCACGGATGAACATGCGCTTGAGCGGAGGCATCCGTTCGACCAGGCCGAGGCCGATATCGCGCGCGAGCCGCAGCACATCCGAGTGATTGGAAAACAGCCGGTTCAACCCGTCGGTCGCAACACCCATGGTCATGGTGTCGAAGCGCCGCCAGCGCTGATATCGTTCGAGCACGTCAGCGGCGCCGATATCGAGCCCGAGACGCGCCGCATCGGCAATCGCTTCGGCCAGCGCCGCGACATCGCGCAGGCCCATGTTAAGCCCCTGCCCTGCGATCGGATGGATGATATGCGCGGCGTCGCCGATCAGCGCGAGCCGATCGGCGATGAACTTGCGCGCGGTGAACAGCCCCAGCGGAAATGCCCGGCGCGGCCCCGCGACGGCGATATCGCCGAGCTGCAATCCGAAGCGTTTTTCCAGCTCGGCATGGAATTGATCGTCCGGCAGCGCAATGATCCGCTCGGCTTCACGCGTGGTCTTCCGTCCAGACAATCGAACACCGTTTTCCGGTGAGCGGCAGGATGGCGAAAGGACCCGCCGGCAGGAAGTGCTCTTCGGCGCGGCCATTGTGATCGCGCTCGTGCGCAACCGTCGTGACGATGGCCGACTGATCGTAGTTCCAGCCATGCGTCGCTATCCCGGCTTGCTCGCGAATTTGCGATTTGGCTCCGTCAGCGCCGACCAGCAGACGGGTGGAAATTGTTTCACCGCCGGCGAGCGCAACGTTGATTGCATTGTTCACATATTCAGAGCCGGCCACCGAACCCGCGCGCAATTCGACGCCGAGTTCCTTTGCCTTTTTCACCAGCGCGTCAACCAGATGCCGGTTCTCGACCATGTGAGCGAACGGCTCTCCCTCCTCCACCTCGCCGCCAAATGTCAGGAATGTCGGACGCACCACATCGTCGAGCTTTGAATCGGTGACCACCATGTCAAGGATCGGCTGCGCGTCTGCCGCCACCGCATCCCAGACCTCGATCGCTTCAAACAGACGCCGGGCGGCAGCGGCAATCGCGGAAGCGCGCGGATCCTTGGACGTGGCGTGAGCGAGGCCCGGGTCGACAACCGTCACGTTGAACGTCTCGCCCAGCCCCTGCCGGAGCGCGATCGCCAGCGCCAGGCCGGCAAATCCGGCGCCGCCGACCACCAGGTCGACCCGCGGACGTGTGGAATCGCCTTTATTCATGCCTCTTCCTTGTAAAACGCGCCGCAGCATAGCAGGTTGAGCAGGCTCTTTGACCCATGCCAGGCCCTGCCAATGACGTCTGCCGTCCAGGATTTGCTCAATATTCTCGACCTCGAGCCGCTGGATGAGAACCTCTTCCGCGGCCGTTCGCCGCAAGTCGGCTGGCAACGGGTTTTTGGCGGACAGGTGATCGGCCAGGCCCTGGTCGCCGCGGTGCGGACGGTCGAAAGCCGGCCGCCGCATTCGTTGCACGCCTACTTCCTGCTGCCCGGCGATCCCAAGGTCCCGATCATCTACGACGTCGACCGCATCCGCGACGGCAAGAGTTTCACGACCCGACGCGTGACCGCGCGGCAACACGGGCATCCCATCTTCTCGATGCTGGCGTCATTTCACAGTGACGAACCCGGTCTCGACCATCAGGCCAAGATGCCGGACGTGCCGCCGCCGGAAAACTTGCCGAGCGATGCCGACATGCGCGAGAAATTGCTGCCGACCATGCCGGATCCGGTGCGCCGCTATTACGAGCGTGAGCGACCGATCGAAATGCGGCCGGTCGAGTTCGAACGTTACCTTGGCAAAAAAATTCCAGGCGGACAGTTCAACGTGTGGATTCGCACGACTGGCAAGTTGCCGGATCTTCCCGCCATCCATCAATGCGTGCTCGCCTACGCTTCCGACATGATGTTGCTCGACACGGCGCTTGCGCCGCACGGTCGCACTTTGTTCGAGAAGGAATTCATGGCTGCCAGTCTCGACCATGCACTGTGGCTGCATCGGCCATTTCGTGCCGACGAATGGCTGCTTTATGCGCAGGATTCACCCAATCTGCACGGCTCGCGCGGCTTCGCACGCGGACTTATATTTACGCGTGATGGCACATTGGTCGCTTCTGTGGCGCAGGAAGGCCTTGTCCGCCAGCGACGGGAGACCTGAAACGACAATGCAGCGGTTGCTTGCGGCCTCTTGTGTTCTGATCGCGATGATGACGGCTGCGCTCGCCGCATCGGGCCGCCAGCCGGCGCCGCCCGGCGCGTTCGACGGCGCGCCGCCTCAGTACACGCAATTCTCCACAGCGGAGCTCGAGCGCGGATTTCTCGCGCTCGCGTTTGGATCCGATTTGCGCATCGGCGCCCGGCCGACCGGCATCCGCCGCTTCGATCACGCGATCAACGCACATGTCACGGGTGGCGGCGCTGTCGATCGCCGTGCTGCGATGTCCCGTGTCATTGGCAATTATGCGCGCGCCGTGCCCGAACTGCACTTGAGCGAAACATCGGCCGAGTCGGCCGATATCGAGTTGCGGCTCATCGACGAGAAGGATTTTCAATCCGCGCTGCAGGCGGCCTTCGGAGCCAAGATTGCCAGGACGTTCGTCACGCGCACTGACCCGCAATGCATGACGAGCGTCAAATCGACCGCCGACGGGAAAATCGTCCACTCGATTTCATTTATTATAGTCGACAAGGGCGACGATGTTTTTCTGGACTGCGCCTATCACGAATTGCTGCACGCCTTCGGTCTGTCCAACCACGACCAGCACAATCCCTGGACCACGCTCAACCAGAAGCGGATGGTCGGCTACCTCTCGGTCTACGATCGCGCGCTGCTGACATTACTCTACGACCCGCGGATCACCCCGGGAATGACGATCCGGCACGCGCGTGCAGTGCTGCCGACGCTCATCAATGAGCTTGGCCTCGCCTCGCCGGCAAAAGCCAGATAGGGCAATATTATTGACCTAGTTTGCCCGCTATTGCGGCGCGCTGCCTGTGGGCTCGGCAAGATTACCGCTTAAACTTTAGGCCCCCTGTCGGTAGCCTGTGCAAATTGGCCCGTCCGGTCCAGCCGGAGCGGGTTTCTATTGCGCAAGCACGCCCCGGGAAGGAAGCCATGAAGCTCGTTATTGCCGTCATCAAACCCTTCAAGCTCGACGAGGTACGCGACGCCCTCACGCGCCTCGGTATCCACGGGATGACCGTCGCCGAGGTCAAAGGCTACGGCCGGCAAAAAGGCCATACGGAAATTTATCGCGGCGCCGAATATGTCGTGAACTTCCTTCCAAAATTGCGCGTGGAGGTGGCCATCGCCTCGGAGCAACTCGACCAGGTCGTGGATGCGCTGACGGCCGCTGCGCGCACCGGGCAGATCGGCGATGGAAAAATATTCGTCACGCCGATCGAGCAGGCTTTGCGCATCCGCACCGGCGAAACCGATGTCGACGCACTCTAAAAAATAATTAGAAATTTTGGGGGATGACATGACACGCGCATTTCCGCGCCTCGCTCTGACTGGCATCGCGGCGCTCGCCGCATCACCGGCTTTCGCACAAGCAACGAATGTCACATCAAAGATCGACGCCGCTGACACGGCGTGGATGATCGGCGCCACCGGTCTCGTGCTGATGATGACGATCCCTGGCCTTGCGCTGTTCTACGCCGGCATGGTGCGCAAGAAGAATGTGCTCGCGACTATGGCACAAAGTCTCTCCGCGACATTTCTGATTTCGATCCTGTGGGCGCTGTTCGGCTACAGCCTCGCCTTCACCGGTGAAGGCGCCTTCATCGGGACGTTCGAGCGCATCTTTCTCAGCGGCGTGACGCTCGATGCGATTTCGCCGCTGGCGAAGACGATTCCCGAAAGCCTGTTCATGATCTACCAGATGACCTTCGCGGTGATCACCGTCGCGCTGGTTGCCGGCTCGGTTGCCGATCGACTGCGTTTTTCGGCCTTTCTGCTGTTCTGCACTTTCTGGCTGCTGCTGGTCTATGTGCCGATTGCACATTGGGTCTGGGGCGGCGGATTCCTCGGCACCTACGGCACCATCGATTTCGCCGGCGGCCTGGTCGTGCACCTCAACGCCGGCATCGCCGGTCTCGTCGCAGCTTATGTTCTCGGCGCGCGTCGCGGTTACGGCAGCGAAAATCTGTCGCCCTATGATCTCACGCTCGCCGTGGTCGGTACCGGCCTGTTGTGGGTTGGATGGTTCGGCTTCAATGGCGGCTCGGCGCTCGGCGCCAATTCGCGCGCGGCCATGGCGATCGTGTCGACGCATCTTGCCGCCAGCGCCGGCGCCTTCACCTGGATGGCGCTCGAATGGTGGACGCGCGGGAAGCCATCGGTGCTCGGCATGATCTCGGGCGCGGTGGCCGGCCTCGGCACCATCACGCCTGCGTCGGGGTTCGTGATGCCAATGCAAGGCATATTGATCGGCGTTGCCGCCGGCGCGATCTGCTTCTGGGCCTGCACGTCACTCAAGCTCAAGCTGGGTTATGACGACTCGCTCGATGTCTTTGGCGTGCACGGCATCGGCGGGCTGACCGGGACATTGCTCGCCGGCGTCTTTGCGGTCGGCGCGCTGTCGGCGAGCCCCGAAATGCCCGGCGGCGTCCATGGCCTGCTCGAAGGCAATCCGCAGCAGATGCTGGCGCAGCTCTACGGCGTCGTCGTCACATTGCTATGGTCCGGCGCAGTGACCTTCATCATCCTCAAGGTGATCAGCGTGATGGTGCCGTTGCGGGTGCGTCATGAAGATGAAGTCATGGGCCTCGATGTCAGCCAGCACGGCGAAGCCCTCCAATAATGAACGAATGGTTTGCGCGCCGGCGGCCTGCCGGCGCGGTTCGCTCCATTGCATGGGCAGCTGATTAAATTTTAAGCACGTCGTTTGAGTCTTGGCGCGTCTTTGGGCGCAGGGTCAGCGCCGCGTTGAGACTGACCCCTCCGGGAATCAATTACACCAGTTAAATCAATCGGATAACGCCTCCGCCGGCAACTGGCACGGCGTTTGATTCTATCCCACCGGCCATGCCTGCGAAGCGAGCTTCGTTGGTCGGGCTCAGTGAACCCGCCCGCACTGCGTGAAGGTAGAAAACGGGCTCAAGCGGGGATCGAATCCATGAAAATCGTCATGGCCATTATCAAACCTTTCAAGCTCGACGAGGTCCGCGACGCTCTGACCTCCATCGGCGTGCAGGGACTGACTGTTACTGAAGTCAAAGGATACGGGCGTCAAAAGGGGCACACGGAAATCTATCGTGGCGCCGAATATGCGGTGAGCTTCCTGCCGAAGATCAAGATCGAAGTGGCAGTGGACACCAAGCAAGTCGACAAGGTCATCGGGGCCATCACCGGCGCCGCCAAGACCGGTCAGATCGGCGACGGAAAAATCTTCGTCTTCAATCTGGAAAACGCCGTGCGAATCCGCACCGGCGAGACCGATGCCGCGGCGCTCTAGTAACCCGCACCGCAACAATACGGACAGGAGTAAGACCATGACGTTGAAGAAATCCTCCCGTGCGGGGCTCTTGGCTCTCGCCTTCGGGATTGTACTCGGCCTCTTCCTGAGCGTGGCGACGTATGACGCCTCCTTCGCTCAGGCGCAGGCTCCAGCCGCGGCGGCGCCCGCGGCTGCACCGCCCGCGCCTGCGGCTCCGCCGCCGGCATGCGCGAACGATCCGGATCCGAAGAAAGCCGTTCTGGAAAAGTGCACGCCCAATTCGGGCGATACCGCCTGGATGCTGACTTCGGTTGCTCTCGTGCTCATGATGACCATCCCAGGCCTCGGCCTGTTCTATGGCGGCATGGTGCGCAAGAAGAACGTGGGCGACACGGTGATGACGAGCTTTGCCGTCACCTGCCTGGTCACGATCCTTTACGCCTGTGTCACCTACAGCATGTCCTTCACGACCGGAGGACCATTCCTTGGCGGCTTCAGTCGAGCATTCCTGCAAGGCATCTTGAGCGACATATCGACGGGTGTCGGCACGCCAAATGGCTTGGCCGTGACGATTCCTGAAACGGTCTATCTCTGCTTCCAGATGACCTTCGCGATCATCACGCCGGCACTGATCGCCGGCGCTTTCGCCGAGCGCATGAAATTCTCCGCCATGCTGTGGTTCATCGGACTGTGGGCGGTCCTGGTCTATGCGCCGATCGCGCATTGGGTCTGGGGCGCCGACGGCTTCATGTCCAACGGCAACTCGGACGCCTGGTTCAAGGTGCTCGATTTCGCCGGCGGCACGGTGGTGCATATCAACGCGGGCGTCGCCGGCCTGATGTGCGCAATTTGCCTCGGCAAGCGCAAGGACAGTGGCCCTGGCCACAACATGGTGCTCACCTTCATCGGCGCCTCGCTGCTGTGGGTCGGCTGGTTCGGCTTTAACGCCGGCTCCGCCGTCACCGCCGGCATGCAGGCGGGCATGGCGATGACCGTGACCCAGATCGCGACGGCGGTTGCCGCCTTTACGTGGATGCTCGTGGAGTGGATTGCCCGCGGCAAGCCCACCGTCATCGGCATCTGCTCGGGCGCAGTCGCAGGCCTCGTTGCCATCACTCCGGCATCGGGCTTCGTTGGCCCCGCCGGCTCAATGGCGATCGGCGTCGCTGCGGGCGTCATCTGCTACTGGGGCGTCACTGGCCTCAAGCGGATGCTCCACCAGGATGACGCGCTCGATTGCTTCGGCGTGCATGGTGTCGGCGGAATCGTCGGCGCGTTGCTCACCGGCGTATTCGCCATCAACGAATACGGCGGCACCTCCGGCCTGATCGAGGGCAATGCTGCCCAGATGATCAACCAGGTCGAAGGCATCGCAGTCGTGTTCATCTACGATGCGATCGTCTCGCTGATCATCCTCAAGGTGCTTGATGCGATCATCGGCCTGCGCGTCTCCGACGAAGTGGAACGCGAAGGTCTCGATCTCGCTCTGCATGGCGAGACCGTGCAGTAACCAGCGCGTGATCCCGAAAAGTGGATACCGGTTTTCGGAAAAGATCACGCGTCAATGAAATGACTCCCTAGCGGTAGGGGCGGAAACCCGGCACTGTCCCTTCCGTCGAGGCCCCCGGTTCGCAAGAACCGGGGGCCTCTCTTATTTGTCTTCGCAGTGTTTTCTTCGTCGATTTTTTCGCACCATGCAGGCTCCGGCAAAAAGGCCATAAATCCGGCGAAACGGGCGGCCAGAAGCAAAATTCTGCTGCGAAATCCGATGGTTAACGGCGTCTTAACCTGGCCCTATCTATTGTGTCGAAACCCTTGTGCGGCGGCCCGTCCCGCCTCGTCAACGCATGTCCATGATGACCGCCAAGCGCGAGCCTGCCACTCCAACTGCACCGGCGGTCGACGGCCGCTCGCCGTTCGTGCGCCTGACCGAGCTCATCGCAGGCATCGAGCCCGGTAAGCCCGTCATCAATCTGTCGGTCGGCGAGCCGCAACACCCGGTGCCGCCCTTTGTCGGCCCGACGCTCGCCGCGCATCTCGCGGACTTCGGCCGTTACCCTGCCAATAAAGGCATCGAACCGTTCCGCCGCGCCGTCGCAACATGGCTCAACCGCCGGTACAGACTCGCGCGCCCGGTCGATCCGGAGAGCGAAGTGCTGGTGCTCAACGGCACGCGCGAAGGATTGTTTCTCGCGGCGATTGCCGCCAAGCGCTGGGTGTCGCGACGCGCCGGCAAGCCGGCGGTGCTCATTCCAAATCCGTTCTACGCAGCCTATGCCGCCGGCGCGCTCGCGGCCGAATGCGAGCCAATATATATGCCGGCAACCCGCGAGAGCGGCTTCCTGCCCGATCTCGATGCGCTCGACGATGCGCTGCTGGCGCGCACGGTCGCTTTCTATATCGCCTCGCCATCAAATCCGCAGGGCGCCGTCGCCGATCGCGCCTACCTGGAGAAGCTTGCAGGACTTGCGCGCCGTTTCGGTTTTCTTGTGTTTGCCGACGAGTGCTACTGCGAGATCTACAGCAAGAAGGCGCCCCCCGGCATGCTGGAAGCATCGGGACCGGATTTCGCCAACGTCGTTGTCTTCCATTCGCTGTCCAAGCGCTCGAACTTGCCCGGCCTGCGCGTCGGCTTTGCCGCCGGTGACCGCCGCTTTCTTGGCCCTTATCTGGAATTGCGCAACATCGCCGCGCCGCAAGTGCCGACGCCCGCGCAACATGTGGCGATTGCCGCTTACGGCGACGAGACGCACGTCGAGGACAATCGCGAGCTCTATTCCGCCAAGTTCGATCTCGCCGACCAGATTGTCGGCGACCGCTATGGCTATCGGCGCCCGGCCGGCGGATTTTTTCTGTGGCTGGACGTGTCGAAGCAGGGCGGCAGCGAAATCGTCACCAAGCGGTTGTGGGCCGAAGCGGGCGTGCGCGTTGTGCCGGGGCGCTATCTCGCGCGCGAGCAGGCCGACGGCAGCAATCCCGGCGCGGATTACATCCGCGTCGCAATGGTTCAGGACAAAGCAGCCACGGCGGAGGCGCTGCATCGCCTCGTCGCCGTGCTCGGTTAAGGATTAAGGATGTAACCGCATGCGGGCAACAGATCGCAGCCTCGATGTCGTCGCCTTCCTCTCGGAGCATTTCCGCGACATTGTGCGGCGTCGCCTCAGTGAACTTGCCGGTCTCGCATTGATTACGCTGGCGCTGCTGGGCGCCATCGCTCTCGCGACCTGGTCGGTGCAGGACCCCTCGCTGAGCCACGCCACCCAGAAGCCGATCCACAATCTGCTCGGCTACCCCGGCGCGATTTTCTCCGACCTCGCAATGCAGTTGCTCGGTCTTTCCGCTGTCCTGCTGCTGGTTCCGGAGGCCCTGCTCGGTTGGCGATTGATCGGGCACCGGCCGGTTGGCGAGAAATGGCGGAGCCTGCTCTGGATCGTCGCGACCTTGCTGGCCGCAGCCTTCGCATCCACGTTGCCGCGCATCGGCTCATGGCCATTGCCGACCGGGCTCGGTGGCGTCGCGGGCGACGCGGTCCTGCGTTTGCCGGCCACGGTTTTGGGTTCGCCGCTCGCAGGCGTGACGCGGCTTATTCTATGCATTGTGTTCGGCCTCGCCACGGCCGCAGCCGTACTGGCCGCCGCGCGTGGCGGACAGCGCGTTGAAAGACGCGCGGCCCGCAGGGTCGAGGAAGAAGATGAGATCGAGGAAGAAGAATTCGAGGACGACCAAGGTTCCGCATGGATCGGCATGCTCGTGCATGCATTGCTGAGCTGGAAGGCGCGCATCGGCCGCATGATCCGCGGTGACACGCGCGCGCGCACGCCGCTCCCGGCGGCCCCACGTGGCCAACGGTATGAGCCTCGCTTCGACGGGCGCGCCACCGAATACGAAGACGATTTTGAGGATGAAGAAGAAGATGCGCCGGCGCCGCGTCGACGCGCCGCACCGCGCGCGCCCGTGCGCCGTTCCGGCAACGGCTATACCTTGCCCTCGCTCAATCTGCTGGCCGCGCCACGCGCCAGCGAACGCACGACGCTGTCGCGCGATATCATCGACGGCAATGCCGCAGCGCTCGAAAGCGTGTTGCAGGATTTCGGCGTGCGCGGCGAAATCATCAACGCGCATCCTGGTCCGGTGGTCACGCTCTACGAGCTCGAACCGGCGCCCGGCATCAAGTCATCGCGCGTGATCGGGCTTTCCGACGACATTGCCCGCTCGATGAGCGCGGTATCGGCGCGCGTCGCGGTTGTTTCGGGCCGCAACGCCATCGGCATCGAGCTGCCAAATCCGACGCGCGAAAAAGTCTATCTGCGCGAGCTGCTCACCGGCATCGACTACAACGAGAGCACGGCAAAATTGCCGCTCTGTCTCGGCAAGACCATCGGCGGCGATTCCGTCATCGTCGACCTGTCGCGCATGCCGCATTTGCTGATTGCAGGCACCACCGGCTCCGGCAAATCGGTCGCCATCAACACCATGATCCTGTCGCTGGTGTATCGCCTGCGCCCCGACCAGTGCCGGCTGATCATGGTCGATCCGAAAATGCTCGAACTGTCGGTTTATGACGGCATCCCACATCTTCTCACCCCGGTCGTGACCGATCCGAAGAAGGCGGTGGTCGCGCTCAAGTGGGCGGTGCGCGAAATGGAAGGCCGCTACAAGAAAATGTCGAAGCTCGGCGTGCGCAACATCGAGGGCTACAACGCACGCGTTGCCGAAGCGAAGGCAAAAGGCGAGACTCTCACGCGCACCGTGCACACCGGTTACGACAAAGAAAGCGGACAGGCGATCTACGAGAAGGAAGATCTCGAGCTTGAGCCGCTGCCGTTCCTGGTCGTGATCGTCGACGAAATGGCAGACCTGATGATGGTCGCCGGCAAGGACATCGAAGGCGCAATCCAGCGTCTGGCCCAGATGGCGCGCGCAGCCGGCATTCACGTCATTCTGGCAACCCAGCGTCCGTCCGTGGACGTGATCACGGGTACCATCAAGGCGAATTTCCCGACCCGCATCTCGTTCCAGGTCACCTCCAAGATCGACAGCCGCACAATCCTCGGCGAACAAGGCGCGGAACAGCTGCTCGGCCAGGGCGACATGCTCTATATGGCCGGCGGCGGACGCATCAGCCGCGTGCATGGACCATTCGTCTCTGACGATGAGGTCGAAAAGGTCGTGCGCCACCTGAAGGCGCAGGGCACGCCCGAATATCTTGAGGAAGTGACGGCTGGCGATCCGGAAGACGGCGAGGACGGAGCGGTCTTTGACGCGACCGGCATGGGCCTGGCGGAAGGCGGTGACCTGTTCCAGCAGGCCGTCGCGATCGTCAAACGCGACCGGAAAGCGTCGACCTCCTACATCCAGCGCCGCCTCCAGATCGGCTATAACCGCGCCGCCACCATCATGGAGCGGATGGAAGAAGAGGGCATCGTTGGCCAGCCCAACCATGCCGGCAAACGCGAAATCCTCATCCCCGAGAACCCGGCCGACGACCGCTATTGAGAATCGCCCTGTTCGCGATTAAGCCGAATCAGGCCTAATTTGCCGGGTCGCGAAATCGCCACAGCCGGCCCATATAGGGCTGTCATTCGACGTGAGGGCGCGAGGCGGAGAACGTAATGGCGGCACACAGAAAGACGCGAATCAGCCGTAGCCTGGGCTTCGTCGCGTTGTTTGCCTGCCTCTGCGGCCCTGCGATCGGCCAGACGGTTCCGCTGCCCGCCCCCCGTCCATCCGCGCAACCGGCGGTTCCGGCAGCGGCGCTGGGAGCACGCGCGCAGGCGGCGCAGCCAACGACCGAGCCGCCAAATCCGATCTCCAATCCGTTCGCCGCCGTGCTCGGGCGGGCCACCACCGCCGGCGTCCTCACCAACGACCAGCGCGCCATCGTCGAGCGCGTCAACAGCTACCTCTCCGGCGTGCAGACGCTGACCGGGAATTTCATCCAGGTCGGACCGGACGGCAGCCGCACCCAGGGTGACTTCTTCATTTCGAAGCCCGGCCGTGTTCGTTTTGAATATGACGACCCGAGCCCGATCGAACTGATTGCGGACGGCTCATCGGTCGTTGTGCGTGACCGCCGTCTCGCAACCCAGGACGTCTACCCATTGTCGCAAACGCCGTTGCGTTTCCTGCTCGCCGACCACGTTGACCTGACGAAGGATACCCATCTGGTCTCGGTCTATGCGGATGACGTGTTCGTAACCGTTGTCGTGGAGGAGAAAAACGGCATCGTCGGCACCAGCCGGCTCATGCTCATGTTCAGCGCCAAGGACATGCAGCTCAAGCAATGGACCGTGACCGATCCGCAGGGCTACGACACAACGATCGCGGTCTACAATCTCGATACCAGCAAGCGCCCCGATCCCGCCTTGTTCAAGATTGATTACACGCGCTATCACAATTGACTTTGATTTCCGGCGCCGGGTTTGTCATGGCCGGGCATAGCCGTCCGGAAGGACGGCGCGCTTCGCACGCCTATGTCCCGGCCATCTCCTTTAGCGAGGCACCGCCTTGCAATACTAAACGGGATGCGCGGGACAAGCCCGCGCATGACGGTGACAAATGGCTAAGTTGTCGCTAACTAAATGCCATGCCGCTGAAGATCACCACCTGGAACATCAATTCCGTTCGCCTGCGCATCGATCTGGTTGCGAAATTTTTGAAAAGCGCACGCCCGGACGTATTGTGTCTTCAGGAAACCAAGTGTCCTGACGAGGCCTTTCCGCTCAAGCGTTTCAGGCGGCTCGGCTACGAGCACGCAGCGCTCAACGGGCAGAAGGGGTATCACGGCGTCGCCGTGCTTTCGCGCGTGCCTTTTGAGCAGGTCGACATTCAAAGTTTCTGCGGCAAGACCGATTGCCGGCATATTTCGGTGGTGCTCGGGGAGCGCGCAAAACTAAAAGACCAGGTCACCGTGCACAATTTTTACGTCCCCGCCGGCGGCGATGAACCGGACCCCGAGATCAATCCAAAATTCCAGCATAAACTCGATTTTCTGGATGAAATGCGAGCGCATCGCGGTTTGCGCCCGGAGCAGAAGACGCGCGCTATTCTCGTCGGCGACCTCAATGTGGCCCCGCTTGAGCACGACGTCTGGAGCCACAAGCAGATGATCAAGGTGGTCTCGCACACGCCGGTCGAGTGCGAGAAGCTGACCGCCGCGCGCAAGGCCGGCGGATGGATCGACACCATGCGCGTGATCACGCCCGAGCCGGAAAAGCTCTACACGTGGTGGAGCTATCGCGCGATGGACAATTGGCGCGCGGCCGACCGCGGCCGCAGGCTTGATCATGTCTGGACATCGGACGCGCTCGCCGAGCGCGTATCAGCGATCAAGATCGCCAAGGATTATCGTGGAGCCGAGCGCCCGTCCGACCACGTGCCGGTAACAGCGACAGTGGAGCTCTAGATCGGCGCGGCACAGCTTGCGCTATTGTTTGTCGCCCGCTTCGAGAACCCGCTTCACTGTTCCGAGTTCTTTCGTCCAGGCCTGCAAACGCTCCGACATGCTCTCGCGCAATTTTTCCGCCGCGCCCGGATACCCTTCCAGAATTTTGCGGAACAGATTGCGTGAGATGCGCACAACCACGGTGGGTTCTTTTGCAATCGCCGTCGCCTGGCACACCGTGTTGGTGAGCAGCGCCAGTTCGCCCACCAATGTGCCGGGGCCGACCGTAATCTCCTTGCCTTCCGCCAAGGTGCCCGGCTCCAGCAGCAGCGAACCCTCCTGTACGACGTAGCCGCCGTCGGCAAGTTCACCGGCGTAAAATAGTACTGCGCCGCTTTGCAGATGGCGCGTCTCGGCGCCGATGGCCAGAATTCGCAATGCCTGCTTGCCGAGCGCCGCCAGTGGCGGCACCTGCTCGAAGAAAGCGATGTCTTCTTCGAGGCCCATTAGTTCCCCGTGCGAGTCACGCTTAAACTCACGGCACCAGCTTGTAGCCGCCGGCTTCCGTCACCAGAATCGCGGGCGCAGCGGCGTCTTTTTCGACCTTTTGCCGCAAGCGGTAGATGTGCGTTTCCAAGGTATGCGTGGTGACGCCGGAATTGTAACCCCACACTTCCTGCAACAGCGTTTCGCGCGAGACCGGTTTCTGGCCGGCACGATAAAGGAAGCGCAGAATTGCCGTTTCCTTTTCAGTGAGCCGCACTTTGCTGCCCTTCGGACTGAGCAATAATTTGGAGCTAGGCCGGAATGTGTAAGGGCCAATGGCGAACACCGCGTCTTCGCTTGCCTCGTGCTGGCGAAGTTGCGCGCGAATGCGCGCCAGCAGCACGGCAAAACGAAACGGCTTGGTAATGTAGTCGTTGGCGCCGGATTCAAGGCCGAGAATGGTGTCGGAATCGGTATCGTGGCCCGTCAGCATGATGATGGGCGCCTTGAAGCCGTTCTTGCGCAAAATGCGCACGGCCTCGCGACCGTCCACATCCGGCAGCCCGACGTCCATGATCACCAGGTCAATCTGGCCGTTCTTCGCGACCTGCACACCTTTGGTGCCGCTGTCGGCCGAAATTGGGTCGAACTCCTCGTGCAGCGCCAGCTGTTCGACCAGCGCTTCCCGCAGTTCGGCATCGTCGTCAACAATAAGGATGGTCCGTTTATTGGCCATCGGACAAAAACCTCTTGAGAAATCGCCCCTTACGCCCCGTCTTGGTCGCGAAGTAGAGCATTAGAGGCTAAAAGAGCAAGCGTGAATTGACATTTACGTCAGAACGGCGCGGCGGTGAAACGCCGACAATTATGCGAAAAAACTCGCTGTCCCGCATCGCTGTACGCCGCAAGCCGGGTGATTCCCGGCGCGGCTGGCTCGCCGCCGGGACGCTGGTCATACCGGTGGCGCTTGGCCGTGGCGGCATCAAGGCCAACAAGCGCGAAGGCGATGGCGGCACGCCGCGCGGCAATTTCCGACTCAAGCGTCTGTGGTGGCGCGCCGACAAGCACCCGCGGCCGTCAACGTCATTGCCGGCACAGCGGATAGGCGCAGATGACGGCTGGTGTGAAAACCCTGCCGATCGTCATTACAACCGGCCAGTGAAAGTGTCTCCGCAATCCAAAGCTGACCGGTTGAGGCGCAAGGACAATCTCTATGATTTCATCATCGAGATCGACCACAATACGCGGCCGCGTGTCGCTGGCCGCGGCAGCGCGGTGTTCATCCATGCAGCGCGGCCAGGTTTCGCGCCCACGGCCGGTTGCGTTGCGCTTGAGCTCAATTCGCTTCGCCGTTTGCTCTCTCGTCTCGGGCCACGCACCAGAATTGTGGTTGAGTAGCGAACACAAACGCAAACGTTCTCACGTGGGGTTATCCAGGCTGAACGTTTTGGTGCGGGCGTCATAAGCAAAGGCTTCCCCGAAACGCGCCCATGCAATCACCGCCCGCAACGTGTGCTCCGCGGCTTCGGATGTCATGTGGTCTTCGAGCTCATTGAAGAACCGGCTCCTGGGCGCCGAATGATTGACGCGGTCGTGCAGAACGCGCCGGATATGCATGGCGAGCGGAACGTGGTCCAGCACCTGGCGCTGGAACAGCCGCTTGCGATCGTCGACGCCCGCGCCGGCAAATTGCTTTCCTGTATCGGTGAGCCGGATGTCGCCTCCTTCGATTTCGGCAAAGCGCAAAAGCTGCAAGGCCTCCGCGATCGGAAACAAATCGTCCACTTCCATTTGCAGCGCGCTCGCAATGACCGGAAGGTCCGCCTTGCCATCGTAAGGCGCGCCGGCGACCGCTTCGATAAGACCGGACATCGCGTTGGCGGAAACGCGCGGTAAGACCATGTCGATACCGATCCCGACGACGCGTTCGGGTGTGATGCGCGGCGTTGCCGCAGCAGGCCGCGCCGTCATGGCGACGTAAATGCGCTCGACCAGATCGCGGAAATTAGACTCGAGACGGTTGCGCGGCTGCGGCAGATCGACTTTGATCTCATCAATGATGTGACCGGGACTTCGCGAGAACACGAGAATGCGATCGCACATCAAGACCGCTTCCTCGATGTTGTGCGTCACCAGGATCACGCCCTTAATGGGCAACTTGCCTTCGGTCCACAGATCGAGAAAGTCCGTACGCAGTGTTTCGGCAGTGAGCACGTCGAGCGCCGAAAACGGCTCGTCCATCAGCAGAATATTGGGATGCACGACCAGAGCGCGTGCAAAGCCGACGCGTTGGCGCATGCCGCCCGACAATTCGCGCGGATAGGCTGAACTCGTAGCCGTCGAGACCGATCAGATCGATACCGGCGAGCGCGCGTTGACGAATCTCGGCTTCGGGCAGGCCGAGCGCTTCCAATCCGAGTTGCACGTTTTCGAGCACAGTCAGCCAGGGAAACAGCGCGAATGTCTGGAACACCATCGCGATGCCGGGCGCCGGCCCGGTGATCGGCTGGCCGCTGTAGATAACATTGCCCGACGTGGGCCGCGCCAAACCGGAGATCAACCGCAGCAGCGTCGACTTTCCCGAACCGGACCGACCCAGCAAGCCGACGATTTCGCCCTCCGCAAGCGTCAGATTGATGTCGTTGAGGACGAGCAGATTTTCGCCATCCGGCTTGGGAAATGCCTGGCAGCACGAATTGATTTGCAGCAGTGCTTCGCTCATGGGCTCTCCTCCATCACCCCAGCCGGAATTTCCGTTCGGCATACCAATAAAGCGGCCGCCAGAACGCGCGATTGATGGTGACCACGAAAAGGCTCATCACCGCGATGCCGAGCACGATCCGTGGCATGTCGCCCGCCTCTGTCGCTTGCGCAATATAAGCACCGAGCCCGGTCGCCTGCAGCTTGGTGTCGCCCCATGAGGCGACCTCGGCCACGATGCTTGCGTTCCATGAGCCGCCCGAGGCGGTGATCGCACCGGTGACGTAGTACGGAAACACTGCCGGCAGCGCTATCTTTCGCCACCACAACCCGCCCCGCACCTGAAGGTTGGTGCCGATGTCACGCATCTCCGAAGGGATCGACGACGCCCCCGCGATGACATTGAACAGGATGTACCATTGCGTGCCGAGGATCATCAGTGGGCTCAGCCAGATATTGGGATTGAGTTTAAATGCAACAATGGCCGACACCGCGACCGGAAACAGCACATTGGCCGGAAACGCGGCAAGAAATTGCGCGACTGGTTGAACAAATTGGGTGAGCCGCGACCTCGTTCCCACGAAAACCCCGATCGGTACCCAAATCACGCTGGCAATCGCAATAAGGACGATCACCCGGCTCAGCGTCGCTAACCCCGCCACGAAAGCCTTGATCACGTCGGGCAACGAAATGCTGGTCGAGATGAAAACCCCAATGCGCCACACAGCAAGAACGGCCAGAGCGACGACGCAACCGATCCATAAGCGGTCGCCCCAGTGCCCACCTCCGCCTGATTGTCCGGGCGCCGCTTCTGCGCGCAGACGAAGAAACCGCCATTGAAACGTGTGCCGCCACAACCTGGAGAACCGATCGGTCAGCACGGCGACGATGCGAGAGCGGCGCAGCACGTCGAGCACCCACGACTGCGGCGGCAATACGCCCATCTGTTGCTCGAAGCGAAAACGATCCGCCCAGGCGACCAGCGGCCTGAACAGAAGCTGGTCATAAAGCAGAATGACGATCAGCATCGCACCGATGGCCCAGCCGACGGCAGCGAGATCTTTTTGCTCAATCGCCAGCGCTATGTAGGAGCCGATCCCCGGTAGCGTGACCGTTGTGTTGCCGACACTGATCGCCTCCGACGCCACCACGAAAAACCAGCTGCCCGACATCGATACCATCATGTTCCAGATCAGCTGCGGCATTGCGAATGGCGCTTCCACCCGCCAGAAATACATCCAGGGTGAAAGGCGGAAGGTGCGCGAAGCTTCGGCCAGTTCGACCGGCACCGTGCGCAGCGATTGGTAGAAGCTGAAGGCCATGTTCCAGGCCTGGCTGGTGAAAATCGCGAAAATGGCCGCGAATTCCGCGCCGAGGACGCGACCGGGCGCCAGCGACATGAAGAACACGACGGTCACCGAGATGAAGCCCAGAATCGGCACCGACTGCAGGATGTCGAGCAGCGGCACCAGCAAGACCTCGGCGCGCCGGCTCTTGGCCGCGAACGTCGCATAGGTGAACGTAAAAATGAGTGACAGCACCAGCGCGAGCAACATGCGCAAGGTTGTGCGCGCCGCATATTCGGGCAGATTTTCCGGCGCGAGCGATAATGGCGCGAGCTGCAATTCCGCGAGTGGTTGCAGCAAATGACGGCTTGCTTCCGCGACAAAAACCAGCAGACCAAACGTGAGCAGGACCGCCAGCGCGTCCCATCGCGTGAGCCCGCGTTCGCCGTGCTCGACGGAAATCGGGATGGTCCCGCGCATCTTTGGCGTCCCGGATTGTTGGCGCTGTGGTCGGATGGGGCCTGGCGCGCACAGACAAAACCGGTCCCCCGTCAGAAGAGCCGATCCGCCCGATTAATGTCGCCCGCCGTTAGACGGCTTAGAATGGTCATGTGCCGACCGCAAGTGCAGATGTCATCTACGCATAGGCTATCGCCAGGCACGGCGAAGCGGGGGTCACCGTCGAAATCCGATCTGGCTTAGGCCCGCTCTCCGAAGATGGCGCTGCCGACGCGCACATGCGTGGCGCCAAGTGCGATCGCGGTAGGAAAATCAGCACTCATACCCATCGATAGAAGCTTCAGTTCATTGCGCCTGGCGATCTTGGCCGTGAGCGCAAAATGCGGCCCCGGCGCCTCATTGAGCGGCGGAATGCACATCAGGCCGGAGATAGTCAGCCGATATTTGTCCCGGCAGGCCGCCAGGAACGCGTCGGCATCCTGCGGCAACACGCCGGCTTTTTGCGGTTCGGCCCCGGTATTGATCTCGACGAACAGGACCGGTTTGCGTCCCTGCTTGCCAATTTCCTTTGCCAAGGCCTCACACAGGCTGGCGCGATCGACCGAATGGATGGCACCGAACAGGCCCACCGCTTCTTTCGCCTTGTTGGACTGGAGGGGGCCGATCAAATGCAGTTCGATGTCGGGCTGTTTCGACAACAAAACGGGCCACTTTGCTTTCGCTTCTTGCACGCGGTTTTCTCCAAACACGCGTTGGCCGGCAGCAATCACCGGCTTAATGGTTTCCGCGCCGAAGGTCTTCGACACGGCAACCAACGTCACATCGGCCGGATCGCGATTGGCATCGCGACAGGCCCGGACAATCTCCGCACGAACGTGTTCAAGACCGATTGTTGCAGCGGCAGCAGCCATGCTGCTGCCTATATCGCAACCTTTACGCTACTTCAAATGAATGGGCGGCGGCGATGCGGAACGATGTCACTTCCCGCGATGCCAACGAGCGCTGCCCGATCAACCATTTCGAAAATTCGGTCTTTCCAGCGAACCGCCTTGCTGACGGACAGGCGCTTCAGCGTCTTGTTCGTGTGAACCAGTGACATCCCGAGCGTGTCGGCAAGATGTTGCTGCGTGAAGGGAAACTGGATAACTCCATTTTTCACCAACCCAACTTCCTCGGCGCGCACGAACAGATGCAGCAACAGATAGGCTGTGCGTTCAAGCGCGGTACGCCGCCCGAGGCTAACCAGATGCTCGTCGACGAGCTGCTCTTCGCGTGCCGCAAGCCAGGTAATGTCGAAAGCCAATGACGGGAGGCGGCTGTACAGGTCCCATAATTTTGCGCGGGGAAAAACGCACAGAACCAGCGGAGTGAGCGCCTCCACCGAATGCTCCATCTCGTGCATCAAGGTGCCTTGCAGGCCGACCAAATCGGCTGGCAACGCGTAGTTGAGAATCTGACGGCGGCCGTCGTCGAGCATTTTGTACCGGAATGCCCAACCGCTCAGGACGGTGTAAAGATGCTCGCTGCGCATGCCTTCCCGCAAAAAGCTTGCGCCTGCGTCGACACGCAATTCGTCGACCTTGAATTCCTTCACGAAGCTCAATTCTTCGGGGCTAAATTCACGCAGGCAGGACCGCCTGCGCAGCGGGCACTGCTCGCAAGGAGTTATGTGACCGTTTGAACGGCTATTTCCAACGATCATCGCAGCCCCGTCCGGACTTCAAATACCCGCCCGATTGTCAGGAAGCGGCACGTTGGGAGCCGAAGCCGAAATAATTCGCGAATAAATCGCAAATAAAATCGTCCAGCCTGTGTCTTTTTTAAATGCCGCCCGTGTCAATTCATAAGACAAGAAAAAGTTCCATTGCACGGAGGGCAGAGCCTTTGCAGGGTCAATCAGCGTTGGTCGGAAAGCGCTGCCTTGTGCTCGACGATGAATTCCTGATCGCGCTCGATATCCAGCAGATACTTGAGCGCGCGGGCGCGGTTCAGGTCATTTGCGTGGCAAGCGCCGTTGAAGCACTCGATTTGCTGCGGCATGAACCGAAATTCGACATCGCCGTACTCGATGTCAAACTCAGCAGTCCGGAAGGCACCAGTCTCGGCGTCGCGGAAGCATTGGCGGGAAAGGGCACGCCCTTTGTCTTCTTGACCGGTATGCGCGTCGACGACGTGCATGCCAAACGATTTCCGGAGGCGCCCGTTATCGAAAAGCCCTACGATGCCATTGCGCTTCTGGATGCGGCTCGCCGCGCGCTTGAAACGAGGTAGCGCGCGCGGCGATCAAACCGCGATCGTTATCAGGCGGCGGTTTGCCATTGTGTCATGGCTTCCCTGGCTGACTTTTTAAGGCGCACCTTGTCGTCAATCTTGTCGACCCACTCGAGCGGGATAATGTGATGTTGGCCGCCCGATTTCGGGTCGCTCTTGGTCAGTACGATCTTGTTCGAATCCTTCGTGCAATCCACCGTTCCAACGTGGGCGCCGTCGGAGCCGCAAACTTCCATGTGTTCCTTGATTTGTTGAGCCTGAACCATCCTGCACCTCCTGTTTCATGAGGCTAACTTGCGCGGGCGGCGGCTGGTTCCTGCTGATTTTTCAGGCGAATTTTGTTGCGGCGGTTGACCCTACGGCCTCTTTCGTGTCTGTTCCGCGCGCCATAAAAAGACGCGCAAATGACCGCCGATTCGAGCAAAAACGAGCGCTATAACGCCCGCGAGGCCGAAGCCCGCTGGCAGAAAATCTGGGCCGAGCGCAACATCTTCGCGACCCAAAACGACGACCCACGTCCAAAATACTATGTGCTCGAGATGTTCCCCTACCCGTCGGGGCGCATCCACATGGGACACGTGCGGAACTACACCATGGGCGATGTGGTCGCGCGCTTCAAACGCGCCATGGGCAATGCCGTATTGCACCCTATGGGCTGGGACGCCTTCGGGATGCCGGCGGAGAATGCTGCCATTGACCGCAAGGTCCATCCGAAAGCCTGGACCTACGACAACATCGCCGCGATGAAGAAGCAGCTTCAGTCGATGGGGCTTTCGCTGGATTGGGCGCGCGAGATCGCGACCTGCGATCCCGCTTACTACAAGCACCAGCAGAAAATGTTTCTCGACTTTCTCAAAGCCGGATTGGTCGAACGAAAACAATCGAAGGTGAACTGGGATCCGGTCGATCAAACGGTTCTCGCCAATGAACAGGTGATTGACGGGCGCGGCTGGCGCTCGGGCGCCGTCGTTGAACAACGCGAACTCACGCAGTGGTTCTTTAAGATCAGCAAGTACTCGGAAGATCTGCTCGACGCACTCGACAATCTCGACCGCTGGCCGGACAAGGTCCGGTTGATGCAGAAGAACTGGATTGGCCGCTCGGAAGGTCTCTTGCTGCGTTTCATGCTTGATCCCGCAACGGCTCCGAACAACGAAAGCGAGCTGGAAATTTTTACAACGCGGCCGGACACTTTGTTCGGCGCAAAATTCATGGCGCTATCGCCCGATCATCCGCTCGCGCAAGCCGCGGCAGCGAAAAATCCCAAGCTCGCGGCCTTTATCGCAGAATGCAAAAAAATGGGGACCGCCCAGGCGGAAATCGACACTGCCGAGAAGCTGGGCTTCGACACCGGAATCAAGGCGGTGCATCCGTTCGATGCGAACTGGAAGCTGCCGGTTTACGTCGCCAATTTCATTCTCATGGACTATGGCACGGGCGCCATCTTCGGCTGCCCGGCGCACGACCAGCGCGACCTCGATTTCGTCAACAAATATGGCCTCGGCAACACGCCGGTGGTCTGTCCGCCAGGACAGGACGCCAAGACCTTCGTTATCACTGACGTCGCCTATGACGGCGATGGCCGCATGATCAATTCGCGCTTCCTTGATGGAATGACGATCGAGGAAGCCAAAGAAGAAGTAGCAAAACGCCTCGAAAAAGAAACGCGCGGAAATCGTCCTGTGGCGCAACGCCAGGTCAATTATCGCCTGCGCGACTGGGGTATATCGCGCCAGCGCTATTGGGGCTGCCCAATCCCGATCATTCACTGCGTCAAATGCGGCGTGGTTCCGGTTCCTGAGAAAGACCTTCCGGTAACGCTTCCCGATGACGTTTCCTTCGACAAGCCGGGGAATCCGCTCGACCGTCATCCGACCTGGAAGAACGTGAAATGTCCGGCGTGCTCCGGTCCGGCGCGTCGTGAAACCGACACCATGGATACTTTTGTCGACTCATCCTGGTACTTCGCGCGTTTCACCGACCCCTGGATCAAGACAGCGCCCACCGAGCGCAAGATGGCGGACGAATGGCTGCCGGTCGATCAGTACATCGGCGGTATTGAACACGCGATTCTGCATCTGCTCTATTCCCGGTTTTTCACGCGCGCCATGCACAAGACCGGCCACGTCGGCATGGACGAGCCGTTCGCCGGCTTGTTCACGCAGGGCATGGTCGTGCATGAGACCTATGCGCACAGAGTGGCGACTGGATCGAGCCGGCCAAGGTCAAGATCGAGAGCATGGGCGAGGCGCGGCGTGCAACGCTCGCCTCGACCGGTGAGCCAATCGAGATCGGCTCAATCGAGAAAATGTCGAAGTCGAAGCACAATACTATCGACCCCGACGACATCATCGCCGCTTACGGTGCCGACACCGCGCGCTGGTTCATGCTCTCGGATTCCCCGCCCGAGCGCGACGTGATCTGGACGGAAGAAGGCGTGCAGGGTGCATGGCGGTTTGTGCAGCGGCTCTGGCGGCTCATCGGCGAAATTGCCGACGTGCGTGCGCCGAGTTCGCGACCATCGAGTTTCAGCGAGTCAGCCCTGAAAGTACGCAAGGCGGCGCACCGGGCACTCGCTCATGTATCCGACGATGTCGACAAGCTCCGGTTCAATCGCTGCATCGCCCATATCTACGAATTCGCCAATACACTCGGCGACGCCATTGGCGATATCGAAAGTGTGCCGTCCAACGACCTTGCCTGGGCGTTGCGCGAGGCCGGCGATATCCTCGTCCGGCTGTTTCACCCGATGATGCCGCATCTGGCCGAGGAGTGCTGGTCCGTGCTTGGACACAAGACCCTGGTCGCGACCGAGGCCTGGCCGAGCGTTGAACCCGAGCTGCTGGTGGAAAATACAGTCACCCTGCCCGTTCAAATCAACGGGAAAAAGCGTGCCGAGGTCACGGTCGGGCGCGCCGCCACAATTGCCGAGATAGAGACTGCCGTTTTGGCTCTTGATGAGGTAAAAAAGGCCTTAGATGGCAAAAGCCCGAAAAAGGTCATCGTCGTCCCGCAAAGGATCGTCAATGTCGTGGTCTGAAATTCCGCGCTTTGCCAGGCTTTTTGCAGCCTTGGCGCTGGCCGGCCTCACCGCGGGTTGCTTTCAGCCGCTCTATGCCGAGCGGCCAACAGCTGCTGGCAGTGTCGGACTTCCCAGTCAGCTCAGTGCGGTCGATGTTGCGCCGATCGACACCCCGAAGGGCACCAGAATCGACCGCGTCAGCGTCGGCGTGCGCAATGAACTGATTTACGACCTGACCGGTGGCAGCGGCGGCATTTCTCCGACGCATCGCTTGGACGTCAAACTGACCGCCACCCAGCTGCAAGTGATCCAGGACATCAATACCGCACGGCCGGACGTCAACAATTACGGAATCGACGCTACATACACGTTGACCGAGCTCGCGACGGGAAAGAGGGTTGTGGTCGGACAGACCTTCTCCCGCGTGTCCTATAACATTCCCGGCCAAGAACAGCGCTTCGCCGGGGATCGCGGTCTGCGTGACGCGGAAAATCGCGCTGCAAAGGTGATCGCCGACAATATCCGCTCGCGTCTCGCCTCGTATTTTGTAGCGGGGACCTAGACCACACGCGGCTTCATGGTCGAGGATCGAGAAAAGTCACCATGACCGCTGTTAAAGCCGCCGACGTCGATCGCTTCATCGCCAAGCCAAATCCAGCACAGCCAATCGTGCTGGTGTTTGGACCAGACGCCGGACTCGTGCGCGAGCGGGTCGACGCACTGGTGCGCGCGTCGGTCGACGACCCCGGTGATCCCTTCGCCCTGGCGCGTATCGAAGGTGATGAACTGGCGGGAAATCCCGCAAGGCTTGTGGAGGAAGCGCACACCGTGCCGTTGTTCGGCGGGCGGCGCGCCGTGCTCGTGAAGGCAGGCGCACGCAATATCGCCGCGGCAGTAGAAACGGTCGTCGCGGCACCGTCGAACGAATGCCGCATCATTATCGAGGCCGGCGACCTCCGCAAAAACGCTCCGCTGCGGACGATTTGCGAAAAAGCAAAAGTCGCCGCAGCATTGCCCTGCTATGCCGATAACGAGCGCGCCCTCGCCCAGCTTGTTGACGAAGAACTACGCACGGAAAATCTCGGCATTGCGCCCGATGCGCGCGCAGCGTTGCTGGGCTTGCTTGGAGGTGACCGACTGGCATCGCGCAACGAGATCAGAAAACTTGTTCTTTATGCGAAGGGACAAAAAAACATTGGCCTGGATGACGTCATGGCGGTCGTGGCGGACGCTTCCGAGATGGCGCTCGATGGCGTGATCGATGCTGCCTTTGCCGGACGCACCGGAGAAGTCGATAGCGAATTCAGCAAGGCGCGCGCCAGCGGTTCATCCCCCCCGGCAATCATCTCGGCGGCCATCCGCCAGGTTGCCAATCTCCATAAGATGACGCTGGCGATCGAAGGCGGGGACTCGGTTGAGTTCGCCATGAAACGTGCGGCGCCTCCCGTCCATTTCAGCCGCGAGCGCCAGGTCGGCGAAGCGCTGCGCGCTTGGTCGCCGCTGCGCCTGCTGCGCGCCATGGAGCAATTGGCCGAGGCCTCGCTCGACATGCGCCGTAATGCGCCGATTGCGGAAGCGATAGCGCAGCGTACCCTCCTGTCGCTGGCGGTGAGCGCGCGAAAAAGGGCCTGATTCGGCCACTTGGCGCCTGCTGCTTAAATCGAATTACCTAGACGATCCCAATCCGAACCAAGGCCTTTAGAACTGATCAAGGCTTTTCCGTTAAGCATTTGGGAATGAACGCAAGCCCCGACATGGCTGGCGATGCCGGAAAAATGCAGGCCGCCGAGGCCCGCCGCGATCTACAGCGATCACAGGAATCGCGCACAGCCTTTTGGCGGGCAGCGATCGTGTCCTCGTTCTTTGTTGTCGTGGTTGGAGCGAGTCTGTTTCTGGGCGCAGTGATGATGATTGGCACATTTCGCGATCAGGACAGCGAACTGCGCGCCGACGGGCGGACCACGCGCGTCGCTCGTGCCCTGCGGGATGGCACGCTTTGTCACTACGTCGTCATCGACAACAGGACCGCGCAAGCCGTGGAAGATCGCATCGGCCGTTGCGATGAAAACAAGCCCAAGCCCAAGCCGGTAACCGTACCCACATTTCGCTGGGGCGGTGGCTAACCCGACGCAACGCGCCGCATTATAAATTCAACTGATAGCTGTGCGGCACCCAACGATAGCCGCTCTGTCCCTTTTCTACGTAGCCGATGCCGGGGAACGGCATATGAAAGCTCGCCACGAAGAGCCTGTCGGCTGCAAGCATGTCAATCATGCGTTTGCGCGTGGCTACCGCTCGCTCCTTGTCGTCGTCCATCTCGAAGTGCCACTCGGGCCGTTGCACCGCCATCACATATTGGGTGAAGGTATCGGCGGTGATCATGAAACGCTTGCCGCCGCTTTCGATATGAAATGCCATCAAGCCAGGTGAGTGTCCGGCGGCGTCCACTGCGGTAATGCCGGAAACGACTTCGTCGCCTGGCTTTATGAAAGTCGAACGATCGGCCAAGGGGACACAAATCTTGACGAAGAGCTCGCGATTGAATTTGCGGGCCTCACGGACATTCTCGCCGCGCTTCCAAAAGTCGAACTCTGCCGCGCCAAACACATAACGCGCGTTCGGGAAAACCGGCTTGCCGCCTTCCGTTAAGCCGCCGATGTGATCCGGATGGCCGTGAGTTGTGACAATGATGTCGATATCCTCCGGCCGGTATCCCGCTTGCGCCAGCCTCGCGGCCGTGTTGCCCGGCGGCAGCCGCTTGCTGAGCTGTTCATATTCGCGCGGAAGTGCGCCATTGCCTGTGTCGAACAACACAAGTTGTTTGCCTGTGTTGACCAACGTCGGGATATTCGGATGCTCAAAGCGCTGGGGGTCGATATTGTTGGCGCGGGCGAGCGCATGCACTTCTTCCGCAGAGGCATTGGCGCCATAATGTGGGTGCAATCCGTCGCGAATTGCCTTCGCGTCCAGTATTGTCGCCACTTCGAAGCCACCAAGCTTGAACCTGTAAATTGTCGGCTGCAATTCGCCTTGTAGTGATGCGGCCACTTCTGGTCCTCCCTGAACGTTGGCGCCGGCCGGACTGCTTAGCAGTTGGGACCGGATTCAATCCAGCGGAGAAATTCATGTGACGCATTTGGCGCGACCCACCTTTCGGGCCACGCCCCTTCGCTTTATGCTTTTGCCGTCAAGATTTATGAACCATGGGGATCATCGATGGCTCGCAAAAAGAGCAAAAAATCCGCCAGCAAGCGAAGGAAAAAATCCCGCCCGGTGAGAAGAAAGAAATCCCGGGCCTCGACGAAACAGCGAAAGCTCAGGAAGCGGCGGTCTAAGACGTTCGGTTCGAAAGTCGTGCGGGCTTATCGCACGGTCGTCGATACGATCAAGGGTACCGATGAACTGCGTAACAAGATGGAGCCGCCATCAACGTCCGAGACTGAATAGCCTGCGCGCTTGGCAGCCGGAAAATGCGGCCGCTAGAGCCGGCCGAGCAGGAGCAGTATCAAGAGAATGACCAGAACCAGGCCGAGTCCGCCTGAGGGGTAGTAACCCCACCCGGCGCTGTACGGCCACGTTGGCAACGCGCCCAGCACGAGCAATACAAGAACAATCAAAAGAAGAAGCCGCATCCTCGCCTCCTCGCGAACCCCGAATTCAAACGCCGGATTTGTAAGTTTGGTTCCTTTCAACCGCGCTGTGATGTCGCCCAAATGACCGCGTAAATTCGCGAGAAAACAGGCATTTGATCTAGCGCAACGCCAATGGTTGCGGCCTGTGCAACAAGGACTTGGTTTAAATTCTCGATGGAGGGCGCGATGCCCGACAGTAACATCCAACGGTCGAGCTATCCCACGGTCGATTTCGTGGTGGACGCCATTGCCGGCTGGGTCAATAAATATCGTTCCACGCACGCTTTGCACGACGAGTTCGGACAATGCAGTCCGCAGGACGTTGCACAGATTGCAGGTGAACTCGGTATACCACCGGGCGAGCTGCGTGCACTGGCGGCGAAAGGCCCTCATGCAGCCGACCTGCTGGAAAAGATGTTGCTCAAGCTGAATGTCGACCCGGCACAACTAGCCAACGCAAATCCCGCGGTCATGCGTGATCTGCAAAGACTGTGTGTCGTTTGCGGCCAGAAGGAACGTTGCCGGCACGAGCTAAAAGACGGTACCGCTGCCGAGCATTACCACGAATTTTGCCCCAATGCCTTCACGCTGGATGCTTTGTTCAAGCAAAAAACTGATCCGTCGCAACACTGAATAATGAGACGCCAATCAGGACGCGCGGCTACTTGCCGCTCGGACTGCTATCGAGAACTTGGCGGATTTTCCGCGCCATGACGCGCTCAATGAGCGGCTTCGGAATGAGCTCGGTACCCGCATCCAGGCGCCCATGATGGACGATGGCATTTCTTGAGTAGCCAGTCATAAATATAATTTTTACGTCAGGGCGGCGTTTTTCGACTTCGTTTGCTAATTCGCGTCCGTTCTTGCCAGGCAGCACGACGTCCGTCAGCAACAAATCGAATTTCTTGTCGGCGTCGAGCAGACGAAGAGCGGTCGCCGAATCCTTGGCCTCGATGATCTGATAGTTCAAATCCCTCAGGATCTCGGCCGCATATTGGCGCACACCGTCATCGTCTTCTACGACCAGGATGATTTCACCGCGTCCGCGATCGGAACCTTCGGCATCTTCCGCGGAAATGGCTGCTTCGTCGCCGTCGCGACGCGGCAGGTACAGTTTGATGGTGGTGCCCTCGCCGGGCTCGCTATAGATTTTCACGTGCCCCTCGGACTGTTTCATGAAGCCATAGACCTGGCTCAGGCCCAGTCCGGTGCCTTTGCCGGCCTCCTTCGTCGTGAAAAAAGGTTCAAATGCGCGGTCAATCGTTTCGGCGGACATTCCCGCCCCGCTGTCGGTGACGCCGATCAGCACATATTGTCCGGGAGCAACGCCGTCGTGTTGACGGCAATATTCGTCGTCAAGGTAGGCGTTGCTCGTTTCGATTGTTAATTTGCCGCCTTCCGGCATTGCGTCGCGCGCATTCAGCGCAAGATTGAGTAAAGTCGACTCCAGTTCCGAAGCATCTACTTCCACGCTCCAGAGGCCCGCCCCGCCTATCGTTTCGAGTTCGATGTCTTCGCCAAGCGTGCGCGCGAGAAGATCCGAGATCGATAAAATAAGCTTGTTGGCGTCAAGCACTCGCGGATTGAGCGGCTGCCGCCGCGAAAACGCCAACAGACGCTGGGTCAATTGCGCGGCGCGCTCCGCGCCCACCAGCGCATTGTTGAGCGCCCGTTCCGCGCGCGCCTCGACCACGCCCCGTTTTGCAATTCCGAGATTGCCGATGATGATGGTCAGGAGGTTGTTGAAATCGTGCGCAACACCACCCGTCAGCTGGCCGACGGCCTCCATCTTTTGTGATTGCCGGAGTGCCTGCTCCGCCATTTCACGGCGCTCGGCCTCTGCATAGAAAGCCTCCGTCCGCCGCTTGGTCAGCAAGACGAGGATGAAGAGGAACGTCGTGGCCGGAACCCCGAAGAACAAGTGGCTTGCCATCAAGTGTATCCAGTCGGCCAGTATTGCGTGCATCTCCAAACCGTCGGAAACGTACAAATTGGCATATCCGAGTTTGCGATAGGCAATGCGCCGCTGTACGCCGTCGACCGAATTATTGCTGGTGACAATCCCGCCCTCGGGACTATTGGTGACGTTCAGCATAAATCCACTGCTGCGCGCGAAATGTGTGACGCCGCCCGGCGGTTCGGGATGACGCGCCAGAATTGCGCCATCGCTTCGGGCAAGCGAGAAGCTCGCCGAGGTATCACGGCCAAGTTTGTCATAGAAATCGGAAAATACCTGTGGCACGACCGCGACCATGATAACGCCCGTGAATTCTCCGCTTTGCGCCGCGCGCCGGCGGCTGACGCCGAAGAAAGACACTTTCCGCACGCGGGGCTGCAATATCTGCCCGACGAAGGTACCGGCGTCGCGATCGACCTGCGCCAGGAAGTAGTCACGGTCGGCAACGCCTGCGCTGCTCGCGATCGGGAAAACTGCCGAGGAAACCAACGGACGCCCGTCTTTGTCGACAACCAAAATGCCGTCGACGGCATTGAGCGCCTTTTCAAGTTTGCTGAGCTGGAGATGAATCGCCTGCGCGGAGGACCTGATCTGGTCGTCGCTGAGATCTCCGATGACGGCTTCAACGCCGGCGAATGTCAGGTCAACCGACTGAAAGACCTTGGACGCCTGCTCGGACAGGATGTTTAGGAGCGACGCAAGCTGTTCATCAGCGCGGGAAAAGGTGTTCTGGTAATTGAGCCAGCTGGCGTAAACAAAAAATGCGACAGGAAAAAAGATTGACGCCACCAGCATCATTTTGAGGAGGCGTAAAGCGGCATCACGGCGCGCGCGCATTCGAAATAACTCATTAAACTGGCACCCGAATGTATTTCGGGATGGCCGGGTCTGCAAAGACAAAAAGCCTAGTATCGCGCCATGGTTGTAGCAACTAATGCCGGCATTTCGGGCGGCGGATCGCCGATCTTGCCGACGACCAAATCTGTCCAATGGGCACCGCGGAGCGGGCTCGGTGCGGCGTTAACGAGTCTGGCCCGCGGCCAGCAATAAAGAGAAATCTCGCGGCGTTTTTCGCGCTGGGCCAAGTTAATGCTCCGTGCGTCGCGTTTAACGTTACCCGGTGACCTTACTTGGTCGCGTTACCGCCGGAATCAAATCGCGGCGCGAAATCACCCCCGCTACAGACATAGCGCCTTACGCGTTTGCGCCGTTTCGGCAAATCGAAACGGGCCGCGGAATTCAGCGCCGTACGGAAGGCCAGTACTGATCACTTGGAGGATTCCAATGAATAAGTTTGTATGCGCGGCTGTCGTCAGCGCGCTTGCGTTCACTGCGGCTGTTCCGACGACGGCGTCCGCCGTCATTGTGCATCCCGCGGTTGCCGCTGGTACCAGCGCGGCGGCCGGAGCTGCAGCTACCGGTGGCTTCATCGGCTTCGTCGCCGCCCTGGATATTTATGACCTCATTCGCCGCACAACTTGCACCGGCGACTTGCTGGGTCTTGGTGGCCCGGGCTTTAGTGAGCCACTCAAGGTGGGCATGAACGTTATGACCTCGCAGTGCCCGGTCGTTCACAAAAAGCACAGGAAGCATCACTAAGCGATACGCGACAATCGCAGTTAATTATGTGCGAGAGAGACCGCCGAGAGGCGGTCTTTCATTTTTTCGGGCGAGATACAGCGTGTCGTCGCAGCCGCAATTTTTGGAGGAAAGCAGCGGGCGAACAACCCGGCATTTACATCAAACTCTATGAAAGTTTTTTCACCGTATTTTACGCGCGTTTTATCAGCATTCGGTACGGCTTTACTCCCGACAGTAAGTCCAGTGCCGACGGTGTGAATGCCCCCGCCAGCGTCTTCCAAGCGTAAGAAAAAAAATTGCGACAACTCTTCCGCACAGTGCGGCCGGGCAGCGATCAAATTCGCTCTCGCGCTTGCGTTCCTGACCGGCATGCTCTGGGACCAAGTAGAGAGCCGCTATGCTGCTCCGCTGGCGGCGGCGAGACAGGCCGACCCGGATTCCGACATCGTCGTATTATCACTCGCGGCAACTCATGATCGGACGGAAACCACTTTTGAAGCAGCACCGGACATTGAGATCAGCAGCGCCGCAGGCCGCCCTGAGACGTGCGACACAATTACTTTGGCGGCGTTGTCGCGCCTCGAAGTGCCGGTCGCGGACGCTGAGCTTGCGTCACTTTCGGTCGTTCCCCGAATCCGGAATGACATTTTCGAGTTGATACGGAATGCAACGACCAGCGCGAGCGCGGACGGCCCGGATCTGGCTTTGTTTGCGCGCAATAAGGTGCTGCCGAAATTTGCTCCGGCCTATCGTTCGGTTCTCAGGCTCGCCGCCTTCATGGGATTGCCCCGCATTCAAAGCGAAGCGGCACTGAATAATTCGATGATCATGGGGTCCGTCTCGACGTACAACCCCTATCGTGACGGAATTGAGGAAGGCGGCACTTTGACCGCCTCCGGCGAGCTTTATGATCCCGCCACGTGGACGGCCGCCGTGCAGACCGATTTGCGCGAACAATTTGGCGGCGTGCGCTACGGCAAACTCTTCCAGCCCAGGTTCGCGCTGGTGGAAAGTGGTGAAAAACAGGTCATCGTGAAGATCAATGATGTCGGCCGGCTCAAGCCCGGCCGGGTGCTCGATTTGAACGAGCGCAGCATGCGCTACTTTGATCCGTTCCTGTCCCGCGGCCTAATCGCGGATGTCCGGATCACGCTTTTGCCCGGCGAAGATTGGATGCCGGGGCCGGTCGGCGGCGTGCAGCTGATCAGCGTCGCCAGCACGACCGATTAGGACGCATCAGCCGCCGAGTTTTTTCAGCACGGCATCAAGCTGATCGAGATTCCGATATTTGATGCGGAGCGTGCCGCCCTCACCGCGATGGTCGACACCGACCTCAAGCCCAAGCGCGTCGGACAAGCGTTTTTCGAGCGCGCGTGTATCCGCGTCTTTGACGCCGCTTGTGTGGCCTTTTGCCTCGCGACGCACGTCGCGCGCCTGCGCCGTTCCGTCCTTGCGCATTTCGACTTCGAGTTGGCGCACGCTCAGGCCTTTGTCGATAATCTCGTGCGCAATCCGTTCGGCGTTTGGCTGGCCAAGCAATAGACGCGCGTGGCCGGCGGAAACTTTGCCGGAGCGCACCAGTTGCTTGACCGGTTCGGACAGTTTCAGCAACCGAATGGTATTCGCAACGTGCGGGCAACTCTTTCCCACGATCTGGGCGACTTCATCTTGCGTGCGGTTGAAATCGTCCATCAAGGCAAGATAGCCGCTCGCCTCCTCGATCGGGTTAAGATCGGCGCGCTGAACATTTTCGATGATGGCATACTCGAGCGCTTGTGCGTCGTTTGCTTCCACGACGGCAATTGGCACGTCGTGCAAGCCCGCACGCTGTGCCGCACGCCATCGCCGTTCACCGGCAATAATCTCAAACTTGTCCCCCTGCAGGACGCGCACAACGATTGGCTGAATGATCCCGCGCTCGCGGATTGAGTCGGAAAGCTCTCCAAGCTCGGTGTCGGTGAACAGGCGCCGCGGATTACGCGGGTTCGGCCGCAGGCTTTCGACTGGCGCGCGGCGCGGCTTGCGTCCGCTGTCGGCGATGGAAGTTTCATCGCCGACGTCGCCGATCAGCGCGGCCAGGCCGCGTCCTAATCGCGAATGATCCGCCATTGCCGCTGCTCCCGAATTTCGTGCCACGCTATGCCTTCCCGTGTCGTTTGCCTATGGTCGCGGAGCCTGCGCGAGTCATGAACGTCGCGTCACTATCCGGCTTTCAGTGCTTTTTCGCGCTGGATGATTTCGGTGGCGAGTCTCAGATAGGCTTCGCTACCCACGCATTTGAGATCATAGACCAGCACCGGCTTGCCGTAGGACGGCGCTTCCGAGATGCGAACGTTGCGCGGAATGATCGTCTCGTACACTTTGTTGCCCATGAATTGGCGTACGTCGGCTACGACCTGGTTGGAGAGGTTGTTGCGTGCGTCGTACATTGTGAGCACGATGCCGTGGATCGACAAAGTGGGATTGAGTGTCGTCTTGACCTGCTCGACCGTTTTCAAAAGTTGCGACAGACCCTCGAGCGCGAAGAATTCGCATTGCAACGGAACGAGAATGAGAATCGGCCGCAGCCATCGCGTTGACCGTAAGCAGATTGAGCGATGGCGGGCAATCAACGAGCACATAAGTGAAGTCGTAGTTGCGCGCTCCGCTGTTGAGCGCGCGCAGTGCATTGCGCAGACGGAACGCGCGGTCGCGCTGTTGACCAATCTCAAGTTCGAGACCGGAAAGATCCAGCGTCGAAGGCGCAATAAAAAGTTGCGGCACGGCGGTTTGCAGAACGGCGTCGCGCATAGGCGCTGCGCCGGTCAGCACATCGTAAGTCGATGTGCGGCGCGACTTACGTTCAATCCCGAGACCGGTCGAAGCATTGCCCTGCGGGTCAAGATCGACGATCAGCACATGCTCGCCGATCGCCGCCAACGCAGTACCAAGATTGATCGCCGTCGTGGTCTTGCCGACCCCACCCTTTTGATTCGCAATTCCCAGGACCCGCGGCCGGACGATATCCGGCTTGGCCACGGCCTTGCCAAACGGAACGACCTGGGGGTCTCCGGATGATCCTGGGGTCGGGGTATCGGTCATAATCGGCGTTCCATTGGTTTGGCCGGTTTGCCAAGTCGAACCCTGAAGACAACCTCCGTGGGCTGCCTAGGCTCGCTGAAGCGGTGTGAGGCTCCGAATCACCACAATTGAGCCGTGTGGGCTGGTCTTGCTCGGCACTTTTATAGCCTCAAGTCTCCAATATTTAGCGGCATCGGTCAATTCAGCATCTACATCTTGTCCCTTTGGGAACAAACCCACCGCGCCTCGGCTGATCAAAGGAAACGCCTGATCGCACAGTGTTTTCAATGGGGCCAAGGCTCGGGCGGTCACAACCTCCACCGGTTCTGCACAGGTTTCCCCAAATTTCTCCGCCCGTTCCTGGTGAACGATGGCCGGCGCCTTGGTGGCCCTCACCGCTTCTCTGAGGAACGCTGCTTTTTTTCCAATGCTTTCAATGAGGTGGACCTTCGTGCCCGGCTTGTCGGCAAGCGCGCAAGCAATCGGCACGCCCGGAAATCCGCCGCCCGATCCGAAGTCCACCCACGTTCGCGCTTCTGGCGCCAACGACAGCAGCTGGAGCGAATCGGCAATGTGTCGCGTCCACAATTCGCGACGCGACGACGGCGCGACAAGGTTGAGCTTGCTCTGCCAGCGCAACAGTACGTCGACATAGATGTCGAGCCGCGTTTCTGTTTCACGTGAAACAGGAAAAAGCGCGAGGGCGCGTGCCTTGTCGTCTCTTAAATCGAGCGCACCCTGCCCGCTGCTGTTCACGCCGACTTCGCGGAATTTTTCTTGCCGCGCCGAACGTGCGCAACCAGCAACGTCAGCGCCGCCGGCGTGACACCGTCGATGCGGCTCGCATGTCCGATCGTCCGCGGACGATGTGTTTGCAGTTTTTGCTTCATCTCATTCGACAATCCTGGCAGCGCTCCGTAATCGAAATCGTCAGGCAGCGCGAAACTTTCGTCGCGCCGATAAGCCGCGATGTCGGCAGCCTGCCGCGAAAGATAAACGTCGTACTTAGCGTCAATTTCAATCTGCTCCGCGATCTTCGGTGCAAGTTCGCCAAAGCGTGGCCAGATCTTCGCGAGATCTGAAATGGTCACGTACGGATACGACAGCAGCTCGAATGCCGTGCGGCGCTGTCCATCTTTGTTGAGGGACAATCCGTATCGCTCGGCTTCTTTCGGCGTCAGTGAAACCGACTTTGCAAAATTGCGCGCGTCGGTCAGTGCTGAAATTTTTTCTCGATACAACCGAGTGCGCTCCGCACCGATGCATCCGACAGCAATTCCTTTGCCGGTCAAACGTTGATCGGCATTGTCGGCGCGCAACTGCAGGCGATATTCAGCGCGTGACGTAAACATGCGGTACGGTTCGCTGACTCCACGCGTGACCAGGTCATCGATCATGACACCGAGATAGGCCTGCGCGCGATCGATGATGATGTCACCGCCCTCGCCCGCAAATGATGCGGCATTGAGACCTGCAAGAAGTCCCTGGGCCGCAGCCTCTTCGTAGCCTGTTGTGCCGTTGATCTGTCCGGCCAAAAACAATCCGCGCAGTCGCTTCGTTTGCAGCGTCGCCTTTAGTTCGCGCGGATCGACGTAGTCATATTCAATCGCATAGCCTGGACGAACAAATTGCGCGCGCTGCAATCCCGGAATTGTTGCAACCAGATTGTGTTGAACATCTTCCGGAAGCGATGTTGAGATTCCATTTGGATAGACGGTGTGATCGTCGAGGCCTTCCGGCTCCAGAAAAATTTGATGGCCGTCGCGATCACCAAACTTCACGATCTTGTCTTCGATCGATGGACAATACCGCGGTCCGCGGCTCGCAATCTGTCCGGAGTACATCGGCGACCGGTGCACGTTGTCGCGAATGATTTTGTGCGTGGCTGCGACAGTGCGTGTGATGCCGCACTGGATTTGCCGATTTTCGATACGCGTTGTGAGAATTGAAAATGGCTCGGGAGGATCATCACCAGGCTGCATCTCAAGCGCGGACCAATCGATCGTACGCCCATCGAGGCGCGGTGGCGTGCCGGTCTTCAATCGGCCGAGCGAAAAACCAAAGTGTTCGAGCGTGCGTGAAAGTCCAAGCGCCGGGGCTTCGCCAATGCGGCCTGCGGGGATTTGTTTTTCGCCGATGTGAATGAGGCCCCGCAAGAACGTGCCAGTCGTCAGAACGACAGCGCCTGCGGATATTTCGCGGCCATCAGCAAATTTGACGCCACAGACGCGATCATCCTGGATAATGAGATCGTCAGCCTCGGCTTCGATCAGCTCGAGATTAGGCGTTTCCCGAATTGCAGCCTGCATCGCGGCCGCATAGAGCTTGCGGTCTGCCTGGGCGCGAGGACCGCGCACGGCGGGGCCTTTGCGGCGATTGAGGACACGGAATTGTATGCCGCCGGCATCCGCGACCCGGCCCATAAGACCGTCCAGCGCATCGATTTCCCGGACTAAATGGCCTTTTCCGAGCCCGCCAATGGCGGGATTACACGACATAGCGCCGATAGTGCGAGCTTGGTGGGTGAGGAGGGCTGTTTGAGCGCCCATGCGGGCGGCAGCGGCCGCAGCTTCACAGCCGGCATGACCGCCGCCAATGACTACGACGTCGAATCGATCAGACATCAAAAACCCTCGGATGCCGCCTTGTAGCGGAGGCGGGGGGAGGGGTCAAAAACAATGGCTTTTTCTGAAAATGTTTCACGTGAAACATTGTACCCGCGTAATTCGACACTCGTTCCCTGCAATATTCGGCGCGCCGCAAGCCTCCGATCCCGGCTCCACGCCACTTATTTGCCGATACAAAAATCGCGGAAAATCACGTCGAGAACGTCTTCCACGTCCACCCGGCCGGTCAGCCGCCCCAACGCGCGCCCTGCAATCCGCAGTTCTTCTGCGAGCAAATCCTCGCTGGCAGAAAAATCGCGAGCCAATACTCGCTGGAGAGCCGCCTGAGTGTCCTCCAATGCGCGCCGATGTCTATCACGCGTCACAAGCGCCAATTCGGCGCCGGCCAGGTAGTCTTCTGCAATCTTGGAGAGCCCGGACAACAGCGTATCAAAGCCAGCGCCAGTCAAGGCTGAAACATCGAATATAGATTCATTACTAATGAATTTAACTTCATTTCTTCCTGTTAACCTTTGATTAACTACGTTTTTTAAGGGTTTATTAGGATGTAATTCACGTTCATTTTTATACTTATTTTGTTCAAACGGTTCATTTCTTATGTTATCTCCTTGAAGAATATCAATTTTATTACGCACGAGCCAAGTTGGAGGGGTAGGGTGGCCGGATTCGGCCCAATCCGGAAGCCCGGAATCGCCAGCCTCCATCACCCACATCACCAAGTCAGCGCTCGCCGCGCGTGCGCGCGCGCGCATTACGCCTTCGCGCTCGACGGGGTCATCGGTCTCGCGGATGCCGGCGGTATCGAGCAGCGTCACCGGCAATCCCGCAAGATCCAAATGAACCTCGATGACATCGCGCGTCGTGCCGGCGTATGGCGAGACAATTGCCACGTCGCGCTTCGCAATTCGATTGAGCAGCGTGGATTTTCCGGCATTCGGCGGACCTGCGATGGCAACAACCAGGCCTTCGCGCAACCGCTCACCGCGGCCGCCATCCGCCAGCGCAGAGGTGATTTCATTCTCAATTGCACGCGCGATCTGCAACGCCGGTTTCACGAGATCCTGCGGAACGTCCGCTTCATCGGAAAAATCAATGCGTGCCTCAACCAGCGCCAGCGCCTGAATCAACTGCGAACGCCAGTTTTCGGCGCGATGACCAAGCGCACCGGTCATCTGCCGGAAGGCCTGCCGGCGCTGGCCTTCGGTTTCCGCCATCACGAGATCGGCGAGACCTTCGACGGCGGTGAGGTCAAGTTTTCCGTTCTCGAATGCCCGGCGGGTGAACTCGCCGGCCTCCGCCGGACGCAATCCCTCGATACGCGAAAGCGCCGACAGCACGCCGGAAATCACCGCGCGCCCACCATGCAATTGAAGCTCGGCGACATCTTCACCGGTCTCGCTATGAGGCGCCGGAAACCACAACGCCAGCGCCTGATCGATGATCTCTCCGCCAGGTCCCCGAATCTGCGCCAGCGCCGCTTTGCGGGGATCAGGGATCTTGCCGGTGAGCGCTCTGAGCGCAGCGCCCGCCCGCGCACCGCTCACGCGCACAACTGCGATCGCCGCCGGAGGCCGCCCGGATGACAGAGCAAAAATAGTCTCACGCGTTGAATTGGACATCGCGCGCACGGAAGCGCCGAGACCGGGCAGGGGTCAAGCCCCGCGCAAACAGGCCAATTGGCGCATTCGGAAAAACGTCTTAACCTGACCCACCTGTTGCACAAGCTGTCACCGGTCGATTGGCGGATTGCCACATGGTGGGGCGGCTGACGTGAAACCTCCAGAAACGCGCTACGCCCGCCCACAACTCTTCGCATCCGCCGGCGGCTTCTATCAGCCATCCCCAGGCAGTGACCTGATTCTTGGCCAGCTGGGACGGCTGCAAGGCCAACCATAGCCCATTGGTCCAGCACACAAATCCGCGCTAGCCTGCGCCGATGTCCGGTTCCAAGAGCGCGCACGAAAACCGCCTCGCACAGGCGACGTCGCCCTATCTGCTCCAGCACAAGCACAACCCAGTCGACTGGTGGACCTGGGGTCCTGACGCGCTGGCTGAAGCTAAGCGTACCAAGAAGCCGATCCTGCTGTCGGTTGGCTACGCCGCCTGCCACTGGTGTCACGTAATGGCGCATGAATCCTTCGAGGATGAGGTGACTGCGCAGGTGATGAACGAGCTTTTCGTGAATATCAAAGTCGATCGCGAAGAACGGCCCGACATCGATCAGATCTACATGAATGCGTTGCATCTCATGGGAGAACAAGGCGGCTGGCCGCTCACGATGTTTCTCACCCCGCAAGCCGAGCCCGTCTGGGGCGGCACGTATTTCCCGAAAGACTCACGGTTTGGACGGCCGGCTTTTGTTGACGTGTTGCGCGAGGTGTCACGGCTTTTCCGTGAGGAGCCGAGCCGCATCGAGCAGAACAGGGTCGCGCTGCTGGCACGCCTTGCGGACAAAGCACGGCCCGCCGGCAAGGTGACGATCGGGCTGAAGGAGCTTGATGCCGCCGCCATGCAAGTCGGCAACATGTTCGACCCGCTCAACGGCGGCCTGCGCGGCGCGCCCAAATTTCCGCAGCCGGCCCTTCTCGAAATGTTGTGGCGCGCAGGCCTTCGCACGAACGACGCTCGCTTCTTCGAGACCGTCGAGCATTCGCTCGACAGAATGTGCGAGGGCGGAATTTACGATCATCTTGGCGGCGGCTTTTCGCGCTATTCGGTCGACGAGCGCTGGCTGGTGCCGCATTTCGAGAAGATGCTCTACGACAACGCACAGCTGCTCGAGTTGCTGGCATTGGCGTATCAGCGCAGTGGCAAGGCGCTGTTCGCAAACCGCGCGCGCGAGACCGTGGAATGGCTCAAGCGCGAGATGGCCACGAAGGAGGGGGGATTCGCCGCTTCACTCGACGCCGACTCGGAAGGCGAGGAGGGCAAGTTCTACGTCTGGTCCAAAAACGAGATCGTCGAACTGATCGGTCCGGAGGCCGGCGAATTCTTCGCACGCCACTATGATGTGGCCGATGAAGGAAACTTCGAGGGCCACAATATTCTCAACCGTCTCAGAAATGTGCCGCGCAGCGAAGCGGATGAAGCGCGGCTGGCAAGCCTGCGCGCCATTCTGCTGGAAGCACGCGCCGGACGCGCGCGTCCCGGCCTCGACGATAAAGTCCTCGCCGACTGGAACGGCCTGATGATTGCGGCACTCGTCAATGCCGGCATCATTCTTGAAGAGCCGTCATGGATCGAGATGGCGCGCCGCGCCTTCGATTTCATTGCGCGAGAAATGACCAGAGAAGATGGACCAAATAGCCGGCTAGGCCATTCCTGGCGTGACGGAAAGCTGTTGTTCCCGGGTCTTGCGTCTGACTTCGCTGCCATGATCCGTGCTGCATTGGCGCTCTATGAGGCGACCGGCGACCGCGGCTGTCTCGAGCGCGCGGTATCCTGGCAAAATGCATTCGACGCGCACTACGCCGACCGCGATACCGGCGGCTATTATCTTTCCGCCGACGACGCTTCCGATCTGTTGCTGCGGCCGCATTCGACCAGCGATGACGCCACGCCCAATCCGAACGCGGTCGCCGCGCAAAATCTCGTGCGGCTTGCGGTTCTGACAGGACAAAACGCCTGGCGCGAAAAAGCCGATCGGTTGATCGAGAATATCCTGTCAGCGACTGAGCGAAACTTGTTCGGCCATATCGCATTGCTCAATGCGCTGGACCTGCGCCTGCGCGCCGCCGAGATCGTCACAACGGGCGCGCAAGCGGAACGCTTTGCCCAATCGGCATTGAGACTGACCTACCTCGATCGCATCGTTTTGCGCGCAGCGAGTGGCGACGACTTGCCGCCGCCGCACCCCGCACACGGGAAACTGAATGTCGCGTCCAGCAGTGCGGCCTTCGTTTGTGTCGGAGAACGGTGTTCGTTGCCGATAACGGAGCCCGGTCAAATCGCCACGACAGTCGCAGCAATGCGCACTTCTTGATCCATCCTCTGATGAGTGGATGAGTCGATCATCCGATCGAACAATCGATTAACAATCATTCAAAATTGATGCCTGTCCCATTCGATCGGGCGACGCGCCGCACGTTCTCCGCTCTCATTATTCAAGTGCCGGAGCTTTCGTGCGGCCTTGTCTGGAGGGACAACATCATGAACTCGTGCTCTAAGGCTTTCATTGCATCTGACATCATCAACGCATCAAAGAACCTCGCGCTCGGCGTCGTTTTCGCCTGCATTGCCGGAAGCACATCGCAAATTGCACTCGCGCAAAAGGCGCCGGAAGCGATGAGCATGCCGGATTTTGCGCCGGCCATGATCGACCACATGCAAAAGATGCGTCGGTACAGAGACGCCGATCACGGTGCTCAACCGACACCGCGAATCATCGATCGCTTCAGGGTGGATCTCGATCCAAAGGGTGCGATTGCGTCATTTCAGCCGAATGGCGCCACGATCACTTCGAACAACGCGTTCTTCAAGGACATGGGAACGAATGGCAGAACCTGCTTCACCTGCCATCAGCCGCAGAGCGGTTGGACAATTACGCCGGGTGACGTCGCCGAGCGGTTCGAGAGAAGCGCTGGTAAAGATCCGATCTTCCGGCTCGTCGACGGCGCAACTTGTCCCAGCGACGATGTGTCGACGCTTCGCACAAAGCGACGCGCTTATAAATTGCTGATAGACAAGGGTTTGATCCGCATCGGCTTGGCGCCTCCGGCAGTCGGGACGGAATTTGAGGTAGTAAAGGTCGACGATCCCTATAAGTGCAGCAACAATCCCGCGATCGGTACACCCGGTATTTTCTCGATGTATCGCCGCCCCCTTCCATCCACCAATGTGGGGTTCTTGAGCACGGTCATGTGGGATGGCCGAGAATCCACATCAACGGGGACTTTGGATTCCGATCTTAGAAACCAGGCTCGCGACGCCACTTTCGGTCATGCGCAGGCAGCCACTTCACCGACGGATGCCCAGCTCGACGAAATCGTCGCCTTCCAAAAAGGCGTGTTCACTGCGCAGATCTTCGACAAGAAGGCCAAATTCCTCACTGACGACAACGCGAAAGGCGGTCCTGTTGCGCTCTCGTCGCAAGACTTCTTCATCGGCATCAACGATCCGCTCGGATTAAATCCCAAAGGGACTCAGTTCACATCACAGATTTTCGACTTGTATCGTCCCTGGCTCAGCGCCGGAGATCGCCATGAACATGGTGACCACAGCACACCAATGGCGAGCGAGGACCTCCTCAAGAATATCAACATCACCGACGATTGGCGTCATAACGACCACGAGCGCAGCATGGTGAGTGAGCATCGCCGATCAGTTGCTCGCGGTGAGGAGGTATTCAACAACGCGGGCGGCATTGCTAAAATCGATATCACTGGCGTCGCGGGCCTCAACGATGAACTTAATACCCCCAGCATTGCGGGATCCTGTGGCACCTGCCACGACTCGCCGAATATCGGTCACCATTCGGTCAGAGCTCCATTGAACATCGGGATCGCCGATCAAAGGCCGCCAGCGCTCGACGTTTCGGGGCTGCCTGTGTTCACGTTGAGATGCGTGAGTGGTCCACTTGCGGACCCAAACAAGCTTTACACGGTCACAGACCCTGGCCGCGCCATGATCAGCGGCAAGTGCAAAGATATCGGCCGGTTCAAAGGACCGATCCTGCGTGGGCTCGCATCGCGCGCGCCATACTTCCACAATGGATCTGCGGCGACCCTCCGCGATGTGGTTGATTTCTATGACCAACGATTCAGCATTGGTCTCACGCACCAGCAGAAAACGGATCTCGTCAATTTCCTGAATACGCTCTGACGCGTCAGATGAGCTAACGGGCGGCTCCAAACAAAGAGGCCGGGCGAAAGCCCGGCCTAAATTCATTGCAAAAGACTGTGCCCGGACGCGATGCTTCGCGTCCGGCTGGCGTAATTACGTATTCATGCTCTCAAAGAACTCTGCGTTGTTCTTGGTGTTGCGCAGCTTGTCGAGCAGGAAGTCGATCGCGTCCATCGTGCCCATTGGATTGAGAATGCGGCGCAGGACGTACATCTTCTTGAGCACGGCCGGCTCGGTGAGCAACTCTTCCTTGCGCGTGCCGGAGCGGGTGATGTCGATCGCCGGGAAGGTGCGCTTGTCGGCGACCTTGCGGTCCAGAATGAGCTCCGAATTGCCGGTGCCTTTGAACTCTTCGAAAATCACTTCGTCCATGCGGCTGCCGGTATCGATCAGCGCGGTCGCGATGATGGTGAGCGAGCCGCCTTCCTCGATGTTGCGCGCAGCGCCGAAGAAGCGCTTCGGGCGTTGGAGAGCATTGGCGTCGACGCCGCCAGTCAGCACCTTGCCTGAAGAGGGGACGACGGTGTTGTAGGCGCGGCCGAGACGGGTAATCGAGTCGAGCAAGATCACCACGTCGCGCTGATGCTCGACCAGGCGCTTGGCCTTCTCGATCACCATTTCCGCGACTTGCACGTGGCGTGACGCCGGCTCGTCGAAGGTCGAGGAAATCACCTCGCCCTTCACCGAGCGTTGCATGTCGGTGACTTCCTCCGGCCGCTCGTCGATGAGCAACACGATGAGATAAGTTTCCGGATGGTTGGCCGTGATCGAATGGGCGATATTTTGCAACAGCACGGTTTTACCGGTGCGCGGCGGCGACACGATCAATGCGCGCTGGCCCTTGCCGATAGGCGCGACAATATCGATGACGCGCGCTGAGAGGTCCTTTTTGGTCGGATCCTCGATATTCCATCTTGAGCCGCTCGTCGGGATAAAGCGGCGTCAAATTGTCGAAGTTGACTTTGTGGCGCGCTTTCTCGGGATCTTCGAAGTTGATCGTGTTGACCTTGAGCAGCGCAAAATATCGCTCACCCTCTTTCGGGGAGCGGATGTGGCCTTCGACGGTGTCGCCGGTGCGCAGGCCGAAGCGGCGGATCTGGCTTGGCGAGACGTAGATATCGTCGGGTCCGGACAGATAGTTCGATTCAGGCGAGCGCAGAAAGCCGAAGCCGTCGGAAAGCACTTCGACGACGCCTTCACCGATAATGTCGACTTCCTGGGTCGCGAGCTGTTTGAGGATTGCAAACATCAGCTCCTGCTTGCGCATGGTGCTGGCGTTTTCGACCTGATGTTCTTCAGCGAAAGCGACGAGTTCGGCAGGTGTCTTGGACTTGAGGTCTTGGAGTTTCATTTCCCGCATTGGGGGCTTACGTCCTTGGGAGCGTCACCGGCGAAGATTTAAAAATGAAAAGACTTACGCCGTGTGACTTAGGAGAGAGAGAGAGATCGCAGGTCTGGGGTAACGAGGAGGTTGGGAAAGGGGCCCGGAACCCGATGCTGCGACCGGCCCAATCACTGGGAGCCGGAACGCGACTGCATCCGCCTGCGTTCGGTGGGATGCATTAAAGATAAGTTGAGCCAGCGTTTCGCGCAAGAGGCGAGGTTGCGTCTGTCCCGCTGTAGGGGCGGATTAGAACGGCTTGACGGTCGCAAAAATCACGATCGCAATCAGCAAAATGGTCGGTATCTCATTGACAATACGATAGAATTTCTGGGTATGCCGGTTTCGGTCAAGACGGAATTCATTTACCCAACGCGCAAAAAGGCCGTGGAGGACCGTCATGGCCAGCACGGCGATAAATTTGGCGTGAAACCAGCCGGCACCGAACCATTGGCCTTGCAGCACCAGCACGATGCCGACGACCCAGGTCACCGTCATCGCCGGCAGCATGATGAAATTGAGCAGCCGCCGCTCCATCGTCTTGAAGGTTTCCGACAGCTCGGAGCCAGGCTTGGCCACCGTGTGATAGACGAACAGCCGCGGCAGATAGAGCATCCCGGCCATCCAGGCGACGACGGCAATAATGTGCAGGGCCTTGAGCCAGAGATACATCGCCGTCATCCCCGCACACGCTTGAGCATGCGTTCGACATGCGCGATCGGGGTTTCCGGTAAAATGCCGTGGCCAAGATTGAAGATCAGCGGACCGCCGCCGAGTTGCGTCATCACATCATCAACCTCGCGGTCGAGCGCCGCACCGCCGGCGAGGAGTGCCAACGGATCGACATTGCCTTGCACCGGCACGCGTGATTGTAGCGCGTCGCGAGCAATCGATCGCTCGAACGCCCAGTCGATCCCGATGGCGCTGACGCCGGTCATTTCGACGTAAGGCAAAGCCATTGCACCCGCTCCACGCGGAAAGCCGATAATCTTTGCATTGCCAACCTGACGTCGCACGCCCTCGACAATTTTTTGTGTCGGCGCGATGCACCAGCGTTCGAACTGATCCGGGCCCAACACGCCGGCCCAGGTATCGAAAATCTGGACAACTTCGGCTCCGGCCTTCAGCTGATCGACCAGATAGTCAATCGAAGCTTGCACCAAGCAATCAATCAGTCGTCCAAAGGTGTCCGGATCCCGATAAGCCAAAAGCCGTGCGGGCGCTTGGTCCGGCGTTGCCTCACCGGCCACCATGTAAGTTGCAACGGTCCAGGGCGCTCCACAAAAGCCGATCAAGGTTGTTCGGTCGTCCAGCGTCGCTTTGACCCGGCGGACCGTCTCATAGACCGGCGCCACGACATCCTGATCGATGGTATCGCGCAATCCAGCCAGATCCTCAGCTCCGCCGAGAGGCTCCAGTTTGGGTCCTTCACCAGTGAGGAATTCAACCTTCCGCCCAAGCGCCAGCGGCACGACCAGAATATCGGAAAACAAAATCGCCGCATCGAACCCGAAGCGGCGTACCGGTTGCAAGGTGACCTCGGCCGCCAGCTCGGGATTAAAGCAAAGATCAAGAAAGCCTCCGGCCTTCTCCCGCAGCGCTCGATATTCCGGCAAATAACGTCCAGCCTGACGCATCAACCAGACCGGCGGCACGGGTTCATGCCTGCCTGCAAGCACGCGGAGCAGTTTTTTCCCCATGGTACCTGCCGATCCGGCTTCTTCCATAAAGACTCTACTTAAGAATCTGTTGTGTCTGTTAGAGCGTTAATTGGACTCATGCCCGCCACTCAACATTCTGTCCACCGGATACGAAAGATTGAGCCAGAAAGAGGTGTAATCCATTGGCGTTCAGTCCACAGGTTTGGAGGTGGTTTTGCAGCACTATCTCCGTCTTTTCCCCATTCGCTATTCACATTAGTACACCGCAAGCGCGCAACCCTTGGATATTGTCCCGGACGCAGTGGTGTGGATGGAAATTGAACACATTGCCAGAGATGGCTTGCTTGTCGGGTAAAGCCATGGCCTCCTCCCGTGCTATCCACATTCTGTACGGCAGATATACAGACATCGATGCCCGACACCGGTTACTTCCATCTTCATCTGGTATCCGACGCGACCGGTGAAACTTTGATCACCGTCGCACGCGCGGCCGCGGCGCAATATGCCAATGTGTCGCCGGTCGAACACCTCTACCCGATGGTGCGCTCGAAGAAGCAGCTCGATCATGCATTGGCAGAAATCGGCGAGGCCCCCGGCCTGGTGCTCTATACCTTGCTCGAAGAAGACCTCATCCAGTTGCTGGAGAAAAAATGCCGAGAGCTTGGACTGCCCTGCATGTCGGTACTCGGCCCGGTCTTGCGGCTGTTCCAGTCATATCTTGGCGCCGAGACCATCCATCGTGCCGGCGCCCAACACGTTCTGAATGCCGAATATTTCCAGCGTATTGATGCTCTTAACTTCACAATGCTGCACGATGACGGACAGCACGTGGAAGGCCTCGAGGATGCCGATGTGGTCCTGGTCGGAGTTTCGCGGACCTCGAAAACGCCGACCTCAATCTATCTCGCAAATCGAGGCGTAAAAACCGGGAATGTACCGCTGGTGCCTGGCGTGACGGTTGCCGAAGCAGTGGAAAATCTGACCCGGCCGCTTGTGGTCGGGCTTTATGCAAGTCCGGAGCGCATCGTTCAAATCCGTGAGAACCGCCTGTTGGGTCTGAAAGCCCATCGCGATGACGATCAATATATTGACAAGAGCGCGGTGGCCGAGGAGGTTTCATTTTCTCGCCGGCTCTGCGCCAAGCACAATTGGCCGACGATCGATGTCACCCGCCGCTCAATCGAGGAAACCGCCGCGGCGGTCATGCGGCTGCTGAGCGAGCGGCGACGCCATCCGGCGCTCTAATTTTTGCTGGCAGAATGCAGAAATTGGTTTTGGGGGACTCTCGCACGCGACGTGGTAAAGGAACGCCATGGCGCTCTGGTTAAATCCCCAACCCCTTGTGCTCGCATCGGGAAGCGAGGTCCGCGGCAAGATTCTTGCGGCGGCCGGCCTTCGCATCGAGATCAGGCCTTCTCAGGTCGATGAGCGCGCCGAGGAGACCAAGTCCGGCATCGCGGATGCGGCTGCGGTTGCGCGACACCTCGCAGGCGCCAAGGCCGCTGCGATTGCGGCTTTACTGCCGGGCCGGCTGGTCCTTGGCGCGGACCAGACCCTGGCGCGCGGCAGCAAACGGTTCAGCAAACCGCTTGACCGGGCGGGCGCCGCCGAACAGCTCCGTGCATTGCGTGGCCGCACGCACGAATTACATTCCGCGATTGCAGTCGTGCGTGATGGCACCACGCTTTTTGGCTGTGTCGAAACCGCAAAGCTGACCATGCGCGATTTTTCCGATGGCTTTCTTGAGGACTACCTTGACATGGCTGGCCCAACCGCGATGAGCAGCGTCGGCGGATACCAGCTTGAAGGGATAGGGATCCATCTCTTCGAGCGGATCGAGGGAGATTATTTCACGATTCTTGGCTTGCCGATTTTGCCGTTGCTCGGCTTCTTGCGGCAGAACAAGTTCATCGACGGTTAGCGCATGATCCCGAAAAGTGGGCATCCGTTTTCGGCAAAGATCATGCGTAGGTAAAACGACATGTTCATCCTTGGTCTCACCGGCTCGGTCGGCATGGGAAAATCAGCCACGGCGAAAATGTTCGCCGAGGAAGGCGTGCCGGTGCACGATGCGGATGCCGTTGTGCATCGTCTTTACGAGGCGGATGCCGCACCGCTCATCGAGGCGGCCTTTCCCGGCACGACCGCGGGCGGCAAGGTTGATCGGGACAGGCTCGCCAGGCAAGTCCTCGGTGACGACACCGCGATCAGGCGGCTGGAATCGATCGTTCATCCCCTGGTCGCAGAGGCGCGCGATCACTTTCTTGCCCAGGCTGAACGCGATGGCGCTGCGGTCGCGGTGCTAGATATCCCGCTGCTGTTTGAAACGGGAGGCGATACGCGTTGTGACGCTGTGGTCGTGGTTTCGGCGCCGCCCGATGTTCAGCGCACGCGGACGTTCGAGCGCCCGGCAATGACCGAACAGAAATTTGCCGCGATCCTCGCCAAACAGCTTCCGGACGTCGAAAAGCGCGCGCGCGCTGATTTCGTGGTGGATACATCGAAAGGGTTCGATGCGGCGCGCGCACAGGTACGTGATATTCTCGCCCGTGTCGCTACAATGCCGAAACGGCGCCGGTGATTCTGCGGTTGGACAACAATATGCGCGAAATCGTTCTCGATACCGAAACCACGGGCCTCGATCCCGGCCAGGGTCACAGGCTCGTTGAGGTCGGCTGCGTCGAGCTGCTCAACCGAATTCCGACGGGGGCGACCTTCCATGCCTATCTCAATCCCGAGCGCGATATGCCCGCGGAGGCATTCGCAATTCATGGCCTTTCCACCGAGTTCCTGAAAGGACACAGGCGCTTTACCGAGATCGTCGACGAGTTTCTCGCCTTTATCGGCGATGCGCCGCTCGTGATTCACAATGCGGGATTTGACCACGCCTTTTTGTGCGCGGAGCTCAAGCGCGCCGATCGGTTTTTAATTGCGCGCGAGCGGTTGATAGACACGCTGCTATTGGCTCGCCGCAAGCATCCCGCGGGACCCAACCGGCTCGACGATCTGTGCGCGCGCTATGGCATCGACAATTCGCGGCGCACCAAGCACGGGGCCCTGCTCGATGCAGAAATCCTGGCGGAGGTTTATGTCGAGCTGATTGGCGCGCGGCAGGCGCAACTCGGACTTGCCGAAAGCGGCGAGCGCCGCGTGAACGGAGCAGAAGGTGTGACGCCCGTGCGCGTGCGGCCCGAACAATTGACACCGCGACTGAGCGAGGCCGAACTTGCGGCACACTGCGAATTCGTGGCGGGCCTGGGCGAGAATGTCTTGTGGCAGAATTATCGGGCGGACAAAGTCTGATGGCCTAACTCTGCGCCATCGGTGCCGGCGCTTGCTGCATCTGTCCCATTTTCTGCCGATACAAACTGGTGAAATCGACCGGATCGAGCAGCAACGGCGGGAACCCGCCATTTCGGACCGCGGTGGCGATGATTTCGCGCGCGAACGGGAAGAGCAGTCTCGGGCACTCGATCATCACGAGCGGGTTGAGACTTTCCTGCGGGACGTTGCGGATGCGAAACACGCCCGCGAATTCCAGTTCAAAACGGAAGAGCAGGGTGCTGCCGGTCTCGCCTTTGCCTTCAAGCTTGATCACCACTTCGATATCGGTGTCCGATAGCGGTGTGGCGCCAACATTGATCTGGATCCCGATCTGTGGCTGCTCCTGGCGGTTGTTGAGCGACTGTGGAGCGTTCGGATTCTCGAAAGAAAAATCCTTGATGTACTGAGCCACCACAGTGAGTTGCGGCTGATCTTGTGCCGGGCCGCCGTTGGTCGTCGTCATGAATACTCCCTCGCACCACGCAACTGATTGCGCGGCGGTTGGCTAACATAGGGTCTATGAGGGAACAAGGACGGCGTCGCTTTGCGGGTCGGCGCTCAGTATCGGGGCAGCGCGGGTATTTGTGGTCCTCATCTCCGGTCGTCGTCACGACGATCGGGCAATGTGGGGTCGGGCACTTGGTGCCACTGTTCAGGGGTGAGATCGACCACGCCGTCGTTCGGCGCCGACGGCGCGACGCCTGCCACCGCTCGCCATAGCGCTACAGAAAGTGGAACCACCGCCAGGGCGTCCGTGATAAATCCCGGAATTAACAGCAGAATCCCGGCAAATAGCACAAGGCCGCCATCGCTATCCGCTTGCAAGGCGGTGAAACGGCCTTCGCCCACTGCAACACGCACACGCGCTATATGGTTGCTGGTCGCATGGCGCAGAATCCAGCCACCCATGAACGAACCGGCGAGCACGAGGATCAGTGCCCACCCAAAGCCGATTGTCGCCGCCACAGCAACGAACGCCGCCAGTTCCAAAAAAGGCAGCGCCAGTAACATTAACAGCAGCCATTTTGCCACATTCATCGGTGTTTCTCTGTCTGGGCGATGTTGGCCTCAGCGCCCTGATCGTCTAAGGTTCGCCCAAGAGAGTTGATTTTGCGCCGAAATGCTGGCGCGAGGCACGGCCTTCAGGTTTGGTGCGGCCATCTGCGGAGTGAGATGAGGCCGGCCGTTCCGCCGTCCAGCCGGTGATAGGCTGGAGACGCTTATATCCGGCCGATGTGCCGCCACGGTAGCCGAAAGCATGCGAGACGTGTTCGATATCTATACCATCATTTTCCTGGCGCTCGCCGTGTTCATCTTCCTGCGGCTGCGGAGCGTATTGGGTCAGCGCACCGGCCGGGAGCGGCCGCCCTACGATCCCTTTTCTGCGCGCGAACCCGTGCGGCCAGCGCCGGAAAAAGTCGTCGCGCTACCGAATCGTACCGCCGAGACTGTGACGACAAAACCGGCTGAGCCGGTGGAAAACGTGGCCGAACGCTGGAAGGGTATCGCCGAACCCGGATCTGCGATCGCGACAGGCCTCGATTTAATTTCCGGCGCGGACGCCAATTTCGACGGCCAGCACTTCCTGACTGGCGCGCGCGCGGCCTACGAGATGATCGTGAATGCCTACGCTGAAGGTGATCGCCGCACACTGAAAAATCTGCTGGCGCGCGAAGTTTATGATGGCTTCGAGAGCGCCATCAGTGAGCGCGAAAAACGCGGCGAGACCGTCGAGAGCCGCTTCGTGTCGATCGACAACGCCGATATCACCGCCGCCGAGTTGCGCGGGCGCAATGCGCAGGTGACCGTTCGTTTCCAGTCCAAGCTTGTCTCGGTCACGCGTAACAAGGACGGCAATGTCATTGATGGCAATCCCGAGAAGGTGACAGATATTACCGATGTCTGGACCTTTGCGCGCGATGTGACTTCGCGTGATCCGAACTGGAAATTGCTCGCGACCGAAGCGGGTCAATGAACGCATGCCGGCGACTCGTCTCCGCCCTCTATTCAAATTTGGTTTTGCATTTTGCCTGGCTGCATCGGCAAGCGGGCCCTCATTGGCCGGCGGTGCGCTCAACCTGCGCAATGCGCAGGTTGAATCGCTCAGCTTTGCTGCCCTCGATGGCTGGAAAGATGACGATCACGCCGTAGCCTTCAGCACGTTCCTGAAAAGTTGTGGCGCAATTGTCAACGCCGGCAAAGGTGTCCGGACGGCGCGCCCTTTTCTTGGCGCGCTCTTCAAAGTGTGCGAACGCGCGGTTGCTGCCGGCCCGCTCGACCGTGAGCATGCACGCGCGTTCTTCGAGGACAATTTCAAGCCGGTACGCGTGATGCCGGGCGGACAGCCCGAGGGATTTTTTACCGGCTACTATGAAACCGAGGTCGATGGCTCACGCTTTCCGAGCGACGAATACACGATACCGATTTACGCCGCTCCGGCGGAGACGGTACGCAAACATCAAGGCAAGGTATTTTCCGATCTCGATCGCACGAAGATCGAGGATGGCGCACTCGCCGGCAAGGATCTGGAAATCTGTTACGTCAAGAATCCGGTCGACGCATTCTTCGCGCAAATTCAGGGATCGACGCGCGTGAAGCTCGATACCGGCAAGCTGTTGCGCCTTAACTATGTCGCCAGCAACGGCCAGCCCTATACACCGGTCGGGAAATTCCTGATCGATCGCGGCATCGTGTCCAAGGAAGAAATGTCGATGGACAAGATCCGTGAGTTCATGGAGTCCAATCCGGATGAAGGCAAGGAACTGCGCCGCAAGAATCGCTCCTTCGTATTTTTTCAGGAAACGCCTTTGGGAGCGCAAGATGAATGCGTTGGCGCGCAGGGTGTAGCGCTCACGCCCGGGCGCTCCCTGGCGGTCGACAAACACATCCATGTTTACGGCACGCCGATTTGGGTGGATGCGGCCTTGCCGATTGATAGCGAGAAGCCGGAGACCAAGTTTCAACGCCTGTTATTTGCGCAGGATACCGGCTCGGCGATCGTCGGACCGGCGCGCGCTGATATCTATTTTGGCCATGGTGAAGAGGTCAGTCACGTCGCCGGCCGCATCAAGCAATTCGGCAAATTCGTTATGTTGGTGCCACAGGGCGTTGCACTGAGCGGCACCGCAATAGCGACGGCGACTGACGTTCCATTGCCAAAGCCGCGTCCCCAGATGACGGTGACTGCTGCCGCGCGCGCGGCCATCGGAACGACGGGGAGTATATCGGCGCCGATCCCAAAGCCGCGGCCCTGATACCATGAGCTCGGGTAACGGCCGGCACCGCCGCGTTCTTTCCCAGGAAGAACGCGTCCTCTGGACAACCGTCACCAGGTCAATTGCGCCACTGCGGGACTTACCTGCATCCGACGTGGACGATGCGGCGGAGCCGGTGATGCCCCGGCCTGCGAAGCATCCGGCAAAGTCGGGGCCAATTTCGTCGCCATTGCCGGCGGAAAAATCGCCGCCACCGCTTACGCCGCAATTAACGAAACTTGGCCGCCGCATGAAAAAGCGGGTTGCCCGCGGCAAAGACGAAATCGACGGCCGGCTCGATCTGCACGGCCTTACGCAAAGCGAAGCGCATGCTGCTCTGCTGCGGTTTTTGCGGACCGCGAGCTCGCGCGGCGCACGGCTGGTGTTGGTTATCACGGGCAAAGGCGCACGTGCGGCCGAAGGAGAGCGTGGCGTGCTGAAGCGGCAGGTGCCTCATTGGCTGGGGCTGCCGGAATTTCGGGCGCTGGTGATCGGGTTCGAGGACGCGCATATCGCGCACGGCGGCGAAGGCGCGTTGTACGTGCGCATCCGGCGCACGCGCGACTAAGCCAAAATTAAAGTATGAAGCGGCTCAAGTCCGTGTTTTTGGCGAGATCGCCGATGTGCTTTTGCACATAGGCAGCGTCGATCTTGACCGTCTCGCCGGAACGGTCGGGTGCCGCGAACGAGACTTCATCGAGCACCCGCTCCATCACCGTCTGAAGGCGCCGCGCGCCGATATTCTCGATCGACGAGTTCACCGCGACGGCGATATCCGCGATGGCATCAATGGCGTCTTCGCTGAATTCGAGGGTTACGCCTTCCGTGGCCATCAGCGCGATATATTGTTTGATCAACGACGCTTCCGGCTCGGTGAGGATACGGCGGAAATCGTCGCGCGTGAGCGCCTTGAGCTCCACGCGGATCGGCAGCCGGCCCTGCAGTTCGGGCAGCAGGTCCGACGGCTTCGAGATGTGAAATGCGCCTGAGGCGATGAAAAGAATATGGTCCGTCTTCACCGGCCCGTGCTTGGTGTTGACGGTGGTTCCCTCGATCAACGGAAGCAGATCGCGCTGCACGCCCTCGCGCGACACGTCGGCGCCGCGCAGGCCTTCGCGGCCTGCAATCTTGTCGATCTCGTCAAGGAAGACGATGCCATTTTGCTCGACCGCCCTGATCGACTCCTGCACCAGTTGCTCATCGTCGAGCAGCTTGTCGGATTCCTCGTTGACCAGAATTTTATGTGATTCCTCGACGGTGACGCGGCGTGTCTTGGTGCGCCCGCCACCGAGCTTGCCGAAAATATCGCCGATGTTGATCGCGCCCATCTGCGCGCCCGGCATGCCGGGAATCTCGAACATCGGCATGCCGCCGCCGCCAGCCTGAACTTCTATCTCGATTTCCTTGTCGTTGAGCTCGCCGTCGCGCAGCCTCTTCCGGAAGCTTTCGCGGGTCGCGGGGCTCGCGCCGGGTCCGACAAGCGCATTGAGGACGCGATCCTCCGCCGACTGTTCGGCGCGCGCCTGCACGTCTTTTCGTTTCCGTTCGCGCACAAGCGATATGCCGATCTCGACCAGGTCGCGCACAATCTGTTCGACATCGCGGCCGACGTAACCGACCTCGGTGAATTTGGTGGCTTCGACCTTGAGGAAAGGTGCGCCGGCGAGTCTGGCCAACCGGCGGGAAATCTCGGTCTTGCCGACGCCGGTTGGTCCGATCATCAGGATGTTCTTCGGGAGCACTTCCTCGCGCAGTTTTTCGTCAAGTTGCAAACGCCGCCAGCGATTGCGCAGCGCGATGGCGACGGCACGTTTGGCGTCGTTCTGGCCGACGATGTAGCGATCAAGCTCGGATACGATTTCGCGGGGTGAGAAGTCGGTCATGCTTGGCACACCATGAGAAGGGCCGGGCCGTTGGGAGTGTCGACGATGCGGTCCTTGCGAAAGCCGGCTTTTTCATAAGCGCGAATGGCACGCGCGTTGGCAGGGTCGGGGTCCGTAATCACGCGCGCCGTTCCGGCCGAGAGCTGGCTATCAACAAACGCCCGGACAAACGCCGAACCGTGTCCGCGGCCAATCATGTCCGCCTCGCCGATAAACTGATCAATGCCGCGTGTGCCGGGCGGCTGCGCGCCAAAACCATTCGCCGGCCATGCCGCCGGGTCGTAGCACTGCAGGTAGGCGAAGGGCCTGTTGTTGGCTTCTATGAGGAACTGGTCAATTGCCGGATGTTCGAGGTCGGCACCGATCAATTCGAACTGTGCCTCAGGGTCGCCCCACCATTGCCTGACCTGCGGCGTTTCCAGCCATTGCTGGATCAATGGCAAGTCGGTAACCGACATCGCGCGGAATTGGTAACTCGCCATGCTCACGCGCTCTTCAACGACTCGATCGTCACATTGCGGTTGGTGTACACGCAAATTTCGGCGGCGATATCCAGCGATTTGCGCACAATCGCTTCGGCATCAAGCGGGCCATCGAGCAGCGCGCGCGCCGATGCAAGCGCGTAATTGCCGCCGGAACCGATGCCCATGACACCGTTTTCCGGCTCCAACACGTCGCCCGTGCCGGTGAGCACCAACGATACCTGCGTGTCGGCAACGATCATCATGGCTTCAAGACGGCGCAGGTAACGATCAGTCCGCCAGTCCTTGGCGAGTTCGACCGCGGCGCGGGTCAGCTGGCCGGGATACTGCTCAAGCTTGGCTTCCAGCCGTTCGAACAGCGTGAAGGCGTCGGCCGTTGCACCGGCAAAGCCGCCGATCACGTCGCCTTTGCCCAGGCGGCGCACTTTCTTGGCGTTGGATTTAACGATGGTCTGCCCGATCGTGACCTGGCCGTCGCCGCCGATGACCACGCTGCCGCCCTTGCGGACGGTAAGGATCGTGGTGCCGTGCCAAGTCGGATTTGAGGGAATTTCGTTGGATGACATACGCTCAATACCCCGAGACCAGCGTCATCTAGGCATGGCATGGCGTGTTTGCAAACGGTTCGCAACGGCTGTGGCAAATCCGCCAAACCCCTGATAAAAGGCGCGCGAATAAAGGATATTCGCCATGCGCAAGGGCGCCATCAAGCGCAAGACCAAGGAAACCGACGTTGAGGTCGAGGTTGATCTCGACGGGACCGGCCGCTCGCAGATCGCGACCGGCATCGGCTTTCTCGACCACATGCTCGACCTGCTGGCGCGACACTCGCGGATCGATATCGTGGTCAAAGCGAAAGGCGACCTGCACATCGATCACCATCACACCACCGAGGACGTGGGGATCGCGCTCGGTCAGGCGGTCAAGCAAGCGCTCGGTGATATGAAGGGCATCACGCGCTATGCCGACGTGCATGTGCCGATGGATGAGGCGCTGACGCGCGTCGCGATCGATATTTCCGGACGGCCGTTTCTGGTCTTCAGGGCCGAGTTCGTGCGGGACAAGGTCGGCACGTTCGACACCGAACTCGTGCAGGAATGGTTCCAGGCCTTCGCGACCAATTCCGGCATCACGCTGCATGCCGAAACTTTGTATGGCACGAATGATCACCATATAGCCGAATCCTGCTTCAAGGGTCTGGCACGGGCGTTGCGGGCGGCGATTGCGATCGACCCGCGCGCCAAAGATGAAGTGCCTTCAACGAAAGGTTCGCTCGGCGGGTGACGAGTTTGCGGCGGTCATTCCGAGTGATCCACGAAGGATGACGTTGGCAGAGTAAAAAAATGCCCACTTACACAGTGCACTCACCGCCACCGCGGCAAGGCGAAACATCGAGCGCTCCGGAGCGCTTCGTATTCGTGCGCGACGGCTTTCATGTCTGGGCATTCATGCTGTCGCCGCTGTGGTTGCTGGCGCATCGGCTGTGGCTGGCGTTCATCATTTATGTCGTCGGCTACGGATTGGTCGGCGTTGCCTTTGCCTTCTTGCGTATGCCGGCGAGCGCGCAGTTGCTGGCGAGCCTGGCCATCGCATTGCTGGTTGGCTTCGAGGCACCCAGCATCTGGCGGTGGACATTGACCCGCCGCCGCTGGAACACGCTTGGCTTTGTGGTCGGCGAAGATGCCGAAATGGCGGAGCAACGGTTTTTCGCAAACTGGAGCAAGCCCGCGGTCGAAACTCCATCTTCTCCACCGCCTGCCACGGGCTATTCGACGCCCATGCGCCGCGGACCGCCATCGCCGTCTGACGTGATAGGTTTGTTTCCCGAACCTGGCGGTCAACGATGAGCGTAGCGATTGTTGACTATGGCTCCGGCAACCTGCACTCGGCTGCAAAGGCTTTCGAACGCGCCGCTCGTGAGACCGGCCACAACCAACCGATTCTCGTGACCAAAAATCCGGCCGCGGTCGCGCGTGCCGATCGCGTCGTGTTGCCCGGCGTCGGTGCCTTTGCCGACTGCCGTCGTGGGCTCGATGAAATTCCCGGCATGATCGATGCGCTCGAGCAGAGCGTACGCAAGAAGGGGAGACCTTTTTTCGGCATTTGTGTCGGCATGCAATTGATGGCTGAGCGGGGTCGCGAATATCAGGTCACGCCGGGACTGGGCTGGATTGGGGGCGAGGTCGATCGCATCACGCCATCCGATCCGGCTCTGAAGATTCCGCACATGGGCTGGAACACGCTCAGCATGCTGAAGACGCATCCTCTGCTGGAGGATATTCCGCTCGGCCCCGACGGGCTGAACGCCTATTTTGTGCACTCTTATGAGCTTAAAACGGCGCAGCGGTCGGATCTTGTGGCGCAAGCGGACTATGGCGGGCCACTCACCGCAATCGTCGGACGCGACAACATGGTCGGCACGCAATTCCATCCGGAGAAAAGCCAGCGGCTTGGGCTTGCGTTGATTGCAAATTTCTTGAAGTGGTCGCCGTGATCCTTTTCCCGGCAATCGATCTCAAGGAAGGTGTGGCCGTGCGGCTCGAGCAGGGCGATATGAAGCGCGCGACCGTGTTTCATCGGGACCCGGCCGCGCAGGCGCGCGCCTTTGAGCAACAGGGGTTTGAATATCTGCACATCGTCGACCTTGACGGCGCATTCGCCGGCAAGCCGGTAAACGCGGCTGCCGTCGATCGCATTCTCGAAACCATCAGCATTCCGGTGCAGCTCGGTGGTGGTGTGCGCGACACCGCCACGGTCGAGGCCTGGCTGGAGAAGGGGGTCACCCGCGTTATCATCGGGACTGCCGCTGTCCGCGATCCGCCATTCGTCAAGCAGGCCGCGCGTGACTACCCGGGCCGCATTGCCGTCGGGCTCGATGCGCGCGACGGCAAGGTAGCGGTCGAAGGCTGGGCAGCGACGTCGGAATTATCGGCTCTCGAGATTGCGCGCCGGTTCGAGGATGCCGGTGTGGCGGCGATCGTCTATACGGACATTGCGCGTGACGGTATGCTGCAAGGTCTCAATCTTGACGCAACGATTGCGCTGGCGGATTCAATTTCCATCCCGGTGATTGCATCCGGCGGGCTGGCGTCCATCGCCGACATCAAAGCGTTGCTCGAGCCCCGCGCGAAAAAGCTCGCAGGCGCCATTGCCGGCCGTGCGCTTTACGACGGCCGCCTGGATGCGGCGGCCGCGCTCACGTTGATCCGCGCCGCAAGGACAACCGGATAATGTTCAAGGTCCGCGTCATACCTTGCCTCGACGTGAAAGATGGCCGTGTGGTGAAGGGCATCAACTTCGTCAATTTGCGCGATGCTGGCGATCCGGTCGAAGCTGCAATCGCCTATGACGCGGCGGGCGCGGACGAGTTGTGCTTTCTCGATATCACCGCGAGCCACGAAAACCGCGACACCATTTACGACGTGGTGACCCGTACAGCAGAAGCCTGTTTTATGCCGCTGACGGTCGGCGGTGGCGTGCGTTCGGTCGACGATATTCGGAAACTATTGAAGTGCGGTGCCGACAAAGTGTCGATCAATACGGCCGCAGTCGACCGGCGTGCTTTTGTGAAAGAGGCAGCGGAGAAATTCGGCGATCAATGCATCGTCGTCGCGATCGACGCCAAGAAGGTGTCGCGGCCTGGTGAAAAGGATCGCTGGGAAATTTTCACGCATGGCGGGCGAAAACCGACCGGGCTCGATGCGGTCGACTATGCCAAGGAGGTCGTGGCGCTTGGCGCCGGCGAAATCCTGCTCACGTCGATGGACCGTGACGGCACGAAGAAAGGCTATGATATCCCGCTGACCCGCGCGATCGCCGACGCGATAACGGTGCCGGTCATAGCCTCGGGCGGCGTCGGCACGCTGGGCCACATGGTCGAGGGGATCCGCGATGGCCACGCCACGGCGGTCCTGGCGGCTTCGATCTTCCACTTCGGCGAACATAGCGTGCGCGAAGCCAAGGATTATATGGCGAAAGCCGGGCTCCCGATGCGGCTCGATCCCTAGGCGCAACAATGCTATTGAGCCCCCTGGAAGGGCTTGCATGAGCAAATTCACCATTGCCGATCTGGAAAAGCGGGTGCACGAGCGCGCCAAGGTGAGCGCGGCGGATTCATATACACGCTCGCTGATCGACAAAGGCGTCGCTCACTGCGCCAAGAAGTTGGGCGAGGAGGCGATCGAAACCGGGCTTGCGGCGGTGCAGGAAGACAAGAGCCGTCTGATCGCCGAAGCCGGCGATCTTCTGTATCATCTGCTGGTGCTGCTCGAAGCGCGCGGCGTTACGCTTGCCGAGGTCGAGGCCGCGCTGGAAAAGCGCACGTCGCAAAGCGGGCATGAGGAAAAGGCATCGCGCTCGCGTTGACCGGATGTCGTGATGGAACAGCGCACTGAAGAAAACCTTTCGCCCTACCGCACCTTTTCGCGCGCGGAATGGGCGGCCTTGCGCGAAGACACGCCGATGACGTTGACCTCCGAAGAGGTCACGCGGGTGCGTTCGCTGCACGACCGCCTCGACATGAAGGAAGTTGAAGAAATTTATCTGCCGCTGTCGCGCTTGCTGTCGATGTATGTGGCGGCAACGCAGCGCCTGTTTCGCGCGCAAGAGCGTTTTCTCGGCACCACGGACGTGAAGATGCCCTACATCATCGGTGTCGCCGGCTCGGTCGCGGTCGGAAAATCAACCACGGCACGCGTGCTGCAAGCGCTCTTGGCGCGCTGGCCGAATGTCCCAACGGTCGATCTGATCACCACCGACGGCTTTCTTTACCCAAATTCAATTCTCGAACGCGAAGGCCTGATGGAAAAGAAGGGCTTTCCCGAAAGCTACGACCTTCCGGCGCTACTCCGGTTTCTGTCCGACGTGAAGGCCGGCCGCCGCCCGGCACGGGCGCCGATCTATTCGCATCTCATCTACGATGTGATGCCCGAACCAGTGGGTCGAAGTTGACCGGCCGGACATTCTCATTGTTGAGGGCTTGAATGTGTTGCAGACGGGGCGTCTGCCGAAGGACGGCAAAGCCATTCCCTTCGTTTCCGACTTTTTCGATTTTTCCGTCTACCTCGATGCCGACGAAGACGTGCTCAAGTCCTGGTATGTGGACCGCTTCCTGACGTTACGCGGCACGGCATTCCGCGATCCGAAATCATACTTCCATCGCTATTCGAATTTGTCGGACGAGGAAGCAACGGAAACGGCGGCATCCATCTGGTCGCGCATCAATCTGGTCAACTTGCACGAAAATATTCTGCCGACCCGGCAGCGTGCCGACCTCATTTTGAAAAAAGACGAAAGCCACCTGGTCGAAGACGTATCACTGCGGCGGCTGTGATCACGCCGCGCGGCGGCTCAGGTCGAAGTGTTCGAGATAACGTTTTTTGATCGCCGACACCGGCAGCACGATAAATACATCGGTGGTGCCAAATTCGCGATCGATCACCGCGCCGTCCCCGATACAGGCGCCCAGGCGCAGGTATCCTTTGATCAGCGGCGGCAGCGCGCGCAACGCCTCCTTCGGGTCGACTGCTTCCTTCGACATCCGGTTCATCTCGACATACCGCTCTGGTAGAGCGCGTGCGCGCCAAAGCTCGGGCGCGCGTGCATAGTGATGAAGGAACGACAGTGGCAGCGCGAGGCGCTTGGGATCGATGCCATCGAGGCTGGCGCAGCCGAACATGACGTCGCAGCGGTTCTGCAAAATATACGCGTGAATGCCGTGCCAAAGCAGTTCGACGGTCCGCTTGTTGCGATAGGGCGCCAGCACACAGGAACGGCCGAGCTCAAGGAATTGCAGACTGCCGTGATGAGCGATCAATGGCCCGATGTCGAATTCGCCGGCGGTGTAGAAACCGCCATATTCTTCAGCCAGCGGTTGCCGCAATAGCCGATAGGTTCCGACAACAGTCGGCCGGTTCAGCGCGCTGCGGTCGCGCGTGGCGTGGTCAAGCACCAGCAAATGGTCGCAGATCGCGTCATAGCCATCGATGTCGCGGCGCGCGAACAGGCGGCCCGGGTTCGGGATCGCCGGACCTTCCTGGTAGAAAACGCGATAGCGAAGTTTTTGCGCCTGTCGCACCTCGGCGGCGGTTTGTGCCAAGCGCACCTCGAGCGAACCGATGCGGCCAAGGCTCTGCGTGGGCCGGTGTGTGCGGGCGGCCCATGCCTGTAAACCGCCATAGGCCTGCAGCGACGTGATCAGGCCAGGTACCCCGGGTCCGGCCGGCGTCGGACGAAAGCGCTCGAACAGACTGCGCGGCATCTGGAGGGCAGCGCGGTTGGCCATGGGTATTATGGTCCTTTTTGGCGCGAAAACGCACAGTCGACGCTATTGATGGGGTCCCAGCCTGCGAATCATTGGTCGATCGCTTGCCACCCCTACACCACGGGCCGGACACGGAATTATGACAATGTGGGAAGTAGCCGTCAGGCTGCAAGCGGGTTGGCCCCGCTCCCCGAGCCGGCCTCCAGTACTTCGCGCAAGCGCTCGCGATCGAGCGGCTTGACGAGAAGTCCGTCGAGGCCAGCAGCGAGCGCGGCCTCGCGGTCCTCGATCTGGACGTTGGCGGTGAGGGCGAGCATCCGGGTGGGCTTGTCGGCGGCTTGCGCTTCGACAGCCCGGATGCGGCGCGCGGCCTCAAGGCCATCCATTCCCGGCATTTGCACATCCATCAGCACGAGATCGTAGGGGCTGCCGGAAGCGCGCGCCGCCAGCCATGATTCCACCGCTGCTTCGCCATTGGTCGCGATGGTCGGCCGGTGGCCAAGACGCGTGAGCAGCGCGCGCGCAAGCAGCGCGTTGATCTCATTGTCTTCAGCAACAAGGATCGCGAGTCCTTTGCTGCCCGCAGGAACGGTTGCTTCCGCGGTTTCTGCTTCAATCTCTGCGGAAGAATGTTCGAAAGCATCTTCGACGGTCAGACGCGCTGCCAGCGAGGCGGCGCGCACCGGCTTGATCAGATAGCCGGTGAAACCGGCGGCTTTCAGCGCCGGCAGTTCGTGCCGATCGGTCGGCCGGATCAACACAATGCGTTTTGGCACGGCGAGCTTTGCAACATTGACGTTCGCAACCATCGCCGAGGCGAGCGGATAGTCGACCAGCAGCGCATCCCACGGGCGCTCCGGCAGCAGGGCCGCCGCAATATTTTCGTCGATCACGGCGCAGGTTTTTGCGCCCCAGCGGCCGAGCTGCCGTGCCAGCAAGGACGCCTCGATTTCCGCCGCGGCGACGACCATCATTGCAGTTTGTGCGAGATCGGGCGCGACGAAGGTCGCCTCCCGTGCATCAGGCGCCGGCAGCAATGGCACGTTGACGGCAAAGATCGAACCCGTGCCAACTTCGCTCTTGGCCGCGATGTGTCCATCCATGCGTTCGACAATGCGCTTCGAGATGGCAAGGCCCAGACCGGTGCCACCGAATTTGCGCGTTGAAGAGCTATCGGCCTGTTCGAAGTCGAGGAAGATGCGTGCGAGATCCTGCGGTTTCAGCCCAATGCCGGTGTCGCGCACTTCAAAAGTAATTTCGTTCTCGTGGCTGCCCGGCTCGACTGTGACTGCGACGCCGCCTTTTTCGGTGAACTTGATGGCATTGCCGATGAGGTTGAGAATGACCTGCCGCAAGCGCGCAACGTCACCGACCACCTGCGTTGGCACTCGTTCGTCGATGAACGAGGCGATCTCGATGCCTTTGGCTTGCGCGCGCGGCGCCATGAGCTCGACGGATTCTTCGATCATGGAGGCCAACGCAAAGGGCCGCGCCTCCAGATCGAGCTTGCCGGCTTCGATCTTCGAAAAGTCGAGGATTTCCTCAATCAGCGACAGCAGCGTTTCGCCCGATGTCTTTGCCGCTTTTGCATAAGTGAGTTGCTCCGGCGTCAACGGTGTGTCGAGCAGCAGATCGGCCATGCCGAGCATGCCGTTGAGCGGCGTGCGAATCTCGTGACTGACCATCGCAAGGAAACGCGACTTGGCGCGATTGGCGGTTTCCGCCTGGTCGCGCGTCTGCGCGAGCGCATGCTCGGCCTCGACGCGATCAGTGACGTCGCGCCCGACGCTTTAAATCTCGGTGCCGTTTTCGCTGCGTATCGTCACTTCGCGCCATGCAATCCAGCGCGCGCCATCACTACAGGCAATTTTCTGGTCATGCATACGCGTGCCGTCGGCCTGCACGGTCGGCGTGCCCTGCTCGAGAACACGCAACTCGATGGTGTTGCCGGTCAAGCCCTCGCGTGGTTTGCCGGCGAGCGCGCAATAGGCATCGTTGGCATAAGTAATGAGACCGGTGCTGTCGCGGCGCACGATCACATCGCCTTGCGCGGCCAGCAAGCTGCGCGCGCGTTCTTCCGTCTCGCGCAGTTCCCAATTGCGGTCCGATAGCTCCTCGTTGCGCGCTTCGAGAAGGCGCATGGCCGTTGCAGTCGCACGCTGACGCGCCAGCAGGAGTGCGATCGCGGAGCAGGCCGCAACAAACAGCACGCCAATGCCGATGGCAGAACCGGTCACTTCGTGGCTGGTACCTTGCAGATGCGCGCCGGCAAGAAAGCTGGCCGCAACCGCAAAGATCGCCAATGTAATGAATGCCGCCCGGGCCGGGCGCGCCGCCCGATCGCGTGACGATGTCTTCGCCGATCCGTCTGTCGATCGTAATTCGGGTCGCATGGCACCAACGCCGTGATGCCAGCCATTTGGCGCCGTGAACCTTGCAATTTTATTCCTGATTAACCGCGTCCGGGCCGCTCGCGCGAACGTGGTAAATGCCGGGTTAACGGCGCGATACCCGCGAATTCAAGCGGCCCTGCGGACATCGTCGGCAAGCGCGCGGTACGACAGGGCCTCAGCAAGATGGACGCGCCCCACGCTATCCGCCGCGTCGAGATCGGCCAGCGTGCGGGCCACCCGTAGGACGCGATGATAGCCGCGCGCCGACAAGCGCATCGAATCGGCCGCGTCGCGCAGCAACGCGAGGCCGGCGGGATCGGCCCGCGCGACATCCTCCAGCGCTGGACCGTTGATCCGCGCATTCGTGCGTACGTTGCCCGAGGCCATCGTCGCGTAGCGTTCGGCTTGAATGTCCCGCGCGCGGGCGACGCGAGCTGCAATTTCGCGGCTTCCCTCGCTCGGCGGCGGCAAAATCAGATCGGCGGCGGTGACCGCAGGCACTTCAATGTGCAGATCGATGCGGTCGAGCAGCGGCCCGGACAGACGGCCCTGGTACTCGGCGGCACAGCGGGTGTTTTGTCCGCGCTTGCAGATAAAGCCCGGGTCGCTTGCACGTCCGCAGCGGCACGGGTTCATCGCGGCGACGAGCATGAAGCTTGCGGGATAAGTGACCCGGTGATTGGCGCGCGCGATGGAAACTTCGCCGCTTTCGAGCGGCTGGCGCAGCGAATCGAGCACCTGGGCCGAGAACTCCGGCAGTTCATCGAGAAACAGCACACCATTGTGCGCCAGCGAGATTTCTCCCGGCCGTGCGCGCAGGCCGCCGCCGACCAACGCCGGCATTGATGCCGAGTGGTGCGGCGAACGAAACGGACGCCGGTTGGTGAGAGCGCCGCCTTCGATTTCCCCTGCAACTGAGGCAATCATGGAGACTTCCAGCAACTCGGCCGGCGAGAGCGGCGGCAGAATTGTTGCAAGGCGCGCCGCCAGCATGGATTTGCCGGAGCCGGGCGGCCCAATCATCAGCAAATTATGTCCACCGGCCGCGGCAACTTCGAGCGCACGCTTGGCGCTCTCCTGTCCCTTGATGTCGGCAAGATCGAGCGGGGCGTCCTCGCGCTCGCGGATTTTCGGTTTCGGCCGCGCAAGAATTTGCGTGCCTTTGAAATGATTGGCGAGCTGGATCAGCGATTGCGCGGCGACGACCTCGATTTCAGGACTGGCCCATGCCGCTTCGGGCCCGCAGGGACTTGGGCAGATCAAGCCCTGGCCGCGGCCGTTGGCGCCGATTGCGGCTGGCAGCACGCCGGCAACCGAGGCGATCGAGCCATCGAGGCCAAGTTCTCCCAGCACCGTGAAACTGCTGAGCGCGCCGTGCGGAATGGCGCCGATCGCGGCCATCAGGCCAAGAGCAATCGGCAGGTCATAGTGGCTGCCTTCCTTGGGGAGATCGGCGGGCGCGAGATTGACGGTGATGCGGCGGGCGGGAAGCGCGAGACCGGACGCAACCAGCGCCGCGCGCACGCGCTCTTTGGCTTCCGACACGGCCTTATCCGGCAGACCGACGATGTTAAAGGCGGGTAACCCGGGCGCGACCTGCACCTGCACGTCGACGGCTCGCGCCTCGATGCCCTCGAACGCCACCGTTGCCACCCGCTCGACCATGCAACCGCATCCTGTCAGACACTCGCATAAGTAGTATCCGAGGCCAGGCAGGAGCACAAGAACAATTCAGGAACCATTATCTGGAGCATGTCCCAACGGCATGATTGATCTCGGAGTTTTGGCCGCCGATCATGGGTGTCCGAAGGGACGTGGAGGAGCACCGAATGACCGCTCGTCGAGGCCTTGCCATTGCACTGCTGTTGGCCGCGTGCGGGCCGCAGGCAATCGGGCAGGAGCTCAAGCCGTGGAAGCACGGGGTGATCGAGCCCAAGGGCGATGCCGGCTTCATGGTGATGGTCGGTCAACGCGACTTCGCCGCGCGTTATGGCCTCAAGGTCGAAATCGTTTCGCTGAAGAACGGCGCCACCGCTCACAAGGCCTTGCTCGCCGGCGAACTTGACAGCATCGAGTCATCACCGGGCGCTGCAATCCTGGCGGGCGCGCGTGGCGCCGACATCAAGAATTCTTGGTTGCGACTGGCCGGGAGTACCGCATGGCCTGATGGTGAGATCGACCATCAGCAAAGTCGAAGACCTCAAGGGCAAGACCATCGCGGTGGCCGCGCCCGGCTCGCTGCCCAACCTGCTGGTCAATGCAATTCTTGATCAGAACAAGATTCCGGCAGCGGATGTGCGCTTTGCCAATCTCGGCGGCGACCTCGACCGCTTCAAGGCGGTGGTCGCCGGTGTCGCCGATGCCGGCATCGTCGCCGCCGAATTCATGGCGGTTGCACCCAAGGACGTAAAGATGCTGATCGCCGGTCGCGACGCGCTGCCGAACTATGTGCGGCTGTGCCTGACCATGACGGGAAAGACAATCGCGGCGCGGCGCGAGGAGGCGATTGGCTTTATTGCTGCTGAAATGAACGCGATGAAATTCGCGGCCGGTCATCGCGATGAAACGATCAAGCTCACGCAAGACACCATTAACGCCAAGCCCGACGATCCGCGTCCTGCTTATGCATATGATGATACACTTAAGCAGGGCGCCATTGATCCGGCCGTCAGGCTGCCGCTCGACAAGTTGAACTGGATGCAGGGCGAACTGGTAAAGGCCGGCAACCTGAAAACGCCGATCGACCTCGGCAAAATCACCGATAGTGATATTCGCGCCGAAGCTGCCAGGCGCGCTGAAAAATAATCAGATCTTCACCGAGGCCATGATGCCGGCGGGAAAAATCTCGTCCGGCTTGGTGAGCCGGTGCGCGATACCCTGTTCATAAGTATAGCGCAGAAAAAGCTCGAGCGTCGGACGGTTCGCCTCGATGCCATAGGGAAACATGTCGCCGCCGAACGCCTGCTGCGTGCGCAGCGCATAGTTGGTCAGCCAAGGCACGGGATAACGGGATACGGCGGGATCGAGAATGCGCTCGAAGCTGCGGCGTTTGGATTCTTCGAACGCATTGTAGAGATTGCGCGCGATCCACGGCTGGCCTTCGAGAATCGATTTACGCAACGCAATCACGTGCATGATCGGATAGACGCGCGTCTGCTCGTAATATTTCTGTTCTATCGCCTCGTAGTCGGGAAACAGGCGAATGACATCCGGATGTTTCTCGCGAAATGAATTCGGCGGCCGCGCAATGATGACGCAATCAAGCTCGCCGGATGCAATCATGCCGCTCAATGTCTTGTCCGGCATGCTGGTGAGCTTAACGCCTTTTGGCAGGGTTATTTCGACTTTTTCGATGCGGCCGGCCTCGTTGGTGCCGGCCTGAATCCACTCCATATCGGACAGCGCAACACCGCCTTCATTCATCAACCAGCCGCGCATATAGACCGCCGCGGTATGCGCCCATTCCGGCACACCGATACGTTTGCCCTTGAGGTCCTTGGCGCTTTTGATGCCGGCCTTGCGGTTCACATAGAACGACGCAAAGCGAAACAGCCGCGAGGCATAAACGGGGAGGCCGATGATATCGGAATCCTTCCGCGTCACCTGTGCCGCGAATTTTGCAAAAGATAATTCCGACACGTCCCATTCACGATTGAATGTAAAACGCGAGAATATTTCGTGATGGCCAAGCGTGAGCCAGGTTGCGTCGATGCCTTCCGCGCGCACCAGGCCCAGGCGGAAATCGCGGAAGTGGTCGTAGTCAGTGGTGGCAATGGTGAGCGCGACGCTCATGACGCTTTCCTGCGCATGACTGCGCTCAAAAACCGGTTTTTGCGTTGCGCGATCATTTGCGCCGCTTTTGCTCGATCTTGTCCAAGATCAGTGCCGCGACGTCCGGCCCGCCGAGATTCTTGATGGCGCGGATGCCGGTCGGTGAGGTGACATTGATCTCGGTCAGGTAGCCATCGATGACGTCGATGCCCACAAACAGCAGGCCGCGCTCTCGCAGCGCGGGACCGATGCGTTTGCAGATTTCGGCCTCGCGCTTGGTCAGCTCGGTTGCCGCCGGCGCGCCGCCGCGCACCATGTTGGAGCGGAGGTCGTCGGGCGCCGGAACGCGGTTGACCGCGCCCGCATAGTCGCCGTCCACCAGGATAATGCGCTTGTCGCCAAGTTTGATATTCGGCAGGAATTTCTGGATGACCCATTGCTCGCGGAACGTCGTCGTAAACAAATCGTAGAGCGACCCGAAATTGAGATCCTCGCGCGCGAGCCTGAATACTGCCTCGCCGCCTTTGCCATAGAGCGGCTTCATCACGATATCGCCGTGCTCGGCGCGGAACGCCTTGATCTCCGCCAGGTCGCGTGACACGAGCGTCGGTGGCATCAGATCAGGAAACTCCGTTACGAAGACCTTCTCCGGCGCGTTGCGCACATGTGCCGGGTCATTGACCACCAACGTCCTGGGATGAATGCGCTCAAGCAGGTGTGTCGTCGTCACATAAGCGAGGTCGAAGGGCGGATCCTGGCGCAGCAGCACCACATCAAATTCCGCGAGCTCGACGCGCCGCGGCTTGTCCAGCGTGAAGTGATCGCCGGCCTTGTCGCGCACGCTCAGGGATTCGATATGAGCGAACACGCGGCCGTTGAGCAGCGCCAGCCGGTCGGGCGTATAATATGCGAGCTGGTGACCCCGTTTTTGCGCTTCCAGCAGCAAGGCGAAGGTCGAGTCACCTTTAATGTTGATCCGCTGGATCGGATCCATTTGCACAGCGATTTTGAGGCTCATGACTACCTATGGGCGAACAAAGCATTAACAATTTATACGCACTATAGCCGCTTCGGGACCGATGTTGCACGGGCCGGGGGGCCAGACTGGTGAATCTGCCAAAGCTTTCGATCGCCGCGAGGCTATACGCGATTTTTGCCCTGATGGCGGCGACGACCGTCGCGCTGTCGATGGTTGCCGTGTCGGCGGCCCGCCACCATGCGACGCTGACCGACGAATTTGAATCGGCCAATGCCGGCAGCTGGAATGTCGAGCGCATCAACAGCCTGATCTACGCCACGGTCATGGAATCGCGCGGCATCTATATGTCAGCCGATGCCGCGGAAGCCGCCAAATATGCCGATGGGCTTCTCAAGGTCACGGATCAGATCAGCGGTGTGATCGGCGATTGGCAGCGCAGCGTTCGCAACAGCGACGCACTCGCGTTCAGCAACTTTGCCGTCCGCATCAACGGATACCAGGATTCCCTGTATGCACTTGCACCGATCGCCAAAAAATCCGGGCCGAAGGCCGCGCGCGAATGGGCTGATAAAAATCAGTCTGGCGAAATTCGCACTGTGCTGAGCAAGGACCTGGCGACACTGAGCGAGCACTATAGCGATACGGCAAGTCAGATCTACACGCAGATCGACGAGGGCATCGACCATACCGCCTTGTTGCTGACGGTTCTCGCCGGCATCGCGGTTGTGCTGGCGCTCATCGGCGTGGCCATCATCGGACGCAGCGTCACGAAACCGATCGCAGAGATCACAAAGGTGACAGCTGCAGTCGCGGCGGGTGATGGCGCTATTTCCATCCCGTTCAGCGATCGCAGCGATGAGATCGGCGCGCTCGCGCGCTCGATCGGCGTATTCCAGAATGCGATGCGCAACAATGAAGAGCTCAATCGCACCGTTCTCAACAATGCCGATCTGCGGGCAAAACGCCAGCAGCAGGTGTCGAACGAGATATCGCAGTTCTCCACCGAGGTCGAAAACACGCTGGCCGAGCTTGGACGGATTTCAGATGAAATGCTCGCTGCGTCGACCCAGCTCGGCGCCGCCGCCGATGATGCATCGAGCAAGACAAAACGCGCGGAAGAAGCTTCCGCGGAAGCGTCATCAAATGTGCGCGATATCGCCTCAGCCGCGGATGAACTGTCCGCGTCGGTCAATGAGATCGATCGCCAGGTCGCGCAGTCGAATGCCATCGCCACCAAGGCTGTGAACGAAGTCGAATCCACCAACATGGCGGTCAAGGAACTGGACGAGGCCGCAGCCCGCATTGGCGACGTGGTCAAGCTCATTACCGACATTGCCGAGCAAACCAACCTGCTCGCGCTCAATGCCACCATTGAAGCAGCGCGCGCCGGCGAGGCCGGCCGCGGTTTTGCCGTGGTCGCCGGGGAAGTGAAGGCGCTGTCCGGTCAGACCAGCCGCGCAACCGAAGAGATCGGGGCGCAGATCGCCGGCATGCAACGCGCGACGCAGCGCTCGATTGCCGCGATCACCGGCATCGAACATACGATCCGTGAAATCGGCAATATCAGCAGTGCGATTGCCGCCGCTGTCACTCAGCAGGGCGCGGCGACAAGTGAAATCGCCCGTGGCGTCGAGATCGCTGCCGAGCGCACGGTGGAGACTGCCAGCCAGGTCAACCTCGTCGGCACCGCTACGCAAGATACGCGTTCAAGCGCCGCCGCCGTTAAATCGGTCGCGGATGATCTTGGCGGCGTCGCCAGCCGCATCCGGGCACAGGTCGATCAGTTCTTCGAACGCCTGAGCGCCTGACCTCTAGTCAGTTTCAAACGCAGCCGGGATGTGCCGCGGAATTTTTCCCGGCGCCACCAGTATCGCGTCGAAACGGATGTCCTCGATCCTGTCATCGGGGTTTGCCGCGAGCCACACCTCGGCGGCCGCTGCGATCCGCCGCCGCTGACGTTCGTTGATCGATTCTGCGGCTTCATCAAGGTTGGCGCGCGCTTTCACCTCTGCAAACACCAGGAGTCTGCGGCGGCGCGCGATAATATCGACCTCGCCGCGCGGGCTTCGCCATCGCCGCGCAAGAATGCGGAATCCTTTTGCGATCAGGAATGCGGCGGCACGGCTTTCGGCGGAGATACCGACCCGAAAGGCGGCTTGTCGCTCGGGCCGTGGCGCCGGCTTCGCGAGGCGCGGCTGCCGGTCATTCTTTGCCACGATCCGTGTCCCCGGTGAGCGCGAGTGCGCGTTGATAGACCTCCCGCCGCGGACGGCCCGTGGCAGTTGCCACTTCGGCGACAGCCTCCTTGACCGAGACGCGCTTCAGCGCACCGCGCAACAGATCATCGAGATCGTCCGCATTGCCCTCGTTGGCATCGGGCGGGGCAACCACGATCACAAACTCGCCCCGTGTTTCGCCACCTTTGACATGGTCGCGCACCAGCGCTGTGAGATCGCCTCGCTTCACCTCCTCATGCAACTTTGTAAGCTCACGGCAGATCGTGGCCGCACGTGGCCCCAGTGCGCTGGCAAGATCGGCGAGCGTCGCTGCGACGCGCGATCCTCCCTCGAACAAGATCAGCGTCGCCGGAATATTCGCGAGCGCCGCAATGCGTTTTTGACGCGCGCCTTGTTTGGGCGGCAGGAAGCCCTCGAAAAAGAAACGATCGGTCGGCAAGGCCGCGACCGACAGCGCGGCGAGAACGGCGGACGGGCCTGGCGATGCACTCACCGTATGTCCGGCTTCGCATGCGGCCCGCACCAGTTTGTAACCGGGGTCCGAGATCAACGGCGTGCCGGCGTCTGAAACCAGAGCGACCGCCTGGCCTTCGGCCAATCGTGCCAATAATTTCGGCCGCGCCTGTGCGGCGTTGTGTTCATGGTACGGTGTCAGCGGCGTTGCGATGCCGTAACGCTCGGTCAGCTTGCGGGTGACACGGGTATCTTCGCAGGCAATGACGTCAGCACCGGCGAGCAGCTCAAGCGCGCGCAACGTGATGTCGCCCAGATTTCCGATCGGCGTCGCGACCAGATAGAGCCCGGGCGCGGGTTTGTCCGCCGCAATCGCGGTTCCGAATGGCGCGTAGCCGCGGGACCGCACTTTGCTTTCAGCTGTCATGGGCCGGCACTCTAGACGCCCACCACTGGCGCGTCATCGGGAACAAATATTTTCATTTATTCAGGGCCTTAACTTTTGCGGGACAAAATCGCCGATACCGGTTACGACTGACACAGAACTGTCGCGTGGGGAGCGACCATGTCGGGTACGTCGCGTGAGGAGGGGGCATTGATGCACGTGTGGGTTCGCACGCGCACTGTCTTGTCTATCGCGACGGCCGCAATGCTTGTCGCGGCATGTACGACCCAGTTCGGAGGTGGCGGCACGACGCCGCAACCGGGCGAGCCGCCGCCAACAGCGCAGGCGGGCGACGGTCAGGTTCGCGTGGGTCTGGTGCTGCCGTTGTCCGCGCAAGGCAATGCCGGCGTTGCGGCGCAGTCGATGAAAAATGCCGCGGAGATGGCGCTGGCGGAATTCAAAAGCCCGAATATCCAGCTGTTGGTGAAAGACGACGGCGGCACCCCGCAGGGCGCACAGGCGGCCGCCCAGCAAGCGATCAACGAGGGCGCGGAAATTATCGTCGGCCCGCTGTTCGCGCAATCGGTCAGCGCCGTCGGTCAGGTCGCGCGCGCCCGCAATATTCCGGTGATTGCGTTCTCGACCGATGCGAGCGTTGCGGCGCGTGGCGTCTACCTGCTGAGCTTTCTGCCCGAGACCGACGTAAGGCGAATTGTCGATTTTGCCGTTTCACGCGGGAAGCGATCGTTCGCCGCGCTGCTGCCCGACAATGCTTACGGTATTGTTGTTGAGGCGGCCTTCCAGCAGGAAGTGTCGCGCCGCGGCGGTCGCGTGGTCGCTTTGGAAAAATACCCGCTCGATGCGAACAGAATGGCGGAGGCCGCCCGTCGCGTCAGTCAGGCTGCGAACCAGGTCGACAGCATTTTCATTCCGGATGGCGCCGACGCCGTGCCGCAAGTCGTGCAGGCACTGACCACCAGCGGCGTCAATCTCAAGCGGGTGCAGCTCCTCGGTACGGGGCTTTGGGACGACCCGCGCATCTTCTCGACCCCGGCGCTCGATGGCGGCTGGTATGCGGCGCCCGAATCGACTGGCTTCCGTAATTTCTCGGCACGCTATCGCGCTCGCTATGGGCAAGACCCGGTGCGTACTGCGACGCTTGCCTATGACGCGGTGGCGTTGGTTGCGGCACTGGTGAAGACACAAGGGCCGCAACGATTCAGCGAACAGGTCCTGACCAACGCTTCGGGTTTTGCGGGTATTGACGGCGTCTTCCGTTTCCGTCCCGAGGGTCCCAACGAACGTGGACTCGCGGTGCTGCGCGTGGCGCCGGCGGGCGGCCAGGTGATAAGCCCGGCTCCGCATTCATTTGCGCCGGGCACCTGAGGTCAGGCGGCGAGATCCGCCACCACAGCGTCGAGCAGAGGAAAGCCGCTTTTCGTAACGCGCAAGCGGCCATCGGTGGTCGTTTCGATGGCGCCCTCTCCGCGCAATATCGAAATCCGTCTTGGATCGAGGCTGCGGCCCGACAGCGCGCTGTAGCGCGCGGTATCGATTCCTTCGGCCAAGCGCAATCCCATCAGGAGATATTCATCGGCTGCTTCACCTGACGTGAGTTTCTCATCGACGGTGAAGCCGGTGCCGGTTTCTTCCACCCGCAAGAGCCAGGCCTCTGGCCGTTTTTCGGTCGCAGTCGCGACCCGCCGTCCATCGATTGTGAGACGGCCGTGCGCACCGGGCCCGACGCCTGCATAGTCGTGGCCGCGCCAGTAAACCAGATTGTGGCGGCACTCCGCGCCGGGCCGGGCGTGGTTTGAAATTTCATAGGCGGGCAGGCCGGCTTTGGAGCAGATCGATTGCGTCAGATCGTAGAGATCGCGCGCGAGATCCTCGTCGGGCACGATCAGCTTGCCGGCCTTGTGCAGCCCGAAGAACGGCGTGTCCGGTTCGATGGTCAATTGATAAAGCGAGAGGTGCTCTGCGGCCTCCGCGATCGCGCGCTTGAGCTCCGCCGCCCAGGCATCGAGTGTTTGCCGCGGCCGGGCATAAATCAAATCGAACGAGTAACGATCGAAGATCGAGCGGGCGACGGCAACCGCGTCAAGCGCTTCTTGCGCCGTGTGCAAGCGTCCGAGTTCCTTCAGCGATGCATCGTCGAGTGCCTGCACGCCCAGCGAAACGCGGTTGACGCCGGCCGCGCGATATCCGCGAAACCGCGTCGCTTCCACGCTGGTGGGATTGGCCTCGAGCGTAACCTCGACGTCTGGCGCAACGCTCCAGTGCTTGCCGATGCAATCGAGGATCGCCTGCACCGACGAAGGCTGCATCAGCGACGGTGTGCCGCCGCCGAAGAATATGCTCGATACTGTCCGGCCCGGCGCGCGCGCGGCAGTTGCCGCAATCTCCGCCTCGTAGGCGCAAAGGAACCGCGCCTCGTCGACGCCATCATGACGGACGTGACTGTTGAAATCGCAGTACGGGCACTTCGACAGGCAGAACGGCCAGTGCACGTAAACGGCAAAAGGCGATGTTAACGACATGTTAAGCATCATAGTTCGCGCGCACGCTTGCAGCCAGCGCAAAGACAGGCGCGAAGACGAGAGTTGATTAAAATTGTAACGATCGGGAACAGCCTCGAGGCGGACTCAAGGTTTGGACAAACAAGCATCCGCCAGGTTCAGGAACGCACGTGCGCGGTGCGACAGGCCTTTGCCTTTTGGCGGCAGTCCGTGTTTTTCGTCCGCGTCCATCTCGCCGAACGTGCGGTCGAATCCATCGGGACGAAAAAGCGGATCGTAGCCGAAGCCTTTATCCCCACGCGGCGGCCACACGGCAACACCGTCGACACGGCCCTCGAACTCCTCGATGTGGCCATCCGGCCAGACAAGGCACAGCGCCGCGATGAAATGCGCTCGGCGTTGTTCGGGTCTCTTGGCGCCGCGCTTGACCAGCAGCGTCTGGATGCGATTCATGGCGCCGCGAAAATCCTTATCGGGCCCCGCCCAGCGCGCGGAATGGATGCCCGGTTCGCCGCCGAGCGCATCGATAACCAGTCCCGAATCGTCGGCGAATGCCGTCTTGCCGCTCGCGCGCGCTGCCGCTTCCGCCTTGATGCGTGCATTGGCGGCGAATGTCTTTCCCGTTTCGTTTGGCTCGGGCAGGCCGAGCTCGCCGGCTGATTGCGTGGCAATCCCGTACGGCGCCAGCAGCTCGCGCATTTCCTTGAGCTTGCCCGGGTTGTGAGTCGCAATCACAACGGGCCCCGTGAGTTTTCTGCTCACATCACCGCCATTTTTTGCAGGCCCACGAGTTTCTCGATGCCTTTGCGCGCGAGCGCCAGCAGCGTCGAGAACTGGTCTTCGCTGAAGGGGGTCTTTTCGGCGGTTGCCTGGATTTCGACAATGTTGCCGGAGCCGGTCATGACGAAGTTGGCATCGGTGTCGGCTTCCGAATCCTCGGCGTAGTCGAGATCGAGCACCGCGGTGCCTTTACATACGCCGCAGGAAACGGCGGCGATGTGATCGCGCAGCACTTCGGCCTTGATCATGTCGCGCGCTTTCATCCAGCTCAGGCAATCGGCAAGCGCGACCCATGCGCCGGTGATCGAAGCCGTGCGGGTGCCGCCGTCGGCCTGGATCACGTCGCAGTCGAGCGTGATCTGGCGCTCGCCAAGCGCGGGCAGGTCGATGACCGACCGCAGGCTGCGTCCGATCAACCTCTGGATCTCGACGGTGCGGCCGCCTTGTTTGCCGGCGCTGGCCTCGCGCCGTGTTCGTTCGGACGTTGCGCGCGGCAGCATCCCGTACTCGGCTGTGACCCAACCGCGCCCCTGGCCCTTGAGCCAGGGCGGCAGGCGCTCTTCGAGGCTCGCCGTCACCAGGACGTGGGTATCGCCGAATTTCACGAAGCAGGAGCCTTCGGCATATTTGACCACGCCGCGCTCGAGCGAAACGGAACGCAATTCGTCGACTTGTCGGCGGCTCGGCCGCATCGGGCAGCTCCTTTACGATCGGGCGCACACCTTAACCATACGCCCGGCTTGAACAAGACCGCACTAATGGTCAATTGTTGGCTGGTACTTGAGGAGTTGGCATTGGCCTCCCACGACATCCCGATCGGCGCGACACAGGTGAGCCTGGCGGCTCTCAACGAGCGTTCGCGCGAGATATTCCGGCAGATCGTCGAAAGCTACCTCACGACCGGCGAGCCGGTCGGCTCGCGCAATCTGTCGAGACTGTTGCCGATCGCGCTGTCGCCGGCGTCGGTTCGCAACGTGATGTCGGACCTGGAACAGCTCGGCCTGATCTATGCTCCGCACACGTCGGCCGGGCGATTGCCGACAGAAATCGGATTGCGGTTCTTCGTCGATGCATTGATGCAGGTCGGCGACCTGGCGGAGCAGGATCGCCGGTCGATTGAAGCTCAGATCGCCGGCTCGAATAGCGCCAAATCGATTGAAGCGGTGCTGACCGAAGCCTCTCAGATGTTGTCGGGTCTGACACGGTCGGCCGGTGTCGTGCTGACCGCCAAAATCAATGTGCGGCTCAAGCACGTCGAGTTCGTGCGGCTCGAGCCGGAACGCGCCTTGGCGGTTCTCGTGGCAGAGGACGGACAGGTCGAAAACCGCGTGCTGAATGTGCCCGCCGGGCTGCCTACGTCCTCGCTGGTCGAGGCGGCCAATTTTCTCAATTCGCGGATTCGCGGCAAAACGCTCGCCGACTTGCAAGTCGAAATCGAACGGGCGGTGGCGGAGGGACAGGCCGAGCTCGATCAGCTCACGCAGAAGGTCATTGCGACGGGCCTCGCCAGCTGGTCGGGCGGTGACAGCGAAGACCGTCAGCTCATCGTGCGCGGCCATGCCAATCTTCTGGAAGATCTGCACGCGCTCGAAGATCTCGAGCGCGTGCGCTCGCTGTTCGATGCGCTGGAGACCAAGCGCGGCGTGATCGACCTGCTGGGCCGTGCCGAGCGTGCCGACGGCGTCCGTATCTTCATCGGCTCGGAGAACAAGCTGTTCTCGCTTTCCGGCTCGTCTACTATTGTTGCGCCCTACCGCGACAGCCAGGGGCGTATCGTCGGGGTAATCGGCGTGATCGGGCCTACAAGGCTCAACTATGCCCGTGTTATTCCCATGGTTGACTATACGGCGCGGGTCGTCAGCCGCCTTCTTACGCCTTAAACGCTTGATTTTTCACGCCGGAGCCCTGATATGCGGGGCATCCGGATATTGCTGAGGACGGATTGACCCCGATGACGGACCCCACCGCTCGCCAGGCCGAAACCATGGCTGCAGACGCTGACAACACCACGGCGCCCGAGACGGTTGACCCCGTCGCCGAGGCCAGGCGTGAAGGCGCGGAGTTCAAGGACAAATTGCTGCGCACGCTTGCCGAAATGGAGAATCTGCGCAAACGGACCGAGCGCGAGGTTCTCGATGCGCGCGTGTATGGTATCGCCGGGTTTGCGCGCGACGTGCTGGCGGTCGCCGATAATATGCATCGTGCCCTGGCGGCGATCGGACCCGAATTACGTGAGGCCGCCGACGCCAAAGTGAAGGCCCTCATCGAAGGCGTCGAACTCACTGAACGCGAACTTTTGAAAAGCCTGGAAAAAAACGGCGTGAAGAAATTCTCGCCGGAGGGCGAGCGATTTGATCCCAACGTGCATCAGGCGATGTACGAACTCCCAACATCAGATCTGCCTCCGGGCCAGGTCGCGCAGGTCATCCAGGCCGGCTATATGATCGGTGATCGCGTGCTGCGCCCGGCAATGGTTGCGGTCAGCAAGGCTGCGCCGAAGCCGGCGTCTTCCGCCAACGACAATCCGCCTCCCGGCGACCGCGCCAAGTAGTCTCTCACCGACCCTCGATGCCATCGCGAACGGCCCGGAAGCGGATGAACGATTGCTCCCATTTGTCCGTCGGGCTTATAGCGATCACACGCAAGTAGCCGCTGCCACCGAAGCGAAGCCATTGCACCATGGAGACGGGATCGCCGGCGGGTCCTTTGCCCTGCGCCCTGATCTCGTGACCCGGCAGGCCGCCGATTCGCATCGGCTCGGCGGATTGCAGGGAAAGGTCGCGTATGGGCGCGTTCGCCATCAAATCGCGCGCGAAAAGTGAGCGGTCGGCCGGTTCAGCAGGTCCGCCGCGCTCCACCGTTATGATCATGAACGGCTGCGGACCCGTATTGTCGGGCGTCGCATCGGCAAGGATGATGCCGCCCGTGGGCGATATCTGCGCGATACGAAAGCCGGCCAGTTCGCGGAGCTTAAAGGGCAGAAGCCCGAGCTGTTCCTGCACCGGCGTCGGCCTGAACGTGACGCTTGCGAGCGCCTTGCGGATGATTTCCTCCGAATAGACCGAAAGGGCGCTTTCCGGCACCTCCACGTTGATCAGTGCTGTCAGATTTTGGACAGATCCACCAACAGCCTGCGCCAGTAGCGACCAGCGTCGCACGGCGACGCCATTTTGGTGGGCGGTGCCGCTGATCAGGAATCCGATACCGCTTTCAAAGGGGAAACTCTCGCGCTTCGGCTGCTCAAGGTCGCGCTGGACTTTGTTGAAGGCCGCGGTTTCGAGTTCGTGGTAGGCGCTCAACGGGAGGTCCAGAATCGTGATGGCAGCATTTTGCGCGGTGTCCTCGAACCCGGGAAAACGCGCACTCGGGGTCATGCCGACCGGGGGCTCCAAGCCGACCCGCAGGCCGGGCGGGAAGACGGTCGCGGCGGTGGCGGCGGGCGCGAGGCTTGCCAGGCTGGCCACGGCGAAAAGAACGTAAACAAACAGTCGGCGGAGCATGAGCACCACGGCCTTTCAGGGAAAATGGGATGGATGTGCCTACCCGGCCAGACCCGAGGCGGCAATGCCCCGATAACCATTAGGGCGACGCGCGGCCGTTCCCTCGCGATTTCGTGACTGACTGTCTTGCGGCCTTAGGGGGCCCTCCTATATGAGCCATAAGCCGTGAAATCGCGGCGAATCGCGTATCCAGGGGGCTGGATAGGGGGTCTGCGGATGAGCCGCTGACATTCCCACTCGGGCGCCAAAAACCTTCGGGTTGCGGCCCGACCGGCCTGCCGCAATTGAGAGGAAAAACCATGGGCAAGGTCATCGGCATAGACCTCGGCACCACCAATTCGTGCGTCGCCGTCATGGAAGGCAAGACGCCGAAAGTCATCGAGAACGCCGAAGGCATGCGCACGACGCCTTCGATCGTCGCCTTCAGCGACGACGGCGAGCGACTCGTCGGCCAGCCGGCCAAACGCCAGGCGGTCACCAATCCGGAAAAGACCATCTTCGCGGTCAAGCGGCTGATCGGCCGCCGCTACGACGATCCGATGGTCGAAAAGGACAAGAAGCTCGTCCCCTACAAGATTTCCAAGGCGTCGAATGGCGATGCCTGGGTCGAAGAGGACGGCAAGCAATATTCGCCCTCGCAGATCTCCGCCTTCATCCTGCAGAAGATGAAGGAAACGGCGGAAGCTCATCTCGGGCAGAAGGTCGAGCAGGCGGTCATCACCGTCCCGGCTTATTTCAACGACGCGCAGCGTCAGGCCACCAAGGACGCCGGCAAGATTGCCGGTCTCGAAGTGCTGCGCATCATCAACGAGCCGACTGCGGCCGCGCTCGCTTACGGCCTCGACAAGCAGAAGACCGGCACTATCGCGGTCTATGACCTTGGCGGCGGCACCTTCGACATTTCGATTCTCGAGATCGGCGACGGCGTGTTCGAAGTGAAGTCCACGAACGGCGACACGTTCCTGGGCGGCGAAGACTTCGACATGCGGCTGGTGAACTACCTCGCCGACGAGTTCCAGAAAGAGCAGGGCATCGACCTGCGCAAGGACAAGCTCGCGCTGCAACGGCTGAAGGAGTCGGCTGAAAAAGCGAAGATCGAGCTGTCGTCCACCACGCAGACAGAAATCAATCTGCCGTTCATCACGGCAGATGCTTCGGGTCCGAAGCATCTGACCATGAAGCTTACCCGCGCCAAGTTCGAAGCGCTGGTCGACGATCTCATCCAGAAGACGATCCAGCCCTGCAAGCAGGCCATCAAGGATGCGGGCATCTCGGCCGCGCAGATCAACGAGGTCGTGCTCGTCGGGGGCATGACGCGCATGCCGAAAGTGCAGGAAGTCGTGAAGCAGCTGTTCGGCAAGGAGCCGCACAAGGGCGTCAACCCGGATGAAGTGGTCGCCATCGGCGCCGCCATTCAGGCCGGCGTGCTCGCCGGCGACGTCAAGGATGTGCTGTTGCTCGACGTGACGCCGCTTTCGCTCGGCATCGAGACGCTGGGCGGCGTGTTCACGCGCATCATCGACCGCAACACCACTATCCCGACCAAGAAGTCCCAGGTCTTCTCCACCGCTGAGGATAATCAGAACGCGGTGACCATCCGCGTATTCCAGGGCGAGCGCGAGATGGCGGCCGACAACAAGATTCTCGGCCAGTTCGATCTGGTTGGCATTCCGCCGTCGCCGCGCGGCGTGCCGCAGATCGAGGTCACGTTCGATATCGACGCGAACGGCATCGTCAACGTCCAGGCCAAGGACAAGGCCACAGGCAAGGAGCAGCAGATCCGCATCCAGGCCTCGGGCGGCTTGTCCGAATCCGACATCGAAAAGATGGTCAAGGACGCGGAAGCGCACGCCGAAGAGGACAAGAAGCGCAAAGCTGCTGTTGAAGCCAAGAACCACGCCGAGGCGCTGGTGCATTCCACCGAGAAAGCGTTGTCCGAGCATGGCGCGAAGGTCGGCGACGCCGAGCGGACCGCGATCGAAAATGCAATTGCCGATCTAAAGGAAGCGCTGAAGGGCGACGATGCAACGGCGATCCAGGCCAAGACCAATACACTCGCTCAGGCTTCGATGAAGCTGGGCGAAGCCATGTACAAGCAGCAACAGGAAGGCGCTCCTGGTGCCCCTGGCGCTCCCGGTGCTGATGGCGATGGTTCAGCTGAAAAGAAGGAAGACGTGGTCGACGCGGAATTTACCGAAGTCGACGACGACAAAAAGAAATCCGCCTGATTGCAGGGCGCAAGCCATGCGCGGGTCATTCGCAATTGCTGCCACCCCCGGACTTAGGTCCGGGGGTGCATCTTTGCAGGGACCATGGGTGGCCGAATCAAGTACGGCTGTCCCGGCGCGGTAAATTAGGGCGGTACCTGGATGTCCAAGCGCGACTACTACGAAGTCCTGGGCGTTACCCGCACCTGCACTGAGGTCGACCTCAAGGCGGCATTTCGCAAGCTTGCGATGCAGCATCACCCGGATCGCAATCCGGGCGACAAGGAGTGCGAGCACCGCTTCAAGGAAGTCAACGAGGCCTATGACGTGCTCAAGGACGGCGACAAGCGCGCCGCCTATGACCGTTTCGGCCACGCAGCCTTCGAGCACGGCGGCATGGGCGGCGGGGCGCACGGCTTCGGTGCCGATTTCGGTTCGACCTTTGCCGATATTTTTGAGGGCATTTTCGGCATGGGATCCGCGCGCGGACGCGGGACGGGCCGTGAGCGCGGCTCCGACCTGCGCTACAACATGGAAATTACCCTCGACGAGGCATTTACCGGCAAGACGGCGCAGATTCGCATTCCGACTTCGGTGACTTGCGAAGCCTGCTCCGGCAGCGGCGCGAAGGCCGGGACCAAACCAAAACAGTGCGCGAGCTGCGGCGGTGCCGGCAAAATCCGGCATGCTCAGGGCTTTTTCACGCTGGAGCGGACCTGCCCGACCTGCCACGGCCGCGGCCAGGTTATCGACGATCCCTGCAAGGTTTGCGGTGGCGGCGGGCGCGTCACGCGCGAGCGTACGCTGTCGGTCAATATCCCGACCGGCGTCGAAGACGGAACCCGCATTCGTCTGGCAGGCGAGGGCGAGGCCGGATTGCGCGGGGGCCCGCCCGGCGACCTCTATATTTTTCTGGAAGTCGCCCCGCATGAGTTTTTCCAGCGCGACGGAGCCGATTTGCATTGCCGCGTGCCAATCTCGATGGCGAGCGCGGCGCTCGGGGGCGAATTCGAGGTGCCGGCGATCGACGGCAGCAAGGCCAGGGTGAAAGTCCCGGCCGGGACACAGACCGGCCGGCGTTTCCGTCTGGCCGGTAAGGGCATGCCGGTTCTGCGGGCGAAACAAACGGGCGACATGTACGTTCAGGTAGCGGTGGAGACGCCGCAAAACCTCACTAAACGCCAGCGTGAACTGCTGGCCGAGTTCGAAAAGCTGTCTTCTGAGGATACGCAGCCCGAATCGGCCGGTTTCTTTAGTCGAGTCAAAGAGTTTCTTGACGGTCTTGGAAGCCGGGGCAGCCAGTCGGGGTAGCCCATCTTGACCCCCTGCCTTGGTCCCTATACCCGTGGATGTTGCGGCGGGGCCCGCCGCGTGTAAGGCGTGACCTCGCAACTATGCAATCACCCTCAATCGCCCGAGTCGAAAAAAAGAACCTGCGTCTCGATGACGAGATGCAGTTCATCCGTACATGGATGGAAAAGCCTATTTCGACCGGGGCGGTGATGCCCTCGAGCCGCGTGCTCGCCCGCGCCATGGCGCGATATGTCGACCCCAATTCCACCGGCCCGGTTATCGAACTCGGCCCCGGCACCGGTCCGGTGACGGAGGCGCTTGTGCGACAGGGCGTCGACCCGGCGCGCCTGGTCCTTGTCGAATTCAATCCGGATTTCTGCCGGCTGTTGCGCACGCGTTATCCGGCGGCGACTGTTGTGCAGGGCGATGCATACCGGTTGCGGCGCCTGCTGGAGAACTACGTGGACGAGCCCGCTGCGGCGGTTGTCTCGGGATTACCGCTCGTCACCAAGCCGCTCCGCACGCGGCTGCGTCTGATTTCCGATGCGATGACGCTGCTCGCCGAAGGCGCGCCGTTCGTGCAATTCACTTACGCGATGCTCCCGCCGATTCCAAAAGGGCTCTCTGGAATCCGCGCGGAGGCCTCTGAGCTGATCTGGATGAACCTGCCGCCCGCGCGCGTGTGGGTCTATCGCGGCCGCTGATGGTGTGGTGTCATCGCCCGCGTAAGCGGAGCCGTTGATGCCGATCCCCAAAATCCTCGTTCTGCCCGGGTCGACCCGCACCGGCTCGTACAATGTCAAGCTTGCGGCATTGGCTGCCAAAGAACTGACGCTGCTCGACGTCGACGTCACCCGTATTTCGCTCGCCGACTATCCGCTGCCGATCTACGAGGCAGATCTCGACGTGCGCGCCGGACAGCCGGCCAATGCCCTCAAGCTCAAGCAAATGATCATGGCTCATCAGGGCGTGTTTATCGCCAGTCCCGAATACAGCGCATCGGTGACGCCGCTCCTCAAGAATGCAATCGATTGGGTATCGCGCGTGCGCGAACGCGGCGATCCGACCTATGCCGCCTTCAAGGGCCGCGTATTCGCGATTGCGTCGGCGTCACCCGGACGCGCCGGTGGTCTGCGTTCGCTGATGGCGCTGCGGCAAATTCTCGAACTTGGGTGCGGGGCCTTGGTCATCCCCGAGCAGGTGGCGATCCAGCGCGCAGAGAGTGCGTTCGACGATATGGACAACATCGCTGATGTCGGCACCGCCAATCTGTTTCGCACCGAGCTCGAGCGTTTGGTAGAAATGTCGCGCTTGATGTCGCGAGGAGAGTGACCTGTGTCGTTGGATGCGCGCGAAAGATTGATCGTGGCTCTCGACGTGCCGACGCTGGCGGCGGCTGAGGCTATGGTGACACGGCTCGGCGATTCAGTGTGGTTCTACAAGATTGGCTACCAGCTTGCTTTCGCGGGCGGCCTGCCGTTCGCGGCCGGATTGATTGCCGCCGGCAAACAGGTCTTTCTCGATCTCAAGCTGCACGACATCGGCAACACCGTGGCCAAGGGTGTCGAGAGCGTTGCTCAGCTCGGCGCGACGTTTCTCACGGTGCACGCCTATCCCCAAACGATGAAGGCGGCGGTCGAAGGCAAGCAGGGATCCAGGCTGCGCATTCTGGCCGTGACCGTGCTGACGTCCTACGACGATGCCGATCTTGCCGCCGCCGGCTACGAGATGAACGTCAAGGAACTGGCGGTCGCGCGTGCGGCGCAGGCGCGCGATACCGGTGTCGACGGGCTGGTTTGCTCGGCGGAGGAAGCGGCGACGCTACGCGACATTGCCGGGCCCGGAATGGTTTTGGTGACCCCGGGGATCAGGCCGGCGGGCAGCGCGCAGGGTGACCAGAAACGGATCATGACGCCCGCACGCGCAATCGAGGCCGGCGCCGACTATCTTGTCGTTGGCCGCCCGATCGTGGAGGCGCGCGATCCGAAGGCTGCGGCCGATGCGATTGTCGCCGAGATTGAACAAGCGAAGAAATAGCAGCGGAGGGCGCGAAATGCCGAAGGGCTACTGGATCGGCCGGGTCGATGTGAAGAGCGATGAGGGCTACAAGCCCTACGCCATGGGTAATCAGGCCATCTTCAAGAAATTCGGCGGCCGCTACGTGATCCGGGCAGGCAAATTCGAGTGCGTGGAAGGCAGCGCACGCTCGCGGAACGTCGTGATCGAGTTTCCCGACTATGCCTCGGCGCTGGCCTGCTACAATTCGCCCGAATATCAACAGAACATGAAGCTGCGCCTGCCGCACGCCACCGCCGATATCGTTGTGGTCGAGGGCTATGACGGTCCGCAGCCGTAAAACGATTGAGCACGATCTTTTCCGAAAACCGGCAACCACTTTTCGGGATCATGCTCTAGTGCCTTTTGCCGGTTCCCGCGCTATACCGACGCCCACGTTTCAGGAGTTGGAGCCATGGCCGAGATGCGGCTCGTGGTCGCCGGCGCCGGCGGGCGGATGGGCCGCACGCTGGTCAAGGCGATTGCGGATAGCAAGGAATTTGCGCTCGCGGGCGCCCTCGAAGACGCGCGTTCGCCGCTGCTTGGCTGGGACGCCGGCGTCCTCGCCGGCCTTCCGGAGAATGGTATCAAGCTGACCGGCGACGCCGTGCCGCTGCTTGCAAAGGCTGACGGCATCATCGACTTCACGGCGCCGGTCGCGACCGTTGCCTTTGCAGCGCTCGCGGCCAAGGCCGGCAAGGTGCATGTCGTGGGCACGACAGGCCTGAACGCGGCCGATGAAGCCAAAATCAAGGACGCTGCCAAAAGCGCGGTCATCATCAAGTCCGGCAATATGAGTCTTGGCGTCAATCTGCTGGCGGCGCTGGTGAAGCGCGTGGCCAAGACACTCGACAATTCATTCGATATCGAAATTCTGGAAATGCACCACAACCAGAAAGTCGACGCGCCATCCGGCACCGCACTGATGCTTGGTCGTGCGGCGGCGGAAGGCCGCGGTATTGAGCTCGACAAAAACTCGGTGCGGAGCCGCGACGGCAACACCGGTGCACGTCATCCCGGCGACATCGGATTTGCGAATTTGCGCGGCGGCAGCGTGGTCGGCGAGCACAGCGTGATCTTTGCCGGTCCAGCCGAACGCATTGAGCTCACGCACAAAGCCGAAGACCGCATGATCTTCGCGCGCGGCGCCCTGCATGCCGCGGCCTGGGGCCGCACGCAAAAGCCGGGACTTTATTCGATGACGGACGTTCTAGGATTGAAGGATTTCTGAGGGTACCAATGACCGATCGTCTTCTCGTGCTCGTGCGCCACGGCCAGAGCGACTGGAATCTCAAAAACCTGTTTACCGGCTGGCGCGACGTTGACCTGACCGACAAGGGCGTCAGCGAAGCGCGCGAGGCCGGCCGCAAGTTGAAGGCGCAGGGAATCAAGTTTGACGTCGCTTTTACCTCCGCGCTCAAGCGCGCGCAGCGCACGCTCGATCTGATGCTCGGCGAACTGGGCCAGACCTCAATTCCGGTGTTCAAGGACCAGGCGCTTAACGAGCGCGACTACGGCGATCTCGTGGGGCTGAATAAAGACGACGCGCGCAAGAAATGGGGCGAGGAGCAGGTCCATGTTTGGCGCCGCTCCTACGATATCGCGCCGCCCGGCGGGGAATCGCTGCGCGATACTGCCGCGCGCGTTCTGCCTTATTACATCCGGGAAATCTTGCCGCGTGTGCTGCGTGGCGAGCGCGTGCTGGTGGCGGCGCATGGAAATTCGCTGCGCGCGCTGGTGATGGTGCTCGACAAGCACACGCCCGAAACCATCACCAAGCTCAATCTGGATACCGGCGTGCCGATGATCTATCGGCTCAATGCCGATTCAACGGTGGCCTCGAAGCTCGATCTGGCGGCGTAGCTAGGCCGCCGCCATTCCGGCTTCCCAGCCGAGAATCGCGCGCTTGCGTGTGAGGCCCCAGTGATAGCCGGTGAGCTCGCCGCTCTTGCCGATCACGCGATGGCACGGCACCACGAAACAAATCGGATTCTTGCCGACCGCGGCTCCGACCGCGCGTGCAGCCTTGGGCGAGCCGGCACGTGCGGCGAGCTCGGAATAAGTGGTGAGATGGCCCATCGGAATGTCGAGCAGCTTTTCCCACACGCGCACTTCGAAGTCGGTGCCGATCATCACCACGCGCAATGGCTGGTCTTTACGCCAGAGGGACGGATCGAAGATGCGCCGCGCTGTCGCGGCAGTTGCCGTAAAGTCTTCCACGTAGCGTGCCTTTGGCCAACGCGCGCGCATGTCTTTAAGTGCCGAACGCTCCTTGCCTGCATCGGCGAGCGCAAGGCCAGCGAGCCCGCGCAGCGTTGTCATCACCAGCGCCATGCCGAACGGGCAGGGATGAAATCCGTAAGTTATGGTGAGACCTTCGCCGCCGGCTTTCCATTCGCCCGGCGACATCGCCTCGTGGGTCACGAACAAATCGTGCAGGCGGCCTGGCCCGGACAGGCCGACCTCGTAGGCTGTGTCGAGAACGCTTGCGGAGGAGCGCAGTAGTTCGCGCGCGCTGTTGAGTGTCAAAGCCTGAAGGAATGCTTTCGGCGTCAGCCCGCACCAGCGGCGGAACAAGTGATGCAGGTCGGTCGGCGTTACGCCGGCAGCGTCGGCGATGACGTCGATTTCCGGCTGGGCGCGCCAGTTGCCACGGATGTGAGCGATCGCGCGCCGGACGATGTCGTAATCCGCCGCCGCAGTTGAGAGCGGTGCGAACTCGGTGAAGCGGTCGGTCAGTGCCGTTTTTGCCAGTGTCATGTTCATGACCGCTATTTAGGGTGATTGGCGGAGCGTAACCACCCGATTTCTGCCTATTCGAACACGGTCCGGGTGGGACCGCGCCGGGCTTCATTCAGGGCGATTCCGAGTTCCTTCGCGAAACTTGCCTTTTCATCGGGCCCCAGAAACGTCGCTATCGACAGTTTGCGGCCGCGCGACACCAGAAAAAGGCGGTCGATGCCGAATTCATCGAGCTCGACTTTGTCGAGCCGGACCCAAAGCGGGTTGAGCACCCATTCACGGACGCGCCCCAGATGGCTGACCTTACGGACTTTGAGGGTGGATGACGTCACCGTCACCTGTTCGTATGCTTCGGCGTGGCGATAGTTGAGCCGGAACGCCCAGTAGAGCAGCAACACGTCGAGGCCAAAGAATCCGAACACCGGCCAGGCGCCGATGACAAGGAAGAGGACGCCGGTGACGAAGCTGACGCCGCCGAACAGCAACATCAGAACCAGAAATCCGACGCGGCCGAGCGAGCGGTGAGGGGTCAGCGTCGCTGAAAAGATCGTGGGTTCAAGGTCGTCGGCGTTGTCCGCGGTCATTGCCCTCAGTATACCGAATTCATGGCGAAAAAAACGGCCCGCAAGGCACCGGGAAAAGCACGCAAGAAAAAGCCGCGCAAAGTGCAGCGGGCGAAGGTAAAGCCGGCCCGCAAGCGCGCGGCCGCCGACAGCAAGGCTGCGGCGGGAGCTCTGCCGCAATGGACGCCGGCGCAGATCGAGGAGGCGTTCCGCCGCTTCAAGGCTGCAAACCCCGAGCCCAAGGGCGAGCTGCAACACATCAACCCTTTCACGCTGCTGGTCGCGGTGGTGCTGTCCGCGCAGGCGACGGATGCCGGCGTCAACAAGGCGACGCCGGCGCTGTTTGCGCTCGCCGACACGCCGGAAAAGATGGCCGCGCTCGGTGAAGAGCGGGTGCGCGACCTGATCAAGACCATTGGCCTGTTCCGTAACAAAGCCAAAAATGTCGTCGCGCTATCGCAAAAACTCATCGCGGAGCACGGAGGACAGGTGCCGCGCTCGCGCGAGGCGCTGGAGGCTTTGCCCGGCGTCGGCCGCAAGACCGCGAATGTTGTTCTCAATATTGCTTTCGGCGAGCCGACGATTGCAGTCGATACCCATATATTCCGCGTCGGCAATCGCACGGGCCTGGCGACCGGCAAGACGCCGTTCGACGTCGAAACGAAACTGGAGCAGGTGGTGCCTGCGGAATATAAGCGTCACGCCCACCATTGGCTTATCCTGCATGGACGCTACACTTGCGTCGCGCGCAAGCCGCTATGCGAGAGATGTATCATTGCGGACCTGTGCCAATGGCCGGGCAAGACCGTCATGTAAGACGGTCGTCTGAGACGGTAACAGTCTGGGAGAGTGCGTATGGAAGGTTCTTCGCTTGCCAAAGCGCTCGCACATATTCGTCAGACACAGATAGATTGTCTCCGCGCCGCTGGGCTGCCTCCCAAACCGGCGCTCGCGTGGACCAAAATGGGACCATGGCGGATTTCCGGAAATTTCAAGCGCGACGTGGCCGACGGCGCGAAAATGTGGCGCGGCGGCGCCGACCTGCTGGCGAAGCTGCCGAAAAAGCCAATGCGTACCGCGGCGCAGCAGGTGGCGGCAGACTTCATTCTGTCTGCCTGCCGGAATGCACGTGAGAATTTTCTGAAACGCCACGCCGAGACCGTCTACCGCAAGCTCACTAGAAATCTGTCCAATTTTCCGCGTGTCGACGAACTCGCTTATGATGCCGCCCGCCTCGTGCCAGGCCTGACGCCGACGCGCAAACAGGTTGAGGCCGAAAACACACTGATGCAGAGCGAGAAAGACGGCGTCGAAGTCGACCAGGGCATTTTTCTCGCGCAAGTGCTGGCTGTCCCCGACACGGGATCGCATCTCTGCGAAGCGATGCTGCTGCCGAAACCGGAGGCCTTGCAGCGCAGCGCAGAATTCATCAAGAGAGGCGTGATCGACTTCGGCCCCGCGCGTGTCGAGCGGCACGGCAAGGCCGCGGTCGTCACCGTCAATAATCCGCGCTTTCTCAATGCCGAGGATGACGACACGCTCGACGACACCGAGACCGCGGCCGACATCGCCATCCTCGATCCGCTGAGCGAAATCTGCGTGCTACGGGGAGCGGTGGTTGATCATCCGAAATACAAAGACCGCAACATATTTTCCGCCGGGATCAACCTCACTCACCTCTATCGCGGCAAGATTCCCTACCTCTGGTACATCCGCCGCGACATGGGCGTCGTGAACAAAATGTTTCGCGGTTTGGCGATGGGTGGCGCCGGTCCGGATGAACTTTATGGCGGCACGCGCGAAAAGCCCTGGGTCGCGCAGCTCGACGTCTTCGCCATCGGCGGCGGCTGCCAGTATTTGCTGGCCATGGACTACGTGGTCGCCGGCTCGGACGCCTACATGACACTACCGGCTCGCAAGGAGGGCATCATCCCCGGCGCTGCCAATTTGCGTTTCCCGCGCTTCGTCGGACCGCGCATCGCGCGGCAGGCAATCCTGATGGGAAGGCGACTTGAGTGCGATTCCCCCGAAGGGCGCATGGTCTGCGACGTTGTCGTTTCGCCCGACGAGGTTGAGCGGACGGTGATGAAGGTGTGCGACGATTTCACCAGTTCCGGGGTGGTGAGCGCTGCCGGCAACCGGCGCGCCTTGCGCGTTGGCGAAGAGCCACTCGATACCTTCCGCCGCTATATGGCGGTCTATTGCCGCGAACAGGCTTATTGCCATTTCAGCCCGGCATTGATCGCAAACCTTGAGAAGCACTGGAACGCCTCGCAGCGAAAAATCTAGCGCGAGGAAATGTCCGTCGGAGAGGACCTATGCCGCGATTGCAGCTCAAAGGCGTCAATCTCACGCCGCGCCGCGAAAGCTTCGACGCGATCGAGATCGCCTCGCGCGACGAGATTGCAGCGCTCCAGCTCCAGCGCCTGAAAGCGACGCTCAATCATGCCTACGAAAATGTCGAACATTATAAAAAGAGCTTCGAAAAGGCCGGCGTGCATCCCGATGATTTGAAATCCCTCGACGATCTGCAGAAATTTCCGTTCACGACCAAGGATCATTTGCGCAATCACTACCCGTTCGGGATGTTCGCCATCCCGCGCGAACAGGTTCTGCGGGTGCATGCCTCGTCCGGCACCACCGGCAAAGCAACAGTTGTCGGGTATAGCCGGCGCGATCTGGAGACCTGGGCCGATGTCATGGCGCGTTCCATGCGGGCCGCCGGCTGCCAGTCCGGCATGCTGGTGCAAAATTCCTATGGCTACGGCCTGTTCACCGGCGGCATAGGCTTTCATTACGGCGCCGAGCGGCTGGGACTGACTGTCGTGCCGGTGTCAGGCGGTATGACCGAGCGCCAGGTACGATTGATTGCGGATTTCAAACCCGACATTATTTTTGTAACGCCCAGCTACCTGCTCGCGATTCTCGATGAGTTCCACGCACAGGGCGTCGATCCGCGCCAGTCCTCGCTGAAGATCGCGATGTGTGGCGCCGAACCCTGGACCAATGCCATGCGCGCCGAGATCGAGGACGCGTTCGATCTGCACGCCATCGATAATTACGGGCTGTCCGAGATCATCGGACCCGGAGTGTCCTGCGAATGCATCGAGAGCAAGGACGGACCCCACATCTGGGAGGATCATTTTTATCCGGAGGTGATCGATCCGGCGACCGGCAAGGTGTTGCCGGATGGCGAGGTCGGCGAGCTGGTTTTTACAACGCTGACAAAAGAAGCAATGCCGATCGTGCGCTACCGCACCCGGGACCTCTCGCGCTTGCTGCCGGGCACGGCACGATCGATGCGCAGAATGGAAAAGGTCGCTGGCCGATCCGATGACATGATGATCGTGCGCGGCGTCAATGTGTTTCCAAGCCAGATCGAGGAGATCATTCTCAAAGACGAGCGGCTGGCGCCCCATTTTGTGATCGAGTTGCGGCGCGTCGAGCGGCTAGACGAGATAACGGTGGTAGTGGAGGCACGCGCGGACGCCGGCAGCGGCGTATTGGCCGCCTGCGACCGCGATCTCGCTCACCACATCAAGGAATTGATGGGAGTAACGGCAACCGTTCGCACGGTGAAACCCGGCACCGTGGAGCGCTCCCTCGGCAAGGCCAGGCGGGTGATCGATCTCCGGTCGAAAAACTGACGGTCACCGAAGCGGTTCGATCAGTTGCGGTTTGGAGCCTGATAGCTTCTTGTGGACGTGCACCATGAAGGCCATGGCAAATATTGGCGTCGCCAGATTGACGACCGGAATTGATACGAAGACCGCGACGAACATTCCTGCAAGAAAAACATAAACGGCCTTGCTTTTGCGCAGGGCCTTTGCCTCGCGCGGCGACCGAAAACGCATGGCCGCCAGCTCAAAATATTCCCGGCCGAGCAAGTAAGAATTCGCCAGAAACAAAATGATCACGCCGAGACCCGCAAACAAAATGAATGGCAGCGCGCAGAGATAGACCACCAGCGCCAGCGCCGCGAAACTCACGCCTTCGATCAAGGCCCGTAAAAACGGCAGGGCGCGTCCGGGCGGTTCGGCGGGATAGTATTCGCGCTCGACGGCGTCGGCGACTTCGTCGACAAAGAAGCTGCCCACGAAAGCTGTGACAACCGGCATCAAAAACAGCGCGCCGGTGATGATGCCGAGGCTCGCCATGATCGAGAGCACCCAGGCAAGCGCGGACCAGACCGCGTGCGGGGCAACGCCAGTTGCCTGTTCAGCCCAGTTGGCGCCGGTTTCAGCCCAGGCGGCCAGCAGGCGCTGCATCAGAATGCCGATGATGACGATCAGGATCAGCGCCAGGCCGACAGCCTTGAGCAGCACGTGCCGCAAGGCGGGCGTGAACATCTGCGAAAGGGCTTTCATGGCGCCGTCGATCATGCCGGCACAGTTAGTGCCAGCCGCGGCGCAGGGCAAGTCCGAAGCACTGGCCGGTTATGTGACGGGAGTGAGGTCGTCGTCGGCCGGCACCAGCGCGACGATTTCGTCGGCATCGGGAGCCGGCAGATCCGCCCAGGCCATCGCCTTGTAGTCGAAGCCGCGCACGATGGTCGGCTTCACCACCTCGAAATAGGGGGAAATGTCGAAATCGCGCGGCGCGTACAGGGAGGAGTGGCGAATTTCGAGAATTTCCTCGCGCGCTGCTTCGCTGTCGAGCCGCGTGATTTTCGGCAGGATCGGATAGCGCACGGTCTCGAACGCCTGCGCAATCAGCGCGGAGCAGATGATTCGTGTCGGATGTCCGGAGCCGAGCGCGATCATGCGACGGCGCCAACGTTGCGGCACCGGCAGCGGAAACAGGTAGCGCAACAGATCGATGACGTTCTTGAGGTCGTAGTCGAAACCGATGCGCTCGGCTGCATAAGCACAAACCCGCGCGCGGTCTTCATCGTCGAGCTGGGTCGGGCGGCAAATTCGCGTGTGAAAGCGCGCGTATTTCGACAGCGGTGCTGCGACGACGCCTTGCCCGATATTGGCTTCGACCAGCACCAGCGGTTCGCCATCGGCGGTTTCGCGGTCGCCGATCGGACCGACATAAAGGGCGGCGTGCGACCAGGTTGACTGCGTCAGATATTTGATGACGCCGGAAATGTGATTGTTGCCTTCGACCAGCAACACGTCGCCGGTCCGCAGCGTTGCGCGCAAGGATTCGGGATCAGACGGCGTGAAGGGCTCATAGCCTTGCACCGGCTTTTCCAGATAGTGGGCTAAAAAATGCCCAACCCCATCGACCATCCAGCTCATAACCGGCCCTCGGCGCCAGTTCTTGGCGCACAAGACGTTCCCCGGGCGCTGTGAATGTTTCGCGCCCTATCCCGATGCCGGCAAATTTAGCGAGGAGTCATTGCAATTTGGTTCACCGGCCTTTCGCCCGTCCTGCGCAATTACCGATCGTTAGGCATATAATTTGCGGCCCATGGCGCGTTCGGGCACCCTGCCGGCTCGTCCAGCAAGAATTTGGATACCATGTCGGGCCGTGATGCCGATGTCCCCGAAAGCCCTCATCGCATGGTCGAGTGGCAAGGATAGCGCCTGGGCGCTGCACGAAGTGCGGCGCGCAAGCGACTATGAAATCGTTGGTGGCCTGACCACGGTCACGGAGACCTTCGGCCGCGTCAGCATGCATGGTGTGCGCGAGGAATTGTTGCGGGCGCAGCTCGATGTTGCCGGGTTGCCCGCAATCATCGTGCAAATCCCCTTCCCATGCCCGAATGAGATGTATGAGCGGAAAATGGCGGCCGCGATGGCCGACGCGAAGCAAGCCGGTATTACACATGTCGTCTTTGGCGACCTGTTTCTGGAAGACGTGCGTGCCTATCGCGAACGGCAACTTGCCGGCACTGGCATCACGCCGCTTTTTCCGTTGTGGGGCAAGCCGACCACGGCCCTTGCGCGCGACATGATCGATGCGGGCGTTGAAGCTCATTTATCAACCGTCGATCTGAAGAAATTGCCGGCCTCATTTGCCGGCCGCCGCTTCGACAGCGCCTTGCTTGCTGCGCTGCCCGCCGGAGCAGATCCATGCGGTGAGAATGGCGAATTCCATTCTTTCGTTTCGGCTGGCCCGATGCTCTCAGGCAAGGTCGCGGTGAAAGTCGGGGAAACCGTCGAGCGTGACGGATTCGCGTTTGCGGATTTATTGCCGGATTGAATTTTCTTGTCGTCACCGGGCTTGTCCCGGTGACCTCGCTTAGGTGGGCAAAGACCTTGCGTTCCTGATCGGGATGGCCGGGACATAGGCGTGCTAAGGCACGCCGTCCTTCGGACGGCTATGCCCGGCCATGACAGCGGAGAGTTTACGCCCTCAACACGCCGCCGGTGCGCTTGGTGACTTCAGCGACAATCTTGCCGGACAGCGCGTCGATCTCGGCGTCGGTCATCGTCTTTTCCCGCGGCTGGATCGTGACCGCAATGGCAATCGACTTCTTGCCGGCGTCGATTCCTTTGCCTTCGTAGACGTCGAAGACGATCACGTTGGTGATCAGTTTCTTGTCGACGTTCTGCGCGGCGCGCACAATGTCCGCGGCCTTTACTGCGCGATCGACCACGAAAGCGAAATCACGGTCGATCGGCTGGAATGGCGACAGTTCGAGCAACGGCTTGGCGCGTGTCGCTTTTGTCTTCGGCTCCGGAATTTTCTCCAGGGTGACCTCGAAGGCGGCCAGCGGACCTTCGGCCTTAAGCTCTGCAATCACGCGCGGGTGCAATTCGCCAAAGTGACCGAGGATATTTTGCGGGCCGATCTGGATGGTGCCGCTGCGGCCTGGGTGGAACCAGGCCGGACCGCCGGGTACGACCTGCAATGCCTGCATCGGCGCGCCGGCCGCCGACAGGACAGCAAACGCATCGCCTTTCGCATCAAAAGCGTCGGCCGGTTCGGCCTTGCTCGACCAATGACGGCCGATGCCGTCGGCTTTGGCGAGCGCGCGGCGCAGGCCGCTCGCAGCCGTGAACTGGTCTTCCGGCTTGTCGCCTTTGAAAATCTGCCCGACTTCAAACAGCGCGGCATCGGGAAAGCCACGGTCGGCGTTGCGTTGCGCCGCCATGACCAAGCCGACCAGGAGGCTTGGCCGCATGTCGGACAATTCGGCGGCGATCGGATTGGCAAGCGCCAGCGCGGGGTTGCCGCCGCCGAATAATTCGGCCTCTCGTTTCGAGACGAACGACCAGGTGACGGCCTCGACCAGGCCGCGCGCGGCCAGCGCGCGCTTGGCCTTGCGGGTCCGGATCTGGATTGCGGTGAGCACAGGTTTGCGCGCGAGGTCGCCGCGCGGGAACGGCGTCGACGGCACGCGGTCCACGCCGACGATGCGCATGATTTCTTCGACGATGTCGGCGCGCCCATGCACGTCCGGCCGCCAGGTGGGCACTGCCACTTTCATGCGCTCGTCCTTGCCGACGGCAAAAAATCCGAGCTTTTCCAGGATGCGGCGCGTATCGGCGAGCGGCAGCTTCAGGCCGGCCAGCCGCGACAAATCGCTCAGGGGGAAGTCGACAACTTTTTCCTTGGGCGTCGGATCGCCGGCGACAACGATCTCCGATGCTTCGCCGCCGCACAGATCCAGCACCATCTGCGTTGCAAGCTCGAGGCCCGGAAGCATGAAAGCGGGGTCGACACCGCGTTCGAAACGATAGCGTGCGTCGGAGTTGATGCCGAGCTTGCGGCCGGTCTGCGCGATGTTGAGTTCGTCCCACAGCGCGGATTCGATCAATACATCGGTCGTCGTCTCCGAACAGCCGGTCGCCTCGCCGCCCATGATGCCGGACAGCGATTCGACACCCTTCTCGTCGGCGATCACGCACATGGCTTCGTCGAGCGTGTAGGTCTTGCCGTCGAGCGCAAGCACCTGTTCGCCGTTTTTTGCGCGCCGCACCGTCAGATTGCCGTTCACCTTGGCGGCGTCAAATACGTGCAATGGCCGGCCGCGATCGAAGGTGATGTAGTTGGTGATATCGACCAGCGCGTTGATCGGCCGCAAGCCAATCGCGGCAAGCCTCTTTTGCAGCCAGTCAGGCGAAGGGACATTCTTTACGTCACGCACAAGGCGGAGTCCGAAGGCCGGGCATAACGACGGCGTTTTTCCGAAATCGAGCGTCACCTTGACCGGGCAAGGGAATGTTCCCTTCACCGGCTTTGGTAATTTGTTTTTGTAGGTGCCGATGGAGGTCGCGCCGAGATCGCGCGCGATGCCGGAAACGCCGGTGCAGTCCGGCCGGTTGGGCGTGAGATTGATTTCGATGACAGGATCGCTGACGCCCGCCCATTCCGCATAAGGTTTGCCGACCGGCGCATCGGCGGGCAGGTCGATAATGCCGTCGTGGTCGTCGGACACTTCGATTTCCGCGCCGGAAATGAGCATGCCCCGGCTCTCGACGTCGCGGATTTTACCGATGCCGAGCGTGATTTTCTTGCCCGGAATATAGGTGCCGGGCGGCGCGAACACGGCTTTCATGCCGGCGCGTGCGTTGGGCGCGCCGCACACAACCTGGATTGGCTTGCCGTCTCCGACGTCGACCATGCAGACGCGCAAACGATCGGCGTTCGGATGTTTTTCGGCGGAGAGGACGGACGCCACGACCAGCGGCTTGAGCTGCGCCGCCTTGTCTTCGACATTCTCCACCTCAAGCCCGATCATGGTGAGCTTGTCGACGATCTCTGGCAAAGCCGCGTCGGTGTCGAGATGGTCTTTCAGCCAGGGGAGGGTGAACTTCATGGCCTGCTGCTCACGCTGCTCATGCGCTCAGGCCTCCGGCCAAGGTCGGAAAATCGAGCGGTCTGAATCCGTAATGTGCGAGCCAACGCACGTCGGCTTCGAAGAACGCGCGCAAATCGTGCATGCCGTATTTCAGCATGGCGATGCGGTCGATCCCCATGCCCCAGGCAAAGCCCTGGTACTCGTCCGGGTCGAGGCCGCAGTTGCGCAGCACGTTGGGGTGCACCATCCCGCAGCCCAGGATCTCCAGCCAGTCCTCGCCTTCGCCAAGGCGGATCTCGCCTTTGTCGCGCTTGCACTGAATGTCCACTTCGAGCGATGGCTCAGTGAACGGGAAGAACGACGGACGAAAGCGCATCTTCACGCTGTCGACCTCGAAGAACGCCTTGCAGAATTCCTCGAGAATCCATTTCAGGTGACCAAGGTGTGAGCCCTTGTCGATCACCAACCCCTCGACCTGATGGAACATCGGCGTGTGGGTCTGGTCGGAGTCGCTGCGATAGGTGCGGCCGGGACAGATCACGCGAATGGGCGGCTTCTGGCTGAGCATGGTGCGCACCTGAACCGGTGAGGTATGTGTGCGCAGCAGCAGTCGCGAGCCATCCGCCTTCGGCGGGAAGTAAAACGTATCGTGCATTTCCCGGGCCGGGTGGCCTTCCGGGAAATTCAATTTTGTGAAGTTGTAATCGTCGGTCTCGATGTCCGGACCTTCGGCGACGGCAAAACCCATGTCGGCGAAGATGGCAGTCAGTTCGTCGGTCACCTGGCTGATCGGGTGCACGCGTCCGGCTTCCGCGGGCGCTTCACGCACCGGCAAGGTAACATCGACGGTCTCGGTATTGAGCCGCGCATCGAGTGCCGCGGCGCCGAGCGATTCCTTTGCAGCTGTGATGGCGGCCGTGATGCGGTCTCTTAGTCCGTTGATCACGGGACCTTGCGTCTTGCGTTCGTCCGGCGTCATCGCGCCCAGCGTTTTCAACAGCGCGGACACCGAGCCGCTCTTGCCCAGCGCGGACACGCGTATGGACTCCAGCGTTGCCTCGTCCTTGGCGGAGGCGACGGCTGCAAGAATTTCCTGTTCAAGCTTTGCGATGTCGGACATGGCTAACTACCCTGTCATGCGCGGGCTTGTCCCGCGCATCCCGCTTAGGTTGGCACTGTGCCTGCCTGATCGAGATGGCATACGAACTCGGGTGCTCCCGAGTTCGGTTCTATTCATTGATGGAAGTCGGGTAAACCCGACTTCCATTGACAAGCCCGGCCATGACCCCGAAGAACTTTACGCCGGCAACGCGGCCTTGGCCTTTTCGACGATCGCCTGGAATGCCGCCGGCTCGCGGATGGCGAGATCGGACAGCACCTTGCGATCGACAGTCACACCGGCCTTCGCCAGCCCGGCAATGAACCGGCTGTAGTTGAGGCCGAACGGGCGCACCGCGGCGTTCAGGCGCTGGATCCACAGCGCGCGGAACGTGCGCTTGCGCCGCTTGCGGTCGCGGAAGGCATATTGATTGGCCTTTTCGACGGCCTGTTTGGCAACGCGGATCGTGTTCTTGCGGCGGCCGTAATAGCCCTTGGCGGCCTTGAAAACTTTCTTGTGCTTGGCGTGCGATGTGACACCACGTTTGACGCGGGCCATGGGAAATCTCCTTGCAGTTCGTGCGAATTGTCGACGGGGAATAGCTGCCTGTTTGGCAGCCGGAAATACCGATCAGCCGTTTGGCAGAAAGTACTTCTTGATGTTGTCGCCGTCGGACTTGAACAGCACGCGGGTGCCGCGGTGCTCGCGAATCGTCTTGGTGGTCCGCTTGATCATTCCGTGGCGCTTGCCGGACTGTTGGTATTTCACCTTGCCCTGCGCGGTGATCTTGAAGCGCTTTTTAGCGCCCGACTTGGTCTTCAACTTGGGCATTTGGCTCTCCTCATCGGCGCGTTGCGGGACAAGCCCGAACGGCCAAAAATGCTCGCAAGGCACGAGGGCCTCAGAGCGGTGCTCGGAATTGAGCGTAAATCGCCGCCACGGCAGCCCTGACTGGCCGGTCGGCGAGAGGCGGCGTTATGGCAGAGGCCGCTACGCCATGCAACCGCGCGGCCGGGGGGCTTTAACCTCTTGTTTTTATGATCGGGCTACCTTATGGCCTCCGCTGGTGCCCTGAGGACCGGCTTTGGCTCGGTCGTTAAAAGGGCGCTCATCATTGAAAATCCGCATGAAACAAGGGGTTCGTCATTATGCGGCGCATTATTGCTGATTCGGTTCTTGCAGTTCTTGGTCCGATTCTTGGTCTGATTTTTGGTCTTTGCCTGCTTCTCCCGACGTCGATCGGCGCGCGGGCCACCGCCGCGCATGACGGCAGCTGGAGCGTATTGATCGTCACCGAAAAGGGCGGCTGCGATCGCGGCTACCGTTACAATGTGAACATCAATAACGGCCACGTCAGCTATCAGGGCGATGCCTCCGTCGACCTCAGCGGTACGGTCGCGCCGAGCGGTCTCGTCAAGGTCAACATCAAGTTCGGCGACAAGGGCGCCAATGGCACCGGCCAGTTGTCGGCGAATTCCGGGATCGGCACCTGGCACGGCATTGGTTCGAGCGGCACCTGCGCGGGTCACTGGGAAGCCGAACGCCGCTGAAAAAGAAAGCGCCACCCGCAATCTGCGAGCGGCGCGTCTTGAACGGACGGTGAATTCGTTGCGGCGTCAGCGCGGCGCCAGCAGCATGACCATCTGGCGGCCTTCGAAACGCGGCTCCGACTCGACTTTCGAAATCTTCTCGGTGTCTTCTTTCACGCGCTGGAGCAATTTGTAGCCGAGCTCCTGGTGCGCCATCTCGCGGCCGCGGAAGCGCAAGGTGATCTTCACCTTGTCGCCCTCTTCGAAGAAACGCTGCATCGAGCGCATCTTCACCTGATAGTCGTGATCGTCGATCATCGGCCGGAGCTTGATCTCCTTGATCTCGACGACTTTCTGTTTTTTGCGGGCTTCCGCTGCCTTCTTCTGCGCCTGGAATTTGTATTTGCCGTAATCCAGGATCTTGCAGACGGGCGGCGCCGAGTTTGGAGCGATTTCGACCAGGTCGAGCCCTGCGGCCTGCGCCATGTCTAGCGCGGTTTGGATTGGTGTGGGGCCATGGTTGTGCCCAGTGGCATCGATTAGTTGGACCTCGCGAACGCGGATATCCTCGTTAATGCGCGGGCCGTCCTTCTGAACGGGCAGCGCGGACTTCATCGGACGACGAATGGCTAATGTCTCCTCATGGCTGTTTCAACGCTCCCGCGGCGCCATCCAGCGACGCCTCGGGAATAGCGAAAGATTGGTAGAAACGGCGCAGAAGTCAACGCAGTTCCGTCAATATTGTCGCTCGTCGGATCGGAATCCGCGGTCAAAGTGTCCAAATAGCGCTTATTTTGCCTTGCTTTAGCTTTGTGTGGCCGAACCGGCCCGGTTTCTGCTCGCGGCCAGAGCGGCAATCTCTCCGTAAACTCGCAGCGTTTGCTCCGCAATAATTTTGTCATTGAAATGCCCAAGCACCCAGTCGCGGCCGCGCCGGCCGATGGTTGCGCGGTTCTGCTCCGGCATTGAAAAGAGCCGCAGCAAAGTTGCCGCCAGCGCCGCATCGTCACTCGCCGGGAAACGAAACCCCGCGATCCGGCTTTCCGGGACCGCCGGCGCAGTCAGCACGACATCGGCCCCTGCACCGAGGTCGGAAACAATAACGGGCCTTGCCATGGCCTGGGCTTCCAGGATCGCGCGCTGAACGCCCTCCGGCTGCACCGCCGCAGACACCACAACCGAAGCCGCAGCGTAGGCCGCAGGCATGTCGGAAACGGGTGCGGCCATGCGGATTACGTCCATCGTGCCGGTCGTCAACACGAGGTCCCACAATTCTCCTGTGTACCGGGTGCGGCCGCGATCCTCGCCGACGAAGACACACAGAAAATCTTTCAGTCCCATGTCCTTGAGCCGCCGGATTGCTTTGACCACCACGTGATGGCCCTTGCGGCGAAGAATTCGTCCGGTGATCAGGATGACCTTGGTGTCGCGCTTGACGCCCCACGCGGTCCGCATCGCCTCGATTCGATCACGCGTGACGCCTTCGGGATTGAAGCGATCAAGATCGACACCGCACGGCACGACCGCGATCTTGTCCCAGGCAGTCCCGTAGCGGTCGTTGATCAGCTGAGCGATCTGCTCGCTTGATGCAATGACGCGGTCGCCGCGCGCCATGATGCTGTTGTACCAGCGCTTCAGGAAATTCTGCTCGCGGAAACCTTTGTACCAGGTAGTCACAAAGGGAATTCCATGCAGACGCGCGGCGATGAAAGCGCTCCATGCTCCGGCGCGGCCCAAGGCGTGAATTACTTTGCAGTGGCGCTCGCGCGCGAGCCGGCTGAGTGAGACTGCGCTGCGCAACATGACGATCGGGTTGTTGCTTGATACGTCGAGCGGAACGAATTCACCGCCTGCGGCGGTAACGTCGGCGACGAGACGTCCAGCGCGCGACACAACAGTAACACGATGCCCGGCGCCGGAAAGGATGCGCACCAGCTCGACCGCGCCCGCATCGGCGGCGCCAACGTCGAGCGTCGGAACCGCGATCAACACGGCCATCGACGCATGCGTGTCGTGTGCGGGCGCTTGACCGTCCGTGTAGATGTCCTGCTCCGCTCCGGGGGCTGGCAAACTCGACATAAGGGTAGGACCTCGAAATACCGGAGCCTTTCAGGCGCAGGTCACCTGTCACGCACCAATAGAGACGTATAGACGCCGCGGATGGCGTCGGCAACGCTTTCCGCCGAAAACGCAAATTCGGCAAACTGCCGCGCGCGCGCGCCCAGTGCCTCGTACGACGTTGTATCAAGCGTGAGCGCGGCCGTAATCGCACGGGCGATATCCGCAACATTGCCCGGCGCCACGAGCCAGCCGGTCCGCAATTCATCGCGCATGCGTGGCGGAGCGAGCACGTATTCCGGAAGCACCCCGACCGTTGTGGTCACCACAGGCCGGCCGCTCGCTTGCGCTTCGGCAACGACACGGCCCGACAAAGGCGGCTCGATCGCAGGGACGGCCACGACATCGGCTATGGCAAGTGCAGCCGGCATATCCGGACATTGGCCGATGAACCGGCAGAACGTGTCGATGCCGAGCGTCCGTGTTTGGCGGCGTAGCGCGCGCACATAGCGCGGTTCGCTTCGATCATCGCCGGCAAACACGAAGACAATATTGCCGTCGCTCGCGCTGGCCATAAGGCGGGCGGCATCGATTAAGTTGAGTTGCCCATTCCAAGGAGCAAGACGCCCGGGCACCAGAACAACGCGTGTATCCGGCAACACGCCCCAGGCGCGGCGCAGAGAATTGATACGATCTGCGCCGACCGAACCTGGACCGAAAGCCGTGTCATCAATGGCACGCGGGATAATGGTGATGCGTTCGGCGGGCAGCTTGTAGCGCTCGATCATGGCGCGCGAGACGTAGCTTGACGGTGCGATGACGCGGTCACCGCGCGCAAGCGAACGTCGAAACCAGTCACCGGCCCACGAGCGCGCCGGCACCCGGTCGGGAAATGAAGTGACAAGATAAACCGGCATGCGATCGATGGCCGAGCGTGCGCTCCAGGCGCCGGCCGCAGATTGCGCATGCACGATGTCGATGCGTTCGTCGGCGATCAGGTGAGCCAGTCGACGCGCGTTCTGGAAAATCCGCAGCGGATTGATCGTATGATGTGTCATTGGCAGCCACTCGCCGCCGAAGGCGCATAGCTTGCCGATCAGTGCGCCTTCATCGCCGGCAACGATCGCGCGGGCGCCCGATTGCAGGAGGATGAGGGCAATATCGACCGCGGCGTTTCCGGCCGGATCGTCGTGGAGTGCGGGCACCAGCTGGAGAATGGTTGCGCCGGCAAGCGAGCGCGGGCTTCCCCGGCCTGCCGGTATCATGGCTGCGAGGCCCTTGCATTTGGGGTCACGTTACGGCGAGAAGAAACCGCCTCCACCGGATTGCTGACCCGAACATTCATGAGCGAAGCCCGCCTGACCACCATCGCAATAGGCTCGTCGCCAGCGGAGCGGACAATCGCCGTACGCGCGCGCAAGGGCAAGAGCCCGGGCCTGTTCTGGCTTGGGGGGTTCAAGTCCGACATGAAAGGGACGAAAGCCGAGGCGCTCGACCGGTGGGCCGAAGGCGCTGCACGGGCCTGCGTGCGGTTCGATTACTCTGGCCATGGCGAATCGGGCGGCGACTTTCAGGAGGGCACCATCGGGCGTTGGCTGGAGGAAAGCCTTGGTGTTTACGCCCATTTTGCCGAGGGCCCGCAGATTGTCGTCGGCTCATCGATGGGCGGTTGGCTCGCCCTGCTGCTGGCGCGAGCACTGTCCGGCCGCAAGGATATGCCGCCGATCGCGGGGATGGTGCTGATCGCGCCGGCGGTCGATTTCACCGAAGAGTTGATGTGGAAGCAGTTTTCCACGGCGACCAGACGCGAGATCGAGGAGAAAGGGGCGTGGTTGCGGCCCTCGGCCTATGGCGAAGCGCCCTACCCAATCACGCGGGGCCTGATCGAGGATGGCCGCAAACATCTGTTGCTTGGCGGGCTGATCGAAACCCGGTGTCCCGTGCATATCTTGCAGGGTGTGCAGGATCCGGACGTTCCGTGGCAGCACGCGGTTGAATTGGTCTCGCGCTTCTCGCGCGACGATGTCGTGTTGACGCTGATCAAGGATGGCGACCACAGGCTCTCGCGAACCGAAGACATCGAGCGATTGATTACTGTGGTGAAGGAATTCTAGCGCAGATCATTCGCAGGCAACACCAAGCGCCGCTGCCCATTCCTCTTGCACGGTCGCGTCGAAATCCTGATGCGTGTGCGCGAGTGCGGTGAATTGACGTTGCGGCAAAAGCTTCGAGAGCGCCCACACCGCGGCTCCGCGCACCAGCGGGGATGGATCCGCGAGCAATTTTTCAGCTTCGGTCGAAAGCGCCGCGTCACCTGAGTTGCCGATCGCAATCAGGACGTTGCGAATAAAACGATCGCGTCCGGTGCGCTTGATGGAGGTCTTGGAAAACAGCTTGCGGAATTGCGCATCATCGAGATGCACGAGGTCGGCAAGCTGGGGCGCCCGCAAGGCCTCGCGCGCGCTCAATTTGGCCTCGCGGCCCCGGCTTGCGAACTTGTTCCACGGACATACCGCAAGGCAGTCATCGCAACCGTAGATTCTGTTACCGATCGCTGCACGTAGCTCACGCGGAATGGGACCTTTGTGCTCGATCGTGAGATAAGAAATGCAGCGGCGCGCGTCCAATCGATAAGGTTCAGGAAAAGCGGCGGTCGGACAAATGTCGAGGCAGGCGCGGCAACCGCCGCAACTGTCAGGCTCCGCCTGATCTTCCGGCAAATCAAGTGTGGTGAAAATCGCACCTAGAAAAAGCCAGGAGCCGTATTGGCGGGATACCAGATTTGTGTGTTTGCCCTGCCAGCCGAGTCCGGCGCGCGCTGCGAGCGGCTTTTCCATGACCGCCGCCGTGTCGACGAACACTTTCACATCGCCGCCGGCATTGCCGGTGAGCCAGCGCGCCAACGACTTGAGCCGTGACTTGATCAATTCGTGGTAGTCGTCGCCTTTGGCGTAAACCGAGATCGCCGCGCGGTCGCGCGCCTTCAAAATGGCCAGCGGGTCCGTGTCAGGCCCGTAGTTTAATCCGAGCATGATGATCGAGCGAACGTCGGGCCACAGCGTTGTCGGAGAGGCCCGACGCTCCGCAGTGGTGGCCAACCAGTCCATGTCGCCGTGCGCGCCCTCGGCGAGAAAATTATCGAGCCGTGTTTTTAATTCCGGCAACGCGTCGGGCTTGGCAACGCCAATGACGTCAAATCCATGCGCGTGCGCTTGTTCGGCGAGTGCCGTCTTGATGGCCGTCGGCTCGCTCAGAAGTCGAGATCGGCGTAGCTTTTCGACGGCGGCAGGCCGGCCATTGTGTCGGCGAGAATCGCCCGGAACGACGGACGCGACTTCACCCGGGCGTACCAGTTCTTTGCCACTTCGTCTTCGGTCCACGGCACTTCGCCCAAATAGTCAGCAGCTGACAGATGCGCAGCGGCGGCAAGGTCAGCCAGGCTCAGTCGATCGCCGGCAAGCCAATCGCGCGTCCGCACGAGCCAGCCGATATACGCAACATGATAGCGGATATTGTGACGGGCGGCGCGCAGGGCTTCCGTATCCGGCGGCCCACCGCCCTGATCCTGCGTCATATGGCGTTTAAAGACCCGCTCGGTCACCAATGGGCGGCTGACTTCCGTATAGAATTTATCGTTGAACCAGCTCGCCAGCCTGCGCACCTCGACCCGGCGGCCAGGCCGCTCGGGCAGCAGCCGATCGCCACCGCTTTCGCCTGTGTAGGTCTCTTCAATGTATTCGGCGACGATTGCGGCGCCCGGAATTGGCGGCTCGCCCTCGGTTACCAGCACCGGCAATTCTCCCGCCGGATTGAGCAGCAGGAACTCCTGCCGTCGTTCCCAGAATCGCTCTTCCACGAGGCGTACGCTGATGCCGTACTCTCCGAGAATGAGGCGCACGTAGCGCGAATGCGGGCACAGCGGATGATGAAACAATGTCAGCATGGGCACTCAGATAGGCGCGGCAGCGCCGCTCTCGGGCAGGAATCGACGTTCGCACTATAGAAATCTGCAGCGATGGCGCAAACCGCCGCGAATTTTCGCGTTTTTTCGTTGCCTCCCGCGCGCCTTTGCGCCAAAAGCGCTCGCCCGCATCGTTCCCGGCAGCAAGCGCCGCAATTCCTCCGGAGCAATTCATGGATCTGGTTGCCATCAAGACGGCCATGCTTGGCCCATCCGCGGCAAATATCGACCTCATCAAGGCGGCGGTCCTGGGCATCGTCGAAGGCCTGACCGAATACCTTCCGGTTTCGTCGACCGGGCACCTGCTGCTGATGGAGCACTTGTTCGGCTGGGGCGACGATGCCTTCGGTAAATCATTCGCCGTTCTGATTCAGCTGGGCGCTATTCTGGCATTGCTGAGTATTTACTTCGGCAGGCTTTGGGCGCTTGCCAGGGAAATGTTCACGCAATGGGCGGCGGCGCGTTTCGTCATCGGCATCTTGCTTGCTTTTCTCCCGGCCGCGGTCGTCGGCGCGCTCGCTTATCACATCATCAAGACGTATCTGTTTGATGTTCGCGTCGTGTGTGTGTCGCTCATTGTCGGCGGTTTCGTCCTGCTTTGGATCGACCGGCTTGAACCTGCAGGCGCGATATCACGAGGCAAACGCGTTCTCGTTGCCGATGTATTTTGGCATTGGCATCATTCAGTGCATTTCGATGATCCCGGGCGTGTCGCGCGCAGGCGCAACGATCGTTGGCGCCATGCTGTTCGGCGCCGATCGCCGCTCGGCAGCGGAATTCTCATTCTGGCTGGCAATGCCGACGATGGTCGGCGCTTTCGCCTACGAAGTCTACAAAAGTCGCGGAGAACTCGCCCTTGGCGGCAATATCACGGTGACCGCGGTCGGTTTCGTCTTTTCGTTCATCTTCGGATGGATCGTCGTGAAGACATTCCTGCGCTACGTGCAGCGCCACTCTTTCGCGCTGTTCGCATGGTGGCGCATCCTGGTGGGCGGCGCCGGGCTTGTTGCGCTATATGTTGTGTAGGTCTTACGCGACGCGGCTGCGGAATTGACCCGTCTTGCGAAAGCGCCAGAGATAAGACGGCACAATTGCCCCGATCGGCTCGGGCTCGATACCGAGACCTTGCAGCGTTCGCTTTTCTGTTCGCGCCGTATCGGAGACAACATTGTCGACACGCAACAACTCTACCTGGTCGGGCGTGAGCAACGGCTTCGGCAAGTACTGCAAGAACATCGCCTGCATTCTGGCGACAAAGTATGGAATTGGAATCAGCAACCGCTTGCGCTCGATCGTTGCCAATACAAATTGCATGAGCTCCTTGAACGTCCGCACCTCCGGTCCGCCCAATTCATAGATCGTGCCGGTCCGCGCGTTCCCGTCCACGGCGTCCGCAATTGCAGCCGCGACGTCTCCCACGAAGACCGGTTGGAACCGCGTCAGGCCGCCGCCGACCAACGGCAGAGCCGGGGACATGCGTGCGAGTGACGCAAAGCGGTTAAAGAAGTCGTCCTCGGGTCCGAACATGATCGAGGGCCGCATGATGACTGCCGACGGCTGCGCGGCCAACACCAGTTGTTCGGCCTTGGCCTTGGAACGCGCATAGGCGCTCGCAGAATTTTCATCGGCGCCGATCGCGGACACCTGGATCATGTGCGCGCCATGCGCATTGGCCGCCAGCGCGACCTGCTCCGCGCCGTAAGCATGCACTGAATCGAAACGTTGGCGACCGCGTTCGAAGAGAATGCCGACGAGATTGACAATTACCTGAGCGTCACGCGCCGCGGCTTCCACCGAAGTTGGATTGCGAAGATTGGCCTGCACCGCGTGGATTTGACCGACACGACCGAGCGGTTGCAGGTAGCCGGCGAGCTCGGGGCGGCGCACTGCCACCCGGATGCGGTAATGACGCTTGGCCAAGGCGCGAACCACGTGCCGGCCGAGAAAACCCGAACCGCCATAAACGGTGACGAGGGTGTCGTAAGGGCTGCGTGCGGTCATGCCGCTCTCGATCTTGTGCGGGCAGGGATGCCTTGAGGCTCGGCAAATACAGGATCGGCGATGGGCTGTACAGGGCCCGAAGCCCTTCATTGACAAGCCGGAAACGGCTCCGTATCTGGTCCCGACAAGCCCAGGTGGCGGAATTGGTAGACGCACTAGTTTCAGGTACTAGCGGTGAAAGCCGTGGAGGTTCGAGTCCTCTCCTGGGCACCAACGTTCCGAGCCTTAGAACCTGAATGACCATCCGTCTGCACCGCGGCGACCTCCCGGACCTCAACGCCTACAAGGGCGCGGTGGCGATCGATACTGAGGCCATGGGTCTTGATCCCAACCGTGACCGGCTTTGCGTCGTGCAACTCTCGCCCGGCGACGGCTCGGCGGACGTCGTGCAAATCGGCGCCGGCCAGCACAAGGCGCCGAAAATCGAACGGCTGCTGGCGGACAAATCGATTCTCAAGATCTTCCATTTCGCGCGCTTCGACATGGGCATTCTGGCGAAGACATTCGGTGTGATGCCGGCGCCTGTCTACTGCACCAAGATCGCCTCCCGCCTTGCGCGGACGTATACCGACAAGCATGGCCTCAAGGATCTGGCGCGCGAAGTCCTCGGCGTTGATCTGTCGAAACAGCAGCAGTTGTCCGATTGGGGCGCCGACGAACTCACCGACGCGCAAGTTTCCTATGCGGCGACGGATGTCCTTCACTTGCATTCTTTGAAGGAGAAGCTTGACGTCATGCTTGCGCGTGAGGGCCGCACTGACCTGGCGGCGGCCTGCTTCCATTTCCTGCCGGATCGCGTACGCCTCGACCTCGCTGGCTGGGCGACCGAGGATATTTTTTCTCATTCGTCGTAAGCTGTTGTATTCTGGCTGCTATTGGTTAACGACCGGGTGTTTGTTGCCGCGTCGAGGCCATATTCGAGCCGCATGTTGCGTCGTGGGGGCGTGAGATGATTTCCGGGATTTTCCCAGGGCGAGAACGGATGCCAGGCTTGGCATGAGCCGTGTGATCACAGCCAGAACCGACCAGGACGCAGCGCAAGCCTATTGGACAACGGGCCGCAGCGATTCCGAGCGCGCCTTCAAGGCCGCTCGCCGGCACAGCCGCGTGGTTCGTATTTTGCGCATCGCCGTTCCCGCAAGCGTGGGTCTGCTCGTTGTCGTCGTTGCGCTGGTCACTTATTTCAACCCGTTGCGCATGCTCGCGCGGCTGCCGATCAATATCGACAATCTGGTGGTGTCCGGAACCAAAGTCACCATGGAACAGCCACATCTCTCCGGATTTACCAGCGATGCACGCGCCTACGAATTAACGGCCGACACCGCGGCGCAAGACATGACGAAGCCGGACCTGGTCGAGTTACGCAATATCCGCGCCAAAGTGGAAATGCAGGACAAGAGCATGATGGAGCTGACCGCAATCAATGGCTTCTATGACTCCAAAGGCGAGACCCTGAGATTGGATCGAGACATCAGAATCAATATGTCCGGCTACCGCGCTCGTCTGAGTGAAGCAATGATCGATATCCGCAAGGGCAATGTCGTGTCCGAACATCCGGTCGAGGTAAAGATGTTACAGGGCACGCTCAACGCCAACCGGCTAGATATCGTCGATTCAGGTGAAGTGGTGCGCTTCCACGATGGCGTCGTCATGGACATGATGCTCAATCAGCCGGCACCAAAAGCGAATCCGGGAGCGCAATAATTCAGATGCGCCGAACGATTTTGACATTGCTCGCCGCCGCGACGCTGGCTCTGCCCAGCGCAAGCTCGCACGCCCAAACTGCGCCGCAGGGCCCTCCGAACGCGCTGCAGGGATTTTCGCAAAATCGCGACCAGCCCGTGCATATCGAATCGGCCACACTGGAAGTGCGCGACAAGCAAAAGCAGGCAACCTTCAGTGGCGATGTGCGCGTGAAGCAGGGCGACACAGGCTTGCGTTGTAAATCGCTGGTGGTGTTCTACGAGCAGGACGGCGAAGCCGCTGATCAAAACAAGACGTTGCAGGCCGCTACTCCTGGTCCGGGGGGCGAGCAAAGGATCAAGCGCCTTGAAGCCCATGGCGGCGTGATCGTGACGCAAAAGGAGCAGACCGCCACTGGCGATCTCGGCATTTTCGACATGAAGGCAAATACGGTCACTCTCACGGGAAATCCGGTGGTGATGACGCAAGGCCAGAATGTGTTGCGTGGCGAAAAACTTGTGGTCGATCTCACCAGCGGGGTCTCACGCGTGGAGTCGAACAAAGGCGGCCAAGGCCGCGTTCAGGGCCTTTTCCAGCCAGGTAGCGCTGGGCTTGAGAAGCCGGGCAGCAACGGGGCCCAAACTCCGCGGCCCGTACCCGCGCGGCCGTTCAATTGATTTGCAAAGCTCTTGCCATAAGCGTGGCCGCCCGCGCGTCCGGGAATCAGCTAATGTCGCGCGCGGCACGATGATGGATTTACGGGCAGGCAGATCAATGCGCTGCGAGGTAGGCCGGTGAATATCCTCTCGCTGTTTTGGCGCCGCCAACCGGCCCGGAGCAGGCGCGTTCTGTCGCCGGAGGCGCGCGCACAGCAGGCAGCCGCGCTCAACGCGCAACCAACACAACAGGTGCACGCCACCGCACAGAGCCAGACATCTGCTCGTCCGCGCCGTGACGGCGATGGGCGGCCGGCTCAACGTCATGCCTACCTCGCGGCGCATGGCGTTGAAAAAAGCTTCGGCGGCCGCATGGTGGTGAAAGGCGTCACACTTTATGTACGACGCGGCGAGGCGGTGGGTTTGCTTGGTCCAAACGGTGCCGGCAAGACAACTGTGTTCTACATGATCACGGGCCTGATCAACGCCGACCGCGGGCGCATCGAGCTCGACGGTTATGATGTTACCGTGTTGCCGATGTACCAACGCGCGCGGCTCGGCATCGGCTATCTGCCGCAAGAGGCGTCGATCTTTCGCGGGCTGAGCGTCGAGGACAACATCCGATCGGTTCTCGAAATGGTAGAGCCCGATCGCCGCCGGCGCGAAGCTGACCTCAATGCACTGCTCGAAGAATTCAATATTGCTCGCTTGCGCAAGACACCAAGCATCGCGCTGTCTGGCGGCGAGCGGCGGCGTGTTGAGATCGCCCGCGCGCTGGCAACGCGCCCGAGCTATATGCTGCTCGACGAGCCATTCGCCGGCATCGATCCGATTGCTGTCGGCGATATCCAGGCGCTCGTTCGACATCTGACGAATCGCGGCATCGGCGTTCTGATCACCGACCACAATGTCCGCGAGACTTTGGGCCTCACGGACCGGGCCTACATCATCTATTCCGGTGAGGTTCTCATGGAAGGCCGGGCCGACGACATCGTGAATAACCCCGATGTGCGCCGCTTATATCTGGGCGAAGAATTCCGCCTTTAAGCGGCGTCGTTAAGAATTAGACCGCCCAACATTTGTGCAATCGCGTGCGGCGATATTGCATATCGCTGCCTCCAGCGGACTGCTATAAACAAGCAAGAATCGGACCAATTCCGCCGGGAATCTTATGGCGCTGTCACAAAGACTGGAATTCCGCCAGACGCAAGCGCTGGTGATGACGCCGCAGCTGATGCAAGCCATCAAGCTGTTGCAACTTTCCAGCCTTGATTTGGCGGCCTATGTGGAAGGCGAGCTAGAGCGCAATCCGTTGCTCGACCGTGCCGGCGAAGATGAGGCGCCTGCGGCAGGCGCCGAGCCCGAAGCGCCGGTGATCGAGCGCGACGAAGACACGGCCAGCACTCCGGATTGGATCGGTGACGACCTCGAGACAAGCCGCAGTTCCATGGAGCAGGGCCTCGGGACCGAATTGGAGAACGTGTTTCCAGACGATGGTGGTGAAAAAACCGCGCCCGCCGAGATGCCGCCGCCGGCTTATTCCGAGTGGTCCGGCGTCGGTTCGGGCGGTCAGGATAACGATCACAATCTCGAAGCCTATGCCTCGGCAGAGATTACCCTTGCCGATCATCTTGCCGAACAACTTGCGTTGGCGATCTCCAATCCTGCCGGCCGCATGATCGGCCAATACCTGATCGATATGGTCGATGAGGCCGGCTATCTCACCGGCGATCTCGATACGGTTGCCGAAAAACTTGGCGCGCAGCGAAGTGACGTCGAGCTCATCCTTGCGGTTCTGCAAACATTCGAGCCACTCGGCGTGTGCGCGCGCAATCTGACCGAGTGCCTCACCATCCAGCTCAAGGAACGCAACCGTTTCGATCCGGCGATGCAGGCGCTGGTCGGACATCTCGATCTTCTCGCCAAGCGCGACCTTGGGGCGCTGCGCCGCCTGTGCGGCGTCAGCGATGAAGATCTGGCCGACATGATCGGTGAAATCCGCAATCTCAATCCAAAGCCCGGGCTCGCATTCGGCTCCACGGTCGTGCAACCGATCGTGCCAGATGTTTATGTGCGTGCAGCGCCGGACGGCACCTGGCAGGTTGAGCTCAATTCAGACACATTGCCAAAAGTGCTCATCAACCAGCGGTATTATGCGCAAGTCTCGAAGAGCACGCATAGCGACAAGGAGAAGGCCTATATCGCAGACTGTTTGCAAACCGCGACCTGGCTGGTGCGCGCGCTCGACCAGCGCGCAAAGACTATTCTGAAAGTATCGAGTGAAATCGTGCGGCAGCAGGACGGCTTCTTCGCCAAAGGTGTGCAGCATCTCCGTCCGCTCAATCTCAAGACTGTTGCCGACGCGATCGGCATGCACGAGTCGACCGTCTCGCGTGTCACCGCCAACAAATACATGGCAACCAGCCGCGGCATCTTCGAGCTCAAATATTTCTTCACATCCTCGATTGCAGCCGCCGACGGGGGCGAGGCCCATTCCGCCGAAGCGGTCCGGCATCGCATTCGTCAATTGATTGATGGCGAGAGCGTCGAGGACGTTCTGTCTGACGATACGATCGTGGAAAAACTGCGTGATGTGGGGATCGATATCGCGCGCCGCACGGTTGCCAAGTACCGCGAGGCGATGCGTATCCCATCCTCCGTGCAACGGCGTCGCGAGAAACAGGCGGCAAGTGCCTGAACGCACCCGTGCTGACGCATTGACGCCGGGAACATTTCTGAGCTGAAATCTTTAGAGCCGGACCAACTCAAGGGCTCCGCCGTACGCCCCAAAGAGACGATAGGGAGGCGATCGTATGCCTTTACGCGTTTCCGGACGAAATATCAGTGTCGGCGCGACGCTACAGCGAAAAATCACCAACCGGGTCGAAGAGGCCGCCTCGAAATATTTCAGAGGCGGCTATTCGGGCCATGCAACGGTCGGCAAAGACGGCTTCGGATTCCGCACCGAGTGCATATTGCATCTCGATTCTGGCGCACTGCTCGAAGCTGAAGGAATGGCCGCAGACGCATATGAAAGTGCGGAACAGGCCGCGATTCGTATTGAAAAACGGCTGCGCCGATACAAACGTCGCCGCAAGGACCATCAAGCCCGCCGCGGCCGCTAAATAGGGGCGAAAATGCAGGAAAAATGGCCAATTACATATTAAGTTGGGCCATTGACGGCGGGACGGGCCGCTCTTATGGTCCGCCGCCTTCAACACCCCCCATTGCAAACTTCGGCGCTGTAATCCCCGATCATTGGACATGTCCATGACGCTCACCGATCTCGTCGCGCCGAATGCTGTCATTCCGGCTCTCAAAGTTAACAGCAAGAAGCAGGCGATCCAGGAACTTGCGAGTCGTGCGGCCGAGCTCACCGGCCAGAACGAAAAGGCAATTCTGGAGATCCTGCTCCAGCGGGAGAAGCTCGGCTCAACGGCTGTCGGCAACGGCGTGGCGATCCCGCACGGCAAGCTACCCAAGTTGAGCAGGCTGTTCGGGCTATTTGCGCGGTTACCCAAACCGATCGACTTCGAAGCGCTCGACAATCAGCCTGTCGACCTGGTGTTTCTGCTGCTGGCGCCAGAAGCTGCAGGCGCCGATCATCTCAAGGCGCTGGCCCGCGTCGCCCGGCAGCTACGCGATCCGGAGATCGCGCGCCGCCTGCGCGAGTCGAGTGACGCGGACGCGCTGTACGCCGTGCTGGCGATGCCGCCGGCAAGTACCGCCGCCTGATTTTAATTTTATTGATAGCGGTGGGCGCTCAGTGAACGCTGACCGCTTCGAGCTCCTGGCTCCATGCATTCGCGACCGCGGCCTCGCGCGTATCAGTGAGCATGATCGGCGTGCCATCCGCTGCGTGGAGTGAAAACAGCTTGATGCCAGGTTCGATTTTCGGCGCCTGCGGGAACAGGTTGGCGACGTCTTCTGAGCGGATCGTCTTGACATAAGCCAAGCGACCATCGCCGAGCTGTGCCAGCGCCTCCTGCGTGATCACAGGATGAGTCGTGTTCGGTTCAGTCTGTTTGTCGTTGGTCATGGCCCTCGACTCCTTTCTGAGTAAACGCTTGACGCGGTCGAGTCCTGCTTCACGAGTCCGTCATTCCTGCTCGTTAATGGCGATTGTCTTCACGATTCGTTCCGGCTGTGGCCGGACCAGATCGATCGACAACAAGCCATTCTTGAGATCCGCGCCCATGACCTCCATGCCGTCGGCCAGCACGAAGGTGCGCTGGAACTGGCGCGCGGCTATACCGCGGTGGAGGTACTGGCGGGTCTTGTCGTCCTGTTGGCGCCCGCGGATCACCAGTTGGCTTTCCTCGATGCAAACATCGAGCTGATCACGGGTGAAACCGGCGACAGCGAGCGTGATACGCAACCGCTCCGGATATTGCCCATCGCGCGGCAGCCGCTCGATATTGTAGGGCGGGTAGCCGTCAGCTCCCTTGGCAACGCGATCGAGAACGCGCTCGATCTCATCGAAACCCAGGAGGAACGGGCTGGACAGGGACGGAACTCGCGACATTGGTCTCAAAGCCCTCGCTTGAAGCGACTTTGACGGGGCCCCTTTCAGGCACCCCAACCGGGCGGCAACCGCCGTCCGATCGCCCCTAATATGGGCAGGGCAGGTTAAAGGTTCAAGAACAAGGAGAAATCGGCCAAGACGCCGCTCACACCGCCGCTATAGTCGGAATTCGACGGGGTTTTCATGAGAATTGGGTCCGCAATGCCATCCCTGACTGCGCGCGCGATCCGGGTCACGCCGGTCGAAGTTCCATTGAATTTCGTGCTCGGAACAAGCGCGACCGCAATTCGCCGGGCGCCATTGCTGCTGATTGACCTCGAGACGGAGGAAGGGGTTACCGGCCGCACCTATGTGTTTTGCTATCTGCGCGCGGCAGCGCCCGCGATCATGAGCCTGCTCGGCGAAGTCGAACGCGTCATCAAAGGCGATGCGATCGCGCCGGGCGAACTCTGGGCGAAGCTGACGCGCCGCTTCACGCTGATCGGTGTGCAGGGGATCGTGCGCATGGCGATGTCCGGCTTCGACACCGCCTGCTGGGACGCGCTTTCAGTTGCGGCCGGTGTTCCACTCGCCACGTTTCTCGGCGCCGAGCCGCGATCAATTCCCGCTTACAACAGCTGCGGTCTCGGATTAACGAATGATCTCGGCGGCCTGGCCGACGAAGCCGAGAAGCTGCTTGCCGTCGGTTTTCGTGCAGTGAAGTTGCGGCTTGGCTATCCGTCGTTGCCGGAAGATATCGCGGCCGTGCATGCGGTACGCGAACGTATCGGCGATGAAGCGACGCTGATGGTCGACTACAATCAGGCTCTCAGTGTGGATGAAGCACTATTGCGAGGTCGCGCGCTCGACAAGGAGAGAATTTATTGGCTGGAGGAACCCATCCGCCACGATGACTATGTCGGCGCTGCGAAGCTCGCGCGCGAACTCAAGGTCCCAATTCAGATTGGTGAGAATTTTTCCTTGCCGGCCACGATGTCTGTCGCACTTGATCAGGGTGCGGCAGACTATGTCATGCCGGATCTTGAGCGGATCGGTGGCGTTACCGGCTGGTGTCAGGCCGCCGAGATTGCCGCCAGCAGGCGCGTTCAAATGTCGTCACATCTTTTTCCGGAAGTAAGCGCGCATCTGCTTGCGGCTACACCGACGTGCCATTTCCTTGAATATGTCGACTGGGCAAATGTGCTGGTGGAAGAGCAACTCAGGATCGTTGATGGCCATGCAGTCGTTCCGCAGCGCCCGGGGAATGGATTGGTTTGGGACAAAAAGGCTGTCGCGCGCTACCAGATGAGTTGACTTAGCGTAACGGCAACTTGAACAGCTTGATGGCGTTACTGCGTCCGATTTTTGCGCGGTCCGCTTCAGCGATGTCGGCTTTGTCGAACCATTGCGCGCCTTCGCCAACGTCCTCGAAGGGCCAATCGACTGAGAACATCACGCGATCGGTACCCATCACTGACATGGCGTTGACGAGCGCGGGCGTATCGAAGTTGCCCGATGTGGTGAGATGGAAATGCTTGCGGAAATAATGCGCCACGCCGTGCTTGGCCGGATATTTATGCGGCGCGTTCATCCATCCGTTGCGATGGTCGATACGCCAGAGATAAACCGGAATGCCTTCACCAATATGGCCGAGCACCATTTTCAATTTTGGGCATTCGTCGAAAAGGCCGCTGCCAATCAGCCGTAATGCGTGCACCGCTGTTTCCGCCGCAAAGGCCCAGTTCGGACCCAACATCCAGTTGTGGCCCTCGTAGAATTTCGTCCAGCTTGGCAGCGGATTGCGCGGGTGAAGATAAAACGGAACGTCGAGCGCCTCGACCGCGCGCCAGAACGGCCGGTACTGGGGCAGATCGTAGTAAGTGACGTTATCCGGTGAGCCGATCTGCGAAAAACCGTTGACCAGTGCGCCGACCATGCCGAGCTCCTTAATGCAGCGCGTGAGCTCGGCGATCGCGGTGTCGGGATCCTGCATCGGCAGCGCGGCGAAAGCTGCGAAACGGTTCGGGCGCTTGCGAATTTCATCGGCAAGGACGTCATTCGCCTGCCTTGCGACAGCGGCGGCATTTTTGATGTCGTGGATTGCCTGGATCGCCGGCGCGTTCAGCGACAGGATCATCATTTCGATCCCGTGCTTGTCCATTTCGCCAAGGCGCGTTTCCTGGATGTCGAGCAGCCGGTGGCCGAGATCCTTCCACACATGCGCGCCGAACACCTGCGAATCGCCGAGTGTCGGTTCAATTGCGAAATGTTCCTCGAGCGCGATCTTGCCTTCCATATCGTTTCCCCTCGTTCGCAGCCATTATGCAATGTGGCGGCTTCGCTCGTCAGTATTGCAATGTGTGACGCATAAAAAAACCGCCCTGCGGGCGGTTTTCTCGTGGCTTGCCAACCGGAGCTCGCGAAGCGAGCGAAGGTTGGTGGAGCCAGGCGGGATCGAACCGCCGACCTCCTGCATGCCATGCAGGCGCTCTCCCAGCTGAGCTATGGCCCCAATTCGCGAATTCGACTGCCGCCGTTGAGAGCAGCAGTTCAGGTTTCCTCTTCCTTCTCGATCGACTCGCCGATGATATCGGTCACATCGGGCGCGCCTTCTTCCTGCTCTTCGATGAAGGCGGCATCGTCGAGGCTCTCATCACCGATCTCGACTTCTTCCTCTTCGCCCGCTGCAGCGGCTCCCTCGGCCGCCGGCTTCTTACCCTGCTGCTCGGCCTCGGCGTCCTCGAGTGAAACAAATTCGGCGTCTGCGGTCTCCGGCTCGACGCTGACGGTCGGCACAACAGGAGCTGGCCGCGCTGCTGCCGGTTCCGGCCGCGCCCGCGACGGCGCTGGCACGACAATCGGCACAACTTTGCCGGTGTAGGGTGAAATCACGGGCGTCTTGTTGAGGTCGTAGAATTTACGACCGGTATCGGGGCAGACGCGCTTGGTACCAAGATCGGGTTTCGCCACAGTCGAGGTTCCTCGGGGGACAAGGTCGTTTAAATCGGTGTTTCACTTGGCTAGTTGCAAGGCCCCTGTCAATAGCGCAAGCGCACCCGGCAAGGCCAAAAGCGGCGGCAAAAGCGGCGGGATGACGGCGCGCGCGGCTGCGTGGTAGGACGGCGCAGATTTTAAGGATACCGCCCGGTGAACCCCGCCGAATTCACGCCTTTGACCGCCCGCCTAGGCGGCCCAGTTCAGGGCCGAGCCCGCGTTCCGGGCGACAAATCGATCTCACACCGCGCTTTGATCCTGGGCGCGCTTACCGTCGGTGAAACCACTATCGGCGGTCTGCTGGAAGGCGAAGATGTCCTGCACACCGCCGATGCCATGCGGGCGCTTGGCGCGCGCGTTGAACGTACCGGCGATGGCGGCTGGCGCGTTCACGGCGTCGGCGTCGGTGGTTTTAGCCAGCCAGGCGGGGTTCTCGAGTTTGGCAATTCAGGCACAGGGTGCCGGCTGGCAATTGGCGCCGTCGCGGGTGCGCCGGTCACAGCGACCTTTAGCGGCGACGAGTCCCTGCGCAGCCGCCCCATGCAGCGTGTGCTCGATCCTTTGTTGAAAATGGGCGTGCGTGTGCTGCAGGTCGCCGACGAGGGACGATTACCGCTTACGCTGCAAGGCGCTGCCGACCCAATTCCGATCGTCTATGAGCCACCGGTGCCGTCGGCCCAGCTCAAGTCCGCCGTGTTGCTGGCCGGGCTCGCGGCGCCTGGCGAGACAACGGTGATCGAAGCAGAAGCGACGCGCGACCACACGGAACGGCTGCTGAAACACTTCGGCGCAAAAATCACCAGCAAACCCCACGGCGAGCACGGCCGCAGGATTGTCTTGCAAGGTCAGCCGGAGCTTGAACCGGCGAATGTTCTGGTGCCAGCCGACCCATCGTCGGCCGCCTTTCCGCTCGTCGCTGCGCTGATCGTGCCGGGCTCCGAGCTGGTTCTCGAAGCGGTGATGACCAACCCGCTGCGAACCGGCTTGTTGACGACGTTGCGCGAGATGGGCGCCAATATTGAAGCGCTCGACAAGCGCGACGATGGCGGCGAGGAAGTTGCGGACTTGCGCGTTCGCACGTCGGCACTCAAGGGCGTGGACGTGCCGCCTGAACGTGCTCCGTCGATGATTGATGAATATCCCATTCTGGCGGTGGCTGCGTCGTTCGCAGAAGGGATCACGCGGATGCGTGGGCTGAAGGAGTTGCGGGTGAAGGAATCCGACCGCCTCGCGGCGACCGCGGACATGTTGCGCGCCAATGGCGTGGCCGTCGAGATCGAAGGCGACGATCTGATCGTGCAGGGCAAGGGCCGGCCTGCCGGCGGCGGCGAGGTGAAGACACACATGGATCATCGCATCGCGATGTCGGCGCTGGTCATGGGTCTCGCCACCGAAAATCCGGTGCGCATCGATGATAGTGCGTTCATCGCGACAAGCTTTCCCGGCTTCGTCGAACTGATGCGCTCGGTTGGTGCGGATCTGACATGATCATCGCAATCGACGGACCGGCCGCGTCGGGCAAGGGCACGCTCGGCAAGCGGCTCGCCGCTCATTATGGATTGCGCCATCTCGACACCGGGCTGATCTACCGCGCTGTTGCCAAGTCGCTGATCGATAGCGGTCGAAATCCCGCCGATGCAGTCGCCGCCGCCGCTGCCGCAAAATCGCTCGATCCATCCCGCTTCGACGAAGTCGCACTCAAGGCCTACAGCATCAGTGAAGCCGCTTCGATTGTGTCGGCAATTCCGGCGGTGCGCGCCGCATTACTAGATTTCCAGCGCGACTTCGCGGCCAAGTCCCCGGGGGCCGTCCTCGATGGCCGGGATATCGGCACCGTCATTTGCCCCAACGCGGACGTTAAGATTTACGTGACCGCAACGCCGGAAGCGCGTGCCCGCCGGCGCACCGCCGAGTACCGGGGGCAGGGGCGGGATATCAATGAGGCCGCGGTGCTGGCCGACATCCGGAATCGGGATGAACGCGACCAGAATCGCGCAATTGCCCCCCTAAAACAGGCGCCGGATGCGCACTTGCTCGATACCACGCATTTGGATATAGACGCGGCCATCCGGGCCGCCATCGATATCGTCGAGGCTACCCGAGCGGGCCGAGGGCGCGATTAACGCCCCTCGTGTTGGAGGACAAAGCCCCGCTCGAGCCTCTGCGTAAAGCGCGCCTGATCGAACCATCGTTCCGAAAGCACGGTATTTAGCGCCGGTCACCGGGATTCCGGAGGCCGCCGTTGGTCTGCGGGACCTTCGGCCCGCGCATTCGGAACGCCATTCAAACCCGCCGGCGCACCGCATACAGGAGACTCCATGGCCACCGCTACAGCACCCTCGCGTGAAGACTTCGCCAAGCTGCTCGATGAAACCTTCGGCGGCGGAAACCTGCAGGAAGGTTCCGTCATCAAGGGCAAGGTCGTCGGCATAGAAAAAGAATTCGCCGTCATCGACGTCGGTCTCAAGACCGAAGGACGCGTGGCGCTCCGTGAGTTCACGGGGCCTGGACGGCAGACTGATCTCAAGGTTGGCGATGACGTCGAGGTCTACCTCGAGCGAGTCGAGAACGCGCTCGGTGAAGCTGTGCTGTCGCGCGACAAGGCGCGCCGTGAGGAAAGCTGGGGCAAGCTCGAAAAGGCTTTCAACGCCCAGGAGAAGGTCCAGGGTGTCATCTTCAACCAGGTCAAGGGCGGCTTCACCGTCGATCTCGACGGCGCGGTGGCCTTCCTGCCGCGGTCGCAGGTCGATATCCGTCCCATTCGCGACGTGACGCCGCTGATGAATGTGCCGCAGCAGTTCCAGATTCTGAAGATGGATCGCCGCCGCGGCAATATCGTCGTCTCCCGCCGCACGGTGCTGGAAGAGACCCGCGCCGAACAGCGTCAGGAACTGGTGCAGAATCTTGAAGAAGGTCAGGTCATCGACGGGGTCGTGAAGAACATCACCGACTACGGCGCGTTCGTCGACCTCGGCGGCATCGACGGCCTGCTGCACGTCACCGACATCGCCTGGCGGCGCGTCAATCATCCGACCGAAGTGCTCAATATTGGCCAGCAGGTGAAGGTCAAGATCATCAAGATCAACCACGAGACCCACCGCATTTCGCTTGGAATGAAGCAGCTGCTCGACGATCCGTGGCAGGGCATCGAGGGCAAGTATCCGGTCGGCACGCGTTTCAAGGGCCGCGTCACCAACATCACCGACTACGGTGCCTTTGTGGAACTCGAGCCCGGTATCGAGGGCCTGATCCACGTGTCCGAAATGTCATGGACCAAGAAGAACGTGCATCCGGGCAAAATCGTCTCCACCTCGCAGGAAGTCGAAGTGCAGATCCTCGAAGTCGACCCGGTCAAGCGCCGCATTTCGCTCGGTCTCAAACAGACCATGCGGAACCCGTGGGAAGTGTTTGTCGAGAAACATCCGCCGGGTTCCACCGTCGAAGGCGAAGTCAAGAACAAGACCGAGTTCGGCCTGTTCCTTGGCCTCGATGGCGACGTGGACGGCATGGTCCACCTGTCCGATCTCGATTGGAAGCGTCCGGGCGAGCAGGTGATCGAGGAATACAAAAAGGGCGACATGGTCAAGGCGCAGGTCCTTGATGTCGACGTCGAGAAGGAACGCATTTCGCTCGGCGTCAAGCAGCTTGCAGGCGATCCGATGGAATCGGCTGGCGACCTCAAGAAGGGATCGGTGGTCACCTGCGAAGTCACCGAAGTGAAAGAGAGCGGCATCGACGTTAAAATCGTCGGCACCGATCTCGTTGCCTTCATCAAGCGTGCCGACCTGGCACGCGAGCGCGGCGAACAGCGTCCTGAGCGATTTGCCGCTGGCCAAAAGGTTGACGCACGCGTCACCCAGTTCGACCGCAAGACCCACAAGGTTGGCGTTTCGATCAAGGCGCTGGAAGTTGCCGAGGAGAAGGAAGCAATCGCCCAATACGGCACGGCCAATTCAGGCGCATCGCTGGGTGATATCCTGGGCGCCGCGCTCAAGCAGCGCGCCGGCGACAAGCCCGAAGCCGAGACGGAAAAGGCCGAAGAAGCCGGAGAATAAGCGGCTTTTTATGCATCTAACGCAGGGACCCCGGGGCCTTCCCCGGGGTTTCTTTTTTGACATGACCTTGCCAAACCTTTGCGGCATGAGCGCGCAAAGGCCCTTGCCGAGGGGTAGAATTCACCTACGATTCGATTGAAGGAGAACCCATGTCGCTCGATGCCGATGCCATCGTCGATCGCCGCCGGATGCGGCGCAAGCTCACCTTCTGGCGTGTCAGCGCGCTGGTGATCGCGCTGCTGGCGATCGTCGGTTCATCGTTGCTGTTCGTGCCGGGCAGCCGCCTGATGCCGCCGGGTGCCTACATTGCCCGCATAAAGGTTCAAGGCTTGATCCGCGGCAATCAGGATCGCGTCGAAGCGTTGGCGCGGCTCGGGCGTTCGCGCGCGCGCGCAGTGATCGTGCATATCGACAGCCCGGGCGGCACCACCGCCGGCTCCGAGCAGCTTTATGACTCGCTGCGCGAGCTGCAGGGTAAGAAGCCGATGGTCGTCGTGGTCGATGGGCTTGCCGCATCGGGCGCTTATATCGCTGCGCTGTCGGCCGAGCACATTGTGGCGCAGGAGACGTCGCTGGTTGGCTCGATCGGCGTGCTGTTCCAGTATCCGAACTTCACCGATGTGCTCAAAACGATAGGCATCAAGGTGGAAGAGGTGAAATCGTCTCCGCTGAAGGCTGCGCCGAACGGTTTTGAGCCGACCAGCCCCGAAGCGCGGGCCGCCATCGAAGCCATCGTCGTCAACTCCTATGCCTGGTTCAAAGGGCTGGTGAAAGACCGCCGCAAAATGGATGACGGACAGCTCGCAAAAGTCTCCGACGGCCGTGTCTTCACCGGTCGTCAGGCGGTCGGCCTGAAGCTGATCGACGGCCTCGGCAATGAGAAGACCGCGTTGGCCTGGCTTGAGAAGGAAAAACAGGTCCCGGCCAATACGCCGGTGCGCGATTATTCGTTGCAACCGCGGTTCAGCGAGCTTTCCTTCCTGCATGTGGCCGCCTGGACCTTCGAGGCGGTAGGCTTGACAGCGATTGCGCACCGCATCGAGGAATGGGGTGCAGTGCAAGCGGTCGAGCAACTCAACCTTGACGGTCTCTTGGCGCTTTGGCACCCTCCTTCGAGCAATTGATTTCCAGTTGACCGGGCAGGGCGGCGTCAATGATCAAGTCAGAGCTTGTCCAACGTATTGCCTCGCAGAACCCTCATCTCTATCAGCGCGACGTCGAGAACATCGTCAACGCCATCCTGGGTGAGATCACGAGCGCGATGGCGAAGGGCGACCGCGTCGAATTGCGCGGCTTCGGCGCCTTCTCGGTGAAGCACCGGCCGGCCCGGACCGGCCGCAACCCGCGCACCGGCGCCCATGTTGCCGTCGACCAGAAGTCGGTGCCGTTCTTCAAGACCGGCAAGGAAATGCGCGAGCGGTTGAACAGGCCTGGCGCAATCTAGGCTCCCCGCTTCCTCCGATTATCGAGAGTGCTATGGTCGTAGCCGAACGAGGGCCGACCATCGATTATTTGCGAGAGGCGCCACAGTGTTCCGCAAAATCGTCTCAGCGCTGATTGTCGTTCCACTGGCGGTCGTCATCATCGTATTCGCCGTGGCCAATCGACAGTCGGTGACCGTCTCGTTTGATCCATTTTCTTCGACCAGCCCCGCTTACGCGGCGACACTGCCCTTGTTCGTCGTCATCTTCGTGGTGCTGATCGTCGGCGTGCTGGTCGGCGGCATCGCTGCCTGGATCGGCCAGGCCAAGTGGCGCCGTCTTGCGCGCAGGCGCGATGCCGACGCTCGTGTTCTTCATCAGGAGTTGGATACGATCCGCCGCCGCTTTGCGCCTGACGAGCCCCAGCCGCTGCCGGAGCCCAGTCCCTACACAGTCGTCCCACCACCAATTCCTTAACGCAGCTTGTGGTTCTGCTTTGCGGCGCGATGGAGAAGGCGGTAGAACGCGCCCACAATGCCTCTGACGATCAAAATCTGCGGCCTCATGACCCCGCAAGCGCTTGATGTGGCGCTGGATTCCGGTGCGGACATGGTGGGCTTTGTGTTCTTTGCCCCAAGCCCTCGCAACCTCGGGCTGGAGCTCGCGCGCACGCTCGGGGAGCGGGTGCGTGGCCGGGCCGCCAAGGTCGCGCTCACGGTCAACGCAAACAACCACGCGCTGGGCAGCATCGTCGACGCCCTGAAGCCCGACATGTTGCAATTGCACGGCAAGGAAACGCCGGAGCGCGTGGCGGTGGTCCGCAGCCGTTTCGGTCTGCCGGTGATGAAGGCGCTGCCGATCGCCGAGCGCTCCGACCTTTCGCCGATCCGCGAATATGCGCAGGTTGCCGACCGGCTGATTTTTGACGCGCGCGCGCCGCAGGAGGCGACCCGGCCCGGCGGGCTCGGCAAGCCATTCGACTGGACGCTGCTGAGTGGCATCGATCCTGGCATACCATTCATGCTGTCGGGCGGGCTCGATGCGAACAATGTGGCCCAGGCGCTGCGCATTACGCGCGCGCCTGGCGTCGACGTATCGTCCGGCGTCGAGCGAGCGCCGGGCGAGAAAGATCCGGACATGATCCGCGCGTTCATCCGTGCCGCGCGCGTGGCGGAGGCTGAGATCTTCTCGCCACCTCTCCAGCTCGGAGAGACGTCGATCGTGCGCTCGATCAAGTAGAGCTATTCGGATGGCCGTGCAGCAACCCAACTCATTCCGAACCGGCCCCGACGAGCGCGGACATTTCGGCATCTATGGCGGCCGCTTTGTTGCCGAGACGCTGATGCCGCTCATTCTCGAGCTCGAGAAAGCCTATGCGCAGGCGAAGGGCGATCCCGCCTTCCAGAAGGAAATGGACGGGCATCTCGCGACATATGTCGGGCGGCCGTCGCCGCTGTATTTCGCCGAACGGCTCACACAGCATGTAAGGAAGACGGCCTCCGGCCTTTCGGCGGGAGGCGCGAAAATCTATTTCAAGCGCGAAGAGCTCAATCACACCGGCGCGCACAAGGTGAACAATGTTCTCGGCCAGATCATGCTGGCCTTGCGCATGGGCAAGACCCGCATCATCGCCGAAACCGGCGCCGGCATGCACGGCGTTGCCACGGCCACGCTTTGCGCGAAATTCGGACTGCCCTGCATTGTCTATATGGGCGCCGTTGACGTCGAGCGGCAGAAGCCGAACGTGCTGCGAATGAAAATTCTCGGCGCCGAGGTGCGTCCTGTTGAGTCCGGTGCTCGCACGCTGAAGGACGCCATGAATGAAGCGCTGCGCGATTGGGTGACCAACGTCAGCGACACGTTCTACTGCATCGGCACGGTCGCCGGGCCGCATCCTTACCCGGCCATGGTGCGCGACTTCCAATCGATTATTGGCCGCGAGACGCGCGAGCAGATGCAGGCCGCCGAAGGCCGGCTTCCGGATTCACTGATTGCCTGCATCGGCGGCGGCTCCAATGCGATGGGCCTGTTTCATCCCTTCCTCGACGAGCGCGCGATTGAAATCTACGGCGTTGAAGCGGCAGGCCACGGACTCAAAAGCGGCAAGCACGCGGCTTCGATTGCCGGTGGCAAGCCGGGCGTGCTGCACGGCAACCGCACATATTTGCTGATGGATGACGACGGCCAGATTGAAGAAGCGCATTCAATCTCCGCCGGTCTTGATTATCCCGGCATCGGCCCCGAGCATGCCTGGCTCAACGATATGGGCCGCGTGAAGTTTCTATCGGCGACCGATGACGAGGCGGTGGCGGCCTTCCAGCTGTGCAGCAAGCTGGAGGGCATCATCCCGGCCTTGGAATCGGCCCATGCCCTGGCAAGAGTGCCGGAGATTGCCGCAGCCAAGTCAAAGGACCATCTGATGGTGGTCAATCTTTCCGGCCGCGGCGACAAGGATCTTGCGTCAGTCGAGGCTTTTCTCGGAAGCAAAGGTCGATGAGCACGCGCATTGAACGTCGTTTCGCCGCTCTCAAGGAGGAGGGCCGCGCCGCCTTGGTGACATTCACCATGGCGGGCGATCCCGACTACGACACCTCGCTTGCGATCGCAAAGGCCTTGCCGAAGGCCGGCACCGACGTCATCGAGCTCGGCATGCCCTTCACCGATCCGATGGCGGATGGGCCGGCTATTCAGGCGGCCGGCTTGCGTGCGCTCAAGGCCGGCCAGCGCATGACCAAGACTCTGGCGCTGGTGCGCGAATTTCGCAAAGGCGACGACGAAACGCCTATTGTGCTGATGGGTTACTACAATCCGATCTACATTTACGGCAATGATCGCTTCCTCGCCGATGCCAAGACTGCCGGGGTCGATGGCCTCATTGTTGTCGACCTGCCGCCCGAGGAAGACGACGAGCTCTGCCTGCCGACGCTGAAGGCTGGTCTCAATTTCATCCGGCTCGCGACGCCGACCACCGACGACAAGCGTCTGCCGACGGTGCTCAAGAATACCTCCGGCTTTGTCTATTACGTTTCCATCACCGGTATTACCGGCGCCGCGGCGCCCGATGCCGGCAAGGTCGGCACGGCGGTGGCGCGCATCAAGCGCCACACCACGCTTCCGGTGGCGGTCGGCTTTGGCGTTCGCACTGCAGAGCAGGCGCGCGCCATTGCTGAAGGCGCCGATGGGGTGGTCGTCGGCTCGGCGCTGGTGGATGCGCTCCGGCAGACCCTCGACAAGAACGGCAAAGCCGGCGCCGGCACCGTAAAGGCGGTGACGGATCTGGTATCGGCGCTGGCGCAAGGTGTGCGTAGCGTCCGCCGCGTGGCGGCGGTATGAACAATTGGCCCGGCCAGCGGTTATAATTTCGCCAAATCGGTCCTGTAGAGGCGAGCTATGAACTGGATTTCTAACGTCGTCCGGCCGAAGATTCGCAGTTTTCTGCGCCGCGAGACGCCGGAAAATCTCTGGATCAAGTGTCCGGAGACCGGCCAGCTCGTCTTTTACAAGGACGTCGAAGCCAATCAGTTCGTCATCCCGAGCTCGAACTACCATATGCGCATCAGCGCGCCACAGCGGCTGAAATCCATGTTCGATGGCGGCGAATTCGAGGATATCGCTCTGCCCGAAGTGCCACTCGATCCGCTCAAATTTCGCGACGAACGCCGCTATGCCGATCGTCTGAAAGACGCCCGCACCAAGACCGGATTGCAGGACGCCGTAAAGCTCGGCATCGGGCGCCTGGAAGGCCAGATGGTCACCATCGCCGTCCAGGATTTCGACTTCATGGGCGGCTCGCTCGGCATGGCCGCAGGTGAAGCGGTGATAACCGGTTTCGAGACTGCTGCGCGGCGGCAAACCCCGCTGATCATGTTTGCCGCCTCGGGCGGCGCGCGCATGCAGGAAGGCATTCTCTCGCTCATGCAACTTCCGCGCACGACAGTGGGTGTGCAAATGTTGCGCGAAGTGCGCAAGCCTTACATCGTTGTCCTGACAAATCCGACTACCGGCGGGGTTACTGCCTCTTACGCCATGCTCGGCGACGTGCAGATCGCGGAACCCGGTGCATTGATCGGCTTCGCCGGACCGCGGGTGATTGAACAGACCATTCGTGAGAAGCTGCCGGAAGGCTTCCAGCGTGCCGAATATCTCGCGGAGCACGGCATGGTCGATATGGTCGTGCACCGGCATAAATTGCGGGCAACACTTGCCGAATTGTGCCGGCTGCTGACCCGCACGCCACTGCCGGCCGGGCCGCAGCAATTGCCCGTCCCGGCCCACGCCTGAACTCATACTGGTGTCATCATCCGCGAAAGCGGATGATCCAGTAATCCCCGCTCTTGAATAATTGAAAGGCCAGTGTCTACTGGATTCCCCGCTTTCGCGGGGCATGACAGAAAATAAAATGGCGCCCATCAATTCCATCATTTCGCGACTAACCTCGCTGCATCCCAAGCGCATCGACTTGTCACTCGATCGCGTGCAGCGTCTGCTCGCCGCGCTCGGTCATCCGGAAAAAAACTTGCCGCCGGTGATCCATGTTGCCGGAACGAACGGCAAGGGATCGACGATCGCTTTTCTGCGCGCGACCTTGGAGGCCGCAGGCAAGCGTGTGCACACCTACACCTCGCCGCATCTGGTGCGTTTCAACGAGCGCTTCAGGATCGGGGCGGCGGGCGAGGGCAAACTCGTTTCCGACGAAGAACTCGCGGCGGCGCTGGAGGAATGCGAACGCGCCAACGCAGGCGCGCCGATAACCGTATTCGAAATTACGACCGCAACCGGCCTGTTGCTGTTCGCGCGCAATTCCGCCGACATTGTCTTGCTGGAAGTCGGTCTTGGCGGACGGCTGGATGCAACGAATGTGATCGAATATCCGCTGGCGACGATCATCACACGCATTTCGATCGACCATGTCGATTTTCTCGGCGATTCACTTGAGAAAATTGCCACCGAGAAGGCGGGCATTCTCAAGCGCGGCGCGCCGGCAATTGTTGCCGCACAGGATCGCGATGCATTGGCCGTGATCGAGCGGCAGGCGGCCAGGCTCGGCGCGCCGCTGAAGGTCGCCGGCGAGGATTGGACGGCCACCGAAGAACGCGGAAGGCTCGTCTACCAGGACGAGGCAGGTCTGCTCGATCTGCCGGCGCCCCGGCTTTACGGCCGGCACCAGTTTGAAAACGCCGGATTGGCCATTGCGGCACTGCGTACCATCAAGCAATTCAGGATTCCACCCGCCGCCTACGATGCCGGCATCGGCAAGGCCGAGTGGCCGGCGCGGCTTCAGCGGCTCGGACATGGCCAGCTGGTTCAACTCGCGCCCGCGGGTAGCGAGCTGTGGCTCGACGGAGGCCATAACCCCGACGGCGGCCGTGCGATCGCAGCTGCGCTCGCTGATCTCGAAGAGCGTGTGTCGCGGCCATTGGTATTGATCGTTGGAATGCTGGCGAGCAAGGACTGTGAGGGGTTCTTGCGGAATTTCGCCGGGCTGGCCCGCCGCATGATCGCGGTGCCGGTGCCAGGCGCAGAGAAAGGCCTGACGGCAGAGTCGGTCGCCGATGCGGCGCGCGCGATTGGCCTGCCAGCGACCAGCCGGGACAACCTCGCGGAGGCGCTTGATGCCGCGCGCAAGCTCGATCTTGATCCGCCGCCGCGTATTCTGATCACCGGGTCGCTTTATCTTGCCGGCGAAGCCCTGCGCGAAAACGGCACGCTGCCGATGTGACATAAAAACGGCCGGCACAAAGGCCGGCCGCTTTCGAAATGCTTTAGTTGATTATCACACCGCGCCGCTGATCCATTGATGCAGTTTCTGCTTGGGCGCTGCGCCGACCTGGCGTGAGGCGATCTCGCCGTTCTTGAACATCATCAGGGTCGGAATCGACATGATGCCGTATTTCGCGGCGGTGTTCGGGTTTTCGTCGACATTAAGCTTGACGATTTTCACCTTGTCGCCCAATTGGCCGGCAATTTCTTCCAGTGCCGGCGCGATCATGCGGCACGGGCCGCACCATTCCGCCCAGAAGTCGACGACGACCGGTTCGGCAGATTTCAATACATCCAATTCGAAGCTAGCGTCCGACACTTTGCCGACGGCCATGACCATTACCTCTTGTTGCTCGAGCGGGAGAATCAGCCCCCGAAAAATTGCGAGGGCAGGAAGCTATGAATGCGGTCCGGCAGCGTCAAGGCAGCCTCACGCGGGGGTGATGTCCGCCAAGGCGGCATCCAGCATGGCGCCGGAAAGCTCCATGAGATCAGGTACTTCCGTCCAGATCAAAGCGGCGCGAACCGGCCGGTCCGGGTAAAGTTTTTTCAACACGGCGCGGTAGAGCGCGAGCTGGCGGACATAGCCCTGGAGCCGCTGCGTGGCGGGACGGCCCGTTTTAAAATCACCGATCAAGACAGCCTCTTTTGTAACCACCAGCCGGTCGACCTGGCCGGAGACGAGAGTTTTTTTATTGCCGTGGTCGATCCATCCCACGATGGGGACTTCGGCCCGGCTGCCGGGCGCAAACAGATTGGCAAAGCGGGGATCGTCAAGCGTGCGCATGACTTGCGCGCTGAGTTCGACGCGCGCCGCCGGATCAAGTTCGCTTTGCCGCGCCAGAAAGCCCTGCATCGCCTTGGTGCGTTCCGCGCGCGGAATGTCCGGCAGTGACTGCAACAGGCGGTGCGCGATCACGCCGCGCTTGCGCGCCATCTTGTTACGTGCAGTCGGATGTGGGTGATCCCCGGTCTCCACCCCGCGTGACGGCGCCAACACGCGCACGCGCGGCTCGGCGACAATCGGCCGCTTGAGCCAATCGGGTTTGTCCAAGATCGATTTGTCCGTGTTCTGTACCGGCGCCGGCACCTGTGATGGTTCGACCTTGCGATACCGCGACAGCTTCAGGCCGCCGACGTTGTGCTCGCTGAATCCCGGTTGCCCCTGCAAGCCTTGCAGCACGAGATCGTACCAGCAACCTTCCGGCCGCTTTCTTGATTCGACACCGCAGACGATCAGATGCTCGGCCGCGCGCGTCATGGCGACATAGAGGAGTCGCCGGTACTCATTTCGGGTTTCCGCGCGGGCGGCGAGACGCGCGTCATTCATCGGTCCTACGTCCTCTTTCTCGGCGCGCATCCAGATGAGCGGTGGAGCGCCGGTCTGTGCGGGCAGCGGGAGCAATGGTGGCGGGTGGTGACCTTCCGGACGGGTCGTGGTGTCGGCGAGATAAACGACCGGCGCTTCTAGTCCCTTGGCGCCGTGCACCGTCATCACACGCACTTCATCGCGGTCCATTTCCATGTCGCGCTTGATCTCGGATTTCGCCGCTCGCATCCAGTCGACAAAGCCTTGCAGCGAAGGTACCTCCCCGCGTTCGTACTCGAGCGCGAGATTGAGGAATTCATCGAGCGCGTCGGATGCTTCATGGCCGAGCCGGGCGAGAAAGCGCTCGCGGCCGTGCTCGGCGCCGAGGAGCCGGGCATAGAACGCGAAAGGCGCCTCATTGCGTGCGTTCTGTGAAAGCTCATCGATGCGCGCAAGCGCCTGACTGAACTTCTTGTTGCCGGGGGCTTTCTGTTTGAGCGCGGCGCGCAATGATGTTGCGCCACGATCATGCGCGAGCTCGAAAATGTCGTCGTCATTGAATCCCAACAGCGGGCTTTTCAATGCGGTCGCAAGCGCAAGGTCGTCCTGCGGCAGCAACAGCGCGTCGGCAAGCACCATCAGATCCATCACCGCGATGTGTTCGGTGAGCACAAGCCGATCGGCACCGGCGACGGGAATGTCGGCATTCTTGAGCGCACGGATGATTGCCTCGAACAGCGCGCCGCGCCAATTCACCAGCACTAATATGTCGCTGGGCCGTCGTCCGGCATCCAGAAGGCCGCGCATGGACTTGGCAATACGCTCCGCCAGCCGTACCACCGGTTTCGAGCCGGTGAGCATGTCGAATGGCGCATTCCAGGGATCTTTTTCACCGCCGGCCTCCAGCGGTTTCTCGGTGTCCCATATCTCGACTTCGCCCGGCGCGGCGCTTTTAAGCGCGACATGCTCGGGAATCCCCGCGATGTCGCGCGTGAGGCTGCCGGCAAGCTCTTTCGGCTCGAACACGATATCGACGGCGGAAAGTACATTAACGCCGGAGCGCAGCGACGTGTCGAAACGGACGTGACGAAAGGGCCGATTGCTGCGTCCCGACAACGTTTCAAATTCACGCCGCATGTTTTCGAATTCTGCCGGCGCCGCCCCCTGAAACGAGAAGATCGACTGCTTTTCGTCGCCGACCGCAAAGACCGTGCGCCTTTTTTCGGTGGCGCCCTTGCCGGCGAAAAACTCCGCGACCAGATGGCGCACGATGCCCCACTGCTTCGGGCTGGTGTCTTGCGCTTCGTCGATCAGTACATGATCGATCCCGCGATCGAGCTTGTAATGCACCCAGGCCGCTGAGACGCGCGACAGCAACTCATGCGTCTTGTCGATCTGGTCCTCGAAGTCGAGCAGGCCGCGGCGGTTTTTTTCCGTGCTGAAGCGATCCATCACCGCCTTGGCGATCGTCACAAGCGCGACAGTGCGGTCGCGCGTGGCCACGGCACGCCGCCGTTCGATCAGCGCCCAGATTCGGTCGCGTTCCGCGTGCAATCGGTCGCACAGGGCGCTGTGCTGGTCTCTGACGTCGCCGGTGAAGACATTCTCGCGTTTTCCCGCGGTCCTGGTGCAGAATATCTCGATATAGCGCTCGATCTGCTGCGCGCCGGCGAGGCCTGGAAGCGAGGTGAAACGCCCGCTTTGGTCGCGATCGGTCTTTTTGCCGGTAGCGCCGATCGCAGCAATGGCGGCCCATTCCGACTGCGGGATGCAACTCTTACCGAAGAATTCAGCTGAAATCTTCTCCTCGCTGTCGTCGACGGCAATATTGAGCGCGCGTGACAATTGCGCCGCCGCACCGGCGAAGCCCCCGGCGGAATCGAGCCAGGCTTCGACGGCGTCGCGCTCTTCGATAGTCTCGCCGATCAGGTCGCGGAACGTGATATCGGCGACGGCGCCAACCGCGTATTCCAGGGCGCGTCCGGTTCCGCTTTGCGGGTCTCCCGCTGCATCGAGGAGCACCTCGTTCGTCATCCTCTCGAGCAATTGCGCGTCCTGCGCCTCGTCCAGCACCGAGAAGCGCGCGGCGACATTGGCCTCGAATGGGAAGAGGTGAAGGATGTGGGTGCAGAAGGCGTGGATGGTCTGCACTTTCAACCCGCCAGGTGTTTCGAGCGCCAGGGCGAATAGCTTGCGGGCGCGTGCACGCATCTTGCCGCCGGTATCGCGCGCCCCGACATTTTTCATGGCCTTGGTGAGTTCGGCGTCGTCGAGTGCGGTCCATTTACGCAATTCGTCAAACACGCGATTCGCCATGTTGCCTGCAGCCGCCCGGGTGAAGGTGATGCACAGGATGCGCGCCGGGTCGACGCCGTCGAGCAGCAGACGGATGACACGTTGCGCCAGCACGTGGGTTTTGCCGGAGCCGGCATTGGCCGACACCCACGCGGAAGTGTCCGGGTCGGACGCCTCGCGCTGACGGATAAGAACGGCCTCGGAGATGACGCGAAGCGTGCTCATTCGTCGCCCTCATCGGCGCCACCGGTGAGCGACCATTCTTTCACGCGCGCGAGATGATCGTAGTCGCCATAGTGCGTCTTCCACATCGGGTGCGCGAGCGGCCGATAGGCGGTGTCGAGCTCGGCAAATTTCGCGGCAACGCCAGTCAAGCGCCTGAGCGCATTGTCGGCTTCTGTGTCGGCGTCGCTGTCCTTGAATTTGACGATTCGGTCTTCGCCGGCGGGCTTGCCGCCGCGCAGCGCGACATAGACGAGTTGCGAGACGCTGGCGCCCTTCGGGATCTCATCGAAGGCGCCGCCACGCAGCATGGCCGCCTCGAGCGTAAGCTGCGGAGACAGGCCGCTTTGCACCTGGCTGTCGGTTGGCGGCTTGCCGGTCTTGAAATCGAGAATGGCAAAGGTGCCGTCGTGCAGTTGCTCGATGCGGTCGGCTCGGGCGGTGAGCGTGAAGCTGCCGGTGCCGAGCGGGATAGCCAGCTTTGCGTAACGCTCGGCATGCAATGCCTTGAAACCGGCGCGCCGCGCTGGCTCGAAAGTTTCGATCAGCCAGCGGGCAATGCGCAGAAAGCGTGGCCACCAAAATGCCTTGGCGTCGGGAAAGTCCTCTAGTTCGGCAAAATGCTTTGCGCCGAGCGCCCGCATTTGTGCGAAGGCGTCGTCGGGCAATTGTCCGGGAAATTTTTGCGCGAAGTCGCCGACGGCGCCATGAATGATCGTGCCGCGGTCGGCGGCACCCGGCGGCGTGTCGATATTATCGATCGGGAACAGACGCAGCACATGTTTGGCATAGATGGTGTACGGGTCGCGCAACCAATTTTCGATATCGGTGACGCTGAGCTGTATTGGCCGCGCCGCAACCGGCGGCTTAGGCGCAGGCATCTTGATGCGTTCGCTTTTTTCCGGCTTATCCAGCATGCTCGCGTAGGCGAGATATTTTTCGCCGCGCGCGCGCGCTTTTTCCCAAAGCGCCTCGCCCGCCACGGCGGCGAGCCGCTGTACGAAACGTGAGGTGACGGTCGGTGCTCCCGCCATCTTTGTGGCGCGGGCAAGCACGACTTCCTTGGCTCCAAGCGCCTGCGCAAAATCGTGCGCGGACAGGCCGATCCGTCGTTCCGGCAGATCGAGGCCGAGCTGCTGGCGCATTGGCCGGCTGAGCCAGGGATCGGCACGCGTTTCGGGCGGCCAGACGCCTTCCGCAAGGCCGCCCAACACCACGCGATCGGCGTGTTGCAGGCGCGATTCCAGCGTACCGAGGATGCGCACGCGCGCCAGATTTGGCGGATTGCGTACCGGTTGCCCCGTGAGCGCGGCATGAAACAGCTCGGCATAATCCTCGCGCGCGATAGCAAGCGTGCCGTGATCGGCGATGTCATCGAAAAATGCCGCGAGAACTTCTTGTTCACCGGCAAGCGCCTCGATGACCGCACGATGTGCGTGTGCGATGGAGGAAAGCGCATGCGCGCCTGATTTCAGCCTATCGAGCGGGGCGAGGGCGTTTGCCAGCTCCTCCACCAGTTTTTGAGCGGCATCGAGTTCGGCCTCGGTCAGCATTGCGCGGGGATCGCTGCGATGCAGTTCGCCACGCGTGGACCGGAATGTCGTGAGCGCGCGCGCCAGCCCCGCCGTGCCTGGTTTCGGCCGCGGGCCATGCAACAAAGCACGTTCAAGCGCTGCGATAGCCGAAGGGTCCAGCCTGCAAAGCGGATGTTTGAGCAGTGCCAGCAGGGGCACCGGCGGCAAACCGCCGAGGGCTGCCTCTGCCACCAGCCGCGCGAATACCCCGGCTGGCGTCTCGGCAAGATCCGCTCCGGCTGTATCGTCGGCGTCGATATCCCAGCGCGCCAACGCCGCCAGCACCCGGCGCGCGAGCGCGCGGTCGGGCGTGATCAGCGCCGCGGTCGTGTTCTTGTCTTCCACCGCCTCGCGCAGCGCGACCGCGATGGCAAGCGCTTCCTCCTCCGCGTTGGCTGCTTCGATGACGGCGATATCTTTCATCGCCGGCCCGATGCGCGGCGCGATCTCCGCAAGCCGCGCGTTCCAGTGGTCGGTTTGCTCGGCTGGGCGCATGGCTTCCGACACCAGCAAATCGCGGCTGCCCGCGGGCACAAGGTGGACCACGGCGCTGCGTTCGATGCCGAAACGGTGGAGCAGGGTAGCCATTGCGAATTGGGGATGGCTGGGAGCGGCATCTTTCTCGCTGAGCGCACGCCATGTGTCGTTGTCGAGGTCGGTATCGAGACCGGGCAGGACCACCGCGCCATTCGGAAGTTTGGCGATGGTGTCGAGCAATTCGGCGGTCGCCGGGATTGAACCGGTGGAACCGGCGGCGATCACAGGCGCGCCGGATTGTTTGAGACGCACGGCTTCGGCAGCGATCAGTCTGTTCTGCCGTACGGCCGGCTCGAGCAGATTGTTTTCGCTGAGAAATTTCGGCCAGTTGTCGCGGGCGATCTTGAGGAATGCCAGCGTCTTTTGCCAATATTCGTCGAGATCTTCCGGCACCAGGCCGTCGAGTCTGTTCCACGGTACCTGTCGCGTTGCCATGTCATCCATCAGGTGCGCCAGATCACGCGCCAGCGCGAAGGCTGCCGGCGGGCTATTGGCCACGAGCGGTGTGCCGCCCGCGCCAAGCATGCCTTCGGATCTCGCCCAGGCCAGAATCATTTCGGCGAGGGTGATATGGCGTTGAAAGCTCGCGAGCGTATCGGGAATCTCGATATCAGCGCCTTCGATTCCGGCGAGCTGCGCGAAATTGATCTCATCTTCATCAATGCGTCCGAGCGGAACGATACGCGGCAGGATCGCAGCATCGCCCTTCAGGACGTCGAGAAATACTTCGCGCGCCAGGCGGCACGCCCGCCGTGTCGGCAGGTAGAGCGTGGCGCGGGCAAGATCCAGCGGATCGTCCGAGGCAGGAAAACCTCGAACCAGCTGTCCAGCCCGTAAAGCCTTGATCAGCACCTCCAGAAATGGCGCTGAAGCGGGAATATTGAATACATTGGCGCGAGCGGTTGGCATGGCGAAATCATACACGCTAAAGCGCGCGGCCGATCAACTTGTGCTTGCGCGGATCGCCTTTTCCGCCGCGGCCACGGCCTCCGGGGTTCCGACATGCATCCACAAACCCTCCAGCCGCAGGCCATGCAGCCGCCCTGTCTCGGCCGCGCGATCGAATAACTTCGTCAGTGAGAATTCGCCGGACGGCGCGTCTTTGAACAGCGCCGGCGAGAGAATCGCCGCGCCTGCATAGACAAAAGGCGCGATCTCGTGTTCGTCGCGCTTGCGCAGACGGCCGTCCGGCGCCATCGCGAAATCGCCGCGTCCGGCATAACCGATGCTGCCGGCGGTGGGCGCGAGCAAGAGCAGTGCGTCCATCGTGTCGGGTTCAAAGGTCTCGGCGAGTCGCCCGAGGTTGGGCTGGACGCCGTCGATCCAGATCGTGTCGGAATTGATATGGAAGAAGGGCGCATGACCCAATTGGGGCAGAGCCCTCACCACGCCGCCGCCGGTGCCGAGCAACAGACCGCGCTCGTCGGAGATCATGATCTGCGGGCGCGTGCGATAGGCGAGATGTTGCTCGATCTGCTCGGCCATGTAGTGCACGTTGACCACTGCACGCGCGACGCCGGCGTCTGCGAGGCGATCGAGCACGTGATCGATGAGGGGCTTGCCGGCAACCGGCACCAGCGGCTTCGGGATTCTGTCGGTCAGCGGGCGCATGCGGGTGCCGAGGCCGGCGGCAAGCACCATGGCGCGGCGCGGTGTGGATTTGCTCGGCGATGCGCTCATACGTTCACGTTTTCAGCGGCGGCACGTTTGCGCGATACCAGGCCGCGAGCGGCTTGAGCGCCGGATGCGCGAGCGAACGCTGCAGATAGCCCCATATCCGCGGTAAATGCCGCAAATATTGCGGCTTCCCGTCGCGGCGCTCCAGGCGGGCAAAAATGCCGAGAATTTTGGACGCCCGCTGCGCGGCGAGCGTGGCGTAAGCCTGCGCGAAGTTCGCAGCGTCGAACGCAACATAGGCGGAACGCCGCGCACGCGTATAGCGCGAAAGCAAAGCGATCTCGAGGGCTTCCGGCACGTCGACACGGGCATCCTGCAATAGCGAGGCGACATCATAGGCGGGCGGTCCCATGACCGCGTCCTGGAAATCGAGCAGCCCGACGCGCGCGGTTCCTTCCCGCTCCGGCAACCAAAGAAGGTTGGGCGAGTGAAAATCGCGCAGGACCCAGGTTTGCTCATCGTTGATTATCGGCAGCAACGCTTCACGCCAGAGCGCCCGATAGGCACCGCGCTTGGCATCGGAAATTTTTATTTCAAGTTTCGGAAGATACCAATCGAGCAACAGGTCGACTTCAATGAGAAACGCGTCCATGTCGTAGGGCGGAATTCGGTATTCGACGCCCGGCTCGACCGGGACCACGCTCTGCACTGTTTCGCTATGTAATTCGGCGAGCAGGTTTGTTGCCGCTTCATAGCGAGGTTCATCCGGCGCCGGCGGGTCGCCGCCAACGACCAGTTCATCACCGAGGTCTTCGATGATCAACAGGCCCGCATCGCGGTCGGCCGCAAATATTGCTGGCGCCGAAAGCCCGCGACCGCGCAAAGCATTTGCCATTGCGACAAACGGCGTCACGCTTTCGGCCAAATGCGCGATTGCGCTATAGGCCTTGCCGTCGCGGACCGGCGGCCCATCGGGGCGCTTCGGCGAGTTCATCAAAATATACGTTGCACGATCGCGGGTGAGCCGCTCATAGCTGCGCGTTGAGGCATCACCCTGAATGCGACGGCGTTCGGCGTGGCCGAATCCGGACCGGTCAAGAAACTGGCGGATCGCCAACACGCGCTCGGCGCGCGCCGCGAATCTGCCATAGCCGGTAATGCGAGCGCTGCGCGCGTTCGGTCCGTGTTGCGGCGCCAGTGTCAATGCAACATCGAGCCGGTCGGGCGGCAAAAAGCCGGTCGCGCGATCCGGCCACTCCAGCAATGTTACGGCGCCTTCAGTCGCTTCACCGAAGCCAAGCTCCGTGAGTTCGGCTGGCCCCGACAATCGATAGAGATCCGTGTGCACCAGTGAAAATCGCGGCAACGTGTAGGTCTGCGTTAGCGTGAATGTCGGGCTTGGCACTTCGATTGTGTCGTCGCCAGCAACGGTGCGGATGAACGCGCGCGCAAACATTGTTTTCCCCGCGCCAAGATCGCCGGACAACGTAATCATGTCGCCGGCTTCGATCAGCGCGGCAATATCATTCACCAACCGGCAAGTTGCCGCTTCATTGGCAAGATCTAACGTGAAGCTGTAGCTGCCGGAGCTGGTGAAAAACATCGAATCATCCGTTGCGCGGTAGGACCTTATAAGAGGATCGCGCAGTCCCCCCAGAATCGCACCGGCAACCCCGCGTCAGTTAGCTTTCGCGAGCCCGGCACGTTCGACGATTTCCTTCCACATCGGCACTTCGCGCACCATGCGTGCGTGCAGCTCGTCAGGCCCTTCGTATTTCACCATGAAGCCCGCGGTCAGCATTTTGTCCTTGATTTCGGGCTTTTGCAGGATCAGCCGCGTTTCCTCGCTGAGGCGCTTGATAACCTCCGGCGGCGTACCGGCCGGCGCAAGAAACATTTGCGATGTCTCCACCACGGCGTTGGGAACGCCGGCTTCCTGCATGGTGGGGACGTCCGGCATATCTACCCAATGCTCGGCGCCCGTCTGCGCCAGCGCCTTCAGCGTCCCCGAGCGGATGTGACTGATCAACCCGGCGATACTGACTGACGCGATATCGGTCGTACCCGAAAGTGCAGCTTGCAGTGACGGTGCGGCGCCGCTGAACGGCACATGCGTCATGTCGATATTCGCACGAAGCTTGAGCAGTTCGACCGCGAGCTGCGAAACGCTTCCCAAGCCCGGTGATGCGTAAGTCAGCTTGCCCGGATTTGCTTTCGCCTTGGCAACCAAGTCGGCGACACTGGTGATGCCTGACGCTGGCCTCGTAATGATGGCGTTGGGCGCGGCGCCGAGATAGGCGATCGGCGCAAAATCCTTGATCGGGTCGTAAGCGACCTTTGTGACGCTCGGATTGATCAGGACGACGCCCGTCACAACGACGAGCGTATAGCCATCGGGTGCCGCGCGTGCGCCCGCGGTGAGGCCGATATTGCCGACCGCGCCGGCGCGGTTTTCAACGATGACGTTCTGCCCCAGCTTGGGCGCGAGCTCTGCTGCCAGCAGCCGCCCGAGCAAGTCATTGGGTCCGCCGGCTGGAAACGGCACAATGATGGTGATGGTGCGCTCGGGCCACGCGGCGCGTGCTGCACCGAAATTAAAAAGTGCAGCAGCGATAACGGCGGCAATGGACAGTCTGCGCCAGACCGATCGCGTGCCGAACATCGGTATCTTGCTCATGCGTATCCCCCGAGGCGGGACGACAGCCCGCATTTTTTATCTTAGTGGAATGGTAGTTGAGAGCCTGGGTACGCGCCAGCACGGCTCGTATTCAATTGGCTAGCGTTGGCTGCGAGACTGATCGCGCAGGAATCGGCGGCCAGAATCGGTCACGATGACCTGCGTGCCACGTCCGGATGCTGTTTCTCGTTTCACCAGTCCGCGGTCGACAGCGTCTTCCCACACTGTGAGACGCGGGCATGATGTGCGCCAGGCGTCGATGACCTCGGCATAGGAACGAGGCTCGCGCGCGATCCATTCGACGAGGTCAAACACCAAAGCTTCCGGCGCGATACCCGCTGCGGAGCGCGATTTCGTATCGTGATCTGACAAGCAGAAAACTCCGACAATGCGTCAGACGTTTACTCTGCAAATGGCGACCGGGCAAATCGAATTTTTGTGAGCGTCCACCGTCAGGCCGCGGTCTGTTTTGCCGCCTGCTCCACCGGAAATACGCAGCTCACCGTGGTGCCCTGACCCGGCGTGGAATCGATCTCGACCCTGCCACCATGCAGTTCGACGAAAGAGCGCACCAGTGACAGCCCGAGACCGGGGCCGCGGTGTTGCGATCCCATCGAGTCCGTCTCGAACCACTCGAAGACCTTGTCCTTCGCTTCCGGCGGAATCCCAGGCCCGTGGTCGGTGACTGAAAACACAACTGCTTCGGGCCGTCGCTCGACACTGAACATTACAGTCTCCCCCGCGGGCGAGAACCCAACCGCGTTGGAGAGCAGATTGAACAATACCTGGCGCAAGCGGCGTTCGTCGGCTGTAAAGCTGCCAATATTGGCGGGGGAACGGATGTCCAGGGTGATGCGGTTTTTCACCAGACGATCCTGCACGCCCTCTGCCGCCGCTTCCATGCTGGCGCGAATGTCGACTTCGCTCAGGTTCAATGTCATGGCGCCGGCGTCGATCGTGGCGAGGTCGAGAATATTATTGATGAGTGCCAGCAGTGCGTTGGTCGATACCGTGATGTAACCCAGATATTCGGCCTGCTTTTGCGTGAGTGGGCCGAACGTCGGATCGCTCAATAGATTTGCAAAGCCGATGATGTTCGTCAGCGGCGATCGCAACTCATAAGACACGTGATGCACAAAATCGATCTTGATTGCATCGGCGGCTTCCAATGCCTCATTGCGCTCACGCAACGCGCGCTCGACATTGATCGTGTCGGTTACATCCTGGAAGGTGACCAGCGTTGCCCCGTCGGGCAATGGCATTGTCGCAATATTGATGACGGCTCCGTCGCGCCGTTCTACTCGCGCGGCGAGGGGCTCACGGTTGTCGATCGCGGTCACCGCCGCGCGCAAGTTTCGCCATACCGTGTTGTCGTCATATTGGGCCTGGCACCACGCAGTGACGGCTTCGACATGGGGATGCTGCTCAAGCGCTTCATGCGATAGCTTCCACATTCGTTGGAATGCCGGGTTATGCAACCAGACCCGGCCGTCGCTGCCGAATACCGCCACCGCTTCGGTCAGATGATCGAGCGTTTCGCTCTGGACCTTGATGAGTGCGTCGTAGCGGCGATGCATGTCCAGCCGCTCCGTAACGTCATCATAGAGATAGGTGACGCCGCCTTCCGGATTCGGTGTTGTAACGACGCGGAGCGTGCGGCCATCCGGCAAATGCCACATATGCTCTTTTGGCTCGACCGCGCGGTAACCCTCGTACAGTTGCTGTTTCCACTGGCGGAAATCCTGCTCCTCGGGGAGTTTGCGTTTACTGCGCAACGTATCGAGCACCGCGGCGTCGGTCGGCGTCTGATCGAGGAAGCCGGCATCGAGCTCAAACAACGAACGAAACGCGGCATTGTAAAATGTCAGTTTGCGGTCGACGTTAAAAACAGCAACGCCGGTTGCGAGCTGGTCGAGCACGCGGCGATGCGCTTCGTTCATGCGCGCGAGATCGGCGCGCATGGCTTCGACCTCGGTACGGTCAATCGCAATGCCGGAGCTGCCGGCGCCGGTCGGAGCATCAATGACTTCGAAGATTCGGCGCATGCCCGCGGCAATCGCCGGCAAGCGGCCAGTATATGTCTCGCCCGCGGCGAGCGTGCGGGCGAGCTCCGCCCGGGTCGATTGATCGAGCAACTCCAATTCGCGCGTCACCGCGTCCGCCGGACTTTCCGCGTCGACCGCTTTGGCATATGCGGAATTAACGAAAATCAAATGCCCGGCAGCGTCGCGGGTCCAGACCGGCGCCGGAAGCGAATCGAGCATTGTCCGCAAGGTTTCGATGTCACTCAGCAATTGATCGTGGCGGCCGGCAAGATCCAGCAATTCCTGTTCGATGCCGCTCACGTCGCGCAGCCGCAAGACGGCGCGGCCCCCGATTGCGCGACCTTCCACCTCGACCGGGTGGCCGGCACGAGTCGTCAGCGTCATGACAAAGCCGCGGCCTTCGCTGCGCAGGGTGTCGACTGCAGCGTCCATGCGTTGGGCGGCCGCGGGCTCCAGCCAGGTGCCAAATGCGAGAATCCGTTCAGGCACGCTGCCGGGCGTGATTATGCCGGCATCACCCAGAATTTGGGGCTGTTCATCGGCTGCTGCCCAGGTGACAAGCACCTGCGGCTCCGAAAGCAACAAGGCCTTGAGACGATCGACCTCGGCCTGCAGTGCAGTGGTCTCATCGTGCGAATGAGCTTGCGCGCGGCTCGCGTTGCGGTGTGCCCGCAATAAAAACAGGCTGGCAAGCAGGGCAAATCCAATGAAAGCAAGAACGAGCGTCAGCACGCTAATCTGCTGGCCGCGAAGCATTGCGACGGCACGGTGGACGACGTCGACGGTCGTCGCGCCAAAATGCACGTCGGCATAAGCCGATGTGCCGGCCAGCATGGAAAGATTTGCGGCCACGAAGGCGGCGAGGAATCCGTCTCGCCACGGACGAGAACGCAGCCTCTCGTTCGCCGTCCGGATTGTCTCCGGCATTCAGGCTTGCCCCAGGATTGCGGGAGGCGTCCGCCACGCCGATCCGCAAATCGCTGGACTTTACCCCTAAGGGGAATCGTGCCGAAAGAGTCCAGACCGTGAACGACTTGCGCACGTGATTGAAAAATCAGGCGCTATTTCAACGTTTCGGCGCGTTTGACCATATCGTCGATATTGATGCGGCCGAGCGCGACGGAAAATGTGCGTTCTGTCTCGACCAGTGCCGGGCGCACCACCTCGTTAAGCAATAAGGAGTCGGGCAGGGCGAGGTCTTCACCGTCGGCGACCGTGACGGCGGCGCGCAGGATATCATCGGCGGTTATGCGATTACGATCGCGCCCGAGTTCGTAACCGCCGTGCGGTCCGCGGATGCCCTTGAGGATACCGTCCCGGACCAGCGCCTGCAGCACCGGCTCGAGATGGCGCGGCGGCAGCTGATGGCGCGCGGCCAGTGCCTTGGCCGAGACAGGGCGGCTGTTGGCGTGGATGGCAACATCGATCACGGCGGCAATGGCAAGAAGACCCTTGCGGGGCACCAATGGCATTTTCGGACCGGTTACAGCGGCAACTAAGTGTGCGGTAATAGGCTACGGTCCGTTGTCCGTCCAGCCGAAATCAAAGCCTCATTTTTTCAGCTTCCGGTAGAGCCAAAACCGCCGCTGCCGCGCGGGGTTTCATCGAGAGATGCAACATCCGATATGTGTGCGCGCACAACCGGAGCGATTATCAATTGGGCGATCCGCATGCCGCGGGTGATTGCCACAGGTTCGGTGCCGAGATTGATGAGCAGCACCTGGATTTCCCCACGGTAGTCGGCGTCGATGGTGCCGGGTGCATTCAGCACGGTCAGCCCGTGACGAGCAGCAAGACCGGAACGTGGGCGGATCTGGCCTTCATGATTTTCAGGCAATGCGATGGCAAGCCCGGTGGGGACGAGCGCGCGGTCGCGCGGTGCGATTGTCAGCGGCGCTGTGGCTGGCACCGCCGCCAAAAGATCCAGCCCGGCGGCATGGACGCTCTGATAGGACGGCAGCGGCAAATCCTTGCCGTGCGCGAGGCGCATAACCCGAACATCAATGTTGCTCACTTTTTGGCTCCGTCGATCGCGTCGGCAATTCGTGCAATCAGCCGCGTCGCCACCTCGTCTTTGCTTTGCGGCGGCCAGGCCTCGACGCCGGATGCACGCACGAGCGTGACCGTGTTGCGGTCGCCGCCCATCACGCCGGACTGCGGGGAAACATCATTGGCCAGAATCCAATCGCAGCCTTTGCTGGCAAGTTTTGCCCTGGCATTTGCTGCGACATTCTCGGTTTCGGCGGCAAAGCCGATGACCAGTTTTGGCCGCTGGGTCTTTCGCTTTGCAATGGTCGCGAGAATGTCGGGGTTCTCCACCAGCGACAGCTCCGGTGTCGGATTGCCCGCCCGTTTCTTGAGCTTCTGTTCGCCAGCATTGGCGACGCGCCAGTCGGCGACAGCGGCGGCGAATATTGCAACATCCGCCGGCAAGGCCTGTTCGACGGCCCGCAGCATTTCCCTCGCGGTTTCCACCTTGACGACTTTGACGCCGGGCGGGTCAGGCACATTCACCGGCCCGCTCACTAGCGTTACATCCGCACCGGCGGCGGCTGCGGCGGCCGCAATGGCATGACCCTGCTTGCCGGACGAGCGATTGGCAATGTAGCGCACGGGATCTATCGGCTCGTGAGTTGGACCAGACGTGATGAGCACCCGCTGGCCTTGCAGCGATCTCGTCGTTTCGGCCGCCAAACGTTTTTCGACGGCCGCCGCAATTTCTAGAGGTTCTGCCATTCGACCCAGGCCGCGCTCGTTTGCCTCCGCCATTTCCCCTTCATTCGGACCGACAAGTGTGAGGCCATCAGCGATGAGCTGTGCCACATTGCGCTGCGTGGACTTGTTGGCCCACATGCGCGGGTTCATTGCCGGCGCCAGAACTATTTTTGCTGTGGCTGCCAACAATACGGCGGTCGCGAGATCGTCTGCATGGCCGCCGGCCATTTTTGCAATGAGGTCGGCGGTCGCCGGTGCGATCACGACTAAATCAGTTTCGCGCGCGAGACGGATATGCCCGACGTCAAATTCACCTGCGAGATCGAACAGGTCGGTGAAGACACGTTCGCCGACGAGCGCGCTTGCCGATAACGGCGTGACAAATTGCTCGGCGGCTTTCGTCAAAATGCAGCGCACGGCAAAGCCACGCTCCTTGAGCCTGCGGACCAGATCGAGCGATTTGTAGGCGGCGATGCCACCTCCGATGATGAGCAGTACGCGTTTCGTATCAGCGGCCGCGGGCGTCGAGCGTGTCGTTTTCGTCCTTGCTCGCGGTGAGAGCGGCTCGATCAGGTCGAGTGCTTCATGGCCAGTCTCTTCAGCGGCGTCGCGCAGAATGGTGCGCACCTCGTCTTCGACCGAGCGGCCGCTGCGGGCGGCGCGCAGGCGCAGCAGCTTTTTCAGCTTCTCGTCGAGTTGGCGGACCGTGATTGACGCCATAGAAACCTCTTACATTAAAAGAGGTTAGCATAGGTATGATTGCGTTGCAATCAATGCAATCAAACGGACTGTTCGGCCAAATATTTGGGGCCGCTTGACGGGCGGGCGAATGTTCCGTATTTAACCGATAAGTTATTTAACTGGATGGTTCATTTCAATGCCGACAGATCGCCTCAGCTCCACCTTCGCGGCGCTCGCCGATCCGACCCGGCGCGCAATCCTCGCGCGTCTCGCGCTCGGCGAGACCTCGGTGCTCAAGCTCGCGGAGCCATTCGAGATGAGCCTGCCGGCAGTATCGAAGCATCTCAAGGTGCTGGAGCGCGCCGGACTGATCACGCGCACCCGCGATGCGCAGATGCGCCCCTGCCGTATCGACGCACGGGCACTCAAGGAAGCCGACGACTGGCTCGAGGAATACCGGCGTCTGTGGGAAGAGCGGCTCGATCGCCTCGATGATTATCTGAAGACGCTGCAAGCCGCGCAGAAACAAAACAAGCGGGAGAAAAATCATGGTCGTAAAAAATAGCATCGACCTTGAGCAAGATCAGCGCTCGATCATCGGCACGCGTATTCTCAGCGCGCCCCGCGATCTGGTGTTCGCGGCATTTACCGATCCGAAGCACCTGGCGCAATGGTGGGGACCGGACGGCTTCACCACAACGACGCATTCTTTCGATTTTCGGCCCGGCGGCGTCTGGCGTTTCGTCATGCACGGCCCGGACGGCCGCGATTACCAGAACCGCGTCACTTATGATGAGATCGTTCCGCCTGAGCGTATTGTATATCACCATGGTGGCGGAGACGATGTTGAGCCGGTGCAATTCAGCACGACCGTTATCTTCGAAGATCTCGGCAATGGTCAGACGCGTCTGATCTGGCACGGAACGTTCCCGTCAGCCGAAGCGCGTGCACGCGTGATCAAGGACTACGGCGCCGACAAGGGCCTGGTGCAAACCATGGCGCGGCTCGATGAGTATGTGACAGCGACGGCGGGGCGCTGCATAAATGTTCGACCGCGCCAAAGAGCTACGACAAAGCCCGCAACGCGGCGCGCAGATCATCCGCGCTGCCGCGGGGGATCAATCGCTCGGCTTCCACATGCGCCTGCTTCCACAACGGAACGGCCTTGCCCAGGAGTCTGCGTCCGCCAGCCGTGATTGCCAGCCGCCGGCTTCGCCGATCGTCCTTGTCGATCGAAACCTTCACCAGTTCACGGCGTTCAAGAGGCTTGAGGGCCGCGGTCAGGGTCGTGCGGTCCATCGCGAGCAACGCTGCGACGCTCCCGATACTCGGTGGTACCGGGCGGTTCAGCGACATCAACAGCGAGAACTGCCCATGTGTAAGATCCAGCGGGCGAAATACTTCATCAAAGCGCCGCGCCAGCGCGCGCGCGGCGCGCTGGACGTGCAGGCACAGGCAAGCGTCACGCACCAGATGGGTGACGGCAAGCGGCGGCTCATGACGGGTTGACATGAAACATATTATGTTGATATCAACCTATTTGTCAATGACCGGAACATGAAGGAGCAAGAGTTATGCAAGTGCAGTCGTATCTGTTTTTAGACGGCCGGGCCGAAGAGGCGATCGAGTTCTACAAGAAAACGCTCGATGCCAAGGTGACGATGCTGATGCGTTGGAAAGACAGCCCCGATAAATCCATGTGTACGCCGGGCAACGAGAACAAGGTCATGCATTCCTACATGACCATCGGCGAGACCGGTGTGATGCTCTCGGACGGCCGCAACACCGGCAATCCAAAATTCGAGGGCTTTGCACTATCGATTGCCACCAAGACCGAAGCTGAGGCCGACAAGCTTTTCAACGCGCTCGCCGATGGCGGCAAGGTGACCATGCCGCAGACCAAGACCTTTTTCTCGCCGCGCTTCGGCATGCTCGCCGACAAGTTCGGTGTGAATTGGATGATCCTGGTCGACAAGTAGACGCCGCCGCGCGGCCGGAAGCGCTCGAATCGAAAGCAATGGGACGATCAGGCTATGTCGCTCAAACTCTATTTTCACCCCCTCTCGTCCTTTTGCCACAAGGCACTGATCGCGCTGTACGAATGCGGCACTTCTTTTGAGCCGGTTCTGGTCGATCTGTCCGACGATAAATCGAGCGCTGCACTCCGATCGCTGTGGCCGATGGCAAAATTTCCGGTTCTGCGCGACGAAGCGCGGAACCGCACCGTCGCCGAGGCAACCGTGATCGTCGAATATCTGGGAGCGTATTATCCGGGCGGCACGCAATTTGTGCCGGCCGAGGCGGACCTCGCCTGGCAAACCCGCATGTGGGACCGCTTTTATGACAACTACGTTCACCTGCAGATGCAGAAGATCGTGGGCGACTGCCTTCGCCCAGCTGGCGCCGCCAATTCATTCGGCGTGGAGCATGCGAAGACCACGCTCGAGCGCGCCTACGAAATGGTCGAACATGCGATGGACGGCAAGACTTGGGCGGTCGCCGAAAACTTCAGCCTGGCCGACTGTGCCGCCGCGCCTGCGCTGTTTTACGCGAATACGGCCATGCCTTTCGGTCCGACGCAGCAAAATCTGCAGGCCTACTTGGACCGCTTGATGTCACGGCCTTCCTATGCGCGAGCACTCAAGGAAGCGCAGCCGTATTTCGACATGTTCCCGATGAAAACAAAACCTCGGCTGGTTAAGGAGAGACAGTGATGCAAGACCAAGCAACCCAGGCGGCATCCAAGGACTTCGTGATTTCCCGCGTCTTGCAGGCGCCGCGCGATCTAGTGTGGCAATGCTTCACCAATCCGGAGCGCATGAAGCAGTGGTGGGGCCCCAAGGGTGCCAAGATCATCAAGTCCGATATGGATCTGCGTGTCGGCGGCACCTACCACTACGGCATGGAAATGCCCGACGGCCAATTGATGTGGGGCAAGTTCGTCTACCGCGAAATCACCCCGCCCGAAAAACTGGTTGTCATCAATTCGTTTTCCGACGAAGCCGGCGGCGTGACGCGTCATCCGATGGCGCCGAGTTGGCCGCTGCAATTGCTTTCGACGTTCACCTTCGAAGATGTGCCCGGCGGCAATACCAAATTCACCGTGCGTTGGGCGCCGCTCAATCCGACCGAAGAAGAGCGCAAGACCTTCGACGCCGGCCACGCCAGCATGACTGGCGGCTGGAGCGGCACTATGGACAAGCTCGAAGCCTACATGGCGAGCGCGAAGTAACTGTAAGGAGTTCGAAATGCAGATTTCCGCAAAAACACTGTCAACATGTCTTTGCTTCGATACGCAAGCCCAAGAGGCGGCAAACTTTTATGTGTCGGTCTTTAAGAACTCCAAGGTCGGTCATGTGAGCCACTATCCGCAGGATGTGGCCGGCGTGAAGGCCGGCTCAGTCATGATGGTGGAGTTTGACATAAATGGGCAGCCCTTCACCGCGCTCAATGGTCCCCAATTCAAGTTCACCGAAGCGGTGTCGTTTCAGGTCGCTTGCGAATCCCAGGAGGAGATCGACTACTTCTGGGACAAACTGACCGAAGGTGGCCAGGAAGGTCCTTGCGGCTGGCTTAAAGATAAATTTGGCCTGTCCTGGCAGGTGTTTCCATCCGCTCTGCCGAAAATGCTGATGGACCCCGACAAAGCCAAGGCGGCGCGCGTCATGAGTGAGTTCATGAAGATGAAAAAATTCAACCTTGCGCAACTGACGCGCGTTTACGAAGAGGAAAACGTATGAGCGGTGCGAGCGCCAAATCTGCCGAGAACCAATTCGGCGAGGGAACCGTCGAGATTGTCCGCGTGTTCGATGCGCCGCGCGCGCTGGTGTGGCAAGCCTGGACCGATCCAAAAATGATGGCGCAGTGGTTCGGCCCGCGCGGATTTAGCAGCAGCGTTCCCGAATTGGACGTGCGCGTCGGTGGCAGCCTTCGCATTGTAATGCACGGACCGGACGGTAATGACTATCCGATGAAGGGCACATTCCGCGAGGTCGTTGCGCCCGAACGTCTCGTGTTCAGCAATATCGCGCTGGACAATGAAGGCAAGCACCTGCTCGAAGGCCTAACCACGGTCACGTTCGCGGAGCGCGGGGACAAAACCACGATGACGTTGCATACGTACGCAGTCGGCCGTGTCCCGATCGCCAGGCAGATGCTGGCCGGCATGGAAGCTGGCTGGACGCAAAGCATCGACAAACTGGAAGACCTTCTGGAGAACGTCGCGTAGCCGCTTTTACCGAAGCATCCAGACAATTGTGGCGAGTAGCAACGCGATCATCCATAGCCCCGCTGCGGTCCAACGATTGCGGCGTGCTTCCGCGGCGCCTATTGCCGCCACGGTCTCCGGCGATAGCACCAGTCCATCGCGGGTGATCGTGTCGACCTGATCAAGCAACGTACCGGCACGGGTCAGCAGGCCCGGTACTTCTCCGAGGAAGCGGCCGATCTCGCCGGCACCCTCAACCGCATCTTCCAGCCGGCCGACAGGACCGAGATTGCGCGCGATCCATTCGCGCACGACCGGGTCAGCGGTGGTCCACATGTCGAGCTTCGGATCGAGAGAGCGCGCCACGCCTTCCACCACCACCATGGTCTTTTGCAGTAGCAGCAGTTCGGGCCGCGTGCGCATATCGAACAGACCGGTGACCTCGAATAGCAACATCAAAAGCTTGGCCATCGAGATATCTTCGGCAGAGCGATTGTGAATCGGCTCGCCGATGGCGCGAATTGCTTGCGCAAAGCTTTCGACAGAATGGTGCCGCGGGACATAGCCCGCATCGAAATGCACCTGCGCTGTCCGGTAATAGTCGCGGGTGATAAAGCCGAGCAGGATTTCCGCGAGGAAGCGCCGCTCTTTCGGACGCAAGCGCCCCATGATCCCGAAATCGACTGCTACCAGCCGCGCCTCGTCGTCGACAAAAAGATTGCCCGGATGCATGTCGGCGTGAAAGAAGCCGTCGCGCAACGCATGTCGCAGAAAACTCTGGATCACATTGCGGCCGAGCGCTGCCAGATCAAAGCCTTTCGCTTCAAGCGCGCCGTGGTCGCTCAAACGGGCGCCATCGATCCATTCCAGCGTGAGCACCTCGCGGGCGGTGCGGTCCCAATCGACGGTGGGCACACGGAAGTCGGCATCCTCGCGCGTGTTCTCCGCCATTTCAGAAGCAGCGGCGGCTTCGAGCCGGAAATCCATTTCAATCGCGACCGAGCGGGCAAGCGTCGACACTACTTCGATCAGCCGCAGCCTGCGCGCTTCTGCGGAGAAGGCTTCCGCCTTGCGTGCTGCAAAGAAGAAAGCATCCAGATCAGACTTGAACCGGCGCTCGATGCCAGGACGCAGAACTTTGACGGCGACCGGCTTGCGCGCGCCGTCCATGTCGACCTCCGCGCGATGTACTTGCGCAATCGATGCCGCGGCGACCGCCGGACCGAAGCTTGCATAGGCGGCGGAAAGCGGTTTGCCGAGGGCGGCCACAACGGCTGCCTCCGCCTCGCCTTGCGGGAAAGGCGCCATCTTGTCCTGAAGACTTTCCAGGTCGCGCGCGATCGTCGTGCCCACCACATCCGGCCGCGTCGCCAGGAACTGGCCGAGCTTGACGTAAGTCGGCCCCAATTTGCTGAGTGCGGCGGCAAGCCGGCTTTCCCCGCTTTTTGTACTCGGCCGTTCGAGAAGCCGCGCCACGGCGATGCCGGCCCTCGCCGGCAAGGGCAGGGGGCGGGTATCGACCAGTGCAAACACGCCTTCGCGCGCAAACACGAATCCGGCGCGGGTGAGACGGAGCAGATGGGACGTGGCAGCTATCACAAGCGCCAACCCGAATGTAATGCGACGACGCCGCCGGTCATGGGCGTGAATGACGCCCTACGGAAACCGGCAGCCTCGATCATCTGCGCGAAGGCTTTCGGTTTCGGGAACTTGCGGATCGATTCGACGAGATATTGGTAAGCATCCCGGTCGCCCGTCACCGCCTCTCCGACGCGCGGGATCACCTGGAAAGAATAGAGCTCGTACAGTGCATCAAGCCCCGGGATGTCGACTGAAGAAAATTCCAGGCACAGGAAACGGCTACCAATCTTGAGTACGCGATAGGCTTCGGCGAGCGCGCGTTCAATGCGCGGCACATTGCGGATACCGAAGGCAATGGTGACGCAATCGAAGCTGCGGTCCGGATAGGGGAGGTCTTCGGCATTTCCCTCCGCGAAGTTGACAATGTCATCGAGCCCGCGCTCGGCGGCGCGCTTGCGGCCGACTTCGAGCATGTTTGCGTTGATGTCACAGACGGTCACACGCGTCCCGGAGCCGCCGGCTTCTGCGACGCGGAAGGCGACGTCTCCGGTCCCGCCGGCGAGATCAAGCAGCGCAAATTCGCGCTCTGAACGTGGCGGGTTCACCGCCGTCACCAGCGCATCCTTCCACGCCCGATGCAATCCGCCCGACATCAGGTCGTTCATCAGGTCATAGCGGCGGGCCACTGAATGAAAGACGTCATCGACGCGCCGCTGCTTGTCCTCAAGCGGCACGCTGTCATAGCCGAAATGGGTCTGCTCGCTGCCCCGGGCCATCGCCAATAATCCTTTGCGGGCAGGACCATAGCGCGGTGCGCCCAAGGGCGCTATGTGTCAGCGCAGGAGCGGTTAATCATGCCCGAATTGCCTGAGGTTGAGACCGTGCGCCGGGGTCTGGCGCCCGCCATGGAAGGCGCGCGGTTTGCAAAGGTGGAGGTGCGCCGCGGTGATTTGCGCTGGCCCTTGCCCAAGGGTTTTGCGCAGCGGCTCAACGGCAAGACGGTGGAGGGGCTGGGTCGCCGGGCAAAGTACCTGCTGGCTGACCTTTCATCGGGCGACGTGTTGCTGATGCATCTCGGAATGTCGGGCTCGTTCCGTGTCGGCAAGGATGCCGCGCCCGGCAAATATTATCACGAGCGCTCCAGGAGTGCCGCGCACGATCATATTGTCTTTCACATGTCGAACGGTGCGACGGTGACGTTCAATGACCCACGCCGTTTCGGTTCGATGAAGCTCGTGCCACGCACCAAGCTCGAACAGGAGCCGTTGCTGCGCGCACTCGGGCCCGAACCACTCGGAAATGAATTCGACGCGGCGATGCTGGCGGAAGCCTGCGCCGGAAAGAAGACCTCGCTGAAAGCAGCCCTCAGCGATCAACGGGTCGTTGCCGGCCTCGGCAATATTTATGTATGTGAAGCGCTATTCCGCGCGCGGTTGTCGCCGAAACGGCTCGCCGCCACGATTGCTGACCGAAATGGCAGGCCGAATGAGCGCGCCGAAAAACTGGTCGATGCCATCAAGGCTGTGCTCAAGGACGCAATCGCTGCGGGTGGCTCGTCGTTGCGCGACCACCGTCGCGCCGATGGGTCGCTCGGCGATTTTCAGCACAATTTTCAGGTCTATGACCGCGAAGGCGAGCCGTGTCCCGGTTGCAAAGGAAAGATCAAACGCATCGTGCAGGTGGGACGCTCGACCTTCTATTGCCCCTCATGCCAGAAATAGTCCACGCTGCCGCCTGAACGCCCGGGGGTACAGACATGCGAAAGCTTGGCCTCATTGGATTCTTGGCATTCACGCTCGCTGCCGCGACGGCCGTTGCGACGGCCGCGGAATTTCCCGACCATCCCATCCGGTTCATCGTACCGCAGGCGGCCGGAAGCGCGACCGATACTGTTGCGCGCGTGCTTGCCGCCGAGTTGACGAAGGAATTCGGCCAGCAGGTTATCGTCGACGATCGTCCGGGCGGCGCGCTCACCATCGGCCTCGACCTGGTCGCTAAATCGCCGCCTGACGGCTACACGATCGGCATGGGCCCAATCGGTGCACTGGCCATCACACGTCACATGGTGGCGAAGCTGCCCTATGACATTGAGAAGGATTTCCAGCCGATCGCGCTGGTCGCGCGCGGCCATTTGCTTCTTGCCGTTTCACCGAAGCTGCCGGTTCATTCGGTGAAAGAGCTGGTCGACTATGCCAGGAAGAATCCCGGCAAGCTCACCAATGCGTCGTCAAGTAATGGCTCACCAGGACATGTCGGCGGCGAATTGTTCAAATACATGACGGGAACGGAGATCGTGCACGTGCCTTACCGGGGCGGCGCGCCGGCTATCACGGATCTGATTGCCGGCCATGTCGATGTCATGTTCGAGAGCCTGCAGTCGATTGCGGCCTTTGCGCGCGACGGCAAGGTGCGCGCGCTTGGCGTCAGCGGCGCCACCCGCTCGCCGGCATTTCCTGACCTGCCAACGATCGCCGAGGCAGGAGTGCCGGGATATCTGGCGCCGACCTGGACCGGCGTGATCGCGCCGGCGGGCGTACCGCGGCCGATCGTCGACAAGCTCAATGCCGCGATCAACAAGGCGCTCAAATCAGAGTCATTCAAGGAAAAATTTGCCAAGATCGGTGACGAGCCAGCCGGCGGAACGCCTGAAGAGTTTGCCGCGACTATCAAGGCGGATTCAGCCAAATGGGGCGAAGTGGTGCGGCGCTCCGGAGCAAGACTGGACTGAGCCAGGGATCGAGACATGACCTATCAGAATATCATCGTCGAAACGAAAGGTCGGGTCGGCATTATCCGGCTCAACAGGCCGCAAGCGCTGAACGCGCTCAACAAGGCATTGATTGACGAACTCACCACCGCAATCGAGACATTCGATGCGGATGACAAAATTGGCTGCCTGCTGATCACCGGCAGCGAAAAGGCCTTCGCCGCGGGCGCCGATATCAAGGAAATGGCGGACAAGCCGTTTGTCGAGGCCTATCTCGGCGACTTCGTTTCCAACTGGAACGCCATTGCGCAGGCGCGCAAGCCGGTCGTTGCAGCGGTCGCCGGCTTTGCGCTTGGCGGGGGCTGCGAACTCGCCATGCAAAGCGACATCGTTATTGCGGCCGACAATGCCAAATTCGGCCAGCCGGAGATCAAGCTCGGTGTGATCCCAGGCATCGGCGGTACTCAGCGGCTGGCCCGTGCCGTCGGCAAAGCCAAGGCGATGGACTTGATCCTCACGGGCCGCATGATGGACGCGGCGGAAGCAGAAAAGTCCGGCCTCGTGGCCCGCGTGGTGCCGGCCGCAAGCCTCATGGACGAAGCCATGAAAGTTGCCGACCTGATTGCCAACATGTCCTTGCCGTCGGTTCTCGCGGCCAAAGAGTCGGTCAACGCGGCGTTTGAATCGTCATTGGCCGAAGGCATGCGCTTCGAGCGGCGGATCTTCCACTCACTGTTCGCGACGGATGATCAGAAGGAAGGCATGAACGCCTTCATCGAAAAACGGCAACCGGCCTGGAAAAACAAATAGCTATTTGCGCACGCAGATAATTCTGACCACGGCCGCCGTGGCATCGCCGCCCTGAGTGGCGGGGGTAACGTTGTGCGCCACAAGGAAATCACGGATGGCCGGCGCCGTGATGAGGCGCACCGGCGGTGCGCTCGCTTCCGTGCTGGCAAGCACGAAATCCCGCATCTGCATCATCCCCAGAAACTGGCCCTGACCATCGAGCGCAGCAGCGCCGGAAAAACCCGCCATCGGCACCGGCTGCCGCAATTCGATGGCGTTGCCGTCCGCCAACCGGGCCTTGATTTCGGTTAGTTTTTTGCTGCCGTTCTGCTCTTTCGGGTCGGGAATACCGACCAGCGTCACGTCGCCTTTCCTGGCGGCGTCGGGTGCCAGCACGAGCGGTGAGAGCTTGCGCGGTCCGTAGACACGCAGCAACGCCAGGCCATTCTCCTGGTCCTCGGCAATCCGATCGGCATCGCCGAGACCGGCCGCGACGATAACCTGGCAACCGGATGCGAGCTTGCGATCGGTCACGATATGCCCGCGTGCGCTTACGACGAGCCCATTGCCGTATTCGACGGATTTCGCCATGGCCGCGAACGGCGCGTTGCTTTCGGGAAACGGCGAGAACGCGCTTGCCATCGCAATCGTCACCGGCGCGACGATCGTTTCCATCATCTGGTCAAACAGAATCGTGAATCCGCGCACTTCGCCGTTGCGGAGTTGGGCGCGCACGGAGAACTTCTTCAAGCCCTGCATCCCGCTGATGTAGAAATTGTCATCGCGCAGCACGCTGTATTCGATCTTGCGTGTGGCCGGCTCTTTTTTCTGCTGGTCGAAGAGCACCGCCAGCTTCAGATCGGGCTCCTTGATCCGGAACGTTTCCACCTGCACTTCGCCGTGCGCCGACGACCAACGCGTGCCGTGCGCCGCGTCGCGCGCCTGCGGGACCATTTTGACCGGCAGGCCAAGGCGTACGCCGGTGGCCGGATCGACGACGACAGTCCAACCGTATTCGTCCTCGTGCGCCTTTGCGGCCGCCAACAAATTGGCGCGCTCCGCCGGCGTGAGGACACCGGTGATCTTGCTCTTCGCGCGCTTCTGGTAATTCTTGATGGCGGTCAAAAACGGATCTTCGCCGCCGAGCGAGCCGGTAAAATCGCCAGACCACGACAGCGCTGCCAGGATTTTCTGACGGTCGCGATCGGATGCGCTCAAAGCGGCGTCTTGCGCGGGCTCTGTCTTGGCCGGCCGGGGGTCGAGCGCTGCGGATTTTGCGGCGACGGTCGCAGGCGCGGCGATGCTCGGTGCTGGCGGCATTGGAGCCGTGGGCCTGGCAGCGACCTTGGCGGCGACTTTTTTCGGGGCGACGTGGACCGGTTTTGATTTTTCTGCGGGCTGTGCGGGCCCAGGCATGATGCCAGGCGAGTCCTGCGCCAGCGCCGGGAAGGCGCCAAGCAGGACGGCAAGCACGATCGTTGGCCCACCCAAACGCGTCACTTTAACGCCACCCCTTAGTTTTGCGGTCACCTTAGCCGATGGAAGCGATGGCGCAAGGCGGCAAGGGCGGACCTGGGGACAGCCGCAATCGAAACGGCGCCGCATGTAACATTTTGTCCGCGCATGAGCTTTTTCCAGAAGCGATTCACACTTTTCGAAGTCATGCGCTAGGTTAACCACGATGCTCGACGCCCAAGAACTCGAACGCTACGCGCGCCATATCGTGCTGCGCGAGGTCGGTGGCCCCGGCCAGGCGAAGCTGAAGGCTGCGCGCGTGCTGGTCGTTGGCGCCGGCGGTCTCGGTGCCCCCGTCCTGCTCTATCTTGCTGCGGCCGGTGTCGGCACGCTCGGTGTAGTTGATGACGATGACGTGTCGCTATCGAATTTGCAGCGCCAGGTCATTTTTTCGACGCGCGATATCGGCGCACCGAAAGTCGAGCGTGCCGGCGAAACGGTACGGGACCTCAATCCGCATGTGAATGTCGAAACGCATCGCGTGCGGCTGGCTGGAGCCAACGCGCTCGATCTGATCTCGCGCTACGATATTGTCGCGGATGGATCCGATAACTTCGCGACACGCTACCTCGTTTCCGATGCCTGCTACTTTGCGAAAAGACCGCTCGTCACTGCAGCGGTCGGCACCTTCGATGGTTCGCTCACGTCCATTCGTGCCCACGAAACGCGCGCCGACGGAACGCGCAATCCGAGTTATCGTTGTCTTTTCCCGGAGCCGCCGCCGCCCGGCACCGTGCCGGCGTGCGCCGAAGCTGGCATTCTGGGCGCGTTGCCGGGCGTGCTCGGCTCGCTGATGGCGCTGGAAATCATCCGCGAAATCGTCGGCTTCGGCGACGGTCTTGTCGGGCGCCTGCTGATGGTCGACGCCCGCTCGATGCGGTTCGAGACGCTGAGCTATGCGTGGGATCCGAGCAATCCACTGAGCGGCGACAAGCCGACAATCAAGGATCTCTCACAACATCGAGGGTAGCACCCGGTCCGGGGGCCGGTGGCCGTCCATGAAGGTCTTGATGTTGATGATGACCTTCTCGCCCATGTCGACACGGCCCTCGATGGTCGCCGAGCCGGTATGCGGCAGCAGCACGACCTTTCCCGCGCGCGCAAGCTTGACCAGCTTTGGATTGACCGCGGGCTCATGTTCAAACACGTCGAGGCCCGCGCCGGCGATGTCACCTGATTCAATCAGTCGAGCAAGCGCATTCTCGTCGATTACTTCACCGCGCGACGTGTTCACGATGAAAGCTTCCGGACGCAGCATCTTGAGCCGGCGCGCGGACAGCAGGTGATAGGTCGCGGGCGTGTGCGGACAATTGACGGACACGATGTCCATGCGGGCAAGCATCTGGTCGAGGCTCTCCCAGTAAGTGGCGTCGAGTTCCTCTTCGATCTTGGGCGCCACGCGCCGGCGATTGTGATAGTGGATCTGCAGGCCAAAGGCGCGCGCGCGGCGTGCGACGGCCTGTCCGATCCGTCCCATTCCGATAATGCCGAGCCGCTTGCCCCAGATCCGGTGCCCGAGCATCCAGGTCGGCGACCAGCCGGTCCAATCCTTGTCCGAAGTGAGGACCTGCGAGCTTTCGACCAGCCGGCGCGGCACCGTCAGGATCAGCGCCATCGTCATGTCGGCAGTGTCCTCGGTGAGAACGCCGGGCGTGTTGGTGACGGTGATGCCGCGCTGAACAGCGGTTGCGACGTCGATATTGTCGACGCCGTTACCGAAATTGGCGATCAGCTTGAGCTGCTCACCGGACTTGCTGAGAACCGAGGCGTCGATGCGGTCGGTAACGGTGGGCACCAGAACGTCGGCCACCTTCGCCGCTTCGGCGAGTTGGCTTTGCGTCATGGGCTTGTCGTCGGGATTGAGCCGGGCGTCGAAAAGTTCCCGCATCCGCAGCTCGACGGAGTCTGGCAGTTTGCGTGTGACAATGACGACCGGTTTCTTTGCTTTCGGCATTGTTCTCAACCGCGGCGATGGCGCCGATACCGCCCAAAGGAAGCGCCGATTCAGCCCTCATTAACCGTGCTCGCCCACACTGCGCACACGCGCGTTGGGGACGAACCTCGTTCTTTTTCCTACCAGATGACAATGACAACACAAAGCTTCCGGACCGCGCTTTGCAGGGCCGCACTGGTGGCCGGCTTCGTTGTGATGCAGGCTTGTGCCGCATGGTCTGCTGGCGATACCGCGACTGGCTCCGTCAGCGGCCTGCCGATTCCACGATTTGTCAGCCTCAAGTCCGACCGGGTCAATGCCCGCTCCGGTCCCAACAAGGATCAGGAGGTCCGCTGGGTCTATACCCACGTTGGCATGCCGGTGGAGATCACCGCTGAATTCGAGAACTGGCGGCGCATTCGCGACTGGGAAGGCGCTGAAGGCTGGGTTTATCATACGCTTTTGTCCGGCAAGCGCATGGCGGTGGTGGTGCCTAAATCCAAGGAAGAGCTGGTACCGCTCTACGAAAGCGCGGATGTCGAATCGCCGGTCACAGCGCGGCTGCAATCGGGCGTCCTGGGCGCGCTGAAGTCGTGTAATGGCAGCTGGTGCCAATTCAGCGGCAAGGGCTTCGACGGATATATCCGGCAGGAGCGGCTGTGGGGCGCCTATCCGAACGAGAAGGTGGATTAATACGTTCGGACGACATCATTCGCGCATGCGAACGATCCAGCAGTCTCGATAATTGGGCAATCAGCTCTTGCGGCGCAGCCGCACGACCACGTCGACGCGCGCGATCTCGAAACCTTCCGGAGGCGTCGGCGTCCTGCCGATCAGTACTTCCGCGCCGGGAATGTCGAGAACTTCATCCTCACCTTCGATGAAGAAGTGGTGATGCGCCGTGGCATTGGTGTCGAAATAGGCCTTTGAGCCGTCGACCGCGACCTGCCGCAACAGGCCGACTTCCGTGAACTGGTGAAGCGTATTGTAGATCGTCGCCAGCGATACTGGCACCTTGGCGCGGCTTGCTTCTTCGTAAAGCATTTCGGCCGTGAGGTGGCGGTCGCCTTTGCCGAAGAGAATCCATCCCAGCGCCATGCGCTGACGGGTTGGACGCAAGCCGACATTGCGCAGCATTGCCTTGACGTCGTGCCACGGACATCCGGTCAGCGCCGAGCGATCCGACGTGTGCTCGGGAGCTTTCATCTTTGGCAATGCCGTCTGTCGGGTCGGGATCATTTCTGGTTACGCCTGAACAGCCAGCTTGCAATGCAAGCCGGCGAAAAACCGTTTCATTTGCAACATATACGCAATCGGCCCCGCTGATGCAACCGGCTCGCAACTAAGAGTAACATAGTATTTTCAGGGGTTTCCGGCGGAAATACTCATGCGCTGCGCGCGCTCGCCACCTTTGCCGCTTAGTCTTGGTATGTTACCAACTGAGGCATGGGAATTCAGCCAAGCCCCCGGCAAGGGGACGTAACGCCAATGGACACCCGTCGGCACAGCTTCGAGTACGAAGATCTGCTTGCTTGTGGTCGCGGGGAACTCTTCGGCCCCGGCAATGCGCAATTGCCGCTTCCGCCAATGCTGATGTTCGACCGTATTTCGGAGATCAGCGAAGAGGGTGGCGCGCACGGCAAGGGAATGATCCGTGCCGAACTCGACGTAAAGCCGGACCTTTGGTTTTTCCTGTGCCACTTCAAGGGTGACCCGGTGATGCCCGGGTGCCTGGGACTCGATGCGTTGTGGCAGATGGTCGGATTTTTTCTCGGTTGGCTTGGCGCTTCGGGCAAGGGCAGGGCGCTCGGTCTGGGCGAGCTGAAATTTTCGGGCCAGGTGCTGCCGAGTGTGAAGAAAGTTATCTACGGCATCGACATCAAACGTGTCATGCGCTCGAAACTGGTGCTGGGTGTTGCCGACGGTTGGCTCTCGGCGGACGGCAATGTCATTTACCGCGCCAGCGATTTGAAGGTCGGCCTGTTCAAGCAGGACGAGGCTTTGCAGCCGAGCGGGGCTTGAGGCCCGGCGGGGGTCTTGCGGAAATGCCTCAGCTGGCCAATCTGTGGCCTGATCAGCAATAAACCGCGGTGAGTTTTTAAGGGTAATATCACTATGCGACGTGTCGTCGTCACCGGAATGGGCATCGTCTCATCCATCGGCAACAATACGCAGGAAGTGCTGGCGAGCCTCCGTGAGGCGAAATCCGGCATTGTGCGTGCCGATAAATATGCGGAGCTTGGGTTTCGCTGCCAGGTGCATGGTGCACCGAGCCTCGATCCGGAGGAGGTCGTCGACCGCCGCGCCATGCGCTTTCTCGGCGGCGGTGCTGCGTGGAATCACGTGGCGATGGAGCAAGCCATCCGCGATTCCGGCGTTGAGGAATCGGATATCTCCAATGTGCGCAGCGGCATCATCATGGGTTCGGGCGGACCATCTTGCCGCGCTCTCGTCGAAGCAGCCGATACTGCGCGCACGAAGGGCCCAAAGCGGGTTGGTCCGTTCGCGGTGCCAAAGGCGATGTCGTCGACGGCCTCCGCGACGCTCGCGACCTGGTTCAAGATCAAGGGCGTGAATTATTCAATCTCCTCGGCTTGCGCGACATCCAATCATTGCATCGGCAACGCGGCCGAGCTCATTCAATGGGGTAAGCAGGATCTGATCTTCGCCGGCGGCTGCGAGGAACTGGATTGGTCACTATCGGTTCTGTTCGATGCAATGGGCGCGATGTCGTCGAAATATAACGATACCCCCCAGAGGGCTTCGCGGGCCTACGACAAAGACCGTGATGGCTTCGTCATCGCCGGCGGCGCCGGCGTGCTGGTGCTGGAAGAGCTCGAACATGCCAAGGCACGCGGCGCCAAGATCTATGCAGAAGTTGCCGGCTACGGCGCCACATCCGACGGCTATGACATGGTGGCGCCTTCCGGTGAGGGCGCGGTGCGCTGCATGAACATGGCGCTTGAGAACGTCAAAATACCGGTCGATTACATCAATCCGCACGCGACCTCGACGCCGATCGGCGACATCAAGGAAATCGAGGCGATCCGCGAGGTCTTTGGCGCTAAGTGCCCGCCGATCTCCGCCACTAAATCGCTCACAGGACACTCGCTTGGCGCCACCGGCGTCCAGGAGGCGATCTATTCACTTTTGATGATGCAGAGCGGCTTCATTTGCGAAAGCGCCAATATAGAGAATCTCGATCCAGCCTTTGCCGATATGCCGATCGTGCGCGAGCGCCAGGACAACGTAAAGCTCGGCTGCGTGTTGTCGAACTCGTTCGGATTCGGCGGCACCAATGCATCGGTTGTCTTCAAGCGGCTTGATGCGTAGTTAAACTTCCGGTCATTCCGGGACGGCCCGAAGGGCCGGACCCGGAATCCAGAGCCAAGTGTCTGGATTCCGGGTTCGCTCGCTTCGCTCGCGCCCCGGAATGACGGCGACCCAAGGGACAAAAATGCCGGGGCTGATGGACGGAAAGCGCGGGCTGGTGATGGGGGTCGCCAACGACCACTCGATCGCCTGGGGAATTGCAAAGATGCTGGCGTCGCAGGGCGCAGAGCTCGCTTTCACCTATCAGGGCGATGCCCTTGCCAAGCGCGTGAAGCCGCTCGCGGAGCAGGCGGGGTCTGCGTTTGTGATGCCTTGCGACGTCGAGGACATTGCGTCTGTCGATGCGGTGTTCGGTGAGGTCAAAAAGAAATGGGGCACGATGGACTTCCTCGTGCACGCGGTTGCTTTTTCCGACAAGAACGAGCTGAAGGGCCGCTACGCCGATTCCACGCGTGAGAACTTCATCCGCACGATGGTGATCTCCTGCTACGCCTTCACCGAGGCCGCCAAGCGCGCGGCCGCGTTGATGCCGAACGGCGGTGCCATGGTGACGCTCACTTACAATGGCGGCCTGCGCGCCATGCCGAACTATAATGTGATGGGTGTTGCAAAAGCGGCGCTGGAAGCTTCGGTGCGCTATCTTGCGGTCGATTTTGGCCCGCAGAAAATACGCGTCAATGCAATATCGGCCGGGCCCATCCGCACGCTCGCTGGCGCCGGCATCACCGATGCGCGCTACATGTTCGCCTTCCAGCAGAAATATTCCCCGCTTGGCCGTGGCGTGACGTTGGAGGAACTAGGCGGTGCGGGGCTCTATCTGTGCTCGGATTTGTCGACTGGCGTTACCGGTGAAATACACTTCGTCGACTCAGGCTACAACGTCATTGCCATGCCGCAGCCGGGGACACTCAAGAGTGCCGGCGGTTCGGTGGAAGGCGGCGACGGCGGTCAATAAAACGGCCGGGAAAATTCCCGGCCGTTTCGTATTTATTCGAGACTGTGAAGCTTAAGCCGCCTTTGCTTTGACGAGGTCGAAGCGATCGGCGTTCATCACCTTCGTCCATGCCGCCACGAAGTCCTTCACAAACTTCTCTTTCGAGTCCTTGCAGGCATAGACTTCTGCGAAGGCGCGGAGTTGCGAGTGCGATCCGAAGATCAGGTCGACGCGGGTGCCGGTCCACTTGGTCGCGTTCGTCTTGCGGTCGCAGCCTTCATAAACGCCGTCAGGGCCGGCGGGCTGCCACTGCGTGCTCATGTCGAGCAGGTTGACGAAGAAGTCGTTGGTGAGGGTGCCGGGCTTCTTGGTAAAGACGCCATGCTTGGAGTCGCCGGTATTGGCGCCGAGGACCCGCAAGCCGCCGACGAGAACTGTCATCTCCGGCCCCGTCAACTGCAGCAATTGGGCCCGATCGACCAACGCTTCTTCAGGCGCCATGAACTGCCGCTTGCTGCTGATGTAGTTGCGGAATCCGTCGGCTCGCGGCTCGAGCGGAGCGAAGGACTCGACGTCTGTCTGCTCCTGCATGGCGTCCATCCGCCCGGGCGTGAAGGGCACCTTTATTTTGTAACCGGCGTCCTTTGCAGCTTTCTCGATCGCGGCACATCCGCCAAGAACGATGAGGTCGGCAAGCGAAACCTTCTTGCCGAACTTCTTCTGGATCGCTTCGAGCTTTTGCAGGACTGTCTTGAGCTGCGCGGGCTGGTTGACCTCCCAATCCTTTTGCGGGCTGAGACGAATGCGCGCGCCGTTGGCGCCACCGCGCTTGTCGGAGCCGCGGAACGTCGACGCCGATGCCCAGGCGGTAGAAACCAGCTGTGACACTGACAGACCTGACGCGAGGATCTTGGTCTTCAACGTGGAGATTTCTTTGTCCCCGATCAGCTTGTGATTCACCGAGGGGATCGGGTCCTGCCAGATCAGCGTCTCTTTCGGAACGAGCGGGCCGAGATAACGCGCGCGCGGACCCATGTCGCGGTGCGTAAGCTTGAACCACGCACGCGCGAACGCGTCCGCAAACTGGTCCGGATGCTCGTAGAAGCGCCGTGAGATTTTCTCATAGGCCGGATCGAAGCGCAGCGAGAGGTCCGTCGTCAGCATGGTCGGCACATGCTTCTTCAACTTGTCGAAGGCATCCGGGATGGAGGATTCCCCGCCCTTGGCCTTCCACTGCTTCGCGCCGGCCGGGCTTTTCGTCAGCTCCCATTCGTTCTCGAACAGGTTCTTGAAGAAGAGATTGCTCCACTTCGTTGGCGTCTGCGTCCAGGTGACCTCCGGGCCGCCGGTGATGGCGTCAGCGCCGATGCCGGTGCCGTACTTGCTCTTCCAGCCGAGGCCCTGGTCCTCGACGGCAGCGCCTTCCGGCTCCGGACCGATCAGCGACGGATCGCCTGCACCGTGCGTCTTGCCGAAGGTGTGGCCGCCGGCAATCAGCGCGACAGTCTCCTCGTCGTTCATCGCCATGCGGAAGAATGTTTCGCGAATGTCTTTGGCCGCGGCGACCGGGTCCGGATTGCCGTTCGGGCCTTCCGGATTGACGTATATTAGCCCCATCTGCACGGCGCCGAGCGGCTCCGCCAGCTGGCGTTCGCCGCTGTAGCGTTCGTCGCCCAGCCAAGTTCCTTCGGGGCCCCAGAAGAGTTCTTCGGGCTCCCAAACGTCAGCGCGTCCGCCGGCAAAACCGAACGTCTTGAAGCCCATCGACTCCAGCGCGACATTGCCGGCGAGGATCATCAGGTCGGCCCAGGAAATTCTCCGGCCGTATTTCTCCTTGATCGGCCACAACAGGCGGCGCGCCTTGTCGAGGTTGGCATTGTCCGGCCAGGAGTTGAGCGGTGCGAAACGCTGTTGTCCGGCGCCGGCGCCGCCGCGGCCGTCGGTGATGCGGTATGTGCCGGCGCTGTGCCACGCCATTCGGATCATCAGGCCGCCGTAATGACCGAAGTCGGCCGGCCACCATTCCTGAGAATTGGTCATCAGCGCGCGCAGGTCCTTGATAACGGCTTTCAGGTCAAGCTTCTTGAACTCTTTGGCATAGTCGAATGCCGCGCCCATCGGATCGGACAAAGCGGAATTCCGATGGAGAACCTCGATGTCCAGCGTTTCCGGCCACCAGTCACGGTTCGTCCTTGTATGCATGACCGGGCATTTGCCTACGTTCTTGTCGTCAGTCTTTGCGTCCATGAATCCTGTCCTCCACTGAAACTTTGCCGCGCCAAACAGTGCAAGAAACAGAAGTTTGGCCTGCGCTTCTGGCCCTTATATGAAGCCGCTCCAACCACGTCTAATCTTATCGTTTGGGCTGAGGCACAAAAATACCTGATTGTTTGGATCACTACCATGATAACGCTCCGCCATTCGCTGTCGGCATTTCGACATGCAAGAAGGATTTCACCATTTTTGGCGGCATTGCCATCCAGACGCTCACTGCCGACGCCTGGCATTCACGCAGGGCAAAATAAAAAGGGCGGCCACGCGGGCCGCCCTTTGTTGTCGTTTGGATCTTTGGCTTATTCTGCCGCGCCACCTTGGGCGGCTTGTGGCTGGTCGCCGCGTTCGGCCTTTTGCTTGGCTTCGAGATCCTCGCCGGTGGCCTGATCGACTGCTTTCATGGACAGGCGTACCTTGCCGCGCTCGTCCACGCCCAGCAGCTTCACCTTCACCTTGTCGCCTTCCTTGACCACGTCGGTGACTTTGTTGACGCGGTTGGCGGCAAGTTGGCTGATGTGCACGAGGCCGTCCTTGGCGCCGAAGAAGTTCACGAAGGCGCCGAAGTCCATCGTCTTCACGACAGTACCGTCGTAAATCACACCGACTTCCGGATCGGACGCGATCGATTTGATCCACTTAATGGCCGCCTTGATCGACTCGCCGTCGGCGGAAGCCACCTTTACGGAGCCATCGTCTTCAATGTTGATCTTGGCGCCGGTTTTCTCGACGATCTCTCGGATCACCTTGCCGCCGGTCCCGATTACTTCGCGGATCTTGTCGGTCGGGATCTTGAACATCTCGATACGCGGGGCATGCTCGCCCAGTTCGGCGCGAGCGGCTGTAAGAGCCTTTGCCATCTCCCCGAGGATGTGCAGACGGCCGTCCTTCGCCTGGGCGAGGGCAACCTTCATGATCTCCTCGTTGATACCGGCGATCTTGATGTCCATCTGCAGTGACGTGACGCCCTGTTCGGTGCCCGCCACCTTGAAGTCCATGTCGCCGAGGTGATCCTCGTCGCCGAGAATGTCGGACAACACCGCGTAGCGCTTGTCCTCAAGGATGAGGCCCATGGCGATACCGGCGGTCGGCCGCTTGAGCGGCACGCCGGCGTCCATCAGCGCGAGCGAGGAGCCGCATACCGATGCCATCGACGAGGAGCCGTTCGAACTCGGTGATCTCCGAGACGACACGAATGGTGTAGGGGAACTCGGCCGGCGTCGGCAGCATCGGGTGGATCGCGCGCCACGCCAGCTTGCCGTGGCCGATTTCGCGCCGTCCTGGCGCACCCATGCGGCCCGTTTCGCCCACCGAATAAGGCGGGAAGTTGTAATGCAGCAGGAACGTTTCCTTGTACGTCCCTTGCAGTGCATCGATGAACTGCTCGTCCTCGGCGGTGCCGAGCGTTGCCACGACCAGTGCCTGGGTTTCACCGCGCGTGAACAGCGCCGAGCCGTGGGTGCGCGGCAGCACGCCGACTTCGGCGACGATCGGGCGCACAGTGCTGAGGTCTCGGCCGTCGATGCGTTTCTTGGTATCGAGAATATTCCAGCGAACGATCTTTGCTTCGAGTTCCTTGAACACGCCTGCAACCGCGAGCTTTTCGTATTTCGGCTCGGCGCCTTCCGGGAAGAAATGCGCCATCACCTTTTCCTTCACGGCGGCAACGGCGTTCTGGCGGTCCTGCTTCTTCACGATCGAATAGGCCGCGCGCAGGTCCTTCTCGGCGAGCCCGAGGATTTCCTTTTCCAGCGCCTTGTGATCGGGAGCAGTCAGCTCGCGCGGCTCCTTCGCCGCTTTCTCGGCGAGCTTGATGATGGCTTCGATCACCGGCTGGAAGTGCCGGTGCCCGAACATCACGGCGCCTAGCATGATCTCTTCGGACAGCTCCTTGGCTTCCGATTCCACCATCATGACCGCGTCTTGCGTGCCCGCGATAACGAGGTCGAGCTGGCTCTCCGGCATCTCGTCGAGCGACGGATTGAGGACGTACTCGTTATTGATAAAGCCGACGCGCGCGCCGCCGATCGGTCCCATGAATGGAGCGCCCGACAGCGTGAGCGCGGCGGAGGCCGCGACCATCCCGACGATATCGGGGTCGTTTTCCATGTCGTGCGACAGCACGGTAACGGTGACCTGCGTATCGCAGCGCCAGCCGTCGGCGAACAACGGACGGACCGGACGGTCGATCAGACGCGACGTCAACGTGTCTTTTTCGGTCGGGCCACGCTCGCGCTTGAAGTAGCCGCCCGGAATACGTCCCGCCGCGTAATATTTTTCGGTGTAGTTGACGGTGAGCGGAAGGAAATCGATTCCTTCCTTCGGCTGCTTTGCCGCCACGACGGCGGCGAGCACGGTGGTCTCGCCATAGGTGGCGAGTACGGCGCCGTCAGCCTGGCGCGCTACGCGGCCGGTCTCGAGGGTTAGCTTGCGCCCACCCCAATCGAGTTCAACGGTATGTTTATCGAACATTGCTTCAGTCTTTCATGGTTTTCGGCGAGCCCCGAAAGCCATGAGCAAGATGGCGAGAAGCTGTCGCGCATCACCGCGGTGCGGGGAGCAACAGCGTCTGGCGATCCTGCCATGGCGTTTCGAACCTTGCCTGCCGCAAGAGGCGATCCTTATCGGCTCTTGCCAAATTGCCGGCCGCGCCTATCGCTGCCGGCGTAGTCGAGCGAACGCGTCACACGCATTCGCTGCACGAAACGCACAGGGCGCATGCGCCCTGCGCGGAATAAATCATCGGCGAATGCCGAGCTTGTCGATCAAATTCTTGTAGCTCGCTTCATTTGTGCGCCGCAGGTAATCGAGGAGTTGGCGGCGCTGCCCCACCATCTTGAGCAACCCCCGACGGGAATGATTGTCCTTGACGTGGGCTTTGAAATGCTCGGTGAGATTGTTAATGCGCTCGGACAAGATCGCGACTTGTACTTCCGGCGATCCGGTGTCTCCGGGCTTTTTGGCATACGTCTTTATTACTTCGGCCTTGCGGCCGGCGGTCACCGACATCGGTCATCCTTTCTTACGCCCGGCTCTGCCCATCAGGCCGGCGAGGTTGAACACGCGCTTGGGGACGATTTCGCCACGATCCAGTTCGGCCAGGGCCAAAAGCTCGCCCGATACCGTTACGTAGATTGTGCCGCGGAAGTTGGGTGCGTCCCGTCCGCGCAACAAAACGGCTTGGCCTCTTTGCAGCCTTGCCGCATCTGCCCGACTGACAGCCAGCGCCGGGATGTCGTCCAGCGCGGTTTCAACGGGCATCAGAGCGTCCGCGAGGCTCGCCTCGCCGGACGCGGCTCTATGGCATAGAGCCTCCAATTGTTCCAGCAGAATCATGGTTTCTTCGCCGAATGGCCCTACCGCGGAGCGCCGCAGGGCGCTGACATGGCCGAAACAGCCCAAAGTGCGGCCGAGATCGCGCGCCAACGAGCGCACATAGGTCCCTTTGCCGCATTCCGCTTCAAGTACCGCATGGTCGGGATCGGGAACGTTAACGAGTTCCAGCCGGCCGATCTCGACCGGCCTTGCAGCCAGTGCCACCTCCTCGCCGTCGCGGGCAAGATCATAGGCACGCTCGCCCTCGATCTTGATCGCCGAATAGCGCGGCGGCACTTGCTGAATGGTCCCGGTGAAAGCCGGCAGCAGCGCGCGGATCGCTTCCGCCGATGGCCTTTGATCGCTGCTTGCGATGGCGCGGCCTTCGGCATCATCGGTGTCGCGCTCTTCGCCCCAGCGCACGGTGAAGCGGTAGACCTTGCGGCCGTCCATGACGAACGGAACGGTCTTGGTCGCCTCGCCGAGCGCGATCGGCAGCGCACCGGAAGCAAGCGGATCGAGCGTGCCGGCGTGGCCCGCGCGCTTGGCGCTGAACAGCCGCTTGATGACACTGACCGCGTGGGTCGACGTCATGCCGACGGGTTTGTCGAGCACGATCCAGCCGTGCACGTCACGCTTGTCGCGCTTCTTTTGCTTTGGCTGCGTGCCTGAAGGTGCCGCCGGAGCCTGCCCTCGGGCCGTGCTCTGTGCGGACCCGTGGGGTGGCTCCTCGGCGTGAGGGCGAATAAGGTCGTCGATCTCGCGCTCGCTCACTTTTCGTCCTCATGATCCAGGTCGCGCTTTACTTCCGGCGAATGCAGTAACTTGTCGATGCGCTCAGCTTCGGCGAAGCGCTCGTCGACACGAAAGCGAATATCCGGCGCGAATTTAAGGTTGATGCGGTGCGCCAGTTCGGCGCGCAGGAATTTCTTGTGCCGTTCGAATGCCGCAACGACCTCGTCGGCATGACGCCCGCCGAGCGGCATGATGTAAACGGTGGCGAGCCGCAGATCGGCAGTCATGCGTACTTCCGGCACGGTCACGAGATGATTCTCGATGACCGGATCGTGCACGTCACCGCGCGTCAGCATTTCGGCAAGCGCGTGGCGCACCAATTCGCCGACACGCAGCTGCCGCTGCGAGCCTCCTGGCGTGCTGCTGTCGCGGTGAATTTTCTTGCTTCGCGTCATGTTGATCCAGAAATTTCAGTCGTCATGGCTGGGCTTGTCCCCGCCATCTCGCTTGGGAGGGCACGCGCTGTGCCTTCGTCATCGGGATGCCCGGGACAAGCCCGGGCATGACAGTGGAAAAGGCGGAGTGTTTCTGACCTACGCTGTGAGACTTGGACTCACAGCGAGCGTTGAATCTGCTCCACCCGGTAGCATTCGATTACGTCGCCTTGCCGCATGTCCTGGTAGCTCTCGAAGGCCATGCCGCATTCCATGCCGGCGCCGACTTCGCGCACGTCATCCTTGAAGCGTTTGAGTTGGCTGAGCTTGCCCTCGTGGATCACGACGTTGTCGCGGATCAAACGGACATTGGCGCCGCGCTCGACGGTGCCGTCGGTTACCTTGCAACCGGCGATCTTGCCGACCTTGGAGACGTTGAAGATCTCCAGGATCTGCGCGTTGCCCAGCATCGTCTCGCGTAGCGTTGGCGGCAGCAGGCCCGACATCGCCTTCTTAACGTCGTCGACGAGGTCATAGATGATGTTGTAGTAGCGAATCTCGATGCCGGCGCGCTCAGCCGCCTCGCGCGCTTCCTTGTTGGCGCGCACATTGAAGGCAATGATCGGAACGCCGGAAGCTTCCGCGAGAGTCACGTCGGATTCCGAAATACCGCCGACACCGGCATGCAGGACGCGTGCGGCCACTTCGTCGGTGCCGAGCTTGTCGAGCGCGCCGACGATCGCTTCGAGCGATCCTTGCACATCGGCCTTAATGACCAACGGAAACTCTTTGCGGCCTGAAGTCTTGGCCTGCGCCATCATCTGCTCGAGCGAGCCGCGCATGCCGGTCGCGCGCGCCGCTGTTTTCTCGCGTTTCTGGCGGGCGCGGTAGTCGGTGACTTCGCGGGCGCGCGCTTCGTTGTCGACTACGGCCAGGCGATCGCCGGCGTCCGGCGTGCCGGAGAAGCCAAGGACTTCGACCGGCGTTGACGGTCCGGCCGTTTCGATTGGCGCGCCGGTGTCGGAGACCAGCGCTCGCACGCGGCCCCACTCGGCGCCGGCCACCACCAGATCGCCGACGCGCAGCGTTCCGCGCTGGATCAGCACGGTGGCGACGGGACCGCGGCCACGATCGAGTTTGGCCTCGATGACGGTGCCTTCTGCGGGACGATTCGGGTTGGCCTTGAGATCGAGAATCTCCGCCTGCAAGCCGAGCATTTCAAGTAGCTTGTCGATGTTCGTCTTTTTCGTCGCGGACACCTCGACGTCGACCACTTCGCCGCCCATCGATTCGACCTGGATTTCGTGTTGCAGCAAATCGGTGCGCACGCGATCCGGCTTGGCATCCGGTTTGTCGATCTTGTTGATGGCGACAATGATCGGCACCTTCGCCGCCTTGGCGTGGTGGATCGCTTCGATTGTCTGCGGCATTACACCGTCGTCCGCGGCGACGACCAGCACAACGATATCGGTGACCTTGGCGCCGCGCGCACGCATGGCGGTAAAGGCGGCGTGACCCGGCGTATCGATGAATGTGATCTTGGCGCCCGATGGTGCGGTGACCTGATAGGCGCCGATATGCTGGGTGATCCCGCCGGCTTCACCGGCCGCCACGTCGGAAGATCGAATGGCATCGAGCAGTGATGTCTTGCCGTGGTCAACGTGGCCCATCACGGTGACGACAGGCGCGCGCGGCGCAAGCTGCGCCGAATCGTCAGCCACGTCGAACAGGCCTTCTTCCACATCGGCTTCGGCCACGCGACGCACGCTGTGACCCATTTCCTCGGCGATCAGCTGGGCCGTGTCGGCGTCGATCACGTCGTTGATCGTCACCATCTGGCCCTGCTTCATCAGCAGGCGAATGACGTCTACCGCGCGTTCCGACATGCGGTTGGCGAGATCCTGGATGGTGATCGCTTCAGGGATCGTCACCTCGCGCACCAACTTTTCCTTGGGCTCATTGGAGGCGATGCCCTTAAGCCGTTGCGTCCGGCGGCGGAACGAAGCAACGGAGCGCTCGCGCACTTCGTCGGCGCGAAGTGCCGTGACCAGCGTCAGGCGGCCACGCTGCTTTTCGACGCCGGCGCGCGGGGCGGGGCGGGGTGCGGCAGGTGTACGCGCCGCGCCGGGCCGACGCGGGCGAGGGGCTTCGTCGTCATCGGCTTCGAGCGCGAGACGGGCTCCTGGTCCGGCCCGCGCGGCTTCGTCCGTACCGAAGCGTTTCTTGGCGACTTCGCCCGCTTTGCGTTTGGTTTCCTCGTCGTGCTTCCGGCGGTCATCTTCCTCGCGCTTGCGCGCTTCGGCAGCTTCCCGCTCGCTGCGGTCGACCAACTCGCGGCTTTCGCGGCGGCGTGCTTCTTCTTCAGCGATCTTGCGCTCTTCGGCGTCACGTACACGTGAATCGGCGAGTGCGTGGGCGCGGGCGCTGCGCTCTTCCTCGGTGAGGGTGCGCAGCACGACACCCGACGGCTTTGGCTTTGCTTCGGTCGGCGCTGCCGTAGTGCGTGCGGATGGTGCTGCAGGCGCCTTGCTTGGCGCAGGCTTCTTCGTCTCGACGACAGGCGCCGGTTCAGCCTTGGCTTCGCCCGGCCCGCCGACGGCTCGGCGTTTAACCTTCTCAACCACAACCTGCTTGCTGCGGCCATGGCTAAAACTCTGACGTACCACGCCCGTTTCGGTACGCGGCTTCAGCGTCAGCTTGCCAACGCTGAGTTTCTTTTCGCCAGGGTTCTTCGTTTCGCTCATTCCGTACTGTGTCCTTGTGCGCCGTCCGTCGGCGCATGCGCGCTAACTGCATCGGGCGAAATTCCGGTCCGAAAGCACGTCAAACGCGCAACGCGCGCAAGAAAAGTCTCGCTCCCGGGCCCGGCAAGCAGGGCAGCATGTACCACATTTGGGCGGTTCAATGCCAAATCCAATTGGGCACCGGTAAACGCGTCGATCATCGCGATTCCGCGCGTTTCTGCGGCACTATTGCGATGCAGGGCTGCGGCCAGCTTGCGCTTGCCGTCGTCGCCCGCGTCTGTTGCGTGGATCAGCGCCAGGATGTCCTCTCCGGCGCACGCCGCCTCGACCTTGGAAAACCCGGTGGCGACCGCGCCGGCCTTGCCCGCAATTGCGAGGGCGTCGAGCGCGGCACGTTCGATCAATCGCTCGGTTTGCGAAGCCAGGTCGGAGGCAACGCGGACGTCCCGTTTGAAGCCGCGGGCAAATACATTGCGTTTCGTTGCGTCCTCGATTGCGTCCCGCGTTGCAGTGACCCAAATGCCGCGGCCAGGCAGCTTGCGTTTGACGTCGGGCACTGCTTCACCCGCCGGGCCGACCACGAAACGGATCATTTCCGCAACAGGTTTGAGTTCACGAGTCAGCGCGCAGGTGCGCTCGGTCCCCGGGGCGACAGTCGTCGCCCCGCGGTCGAGTTCGCTGTCCTGCGTAACTGCCAGCATCGTCGTTATCCACGCTCCTTACGCTTGCGCTTCTGTTTCTTCTTCCGCGGGCGTTTCGGCAGCCGGCGGCGGAGCCAGTTCGGCTTCCGTCACCCAGCCTGCTTTTACCCGGGCTTGCATGATCATGTGCTCGGCGTCCTCGCGTGAAATATCGAAGCCGTCGAGGAAACCGGGCTCGTGCTTGGATTCGCCATCCTTGCGCTCGGTCCACCCGGTGAGGTCGTCGGTGGCGCAACCGGCGAGATCTTCCACCGTCTTCACGCTGTTCTCGCCGAAAGCAACCAGCATCTTCGTGGTGACGCCGGGCACGTCCTTGAGCGCATCGTCGACGCCGAGCTCGACGCGCTTGGCGTCGAGTTCAGCCTCCTGCTTGTCGAGATATTCCTTGGCGCGCTCCTGTAGTTCGCGCGCGGTGTCCTCATCGAAGCCCTCGATGCCGGCAATTTCCTTTTCGTCGACCATCGCGAGTTCCTCGATCGAACCGAAGCCTTCCGAAGCAAGCAGCTGTCCGACGACTTCGTCGAGATTGAGCGCTTCCACGAAAATCTTCGTGCGGTTTTCGAACTCCGCCTGGCGGCGTTCGGATTCTTCCTGCTCGGTCAGGATGTCGATATCCCAGCCGGTCAGCTGGGAGGCGAGCCGCACATTCTGGCCGCGGCGGCCGATAGCCAGCGACAGCTGCTGATCGGGCACCACGACCTCGATGCGCTCTTTGTCTTCGTCGAGCACGACCTTGGCGACTTCCGCCGGCGCCAGCGCATTCACCACGAAGGTGGCGATATCGGGCGACCAGGGAATGATGTCGATCTTCTCGCCCTGCAATTCGTTCACCACAGCCTGCACGCGTGAACCACGCATACCGACGCAGGCCCCGACCGGGTCGACGGACGAATCGCGCGAGATCACGGCGATCTTGGCGCGCGAACCGGGATCGCGGGCGACCGCCTTGACTTCGACGATGCCGTCGTAAATTTCCGGCACTTCCTGCGCGAACAGCTTGGCGGTGAACTGCGGATGTGTGCGCGACAGGAAAATCTGCGGCCCGCGCGGTTCGCGCCGCACGTCGTAGATATAGGCGCGGATGCGGTCGCCGTTGCGGAACACTTCGCGCGGCAACAGTTCGTCACGGCGCACGATCGCCTCGCCGCGGCCGAGATCAACGACGACGTTGCCGTATTCGACGCGCTTGACGATCCCGTTGACGATATCGCCGATCCGATCCTTGTATTCGGCATATTGCCGGTCACGCTCGGCCTCGCGCACTTTCTGCACGATCACCTGTTTTGCCGACTGCGCGGCAATGCGGCCGTATTCCAGGGGCGGCAGCGGATCCGCTATTGTGTCGCCAACCTGGGCGGCCGGGTGGCGCTTGCGCGCCTCCTCGAGCGTAATCTGATTGGACGGATTCTCGACGCTCTCCGTCACCAGCATGTGGCGCGTGAGACGCAGATCACCGGTTTTCGGTTCGATCTCGGCGTGTACGTCGGTCTCCGCGCCGTAACGCGAGCGAGCCGCCTTGGCGATGGCGTCTTCCATCGCGGCGATGACGATGCCGCGGTCGATCGCCTTTTCACGCGCGACTGCGTCGGCAATTTGCAAAAGCTCGAGCCGATTGGCGCTGACAGCCATAGCTCACTCTCCTCCTCTGGCGGCGGGCCTTTGTGGCCGGTGCCGTGATTGTCTCTCTACGCGTCGTTCTTCCTTCCGCGCTTCGCGTGCTTCGCGTTTCGCGGCCTTTTCACGCCGCAAGGCTTGCGCCACCAGATCGTCGGTGAGCACCAGCTTTGCTTCACTCATTTCCTCAATCGTGAGCAGCAGTTCGGCTTCTTCGCCTTCCGCTGCGTCGTCGCGGCGGATGCGCGCCGCATCGCCGTCGGTTCCGACAATCTCGCCGCGGAAACGCTTGCGGCCATTCACCGGAACTTCCATTTCGATTTTCACCAGATGGCCCGCAAAACGATCAAAGTCAGATTTGCGGACCAGCGGGCGGTCGAGGCCGGGCGAGGAAATTTCCAAACGATAGGCGCGATCAATTGGATCGGCCATGTCGAGAACCGGCGAAAGTGCGCGCGATATCGTCTCGCAGTCTTCCACCGTCATGCTGCCGTCGGGGCGCTCGGCCATGATCTGCACCGTGCAGCCTTCAGCGGCGGATACCTTGACGCGCACGAGCCGATATCCGAGCTGTTCAATCACCGGTTCGGCAACGACTGCGACACGCGCCGGGAGCCCCGGCTCAATGATGATCCGTGGTTCGGTCGGCGCGGCGTTTGAAGCCGCAGTCCTGTGCAACGTGTCGCTTACGGCCATTCGGTAACAAAAAAGAGCGGGCCCGGCAGGACCCACTCTCAAAACCCGTTCGGTTATGAGGGTGTCTAGTAACGCGGGAAATATAGCGATTTTGCGAAGCCATGCAAGAGTGGCCTCGGCGTTAACGACTAACCCTTCCTTCAGAATCTGCCCTTAAATTTGCGTAAAAGCGCCGGCCCGGCCGATTTCATAGCGTTTTGCGGCAATTGCAGGTTTCGTATGAGCGTTCCCGCCTCGCTGCTTCCCGAGTTGGAAGATGTCGTGCTGCACGGCTCGGCCGACAAGCGCGCGGAGACGTTACGCCGCATTACCACCTTGTTCCTCGACTGCGCGCCGAGTTTCAACGCGGAACACATTGCGCTGTTTGATGACGTCATCGGCTGCCTCGTCGTCGAGATCGAGGCCAAGGCTCTCGCCGAGCTGGCGCGCCGGGTCGCGCCCATCCCGAATGCGCCGCCTGGGGTCGTCAGCGCGCTAGCGAAGAACGACAATATCGATGTCGCCGGCCCGGTGCTCAAGCAAGCGCGGATCGCCGATCCGGACTTGATGCACATTGCCGAGACCAAGAGCCAGGCGCATTTGCTCGCGATGTCGACGCGACTTGGGATCAGCGAAGCATTGTCCGACATTCTGGTCGAGCGCGGGGACCAGGAAGTCGCACGCTCAATTGCGAACAACCGCCATGCGCAGCTGTCGGACAATGCCTTCAGCAAGTTGGTGAAGCGCGCGGAGCAAGACGGCGTGCTGGCCGAGAAAGTCGGCATGCGCACCGACATACCGCCGCGTTTGTTCCGCCAGCTTCTTATTCAGGCGAGCGAAGTCGTGCAGAGGCGTCTGCTGTCAAAGGCGAAGCCGGAGACGCAGTCCGAAATCAGACGCATTCTTGCGCAGGTTACCGACGAGGTCGCCGCGAAAGCTGCGCCGCGCAATTACGCCGCCGCGCTTGCCGCCGTGCGCACGCTTCACAAGGAACGTAAGCTCGGAGAGGCCGACGTTATCGAGTTTGCCAAGGCTGGAAAATACGAAGAGACAATTGCCGCTTTGGCAACCATGTGCGCGGTGCCGGTCGAAGTGGTGGACCGATTGATGAATGGTGAGCGCGCCGATCCGGTCTTAATTCTTGCGCGCGCGATCGGTTTTGGCTGGCCGACAGTGAGAGCGATCCTCAATGCACGTCCCGGCAGCAAACCGTCGGCCCAGACGCTCGACGCCGCGCTGGAAAATTTTGATCGCCTGACCGCAACCACCGCCAAGCGCGTTGTACGGTTCTGGCAAGTTCGGCAGGGCACCGGCGAATAGTCAAACGCGACGGAATATGAAATACGCGGGGACACGTCCCTCGCGCTTGGCCTTCGCCTCGTAGCGCGTGCCTGAAAATTCCGGCCAGGGCAGCCGCCAGTCGTCGGCGCTTTCCGCAGTCCAGATGAAATGCGGCGAACGCAGCACGCGCGCCAGCACATAGGCCATGTAATCCGCGATGTCGGTTGCGAAGCGAAGTTCCCCGCCGTTTCTCAAAACGCGCGCCAGACGCTTGAGGCTTTCGTCCTGGATAAATCGTCGTTTCCAGTGGCGCCGCTTTGGCCAAGGGTCCGGATAGAGCAGATCGATCCGAGAGACGGCCGCATCCGGCAGCCAGTCAAGCAATTCGCTTGCATCGCCAAAATAGAGCCGGATGTTTGAGAGCGCGTCCTGGTCAATCGCAACCAGTGCCTTGGCGATGGCGTTGACGAAGGCGTCAGTGCCGATGAAGCCGACTTGCGGACTGGCCTTTGCAGCGGCGATCAAATGCTCGGCGCCACCAAAACCGATTTCGAGCCGCAGTTCGTCGACCGCCGGTGCAAATAGCGCGCGCAGATCGGCCGGGGCCCGCTTGCTGAGATCGAGCGCCAGTCGCGGCAATAAAGTATCGAACAGCGCGGCCTGACGCGGCTTTAGCGGGTGCCCTTTGCGGCGGCCGAAAAAGGCGCGGGGCGCGTGGTCGTTGTCGTGATGATCGCTCATGGTGTCATCGTCCGCGCAAGCGGACGATCCAGTAAACGCCGGCCTTTAGATCAATATAGTGGCGTTTACGAATACTGGATGCCCCGCATTCGCGGGGCATGACAGCAAACATAGTGGCCGCGCTGATCGCCTATTTCACCGCGCTTCTGATTGCGGCCGCCAGATCGGTCTTTTCCCAGGAAAAGCCGCCGTCCTTGTCGGGCGCGCGCCCGAAATGGCCATAGGCCGCGGTACGGCGGTAGATCGGCTTGTTGAGCTTGAGTGTGCGCCGGATATTCGTCGGCGTAAGCCGGAACAATTCGGGCAGAAGTTTTTCGAGTTTTTTCTCGGCAACCTTGCCGGTGCCGTGAGTATCGACCAATACCGACATCGGATCGGCAACGCCGATCGCATAGGCGACCTGAATGGTGCAGCGCTCGGCCACACCGGCGGCGACCACATTCTTGGCGAGATAGCGCGCAGCATAAGCGGCCGAGCGATCAACCTTGGTCGGGTCCTTGCCGGAGAAGGCGCCACCGCCGTGCGGCGCGTAGCCTCCGTATGTATCAACGATAATCTTGCGGCCGGTGAGACCACAATCGCCGTCCGGTCCGCCGACCACGAAGTTGCCGGTCGGGTTGACCAGGAAGTCGGAAGGCTTCTTCGGCATCCAGCCTTTTGGCAGTGCGGACTCGACCGCTTCGGCGATCAGGTCCTTGACCATGCCGGGCGTGTACTTCTTGCCATTGCGGCTCTTTTCATTGTGCTGCGTTGAAACGACGACCTTGGTGCAGCCGACCGGCTTGCCGTTGACGTATTGGACCGTCACCTGGCTCTTGGCATCCGGCTGAAGGTCGAACAGTTGCTTGGAGTGTCGCTTGGTGGAGAGAACTTTCAGGATCTTGTGCGCGAAATAAATCGGCGCCGGCATGAACGAATTCTTCTCGTAAACCTCGCTCTCGGTGCAGGCGAAGCCGAACATCATGCCCTGGTCGCCGGCGCCTTCTTCCTCGCCGCCTTTTTTCTTCTTGGCATTCACGCCCATGGCAATGTCTGGCGACTGGCCATGCAAAAGCACTTCGACATCGGCGCCGTGATACGAGAAGCCGTTCTGGTCATAGCCGATGTCCTTGACTACGCCGCGGGCGATCTCGGTGATCAATTCGCGATCGACCACCGATACGCCATTGATGGTCTTGAAAAGTTGTCCGCGCCCTTCGCCGGCAACCACGATCTTATTGGTAGTGCAGAGCGTCTCGCAGCCAAGCCGCGTATTGATCTGGCTGTCGTCGGCGATACCGAGCTTGATGTCCTTCTCGATAAAGGCGTCGAGGATTGCGTCGGAAATCTGGTCGGAGACCTTGTCCGGGTGACCTTCGGAAACCGACTCGCTGGTAAACAGAAAATTGGTGTGAGCCACCGCTGGAACTCCTCCCGTGGCGCGGCCGCGCCGCCGCGTCGTGTGATGTCGGGCAGGTTCTTGCAGCGGCGGCGAACGAGGTCAAGATGCGGGCAGCGGTGGGCAGATGCCTCGTTAACGATGGGATCGGACCCTAAACTCAGTCCACACCGGCGATTTGCTCGACCAGATCAACAATGCGGCGGCGCAGCTTGCTGCTCTTGATGCGCATAAACGCCTTGGTGAGCGAAAGCCCGTCGGAGGTCGCCAGGAAATCGGCCACATACGCGGGCGAGGGTGCTTCGCTCATGCCGCCGGAATGGCCCAGTGCGTGCGGTGCGCCTTCGAAAAAAAATGAAACCGGAACCTGCAGGATTTGCGCAATTTGCTGCAGCCGGCTGGCGCCGATGCGGTTTGTGCCTTTCTCGTATTTCTGGACCTGCTGGAAGGTGAGGCTAAGGGCGTCGCCGAGCTTTTCCTGGCTCATGCTCAGCATCATCCGCCGCATGCGGACACGCGAGCCGACGTGCTTGTCGATCGGATTCGGTGCCTTTTTAGCCATAGATTTCATCTGCCCCCATTTCGAGGCGTAGTTGTCACAAGTGAAGGCGCCAATGCAATCCGTGAATTCTCTGTAGTCGGGAAATAAGCGATAGATTTCAGCAGTTTTCGTAGGATGACAATTCGTTTGAAAATGTAGATTGCCGGCGCGCAATGCTCGCGGCGTTGAACAACTTTCGTAATAAACTGGTAAATGCTTCAATTTATGCGCGAATCCGGCGCCGACCCACAATCAGCAAGCTCAGCAGCAATGTGAGAACGAGAATGTAATTGCCGTAGCTCAGATAGAGCGTCGGTTCGATTGCGGTCGGTAGTCGAGCGTCGAGCACGCCTTCCACGCCCAGCGGTAATGCGCTGACGATCCGGCCGAGCGGATCGATGACCGCCGATATTCCGGTATTGGCCGCGCGCACCAGGGGCAAGCCTTCTGCGATGGCAAGGACACGCGCCTGCTGCAAGTGTTGGTAGGGTCCGGTGCTGATACCGAACCAGCCGTCATTGGTGACGTTGACCAACCAGCCGGGCCGTTCGCCCTGCGGCACCGCCGCGTCGGGGAAGATCGCCTCGTAACAAATCAGCGGCAACATCTTTGGCGCACCGGAAACGTCGATGGCGCGCCGGCGATCACCCGATAGAAAGCCCCCAACGACCTTGGTGAGCTGCTTCAGGCCGAGGCGTTCAAGCAGACGCTGGAGGGGCAAATATTCGCCGAAGGGAACCAGGTGGACCTTGTCGTAGATCCCGCGGATCGAGCCATCGGGCTCGATTACGTAAATTGAGTTGTAGGCTTGAGGATTGCGCTCATTGGCGTTCGATGCGGCGCGTACGGCGCCCGTGATCAATTCTGTTGACGGCTTTAGCAGCGCCGAGATTTGGGCGAGCGCATCCGGCTCGCGCGTCAGGAAAAATGGAAACGCCGCCTCCGGCCAGATCAAATGTGTCACATCGCGAACGCCATTTGATTGCGGCCCGGTCGCACGATCGGAAAGGCGCAAGTAGCGATCCATGACCTGCGCCTTCGCCGAATAATTGAATTTGTCATCCTGCGGTAGATTGGGCTGCATAATGCGGAGCTTGACGCTATTCACGTAGCCGGTCGGGTGCGACCACAGTCTTGTGGCGCCATAGCCGACAAAGCCCGCCAGAACTGCCGCCGCTAAAAACAGCGGGACGTATGGACGCCGGGTATCGGCTTTGTCGTCCGCGAGTATCGCGGGCGCGGCGCAGATCGCGATGCAGAAAAAGGTCAGGGTCCAGATGCCGATGAGCGAGACGCTTTGCGCCAGCACCAAAGGTTCGGTCAACGCATATCCAAACGTGTTCCAGGGAAAACCGCTGAGCAGATGGCCGCGCAGCCATTCGGCAATCGTCAGCGTGGCGGCAAGCGCCAAAATCCGTTCCGGTCCACGCACCCAGATCAGCCGGGCGGCGGCCAACGCCAGACCGGTGTAAATCGCCAGATAGGCAGGCAACCCCGCAACCGCCACCGGCAATAGCCAGCCGAACGTCTTTGCGTCGACAAGAAACGCGTAGCCAATCCAGTAAAGGCCGGCGGTGAAATAGCCGAAGCCAAAGCACCAGCCCGCCAAAGCAGCATTTGTTGCCCCACTCCACCGGCCGGAAGCCGAACCATCGACAAGCCAAACGAGCACGGGAAACGTTACAAAGAGGATCGGCCAGATATTGAACGGCGCAATCGCCAATGCCGATGCCGCGCCAGCGACGAGCGCGATCATCGCCCGACGCCAACCGAAGGCGAGAACAACGGCGTGGGAAAATCGGGCGAGCGTCACGGTCGGTGGGCGCCTGTTGTGGACCCTGGATCCTTGGAACTGGTGTCGTCAGACGGAGAGGAAGATGCGGTGTGTCCGGTCAATATATTCTCACCTTCGCCGCGGCGGCGTGGTTCGCGCGGCCGATCACGGCGTTCCTTCAATCGCGTAATTCGTACGCGCTTGACGCGACGCGGATCTGCGTCAAGCACCTCGAATTCGAACAAGTCAGGGCCGGGAACGATTTCGCCACGGACCGGCAAGCGCCCCGCGCGCGTCACCAGATAGCCTCCGATCGTGTCGACATCGTCGGCGGCGTCGCCAACGTCGAAATCATTGCCCACGACGCCAACGACATCGTCAATCTTGGCGCGCGCGTCCGCAATAAAGGAGCCGTCGGGTTGCTGCGCAACCGCCGGTGTTTCGTCCTCATCGTGCTCATCGGCGATCTCGCCCACGATCTGCTCGACGATGTCTTCGATCGATGCCAGGCCGTCGGTGCCGCCATATTCATCCACCACCAATGAGAGATGAATTCGTGTGGCCTGCATGCGCGCCAGCAGATCGATGACCCGCATGGATGGCGGCACAAACAGGATTTCGCGCACGATCTTGGTGGCCGACAGCGGCATGCCGAGATTGACAGCTTTCAGATCAAGATTTGCAGGCAGCGGTTTTTTGCGCTTGGCGTTCTTTTCCGGGTCGACCGCCGCGCGCGCGGTCATGAAAGCGATCAGGTCACGGATGTGCACCATGCCGACGGGATCGTCGAGCGTATCGTCGTACACGACGAGCCTCGAATGGCTGGCGCCCTCGAATACGCGCACGAGCTCGCCGAGCTTGATATCCTGCTGGACGGCGATGATGTCGGCACGAGGAACCATGACGTCGCCGACGCGGCGCTCGCGCAAGCCGAGGATGTTCTTGAGCATCCGGCTCTCTTCTGGCGAAAAGCCGGATTCGCCGGGGCTCATTGCCTCAAGGATGTCCGTGAGGTCCGAGCGCATTGTGCTCGGCTTCCAGCCGAACAGGGTACGCAGGGCGCGCATGAACCAGTTTTCGGTGTCATCCCGCGAGGGCACCGGCACAGGCAAATTGCGCGGCTCGAAAGGCACGCCGCCGGATGGGCCAGAACTTGGTGGTTCGCTGTCAGGCATGGCGTTCAGGCGTCGCCAAAATCGCGCGTAATATAAGGATCGGGCATGCTCAGGCGCGTCATGATCTTGCTTTCCAGCCCTTCCATCTCTTCGGCCTGCGCATCGGTCGCGTGATCGTAGCCGACGAGGTGAAGAAAACCATGCACCGCGAGATGCGCGAGGTGGTGCAGGAACTTCCGATGTTCATCGTCGCACTCCCGAACAAGCGTCTCATACGCAATGACGATGTCGCCAAGAAAACGCGAATTTTCACTGCCTTTGTGGCCGGACGCTGGGAATGACAACACGTTGGTAGGCTTGTCGATTCCGCGCCAGTCACGATTGAGGACAGCTATCGCCGAATCGTCCGTCAGTACGATACTCACTTCACTGTCCGCTGTTGAGAGTGCGGAAGCCGCCGCGGCGATCGCGTCGCGCACGGTCTGTTCGGCCAATGGCTGCGCATTCCAGAGCGGCGATTGGGTTTGAATGTCGATTTGCGGCGGGGATGCGCGCCGCCCGGGCGTCGGCCTCATCCCTTGCCCTCGCGCGCCGGCGTGGCGCGATCATAGGCCTCGACGATGCGCGCCACCAGTTCGTGGCGAATCACATCCTCATGGGTGAATGCGACGTGACCGACATTTTCGATGCCCGCGAGCAATTTTACCGCTTCCGCCAGCCCGGACGTCTGGCCGTGCGGCAGGTCGACCTGACTTGGATCGCCCGTGACGATCATGCGGCTGTTCTCGCCGAGCCGCGTCAAAAACATTTTCATCTGCATTGAGGTCGTGTTCTGCGCCTCGTCGAGAATAACGGCGGCGTTGGACAGCGTGCGCCCGCGCATGAAGGCGAGGGGCGCGATCTCGATTTCGCCGGCCTGCAAGGCGCGCTCGACAATGCGTGCGTCCATCAGATCGTAAAGCGCGTCATAGATGGGGCGGAGATAAGGATCGACCTTCTCGCGCATATCTCCGGGAAGAAAGCCGAGCCGCTCGCCCGCTTCGACGGCAGGCCGTGACAGTATGATGCGATCGACTTCCTTGCGCTCGAACATCTGCACGGCCTGCGCGACGGCAAGCCATGTCTTGCCGGTGCCCGCAGGTCCGGTGCCGAATACAAGCGAATGGCGCTTGAGCGCGCGGATGTAGGCGTCCTGCGCAGCCGTACGCGCACGCACCGGCCGCTTGCGCAAGTTGATTTCTTCAAAGGCCGGTCGCGGGGCTGCGGGGTCATAGTCAAACAGCGAACCTTGCGCGATCGCCTGACGAATGGCGCCCTCGACGTCTCCCTGACTCAAATCGTGGCCGCGCTTGAGCTGCTCGTAGAGACCTTCCAGAACGCGGCGTGCCTGCTCGCAAGCGCCTCGCGATCCTTCGATGGTGACATGATTTCCACGCTGCTCGGCAACCACACCGAGCCGGCGTTCGACGAGCGCGAGATTCTGTCCATATTGCCCGAACAGCATCGAGGCGAGCCTGTTGTCCTCGAAAGCGAGCACGGTCTGCGTGGTGGCCGTCTCCTCGGAGGCGGCGGCGGGCGGGATCACGGAATCCGTCGTACGCAAGGGTGAATCAAGCTCCTGCTGTCGCGAGGACGATTGCCTCGGTTCTTTCGGCGCGCGCGCCGAAAAGACTATTGCTGCCGACCTCGGTAATTGTCACGCGGTGGATCGAACCGATCATGCTCGCCGGCGCCATGACATGGACCGCGTGTAAATATGGGGAACGGCCGACCAGTTGCCCAGGGAGCCTGCCCGGCTTTTCCAGCAGAACGTCCACGGTACGGCCGGCAAATCCCGCAAGAAAACGACGTTGATCGCGCGTAATTATGGCTTGCAGCCGCTGCAGGCGCTCCGACTTTTCCTCTTCTGACACCTGACCGTCCATTTCGGCGGCGGGTGTGCCGGGACGCGGCGAGTATATGAAGGAATAGGCGCCGGCAAAGCCGATGTCATCGATGAGCGTGAGCGTGTCGCGGAAATCCGCTTCTGTCTCGCCGGGGAATCCCACGATGAAGTCGGACGTGAAGGCAAGATCGGCTCGTCCCGAGCGCAGACGCGCAATCAAGTCAAGATAGTCACGGCGCGTATGCCTGCGATTCATCGCCGCCAGAATACGGTCTGAGCCCGACTGTACCGGCAGATGCACATACGGCATCACGGCCGGTATTTCGGCGTGCGCCGCGATCAGGTCATCATCCATGTCGCGCGGATGGCTGGTGGTGTAACGGAGCCGCAGGATGCCGGGCACCTGCGCAAGGTGACCCAGCAACTTTCCGAGCGATGATGGAGCGCCATCCGGCCCGATACCATGATAGGCATTCACGTTCTGCCCGATCAGCGTCACCTCGCGCACGCCAGCGTCGGCCAAACGCGCGACCTCGCTGACGATTTTCTCCACGGGGCGTGAAATTTCAGAGCCGCGCGTATAGGGCACCACGCAGAATGTGCAGAACTTGTCGCAGCCTTCCTGCACGGTCACAAACGCCGCAATGCCGCGCTTGGCAATTGCATCGCGTCCGGGCGCGGCCAATACGTCGAATTTGTCCTCTACCGGAAATTCCGTGTCGATGACTTTTTCGCCGGCCTTGCGCGCGTGCAATCATCTCCGGCAGGCGGTGATAATTCTGTGAACCGACGACGAGATCGACGGCACCGGCACGCCGGATTATCTCTTTGCCTTCCGCCTGTGCTACGCACCCGGCAACGGCAATCAGCATGCTGCGGCCATCGCGTGCGGCAGCCTCCTTCATCTCGCGTATCCGGCCGATTTCCGAATAGACCTTCTCGGCTGCTTTTTCGCGGATGTGGCACGTGTTGAGAATGACGAGGTCGGCGTCCTCGGGATTCGCGGTTTCGCTGTAACCGGCGGGCACCAGCGTGTCCGCCATACGATGCGAATCGTAGACGTTCATCTGGCAGCCGAAAGATTTGACGTGGACTTTGCGGGCTTTGCTCATGCGTTTCGGTGCGAAGCGGGTCCAATCTAGCGGGCGCGCCAGGATTTGTCCCGCCCGACTATATAGTTGATTTTACAACAAGTTTAAGACGCAGCCGGGCTGCGAAGCCGGGGTCTTAGCGGCAATCGGCGGAAAAATAAACGCCGCTCATTCCGCCGCCTCCGCGACCAGCGGGCGCCCGCGCAATGTTGTCGCCAGTAGGCGGCGTACGGCGGTTTCCAGCCGCCTCGCCGCGGCTTTGCGGTCCGTGGCGCTGTTTACGTCGACCGGTTCGCCATAGCTGACAACAGCATCGACTGCCCCACGTTCGATGAACGCTTTGATGTGCGGCATGAAGTCCAGATCACCATACCAGGCCACGAGTGGACGGCGCTGGCGTCCCATCGGAATGCCGTGCTGCCCGGTATATGTGATCGACATCGGCTGGATCAGAATGCCGCCGGCGCCGTTGGTGCTGGCGGCTTCTTCAACCGCGCCAAGCAGCGCCGAGCGAAACGGCAAGACGCGGTTCCCATCGCTCGATGTGCCTTCCGCGAACAGCACCACCGAGGTTCCGCCCGCAAGGCGTTTGACAATCTGACTGACGGACTCCGGTGTCTGATGTCGGCGTGTGCGGTCGACGAACACAGTGCGCTGCACTTCCGCGGTGATGCCGACCAGCGGCCAATCGCGAACTTCACGCTTGGCGACAAAGGCGACCGGCGCAATTGAACCGATCACGAGAATATCGGCCCAGGAAACGTGATTGGAGACGAAAAAAACCGCCCGGTTGCGCACGGGCTCCCCGTTCACACGCACGCGAATTCGCAGGAGTGAGCAGAGCACGCGATAATAATTCGACGCGATGAAACCCCAGCCGGGCAAATTAAGCTTGTCGAGCAACCACTGGAGCGAGATCAGCAGCGGCGTCATTGTGAAAAAAAATGCCGCAATGATGAGCGCGCGCGCCATCAGGTCTTGGTCTTGTCGCCTAGGGGTACCGCGTAGAGCTCGAGGCGGTGATCGACCAGTCTGTAGCCGAGCTTGCGCGCGACTTCAGCCTGCAAACGCTCGATCTCCTCGGATTGGAATTCGATAACTTCGCCGCTGCGTAGATTGATGAGATGGTCGTGATGCGCTTCGGGGCTGGTCTCGTAGCGTGCGCGGCCATCGCGAAAGTCATGCCGCTCGATGATGCCTGCGTCCTCGAATAGGCGCATCGTGCGGTACACGGTCGAGATCGAAATACGATCGTCTACTTTGGCGCAGCGCCGATATAGTTCCTCGACATCGGGGTGGTCGTCGGAATCGGCCAACACGCGCGCGATCACCCGGCGCTGCTCGGTCATGCGCATGCCCTTGGCCGCGCAGAGGGCCTCGATGTTTTTACGCTCAAGGGTGGCTTTGCTTGCGTTGGTCACGACGTCGTCTCTAGCGACCATTCGGTCGGAATCCGGCTGCCATTGATATCATATTGAGCATGTCGGGGATGTGTCCATTGCATCAGTCAAGATCCCGCCGCAGCACCAGCGCCGCCACGGCCTTGCCGCTCTCTCCCGTATAGTAGTTGGGGCGGCGGGAAACCTCGCGAAAACCCGCGCGCTGATAGAGCCGGAGCGCCGGAACATTGTGTTCGTCGACCTCCAGAAAGACCGTACGTGCGGCGAGCCCGGCCAGGCGCCGCAGATGAAGGTCGAGCAGCCGGCGCGCAAGGCCTCGACCGCGCTGGCGGCCGGCAACCGCCACTGACAAAATCTCCGCTTCGTCCTCAACCAATCGCGACATGATGAAGCCGGCCAGCCGCGCGCCTGCCAGGGCGCGGTGCGCGATGACGTGGCGGTCGAGCAAGAGGCCTTCAACTTCCTGTTCGCTCCAGCCGCGCCGGAAAGATGCACCGTGCAGCATTGCTATGGTTGATGCGTCGCGTGCGGTCGCCTCCGACATTGCCGGCTCGCCGCGCGCGAAAAGGCTGCTGATGAAGCCGATCATCGGCGGGCCAGTTGAACAGCGTCCTGCGGATGGGCGTCGGGCGCGCGCAAATAAAGTGGTTTCGGTGGCGTTCCAGTGTCGGTCGCGGCCGCGCCAAGTCGCGCCACCCAATCGATATCAGGCGCCCCGCGCTGTTCAACCGAAGTTGGCGCGTGCTCACCGGCCGGCCAAAGTCTTGCCAGCATGTCGGCCGCATTGCCGGTGATGCGCGGCGCGCCGGTCGTTGACACGCGCAATGCTTCGCGTAGCGGCGCTATCCGCGGCGCAACCAGCGTGCGGCCGCCGGGTCCGAACACTTGCAGATAGACGTGATCGTGGCGCGCATCGATCGCCACCACCACAGGCAACGTGTCGTCGGCGGCAATCAACGGCGCCGCAAAGGCAGCCAGCGTCGAGAGCCCGATGGCGGGCTTTCCGGCCGCAAGCGCTATGCCGCGCGCGGCGGCAATGCCGACACGTAAGCCCGTGAAGCTGCCGGGTCCGGTGGTGACGGCCACGCGATCGAGCGCGGAAAAATCGAGGTTGCTGCGCGCAAGGACGCGCGCGACCAGCGGCATCAACGCTTCGGCATGTCCGCGCTGCATCGGAAGTGATTCATGCGCGCGGGCGTCGGGGCGCTCGGTATCGAGCACGGCGACGGAGCAGGCTTCCAGCGCTGTATCAATGGCAAGGACGCGCATCTTTTGCTCATTCCTGCAACTGAACTAGCTCAAATTTGGCGTTGTTACGAGCGAAGAGAATGCCTGTCGTCCCCGCGCAGGCGGGGACCCATAGCCACCAAACTATCGATAAGCTGCGGAGTATGGGTCCCCGCCTGCGCGGGGACGACAGCGGAATTACATCGGCCGGACTTCAACAACGTCGGGCACGAAGTGGCGCAGTAGATTCTGGATGCCATGCTTGAGGGTTGCGGTGGACGACGGGCAGCCCGAGCAGGCACCCTTCATGTTGAGATAGACAATACCTTCCTTGTAGCCCCGGAACGTAATGTCGCCGCCGTCGCCGGCGACCGCCGGTCTGACGCGTGTCTCAATCAGGTCCTTGATGGTTGCGACGGTCTCGGCATCCTTGGCGTCAAAGAACTCGTCGGTTGCCGCATCGCTGGCGCCATCCGCGACGAGCGGTGCGCCCGACATGAAGTGCTCCATGATGGCGCCGAGGATTGCCGGCTTCATCTGTTGCCAATCGCCGTCGGTCTTTGTCACTGCGATGAAATCGGATCCGAAGAATACGCCGCCGACATTGTCGACATCGAACAGCCGCGTTGCGAGCGGTGATTGTGCCGCGGCCTCCCGGTTCGGCATATCAAGCGTGCCGCTTTCGAGCACGGCGCGGCCGGGAAGAAATTTCAGTGTCGCCGGGTTCGGCGTGGCTTCGGTCTGAATGAACATCGCGATCTCCTTGCCTCGCGCGGGTTCAAGGCCCGCAGGGCATTGCTCTTATAGCGCATAAATGGCGATTGCGCGTGGTGAGGTCAACCACCGAAAAACCGCGCAGATTTCACGAACTGGCGTCGATATCATCGTCGCTCAGATGGCCCGGCACAACCGCGACGGGGATCGGGAACGTCCCCGCCGTCTTGGCCAGGTTGGTCACGAGCGGGCCAGGGCCCTCTTTGCCCGTGCCCGCCGCCAGCACCAGGATGCCGATGTCGGCGTCTTCGTCGATCAGCTTGATGATCTCCTCGGCGGTATCACCTTCGCGGATCACCCGGTCGGGCGTAATGCGGGCGATCTTTTTCGCGCGCGTAGCGAACTTGTCGAGGGTGGCGTTTGCCGCTTCCTGCGCTTCCGCCTTCATAAGATCGGCAACGCCGAGCCATTGCTGGTTGCGATCGCCGGGTTCGATCACGCGCAGCATGACGATCTGTGACTTGGTGCGCCCGGCACGTTTGGCCGCCCAATAGATAGCGCGGTCGCATTCCTCGGTGTCGTCGATGACGACGAGGTATTTGCGCTTGTGCCCCTTTTCGTAGCTTTGGCGCTTGCTGCTCATGGTCGCCACGCTCCGGTCTGATCATATGGGCGGAAATGCACGCACAAGCAGGCAATGGTGGCATGGCGGCCGCCGATCAGACAAGACGGGTGTCCCGCGCTGCAAACTAACGGCGCACGAAGCCGACGATATCCTTGACCGCCTTCATGGTTTCGGCGGCGATCGTCTGCGCGCGCTGCGAGCCGTCGGCCAACACAGAATCGATATAGACCGGATCCTGCACCAGCTTCTTCATCTCGGAACCGATGGGTCCGAGCTTGGCGACCGCGAGATCGACGAGCGCAGTTTTGAAGGTAGAGAATTGCCCGCCGCCAAACTGACCCAGGACTTCAGTTTTACTCACTCCTTGCAACGCTGCATAGATGCCGACCAGGTTGTCGGCCTCGGGGCGCGGCGCCAGACCTTTTTCCTCGCTCGGCAGCGGTTCCGGATCGGTCTTGGCCTTGCGAATTTTTTGCGCGATTGCGTCGGCATCGTCCGTGAGATTGATGCGCGAATAATCCGAAGCTTCCGATTTCGACATTTTCTTCGAACCGTCGCGCAACGACATGACGCGGGTCGCGGGTCCCTGGATCAGAGGTTCCGGCTGCGGGAAGAAGGCCTCGCCGTAGCCGTGCGCATGGATTGAGGCCGCGAAGTCGTTGTTGAATTTCTGCGCAATGTCGCGCGACAGCTCAAGATGCTGTTTCTGGTCTTCGCCGACCGGAACATGCGTTGCGCGATAGACGAGAATGTCCGCGGCCATCAGGTTTGGATAAACGTAGAGCCCGACCGATGCATTTTCGCGGTCCTTGCCGGCCTTCTCCTTGAACTGGGTCATGCGGTTGAGCCAGCCGACGCGCGCAACGCAGTTGAACACCCATGCCAGTTCGGCGTGCTCGGCAACCTGGCTCTGATTGAAGATGATGTTTTTCTTCGGATCGATGCCGCAGGCCAGGAACGCGGCCGTCACCTCGCGCGTGGCGCGCGGCAATTCGCTCGGATCCTGCCAGACCGTGATCGCGTGAAGATCGACCACGCAATAGATGCAGTCGTAGCGATCCTGCAGCGCCACGAACTTGGTGATTGCGCCGAGATAATTACCGAGGTGCAGGTTGCCGGTCGGCTGCACGCCGGAAAATACCCGCTCCTTGAACGCCATTGCCTCACTCCCTGGGCTCGCGGCGGCCACATCGCATGATGGCGTTTTTAGCGCAACCCCAGCCGCGTCCAAGCTTGGCCTGGCAGGGAAGGCGCGACAATATCAAAGCCGTTGCCGTTCCATTATAGAGGCAGGAGCGTCCGAATCACGGGCGAGCGGCGGGTAGGACCAGGCGGGTAGGACCAAATGAGCAAAGACGAACTTATCATCCAACTCGTGAAGGTAGCGCTCGGCATTCTGATCGCCGGATACTTTCTCTGGTGGAGTCTCGAAGTACTGAAGAGACTTCCGCCCCCCCATTAGGACACGCCCTAAAAGTCCTATCGGCCACAGGCAAGCGGACGGGAAACGTGGTGGCACCTTCAGTGTCGACTCTTCGCGCGAGCGGATGGGCCTCCGCCCGCGTGCTTCGTCATGGGCGGCTACAAGGTGCATGACGGCTGAGCGCGTACATTGCGTCACTCTTCTTAGTCGATATAGTGCCCGCGCTTTCATCGAGGATCCCTTATGACCGCTCTCCGCTACGACGTGCTCGGCATCGGCAACGCCATTGTCGACGTGATTGCGCGTGCCGATGACGATTTTCTGGTGGCGCAGGGCATGCACAAGGGCACCATGGCGCTGATCGACGAAGCGCGTGCGCAAGCAATTTACGCGGCCATGGGGCCGGCGGTGGAGAGCTCGGGCGGTTCGGCGGCCAACACGATCGTTGGCGTTGCCAGCTTCGGCGCGCGCGCTGCCTTTGTCGGCAAGGTCAAGGACGATGAGCTCGGGCGCGCCTTCGCGCACGACATCCGTGCCGCCAAGGTCGCCTTCGAGACGCCGCCCGCCGCGAAAGGTCCGTCCACCGCGCGGTGCTACATCATGGTGACGCCGGATGGCGAGCGCACGATGAACACATATCTCGGCGCCGCGCAGGATCTGAAGCCCGGCGACATCGACGAGTTGCAAGTGGCAAGCGCCGCGGTCACCTATCTCGAGGGATATCTGTGGGATCCGCCGCATGCGAAAGAAGCCTTCGTCAAGGCGGCCGGCATCGCGCACAAGGCGGGCCACCGCGTTGCGCTGACATTGTCGGATGCCTTCTGCGTCGATCGCTATCGCGCGGAATTTCTCGACCTCATCCGGAAAGGCATTGTCGACATCATATTTTCCAATGAACGTGAGTTGCACAGCCTCTACGAGACCGCCGACTTCGACAGCGCTGTGAAGGCGTTGCGAGGCGAGGCCAAGCTCGCGGTGGTGACGCGCAGCGAGAAAGGCTGCGTGGTCGTGTCGCGCGATGCCGTCGAGACGGTGACGGCGGAGCCGGTCGAGCAGGTAGCCGATGTGACAGGTGCCGGAGATCTGTTTGCGGCGGGCTTCCTGGTCGGGCTGGCGCGCGGCAAGGATCACCGTACCGCCGCGCGGCTTGGCGCATTGGCGGCCGCGGAAGTCATCCAGCACATCGGCGCAAGGCCGGCCGTATCTCTCAAGGCGCGCGCCGCCGAATGCGGCCTACCTGTCTGACATTCCTTGACGGTTTTGAAAAATTGCGTGAGACGCCGGGCATTCGCCTGGGCATCTCACGCTGACCGGTCGGCGCCCGGTGCGACGGAGGGGACGCCGTGCAAGGTCCTGACAATCAAATTGGAACAGTGCTGTCCGTGCCGCAAGCGATTGGTAACCAATTGGTAACCGAACATGGTTACCGATTGGTGAACAGCCAATCGAGGACGTCCAGTCATGGCCAAACGCAAGGCAATCGAGATTTCCGGCAGCGATATGACGGCGGCTCCAGGTGACGCGGCCGACAAACCACAGGCTGGCACGGAATTGCCGACGGTCGCGTCTCCGCCGATCTCACCCGCAACAAGCGAAATTACCGCCGAGCCCGTCGTCGCGGAAGAGCTGGCCGCGCCGCCTACTGAGACGGTGAGCGCGCCCGCAGATGAAGCACCCGCAGCATCATTCACGCTGATGCACATGCCGCGGTTCCATTTGCGTCCACGCCACAAGCGCTACGCCCTGCTTGCCGCATCCGTGGCGATCGCAGCCGCCTTCGGCGCCGTGGTCGGCGCTGCGGCGACCGGTGGCTTCTCCAGGACCGCCGGCAGTCGACATTGCGACGCATGGAAGAAAACAAGGCGACACAGCAATCCGTTGCGCATCTCACCAAGGAAATCACAAATCTGAAGGCGAGCCTCGAGGCCGCCAACAAAGCGGCGCACAGCCAGATCGCGAAACTGAGCGATCGTCTGAGCCGCGAGACGTCGGACATCACCGGTTCGATCACGCCGCCGCAGACGGTCCCGTCCGCGCCGCAAGCATCCGCGCCTTTGCCGCGCCGCGTCCGCCGCAAGCTGCCGAGCCGCCGCCGGCACGTCTGTCGATCGTGCCGGACTGGTCGATCCGCGAGACGCGCGACGGTTACGTTTACGTGCAGGGCCACGGCGACGTCTATCAGGTGGTTCCGGGAGCGCCGCTGCCGGGCCTCGGCCCCGTCGAACAAATCAAACGTCAGGACGGACGCTGGCTGGTGGTGACCCCGAAGGGCATTATCATATCGATGCGTGACCGCCACTATTTCGAACAGTTCTGATCGCGAGCAGAACGCGGACGACGATTGGCGGCGCCCCTCGGGCGCCGCTCTTCATTTGCGCGTGAGGCCGGTAGCGAGGGCCGCAAAACCGTGCGAGATTTCCGCCGCTGAACTGGCGCGGGTCAAGTCATGCACAACGGTGCGTTGAAAATCCTGACGGCGGCATTTGTCATTGCATTCGCAGGGCCGGCGAGGGCGCAAGGCGCAGCGCCGACACCGGCAAAACCCGAAATGACGGAAAGCTGTCCTGGCCTGATCGCCACGCGGTCACCGCTCGTGCAGCCTGCGTCGCTGCGTCTCGCCGCGCTCGATCATGATCAGCTGCGCATCAGTTACATCGGCCACTCAACCTTTCTGATCGAGAGCCCGCAGCTGGTTCGAATTGCCACCGACTACAACGACTATGTCAGGCCGCCGGTACTGCCGGACATTGCGACGATGAATCATGCGCATTCGACGCACTACACATTGTCGCCGGATCCGGCAATCAAATATGTACTGCACGGTTGGGCCGACGATGAGAAGCCCGCGCGCATCGACTTGCAATACAAAGACGTGCGCGTACGCAATGTCCCGACCAATATCCGGTCGTTCGACGGCGGCACCGAGCGGCACGGCAATTCAATTTTCATTTTCGAGATTGCCAACTTGTGCATCGCGCATCTCGGCCATCTGCATCACACGTTAACGCAGCAGCAGCTCAACGAAATCGGTCGTGTCGACATCGTGCTCGTGCCGGTGGATGGATCCTACACCCTCGACCTCGATGGCATGGTTGAGGTGTTGCACGCCCTCAAGGCACCGCTGATGATCCCGATGCACTATTTCAGCGCCTATACGCTTGACCGTTTTTTGCAGCGTGTTCGCCAGGAGTGGGACGTTGAGGTGGCTGAGATACCCTCGTTGGTGGTGAGCAAGACGAGCCTCCCGGCAAAGCCGAAGGTTCTGGTTCTGCCGGGCCATTAACCGAAGCCAATTAACTGCACTAGTAAGTGGAAATACGTGGATTTTGCTCCACGTCAAATTGCAGCCGCTATTGCCGGCTTATCAACACCCCCTGTGGGAGGCGGTTGACGTGGCGGAACCAATGGTTAGTTGTCGCGTTCTTGCAGCGCGTTTTTTGAATGAGATTTTGAGGGATTTTCATGGTTCAGACTTGGAGCAATTGGAAGCGATTTCCCGATGCCTATAGCGGCGGCCACGTTGAAGCGCCCATCGGTCCTGGTGTCTACGAAGTGCGGCATACGATGACCGGCCGGGTTGTTGCCTTCGGGCATTCCGGCAACGTCGCCAATTCGCTGGCGGACCTGAAATTGGATGACGGCGCCAGCATCTTCACAAAGCTCTTCCGCAAGCAGCCGCTGGTGTCGCACGTCGCCGATCTCGAATACCGGACGTGCGCGGCGGCGAGCCGTGCTGAAGCCAAAACTGCCGCTCAGCGCCTGATGGGCCTGCGCCAGACCGCCTGGCGGCGACGCATGGACGTGGGCTGGGCTGCACGCCATCCGAACTAGTTCCTGCGCGCTTTATCGCTCATACGGCCGGCTTGATGCCGGCCGTTTTGCATTGCGGGCGCGGACCGCCGGCGGCTTTTGGCCAATCGCCGATTTCGTATACAGTCATCTCCCTGCGTATATGGGGATGGCTGCCGATGTTGAGTGCGGAACAGAACGATCTCATCACCCGAACCGGAGCCGGCACGCCGGCGGGTGGATTGATGAGGCGCTATTGGCAACCGGCGGCTTTGGTTGATGAGCTCTCCGGCAACCGTCCGGTGAAACCTGTGCGGCTGTTCGGCGAAGACCTGGTCATCTTCAAGGATGAACAGGGTCGCTACGGATTGATCGGCCGCCGCTGTCCGCATCGCGGCACCGATCTCGCCTACGGGCGCCTCGAAAACGGCGGACTGCGTTGCGCGTTTCACGGCTGGCTGTTTGACGTCAACGGCAAATGCCTGGAGACGCCGGCCGAACCCGACGACAGCAATCTCTGCTCGCAGATCAAGCAAAAATCTTATCCGGTGGCGGAGAAGAGCGGCATTCTGTTTGCCTATCTCGGGCCGGGTGAACCGCCGGGGTTGCCGCATTTCGACTGTTTCGTTGCGCCCGCAAGCCACACGTTCGCGTTCAAGGGCATGATCGACTGCAACTGGCTGCAATCGCTCGAGGTCGGCATCGATCCTGTGCATACGTCCTTTCTGCACCGGTTTTTTCACGACGAGGATCCGAGCCAGGGCTACGGAAAACTCTTTCGCGATACTTCCCGCGATTCCGACATGCCGATGTCGCGCATTATGCGCGAGGTGACTCGGCCGCGCATCGAAGTCGAGCCGACCGAGTTCGGATTCCGGTTGCTGACGTTGCGCCAGATCAGCGACGCAAGCATGCATGTACGCGTCACCAACCTGATGTTTCCCAATGCGTTCATCATTCCGATGAGCCGCGAGATGACGATCACGCAATGGCACGTGCCGATCGACGATACGAAGCACTATTGGTACGCGATCTTCACCTCGTTCGGCGCGGCCGTCGACAAGGACGAAATGCGCCGCCAGCGCCTCGCGCTCTACCAGTTGCCGGACTACATCCCGAACAAAAACAAGAGCAATGATTACGGCTTTGACCCGCACGAGCAGGAACACGACACCTATACCGGCATGGGTGCCGACATAAACGTGCACGACCAGTGGGCCTGCGAGTTGATGGGTGAGATCCAGGACCGCACCGAAGAGCACCTCGGCACCTCCGACAAGGCGATCAGTGCCTATCGAAAGCTGCTGCGCCAGGCGATCGAGCAGTCGAGCAAGGGCGAAAAGCCAATTATGGTCCTCGACCCCGCACATGCCGCGAGCATGACAGGCCCGGCCGCAATCGACGGAATTGGCCCTGCCGACGACTGGCAAGGCTATTGGCAGAAGACCGAGGCCGTGAAGCGAAAAGCCGCGAGCTGGGCCAACGGGCGTTAAATCGAATGCCCCCGCGTTCGCGTAAATCCGCCAGTTTCGTCGAGCGCCACGGCCTGTGGAGCGACGCGCAGACCAAGGCGGCCGCGCAAGTCGAACGCATCGTCAAGAAAGAAAAACTCGAGGTCGTGCGCTTTTCCTTTGCCGATCAGCATGGCGTGCTGCGCGGCAAGGCGCTGCTTGCATCGGAAGCCCCCGGCGCGATGCGCAGCGGCGTCACCATGACCACAACTCTGCTCGCGAAAGATACCGCACACCGCACCGTCTATCCGGTGTTCACGCCCGGTGGCGGCTTCGCGATGGAGCAGATGCAAGGTGGCGGCGATTTCGTCATGGTCGCTGACCCGACCACGTTTCGTATTCTGCCCTGGGCGAACAAGACTGGCTGGATGCTGTGCGATATCTATTTCACCAATGGCCAGCCGGTGCCGTTTTCCACACGTGCGCGCTGCCGCGACGCGCTCGCCACGCTCGCCAAGGCGGGCTTCGATTTTGTTGCCGGCTTGGAGGTCGAATTTCATCTGTTCAAGCTCACCAATCCGCGCCTGACGCCGACCGACGCGACGTGGCCGCCGGAAGCGCCGGACATCAGCCTGCTGACGCAGGGCCACCAGTATCTCACCGAATCCCGGCTCGACATGCTCGATCCGGCGGTGGAGCTATTGCGCCACGGTGTCGAACAATTGGGCTTGCCATTGCGCTCGGTCGAAGTCGAGCTCGGCCCCAGCCAGTGCGAGTTTACATTCCGCCCTCAGGCAGGTCTGGAAAGCGCCGACACCATGGTGCTATTCCGCGCCGCGGTGAAACAGATCGCGCGACGCCACGGGTATCTCGCGAGCTTCATGTGCCGGCCGGCGTTACCCAACATGATGTCGAGCGGGTGGCATCTGCACCAGTCGCTGATCGAAACCCGGTCGAAGCGCAATGCGTTTGCGTTCGATCACCGTGACGTGCTTTCGACGGTCGGCAAATATTATCTCGGCGGGCTGCTGAGCCATGCGCGCGCCGCCGCGGCGTTCACCACGCCGACCATCAATGGCTACAAGCGCTACCGGCCTTATTCGCTCGCCCCCGACCGCGCCATCTGGGCACGGGACAACCGCGGCGCCATGGTGCGTGTTCTTGGCCAGCCGGGTGATGCCGCGACTCGTCTGGAGAACAGGGTCGGCGAGCCCGCCGCCAACCCTTATCTCTACGTGGCGTCGCAGATCTATTCGGGACTCGACGGCATCGCACGCCGGCTCGATCCTGGCCCATCCGCCGACTCGCCTTATGAAGCGGTTGCGGCTCTGTTGCCGAAAAATCTCGGTGAAGCTTTGACGGCGCTGCGCGTCGACGAGACCTTCCGTGCCGGTTTCGGCGCGGGATTTGTCGACTATTACACGCACATCAAGGCGGCCGAACTCGAGCGCTTCCAGAAGGACTCGCGCGAGCAGCCGGAGCCGACGTCCTGGGAGCAGAAAGAGTACCTGGATTTATTTTGACGCGCTAATAGTCGAGCCGTGGCGCGCGCAACCGTGCCCGGCTGATGAGACAGAAGCCCACAGTTCCGGCCATGGCGGCAATCGCGAAGATGAGTTTGACCTTGGCGGGCGTGCCGGCGCCAAACGACGCCGCGTAGTCGGCGATAATCGGGTCGCTCGCAATCACGTCGCCCGCGATCCAGCCCAGCAAACCTGCCCCGGCCCAAATAATGAGCGGGAAATAATTGAGCATGGCCATGATGATATTCGCGCCTGCGACAATGGCGGGAATGCTGACGCCCAGCCCGAACACGAGGAGTGCCAGACTTCCATCGGCCACGGCGGCCACCGCAATAACGTTGTCGAGGCTCATGACCACGTCGGCAATAGCCACAAGCTTCACCGCCCGCCAGAGGCTCTGTGACGATGAATTTGCGTTTTCGGAGCCTTCGTTGGGCGAGAGCAATTTCACCGCAATCCAGAGAAGTGCGGCGCCCCCTGCGATCTTGACATAGGGAAGCAACATGAGCGTCGAGACGATGGTCGCAAAGATCAGGCGCAATAAAAGCGCGACACCCGTGCCCAGCACCATTCCCGTCAGTCGCTGCTTTTGCGGTAAATTCCGGCACGCGAGCGCAATCACGATGGCGTTGTCACCCGACAGCAGGACGTTAATCCAGATAATCTGGACAACCGATATCCAGAACTGCGGCTGCGTGTCGACGCCGATGTCGTTCAAGAAATTGATCATTCGCGATCCCTGCGATGTCCGGCTAGATGACGTTTCCGCTGTGCGAACGGTCAGGACTCTTGCGAAGGATTAGCCCATGTCGCGCGCGCCACGCGGGGTCGAGCGTTTCTCGCCACGCTGTGTAGAGAATGCTGACGAGTCCGAGCGCGCCGACGACGAGCAGCGACCACTGCAAAATTTCAGAGCGTGCTGGGTCGACACGCAGATGATCGAGCAATGTCAGATAGGGAAGCGCCCAAAGGGCCACGAGTCCGGCCCAGTTGACGAGAATGCAGCTGACCGAGATGCGTGCATGCCCGGGTCTTCGCGAACTAGCGCGTCCCGCGCGGGCGGGCGAAATCACTGTCAATGGAAGTCTGTTCGGCACGATCCCTGCCCGCTGCGGCAACTCAGATTGCCGTGCCGGAAGCATAGGTTCGCCGAATGCGCCTACAATTCAGGATGAATACCCGGGGCGATGCACTTGGGTATTTTCCCCTAGGGATTAATATCCGGGGTGTCGTCGCGGGAGAGGTCTAAGATTGATGACCACCAGTATGCAGGCGGAGCGATTGCGAGCGATGGCCTTTCCGCGAGTTTTCGACGCGCACAAATTGGTCATCGGACTTATTTACCTTGCGGCCTACGCGGCGCTCGACTGGATTAGCTTCATCGAGCCCTACGCGCACCTCGGCATCACACCCTGGAATCCCGGCACCGGCCTGAGTTTTGTCCTGCTCCTCCTGTTTGGGCTGCGGATGATTCCGTTTTTGCTCATCAGCCCTTTGCTTGCAGATTATCTGAATCAGCAGTTCGCAATGCCCTGGCAGGTGGAGATCCTCGCTTCGGTCTTGGTCGGCGGCGGCTATTCGATTGCGCTGACGATTTTGTTGCATCCAAAGTTGCGGTTTGAACCCACGCTCGATTCGATGCGCGACCTTGTTCTGCTGATGATCGTTGCGGTGGTGAGCGCGGCTTTCGTCGCAATCGGATATGTAAGTCTGACGATCGCCGCCGGATTGCTGCCGCACGCGGATTTTGCGGCGGCGACGCTACGCTATTGGGTTGGTGACGTGATCGGCATCACGGTCATCGCGCCATTTGCGCTATTGGCATTGACGCGCCGCCGCATCCTGCCAATGACGAAGGAAACGTCGCTCCAATTTGTTGCTATTATTTTAGCGCTGGTGCTGGTGTTCGGTCTTGCGGAAGAACAACAATTCCAGTTGTTTTACGTGCTGTTCCTGCCGATTGTCTGGCTCGCCGTGCGCACGGGTTCCGAGGGCGTCAGCGTTGGCATTCTGGTGACGCAACTCGGGCTCATCCTGGGCATTCAACTTTTTCCTGCCGGAACATTCGACGTAACGGCCTTTCAGGCGCTAATGCTGGTACTTGCGGTGACGGGCCTGGTTGCCGGCGAGCTCGTGACAGAACGCCGGCGTACCGAAGCGCAACTGCGCTTGCAGCAAGAATCGCATTCGCGTCTGGCGCGGCTGGGCAGCATGGGTGAGCTCGCCGCCGCGGTCGCGCATGAGCTCAATCAGCCATTGATGGCGGCCGGTACTTATACGCGGCTGGTCAATGACGCGATGAGTGCGGCTCCTATTGATGTCGCAACGGCTGCCGAAACCGCGAAAAAAGCGGTTGCGCAGGTTGAGCGCGCCGCTGAAGTCGTGCGCCATTTGCGTGCTTTGGTCAGGCTGGACCGCAGCAACCGCGCGCCGTGCAAATTCGAGCAAATCGTGGATGAGGCGGTCGAATTGTGCCGCCCGGATCTCGACCGCACACGCGCATTCGTCCGAACCGACGTTGCCGCGGATCTTCCACGCGTCATGGTCGATCTCCTTCAGGTCGAGCAGGTCCTGATCAATCTTCTGCGCAACGCCATCGAGGCGATCGGAAATATGCGCGGCTCAATTCTGATCGAGGCGAAGAAATTCGACGCCGAATTCATTGAAATTCGCGTTGCCGACACCGGGCCGGGTTTTCCGCCAGCGCTCCTTGAAAGTGCGTTTCTGCCCTTGTCTTCCAGCAAAGCCGAGGGGCTCGGTATCGGATTGCCGCTGTGCCGCTCGATTGTCGAGGCGCATGGCGGCAAGCTATGGATCGATGCCGGCGGACAGGGCGGCGCCGTCCATTTTACGCTGCCCATCGCAAAGACGGCCAAGATATGAGCGCTGCCATTCGCATTGCGGTTGTTGACGACGACGAGGCGGTCCTCGACTCATTGCGCCTCTATTTCGCGCGGCAGAATATTGAAACAGCTTGCTTTGCGTCGGCCAAAGAATTTCTTTCAGCGATCGAGGACGGACAACGATTTGGCTGCGTTGTTTCGGACGTTCGAATGCCGGGCATGTCGGGCATGGATCTGGTTCACCGGCTAAAGGACAGGGGCTCGGTGACGCCGGTGGTCTTGATCACAGGGCACGGCGATGTCGATATGGCTGTCGCTGCCATCAAGGTCGGAGCGTTCGATTTCATCGAAAAGCCGTTCGACGAGGCCCGCCTACTCGCGAGCATCAAAAACGCGATCGAAATGAATCAGCAGCCTGAAATCGACGCGGCCGAGCTGGAAAAGTTGCGATCGCGGTTCGACACGCTTTCGACCCGGCAACGCCAGGTCATGGAGCTCGCCGTGGCCGGGTTGTCGAACAAGGAAATAGGATCGCAACTTAAAATCAGCCCCAAGACGGTGGAGAATCACCGAGCCTGGGTGATGGAACGTATCGGCGCACGTAATATAGCCGACCTCGTGCGCATAGCGATGAAAGTTCAAGGAACACCACGGAGTTAATGCAATCTGATGCCTCATGCACCCACACTGGACAACGTAAAGCTCTATTACGAAGAGGTCGGGCAGGGCACGCCGATCCTGTTCGTGCATGAATTCGCCGGCGATCATCGCAGTTGGGAGCCGCAGCTGCGCGAATTCGGCAAGCGCTACCGCTGCATCGCCTATGCCGCACGCGGCTACAAGCCGTCAGACGTGCCGCCGGATGCTTCGGCCTACAGCTATTTGCACGTGATGCGCGATGCCGTCGCTGTGCTCGATCATCTGAAAATCGACAAGGCGCACATGATCGGCCTGTCGATGGGCGGCTACACGGCGTTGCAGGTCGCACTCAATCATCCCGGACGCGTGCGCTCGCTGGTGCTTGCCGGCGCGGGCTCGGGCAGCGAGCGGTGGTATACCGAGGACTTCCACAAACGCTCGCGCGACCTCGCCACGCAATTCGAACGCGAAGGTTCGGCCGCTGTAGCAAAAACCTACGGCCGCAGCCCGAGCCGCATTCCCTTCGAGCTCAAAGATCCGCGCGGCTTTGCCGAATTTGCAAGGCAGCTATCCGAGCACGACGCGCAGGGCTCCGCGCACATGTCGCGCGGCTTCCAGGGTGCGCGTCCCTCGCTCTACGATTTCGAGAATGAGATCCGGCGGCTGACAACACCGGCGCTCATCGTGATCGGCGATGAAGACGAGCGCTGCATCGAGCCTGGGCTGTTCATGAAGAACGCGCTAGTGGCCTCCGGCCTTGTCATATTTCCGAAGACCGGCCATGCGGTGAACCTCGAGGAGCCGGACCTGTTCAACCGGGTGGTCGGTGATTTTCTCGCCCGCGTCGATACCGGCGCCTGGCAGGCGCGCGACCCGCGGACGCGCGCCTCCGAGGTCCCTCGCTAGGTATGGAACTCGGTGACGGCTCCGTTCATTATTGGGGCGGAACACTCGAGGAGGTACCAATGCTGAAATGGGCCTTTGTCTTTCTGCTGATTGCGATTGTCGCCGGTATCTTCGGCTTTACGGACGTTGAGGCCGCCTCGGCCACCATCGCGCAATGGCTGTTTGGGATCTTCCTTGTGCTGTTCCTGGGGGCGCTGATTATCGGCCTGAGCATCGGCGCCCGGCTAACGTCATGAGCATTTTACCTCCGCAGACGATGGCTCAGCGCTTCTGCGGATAGCATCGGGACGGGATATTCGGGAGGATAGTGGTCATGCGTTGCATCGTTTTCGGAATTCTAGGTTTCACGCTCTTCGGCTCGCTCGCGGGACTTGCCCAAGCGGCCGATCTTTATCCCGCGCATCGATCCGTGCGGATCTCGCAAGGTGCAGGCTATGTCGATCGCGTTGTCGATTCTGGACCGCGTATTCGCGTCGTCGAGCAATTGCCTTACTGCGGCGATTGCGATGCGCCCATCGGACACAGCTCTTCGCGCACTGTACGGCTGCGCTACGTCGGCAGTCCCGTTTGGGAGCGCGGCTGCGCGTTGGGTGGCTGTTACGGCTACTACGACGTAACGCCCAGCTGCTATTGGCGGGATGTGCCGCTGTCCGACGGCCATGGTGGCTGGGTGAGGGGCGTCGAGAACGTTTGCGACGCGCCCTGACATTCGATCGCGTCAGACGTCGACGCTGGCCGCCAGCGCATTGTCCTGGATGAATTGCCGGCGCGGTTCGACCAGATCGCCCATCAGCTGGTCGAACAAGACGTTGGCTTCGTCCACTTCCTTGATGCGCACCTGCAGCAGTGAGCGCGCATTGGTGTCGAGCGTCGTTTCCCAGAGCTGCTCCGGATTCATTTCGCCCAGACCCTTGTAGCGCTGCATCGTGACGCCCTTGCGCCCCGCGCCGGTAATAGCTTCGAACAGGCCGACCGGCCCATGGATCGCCCAGGTCTCGTCCTTGCGGCGCAGCGCGCCTGGCTTTTCGTAGGTCTTCTGCAGCGACGCCGCGTATTCGTCGAGCTTGCGGGCGTCTGCCGAGCCGAGCAGCGCGTGATCGATGATCGCGACGGTCTTCACGCCGCGCAGCGTGCGGGTGAAAGTAAATCCAGCATCCTCGCTGAATTCGCCTTCCCAGCCGCGCTCGGTTTCTTCCGAGAGCGCGTTGAGGCGCTTGGCGATGTAAGGCGCCGCCGCTTTGGCCTTCTTCGGATCGCCGAAAATATCGGAGCTGAGCACGCCAAGGATGGCCGCCTGCTCGACAACCTGGCGATTGTACCGGCTGTGCAGGCCGTTGAGGAGATTGCGGACCATTCGCGCCTGTTCGACCAGTTTTCGCAGATCCTCGCCGGCGCGCTCCTCGCCGGAGGCGAGACGCAGCACCGCCTCTTCGACGCCTGTCATGATCAGATAGTCTTCCAGTGCGCGCTCGTCTTTCAGATACTGCTCGGACTTTCCGCGCGCGACTTTGTAGAGCGGCGGCTGCGCGATGTAGATATGGCCGCGCTTGATCAACTCTTCCATCTGCCGGAAGAAAAACGTCAGCAGCAGCGTGCGGATGTGCGAGCCGTCCACGTCCGCGTCCGTCATGATGATGATCTTGTGATAGCGCAGCTTGTCCGGATTGAACTCGTCGCGGCCAATGCCAGTGCCGAGCGCCGTGATCAGCGTGCCGATCTCCTGGCTGCCCAGCATCTTGTCGAAACGCGCGCGTTCGACGTTCAGGATCTTTCCGCGCAGTGGCAGCACAGCCTGGAATTCGCGGTTGCGGCCTTGCTTGGCGGACCCACCGGCGCTGTCGCCCTCGACGATGAACAGCTCGGATTTTGCGGGGTCGCGTTCCTGGCAGTCGGCAAGCTTGCCGGGGAGTGACGACACATCGAGCGCGCCCTTGCGGCGGGTCAATTCGCGCGCCTTGCGTGCAGCTTCGCGTGCGGCGGCGGCTTCAACCACTTTGCCGACGATCACCCTGGCTTCCTGGGGATGTATTTCGAACCAATCCTGCAAAGCCTGATTGATGACGTTTTCGACGACCGGGCGCACTTCCGAGGACACCAGCTTATCCTTGGTCTGCGAGGAGAATTTCGGGTCCGGCACCTTGCAGGACAGCACCGCCGTCAGCCCCTCGCGGCAGTCGTCGCCGGTGAGCGCAACTTTTTCCTTGCGCGATGTGCCGGCGGTCTCGGCATATTGCGTGATCTGGCGTGTGAGCGCGCCGCGGAAGCCGGCGAGATGCGTGCCGCCATCGCGTTGCGGGATGTTGTTGGTAAAACAGAGCACGCTTTCATGGTAGCCGTCGTTCCACCACATCGCGCATTCGACGGTAATGCCTTCGCGTTCGGCCTTGATCATGACCGGGTTCGGTATGAGGGCTGTCTTGTTGCGATCGAGGAATTTCACGAAGGCTTCCACGCCGCCCTCATATTTCATCTCTTCGCGCTTTTCGACCGCATGGCGCTGGTCGGCGAGGATGATGAGCACGCCGGAATTCAGGAATGCCAGCTCGCGCAGGCGATGCTCGAGCGTGGCAAAGTCAAACTCGACCATCGTGAAGGTCTTCGTGGAAGGCATGAAGGTGACTTCCGTGCCGCGCTTGTCCTTGGCATCGCCGGAGGACTTGAGCGGCGCAACCGCCACGCCGTCATGGAACTCCATGAAATGCTCTTTGCCGTCCCGCCAGATCGTGAGCTTGAGCCAGGTCGACAGGGCGTTGACTACCGAGACGCCCACGCCGTGCAGGCCGCCTGAAACCTTGTAGGCGTTCTGGTCGAATTTTCCGCCGGCGTGCAGCTGGGTCATGATGACCTCGGCGGCCGACACGCCTTCGCCCTTGTGAATGTCAGTCGGGACGCCGCGGCCGTTGTCGCGCACCGTGCACGAGCCATCCGGATTGAGTGTCACCACGACTTCAGTGGCAAATCCCGCGAGCGCTTCGTCGATGGCGTTGTCCACCACCTCGTAGACCATGTGGTGAAGACCGGACCCGTCATCGGTGTCGCCGATATACATGCCGGGCCGTTTGCGCACGGCATCGAGGCCTTTGAGGACCTTGATCGATTCGGCGCCATAGTCGGATGGGTTCTTGCGGGCCGGTTCAGCCATTGGCGGCACCCTCGAAACGATCGGAAAATTGAGTCGGAATGAGCAGTTTGTGTGACATGAAAAATGGGTCCCGTACAGCGCAATCTCAATGGGCTTAATATGTTGATCTAACAGCATTTTTTAAAGGGGAGTGGGTATAAAAATCCCCACTTTTTTTGTCCCATTTTTAGTCCGAATCGCCCGCATTTCTGTGTGTCGCAAAACTCCAAATTCGCGACAATCGAAGCCGCCTTCCGCGCGCTAAATCCAACGCTTGCGCCCGGCCGTGCCATGGCATTTAAGGCACTGATACTTTGCGCCCGAGTTGAATTCACGCAGCATGCGCTGGCTCACCCGCCCACTCGAAGTCCCGCACCGCCTCCGCGCCATCGTCCGCGCGCGGGAATCGAGTGTGATCGTGCTGGCGGTCATCATCGGGGCTATCGCCGGGCTCGCGGTCGCTGCGATGGGCGAGACGGTGGGATACATGCATCAGGTCTTTTTCGGGCTCGATCCCGGTGAACGCCTGTCCGGCCGGGTCGCGCTCGATCCGCTCCGCGCCTTTGTACCACCGTGCCTCGGTGGGCTGCTGTTCGGTCTCGTGAGCGCATACATCACGCGCAGACGCGGCACCGAGGTCGACCCTATCGAAGCCAATGCGCTGCACGGCGGACGCATGTCCATGCGCGGCAGCCTGATAGTGGCGGCACAGACGGTATGGTCGAGCGGTATTGGCGCGTCGGTTGGGTTGGAGGCGGGATACACGCAACTTGCCAGCGGCATTGCTTCGGCCATCGGACGATCATTTCGCCTCCGACGCAGCGACATGCGAATCCTGGTCGGCTGCGGGGCGGCGGCGGCGATCGCGGGCGCGTTCGGCGCGCCACTGGGCGGCGCTTTTTATGGTTTTGAGCTCATCATCGGCAGCTATTCGATCGCTTCGCTCGCGCCGGTCGGCATGGCCTCTCTTGTCGGCTATTTGACCGCGCAGGTCTTTACGCCCGATCGGCTCGGCATCGAGACGGGCGCTGTACCAAGCCTCGCGGTCCACGATGTGGTGATCGCGGCCTTTGTCGGCGTGCTCGCGGCCGTATTCGGTATCGTGTTGATGCGCGGTGTCGCAGCATGTGAATTGCTGTTCACGCGCCTGCGGGTGAAACCGGCACTGCGTCCGATGTTCGGTGGCGCGGTGGTGGGGCTGCTCGCAATGATCTCACCGCAGGTCATGTCCTCCGGTCACGGTGCGCTGCATCTGACCGGCATTTTCAGGCTGCCCCTTGTCACCATCGCGTTTATCTTCGTGCTGAAGTCGCTTGCGTCCATGGTTTCGCTCGGCTCCGGTTTCCGCGGCGGTTTGTTTTTCGCCTCGCTGTTGCTCGGTGCGCTCGGCGGTCAGCTATTCGCGTTAGGGCTCGGCGCTCTATTGCCCGGTCTGCATATCGATCCCGATTCTTACGCCATCATCGGCATGTGTGCCCTATCGGTCTCTGTGATTGGTGGTCCGCTGACCATGACGTTTATTGCGCTGGAAACCACCGGCGATTTGTGGCTCACCACCGCGGTGGTCATCGCGGCTATCATAGCGATGCAGGTGACGCGCGAGTTCTTCGGCTATTCATTCGCTACCTGGCGATTCCATCTACGCGGCGAAACCATCCGAAGCGCGGCTGATGTCGGCTGGATCCGTGACCTGACGGTTGCGCAAATGATGCGGTCGGACGTGCGCACGACGCCCGTGGAATCGCCGATCCCGGCATTTCGCGAGGCATTTCCGCTCGGCTCGACCAATCAGGTGGTCGCCGTGGACGAGGACGGACGCTACGCCGGAATGGTCATCGTGGCGGAAGCCCATGCGGCCGAACTCAGCGCGACCGCGTCGCTGCGCGATATATTGCATCACAGCGACCACATGCTTTTATCGCAAATGACGGCGCAGGAAGCCGTTGCGGCTTTTGACCGGTATGAAGCCGAGGCTTTGGCTGTGGTCGATTCGCTGGAACGTCGGCAAGTCACGGGGCTGCTCAGCGAAGCGCACGCGCTCCGCCGCTATTCCGATGCCTCCGAGCGTCAGCGGCGCGAACTGCTCGGGGAAATCTAGCGGCAGCTAGTCCGACGGCAGTTCGTGTTTGCTCAGGTCCAGGCGGCGCAAATGGTGAAACGTCGGTTCGTAGTCCGGAATCGGCGCATTGAACGCGGCGAGGCCAGCTGCCAGAATCTCGATGCGATCGAGTTCAGCGCGCGTTTTGTCGAACGCGCGGTAAAGCTCGTTTCTGACCTTCGCAATTGCTGCGTCCTTTTCCATTGTCGTCGCTATCTGCTCAATTCAGTAGTAGGTGGGTAAAGCAATGCGCTGGCTATTGTTCCTATTTTCGAAGAATTGATCGCATTTGAATTAACAAATTGTGAGCGGCCTTAAGGGAACTGCGCCCCAGCCGGTTCGACACCGCCGCCGCGAACGATAAATACCTGCGCGCGCCCGATAATATCGCCGAAGGCGGCAGGATCGGCGCCGGTCATCCAGACCTGCGCCGCCAGCGAGGTCAGTGCGTCATAGAGGGCCGCGCGTCGCGCCGGGTCGAGATGCGCGACCACCTCGTCGAGCAACAATAGCGGCGCAAAACCGGTCATTTGCTTGATCAAGCTCGCATGCGCGAGCACCAGGCGGATCAGCAGCGCCTTCTGTTCGCCGGTCGAGGCGTCTGCAGCCGGGATATTCTTGCCTGCGTGAATGACGGAAAGATCGGACAAATGCGGTCCGTCGAGTGTGCGTCCGGCCGCGGCGTCACGCGCGCGGTTATCTTTCAGGAGCGCGCGATACCGGTCCTCGATTTCAAGCGCATTGTGATCGGGCAGCAGTTGCTCCATCCACCCTTCCAGCGCGATGTCCGCTTGTGGAAATTCCGGCGCCTCACCACGCGAGGCATGTAGTGCCGCCGAAAGGCGTTTGACCGTTTCCGCGCGCGCCGCAGCGACAGCCACTGCAACTTCGGCGGTCTCGTGTTCAATTGCGTCGAGCCAGTGTGTGTCGCCCGGCGAATTTTCCAGCAGACGATTGCGTGAACGCAAACTGCGTTCAAGCGCGGCGACGCGGCCGGAGTGTTGCGCGTCGACCGCGAGCACCAGCCGGTCAAGGAAACGTCGGCGTTCCGATGCGGGGCCGCCGAACAATGGGTCCATCGCCGGCGTGAGCCAGACCACCCGCAAGTGGTCTGCGAAGGCAGCCGCCGAACCCACGCTTTCGCGATCAATGCGGCATTTGCGGGTTGGGGCTGATTCATCGCCCGGCGGCGGATCAATGCCGGTGCCAAGCGTCGCAAGACCCAGCATGCCTTCGATCTCGCCCGATATGGCCCAAGCACCGTCGCCTTCCGAAAAGGCAAGCTCTTCCATGGTTGCGCGCCGCAATCCGCGGCCGGGGGCAAAGAGTGAGATCGCCTCGATCAAATTGGTTTTGCCGGCGCCATTCGCGCCGGTGAGGACCACCGGCCCGGCACGCTCAAGAAGAATTTGCGCGGCGTGATAGCTGCGGAAATTGGTGAGCGTCAGTCGTCGAATGAAGGCGGCGGTCATTGGTGACCCATACCACCCTCTCGCTCATCGAGAGAAGCTCACACCCGCATCGGCATCAGGACGTAAAGCGCGCCTTTGGCGTCCTTGTCCTGGATCAGCGTGGGCGAACCGGGGTCGGCAAGCTTGAGCACGGCAACTTCGCCCTCGATCTGCGCGGCAATGTCGAGCAGATAGCGCGAGTTGAATCCGATATCGAGCGGATCGGCGTCGTATTCGACTTCGATCTCTTCGGTGGCGCTCCCGGAATCGGGGTTGGTCACCGACAACACAAGTCGTCCGCCGGTGATCGAGAGCTTGACGGCACGACCGCGTTCGCTCGACACCGTCGAGACGCGGTCAACGGCGGCCTCGAAATCCTTTTTGTCGACGACCAGACTTTTGTCATTGTTGGCGGGAATGACCCGCGCGTAGTCGGGGAAGGTGCCGTCGATCAGCTTTGAGGTGAGTACCACATTGCCGATGGTAAAACGGATCTTGCCGGAGGACATTTCAATCGCGACTTCTCCTTCGCCGGTCTCGATCAGACGCTGGACCTCGCCCACGGTCTTGCGGGGCACGATGACGCCCGGCATGCCGGCGGCACCTTGCGGCAGCGGCAGTTCGACCTGCGCGAGCCGGTGCCCATCGGTTGCCACGGCCCGCAAGGTACCCGCCTTGGCCGTGCCTGCTGTGTGCAGATAGATTCCGTTGAGGTAGTAGCGTGTCTCCTCGGTCGAAATCGCGAACTGGGTCTTGTCGATCAGCCGCTTGAAATCGGCGGCGGCAACCTTGAACGAATGAGTCATCTCGCCGGCGGCGAGATCGGGGAAGTCGCTTTCCGGCAAGGTTTGTAGGGTAAAGCGCGAGCGTCCGGCCCGCAGCGAAAGCACGGCGCGGTCACCGGATCCTTCGACGATGATCTGCGCGCCCTCGGGCAGCTTGCGCACGATCTCATAGAACATGTGCGCCGGCACCGTGGTCGAGCCGCCGGGCGATACTTCGGCAGCGATCGAGTCGGTGACCTCGAGATCGAGATCGGTTGCCTTCAGGCTGAGCTTGCCCTTGTCGGCTTTGACCAACACGTTGGCCAGAATCGGAATGGTATTGCGCCGCTCGACCACGCGATGCACGTGGCCCAGCGACCTCAAAAGCTCTGCACGCTCGACTGTCACTTTCATTGGAAAACCCGCTCGGGCGCCTTTGAAACGGATCCGGAAACAAGGCGCAACGACAAGCCGACGCTCGCGGAATGCGAAGCCGGGGAGCAAAGGTGACGAAAGAGTGCGCCTTGCGCAAGGGCAGCCTATCGTACCGGCCGTCTTTCCCCAGGGCGTCCACAAGGCGTCCGCAAAGCAAAAGGCCCCGTCCGAGCATGGAACGGGGCCCTTTGTCGATCGGATAGCGCGAGCGGGTGTCTATTCCTGCAATTGCCGTTTGAGAATCTCGATTTCTTCGGCCAACGCCATGTCATTGCCGACGAGGCCTTCGATTTTGCGCACCGCGTGCAGGACGGTGGTGTGATCGCGGCCGCCGAAGCGCCGGCCAATTTCCGGCAGCGAGCGCAGGGTCAGGGTCTTGGCAAGATACATCGCCACCTGCCGGGGCCGGACGACATTGGCCGTGCGGCGCGATGACAGCAGGTCGGACCGGCTGACATTGTACTGGCGGGCGACCACGCGCTGGATGTCCTCGATCTTGACCCGCTTGGGTTCTTGCGGCCGGATCAGGTCGCGCACCTCGCGCTCGGCCATTTCCAGCGTCACTGCATGGCCGGTGAGCTTGTTATGGGCGAGCAGCCGGTTGAGCGCGCCTTCCAGGTCGCGGCCATTATGGGTGACCGTCTTGGCGATGTACCCGAGCACCGGGAGCGGGACGTCAAAGGCCGGATGGTGTGCCCGCGCCGCCATGACCCGGGCCTTGAGGATTTCGAATCGAAGTTCCTCGCCGAGCGCGCCCATTTCGACCACTAAGCCGCCGGCCAGCCGCGACCGGACGCGGTCGTCCAGGCTTTCCAGGTCGGAAGGAGGCCGATCGGAGGCAATCACGACCTGCCGCCCGGCGTCGATGAGCGCGTTGAGGGTGTGACAGAATTCGGCCTGGGTCGATTTGCCCTGCAGGAACTGCAAGTCGTCGATCACCAGGACACCAATCCCCCGTAGTGCTTCCTTGAAAGCCAGCGCGGTCTGCGTGCGCAGGGCGGAGACAAAGCCGTACATGAACTTTTCGGCGGTCAGGTAGAGCACTTTGCGCTCGCCAGCCGCATTACCGGCCCAGGTCACCGCCTGCAGCAGATGCGTTTTGCCGAGGCCAACCCCCGAATGGATGTAAAGCGGGTTGAACATCACCGGATCGCCGCGCTTGGCGCCCGCGACCTGCTTGGCCGCCGCCTGCGCCAGCGTGTTGGAGCGCCCCACGACAAATGTATCGAAGGTCAGGCGCGGATCGAGCGGCGAGCCGCCAAGGGCCTCGTGCACGCTCGGATCACCGACGGATAGCGGCCGGCCGTTGCCGTGGCCATTCGTGTAGCGGCCGCCATTTTCTGTACTGATGTCCGTCTTGGCCTTTGGCAAAACAGCCGATTTCAGGACGGCCGAGCGCACAATCAGCTCGACACGTGTGACTTTGCATTCCTGCGCCTGCCAGCAAGCCAGCACGCGCTCGGCATAATGTGACTGGATCCAGCTCTTGAGGAAGCGGGTCGGTACGGACATCCGCACGGAGCCTTCCTCAATCGCTTCCAGGTCCATGCGGGCAAACCAGCTCGAATAGACGTCGTCACCGACTTCTGTGCGCAGGTGCTCTTTGACCCGTGACCAGCTCTCCTGATCCGCGTTCGACATTTTATTCTGCTCAATCCGATGAATTGGTTGGACGGACTCGGTTGCCCGGCTTGGCGGCGTATCGCCAAACGCGCCGGAAACGGGACGCAACAGCACTCACTCGATGATGTCGTCGGGGGTAGGGAGCCCGCCGCTGGGATGAAAGTTCGGCGGAACGACATCGACAGAATGTCGAGGGGCGTTGCGCCTTCAGTCCGCCGGCGGCGGCGTGGCGCCTCGGATTCCGATGGTGAAAATGGAAGCCGTACGAGACGTGTGGCGATTGGAATGTACGTTATAAAAGAGTGGCGCTGATCTACCGGCGATGTGGGCAAAAGCGATGCGCGATTCCGCACTGGACGACACCCATCCAATGCCACTAGCGTTGGTCACCGACCTTGTCCCTGCGCCTGTCATAACATCACCCCTCGAATAACTTGCGGGCTTTCGCCCTGCGGTTGTTGCTTGCCAGATTTTGGCGTTCCCCCGGTGCTTACGCTACCGATTTTTCAATTGCGTCCGTACCGAGCCCACTCGACCTAAACTTGTTTTTGATCCCGAGTTGTGTCGACGTTTCGAAGCGGTTGAATTTGACGCGAGCGGCAAACCAAATCCGTTCTCATCCGCGATGAGCGCGACCCGGAACCTTGTTTCTGATCGCGCGCGAAGAATTCCCGCGCGCGTTTTCAAGATACACGAGCAAGGTGGTCTCGCAATGAATTTTACGACTGTGGCGGTAAGAGAAATCATTGTGTGTGTTGCCAGAGCAACGCTGCCACGCCGCTACTTTATCCAACATGTTGGAGTCGCGCGGAATTTCGACGCTGAATTCATTCGATGGGGCTTCATGAGGAAGAAAATATTTTAAAATTTAAGTGCCGCAAAAAATGCCTGTCACATATGCATTTTCGGGGTCCTTACATCGCTTTCCTCTTAAGTCTTTATCTCCGCGAAAAAAAATCTGAGCGAATTTTTGGGTAACTCTCGTTCCGAAAATGCTGGTGGCAATGGCAGCCCGACCGATCGCAGCGCGATTCCACCAAGTGTGTCGCGGGCGACCAGACTTCTCTGACGTAGTGATGACGGTTTAACTACAGCCGGGTGCCGTGAACCGCGATTGCGTGCACGTGGGCCGTTCGGACGATTTTTAGTCGAGTTTGAAGTGGAATTGACCCGCGGCTTGCGTAGCCGGAGTACTTATCTACTTGCCCAGCTTGGCGATGCGGTGAGCGAGACGCGAGACTTTCCGGCTGGCATTGTTCTTGTGCACGATACCGCGCTGCGCGGCGCGCATGATAACCGGCTCAGCCGCCTTGAATGCCGCCATCGCCGCCTTGCGGTCGCCACTCTGGATCGCTTCCTCGACCTTGCGCACCGAACCCCGCAGCAGCGAGCGGCGCGTTTTGTTCACTTCGGTCCGGCGTGCGATCACGCGCGTTGCTTTGCGGGCGGACTTGGTATTGGCCATCAATCTCTCATCAAAGCTGGCGCTTCCCGCGAAAGTCCGCGAAAGCGACTAGGATTTACAAGAAGTTACGGCGGCGAAAGAATTCGCCGCCAAGGCTGAGGCTTATAGTGAGGGCTTGTGCGGGCGTCAACGCCCGCAAGCTCTTACCTCAGGCTACGCGCTTGGCCCGGACGGCATCGTGGCCGGCGATCACGGATGCGCGGTCGGCAGCCGAGAACGGCGCGAGCGGTGGCTTGACCCGTGCCAGCCCTGCATCGCCATGGATATGTGCGAGCAAGGCTTTGACACCCGGAACCAGAGGTTTGCCGTCGAACAGCTTGCGGATCTTGACAGCGGCGTCGAGCGCAGTCGTGTCGCCCGTCGCCCAGGCCCGTCCGCAGAGGTCCGCATTGAGATTGGCGGTCGCCGAGATGCAGCCGGCGAAATCGCCGGCCCGAGCTTCGATCAGGCAGGCTTCCGTCGAAGGGAAGACGGCAAAGTCCGGTGATATTGCCGCGGCGGAGCGCGCAAACGCCATGTCACCGGAGGAATCCTTCAGACCGACAATGCGGGAGGGATACGATTCCAGCAACCGCTCGATCAGCGTGACGTGCCATGGTAGGCCGGACATCGCCGGAAAATGATAAAGATAGAGCGGGATCGGTTTCGACTGCGTCGCCGTCACCAGCGTATCGATGTACGCAACCAGTCCGTCATCGGGCACGCCCTTGTAATAAAACGGCGGCAGGACCAGCGCTCCGCCAAATCCGAGCTCAGCTGCGTGACGGGTCAGTGCAACCGCATCTGACAATGCGGCAGCCCCGGTGCCGACCATCAGGCGGTGAAGCGGGAGCCCATTCGCCTTGTAGGCGTCCATGACGCCTTTGCGCTCGTCGAGCGAGAATGACGTCGCTTCGCCGGTCGTGCCGAGCACATTGAGGCCATCGCAGCCATTGTCGAGCAGGTAGCGTGCCAGGCTGACGGCCCGCTTGAGATCGGGTGCACCGCTCTCGTCGATAGGGGTGGCGACGGCGGCGATCACGCCGGAAAGGGTCTTACTCACCGTAGGCTCCATGTGGCTGTCGGCAGTGATCTAGCCGCTGACATTGTAGGCGGCAAGCGCCGCCATATTGACCAGCTGGTTGTCCTTGGCGCCGAGTTGCACGATCTGTATCGGACGGTCGAGACCGACCAGCAGCGGGCCGATGACCGTGGCGCCCCCCAGCTCTTGCAGCATTTTGGTTGAGATCGAGGCGGAGTGGAACGCCGGCATAACCAATACGTTGGCCGGCCCGGAGAGCCGGCAGAACGGGTAGGCCGCCGCAAGTTCCGGATTGAGCGCCACGTCGGCGGCCATTTCGCCGTCGTACTCGAAATCGACGCGCTTGCTGTCGAGAATCTTCACGGCCTCGATCACCCGTGCGGAGCGTTCGCCGGGTGGATGGCCGAAGGTGGAGAACGCAAGCAACGCAAGCCGCGGCTCATAGCCGAGCCGGCGCGCGACGCCGGCGGCTTCGATGGCGATATCAGCGATTTCGTGGGCCTCGGGCATTTCGGTCACCGCGGTGTCGGCGACCAGCACGGTCCGCCCGCGCGCCACAACGAGCGATACGCCTATGACCCGGTGTCCCGGCTTGGGATCGATCACGTGACGGACATCTTCGAGCGCCACCGAAAAATTGCGGGTTACGCCGGTCACCATTGCGTCGGCGTCACCGAGCGCGACCATGCAGGCGGCAAAATGGTTGCGGTCTTGATTCACCAGCCGCTGGCAGTCGCGAACCAGATAGCCGTGCCGCTGCAACCGCTCGTACAGGAAGTTGATGTAGGCGGCGTTGCGGTTTGACAGCCGGGCATTGACGATCTCGATGCCGTCGCCGAGCTCGATGCCGCTCTCTTTCGCGGATTGCCGCACGCGGTCCTCGCGTCCGACGAGCAGTGCTGTGCCGAGCCCCTGATGGACAAAGCTCGCCGCCGCGCGGATCACCTGTTCCTCTTCGCCTTCGGCGAAGACGACACTCTTGGGGTTGCGGCGCAACCGGTTGAACACCTGCACCAGGGTGCCCGCGATTGGATCACGGCGCGCGCTCAACTGCTGACGGTAAGCATCCATGTCGACGATCGGCTTGCGCGCGACGGCGGTATCCATGGCGGCTTTGGCCACCGCCGGCGGCACCTGCGAGATCAGGCGCGGATCGAACGGGACGGGGATGATGTAGTCGGGTCCGAATTTCGGTCGCGCGCCATAGGCGGCCGCGACTTCATCCGGCACATCTTCCCGTGCCAGGTCGGCCAGTGCGCGCGCCGCGGCGATCTTCATTTCCATGTTGATGGCGGAGGCACGCACGTCGAGAGCGCCGCGGAAGATGTAAGGGAAGCCGAGCACATTGTTGATCTGGTTCGGGTAGTCGGAGCGTCCGGTCGCCATGATGGCGTCATCGCGAATTTCGGCGACTTCCTCCGGCGAAATTTCCGCATCGGGATTGGCCATCGCAAAGATGATCGGCTTTGCCGCCATCGACTTCACCATCGCCGGTGTGAATGCGCCTTTGACCGAGAGACCGAAGGCCACGTCGGCGCCTTCGAAGGCCTCTGCGAGCGTCCGCTTGGACGTCTTCATGGCGTAGGCCGACTTCCACTGGTTCATGCCGTCCTTGCGGCCCTGATAGATCACGCCCTTGGTATCGCAGAGCAGCAGGTTCTCCGGCCGGAATCCGATCGCCTTGAGCAATTCCAGGCATGCGATGCCGGCGGCGCCCGCGCCGTTGCACACGAGCTTGGTGGTGGCGATCTCGCGGCCGGTGAGATCGAGCGCATTCAACAGACCGGCGGCGGCGATGATAGCGGTGCCGTGCTGGTCGTCATGGAAAACCGGGATGTCGAGCAGCTCGCGCAGCCTCTGCTCGATGATGAAACACTCCGGTGCCTTGATGTCCTCGAGATTGATGCCGCCCCAACCCGCGCCGAGATAGCGGACACAATTGATGAACTGATCGGGGTCCTCGGTTGAGACTTCCAGATCGATTGAATCGATGTCGGCAAAACGCTTGAACAGGACGGCCTTGCCTTCCATCACGGGCTTTGCCGCCAGCGCGCCGCGATTACCGAGCCCCAGGATCGCCGTCCCATTGGTAATAACCGCGACGAAATTGCCCTTCACCGTATAGTCGTAGGCCCGGCTCGGATCCTCGGCGATCGCCAGCACGGGAACCGCAACGCCCGGCGAATAGGCAAGCGAGAGGTCGCGCTGGGTCGCCATCGGTTTCGTGGCGATGACCTCCAGTTTGCCCGGCCGGCCAACGCTGTGAAATTGCAGGGCTTCCTGGTCGGTAAAGGTCGGCCGGTTGCGGCCGGCGGGGGGCTTGGCGGGCATTATTACTCCATGAACGCGACCGGAATGCCCGGCGAGTGAAGGTTAGCGGATGCAACCGACACAAGGGAAGGGCACGGAACTACACCCAACGGTACTGTTGTATGAAATCGAGGTGCGGGTTAATCGATGCCTCCTGCGAACGATTGCTATGATCGGTTGGCCATGATTCGTTTTCTGCTTCGCTTTTTTGGTCTGATCTTCCTGGCGGCCGGATTCATCCTGGGTGTCTATGACGGCACCAAGTCGATCGCCGGGAACATGGTCTTTTTCACCAGCGTGCGCTCGCTGTGGGAGCTGTTCAACGCCGGCAGCCTGGCGAAGCTTCAGCCAATGATTGAGCCCTATGCCGGCGGCTATTTGTGGGATCCGCTGATGGTGACCATTCTGGCGGCGCCAAGCTGGGGTCTGCTAGGCTTTTTCGGCATTCTCTTCCTCGTGCTGGGCCGCAAGAAAAAACCGTTGATCGGCTACGCGCGGCCCTAAGTGACGGTGAGCGGCAGTCACCGGTCTCGCGGATGCGTGAACCGTGCAGATCGGCAGCTTCCCAAGACGTGATCGGCAGGCCGTTTCGGCAAGGCGTGGTCCGACATATATTGCCGTCAGCGATTGCAGGAGAACCAGCATGTTCGGCTTCAAGAAAGTTGCCATGCCTAAGGCCGGCGAGGCGTTGCCGGGCCGCGCGAGCCCGATCAGGACCGCCGCCGCGCATTTCATCAATCATCGCGCCTTGAAAGGCCCTTATCCGGAGGGCTTCGAGGAGGCGATGTTCGGTCTCGGATGCTTCTGGGGGGCTGAGCGTAAGTTCTGGGAATTGGGTGACGGCATACATGTCACCGCGGTCGGCTATGCCGGCGGCATGACGCCCAATCCGACCTACGAGGAAGTCTGCTCGGGTCGCACCGGCCACAACGAGGTGGTGCTGGTGGTCTATGACCCGAAGAAGATTTCCTATGACAAACTGCTCAAGACCTTTTGGGAAAGCCACGACCCGACCCAGGGCATGCGGCAGGGCAATGACGTCGGCACCCAGTACCGCTCGGGCATCTACACATTCAACGCCGCGCAGCGGCAGGCGGCCGAAACCTCGAAGGTGATGTACGAGCAGGAGCTCAAGAAGAAGCGCTACGGCGCCGTCACCACCGAGATCGTCGATGCGCCCGAGTTCTACTTTGCCGAGGACTACCACCAGCAATATCTGGCGAAGAATCCAATGGGTTACTGCGGGCTGGGCGGCACTGGCGTGTCCTGTCCAATAGGTACCGGCGCCAAGCTGACGCAGGGAGCCACGGCCTGACCGACGCTCTTGACCTCTCCCCGCAAGCGGGGAGAGGGAGAAGCAGGCGCAATTCAGAATTTGTTAACTATATAAAGCCTTAATCGGGCTCGTTTTCCTCAAGGCTTGAGTGGACGCCTGATGCGGGGAGCCCGACTTCTTTTGGCGGTTTGCGCCGCGCTGGCGCTTTCGGGCTGTGTGCACGAACAATATGCGCAACAGCCAAGCCCGCGTGCGACCGCGCCGGCGCCGCCGGCCCGTCATCTCTACTCAACATCTCCCGCTTACGCGCAACAGGCTTACGAGCAGCCGGTCAACCCGACAGTTGAACCGCAGTCTGTAGCGGCCGACGACCGCGGCCTGTTCAATTCAAGACCCGCTGGCGCGGGTTACGCCGCGCCGGCTCCGCCACCACCACCGCCCGCCGTGGGCGGACCTTATGTCGCCGCGCCCGCCAGTTACGCCGCCGTACCGGTCGCCGTCGTCACGCCGGCGGCAAGCGAGCGGCCTTACACGCTCGATACGGGCGACAGGCTTCGCGTCGTGGTGTTCGGACAGGACGGCATCACCAACAGCTACTCCGTCGATGCTGGTGGAAAGGTCAATCTGCCTTTGGTCGGCGCTGTGACGGCGCGCGGCCTCACCAACCAACAACTGGCGGACGCGATCACCGCGCGGCTCAAGCAAGGTTACGTGCGCGAGCCGCACGTGAGCGTCGAGGTCGAGGCGTACCGGCCGTTCTTTATCCTCGGCGAAGTCACGACGCCGGGACAATATCCGTACGTCGTCAACATGACTGCGGAAACCGCAATTGCCATTGCCGGCGGCTTTGCACCGCGCGCTTTCAAGACGACAGTGGAGCTCACTCGCAAAGTCGGCGGTCAGCAGATTCGCAGCATCGTGCCGCTCGATTATCCCGTCCGCCCCGGCGACACCATTCTCGTCAAGGAGCGGTGGTTTTAATCCTGCAACAATAACCAGGCGTCATCGTCCGCCACCGGGTCCGCGCGAAGCGCGGCCCGATGATAAACTCCGGCGGACGATCCAGTAATAACCGCGCTGTTGGAGGGTACTGGGCCCCCGCCTTCGCGGGGACGACAGCAGAATTTGTGGCGTGCGCCGCGCCGTTATCTCTTCATGTGCTTCGCGAGGAAGTCCTGCGTGCGTTTCCATGCGAGGTCGCCGGAGTCCTTGCGGTAACTCGCGCGCTCATCGCAATAAAACCCGTGCGGCGCATCCGGATAGGTGTAGATCTCCGCCTGCGGCTGCTTCGCCTTGATGCCGGCGACCACGTCCATCGGAATGCCGTCATCTTTCTCGCCGAAGTGCATCTGCATCGGGCACTTCGGCTTCTCGTCGGCGAACTTGCCGATCATGCCGCCGTAGAAGGCGACCGCCGCGGAAAATCCCGGAAGACGGCAGGCGGCGAGAAATGCCGCGGTGCCACCCATGCAAAAGCCGACGATGCCGAGCGGGCCGGTGCCTTTGAGATCGCCCTGCGCGGCCGCCACGTCGGCCATCATGTGGTCCCAGTTGAGATTGCCGAGGTAGCTGCGCGCATGCGCGATTTCGTCCGGCGTATAGCCGCTCTCGAAATCGCGCACGAAACGGTCAAACACCGCCGGGGCAACCGCCACGTATCCAAGCGCGGCGAGCCGGTCGCACACGGCGCGGATGTGGTGATTCACGCCGAAAATTTCCTGCACCACCACCATGCCGCCTTTTGGCGTGCCGGACGGATCGGCCCGGTAGGCGCCGAGCGAATGCTTGTCGGTCGTGCTTAAGGTGAACTGTTTACCCAAAGATGCCTCCCATTATTTTTAGGACGAAAAGCCCGGCGGGCTTTTAGCATGATCCCTCCGCGTCGTCATTCCGGGGCGCGGGCTTTAGCCCGCGAACCCGGAATCCATAACCTTGAGCGCTGCGGAGTATGGATTCCGGCTCCGGCACTTCGTGCCGTCCCGGAATGACGATCAAGCAAACGCCTTGGCCAATAGCTCGTACGAATGCCTACGTGCCGCGTGGTCAAACAACATGCTTGTCACCATCAGTTCGTCCGCCTTGGTGGCCTCGATCAAGGGCATGAGCCGGGCCTTCACCGTGGCCGGCGAGCCGACGGAGAGCCGCGTGCGGTTCTGCGCAATGCGGGCGCGGTCGACCGGCGTGAATTCATAGCTGGCGGCGTCTTCCGGCGAGGCGAGGGGCAGATACTCACCCTTGGCCCTGCGTACGATGTTCAGGTCAACGGTCGCCGCCAAGCGTTCGGCCGCTTCATCTGTATCGGCACAGACCACATGCGTCGCCAGGATTGCGTAAGGTTTGGCGTGCGACGGCGACGGCTTGAAGTTGTCGCGGTAGAGCCGCATTGCTTCTGCGGCATCGAACGTCGCGAAATGGTGCGCGAAGGAAAACGCTGCGCCGATGTGGCCGGCAAGCTGCGCGCTGTAATCTGAAGAACCCAGCAGGAAAATCGGCGGCAACGACACATCTGATGGCATCGCACGCACATTGTGAAACGGATGACCGGCGGGAAAGGCGCGCGATTCCAGCAGCATCAATTCATTGAAGCGATCGAGAAAATCATCTTCATCGCTGATGCCCTGGCGGCGGCGCAGCGCATAAGAGGTTGCGGGATCAGTGCCGGGCGCGCGGCCAAGGCCCAGATCGATGCGGCCGGGGAAGAGCGCTTCCAGAACCTTGAAACGTTCGGCTACCATCAGCGGCGCGTGGTTCGGCAGCATCACGCCGCCTGAGCCGACACGCATGTTTTTGGTGATCGAAGCGATCTGCCCGATCATGATGTCGGGCGCTGAACTTGCGATTGCCGGCAAATTGTGGTGCTCAGCCACCCAATACCGGGTGAAGCCGAGGCCATCAGCCAACCGGGCGAGGTCGAGCGAATTGCGCAGCGCCTGCGCGGCGGTGGAGCCGGCGGAAACAGGTGACAGATCGAGGATGGATAAGGGGATCATGACGTAAAATTACACTAACATGTGAGTACCGTCTTTTCGCCCACTTGGTCCGTCGTATGATAAGGGAAAGTTTAGTGGGAGCGTGTCGATGGCCTCTTTGGTCGAATGGAAAGTGCCGCAGGCGGTGCAGCCACGCGCCGAGGACTATTCCTATGATCTGGAGCGCGCATTGTCCTCGGTGGTCGGACTGCATTCTATCGTCCCGCCGGATGCCTTCACCGCCGATACTCTGGGGGTCGAGCGTGCCGGCAATGGCGTACTGATTGACGACGGGCTTGTGCTGACCATCGGCTATTTGATCACCGAAGCCGACACGGTCTGGCTGCACCTTGGCGACGGCAGGGTTGTTCAGGGCCATGCACTCGGCTTCGACTCGGAGACCGGCTTCGGTCTGGTGCAGGCCCTCGGAAAAATCGATCTCCCGACGCTGACGATCGGGTCGTCCAAAACAGTCGAAGTCGGTGAACGCGTCGTCGTCGGCGGGGCCGGCGGGCGAACGCGCTCGTTGGCTGGCCGTATTGCAGCCAAGCAGGAATTCGCCGGCTATTGGGAATACGTCCTCGACGAGGCCATCTTTACTTATCCGGCCCACCCCAACTGGGGCGGCACCGCGCTGATCGCAGCGAACGGCCAATTGGCCGGTATCGGCTCGCTTCAACTTGAGCGCGCGCGCGAAGGTAAAAACGAGCACCTCAATATGATCGTGCCGATCGACCTGCTGAAGCCGATCCTCGACGACATGCGCAAGTTCGGCCGCGTCAGCCGGCCGGTGCGGCCCTGGCTCGGGCTTTATTCCACCGAGATCGAGGACAAGGTCGTGGTTGTTGGCATCGCGCCCAAGGGGCCGGCATCGCGCGCCGAAATCAAGACGGGCGACGTGGTCGTGGCGGTGAAAGGCGAGCGCGTATCGACGCTTGGCGGATTTTACCGGAAGGTCTGGGCGCAAGGGAAATGCAGGCGCCGAAGTGCCGCTGACGCTCTATCGTGACGGCGTGACCTTCGACGTGCGGGTGAACTCTTCCGACCGCGCAAAATTCCTCAAAGGTCCGCGCTTGCACTAGGAAGAGCGTTCGATTTCCTCGATTGCGTCCACGCGATCCGGATAGAACGCCAGATAATTCTTTATCTCGGCCATCGCAGGAAAGGGCTGTTCGTAGGACCAGACAGCATTCTTCGCGTCGCGGCCACCGGCATGAATCGTGAAATAGCTCGCGTCGCCTTTGTAGGGACAATGCGTGTGGTGATCGGTTGCCTTGAGCAGGTTCATATCGGCATCGGCGCGCGGAATATAGAAAACCGGCTTGTAGCTCGCTTCCTTCAAGGCAAGCGCGTGCGTGGTGTCGGCGACGACCTTGCCGGCGAACGTGACGCGCACGCGTTTGCCGTGAGCGGCGATTGTTATGGGGTGATCGGGGCCGGGAAGTTTCATGCCGTTTGTCTCGCGCGGTTCATGGATAATTGTTTCTAAATGGCGGTGGTTCGTGCGGAATTATGCCTGCAATTTGGCGTTCGCCATGGCCGATTGCGAAAAGTTGAACGATCGATTCAACGGAACTGCAGAGACTTCGACCTAGATTGCGCACAATTTTTACGCAACGGTCCTCGCGGGTTTCATGGCCAACAAGCAGATCGAGAAGATGATTCAGGATCTCAATATCCTGGTCGTCGACGACAATGCCTACATGCGCCGGCTCACGCGCACGATGTTGACCAATCTTGGCGCGAAATCGGTGCATCGAGGCTCCCGACGGTCTTGCCGCGCTCGAGGCAATCCGCACGTCCGACCCCGATGTCATGTTGCTCGACTGGGACATGCCGGTGCTCAATGGCATCGAAGTCTTGCGGATCGTGCGCTCGCCCGGCGTATTTCCGCGTCCGAACCTGCCGGTCATCATGATGACGACGCGCGCCCAACGCACGCAGGTGAACGAGGCGCTTGAGGCCGGCGCCAACGAGTTCCTGCTCAAACCGACGTCGCCCAAAGCGCTGTGCGACCGGTTGACCTCGATCGTGTTCAAGCCACGGCCGATGGTGAAGATGGGCAAACACTATGTGCCGGAGCCGCGGCGCATGCCGGCGCCGGTTGAGATTGCGCAGGTCGAAGTGGAGTGATGTCGGCGACTAACGCGGATCTCGGCGGCTGCGTCAGGCGTCCGGAAAGTCATAAAGCCGCGCGGGATTGTCGACGAGGATCGCTTGCCGGTTGGCGGACGTTGTCCAGTCAAGGAATACGTCGCGCAGCCGTTTTGCATCGGGGACCGGTCCCTCCGGGCGCGGATGCGGCCAGTCTGTGCCCCACACCAGGTTGCGCGGATTTGCGTCGACCAGGGCGTCATGGAATGGCCTTGCCTCAAGGTAATCTGGTGGCGTGGCGCCGAGCCGGTACGTACCTGACAGCTTCGACCACAATTTCCCTTCGCTGACCCCGCGCAACAAGGCCTGGAAGCCGGGATGCAGCGTGCCGTGGTGATAGTCCATGCGGCCCATGTGATCGACCACCACCGGCACCGGCACACGCTCAAGCCGCGGCATCAGGTCCGGCAGGTCGCGCGCGTCGATCCACAATTGCAGATGCCAACCGAGATCGGCGATCGCGGGCAGCAGCGGCTCGACGTCCGCTAAGCTGACGCCGTTCTGATAGTAGGGCTTGCCGTCGCGGCGGAATTCGTTGGCGCGCAGGCCGCGCACGCCGGCGTCGTGCCATTGCTTGAGCGTAGCGACCGAAAGTTCCGCGCCACCGACCGCGACCCCGCGCAATCGTTTCGGTTCACGCGTGAGCGCATCGAGCATCGCCCGATTGTCGCGACCGTACGCGCTTGGTTGCACGAGTACGCCACGGTCGAAACCGAGGCGGTCGAGCAGTGCGAGGTAAGCTTCGAGCGGCGCATCGTCGGGCGTGTAGCTGCGCGGCTCGGCGTAGGGAAAACGCGCGGCTGGACCGAACACGTGACAGTGGCAATCACAGGCGCCTTGCGGCAATACGCCGCTCATTTCGGCGTGATCCCGGCGAGCTTGGCTGCTTCGCGCATGTTCTCGTAGTCGGCGTGAATGAATTTCGCGAAGCCGTCGGGCGTCATCTGCTCCGCCGTGGCAATTTCCGCGCCCAGGTCGCGCAGCTTGTCGGCAGTAGTCCCGCTGGTGAGGCCAGCAGCGATCGCTTTCTGCAATTGCGCGAGGATCGGAGCGGGCGTGCCGGTCGGCGCCAGGATCCCGATGTAGCTCTGGGCGGTGAAGCCCTTCGCGCCGCCCTCGATGAAAGTGGGAATATCGGGTGCAAGTTTTGAGCGCTGCGCCGAAGCGACCGCAACGATATGCGCCTTGCCGCCTTTGTGCAGCGGCAGCGCAGTTGAGAACTCGGTCATTGCCGCTTGTATGCTTCCGCCCATCAGATCGGGCATCAGGGCACCGCCGCTCTTGTAGGGCACGTGCGTGATATTGGCGCCGGTCGCAGCCTTGAAGCGCTCGAGCGTCATATGGGTGGCACTGCCGACGCCGCTGGTGGCCATATTGATCGGCTGCTGCTTCGACAGTGCAATCAACTCCGGGAGCGTTTTGGCCGCAACGCCGTTGTTGAGGATGATCACGTGCGGCACGTAGCTGGTCAGTGCAATCGGCGCAAAATCCTTGAGCGGATCGTAGCCGAGCTTGGCCTGCACGAAAGGATTGACGGTGAGCGGCCCGTTCGAGCCGACGAACAACGTGTAGCCGTCGGGCGCCGCGCGCGCCACCACCTCCGCGCCGATGCTGCCGCCGGCGCCGCCGCGGTTCTCCACCACCACCGGCTGGCCGACCGCCTTCGAAATCTGGTCGCCGACCACGCGGCCAACAATGTCGGCATTACCTCCGGGCGCAAATGGCACAATCAGATGGATCGGCCGCTCCGGATAGGCGGCGAAGGCCTTGCGTGGCAGCATTGTTGCTGCCGAACCGAAGCCGAGCGTGGCGATCAACGTGCGGCGCGAGATCGGCATGGTGGTCCTCCCGGTGGGTTCCGCAATGACCGGCGTTGGTCCGCCGGAATGATTCTGGGAAATTTCGGAAAGCGTGGCGTTGCAAACAGCTGGCGCGCCCGAGACGATTCGAACGTCCGACCTTTGCCTTCGGAGGGCAACGCTCTATCCAGCTGAGCTACGGGCGCGCGTAAATCTTGAATAGACGAAACGCTCGAGAGCGGCAACGGGCCGAGTTCCCTTACGGCCTGTTTTCACGCGCGAGGTTTGAGCTTTCTGTGGTTAAGCCCGCGCAAAAAGCCAACGGAACATTGGCCATAACCGAAGCTGACCAAGAAGCAGGGCCTGGAAATGATGGAAGACCTGATCGGCATGATCACCAAGCACCTGAAGAAGGGCGAGCGGGTCAAGGTTGCCGGGCTCGGCATTCTGCTGGTCCGCAAGCGCGCCGCGCGCATGGGCCGCAATCCGATGACCGGTGAAGCGATCAAGATCAAGGCCAGCAAGAAAGTCGCTTTCCGCGCCTCCAAAGATCTGAAGATGGCGATCTGACCGCCGGCGGGGTTTTTGTTTGGCTCACGATTTGCGGTCGGCGTCATATTCGGCCGAACAGAACGGGCCACCCTGAAATCGATCGCCGACCGGATCGGGGGGAAGCTTTGCCTGCTCGGCTAGCGCCTGTGCCTGGAAATCCTGCGAGCGGTATTGCGGACGATAGCCAAAGCGCCGGGCGTTGCTGTTGTCCCACCAGCCCGCGTCGTTGTCGGATGACCCGTAAAAAACCTCGAAGCGGATATCGGGATGCTCAAGCCCGATGCGAACGAGTTGCGCGAGATCTTCCGGCTTGATCCAGATCGATAGCCGGCGCTTGTCGAGCGGCATGTCGTTCACGTTGCCGATGCGGAGGCAGGTCACGCGCAGCCCATGCTTGTCGGCATACAGTGCGCCGACCGCTTCGCCGAAGGCCTTGCTGACGCCATAGCGGCTGTCCGGTCGCAACGTGACATTTACGCCGATCTTCTGCTCGCGCGGATAAAAGCCAACCGCGTGATTGGATGAGGCAAACACCACGCGCTTTACTCCGGCGCGATAGGCCGCCTCGAACAGGTTGTAGCAGCCGATGATATTGGCTTTGTGGATCGTATCCCACGAGCCTTCGACCGAATGGCCGCCGAGATGAACAATGCCATCGATGCCGGCGGTGATCGCTTCGACCTGGCTGCAAGTCTGCAAGATCGGCAGCGATGAAGTCTTCATCCGCGGCAAGATCGGCGGGTTTCCGGATATCGCTGAGGCGAATGCGTGGATAGACACCTTTGAGCAATGTCCGCAGACCGTGTTCCGACATCGCCGGCCGCGCCGGTAATCAGGATATGCATTTCTGTTTTCTCGGCTATAGTCGGTCCAATACTATAATCATAAACCGGGAGGTCCGCCGACATGAAGAACTTTGCCGCGTTCCTTGCCACCGCGCTCGTGGCCGTCGCGTATGCGAGCATGCCGGCCGCAGCGCAACAAAAAACGGTGCTGAAAGCATCGGACGTTCATGCCGCCGGCTATCCGACCGTGGTCGCCGTCGAGAACCTCGGCAAAAAGCTCGAGCAGGCCACGAATGGCCGCGTCAGCGTCCAGATGTATCCGGCGATGCAGCTTGGCGGCGAGAAGGAAGCGATCGAGCAGGCGCAGATTGGTGCCATTGCCTTCGCGCGCGTCAGCGTCGGCGCGCTCGGCCCGGTCGTTGATGATCTCAACGTGTTCAATATGCCTTACGTGTTCCGCAATACGGCGCACATGCAGCAGGTCATCGATGGACCGATCGGCCAGGAATTGCTCGACAAGGTGACCAATAGCGGCAAGGGACTGATTGGCCTGTGCTGGATGGATGCAGGCGCGCGCAATTTCTACGACACGAAGAAGCCGATCAAAACCGTCGCCGACCTCAAGGGCCTCAAGATCCGCGTCATCGGCAATCCGATCTTCGTCGACATGGCCAACGCCATGGGCGGCAACGGCGTCGCCATGGGTTACGACCAGGTCTTCAGTGCACTTGCAGACCGGCGTGGTGGACGGCGCGGAGAACAATCCGCCGAGTTTCGTGTTCGACAATCACTACCAGGTTGCCAAGTTCTACACGATCGATGAGCATCTGATCGTGCCGGAAATGCTGGTGTTCTCGAAGAAGGCCTGGGACGCGATGTCGAAAGAGGACCAGGCGCTCCTCCTGAAGTTCGCCAAGGAAGCGCAACAGGAAGAACGCAAGCTCTGGATTGCCTACGAACAGCAGGCCATGGACAAGGCCAAGGCCGCGGGCATCCAGATCATCCAGGTCTCGGACGCCGACAAGAAAGCCTTCCAGGACGCGGTCAAACCGGTATGGGACAAATACGGTCCCAAATACGCCGCGACGGTCAAACGGATCCAGGAAACGAAGTAACGGAACGCACCCGATCGCGGAATTGGCGAGATGAACGCAATAACCGCCTCCTTCCGCAAGGCGATGGATGCGCTTTATTTCGTTTGCGTGCTGATCGCCGGCACGGCGCTGGTGTTGATTTCGGCGGTGATCCCCTGGGGGGTCTACACGCGTTACGTTCTCAACAGCGCGGCGTCGTGGCCTGAACCGGCGGCAGTCTTGCTCACGATCTGGCTGACGTTCTTCGGCGCCGCGGCCTGTTACCGGCTCGGCATCCACATGGCTGTCACGGTCGGCGTCAACTTGTTGCCGGAAAATGGCCAGCGCGCCTGCGCCTTGCTTGTCGAAATCCTGATGGCGGCAATCGCGGTGTTCATGGTGATTTACGGAATCCGGTTGTGCCAGACGACGTGGGACAACACCATCGCGGATTTTCCGTTTCTGTCGGTCGGCCTGGTCTATTCGGCGATTCCGTGTCGGTGGTGCGCTGACATTGTTGTTCATCGTTGAGCACTTGATGATCGGCCGCCCGGCCAGCGCCGGCCACAATCCACACTTGCCCGTGGAATAGACCGCCATGGATCTTCTCATTTTACTCGGCACGCTGTTTTTTTGCTTCGCCATCGGCATGCCGATTTCCTATGCACTCGGACTCGGCGCGCTCGTCGGCGCGCTGTGGATCGGAATTCCGCCAGAAGCGGTCATGCTGAAAATCTCCGACGGCGTGAGCAAAGTGGCGATGCTTACAATTCCGTTCTTTGTGCTCGCCGGCGCAATCATGGCGGAAGGCGGCATGGCTCGCCGCCTGGTACGATTTGCAAACGTGATTGTAGGACTTGTGCGTGTCCGTGGCGGCCTCTCTGCGGTGAATATTCTGGCGACGACATTTCTGAGCGGGATCTCCGGCTCCTCGGTCGCCGATACTTCGGCGATCGGCTCGGTCATGATCCCGCAAATGGAAAAGGTCGGCTATCCGCGCGCCTTCGCCACCAACGTTACGATCAGCGCGTCGGTCCAGGCGATCATGGTGCCGCCGAGCCATAACGCGGTGATCTACTCGCTGGCGACCGGCGGCACCATTTCGATCATCAGCCTGTTCATGGCCGGAGTGGTGCCGGGCCTGATGCTGGGGGTTGCGCTGGTCGCTTTGTGCATCTTCATCGCCTACCGCGACGGCCACCCGAAAGGCGACGCGGTGCCGTTGCGCGAGGCGATCAAGATCAGCATCGACGCAAGCTGGGGCCTGATCACGATCGTCATCATCATCGGTGGCATCCTGCTCGGCATCTTCACGGCGATCGAAGCCGGTGCGATGGCCTGCATCTGGGCGTTCTTCGTCACGATGTTCATCTATCGCGACTACCGATGGCGCGACCTGCCGGGGCTGGTGCACCGGACGCTCAAGACGGTGGCGATGGTGATGACACTCATCGCGATGGCATCGTCATTCGGCTACGTGATGGCGCTGATGCAGATGCCGGCACACATTACGGCGTTTTTTCTCACTTTATCGGACAACAAATACGTCATCCTCATGCTCATCAATGTCATGTTGTTGGTGCTCGGCTGTCTCATGGATATGGCGCCGCTGATCCTGATCTGTACGCCGATTCTGTTGCCGGTCGTGATGAAGCTCGGCGTCGATCCGGTGCACTTCGGCATGATCATGCTGCTCAACCTCGGCATCGGCCTGCTGACCCCGCCGGTCGGCTCGACGCTTTTCGTGGGTTGTGCCGTCGGGAACGTGAAGCTTGAGGAGGTTATGCGCGGCATCTGGCCGTTTTACGGCGTGCTGTTTGCCGTGCTGATGCTGGTCACCTTCGTGCCGGCGCTGTCGCTCTGGCTGCCGGCGCTGGTCATAGGCACTGATTTGCGGCCGAGCATCAAGCTCGGCGTCATGCCCGGGCTTGACCCGGCATCCAACGAGACGCAACGCAGAATGACCTTTCGTGCGTTGCTTGCTGAGACGTCATGGAGCCAAGCCCGATGCGGCGCCCGATGCAAGCGTTGTGCAGCGCTAACCGGCTAAGCAGGGCGCGCATTGGCCACCCAGTCGCCAGGGTCTATAATACGGCAATTCCGAGGAGGCTTCATGTCGCAAACGGCCGAAAAACGCGGTGGCACGCCGGTGATGCTGAAGGACGCGGCCTTCGTCTGGGAAGACCCGCTCGATCTGGAGGGCGAGCTCACCGAAGACGAACGCATGGTGCGCACCACCGCGCGCGGCTTCGCGCAGGACTACCTGATGCCGCGCGTTACCGAGGCCTTCCGCGATGAAAAATACGACCCGAACATGTTGCCCGAGATGGGCAAGCTGGGCCTGCTTGGTCCGACCATTCCGCGAAGAATATGGCGGCGCCGGCCTCGGCTATGTGTCATACGGCCTGATCGCGCGCGAGCTCGAACGCGTCGATTCCGGTTACCGCTCGACGATGTCGGTGCAGTCATCGCTGGTGATGTATCCGATCTATGCCTATGGCACCGAGGCGCAGCGCCGCAAATATCTGCCAAAGCTTGCGACCGGCGAGATCATCGGTTGCTTCGGGCTGACCGAGCCAGACCACGGCTCCGATCCGGGCTCCATGGTCACCCGCGCCGAAAAAGTATCCGGCGGCTACCAGCTCAATGGCGCCAAGACCTGGATCTCCAATGCTCCCGTCGCGCATGTCGCGGTGGTTTGGGCCAAGCTCGACAATGTCATTCGCGGCTTTCTGGTGGAGCGCGGCACCAAGGGTTTTTCGACGCCGAAGATTGAAGGCAAGCTGTCGCTCCGTACCTCGATCACCGGCGAAATCGTGCTGGAAAATTGCGTTGTGCCGGAAGAAAATTTGTTGCCGAACGTGAAAGGCCTCGCCGGGCCGTTCGGATGCCTCAACAACGCGCGCTTCGGCATTTCCTGGGGCGCCATGGGCGCCGCTGAATTCTGCTGGCACCGCGCCCGCCAGTACGTGCTCGATCGCAAGCAGTTCGGCCGGCCGCTCGCCGCCAATCAGCTGGTGCAGAAAAAGCTCGCCGACATGCAGACCGAAATCGCGCTCGGCCTGCAAGGCGCATTGCGGCTCGGACGCATGCTGGAAGCCGGAAAAGCTTCGCCGCCGTCGATCTCGCTGATGAAGCGCAACAACTGTGGCAAGGCGCTCGACATCGCGCGGCTCGCGCGCGACATGCACGGCGGCAACGGCATTTCCGAGGAATATCACGTGATGCGCGTGCTATCGAACCTCGAAACGGTCAACACCTACGAGGGCACGCATGACATCCACGCGTTGATCCTCGGCCGCGCGCAGACCGGCATTCAGGCGTTTTTTAGCTTCTGTCGTCACCGTGCCAAGTCCGGTGTCCCCGCGCAAGCGGGGACCCATGGTGAGAATTGCCGAGACAGTGAATTTTGGCTCTGGACTTCCGCTCTTCGCGGGAATGAGCGGCAAGGAAAGTCATCGCTCATGGATCTTCTGACCATCGCATTCCTCGCCGGCACAGGCGTCGTTGCCGGGATCATCGCAGCCATGGTCGGCGGCGCGGCGGTCGTGATCTACCCGGCATTGATCGCAACCGGCGTATCGCCACAGCTTGCGGCGGTGTGCAATCTCGCCTCCGTCATGCCGGCGACCATGCTGGCGGCGCTCGCCGACCGTTCGCAACTGCCGCCTTTCGACCGCGCCTTCATCAGCCTGATCGTCGCCTCGATCGTGGGCGCCGGCCTTGGCGCCGCGCTGCTGGTGCTTACGCCCGAACGGCTGTTCGCCCAGATCGTGCCGCTGCTGCTCGCTTTTGCAACGCTTCTGTTTGCCTATTCCGAGCGGATCAGCGCCTGGCTGCGGGCGCGTGCCGAAGGACGCGGCCATGCCATCGCGTTCGATTTTGCCAGCCTGAAGGTTGTGCTGCCGGTCTCGTTCTACGGCGGATATTTCGGCGCCGGCGTCGGCATCCTGATGCTCGGCGTGTTTTCGCTTGCAACTGGGGGCGATTATCGCGCCGCCAATGTCACGAAGAATTTTGTCTCCAGCCTGAATGGGCTTGCGGCGACGTTGGTGTTCGCGACGCAAGGCGCCGTGTTGTGGCCGCAAACCTTGGCGCTTGCCGTTGGAACAATCGCGGGGCGGATTGATCGGCGCCTATGTGGCGCGCGTCATCCCGCGCAGGGTTATCCGTGTGCTGATCGTCATCGTAGGCGTCGCGCTGACCGTCGCTTTTGCGCGGCGCTACTGGTTTTCATGATGTCCCGCGTCTAAAGCGGGATCGTATTGACGCTGTTTGCCAGAGCAGCAACGCGCGCGGTCATCGGGCTGTTCGGGTCGGTGAGCGGATCGACGACCGTGAAATGATTTGCACCGGCGATTTCTTCGTAGCGGGTCAGTGCCATGCGCTGCCGCCAGCCCTCGGCGATGGCCTTGCTCTGGCGCAGGAACTCGCTCGATTCCTGCGCACCGACGACCGCGTCGAGCGTGCGCCCGGGCGGCACGTTCCAGTAGAGCGGCGATACCCGCCGCGCCTCGGACTCATCAAGCCGCAAGTCCTGATTTTGCGATACATGCACGAGCGGCAGCGAGATCGAATACGCCGGAAATGGCATAGGCTGCGGGCACCAGATCGGCTGGTACGTCGGCCCCGAACGTCTTCCAGTCGGTTGCGACCAGGCAGGCGGCCAGATGTCCGCCGGCCGAATGGCCATAGATGAAGATGCGCTGCCGGCGCTTGCGCCACAGCATCAGGCAGGCGTTTCGCATCTGGTCGATGATGTCGGCGATCGAGACAGTTCGGGCAAAGATCGTAGCCGGCGACTGCAACCGAGATGCCGCGCGCATTCGGGCCGGCCGCCAGCTGGGAAAACATCGCAGGCTCGAGCGAGCGCCACCAGCCGCCGTGAATGAACATGGCGAACGGCGCCTTGTCGTCGTCCTTGGCGGGAAACAGATCGACGGTCTGGCGCAACGAGGGACCGTAGGACATTGCGAGCTTGGCATTGCGCGCCGCCGCGCGGTAGGCCGCCCCCTCGCGCTGCCAGCGGGCGAAAATCTCCGGGTGTTCCGGCACGCGGGCGCGGTTGTCGTATTCAACCTCGTAGTCGACGGACATGATAAGTCTCTGACGGCCACAAAAATGATCCGGCTTTGCGCCGGTCCGAAACAACGCTATCTCTTAGCCATGAAAACAGGCGGCGAGCAAACGCGAATACTGCTAGTATGCATTGTCCGGGCATGCCGAAGTCCGGTCAAGATCACATCGTAAGGTCGACTGATGGCCTTCATATCGCCTTCGCTCGAATTGCCCGTCGACGGCCGCCAGTCGGAAACCGCGCTGGCGATCGCGCGCGGCACCGCGCGGCTGCTGCATGCGCACGGACGATGCGTGGTGAGTGAATTGCCGCTGCCGTCGGGCCGCCGCGCCGATCTCGTCGGTCTCGATTCGAGCGGGGAGCTCTGGATCGTCGAGATCAAATCCTCGATCGCCGATTTTCGCGCCGACCAGAAATGGCAGGACTACCGCGCCCATTGCGACCGGCTGTTCTTCGCCACCACGGTCGAAGTGCCGTGCGAGATCTTCCCGCCCGATACCGGGCTGATCGTGGCCGACGCGTTTGGCGCGGAGTTCAGATGCGAGGCGCCGGAGCACAAATTGCCGGCCGCGACACGCAAGTCGATGATGCTGCTGTTCGCGCGTGCCGCCGCGATGCGGTTGCAATCGCTCGCCGATCCGACCGGGCCTTATGGGGATGTCGGCTGAAGTTGCCGCGAAGATCAGCGCGGCGCGCGTTTTGCCAGAATTCGCTGCAAGGTCCGGCGATGCATGTTGAGCCGGCGTGCCGTTTCCGAAACGTTGCGGCCGCACATTTCGTAGATGCGCTGAATGTGCTCCCACCGCACGCGATCGGCCGACATCGGATTTTCCGGCGGCTCTATCTTGGTGTTGTCCTGCGCGAGCAATGCCGCGACGACGTCATCGGCATCGACCGGCTTGGCCAGGTAGTCGACGGCGCCGAGCTTCACCGCGTTGACCGCGGTGGCAATGTTGCCATAGCCGGTGAGGATGATGCCGCGCGCGTCCGGGCGCCGGCGCTTGAGCGCGGATATCACGTCGAGCCCGTTGCCGTCGCGCAAGCCGCATATCGACCACGGCAAAGGCAGGCGCCACTTTCTCCACTTGCAGCAGACCGTCGGCGACCGACTTCGGCCGTCGTCACCGTAAAGCCGCGCTGTTCGAGCGCCTTGGCGAGCCGCTGCAAAAATGAATGGTCGTCTTCGACGATCAGCAATGATCGTTCGGCGGGAATATTCTCTTTCACCGCCGGCTTGGCGGTCTCGTTTGCTACGGCGTCCACGTTGTCACCTGCGCGGCGAGCCATGGCGCATGGTACTTCGCCCGGCTCATCACCACACCGCAACAAATAGTGATTACCCGCGTCCGGCTCAAGCCGCCACGAGGGTTAATGGCCGCTCGAAATCACTGCGGCTCCAGCTGAGCCGGACGATTGCGCCACGCTCGGGCGCCGGCCGGTTTTGGAACGAAAGCGTTGCGCCGGACCGCTCGAGCAGGGTCTTTGCAATGAAGAATCCGAGGCCCAAACCGGTCGATTCCTCGCTGGTATCATCGGGTTGATGGTGCCGGCTGGTGACATAGGGCTCCCCGATGCGCCCCAGGATTTCCGGCGCAAAACCCGGCCCGTCGTCGCTGATCGTGACGTCGACCGTCAGTTCGTCCCAATGCACGTCGACCGCGACCTGGTTGGCCGCGAAATCAACCGCGTTTTCGAGAAGATTTCCAAGGCCGTAGAGGATGGCCGGGTTGCGCGCGCCGACCGGCTCGGGCTGCGGTCGCCCGGCGTATTGACCGCGATGGCGACCCCGAAATTGCGATGCGGTGCCACCACTTCCTCGATCAGCGCGGTCAGCGGCATGCGGTCAAATGGCTCCCCGCCGGCCGACAATTCCGTCAGCTTGGCGAGAATATCGCGGCAGCGCGTGGCCTGTTCGCGCAACAGGCGGACGTCGTCGCCGTGCGGCGCATGCGGGGCAATGGCGCGTTCGAGCTCTCGGGCAATCACCGAGATAGTGGAGAGCGGCGTACCCAGCTCGTGTGCAGCCGCGGCCGCAAGTCCGTCGAGCTGCGACAGATGCTGTTCGCGCGCCAGCACCAGTTCGGTCGCAGCCAGCGCGTCGGACAGCTGGCGCGATTCCTCGGTGATCTGCCAGGCATAGACCCCGATAAATCCGATCGCGAGCAGGATGCAAAGCCAGACGCCCATCATATAGATCGGCGGCAATTGCAGTGGATCGTCGCTGTCCCACGGCAGCGGGTAATGCACGAACACCAGGACGGTCGCGCAGCCGACGGCGAACGCGCCGAGCGTGAGGGTGAAACGCGGTGGCAGTGCGGTGGCTGACAGCAGCACCGGTCCGAGGAACATGAAGGCAAAAGGATTCTGCAGGCCGCCGGTCAGGAACAGCAGGACCGCCAGTTCTGCAATGTCGAAGGCCAGCAGCCAGGCCGCCCGGTCAGGCTCAAGCCGCTGTGTCAAATGGAAACGCAGCCGCAATGCCACATTGAGCCAGGCCGCCAGCGCGATCGCGGCAAGGCAGGCGTAGATCGGCAGCTCGAAATCGAGCCCGTAGTAGACAGCGAGCACCGCGGTGGTCTGCCCGATGATGGCAAGCCAGCGCAGCCGCACCAACGTATCGAGGCGCACATTGCGGCGCGGATGGTGCTGGGCGAAGCTGGGTGCGGCCATTCGCAGAGCCTAGCGCCATGCGACACGCGTGCAAAATGCCGGTGCAGGCCGGTACATGGCGGGGCTTGCACTTCCTGCGGCGGAGCGTCACATCTTTCGCTCAATGAACGCAGAAAGCGCCTCCGCCATCGCCGTCGACAATCTGGTCAAACGCTACAAGGGCGTGGCCGCGGTCGATGGCATTTCGTTTCGGCTGGCCCCTGGTTCGATGACCGGTCTGCTCGGCGGTAATGGCGCCGGCAAAACCACCACCATCGCCATGATCATGGGTCTGGTGACACCCACCGCGGGCACCGTCTCGGTGCTGGGCGCCGATATGCCGCGCGATCGCTACCGGGTGCTGCATCGGATGAATTTCGAAAGCCCATACGTCGATATGCCGATGCGGCTCACGGTCCGGCAAAATCTATCCGTGTTTGCTCAGCTTTACGCGGTGCCGGACATTGACGAACGCATCGCCAGTCTTGCCGCCGACCTCGACCTGACTGAATTTCTCGACCGGCCGACGGGCAAGCTATCGGCTGGACAAAAGACGCGGGTCTCGCTCGCCAAGGCGCTGCTCAATAAACCCGAAGTGCTGCTGCTCGACGAGCCGACGGCATCGCTCGATCCCGACACGGCCGACTGGGTACGCTCGCGGCTCGAACGCTATCGCGCCGAACAAGGCGCAACGGTGCTGCTCGCCTCTCACAACATGGGCGAAGTCGAACGACTGTGCGAGCGCGTCATCATCATGAAGACGGGACGCATCGAGGACGATGACACGCCGGCGCATCTGCTCGCGCGCTACGGCCGTGAAACGCTGGAAGAGGTGTTCCTCGATGTCGCGCGCGGACGCCGGCACCGCGAGGCCGCGCAATGATCGACGCCGACACCGGAATGAACTTTTCGCGCAATCGGGTTGCCGCCATGGTGCGGCGCTACTGGTACCTGCTGCGCTCCTCGTGGCCGCGCATTCTCGACCTGATTTACTGGCCGACGGTGCAGATGCTGATGTGGGGCTTCCTGCAGGTTTACATTTCGCAGAACGCGGGATTTTTCGCACGCGCCGGCGGCGTATTCATCGGCTCAGTGCTGCTGTGGGATATCCTGTTCCGCGGGCAGCTCGGATTTTCGATTTCGTTTCTCGAGGAAATGTACGCGCGCAACCTCGGCAACATCATGATGTCGCCGCTGCGGCCGGCGGAATTCCTGCTCTCGTTGATGATCATGAGTATCGTGCGCTTGTCGATCGGGATGGTCCCGGTGTCGCTGCTCGCCATCGCCTTCTTCGGGTTCAATTTGTGGGCGCTCGGCTTTGCGCTCGCGGCTTTTTTCGTCAATCTCATTTTGACGAGCTGGTCCGTCGGCATTTTCGTCGCGGGCCTGTTGCTGCGGAACGGTCTCGGCGCCGAAAGCATGGCCTGGACCATCATGTTTCTGTTCCTGCCACTGACGTGCGTCTACTACCCGGTCGCGGTGTTGCCGGAGTGGCTGCAATATGTCGCCTGGGCCTTGCCGCCGACTTACGTATTTGAAGGCATGCGCGCGCTGGTGATCGACCATGTGTTTCGCGCCGATCTGATGGCGGAGGCATTTGCGTTCAATGTCGTGCTTTTCGCGGCTGCGTCATGGGCTTTCCTCAGACTTTTGCAGAGCGCGCGGGTGCAGGGCTCGCTCTTGCAGACCGGGGAATAACCGGAAAACAGCAGTATTTATTGGGACTTATCGACGCCTGCCGCGTTGTAAACCGGACACGAACAACTTATCGCTATGTTGACGCTATGACAGAAAAACGACAGTCTCCCGCACTGCAGCGAGGGCCGGGGTCTGATTCTATGGCGATAGGTGAATTCGGCGGAGCAGCGACGCTCTCCGGCGATGGTGGGTCGTTGTTGGCGACCCCCATGTACTGGTTCTACGAAATGGGGCACGCCGCGCTCAATCCATCGCGCGCCTTTGCCGATGCCGCAAAGTTGTTCTTCAAAAATCCGGCCAATCCGCTCGCGCATACCGCCTATGGCAAGTCCATGGCGGCCACGATGGAATTGTTCGAGCGCTCGACGCGCCGCTATCACCGTCCGGAGTGGGGGATCGACTCAACCACCGTCGGCGCCGAGAAGATTCCTGTCACCATCAAGAGCATATGGCAGCGTCCGTTCTGTCGGCTGCTGCATTTCGAACGCGCCTTCACGCGTCCGCCGCGCCGCCCGCAGCCGAAACTGCTGATCGTGGCGCCGATGTCGGGCCACTATCCGACATTGTTGCGCGGGACGGTTGAGACGTTCCTGCCCAACCACGATGTCTACATCACCGAATGGATCGACGCACGCATGGTGCCGCACGCGGAGGGGCGCTTCGATCTCGATACCTATATCGACTACATCATATCCATATTGCACGCGCTCGACGGCGACGTGCACGTCATTGCCGTGTGCCAGCCGTCGGTGCCGGTCATGGCGGCCGTCGCGTTGATGGAAGCGGATAACGATCCCAATGTGCCGCGTTCGATGGTGCTGATGGGCGGGCCGATCGATACGCGTATCAACCCCAATGAAGTCAACAAGCTTGCCGAGCGGCGCGGCGTAAACTGGTTCCGCAATCACGTCATCACCAAAGTGCCGTTCCCGCATCCTGGCGTAATGCGCGACGTCTATCCGGGCTTCCTGCAGTTGCACGGGTTCATGAGCATGAACCTCGATCGCCACATCGAGGCGCATCACAATCTGTTCCTGCATCTGGTCAAGGGCGACGGCGATTCCGCCCAGAAGCATCGCGAATTCTACGACGAATATCTCGCGGTCATGGATCTTGCCGCCGAGTTCTATCTGCAGACGGTCGATACCGTGTTCATTCGTCATGCGCTGCCGAAGGGGCAAATGACCCATCGCGGTCGACCCATCGACCCGGCGGCTATCCGGCGCGTCGCGCTTATGACGGTGGAAGGCGAGAACGACGATATTTCAAGCGTCGGTCAGACCGAAGCCGCGCACGCGTTGTGCGTGAACATCCCCGATGACAACAAGGCGCACTATGTGCAGCCTGCGGTCGGGCATTATGGCGTCTTCAACGGCTCGCGGTTCCGTGCCGAGATCGCCCCGCGCATTGCGGATTTCGTGCTGTCGCACAATGGTAGCCGCAACGCTCGCCCTTCGCTCAAGGTTGTCGCCCGGTAACGACCTCGCATTCGTGCGTGCAGTTGTGCCAGACTGCGCGCACGCTTTGATTCTGGGTCGATAATGTCCATACCGCTGCGCGCCTTGCTTTTTCGCCGGACCAGCGAGCCGGCGTCCATCACGGTCGAATTCGACGGTGAGGTTTACCTGGTGCGTGTCCGGCGCCACCGGCAAGCGCGGCGATACACATTGCGCATTCATGCCGCCAACCGCGAGGTGGTGCTTACCATGCCGCCGCGCGGCAGCATGAAGCAGGCCAGGGAGTTTGCACAGAAACATGGTGCGTGGATCGCGGCGCGGCTGCGCCGCCTGCCGGATGGCGCGCCTTTCGTGCACGGTGCCGTGTTCCCGCTGCGCGGAGTTGAGCACCGTATCTGCCACCGGCGCGGCGCGCGCGGGACCGTGTGGACAGAGATACAAGCGGACGAACGGCTGCTCTGTGTCGCCGGGCAGGCACCGCATCTTCCGCGTCGCGTACAGGACTTTCTCAAGCGCGAAGCGAAACGCCACCTGGAGGCGGCAAGCCATCAGGCTGCGCAAGCGCTCGGGGTCGAGATCAGGCGGGTATCGGTGCGCGACCAATCGAGCCGCTGGGGGTCGTGCTCGTCCACCGGCGTATTGTCGTATTCTTGGCGTTTGATCCTGGCGCCGCCATTTGTGCTCGATTATCTCGCCGCGCACGAAGTCGCTCATCTGATCGAGATGAACCACTCGCGCCGGTTCTGGCGCTTGGTCGAGCGGATCTGCCCCGATATGGGCCGTGCCAAAGCCTGGCTGGACGCGCATGGCGCCGACTTGCACCGATATGGGCTTGATACCCTTTCGTAAAACAGATCCTCCCGCAGAAACATCGATCCATGTTGCGTCCTGGCACCTTCGCGCTGACTGCTTTGCTGGCCGCACTCAGCGCGATTGGTCCGCTCACCACCGACATGTATCTGCCGTCACTTCCGGACATCGCGCGGCAACTCCATGCGTCGACCGCCCAGGTACAGTTCACAATTTCCGCCTATCTGATCGGCTTCGCGGCCGGACAGATTTTTTATGGTCCGCTGTCCGACCGGCACGGGCGCAAGCCGGTCTTGATGGCCGCCGTGGCGCTCTACTGCGTTGCGAGCCTGGCCTGTGCGCTCTCGACGTCGATTGAAATGCTGATTGTTGCGCGCGCTTTTCAGGCGCTCGGAGGTTCCGGCGGCATCGTGCTTGCGCGTGCGATCGTCCGTGACATCTATGCAGGCGCCCATGCTGGGCGGGAGTTGTCCTTGATCGGCTCGGTGATGGCGCTCGCGCCCGTGCTCGCGCCGATTGCCGGCGGTCTGTTGCAAACCGGTTTCGGCTGGCGGGCTGTGTTTTTCGCGCTGGTCGCCGCCGGTCTGCTGGGAGCGGGAATTGTCTGGTGGCTGCTTCCGGAAACATTGAATGCACGCGCCGCTGAGCCTGTCTCGATAGCGTCCATGGGTCGCTCCTATCGTATCGTTGCACGCAACCCGGCTTATCTCGCCTATCTTGGCATCGCTTCGGCAAGCTATGCCGGACTGTTCGCCTGGATTTCGGGCGCGGCCTTCGTGCTGCAAAACTTGTACGGATTGACGCCGTTCGACTTCGGTGTGGCCTTCGCGCTTGGCTCGGTTGGCTACATGACCGGCTCGGCCCTGGCCGCGCGCATCGTGGTCAGGCTCGGGATCGACGGCGTGCTCGGTGCTGGCGGATGCGCTTGTGCCGCCGGCGGGCTTGGCATGGTGGCGGCCGTCGCATGCGGGCTGACGTCGTCATTATCGCTGGTATTGCCCGTCGCCATTTATCTCGCTGGTCTCGGGATGGTGCTGCCGCAAGGCATCGCCGGCGCAATGACGCCATTTCCCGAGCGCGCCGGCGCGGCGTCATCGTTGTTCGGGTTTATTCAGCAAAGCGCGGCGGCGCTTTGCGGCGCGGCGGTCGGCTGGTTTCTGGGCCAAAGCGCGTGGCCGCTCGTTCTTGGCGTGGCGGTGATGGGATGCGCGACGCTGGCGGTTTGGCTGGTGACGCGTGGTGTGCGCAGCCGCGCCGTCAAACACTGACCTCAGCGGCGGCCGAAAAGATTGTTGAGTAGCCAGCCGTCGAGACCACCACTGCCAGTGGTCGCTGAATTATTGGCCGCGACCGGCTGTATCGGTGCAGGTGGCGTCGGCCTCGGCTGCCCGCCGAACAATCCGGAGAACAGACCGCTGCCTCCGGAGCCTGGAAGGCTCGCAACCGGCACGCCTTGATGCGCGCCGCGCATGAAGCGGCTCCAGATTTCCACCGGCAGGCTGCCGCCGGTGACATGCTTGGTTGGCGTGCCGTCGTCATTGCCAAGCCAGACGCCGGTGACGAGGTGTGCTGTGTAGCCGATGAACCAGGCGTCGCGGAAATCCTGCGACGTGCCGGTTTTTCCCGCGGCCGGCCAGCCCGGCAAGGCGGCCTTGTGCGCGGTGCCGATGGTCAGGGTCTCGGCCATCATCGTGTTCATCATCGAGACGTAGCGCGCTTCGACGATGCGGCCGAGCTGCTGGGAACTGCGGCTGTAAAGCACCTTGCCGTTGGAGGCTGCGATCTTCTCGATCACGTGCGGGATGAGGGCATAGCCGCCATTGGCAAATGATGCGTAAGCTCCGACCAGTTCCAGCATCGAGACTTCCGAGGTGCCGAGCGCGATCGATGCGTTGGGCTCGAGCTTTGAGGCTATGCCGAGCCGGTACGCAGTGCGCACCACTGCCAGAGGGGTGACTTCCAGCGTCAGGCGCACCGACACCGTATTGAGCGAAAGCGCGAGCGCCTTAGTCAGCGTGACTGGTCCAAAATACTCATGGCCATAATTTTCAGGCTGCCAGCCTTTGACGTTGATCGGTTTGTCCTCGCGCACGGTATCGGGCGTGAGGCCGTGTTCTAGCGCGGTAAGGTAGACGAACGGTTTGAACGCGGAGCCGGGCTGTCGCTTGGCGGCGACCGCGCGGTTGAACTGGCTATCGGCATAGCTGCGGCCGCCGACCATCGCGCGCACCGCGCCGTCCGGTGTCATCGCGACCATTGCGCCTTGCGCAACGCCATTTTTATCGCCCTTCTGCGCGAGTTCTTCCTCGAGGGACTTTTCCGCATTGGCCTGCAGGTTCGCATCGATCGTGGTGTATACGACGATGTCTTCGTCGACATGACCAAGCGCGTCGTTGAGTGCATCCATGACCCAATCGGCCACGTAGTTCACGGCGCCATTGCTGGCCTGCGCGACAATTCTTGGTGGATGCGACAACGCAATGCGTTCGGTGCCGGGATTAATGAACTTGAGCTCGGTCATCGCCGTGAGCACGACCTTGGCGCGCTTTTCGGCGCCGTCGAAATTACGCGTCGGAGCGAGCCGCGACGGCGATTTCACCAGTCCGGCGAGCAGCGCAGCTTCGGCCAATGTGATTTGTTTTGCGGATTTTCCAAAATACCGCTGCGAGGCTTGCTCGATGCCGTAGGCGCCTGATCCGAAATAGACCCGGTTGAGATACATTTCGAGGATTTGCGTCTTGGAAAATTTACGTTCAAGCCAGAGGGCCAGAAGCGCTTCCTGAAGCTTGCGCGTGATCGTGCGTTCTTGCGTCAGAAAAAGATTCTTGGCGAGCTGCTGTGTAATTGTCGAACCACCTTGCGCGACGCTGCGATGTAAAATATTGGCAACCGCGGCGCGCCCGATGCCGAATGGATCAATGCCATAGTGTTCGTAGAAGCGCCGGTCTTCGATGGCGACGAAAGCTCTCGGCACATAAGCCGGCATTTCCTTCAAGGGCATTGGCGCGCCGGCGAGATCGCCGCGACGGGCAAGCGCGTGTCCCTGTGCGTCCACGATCTGAATTGAGGGAGGCCGCTTCGGAATTTCCAGCGACTGGATGGGCGGCAGATGTGCGCCGACCCAGGCAACTACGCCGACGCCGCCGATTGCGAGCCACAGGCAGACAACAAGGCCCCAGTAGGCAATCCGGCCGATCAGCGCGCGCTTGCTGCGTGCGGGCCGCGCCTTGCGTGCGCGCCGCTTGCGACGCCGAGCGGGTGGTTTGCTGTCAGCGACCGGTCGTTCGGTGGCGGGCGCGGGCCGATCGTCGGCGGACACGCGCAGCTCGGGGCTTTTGTCGAACGCCGGCTCCCGGCGCGTGCCCGTATGTCCCCGTTTTGACGCCATCACGCGACCCGTTCCGTGCCGGCGGATACAAACCGCCGGCCCCCAGCGTCACGCTAAGCGGGCCGATTTAAGGGGCCGTTAAGGTGCATTTTTGCAGGAAATCCGGGCAATAGGGCCGGTCTGCGGCTCTTTAATTGACGGCGGCTTTTTCGGTCTTGCTGCCGTCAGTGGCTGCAAAAAGCGCAACCAGAGCACGTTTAATTGCTGCCTGGCGCGTCGGCGAATTGATCTGCGCGCCCATCAGGTCGGTCACATAGAAAACGTCCACCACGCGCTCGCCGAAGGTCGCAACGTGGGCTGAGGCAATATTGAGATTGAGCTTCGACAGTGTGGCCGTCAGCTCATAGAGCAGGCCAGTGCGGTCGAGGCCCGTGACTTCGACCATCGTGTAGCGGTGCGACCACTGATTATTGATGGTGACCGCCGGCTCCAGCGCGAATGCGCGGATGCGGCCCTTGGGCGGCGAGCGCTTGGCGACGACGTCCGGCAGCCGCAACTCACCGCGCAACGCCTTTTCAATCGAGTCGGCAATGCGGCTTGCACGCCGTTCCTCATCTTCGTCGCGATCGAATTCGCGCGACAGCGAAATGGTGTCGAGCGCGCGGCCATCGGTGGTGGTGTAGATCTGGGCGTCGACGATGTTTGCGCCGGCCATCGCGCATGCACCGGCAATGATCGACAGCAGCCAGGGGTGATCGGGTGCGAGCAACGTGAGCTCGGTGACGGCACGCTCGGCATCAAAAGCCACCGATGTCGCAAGCCGCTTCTCGGCATCCTCCGTGGCACGCACGAAATTGGCGTGCTCGATCTTGTGCGGCAGGTCAACCTTGAGCCAATAGGCCGGATAAAGCTTGGCGATATAGCTCTCGAGCCGCTCTTGCGGCCAGTCCTTCATCGCCAGGCGAAATTCGTTTTGCGCGATTGCCACGCGCTGCGCTCGGTTAACCTCCGAGAAGCCGCCGGTCAGTACCGGCTCGGTCTCGTAATAGAGCGTGCGTATAAGCTGGGCTTTCCAGCCATTCCACACACCCGGGCCGACCGCGCGAATGTCGGCGGTGGTCAGGAGGGTCAGCAATTTGAGTCGTTCGGCCGACTGCACGGTCGCAGCGAAATTCTCGATGGTCTTGCGGTCGGACAGGTCGCGCGACTGCGCGACACTCGACATGACCAGGTGATTTTCAATGAGCCAGGCGGCCGTTTCGGTGTCCGCCGCTGAAAAACCAAGCCGCGGGCAGAAACGCTTCGCCACCCGTGCGCCGGCGATGGAGTGATCTTCCGGACGGCCTTTGGCGATGTCGTGGAGGAACATTGTAACGTAGAGAACGCGCCGGTGTTCGGGCCGAATCTTGTGCATCAGCTCGTTGGCAAGCGGCGTCTCGCTGTTGCTGCCGCGTTCGATTTCAGCCAGCACACCAATGCACCGCAGCAGATGCTCGTCCACCGTATAGTGGTGGTACATATTGAACTGCATCATTGCGACAATCTTGCCGAAGGCCGGCACAAAGTGGCCGAGCACGCCGGCCTCGTTCATCCTGCGCAGCACGGTTTCCGGATCGTTCTTCGACGTCAGAATGTCGACGAACAACTCGTTGGCTTCCTTGTTCTCGCGCAATTTGGCATCGATCAGCTTGAGCGAGCGCGTGATGGCGCGCATGGCGTCGGGGTGAAATGCGAGATTGTGCTTCTGCGCGAGGTAAAAGATCCGGATCAGGTTGACGGGATCGCGCTTGAAGACGTTGGCCTGGGCAAGGCGAATGCGGTTCTTGTCGACGATAAAATCATCGCTTTCGGCAAGTTTCCGGCGCTTCACGGGCCGCAGCCGCGCCATCACGCGGCTCAGGACCGGCACGCTCTTGGCGTGGCTATCTTCCAGTTCGGCGCACAGGATCGCCGTGAGGTCGCCGACATCCTTGGCGATCAGGAAGTAGTGTTTCATGAAGCGTTCGACGTCCTGCAGGCCGGGGTGCTCGGTATAACCGAGGCGCACGGCGATCTCGCGCTGGATATCGAACGACAGCCGTTCTTCGGCGCGTCCCATCAGGAAATGCATGTGGCATCGCACCGACCAGAGAAAATCCTCACAGGCGCGAAAACGCTGGTATTCCGGTTTGTCGAACACGCCGCGCTTGATCAGCTCATCCGGCTCACGCACGCGATAGACGTACTTGGCGATCCAGAAGAGCGTATGCAGGTCGCGTAAGCCGCCTTTGCCGTCCTTGACGTTCGGCTCGACCAGGTAGCGGGACTGTCCGCTGCGGCGGACGCGGTCTTCGCGTTCGGCAAGCTTGGCGGCAACGAACTCAGCCGCGGTATTGCGGACCACCTCATCATCGAATCGGGTCTGCAGCTCGTCGAACAGCTTTTTGTCGCCAAGCAGGAAGCGCGCTTCCAGAATGGCCGTGCGGATCGTCATGTCCGCCTTGGCCTGGCGGATACACTCGTCAACCGATCGCGTGGCGTGGCCGACTTTAAGTCCGGTGTCCCAAAGGCAATAGAGAATGGCCTCCGCGACCGACTCACCCCAGGCGGTTTGTTTGTAAGGCAGCAGGAACAGCAGATCGATGTCGGAGCCGGGCGCCTGCAATCCGCGGCCGTAGCCGCCGGTCGCGACCACCGCCATGCGCTCGGCTTCGGATGGGTTCTGTGACGGATAAAGCTTGCGCGCGGAATCGAACAGAATGCGGATGATCTGGTCTTCCATCCGGCACAGGCGTTCGGCGCAACGGCGCCCGTGCCGGTCTTTCAACAGCAATTGCTCGGCCTTCGCGCGTCCTTCGGCCAGCGCTAATTTAAGGCGCTGCGCCAGCAGCGACCGCAGCTCGCGCTCGCCGCCAGAGTGTGCCTTCAGGAGCTCCTCTATTTCGGCGGTGAGGGCGCGCGCGTCGATCAGGTCGCCCGAGGAACGGGCGGGTATTTCGGACGCCGAACGCGTACTGCTGTCGAGAGCAAGCGAAGCCATGGGCCTAGGGGGATAGCGGAGGCGGGGCTTTAAGTCACGGGCAGACAGAAAGATATTCCGGCGGCGGGCAAAAGTGCCTAGAAATTTGGCGGTGTAATGTGGTTCCTTGTGTTGGCTTGTCCCGGCCAGCCTCTTGGCAGGGTCGTGGGACACGAAAGAAGCCGGGAGGAATTCGAAATGCGCATGTTCCAGGTTTGCGTTTGCGGCCAGCCGTTACAGCTTAACGAACAGCCCACTCCGCAACCGAAGGGCAGCGAGGTCCTGCTGAAAGTTCTGGCAGCCGGCGTCTGCCATAGCGATCTGCATCTGGCGGACGGCTATTTCGATCTTGGCGGCGGCAAGCGCATGAGCCTGGCCGACCGCGGCATGAAACTTCCTGTGACGCTTGGCCACGAAAACGTCGGCGAGGTGGTCGCGGCCGGTCCCGACGCCAAAGGCGTCAAGATCGGTGCGCGCGTGCTGGCGCATCCGTGGATCGGCTGCGGAACATGCGGACCGTGCAAGCGCGGCGAGGAAAATCTCTGCCGCGCCATGCGCAGCCTCGGCGTTTTTTCCAATGGCGGATATGCCGACTATTTGATGTTGCCGCATCCGCGTTATCTGTTCGACATCGGCGACCTGCCGCCGGAGCGCGCGGCGCCACTCGCCTGCTCGGGTGTTACGACCTACGGCGCCCTGAAGAAGATTCCGACACTGACGACCGAGCCGACCGTGATTATCGGCGCCGGCGGCCTCGGGCTGATGTGTCTCGCCTTGCACAAAGCAATGGGCGGCCATAGCGCCATCGTCGTCGACATCGATCCGGCCAAGCGCGACGCCGCGAAGAAGGCCGGCGCCGTTGCAGTGGTTGATGGCGGCGCGGCTGATGCGGCGCAGAAGATCATCGACATGACCAATGGCGGCGACCTGGGGCGTGATCGATCTTGTCGGCTCTTCGCAGAGCGCGCGTGTCGGCTACGACAGCCTGATCAAAGGGCGGCAAATACGTTATCGTCGGCCTCTACGGGGGCGACATCACAATTTCATTGCCGCCGATACCGATGCGGGCGTTGACCATTCAGGGTTCTTATGTCGGAAGCCTGCCCGAGATGAAGGAGCTGATCGACCTCGTCCGGCGCACCGGCATGCCGCCGGTTCCGGTCGCAACGCGTCCGCTCGCTGACGTGAACGCGGTGATGGATCAGCTTCGCGCGGGCAAGGTGATCGGCCGCGTTGTGCTGACACCGAATGCATGAAGGCTTTTTTCCGTCATGCCCGTGCTTGTCGCGGCGCATACCCGCGCTAGCTCGCGGCACGGCATTGCCTTCCCAGGTCGAGATGGCCGGGACATAAGGGCGATTACGCCCGTCCTCGACGGGCTATGCCCGGCAATGACGATTGAGAGAATGGAGTTGTTAAATGAATGCCATGAATTGCGCGCCATGCAGGCGCCAATCAAGGAGCGCTACAAGCGCGACCCGAAGGCCGCATACATTACGCTCAGGGCCAAGGGCACCATCGACGACGTCAATATCGCGTGCAAAGTGGAAACGGGCCGCGCGCTGGCGATTGCCGGTCTGCATCCGGCGACCGGAGGCTCCGGCCTCGAACTATGCTCGGGCGACATGCTGCTGGAAGCGCTGGTGGCCTGCGCGGGAGTCACGCTCAAGGCCGTATCGACGGCACTCGATATTCCGCTGAAATCCGCGGCCATCTCGGCGGAAGGCGATCTCGATTTCCGCGGCACGCTTGGCGTTGCGAAAGATGCAGCGGTTGGATTCTCGCAAATTCGCCTGCGTTTCGATCTCGACACCGATGCGGCGCAGGACAAGCTCGATCAGTTGCTCAAGCTCACCGAGCGCTATTGCGTTGTGTACCAGACAATCAAGAATGGACCGCCGGTTGAAGTGAAGCTGGCGCGGGTCTAGGAGAATGTCATGGCCGGGCATAGCCCGTCGAAGACGGGCGTAAACGCCCTTATGTCCCGGCCATCTCGCTTGGGAAGGCAAAGTTGTGCCGGCCTGATCGGGATCGCCGGGACAAGCCCGGCGATGACTGTGGAACTGAAATGCCCCCCGATCTCTATTTCGCGCTCACGCTTATCGTGAAAATGGCCGTCACCGCCGGCTTCGTCCTGGCGGCGACCGTGACGGCGGAGCGCGTCGGGCCCTTGCTCGGCGGCCTGGTGGCAACGCTGCCGATCGGCGCCGGCCCGGTCTATGTGTTTCTCGCGATTGATCACGACGCGCATTTCATTGCGCAAAGCGCGATCGCGAGCCTTGCCATCAATGCGGCAAACGTGATCTTCGCACTGACATATGCACTGCTGGCGCAAACACGATCGCGTGCGGTCAGCATGGCGCTGGCGTTTCTGGTCTGGTTGATCCTTGCCAGCATTGTGATCTCGGTGAACTGGACGTTTATCACCGTCGCAGTGGTGAACGTCGTTGTTCTGGGCATTTGCCTGTGGCTGGCGCGGCCCTTGCGCCATGTACGGGTTGCCGGTTTTCGCACGCGCTGGACGGATATGGCGCTGCGCGCGGGCCTGGTCGCTTTGCTGGTCGGCGTGGTCGTGACCTTCAGCTTCCAGCTCGGCCCCGGCGGCAGCGGTATTCTCGCGGTATTTCCGGTGGTTCTGATCAGCATCATGTTCATTTTGCATAACCGGGTCGGCGGCCCGGCGGCTGCGGCCGTGCTGGCCAATGCCGTGCTCGGGCTGGTCGGCTTCGCCTTTGCCTGCACAGTGCTGCACTTTTCCGCCGATGCCTTTGGCTCGGTGATCGGCCTGACGCTGGCGCTTGCCACGTCGGTCGGGTGGAGCCTTGCCGTGCTATTGGCGCGCCGCCATGGCATAGCGGTCTAGCCGATGGCACTCCTTCTGATCAGTCTGCTGCTCAAGATCGTCATGACGGCGTCGATCGTTGTCGGCGCCTCGGTCGTGGTCGAGCGCAGCGGACCTTTCATCGGTTCATTGATTGCCGCGCTGCCGACCGCCGGCGGCGCGGCGATGATTATTCTCGCCATCGAGCATCCGCCCGCCTTCATCGCGCAAAGCGCGGTGGGCAGCATCGTGGCGAATGCAGTGGTGGCGGTTTTTGCGCTCAGTTATGCCGCGCTGGCGCAACGCAGATCGTTGCTGGTCAGTCTGGGATTTGCCTATCTGGTTTGGTTCGTTTGCGCCGCTCTGACGCGGCTGGTGGATTGGACGGTCACCAGCGCTGTCCTGCTGAACGTTGTGGTGTTCCCGCTGACGATCCTTGCCGGCACCCGCTTCCGCGCAGAAGGCGCGGCAAAGGCGCGTGTCGCGTTCACCAGTGCCGATCTGGCTTGGCGCGCGGGCGTGGTGACGCTCTGCGTCATTGTCGTCACGGCCGCCAGCAATTCGATCGGTTCGTTTGCATCGGGTCTGTTCGCATTTTTTCCGGTCGCGATGGGGTCGTTCTTCATCATTCTGCATCCGCGCATCGGCGGACCAGCGGCCGCGAGCGTGGCCGCGCATGTGCAGGCGCCATTGATCGGGCTGGGCTTGAGCCTGCTGGCCGTGCACCTGCTGGCGGAGCCGCTCGGCGTGTGGTGGTCCTATGCGATCGGCCTGAGCGTCGGCATTGCCTGGAACGCGTTGCTGTGGTTCGCGCGCGTTGGTCGCGCTAAACTCCGACCTCGTCCCTGCGAGAGCCGCGACTCAGCGCGGCGTACGATGGATATCGACGCGCCTCATGGCGCTGAGATTCCGCGCTTTCGCGCGGCAACGCACGGATGAGGCTCTACTCCACCAAGCCTTCTTCCAGCGCCTTGATCTGCAGCGCGAGATAGCGCGAGAAAATCCGGCATTGCGCGAGGCTGCCGGCGGTGAACCAGAGCCCCGGTTGCGCGGTGCGCCGCCACATGTTGCGCAGTTCGCCGCCGTCATCGAATCCCCAGACCGGGCCGATGCGGTCGGCGACGGCATCGCCAAGATAGCGGCGGACCGTTTCCTGCTGACTCAAATAACCCGTGGCCAGAACCAGCAGGTCGGCCGGCACAAGTTTTCCGTCGCGCATCCGCGCGCCCTCCGGAACGAAAGTATCGATATCGGCATATTGGATAAGGTCGATTGCGCCGGAAATGATGAGGTCGGAGCAGCCGACATTGAAGTAGTAGCCGCCGCCACGGCGCAGATACATCATCTGAAAGCCGGTCTCGTCTTCGCCGAAGTGCAGCCGGAAACCGCGTTTCTCCAGGCCTTCCAGCAGCGCCTTGTCGACCTCGCGGCCCTTGGCGGTCGAAATCTGATAGGAGCGTTGCAGCACCGGATAGGGGAATGACGTTGCCAGCAGGTCGCAATCGTCGAACGGAATGCCCTCGGAATAGATCGCGTAGACGCTCTGCGCTTCCTTGAGGCTCACCACATAGGTCTTGCTGCGCTGGATCATGGTGACATGCGCGCCATGGGAATGCAGTTCCTGCGCGACGTCGTGGCCGCTGGTGCCGCTGCCGAGCACCAGCGCCTTGCGGCCTCTCCAATGTTCGGCATGCTTGAAATCTCCGGAGTGCACCTTGACGCCGGCGAAATCGTCGAGGCCGGGTATATCGGACGGCGTGTAGGGAATGCTGCTGACGCCGGTCGCAAAGATCAGGTGGCGCGGATGCATGACACGCTCGGTGCCGTCCGACCGGCGCAACGTGACCGACCATTGCTTGCGCTTGTCGTCGTAGCTGCCGCTGACAAGCTCGGTGCCGGTCCAGTAGTTCAATTCCAGCGCTTCGACATAAAACTCGAACCAGTTCGCCAGCTTGTCCTTCGGGATATAGACGGGAAATGTCGGCGGGAACGGCAGATAGGGCAGGTGGTTGACGTAGACTTCGTTGTGCAGCGTCAGCGAATGATAGCGCGTGCGCCAGTTGTCGCCGATGCGTTTGTGTCGGTCGACAATCAAGTGTGTCGACGCCGAGCTGATGCAGCCGGGCGGCGATCGCAAGGCCGGCCTGGCCGCCGCCGACGACAATCACGGTTGGATCGTGATCGGCGTAACTGCGCACTTTGGCGAGTCGGTCGCTCCAGTTATCGGCGCCGAAGTCGCGCGTGCTGTCCGGCGGCTCGCGCCTTTTGAATTCTTCTTCGTAACCCCGCAACTCGTGCAGGTTCGTGTTCAGGGTCCATGCGCGTAACTGCGATGGGGCCTGTGGATCGGGCACCAGCCGCACCACGCCGTTGGCGGGGCCGAATGCAGTCTCGAAGTCGAACAGCACCTCGATTGTTTCGATGCCGGCGCGCGTCACCCAGCGCGGTGGCGTGCGCCTGGAAGAAATATGAAATTGCCCTGGCTTCGTGCGCGCCAGCGTTTCTTGCAGCAATGCCGCGATGGCCTGCCGTCCGGCCTTGGTCTGGATCGTCCAGGTGAAGGCGAGAACGTCGCGCCAGATGACCGTCCGTCAGGAACAACCCGGCTGTCGCGGCGGCGTCTTTTGCCTGTAGCGCCGCGCCAAAGTGTGTCAAGCCAGCGCTGCGCGTCCGCTGGCTGCCGTTGCCTGCTTTCTGTCGGCGATGGTCATCATGGGTCTCGTACTTTGATCCGACGAGTTAACCGTCATGGCCGGGCTTGTCCCGGCCATCTCGATGAGGGAAGCACGGCTATGCGTCACTAAGCGGGATGCCCGCGACATAGGCGTGCGAAAGCACGCCGTCCTTCGGACGGCTACGCGCGGGCATGACGGGAGAGAGGCGCGCGCCACTCAGCCTTTCTTCGCCGCCTGCTCTTTCAGGCGGTACAGCGCCTCCATCGCCTCGCGGGGCGACAGGTCGTCAGGATTGATCGCTGCGATGGCCGCCGCCAGCAGGTCCTCGGCCGGTTGCCGCACATCTTGCGTCGGCTTGGGAACAGCGAACAGCGGCAGGTCTTCAAAGCCCTTCGGCGCGGCGCGGTCTTCCTGCTCGAGCTTGGCCAGCACGACCTTGGCACGCTCGATCACGCTGGCCGGCAGGCCGGCGAGCTTGGCGACCTGGATGCCGTAGGAGCGGTCGGCCGCGCCGGCGGTCACTTCGTGCAGGAACACGACTTCGCCCTGCCATTCCTTCACCCGCACGGTTGCGTTGTGCAACCGGTCGAGACGCGCGGAAAGTGCGGTGAGCTCATGGAAATGCGTGGCAAACAGCGCGCGGCATCTGTTGACGCCATGCAGATGTTCGACCGTGGCCCAGGCGATCGACAACCCGTCGAAGGTCGAGGTGCCGCGGCCGATCTCGTCGAGAATAACGAGCGCGCGTTCACCGGCCTGATTGAGAATGGCGGCGGTTTCCACCATCTCGACCATGAAGGTCGAGCGCCCGCGCGCGAGATCGTCGGCGGCGCCGACGCGCGAGAACAGCCGGTCGACCACGCCGATATGCGCGTGTCTTGCCGGCACGAAACTGCCCATTTGCGCGAGGATCGCAATCAACGCGTTTTGCCGCAGGAACGTGGACTTGCCGGCCATGTTGGGACCGGTGATCAGCCAGATACGGCCGGCGCCGGTTTCCGGCGGCGGCGAGAGATCGCAATCATTGGCAACGAAAGGCGTGCCATCGCGCGACAGCGCCTGTTCGACGATCGGATGGCGGCCGCCTTCGATGACAAAGGCATGGCTGTCGTCGACCAGCGGCCGCGCGTAGTCGCGCTCCGCCGCAAGATGCGCAAGCGCGCTCGCGACATCGAGGCTGGCGAGCGCCTCCGGCGCAATCCTTGATGTTGGCGCTCTCCGCCATCACGCCGGCAACAAGCCGCTCGAAGACCTCCAGCTCGAGACCGAGCGCGCGCTCGGCAGCACTGGCGATTTTCGATTCGAGTTCCCCCAGCTCGGTGGTGGTGAAGCGGATCTGGCCGGCCAGCGTCTGCCGGTGGATGAAGATGCCGTTGAACGGCGCCGCCATCAGCTTCTCGCCGTGCTGGGCGGTCACCTCGACGAAATAACCCAGCACGTTGTTGTGCTTGATCTTGAGTATGCGGATGCCGGTGTCCTCGGCGTAGCGCGCCTGCAAGGCAGCGACGACACGGCGCGATTCATCGCGCAGCGCGCGCGTTTCATCGAGCGATGTATCGTAGCCCTCGCGCACGAAACCGCCGTCGCGCCTGAAGGCGGGCAAATCGGCCGCCAATGCTGCAGAGAGCTCGGCGGCGAGCATGCCGTCGGGCTTGCGGCAGGCTTGCATGGCTTCGGCGATCTCCGCCGGCATATCCTTGAGCGAGGCCAACGCGCGCGCGAGATCGGCGGCGGCGAGCACGCCATCGCGAATGGCGGCGAGATCGCGCGGCCCGCCACGATCAACGGCGAGACGGGACAAGGCGCGCGCGAGATCGGGCGCGGCGGCCAGTCGCGAGCGGGTCTCGGCGCGTGCCGCGCTGTCCCCGGTGAAGCTTGCGACCGCGTCGAGCCGCCTGGCGATCTGCGCTGGATCGGTGAGCGGGGCCGCCAGCCGTTGCGCGAGCAGGCGTGAGCCGGCGGCGGTCACGGTGCGGTCGATGGCATCGAGCAATGAGCCGCGCCGCTCGCCGGTCAGCGTCCGCATCAATTCGAGATTGCCGCGGGTGGCCTGGTCGATCGCCATGCTGGCGCCGGCGCTTTCGCGCAACGGCGGAGACAACGGCGGCCGCTTTCCGATCTGCGTGCGCTCGACATAAGTGACGCAGGCCGCCGCGGCCGTGAGCTCAAGCCGCGTCAGCGTGCCGAAGGCTTCGCTCGTTGCCACCGCGAAGAAAGACGTCAGCCGCCGCTCGGCCGTCGCGCCGTCGAACACATCGCGCGTGACCGGCATCACGACAGGTAACGAGCGCCAGTAGGCCGCGAGATCGGCCTCGCTGAACAGCGCATCGGAAACGATGATCTCGCCCGGATCGAGCCTTGCGATCTCGGCGGACAGCGATGCCCGCTCGCATTCGGTGACGCGGAATTCGCCGGTCGAAATATCGATCCAGGCGAGCGCGAAACGCGTCTCTTCGCCGGCCGACGACAATCGCGCGCGCGCAACGGCCAGCAGGTAATTGTTGCGCCGCGCGTCGAGCAGGCTGTCCTCGGTCAGCGTGCCGGCGGTCACAAGCCGCACCACGTCGCGCCGCACAACGCTCTTGGAGCCGCGCTTGCGCGCCTCGGCCGGATCCTCGAGCTGCTCGCATACCGCGACGCGATGGCCGAGCGCGATCAGCCGGTGCAGGTATTCATCGGCGCGCACGACGGGAACGCCGCAGAGCGGCACATCCTTGCCGAGATATTTTCCGCGCTTGGTGAGCACGATGCCGAGCGCGCGCGAGGCAATCTCGGCATCCTCGAAGAACATCTCGTAGAAATCGCCCATCCGGTAGAACAGCAGGCAATCCGGGTTGGCCGCCTTGATCTCAACGTACTGCGCCATCGCAGGCGTGATGCGGCCTTCGTCAGCCGGCGGCTCGGAATCGGGCAGGCCGATGGGTTGCGTCAGCGCCATGGGCCGTGAAACTAGCAGATGGCGTTGCGGCTGCTACGGATGACCATATGGGTTTGATGCGTCATGCCCCGCTTTATTCGCGCCATCCACGGGTTTCTTTGAATTCATGCGCTATGGGCGGGGGTGCGCCGGAAGCGCACAGCCTCTCCGCTGTCATGCCCGCGCTTGTCGCGGGCATCTCGCTTAAGGGGGCATGAAATCGTCTTCCTAAGCGAGATGGCCGGGACAAGCCCGGCCATGACTAGAGCACACTGTCACATTTCTGCATCGCCCGCGCGGCGAAATCGCCTTTTTCGTTTTTGTCCAAGCACGCGTCGCCAACCCCCAAGTTTTTCCGCGCAGCGCTGCTTAAGCATTTACGGGCGCGGAGCCATCGGAGCGTCTGCCAGCTGTCTCGCGCCTTAGCCAAACGGATGAGGCTGGCGGCCAGCAGTCGCTCGCACCACGAAAGTCGCAATTTCGATTTTGGAGTCAGGGGATGAATTCCGGCGCATCGAAAAACTTAAGCCGCCTGACAGCCGCACTGATGCTGAGCGTTTCATTTGCTGCGATCGACCGCGCCGAGGCGGCATGCGACCAAATAACCTCCACGGCAACGCCCATCAACAACACCACCGTGACCTGTAGCAACACGACCACCAACCAGAACAATCCCAACGGTTGGGGCGCAGGAGTTGAAACCGGCAACACGATCAACATCCAGACCGGCGCCACACTGTCTGGGACCGCGACGGGAATTAACGTAATCGATGGCACGGTGAACAATGGCACTGCCGCTACCCCCGGCGGGAAGATCTCGGCAACTGCCGCGGGCGGCATCGGTATACAGGCAGGCGGCATTGGCACTATTACAGTCGGCAATTTCGGCGATGGCGTCACCACCGGCCTAATCACGGCAGACGGGGGCGCCATCATCGGACAGACTGTTGTCGTTAGCGGCAACACCGGCACCATAGAGGCAACCGGTACAGGCGAAATCGCCATTCTTTCCGGCGCCGATCTCACCGTAAACAACTCAGGCGTTATCAGGGCGACAAGCGCAAACGCTGGCAGCGCAGCGGTCGATGCCGGCAATACGGGGACCATCACCAACTCCGGCACGATCTCAACCGCCGGGAGCGCCAGTTTCGCTATCGGCTCCGACATTGGGAACCTGAACGTCACTAATTTGTCCGGCGGCTCTATTCAGACCAACGCCGACGGAAGCGCTGCTATTGTGGCAGGGCGTAGCGCACCGGGCGTCAGTGCCAACGTGACCAACGCCGGCGTAATTGAAGCAATGGGCGAAGGCGGTATTGCCATCAGTGCATTTGGCACCGCGACCGTCAGCAGCAATACCGGCAACGGAATAACCACAGGCATCATACGGGCCGATGGCCTGGACGGCGTGGCAATTCTCGGCGCGACTGCCAACGTCGACAACTCCGCATTAATTCAAGCAACCGACCCCACCGGCGTCGCCATCAAGGCAGCTGGCGCAGCGGTGGTTTCGAATCGGGCCGGCGGCAATATCACCGCCGGTGGAGCGGCTATCTCCGCTGAATCGCTAGACGTAACCAACGCCCAGGGCGCAACGATCAGCGGCGGCACCACCGGCATCACCGGCTCCGGCTCGGTGACGAACGCGGGCACCATCAGCGGCGGAGCGAACTCGGTGCTGTTCACTGGCGCCGGCACCAACACGCTGAACTCTGCAACCAGGTTCTGTGCTCAATGGCGATGTACAAGGCAGCGCCACGAGCGCAAATAACCAGCTCATTCTTCAAGGTATTCATATTGGTGATGTGAATACCAATTTCCGCGGGTTCAACTCCCTGGAAGTGAATGGTACGTGGCGGCTGATTGGCAATTCCGAAGTTACGACTGCGACGATCGACCCAGGCGCCTCGCTGGTCCTTGGCAATCTTATCGACCCAGGCGTCTCGCTGGCACCCACAACACTCACTGGCGACGTGACGGTGAACGCAAATGCTGAATTACAAGGGCGGCACGGTACCATCGCTGGCAATGTGTTCGTCTTGGATGGGGGCACTTTATCAATGAGCCTGAGATTCGGCGGCGCTGCTCCAAGCATTGGCACTTTGAATGTAAATGGAAACGTCAGTTTCGCTCCCACTTCAACATTTCGGGTCAATGTGAATGGTGATGGGACAAACGACAAGTTGTTTGTGGGTGGAACTGCGGCGTTGAATGGCGCCGTGGAAGTTCGGGCGGGCGGCTCTTTCGCGCCCGCGACGCAATACACGATCTTGACCGCTTCCGGTGGCGGCTTGGGCGGCGCCAACAAATTCAGCAAGGTCACTAGCAGTCTCGCCTTTCTCACCCCGCAGCTCACCTATGACGCCAACGATGTGTTCCTGACGCTTACCTGCAACAGTGCTAACTGTTCGGACGGCACGGGCGGTGGGGGCGGCGGCACCGGCTTCGTGTCGGCGGCCCAGACGCGCAACCAAAATGCTGTTGCAAGCTCGCTTGACGGGGGTTCGGCCACCAATCCACTCATCAAGGACATTCTCGGTCAGTCAACAGATGGCGCGCAGCAGGCATTCGACGCACTCTCCGGCGAAGTCTTCGGCAGCGTGCACAACACGCAAACGACGCAGATGCATTTCACGCGCGAGACCATGCTCGGCCGCATGCGGCAGGCGTCATATTATGGCGCGCCCGGTGAGCTCGGCGCGCTCAGCTTCGGCGGACCGGAACTGGCTTATGCCGATGGAGTGGCGATGCCGTATGCCGCCGACTTTCCGGCGAAGGCCGTCCCCGGCAAGGCGCCACCTCTGCCACGCGGCCCCTCGCGCGATTTGACCTTCTGGGCGCAGGGTCTCGGCGGCTGGGCCCACGCCGACAGCGATGGCAATGCCGCCTCGTTGAAGAGCCGGTTTGGCGGCTTCTTGTCCGGTGCCGATGCACGCTTTGGCGATGCGTGGCGCGCCGGACTCGTGGCCGGCTATATGCGCACGGATCTTAATGTCGCTGACCGCTCCAGCAGCGCCGGCATCGACAGCGTGCAGTTCGGCGGCTATGCGGGCGGCAAACTCGGCGTCTTCAATGTGCGGGGCGGGGCGTCGTACTCATATGACAGCATCGATACCAGCCGCGCCATCTTCTTCCCCGGCTTTACCGACAAGGCAAACGCGCACTTCCACGGCAATGTCGGGCAGGTGTTCGGCGAGGTCGGCTACGGCATGACGCTCGGGTCGGTCGCGGTGGAACCGCTCGCAGGCCTGGCTTACGTACATGTGCGCGATGGCTCATTCGCCGAGGCTGGCGGCCTTGCCGCGCTGTCATCCGCAAGCGCCAATGAGAGCACCGGATACTCCACGCTCGGTGTTCGCGCTGCCACTGCACTGCCGCTCGCCAATGGCACGGTGCTCATCCCGCGCGGGTCGCTGCAATGGCAACACGCCTTCGGCGATGTGACGCCGGTCAATGCGCTGGCGTTCCAGAGCACCGGCACATCGTTCACGGTTGCGGGCATTCCGATCGCGCGCAACGCCGCGCTCGTCGAGGCGGGCTTTGACTGGCGCTTCAGCCCGCAGGCCAAGCTCGGCGCGTTCTACCAGGGCGAACTCGCGGCCCACGCCGAGAGCCACGCCTTCAAGGGCGCGTTTACCTGGGATTTTTGAGGCTTCGGTGTAACCGCGCAACCATGACGGACTGAAAGGGCGCCGCCTCTCACCACGTCATGCCCGGCCCTGTGCCGGGCATCTCGCTTAGGCGGGCACGGCATTGCCTCCCTAAGCGAGATGGCCGGGATAAACCCGGCCATGACAGTGTGAGAGCCATGCACCGGTATCGCGAGCCGATCAGCTCTTGAACTTCACGCCGGTGATCGCCTCGAGATTGCCGTGCCAGATCTTCTCCTTGTCGGCCTTCGGCATGTCGATGCCTTCGATGATGCGCAATGTCTCGCGCGTGTACATCGTGCCCTTTTCGGGATCGAACGGGCAATCGGAGGCAAAGACGATCTTGTCGAGATCGTAGAAGGCGAGCCCTGCATGGGTCGCCGGTTCGCCGCCGAACACCGCGGTGTCGGCGTAGAACGAATGCTTGAAATAATCGAGCGGACGCTTCTTCAGCCGCTTGAGAATGAGGCTGAGGTCTTCATCCGAGGTGCGCGCGCCGAGCTGGTCCCAGCCCGGGCCGATGCGGCCTTCCAGCATCGGAACGATGCCGCCGAAGTGGTGGGTGATGATCTTCAGGTTCGGGTATTTGTCCATGATGCCGGAGAACACCAGGCGCGCCATCGCCGCCGCGGTCTCGTAGGACCAGCCGAAGGTCCACCAGATTTCGTATTTTGATTTCTTTTCGGACAGGTAGTCCGGGAAATTGGCGGCGCGCGCCGGATGCATCCACACCGGTTTGCCGGTCTTGTTCATGAAAGCAAAAAACGGCTCAAACGCCGGATCGTCCAGCGGCTTGCCGGCGATATTGGTGTAGATCTGCACGCCCAGCGCGCCGTTCTTGAGCGCGCGTTCGGCTTCGCGCACGCCGCCATCCGGCGCGATCAACGCGGCCTGCGCCACCCAGCCGGGAAACTGGTCGGGATATTTCGTGCAGATCTCCGCGAAGCCGTCGTTCACCAGCCTGCGTGTATTCCTCGGTCAGCTTCGCGTCGCCCTTGGTCATCACCTCGAGCGGCGGCATCGGGTAGGAGATGATCTGCGCATAGTCCTTGAAGCTGCCGACGATCTTGCGGCGCACCTCGAGGTCATGGATGCAGGGGATTTCGCGCACGCGCTTGCCGATGTCGGCGTGCCCACTTTCCACGATCTTGTTGAAGTATTTTTCCGGGATGAAATGGGTGTAGGCGTCGATACGCATGAACTCCTCCGTGTGCTTTCGATTGTTCTTGAGGCAGATGATCCGGTCAATAAGGCGTAATCACGTTGAGCAGCGCCTGCTTCTTTTCCTTAAGGACGACGTCGCGCGCGCGCGCGAGTGCATCGGGCAGGTCGGCCGGCTTTTCCACGCGCTCGGCATGTGCGCCTTGCGCACGCGCCATGTCCTCGTATGGCGGCGACGGGTCGAGATCGGCAAGCAGGCGTCCGTCGGCCTCACCGGCAACGCCATCCTTGAACATCGACATCGTCGCATTGCGGACCGCGCCGTAGCGGCTGTTGTTGAACAGGATGGTCAGGATCGGAAGATTGTGAACGGCCGAAACCCAATGTCCAACCATCGGATTGGCAAAAGTGTACGCGCCGTCGCCAAGCGTCGCGACGATGAATTTGTCCGGCGCCGCAAGCTTGGCGCCAAGCGCTGCGCCAAATCCCCAGCCCAGCCCGCCAGCGGGGCCAAGCGCAAACAACGTGTCGGGCTTGTCGCGCTGGATTTGCGCGGCGCGCAGCGAATATTCGTTGAAAATCACCGCGTCGGGACCGACGGCTTCGCCGATGCAGCGCGACAGATATTCCGGCGAGATCGTTTGTCCCGGCGCTGAATCCTTCGCAAGCTGCGCGCGCCGCGTGCGCATCCGCTCGGTCAGGCGGGCGCGGCGGGCGGCGATGCGCGCCTCGGCCATCTGCAATCGCGGTCCGAGCGCGTGGTTGAGCGCGGCGAGGGTGTTGACGGTGCCGGCCTGGATTGCGAGATCGCTCGGAAAGGTGCGCATCGGGTAGCGCACGAAGAACGGCTCCTCGCCGATATGCACGACATGGCACCCCGCCGGCGGATTGTGCAGGCTCGGAATCCACGGCGCATCGCTGTCAATGGCGATGACGAGATCGGCATCGGCGAGCAGCGTGCCCGGCTCAAATCCGAAATGCATGGAATGGCTTGACGGCAGACACACCGCGCGCGGGTTGCTGACGACGACCGGGATTGCCGCGCGCTCGGCCAGTTGTCCGAGGACGGCCGGCGCTTCGGCAGGCAAGGTCGAGACGATGATCAGCGGCCGCTCGGCGGCCGCGATCCACTCGGCAAGCTGCGCAACCGACCGCGGATCGGGGTGCGGAGCCGCTGCTTGCGGCCGCGGCTTCAGCGGGCCGACGGGTTCAGGCACCGGTGCGGATAAAGGCTCGCGCGGCAGCACGAGATAAACCGGCCCGCGCGGGCTCGCCATCGCAACTTCGACGGCGCGCGACACCATGTCGCCGATCTGTCCCGGCATGCGCAGCTCGTAGTCCCATTTCACCAGTTCGCGCACCATGCCGGCCTGATCGAACATTTCCTGCGCCCAGTGAATCGGGCGCGAGCGCGAGCCGAAGGAGCCTTTCTCGGTGATCGGTGTGCGCCCGGCAGCGAGAATAAGCGGGATGCGATCGCGTGACAGATTGGTGAGGTTGTTGATCGTGTTGGCCGTGCCGACATTGACGTGAACCATCACGGCCTGCGGATGCCCGGTCATCAGATAGGCGCCATGGGCCATGCCGACCGCAAGGTTTTCATGCGGGACGAGCACGGGCTTCGGGACCTTGGCATTGGTTTTTTTGGCGCGGCTGAAGGCTTCCACGATCGGCGGAAAGTCGGTGCCGGGATTGGCGAAAAAATAGTCGACGCCGTGATCGGCCAATGCGCGCAGGAACGCTTCGGCGGCGATCGTTGGCCGTTGTCCCGTCGGTGGTGCGGCCATGTCGTTTCGCCCCTTTTGGCGTCCGGTTAGCGTCGCAGGGCTGCTCAGGGCGCCTTATTCACGTTTGTGCGGTCTTTTACTCGACGAGGCCAAGGGTGACAACGGAGGCGGGCGCAATGCTGTCATGGCCTGACATTCTCTACTCTTGTCGTCCCGGGCGAGCGCGAGCGAGGCCCGGGACCCATACTCCGCAGTCACCCGATAGGGCACGGCGTATGGGTCCCCGCCGGAGTCTATCATCGGGCCGCGCTCCGCGCGGACCCGTTGGCGGGGACGGCGTCCATGCGCAGTGGAGACACAAAGACCCTGCTTATTCCGCTGCGACGCGAAAGGCCGGCTGGCCGTCGATGTCGGCGAGGCATTTGGCGAGGCTCTCGCCTTCAGGATCGACAAGCGCGGCGGTTCGTGCGCTGGCAATGGCGTCGGCCACACGTCCTTGTGGGATTTGGCCCGCAAGCGCCGGCCGGATAATCCGTGTCTCGATGGCTCGATAGTTGGCGAGACCGCGTGCGTGGGTATCGCCGTAACCTTTGATCAGCCGCGCGCATTCGGCGATCTCCAACGCGAGCTCGGCCGAATACTGTGCCGCCTCGCGGATCAAAGCGAGCCAGCCATCGATTTGTTGCTGTTCCTGCTGGTAGCGATGGCCGTAAGGGCGCAGCGGCCGGAGCTTTGCCAGCATCAGAAAACGCAAATAGCCGCTCACCGAGGTAGAGTTGATTTCCATGCCGAAGTAGACACGGCCGAGCCAGCCCTTGCGCTCCGCCATCCGAAGAATTCGGCGCGCCAGAAATGGCGGCAGCAGTTGGCTTAATTCCTCGATTCCGGGCTTGAGAAAATCGTGCACCGAATAGGGCTCGCTGTTCACGCGCAATTCCTCTTGCGCAATGCGGCGCATGCGCGCCGGCGCAATCTTCGCCTGCGCCACCCGCACCACGTCTTCGTACGACATCCGTACCGCGAGATGCCGCGCCACTTCCTTCAACAGCTTGCCGTGTGCGCCGATAAGCTGATCGGCTTCGATGATCGGGCGCAGGCGAGCGAGATAGAGCCATGCATAGCTAACGCCCTGATAATGAATGAGCCGCCGGACACCTTCCAGTCCGATGGCCTGCACAGCCGCGGGAAATGTGCGCGCAACTTCGTGTTCGACCAACGCCGGCGTCCCGGCAGCGTTTTTCTTCCTGTCGGGAATTTTTGCGGACGGTTTGTTGGTGCGCGCCGCTTCATAACCGGCATGAAAGCCGCGCAAGTTGCTGTCGACCGATTTGCCGTCTTCGCGAACGGCCGCTTTGAATTGCTCCTTCGTCAGAGGTAACCGTCCGCACGCAGCTATGGTGCCCAGCATCACCGCGTTGATGATCGAGCCGCTTTGTTTTGCAAGCGCGTCCATGTCGATCAGCAGGGCGTCTTTGGCATGCTCCCTGATGACCTTGATCAGCCTGTCCTGGTCGAAGCGGCCATCGCCCATCGCGATCTTTTCATCCATGGCATAGAAACGGCTCAGCGAGCCAATGACATGCGTGCGGTCGGGCGTGACAAAGCCGTTTGCCACCGAGCGGCCGGCTTCCAGCAATTCACTTGCAACCGCTATGTCGATATCGCCGACGCCGGGTGTGAGCGCCAGGACCGGACGCCTACCGGCGAGTTCGGCGGTCTTCACCGGCAAGATTTCAATGTAATAAGTGGTGGCGCCGGTGCGTTGCGCGACGCCGGGAATCGATGTGCTCTGCACGGGAAATCCGGCTTGCGCCGCGGCGGAGACGATCCAGTGCGTCAGCACGCCGCCGCCTTCGCCGCCGAGAGCGGCAATCAGCATCGTGATGGGACGCGGTGATTTCATGCCGGGACTCTTCGCTCCCGCGGTTTCGCCGCCATAGCCGCCGAGCCAGCCGATCACTCGTCTGCCGCAGGCGATGCACAGAATCGATCGCGCCAGGTCGGATTACGCACGATTTCGGCGCGATAGAACGACGGGCAGAGCACCGCCGCATGGGCGACTTCGCCGCAGAGACCGCAGCCGACGCAGCTTTCGACAACCGTCGCCACCGGATCGGTGCGCAGCGGATCGGTCGATGGCTTCACCGTCAAAGACGGGCAGCCGGAGAGCCGGATGCAGGAATGGTCGCCGGTGCAGATTTCGTCGTCGACGCCGTAGCGCACGCGCGTGACGCGTTCGCCCCGCTTGAGCTTCTCGGCGTCCTCGGCGCGCACGCGGCGCTGGCGCGCCAGCTGGCACTCGCCGTCGGCGATGATCACCTTCAGGCCGCGCTCGGCGGTCTTCATCGCTTCTTTCAGCGTAGCCACCATAGTGCTGACGCCGTAGGTGCGCACCTTGCGCAGCCAGCGCACGCCCATCGAACGCAGGGTCTGTTCGATATCGACGCCGGGCGTCGGACCATCGCGGCTCGTTGTGCTTGAAGGAATGTATTGCTGGCCGGTGGCGGAGGCGTAGCCGTTCTGCATCACGATCAGGACGCCGTCGCCTTTATTGAACAGATTGGAAGCAACGCCCGTAATCAGACCGTTGTGCCAGAAGCCGCCGTCGCCCATGATTGCGATCGGACGCCGCGCCATGTTGGGCGTCACCGCTGCGGCGCTCGCAAGCGACATGCCGTAGCCAAGGATCGAATTGCCGAGCGAGAACGGCGCGAAAGTCGCGAACGAATGGCAGCCGATGTCGGCGCTGATATGGGTCGGGCCCAGTTCGCGTTGCATCAGCTTGATCGCGGAAAATACCGGACGTTCCGGGCAACCGGTACAAAATGCCGGCGGGCGCGGGGGCAGGGGACCAAGAGCGCCAGCGGCCTTTGCCTTGTGGGCGACCAGGCCACGGGCCTTTTCCGCGATCGTATCGGCGTCGATGCCGCCCGGTTTTGTGGCCTGCAGAAATGCAGCCAGCCCTTCAAGCAGCGCGTCGGATGAATATTCGCCCGCCATGGGCAGCGGGCCCTTGCCGAGCACCTTGGTCTGGATATCGGCACGGCGCAGTTCGACGTTGATCGCCTGCTCGATGTAGTCGGGATTGCCTTCTTCCACCACGAGCACGGCACGCTTTGACGCGCAGAATTCGCGGATTTCTTCCGGCACCAGCGGATAGACCACGTTGAGCACAAGCACCGGGATGCGCGAGGCGCCGAAGACGTCAGCCAGCCCCATCCGCTCGAGCGCGCGCAGCACGCTGTTGGTGAGGCCGCCCATCACGATGATGCCGATATCGCTGAGATCACCGTCGATCGTCTCGTTGAGCTTGTGCTCGCGAATGAACTTGCGTGCTGCCGGCAGGCGCTCCTCGACCTTCAGCTTTTCCTGCGTAAAGATCACAGGTGGATGTGCAAGCCGCCCGTATTCGAAACGCGGCGGGCCGGCGAGCTTGTTGAGCCCGGACACGACGCCCTTGCGGTTGTTCTTGGCAGAGAATTCACCGGTGGCGTGACACGCGCGGATGCGCAGCTCCAGCATGACCGGCGCGTGGCTTGCTTCCGACAGCTCGAAGCCTTTTTCCACCGTGCGCACGATCGACGGCAGATCCGGGCGCGGGTCGAGCAGCCACATCGAGGATTTCAATGCATAGGCATAGGAGCGTTCCTGGATGACGCTTGCGCCTTCGCCATAATCCTCGCCGAGAATGATCATGGCGCCGCCGACCACGCCGGGTGATGAGAGATTGGACAATGCATCGGCCGCGACATTGGTGCCGACGATCGATTTCCAGGTCACAGCACCGCGCAGCGGGTAGTTGATCGAGGCGCCGAGCATGGCCGCGGCGGACGCTTCGTTCGAACAGGTCTCCAGATGGACTCCGAGTTCGGCCATGATGTCCTCGGCATCCACCAGAACGTCGAGCAGATGCGACACTGGTGCGCCCTGGTAGCCTCCGACATAGGAGACGCCCGACTGCAGCAACGCCTTGGTAACAGCCAGGATGCCTTCGCCGTGGAAGGTCTCACCGTCGCCCAGTTTCAGCGCCTGCACTTCTTTCTTGAACGAGCGTTCCAAGGCGGCCTCCGGCCGATGGTTTGAGGCCAAACTAATGTATCATAGGCCGTCCGGCCGCGACCAGATGGGCGGTAACGTCAAAACATTGTATTGTTATTGGCGGATTGCTCCGGGATATCCTGGCGGACGTCCCAATGCTCGACCACCTTGCCATTTTCCATGCGGAAGATGTCGACTATCGCAGCTCCGCGCTCGCCCGGTGCCGGCACGTTGTGCACGTGCAAAATGACGTAATCGCCGTCGGCGAACACCTTTTTGATCTCGCTGTGATAGTTCGGGAACTTGGCCTTGAGGAAATCGATGAAGGCCCTGAAGCCTTCCGGGCCGTCTTTGGCGCGCGGATTGTGCTGGATGTAGCGCGGGCCGAAATTTTTGGCTGCGGCCTCGAAGTCCTTCTGGTTGATGCCCTTCTCATAGAGATCGACCACCACTTTCTTGTTGGCCTCCTCCTGCGGCGTGTTGCCGGCGAGCGCCGGCGTGGCGATCAGCATTGCGGCTGCCATTGCGACGATCTTCCACATGACGTGTACTCCCTATTTTGCCCTCACATGTGCGAGGGGAGCCAGAGGGCAATGATCGGCAGGGCAATCAGAATCACCAGCCGGATCAGGTCGGTAATGATGAACGGCAGTACGCCCTTGAAAATCGTGGCGAAGCTCACGTCTTTCACCACGCTCTTGATGACGAAGACGTTCATGCCGACCGGCGGATGGATCAACCCGAGTTCCACGGTCATCACGATGATGACGCCGAACCAGATCGGGTTAAAGCCGAGATGGGTGACCACGGGGAAGATGATCGGCACGGTTAGGATAATCATTGCCATGGCATCCATTAGGCAGCCGAGTACCAGGTACATCAGCATGATCAGGGCCAGCACGCCGTAGGAGCCAAGCCCGAGGCCGGTGAGGAATTCGGTAACCTTTTGCGGCGTCTGCGTGATGGTAAGGAAATAGCCGAAAATCAGCGCGCCGATCAGGACCGTGAACACGGCAGCCGCCGTGCGCGTCGCCTGCAGCAGCGACGCCAGGATCTTGTCCTTGTCGAGCCGGCCGGTGAAGACGCCAATCAGGAATGCACCGGTTGCGCCGACGCCACCCGCTTCCGTCGGCGTGAAGCGCGGCAAGTAAGGCAGGCCGTAAAGTCCCCCGATAACAAAAACAAATAACAGCACCGGCGCCGCAATGTCCTTCAACCCGGAAAATCGATGTTGCCAGTCAACACGCGGACCGGCCGGCAGGAAGCCTGGCCGCACCTGGCCGATGACGAAAATCGTAATGAGATACATCGTCATGGCGAGAATGCCGGGGACAATGCCGGCGATGAACAGCTTGCCGATATCCTGCTCGGTGATGATGCCGTAGACCGCAAGCACAATGGATGGCGGCAACATGGCACCGAGCGTACCGCCGGCAGCGATCACGCCGGTGGCGAAGCTCTGCGGATAGCCGAAGCGGCGCATTTCCGGATAGGCCACGGCGGAAAATGTCGCCGCCGTGGCAACCGATGAGCCGCAGATCGCAGCAAAGCCGGCGCAGGCGACGACCGTGGCGAACCCCAAGCCGCCCCGCAAATGGCCGACGAAGCCGTTTGCGGCCTTGAACAGGTCGCGGCTCATTCCGGAATTGGACATGAACATGCCCATCAGCAGGAACATCGGAATGACGCCGAACGTATAGTCGGTCACCGTGCGCATCGAGGTCTGGCCGACCAGCTTGAGAGCGGCGGTGCCGTTGACCAGGTAGGCAAAGCCGGACACCCCGACTAGGCCCATCGCCATGCCAACCGGCACGCGCAGCATCATCAGTCCGAACAGCGATATGAAGCCAATGATTGCGACGGCATCGGTGCTCATCGCGTGCCTCACTCGACCGGTTTGATTTTAGCTTCGCCCATCAATTCGGGCTGCATGATCAGCCGATACGTACGAATTGCGATGAGCAGCACGGCCGACACGTCGCCTGCCCAGGCGAGTGCGAAGAATGGCCAGGTCGGCAGCCGTAGGTCGAAGGTGAGGACATTGTCGTAGTAGGTACCGCGCACCTTGTCGAACAGCGTGTACGTCTGCACCGTCACCACGAACAGAAGAACAAGTGTCGCGAAAACATCGATGTAACGCTGGTAGCGTGGACCGACATTGGCCCAGAGCAGATCGACTGTGATGTGCCCGCCCCGGTACGATGTTGCGGCAATTCCCCAAAAGATGAGAATGCCCAGCAGCAGGCGGCCGAAATCGAAAGAATCCGGAATTGCGTAATTGAAAAGATTGCGCAGGAGGACGGACAGAAAAATATCGATGGCGACGATGCCGACGAAGCCGGCCGCGATCCATTCGATCGTGTCGATGAACCGGTCCATGTATTTGCGTTTCATGCCCGCTCCGGTATCTCGACGGCAGTCGGCGGCGGGACGTATCCCGCCGCCGCAATTGACGCGACCTTTAAGGCCGCACCGCGTCGCGTTATTTCGCCAGCGCGTTGTACTTGGCGAGGTCGGCGCGCAGGTCTTTCAGCGCCTGGTCCGGATCAATGCCGGCTTTCTTGACGCCGTCGGCCCAGCTCTTCACCAGCGGTTCGGCCGCCTTCTTCCATTCCGCGGTTTGCTCAGGCGTAAGCTTGTATACCTCCTGACCCGGCTCCGCCTTCACCTTGTCGATGCCGGCGTCCTCAAATTTGCCCCATGGACCGCCGACGCGGGCAGCAGCGTCATTGTTGCAGTTATCGTCGATTGCCTTCTTCTGACGCGGCGACATCTCGTCGTACTTGGCCTTGTTGAAGACGAAGGCGAAGGTCGTCACGTAAAGCGGCGCATCCATATGATATTTCGTGACCTTGTCGATACCGAACAGCACCAGCGAGCCCCACGGGAATGTCACGGCGTCGGCGACGTGGCGTTCCATGATGTCGCGGACTTCGGGCGCGGATGAGTTGACGTTGGTGCCGCCGAGCTGCGTCACGAAAGTTGCGATGGTAGCGTCGGCCGGGCGGACTTTCATGCCTTTGACGTCCGCCGGCACCACGATTTTCTTTTCGCTCGAATGGAACGAGCTTGGGGCGTGAATGAAGGCAAGGCAGAACTTGACGTCCTTCATCTCCTTGGCTGCGTACTTGCGATACCACTCATCAAGTCCGCGGGTGCCACCTTCGGTCGCCGAGATCAGGAACGGCAGTTCACCGGCAGCAATGATTGGGAAGCGCCCAGGCTGATAGCCGGGATTGATGTAAGTGAGGTCGGCGATGCCATCGCGCGCCATGTCGTAATGATCGAAGGCCTTGCCGAGCTGCTGAGCCGGATAGACCTTGTAGTGCAGCGTGCCGCCGGACGCCCTTTCGACATTGGCGCCCCATTCCTCCAGCGCCTTTTGCAGCGGGTGGGACGCCGGAACCCAGTGTGACAGTTTAAGTTCGATGGTCTTTTCCTGCGCGAGCGCGCTAGTCACACCGCCAATCAGCAGTGCGGCAGCATAGACACATCCGGCGAAACGGAGTTTCATTGGTTCCTCCCTTGGGGGTTGGGGTGTTGGTTTAGTCACCAACTTTTTGCGATATTCAGCCGGATGTCCGTCACGTTGTAAAGCGTGTAGTTTGGCATCCAACTATTTCTGGCGCCTCGCGAAGTGGGGTTGAACGTGCACGGAGCCAACGGCACCGGTGGCCGCCGCCGCGGCAGGAACGGCGAAGCTCTTGCCGAATCGATCAATTTCGGGCCGCTCGCCCATTGGGTTGGCTTCAACCTGCGCATGGCACAGGAGGCAGCGTTCGACGCGTTTTCGCGCCGTTCGCAAGAGATCGGCGAGAGCCCGGGCCGGTTCGCCACCTTGACGCTGATCGCGCGCAACCCCGGCATCAGCCAGACCGAGCTGTCGCACGCCAATGGCCGTGACAAATCAAGCCTCACGCCCGTGGTCGAGGATCTGGTGCGGCGCGGCCTGGTGGAGCGCAAGCGCATGGAAAGCGACCGGCGCACCTACCGTCTGAATGTCACGCCGGCTGGCAAAAAAAGTTCTGACGATGATGACGCGCTGCGCGCGCCGGCATGAGCGAAATCTCGATCACGTCATTGGCGTGCGCGATCGCAAGCGATTCGTCCAGATTTTGAAAAAGATCGCGGCCGAGATCGAGTAGGATTCTCAGGCGCGGAATTTTGCCAACACCTCGTCCGGGACCGGATGCGACTTGAGTGCGCCGTCTGTATCGCGAACGACCCAAACTCGTTTTTCCGCGCACTCGGCACAGACATCACCCTTGAGACTCAGGCGGTGCTCGACATCGAAGCTGGAGCGGCCGAAGGCAATCTTGCTCTCCACAGTGACATCGTCGCCGAAACGTGTCGGCTTGAGAAATTTCGCGTGCGTGCGCACAAGCGGAAAGCCGGCGAATTCCAGGCTCTTGAACATTTGAAACTTGGTGATGCCGAGCGCGGCTTCGAAAAGATGAGCGGTCGAGGCATCGAAAATCTCGAAATAGCGCGGATAGAAAATAATACCGGCCGGATCGCAATCGCCCCATTCGATCCGCACCGTGCGCGTGTTGCTGAATGTAGTCACGTGAGTCCCATATCAACGCGGGGCCATGCGAAGCGCGCCGTCGAGGCGTATGACTTCGCCGTTGAGATAGCCGTTGTGAATGCAGTGCAGGACGAGCGCCGCGAATTCGCGCGGCTCGCCGAGCCGCTTGGGAAACGGCACCGAGGCACCCAGCGAGTCCTGCGCTTCCTGCGGCAGTGCGCGCAGCATCGGCGTTGCGAAAATGCCGGGCGCTATAGCGAGCACGCGAATGCCAAACTGCGCGAATTCGCGAGCAGCAGGCAGCGTCAGCGCAGCGACGCCGCCTTTGGATGATGAGTAGGCGGCCTGCCCGATCTGCCCTTCAAAAGCGGCGACCGATGCCGTGGACACGATGACGCCGCGCTCGCCGCCGGCAAGTGGCTCGGCCGCCTGCATGGCAGCGGCAACCAGCCGCATCATGTTGAACGTGCCGATCAGATTGATGCGGATGACACGCTCGTATTCGGCGAGCGGCATTGGGCCGTCGCGGCCAACAATGCGCTTGGCCGGGCCGACGCCGGCGCAATTGATCAGAATGCGCGCCGGTCCATGCGCGGCGGCGGCTTTCTTCACCGCCTCTTCACCGCTCGCACTGTCCGCAACGTCGCAGGTAACGGGGACGCCCTTGATCTCTGACGCAATCTCGGCGGCCGCCTTTTCGTTGACATCGACGATCGCGACCTTGGCGCCGGCCGCGGCGAGTGCGCGCGCGGTGGCGGCCCCGAGGCCCGATGCACCGCCGGTGACAATCGCCGCCTGTCCCTTCGTTTCCATCAGCGTTTTCCTTCGACCGCGACGATTCGCGACGATAGCGGCACCGCATAGAGCTCGTCCACCAGCGCGGCGCGGTTCTTCAGCACCGCGCGCTGATTGATCGAGCCCTTGTCGGTCATCTCGCCTTTATCCATCGATGGTGGCTCAGCCATCAGGGTCGCGCGTTCGACGCGCATGGAGGAACCGGGGCTGAGGGCGGCAAGCTTGGCCAGCAGGTCGGCAAACGTTTTGCGCACGGCCATCGTATCGATGACTTCACGCGGCGAGGCGTCGGCGGCAAGACCGCCGAGCTTGCGGCAGGCCTCGATGTCAGGAAATACCAGCGCCGCGATGTCGTCCTTGTCCGGCGCGGCAAAGACCACGTCGCGGACATAAGGTGCAAAGTGGTCGAGGAAGCGTGCGCGCAACGGCCCGACGCTGACCCATGTACCGGTCGATAGTTTGAAATCTTCGGCAATGCGGCCATCGAACAGAAGGCCTTTGCCAGGATCATTCGGGTCGACGAATTTCAACGCATCGCCGATCTTGTAGTAGCCCTCCGCATCGAAGGCCTCGCGCGTCAGCTGCTCCTGCCGCCAGTAGCCGGGCGTAATGTGCGGACCACGCAATCGCGCTTCCAGCTTGCCTTCGTTTGGCACCAGCTTGAGCTCGACACCCGGCGCCGGCAACCCGATATTGCCCGGCCGGTCGAAATCCCACGTGCATGCAAGCGCGAGTGGCGAGGTCTCGGTTGAGCCCAGCGACGACAGAAAAATGATGCGTTCGCCGGTTGTCTCGATCGCCAGCCGGGTGAGCTCGTCCCAGGTGGGCTGGTTCAGGCCAGCGCCGGCATAAAACAGCACTTTCAGGCGGCTGAAGAAATTGCGGCGGAGCGCTTCATCGGCATGTAAATGCGGGATAAGCGCCTCGTAACCCTTCGGCACATTGAAATAGATAGTCGGAGCTATTTCGCGCAGATTGCGCGCGGTTTTCGGCACGCCCGGCGGGGTGGGATTGCCGTCATCTATATAGAGTGAGCCGCCGTTGACGAGCACCATATTGAAATTGTGGTTGCTGCCGAACGTATGGCTCCAGGGCAACCAGTCCACCACCACCGGCGGCTCATCGGCAACGAAGGCAAAGCCTGATGCCAGCATCGCCTGGTTCGAGCACAGCATGCGGTGGGTGTTGATGACGGCCTTGGGATTTCCCGTCGAGCCGGAGGTGAAGAGGAATTTTGCGATGGTATCCGGTGAAACTTTGTTGTGTGCAGCAGTAATGCCGGCGTCGTCGGATGCACCAAGCAGCTCAGTGAACATCGTGGTCGCGCGGTCGCCCAATGGATTGCGCGCGACGACCAGCTCGATTTCATCCGGCACCGTTGCGTAAAGCGCACGCGCGAAAGGGCCGCCGTCATTGGCAAACACAAGTCCGGGCGTGAGCAGCGTGAGAATTGCGCGCAACTTGCCGAAGTCGCTCGACATCAGCGAATAGGCCGGAGAAATCGGTGCGTAGGGAATTCCGACATACATCGCCGCAAGAGCGAGCAATGCGTGCTCGATGTCGTTGCCGGACAGCACGACGAGCGGCCGTTCGGGCGACAACCCACGCCGCAGCAGCGCCGCGGCGATCCGCTGTACGTCGGAAAAGACCTGCGCGTAAGTGCGCTTGCGCCATTCGCCTTGTGCGTCGCGCTGCGCAAGGAATACGCGGTCCGGCGCGGACTTCGCCCAATGTTCGAGCGGTTGGCTCAGGTTCGTCGTGATAGCGAGCAAGGGCCTGCGCCGTGCGAATATGGATGACGCCACCGGCGCGTTGCTCGACGACTGGATCAAACGTACCCAGACGCACGGCACGCAGCGGCGCCTGGCCTTGCATGTCTCGCGCTACGCTCGCCATTGGCCCCCGGTCGTAACCATCAGCTCCGCGTCACCTTTGGTGCGCGCTTTTCAAGAAAATCCTTCAGGCGCGCTTTTGCGCTTGGGTCGGCCTGCGCGATCGCCGACATCAGCGCTTCCACAGCGTATCCGCTTGCCGGGTCCATTTCGGCGATGCGCGGCAGCGCTTGCATCACGGCGAAATTTGTCAACGGCGCATTGCCGGCGATGCGTTGCGCCAATTCAAGACCCTTGGCGAAGCCCTGACCCGGCCCGACAAGATATGTCGTCAGTCCCATGGCTTGGCCTTCATCGGCGGAGTAGGTGCGTCCTGTGAGCATCATGTCCATCATGCGTGCAACGCCGATCAACCGCGGCAAGCGCACCGAGCCGCCGCCGCCGACATAGATTCCGCGGCTGCCCTCCGGCAGTGCGTAATAGGCCGAGCTCTCGGCGACGCGGATGTGTGCCGCCGCGGCCAGCTCAAGGCCGCCGCCCACGACCGCACCATGCAGCACGGCGACCACCGGGACCTTGCCGAACTGGATTTTCTCGAAGGCGCGATGCCACAGCCCCGAATGAGCGATGCCCTGGGCGACATCGCGTTCGCTCAGCTCAGACAGGTCGAGACCGGCGGAAAAGTGTTCGCCTTCGCCGACGAGCAACCCCGCGCCGATGCCGTCAGGCGGCGAGGTGAAGAATTGCTCTATGCCGATGATGGTCTCGTCATCGAGCGCGTTGCGTTTTTGCGGCCGATTAAGCCGCAGAATGGCGACGGCACCATCGCGCTCGGCAACGAGCGACAACGGAAGCTTGATTGCGAGCCGCTCAGCCATCATTCGACCTCATAGACATCCAGCCGCACCGCGCGCGGCTCGCGCTGGCCGCGCGCCACGGCCAGAATTCGATTGAGCCAGTCGACGGATGCGTCCGCCGTTTCGAAACGCATGACCGTCCGGAAATAATAGAGACGCGGATCCACATTGTCGCCCCGTAATAACTTTTCCAGGACGTCGGGCGGCCCGTGCCGCAAGCCCTCGCTGGTCACCATGATAAGGGCGCCGGCGTCGGTCTCGATGGTGTAGCGCGCCTTGATATCGGCGGCCCCGTCGCTGCGGATGATCTGCCAATCCGCGCCGCCCGGCAGGATACGGCCGGCAAGCTTCGGTCCGCGCACGCTGCCACCGAGAATGCCGATCACCCGGCGTTCGCCGTAGGGCGTCCGGCCCAGGCTGGTCATGCCCTCGAGTTCGGCATTTATCGTGAAAATGGGCTGCTTGCTGAGCATCGGCCGCGATCCGTTGGGGCTCCAACTTAATACGTCCGCCATTTGACCCTGCCGGTGGCCAGCCGTAAATACGGGTTCGCAAACAGGATTCAGTACACACATGGCGCGTATTTCCTCGCTCGCCGAAGCCATCAAATCTGCCGTCCACGACGGCGATGCTATGGCCCTAGAGGGCTTCACCCATCTCATTCCGCATGCCGCGGGCCACGAGATCATCCGCCAGGGCCGCAAAAACCTGACGTTGATCCGGATGACGCCGGACCTCATTTACGACCAGCTGATCGGCATGGGTTGTGTGACCAAGCTGGTGTTTTCCTGGGGCGGCAATCCCGGCGTCGGCTCACTGCATCGCCTGCGCGATGCGATCGAGAATGGCTGGCCGCACAAGCTCGAACTTGTGGAACATTCACATGCCGCCATGGCCAACGCTTACGAAGCGGGCGCGGCCGGTCTGCCTTGCGCTATCTTCCGTGGCTATATCGGGGGCGACCTGCCGAAAGTGAATTCCAATATCAAACGCGTGACATGCCCGTTCACCGGCGAGGAGCTTGCCGCTATTCCGGCACACCGTCCCGACGTGGCGATCATTCATGCCCAGCGCGCCGACAAGGCGGGCAACGTCATGATTGAAGGCGTGCTCGGCGTGCAGAAAGAAGCAGTGCTGGCGTCCAAACGGTCGGTGGTAACCGTTGAAGAGATCGTCGATGAGCTTCCCAAGCGCAGCCTCAACGCGGTTGTGCTCCCGCACTGGACCGTCGGCCATGTGGTCGAGGTGCCCGGCGGCGCCTTTCCGTCTTATGCGCAAGGCTATTATCCACGCAACAACAGCTTCTATAAGGAATGGGACGCGGTCTCGCGTGAGCGCGATTCATTTCACGCCTGGATGAAAGAGAACGTGTTGTCGAAGGGTCCCGAGGCATTTGCAAAATACGCGCGCAAACACCGCGTTGCGGCGGAGTAAAATCATGGCCGAATACAAGCCGAGCGAAATGATGACCATTGCGGCGGCGCGCGCGCTCAAGGATGACGACATCTGTTTTGTCGGCATCGGCCAGCCGTCGGCGGCATGCAATCTTGCGCGCCTCACGCACGCGCCAAATATCACACTGATTTATGAATCCGGCACGTTGGCCACCAAGCCGAACATTTTGCCGTTGTCGATCGGCGACGGGGAGCTTTGCGAAACGGCAATCACCACCGTATCGGTGCCGGAGATGTTTCGCTACTGGCTGCAAGGCGGCCGCATCAAGGTCGGTTTTCTCGGCGGCGCGCAGATCGACAAATTTGCCAATCTCAACACCACCGTGGTCGGTCCCTACGACAAACCGAAGGTGCGGCTGCCCGGCGGCGGCGGCGCGCCCGAGATCGCAACGTCGTGCGGCGAGATCTTCATCATCATGGCGCAAGGCAAGCGCAGCTTTGTCGACAAGCTCGATTTCGTGACTTCGATCGGCCATGTGTCGGGCGGCGACAGCCGTGCCAAGCTCGGCGTCAAAACCAAGGGACCGACCAAACTCATTACGGACCTGGCCCTGTTCGAACCCGATCCGCAAACGAAAGAAATGACCGTCGTATCCATCCACCCTGGCGTCACACGCGAACAGATCCAGGAAAATACCGGCTGGCCGGTAAAATTTGCCGCGAAAGTTGCCGAGACGTCGTCGCCGACGCAACGCGAGCTCGAAGTGCTGCGTGAATTACATGCCCGGACCAATCGCGCGCACGCGGAGGCCGCGTGATGGCACGTGATGTCTTTCTTTGCGATGCCGTGCGTACGCCGATCGGGCGCTATGGCGGGGCCCTGGCCAAGGTGCGCGCCGATGATCTGGCGGCGGTGCCGATCAAGGCGTTGATGGCGCGCAATCCCAAGATCGATTGGGAGAGGCTCGACGAGGTTTATTACGGCTGCGCCAACCAGGCCGGCGAAGACAATCGCAACGTCGCGCGCATGGCGCTTCTGCTCGCGGGGCTTCCTGTAAGTGTGCCGGGCGTGACGCTGAACAGGCTTTGCGCCTCGGGAATGGAAGCGGTTGGCACTGCCGCCCGCGCGATCCGCGCCGGCGAGACGGAATTCGCCATTGCCGGAGGCGTTGAATCGATGACGCGGGCGCCCTTCGTGCAGGGCAAAGCCCAGGAAGCCTTCGCGCGCGCGGCTGAAATCTATGACACGACGATCGGCTGGCGCTTCATCAACCCGCTGATGAAGCAGCAATACGGCGTCGATTCCATGCCGGAGACCGGCGAGAACGTGGCAGAGGAATTCCAAGTAAGCCGTGCCGACCAGGACGCCTTTGCGCTGCGCTCGCAGCAGCGCGCGGGCAAGGCCATGGCATCGGGCTATTTCGCTGAGGAAATCGTTGCGGTCGAGGTGCCCGGCGGCAAGGCGGGCCCCGTCAAGGTCGACAAGGATGAACATCCGCGTCCTGACACGACGCTCGAACAACTCGCCAAGCTCAAGACGCCCTTCCGCAATCCCGGCACGGTGACTGCGGGCAATGCCTCGGGCGTCAATGACGGTGCCGCGGCCATCATTGTCGCGTCGGAAGCGGCGGTAAAGGCGCACGGCCTCAAGCCGCGCGCGCGCATTCTCGGCATGGCCTCGGCGGCGGTGCCGCCACGCATCATGGGCATCGGGCCGGTTCCGGCGACGCAAAAACTCATGGCGCGCCTCCAACACAAAATTGGTGATTATAATTTGATCGAAATCAACGAAGCTTTCGCGTCGCAGTCGTTAGCATGCCTGCGACAGCTGGGACTCGCCGACGATGCCGGACACGTCAATCCTCACGGCGGGGCAATCGCGCTCGGTCATCCGCTCGGCATGTCGGGCGCCCGCTTGGTCCTGACGGCGGCCCACGGTCTGGAGGAAAACGGCGGCAAGCTCGGGCTTGCCACAATGTGCGTCGGTGTCGGGCAGGGCGTATCGCTGGCCCTGGAGCGGGTCAGCTAGGGGCAATAAGGGGCAATAAGAATGACGCTGGTTTTTCCCAAGGAGAGTTTGAGTGCGTTTCCAAAGCATCTCACTCCGGAATATCGCAGCACGGTCAAGCGCTCGCCATCGAAGCCGCTGATCATTGTGCCGCATACGTTGTCGGAGTTGACCGGGCCCGTTTACGGCCACAACGCCGTGCAGGAAGGTGACGCCGATCTCACCAAACAACATAAGGGCGAGCCATTAGGAGAACGGATCATTGTGCATGGCCACGTGCTCGATGAAGACAAGCGTCCCGTGCCCGACACGCTGGTGGAAATCTGGCAAGCGAATGCCTGCGGCCGCTATGTACACAACGTCGATCAGCATCCAGCGCCGCTCGATCCGAATTTCACCGGTGCCGGGCGTGTCATCAGCGACAAGAAGGGATACTACCGCTTCATCACGGTAAAGCCGGGCGCCTATCCTTGGGGCAATCACCACAATGCGTGGCGGCCGAACCATATCCACTTCTCGGTGTTCGGCCACTCATTCCTGTCGCGGCTGGTCACGCAGATGTATTTCCCGGGAGATCCCCTTTTCCCGTTCGATCCGATATTCAATTCGGTGAGCGACGAAAAGGCGCGTCAACGCATGGTTTCGAGTTTCGATCTGGAGAACACCATTCCCGACTGGGCTCTTTGCTTCCGGTTCGACATCGTGCTGCGCGGACGTGAAGCAACGCCACAGGACACGGACAAGCACTAGCGCATGATACCCAAAAGCGGGCACCGGTTTTCGGACAAGATCATGCGCAAAGGAAAATACTAATGTCGGACATCACGCCCTCACAAACCGTTGGCCCATTCTTCGCTTACGGCCTGGCACCGCACAGCCGCTGTGATTGGAAGCCGAGCGACGTCTACGATTGGAAGGAAACCGTCGGTGCCAATCTGGTCACGCCGGACGTCTCCGGCGCGAAAGTCCGTATTGAGGGCCGCGTACTCGATGGCGACGGCATGCCGATCAACGATGCCATGCTGGAGATCTGGCAGGCTGACGCGCAGGGCCGTTACGCGCACCCGCGCGACAACCGCGCGCGGCCAAACTCCAAGTTCACGGGCTTTGGCCGCTCGGCAACCGACAAGAACGGCGCCTACAGCTTCGACACCATCAAGCCCGGCACGGTGCTGGGACCGAACGGCAAGCCGCAGGCCCCGCATATTGTCTTTTGTATCTATTCGCGCGGGATGCTGCGGCAGGTCTATACGCGGCTCTATTTCTCCGACGAGGCGGCCAACGACAGCGACCCCATCCTGACGCTGGTGCCGCAGGACCGGCGTGGGACGCTCATTGCCCACAAGGAGATACGGGGTGACCTGGCCGTCTTTCGTTTTGACATCCGCGTGCAGGGCGACGGCGAGACCGTCTTCTTCGACATCTGACGCCACCGCAGCGGCCTTTTTCATATTTCGCTTTACGACGCCTGGCGCGTTGCTGAGCGCCCACCTTTGCCCACAACATCGGCAAATCTAGCGGCCATTGCCCACTACTCACCAGAACTATAGGCTCACGCGCGGATTTTCTGGCCCCTTTCCCTATTTTTCCAGCTGTTTAACAGTGGGCAAATTGCCCACCCACCTTGCCCACCTTTCCCAACGCTTGACGAAGGGGGGCGGACTTGGTTCGCTCGACCCAACGGCCATCGAGAGCCGGACGGGAAACGCTGCCATGAACGAGCAAATCCTCCAGGAGATCAGTGAATTTTGCCGCGCGCGCGGGCTTGCGGAGTTGACGTTCGGCCGCCGCGCCGTCAACGACGGTAAGCTCGCAAGCCGCCTGCGCAATGGCGGCCGCATCACCACCGACACGCTCGAACGCATCCGCGCATTCATGGCGCGCAATTCCGATGGCACGCCGGCGCGCCGGCGCGTGCTGTTCGAGCCAACGCCGCCGGGTGTGTTGCCCGTCGTGAAGCCGCCGGCGCCACCGGTGGCGTCCGGCCTCGCCACCGACGATCCACAGCGCAATTTCCGTTTCTTCGACAACCGGCAGAAATATCTGCTGTTTGTGAACACTTGCTCGGAGAAATGGGAGGTCGCATCGCGCGTCTCGCTTGAACTCGCCAATATCCATCCGCGCCCGCCGGCGGTGCGGGTGTTCGATGCCGGCGTTGGCGACGGCACGGTGCTAGCGCGCGTCATGCGCTCGATGCACGACCGCTTTCCGACGACGCCGTTTTATATCGTCGGCAAGGAGATCAGCCTCGAGGATATCCGTCTCACGCTGCACAAGATGGCGGATCGTTTCATTGAGCATCCATCTACCGTTCTCGTGCTCACCAATCTCGCCTACGCGGAAGCGCCGTGGCTGGCGGTGAAGTCGTTGAGCGCCGCCACCAGCCTGGTCTGGAAAGAGCTGGCGATGGAGGGCAACACCGCCCATAGCTTCGAGAAACAGATCACGGATCTCGAGCCGTTCCTGTCGGAAAACTGGAAGGCGAAGGTCAGCGCGAAAAGTGGCAACCCGATCTATGAGCGTCCGGTGATCCTGGTGATCTATCGCAATGACCATCGTTTCCTGCTCGACCAGATTGTGCCGAAGCCCGGCGGCACTGTCGCCGATTACGATCTTGTCATTGCGTCGCAGCCTTATCGCGCGCGCGCGTCACTCGAGTTCAAGGCCAAACGCGTGCTGGCGCCGCTGGCCCGCGCATTGGGTCCGGGTGGCCGCATGATTGCGATCCATTCCTACGGACATGACCCGGGCATGGAGATTATCGAGAAGGTCTGGCCGAACGACAATCCGTTCGTGCACAGCCGTCACGATCTGCTCAAGGAAGTGAAACACGATCTTGGCACAGCGGGGCGCGATCTTAATTTCAATGCCTACGCCGACCAGCGTTCGCTGTTCCGCTATGACATGCACACATTGCCATCGGAGATCTCGTCGTCGATCGGCACCTCGACGCTGCTCGCCGCGTGGAACGCGGCGATATATGTGGCGCAAGTGGAAGACGATCGCCTGTCCGATGTGAACAGCGACCGACGCTATGTCGATGCGACCCGCGAGGTTCTCCAGAAGCATGGCGGTCTGTGGTTTTACGACGAGTCATTCGTGATCTCGCGCCGGCGAGAATAGGCGCGGGGCCCATGTCAGTTGCAGCGCCTGCGTCAGATTTTTCCGCCCTTGCGCGGCGCTTTTCGCTCGAAACCACGCGGCCTGACGCGGCGGAAATCGCCGCGCTGGCAGCGATTCTTCCGCCGGGCACGCCGCTCTACCTGACGGCCGTGCCGACGCAAGATCCTGGAGAATTGATCAAGGCCGCGGCCGCGCTGCGCAAGGCGGGCCTCGAACCCGTCGCTCATATCGCGGCCCGGAGATTTGCCAGCGCAGAAGCGCTGCGGGAATTAATCGCCGGCCTGCGCGGCGAAGCCGATATGCGCCGGCTGCTGCTGATCGGCGGCGACGTTGATACGCCCGGCGCGTTTTCCGATGCGCTCTCGGTGATACAGCGGGGCGGCCTGCGCGCGGCCGGCATTGAGGAAATTGGCATCGGCGCCTATCCGGAAGGTCACCCGCGCATTCCAGCCGGGCGGCTTGAAGCGGCCATGGACGAAAAGATCGCCGCGGCGACCGCGCAAGGCTTGCGCGTCCACATCATCAGCCAGTTTTCGTTCGCGCCCGACCGCATTCTGGGTTGGCTCAGGCAATTGCGGGCGTGCGGGATCAGCAAGCCCGTGAAAATCGGCATGGCAGGGCCGAGCAGTGTTCCCGCGCTGCTGCGTTATGCCCGGCGCTGCGGCGTGGCGGCCTCCTTGCGCGGGTTGGTCTCGGGTGTGGCCAGCGGGCTCGTCGGCCATGTCGGGCCCGACCGGATTATCGAGACACTGTCTGCGGCAACCGATCTGGGCGATGTTGCCGTGCATTATTTCTGCTTCGGCGGAACGCTTGAAACTGCACGCTACGCATGCGAAGCCGCCGCGGGACGGCACGGCGCCGGCCGTGCTATGGCTTGCAGCAACTAAGACCCGTCGGCAAGGATGGGCCACTCGCGGAGGACAATATGCAAAGGACCAAGCCACCATTTCGCGCCGACCATGTCGGCAGCATTCTGCGCACCGCGCCTGTCAAGGATGCGCGCGCCAAGCGCGAGAAGGGCGAGATCAGCGCGGCGCAGCTGAAAGAAGTCGAGGACCGCGAGATCATCAAGATCATTCAGAAGCAGGAAGAGGTGGGATTGAAAGCCATCACCGATGGCGAATTCCGCCGCTCCTGGTGGCACTTCGACTTCTACGGGATGATGGACAACGTCGAGATCTACGAGCTCGACCACGGCATCCAGTTCCAGGGTGTGCAGACCAAGCCGCGCTCAATCAAAGTCACCGGCAAAATCGGCTTTTCCAGCCATCCGATGATCGAGCACTTCAAGTTCCTTAAGCAGCACACGAAGCAGACGCCGAAGATGTGCATTCCGGCGCCGTCGACCTTCCATTTCCGGTTGGAGCCGAATGCGGTGAATAAGGCTGCCTACGCCAGCCGCGACGCAATCTTTGACGATCTTGCTGTTGCCTATCAGAAAGCGATCAAGGCCTTCTATGATGCAGGCTGCCGCTATCTGCAGTTCGACGACACTGCCTGGGCCTATCTCTGCTCGCAGGAGGAACTGAAGAAGGCGCGCGATCGCGGCCTCGACGTTGACCACCTGCAAGAGAGTTACGCCAAGTGCATCAACAAGGCGCTCGAAGCAAAACCCGTCGACATGACGATCACCACCCATGTCTGCCGTGGCAACTTTCGCTCCACTTTCATTTCGTCGGGCGGCTACGAGCCGGTGGCCGAGACCCTGTTGGCCAAATGTAAATACGATGGCTACTTCCTCGAATACGACACCGACCGTGCCGGTGGTTTCGAGCCGCTCCGTTTCCTGCCGAAGGGCAACAAGATCGTGGTGCTCGGTCTTGTTACCTCGAAGTCGGGCCGGCTCGAGCCGCGCGCCGACATCAAGAAGCGCATCGAGGAGGCGACGAAATATGTCGCGCTTGATCAGCTCTGCCTGTCACCGCAATGCGGCTTCGCCTCGACAGAAGAAGGCAACGTATTGGCGGCGGACGAGCAATGGGCCAAGCTGCGCATGATCGTGGAGTTATCGCAAGAAGTCTGGGGCAAATAATAGAGCGCGATGCTGTCGTCCCCGCGAAAGCGGGGACCTAGTACTCCCTGTGTCTCGGCTCAATCGCCAAACCGGTGTTTACTGGATGCCCGCTTTCGCGGGCATGACGGCCGAGTAGGGAGCGAACAATGACCCAACGCACTAAACCGCCCTTTCGCGCCGATCATGTCGGGAGCCTGCTGCGTCCCGCGGCACTCAAGGATGCGCGCGCCAGGCACGCCAAGGGTGAAATGTCCGCCGTCGCGCTGAAGGACGTGGAAGATCGTGAGATCGAAAAAATCATCAGGAAGCAGGAGGAGGTCGGTCTCAAGCTTGCGACCGACGGCGAATTCCGTCGTTCCTGGTGGCATTTCGATTTCTATAAGGGTCTCGATGGCGTCGAAATGTATCAGACCGGCGAGGGGATCCACTTCGCCGGCGTCGATACCAAGGCGGAAAGCGTGCGCGTGGTGGGCAAGGTCGGATTCTCCAGCCATCCGCATGTCGAGCATTTCAAGTTCCTGAAGGCGCACGCCAAGGTCACGCCGAAGATGACTATTCCCGCGCCATCAACATTCCATTTCCGTCAGGGGCGGCGGTCGATCAGCAAGGACATCTATCCCGACCTCGACGCCTATTTCGACGACGTAGCGATCGCGTATCAAAAGGCCATCCGGGCCTTTTATGACGCCGGTTGTCGTTACCTGCAGCTCGATGATACCGCCTGGTCGATGATTTGCGACCCGAAGCAGCGCGAGGATTCGCGCAAGCGTGGCGATGATCCGGACAAGCTTCCGCCGCGCTACACGCGCATGACCAACAAGGCGCTGGAGGCAAAGCCCGCCGACATGGTGATTACCATGCATTCCTGCCGTGGCAATTTCCGCTCAACGTTCATCGCGTCAGGGGGCTACGAATTCGTGGCGGATGAGCTGTTCGGCAAGGTCAACATCGACGGCTATTTCCTGGAGTTCGATACCGACCGGGCCGGCGGTTTCGAGCCGCTGCGTCATCTCAAGGGCAACAAGCAGGTCGTGCTTGGACTCGTCACATCGAAAAGCGGGCGGCTGGAGCCAAAGGACGACATCAAACGCCGCATCGATGAAGCGACGAAATATGTGCCGCTCGAGCAATTGTGCCTGTCGCCGCAATGCGGCTTTGCCTCGACGGAAGAGGGCAATGTGCTCGCCGAGGACGAGCAGTGGGCCAAGCTCCGCATGATCGTCGCGTTGGCGGACGAGGTCTGGGGCCGGAATTGATATTTCGCAAACCGGTACCACTGGACGCCGCCTAGCCTTTCTGGATCGGGATGCCGTCGATTCACGACACACGACGTCGTCGCGTGTGCGCGTCGTCCCAAATTCAACGGAAAGGGATGAAAATGTCCATTAAATCCCAATGGCTTAGAACAAGCCGCGTGGTGCTGTCGGCGATGGCCGCGGCGCTACTGCTGACGGCGGCGCCTGCCAAGGCGGCCGAGCCAATCAAAATCGGCTTTGGCATGGCGTTGACCGGCCCCCTCGCTGCCAATGGCAAAATGTCGCTGGTCGCCATGCAGGTCTGGGAAGACGACATCAATGCCAAAGGTGGGCTGCTCGGCCGGCCGGTTAAACTCGTCTACTACGATGATCAAAGCAATCCATCGCAGGTGCCCGCCATCTACGCCAAGCTTCTCGATGTCGACAAGGTTGACCTGATCGTGAGTGGGTATGCCTCGACGCAGATCGCCGCGGCGATGCCGATCGCCATTCAGAAAAAGAAGTTGTTCATGAGCCTGTTCGGCACCGGCGTGAACGAGACTTTCAACTATCCGAAATATTTTTCGATGATTCCGAACGGCCCGACGCCGAAGCCCGCTTTCACGCGCGGCTTCTTTAAGGTGGCGGAGGTGCAGAAGCCGAAGCCGCAGACGATCGCGATTGCGATGGCGGATGCGGAATTCGGCCGCAACGCCTGCGAGGGTGCGCATCAGAATGCGCAAGCATCGGGATTCAAGATCGTCTACGAAAAGGCTTATCCTCCATCCACGACCGATTTCACGCCGATTGTGCGTGCGATCCAGTCGTTAAATCCGGACCTCCTGGTGATCTGTTCTTATCCGCTCGACACCGTCGGCATGGTCAAGGCGATGGGTGAAGTTGGCTTCAAGCCAAAGATGTGGGGCGGCGCAATGGTCGGCCTGCAAGCGACCGTGTTCAAGACCCAGCTTGGCCCGCTCCTCAATGGTGTCGTCAATTTCGAAACCTGGCTGCCGGTCAAGTCGATGGATTTTCCGGGCGCGTTCGAGCTGCTCAAGAAATACCAGGCGCGCGCTCAAGGCGCCGGCACTGATCCACTCGGTTACTACATGCCGGTGTGGGCCTATGCTTATCTGCAGGTCCTCGGCGACGCCATCACCAATACCAAAAGTCTCAACGATGATGTGCTCGCTGACAACATCCGTAAGACGACCTTCAAGACCGTGGTCGGCGATGTGAAATTCGGCAAGCAGGGCGAGTGGGCTGAGGAGCGTACGCTGGCGGCCCAATTCCAGAACATCAAGGGCAAATCGGTCGATGACTTCCGCGATCTGACGACCGAGGTGATCGTATATCCGCCGAAATTCAAAAGCGGTGAGGTGATCTACCCGTACGAGAAGGCGGTCGCAAAATAACATCGAGATACGGTCGCAAGATCATCCGTGCGTCATGGCCGGGCTTGTCATCACAAGTCGGGTATACCCGACTTGTGATTACTAAATACCATGCGAAAGTCGGGCAGGCCCGACTTTCGGTGCCATCCACGTCTTTACCTTAGACCGCTAAGACGTGGATGCCCGGCACAGGGCCGGGCATGACGGCGGAGTTCATTGGAGATGAAGCGACCCAATCCGCCCTTCCGCGCCGATCACGTCGGCAGTCTCCTGCGCACGGCGCCGCTCAAGCGGGCGCGCGCCGGACGCGAGGCAGGTGAAATTTCTGCCGACGATCTCAGAGCCATCGAGAATCGCGAGATCGCCGCGATCATCCGGAAGCAGGAGGACATCGGCCTTCGCGCCGTGACAGACGGCGAGTTCCGCCGCGCCTTCTGGAACTACGATTTTCTCGGCAGGCTGGATGGCGTGGAAGCCTATCTTGGCGAGCGCAAGATCAAATTCGAGGGCGTCAATCCGAAGCCGATGATGCTGCGCGTCACCGGCAAGCTCGGTACTTTTTCCGGCCATCCGATGCTTGACCACTTCAAATTCGTCAAGGCGCACACGCGCGCTGTTCCGAAGATGACGATTCCGTCCCCGTCATCGTTGCATTTCCGCTACGGCCGCGACGCGGTGCCGGAATCGATCTACCCAGATATGAATGATTTTTACCGTGACCTCGGCCAGGCCTATCGCAAAGCCGTGCGCGCCTTCGCGGACGCCGGCTGCCGCTATCTGCAGCTCGACGAGGTCAATTTTACTTATCTCTGCGATCCGAAGCTGCGCGCCCAGGTCGCCAACCGCGGCGACGATCCCGAAAAGCTGCCGTCGATCTACGCAGAGATGATCAACGCGGCAATTTCCGACATCCCGGCGGACATGACCATTGCCATGCATTTGTGCCGCGGCAATTTCCAATCCACGTTCGTGGCCACGGGCGCCTATGAGCCGGTGGCCGAGATCTTGTTCAATGCGATCAACGTGCACGGCTATTTCATGGAATATGACAGCGACCGCGCCGGTGGCTTCGAGCCGCTGCGCTTCGTGCCGAAGGGCAAGACGGTTGTGCTGGGCCTCGTGACCTCGAAATCAGGCCGCCTGGAATCGAAGAACGAGATCAAGCGCCGTATCGAGCAGGCGTCTAAATTTGTACCGCTTGAGCAGCTTTGCCTGTCGCCGCAATGCGGCTTTGCCTCCACGGAAGAGGGCAATATCCTCGGCGAGGATGAGCAATGGGCGAAACTGAGGATGGTAGTCGAAGTCGCTGGCGAGGTGTGGGGAAAATAGCTGCTTTCGCGGGCATGACTGCGGAAAGTAGGGAGTGAAAGATGTCTCAACGTATCAAACCGCCCTTTCGTGCCGACCACGTCGGCAGTCTGCTGCGCCCGGCCGCCTTGAAGGCGGCGCGTGAGCAGCATGCGAAAGGTGAACTATCCGCCGCGCAACTGACGTCTATTGAAGACCGCGAAATCGAACACGTTATCAAGAAGCAGGAAAACGTCGGCCTGCAATCCATTACCGACGGCGAATTCCGGCGTTCATGGTGGCATCTCGATTTTCTCTGGGGTCTCGACGGAATCGAGAAACATGTGATGGAAACCGGCATTGCCTTTGCTGCCGTGACGACGCGCAATGAGGGCCTCAAGGTCACCGGCAAAGTCGGTTTTTCCGGCCACCCGATGGTCGAGCATTTCAAGTTCGTTGCCGCGCATACCGAGCGCACACCGAAAATCACGATCCCTTCGCCGTCGGCGGCCTATGGCCGGCCGATGCCCACGCCAATCAGCAAATCTGTCTACCCAAAACTGGAGGCGTTCTTTGACGATCTTGGGCAGGCGTACAAGAAAGCCGTCCGTGCCTTTGCGGACGCCGGTTGCCGCTACCTCCAGCTGGATGAAGTTTTCATCGCCATGCTGTGCGATCCGAAATATCGCCAGGCGATGAAAGACCGCGGCGACGACCCCGAACGGCTTGGCGAGCTCTATGGCGATCTCATCAATGTCGCAATGTCGGACATTCCGCCGGACATGACGATCACCATGCATATGTGCCGTGGAAATTATAAGTCGACTTATATGGGTGCGGGCGGCTACGAGGCCGTACAGGAAATCCTCTTTAACAAGATCAAGGTGCACGGCTTCTTCATGGAGTACGACAGCGAGCGCGCCGGCGGCTTCGAGCCATTGCGCATGCTGCCGAAGGACCGCCAGGTCGTGCTTGGTCTGGTCACCACCAAGAGCGGACGGCTTGAGCCGAAGGACGAGATCAAGCGCCGTATCGATGAGGCTTCAAAGTTTGTTTCGCTCGACCAGTTGTGCCTCTCGCCACAGTGCGGATTTGCCTCGACCGAGGAAGGCAATGTGCTGGCCGAGGACGAGCAGTGGGCCAAGCTACGGATGATCGTCGAGCTTGCCGACGAGGTGTGGGGGCGTTGATGCCGGGAATTGTTGCGGGCAAGACAGCGATCGTCACGGGGGCGGGGCGCGGCATCGGGCGCGGCATCGCCATGCTGCTCGCAAGCGAGGGCGCGCGCGTCGTGGTTTGCGATATCGGCGCCAGCCTGCAGGGTGAAGGCGCCGATACCGGCCCGGCGCAGCAGACGGTCGAGGCGATTAAAAAATCCGGTGGCGAAGCCATTGCCTCGACGCTTTCGATCACCGAGCCGAAAAACGCCGAGCAGATCGTCAAATCAGCGCTCGATGCTTTCGGCCGTGTAGACCTTCTGGTCAACAATGCGGGGATCCTGCGCGACGTCATCTTTCACAAGATGAGCTGGTCCGACTGGTCGGATGTGATTGCCGTGCATCTCAACGGCTCGTTCAATATGAGCCGCGCGGTCGCGCCGCTGTTCCGGGAGCAGGGCTCGGGCGCGTACGTCCATATGACATCGACCTCCGGTCTGGTCGGCAATTTCGGCCAGGCCAATTACATGGCGGCAAAACTTGGAATCATGGGCCTGTCGCGCGGTATTGCGCTCGATATGGCGCGATTCAATGTGCGCTCCAATTGCATCGCGCCGTTTGCGTTCACGCGCATGATAGAATCGATTCCCGCGCAGTCCGAGCAGGACAAGCGCCGCATAGAAGCGTTTCAGCGCATGACGCCGGAAAAGATCGCGCCGCTCGCGGTCTATCTCGGCTCGGATGCTTCAGCCGGCATCTCCGGCCAGATTTTCTCGGTTCGCAATAATGAAATCTACCTGTTCAACCAGCCGCGGCCGGTCAAGACCATCCATCGCGCTGATGGCTGGACGCCCGCGACGCTTGCGGCCGAGGTCAAGACCGCATTCTCGCCCTTGTTTACGCCGCTCGAGCGCTCCGAAGACGTCTTCAACTGGGACCCGATCTAGGCGCACTTGTCACGCGCCGGGCGCAGTTGCATAGAATGGACCGATGAAAAAGCGCGGCAGTGAGCACGACGAATTCACCGACGTTCGCGACGGCGTGCGCGCACTATGCGCCAAGTTTCCGGGAGAATATTGGCGCGCACTGGATCGCGACCGTGCTTACCCAACCGAATTTGTGGCGGCCCTGACCGAGGCGGGTTATCTCGCCGCGCTGATCCCCGAGGACTATGGCGGTAGCGGGCTCAGCCTGGGCGCCGCGGCTGCCATTCTCGAGGAAGTACACGCGTCCGGCGGCAACGGCGCAGCCTGTCACGCGCAGATGTACACCATGGGCACGATCCTGCGGCATGGCAGCGCGGCCCAAAAGGAACGCTATCTGCCGCTGATTGCCAGCGGCGAATTGCGCCTGCAGGCTTTCGGCGTCACCGAGCCGACGTCCGGCACCGACACGCTCTCACTGCGCACTGCGGCACGGCGCGAAGGTAACGATCACTATGTCATCAATGGGCAGAAGATCTGGACCTCGCGCGCCGAACACTCCGATCTGATGCTTCTACTCGCGCGCACGACGCCGAAGGAACAGGTCAAGAAACGCACTGATGGGCTATCGGTGTTTCTGGTCGACATGCGGCTCGCGCAAGGCCGCAGCATCGCTATCAATCCAATCCGCACCATGATGAATCACGCCACCACGCAGATCTTCTTCGACGATCTGCGTGTGCCGGCGGAGAACCTGATCGGCGAGGAAGGTCAGGGGTTTCGTTACATTCTGTCCGGGATGAATGCCGAGCGCATCCTGATTGCGGCCGAGTGCATTGGCGACGCCAAGTGGTTCATCGGCAAGGCAACGCAATACGCCAAGGAACGCGAACTGTTCGGTCGGCCGATCGGACAAAACCAAGGTGTGCAGTTCCCGATCGCGCGGGCCTATGCGCAAATGCGCGCTGCCGAACTGATGGTGCATGAGGCAGCGCGCAAATATGATGCGGGCGAAGACATCGGCGCCGAAGCCAACATGGCGAAGCTCCTGGCCGCCGACGCCTCATGGGCCGCCGCCGACATGTGCGTGCAGACTCACGGCGGTTTCGGATTCGCCGAGGAATACGATGTCGAGCGTAAATTCCGCGAAACGCGACTTTATCAGGTCGCGCCGATTTCGACCAACATGATTCTCTCGTACCTGGCCGAGCACGTCCTCGGCCTGCCGCGGTCGTATTGAGATGGCGCCAATCATGATGCTGTTTTACCTCTCCCCGCTTGCGGGGAGAGGTCGGCGCGCGCAGCGCGCCGGGTGAGGGGACGCTTCATTATGCGTGGTGCCAAAAAGATAAAGACGGGACTAGCGCGTCGATTGCGTCGAAAATCAACAGACGCGGAGCGAAAACTTTGGAATCAGTTGCGTGCACGGTCGATCGATGGTCACAAGTTCGTTCGGCAGCAACCGATGGGTCGCTATATTGTTGACTTTGTTTGTCGCAAGAAACGATTGGTCCTCGAAATCGACGGCGGCCAACATGCTGAAAGCGCGCTGGACGAAACACGCGACCGATGGTTGCTCGAACATAATTATAGGGTCCTGCGATTCTGGAATAACGAGATCATGTGCAATATGCATGGCGTATTGCAAACAATAGCTGACGCTCTGCGTGCCGAAGCGCCCCCTCACCCGGTTCCCGCCTCCGGCGGGAACCGACCTCTCCCCGCAAGCGGGGAGAGGTAAGAATGTTGCCGCTCGAAGGCCTTCTCGTTGTTTCGGTCGAACAAGCGGTGGCGGCGCCGCAATGCACCTGCCGTCTGGCGGACGCGGGCGCGCGCGTCATCAAGGTCGAGCGGCCGGAAGGAGACTTCGCCCGCCGCTATGACGGGCTGGTGCATGGCGAGAGCGCGTATTTCGTCTGGCTCAATCGCGGCAAGCAGTCCGTGGTGCTTGATCTCGCCAAGCCGGACGACAAAGCCCTGCTTGAGGCTATGCTCGCCAAGGCCGATGTGTTCGTGCAGAACCTGAAACCCGGCGCGCTCGCTAAACTCGGCTTCCCTCTCGAACGCTTACGCCGCGACTATCCGCGGCTGATCTGCTGCTCGATTTCCGGCTACGGGGAGAGCGGGCCTTACGCGCAGCGCAAGGCCTACGACATGCTCATCCAGGCCGAGTCGGGGCTTGCCTCGATCACCGGCGGCCCGGAAGCGCCGGCGCGCGCCGGCGTTTCGGTTGTCGACATCGCCGCCGGCATGAACGCCTATGAGGCGATTCTGGAGGCGCTGTTGATGCGCGCGCGCACTGGCGAGGGCGCGGCGATTGCGATTTCGATGTTCGATGCGATGGCGGACTGGATGGCCGTGCCGCTCCTGCAACACGAAGGCGGTGATACACCCAAACGCATCGGACTCGCACACACCTCGATCTCGCCTTACGGCGCATTCAAGACCCGCGATGGCGCCGACGTGCTGATTTCGATCCAGAACGACCGCGAATGGCGGATCCTTGCCGAGCACGTCATGGGCGACAAGGTAATCGCCGCCGACCCAAACTTCGCGACCAATGTCGAACGCGTGAAACGCCGCGCTGAAACCGATGGCCGCGTCGCCGCCGCCTTTGCATTGATGGATGTCGACCCGCTGGTCGAAAAGCTTGCGCGTTACGATATCGCGTTCGGGCGCATCAACGACCTGGATCTTCTGAGCCGCCACCCGCATTTGCGGCGCATGATCGTCGACAGTCCGACCGGTCCGGTCCATATGCCCGCGCCGACCGCAATCCACGACGGCGCCATGCGGCAATACGGCGCGGTGCCCGCGCTCGGGGAACATACCGCGATGGTGCGCAAGGAATTCGCCGCGAAATAGAGGTCAGTCGATCGCGGCGGTTTCGGGCTCCGCGTCCGGCGTGCGTCGAACGGTGCCGATAATCAGCACCAGTGGAATGACAGCCAGCGTCAGGATCATCAACAGCTTGAAGTCGTTGAGATAGGCAAGCATCGCCGCCTGCTGCGTGACGATCATGTCGAGCAATGCCCGGCCGGTGTCGCTATGCACATCCAGGTTTCCGGCCACGTCGGGCATTTGCAAGGCGTCATTGAACGGCGTCACCTGCTCGGCCAGCCGTGCGTGCATTTCCGTGGTCTTGCTGGTCAGGTTCGCGATCACCATGGATATGCCGATCGATGAGCCGATATTGCGGGTCAGCGTGGTGATCGCGGTCGCTCCCGTGCGCAAATGGCCGGGCAAGGTCGCAAAGGCCACCGTCGAGATCGGCACGAACAGCAGGCCCAGGCCAATGCCCTGGATAATGCTGGTGACGACGATCGTCGTCTTGGTTACATCGAGCGAGAAGCCCGTCATGTAATAGAGTGTGCCGCCGGCCAGCAGCAGGCCACACAGAATCAGGTAGCGCGGCTGCACCATCTTCATCAGCCGTGGCGCCACCATCATGGTGAGGAGCGTGCCGACCCCGCGCGAGCCGAGCAGGAAGCCGGCGGTCTGGATCGGATAGCCTAGCAAATTCTGCATGAATGGCGTGACAAGCGCCATGGTGCCGAACAGCACCACGCCGATCACGACCATGAAGATGCAGCCGCTGACGAAGTTGCGATCCCTGAACATTTCAAATCGCACGAACGGCTCTTTCGCCGTCAGCGAATGCGCGAAGAAATAATAGAATCCAGCCACCGCGACGATCGCTTCGATCCATATTTCATTTGCATCGAACCAGCCGACTTGCTCGCCGCGGTCGAGCAGCAATTGCAGTGAGCCGATGCCGACCGCAAGCGCGGCGAACCCGAACCAGTCGAAGCGCAAGTGGCCCTGCTTCTGCGTTTCTTCCATGAAGAGCGTCATGCCGAGGACGGTGATAACGCCGATCGGCAGGTTGATGAGAAACACCCAGTGCCAGGAATAATTGTCGGTCAGCCACGCGCCCAAAGTGGGGCCCATGATCGGGCCCAGCATCACGCCGACGCCCCAGATCGCCATAGCCTGCCCGCGTTCCTCGGCCGAATAGGCGTCGAGCAGAACCGACTGCGACAGCGGCACCAGCGCGGCGCCGGCCATGCCTTGCAACAGGCGGAACAGCACCATTTGCTCGATGTTCTGTGCGAGCGCGCACAGGAACGACGCGACCGTGAAACCGCTGACGCAGATGATGAACAACATCTTGCGGCCGAAGCGGTCCGCGAGCCAGCCGATCGGCGCTGTCATGATCGCGGCTGCGACGATGTAGGACGTGAGCACCCAGTTGATCTGGTCGAGCGAGGCAGACAGCGACCCCTGCATATAGGGTAGGGCAACGTTCGCAATGGTGGTGTCGAGCGCCTGCATGACCGTCGCGGTCATGGTGCAGACCGTGATCAGGATGCGCCGCAGCTTCGGATCCATCGAAGCAAAGTGCGCAGTCATTTTGTTTCTTTCGCCTGAGCTGACATAAATGGCAGCCGGCTGTGGCCGGTGTCGATCTCGACATTCACGCTCATGCCGGAGCGGAGCAGCTGCGTATCCTCGTTCTTGTCGAAGGCAATCCGCACCGGGACGCGCTGCACGACCTTCACCCAGTTCCCGGTCGCGTTCTGCGGCGGCAGGATCGAGAATTGCGCGCCGGTGCCCGGACTTACTGCCACGACGGTGCCGGTGAAGGTGTGGTCCGGGAAACTGTCGACGTCGAGCGTCGCCTTCTGGCCAACCCGCAGATAAGTAAGGTCGGTTTCCTTCGGATTCGCGTCGACCCATGGCGCCTGATCGTCGATCACGCTCAGCACGGGGGTGCCGGCGGCGATGAAGCGGCCCAGCTGAATATTGTCCACTTGCGTGGCGGTACCGGACATCGGCGCGCGCACGATCGTATGGTCGAAATCGCGCTGCGCATTGTCGAGCATGGCTTTGGCCTGCGCGTACTCTGGAAACTTCTCCAGAGGCAGATTGGGATCGCCAAGCAGCTGGTTCAGCGTGGTGTCGCGCTGCTGGGCCGCGTATTCCGCCTGCAACTGGGCGGTGACAACCGCGGCCAGAGCGGTGTCGAGATCCGCCTGTGAGCCTGCTTGCGAGCTTACCAGTTTTGTTTTCCGTTCAACGTCGCGCTGCTTGAGATCGACGTTTTTCTGGGCGAGATCGGTCAGCGTCTCGAGCGATTTGAGATTGGTCTTCAATTTGTTGTAGTCGCTGCGCGCTGTATCGAGCTTTGCCTTCGCTTGCTGCAGGGCCAGTGAAAATGGCTCGCGGTCGAGCGAGAAAAGCTCGTCGCCGGGGTTGACGTGCTGGCCTTCGCGGATGGCGACATGGGCAATCTTTCCGGAAATATCCGGCGTGATGAGAACTTTCTGCGCGCCGACATAGGCATTGTCGGTCGACACATAGCGGCCGCCTGTCAGATAAAGTCCGAGACCGATCAGGAGCGCGAAAGCCGGCAATGCAACGAGCAGGATCGTGCGCAGGCGTTTGCGGCCGATGCGTGCAAACACGCCCGGACCTTTCGCTGTGTCGGCTTTTGAGTCCGGCAAGGTTTTGGCTTCGGGCGCCGAAACAATTTTTAATGCTTTTTCACTCATGACTTATCCAGCGACTGCTTGTGGTTGGTTTGCATTGCGGGCGATGGCCGAGCGCAGGTTGTCCTTCACCAACCCAAGTTCCTTGAGCGTGCGCTCGATCGACGTTTGCGAGAGCCCGTCGAGGACGGTCTCCATCATGTCGGAACCGAGATCCGACAGCCGGTCGAGCAGGGGCTTTGCTGCGGGCTTCAGGTACAACCGGTTGGCGCGCCGGTCGTTCGGATCCGCGCGGCGTTCGATCAGGCCGTTATCGGCGAGACGATCGAGCAGGCGCGTCAACGTGATCGGCTGAAGGTCGAGCATATCGGCGAGTTCCGACTGCTTGAGGCCTTCATTGCGATCGATGCGGATCAATACTGCCCATTGTGCCCGGGAGACGCCGAACTGGCGTGCGCGCTGATCGGCATAGGTTTTCAGCAGTCGCGCTACGTCCATGATAGTAAAGGCGAATTCTCGCTTCACAGGTTGCTGTGGCATGTTTGGTCTGCCTCTCGATCAGGAATATAATAAGCAAGCTTATAATAAGCGCAATATGCTATTTTGCGGTAGCTGCCCCGCGCGCAACGCGCGGATGACGAAGGCCGGGGTGTCGGGCAAAGTCGCGGTCGCTTCAATCCACGCATGGCCAAGGAACTTCTCATGGAGATCGGCTTCATCGGGCTCGGCAATATGGGACAGCCGATGGCGCGCCGGCTGATCGAGGCCGGACACAAGCTCATCGTCTACGATACCCGCAACGACGCGGTGGCGCCGCTGGTGGCGCTCGGCGCTCAGCTTGCGTCATCACCGGCCGATGTTGCCGATCGGGTCGAAACGGTGATGGCGAGCCTGCCGTCGTTGCAGATTTCCGAAAAGGTCGCGACCGGTGAAGGCGGCGTCATTCACGGCAAGCGCATCAAACGCTTCATCGACCTGTCCACCACCGGTTCACGCGTTGCGGCAAAGATCGCGGCAGTGCTCGCGAAGAAAAACATCGTGCAGATCGATTCCCCGGTCAGTGGCGGCGTCGGCGGCGCGAACAAGGGCACGCTGGCAGTGATGGTGTCGGGGCCGAAGGCCGAAATTGAAGTTGTGAAGGACGCGCTTGCCGTGTTCGGCAAGGTCTTCATCATCGGTGAAAAGCCCGGCATGGCGCAGACCATGAAGCTCGCCAATAATTTTCTCTCCGCAACAGCGATGGCGGCGACTTCGGAAGCTGTGGCCATGGGCGTGAAAGCGGGATTGGATCCGGCGGTGATGATCGATGTGATTAATGCAGGTTCTGGTCGCACCACCGCATCAGATGGAAAATTTCCGCAGGCGATCCTGCCGCGCACATTCAACTATGGATTTACGACCGCGTTAATGCTCAAGGACGTGCGCTTGTGTGTCGATGAAGCCCGAAGCCTGGACGTTCCCAACTCGGTCATGAGCACTGTTCTTGATCAATGGGAAACGACCAATGCCGAATATGGCGGTGACAGCGATTTCACCGCCATCGTTAAAATGATCGAGAAGCGCGCCGGCGTTACTGTAGGCAAGAAATCATGAGCGACGATGTTCACGAAGTTTACGCGGTCTGCTACGCGAGCCATGTGCGCAAGCGTTCTGAGAATTACATATTCGGCGATCCGCATGACGAGATGACTTCGATTGCCTACTACGTGTGGGTCATCAAAGGGCCGCATGGAACCTTCGTATGCGATACCGGTTTTGACGAAGCCGCCGCCAAGGAGCGTGCGCGAAAAATCATTCATCCGGTCGGCGAAGGGTTGCAGGCGCTCGGTGTGCTGGCCTGACAAGGTCGATCATGTCATTGCCACGCACATGCATTGGGATCATGCCGGCAATTACGATCTTTTCCCCAATGCGCGCTATCATATCCAGGACACCGAGATGGCCTATGCCACCGGCCGCTGCATGTGTCACCAGATGCTGCGTATCCCGTTCAGCGAAAACGATGTGCTGGCAATGGTGCGCAAGGTCTATGCGTATCGCGTTGAGTTTCATGACGGCGTTGAGGAACTGGCGCCCGGCATCACCGTGCACAAGATCGGCGGCCATTCAAAAGGCCTGCAATGCGTGCGCGTCAAGACAAAGCGCGGTTACGTCGTGATCGCCTCGGACTGCTGCCATCTTTATTCACATCTCGACGAGGGCCGTGTTTTCCCGATCACGTATAGCGTCGGGGATACGCTCGAGGGTTATAAGACCCTGAAGAAGCTCGCGAGCTCACGCCATCACGTCGTTCCCGGCCACGATCCGGACGTGCTGAAACTTTATCCGGCCGTAAAGTCCGGATTGGAAAACTGGATTGTGCGGCTCGATGTTGAGCCGAAGGTTTGAGACTCAGCCGTCATCCCCGCGAAAGCGGGGATCCAGTACGCCGCAGGCTTTTGAGAGGTCACAGAGTACTGGATCCCGGGCCTCGCGGAGTTTATCACCGGGCCGCGCTTCGCGCGGACCCGTTGACTCGCCCGGGATGACAGAGGCTCACACTAGCCCCAATTCGGCAAACGCATCCTTGTGATGCTCCGCGCTCGCGGCTGCGAAGCAGCAAAAAATCACGCGTGTGATATTGCGCGGCTGCGCGGCAATTTCCGCGGCAACCGTGCCGACCGCAATGCGCGCCGCGAGATCGGCCGGAAAATGATAGATGCCGGTCGATATCGCCGGAAAAGCGATGGATGACAGCCTGTTGCCGGCGGCGAGATCGAGCGCGGTGCGATAACAGCTTGCGAGCAGCGCTTCCTCGTTCTTGCCGCCCCCGCTCCAGACTGGCCCGACCGCATGAATGACCTGCCTGGCCTTGAGCCGGTATCCGCGCGTGATCCTGGCGTCGCCGGTGTCGCAGCCGCCCAGCGTTTCACATTCGGCAAGTAATTCCGGTCCGGCCGCGCGGTGAATCGCGCCATCGACGCCGCCGCCGCCGAGCAGCGAGCGATTGGCGGCATTCACGATGGCATCGACATCGAGCGTTGTAATGTCCGCCACGACGATGTCGAGTTGTGTGTGACCGATTTCTGCGGTGAGCAAGGACATGCTGGAACCATAGCCTGTCGTCCCGGGCGAGCCGACGGGTCCGCGCGAAGCGCGGCCCGATGATAAACTCCGCGAGGCCCGGGACCCATACTCCGTGTCCTATCGATATGCTGCGGAGTATGGGTCCCCGCTTTCGCGCGGACGACAGGAAAGCAGATTACACGCGTTCGAACCAACCTCAGTCTCGGGCGCAGCTTCGAAATCGACGGTCGATCGCACGCCAATGTCATCGTAGTGGGCGTCGAGGAAACGGCGGGCCGCGCGCCGGCCATTGGTGCGCAGCATTTCGAAGAAATCATAGTCAGTACTGAGGCGGCTGGCCGTATCGAGCGTTTGCGCCGCGCCAGTCAACGCAATGCGATGGATGTTGATGCGCCGGTATTTTCCTTCGCCGGTACCGCGCGGCAGCTTGCCCTCGTCAATCAGCTTGCCCACGAACGTTATGCCGCGCAGCTCCGACATCAGCGACGAATTGAATGTGATCTCGTTTATTCTCGCCAGAATCTCGTTTTGCGTCTTGGGCACATGCTTGCGTTCCAGCGGGTTGATCTGGACCAGCAGCAGGTTTTCGGTCTGTGTGTAGCCAACCAGCGGATATATCGCGGGGTTGCCTACGTAACCGCCATCCCAATAGGGCTCGCCGTCGATTTCGACCGCACGGAAGAGATGAGGAAGACAAGCCGAGGCGACGATCATGTCAGCGGTCATTTCCTCGCGCCTGAACACGTGAAGCTCGCCGGTCCTTACGTTGGTCGCCGACACGAACAATTGCAGATCGGCGCAGGACCGCACCGCGTCAAAGTCGACGAAACGCCCGACCAGATCCTTCAGCGGATTGATGTTGAGCGGGTTGAAGTCATAGGGGGAGAGGTACCGTGTGAGCGCCTGCATCCACAGGCCCACCGGCGTATCCTCGATCGGCCAGAACGAAAACAGCCGGTCCACCGCGCGCCGCTGAAGGTCAGGCAGATTTCCGGCAAGGCTTGCCGCCTTCCAGAACTCGGCAAGCCGTTTGCGTGCCTCGTCCGGACCCCCACGCGCGAGACCGTCCGCCAGCATGATTGCATTGACCGCGCCGGCCGATGCCCCGGAAATGCCCTCGATCGCCAGCCGGCCGTCTTCGAGCAAATGGTCGAGCACGCCCCAGGTGAAAGCGCCGAGTGCTCCACCGCCCTGCAAGGCGAGATTGATGCGTTTGCCGGTCTTTGGCTTTTCGGCCTTATCGCCGCCGAAAGCGCGCGAGAGAAATTCGATCATTGTCTACACGTCACTGCGCGACCCAGCCGCCGTCGATCGAATAGGCCGAGCCGGTGATGGTCGCCGCGGCGTCGGTGCACAGAAACACGGCGAGGGCGCCGATGCTTTCCGGCTTCGTGAACTGATGCATCGGCTGCTTCTCCGATAGCAGCGCGATTTCTTCCTCGCGCACGCTTTTGCCGGATGCCTTTGCGCGCGCATCGATCTGCTGCTGCACCAGCGGGGTCAGCACCCAGCCCGGGCAGATGGCATTGCAGGTCACGCCGGCATTGGCATTTTCCATTGCGACCACTTTCGTGAGACCGACGAGGCCATGCTTGGCCGAGACATAAGCAACCTTTTGCGTGCTGGCGACGAGGCCATGCGCGGACGCAATATTGATGATGCGGCCCCATTTTCTTTTTTTCATGCCGGGCACGGCGGTGCGGATGGTGTGAAACGATGACGACAGGTTGATTGCGATGATTGCGTCCCATTTTTCGATCGGGAAGTCTTCGATGTTCGCCACGTGCTGAATGCCGGCGTTGTTGACCAGGACATCGAGCGCGCCAAACTCCTTTTCCGTGGCGCGGATCATGTCGGCGATCTCCGCCGGCTTGCTCATGTCGGCAGCCGAATATCGAGCCGTGATGCCGAATTCCTTTTCCAATCCGGCGCGCTCTTTTTCGATCGCAGCCTTGTCGCCAAAGCCATTGAGCATGAGGTTGGCGCCGTCGCTTGCGAGTGCCCGGGCGATGGCGAGGCCGATGCCGGAGGTTGAACCAGTGACGAGTGCCGTCTTGCCTTTGAGCATGGAGTCCTCGTGCGATTGAGTTTCGCCCCGGAATGCGGTCGGAACCTGCCTCTATTTTTGTTGCATCGCAACATATATGTTGGTGACTTAGAGATTCGAGTGGTTTGACGTTAGACTTGTGTCGAAAGGCGGAATGTTTCCTTGTCACGAAAGTCACACGCGCACGCCGTATTTCCGAAGCCCGATCATGACCATGGTCGCTGCGCGAGCGACGCCATCGCTCATGCGGAAGCAATTTGCGCGTCGCGCAAGGAGCGGCTGACGCCGATCCGTCGCCGTGTGCTGGAAGCGCTGCTGGCGACTCATTTGCCGCTCGGCGCCTATGAACTGATTGATCGGCTGGCGGTGCGGGGCGCACGCCCGGCGCCGATCACTGTCTATCGCGCGCTCGATTTTCTGCGCGACCAGGGCCTCGTGCATCGCATCGAGAGCCGCAACGCCTTCATCGCTTGCGTGCACAATCACGAAACCGGCGATCCGGTCGTGTTCCTGATCTGCGAGAAATGCGGCACGGTTGGCGAAGCCGCTTCCGCTGCGGTGGCCGATACCATCAAAAGCGCTTCACGCGCCGCCGGCTTCTCGCCGAAGACGCCGGTGATCGAAATCTCCGGCATCTGCGCGCATTGCAAGGCGGCGTGAGGCAAATCCGGTCTTGTCCAGTCCCGCTTACACATCGACCACGCGTCCGCTAGATGCGCTCGCTGCGGCAATCGTGGTGGTGTTGTGTTTATCGTGGGGCTTTAACCAGGTTGCGACCAAGCTCGCGATTCACGATATCCCTCCGCTCACGCAAGCCGCGATACGCTCGGTCGTCGCCGCGCTATTGATCGCCGGATGGTGCCGTTTGCGCGGCATTCCGCTGCTCGATCGGGATGGCACGCTGTGGTTCGGCGTAACGGCCGGCCTCCTGTTCGCGGTTGAGTTCATCCTGATCTACCAGGGACTCGTCTACACAACCGCAACCCGGGCGGTGCTATTCATCTATCTCGCGCCGTTCTTCGTCGTGCTCGGCGCCCGCATCGTTTTGCCGGCGGATCGGTTTGGCGCAGCGCAGTGGCTGGGGCTTGGTCTGTCGTTCACCGGCATGTTGATTGCCTTTGGCGTGCCGACGCCGGCGACGGATCCCAGACAACTTATCGGCGATGTGATGATGGTCGGTGGGGCACTGTTCTGGGCCGCAACCACACTGATCATCAAAGCCAGTCCGCTCACGCGCGTGTCGGCCGAGAAAGTCATGCTCTACCAGCTCGTCGTTTCGGCGCCTGTCATGACCGCGGCGGTCTTTGCGATGGACGAGCGGATCACGCAGATGCCGTCTGCGCTGGCGCTTGGTTCACTTCTCTATCAGACAGTCTGGGTTGTGAGCGTGACCTTCGTGGTCTGGTTTGCGCTGATTGCACGCTTTTCGGCCAGCCGACTCTCGGCTTTTACATTTTTGACGCCACTGTTCGGCGTTGCGGCGGGACATCTTGTGCTAAATGAGCCGCTGACGCCGGCTTTTGCCGCGGCGGTGGGACTGGTGGCCGCCGGCCTCGTGCTGGTGAACCGGGCTCGATAACCCTTTTATTTCAGGCCCTTCCGTCTGCGTTGACCGCAACTTATTTGTCTGGCACCCGTTATTGAGGAAGACCGATGAGCACCAGCACGCAACAACGGCACAAAACGGCAGCGGTGAATGTCGGCGGGGTCGTCGTGGGCGGCGGCGCGCCGATCGTCGTGCAGTCGATGACCAACACCGACACTGCCGATGTCGAGGGCACTGCGCGCCAGGTCGCTGCGCTGGCGCGCTGCCGGCTCGGAGCTTGTGCGCATTACTGTCGACCGCGATGAGGCCGCCGCAGCAGTGCCGCGCATCAGGGATCGCCTGGCGCAGCTTGGCGTGAACGTGCCGCTGATCGGCGATTTCCACTATATCGGTCACAAGCTATTGGCCGATCATCCCGGTTGCGCCGAAGCGCTCGGCAAATACCGCATCAATCCCGGCAATGTCGGCTTCAAGGACAAGCGGGACAGGCAGTTTTCCGCCATCATTGAGATGGCGCTCAAATACAACAAGCCGGTGCGCATCGGCGCCAACTGGGGTTCGCTCGACCAGGAATTGCTCACGCGTCTAATGGACGAGAATGCCAAGTCGGCGCAGCCGCGTGACGCGCGTGAGGTCATGCACGAGGCCATGGTGCAATCGGCCGTTCTGTCCGCCGCCCGCGCGGAAGAGATCGGCCTGGCGAAGGACCGCATCATACTCTCTGCCAAGGTTTCGGCCGTGCAGGACCTGATCGCTGTCTATGGCGAACTCGCGCGCCGTTGCGATTACGCTTTGCATCTCGGTCTCACCGAGGCCGGCATGGGCTCCAAAGGTATCGTTGCATCCTCGGCGGCAATGGGTGTGCTGCTGCAACAGGGCATCGGAGACACGATCCGCGTTTCGCTCACGCCGGAGCCGAATGGCGACCGCACACGCGAGGTCCAGGTGGCGCAGGAGCTGTTGCAGACAATGGGCCTGCGCACGTTCGTTCCACTGGTCGCGGCATGTCCCGGCTGTGGACGCACCACGTCGACCACGTTCCAGGAGTTGGCCTCCGACATCCAGAGTTTCATCCGCAATTCGATGCCTGAGTGGAAGCGGCGCTATCCGGGCGTCGAAACCCTGAACGTCGCGGTGATGGGCTGCATCGTCAACGGACCCGGCGAGAGCAAGCACGCCGATATCGGTATTTCGCTGCCGGGCACCGGCGAGCAGCCGACTGCGCCGGTGTTCATCGACGGCAAGAAAGCCGCCACCTTGCGCGGACCGACGCTCAGCGCCGACTTCAAGCAGATGGTCATCGACTATATTGATCGGCGGTTCGGCGGCGTCAGTCGCGACGCAGCGGCTGAGTAAGGCCTCACGTTACATCCAGCCGCCGCCGTCCTTGGCGCGGTTGGCGACGCTCGCTTCTTCCAGGTCCAGCTCGTATTCGATGCGGCGGCGCGCTTCGTCGGTAATCTTTCCGTCGCGCAGCAGCTGATAGATAAATTCGCGCTCGGCCTGGATCAGCTCGCTTTTGACCTTCGCCGTCTGGCGCATGTGCTCAAGGCCCTCAGTCAGGTTCGTGGGCAATATCTGCAAACGGCCTTGGTTGCGCGTGCGCAAATGCGCGATCGCCTCGCGCGGCAAGTCGTGCTCCTTGATGGCCTTTTCCAGCCGCTTTTCGACCTGCCTCAGCGCGGCCTGGCGCGCGCGCAGCTCCGCCCTGATCTCATCTTTGTGTTCTTTTTTCCCGATGCGGCTCAGGCCGAGCCAACGCACCACATAAGGCAGCATCAGGCCTTGGCCGACCAGCGTAATGATGATGACGCCGAAGGTGACGAACAGGATCAGGTCGCGGTGCGGGAATGGCTGGCCATTGAAGATGGCGTAGGGAATTGCGAGCGCAACGGCGAGCGAGTCGACGCCGCGTATCCCCGTAAAGGCCAGAAAGAAAGGCGCCTGCCACGGCGGCGATGGATCGCGCTTGCGCAGGCGTGGGTTCAGCCAGCGCGGAAGGTATGTCGCCGGGAACACCCAGATGAACCGTGCAGCAATTGCGATCAACGTCGTCCACACAGTCGCAACGACCAGATCGTGGAACGTAAAGACATGCGCCTGTTCGAGCAAAGTACGCGCCTGCAGGCCGGTGACGAGAAACACCAGGCCTTCAATCAGATAGACAATCAGATCCCAGAAAAAGATTCCCTGTAGCCGTGTCGCAAAGGGAATCAGGCGCGGTCCCGTCCAGCTCACATAGAGGCCGCAGGCGACGGTTGCGAGAACGCCAGAACCGCCGAGATGCGCCGGCACCCAGAAGGCGAGATAGGGTGTCATAAGGGATAGCGTGATCTCGACGCGCGGCTCATGGGCCCATTGACGTAAGCGCAGGCTGAGCCAACCCACTGCGAGGCCATAGATGAGCTCGCCGACGACGATCAGCACAAAAGTGCCGGAAGCCTCCCCCAGTGAAAACGTTCCGGTGCTGACTGCGACGACGGCAAAACGGTAAAGCACCAGGGCAGTCGCATCATTGGCGAGACCTTCACCTTCAAGCACGACAACGATCCGGCGCGGCAGTCCCAGTTGCCGCGCAATTGCAAGCGGTGCCACGACATCGGGCGGCGAGATGATCGCACCGAGCAGAAAGCCCACGGCCCAATCGAAATTGAGAAAATAGTGTGCGGCGGCCGCGATGGCGCAGGTGGTGAACAGCACGCAGCCGAAAGCGAGCAGTGCAATCGGCCGCAGGTTGAAACGGAATTCGCGCCAGCTCATGGCGACGCCCGCCGAATAGATCAGGGGCGGCAGGATCACCAGCAGCACCAATTCAGGCGCCAGTTCCACGTTCGGCAGCTGGGGAATGAAGGCGACGCCAATGCCGGCGAGCACCAACAGGATTGACGGTGAGATGTTGAGCCGTTTTGCCGCGACCGCGACCGCCGCAAGGACCGCCAGCATGAACAGAACGGTTTGGACGATCCCGGTCATTGATTCACCGGCCTACAAAGCCAATCAGGTCAAATCAGGTTGGAAACGATATTCACGGTCAGGGCGAATACCGCGACATTGAAGAAAAACGCCAGTACGCCGTGCACGGTGACGATGCGGCGGATGATCTTGCTTGTAATCACGACGTCGGACACCTGCGAGGTCATTGCGATGACGAGTGAAAAATACACAAAATCCCAGTAGTCGGGCGGTTGCCGGCCGGGAAATGTCAGTCCCCCGATCGCGTGATCGCCGCGCGCTCCGTAATATTCGTGCGCATAATGAAGTGCAAAGATCGTGTGCACGAAGGCCCACGACACGAAGATGGTTGCCATTGCCAGCATAACGCCCAGCCCGCTGCGGGGCTGCCCGGAAACTTTGGCTATGCCAAGCTCCGCGACAATCGCACCCATGATCGCCAGCCCGGAGAGGCCGGTGAGTATCAGCAACGCGAGAGCGCCCTCGTCGTCCTCGGCGGCGCGGCGTCGAATTTCGTCGATGCCGCAGGTGGCGACCAATTGATAGACCAATGCAAGATACAACAGGACGCCAATGTCCCAACCGATCAGAAGTTTGGTCGCCGTGTACCAATCAGTCGTCGCCAGACTGATAGTCACCGCCGCGCCGACGGCAATCGAAATCAGCAGGCGTGCATGCATGCGTGCAAGGCGGACCGGCAAAATGGGTCGGGCGACGATTTTGCGGGCCACAGGTCGATTCCTCTAAGTCGTTCGCTCGGCGATGAACCGCGCGGCTGCACGCAGAGTATCGGCTTTCGCACCGAACGGCGCCAGAGCCGCATCGGCCTCTGTGACCAACTCTTTCAGACGGGCGCGCGCGCCGTCGGTGCCGAGCGTGGCGACCAGCGTGGCTTTTCCCGCAGCCGCATCTTTTCCGGCGGCCTTTCCAAGCGTCTTGGTATCGCCTTCGACGTCGAGAAGATCATCAGCGATCTGGAAAGCCTGGCCGATGGCCGTACCGTAGCGGTCCATGCGTGTATGCGAATCCGCATCCGCTTGCCCGATGATCGCGCCGGCGCGGCAGCCGAAGCGGATCAGTGCGCCAGTCTTCATGGCTTGAAGGGTGGCGATTTCGTTTTTGCCGAGCGCGCGTTTTGTCTCGAAACGGCCTTCGGCTGCAAGATCGAGCATTTGTCCGCCGGCCATGCCACCAAGCCCCGCAGCGCGCGCAAGTTCCAGAACAAGCGCCACGCGCACGGCCGGGTTCGTGTGCACCTCGGCGCGGGCCATGATGTCGAAGGCGAGGGTCAGCAGCGCGTCGCCGGCGAGAATCGCGGTCGCTTCATCAAAAGCCTTGTGCACGGTCGGCCGCCCGCGGCGCAGGTCGTCATTGTCCATCGCCGGCAGATCGTCGTGGATCAGCGAATAACAGTGCACGCACTCGAGCGCGGCACCCGCCATCAGCGCTCCTGCGGGCGCGGTGCCGAACAGTGCCGCGGTCTCGACGACCAGAAAAGGGCGCAGACGCTTGCCGCCATCAAGGGCCGCATGGCGCATGGCCGAAAGGAGGCGCGGCGGACGCGTGATTTCGCCGTCAAGGGGCGCGTCGGCCAAGAGCTGACGGAGCAGCGTTTCGGTTTCGGTGGCGACGCGGCCGAGACGGGCGGAAAAGTCGGTCGTATCCTTGTTCATCGTGGCATTGATAGCTGCTGTGCATGGCGTCGAAAAGTAGGCAACGGTTCCCGATCGGCAATTGACGGCGCGAATGGGTTAATCTGTGCCGGTGAACTGGCCGGGCATAAAATCGGGTCTTTTGGGGCTGTCGCGGGCGCTGCGCATCGCCATTTTCGCCGTACTGGCGCTGTTGCTGCTGCCCTATCTGGTCGTGCCGCTTTACAGGGTCGTTAACCCGGTCTCGACCGTAATGCTCTGGCGGCACCTGAGCGGCGCGCGCGTTGAGCACAACTTTGTGCCGATCGCGCGTATTTCGCCTTCGCTGCCCCTTGCGGTGATCATTGCCGAAGACGGCCGTTTTTGCAGCCATCACGGCGTCGATTTTGCGGAAATCCGCGAGGCGATCGCCGAGGCCGACGATATCGATGAAATGCGTGGCGGCTCGACGATCACGCAACAAGTTGCAAAGAACCTGTTCCTCTGGTCTGGCCGCAGTCTCGTGCGCAAGGCGCTCGAATTTCCCCTCGCGCTCTGGATCGACCTGGTACTGCCGAAGCGACGAATTCTGGAGATCTATCTCAACATCGCCGAATTGGGTCCGAATGGTGAATTTGGCGCCGAAGCGGGTGCCGAACGCGCCTTTGGTAAACCGGCCCGCGATCTGTCTCGCTATCAGGCGGCGTTGCTGGCGGCGACATTGCCAAACCCGGTCGAACGCAATGCGCGCCAGCCCGGACCGGGATTGCGCCGTCTCGCCGGGCTGTATGATGCCCGCGCGGCGCGGGCCCCCACGGCGGCCGCTTGCGTGCGGCAAAGCCACTAGCTTTGATACGTGCCTTCCTCTATAAGCCCGGCTTCAAACCGACATTTTCGTGATTTTCCAGGAGTTTCGTTCCATGGCTGTGCCAAAAAGAAAAACCTCGCCGTCGCGCCGCGGCATGCGCCGCTCCGCCGACGCGCTCAAGCGGCCAACTTATGTCGAGGACAAGGACTCCGGCGAGCTGCGCCGCCCTCACCACATCGACCTGAAGACCGGCATGTATAAAGGCCGCCAGGTTCTCAAGCCGAAGACCGAGGCGTAACGGGACGACCGGGGGCCGAAGGGCAATCTGTGCCATGTTTGTGCTCGGCTTCCCGCTGCTGCTGATCCCATTCGCGATCTACAACATCATTGCATTTCTGATGCCGGGCGTGAGCTGGACCGGCGTTATCGCCACCGTGCACATGGTTTCGGGCGCCGACTGGACGATGTCGGCGGGCGATATCCTCATCGCCCTGGCTATCGTGTTGCTGTGCGGCGAAGTGATGAAATCGACCCGCATCGGCATTCGCACCGTGGTCGATCATTCCCTGTCGCTGATCCTGTTTCTCGGAATGCTGGTCGAGTTCATTCTGGTCAAGCAGGCTGCGACGGCGACTTTCTTCCTGCTGCTGGTGGTGAGCTTCATCGACGTCCTCGGTGGTTTTGCTGTGACTTTGCGTTCGGCCCAACGCGACCTGACGGTCGAAGGTGTCGAGCGCGTCTCGTCCTGATCGTCTAACATCTCCGGTCTTCTCATGAGCCGCGATTTCCAGCTTCCCGGCCGCTCGCCCGTCATCGCCTGCGACGGCATGGCGGCGACGTCGCATCCCTTGGCGACCTTGGCCGCGGTCGACACGCTGCGCGCTGGCGGCAGCGCGGCTGATTCTGCGGTTGCGGCCGTCGCCGTGCTGTGCGTGGTCGAGCCGGCAATGACCGGGATCGGTGGCGATTGCTATTGCCTGGTGTCGCAGCCGGGCAAACCGGTCTGGGGCTACAACGGCTCCGGCCGCGCCGGCGCGAACGCTTCATACGAAGCCTTGCGCGCGGAGGGCATGACCGAAATCGGCACCTCGATTCATGCCGTCACGGTGCCAGGCGCGCTTGATGCCTGGGAGGCTATCCTCAAGACCCACGGCCGTTTCGGGCTGGACCGTGCGCTGCAGCCGGCGATTAAATATGCCGAAGGCGGATTTCCGATCGCCGCGCGCGTCGCCTGGGATTGGGCGCGGCATGTCGGCAAGCTCAAGGCCGATGCCGGTGCAGCAAAGCATTACCTGTTCAATGGTGCCGCGCCGAAGGAAGGCGACGTCATTCGCTTTCCCGCGCTTGCAGCGACATTAAAAGCGATCGCTGACAAAGGCGCGCGCGCTTTCTATGAAGGCGAAATCGCCGACGACATGGCGAAGACCCTCTCGGCGCGCGGTTCGTTTCTGACCTCGGACGATTTCGCGCGCCACCATGGCGACGTGGTTGTGCCGATCTCGACCAGTTATCGCGGCCTGGACCTGCTGGAAATCCCGCCGAACGGGCAGGGGCTCACCGCGTTGGTGATGCTTAACATCCTGGAGAACTTTGATATCAAAGCGCTCGATCCGCTCGGGCCCGAACGTTTTCATCTGGTGCTGGAGGCCGCGCGGCTAGGTTTTGCGGTGCGCGACACCCACATCGCCGACGCCTTGCACATGCGCACGCCGGTCACCGATCTGCTCGACAAGGGTTTTGCAAAAAAACTGGCGTCGCTGATCGATATGAACAAACGCGCCAAGCTGCCGAGTCATCCTGCCCCGGGCGGCAACACCGTCTATCTCACGGTCGTCGATAAAGACCGTATGGCCGTATCATTCATCAATTCGCTCTACTCGCATTTCGGCCTTGGCATCTGCACCGAGAAAACCGGCATCATGCTGACCAATCGCGGGTCATGCTTCACGCTTGAGCCGGATCATCCCAATACGTTCGGTCCGGACAAACGTCCGATGCACACCATCATTCCGGCACTCGCCATGCGCAATGGACGTTGCGACATGAGTTTCGGTGTCATGGGCGCGCACTACCAGCCGATGGGACACGTACAGATCATCATGAACATGGTCGACTACGGCATGGACGTCCAGCAGGCGATCGACGCCCCGCGCTTCTTCTTTGAAGGCGACAAGACGGATGTCGAGCACGGAACGCCGGCGGCGACTATCGAAGGTCTGCGGGCGCGCGGACACAACATCGTTGCCGCGACATCGCCCTGGGGCGGGGCGCAAACAATCAAGATCGACTGGGATCGCGGCGTGCTGATTGCCGGTTCGGAGCCGCGGAAAGACGGCTGCGCGCTGGGCTATTAGGAATGGCCGAGCGCCGCGGTGGCCCGGTACGCCGCTAACACGTCGGTTGGGTCGGCGCGCCGGCGCTCGCGGGTCTGCGGGTGCTGATCTTTCGTGGCAATCAGTTGGGCAAGAAAAGCCACGTCGCGATACCCCGGCTGAGCTTCGGGGCTCTCGACGCTCGGTGCGAGCGTAACCAGCGCCCGGCTTTCGGACGCCTGCGGTTCGCCACCCGGCTCGGTACGATGACCGGCCGATTCATGATGCCGAGAAGCCGATGGGTTAACTTGACCAAGCCGCATCGCGATATCCGTCTCAATTCAGGACATTCGAACGAGTTCTGCTGTCAAATGAGCAAGTGACATGCCGAGCCGGTTAACGGCCCTCTGCTCCCTCAGAAATTCGCGATTCTCAAATTGTTTAACGATTGGCCGTAAGTTCTGAGGCTCATTCGTCGCACCAAGCAACGTCCAGACGCGCCTTGGCGTTCCAAAAAGGGGCGATAGTGACCCGCTTCGAACAGCCGTCTCCCTCCCTCGATACCGCAAAAATTCTGCGGTCGGTCGGTGACGTTGCCTATGAATGGCAGCTGGATACCGATGCGCTGGTTTGGGCTGGCAATGCCGGCGACGTGCTCGGCATCGATCCGACGGATATCGCAAGCGGAGAGGTCTTTGCACGCCACGTTGATGTCGCGGGTGGGCTATCCCGCGCTGAAGTTATCCAGCAGGCGACACGGCGGGACGCGGGGAAGGGCGTGCCTTACCAGATTCAATACGCATTCAGGCGTGGCGACGAAAAGATCTGGATCGAGGACACAGGTCGCTGGTTTGCCGGCCCCGATGGAAAGCCGAAATATGCAAACGGCATCATGCGTACGATCAACGAACGGCATGAACGCGAGCGCTGGCTCGAACAGCGGGCGAAATTCGATCCGCTGACTGGCGAGCTCAATCGCATTTATCTGACCGAGAAGGTCTCGGCACTGCGCTCGACGAGGCAGTACGCTTCCGAAGTTCCTGCGGGTTCATGCTGGTGGCAATCGACCACCTCGGACACCTCAACGAAGCTTATGGATTTGATGTTGCCGACGAAGTCATTGCACAGGTCGGAAAGCGTATCCGCGCCAGGTTGCGTGGTAAGGACTCTCTTGGCCGGTATTCAGGAAACAAATTCGGCGTCGTCCTGGCCAGTTGCACGCCCGAAGAGTTGTCAATTGCGGCCGAGCGTTTGTTGGCAGGCGTGCGTGACGAGCCGTTTTACACCGCTACCGGTCCGATGGCTGTGACGATCACGATTGGCGGTGTAACTGCACCGCGTCATGCTCGTACTTTGGTCGAGGCTCTGGCGCGCACACAGGATGCGCTGCAGGTTGCTCGCGCCAAGCGTCACGGCTCCTTTATTTCTTATGCACCCAATGCCGAACGCGATACGCTACGCCGGCAGAGCGTGCGCGCCGCTGACGAGATTGTTGCGGCGCTAAACCAGCGTCGCATTGCGCTGGCCTACGAGCCCGTGGTCGAGGCGCAAAGCCGCAAGGTCAACTTCTACGAATGCCTGATGCGCATCAATCGTAGCGACGGCAGTATTGCGCAAGCGGGCGAGATCATCCCTGTAGCCGAACGGGTCGGGCTTGTGCGCATGCTTGATTTTCGTGTGCTTGAGCTGGTGGTTGCCGAATTGGCTGCTGCGCCGGAGATGCAGGCAAGCGTCAACGTCTCGCCAAATTCCGCAATTGATCCGCACTGGTGGCAGGGCTTGGGTGCCTTGCTGCGCGCAAACAGCGACGCAGCAGGGCGCCTGATTGTCGAGATCACCGAAACTGCGGCGATTCACGATCTGAATGACGCTCGAGGTTTCGTCACGCGGGTCAAGGATCTGGGATGCCGCATTGCGATTGACGATTTCGGCGCCGGCTATACCTCGTTTCGTAACCTGCGCAAACTTGGCGTCGACATCGTGAAAATCGACGGTGCCTTCGTCCCGAATATCGTGAGGTCGAATGACGACCGGGCATTCGTGCGCACGCTGGTCGATCTGTCGCGCCGGCTCGGTCTCAAGAGTGTCGCAGAATGGGTTCAGGATGAAGAGACCGCAGCGTTGCTTACAGGCTGGGGCTGCGACTATCTGCAAGGTGCCTTGATCGGGCTTGCCACGTCCGAACGTGCGCCGCCGGACAAAAGTGCGCGGACCGCGTCGGCCTAGCCGAGCGCGCGGCTATTCCTTCCCGCCGAGCTTATCCAGCCGTTTTTGCATCTCGTCGAGCTGGCGCTTGAGTTCGTCCATCTCGCTGCCCGATCCCTGAGGCTTATCAGTCGCCTTTGATTGACCACGCGCGAACGGTGCAAACATAGCGAAGGTTTTTTCGAACATTTCCATGTTTCGCCGCACCTGGTCCTCAAGCGGCCCGAATCCGCCGACACCGAAGGCTTGCGTTATCTGCTCGCGGAATTTCCCCTGCTCCTTCGATAGCGAGTCGATGGAGGCTTCCAGAAATCGCGGCACCAGCATTTGCATGCTGTCGCCATAGAAGCGGATGAGTTGCCGCAGAAACGCGATCGGCAGCAGGCTTTGCCCTTCCTTGTTTTCCTGCTCGAAGATGATCTGCGCGAGTACCGAACGCGTAATATCCTCACCGGTCTTGGCATCGAACACGATGAAATCCTCGCCGGTCTTCACCATCGCGGCGAGATCTTCGAGCGTCACATAAGTGCTGGTTCCAGTATTGTAGAGCCGCCGGTTGGCGTATTTCTTGATTGTTACCGGCTCTTTTTTGTCCTCTGCCATTTGGATCACACATTTCCCCTGCCCAGATTTCGAGCATAGCCAATTTCCGCTTCTGGGGGCCACCGTTTTGTGGCGGCGCGGCAGAGCGCCCGGCGCCTGGATCGCCCTTGCGGAAACACCAGAAAAGCGCCAATTCTCAAGCATATCTGAGAAGCAGGTGTTGTTGACAGACCTGCCGGGGCTGCCGAGGATGCGGCAGTGCCAAAAAGCACGTTGCCCCGCACGCGACGAACAGGAGTTTTCGATGAAAGACGACATCGTGATCGTGAGCGCTGCCCGCACCCCCGTTGGCGCGTTCAATGGGGCCTTTGCGAACTTGCCGGCCCATGAGCTTGGCAAAGCTGCGATCAAAGCCGCGTTGGAGCGGGCAGGCGTCGAGGGCGGACGCGTCAGCGAAGTGATCATGGGGCAGATACTGACCGCCGGGCAGGGACAGAACCCGGCGCGGCAGGCCTCCATAGCGGCGGCAATTCCGGTCGAGACGCCTGCGTGGGGTGTGAACCAGCTATGCGGTTCCGGCTTACGTGCTGTTGCGCTCGGCTATCAGGCGATCCTCAACGGCGACAGCGAGATCGTCGTCGCTGGCGGCCAGGAATTGATGAGCATGGCGCCGCACTGTCAGCATTTGCGCGCCGGCGTGAAAATGGGCTCGTTCGAAATGGTCGACACCATGATCAAGGACGGCCTGTGGGATGCCTTCAACGGGTATCACATGGGCAACACCGCCGAGAATGTTGCGAAGCAGTGGCAGATCACGCGTCAACAACAGGATGAATTCGCGGTCAAGTCGCAGAACAAGGCCGAAGCGGCAATGAAGGCCGGCAAGTTCAGGGACGAGATCACACCGGTCACCATCAAGTCGCGCAAAGGCGACGTCGTTGTGGATACCGACGAATACCCGAAAGCTGGTGTTACGCTTGAATCACTGTCGAAACTTCGACCCGCGTTCGACAAAGAAGGCACTGTGACGGCAGGCAGTGCGTCCGGCATCAATGATGGCGCTGCCGCGGTGGTGCTGATGAAGGCGTCGGAAGCCGCGAAGCTCGGCAAGACGCCGCTCGCACGTATTGTTTCCTGGGCGCAGGCCGGCGTCGATCCGTCGATCATGGGTACCGGTCCAATCCCCGCGTCGCGCGCTGCGCTCAAGAAAGCCGGCTGGAAGAAGGACGACCTCGACCTGGTGGAAGCCAACGAAGCCTTCGCCGCACAGGCCTGCGCAGTCAACAAGGATCTCGGATGGGATACCGCCAAGGTCAACGTCAATGGCGGCGCGATCGCCATCGGCCATCCGATCGGCGCTTCCGGCGCGCGCGTGCTCACGACGCTGCTCTTCGAAATGCAAAAGCGTGATGCCAAGAAGGGCCTCGCCACCTTATGCATCGGCGGGGGCATGGGCATCGCGATGTGCGTTGAGCGCTAACACGGGCGTGCCGGCGGGGATGCCGGCGCTTCCGAGTTTGATCCAGATCATCGACGGCTCGCCCCGTCGATGATGAAAAGAGAAACTCCTTGGGAGGGTACGGCATCATGTCGCGCGTTGCGTTGGTTACTGGCGGCACCCGCGGAATCGGCGCGGCAATCGCCAAGGCCCTGAAATCCGCAGGCTATAAGGTCGCTGCCAATTATGGCGGGAACGACGAGGCCGCCCAGAAATTCAAGGCGGAAACCGGAGTTCCGGTCTTCAAATGGGACGTTTCGTCTTTCGAAGCCTGCGTCGACGGCATCAAGAAAGTAGAAGCCGAGGTGGGACCCGTCGATGTGCTGGTCAACAATGCCGGCATTACACGAGACGCGACGCTGCACCGCATGAAGCCGGAGCAATGGACAGCGGTCATCAACACCAATCTCAATTCGCTGTTCAACATGTGCCGCAACGTCATTGAAGGCATGCGCGAGCGCAAGTTTGGCCGCATCATCAATATTTCCTCGATCAATGGTCAGAAAGGCCAGCTTGGTCAGACCAATTATTCCGCAGCCAAGGCCGGCGAGCTTGGCTTCACCAAGGCGTTGGCGCAGGAAAGCGCGCGGGCCGGCGTAACCGTCAATGCAATTGCGCCGGGCTACATCAATACCGAGATGGTGCAGGCGGTGCCGAAAGACGTACTGGAAAAATCGATCCTGCCGCTCATCCCGATCGGACGTCTTGGCGAGCCCGAGGAAATCGCGCGTTGTGTTGTATTTCTCGCCTCCGACGACGCCGGGTTGATTACCGGCTCAACGCTCACGGCCAACGGCGGGCAGTATTTTGTCTAGGCAAGACCTGATACGCACATCATGGTAGCCTGAGCAAAATTGCCAATCGGCGAGCGAGCCCATGAAGGGACTTTTGGTCGGCGCAACGGTTATCGGGCTATCTGTATTGTCGGTGGCTTGGTCTGTGTCGGCTCAGGATGCCGATGCGCAGTGTGCCGAGATATATGACAAGGTCGCCTGTAAATGCGCTTTGCAGAACGGTGGCCGAGTTATTCCTCCGCCGGTCGGCGTCAAGCGTGAGGGATTAAAACTGCAGCCGCGCGAAAGCCCGGAATCTGACGCAGACGCTGGACGGGGGGCGAGTTGCGTTCCCGAAATATTACCGACGGGAAGGCTTCAAGATTCGTCGGAGCCGCGCTCTTGAAGGATATTTGACCTGCATGCATGGCAACGGGCGTAAATAACGCCCAAGTAAATTCAAATTCAGCGCCGGCGTTTTGTTTTCCGTTTGGGCTGCCGTTTTTTCGACGCGACAGTTCTTGCCTTCTGTCCGCTCCAGGTACCTTCGGCCTTGTCCAGCCGCACGTTCCAATATTCCCAGGCGCGCGCCACCGGGCCTGGCCGCAAATTGTATTCACCGGCGAGGCGCGTCTCTGCGGCGTTGAGCGGCGAGACATGACCGAGGCTATGCGCCTGGATCTGTAGTGCGGCATTGCGCGCGGTGTAAATTGTGCGGAATGTGAGTTCTTCCAGCGTTGCGCCGGCGACCGTCGCGCCGTGCCGGCGCATCAATACGATCCAGTCGGGCCCGAGCGCGCGCGCGAGCGAGGCGCCTTCTTCCGGCTTGGCCACAATCAGTGTCGTGTCGCCGAACTCATCGCGCGCATCCCAGAACGGCACTTTCTCTCCGAGCGTCGCGCCAAGATGATAGACCGGCTTGAGCTCCATGCCGGAGATGCAGAACGGCAGAATCGACGGCGCATGGTGGTGGCACACGGCGTTCACGTCCGGCCGCGCCTGATAGATGCCGCCGTGGATGACCCTCTCACCATAGAGGCGAACGTCTGTCGGCCTCACGGGCTGTGAATCGAGCGTGAATTCCAGGATATCATCCCGTTGCACCAGTTCCGGAGCGCGCGACCGCGCCATCAGATAGCGTTTTGGATCGGTCGGGTGCCGCATGGTGACATGGCCGAAGGCATCGAGCACGCCTTCATTGGCAATCATGCGGTTGGCGCGAGCGACCAACTCGCGCGCCTCATCAAGTTTAATCGTCACGGTCCGTCCCCTTTCACTAGAACTTTGCTTTCTTATCGCTTTTGATCGCCCGGCGACCAGCCGGCCGGGGCCAATTCGAAGCCCTCAAAGGTAAACCCGGGCGCAACGGTGCAGCCCGTAAGCGTCCAGTCCCCGAGAGTTTCGGCGGCCTGCCATGCGCGCGCCGGAACGGTGACCTGTGGAACATCGCCAGCCCCGATATCGGCGCCGAGCCGGAATATTTCTTCCTTGGCGCCGTCGACCAGCGAGAGCTTGAGCGGGGCGCCCGCGTAATAGTGCCAGATTTCCACCGCATCGATGCGGTGCCAGTGCGAGCGCTCGCCCCGCGCAAGCAAAAACAGGATCGCGGTCGAAGCTGGGCGACCATCAACCAGCCGGGAATCGCGAAAGGTCTCACGGTAGTGACCGCCCTCCGGGTGCGGCTTGAGCTCAAGCGCGCGGATCATGTCGGTGGCCACCGGCGACGGGATTGACGACATAAAATATGCGCCCTCAGGTTTTCGAGTTGAATTTTGTCGTTTTTGACAGTGTGAATGTCGTTTTTAGCAAAGTCACTGTCACGCCACGCAGGTAGAACGGCCGCCATTAAAAATAACCCTTGGAGACTAATGATGTCGCTCGCTCGACGGTCCTTCTTTTGCGCCTTGCTTGTGGCGTGGTCGCTCACTGTTTTCCCAGACGCTCAGGCCCAAACGCAGCCCGAATGGCTCAATAGCTTGCGTGCTGGCGGTCATGTGATCGTTATCCGGCATGGGGCTACCTACATGGATCAGGCTGATACCGACCCGCTCAATATCAATAACATCGCCAAGCAACGCCAGTTGAACGATGCTGGCCGCGCCAAGGCCAGCGAAATGGGCGAGGCCTTTCGCAAGTTGAATATCCCGGTGGGACAGGTGGTTACCAGCGCGTTCTACCGGGCGATAGAGACCGGAAAAATAGCGTTCGGGAACGCGACGCCAACCCTCGATGTCGCGGAAGGCGGGCTCGTGGTTACGCCGAACGAGAACAATCGCCGCACCGCCGCGATGCGCAAGCTCGCTACCACCGTGCCGCCCGCTGGTACCAATGTCGTGGTGGTAAGCCACAAGCCCAATATCGTGGATGCGTTCGGCAAGGATTGGTTCGATGTTCGCGAAGGCGAAGCATCAATCTTCAAGCCGGACGGCCAGGGCGGATACAAGTTCGTCGTGCGCGTGCAGGCCGATGAGTGGAAAAAGCTCGCGGGCAGCGCGAGCTGATCTCGGGTCAAAACCTGTTCTTGCGCTCGCGGATTTCAGCGAACACCTGGGCCGGCGGTTTCCCTGCCATCCCGATGCCCTTCGCCACTTCGCCAAGATCCGCACGCAGGAACGGGTTTGCCCGCTTTTCGTCGCCGATGGTGACCGGGATGGTCGCTTCGTTTCGTGAGAGCTGTTCCTTCGCCTCGGCCTCACGTGCCGCAAGCGCCTTGTTGTCTGGCTCGATGGTGCGCGCGAATTTGATGTTGGCCGCCGTATATTCGTGACCGCAGTAGATTTTGGTGTCGTCCGGCAGGTCGCGCAACTTTACAAGCGATCGCCACATCTGTTCCGGCGTGCCTTCGATCACGCGCCCGCAGCCGATGGAGAACAGGGTGTCTCCCACAAAAGCCAGCTTGTCTGCGTGAAACCAATAGGCAATGTGGCCAGACGTGTGTCCCGGGGTCTCGATCACATTTGCCGACAATGTGCCGACGGAAACTTTATCCCCTTCGCGCACGGTCTCGTCGACCGCCGGAATTTTCGAAGCTTCAGCCGCCGGCGCCACCACGCGGCACTTGTACTTGTCTTTCAACGTCTTGATGCCGTCGGTGTGATCGGCGTGATGGTGTGTCACCAGGATATCGGTCAGCTTCCAGCCGGTTGCTTTCAACGCTGCTTCGATTGGCGCGGCCTCGGGCGCGTCGATGGCCGCGGTCGCGCCGCTATCCGGGTCGTGCAGAAGCACCCCGTAATTGTCGGATCGGCAGCGAAACAGGCGGATTTCGGCGGGCATAAAGGTCCTCATCTTATTCTGGCACTGATTAACCGTATCACGCCCATGAAACATCATGCACGTCCGCTGGTTCCGCGACGTTAGCTGTTTGCCACGCATTTCATGGTAGTTTCGGCTCATGTCGATCGACGTCGTGGACCTGCGCAATTTTTACGGCCAGCGGCTGGGAGTCGTGGCGCGCCGCTTCATAGGCCGTGGCATTCGCTCGCTGTGGGGTGATACCGCCGGCCAGCGTGTTCTTGGGATCGGTTATGCAACACCTTACCTCGGTCTGTTCCGCGAGGAGGCAGAGCGATGTTTTGCGCTCATGCCGGCGGGGCAGGGGGTCGTGAAATGGCCGACGACGCGCCCGGCGCTGTCCGCATTGGTTGACGAGAACGAACTGCCGCTCGCAGATGCGGCGGTCGATCGCGTGATCCTGGTGCATGCGCTGGAAATGACAAACGATCCAGGCGCGTTGCTGCGCGAGGTGTGGCGCGTGCTGGCATCCGGCGGGCGATTGCTGGCGGTGGTGCCGAACCGGCGCGGCTTGTGGGCACGAATGGACACGACGCCGTTTGGGCACGGGCGCCCGTATTCGCGCAGCCAGATCAATCAGCTCCTGCGCGAAACCTGGTTCACGCCGACAGGGTGGAGCGAGGCACTTTATGTGCCGCCGATTGCGCGCGGGTGGTTCCTGCGAACGGCGGTGGCCTGGGAGCGCACTGGCGCAACATTGTCGGCGCCATTTGCCGGCGTGCATCTGGTGGAAGCAACCAAGCAAGTCTATCGCGCTATACCGGCGCGCCGCGAAAAGCGTCAGTTGGTGCCGGCGCTGGAACCGGCATTGGCGCCTTCACCGGGCGCTTGATCTCGCACCGGACTTTCTAGATTGCCGATAGAGTCCGGTCAGTCGGGCTGCCGCGGCTCATCGCCGCCTTCATCGGATTGTGGCGCCGCGCCTTGCGGATTGTTGCCGGAAAACTCGGGCCGGTCGGGGCGATAGCCGCCGCCGCGATGGCGCCGACGCCGGCGATGCCCGAAACGATCCTGGCCGCGGTCGCCCTGGTCGTGGCCATTGTTAGGCCCGGGGTTTTGTTGCGGTTGCCCGCCACCGCCGCCGGTGATGAATGCCGGAAGGCCGCCCAGTTCTTGTCCGCCGCCCTCCTGGCCACCCTGACTGGGCTGCTGATAGGGCTGTTGCTGTTGCTGCGGCCGGTTTTGCACTTGTTGGTCGCGCGGCGGGAATGGTTGGGCGTCGCGCGGCAAATAAGGCTGGCCCTGCTGCGCTGGCGGCTGCGGCGCGTAGCTCGGCTCGTTCTGTCCCATGAACGGCTGGCCCTCATCGTCGCCGTCATCGAAGTTGTCATCGGCTGCACCCTGTGGTGCTCCGCCCTGGCCATGTTGTTGCGGCTGCTGATTGTTGTAGTAGGGGTTCTGCTGGCGGAACTGCTCCTGCGCAGCGGCGATCAGGCGAAAATAATGTTCTGCGTGCTGATAGTAATTTTCGGCCGCCACCGGGTCGCCGGAGCTCTGCGCGTCGCGTGCAAGCTGGATGTATTTTTCTGCAATGTGCGAAGCAGTGCCGCGGATTTTGACGTCGGGACCGTTCGATTCATATACGCGCGTCAGCGGATTTTGACTCTTGCGGTGGTTGTTACCGCGTCCCCGCATGCGCTTCTGACCGTTTCTCATGATGTGCCTGTTCGTCGACCTTTCACATTAACTCGGCATTCACCGCCGAACGCTCAACCCTGACCGCAAGTCCATACAAATCTCATTGCGCGGCCGGACCTGCACCAGCAATCCGCGCCAATGGTCGAAACGTTGTGTTCTTTATCGCGATAGTCGCAGCAACCCCATAGCCGCGATCCTGTCGCAGCGTTGCCAACCTTTCGTTACGCGCATCGTCCTAGTTTTCGAAAATGATGCGCCCAACCGGTGAAGCGTCCAAACCCGTATCTGACGATTTCGTTTGCCGACTTTTCGAACGTCGGCTTTTCGTCATCCGCCTTTCGCCGCACCACACAGAGTCATTGGTTCCGGGGCTTTCGGCGATGCAACCGTCACGGGTCGATTCCGTGGCTGGAAGCTAGTCGTTTCCGGGTCATAATCCAAGCGCTTTTTTTCGACGAAAATCGAGCTCTGCGATTTTCATCGGGTGGGAATGCGACCGGTTCATGGCACGAGACCTGCGCCCATCACGCGTGGAATCCCGGCCAAATCCTTGCGTACAGCACCGACGCTTAACCCTGCATTGGTAAATAACGCGCGGACGGCGGGTTCCTGGCCCGCGCCCAATTCCACAAAAAGCCGTCCGCCCGGTGCCAAAATGCGCCGGGCCTCGGATGCGATCGCGCTGTAGGCGGCAAGCCCGTCGCCGCCGCCGTCGAGTGCAACTTTTGGATCGTAGTTTTGCACCTCCGGCGCGAGCGACGCGATCTCATCGTGTGCAATGTAGGGCGGGTTGGAGACCACAAGATCAAACGGCCCCTGCACGCCCGACGCAATATCGCAGGCAACAAAGCTGCAGCGGGATTGGAGTCCACATTGCGTGGCATTCGCGCGTGCGACGTCCAGCGCGGCGATGCTGAGGTCGGTGCCGGTACCGATTGCATTTGACAATTCGTGCAGTAGCGCGAGTAGCAGCGCGCCTGATCCGGTCCCGATGTCGAGAATACGCAGTTTCTCCATGCGCAGACCGCCGCGAACGACGAAGTCGAGGGCTGCTTCAACAACCGTTTCCGTCTCCGGCCGCGGGACCAGAACGTCGGGCGTAACTTGTAGCGAAAGATCCCAGAATTCCTTCCGGCCCCGAATACGCGAGACCGGCTCGTGTTTTAGCCGGCGGCCGGCAAGTGCGGATATGACGGAAATTTCGCGCGCTTCGAGGATGCGATCCGATTGCGCGATCAATTGGCTGCGATCGAGATGCAATGCGTGGCCGACCAGCAGACGTGCGTCCACCTGTGCGTCATCGAGGCCGGCGAGCTTGAACGCGTTCGTCAAAAGCTGCGTTGCTTCGGAGACTGAGGTACCATCCTTCAGCCCCGGGATGACTTCTCACGTCGCGCCTTCGGCAGCCAGAAGCTCGGCCTGGTGTTCGGTCACCAGCGCGTCGATGACCTCGTTCAGCGCCTCGCCCTCCATGACCTGCGGCAGTTTGTGGAGCGTCAGATTGATACGATGATCGGTGACGCGGCCTTGCGGAAAATTATACGTGCGAATGCGTTCGGAACGATCGCCGGAGCCGATCTGTCCGCGCCGCTCGGCGGCGCGTTCCGCGTCAAGCTTGGTGCGCTCCTGATCGTAAAGCTTGGCCCGCAGCATCGTGAGCGCCTTGGCCTTGTTCTTGTGTTGCGAGCGCTCTTCCTGCACGAAGACCACGATGCCACTCGGCATGTGCGTAATGCGGATGGCGGACTCCGTCTTGTTGACGTGCTGACCACCGGCGCCTTGCGCACGCATGGTGTCGATCTTCAGGTCAGCGTCGTTGATATGGATGTCGACATCTTCGACCTCGGGCAAAACAGCAACGGTGGCTGCCGAAGTATGGATACGGCCGGAGGCTTCGGTGTCGGGCACGCGTTGCACGCGGTGCACGCCTGATTCAAATTTAAGCTTGGCAAACACGCCCCGGCCCCGAACCTCGGCAACGATCTCCTTGAAGCCGCCCTTGGTCCCTTCGCTGATCGAGAGGATTTCCGTCTTCCAAGCCTGTTTGGCAGCGTAGCGCTCATACATGCGGAAGAGGTCGCCGGCGAACAGCGCGGCCTCGTCGCCGCCGGTGCCGGCGCGGATTTCAAGGATCGCGTTGTGGTCGTCCATCGCGTCTTTCGGCAGCAGGGCCAGCCGGATTTCCTCCGCCAGTTTTTCCCGGCGTGCCTGCAATTCGTGCCGCTCGGCATCGGCAAGCTTGCGCATTTCGGCGTCGGATTTTGGATCATCGACAAGCGCCGAAAGATCGGCGATTTCCTTTTCAGCGTCGCGATACGTCTTGATCGTCGCGACGATCGGGCTGAGTTCGGCGAATTCTCGCGACAGCTTGACGTAGGCATCAGGACTCAATCCGCTGGCGAGCTCGCTTTCCACCAAGGCGTGGCGGGCGAGCAGGGCATCAAGCTTTTGCTGCGGCAGGACGATCAAAGCTGCAGTCCTTCGGCCGCCGCAAAGCTTTCGAGCTTTTCGCGGATGGAAACGCTGCCGACCGGCTGCTCAAGGCAGGGCAGGAGAGCGGCCTCGCCTTTGCGAACATCGAGCTCGAGCAACAGCGCCTTGACCGGCCCGATTGCGGATGGCGAGAGCGAAAGGGTGCGATATCCGAGGATTGCGAGGGCCAGCGCGCCAATCGGCTGCGAAGCGAGTTCGCCGCACAGCGCGACAGGCTTGCCGTGTTTCTTGGCCTTGTCGGCAATATCCTTGAGCGCGCGCAAAACCGGCGCGGAAAGCGTATCGAACCGGTCCGAGACCCGCGGGTTGCCGCGATCGGCGGCATACAGGAATTGCATCAGGTCGTTGGAGCCGACCGAGAGGAAATCGACGCGTTCGAGCAGTTCGTCGAGCTGGAAGAGGAGCGAGGGAACTTCGACCATGGTGCCGATCTGGACTCGCTCGGGCAATGCGTGCCCGTGCCGGCGCAGATGGGTCAATTCGACCTCGACCAGCGACTTAGCTTTGTCGAATTCTTCCACCACGGCAATCATCGGAAACATCAACCTCAGGTCACGCCCGCCGGCCGCGCGTAACAGCGCACGCACCTGGCTGCGCAACAGGCCGGGCCGGTCGAGGCCGAGCCGGATAGCGCGCCAACCCAAAGCAGGGTTTTCCTCTTCGATGTTGCGCAGATAGGGGAGCACTTTGTCGCCACCGATATCGAGCGTGCGGAACGTTACCGGCTTTTTCCCCGCGGCGTCGAGCACGGAGCGATAGAGCGCGAGTTGCTCGCCGGTCCGCGGCAAGGAATCGGCCACCATGAACTGCAGTTCCGTGCGGAACAGGCCGATGCCGGCGGCGCCGGTGTCCTCGATATGCGGCAGATCAATCATGAGGCCGGCATTGATCATAAGCGCAATCTTCTGGCCGTCCTTTGTGATGCAAGGCCGTTCGCGCAGCGCCCGGTATTGCGCTTGCCGGCGCGCGCGCAACTTGACCCGCTCGCCGTAGGACGCCTGGATATCCTGCGGCGGGCGCATATGGATGTGCCCGGTCGAGCCATCAACGATGATGGCATCCCCCGGTTCGACCAAACCGGTCGCGTTTTCGATTTCGCCGACTGTCGGAATGCCAAGAGCACGCGCGACGATCGAAACATGCGACGTCGGTCCGGCTTCTTCCAACACCAGGCCGCGCAGTCTCTTTCGGTCATAGTCCAGCAATGCCGCCGGACCCATGGAGCGGGCCACGACAATTGCGTTTTCCGGCAGTTGCTCCTTGGTCGGCGCATGATCCTGGCCCATCAGGACGCGCATCAGCCGGTTGGCCAAGTCGTCAAGGTCGTGCAGGCGGTCACGCAGATAATGGTCGGACGCGCGCAGCATGCGCGCACGCGTATCGGATTGAACGCGTTCGACGCTCGCTTCCGCGGTCAGGCCGGTCATCACGGCTTCGCGTATTTTGTGCAGCCAGCCCTGGTCGTAAGAGAACATGCGATAGGCTTCGAGCACGTCGCGATGTTCCCCGCCATCTGCCACGTCGCGATGTTCAACCAGGCGGTCCAGGTCTTCACGCAAGGTGGCGATGGCGGCATCGAGCCGTTTGAGTTCGTGCGGCACGTCGTCCGCGATAACATTTGTAATGACCACGCGCGGCTCGTGCAGCACGACATGGCCGAGCGCAATTCCATCCGACAGCGAGCTGCCGGTCAGGTGCATCGCGTGGCGCGCGGCGGGCTCGGCGCCGGGACGGGCGAGTGAGGAGAGCTCGCCGGACGCAATCATCTCGGCGAGCACCATCGCCGTGGTTTGCAACGCCTCTTCTTCTTCTTCGGTATATGTGCGTCGCGCGCGGTTCTGCACGACCAGGACGCCAAGAGTGTTGCCGGCGCGAAGAATCGGAACGCCGAGGAACGAATGGTAGATTTCTTCGCCGGTTTCCGGACGGTAGGAGAAGGCCGGATGCGCTTGGGCATCCGACAGGTTCATCGGATCGGCTTCGCTGGCGACGAGGCCGACCAGGCCTTCGTCGGCCTTGAGGACGGTCTGGTGAACAGCTTCGCGCTTGAGGCCCTCGGTGGCGTATAGCTCGAGGGTTCCGTCTACGCGCAGGACGTAGACAGAGCACACCTCCGCCACCATGTTGGCGGCGATCAGCACCACCACCTTGTCGAGGCGATCCTGCGCGCTGACGGGCTCCGCCATGACTTCGCGAAGCCGGCGCAACAGCACGCGCGGACCGCCGAGCGCACCACGCATTATAGAAGTCCTCAAGCCACGGTTTGGGCCGCAGCCTCGTCTACGGCCAAATCATGTACGAATAGCGACCGCCAGATCGTGAGTCTGCGGCCGCTGACGCCTCAGGCTATAGCCAATGGCACATGCAAGGGGCAAGCCAAAGCGCCGAACTAGCCGGTCAATTGTCGGGTCCGGCGATAAACCGCGTCTACGCCTTATCCAGTCCGTAGAGCGTATGCAGCGTGCGGACAGCGAGGTCGGTCTGGGCAGCCTTGATCAACACCGAGAACTTAATCTCGGAGGTGGTGATGGCGAGGATATTGATCTTCTGCTGGGACAGCGCCTTGAACGCCTGGGCGGCGACCCCCGCATGGCTGCGCATCCCGATGCCGATCACGGAAACCTTGGAAACATCGGTCGCCCCGTCCAGACGCTCAAACCCGATCGCGCCCTTTGCCTTGTCGAGGGTGACGCGGGCACGCTCATAGTCGGCCGAGGGCACCGTGAAGGTGAGATCGGTCGTGGCGCCGTCCCCGGACACATTTTGCACGATCATATCGACGTTGATATTGGCATCGGCGAGCGGTCCGAAAATGGCGGCGGCAACTCCGGGCTTGTCCTGCACCCGGCGGATGGAAATTTGCGCCTCGTCCTTGGAAAAGGCGATGCCGGTGACGACTTGCTGTTCCACGATATCTCCTTCGTCGCAAATGAGTGTGCCGGAGGGCGGCTTCTTGGGGTCGATGTCCTCCGGCTTGTCAAAACTTGAGCGCACGAAGATGCGAACGTTATGCACCATGCCGAGCTCGACCGAGCGGACCTGCATGACCTTGGCGCCGAGCGAGGCGAGTTCGAGCATTTCTTCGTAGGCGATCTTGTCCATGCGGTGCGCCTTCGGCACGACACGCGGGTCAGTGGTGTAGACACCATCGACGTCTGTGTAGATGTCGCAGCGATCGGCGCCGATGGCGGCAGCGATGGCGACGGCCGACGTATCGGAACCACCGCGGCCGAGCGTGGTGATGCGGCCGGTCTCCTTGTGCATGCCCTGAAAGCCGGCGATGACCGCCACCTGCTTGTGCTCCTTGAAGCGCTTGATCAGTTCGGAGCCGTTCACTTCCAGAATGCGGGCGGAGGCATGCGCGTTGTCGGTCAGGATCGGCAGTTGCCAGCCCTGCCAGGAGCGCGCGTTGACGCCCATCCCTTCCAGCACGATCGCCAGCAGCCCGGCGGTGACCTCTTCACCGGTTGCGACCACCGCGTCGTACTCGCGCGCATCGTGCAGCATGGCCGCCTCGCGGCACCAGGCGACCAGCTGATTGGTCACACCCGCCATGGCGGAGACCACGACGGCCACATCGTAGCCGGCGTCGACCTCGCGCTTGACGTGGCGCGCCACATTGCGGATGCGGTCAAGATCGGCGACCGACGTTCCGCCGAATTTCATTACCAGCCGGGCCATAGGAACCTGACGTTTCCGAACGCGCCGAAAGGCGCTAACAAGCGGCCGGCGAGAGGATATTTGGCCTTGCGGCGCCGGCCCCAAAAGGCGCGTATTACATACCGGCGGGTCGGCCCACCTGCAACAATAGCCGGCAGTGATTTGACGAGAGTGTCCGAATGGTTACCCGAAAAGCCCGTGTATCCAGCGTCGATGCGGCCGAGGTCGAGCGTTTCTCGCGCCATGCCGCGGATTGGTGGGATGCGCGCGGGCCGATGGCGGCGCTGCACAAGTTCAATCCGATCAGGCTCGCTTATATCCGGGACCAGGCTGCCGCGCGCTTTGACCGCGACCCGAAGAAGCTCGATTGCCTCAGGGACCTGCGCATGCTCGACATTGGCTGCGGCGCCGGCATTCTCTCGGAGCCGCTCGCGCGCCTGGGTGCGCAAATGGTCGGCGCCGATCCGGCCGAGGAAAACATTGCCGCTGCGCGGGCGCATGCAGAGGAAGCAGGCGTTGCGGTTGATTACCGCGCCACCACCGCCGAGGAACTGGCCGCTGCAAAGGAGCGGTTTGACGTTGTGTTGGCCATGGAGGTGGTCGAGCACGTCACCGATGTGAACGCGTTCGTTGCAACGTGTGCTGCGATGGTGAAACCGGGCGGGCTGATGATCGCTGCCACGCTCAATCGCACGCTGAAAAGCTTTGCCCTTGCCATTGTCGGCGCCGAATATGTGCTGCGCTGGGTGCCGCGCGGCACGCATCAATGGGACAAATTCGTCACGCCGGTCGAGTTGGAAGCCGCGATTGAAGACAGCGGCCTGCGCGTTACCGGAGAACGCGGCGTGATCTACAATCCGTTCGCCGACCGTTGGCAGTTATCGTCCGACATGGACGTCAATTATATGCTGGTCGCGCAACGCCCGAAGCAAAAAGGAGAGGCCACATGATCCTCGAACTGGTTGAATTCAATTCGCCGAAGGGCTGGACCCGGCAACAGGTCGCCGAGGAGGCGCGCAACGTCATTCCGAAATGGCGCGCCAACAAGGAATTGCTGCGCAAACATTTTCTGCTCGAGCTCGATGGCAAGACCGGAGCCGGCGTCTACCTCTGGCCGTCAGTCGAAGCCGCCAAGCGCGCCCACAATGAAGAGTGGCGGCAATCGGTGATCAAGCGCACCGGCGGCGCGCCGACCATCCGTTATTTCGACCTGTTCCTGCTGATCGACAATGAGAAAGGCGCGGTGACCGAATTTCCCGAAGCGGCGGAGATTCAGGCCAACGCGGCGTAACATATCACTGTCGTCCCCGCGAAGGCGGGGACCCAGTACTCCCCGGCGGCTCGATAGGCTGCGGAGTACTGGATCCCGGCTCTCGCTTCGCTCGGCCGGGATGACGGACTGAGATCGTCTTACCCCAAACAACTGCAATGTTCATTTTCACATGCTCTGGGCCGTCTTTACGCTGATCGCCGCGGCGGCGCAGACCGCGCGCAATGCCATGCAGCGCGAACTGACCGCGACGCTCGGCACGGTCGGCGCAACGCATGTGCGTTTCCTGTTCGGATTTCCTTTCGCGCTGCTGTACCTGTTGGGTCTGACCATCATCACGGGCGATCACCTGCCAGCGACCCCGCCGGTGTTTTGGCCCTGGGTGATCGGCGGCGCGTTCGGGCAAATCGCCGCCACCGCGATGATGTTGTCGGCCATGGGGCGAACGGTCGTTCGTCGTCGCCTATGCCTACATCAAGACCGAACCGGTTCGGTGGCGTTGTTCGGGCTGATCTTCCTCGGTGACCGGTTTACGCCGTTCGCCGCCTCCGCGATCCTGATTGCCACCGCCGGCGTGATTGTAATGTCGCTGAAGCCCGGTGCGGGCGAGGCGCGGCACCACGCGCTCGACGCGGTCGGCCTGCTCTCGGTGGCACATGTTTGCGCTGTCGGCCATCAGCTATCGCGGTGCGATCCTGTCGCTCGACCTTCCGGATTTCGTGCTGGCGGCCACTTTCACTGTCACCGTCGGGCTGGTGATTCAGGCGGCGTTGCTGTCCGGCTTATCTGGCGCTGCGCGATCCGGGCGTGTTGCAGGCCATCGCACGGGCCTGGAAACCATCGTTGTTCGCAGGGTTCATGGGCGCCTTCGCCTCGGAATTCTGGTTTCTCGCATTTGCCATCACGAGTGCGGCGAACGTGCGCACTTTGGCGCTGGTCGAGGTTTTATTCGCGCAAGGCGTGACACGCTTCGTGTTCAAGCAACCGACCACCAGGCGCGAGATCGCCGGCATCGTGCTGGTGGTGATCGGTGTCGCGCTGCTGGTGTGGGCGTATTGAATTGGCCGAATATCTTGGCCGTCATCCCGGCCGAGCGACGCGAGAGCCGGGATCCAGTACTCCACAGCTTGTCGAGACGCTCTGGAATACTGGGTCCCCGCTTCCGCGGGGACGACAGCAGAAAATTTGGCCTAATTCCGCTCGTCCGGCAATAGCGGCAGCGGATGGAATTCGATGCCTTCCTCGGAGAGATCTTTGGCTTCCTCTGGCGAGGCAACGCCGTAAATCGAGCGGTGCTCGATTTCCCCGTAATGCATCTTGCGCGCCTCTTCCGGAAATTTGGCGCCGACATTGTCGGCGTTTTTCGTGAGGTGGTCGCGCAGTTCCTTGAGCTTGGTGCGAATTTCCTGCTCCTGCGGCGATATCATCGCCACCGGTGCGGGCAATGCCGGAGCCGTGGATGTCTCGGCTGTTGGCGCTGGCGCCTGAATGGGAGCACCACGTTTTTTCGCGGTCGCGGAAAGCCGCGGCGCCATGATCGCTTTTTCGACTTTGGCCGAGCCGCATTGCGGGCAGGTCACTAGCCCGCGCTTGGCCTGCTTGTCGTAGGCGGCGGAATCCTGGAACCAGCTTTCAAAGTCATGGCCCTTTTCGCAGTTGAGTGCGTACCGGATCATTCTGCGCTCCGCACCGCGTGCAAATGCGTTGGCTCAGCCATCGGCTCGACGATTTCAAACCGCCGCCCATGCTGCAGCGACGGAATTCGCGCGCGTGCCTTGGCCACTTCGGCAGGGTCAATCTCGGCCATGACGATCCCAGGCTCGACGCCGCCTTCCGCAATGATACGGCCCCAAGGGTCAACGACCAGTGAATGACCATAGGTCTCGCGGCCGTTTTCGTGCTTGCCGCCCTGTGCGGCTGCGAAGACGAAGCAGCCGTTTTCGATGGCGCGGCTGCGCATCAGCACGTGCCAGTGGGCTTCGCCCGTTTGCTTGGTGAAAGCGGACGGGATTGCCAGCATCGTGGCGCCCGCTTCGGCCAGCGCGCGATAGAGCGCAGGGAAGCGCAGATCGTAGCAAACCGTAAGACCCAGGCGGCCCCACGGCAGATCTGCCAGTACGGCCAGCTCACCGGGTCGGTAGTTTCGCGATTCGCGGTAGCTCTCGCCGTCGGCGAGGTCGACATCGAACATATGGATTTTGTCGTAGCGCGCGGCGATGTCACCTTTTGGATCGATCAGGAACGAGCGGTTGGCCGCCCTGTCATTTGTAATCTTGATCGCGAGCGAACCGGCATGAATGTAGAGTCCAAGCTTGCGCGCCAGCTCGCGTAATGTTGCAAGCGAGGCATCCTTCTCTTCCTCGACAACGGCCGCAAACAACTGCTCGCGTTTGGCCGCCAGGATATTGGTCATCTCGGGCGTGAGCACATAGTCGGCGCCGGCTGATTTCGCCTCGCCGATCAAGCGCGCCGCGTCATCGATGTTTGCGGTGGGATTGAGCCCGGACCGCATCTGGATCATTGCAGCTTTGAACGCCCCGGCGCTCATTGTGATGCCTTGCCTTCGGCCAGTATCGGATCGAGTTTGCCGGCGCGCTCGAGGTCGTGCAGCTCGTCGCAACCGCCAATATGCACTGCGCCGACGAATATCTGCGGCACGGTCGTGCGGCCATTTGCACGCTGAATCATTTCTTCACGGCGCTCCCAGTCGCGGCCAACGTCGATCTCGCTGAAGTTGACGCCTTTCTTCTTCAGCAAAGCTTTGGCGGCGTGGCAATAGGGACAGTAACGGGTGGTGTAGATTTCGACGGGCGACATGCGGCGTTCTGGTTGATCCGATACCATTTATATGGGGCCGCGGCCGTTTGCTACAACCCGGGCAAAAACCAGCACGTCGACATGCGCGGCACCGGCCCGTAGCAGCACGCGGGCACAGGCGTCGACGGTGGCTCCGGAAGTGAGTACATCGTCGACCAGCACGAGCCGCCGCCCTGCGATTGCGGCCTTGTTTTCGCCCGGCACCCGGAAAACACCCTGGACGTTGTCGGCGCGCTCGGTCTTCGACAGACCGACTTGCTGAGGCGTCGCGCGCACACGTTTGAGCCCGTCATGGACAACCGGGACGCCGCACAAGGCCGAGATTTCGCCTGCGAGTGCCGCCGATTGATTGAAGCGGCGCGCCCACAGCCGCCGCCAATGCAGCGGCACCGGAATGAGAGCGTGCGCATCGGCCAGCAGTTCGCGGCCGGCACGAGCCATCCATCGACCCATCATCGGAACAAGGTCGAGCCGGTCGCCGTATTTGAGTTGATGGACGAGCGAGCTGGCGACGTCATCGTAGCGTACTGCGGCGCGTGCTCGATCATAGGCCGGCGGGTTGGCAATCGCCTCCATCGATAACAGGCCGGTGCCCGGATCGAAGACGAATGGAATGCCGAGCCGTGTGCAATACGGCGGCTCAATCAGCGACAACCTGGACCAACAGGACGCGCACAGCCCGATGCCATCGCCGAGCGGCGCGCGGCATGATGGACACAGTGGCGGCAAGGCAAAGTCGAGCATGAGCCGAAATGCCGTTCGTAAGCCGCCCCGGATACCATCGCCCGGCCTTGCTGAAGTAAGCTCGTTCATGCTGCAACGGTAGCATGAGCGCATCTCGGCGCGACAGGATCACGGGCGCGCAACAGGACAAAGCAATGTCGTCAGGCGCCAAAATCTTCGACCGGCGGCTGCTCTATGGACGGCAGCGGCGCGCGCGCGCGCTGGGGCCTGCAACGTTCCTGCTCGAACACGCCGCCACTGAACTGGGTGAGCGGTTATCCGCGGTGCTGCGCCGCTTCGACGTCGCGGTCGATGTCGGCACGCCGACAGATGCGGTGCGTCGCGTACTGGCGGTCAGCGGGAAAGTAGGGACGATTGTCGCGGCCGTCACGGATGTGAACGGTCTCGATAACTCGTTTTTGTGCGTTAAATCCGATGAGGAAGTGCTGCCATTTGCCGACGCCTCGCTCGATCTGGCCGTTTCAGCGCTGGCGTTGCAATTCGTAAACGACTTGCCAGGGACATTGATCCAGATCCGCCGCGCGCTGAGGCCGGATGGATTGTTCATGGCCGCGCTGATCGGCGGCGATAGTCTGGCGGAGCTGCGCGCTGCCTTTGCCGACGCCGAGAGCGAGATCGAGGGGGGCTTGTCGCCACGCGTTGCGCCCTTTGCGGACGTGCGCGAGCTTGGAGCGCTGCTGCAACGCGCCGGTTTTGCATTGCCGGTGGTCGATTCCGAGCGGTTGACCGTGCGCTACGACTTGGTCCTGGCGCTGATGCGTGACCTGCGCCGCATGGGCGCAACCAACGTGATGCATGAACGCCGGCGCAGACCGCTCAAGCGCGCGATCTTGCAGCGCGTGGAAGCAGTTTATGCTGACCGCTTTTCCGACGCGGATGGCCGCCTGCGCGCAAGTTTTGAAATTATCTGGCTGTCAGGCTGGGCGCCGCACGAAAGTCAGCAAAAACCGCTCAAGCCTGGATCGGCCGCGCAACGACTGGCGGACGTGCTCGGCACGCGGGAAATACCAACCGGCGAAAAGCCCGATCGCTGAGCGAACCAGGAGTTGATCTAGAGCAGCGCCATCAGATGCGAAATCAGCGGGATGTCAGCCGGCGGCATGTCATAGTCGCGCAGCCGGTTCGGTTTGACCCAGGTGATGTGCTGGCCTTCCGTGGGAGCAATTATTCCGTCCCAGCGCCGGCAAACATAGAGCGGCATCAGGAGATGGAAGTCCGGATAGCTATGACTGGCGAAAGTCAGCGGCGCGAGGCAATCCTCACTGACTTTAATGCCGAGCTCTTCTTTCAACTCCCGTATCAGCGTCTCTTCGGGTCTTTCGCCTTGCTCAATCTTGCCGCCGGGGAATTCCCATAATCCGGCCATCGGTTTTCCCTCGGGCCTCTGCGCGAGCAACACGCGGCCATCGGTGTCGACGAGGGCGCAGGCGGCAACCAGGACAATTTTTGCAGGCACAGCCGGTCAGCCTCGCGAACTCTTAGGAGCGATAGTCGCCGTTGATAGCGATATATTCCTTGGTCAAATCGCAGGTGAGAACCCGGTCGCGGCCTTTGCCCATGCCGAGTGCTACGCGCAGGCTGATCTCGGGCTTTTTCATCGCGGCGCTGACCGTCGCTTCGTCATAACTCGGGTCACGCGTGCCTTTGTGTGCCACACGAATGCCGCCGAACCAGATGGAGAGCCGGTCGCGGTTGGCCGGCTCGCCGGCTTTGCCGACGGCCATCACGACGCGACCCCAATTCGCGTCTTCCCCGGCGATCGCAGTCTTCACCAGCGGTGAATTGGCGATCGACATGGCGATACGGCGAGCCGAGGCTTTCGACACCGCGCCTTCCACGACGATCTCGACCAGCTTGCGCGCGCCCTCGCCATCGCGGGCGACTTGTTCGGACAAGTTTGCCAGCACGGCATGCAGCGCCTTCTTGAAGTCCTTCAGGCGAGGGTCGGCCGCTCGCGTGATCCGCGGAGTACCCGCGGCCTTGCCGGTCGCGAATATCATCAGCGTGTCGGACGTCGAGGTGTCGCCGTCAATCGTCACGGCGTTGAACGTGTCGGCGACGCCGTCCTTGAGCAAGGCCTGCAATGCGGTCGCGGAAATTGCCGCGTCGGTGAAGATGAAAGACAGCATCGTGGCCATGTCGGGCGCGATCATGCCCGCGCCTTTGGCGATACCGTTGATTGTCACCCTGGCTTTGCCGATTTTCCCGGTCGCGGTCGCTATTTTTGGGAATGTATCGGTCGTCATGATCGCGCGCGCAGCGCCGAGGAAATCGCCAGCCTGCGCGCGCGCGACAAGGCCTTCCATCACGCCGTCGAAGGCCTGCGCTTTCAATGGCTCGCCGATCACGCCAGTCGAGGCGAGAAAGACGTCGCCCGGTTTGCAGCCAATGGCCCGGGCGGCGATCTGCGCAGTGAATTTGCAGGCATCGCGTCCGCTCTTGCCGGTAAAGGCATTGGCGTTGCCCGAATTGACGACAAGGGCACGCGTCTTGCTCGTCCTCAGGTGCGCGCGGCACCATTCGACCGGTGCCGACGGGCATTTCGAGCGCGTGAACACACCGGCGGCTGTCGCCCCGGGTTCAAACAGCGCAAGCAGCACGTCCGTGCGTCCGGCATAGCGTATGCCGGCTGCCGCCGTCGCCAGACGAACGCCCGCGATCGCCGGCATGTCCGGGACGTGGAGCGGGGCGAGGGGGGAGATGGCAGCACTCATGGATCGACACCAAGCGACTGTCATCGCCGGGCTTGTCCCGGCGATCCCGATCAATCGGGCACAACAGTGCCTACCTAAGCGAGATGGCCGGCACAAGGCCGGCCATGACGATCGCAAAGTGGATTAGGTCGAACTCTACTTCTTCGCGGGGCCGGGGCCGGGGCTACTGCGGCGGGCTTGTCGTCGGTCTTGGCCGGCTTGTCCATGCGCTCGATCTTTGCATCGGCGCGCAGTTTTGTGACCAGCTCAGCCTGTGCCTTGCGAACCACGAAATTCTCGATTTGCGGCTTCACTTCCTCGAACTTCGGCGCCTGCTTTACGCGCTTGTCTTCGACTTTAATGACGTGCCAGCCGAATTGGGTCTTCACCGGCTCCGAGATCTGCCCGTTCTCCAGCTTGAAGGCGGCCTCGGAGAATTCCGGCACCATCTGGTCCTTGCTGAAATAGCCGAGGTCGCCGCCATTGGCTTTCCCGGATGGATCTTCGGTCACCTCGCCTGCAACCTTGGCAAAGTCTTCGCCCTTCTTCAGCCGGGCAATCACTGCCTTGATCTTGTCCTCGGCTTCCTTGCTCGCCTTCTCATCACCGGCCGGCGCGCGGAACAGAATGTGGCGGGCGTGGACTTCCTTCTCTTCGCCGATCTGCTTCACCGCCTCATCGTAGACCTTGTGCATGGCGTCGTCGGTGAGGGCGGCCTTGCCGATCGATTGCAACAATCCTTCCATGAGCAATTTCTTGCGGGCGAATTCGACCTTGCGTTTGAAGTCGGGCGCGTCACCGAGTTTCTTGTCCTCAGCGGCCTTCGACACCAGGATCATGTCGGCGACAAACTGGACCAGGTAGTCCTGCTTGGCTTCCGGCGACATCGGCGGAATTTGTCCGGCTTCTTCTTCGGCGACTGTGAGGTCGCTTTGATGGACTTCGACGCCGTTGACCTTGGCCACCAGCGGGTCCTTGTCCTGGGCATAAAGGGGAGCGGTCGAGACGATCAGCAGCGCCAGACTGGCTGCGAGTAAACCGCCAGATTTTGGTCGGTTCGGAATGCCGGCGGGAGCTGAAATCGTCATGGCGGTGTCCTTGGCGTTATCCTTAGGCGTGGAAGGGTTCGCCGGCTGGGGCCGACTGTGGCGGGACTATTCGCCCAACAACGGTGGCTTTGCAATGGCCGACTGACACGCGCCAATTAACGTCCGCGTGAGCGGGTAAACGTTAAACCTCCGTAAGGCGCCGATTGACAACAATCCGACCCCCTCATATCTCTCGCTCGGTATTGGCCATTGGCTGATCGCCGGCGCGTTTCGCGTCGAATTTGCCCGAAAAGTGCCGCATTCCGGAGCGCCGGAAGCAAATCCGGCCGCGGCGGCGTGATATAAGCGCCCGGCCCACCTGAGGAGCTCTCCGTATGATCGGCGCCGTTGCCCGCAAGCTGTTTGGTTCCGCCAATGAGCGGCGGATCCGCAGCTATCAGCCGCGGGTCAGCGAGATCAACGATCTCGAAAAAGAGCTCGAGGTGCTTTCCGACGACGCGCTGAAAGCACGTACCGCGGAATTCAAGAAGCAGGTCGCCGAAGGCGCTTCACTCGATGACATTCTGGTCCCTGCATTCGCCACGGTTCGGGAAGCTGCCAAGCGGACGCTCGGCCAACGTCATTTCGATGTGCAGCTGATCGGCGGCATGATCCTGCACGACGGCAAGATTTCAGAAATGAAGACCGGCGAAGGCAAGACGCTGGTCGCGACTCTTCCGGTCTATCTCAATGCGCTCTCCGGCCGCGGCGTTCACGTGGTCACGGTCAACGATTATCTGGCCAAGCGCGACGCCGAATGGATGGGACAGATTTACAATTTTCTCGGGCTTACTGTCGGCGTCATCGTGCACGGGATCGACGATGAGCAGCGAAAGAAAGCATACGACTGCGACATCACCTACGGGACCAACAACGAACTGGGCTTCGACTATCTGCGCGACAATATGAAGTACCGCATGGAAGATATGGTCCAACGCGGGCATATCTATGCGATCGTCGACGAAGTCGACTCCATTCTCGTCGACGAAGCGCGCACGCCGCTGATCATTTCCGGTCCGCTCGACGACCGCTCGGAATTTTACAACACCATCGACAGCTATATCCCGGCGCTCGACAAGACCGACTACGAGGTCGACGAAAAGCAGCGCACCGTGACACTGACGGAAGCCGGCATGGAAAAGCTTGAGCAGCGGCTGCGCGCCGCCGGCCAGCTCAAGGGCGATTCCCTCTACGACGTAGAGAACGTGTCCGTCGTTCACCACGTCAACCAGGCGCTGCGGGCTCACAAGCTGTTCCAGCGTGACAAGGATTACATCGTCCGCAACGATGAAGTCGTCATCATCGACGAATTCACCGGCCGCATGATGCCGGGACGCCGTTATTCGGAAGGACTGCATCAGGCGCTGGAAGCCAAAGAGCACCAGCCGATCCAGCCCGAGAACCAGACGCTCGCCTCGATCACCTTCCAGAATTATTTTCGCATGTATGAAAAGCTTGCCGGCATGACCGGCACCGCGCTCACGGAAGCCGACGAGTTCATGGACATCTATGGTCTCGAAGTGCTCGAGGTGCCGACCAACATGCCGCTGGTGCAACTCGACGATGACGACGAGGTCTATCGCACCGCCAAGGAGAAATATCGTTCGATCATCGCGCTGATTGAGGATTGCAAGCTGCGCGGGCAGCCGGTGCTGGTCGGCACGACGTCGATCGAAAAGTCGGAGCAACTTGCCGATATGTTGCGCGAGGCTGGCTGGGAGTCGCACGACTTCTCCGATCCCAACGCGTTCGCAGCGCTTTATTCGGGCGATGACGGAGCCACCAAGACCAAAGTCTTCGCCATCCTCAACGCGCGCTATCACGAACAGGAAGCCTACATCGTCTCGCAAGCGGGCGTGCCGGGTGCCATCACGATTGCGACCAACATGGCCGGCCGCGGCACCGACATTCAGCTCGGCGGCAACGCCGACATGCGCATTCGCCAGGAAATCACCGATATCGAGGATCCGCGCGCACGCGAAAAAAGCCCGCGTGCCGATGAAATTCGCAAACAGGTCGCACGGTTGAAGGAAAAGGCGCTCGCCGCCGGCGGTCTCTACGTGCTCGGCACCGAGCGGCACGAAAGCCGCCGCATCGACAACCAGCTGCGCGGCCGCTCTGGCCGCCAGGGTGATCCTGGCCATTCCAAGTTCTTCCTGTCGCTCGAAGATGATCTCATGCGCATCTTCGGTTCCGATAAACTCGACGGCATGCTGCAAAAGCTGGGTTTGAAGGAGAACGAGGCGATCGTTCACCCTTGGATCAATAAAGCACTCGAAAAGGCGCAGCAGAAAGTCGAAGCGCGCAACTTCGATATCCGCAAGAATTTGCTGAAGTTCGACAACGTGATGAATGACCAGCGCAAGGTGATTTTCGAGCAGCGCCTCGAGCTAATGCGCGATGAAACGGTTGATGAAACCATCGCCGACATGCGTCACTCGATGATCGAAGACCTGGTCGCCAAACACGTTCCGGCAAACGCATATCCTGAGCAATGGGACGTTACCGGTCTCGCGACAAGCTTGCGCGAAATGCTGACGCTGGAATTGCCGGTTCAGGATTGGGCGAAAGAAGAAGGGATCACGGACGAGGACGTGCGCGAGCGGATCACGCGGCGCGCCGATGAGTGGATGGCAGGGAAGGTCGCCAAGTGGGGCCCCGACGTCATGCGTTATGTTGAGAAGTCGATATTGCTGCAAACGCTTGACCACCTCTGGCGGGAGCATCTCGTCATGCTCGAGCACTTGCGCCAGGTCATCGGCTTGCGCGGCTACGGCCAACGTGACCCGCTCAACGAATACAAGGCGGAGGCGTTCTCGCTGTTCGAAGCGATGGTGGCGCACCTGCGCGAGGCAGTGACGGCGCAGCTGATGCGCGTGGAGATCGTACAGCAGCCGCCGACCGAGGAGGCTGCTCCGCTTCCCTATATGGAAGCACACAAGGTCGATCCAGCGACGGGCGAAGACGAGATGGCGCCCGCCCTGGCGCCGGCATTGGCCGGCAACGGCAATGGCGCGCAACTGGAGCGCAAGCCGAATGACCCATCGAGTTGGGGCAAGGTCGGCCGCAACGAGCTCTGTCCGTGCGGTTCAGGCAAGAAATTCAAGCATTGCCACGGTAAGTTCGCCTGAAACCGCGCGATAGGCGCTCCTGAAAGCTTTGTTTTTATTCGATGGCGATCCCCGCTCGCCAGGCGGGTAGATCGTCATGTTTGACCAAGATCAAGGCAGCGGGGCCGCTCCGCAACGACACTGTTCATAAGTTATCGATCGTCATTCATGCGGGATGTGGCCATGCAAAAACCTGTCGAGATCACTTTTCACAATCTAGAATCTTCCGGTGCGGCCGAGACTGCAATCCGCGATCACGTCGCGCGACTGGAGCGTATATATGGCCGCATGACCACCTGCCGGGTGCGGGTCGACCAGAGTAATCAGAACGCCAACGAGAGCATGCCGCCGGTCGTGCACATCGATATCTCGGTGCCGGGCCACAAGGACATTGTTGTCTCACACGAGGCTGATCATCTGCAGCGAAAATACCAGGCGCCCGATCTGCACAATGCCATCACCGAAGCCTTCCGGATCGCCGAACGGCGCTTGGGCAAATACAAAGACAAGTTGACCGATCATGGCGATACCGGATCGATCGCCTCAAAGGAACGGGTTCCCGAAAAATAACGCAGCGGCACATCATTTGCCGAACTGGCTGAGCGCTAGTTTTTTTCGGAAGGCGCGATCGCGCTTGAGGTGCCATTCGCGGCTCATGGCGTGACGGCGGCTCGCGCAACGTTCGGAATACAACAGAACCCAGGTGCGGCCGCGTGTCGTGCGCGCACCCTTGCCGGAATTGTGCTGCGCCAGGCGGCGCCCGACGTCGTCGGTCCAGCCGACATAGGTCAGGTGCCGGTTTTTGGTAAGGGTGCCGAGAACATAGACATAGCAGTCCATGTTTCGTGCCGCCGGGGTGCGTTGAACGCTGTCAGCGGAAGCTGTTGAACGAGCCGGCCGGGACAACCGGCTGTGCACCGGTCAGCAAGCCGTTGTTGCTCGCGGGCGGCGTCGCATAAGCAGCACGAATTTCCGGCTCCGGGGCGCGCGGCGCCTCGGTCTTGGCTGCTTGCTGTACAGGCGGTTTCGAAGCCGGACGACTGATGTTGTCAGGCCACGGCGATGGCGCCGTCGCGGTATCGCGTTGCTTGGCTGCAGGCGCGGACGATGTCGAAGCCGTACGCATCGGCGCCGGTGCAGTCGTCTGCGCCGGAGCAGGGTGTTTCGGCTTTGCAGCCAGATCCGTACTGGCGCCTCGCACCGGGACCTGTTCCTTGTCGGCCGATGCGGTGACGGTTGAAGCTTCGGCCTTTGAGCCGCCAAACAAATTGCCGATCAAGCCGGTGATCGTGGTCGGATGTTCAGGCGCGGGAGCTTCGCCTGTTTTGGGCTGCGGCGCCGGTCGGGGCATCGGCACGCTTGCCATGACCACCGGAGCGCTTTCACGTTGCGGGGTGGTTTCGGGGACCGAAATGGTCGACGCCGGAGCGGGTTTGTCGCTCGTCCGCGGCAGCGAGCCAGGCGCGGTCGCGACGCGGATCAGCCTGCCTTTGCTGTCGTATCCCTCTTGCGTGCCGAGCTTGTCGGCGAACGCCGGATTCATGCCGCCGTCGATGCCATCGCGTGCCGGAACGGTCGAGACGCCGCTTGCGATGTACTCGGCCATTTTGAACTGCTCTTGGCGCCGATGATCAAGCACCGCATCCGCGAGGTTCTTGTCGAGTTGATAGGCGGGACATGCGCCTTTCGGGTTGAACGACAAAGACTTCGTCGAATCATCAGGCGCGGCGGGATCGAACACGTAGTGCCGTTCGCAAACCGCGACCTTGGGTTCCTGATGCGTTGCATCGAAGTGGTCGTAGCCTTCTTTCAGCATTTTCCAGAACGCGAAGTTCGGATTGTTGCGGTGCTTGGCCATGTTCAACGCGGTCATGCGGAACGGATAGGCCTGCAACTGAAACGACTTCTGTCCGCCAAAGAACGACTCGCGCGCCAATGCATAGATTTCCTGGATCTGCTCATCGGTCATCGCGTAGCAGCCGCGCGAGGAGCAGTCGCCGTGGACCATCAGCTCGGAGCCGGTGTAGCCCATCGAACGATCATAGGCGTTCGGAAAACCGGTGTTGAAGGCGAGGTAGTAGTTCGAATTCGGGTTCATCTGCCCCGGCGTGATCGTGTAGAAGCCTTCCGGCGCCTGGCGGTCGCCTTCCTTCTTCTTTGGGCCGAGATCGCCCGACCAACGACAGATCGGGAAGGTCTTGAGCAGCGCGTATTCGCCGTCGCGATTCTTTTTCCAGATCTCGAGTTCCGCCTCTTCCTTGAAGATGCGGGCGAGGATCGGAGATTCCTTGTCCATATTTTTCGCCGCGATCTCGGCGAGCGTCTTGTCGGATATCGGAGCCTGCGAGCGGCCGGTCGGCGTGATGCTGTCAGCGTCACAACCGGCAAGCGCAATCGCCGCGGCAACAGCCGCAGACGCCAACAAGGCGCGAGCGAAACGTCGGTTCAAAACTGCCACTCCCCGAAGGCGCGAGCCCTCATTGAGTAATCGTTATCCTTAAGATGTGGCATCTGCAAGGCGCTACTCACCCTCCCAGACTACCGCTAAGCCTATGGTAAAGCAAAAGTAAATCGCCGCGTTGTTAACCAGGATTGCGGCCCATTGTGAGAAACTTCTCACGCCTTTGCTTTCGAACCGCGTCGCGGTCGAGCCCGCGCAGCTCGGAAAAAGCTTTGGCGATGGCCTCGCCGGTCGCGGCAATCGCCCCCTGAGGATCGCGATGCGCGCCTCCGGTCGGCTCAGGCACCACGCTATCGATGACCCCGAAACGCACCATGTCCTGGGCGGTGATTTTCATGCTGGTCGCCGCCTCCTGTGCTTTGGACGTATCGCGCCACAGGATCGACGCGGCCCCTTCCGGCGAGATCACGCTGTAAATGGCGTGCTCCAGCATCAGGACGCGGTTGGCGGTGGCAACTGCGATTGCGCCGCCCGAGCCGCCTTCGCCGAGGATCACTGCAACATTCGGCACGCCCAACGACAGGCAAGCATCCGTTGAGCGGGCAATCGCTTCAGCCTGGCCGCGTTCTTCCGCACCAATGCCGGGATAGGCGCCCGCGGTATCCACCAGTGTGATGACTGGAATATCGAAACGGTCGGCCATCTCCATCAGCCGGACCGCCTTTCGATATCCTTCGGGCCGAGCCATTCCGAAATTGTGCTTGAGCCTGCTTTCGGTGTCGGAGCCCTTTTCGTGACCGATGACGCAGACGCTTTCACCGTGGAAGCGGCCGAAGCCGCCGACAATGGCATCGTCGTCGCCGAATTTGCGGTCACCGGAAAATGGCATGAAATTGCCGATGAGCCCGGCAATGTAGTCGAGGCAATGTGGTCGCTGCGGATGCCGCGCAACCTGAGTTTTCTGCCACGGCGTGAGTTCCGCATAGAGCTCCTTCAACGCCAGCGCAGCCTTCACCTCGAGCCGGGAAATTTCCTCACCGACGGCGACCGCAGTGTCGCTCTCGCCCATCGCACGCAATTCTTCGACCTTGGCCTCCAATTCGGCCACCGGTTTTTCGAAGTCGAGATAGCTGCGCATTGGGTCCGGGCGATTGGTGTTTTTCGAGGCGAAGTGACGCGGGCGAGCCCTCTAAGTCAAGCAAAACGGGTTAATTTCGCTTTTACGCCGGCCCTTGGCTAGCTGTCCGCTAAAGGGTGCAGATCGCGCACCAGTGTTTTCAAGCGTTCTTCCAGCACGTGCGTGTAGATCTGCGTGGTCGAAATATCGGCATGGCCAAGCAGTGTCTGCACCACGCGCAGGTCGGCTCCGTTGTGCAACAGATGGCTTGCAAAGGCATGGCGCAGCACGTGCGGACTGAGGCGCGCCGGTTGAATACCGCAGGCTTGGCCGAGCGACTTGAGCTCGCGCGCAAAATGCTGACGGGTCAGGTGACCTTGTTCGCCAAATGACGGGAACAGCCACTTTGAAGGAGTGTCGCCGTCGGCACTTGCGCGCAGCTCAAGATATTCAGCCATCGCCCGTTTGGCCTGGCTGTTGAGCGGCACGAGCCGCTCCTTGCCGCCTTTGCCGCGCACCACCAGCATCCGTTGGTCGCGCCGTGCGGCCGATGCCGGGAGGGCGACCAACTCGGACACACGCAGTCCGGTGGCATAAACGACTTCCAGCAAACACAACAGCCGCGTGGCGCGTAGGCGCTGGACCGGTGGCTGGTCTGCGTTCTCGCTGTTGGTGCGCGCTTGCCTGAGGAGCCTGTCAACGTCGGCGATGGAAAGAAACTTTGGCAGCGCGCGCGTGCGCTTCGGCCCCTCGAGGACAGCGGCCGGGTCGTCGGGGCGCTTACCTTCCGCATAGAGAAACCGGTAGAGCTGGCGCACCGCCGACAGACGCCGCGCCAGAGAAGACGCCTTGAAGCCTCGCTCGTAGAGGCTCGCAATGAATTTGCGCAGGTCGTCCGTGGTCGCGTCGGCAATAGCGCGTTTGGCCGCGCGAAGATGCGCCGACAGATCGTCGAGATCGTTGCGATAGGCGGCAAGTGTGTTCTCGCCGGCGCCGCGCTCGGCGGCGAGCATGTCGAGAAACAGTTCGACCAGGACTTCGTCGGATGCTTTTGGCCGGCGGGCCATCGCCTTGCCTGCCTCCGGCGTCAATGGTTTTTGAGAAACTTGTCGGGCGGAACTGTTACGATAATCTCGCGCGGCTGATATTTGACGAACGTGGCAAGCGAGAACACGGCGCCGTAAGCGAGCCCGCCGAGCAGCCCGAGAAAGACCAGAAATCTGAATAGACTCGGCATCGATCAAACCTGGCAGTTGTCCGTGCACCAGCGCCCAGCGATTTCAGGCGAGTTACGACCACGATCCGGAACCGCTGACAAGACCGGCCCTCGCGGTTGGCCCGATTGCTGGTATATGGAACCGTGGATTCGCTTCGGAACCATAGCATGGCTAACGGTGCCGTTCAAAAACCCGCGGAAAATGGCCTGGAGTCGACAATCGTGCGCGCGCTGGGCAGCCGCTCGATCGTGCTTGTTGGCATGATGGGCGCCGGCAAGTCGTCGATCGGCCGGCGGCTTGCGGGCCGGCTTGGGATTCCATTCATTGATGCCGATACCGAGATCGAAAACGCGGCCGGCATGACCATTCCGGAAATCTTCGACAAACATGGCGAGCCCTATTTCCGCGCGGGCGAGAAACGCGTGATCGCGCGCCTGCTCGACAACGGTCCGCAGGTGCTGGCAACCGGCGGCGGCGCCGTGATGGACCAGAACACGCGCGACCTGATTCACATCAAGGGCATATCGGTATGGCTAAAGGCCGATCTCGATGTCCTGCTCAAGCGCACGAAGCGTCGCAACGACCGACCTCTGGCGGAGAGGATCAAGGACCTGCTTCCGCAACGCGAGCCGGTTTATTCGATGTCCGACATTATTGTGCAATCACGCGATGAGCCGCACGAGACCATCATCGATGAAATCATAGCCAAGCTACCGGATTGTCTCGGTCTCGGCATTGAGAAGAAGTCATGACGGCGCCCTTGCGACAGGTTGAGCCGATACAAGTGCCAGTGGCGCTTGGTGCGCGCGCTTACGACATCGTCATCGGGCGCGGGCTTGTTGCGTCGCTCGGTGAGCGGATCAAGGCACTCCGGCCCGGCGCGCGCGTGGCAATCGTGACCGACGATACGGTTGGCAAACTTCATCTCAGGTGCGGTTGAGGCCGCGCTAAAAGTCGGCCGGTATTGATAGCACGCGCATTGTCGTGCCTGCGGGCGAGACTTCGAAAAACTACGCAACATTTGAGAAGGTCTGCGAGCTTGATCATTGACGCACGGGTCGAGCGTAACGATCTCATCGTTGCGCTTGGTGGCGGCGTGATCGGAGACCTCGCCGGCTTCGCGGCCGCATGCGTGCGGCGCGGGCTCGATTTCGTGCAGGTCCCGACTACGCTTTTGGCGCAGGTCGAATTCCTCGGTTGGCGGCAAGACCGGCATCAATTCGCTCCGCGGCAAGAATCTGATTGGCGCCTTTCACCAGCCGGTGCTGGTCGTTGCCGATACCGCCTTGCTCGACACGCTGCCCAAGCGCGATTTCCGCGCCGGTTATGCCGAAGTCGCCAAATATGGACTGCTCGGAGATGCGGCGTTTTTCGCGTGGCTCGAAAAGAACTGGCAGGACGTTTTTGGCGGCCGCAGGATACCTCGCCCGCGAGCACGCGATTGCGGTTTGCTGCCGCGCAAAAGCCGACATTGTCGCGCGCGACGAGCGTGAGACCGGCGAGCGCGCACTGCTCAATCTCGGGCACACGTTTGGTCACGCGCTGGAAGCTGCTTGCGGTTTCTCCGACCGCCTGCTGCACGGCGAGGCAGTGTCGCTCGGCATGGCGCTCGCCTTCGAATTCTCCGCTCAAAAGGGCCTGCTCGCAGCGCCGGACGCCGCGCGCGCGATCGCGCATCTTGCAGCGGTCGGCCTGCCTACCCATGTTAAGGACGTCAAAGGCGGCGCGCCTCCGGTCGACACCCTGATGGACCTGATCGCTCAGGACAAAAAAGTAAAACGTGGCACGCTGACATTTATATTGGTGCGTGGCATCGGCCAAGCTTTCATTGAGAATAATGTCAGCGCCGCCGAAGTGCGCAGTTTTCTTGACAATAAATTCGCCGGCACATGATCCCGAAAGGTTCGAATCGGTTTTTGGAGGCGCTGCCGCGCCACATTAGGGCCCGATGACTACGACCGACTGGCTTTCACTTGTCATCGTTCTGATCTGCCTGCTGCTCTCTGCCTTCTTTGCCGGCAGTGAAACGGCGCTGACAGCGTCGTCGCGCGCCAGCATGGCGCGGCTGGAAAAACACGGAAACCGCCGCGCCGGCATCGTCAACCGTCTGCTCGAGCAGCGCGAGCGGTTACTCGGCGCGCTCCTGTTCGGCAACAATGCAGTCAACATCGCCGCCTCGGCGCTGGCAACGGGCGTTTTGCTGACCTGGTTTGGCAATGCCGGTGTCCTCTATGCCACCGTAGTGATGACCATCGTCGTGGTCGTGTTTTCCGAAATTTTGCCGAAAACCGCGGCGTTCAACGCGCCCGACCGGATAGCGCTGGCGGTGGCGCGGCCGATGTTTCTGTTCGTCAAATTATTCGGTCCGGTATTGATGGCCGTTGAGGCGCTGGTGCGGTGGCTGCTCAAGCACGTCGGCATGACCGTGGGCGACGATCAGCAGGTGCTGTCGGCGCGCGAGGAATTGCGCGGGGCCGTCGATCTGCTGCATCGCGAAGGTGACGTCGAAACGCTCGACCGCGATATGTTCGGCGGCGTGCTCGATCTGCGCGAGCTTGCGGTATCGGATGTGATGATCCATCGCACGAACATGATCACGCTCGATGCCGACAATTCGCCCGAGGACATCGTCAATGCGGTCATCGCGTCCCCGGTGACGCGGCTGCCATTGTGGCGCGAGCATCCCGAAAACATCGTCGGCATCTTGCACGTGAAGGATTTGCTGCGCGCCTTGCACGCAGTCGATGGTGACGCGGCCAAGGTCGACATTGCTTCATTGATGACACCGCCCTGGTTCGTGCCAGACACGCGTTCGGTGTCGGAACAGCTCAAGGCCTTCCGCCGTCGCAAGACGCCATTCGCTTTGGTGGTGGATGAATACGGCGAGGTCGAGGGGCTGGTGACGCTTGAGGATATTCTTGAGGAAATTGTCGGCGATATTACCGACGAACACGATGTTGCTGTGCCAGGCGTGCGGCGTCAGCCCGACGGATCCGTGAATGTCGATGGCGCGGTGCCGATCCGCGACTTGAATCGCGTCTTGGACTGGAATTTGCCGGACGAGGAAGCAACCACAATTGCCGGCCTCGTCATCCATGAAGCGCGCTCAATACCGGAAGTGGGACAGAGCTTTACCTTTCACGGGTTCCGGTTTCGTGTGTTGCGACGTGCCCGCAACCGCATCACTGCCTTGCGCATCCAGCCGTTGACGCGAACACAGGCAGCACGGTAGGGCCTAGCTGCCGTCTTCGCCCGGCGCGGTGGCGTGTATGGCAAGCGCGTGCACACTGCCCGCGAGCTCGGCCGAAAGCAGTTGGTTAATCATGCGGTGGCGTTCGAGCCGGGTCTTTCCTTTGAACGCGTCCGACACGATATACACACGGTAGTGCGTCTGCCCACCTGGCCGGTGCCCGGCATGGCCTTCGTGCTGGTGAGATTCGTCAAGCACCTTCAGGCTTTGCGGCGTGAAAGCCTCTGACAACTTTTTTGTGATGAGATCGGCGGTCCGCATTCTGCCCCGCTTAGGAGAGGGCGGCGCACCGGTCAATGGTTGAAATCGTACCTGGCACGGAGAACTAGTCTTGAAGGCGTCACCAGCAAAAGCGCATAATGTTCGGTCATGAAATTCGACTCACCCCTTTTTGATGGCATCCGCGTCAAACCGGAGAAGGATCGCCGGCCCAAAACCGGCGGGCCCGTCTGCGAATGGCACGGCTGCAAGGAGAAGGCGGATCATCGTGCGCCCAAAGGGCGCGGGCGCGAAAACGAGTATTGGCGGTTCTGCCTCGCGCACGTGCGCGCCTACAATCAGTCGTACAACTTTTTCAACGGCATGAATGATGCCGCTGTGATGGCCTACCAGAAGGACGCACTGACCGGACATCGGCCGACCTGGAAGATGGGAACCGGCAAAGCAAAGGTGCGGCCGGACTTGCGCAATTTCGGCAGCCACTCGGATCCATTCAGCCTTTTTGGCGAAGGTGTGAAGGCGGAACAGAAGGCGCGCGCCGAGACCCGGCAGATTCGAAATGCGGAACGCAAGGCGCTCGATACGCTCGGGCTCGATGTCGACGCCACGCCGCAGCAGGTGAAGACGCGTTTCAAAGACCTTGTGAAACGTCATCATCCGGACGCCAATGGCGGCGACCGCTCCACCGAAGACCGGCTGGTGGAGATCATTCAGGCGTACAACTACCTGAAATCGGTCGGTTTCGGCTGACCTGGCCCCAGGAGCTGCGGAACAACCCAGCCCCGCCTTCCACACAGGGCTGGGGATACCTATCTCATTGAAATAATTGATGGTGCCATTCGGACACAGCGGGTTTTTCGGTGCCGTGGCCTCTGCTAAGTTGCCGCCGCCATCAGCCGGACCGTACGACTCGGACCGCAGGAGAGGGCTTCGGTCATCCGAAGCCACGGAGGATCAATGACTGCCGCAGTACAAGAAGTTGCCGGCCTGCCAGACATGAAAGTGTCGGTCCGGCAAGTGTTTGGCATCGACAGCGATATGGAAGTGCCGGCCTATTCGAAGGCGGATGAGCATGTGCCCGACGTCGATTCGGATTATCGATTTGACCGGCCGACCACGCTCGCCATTCTTGCCGGCTTTGCAAAAAATCGCCGCGTGATGGTCACCGGCTACCACGGCACCGGCAAGTCGACCCATATCGAACAAGTGGCTGCGCGGCTGAACTGGCCCTGCGTGCGCGTCAATCTCGACAGTCACATCAGTCGTATCGACCTGATCGGCAAGGACGCCATCGTCATCAAGGAAGGCCAGCAGGTCACGGAATTTCGCCAGGGCATTTTGCCCTGGGCTTTGCAGAACAACGTCGCGCTCTGCTTCGACGAATACGACGCCGGGCGCCCGGACGTGATGTTCGTGATCCAACGCGTGCTGGAAGCATCGGGACGTTTGACGCTGCTCGACCAGAGCAAGGTCATCAAGCCGCATCCGTCATTTCGTCTGTTCGCTACAGCCAACACAGTTGGCCTTGGTGACACGTCGGGCCTTTATCACGGCACCCAACAAATCAACCAGGGCCAAATGGATCGCTGGTCGATCGTCACCACGCTCAATTATCTACCACACGACAATGAGGTTGAGATCGTGCTGGCCAAGGCCAAGCACTATCGCAACGAGCAGGGCCGCGACATCGTCAACAAGATGGTGCGTGTTGCGGACTTAACGCGCAACGCTTTCATGAACGGCGATATCTCGACGGTCATGAGCCCGCGTACCGTGATCACCTGGGCGGAAAACTCCGAGATCTTCAACGATATCGGTTTTGCGTTCCGGCTCACCTTCCTCAATAAATGCGATGAGCTCGAACGGCCGATTGTCGCCGAATTTTATCAGCGCTGCTTCGGCGTCGAGTTGCCGGAATCGTCCGTGAACGTGGCGCTGTCTTGATTTTACCTCTCCCACACACGGGAGAGGGAGACGAGTGATGGCCTCCAACATCAAAAGCAAGCCGTCGTCGAAGGAATCGCCGACCGAACCGTTCAAGCGGGCCGTCACCGGCTGCCTGCGTGCGCTTGCGCGCAAGCCGGAACTGGAAGTGGCGTTCGCTGCGGAACGGCCCGGCCTGATGGGCGGCAAGGTCCGGCTGCCGGAGCCACCGCGCAAGCTCGGCAAAGCGGAAGCCGCTATTGTGCGCGGCCATGCCGATTCAATCGCGCTGCGGCTTGCCTGCCATGATGCCGCAATGCACCGAAGGCTGCAGCCGGCCGGCCAGCAGGCGCGCGCCGTATTCGAAGCGGTAGAACAGGCGCGCGTCGAGGCGATCGGCGCGCGGCGCATGGACGGCGTGGCGCAAAATCTGACCGCCATGCTCGACGAACGTTTCCATCGAGGCAAGTTCGAGGAAATCACCGAGCGCGCCGATGCACCGATCGAGGACGCACTGGCGCTGATGGTGCGCGAGCGCCTGACCGGAATGGCTCCGCCACCGGCGGCGCGGAAACTGGTCGATCTCTGGCGGCCGTTGATCGAGGACCGCGCGGGGCGCGATCTCGACCGGCTGGAAAACCTTGTCGAGGACCAGCGTCAGTTTGGCGATGTCGTGCACGATCTGCTCGACGCTCTCGAGATGGGCGAAGACCGCAGCAACGACTCGGATGAGGACGAGGAGGAGGGCGAGGACGACCGCCGCAAGCAGGAATCCGGCGAGGAAGGGGAGGCTGCGGATTCCGACGAGATGCAGCGCATGAGCATGGAGGACACCCAGGTGTCGTCCGAGGACATGCCGGATTCCGCCGCCGAAGCGGCCGAGGCGCCGACCGCCGATATGGCCGACGATACCGACATGGGCGATTCCGAAACGCCCGGTGAACCGCAGCGCCCGCGTCATCATGGGGCCAACGAACCGCGCGGTCCCGACTACCGCGCGTTCACCGCGAAGTTCGACGAAACCGTCGCGGCCGAGGATCTGTGCGAGGCGGAAGAATTGGATCGCCTCCGAGGTTATCTCGACAAGCAGCTTTCGAATCTGCAGGGCGTCGTGGCGCGGCTCGCCAACCGGCTCCAGCGACGGTTGATGGCACAACAGAACAGGTCGTGGGAATTCGACTTGGAGGAAGGCCAGCTCGATCCGGCGCGCCTGTCACGCATTGTCATCGATCCGCTGCATCCGCTTTCGTTCAAGGCCGAGAAGGATACCGAGTTCCGCGACACCGTCGTCACGCTCCTGCTCGACAATTCCGGTTCGATGCGCGGACGGCCGATCACGGTTGCCGCGACATGTGCCGACATTCTTGCCCGCACGCTCGAACGCTGCGGCGTCAAGGTCGAAATACTTGGCTTCACCACGCGGGCGTGGAAGGGCGGTCAATCGCGCGAACATTGGCTCACGGCTGGCAAGCCCGCCAATCCCGGCCGGCTCAATGACCTGCGCCATATTATCTACAAATCGGCGGATGCGCCGTGGCGGCGCGCGCGCAAGAATCTCGGTCTGATGATGCGTGAAGGTCTCCTGAAGGAAAATATCGACGGCGAAGCGCTCGATTGGGCGCACAAGCGTTTGCTGGCGCGCACCGAGCAGCGCAAGATTCTCATGATGATCTCCGACGGGGCGCCGGTCGACAATTCCACGCTCTCGGTCAATCCGGGCAACTATCTCGAGCGCCATTTGCGCTGGATCATCGAGGAAATCGAGACCCGGTCGCCTGTGGAATTGATCGCCATCGGCATCGGTCACGACGTGACGCGTTATTATCGGCGCGCGGTCACCATTGTCGATGCCGAAGAGCTCGGCGGCGCAATGACTGAAAAACTTGCCGAGCTGTTCGAGGAGCATGCGGCCGCTGAACGGCCAAGCCCGCGTATCCGGAGGCGCGTGGCTTGACGCAGACACACCGCCGCTGGCTCATCGCCGGCGCGTTCGCGACAGCGCTCGCGATCGGCACCTTCGCGCTTGCCGATGCGCTGCGTTATCCGCAAGCGCCAACGCGCGTGCAAATCGATGCGGCCGCCATCACGTCCTTTGACAATCACGATGAGACGCTGACGCGCTTTGGCTCGCTGGAATTTCGCGGCGGGCTCGTGCTCACCTCGCGCCATCCGGCATTCGGCGGCATATCTGCCATCCATGTCGAACCGGACGGCACGCATTTCATTTCAATAACCGACAATGGGTCTTGGCTTCGCGGGCGGATCGTCTACCGCGACGGCAAGCCCGCGGGCGTCGCGGATGCCGAAATGGCGCCGATCCTTGGAGCCGATGGAAAGCCATTGGCAGCGCGCGGCTGGTACGATGTTGAATCGCTCACCGAGCGGGACGGAACGTTCTACATCGGAATCGAGCGGGTCGAGCAGATCGTGCGTCTTGACTATCGTCGTGACGGCTTGCGCGCGCGTGGCCAGCCGATAGCGGTGCCGCCCGAATTCAAGACTTTTGCATTCAACAAAAGCCTGGAATGCCTTGCGGCCGCGCCGCAGGGCTCGCCGTTGGCTTCCGCTTTGATCGCCGTGACGGAACGCAGCCTCGATAAGGATGGCAATCTGCGCTCGTTCATATTGGATGGCGACGTTGCCACGTCTTTCAGCGTGAAGCGGACCGATGAATTTGACGTCAGTGACTGTACAATTCTTCCGCCCGGCGATTTGCTGTTGCTCGAGCGCCGATATTCGCCGGCGCGCGGCGTTGCGATGCGTATCCGCCGTATTCCACTCGCCGATATCAAGGCGAATGCGGTTGTCGATGGCCGTTCGATGATCGAGGCCGATCTCGGTTATCAGATCGACAACATGGAAGGCATCGCCGTGCACAACAATGCCAGTGGCGAAACGATTGTCACTCTTGTCTCAGACGACAATTTTTCGGTCATTCAGCGCAACCTGCTGCTGCAGTTTGCGATCGTGGGGGAGTGAACGCCCGCGATCATGACAAATTGTAAAGTTGACGATCGGATCAGCCCGCCGAAGCGTCGCGCTTCTTCACGATCTGACGCTTGAGGTCCAGCACCCGGGGCGCCAGTTCGCTGTCCTTGGCCTTGAGCAGGAAAGCGTCGAGTCCGCCGCGATGGTCGACGGTCTTGAGCGCATTCGCCGAGACGCGCAGGCGGACCCTGCGGCCAAGCGTGTCGGAAATAAGCGTCACGTTGCGCAAGTTCGGGAGGAACCGCCGCTTCGTCTTGATGTTGGAGTGGCTCACTTTGTGGCCGACCAGTGGCTTCTTACCGGTCAGGTCGCAACGCCAGGACATGGCTCGTTCCTCGAAATAATACCGGTGCCCGCGCGCCGGTTCAGGTCAATCGTCTGGGCTAAGACCGCGGACGTATAGAGAGCGGGGTTAAAGGCGTCAAGCCGAGCAATTGAGCGCAATTTGACCGGATTTCGGGGTCTGCCGCCCGGTCTTCAGCGCCAGCGAACACAAATTCGACGAAATCCGCGCCGACGACATGCTGACGTTGCCGGCGGTCACCGCGTTAACTTTGCGGCCATCCCGTCACCTGCCGCGGCCGCGTTGCGTGCCGGGTTGCGCTGCGGGTGATACTATCGATTGCCCGACCGCGGAACGTCCGCTGGTGTCGACGTGCGGAAGGATCAGGTCTTGCGGCAAATCGTACGATGCATGTTGGTGATGTCAGGGCTGTTCGTCCTGGCCCTGATCGGCATGCTTGCTCCTGCGTCGGCGCAAGGACGGCTGGAAGCGCGCTACTCGGCTACGATCGCCGGCATCCCGATCGGCAGTGGCACCTGGGCTATCGACGTTGCCGATACGCAGTACACGGCAGCCGCGAACGGTTCGACCAGCGGCCTGTTGCGCGCATTCACCGGCGGCCAGGGCGACACCACCGCACACGGCACGCTCAATGGCGGCAGGCCGTTGTCCTCCACTTACGCAGCGACCATCAGTTCGCGGAAAAAGTCTGATGTCATCCGGTTCACAATCGCTAATGGCAATGTGAAGGATCTGAAGGTCGATCCGCCGCAGGATGACGATCCCGAGCGCGTGCCCCTCATGGAAGCCCACCAGCATGGTGTTTTTGATCCCATGACGGCTTCGATCGTGCGTATGCCGGGCAATGGCGAGCTGCTGTCGTCCGAAGCCTGCCAGCGCACGCTGGCCATTTTCGACGGCCGGCTCCGTTACGACATGCAATTTGTCTTCAAGCGGATGGACAAGGTCAAAGCGACCAAGGGCTACGCCGGTCCGGTCGTCGTCTGCTCGGCATATTTCACGCCGGTCGCCGGTTACATTCCCTCGCGCGCGGCGATCAAATACCTGGCCAAGCAGCGCGAGATGGAAGTGTGGCTGGCCCCGATTGCCGGGACGCGGGTGCTCGTGCCGTTCCGCGCCCAAGGTCCGACGCCGATCGGCCAAGCCATCCTCGAGGCTTATGAATTCGTCTCGGTCCCCGTTCCGACCCGCGCTTCGGTCAACGGCCCGAAGGTGCAGTGACATTGCGCTTGACTCTTCGCCCGCCGGCGAATCCGCGCGGGCGTTAATGTTTGAAGGGTCAAAAACGAGCTTGAATCGGGCCGTCACTACTCCATCTTGTAGTTGTGCGGTCGAGTGTTGCCAGATGTCGCCGTGAACGAAGCCATACAGCGCCGGAGTCAGTGATTCGGGCGCGGTTCGTTCCAGACTCGTTCTAATACTTAACCGGGCGCATGCTTGGCGTCGCATTGTGGTACACGGAGGTCGCGGCGGGGCCTACTTGAGGCTTTTGCCATCGTTCTGGACGCGTAATGGCCATCTCTTTTTCCCCGCAGCCTGCCCGGACATCGCGAACGCGCGGCGCCGGGGTCACGGCAGTGCTGGGCCCAACCAATACCGGCAAGACCCATCTCGCCATCGAGCGCATGCTCGCCCATTCGTCCGGCGTGATCGGCCTGCCGCTGCGGCTGCTGGCGCGCGAGGTCTACAACAAGGTGGCCGACCGGGCCGGCAAGGACGCCGTCGCCCTGATTACCGGCGAAGAGAAGATCAAGCCGCCGAACCCGCGTTTTTGGGTCTCGACCGTTGAAGCCATGCCGCGCGACCTCGACGTGGCTTTCCTGGCGATTGACGAGGTCCAGCTCGGCGCCGATTTCGAGCGGGGCCACGTCTTCACGGACCGCATGCTCAATGCCCGGGCGCGCGAGGAAACGCTTGTTCTGGGCGCCGCCACGGTGCGGCCGATGGTCGAGAAGCTGTTGCCTGGCGCACACGTGATCAGCCGGCCAAGGCTGTCGACGCTCACGTACGCGGGCGAGAAGAAGCTCACGCGGCTGCCGCGTCGGTCCGCCATTGTCGCGTTTTCGGCGGAAGAAGTTTACGCCATTGCGGAGTTGATCCGCCGGCAGCGCGGCGGTGCAGCGGTCGTGCTTGGCGCGCTATCCCCCCGCACGCGCAATGCGCAAGTTGCGCTCTACCAATCGGGGGATGTCGACTACCTGGTGGCCACCGACGCGATCGGCATGGGGCTCAACCTCGATGTCGATCATGTCGCTTTCGCGTCCGACCGGAAGTTTGACGGCTATCAGTTCCGTAAACTCAATCCCGCCGAACTCGCCCAGATCGCCGGCCGCGCCGGCCGTGCTACGCGCGACGGCACATTCGGCACGACGGGACGTTGTGATCCGTTCGAGCCGGAACTGGTGCAGGCGCTTGAAAGCCACACCTTCGAGCCGATCCGGATGTTGCAGTGGCGCAACGCCGATCTCGATTTTGCCTCGATCGGGGCACTGCAGGCTTCGCTCGCTGCAACGCCAAATGAACCTGGATTGACGCGCGCACCGGTCGGGGAAGACGTTCTCGTTCTTGAACATGCTGCGCGCGACGAAGATGTGCGGTCGATGGCCGGCAATCGGGCGGCCATCGCGCGATTGTGGGATACCTGTCAGGTTCCGGACTATCGCAAAATCGCGCCGGCGACCCATGCCGAATTGGTCGTGACCCTCTATGGATTCCTGATGCGAGAGGGTAACATCCCTACCGATTGGTTCGCTAGCCAGATTTCGCAGGCCGACCGGACCGACGGCGATATCGATACTCTCTCCAACCGGATTGCGCATGTCAGAACTTGGACTTTCGTCGCCAATCGTCCCGATTGGCTTGCCGACCCGGAGCATTGGCAGGGGCACACACGCGCGATCGAGGACAAGTTATCCGATGCACTCCATGAACGTTTGGCCGAACGGTTCGTGGACCGCCGCACCAGCGTCTTGATGCGGCGGCTGCGAGAGAACACGATGTTGGAAACGGAAATCGGAAAGTCGGGTGAGGTAACGGTCGAGGGTCATGTGATCGGCCGGCTCGATGGATTCATGTTTGCGCCCGATGCCTCTGCCGCGGGCTCGGAAGCCAAGGCGCTCAACGCAGCCGCGCAAAAGGCGCTGGCCGGCGAGATCGAAACGCGCGCTACAAAACTTTCGCAGGCTTCGAACGATCAGATTGTGCTGGCTACCGACGGCGCATTGCGCTGGACAGGCGACCTGGTCGGGAAGCTCACCGCCGGTGACGATACGTTGCGTCCGCGCGTGCGTGTGATTGCTGATGAGCAGCTCACCGGTCCGGCGCGTGAACTGGTGCAGACGCGGCTCGATCTCTGGCTCAAAACCCATATCGAAAAGCTGCTGGCGCCGCTGTTCTCGCTGACCGCCGCCGAAGATGTCACGGGCATGGCGCGTGGTGTGGCATTTCAACTTGTTGAAGCGCTCGGCGTGCTGGAGCGTCAAAAGGTAGCCGAGGAGGTCAAGGGCCTCGACCAGCCCGCGCGTGCGACGCTACGCAAATACGGCGTACGTTTCGGCGCCTATCACATTTATTTGCCGGCACTGCTCAAGCCGGCGCCGCGCGCGCTGGCGACGCAACTCTGGGCGATCAAGCACGAGAACCCGGACGCCAACGGCGTCGGTGAATTGCTGCATCTCGCCGCCAGCGGACGCACCTCAATTCCCGTCGATGCAGAAACACCGAAGCCACTTTATCGTACGGCCGGTTATCGTATTTGCGGCGAACGGGCTGTCCGCGTCGACATCCTGGAGCGACTTGCTGACCTGATCCGTCCGGCATTGTCGTGGCGCGAGGGCGCACCGGGTCCGAAACCGGACGGCGTGTTTGATGGCCGTGGCTTCCTGATCACCGGGGCGATGACCTCCCTCACCGGCGCATCGGGCGAGGATTTTGCATCGATACTGCGCTCGCTTGGCTATCGCATGGACCGCAAGCCGAAACCCGCCGAACCGGCGGCGCCTTTGGTTGCGGTCGCCGAAGCAACATCTTTGGCGACCGATGCCGCGGCGAGCGCGGCGCCGGCAAAGTCTACGCCACCGGAAGCCGCGCCAGAGCAAAACGCATCGCCTGCCGAGTTGCCGTCGCGTTCGCTCCTGCCCGAACCGGAATTCGTTACACCGGAGACAGTGCCGCTTGTGGAAGAACCTGCGATCCCGCAGCCGGAAGCCGTGGCAAAGTCCGAAGCAGTTTCTACCGATGCCGGATCTGATGCAGTTGCTGCGGGCGCGCCAGCGACGGAATCTGCGACGGCAACGCCAGCGCCAGAGGAGCCGGCCTTCATCGAGGTTTGGCGACCCGCCGGCCGTGCCGACCGACGTCCTCATCGCCCCCGCCGTCCCCAACGCGAGCAACAAACACAAGTTACGGAGGCTGGAGCCGCAGCCTCAACAACGGCCGCGCCGACAGAAGGTGTCACGACACCGGCGCCGTCGGATGCGGCCGCGGCCGGCCGCGGGCCACGGCGCCCGCGTGAGCAAGGCGATCGCCCCGACCGCAAGGAACATCAGCAGCATCAGCAGCGTCAGGATCGACGCGAGCGGCAGCAGCGGATGGAACGCCAAGGAACACAACGTGGCGCAGAACGCGGCGCACGCAGCGAACGGCAGGATCGCGGCCGCCGCCGCGAGCGGGGAGAGTCCGTCGACCGTGCGGAACGCGAGCAATATTATGCCAAACCGTTCGGCAATCGCTCTGGCGGCCGCGACAAGCAGCCGGATCCCAATTCGCCGTTCGCCAAGCTTGCTGCGCTCAAGCAGCAGCTAGAACAGAGCAGCAAAGATTCGTCTTGAGCGCCGGCTCAAAGAGTCTCGAGCGCAAAAGCCTCGACCGCCAACGCATCGACAAATGGCTCTGGCATGCCCGCATGGTGCGCACGCGCGGTGACGCGGCGGCGCTCGCAACGGCCGGTTTCGTGCGGCTCAACGGAAAGCGCATGACGGCCGCCAGCCACCTGGTGCGTGTGGGCGATGTGGTCACGCTTGCGCTCGATCGTTCGGTGCGTGTGGTCCGGGTCGAGGGCATTTGCGAACGACGGGGCAGCGCGCCGGCCGCGCGCATGCTTTACCGCGACCTAGACTGACCGCCCCGGCCGACGCCGCCGGCCAAGGCCTTGACCTTTCGCCGTAAATCCATCGCGCGGGGACGTGTTTTACAGTGGCGGGCGCGCGCCTTGCGGCTTATCTGTCGTTACGATACGGAGCGCGTGAAAGTTGTTGTGCGGAGCGGGGAATGACCTACGTCGTCGTCGAAAACTGCATTAAATGCAAATACATGGACTGCGTGGAGGTCTGTCCGGTCGACTGCTTCTATGAGGGTGACAACATGCTCGTCATTCACCCGGACGAATGCATCGATTGCGGTGTTTGCGAGCCGGAGTGCCCCGCCGAGGCCATCAAGCCGGATACCGAGTCGGGGCTCGAAAAATGGCTGGAAGTGAACGCCCAGTACGCCAAGACCTGGCCAAATATCACGGTCAAGCGGGAGGCGCCCGCGGACGGCAAGGAGTGGGATGGCGTCCCCGACAAGTTCAAGAAGTTCTTCTCGCCTGACCCCGGGACCGGCGACTGAGCCTGTCGCCCCCAAGGGGTGCGACCAAGGGCCGCCCAAAGGGCCCCGAACCGCCAACTTGTTGGACGGCATTAACCAATTCGGTGAAATTGCAGGATTTTTACCGCCGAATAGCTGATCTGCGGTGGCTTAAGGCTTTGATTCCGCCTAAAAATGTGCTATATATGTAAAAAATGGATAGGAACGACGTCGCCACCGGTAAGCTCCCCCTTCGGGAGCATTATTTTTCGGTGGCTGAGTTCCAAGGTTCCCAGACCAGAGGGCGTGCGATCCACGCGTGAGCAGTGGCAGGAAAAACGCGTCATAAATCGAAGAAAGGTTCCGCCGGTATGAGCCGGGGTTCCAAAAAGTCTGCCGAAACGCGGCGGACCTCCCACGCCTCGCGCGGCACCAGCCGTGCCGGGGCTCCCGCAGCCAAACTGACCGGTGCCCGCAAAGGGGCCGGTGAAGGAGTCGTGCCCGGAATGACCAGCAATAAGAAGACTACCCAGCGACAAGGCTTCAAGACCAACGAATTCATCGTCTATCCGGCCCATGGCGTGGGCCAGATCATGGCGATCGAGGAGCAGGAAGTCGCAGGTGCCAAGCTGGAGCTTTTCGTCATCAATTTCGTCAAGGACAAGATGACGCTGCGGGTTCCGACCGCCAAGATCGTGTCGGTCGGCATGCGCAAGCTGGCCGAGGCGCCGCTGGTCAAGCGGGCGCTCGAGACGCTGAAGGGCCGCGCGCGCATCAAGCGCACGATGTGGTCCCGCCGCGCCCAGGAATACGAAGCAAAGATCAATTCCGGCGATATCGTTGCCATCGCGGAGGTCGTCCGCGATCTGTACCGGTCTGAATCCCAGCCGGAGCAGTCTTATTCGGAGCGGCAGCTTTACGAGGCGGCGCTTGATCGCCTTTCGCGCGAGATCGCGGCTGTCCAGCGCGTGACCGAGACCGAAGCGATCAAGGAGATCGAGGCGGCGCTCGCGAAGGGTCCGCGCCGCGGTCCGAAGCCGGCCGAAGAGGCTGGTTCGGACGATGCGGTCGAGGAAGAGGCCGCATAACGCACACACAGTCCCTACGGACAGTTCGAAAGCCCGGCGCTCGCGCCGGGCTTTTGCGTTGGGCCGCAGGTGGGCTCCAAATGGGCCGCGCGGCAGTTGCTCCGGCAACCTCTCTGGCCTATATGCCGGCCAACCACCGCATTCGATGCTTGATGGAGTAATCGATGACCGCCATTCGCGGCTATGTCGCGCCGACGACCGAAACCGATGCACTCGGCGTGCACTCGCTGGACCAGTTCGTGCTCGCGGTGCCCGACGCGTCGGTCGCGCAGGATTTCTACGGCAATTTCGGTCTCGACGTGCGGCGCGATGGCAACGTGCTGGCGATCAAGACGTTTGGTCATGAACATCGCTGGGGTTCGGTGGTTGAAGGCAGCAAGAGCAAAGCGCTCCATCATCTTTCGTTCGGCTGCTATGCCGACGATCTGCCGCGCCTGAAGGCGCGCATCGAAGGCGAAGGCGTCAAGCTCATCGATCCGCCGCCGGGGTTCGAGAGCAACGGTTTCTGGTTCCGCAATCTCGAGGGCGTGCTCATCGAAGTGAAGGTCGCGCGCAAGGTTTCCCCGGATCATAAGGCGCAAAGCGAGTGGGCCACGGTCGGCCCCGGCGTTGCCGCCGCGACCACGCGTGAGAAGGCACCGCCCGTGCGGCCGCGCCGGCTGTCACATGTCCTGATATTCACCCGCGACATCGACGCCTCGATCAAATTCTATGAGCGCACGCTCGGTCTGCGGCTGTCGGACCGCGCGTCGGATCTCGTTGCTTTCATGCACGGCATTCACGGCAGCGACCATCATTTGCTGGCTTTGGTGAAATCGAGCGGGCCCGGCTTCCATCATTGCAGCTGGGATACCGCCAGCATTCAGGATATCGGCCTCGGCGCCATGCGCATGCACGACAAGGGCTGGACAAAAGGTTGGGGTCTCGGCCGGCACGTGCTCGGCTCCAACTACTTCCACTACGTCATGGATCCCTGGGGCAGCTTCTCGGAATATTCGTGCGATATCGACTACATTCCAAAGGAAGAGCGCTGGCCGGCGGCTGACCATAAACCCGAGGATTCGTTCTATCTCTGGGGTCCGGACGTGCCGCGCGAATTCACGCTCAATCCGGAAGCCGGCGAGAGCTGACGCGATTCCGCGACGCGGCCGTTACTCGACTACAATTTTCAACTTGTCGCCCGGCTTGATCCGGTCGGCGGCGGAAAGACCGTTGAGCACGCGGAAGCGCTCGGTGGAGTGGTCGGTAACGGCCATGCGGTGCGCCAACTTCTCTACAGTGTCGCCGCGCGCGGCGGTGACAATCTGCAGATGCATCGGATGGATCTGCTGGCTTTCCTTCAGGCTCATGCGGCGGAAACTCGTCACCGAGTCCCGGAATGAGCGCTCGACTTGCGCATTCATGCTCTTGGCCGCGAAGATAAACCGGTAGACGTCGCTGCCGAAGCGCACCGCAAACAAGCGGAACGACCATTGGTCGCCGGTCGCGGTGGCCGCCGCCGCCGGAAAGCCGTTGATTGAAAATTCCTCAACGCTTGCGCTATCGACATTCGTCATCCACCCCGATTTCAGGTAGTCGGGCAATGATTGCTCGGCCGGAACGCTCACGACGTCCAGTCGCAGGGCCTCGTTGCCGCCGTCCTTGAGGCCGAGAACAGCCTGTGCCGTATTGTCGAGCGTAAAGCCCGGCGGCGCCGTGAAGGTGAAGCCAAGTTTTGGATGCAAGAAATGCCGGCCGCGAGCGAACCCCTCGCTCGGGTCTTCGCCGTAAATCAACCCGGTGAGGCTGCCGAGATATTCTGTACGGTCGCGTTCGCCGGCGCCTGGCCCGCTGAACTGGCGCGCATTGGCGAGGGCGTTTTTGACACGCTCGGGCGTTGCCGGGTGGGACGACAGAAAATCCAGCGTGCGTGGATCCGTGCCGCCGCTCGATGCCTTGAGATCGGCGTTGCGCTGCATGTCGGTCAGGAATCGCGACGCTCCGAACGGATCGAAGCCGGCGCGTGCGGATATGCCGACGCCGATGCCGTCGGCCTCGAATTCCTGTGCGCGTGAAAATGCCGCCAATGTGAGTTTCGATTTGGCGAGCGCCAATGCCCCGACCTGCGGGTCGCTGAGCACGTCGTTGACCACATGGCTGATGATGGCGACTTGCCGGGCCTGTTCCTCGCGGATTGCCGCATGGCGCGCAATGACATGACCCATTTCGTGCGCGAGCACGGACGCAAGCTCGGCTCTGTCGTTGGCGAGCGCAATCAGTCCACGCGTGATGTAGAGCTTGCCGTTTGGAAGCGCGAATGCATTGATCGCCGGCGAGTTGAGGATCGTGACTTGATATTTCAGATCCGGCCGTTCGGATGCCGCCACCAGGCGATCGACGGTTTTTTCGACCAGGCTTTGCAGGCGCGCGTTGTCGTAGGCCCCGCCGTAAGAAGCAAGTATGCGGGCGTGCTCGCGTTGTGTCGCAGGTGCCTGATCGGCCTGGGCCGCAACTTGCGCCACCGGCAGCGAGACGAAGCGGTTGTCGGTTGCGCTGGTGCAGCTCGCCAACAGAATGGCAAGCAATGTCGCCAATCCAAGCGACCTGTGCGCCGATCTCCCTGTCAGTGCCGCAACCATCCGCTCTCACTCACAACAGAAACTACTCGACGAGCTCTATCTGTTCGGGCGCATCGGCCTCGATGACGGGACCATTGCGCTGTTCGATCCAGCCACGCACCCGGATCGGACGGCCTTCCAGTTGTTTCGGATCGATGCCAGCGGCGGCAAATTCACGCCGGTGACGCTTGAGAATGGTGACGGTAAAGTCCTTGGTCCAGCGCCGCCCGAAGTTCAAATATATAGTGGCGCCGCTTTCACGCACCGACAAGACTTTCCCCTCGACCAGCGCAAATTGTCCCCGCGCGGCCCCAATCCGGGTAAGATTTTCCGGTCGCAAAGGGGCAAAATTTGGGTCGGCCCATAGTCCACGGCGTGCTCTGCGGGCTGCCTTTTCGGCGCCCAGCAATACATCGGCGCAGGCTTTGCTGCCAATTCTTCCCGAAACACGCGCTTGACCTTGCGCGACCATTGCCTGTTGGACCGACTGCTCCGTATCTTCCGTATAAATAAAGGCGACCAGTCGGCCATAGCGGTCGGTCGCGGTATCGAGCCGTTCCAGCCTTATGCTGCGCCCGCCGGCGAGTTGTTGAAGCGCATCGCGGCTGCCGTCCGTGACTTCAATCGCGGCCAGGCGCAATTCCCTGCCATCGGCCAGCAGCAAGGTGCGCCCATCGCGCACGCCGGCCACAGTTGCAGTGCCGATATCGGCGAGCTTGCAGGGCGCTTGTGCCGCCGCACTGCACGCAAGGAGAGGAAGCAACGCCACTGCAAGGATTGAGACTGGGATGGGGAACGTCAAACGCTTCATGACCGAGGACTGCCACTGCGTGCCGGTAGCCCGTCAATAGAGATGGCGGGGACCCGGCGACGCGCTAGAATGACAGCATAAATGTGAACGTCATCATAACCGCTGGAGAGGAACCAATGCAGAAGCCTCGTCCTTCGCCGAGCCGCCGCGCATTCCTGGCCTCAGCTGCCGCTGCCGGCGTCATGGCGGCAAGCGGGGCACGCGGTGATGACAACCATTGGCCCGACCGCCCCGTGCGGATCATCGTGCCTTACCCGGCCGGCGGCTCGACCGATGTGCTCACGCGCATTTTAGCCGAGCGGCTGAAGGACATATTTAGCCAGTCGTTTGTCGTTGAGAACCGTGGCGGCGCCGGCGGCAATATCGGCATTGCAGCGGTCACCGGCAGTCCGCCCGATGGCTATACCATTGGCGCCGCGACCATCGGACATTTCGCGATCAACCAGTTTCTCTACAGCAAGATGCCCTACGATCCCGAGCATGACATGATCCCGGCATCGCTGACCTGGGAGCTGCCGAACGTTTTTGTTGTTGCTTCCGATCATGTGCCGGCGAAAACGTTGCCCGAATTCCTGATTTGGGCGAAGCAGGCAGGACGCACCAATTTCGGAAGCCCGGGTGTTGGCACCTCGCCGCATCTGTCCGGCGTGATGTTCACCAAGCGCACCGGCATCGACGCCGTGCATGTCCCGTTCCGTGGCGCGGCCCAGACAATTCCCGCGATGCTTGCCGGCGACGTCACGTTTGCGATCGACAACCTTGCGTCTTATGTGCCGGTGATCCAGTCGGGAAAGATGCGGGCCCTTGCGGTGACCTCGGCCCAGCGCTGGCCGACATTACCGGACGTTCCGACGATGGGCGAAGCAGGGATCAGCGATTTTGTGGTGACCTCATGGGCGGCCTTTGTGCTGCCCGCGGCAACGCCGCGGCCGATCGTCGACAAGATTTCCGCCGCGCAGCGGCGGATCGCGGGTGAAAAAGAAGTCCAGGACCGGTTCCTGGTGGCCGGTGCGCGCGTCCTGTCCAGCACGCCGGAAGGAGCTATCGCCTTTGCGGCGAAGGAACGCGCAATGTGGAAAGACGTTGTTGCCGCGTCGGGTGCGAAAGTGGATTAGGGCCGCTGTGACGGTGCACCGTCACGGCACCTGTGCTACATCGAATCCCGTGGTCCCGTAGCTCAGCAGGATAGAGCAGCGGTTTCCTAAACCGAAGGTCGGAGGTTCGACTCCTCTCGGGACCGCCAAATCACTTTGATCTTCCAAAATTATGACGCCGAATTGTCAAACCGGACTGCAATGTCCGCTTCTCTAATCGGCCGGTTTGGGTCAAGCGTTTTCAGACTGTCCACGACCACAGTGTCGATGTCACTCACGGGCTTGTGCTTCTCTTCGGAATCGGCACCAAGGCCCTTCCATCATGGGATTCGAGGACGAGGTGGAACAATCTATTGGGCGGCCTTGCCGTCAGACGAACGGCAGGTCCGGCGGACATTGCGATCTCACCTCATCCATCGTCCCGTGAGGAACATCGTGCCACCGCGAGGTGGAACTCGTGTTCCTGCGGTTTGATTAAGTACAGTCCTCACGCCGCAACAGCGTTCTTGCTCCAGCGGAACTCGGCGCCATCTACCCAGATGCGGTGCATGATGACGGCCAGGCGACGCGCCAGCGCAACGATTGCCTTTTTCATGCCGCGGCGCCTGGCGATCTGCATTGCCCAGGCCTTGAGCCAGGACCATTTCGTTGAGCGCACCACCATGCTCTGGGCCGCTTCGTAGAGCATCACCCGCATCATCTCGTCCCCGCACTTTGATATCGCGCCGGTTCGATTGATCTCGCCCGATTGATACTATATCGCGGCGACAGCTCCGACCACCCTAAATCATTGTTTTGCTTGGCTTGTGGACGCCATCTCAGGGCTGTCATCTTTAAATGGTTCTTTGCCTTTGCACGCGAATGACCGCTAAGATGGCTGCGCCTGGGGGGCGAAAATGAAAACATACAAAGCTGTTTCGTTGTCGACGCTTGGCCGGGCCGCGCTCAGAGCCCGTGCCTGCACCGCTCTGATCGTTGCGGCGGTATTTGTCATCGCGCTGTCACTGTCGGTACGTCCTGGCTATGCGCAGCAGGGACCCTTTGCCGAACTGTCAGGATCCTGGGTCGGCGGTGGTAACATCACGCTGCAAGGCGGGTCGCACGAACCGATCCGCTGCCGGGCGAACTACGATACGCAATCGAGCGGCAACGACCTCAAGCTTTCGCTCCGATGCGCGAGCGACAGCTACAACGTCGATTTTCAGGGTAACGCCCGGAACAATGGCGGCTCTTTGAGCGGCAGCTGGTTCGAGGCTACCAATCATGTCGCTGGCCAGTTCTTCGGTAGCGTCAGGGGCAACCGTATCGATGCGCGAATTGAAGGCCAGTCGTTCGCGGCGTTTCTGGACGTGACCACACACGGCAGTCGCCAATCGGTCTCGCTCCGGTCGCCGGGCAGCCGCGTCACGAACGTTTCAATCGCCCTCAAACGCCGATAGACCCCGCCGAATAGAACTTCGGCTGCAACCGGGCTTCACTCACGATGCGCGGTTAAACTTGCGCCGCGCGTCATAGACGCGCGCGATCACGTTAGTATCGGATCAGGGAGCGCTGTCACGTTCTTTTATCCATGCGGCCAGAAGCTCCCATATGACCGCGAGCACAATCGGGCCGAGGAAAAGCCCGGTGATTCCGTAAGCAAGCGTGCCGCCAATCACGCCGACCAAAATGACCAGCATCGGTGTTTTCAGGCCGCGACCCATGACGATGGGCCTTAAAATATTGTCGAGAAGATTGACTGGTATCATGTAGGCGGTGAACAGCAGTGCCGACCCCGTTTCCATCGCCGTCCAGCTCCAGATAATGACGGGAACGATGAGGATCGTCGGTCCAATCTGGATAATGCCGAGTATCAGGACCGCGAAGGCAATCAAGCTGGCTTGGGGAACGCCGGCAGCCATCAAACCAAGGCCTGCGAGAAGAGCCTGCAGAACTGAAATGCCGATAACGCCGCGCGATACCGCCCGGATGGTTGCGGCGGCCTGGACAACAAATTCTTCACCCCGCTCTGCGTTGAGCCTGCGCGAGAAATTCTTGACGGCATCCGCCAGTGCCGGCGCCGGCGAAAAGAGGAAGCCCGCGATAGCGATGGACGCAAGGAACTTGATAATGCCGATGCCCGTGTCTGCGCCGATGCGGAGTACGCTGCCGCCCAGCGGCTTAAGTTGAGGCAATATCTTGGCCAGAGCAGCTTTGAAGTTCGTCGATGCAAGATCCCAGAATTGATAGATCGGATCGCCAATCAACGGCCAATCCTTCACCGATTGTGACGGCCGAGGGATTGCCAAACTGGAAAGATCCAGCCGCTCGGAAATGAGGCGGAGGCTATCGATCAGTCCTAACGCAAGCCAGGTTGCCGGACCGATCACAATCAGCAAGGTCAAAACCGTAACCAGGAAGGCCGCCAATCGACGCCGTCCACCAAGGTGGTGCGCCATCCATTCGAAAACGGGATAGAGCGCGACAGACAGCACCACGCTCCAGATCACAATTGAGATGAAAGGACGGACAAGGATCAACGTCCAATACAGGAGCAGAGCGAGAGCCCCGAGCCGGATTGCTGTCTCGATAAATGGCCCGGTGAGCTGATCGCGGCTGGATTGCTTTTTCCGATCTTGATTCACGGTTTTGCCCCCGACTGGTCGCGATCTTATCTGAAATGATGAAACGAGGGGATGCCAAATTCAACTACACCATTGTCTTTCATTTTTCAGCGCAAGGTACACTGATAATGGCCTATGTCGCGTTGAACTTGGTGTTCGTGCTTGCCGCGAGACTTTGATGAAAATGCTGTTGCAGCACAGGAATTGGACTTGCAGCGCTAAATCATGTAAGTAGCGCTCGTTGAAAACCAGGTTTTCGGTTTTGCCTTGCTGCGCCGCCCCGACTTGGGCGCTTAACAAGTCACCCCCCAAAACTCGGGCGTTTCGATCGCATGAACGCTCATGCGCGTCTCAACTCGAAGCAGTGTCTAACGCAAGGAATGCCATCATGGCTACAGGTACCGTCAAGTTCTTCAATACGCAAAAAGGTTTTGGATTCATCACGCCGAGCGACGGCTCGCGCGACGTTTTCGTGCACATCAGCGCAGTCGAACGCGCCGGCATGAGCACCCTCAACGAGGGTCAGCGCCTCACATACGAAGTGGTAACGGAGCGCGGCAAGCAGGCGGCATCCAACCTGCAGAATGCCTGATCGGGCATCGAATCATGTAATGCTGGCGCCCGGCCACCGAGCCGGGCGTTTTTGCTCGGTTCTGCCATAGCCGCTGCTGGTGCGCAGACCGGAGCCAACCTGAAAAGGACGGATATGAGCCACAAATTTTCCAACGGCCAGAACGTCTATTACGAACCGCAATTTGGCAACAACGCCTCGCGCGGCACATACAAGATTGTGCGGCAACTGCCCATCGAAAGTGACCGGCGCTTGTCCTATCGGATCAAGAGCACCGCCGAGACGTTCGAGCGGATCGCCGAAGAGCATCAGCTCACCCGCACTGAATGATTTTACGTCGATTTATCAGGCGGCCGTCTCGGGAATAAAGCCCAAACTTTCTGTAGAGAATTTCGGCGACCCCATTATTGTTGAGGGCGTGGAGCCGGATTTCATGACGATATCGAAGACCTGGACGCGGCAGACCTGGAGGCGGTTGACGCTGGTCGCCGCATCTGCCGTTTTGCTCAACGGCCTTCCTGTTGCTGCCGCGGATTATCCTTCCCGCCCGGTCACGCTGGTTGTCGCATTTACGCCCGGCGGACCGAGCGACGTGCTCGCGCGCATTGTTGGCAAGAAGATGGAGCAACTGCTTGGCCAGCCATTTGTGATCGAGAACCGGCCGGGCGCGGGCGGCAATATCGCCGCTGAAGGTGTCGCGCATTCCGCGCCCGATGGCTACACGCTGCTGATGGGCAACAACAGTATCCTGGCCACCAATGAGGCGCTCTACAAACATATCAACTACAGCCCGGGCAAGGACTTCGTCCCGATTACGCTGATTGGCACGCAAGCCAACATTCTTGTCGTCAATCCGGATGTACCGGCGCATTCGCTGAAGGAACTGATCGCGCTTGCGAAGGCGCAGCCTGGCAAGATCAACTTTGCTTCGTCAGGTTACGGTGCCGCCGCGCATCTCGCCGGCGAACTGTTCAAGTCGAAAGCCAAGATCGATATTGTACACGTGCCATACAAAGGGGCTGCTCCGGCCTTGCAGGATGTCATCGGCGGACACGATCAGATGATGTTTGCGACCGCCGCTTCGGTGATCGGGCATATCGAGGGCGGCCGTGTTCGCGCGCTCGCCGTGACGACGCTCAAGCGCACCAAAGTTTTGCCCGACCTTCCAACGATGGATCAGGCCGGCCTCAAAGGTTTCGACGCGAGCACGTGGCATGGCCTGGTCGCACCGGCGGGCACGCCGCCGCAGGTGATTGCGGCGCTGCATGATGCGGCGGTCAAGGCGCTGCACGATCCGGGTGTCGAGGCTTCGCTCGGCAAGCTCGGTGTCGACATCGTTGGTGACACGCCGCAGGAATTTCAGGCCTACATCAACAGTGAAATCCCAAAATGGACGGCGATCGTGAAGGCGTCGGGCGCCACATTGGATAAATAGCCGATGACCAACGTGGAACGGCCGAACGGCGCGCTTGCCCGCAACGTGCGGCGGGTCGGACATCTCGATTTGCCGGGGGCGGGACAGGTTACGGTCGCCGGTCACTACGCCTATGTTGGACACATCCCCAACAAGGAGAATCTCGGCACTTCAATTGTCGACATCGCCGATCCGAAGAATCCGCGTCTGACAGCGACGGTGATGCTCGATGACCCGACTTCGCACAGCCATAAGGTGCGCGTTGCCGGCGACCTGATGGTCGTGAATCACGAGCGTAACCCGACGCCGGTCGGACGGCGTGCCGAGCAATTGCCCGCCGTACGGCGCGAGTTGCGCGAGGTTCTTGGGCGCGATGCATCGCGAGGCGAGCTGGCGCAGAAGCTCAATGTTACCGAAGCCGATCTCGTTGCAATCGAGGCGGCGGAAAACCAGCCTTATCGCAACGGTGGTTTTCGCATCTACGATGTATCCAATCCGGCGACGCCGAAGCTGATCCACCATCACTTGACCGGCGGAATCGGCGTGCACCGGTTCGATATGGACGATCGCTATGCCTACATTTCCACGGAGATGGACGGCTTTGTCGGCAACATCCTGGTGACTTACGATCTGCGCGATCCAAAAACGCCCCAGGAAATTTCACGTTGGTGGATGCCCGGACAGCATATTGCCGCCGGCGAGAAGCCAACCTGGTCGGGCAAGCGGCATCGGCTGCACCACGCACTGCGATTCGGCAATGAAATGTGGGCGAGCTGCTGGCACGCCGGTTTTCGGATTGTCGACGTGGCTGATTTAAAGCGGCCGAAAACGGTGGCGTCGTACAATTATCATCCGCCATTTCCTGAACCGACGCATACCGTGATGCCGGTTCCGGTCAAACTGGGCGGCCGACGGATCGCCGTTGCTATCGATGAAGAAGATCAGGCGCAGAGCGCCAATGAGGAAGAGGCGCGCCGCGGCAGGCCACATGCCGGCATGTCGATTTTCGATGTGAGCGATTGTTCGGCGGTGAAGCCGCTCTCGCTGTTCGAGGTGAGCGAACTCGATTCGCCATTTGCCCGCACGCCGGGCGCGAGATTTGGCGCCCACCAGTTCCATGAACGCATGGCGGGAACACTGGTATTCGCCGTGTGGTTCAGCGCGAGGCCTGCGCGTGATCAACCTGGCCGACCCGTCATCGCCGCGCGAAGTCGGCTTCTTTATTCCTGAGCCCGCGGGCGGCAGGTCCGCGCCGCAGAGCAATGATGTGATACTGGATCAACGCGGGCTGATTTACGTGGTCGACCGCCACGTCGGTTTCGACGTGCTCGAGTTCGATGGCGGCCGCGTCGCTTGAAACGCGCTTATTCCACCGGTCGGTAGAATGCCGCTGCGTCAGCCGTGAAGGCCTTGCGCGATTCCGGGTCGATATAAAGCATGTGCCCGCCTCGATAGAGCTTGAGCTGAACACGACCGGGCGGGTCAAACGCAGGCATGTGGTCGAGGATGTAACGCGTCATCGCGTACGGCGTGATCATGTCCGAATAGCCGTGCGCAACCATCAAGCGGAACGACGGGCCATAGGCGAGCAGCACGCGCAGGTCATCCTCGGCGCTGGCCTGCACGCGGCCACCCTGCCAATCCCAATGGCTGGTGACGTCGCCGGCGAGCAGGGCGTAGGTCATCTCGGTCTTGAAGCCGAGTTCATTGCGCGCGTAGGAGGCCATGGCCCCGCCATAGGCGCGCGACAACGCATCGAGGATCGGGTCGGGCGCGCGCGAGGATCGCCGTTCGGGATAAGGATCGTCGACCGCAAAGGTCGCGTCATAGCGGCTGACGATTTTGTTGTCGGACGCCCGCAACGTTTTCACGTAGGCGTTGGCTGCAAATCCGCGCGCCTGTGTCACCGCGTCGAGCGGTAATCCTGTCAGCTGGGCGACGCGTCCGTAAAACGCGTTGGCCGCATCGCCCTTCGGAGTAGGCCCCGCGAGCGTCACCAGATAATCCGTCATCGCGAACTTTTCCGCCGCGGCGAGCGCGTCGGGGCGTAAATGCATGCTTGCGCTCGAGCTCGGCCGCCGCCAGCGACGGCAATTGCAGCGCCGCGTGCAGCGCCGAGGTGTCGTCGCCGAACGTGAGCCAGCCTTCGAGCAGCGGAGACAACATAACTATGCCCGCAACCGCGATGCCCTGGTCGGTTTGCAACACGCGCCCGACTTTGGCGGCGCGCAAGCCGCCATAGCTTTCACCGAACAGATATTTCGGGGAAGCCGAACGATCGTTTTTGGCGACATACAGGGCGATCGCCTTGGCCATGGCATCGGCGTCGCTGCGCACACTCCAGAAATGCTTTGCGTCGTCGCCCTTGATCGCGCGACTCCAGCCGGTGCCGATCGGATCGATCAGCACCAGATCCGTAAAGCCAAGCCAGGTGTCGGGATTGTCGCGCAAGTTCGCACGCGAAGCATCGTAATTGCCCGGGCCGAAATCGAGAATGCGCGGGCCGACCAGGCCGAGATGAAGAAACGCCGACGCGGCGCCGGGCCCGCCGTTGAAGACAAACGTCAGCGGGCGGTTGGGCGCGGCATTCTTTGCGACATAGGCGGTGTAGAACACCGATGCGCTTTGATCGCCGGACTGGTCGTAGAAAGCGAGCGTCCCCGCGGTCGCCGTATAAGAGACTTTGCCGCGCGGCGTATCGATCGAATGTTCGGTCACCGCATCCGCGGGCAGCAGTCGCAAGATGCCCTTGCCGGTTTCATGCCGCTCGGCGGCATTTGGGCGGTCTTTGGGGGCATCTTTGGAAACGTCTTGCGCGGCGGCGGCGCTGAGCGCGCTGGCGAGCACGATCGCCAACGCGATGCGGGGGAGGGTGGATGCAATCATCGGCACGCGCGGCTCCTATGACAGGCGTGCCCCCAGCGCCATTGTTCCGGCCAGCCCGGCCGGAAAGAATATTCTAGCGTCTGCCGCGGAAATTAGGCCGGCGCTGTTGCGGAGACGGGGCCGGTGCGTCGCCCTTGTGGCGGAAACTGATGCGTCCGCGCTGCAGGTCATAAGGGGACATTTCTACGATCACACGGTCGCCCACGCCGGTGCGGATACGGAATTTCCGCATCTTGCCGGCGGTGTAGGCCAAAACCTCGTGTTCGTTGTCGAGCTTCACCCGGAAATTGCCGTCCGGGAGAACCTCGGTCACCGTACCGTCGAACTCCAGCAGTTCTTCCTTCGCCATCCAGTCCTCTCCTAGTCGTCTACTTTGCTAGGCGCTTGGTCTTGTCCGAAAACCGGTTCCCACTTTTCGGGACCATGCGCTAACGCGGCGCGCGATGGCCGGCGTTGCGGCGCGGCTCGTTCGGGCGCTTCAGGAATGTAACATTTCCGATGTCATTTGGCTCCCCCGCCGTGGCGGCCTGCTGGTGCGCAGCATGACCGTTCTGGCTTGGGCGGCCTTGATGACCATTGCCGCCGTTATGGGAGCGGTGGCCATTGTTACCCGGACGGCCGTGGCCATTTCCATGACCACTTCCATGACCACCGCCGTGACCGCGCTGGCGGTTACCGCGATGTGGCCGGCCACCATGGCGGGCTTCTGCCTGTTGCGGTGCCGCATGGCCCGTTGAATGGGCCGCCGGCTTGTTCGTGCGGCGGTCGGTTGAGGGGATCGTCATGCGAATGAGCCGCTCGATGTCGCGCAGGTAAGCGCGCTCTTCATGATCGCAGAACGAGATAGCCACGCCGTCGGCACCCGCGCGTGCGGTGCGGCCGATGCGGTGGACATAGCTTTCCGGAATGTTCGGCAGGTCGTAGTTGACCACATGGCTCACGCCGTCGACATCGATGCCGCGGGCGGCAATGTCCGTCGCAATCAGCGTCCGCAGCTTGCCGTTGCGGAAGGCCGCGAGCACGCGCTCGCGCTGGTTCTGCGACTTGTTGCCATGGATAGCTTCGGCGGCATGACCGGCCTTTTGCAATCCGCGAACAACCTTGTCGGCGCCATGCTTGGTCCGGGTGAAGACCAGGACGCGATCGGTTTTTTCGGTTTTAAGGACCTCGACCAGCAATGACGCTTTCGAGGCTTTGTCGGTCAGGATGACGCGTTGCTCGATGCGCTCGACCGTTGTTGCTTGTGGCGTGACCGCGACGCGGGCGGGATCACGCAGCATCGCATCGGCGAGCCGGGTGATTTCCTGCGGCATGGTGGCCGAGAAGAACAGCGTCTGCCGCGCTTTTGGCAGCATGGCGACGATCTTCTTGATGTCGTGAATAAAGCCCATGTCGAGCATGCGGTCGGCTTCGTCCAAGACCAGCACTTCGATCTGATCGAGACGCAGCGCGCGCTGGTGAACCAGATCGAGCAAGCGGCCGGGCGTGGCGACTAGGACCTCCGCGCCACGCGCTAGCCCGCGCACCTGCCGGTTGATCGGTACACCACCGATGGCAAGTTCGATCGCGAGTGGCCGAATGTGCCGGCCGTAGACGCGGAAGCTATCAGCGATCTGGCTGGACAATTCGCGTGTCGGCGAAAGCACCAGCACGCGGCAGGATTTCTGCGCGGGACGCTGACGCTTGTTGAACAGGTGATTGAGGATCGGCAGCGCGAAAGCCGCGGTCTTGCCCGTGCCGGTCTGCGCAATGCCAATGACATCGCGGCCCTGAAGGGCAATCGGAATGGTCTGATCCTGGATCGGAGTGGGAGTGACGTATTTTTCTTCCGCGAGGGCGCGAAGGATCGGCGCTGCGAGGCCGAACTCGTTAAATGAAGTCAAAGAGTCTCTTTCTTATACGGCGAAACGGCCGTACTGCCTTTGCAGCCGGCGGGATCGCGGGGTTTTAAAGACATCCCGCGTGGCCAGGGTTGTCGCTTGTTGGAGAAACGGAGGAGGCGGGGCGAAATTCGTTTTAAAGAGTTTCGTGCACGCAGCCCGCAAACCCGAGACCGGGTCTTTCATCCGTTGGCGCTCATATGACAGCCTGCGATGTCCTTTTCAAGGCGCCACGCCTCCTTATTGCGCCGAATGATGAATAAAGTCGTTGCGGGTGGCCCTTTTGCCCTGATGGACAAGGGGAGGAAGATCGGGGAATGTCGGCCCCCAAATTGCTCGTTCTGGGCCAAATAGCCACTCCGGAGCCGTTGAAATGCCGTTTTCCAGAGCCTCCGAGGCTCTTTCCCGCTTTACCGTCCTCGATCTCACGCGCGTCCGCTCGGGGCCGACCTGCGTGCGCCAGCTTGCCGACTGGGGCGCCAACATCGTCAAGATCGAGGCACCGCCGCATCTCTCGGAAGGCGAGGGGCCAGGCGGTCCGCGCGAAGGCTCCGACTTCCAAAATCTTCAGCGCAACAAGCGCGGCATGACGCTCGATCTCAAATCGCCGCAGGGCCTCGCGGCATTCAAGCGGCTGGTCGAAAAGGCCGACGTCGTGGTCGAGAATTTCCGGCCGGACGTGAAGGATCGGCTCGGCATCGACTATGAATCGCTGAAGGCGATCAACAAGCGCATCATCCTCGCCAGCATTTCCGGCTTTGGCCAGGACGGCCCTTACGCCAAGCGGCCGGGGTTCGATCAGATCGCGCAAGGCATGGGCGGACTGATGTCGGTCACCGGCGCGCCGGGCGGCGGCCCGATGCGGGTCGGAATTCCGATCGCCGATCTTACGGCCGGGCTGTTCTGCGCGCTCGGCATCATGACGGCGCTGCTCGAGCGCGAAGTGTCCGGCGAAGGCCAATGGGTTTCAACGTCACTGTTGCAGGCGCAGATTTTCATGCTCGACTTCCAGGCGGCGCGCTTTCTCACCGAGGGACAGGTGGCCAAGCAGGCCGGCAACAATCACCCGACCTCGATCCCGACCGGCGTGTTCAAGACCAAAGACGGATATTTGAATATCGCCGTCACCGGAACGGTGATCTGGGAGCGTTTCTGCAATGCGGTCGGCCATCCGGAATGGATCGCGGCGCCGGACTACAAGAACGGCAAGCTGCGTTTGCAAAATCGTGACGCACTCAATGCGGAAATCGACAAAGCCACCGCGACGAAATCAAGCGCGGAATGGGTCGAGATATTCAACAAGGTCGGCGTGCCGTGCGGTCCGATCTATTCAATCGACCAGGTGTTCGCCGATCCGCAGGTCAAGCATCTGGGCCTCGCGCAGGAGTCCGCGCGCTCCGACGGCAGCCGGCTCGGCCTGCTCGGCCAGCCATTCAAGCTCTCGCGCACGCCGAGCAAGATTGCAGCACGGCCGCCGGATCTGGGTGAGCATACCGACGAGATTCTCAAGGAATTCGGCTTCGCCGATAAAGATATCGCCGGGTTGCGCGCCGCAAAGGCTGTTTAAGGAGTGAATGGAATGTCGCAGACCGACAAGATGCTGTCGCGCAAGGAAGGCAAGGTTGGCTACCTGACCTTCAACAATCCTGAGCGACACAATGCCGTCTCGCTCGAAATGTGGGAAGCGGCCTCGGGCTTTCTGGAGGATTTCAAGAAAGACAATAACATCCGCGTGGTGGTCGTCACCGGCGCGGGGGGCAAGGCTTTTATTTCGGGCGCCGATATTTCCAAATTCGAAAAAGAGCGATCGACCCAGGAAGGCGTCGACCGCTACAACGCGGCGGTCGATCACGCCAACAACGCATTCTACACTTTTCCCAAGCCGACCATCGCGATGATCCGCGGCTATTGCATTGGCGGCGGCGTCGGGCTGGCGCTGTGCTGCGACATGCGCATTTGCACCGACGGCTCGAAGTTTGCCGTTCCGGCCGCTAAGTTGGGTCTCGGCTACCGCTACGACGGCCTCAAGAAGCTCGTCGACCTGGTCGGCCCGTCTTTCGCCAAGGAAATCTTTTTCACGGCGCGGCAGTTCACGGCGGCGGAGGCGCAGATGATGGGCCTGGTCAACCGGGTGCTGCCCGACGCGGACCTCGAGAGCTATGTGAAGGATTACGCCGAAACCATCGCGGCCAATGCGCCGCTGACGGTCAACTCGGTCAAATATATCGTGGGGCAGGCAGTCGCCGACGAAAGCAAGCGGAACCTGAAGAAGTGCGACGAACTGGTGCAGGCCTGCTTTGCCAGCAACGACTACAAAGAAGGCCGCAAAGCCTTCATGGAGAAGCGCAAGCCGGCGTTTAGCGGCTCGTAAGGAGTTATAAAAAGAGTCGATAAATACAGCCGCGGCAAGCGGCGGGTTCAGGGGAGGAACCGCGTGGCGTCAGTTGAGTTACGGGATCTGACCAAGCGATATGGAACTGTCGCGGTGGTCGACGACATATCGCTCACGATAGAGCACGGTCATCTGGTCTGCCTGTTGGGTCCATCGGGCTGCGGCAAGACGACGACGCTGCGGTTGATTGCAGGGTTTGTCGAGCCAAGCACCGGCGAAATCCGTGTCGGCGACAAACTGGTTTCCTCTCCGGCGAACACAGTGCCGCCGGAGCGCCGCAACATGTCGATGATTTTCCAGAGCTACGCGCTATGGCCGCATATGACCGTGGCCGAGAACATCGTCTATGGGCTGAAATTGCGGAAACTGGATCGCGCCACAATCGGCAAGAAACTCGATGCCATTCTGGCGACGACCAAGCTGGCGCCGCTGGCGCAGCGTTATCCGGGCGAATTGTCGGGCGGCCAGCAGCAGCGTGTTGCGCTTGCGCGGGCGCTCATCGTGGAGCCGGAAACGCTGCTGCTCGACGAGCCGTTGTCAAACCTCGACGCTAATTTGCGCGAGGAAATGCGTTTCGAGATTCGGCGCCTGCACGACGAATATCGTTACACCACGGTTTATGTGACCCACGACCAGTCGGAGGCCATGACCACGGCCGATCTGATCGCGGTAATGAATGCCGGCAAGATCGAGCAGGCCGGCTCGCCCGAGGAGATCTACGACCGGCCCCGTTCGGAATTCGTCGCGCGGTTTATCGGTTCGAGCAACGTCATCAAAGGCAAGGGACTGGATGCAACCCGCGTCGATTTTGCCGGCACCGCGCTGCGTTGCAGCGGAGAGAAAATTGTGGCCAGTGCATCGACGCCGGTTTCTATCCGTCCGCACGACATCGCTATTTCCACGGCTCAGCCGCAAGGCGAAAACGCCGTGCCGGCGACGGTGGTGAGGCAGGTCTTTCTCGGGGGCACCCGGGACTATATGGTCGAGGCCAAGGACGGCACGCAAATACGTGTGCTCACCGCCGCGGCTGAAAATATCCCGAAAGGCAGTGCGGTTTGGTTGCATCTGCCGCCGGAGCGCTGCCGCGCACTCAGCGGCTAACTCAAAAACTTCGCGGGGCGAAATAACAAGGCTATCAGGGAGGATGCATCGATGAAGAGACTCAAGGTTTTCTCGCCGGGAATTGCTGATCGGTTCGGGCGCGCTCGCCGCAGGCAGCGCGTTTTCAACCCGTGTGATGTCGGCCGCACCGCCGGCGAGCGCCGTCACACCGGCGCTGATCGAGGCGGCCAAGAAGGAAGGCAAGGTCGTCTGGTATACGTCGGTCGACCTCAAGCTCTCGGAACAGATCGGCAAGGCATTCGAGGCGAAATACCCCGGCGTGACCTGCAAGGTCGAGCGCACCGGTGCGGAACGTCTGCTGCAACGGATCGGCCAGGAGTATTCCGCCAACGTCCATGCGGTCGACGTCGTCAACTCGTCGGACGCCTCGCATCTTGTCTATTGGAAAGACAAGGACATGCTGGCGCCCTATGTTCCGGAGGACGTAGCGAAATTCTATCCGGCCGAGCACAAGGATGCCGACGGCACTTTTGCCAGCTTCCGCGTGTTCCTGTGCGTGATCGCCTACAACACCAATCTCGTCAAAAAGGAAGAAGCGCCGAAGAGCTTCGCCGATCTGCTCGATCCAAAATGGAAGGGCAAGATCGTCAAGGCGCATCCCGGTTACAGCGGCACCATCATGACTGCGACTTACCAGACCTCGCGTGACCTCGGCTGGAGCTACTTCGAAAAGCTTGCGCAGCAGAATATCCTGCAGGTGCAGTCGGCCGCCGATCCACCGAAGAAGATCGCGCTCGGCGAACGCGCCATCCAAGCCGACGGCGTCGAATATCTGATCCTGCATGAAAAAGAATCAGGTCAACCGGTCGAGCCGGTATACGCCACCGAGGGCACGCCGCTCATTATCGGACCGAACGGTATGTTCAAGGCGGCGCCGAATCCGAACGCGGCGCGATTGTTCCAGAGCTTCAGTTTCTCGCCCGAGTGCCAGCAGCTGTGCATCGACGTCGGCGGTCTGCGTTCAGTACATCCGCAGACCAAGGAACATGCCGGCCGCACACCGCTCGGCAAAATCAAGCTGATGAAAGATGATGCAGCCGCAGTGCTCAAAAACGGCGAGCAGATCAAGGCGCGCTACGTCAAGATCTTCCACGTTTAGCAACGTGGCCTCCCCCGCGAGGGGGAGGCCAGTTCACGCCACCAGGTCAGTCTGATGACAACGGTCGCACCCACCGCTCCGGTCGAAAAGCGGCGGCACGGTTTCGATATGTCGAAGCCGGTGCTGCTTGCCTTTGCATTGATCCTGTGCGCGCTGATCGCGATGCCGCTGTCGTGGCTGGTCTACTATGCATTCACTACCAAGGCCGGCGCCTTCACCTTTGGCAATTTCCAGCGGCTGGTGTCGGATGCCTCCTATCTCGACCCTCTCTTGACCACCTTCGCGCTTGCGACTTTGTCGGCGTTCTTTTGCTGCGTGGTTGCCGCGCCCATGGGCTGGCTGGTCGCGCGCACCGACATGCCGCTGCGCCGCACCGTCCGGCTTTTGGTGACAGCATCCTTCGTTACGCCGCCGTTCCTCGGCGCCATTGCGTGGGAACTGCTGGCTGCGCCCAACAGCGGGTTGCTGAACCAGCTGTACCGCGAGATAACGGGCGCGTCGCAGGATGTGCATCTGCTGAACATCTATAGCTTCACCGGTCTCGTTTTCGTCATCAGTTGCTACACGTTTCCCTACGTCTTCGTTCTGGTGGCCAATTCGCTCGACCGCACGCCCGGCGACCTCGAGGATGCATCCGCGATTCTCGGCGGCAAGGCCTGGGATACAGCGCGCCGCATCACGATTCCGCTGGCGCTACCCGCGATGGTGGCCGGCGCTCTGGTTGCGTTTCTTCAGGCGATGACGTTGTTCGGCTCGCCGGCAATACTGGCAATGCCTGCCGGCTTCCACACAATGACCACTAAAATCTGGAGCCTGTTCCAGTTCCCGCCACAGCCGGAACTGGCCGCCGCCGCCTCGCTGCCGTTGCTGATCCTCACGGTCATCTTGCTGCGCGCCGAGCACATGGTGCTCGGCCGGCGCGGCTATTCGGTCGTGGGCGGGAAAAACAGCGAGCCGCGCATTGTACGGCTCGGTGGCTGGCGTTGGGTCATGCTGGGCATTGCGATGCTGGTGCTGATGTGCCCGGTGTTTCTGCCCTATTTTGCGCTGCTCAATGCCTCGTTCTCCAAAGTCGCTTCGCATCTCGTGTGGTTCAATAATTTCACGCTGCAGAACCTGCATTTCGTCTTCTACGAGTTGTCGGCAACGCAACTTGCGCTTCGCAACACGTTTATCCTCGGCGTGCTGTCAGCGACGGCCGGCACGATTCTCGCCGTTGTGATTTCCTACGTCACTGCGCGTCAGGCCGTCACTGGCCATCGTGTGTTGGCATTCCTCGCCACGGCGCCGGTGGCCATCCCGGGCATCGTTCTCGGCGTCGGGCTGTTCTTCACCTATACCCGGGCGCCCTTCGTGCTCTACGGCACCTTGTGGATTCTTTTGATCGCTTTCGTGACACTAAGCTTGCCGGCTGCCTATCAGCAGATGCAGTCCGCGCTGCACGCCGTGCATCCCGAACTGGAGGACGCGAGCCGCATTCTCGGCGCGACGCGTCTGCGCGCGTTGTGGCAGATCACCGCGCCGCTGCTGCGTACGAGCGTTATCGCCACCTGGTGCTTCATCTTCGTCGGCGTTATCCGCGAATTGTCGGCCGCGATCATGCTGTTCACCTCGGAAACCAAGGTGCTGTCGGTTCTCATTTATGACCTTAACGAGAGCGGCGATCTCGCCGCCATCTCGGTGCTCGGGCTGTTGATGCTGGTCATCACGTTCGTGATTGTGGCGCTTGCCAACAGCCTGCGGGGCCGCAATGCACGCCGCAACGTTGCAATTGGATGACCGCTTGTGAGCGCTGATCTTCCCAAGATTTCCGTTGCCGAGCAATTGGCCGAATCCATCGCCGGATTGCAAGCAAACCGGCTGCCGCCGGCGGTGCGGCGCAAATGCGAAGACCTGCTGATCGATGTCGCCGGCCTTTGCGTGACCGCGCGCAACGAGGACTACATCAAGAGCGCGCTCGCCGGTTGCGATGATGAAGGTCCATGCACCGCGATCGGTCATAAACGCACCTTCACCGCGGCGAGCGCGGCCTTCATCAATGGCACGGCGGCGCACGGCGAGGATTTCGACGACACGTTCGAAGGCGGACCAGTTCATGCCGGCGCGGTGATTGTGCCGGCCGTGCTCGCGGCCTGCGAGCGCCATCGGCCTGACGGCCAGGCGGCGTTGCTCGGCATTGCGGTTGGCACCGAAGTCATGTGCCGGCTGAGCACCGTTGTGCCCAAGGCGGTGCACAAGGCCGGCTTTCACCCCACCGCCATTTTCGGCGCGATGGGCGCAGCCGCGGGCGTGAGTGCCGCGCTGGGGCTCAACGCCAGGCAGATTGTCGACGCGCTCGGCATTGCGGCCAGCATGGCGTCCGGCATCATCGAATACCTGGCTGAAGGCACCTGGACCAAGCGGTTGCACCCGGGCTGGGCCGCACAATCGGGCATCCGCGCGGCGCTACTGGCGCGCGGCGGCTTCACCGGGCCGCGCACGGTTTTCGAAGGCGTGCATGGGCTGTTTCACGGTTTCGCACACACGACCGAAGGCAACTACGCCGCGCTTACCGGTGATTTCGGAAAACGCTGGGTCACGGAGACGCTGGCCTTCAAGCCGTACCCGTGCGGGACCATGGCGCACCCCTACATCGACTGTGCCAAGCGTCTTGCGGCAGCTGGCATCAAGCCCGGGGACGTCAAGGAGCTCATCTGTGAGGTTGCGGAAGGCACCGTGCATCGTCTGTGGGAACCGCTGGCAGACAAGCAACGGCCGCCCAATGGCTATGCCGCGAAATTCGCAACGCCCTTCATTCTCGCCACCGGATTTGTGCGTGGCGGCGTCGGGCTCGACGCTTTCACGGAAACGGCCGTGCGCGACAAGGAGGTGCTCGCGCTCGCGGCGAAGGTGAAATACGTCATCGATCCGAAAAATCCCTATCCCAACAATTTCACAGGGCACATTCGGGCCATGCTGAATGATGGCCGCGTCGTCGAGGAACGGCAGCCGCACTTCCGCGGCGGCGCCCAGGAACCGCTCACGCGCGCCGACATCGAGGAGAAGTTTGCGCTCAGTGTCCGGTATGGCGGCTGGGATGACAAACGGGCCGCGTCCGCGCTCGCGCTGCTGGCAAAGTTGTATGATGGCAAGATCGATCTTGCATCGTTACGGGGATGAACGGGACCTATGGCTGATAACAAGGAATTGGCGGGAAAAGTTGCAATCGTCACCGGCGCCGGGCGCAATATCGGCCGCGCCATCGCGCTGACGCTCGCGCAGGCCGGCGCGTCCGTGGTGGTGAACGTGCGCGCGAACCAGGCGGAAGCCGACAGCGTCGTGCGTGAAGTCGAGGCGGCCGGCGGCAAGGCGGCGGCCGTGCTCGGCGATATCGCCGATGAAAAGACCGCGCCCGCGCTTGCCGATACGGCGCTCAAGCGTTTCAGCCGCATCGATATCCTGGTGAACAACGCCGCGCTGCGCCGCGAGAAGCCGATCGACGAGATGAGTTTCGCCGAATGGCGCGAGGTCATGGGCGTCATCCTGGACGGCACGTTCCGCTGCGTGCATGCCTGCCTGCCGGCGATGAAAAAAAATGGCGGCAGCATCATCAATATGGGCGGCATGAGCGCCCATATCGGCTCAAAGGGCCGCGCGCACGTCATGACGGCAAAATCCGCGCTGGTCGGTTTTTCGCGCGCTTTGGCGCATGATCTGGCCGCCGCCAAAATTACCGCAAACTGCGTGGTGCCGGGCGCCATCGACACAACAAGGCCGGCGACTTCGCAGAACCCCGCCCACCATCTCACGCACGGCACCATCACGGGCGAGCGCGGCAAGCCTGAAGATGTGGCGGCGATGGTGCGGTTTCTGTGCGGCCCCGGCGGCCGCTACGTCACCGGCCAGACCATCCATGTCAGCGGCGGCGCCTATCTGGGGTCCTAGTCGTTTCAATTGTCATCACCGGGCCGGCGCGTGAGCGCCGAGTCCCGGTGATCTCGCTTAGGGTGGCGATTTCTTGCCCTCCCAAGCGAGATGGCCGGGACAAGCCCGGCCATGACAACGCAAATGCCATAGTGGCTGCTTGCGCGCGAAAGTGCTAATCCACGCCCACGATTGGTCCGGGTAACAACGAGGTTCCTATGTATACCGAGCTGGCTCTCTACATCGACGGCAAATGGCTCAACGGCGAAGGCCGCAAGGGCGAGGACGTCATCAATCCGGCCACCGGGAAAGCTTTGGCGCATTTGCCACATGCCAGCAAAGGCGATCTCGATGCGGCGCTCGCCGCCGCCGAAAAGGGCTTCGCGTTGTGGAAGGCGACCTCGGCCTATGACCGCGCCAAGATCCTGCGCAAGGCCGCCGATCTCGTGCGCGAACGCCACGACCACATTTCCAAGGTGATGACGCAGGAACAGGGCAAGGTCTATGTCGAGTCGCGCGCGGAAGTGCTCACCTCCGCCGACATCATCGATTGGTACGCCGAGGAAGGGCGCCGTACTTACGGCCGCGTCGTGCCCGGCCGGCAAAAAGGTGTGCGTCAGCTCGTGCTGCAGGAGCCGGTCGGTGTTGTCGCGGCCTTCACGCCATGGAATTTCCCGACGCTCACGCCCGTCCGCAAGATCGCCGGCGCACTCGCTGCCGGCTGCTCGGTCATCATCAAGGCCTCGGAAGAAACGCCGGGCGGCTGCGTCGAGCTGGTAAAGTGCTTTGCCGATGCCGGTTTGCCGGCGGGCGTGCTCAACATGGTGTTCGGCGTGCCGGCGGAAGTATCCGAGCACCTCATTCCGAAAAAGTCGGTGAAGAAGATCTCCTTCACCGGCTCGGTGCCGGTCGGTAAGCATCTCGCGGCGCTCGCCGGCAAGCACATGAAGAAGGCCACCATGGAGCTTGGCGGCCATTCACCCGTCATGGTGTTCGAAGACGCCGATCCGGAGAAAGCGGCCGATATCATCGCCGCCTTCAAGTACCGCAACGCCGGACAGGTCTGCATCTCGCCGACGCGGTTCTATGTGCATGAGAAACACTACAGCAAGTTCCTGGCGCGCTTCACCGAATACGCCAAAGGCATCAAGATGGGCGACGGCCTGGAGAAAGGCATCACCATGGGCCCGCTCGCCAATCCGCGCCGGCTCGACGCCATGGACAGCTTCGTCGCCGACGCGAAAAATCGCGGTGGCAAGGTCGTCACCGGCGGTTCACGTGAGGGCAACCAGGGCTTTTTCTTCCAGCCGACGATTGTCACTGACGTGCCGGATGACTCCAAGATCATGACCGAGGAGCCGTTCGGGCCAGTGGCGCCGATCGTTACCTTCAAAACGTTCGACGAAGTAGTCGAGCGCGCCAACTCGTTGCAGTTCGGCCTCGCGGCCTATGCCTTCACCAGCTCGGACAAGACCGCGGCCGCCATCGGCGACGCCATGCAGTCCGGCATGGTCGGCGTTAATAGCGTCGCCGTCTCGACGCCGGAAACGCCGTTCGGCGGCATCAAGGACTCGGGTTACGGCTCCGAGGGCGGCATGGAAGGTCTGCAAGCCTATATGAACGTGAAATTCATCTCGCAGGCGTAAGGTTCAATTGATTTAGTGCGGTGCCGCGATCTCACTTTCCCTCTCCCCTTGTGGGAGAGGGTGCCGAGCGGAGGCGAAGCCGAGCGAGGGCAGGTGAGGGGTCATAGCCTCACGAGAGTTCGCCACCCCTCACCCGGCTCGCGCTCGCTATCGCTCCACGCTCGCCACCCTCTCCCACAAGGGGAGAGGGGAAGTGTGGGTACCTCCCGCTCAGAATTCTATTTATCTGCTGCGCCTTCCGGCACGCCTCCCACACCTTCGCGGGTGTGGCCGGCATTTCCATGTGGTCGGCGGCGCCGTTCGGGATCGCGTTGGAAATCGCGTTCATCACGGCGGCGATCGCGGCCGTCGTGCCGGCCTCACCGGTGCCCTTCACGCCGAGCGGATTGGTCGTTGCCGGCGACGGACGCAACGCCTCGCGCAATTCGACCGGCATGGTGTGCGCGTGTGGCATGCCGTAATCCATGAACGAGCCGCTCACCAGTTGCCCGCTGGCGGAATCGTAGACGGCATTTTCCACCAGCGCCTGCCCCAGGCCCTGCGCCAGCGAGCCATGCACCTGGCCCTCGACAACAGTTGTGTCGAGCGGGTTGCCGCAGTCATCTACCGCGGTATAGGTGACGAGATCGACCTGGCCGGTGTCGGGATCGATCTCCACCTCGGCAATGTGGCAACCATTGGGAAACGTGAGCGGCGTATCGGCCTTGTCCTTGGTATCGAGGCTTTCGCCCATTTCCTTTGCCCGGCGCGCGGTCTCGAACAGCGAGATCTTGCGGTCGGTGCCGACCACTTCGAATTGGCCATTGCGGTACTGGATATCCTGCTCGGACGCCTCCAGCAGCGACGATGCGAATTTCTTGCCTTTGGCCAGCATCACGTCGGCGGTGTGCATGATGGCATTGCCGGCGCACATCGCCGAGCGCGAGCCCACCGAAGCCTGCCCGGTAATGCCGAGCGCCGTGTCGCCGTGCCGGTGCTCGATCTTGGCCGCGTCGATGCCGAGCTTGCCGGCGAGCAGGCGGCCGAACACGGTGGCGTGGCTCTGGCCGGTCGACTGCACGTTCAGGCCGAGCACGAGTTTCTCGCCGCCGGGGAAGAAGACTGCGGCTTCTTCCATCGGCGTGGCGCCGGAATGCTCCAGCATGCAGGAAATGCCGATGCCGCGGAGCTTCTTGCGGCGCGCCGCCTCGCGTTTACGCTTGCTGAAATTGGCGTAGTCGGACAGCTCCAGCGCCTGTTCGACGATGCCGGGAAAGTCGCCGCTGTCATAGGTGTTGCCGATCGCGGTCTTGTACGGCATAGCCGACGGTGGAATGAGATTTTTTCTGCGCAGCCGTAACGGGTCGATGCCGGTGACGCGCGCGGCTTCCTCGACCACGCGCTCAAGCGCGTAGTTCGCCTCCGGCCGTCCGGCACCACGATAAGGTGCGATCGGCACGCGGTTGCTGAAATAGCAGGCGACCGAGGCATAGACCTTGGGGATGCGGTACATGCCGGGAAAGCAGCGCGCGAAATTATTGGTGTTGATGTTGATGCCGGCATTGGCCACGTAAGCGCCTTGGTTGCACAAGTGACGCACGCGTAAGGCGAGAAATTTTCCCTTCTCGTCGAGTGCCAGCTCGGCTTCGGTGACAGCGTCGCGCGCCTGCGCGTCGCTGATGAAAGCCTCCGAACGCGTCGACTGCCAATGCACCGGCCGGCCGACTTTGCGCGCCGCCACCAGCAGCGCGACATATTCCGGATAGACCGTCGTCTTCATTCCGAAACCGCCGCCGACATCGTCGGTGATGACGCGCAGCTTTTCATTCGGCACGCCCATGATGGAGGCCGCCTGGCTGCGCAGGGCATCAGCGCTCTGCGAGCAGGCGCGCAGCGTGTAGCTTTCGCTTGCCGCATCGTATTGCCCGGTGGCGCCGCGCGTCTCGAGCGAGGCCACCACCATGCGCTGATTGACGACGCGCACCCGCGCCACATGCGGCGCGCTCTTGATGATCCGGTCGACCTCGCGCTCGTTTTCTTCGCTTGGCACCGTGCCCGGCCAGTCGACGCACAGATTGCCGGGCGCGTCGGAAAACAATTGCGTTGTGGCCTTCATCGCCGACTCGAGGTCGACAACCGGCGTCAATTCTTCGTACTCGACCTGCACGAGATCAACAGCGTCCTGCGCCGCGGCCTGGTTCTCCGCCACCACCATCGCGACCAGGTCACCCACATGCATGGCCGTCTCCGCAAGCACCGGGCGGAACGGCATCGCCATCTTCGCGCCGCCGCGCCCCGCCACCGGCGGATGGCGCGCGATGCTGCCAATGCCGGCGGCCTTGATGTCCTGCGCGCTGAGCACCGCCAGCACGCCCTTGGCCTTGTGCGCCTGGTCCGCGTTGACCGACAGCACCCGTGCGTGCGCATGCGGCGAACGCACGAAGGCTGCATAAGCCGTGTTGGGAAGGCGCGGATCGTCCATGAAGCGGCCGGAGCCGCGCACCAGGGCATCGTCTTCGACGCGTGGCGTTTCTCTCGTGCGTGCGGGGCTGGCTGTCATGGGAAATCCGGAAATTCGCCTGCGGGGCTCCGTTTATAGCCGAACGGACAGCCTGCGACAGGGGCTTGCGTCCATGCGCGCGCTGCGGCACTCAGGCGCTCCTTGCCGCGCGCCAAGTGGCATCTTTGCGGCATCTTTCGGGTGGTGAAATGAGCAACGTGCGTACGATCGATACCCATACCCATATTTTGACCCAGGAAACCGCGGCGCTGCTCACCAAGGCGGGCGTCAAGGTGACCATCACACCCGACGACGGCGAGAGCGCAGCGCTCGACGTGGCCGGCGTCGTGTACCGCCCGTTCCCGACCGGCGGCTTCGACATCGCGCGCCGCCTGAAGGATATGGATGCGGCCGGTGTCGACGTGCACGTGCTCTCCGCCACGCCGCAGACTTATCTTTACAACCAGGAGCCCGCGCTCGGCGCCACGCTTGCTGCCATCCAGAACGACCAGATGGCGAAGCACATTGCTGCCCATCCCAACCGGTTCATGGGTATTGCGACTCTGCCGTTACAGGATCCCAAGCGCGCCGCCGACGAATTGCGGCGCGCGATGACCAAGCTCGGGCTCAAGGGTTCGATGTTTGCCTCCAACATCATGGGAAAAAATCTCGACGACCCGAGCTTCGAGCCGGTGTGGGCGACGGCCGAGGAACTCGGCGCCTTCATGTTCGTGCATCCCAACAACGTTGCCGGGGCCGATCGCCTCAAGTCGTATTACCTGCAAAACCTGATCGGCAATCCGCTCGACACCACGATCGCCGCCGCGTGCCTCTATTTCGGCGGCGTGCTCGACCGTCATCCGAAACTAACCTTCATGCTTGCGCATGGCGGCGGCTTCACGCCCTATCAGGCGGCGCGCTGGGAGCACGGCTGGGCGGTGCGCCCCGAGCCGAAAAAGACCATTGCAAAACAACCGCAGAATATCGCCAGACGTTTCTACTACGACACCATCCTGCATTCGGCGCCGGTGCTGGAATTCATGATCGGTCACGTTGGCGCCGACCGGGTCATGCTGGGCAGTGACTATCCCTATGATATGGGCATGATGGATTGCGTGAAGCACGTGCGTGGCCTGAAAATTTCAGACGCCGACAAGTCGACGATCCTGGGGACGCGCGCTGAAAAGCTGATGTCAGGAAAACCATGAACGTCCAGGCCGCAAAAGCCGCACGCATTCCGGTTGCCGCCGTCACCAGCTTGATCGTTGACGCGATGATGAAGGCCGGCGTTTCCAAAGACGATGCCGGCAAGATCGCCGAACTGATGCTGGAGGCCGATCTGATCGGCGCCGATGCGCATGGCGTGTTCCGGCTGACGCAATATGTCCAGCGGCTGAAACTCGGTTCGACCAACCCGCGCCCGAATATCGTGGTGAAGCGCAGCGCGCCGGCGACCGCGCTGGTCGATGGCGATAACGGCATGGGCCACCTGGTCGTTGCGCGCGCGGCAGAGACCGCGATCGAGCTTGCGCGGGAGTGCGGCGTCGCGTGGGTTGGCTGCCGCATGTCGGGTCACGCCGGCGCCGCCGGCGTCTATGCCGCGCTGCCGCTGAAGGCCGACATGGTCGGTCTTTATTCCGCCGTCGCGAATGCCAATCACATGCCGCTCGCGGGTGGCGCCGAACCGCTGCTTGGCACCAATCCATTGGCAATCGCAATTCCTGCCGGCAAGGAGCCGCCGGTGGTGCTCGATATCGCGACCTCGATCGTGTCTTACGGTACGATCAAGAACCACCGCCTGCAGAACAAGCCGCTGCAAGGCGACTGGATGATCGACCCGAAAACCGGCGAGGCGATTGTCGATCCGCACAAGAGTGCGGAGGCGCTGCTGTTGCCGATGGCCGGCTACAAGGGCGCGGGTCTGGCGTTGGTATTCGGCCTGCTGGCCGGCACGCTCAACGGTGCGCTGTTTGGTCGCGACTGTGTCGATTTCAACGCCGAGCCGGACAAGGTTACCAACACCGGGCAGTTCGTGCTGGCACTCGATCCGAGCCGTTTCCAGCCGCTCGATCAATTCAAGGCCGAGGTCGACCGGCACATCCGGGAGCTGCGCAACACAAAACCTCTTCCCGGTCAGTCGGTTCGGCTGCCCGGCGAGCAACGCGCCCAGCGTCGCGCCGATCGTCTGCGCAATGGATTACCGCTCGTCCCGGAATTGTTGACGCAGCTCGACAAACTCGCGGCCGAATTGGCGATCAAGCCGCTGCGCGAGCGTAGTTGATGAGCAGGGCCGGCATCACATAACGGCCTTATTTGTGGTGCCCAAGGGAACAAATCGAATAAATCTCCGTTCATTCCGCGTCTCGCCCTCAGTTGGGCGCGAGGCCGTTCTTGGGGCTTTGGCAAAAATCATTTGCCGAATCAAACCGATGAAGCTGGTTGAAAAGAAAGTATTTGTGGCGTGGGTGCGAAGGACATCAGCCCATGTCGGAATTATTTTGGCGTGCAGCGCTGCGCTCTCCGCAATTCCAATGTACAGCAGCGTCTCGAGCGAAAATTCCCTGGATCGCATTCAGGCCGGAGAATGGGTCGTCGCGTCGATGTATTGGGAAGACAAGCTGGTCTCGACCGGCAAGAGCTTCAACCCGATCGGATGGCACGCGGCACACAAGACATTGCCGATCGGTACACTGATCCGCGTATCCAATCCGAAGAACCATCGTTCGATTAATGTCACGATCAATGATCGCGGTCCCTTTGCGCCCAACCGCGATCTCGATCTCAGCCTTGGCGCCGGCACGTTGCTGGGCTTGCAGGGGCTGGGCACTGTCTACATGGAAGTGCTGTCGATCCCGCCGATCACCAATATGCGGCGCCCGGTTGTGGAAAGTCTGTTCGCCGTCAATGACGCGAACGCCAACTGTGTCGGCGTATCTGCCTGCTAGCGGGGCGGGTGCCGGGCGGGTTCCAGAGCGAGGGCCACACTGCCAAAGCCCCGTCAATCGGGGCAAAACATCGTTAACGCTCCATTAACCTAATTAGGTAAACGGCGTTTAACGAATGCTACCAAACTGTTAATTTTTGAAGGTGTTAGGGGGCGGGACCAGAGGTTGCGCTTAGTGCGGCCCTTGAGTTGCGGCCATAGCTTGCAGATCGGCCTGTGGCGCGAACGCAACGTCCCGCCGAAACGCATCCAGTCCTGTCTCGGCACGGCGGCCTGCGAAGAGCAAAGCGCAGGTGCGCGGTGTTGTTGTGTGAATGAAGGAGTCGCTCGGTGACGGCAGGAACCTTGCTCAGCGGTCAGGTGCAGGGCGACCGGATTGAACTCAGTGCCGGCGGATCGTGGACGGCCGAGTATGCCGGTGCGATCGAGCCGCAGGTTATTGCCGCGACGCGCGGAATAAATGCGCGCAGCATCGCCATCAACCTCACCCGCATTGAATATCTCGACACTTACGGCGCTTGGCTGATCGAGCGCACGCTGCGCAGCTGGATCAGCGAGGGGCGTGATGCCCGCCTGATCGGGTTGCGCGAGGACTACCGCGGCCTGTTCGAGAAAGTTCACGCGGGAACACAGAAGCTGGCGCCGCCGCCACCGCGCGCCAACAGCATCATGGCAACGCTGGAAAGCGTCGGCATGACGATGTCGACGGTCGGCGCCGATCTTATGCTGTTTGCACAAATGCTCGGCTCGACAATGGTCGCGTTGGGGCGCGTCTTGCTGCGCCCGACAACCTTTCGCCTGACGTCGATGGTCTTTCAGCTCGAGCGCGTCTGTTGGCGCGCCGTGCCAATCATCCTGCTGATCACCGTGTTGATCGGCGCCATTCTCGCTCAGCAGGGCATTTTCCATTTCCGAAAATTCGGCGCCGACATCTATGTGATCGACATGGTCGGCGTGCTGGTCTTGCGCGAGGTCGGCGTGCTGATCGTCTGCATCATGGTCGCCGGCCGGTCGGGCAGCTCCTACACCGCCGAGATCGGTGCCATGCGCATGCGCGAGGAAGTCGACGCGCTGCGCACGATGGGCTTTGACCCGATCGAAGTTCTGATTCTCCCACGCATCCTTGCGCTCGTGATCGCGGTGCCGATCCTGACTTTCCTGGGATCGATGGCAGCGCTTTATGGCGGCGGCCTGGTGTCCTGGCTCTACGGCGGCATCCAGCCCGAAGTCTTTTTGACGCGGCTGCGCGAAGCGATTTCGATGAACACGTTCGAGGTCGGGCTCATCAAGGCGCCGTTCATGGCGCTGGTGATCGGTGTCGTCGCCTGCGTCGAAGGCTTGCAGGTGCAGGGCAGCGCGGAGTCGCTCGGCGAGCAGACCACCAACTCCGTGGTCAAATCGATTTTCCTGGTCATTGTGCTCGACGGTATTTTCGCCATGTTCTTCGCGTCGATCGGGATGTGACATGGCAAAAGATCAGCAGGCTCCCGTCATCGAGGTGCGCGACCTGGTTGTCAATCTCAAAGGCAACCGGATCCTCAACGGCGTGACGCTTGACGTTTATCGCGGCGAAATTCTCGGCTTCGTGGGCGCTTCCGGCGCGGGCAAATCCGTTCTGACGCGCACGATCGTCGGCCTGTTGCCGAAACAGCAGGGACGCATCGACGTCTTCGGAGTTAATCTTGATCAGGCGGGCGAGACGCAACGCCAGGAAATCGAGCGGCGCTGGGGAATCCTTTTTCAACAGGGTGCGCTGTTTTCCTCGCTCACGGTCGGCGAAAACGTCGAGTTCCCGATCCGCGAATATCTCGATATATCGGGCAGTCTCATGACCGAAATCGCCATCACCAAGCTGGAGATGGTCGGCCTCAAGCCGGACGTGTACCGCAAGTATCCGTCGGAGCTTTCCGGTGGCATGATCAAGCGCGTCGCGCTCGCGCGCGCGCTGGCGCTCGATCCCGAGATTCTCTTTCTCGACGAGCCGACCTCGGGGCTTGACCCCATCAGCGCCGGCGATTTCGATCAGTTGATCCTGACCTTGCAGCGAACCACGTCGATGGCGGTGTTCATGGTGACGCACGATCTCGATAGCCTGCACACGATTTGCGACCGCATCGCCGTTCTCGGGGATGGGAAGATTATTGAAGCGGGAAACATGGACACGATGCTGGCGTCACAGCACCCGTGGATGAGGGCTTATTTCCACGGCGTGCGTGCGCGAACGGGCTTGCACGCGGCCGCCCGGAACTGATGGAGTAGAGTGATGGAACGGAAAGCGCACTACGCACTGATCGGATTGTTCACGTTCGCCGTGGTCGCGGGCGCATTTGGCTTCATTTTCTGGCTCCACCATTCCTCCGGCAAGAAACAGGCGGTCGCCTACCGCATTATCTTCGACAGCTCGGTTTCAGGCTTGCAGGTCGGCGGTAACGTGCTGTTCAACGGCATCCGGGTCGGCGAAGTCACCAATCTGCGGCTCGATCCCGACAAGCCTTCCCAGGTCATCGCGCTGCTGGCGGTCAACAAGGCGACGCCGATCCGCTCGGATACGCGCGTCGGCCTCGAGTTCCAGGGCCTGACCGGCGTTGCCGCCGTGTCGCTCAAGGGCGTGTCCGCAACCACCCCATTGATCGAACGCGAGGAAGGTGAGCCGCCGACCTTGAAGGCCGATCCCAGCGCCAGCCAGGACATGATGCAGGCGGCGCGCGACGTGTTGAACAAGGCCGAAGAGGTGATCACCGCCAACCAGGAGGCGGTGCATCAGGCGATCAAGGACATCGCCACGTTCAGTGCATCGCTATCGCGTAATTCCGACAACGTCGATTCGATCATGAACAACACCAATGCCGCCATGGCCAACGCCAAGGAGGCAACGGCATCGGCGCGCACGCTGATCGAAAATCTCGACAAGCGCACCGACGAAATCACGATCGGCGTCAACAGAATGACGGCAACCGCGACTCGGCAGATCGAAAGCGCCGGCAAGGCGATCGTCGAGCTTACGCACAATCCGCAGCGCATTCTATTCGGCGGTGGCGGCGGCAGTTCGGCCGCTCCGGCAACGACAGCGCCGGCACGCCGGCCGCAGTAAAGCGGATCAGGCTGCCGCGCGCGCCTCGTCGGGATCGAGCGGCAGCTTGACCGGCTTGCCGCGTTTAGCGGAGAGGTCGAGCGCCTTGGTCAGCATCAAGTTGCGGTGCGCTTCTTCTACGGTCGCTGCCGCGGTCTGCAGTCCGAGCGACACGCGGTTGAGCCAGCTGTCGGTTTCCAGCGCCATCGGCCCGCGCAATTCGCCGAGCGCCATGTCGCCGGGCGGATAGCTGCCGAGAAAATCGACCAGCCGCGTAGCGTCCGGGTTGTAGCCTTCTGATGTGCCCTTGGAGACCGCCAGCACGATATCGCTGTGAGTATCGTCGATGGTAAGCGCGCCGGTGGTCCCGATGATGCCGACGTTGAGCGAATAAACCGCCGGCGGCCAGGTAATCGGCAGGCCCCACGACATGGCAAGATGGTAGAGCGTGCCGTCGTTGAAGGTGATCATGCCGGCGGTGGCGTCGATGCCCTGGTAAAGCGGGCCCAGGACCCTGTCGATCGAGCGGGCGTAGATCTCGACCGGCGTCTTGCCTTCCAGGCACCACATGCAGATGTCGAGCGCATGCGTTCCGGAAATCACCATCGGCGAAATGGTCGATGGGTCGTCGGTGCGCTTGTAATTGTCGATCGCCACCAGCCGGTTCATGAACGCGCGCGAGGTCACCAGCGTGACGTCGCCCAGCGCGCCGGTGCGGCACTTTTCCTTCGCCGCAAGCCAGCGGCGGCGGAAGCGCTGGGTATAGCCGACCACGGCGTCGACCTTGGCCGCCTTGATGGCTTTCAGCACGCGCTCGGATTCATCGAGCCGTGTGGCCAGCGGCTTCTCGATCAGCAGCGGAATGCCGCGCTCGAGCGCGACCATGATCGGATCGACGTGCAAATGCTCGTCGGTGCAGATGATGGCGGCGGTAACTTCCGGACGCTTGAGCAGTTCGACGTGGCTTTGCGTGACGAAGTCAGCACTGATTTTCGGGCCGACCTCGCCGGCGCGGTTCGGGTTCTTCTCGGCCAGCCCGATCCATTCGACCGCCGGATGGCGCGCCGCCACTTCGCCGCGAAACAGGCCGACGCGGCCGCCACCAATAATCGCAAGTCCGACGCCCTTGGCTGATTTCTTCATGACGCCGCTCCCGCCGGATTTATCCCGGCCCGGTTTCGCTCCTTGAGCTCCGCGATGCCCGAGATCGTCTCGTTGGTGAGCGGCAAATCGACCGGTTCATTGCGGTCGGCCGACAGGTCGGCGGCGCTGTAGGTTTCCATCACGCGGCGCGCGCTTTCCGGCGTCACCATCACCGGCGTGTCGCGGATGCAGGCCTCCAGGAAATGGATGGTTTCCGGTCCCATGCCGCCGGCGAAGACATTGTCGACCCATTCGCCCGGCATCGTCGACATCGGAAATTCCTGGCCGCGTTTCTCGGTGTTGAGCCAGTTGTCGCGCTGGGTGTCGTCGAGGAACAGCGAACCGTCGGTGCCGGTAATCTCGATCCAGGTCGCGCAGTAATTGGGATAGCTCGGCGGCAGGTTCCAGCCGCCTCCGATCATCACCGCCACGCCATTGTCCATGGTGACGGTGGTGAACATCACGTCGTGCGAACCGTTGATCGGCTGCATGTAGCCGTAGGCGCCCTGCGAATAGACGCGTACGGGCTTCGCCGGCTCCAATAGCCACAGCACGAAATCGAGATCGTGCGTCGACTCCATGACGACGGGGGACAGCCGCACGCGGCTGGCGATCTTCTTGCCGAGGCTGCGCGACAGATGCCGGCTCACCAGCACGGAGACGACCTTGCCGAGCGTGCCGTCCACGATCTTCTTCTTGGCGTAGGCGATCTTCGGATTGAAACGCTGCGAGTAGCCAATGGTGAATTTCAGATTGTTCCGCTTGGCGAGCTGGATGAGCTCATCGGCTTCCCACAGCTCCAGTGCGATCGGCTTCTCCAGCATGACGTTCTTGCCGGATTTCAGGCAGTCGCGGCAGATAGGATAGTGGTTCGATTCCGGCGTGGTCGAGATATAGACCACTGAGATATTATTGTTCTTGATGATGTCATTGTAATCGAGCGTTGCGGTGGCCGGCTTGTAAAGCGCCTTCACCTCGGCCAGCCGGTCGGGCCGGATTTCGCACAGGTGCAATTTGTCGACCAGCGCCGTTCGCGCGAGCGTCTCCGCGCGCGTTCCGCCAACCCATCCGACGCCGATCACCGCAGCTTCAACCGTTTTCACCGAGCTTATCCTTCAGTTTCTTGTGATGCCCACGGCCAGAGCGGCCGCGCGGGCGGCACCCTAGCTCACACCGGAAATGACTGGAAGGGCGGGGGTTTTCAGCCCGTCAAAGCGGCTTTGCCGAACTCCGAACACCTGCGCGGCGAATTGCGGGTAGACCTCGGCCAGTTGCGGGGCAACAACTTCGCGCATGAGCTTGAGCGTCTCCGGTGTGGGTGCCGGCGTCTCTGCCACATTGGACGGCATATCGAAATCGAAGCCTGTGTTCTCCGCGACCTCTTCGACCGTATGCCCGGGATGGACGCTGGTAAGCGTGAAGTGCCCGTCCGTGAAGCTGAACAGGCAGCGGTTGGTCACCAGCGCGACCGGTCCGCCCGGACGATAGACATTTCCATCATTTGCACCCGGGGCGCTGATGAAATCGACCTTGGGCACCAAAGTGCGGCGCGAATGCTCGGTGCGGAACAGGATAACTTTTGGCACCACGTAATAAAGATAAGACGAGCCGAATGAGCCGGGAAACCTCACCTTCGGATGGCTGTAGTCGCCGGTGCTCACGAGGTTGACGTTGCCCTGGCCGTCGATTTGACCGCCAGAGAGGAAGAACACGTCGATGCGGCCTTGGCCGGCGCAATCGAACAGTTCGCGGGCGCCATCGGTGAAGAAATTATGCTTCCGGCTTTGCAGCAATGACACGTAGGGCCGCCCGTTTCCGCGCTCGCGGGCAAGCAATGCGGCGGTTGCCGGGATCGGCGAGGCATTGCCGACCGCGACATGACGCACGTCGCCGATCAGGCGCGCGATCACGTCGGCGAGCAGTTCCTCGGGGCGGAAGTCGGCCCTCATTGTCACGCTTGAACCTCTCGATTGTCATGCCCGCGCTTGTCGCGGGCATCCCGCTTAGGGACGCAAGGTGCCCCCCTAAGCGAGATGGCCGGGACATAGGCGAGCAAAGCGACGCCGTTCTCCGAACGGCTATGCCCGGCCATGACAGGCTGAAAATTACGCCGCCTTCGGCTCATACACATACCTGTCGAGATAGTCGGTGAAGCCCTCCGGTGTCGCAGCCAGGCGGGCATATTCCGCAAGATGCTCTGCGTCCGCGGCGTAATGATCCGGTAGTCCAAGCGGCCAGGCGCCGCGTTCGGCGATTGCGATGCTCTCGATATAGAAGCCCGGCAATGTGCCGGCGGCGAGCACGGGGTCGTCCAGCAGGTTGCCGTCGTGAATTTTCTCGACGGTGGCAATTGTCAGCTCCGCCGCGTGCGCCATGGTGGCAAGCTCGCGCTGGCGCCCGATCCAGACATTGCCAAAGCGGTCCGCCATCGGCGCATGAATCAGCGCGACATCGGGCTTGATGGCGGGCAGCAGCACGATCGGGTCGTCGTTGCCGAACGGGCTGTCGACCACTTTCCAGTCGTTGCGATATTTCAGGACGTCCGAGCCGATGAGACCGCGCAGCGGCATGAACGGCACGCCCTTCTCGGCAGCTTGCAATGCGGCGTGCAGGGCCGGGCAGGTGGCGTCCTTCATTTCGATCGTGCCCGATGTCACCGCAGCGTTGAAACGTGGGGCGGGTCCGAACTCGCCAAGGCTGACGGCACTCGTTTCCAGCGTCGCGATACAGCCGGCGCCGATCAGCAGATCGGCCTGCAAGCTCGAGGTCGGCAGCGCCACCAAATGCAACCCCTTCACGCCGCGCTTGATCAAAGCACGTGTCGCCGCCATCGGTACGCCGGACACCTCGCGCGGCACAACCAGCATGCAGCCGTCGCCAATCGGAGCGATCGCATCGGCTATTGATTTCGCCAGTTGAAACACGGCCACCTGCCAATTCGTGCTGTCGCGCTGTTGATGCTGTTTTTCCCATTGTTGCCCTTGCAACGTCCACTCAATTTTGCGACTTGGGTTGGATGCCAACGACGTTGCAGGACAAACTTCGTGCCCGGCGCTTTGTTATCACGGCGGAAGTGACGCCGCCGGTGACGGTGGACCGCAATGAATTGCTGGACAAAGCACTGTCGCTGAAGGGTCTCGCCGATGCGGTCAACATCACCGACGGCGCCGGCGCGCGTCCGCATCTTGGCGCGGTGACGTCAGCCGCCATGCTGGTCGACCAGGGGATCGAGCCGATCCTGCAATTGACCTGCCGCGACCGCAACCGCATCGCCTTGCAGAGCGACTTGATGAGCGCGGCTGCATCCGGCGTGTTCAATCTGCTGATGTTGCGCGGCGATGATCCGAGCGCCGGCGATCAGCCCGATGCAAAAGCGGTGTTCGATCTTGATCCGCGCGCTTTGCTCGAAACCGCGCGCCGCATGCGCGACACCGGCGAGCTCCCGACCGGGCGCAAGTTCACCGGCCGCGCCGATTTTTTCCTCGGCAGCGCAGACAATCCGGTCGATCCGCAGCCCGGCTGGAAGCCCACCGGTCTCGAGGCCAAGGCCGCTGCCGGCGCGCAATTCGTGCAGACACAGTTCTGCATGGATGCCGGCGTGGTCCGCCGCTATATGGCGCGCCTGTCCGAGCACGGCATCGCGGATAAATTGTCTTTCCTGATCGGCATTGTGCCGCTGCGCTCGGCCAAATCGGCACGCTGGATCAAGGAGAAGCTGTTCGGCGCCGTAATCCCCGACGCAATCATCGACCGCATGGATCGCGCCGCGGATCCGGCGGCGGAGGGCCGCCGCATTTGCATCGATGTCGTTCGCGAACTGGCGGAGATACCGCACGTCGCCGGGGTACATATCATGGCGCCCGGAAACGACGCGGCGATCCCCGACGTTATCAAGGCGGCGCGAGACAACGTCTCCCGCCTCGCGCCCGCCTAGCTTAAACTGTGTGCAAGGCAGGCCTTTTCCCAATGAAAATCGGGAAAATGACGTGCTTGCTTCTCATCCCCTACTGCCCGAAATGATGCTAGAATTTTTGTCGGGGGAAACCGAGGCACGATAGACGCCATTAAGGCGCGAGAACGCAGGGAGGAGCGCAAATGAACGCCAACCGGATCAGGCTTGCTGCATGCGTAGCGTTGACTGACAGCAGCGGTGGCTGCTCCAGCATTCGCACAAGAAAAGGTCTGGAAGCACGGCCTGATCAACGCCAAGGGCGACGCCGGTATTTTCCTGATGGTGTCGACGCGTGACTTCGCGAAAAAACAGGGTCTCAAGGTCGAGATCTCGCAATTCAAGGACGACCAACTCGCGCTCAAGGCGCTGATCGCCGGCGAGCTCGACAGCTTCGAGGGAGGTCCGCAGGGAGTTTTTGCGGTTGACGCCAAGGGCGGCGATGTAAAATTGCTCGGCTGTCACTGGGTCGTCGTTCCGCACGCCATTTACGCCACCGACAAGATCAGCAAGGTCGAGGATCTCAAGGGCAAGCAGATTGCGGTATCCGCCCCGAACTCGATGCCCGACATGCTGGCGCGCTCGGCGCTTGCAAAATACGGCGTCGCCGATACGGACGTGAAGCTCGCGGCCGTCGGTGGGGACAACGACCGCTATCAGGCGCTGGTCGGCGGAGTAGTCGATGCCGCGGTGATTTCGAACGAATATCAGCCGATCGCGCCCAAGAACATTCATCTGCTGGTTGCCGGCCGCGATGCCGTGCCGAATTTTCTGCGCGTCTGCATCGTATCGAACGCGAAGAAACTGGCGGAGCGGGGCGACGATACCGTTAAGTTTCTTGCCGCCGAGATGAGCGCATTGCGATATGCGCTCTCACATCGGGAGGAAACCATTGCCCTCACCCGCGAGTTAATCCACGCAAAAGCTGACGATCCGCGCCCCGGATTCGTGTACGATGACGCCGTCGCGCATCACGCCGTGGATCCGACGCTGCCGCTCCCGGCGGAGAAGATCCAATGGATCCAGGAGCAGATGGTAAAGGCCGGCAAGTTGAAGGCGCCGCTGGATCTCAAGGTCGTGACCGCGCCGGAATATCGTGAAAAGGCGCTCAATATTGTCGGCCACTAGACGGCGTCTTGTAGAGTTTTTGGAGAATTGAATGGGTGAGGTGACTTTCCTCGACGTATCCAAGCGCTTTACGTTGCGCGTGGATGACGAGGTTCATCACGTGCAGGCGCTCGACCGCGTCAGCTTCAGCGTCAAGGATGGCGAGATCGTTGCGCTGATCGGCCCGTCCGGTTGCGGCAAGACCACGGCGCTGCGTGTCGCCATGGGACTAGACCCCTCGACCAGTGGCCGCGTGACGGTGGACGGACGCGAGGTCCACGGCTGTGGCCACGACCGTGGCATGGTTTTCCAGCACGCGGAATTACTGCCATGGCTGTCGGCGATGCAAAACGTGATGTTCGGTCTGGAAATGAAGGGCGTGCGCGGCACCGCGCTGCGCGAGACGGCCGAAAAATATCTGCATCTGGTGGGATTGAAGGATTCGCAGAACCGACGGCCACACCAACTTTCCGGCGGCATGAAGCAGCGTGTCGGCATCGCGCGCGCGCTCGCCATCGATCCCAAGGTCCTGCTGATGGATGAGCCTTTCGGGGCGCTCGATGCGCAGACACGTGAATCGCTGCAGGCCGAACTACTGGATATCCATGCCCGCACCGGCAAGACGATTATATTCGTGACGCACGACCTCGATGAGGCCGTGCTGATCGCCGACCGCATCGTCGTCATGAAAAACGGCCGCGTGCAGGAAGTCATGGACGTGCCGCTCAAGCGACCGCGCCCTGATCTCGGGCTCGTGCGCGGGACGCCGGAATTCGCCGACACGCGCTACAAGGTCTGGCGCGCAATCCACGATGGCGCATCGGTGCATTGAATGCATTTCAATTGCCACATACTCCGCTCATTCCCGCGCAAGCGGGAAACCAGGATCAGGATCGTCAGGTCTAGATTTCTGCGTACTGGGTCCCCGCTTTCGCGGGGACGAGCGGGAGAGAGATAGTCGCGATGGTCGATATCACCGACAAGCGTGCGGCCACACCGGCTACTGAACCGGCCGATCGCAAACCCTTGCCGCGCTGGGTGATCACGGTTGCCTCGATCACGGTCGTGCTGATCCTGTGGGAGATCTTCGGCCGTCGCATCAATCCGGTGTTTGGTTCCTATCCGTCGGCGATCGCTGTGGCGTTCTGGGAACTGGCAGTGTCCGGCCAATTGTGGTCGGCGCTCTTTGAGTCCCTGCGGCCGTTTTTACTCGGCTATGCACTGGCCATCGTGCTTGGCGTGCCGCTGGGCCTGTTGATCGGCGGTTTCCGCGTGGCGGAAGCGGCCTTGGGAATCTACGTCACCGCCGGTTACGCCATGCCGCTGGTCGCGCTGGTGCCGCTGCTGATCCTCTGGCTTGGCCTCGGCTTCGCGGTCAAGGTCGCGGTCGTTTTTCTGATGGCGTTGTTCCCGATCACGATCAACACCTGGCTCGGCGTCGTCGCCGTGCCCAAGACGCTGATCGAGGTCGGAAAATCCTTCGTGGCGCCCGACCTGGTAATCCTGCGCCGCATCGTGCTGCCCGCAACGCTGCCCTACATCATGGCCGGCGTGCGCCTGGCCGTCGGCCGCGCCGTGGTGGCGATGGTGATCGCGGAGTTCTTCACCACGATTTCCGGCCTCGGCGCGGTGATCATCAACTCCGCCAATAATTTCGACACCGCTACGATGTTCGTTCCGATCATCATTCTGATGTTGATGGCGGTCGGCCTGAATTGGCTGATCGGCTGGGTCGAGCGCCGCGTCGCGCCCTGGCAGGCGGAAATCGCGGGAAGAGATCGGGAGTAGTTTTTCTGTCGTCCCGGGCGAGCGCAGTTTTAGATTAACGTCTCCGCCTCGTCATGGCCGGGCTTGTCCCGGCCATCCCGCTTAGTAGGGCAAGACCGCTGCCCTCCTAAGCGAGATCACCGGGACTTGCCGCTCCGCGGCGGCCCGGTGATGACAGCTAAACTAGTACATTGATTGCCGCCAATAACCCGCGCACCTGCGCTTCCGAAATATTGCGCGTGATGAACACGACTCGGCTGGTGCGATTTCCGTCGGGCCACGATTCAAGCTCAACCGGCGGATGGGCCAGGTGCTGCACGAACTGCACCAGCACCGGCCCTTTGCATCCTTCCACGTCGATAAATCCCTTCACCCGCAGCAAATCCGGCCCGCGCAGCGTCATCAAGGTGTCCATGGTTCTTGCAAATACCGGCCACGGCATCGGTGTGCTCCCGGTCAGCACAAAGCTGCCGATGCCGTCGGCGTGCGCTACGTCGGCAACGAAGGGGTTGCGCTGATCGGCCGCCGGTTCGGTGAGACGTGTGGGATCAAGTGCGCCATTGACCGCTTCCAGGATTTCGGCGCCTGGGTTGAGTTCGCGCAAGCGCGCGACGAGCGTCGCGCCTGCGCTCTCGCCGGAGATGTCGGTCTTGGTGACGACGAGACGGTCGGCGAGCATTGCCTGCTTGCGCGCCTCTGAAGACCAGGACAGCGTATCGAGGCCGTGCTCGGCGTCGACCACCGTCACCACGGCCTCGACATGGAAAACGCTGCCGAGGGCGCGGTCGGTCGCGAAAGTCTGCAAAATGGGCGAGGGATCCGCGAGCCCGCTGGTCTCGATCACGACCCGGCGGAAGTCCGGCAATTCGCCGCGCTCGCGCTCGATCACCATGCGTCGCAACGCCTGCTGCAAGTCGGTGCGGGTAATGCAGCACAGGCAGCCATTGCCCAGCAGTACGGTCTCGTCGGCGCTCGATCGCACCAGCGCATCGTCGATGCCGGTCGCGCCGAATTCGTTGACCACCACCGCCGTACCTTTGCCTTCCGGCGTTGCCAGGAAGCGCTTGAGCAACGTGGTCTTCCCGGCACCGAGAAAGCCGGTGATCACCGTGACGGGCAAACGCGCGCCGCGCTCGCGCTTGAGCCTGCGGCCAAAGCGCCCTGCGGCGGGGGAAAGGAAGAGAGAGTTCATGGTGCCTATCTTACCTCTCCCCGCTGAGCGGGGAGAGGTCGGATCGCGAAGCGATCCGGGTGAGGGGGCTTAGCCGCGATTTTGAGCATGTCGCAAGGCCCCCTCACCCCGACCCTCTCCCCGCAAGCGGGGAGAGGGAGATGGCTAAAAATCCATCTCCAGCGTGTACAGCCCGCCGGTGTGGCGGTCGACTGTGTACACAATTTGCCGCTCGTCCACGAAGACATCGTTGAGCTGCACGGCGCCGACCGGCGTGCCTTTCGGCGGCGGCGGCACGAAGGTGCCGACTTCCTGCGGCTGGTAGGGATTGGAAATATCGTAGGCGCGCAGCCCGCCATTGAAGAAGGTGCCGATCACGATCTGGTCCGACTGCCAGGACGTCGGCAGCGCGACGTTCTCGTGAATATTGTGCGCGCCGAAGCGTCCGCCGCGATCCTTGTAGGCATCGACGGGCGGCAGCGGGCAGGTCGAGATCGAGACCGGATGCGTTTCGTCGCGCATGTCCAGAATCCAGATCAATTTCGGCCAGTCCTTGCCGGCGTTTTCGGTCGAATTCGTCGGTCACCAGCATGAGGTTGCGATCGAACAGCGGCACCGCCGTGTGCATGAAGCCGGTATAGGGCGGTGAATTGGTCCAGTGCGAGATGACCTTCGGATTGGCCTTGTCCTTGATGTCCATCACGAACATGCCGCCGTCGATGTAGCAAAGGTAGAGCCGGTCCGGGCGCTGCGGATAAACGTTGGTGTTGTGCGCGCGATAGCCTTTGTCGAGCGGGTGACGCGGCGGCGGTGCGACATTGTCGGTCGCGCTCGTGCCCGGCATCCACCAGCGGCCGATTTCTTTCGGCTTCGACGGATCGCGCACGTCGATGCAACGGTAGAACTGGTCGTCGTTCGGGTTGCTCGGCTTGAAGTCGGGCGAGCCGGAGGCCATGTGCACAAATTCGCCGTCGCAGAACCATAACTGATGCACGCCGCGCGATGTCGGTCCCGAGCAGTCGAAAAACGAGATCGAGCGCGGCTTCTCCGGCACCGAGATGTCGAACAGTTCGAAGTCCGGCCGGCTGTTGTCCGGTCTTCTGCGTCTGGTAGGCCACTGCCATGATATCACTGGCCGTCTCCAGCGAATTCGACCGCATGTGAGGCTTCGGCAGGTCGGTCTGAACCACCACTTTCGGATTGCGCGGGTCGGAGACATCGACGCCGGTGAAGTTCTTCGGCGCGCTCTCATGCGCGAGCCACATGATGCGGCGCCCGTCCTTGGCGATCTGCACCGACATGCCTTCGCCCATGCCGCCGAAGCCGCCGAGGTCGTTCTGCGCGAGCAGCTTGAAATTCCAGGTGACGGGCTCTCCGGATTGCGTAAGCGGATTGGCGGGCATTCAGGTTACTCCGTGATTTCCAAGATTAAGGCCGGCGCGCAGCGCCGGCCCTGGTCGCAATGGTTTAAATCGTCAGGCCATGGCCTTCTTCAGAAAATCAGTGCGCAAAGCCTTGCTCCAGTCGGGCATCGCCTTGATTTTCTTGGTGTCGATCAGGATCTGCGATTGTGCGGTCATGTAGGGAACGATATCGGCCGGCCAGCCGGGTTGCACCTCGACCCGCGCCAGCGCCTTGGCGAAGGTGTCCTTCGACATCGTGTAACCCTTCGATGTGTAGAACGAGAAGATCGTATCCGACACCTTGGCCGGACTGTTCTTGAAGTCCTTGGCCACTTCGAGCCAGGCTTTCAGATAGGCGACCACGGTGTCCGGGCTCTTCTCGACGAACTCCGGCGTTGCCGCCATGAAGACCGGTAGCCTGTCGAACTGGTCGAATTCGGAAATCGTGACAGCGAGGCCATCGGCTTCGGCGATAGCATTATAGGGCTCGACATTGACCATGGCGTCCACGGTTTTCGCTGCCATGGCGGCCACCATGTCGTTCACGTTCATCCGGATCTCTTCATAGTCGCCCTTCTTCATGCCGGCCTTGGTCGCGATCTGGTCGACGAAGATGTTGCCGGTGGATGAGCCGGTCTGGTTGGCGACCTTCTTGCCCTTGAGCTGCTCGACCTTGGTGATGCCGAGGTCCTTGCGCGCCATTACGCGCGCTGTCTTGCCGACATATTCGATCATGGCGATGGCGACGAGGCCGCCTTTGTCATGGCCGATGGCGAATGAAGGTCCGGCATAGGTGCCCATGTCGACCTGGCGCGCCACCATTTGCTGCATGGTGAGGTTGCCGGACGGCACCGCGAATTCCTCGAACTTTACGCCGTGCTTTTCGAGCAGGCCGGATCGCAACAGATAGTAGGTCGGCATGCCCCACATATTGGTCTGGTAGCCCTGGCGCACGGTTTCCAGCGCGGCCGCCGGTCGTCCACCCAGGCCCGCCGCCAGCACGCCTGCGCCGGTGGCCGCCAGATATTGCCGGCGGGTCATTCCTTTGTTGCGAATGGTCATCGTTGATCCTCCCTATGATTTGGCTTTGCCGTTGGCGCCTTTTGCTGCGTCCTCGGCGCCGATGTCGTGACCGAGGTAGCCCATCAGCTCCTTCTGGCATTCGACGAATTCCACGCTGAGCGGATCGCGCGGGCGCGGCAGATCGATTTTGACGATCTTCTTCACCGTGCCCGGGATGCGCACTCATCACCACCACGCGATCGGCGAGATAGACCGCTTCCGCCACGTTATGCGTCACGTAGATCACCGTCTTGCGGGTTTCCCGCCACACGTCGGCGAGCAGCCGCTGCATGTCGTCGCGGGTCATTGCGTCGAGCGCCGCGAACGGTTCGTCCATCAGCAGGACCGAGGGATTGTACGCCAGCGCGCGCGCGATGGCGACCCGCTGTTGCATGCCGCCCGACAGATGATGCGGGTACGAGCTCGGTGAACTTTTCCAGCTTCACCAGGCGCAGCTGCTCACGCGCGATTTTATCGCGTTCGTCCTTCGGCAAGCCCTTCATCTCGAGGCCAAAGGACACGTTGCCGAGCGCGGTGCGCCACGGGAAGAGCTGGGCAAAATCCTGGAATACGACGCCGCGGTCCATGCCGTGCCCGGTCACCGGCTTGCCGCCGATGCGGATTTCGCCCGCGGCCGGCGACAGGAAACCGGCGATGATATTCAGCAGCGTGGATTTGCCGCAGCCGGACGGGCCGACAATGCAGACGAATTCGGACGCATCGATATTGATGCTGACGTCCCTGACGCCCGGCACCTTGCCGCCGGGCGTATCGTAGACCAGCGAAACGTCTTTAATTTCGATCGGGACCATAAGTTTGTCCGCTTGTTCCGGCTCAAATCGTCTCTAGCTCTTAACGTCCTAGCCCTTGGCCAGGCGCACCATGCCCCAGCGCTGCACGGTCGCGCGCTCGATCGAGCCGAACACCAGCCGCTCGAAGGCGTAACCGATCGCGCCGATGACGGCGAGCGAAGCCAGCATGATGTCGGCGTTGAGAAATTCCTTGGCATCGAAGATCACCCAGCCGAGCCCCCAGTCGGAGGCGGCGATCATCTCGGCGCCGACCACGGCGATCCACGCCCGCAAAAATGACTGCCGCATGCCGGTGATGATGAAAGGCGAAGCGCCCGGGATGATCACCTTCCAGAACAGGCTGTGTTCGTCGGCGCCCATGGCGCCGGCCGCGCGCAGCCAGAGCGGATTGACGGAGCGCACGCCCGACCATGTGTTGAACACCATCGGGAACGTTGCGGCGTAGAACACGATCAGGATCGTCGTCAGGTTTCCGATGCCGAACCAGAGCATGAACAGCGGCACCAGGGCGAAGGAGGGAATTGGCATCAGCGCGCTGACCAGCGGGAGAAAGAAATTTTCGATGGCACGAAAGCGCGCCATCAGGATGCCGAGCGGAATGCCCACGACAACCGCAAGACCAAAGCCGAACATCACCCGGTACATGGTGAAGGCGGCATGCTCGATGATGCTGCCATCGGCGATCATCTCGAAGAGGGTTTTCGCGACGGCCGGAATTGTCGGCAGCAGGGCCGGCGCGAAATAACCGCTGCGCGCAAGGGCCTCGTAGATGGCCGCTGCGATGGCGAGCGTGATCGCGGCGCGGATGAGCGAGCGGTTGCGTTGTCCGTTTTCGGTCATGCGGTGACCATTCCCCAACGCACCACGGTGTAGTCTTCGATTTTCTGGAACACGAATTTCTCAAGCCCGAGGCCGATGAGCGCAATGACCGCGATGCCGGCCAGCATGACATCCGTGTTGAGGAATTCCCGCGCGCCGAAGATGAGCCAGCCGAGACCCCAGGGCACGGCTGCGAGCATTTCGACCGCAACGAGGATACGCCAGGCTTGCGCCAGGCCGAGGCGAAGCCCGGTGAGAATGTAAGGCAAGGCGCCCGGAAGGATGACGTGGCTGAACAGCCGGCGGTCGTCCGCGCCCATGGATTGCGCGGAGCGCACCCAGATCTCCTTCACCGCTTTCACGCCGGTCCAGCTGTTGAAGATGATCGGGAAGGCCGACACGAAGCCGACCAATAGAACCGCCGAAATATTGCCGAGGCCGAACCAGAGCAGGAACAACGGCGCATAAGCGAGGCCGGGGATCGGCGCGCAAATGCTCACAAGCGGAAGAAAAATATCCTCGGCGCGGCGCGATCGTCCCATCAGCACGCCAATGGTGACGCCGAAAATGGCGGCCAAGGCAAAGCCGCTCAGCAGGCGGATGACGGTATCGATGGCGTGATGCGGGAGAATGCCCGCGATGGTGAGCCGAACAAAGGACGCCGCCACTTCTTCCAGCGTCGGAAACAGACGGTGCGGAAAAACGCCCGCCCACGCGACAATTTCCCAAATCGTACCGACGACGACGAAAGGAAAGATATTGCGCGCAATCGCGCGCAGGCGCTCGCCGTTTTGCGAACGGACCGGAGCACCGGTCACGGCGATCGTGGTGACGGCATCCTGCATCGGAGCCTGTTATCCTCCCGCGAACTGGGCCAAGGCGTTTTGAGCGCGGATCCCTCGGCGGCCTTGTGAGCGGCCTTGCTCGAAGGATAATGCGCTTTGAACGCCCACCACAAGCATGCGCCCATGCGGATTCTCAACCGGTAAGTCGCCTCTGGCGCAATTGCGGCAGACCGGCTAAAGCCCCGCCACGCGCGCCTGGACCGCGACAAGTTTCAACGGGAGAGTTTCGTGATGTCGAAGACTGCACAGAAGATCGGCTGGATCGGGGCGGGCCGTATGGGCACGCCCATGGCCGAGCGCCTGCTCAAGGCCGGCCATGATGTGACCATCTGGAACCGCACCCGCGCCAAGGCTGAGCCGCTCGCTGCCAAGGGCGGCAAGCTGGTCGACAAGCCGGTCGAACTTGCAGATTGCGATGTGGTGTTTGCGATCGTTTCGACCGGCAAGGATGTCGAGGAAGTTGTCTTCGGCAAGGACGGTCTGCTGAGCGGCGCGAAAAAACCGAAGATGCTGGTCGATTGCTCGTCGATCTCGGTCGAGGAGTCGGCTGCCATCCGCAAACGTCTGACCGAAAAAGGCGTGAGCTTCCTGGCGGCGCCTGTGTCCGGCAATGCGAAGGTCATCAAAGCCGGCAAGCTGTCATCGGTGGTATCCGGTCCCGAAGCCGATGCCAAGATCGCGATGCCGCTGATCGAGGTCTTCGCGCCGCAAGGTGTATCCTATGTCGGCGATGGCGAACTCGCGCGCATCTGCAAGATCGCGCACAACGTCATGCTCGGTGTGGTGATCGAGAACCTGATCGAGATCACGCTGCTCGCCAACAAAATGGGAGTGCCGCGTCACGCCTTCCTCGCGTTCATGAACAACGGCGTGATGGGCTCGATGTTCACGCGCTACAAGACGCCGGCTTTGGTCAATCTCGACTGGACGACGACCTTCACGCCGGAATTGCTGCGCAAGGACCTCGATCTCGGCCTCGAGCTTGGCCGTGAATGGGATGTGCCGATGCCGGTGACCGCCGCCACGCGCGAGGTGCTGCAAACCCACTTCGGCGCCGCGACGTTGCAGAAGGATCCCGAAGCATATTTGCAAAAGGACTTCGCGGCGCTCGCCGAGACGATGGCGCTTGCCGCCGGCATGAAGCTCACGCCCGAAAACAAGAACGTGTCGACCGGGCTGGAGTAGGCCTCTGCTGTCATGGCCGGGCTTGTCCCGGCCATCTCGCTTAGGGACGCACGGGTGCCCGGCTTAGCGGGATCGCCGGGACAAGCCCGGCGATGACAAATCAAGCAAGGCCTAAAAAAAGGGCCCCTTGCGGGGCCCGTGTGCATAAGGTGGAGGATTCACGCCGCCGTCATAAGCCTGTAGGGAGGAAAACGGCGGCTGCGCACGTTTTCAGTGAACCGGGCGGGGGTGTCTACTACAAGTAAATTGCCCGTAAACTTCATAGTGGATATGCAGCGAACGCATGCGGCATCCTCGGGTGCCCGAATACAAGATTACCGAACGGGAGTTCTAGATGGCCTTCAAACTTTATAACGCGCCGCAATCGACCTGCAGCCAGCGCGTTCGCTTTGTTTTCAACGCCAAGAGGCTTCCATTCGACGAGGTCAAGCTCAATCTGCTCGAGGGCGACCAGCTCAAGCCCGATTACCTCAAGCTCAATCCCAACGGCGTCGTGCCCACGCTCGACCACGACGGTTCCATTGTCATCGATTCCACGGTCATCACCGAATATCTCGACGAAGTCGCGCCGAAAGACGGCTTTACGCCCGAGGATCCGGTTGCGCGCGCCCGCATGCGCGCGCTGATGCATTTCATCGACGAAATGCCGGCGGCGGCCGTGCGGGTGCCGACCTTCAACCTCGCGTTCCTGCCGAGCTTCCAGAAGATGAGCCGCGACGCCTTCGTCGCCATGGCGGAATCAAAGCCGCTGCGCCGCGAATTCATGATGACCATGGGGCAAACCGGTTTTCCGAAACCGGAAATGGATGCGGCACTCGCGCGGCTCCGCCGCTCCTATGAGCGGATGGATACCGAGATCGCAAAGAGCGGCGGGCCGTGGCTGCTTGGCAAGAACATCTCCCTCGCAGACGTCGCGGTGATGCCGGCGCTTGTGCGGATGAACGACCTCGGAATGCCGGACTGGCAGGACCTGCCGCGTGTCGTCACATGGTTCGACAACATCCGTGCGCACCCGGCGTTCAAGCCGACTTACTACCCGGGGTCATTATTGAGCGAGCGATTTCCGCACCTGAAGGAGAAGGCTCCGGCCTGATCCCATCACGTTGATATGAGGTGGGATTCCGGCGGGCGATCAGGGGTTAGCCGGCGACGCTGCCCCGTCGCCTTGTAGTTTCTCCCAAAAACCGTATCTCCAGTGCACGGCGTTGTCGCCGACTGCGCCGCGACTCATCATTGCAACGCGGAGCTTTGCCATGAATTCCATCACCACGCTTGTCACCATTATTTTCGGAGCCATCGGTGTAACGCTGTTCGGTGCAGGCCTCCAGGCGGCCGGCGTCGGTTTCGGCATCCTCGCGGTGCTCACCGCATTTTCGCTCAAGATGGCGAACAACTGGGAACGGTTCGTGATCCTGCGCGCCGGTAAATTATCGAGCGTGAAAGGCCCGGGGCTGTTCGTGATTATCCCCGTCATTGACAGCGTGACCGCCGTCATCGACGAGCGCATCCAGACCACCCAGTTCAATGCCGAGCAGGCGCTGACCCGCGACACGGTCCCGGTCAACGTCGACGCCGATCGATCTTCTGGCATGTGCACGATGCGCAACGCGCCGCGCTCAATATCACCGATTATCGTTCGGCGATCGATCGGGTGGCACAGACCTCTTGCGCGAGATGATCGGCGCGTCGCATCTGTCGGCGCTGCTGGCGGAGCGCAAGGCCGCGGATGAAGTGCTGCGCACCGAGATCGCAGGCAAGACCGCCGATTGGGGCATCTCGGTCAATTCGGTCGAGATCCGCGACGTCGCAATTCCGGTTGCCCTGCAGGACGCCATGTCGCGTCAGGCGCAGGCGGAACGCGAGAAAGAAGCGCGCGTTATCCTTGGCTCGGCCGAAGCCGCGATCGCCGCTAAATTTGTCGAGGCAGCGCGCACTTATGCCGGCGAGCCCGCGGCCCTGCATCTGCGCGCCATGAACATCATCTACGAGACCACGAAAGAGCGCGGCGCGACCATCCTGATGCCGACGTCGATGGTGGATTCGATGAGCGTCGCGCTTCCGGCGGCGATGATGCAGCAGGGCACCGTGGCGGAAAGGCTTAACGCCACCCGTCCCGCGAAAGCGGGGACCCAGTCCTTGTCTATTACAAAAAACTGGATTCCCGCATAGGCGTGCCAAGCACACCGCCCTTCGGGCGGCTTTCGCGGGAATGAGCGCAGACTGGTTTTGCGCCGCGAACTTAGTACCTGTTCGCGATCGGCAGTTCCTCGGCCGGGAACAGCGTGATCAGGCGGCATCCCTTGTCGGTGACGACGACCTCTTCCTCGATTCGCGCGCCAGAATAGCCGTCGGTCGCCGGGCAGTAGGTTTCGATGGCGAACACCATGCCTTCCTTGATCTCGGTCGGATGATCCATCGAGACGACCCGCGAAATGATCGGTCTCTCGTGCAAGGCCAGGCCGAGGCCGTGCGCGAACTGCAGTCCAAAGGCCGACGTCTCATCCGGGAAACCGAATTCCTGCGCCTTGGGGAAAGCCCCGCAAATATGGGCGGTCATCGCGCCCGGCTTGATGCGGTCAATCGCGCCATCGAGCCACTCGCGCGCCTTCTTGTAGGCGTCGTGTTGCGCCGGCGTGGCACGCCCGACATTGAAGGTGCGGTAGTAGCAGGTGCGGTAGCCCATGAACGATTGCAGAATGTCGAAGAAGGCCTGGTCGCCCGGCCGGATCATGCGGTCGGTGAAATTATGCGGGTGCGGATTGCACCGTTCGCCGGAAATGGCGTTCACGGCTTCCACGTCATCGGAACCGTGCCGATAGAGGAATTCGTTGACCTTGGCGACGATGTCGTTCTCGCGCACGCCCGGTTTGAGCTCTTCATTGATCATATGATACGCGCCATCCACCATCGCGGCGGCGCGATTGAGCAACGCGATCTCATCTTGCGACTTGACCTCGCGCGCCTCCAGCATCACCTGCTGGCCATCCACGATGTTGAGGCCGGCCTTTTGCAATTCGAACATCATCGGCGGCTCGATGATATCGACGCCGATCGGCATCTTTTCGCAACCGGCTTCCTTGATCAGCGAGGCGATCTCCTTGGAGTGCTTGGCCATCAGGCCGAACGCCGGATCGACCATGCCGCGCATGCCGATGATGCCGGCCTTGCAGTTCTCCGGCTTCAGCCAGGGCGTGTAGAGCTTGTGGTGGACGGCGGCCGAGCCGAAGTCCCACAGGATCGGATCGCCATTGCGGGTGAGCAGCGCCCAGCGGCACAGCTTGTCGCGCTCCCATTCGCCGATCTTGGTCGAAGTGATGTAGCGGATGTTGTTGACGTCGAAGACGAGCAAGGCGCCGAGCTCGGATTTCTCCAGCGCCTGTTTGACGCGGCCGAGCCGGTAGCGGTGCAGGCGACGGTAGTCGACGCGTTCCTCGAAATCGACGCCCATGGTGCCGAGCGCGGGCAAGGCGCGGCCCCAGTTGTAGCGCGGGTTGATGTCCTCGGCGCGGATTTGCAACGGGTCGCGCGTTCTCTCGTCCATGGTCGTCTCCTTACGCGGTATTGATTTCCGGCTTATAGCCGGTGAGGTCGCCACATTATACGCCTTGTCGATGGCGCTGTCGGCAAAAACGCGACGGACATTTGGCCGCCGGGCGTCCCTCGATTCACAGCCCTACATTGACAATAATCCTATACTTTCGACGCGCCCGAGGGTCAAACGGCGGCGCAAGCCGTCGTTAGAACCGGGTGTTTGAAAATTGAATCGGGGACAAGGCAGGTGCCGTAGGTCGCGCGCCCGCGCCCCACTTGCAAAAACATCGCCTTAACCGATGATGGAGCCGCAAAACGGCGGCCGAGGCGGCCGCTTTTGCAAAGGGGGGTATTATGAAAAAGCTTGTTTTGACACTTGCGGCCGCGGCTATTGCCGTTTCACCGGTCATCGCCACTGCGAAGGAGAAGAAATCCAAAGAACAACTCGAAGCCGAGGACATCGCGAAGCAGCATGACAACACCTGGCGCGCGGTCAAGGATTCGCTGCCGCTGTGGCTGCCGACCTGGTCGCTGCCGGTTTATTTCACCATGAACAAAGACGACCACGACAAGATCGAGAAGAAAAAGAAACATAAAGCCGCTGCAGCGGCACAGTGAGCAATCCGAACCCGGGCTTGCCCGGGTTCGGTTCGCGTCTGCAACGAGGTCGTAGGGTGGGCTAAGGCGCGGAACGCGCCGAGCCCACCGCAGACCACGAACAATTGGCGACGCACATGGTGGGCTCGCTTCGCTTAGCCCACCCTACTGCGAGTAGCGCGGCGGCGCGGGTCGTGCGCCCGCGCTCCACTTGCAAAAAAGTTTGTCAGTTCGCTTCGACGTGCGCGTCCTTGATGACACCGCCCCAGACTTCGGTCTCCTTCTTGATGAAGGCTGCGGCTTCGGCCGGCGAGCCGCTGGCGGCGCGCAGGTTGATCTTTGCAAAGTGATCCTGCACTTGCGGGCCGTGCAGCACTTCGTTGACGGCCTTGTTGAGTTTTGCGACCACGGCGGCGGGCGTCTTCGGCGGCGCGGCGAGGGCGTTCCAGGTGCCGGACTCGAAGCCCTTCACGCCCGCTTCATCAAGCGTCGGGATATCGGGCAAAGTGGAAATGCGCTTTTCGGTGGCGACCGCGAGAATTCGCGCCTTGCCGGCCTCGTGCAGTTTGATCGCCGAAGCAAGCTCCATGAAAATGAAATCGACGTGGCCGGCGATAATGTCGTTGAGCGCCGGCGCGGTGCCCTTGTATGGCACATGCACGAGCTTGGTGCCGGTCACGCGCTCGAAGAGCGCCGCGGTCAAATGCGAGGTGGTGCCGATTCCCTGCGATGCATAATTCACCTTGCCGGGATTGGCCTTCAGGTAATCGACAAACTCTTTCGCCGTCTTGGCGGGAAAATCGGGACGCACCAGCAGCACGTTCGCGATAGACGTCATGATTGCGACGGGCTCGAATTGGGTCGGATCGAAATTCAGTTTCTTGTAAAGCAACGGATTGACGGTCAGAGGCGCCGGCTGCGCGGCCAGCAGCGTGTATCCGTCAGGATCGGACGTGAAGACATATTCGGCGCCGATATTGCCGGCTGCGCCCGCGCGGTTTTCCACCACCACCGGCTGGCCGAGCTTCTGATGCAGCCCTTCGGCGACAATGCGGGTCACCGTGTCGACACCGCCGCCGGCCGGAACGCAAACGACGATCTTGATCGGTTTGTTCGGGAATGCCGCCGCGGCATCCTGTGCCGAGGCGCCCGCGGTCAGAAGCAGCGTCAATGAAATCAACGCGAGAAGTATGCGCACCGTGTGTCCTCCCTTCACTTGATCCGGCTCATGCGACGTAGGCCAGCTTTTGCGCCGGCAGCTTGAGGTTGAACAACTTCATCGCATTGCCGCCGAGAATATTGCGCTTCGCCCGTTCGTCCAGGAACGGCAGGTCGTAGATTGTCGAAGGCAGATCGAAATCCCAATGGGGATAGTCGGATGAATAGAGCAACTGGTTTTCCGCGTTGATCATGCGGAAGGTCTGCTCGAGCGCCGCCATGTCGGTCATTTCCATCGGCTGCGAGGAAAAATACATGTCGCGCATATAGTCGCTCGGTTTTTTCTTCAGGGCCGGGGCCTCCGACGAGCGCATCATATATTCGTTGTCGAAGCGCTGCATCATGAACGGCACCCAGGCGAGGCCGCTTTCCACCCATAACACCTTGAGTTTCGGAAACCGCTCCGGCAAGCCGTTGGTGATCCAGTTGGCGAGATGCACCATGTTGTAGAAGACGAAACCCAGGGCATGCACCGAGATAAACCGGTTCATCATGCCCACGGTCTGGTCGTTCCAGTTGTAGCCGGCGTGAAAGGCGAGCGGCAGGCCCATCTCTTCCATCAGGGAATAGGTCTTCATGTAGGAATTGTGGTGCACCGGCTTGTAGCGGGCCGACGTCACCATGAACCCGACCACGCCTTTGGCCTGTCCGAATTCCTGCACCATTTTGTGCGCGGCATCCGCATCATTGAACGGCAAATAGAGCATCGAGCGGATACGCGGCTCGTGCGCGAGCACGCGCTCGGTCAGCCAGCGGTTATAGGCGCGCGCCAGCGCTACTTCGACCTCGACCTGCGGGTGCAGCCCGAGCTGGAGCATCGGTGTCGGAAACATCACGGCAACGTCGATGCCGATGGCATCCATCCAGCGGCGCGTCAGTGCGATGTCGCGATGCACGCCGGGCTCGGTTTTTTCCATGCCGCGCACCGCATAGCGCATGACACGTCCGCCCATGTCCTGGTAGCCGACACCGGCGGGAAGCATGCCGACGCTCTTGGCATTGGCTTGCCGCGCGCTGCGGGCAAGCTGCTGCAGAACCGGGTCATCCATATATTCGAGAATCTCGCCGATCGATTCGCTTTCGTAGTGATGCGAGTCGACATCCACGATGGGAAAATTCTTGTAGCCGCGTTCGGTGGCCTGCTGGGCCGCGTGGGCGAGCAGCTTGCCGGTGTCGAATTCCTCGACCTCCATGCGGCGAAAATCGGACAGGGGAAGTTCCATTGTCACTCTCCCGCTCGTCCCCGCGGAAGCGGGGACCCAGCGCTGGATTCCCGCTTGCGCGGGAATGAGCGGAATAGGTTGTCGGTGCAATTCCTCATTTTCATCGTCCCGACCAGGCTTGCCACATGCCGAGCTCGAACACCTGCAGGTTCACGGCCTTGAGCATCGCGGTGACCGTCACCATCACTTCGGTCGCGGTGGCGGCATCCGGCGCAAAGGCGGGCAGGGCGCCGTCACGTTCCGCGGCGCGTTCGGCGTAGCGCCGCACTGCCTTCGCCAGCATGTCCTGGATTTCGGCATCGCTCGCGCGTGCGATCGTATCAGCTTGCGACGACATAGATGTCCTCCCCGCGCTTGAGCACTTCGAATTTTTTCAGTTTCAGGCTCCGGTCGGCGGCGCATTCGCCGGTCTTGAGATCGTATTCGTAACCGTGCCAGGGGCACACGAAATGGATTTCCTCACCCGAAAACTTCTGGCCGAGCCAGCTGCGGTCGGAACCGATGACGTCCTCGACCTTATGCATCATGATGCCTTCGCAGGCGGGCCCGCCCTGATGCACGCACAAATTCTCGTAGGCGTAGAACTTACCCTGCCAATGGAACACGCCGATTTCGCGACCGCCATGGGCAACGATCCGGCGCTCGCCGTCGGGAAATTGGGCAGCTTTGGCAACGAAAACTTCCGGCATGCAGTGCAGCTCCGCCCGATGGAAGGCTGAAAATAAAGTATGGCATCGATCCATTGCCGACGGCAACGAAGCGGGCTTCGCCGGAATCGAACGCAGGGTTGCGCCCATGCGCATTGCATCCGGGCAGGCCTTCGCACAGGGTCTGCCGGCGAGGTGCCGACGTGGACTCTGCACTTATTCTTACTGCAACGGCCGGAGCTTTCCTGCTGGCCGGCTTCGTCAAGGGCGTGATCGGCCTCGGTCTGCCGACCGTGTCGATCGGCCTGCTTGGCCTGCTGATGACGCCGGCGCAGGCGGCGGCCATCCTGGTTGTGCCGTCACTGGTGACGAATGTCTGGCAGGCCGCGGTCGGCGGCGGCGTGATGGCGTTGGCGCGGCGGCTGTGGCCGATGCTCATGGGCATTTGTGCCGGCACCTTCGTCGGCGCCGTGCTGCTTCCGCATGACGACAGCGGCCGTGCAACGGTCTGGCTTGGGTTGGCGCTGGTGATCTACGCCGCGCTCGGGCTGGTTAAGGTGCACTTTTCCGTCCCGCAGCGAGCCGAACTCTGGCTCGGTCTGCTCATGGGCGCCGCGACCGGCGCGATCACGGTAGCGACGGGGATTTTCGTCATGCCGGGCACGCCATACGTGCAATCGCTGCAATTCGAGCGCGACAAGATGGTTCAGGCGCTCGGCCTTTCGTTCACGGTCTCTACCATCACGCTTGCTCTGGCGCTCGCCCATGCCGGGCAGGTGAAGACGTCGCTGGCCGGGCCTTCGCTTCTGGCCCTGGCGGTAGCACTCGTTGGAATGTGGCTCGGGCAGGTGGTGCGCGGAATAGTGCGCGAAGAAACCTTCCGGTTGTGCTTCTTCATCGGTCTCCTGCTGCTCGGCGCCCATCTGGCGCTGCGCGGCCTCCTGTGATCGATTAGGCTGCGCAGCGAAAAGCCACCAGGACATTGGCAATGAAGATCGTCGATCTCTCCCACGTCATGAATGTGCATACGCCCGGCTGGGTCGGCTATGCCGGCAACAAGATGTACTACGCGCAAAATCTGCAAACCGTGCGGATCGTCGCGCAGCGCATCGATACCGCGCTGCATGTCGGCACGCATTTTGACGGCGCCATGCACGCCACCGACAACCGAAAAGGCGACATGGCGCACTTGCCTCTCGACTATCTGTGCAATCGCGGCGTCGTGGTCGACATCTCGAAGCACATGCATGACTGGGCGGTGATCACGCCGCAGATGATCGAAAGCTCCGGCGCCGACATCCGCGAGGGCGACATTCTTATTCTGCACACCGGCTGGCACAAGCATTACGAGGGCCAGCCGCAGCAGGATCTGGTGCGGTATTTCTGCTATCACCCCGGTCCCAATCTCGACACGCTGCACTGGATGTTCAAGAAGAAGATCAAGTGGTGGGGTATGGATTGCGGCTCCTGCGACCACGCGATGAATACGTCGATCCGCTATATGCGCCCCGATCTCGCCGAGGAATTCACCAAGAAGCACGGCAAGACGCCGGCGGAATTCTTCGGCACCTTCGAGTACACGCACAAGAAATCCGGCCGCAAAGTCTCCGCCGACGTCTTCCCGTTCCACAATTGGGCATTCCAGGAAGGCCTGTTGCACGCTGAAAATCTTGGCGGCGACATCGAAATGATGTTGGGCAAGCGCTGCATCATCGGCGCGTTTCCTTGGCGCTATGAGGGCCTCGAAGGCTGCCCATGCCGGATCGTGTGTTTCCTCGATGCGGGTGAAAACGTCGAAGCCATCGGCGATGCGGCGAAAGCGATTTTCGGGAATTAAAATTATACTCGCGAGAGCGCCGCATCCACCGTTCGTTCCCGCGCAAGCGGGAACCCAGAGTCAAATTCTCCGGTGCTAGCTGCTCCTGGGTCCCCGCTTGCGCGGGGACGAACGGGTGTTGGATGGCGCGCGGGCCAATCGCGGATCCGGCTTATTGGTCTGGAGCGTGGCCTGGATCGCCTCGCGCAGCAGCGCGTATTTCTTCTTCGGCCAGTGCGCGACATGGATATCGGCGAGTAACTTCGCCGACTTGCCGAACACGATAATGCGGTCGCCGACGCCGATCGCTTCTTCCAGCTGATGCGTGATCAGGATCGCGGTTGAGCCGCACTCGCGCGCCAGCGCCAGAAAGGTTTCGCGCAGTTCCGCCGCCGTGACCTCGTCGAGGTGTCCGAATGCCTCGTCAGCCAGCAGAATGTCGGGCTGTACCGAGAAAGCACGCGCGATCGCCACGCGCTGGCGCATGCCGCCTGACAATTCGTGCGGATAGGCATTGGTGAATTGCCCCAGGCCAAGCCGCTTGAGCCAGCTGAGGGCGCGCTCGCGCTGTTCGTCCTCGGACAGGCCGATCAGCTCGAGCGGCAGCTTGGCGTTGTCCAGCGCCGAGCGCCAGGGCAACAGGCGATCCTGCTGGAACACGGTCGCGATTCGCCCGCGGAAATAGTCGAAGTCGGCATGCGGGCTTTTGTCGCCGATATGGATCGAGCCCTCACTCGGCGCATCCAGCCCGATCATCAGGTCAAAGAACGTCGATTTGCCGCAGCCGGTCTGGCCGACAATCGCCACCACTTCTTTCGGGGCGATGGTGAGATCGAGGCGATCGATGGCAACGACGGATTGCCCGGTGGTGGTCTGCCGGAACACCTTGCGCAGGCCGCGAACATCGATAGCAGGCGGGCCGCTCATATTGCGTTTCATGCGCGCCACCGCAGCACGCGCGCTTCGACGCGCGAGACCATGGCCTCAAGCAGGAACAGCAGCGCGACCAGCACCAGCGTCCACGCAAATACATCGGCGACCGAAAAAAGCTCCTGCGCGACCGACAGTTGATGGCCGATGCCAGTCACCGCGCCGACAAGTTCAGCAATGGTGACCACGCGAATGGCCAGGCTGATGTTGACCTTCCAGCTGGTGAAGATGGTGGGGACAATCGCCGGCAGCATCAGCTTGAAGAAATATTGCCATGTGCTCGGCCGGAACGACTGCATCATATGACGCAATTCGCGCGGCACGCTGCGCATGGCGTCGAGCGTGTCGATCAGGAAGACCGGGCCGCACACGACGACCAGCACGAAGCCGATGCGGAATTCGACGCCCGGAAACCACAGCACTGCGAACAAAATCCACGACACCACCGGAACCGCCATCAGGATGCGGATCATCGGGTGCAGATATTTTTCGAGACGCTCGGAGCGGTACATCGCCATCGCCAGCGCCAGCCCAAGCACAAACGAGGCGATTAACGCGCCGATGACGCGCGCCAGCGTCACCGCGATATCCGCCGGGGTGATGGTGGCGATGCTTTTGGCGATCCGCAGCAGGCTCGGGATGGCAAATGGCGGGATGCCGAGCAGCGGCGCCAGATGCGACAACGCCTCCCAGCAGATCGCAAAAACGAGGAGGGAAACGAGGGTCTGTCGCGGGAAGACTAGGCTGGGGACAGACCCGCTGATTTCCTCATGGCGCATAGATGATCTTCGCGTCCGGCATCTTTTCGTAGAACCCGGCCTTCACCGCGCGTTCCATCATATCGGTGATGGATTTTTTCGTCGCCGGCTCCCACGCGGGCTTGACGATCATCTGCAGACGCTTGCTCTCGACTGCAGCGATGAGGATGCCCGGGGGCAGTTTGAGCGTTTCATTGGCAATCTTGTCGGCTTCCGCCGTGTTCTTTGCGAATACATCTGCGACTTCTTGCAGTGCGGCCAGCAACATCTTCGGTGCGTTGGGGTTTTTGGCAATCGCGTCGGCGCGCATCGCGGGAACGATCTCCCAACCGTCGGCGCCGGTGATTTCCTTCCAGCCTTGCGCGCCGCCAAAGACGACGTGCCAGTCCGGATGCTGCTTGGCGCTGATGCTCGCCAGCGGTTCGATCACGAGAGCCGCGTCGACGCGGCCAGCCTCGAGCTGCGCGCGTGCGACGCCGAAATTGGCGTTCACAACGGTGATGTCCTTGCCGAGATCGAGGCCTTTGGCGTTGGCGTAGATCTTGACGACCTGGAATTGCGAACCACCCATGTCGATAGCGAGTTGCTTGCCCTTGAGGTCGGCCAGCGACTTGATCGATTCATCCTTGGCGAAGATTACGAGGTCGGCGAGCGTGAAGCCGGTGCCGATGATGCGCACCGGCACGCCTTCCTGATAAAGCTTCTGCAAGATCGTCGGGCCGCCGATCAGCACATCGGTCTCGCCGGTAGCAAAGCCCGCGTAGAACGCCGCGATCGAAGGGTAGGCGTGAATATCGAGCTCGAAGCCATGCTTGGCGTCGATGCCCTTGGCCTTCATGACGTTCCACACCAGCGGATTGAAAACCGGCAGCGTCAGGCTGGACACCTTGATCACCGGCTTCTGCTGCGCCTGCGCAGGTGACGACACCATTCCGGCGATGACAAACGCAATGGCGACGGCGAGCGCGGCGAGGCCGCGTCGAGACAAATTGAACATGGACTATTCCCCCTCGTGGCCGTTCAAACAGCGATCTTGCTCGTCACTTGGCCTGAACGCGAGCGCGACTTTACTCCGCTTTCGTTTGTGTGCAAATAATTGTCCTGGGTAGCCGGAGGGTGTGATGCCGCATATCACCGCGCAGGACGGGACGCGGCTTTATTATGAAGAGGCCGGACAGGGCACGCCGGTCATCTTTGTGCATGAATACGCCGGCGATTACCGCACCTGGGAAATGCAGATGCGGTTCTTCTCCCGCGCCCATCGTTGCATCACCTACAGCCAGCGCGGCTATCCGCCGTCTGACGTTCCTTCGGACGCGGCGAAATACAGCCAGGACATCGCGCGCGACGACGTGCTCGCGTTGATGGATGCGCTCAAGATCGGGAAGGCGCATGTCGTCGGTCATTCGATGGGCGCCTATACGGCATTGCATGTCGGCATTAATGCGCCGGCGCGCTGCATTTCGGTCGTGGCCGCCGGCTGCGGCTGGGGCTCGAGCCCGGACGCGAAAAAGCGCGAGGAGATGAAGGCGCTGGCCGCCGAAGTCGGCAAGATGTTTGCGAATGAAGGCATCGCGGCGGCGGCGGCGAAATATGCCGACGCGCCGATGCGTCAGGCCCAGAAGAACAAGGATCCGCGCGGCTACGCCGAATTCGCCCGCATGCTCGCCGATCATTCCGCCGAAGGTCATGCGCATACGATGCTCAATCTCCAGCTCAAGCGGCCGACGCTGTGGGAGATGGAAACGGCGCTGAAAAAATTTTCCGTGCCGCTGCTGATCATTGTCGGCGACGAGGACGAGCCCTGCATCGACGGCAGTGTCTTCCTCAAGCGTGCGGCGCCGACCGCCGGGCTGCTGATAATACCGCGGACCGGCCATAATGTTCCGACGGAAGAGCCGGCAGCATTCAACGCGGCGCTGGCCGATCTGTTTGCTTCCGCCGAGGCGGGCCGCTGGCTCGCGCATAAGTCGTCTCGTTAACATCGGAGTATCGCGATGGACCTCAAACTGAAGGGCAAGACCGCGCTGGTTACCGGCGGCAGCGAAGGCATCGGCAAGGGCATTGCCCTGATGCTGGCCAAGGAAGGGGTCGACGTCGCGATCTGCGCGCGCCGCAAGGAGCCGCTCGAGGCGACGGCGAAGGACATCGCCAAGGAGACCGGGCGCAAGATTGTCGCTATTCCGGCCGATCTGCGCCAGGACGCCGACGCCAAAAGTTTCATCGAGCAAGCGCACAAGGCGCTGGGTCGCGTCGACATCATGGTCAACAATGCGGGCTCGGCGGCCGGTGGTGTGATCGAACATCTCACCGAAGACGACTGGGAGAAGGGTCTTCAACTCAAGTTCATGGGCTATGTACGCTGCCTGCGGTACGTGCTGCCGATCATGGTCAAGCAGGGCGGCGGCCGCGTGGTGAATCTGATCGGCAATGACGGCGTAAAGCCGTCCTACTGGGAAATCTGCCCGGGCGCCGCCAATGCGGCGGGCCAGAACCTCACGCTGTCGTTGGCCGGCCAATACGGCAAGGACGGCATCAGTTTTGTCGCGGTCAATCCGGGTCCGGTGCGCACCGAGCGCTGGGCCGGCCTGGTCAAGGCGATGTCGCGGGACATGAAGATTTCCGTACGAGCAGGCCGACAAGCTTGCGCCGGCCTCGATCCCGATGGGCCGGATCGCTGAGGTGGACGAGGTCGCCTCGCTGGTCGTGATGCTGGCCTCGCCATTGATGGAAATGGTCAACGGCACCATGATCGAAATCGATGGCGGCCAGGACAAGCCGCTGATGGACCGATTCCGCGACAAGCCGGGCGGTTAGCTTGACAAGCTTGGCCACGCAGTCGGACTATTTGCATACAAATAAGTTTGCCGGACACAGCTACGCAGGAGCGTCGTTATGTTGACCAAGCGTCACGTGTTCTCCGCCGCATTTGCCGTCACTCTCGCGACAGGTCTGACACCGGCCTCGGCCCAGCAGACCATCAAGATCGGCGAGCTCAACAGCTACAAGTCGCAGCCGGCCTTTCTCGATCCCTACAAGAAGGGCATGGGAAATGGCGATTGAGGAGATCAACGCCAAAGGCGGCGTGCTCGGCAAGAAGCTGGAAGTCGATCTCGCGCGACGACGGCGCCAATCCGGGCGAAGCCGTGCGCGTCGCCGAAGAACTCGTGACCCGCGAGGGCGTCGCGATGATCGCCGGCACGTTCCTGTCCAATATCGGCCTCGCGGTCACCAACTTCGCCGGGCAGAAGAAGGTGTTCTTTCTCGCCGCCGAGCCGCTGACCGACAAGATCACCTGGCAGAACGGCAACAAATATACGTTCCGCCTGCGCGCCTCGACCTACATGCAGGTCGCCATGCTGATGCCGGCCGCGATCGCCGCGAAAAAGAAAAAGTGGGCGCTGGTCTATCCGAACTTCGAATACGGCCAGTCGGCCGCCGAGAACTTCAAGGCGCTGATGAAGAAGGCGCAGCCCGACGTCGAGTTCGTCACCGAGCAGGCGACGCCGCTCGGCAAGATCGACGCCGGCGCGGTGGCGCAGGCGATCGACGACGCCAAGCCGGACGCCATCTTCAACGTGCTGTTCGGCGGCGATCTCGCCAAATTCGTGCGCGAGGGCAACACGCGCGGCGTGTTCAAGAATCGCACCGTCGTGAGCCTGCTGTCGGGCGAGCCGGAATATCTCGATCCGCTCAAGGACGAGGCGCCGGTCGGCTGGATCGTCACCGGCTATCCCTGGGACAAGATCAAGACCCCGGAGCACCAGGCCTTCGTCGACGCCTACCAGAAGAAATACAACGACTATCCGCGGCTCGGCTCGGTCGTCGGCTACGTGACGATCAAGTCGGTGGCGGCCGGCATTGCCAAGGCGAAGTCGACCGATACCGAGAAACTGGTCGAGGCCTTCAAGGGCCTCAAGGTCGACAGCCCGTTCGGGCCGTTCGTGTATCGCGCCAGCGACCATCAGGCGACGATGGGCGCCTATGTCGGCAAGATCGCGCTGGAGAACGGCAAGGGCACGATGGTCGACTTCAAATATGTCGACGGCGCATCGGTGCTGCCGGGCGATGCCGAGGTCAAGAAGCTGCGCCCGGCGAGCGAATTGATGAGGGCGAAGCCGAGCGAGGGTGGGTGAGGGGTGGTAGCCTCACGATAGTTCTGACCCCTCACCCGGCTCGCGCTCGCTATCGCTCCGCGCGAGCCGCCCTCTCCCACAAGGGGAGAGGGAAAGAGAGATCGCGGCGCGGCCGAGATGACTTTCAACGCTTTTCTGTTCCAGGCGCTCAACGGGCTCTCGACCGCCTCCGGCCTGTTCTTTGTCGCGGTCGGTCTGTCGCTGATTTTCGGCGTTACCCGCATCATCAATATCGCGCACGGGTCCCTCTATATGCTGGGGACCTACATCGCCTACACCTTCGCGACGCGGATCGGCGGCGCGCTCGGCTTTTGGGGCGGCATCGTCGCCACCGCAGTTGTCGTCGGCGTGATCGGCGCGCTGATCGAAATCCTGCTGCTGCGCCGCGATCTACCGCGCGCCCGAATTGTTCCAGCTGCTCGCGACCTTCGCGCTGGTGCTGGTCATCAATGACGCCACGCTCTGGCTCTGGGGCCCGGAGGATCTGCTCGGTCCGCGCGCGCCCGGTCTGCGCGGCGTCGATCGAAGTGCTCGGCCGCCAGTTGCCGAGCTACGACCTGTTCCTGATCGTCGTCGGTCCGCTGGTCCTGCTGGTGCTGCATTTTGCGCTCGCGCGCACGCGCTTCGGCCGGCTGGTGCGCGCGGCGACGCAGGACCGCGAAATGGTCGGCGCGCTCGGCGTCAACCAGGCGATGCTGTTCACCGCGCGTGTTCGCGCTCGGCGCCGCGCTCGCCGGCCTCGGCGGCGCGCTGCAGGTGGCGCGCGAGCCCGCCAATCTCGCCACCGATCTGATCGCGATCGGCGATGCCTTCGTGGTCGTGGTGGTCGGCGGCATGGGCTCGATCACCGGCGCCTATCTCGCCGCCGTCATTATCGCCGAGGTCAAAGCGATCTGCATCGGCATCGGCGTCGTCGATTTCGGCTTCGTCACGCGTGAATTTCTCCAAGCTCACGCTGGTCGCCGAATTCCTGGTGATGGCGGTGGTGCTGATCGTGCGGCCTTACGGCCTGCTCGGGCGCGCCGCAGGCGCAGGTGCGCTCGATCGCCGAGCCGGAGTATCCGATCCGGCCGGCGACGCCAGCGCTCAAGGCGCTCGGCGGTCGTCGTGCTGGCGCTTGCTGTTGTGCCTGCCGCTGCTGGCACAAGGCTCGCCCTATCTGCTGATCCTCGGCATCGACGTGCTGATTGCGGTGATCTTCGCCGACGTCGCTGCATTTCATCATGGGCCCCGGCGGCATGCATTCGTTCGGCCATGCCGCCTATTTCGGGCTCGGCGCCTATGGCGCGGCGCTGCTGGTGAAATGGCTCGGCGTTCCGATGGGATTGGCGCTGCTGGCTGCGCCGTTGGTCGCGCTTGCCGGCGCGCTGTTGTTCGGCTGGTTCGCGGTGCGGCTTTCCGGCGTCTATCTCGCGATGCTGACGCTGGCCTTCGCGCAGATCGTCTGGGCGCTCGTGTTCCAATGGGAGGCGCTGACCGGCGGCTCCAACGGCGTGATCGGCGTGTGGCCGCCGCCGCCGTTCGACAAAGCTTGGGTCTATTTCCTGCTGACGCTGGTGCTGGCTGTCATCGCCGTGCTGCTGCTGCGGCGTTTTCTGTTCGCGCCGTTCGGCTACGCCATGCGCGCCGGGCCGCGATTCCCCGCTGCGCGCCGAAGCGATCGGCATCGACGTCAAGCGCGTGCACTGGCTCGGCTTCGCGATCGCCGGCTGCGTTTGCGGCATCGCCGGCGGTCTGTTCGCCTTCGCCAAGGGCTCGATCTCGCCGGAAACCATCAGCGTCGGCCGCTCCATCGACGGCCTGGTGATGGTGCTGCTCGGCGGCATCCAGACGCTGACCGGGCCGATCGTCGGCGCCTCGGTGTTCGCCACGTTGCAGGACACCGTGATGCGGCAGACCGAATATTGGCGCGCGCTGCTCGGCGTCATCATCCTGCTGCTGGTGCTGGCGTTCCCGCAGGGCATCGTCGGCGCCTTCGCGCGCGCTTTGGCAACGAATGGAGAAGAAGCCATGAGCGTGCTCGCGATCCGCTCGCTGTCCAAGTCGTTCGGCGGCGTGCGCGCCGTCAACGAGGTCGAGCTTCGACGGTCGGCAGCGGCGAATTCCTCGCCATGATCGGGCCGAACGGCGCCGGCAAGTCCACCTGCTTCAACATGATCAACGGCCAGCTGTCGCCGGATTCCGGCGAGATTCTGCTCGACGGCCACGACATTGCCGGGCCTCGAGCCGCGCGACATCTGGCGGCTCGGCGTCGGCCGCACGTTCCAGGTCGCCGCGACCTTCGGCTCGATGACGGTCGTCGAGAACGTGCAGATGGCGCTGATCTCGCACGCGCGGCGAGACCTATCGGCTTTGGCGGCCGGCCGCGGCGCATGCATCGCGATCGCGCGCTCGAACTGCTGGCGCAGGTCGGCATGCGCGATGCCGCCGACCGGCCGAGCCGCGAACTGGCCTATGGCGACGTCAAGCGCGTCGAACTGGCCATCGCGCTCGCCAACGAGCCGCGGCTGCTGCTGATGGACGAGCCGACCGCCGGCATGGCGCCGCGCGAACGCAACGACCTGATCGCGCTGGTCAAGCGGCTGGTGGTGGAGCGCGGAATCTCGGTGCTGTTCACCGAGCATTCGATGGACGTGGTGTTCGCCTATGCCGACCGCATCATCGTGCTGGCGCGCGGGCGCGCTGATCGCCGACGGCGATGCCGCGGCGATTCGCGACAATGCCCAGGTGCGGGAGGTCTATTTCGGCACCGGCAAGACCTTCGCGGGAGCCGCGCCATGAGCGAACCGCATGCTCGACCGTCGAGGGCTTGAGCGCCTGGTACGGCGCCGCGCGCATTCTCTACGATCTCAGTCTTCGAGGTCGGCCGCGGCGAGGTGGTGGCGCTGATGGGGCGCAACGGCGCCGGCAAGTCGACCACCATGAAGGCGATCATGGGCCTGATCGCCGAGCGTCAAGGCGCCGTGCACTTCAACGGCGAGGACATCTCTCGCACGCAAGCCGTTCGAGATCGCGCGGCGCGGCCTCGGCTTCACGCCGGAGGACCGGCGCATCTTCGTCGATCTCACCGTGATGGAAAATCTCGACATCGGCCGCCAGCCGCCGCGCCGCTTCGCCGACGGAACCGCCGGCGCCATCATGGACGCCCGAGAAACTGTTCGCGCTGTTCCCGAATCTCGCCGAGATGCCGGACCGGCCCGGGCGACCGCATGAGCGGCGGCGAGCAGCAGATGCTGACGGTCGCGCGCACGCTGATGGGCAATCCGCTGCTGGTGCTGCTCGACGAGCCGTCGGAAGGCGTGGCGCCGCTGATCGTCGAGCAGATGGCGCAACACCATCGTCGAGCTGAAGAAGGAGGGTCTGTCGATCCTGCTCTCGGAACAGAACATCCATTTCGCACGTTTGGTGGCGGACCGCGTCTACGTGCTCGAAAAGGGGCAGATTCAGTGGCAGGGGTCGATCGCCGAGCTCGATAGCAACCTGGAGGTGCAAAGGACTTATCTAACAGTGTACGGATCGAAGCCAACGGCAACCGATTGACCATGCGAAAACGATGCGACCGGAAAAACTGAAAATCGTTGCGGCGCCCGCCGATGCCGCCGAGCCCGGGCGCTACGTGCTCGACAATCAGGTTGGTTTCCTGATGCGCGTTGCGATGCAGCGTCACACGTCGATCTTCACATCGCGCATGGTCGAGGGGCTGACGCAGACGCAATTCGCCGCGCTCGCCAAGCTCTACGAGGTCGGCCCGTGCTCGCAAAATCATCTCGGCCGGCTGATCTATCTCGATGCCGCAACCATCAAGGGCGTGGTCGATCGGTTGCATGCGCGCGGTTTCCTCACCGCGCTCAGCGATCCGAAGGATCGCCGCCGCCGCGCTGTCACGTTGACGGATCGCGGCCGGCAGGTCACGGAAGCCGCAATGAAGGTCGCGGCGGAAATTACCGCGGCCACGCTCACGCCGTTGACCACGGAAGAGCAGCGGCTGGTGGCGAAATTTCTGCGCAAGCTCGCCTGAGCGGACGGCCGCAGCCGTTCACCAAAGTCCTTTCAACCGTCCGCCATCGAGATTGAGCGAGACTCCCGTGATGTAGCTTGCCCGTTCGGAGCAAAGGAACACGGTGGCATTGGCGAGCTCTTCCGGCTTGCCCATGCGGCCGAGGGAGTTTTTCTTCGCGGCGACCTTGCGCGCTTCCGCTTCGGTTGAGACACCGAATTCCTTTTTCATGCTCTCGGTGTTGCGCACCCACAGGTCGGTCGCCACCCAGCCCGGGCAGATCGCATTGACCAGGACGTTATCCTCGCCAAATTCGGTCGACAGCGATTTCGTAAGGTTGAGCAGCGCGCTGTTGGTCATGCCGCTGCCGAACATGTAGGGATCGGGTTCCTTGCCGGCGCCGCCGATCGTGTTGACGATGCGGCCCCATTTCTGCGCCTTCATCATCGGGTAGACGGCGCGGATCGCGCGCATGAAGCCGAACAGCTTGGTTTCGAGCTGCGTCTTCATGTCGTTATCGCTGAATGCGGCAAAGCGGCCGGAATACATCTGGCCGGCATTGTTGATGAGGATGTCGACGCCGCCGAGCTTTTGCTTCGCGGTCTCGACCATTTTCGCGATGTCGGATTCCTTCGTCATGTCCGCAACGATGGCGTGCACCTCGCCACCGGTGCGCTTGGCCAATTCGTCGCGCGCCTTGTCGAGTTTCTGCTGATTGCGCCCCGTAATCAGCACGCGCACGCCTTCTTCGAGGAATTGCCGGGCGGTCTCGAAGCCGATGCCGCTCGAGCCACCGGTGACGATCGCGCGGCGGCCCTTGATTCCCATGTCCATGCCTTTATCCCCTTGGCTTGACGCTCTGTTTCTCGCCGTAGACTATCCCCGCCGCTGGCTAAGCGACAACAATGCGGCGCGCTGCTGAAGGAGACGTCGGTGTTCAGTGTCGGTGATGCAACGATCACGCGCGTCGAGGAAACCAATCTCCCGAGCTATCCGCTGCGGGACATCTTCCCGGATTTCGCCGACGCGCACATGGCCGAGCACAAGTCGTGGCTGGCGCCTCACCATTATGAGGCCGAGACCGGAAAAATCAGGCTTTCTGTCCACAGCTGGCTGCTGGAGGTCGGCGGCAAGAAAATCCTGATCGACTCGTGCTGCGGCAACAACAAGGCCAAGCCGGGCCGGCCATTCTGGCACATGCTCAATCTGCCCTATCTCGAGCGGCTCGCCGCTGCCGGCGCGCGGCCGGAGGAAATCGACATGGTGATGTGCACGCATCTGCATCATGACCATGTCGGCTGGAATACGCAGCAGAAGGACGGCAAATGGGTGCCGACCTTCCCCAACGCGCGTTACGTGTTCTCGAAAGCCGGATGTCGACTATTTTTCGAAGGTCGACGCGGACCCGAAAGAAGGGCCGGCCGAGCTCGGCACATTCCGCGAATGCGTCGTTCCGATCCTTGAACATGGCAAGGCGGACCTGGTGAGCGGCGGCCCATACCGGCTCAATGACTTCATCGAGATTGACTCGGCGCCGGGCCATTCACCCGGTCACGTGTTCTTCAAGCTCGAAAGCAAGGGCAAGCGCGCCGCTTTCATCGGCGATGTCTGGCATCACCTGCTGCAGGTCTACTATCCCGACTGGAATTTCCCGAAGAATTCCGACGCGGCGCAGGCGCGCGTCAGCCGCCGCAAAGTGCTCGACTACTGCGCCTCAAGCGACGCGCTGGTTTTCCCGGGTCATGTCGGCTTGCCCTTTGCAGGCCGGGTCGAGGCGACGGCGAAGGGCTTCCGGCCACACTTCGCGCCGTGATGGGCGCCTAGGGGCAGATATAGCCGCTGCCATTGGGGTTCGGGAAGCAGCCGACTGACTGCGGCAATAGTGTTTTTGGCAGCCACAGCACGACGTCGGGAAAGAAGATGCAGAAAGCAATCGCGGCGAAGAACACAATGTAGATCGGCAACGATGCAATCATGGCTTTGGAAAATTTTATGCCGACGAACTTCGACGCCATCAACAGCGCAAGGCCGTAGGGCGGCGTGATCAATCCGAATGCCAGGGTGACGATGATCACGACGCCCATGTGAACCGGGTTGATGTCGGCATTCTTGGTGAGGTCGAGAATAATCGGCATGAAGATGATGATGGCGGGAATGGCGTCGATAAAATCGCCGACAATGACGAACAATGCGACCAGCAGCAGCATGATCAAGAAAGGATTGCCGCCTGCCGCGGTCGAAATCCAGTCCGACACCATCGCCGGGCCACGCAAGTAGGCCAGCATCCAGCCAAATACCGAAGCCGCACCAATCGTGATCAGCGGAATTGAGTAGAGCAGGCCGGTCAGCGCCATGTCGCGCGGCAGCTTCGTGACGTGGCGCCAGTTCAGCAGCGGGATCGCGACAAACACGATGTAGGCCACGGCAATGACACCGGCCTCGGTCGGAGTGAATTGGCCGGTTAGGATGCCGCCCATGATGATGACGGGAATCATCAGCGGCACGGCGGCTTGCTTGGTCGCCGTGGTGAATTGCCCGAATGTTGCGCGCTTGTGCCTGAAGCCGACCGGTCCGAAGAAGTGGCTGTAGATCATGAGCCCGATCCCGACGAGCACGCCGGGCACAACCCCACCCAGGAACAGCCCGCCGATCGACACGTTGCCGGTCGCTCCATAGACGACCGCCATGATGCTCGGCGGAATCAAGTTGGCCATCGTCGATGCCGACGCGATCAGCGCCGCAGTGAAGGCCTTGTCATATCCTTCCCGGTTCATTTCCGGCGCAAGCGTGCGCGTCAGCACCGCGACGTCGGCGGCGGACGAACCGGAAATGCCCGCGAAAAACATGCTGAAAATGGTCACAACCTGCGCGAGGCCGCCGCGGAAATGGCCGACCATGGTTTGCGACAGCCTGATCATGCGCACAGTCACGTTTGCCGATGTCATCAGGTCGCCGACCAATAGAAAGAACGGCACCGCCATCAGCGCTTCGATGTCAACGCCGTTGAACAGCTGGGCGATCATCGACGCTAGGCTGACCGGCGTGAAGGCCGTGATCAAAAGAACCGAGGATATCAGTGCAAAGGCCACCGGCACGCCCATGTAGCCGAAGAACAGAAACATGAGTCCCATTGCGATGATCAGGGTGCCGTTGGACATCACAGCGACGTCCTTCGTTCATCGATCGGAATATCGGGGAAACCTTTGCTCCAGCCGTTCACCATCTGCTCGATTGTGAACAAGGCCACCAGCGCGCCGCAGATCGGGATCGCGATATAGAGGTATGCCATCGGCGTCATCGAAGGCATGCGCAGGCTCTTGAAGCCGTCGAGGACATTGAGGTAGCCGAAATAGACCATGCAAAGCGCCACGCACAGCACGACGAAGCGGTTGAACATCTCGAAAAACAGTCGCCTGTTGCCGCTCATCGATTCGGCGAGCACTGCCAGATAGAGATGATCGTTGCGCCGCGTCGCGGCAGCGACGCCGATAAACGTCCCGTAGATGAAGAAGTCCATCGTTGTTTCCTGCAGCCACAGCCACGGATGACCGATCGCGCGGGTGACGATGTCGCAGAGAACCAGCACGCTGAACGTGGTGATGACAATTCCACACAGGATCATCAGGAGATTTTCGAGCGGATCGAGCGCGCGCCATTTCAAATGGCGCTGTTGCTGCAAGACCAGCCCGTCAAATCGGCGCATGACACAGTTCCAGGACGCTCGAAGCCGGGAAATACAGTGCGGGGAGCCCGAGGCTCCCCGCTGTCGTGAACGTGCCGGTTATTTCACGTTGCGGACAAGTTGGAGGACCTTCTCGGCGTGCGGCCCCAGATCCTTGGCGAGCTTGTCCTGGATCGGCTTGCTGATCGATGAGAAGCCGGTCTTGTCCACGTTGCTGACGACCTTGACTCCCATCTTCTGGAGCTTTGCCAGCGCCTGATGCTCGAGATCGAAAGCAACCTTCGGCTCGTTTTTGCTGACCTCGTCCGCGGCGGCCTGTACCCATTTCTTCTGTTCGTCATTCAGGCTCTTCCAGACCTTGTCGCTGACGAACAGTGCCGCATTGTTGGCTTCGTGCTCGGTCAGCGAAAGGACCGGCGCAACCTCGTAGTGTTTGTTGATGAGGTAGTTGTTGATGCCGTTTTCGGCCATGTCGGCGACGCCGGTTTGCAGCGCCGTGTAGACTTCGCCGAATGCCATGTGCACGACCTGCGCACCATAGGCCGGGAAGGTTGCGTCTTCCGTTACCGTTGCCTGCACACGCATCTTGACGCCCTTGAGGTCGGCAACTTTCTCGATCGGCTTCTTGCCGTACATGTGGCGAAGGCCCTGGGAGCCCGAGCCCGATCATGTGCGCGCCCGTCATCTTGGCGGCATACAGGTCCCGCATCGCTGCAATCACGGCCGGATCGGCGAGCACCTTGATGGCGTGATTTTCATCGCGGAAGATGAAATGGATCGAGAATACGCCGGATTCCGGCTGCGCGGTCGAAGCGTTCGCGGTCGACAGGAAGACGAAATCGATGTCGCCGGTCTGCACCTTTTGCAGGGTCTGCGCTTCGGTGCCGAGCTGGGCACCGGGATATTTGTTGATGGAAAGCGTGCCCTTGCTGAGCTCCATCAGCTTTTTATTGAACATATCTGCGCCGACGTCGTAGCCGCTGCCTTTCGGCTGATCGTAGGCGAAGGAAAACTGGCGATTCTGGGCAAGCGCGGCGCTTGATGCCATTGCGAACGCCGCACCAAACATCAACCCGCGCAGCAATGAGTTACGCATAACGGACATGGAAACCTCCCGGAATGATTCTGCGTCCTATGCGGCGGGGTCGCCGTATGACGCTATTTGCGCTTGCTTGCGCCTTTAAAGGTCAAGTGTGTCGGCACGTCCGGCATTGTCAATGCCGATTCCGCAGGATGGCCTTGAGCCGTTGCGGAGTGATCGGAAGCCCGATCACCGCGCCGGGGTGCTGGAGTGCGTCATCGATCGCCGAGGCAATGACAGCCCCCACGGGATTGGCGCCGCCTTCGCCAGCGCCTTTCAGGCCTAGCGGGTTCAGGGGGCTCGGCGCGTCTTCTGACACGATAATGGAAATGTCCGGCACCTCGCGTGCTGTCGGCATCAGATAATCGGCGAAGGTGACCGAAAGCGGCTCGCCGTTTTCGTCGTAGCGGAACTCTTCCAACAGGGCGCCGCCGATTCCCTGCGCCAGGCCGCCGGCAATCTGGCCTTCCACCAGCTTCGGATTCACCGCCTTGCCGATGTCATAGGCAATGACATAGCGCTCGATTGCGACATCGCCGGTATCGGTGTCGACGCGCACGGCGGCGACATGCACGCCATAGGGATAGACCATATGCGTGGATTCGAACGTGTCTTCGGCGCTCAATCCATCGGGGCGTGTGCGCGCGAGCTCGGCGAGCGGCATTGACGGGCCCGGGCCGCTGGCGCGGACGATCTCTCCATTGACGATGTCGAGTGCCTCCGCGCCGGTTTGCATCAACTCGGCAGCTGCCTGCAAAGCCTGTGCCCGTAGTTTCGTGGCCGCGAGCCGCGTGGCCTCGCCGCACATGACTGTGACCCGAGAGGCGAACGCGCCCATGCCGCGCGCAATGCGGTCAGTCTGGCCGTGAATCACTCGGATCGTGCCGTAGTCGACGCCAAGCGCGTCGGCGCAAATTTGCGCGATCACCGTTTCGACGCCCTGGCCGATCGAGGCAACGCCGGTGACGACCTCGACGAGCCCGTCCGGCTTGACGTCGACGCGAACCGTATCGAAGGGACCGAGCCCGCTTTTCTCGACGAACATCGCGACCCCGGCACCGACTTTTTCACCCTTCTTGCGGCGGGCGCCGAGTTGCTGCTGAAGATCGGGCCAGCCCGCTGCCTTCAGTGCCTTGTCGAGCAACAGCGCATAGTCGCCTGAATCGTAGATGATCTGCGTGCCGAGCGTATCGAGCCCGAGCCTGTAGGGCATCGCGTCCTTGCCGATCAGGTTGCGCCTTCGAATTTCGACCGCGTCCACGCCAATTTTCGCCGCGATTGCGTCAAGCAGGCGCTCGCGCACGAAAGTGGACTCATAGCGGCCCGGAGCGCGATAGGTGCCGCAGGGCGTCTTGTTCGTGAGACGAAGGTGGCCGATCGCGCGGTAGGCCGGCACGCGATAGGGCCCGGGCAGCATTGCCGCGGCAAGGTCGGGCACGGTTGCCGCGTGCGTGCGCATATAGGCGCCGTTGTCGTGAAAAAATTCGTTGTCGATGCCGAGGATGTGGCCCTGCGCATCGATCGCGGCGCGCACACGATGATGTTGCTCACGCGAATGATTGGCGGCGATCAGGTGCTCGCGGCGATCCTCGATCCATTTGATTGGATGCAGAAACTTCAAGGCGGCCGCGCAGGCGAGGATATCTTCGGGGTAGATTTCGCCACGAATACCGAACCCGCCGCCGACATGGCCTTCGAAAAGCTGAACCGAGTTCTTTGGACGGCCGAGCATTTGCGCGATCGCGTCACGGTTCCAGTGCGGCACCTTGGCGGCGCCGTGCAATTCCAGAATGTCGTGTTCGGCGTCATATCGCGCGATGGCGCCACGCGTTTCCAGCGGAACACCGGAGTGCCTGCCGATCGAAAGCTCAAGCGCGACAATGGCGTGCGCGTTTCGAAAAGCAGCGTCGACATCGCCATAGGCTTTTTGCAGTAAGCCCGGTTCCGTCGACAGTTCCCCCGCATAAACGGCCGGTTCTCCGGTTGCGAGCATCGTCGCGGGCAGCGACTCGATCGAAAGCTCGATCAGTTCAGCAGCGTCTTCCGCAACATAGGCGTCCTCCGCAAAGATCACCGCGACGGGTTCGCCGACGTAACGCACGACATCCTTTGCAAGGGCCGGCTGCCGGTAGGGCTCGAGTGTCTTGAGACCGGTCAATCGAAACGGGATCGGCGGGATGTGCGCGATATCGGCATGCGTCCACACCGCGTGCACGCCCGGCAGCGCAAGCGCTGCACGGGCGTCGATCGATTTTATGGTGCCGTGCGCGACCGGCGAACGCACCACGCGCATGTGCCATTGATCGGGAAATGAAATATCCGCCGCAAAGCGTCCTTGACCGGTGAGGAGAGGGCGATCCTCCAGGCGCGGAACCGAACGGCCGACGTATTTCTGTTTTTGCTCGGTCATTGCGACGTTCGGGTCCACATTCCGCTCATTCCCGCGTAAGCGGGAATCCAGGGGGCTATGACGGCAACGCCCGGAGTTGACTGCCCTGGGTCCCCGCTTTCGCGGGGACGAGCGGTTGATAGTCGGGCGCGTTCAACACATCACTTCCTTCGCATTTCTTTGGCTGCCGCGCGGACCGCCTTGATGATGTTCTGGTACCCGGTGCAGCGGCAGAGATTGGATGAGAGCACGTCGATCAGATCTTCATCGCTGATGTCGGGCTCGCGCTCCAGCACGCCCACCGCCAGCATCAGGAAGCCCGGCGTGCAAAAACCGCATTGCAGGCCGTGGTGATCCATGAAGGCCTGCTGCATCGGGTGCAGCCTGCCGCCATCCGCCAGTCCTTCGACGGTGCGGATTTTTTTGAGGTCGGCCTGCACGGCGAACATCAGGCAGGATCGCACCGGCTCACCATCGACAATGACCGTGCAGGCGCCACAGATGCCATGCTCGCAGCCGATATGTGTGCCGGTCTGACCGCAATCCTCGCGGATGGCGTCAGCCAATGTGCGCCGCGGCTCGACAGCGATCGCGTGATCGCAACCATTGATGGTGAGCGTGATTTTGGATTTGGTCGTCATGCTCGACCACTCATCCGCTCATCCCCGCGGAAGCGGGGATCCAGAGCGAATATACAGAGCCTGTGTCGTGGCCCTGGATTCCCGCGTGCGCGGGAATGACCGGAGTGGGCCTTTTCGCTCATGCCGCCTTCCCCGCCCTGCGCAAGGCGGCGCGAATCCGCTGCGGCGTCGCCGGAATTTCATCGATTTCCACGCCGAAAGGCGAGAGTGCATCGTTGATCGCGTTCACCACCGCGGCCGGCGCGCCGATACAACCGCCCTCGCCGAGGCCCTTGGCCTTCGTGATCGAGTTTACGCTCGGCGTCTCGATATGATGCAACTCGATTTCAGGGATTTCATGCGCCGTGGGCGGCAGGTAGTCGGCGAGGGTGGCGGTGAGAATTCCACCGTTCTCGTCGTAGATGATTTCCTCAAGCAGCGCGTTGCCGATGCCCTGGGCGACGCCGCCGTGAACCTGGCCGTCGGCAATCATCGGATTGATGATGCGGCCGGCGTCTTCCGCCACCAGGAATTTCTCCACTTTCACGTGGCCGGTTTCCACGTCGACGTCGACGATGGCGATGTGGCAGGCATTGGAAAAGGTGCCGGGCGGGTCGTAGTGACCGGTTTCCGTCAGGCCCGGTTCGATCTCGCCCTTGAACCGATGGGTTTGCGTATAGGCCTCGCGCGCGAGCTTTGCGATCGCGATCGTGCGGTCGGTGCCGGCGACCTTCGCCGATCCGTCGGCGAGGACGATGTCGTCTGGCGCTGCCTCCAGCAAGTGGCTGGCGATCTTGATCAGCTTGGCGCGCACCTTTCGCGCGGCAATCAACGTCGCGCCGCCCGAGATCACCAATGAACGGCTGGCGAAAGTTCCCCAGCCATAGGGCGCACGGTCGGTATCGCCGTGCACGACCTTGATCATCTCCGGCGTAACGCCGATCTCGTCCGCAATGATCTGGGCGAGCGTGGTCCGCAGGCCCTGGCCGTGCGGCGATGATCCGATGCGCGCCTCGACGAAACCGGACGGGTCGACCGTGACGATCACCGTTTCCCATCCAGGCGTGATCTCCATGCCGCGCGCGGCAAAGGCCGGGCTGCCGTAACCGGTCCGTTCGGAAAACGTTGCAACGCCGATTCCGAGATGACGGCCTTTGCGCGCGTGCTTCTTTCTGACGCTTGCGGAACGCAGGCACGTCCACCGCCTTCACCGCCATTTCCAGCGTCTCCTTGTAGGTGGCCTCGTCATATTCGAGGCCCATGGCGGATTTGTAGGGGAATTTGTCGATCAGGTTGCGGCGCCGGATGTCGATCGGATCGAGCGTGAATGCGCGCGCAGCCTTGTCCATCAGTCGCTCGAGCGTGAAGGTGATCACCGGCCGCGACACGCCGCGATAGGGTGCCATCGTGCAGGTATTGGTGATGACGCCGCGCGCCAGGCACTGGTATTGCTGCACATCGTATGGTCCTGGCATTTCGGCCATCGCCATCAACGGCTCGACGCCGCAGGTGGTGGGGAAGCACGAATATGCGCCTACATTTGAGACGATGTCCGCTTTGAGCGCGAGCAGCTTGGCATCGGCGTCGAAGGCTCCTTCGAGCGTGATGTATTGATCGCGTGAGTGAAACCCGGCGATGAGGTTTTCGCGCCGGTCTTCGGTCCATGCCACCGAGCTTTTGAGTTTGCGCGCCAGCCACACCAGCACGACATATTCGCCCGCGAGCGACATCTTCTGCCCAAAGCCGCCACCGACGTCGGGCGCGATCACGCGCAAATCGGATTCCGGAAAGCCGAGCACGTCACATATCGCCGTCCGTGTCAGATGCGGCATCTGCGTCGTGCAAGTCAGGGTCACGCGACCCGTCGAGGCATCATAGGTCGCGTGGCCGCCGCGCGCCTCCATTGGCGTCGCATTTTGGCGGCGTGAGCGGGCGTCGATCTTGATAATCTTGTGCGCATTTTTCCAGGCCGCGTCGAACTCCGGTGTCTTTATTTTGCCTTCGAGAATGACGTTGCCCGGTGCTTCGACGTGAATCTGCGGCGCATCCGGGGCAAGCGCCATGCGCGCATCACTCACCGCATTAGTTTCGTCGATCGACAGGTCGATCTGCTCGGCGATGTCTTCTGCCGCTTCCTTGGTCGCCGCCACAACAGCGGCGACAGGTTCGCCCGTGAAACGAACGACGCCGTCGGCCAATGCCGGTTGGCCGACCGGCTTGTAGTTGAACTTGTGCAGCATCGGCGTGATTTTCTTCACGTCTTTGAGGTCGGCGGCCGTGATCACCATTGCGCCTTTGGGCACCTTGATGCTCTCGATTGTTCCCGCAGCGGCCGGGCTGCGCACGAACCGCACCCAATGTGCGGCGGGCAGGTCAGCGGTGAATCGTCCCTGGCCCGAAATCAGCGCCGGGTCTTCCAGCCGCCGGATGGCGCGGCCGACCCAGGTCATGCCGGAGCCTTTGGTACCGTGCGCGCTCATGAGGCACTTTCCCATTTGCGCATGATCTTTTCCGAAAACCGCTTCACACTTTTCGGGATCATGCGCTCTGCTCCAGCGCGCGGCGTACGACGGCGCGGACGAGATCGCGCCGGTATTCGGCATTGGTTTGATGGTCCTCCAGCGGTTCGATCGCCTTGGCCGCGGCTTCCGCCGCCGCCCGGAAAATCTTGTCGCCGGGCGGTTCGCCATTCAGCGCGGCTTCGGCCTCCGCGATGCGCCGCGGCGAGGCTTCCGCGCCGCCAAGGCCAACATGCGCGTCCGTGATCTTGCCGCTCTGCAAACGATAGGTGACCAGTGACGCGCTCATTGCGAAATCACCGGCACGTCGGCTGAATTCGTTGAATCCGAATTTGGCATCGTCCGCGAGCAGCGGCAGCCGCACTTCAGCGAGCAATTCGTCTTCCGCGAGGGCGGTCGACATGATCCCTGAAAAAAAATCCTTCGCGGCAATCCGTCGTTCGCCACGCGTGCTTTTGGCAATCACAGTGGCATCAAGCGTCGCCGCGACCAGGCACCATTCCGAAGCTGGGTCGGCATGGGCGAGGCTGCCGCAAAACGTGCCGCGCATGCGGATCGGGTAGTGCGCGATATAACGCACGACGGCGCTGAGCAATCGGCCGAGTGGATTGGCGACCACCGGTTTGTGAAATGCCGCATGGCGAACGCGTGCACCGATGGAGAGGGCCTTTCCATCGCTGCTGATCTTGTCGAGCCCGGCAACCTCGTTGATGTCGACGAGGTGCGCCGGCTTGGCGAGGCGAAACGCCATGATCGGGACGAGGCTTTGTCCGCCTGCCAGGATGCGGCCGTCTTGCGGCGCGACCGTCGGCCAGTATTCTTAACGCCTCGTCGAGCGTCTTCGGCACGTGACGGATGAAAGGCGCGGGCTTCATGCGGCAAATCTTCCGGCGGCCAAGGCCCAATTAAAGGTCTAATTATTTGTACGCAAACGATAAAGAGCGCATTCGGATTGTCAAACGCGGCCATGTCCGCGGGCGATGGTCATACAGGACTACCACCGGGCTTTCATTGAAAGGCCCGTATTCGTATCTTATTTGGCGAATATCCAGGGGGCCAAGCAAAGGGGTCGGGGATGCCGATATCACGCTTGATTGTGACTGCCTGTCTTGCCGGCGCGGTGCTGGCGAGCGCGCCTGCGCTGGCCGATGATGGCAAGCGCGCGGACAAGGTTTCATTCTATTTCGCGGCCCATGAGGATGACTGGCAGTTGTTCATGAACCCGTCCGCGTTTCAGGACGTCATGGGCGGCGCGGCCAAGACCGTCTTCGTTCATCTGACGGCCGGCGATGCCGGTCTCGGCATTGGGCTGGGCGGCCGCAAGTATCCATTCTATCTCGCGCGCGAAAATGGCGCGGAGACCGCGATCCGTTTCATGGCGGATGCTGACGGCGAGCCCGCCAAACGCTCGGCCGCCTCGATGTCGTTCAACGGCCATGACATCTACCGTGTCAGTTACCGCAACACTGTCGGCTATTTCCTGCGCGTGCCGGATGGCCATTGGTCAGGCGACGGCTACTATGACACCGGATTTGAATCGCTCAAACGCCTGTCCAGCGGAGAGAATGATGTACTGCGCGCGGTCGACGGCTCGGCGACCTATCATGGTTGGAGCGATTTGGTCGCAACGTTGAAGGCGATCATCGCTTACGAGCGGGGCCACGCCGCGCTCGTTCAGCTCAACGTTGCGGAAACCGATACGCGCATCAATCCGAAGGACCATTCCGATCATCTGATGACCGCCAAGGCTGCGCTCGATGCCGCGAAGGATCTTTCCTGCGTGCGACGGGTTTATTACGTCGACTACGCCAGTTCGCGGCTCCCGCAAAACCTCGATGCGCAAAAACGTGACATGGAAAGCTCCGTGTTCGCGGTGACGCTGGCCGGTGTGCAGGCGCTCGATCACAGCACGGCGTGGAATCATTACGATCAATCGTTCGTCGGACGGAACTATTTCCGTGTGCAGGAGGCGGCGGGGCGATGCGACCCCGCGGTAACGGCTATGGCGGCCACACGGCACTAACGCTTTGCCTCGCTACTACGCCTTGTTTCCGAACAATTGACGTGGATCAAGACCCCGCCACGGCGGCCGGCTAGATTTTCGCAACCATTATCACGCTGGCCCGTTTTCGTCCGGTCAGTCCGTTCGCAACTGCAATCGGCGCCCGATGCGATATGCAGAAGTGCCGCTCGCCGTTCAAACCGCCCGCGTCGTATCGGTCGATGCGTTGCGCGGCTTCAATATATTCTGGATCCTCGGCGCCGATGGCGCGGTTTGGGCTCTCGACCGGATGCTGCGTGACAAGGGGCCGGAGCTAAGCTCGATCGGCAACTTCCTCAAAACCCAGATGAGTCACGCGGCGTGGGAGGGCTTCCTTTTCTACGATTTTATTTTTCCACTATTCATTTTCGTCACAGGCGTTTCGATTGTTCTTGCTTTGCCGCGGCTGGTCGAACGCAATGGCAAGGCAAAGACGCATTTGCACGTGCTGCGACGTGCGTTGCTGCTCTATGCGTTGGGCCTGATCTTTTACGGCGGCGTTGCCCAGCACTGGAGCGACATCCGTTATGTCGGCGTGCTCCAGCGCATCGCCATCTGCTACCTGTTCGCGTCGCTCCTGTTCCTGAATCTCGATAAACGCGGGCTCATCGTTGCTCTGGTTGCGCTGCTCGGCGGCTACTGGGCCTTGATGACGTTCGTACCCGTGCCCGGCATCGGCGCCGGTTCCTTCGGGCCCGACGCCAATCTCGCGAACTGGATCGACGCAAACTATCTGCCGGGCCGGCTGTGGGACAAAACGCGCGACCCGGAAGGGCTTCTAAGTACGTTGCCCGCGATCGGCACTTGCCTGTTCGGCGTTCTGGCCGGGCTTTTACTGAAGGACGACCGGCTCACGCCGACCCAGCGCTCGCTGTGGCTGATCGGAGGCGGGATCGTGATGATTGGGGCGGGCTATCTGTGGGCTGCGCAATTTCCGATCATCAAGGCGATCTGGACATCGTCGTTTGTGCTGGTCGTGAGCGGCTACAGCGCGATCCTGCTGGGCGTCATGCACCAGGTGATCGACGTGTGGGGGTGGAAGGCCTGGGCAACCATCTTTGTGTGGATCGGTGCCAACGCCATCACGCTTTATTTCATCAATAATATCGTTGGTTTTGAGCCGTTCGCGTTGCGTTTCGTAGGCGGCGATGTGTCGCCTTTGCTCGATCGTGTGTTGACTCCCGGGACCGGGCTTTTCGTCGCGCACCTGCTGGGGTTGGTGCTCGCGGTCGCGCTCGCCGGTTATTTGTATCGGCGCAAGATATTCCTGCGCGTCTGAGCGGTCGTGGCTTGCATTGACCCTCAGGTGCCAACCTTGAGCTCGGACACCAGCGCACGCAATGCGGCGACGGTGGAGGGCGCAACGCTTTTGCCTGTGCGCGGATTGTCCGACGGAATGTTCTCGATCGTCATGGTGAAACGGGCGGTGTCGGCATCGACCGTGATGGTGTGAGTGTTTCGGGTGACGCCCGGGTCAGCCCAGATCTCGAGCCGGGTACGGTCGGGTCCAATCCCGGCAAGGCTCAATGCCGCCGCGACGTTGACATTGGTGGGAAATCCGCGAGCGCCCTCGCGCGCGCTGCCGTCAAACACCTTCAACGGCTCCTTTAATCCACTCACTGAAATTCCGTGGTCGCGCAGATAGGGAGCGCCCTCAAGTCCGGCCGGCGGCTTGCGCGTCACCATCTTGACCGAATGGATCGTGCCCTCGGCTGCCGCGCGAACGGCGTCGAGGCCGATCAGCGCGCCGGTCGGCACCAGGATGCGCGCGCCATTTTTTTTGGCGCGTTCGACCAGGTCGCCATGCTCCAGCAATTGCGCCACCGAAAGCGGCATGAAAATGCGGCCCTTGTCGATGACGCTGATCGCAACCTCTCGGAACAGCGCCGGCGGGAGACATTCGACGACGATGTCGCAACCATCGGCGAGTTCGGTGGCCTTGCGCACCGGAATGCTGTCGCCAACCTGTGGCAAAGCGCGCCGCGCCTTGTCGGCATCGCGCACGGCAACAGCGGCCAGTTTCAATCCCGGCACGCCGGCGATCAGGCGTTTGGCTACGTCGAGGCCAACGGCACCAAGCCCCGCGATACCAACATTCAATAGTTGTTTGGCCGTCATGTCTTGCGGCCGGTAAAATTGGGTTTGCGCTTTTCCATGAAAGCACGCACTCCCTCGGCATAATCGGGCGTCATGTTGGCGGCGCGCTGGAGATCGCGTTCGAGATCGAGCTGGGCATCAAGGGTGTTGTTTGCGGACGCGTTGAGAGCGCGCTTGATCAGCGCCAGGCCTTGCGTGGGAGCCTGTGCGAAGTGCTCGCAGATGCGCGTTGCCTCATGCATGAGAATTTCGTCATCGACCGCGCGCCAGATCAATCCCCAACTTGCCGCCTTCTCGGCAGCCAGATCCTGCGCGAGCAAAGCGAGGCCACGCGCGCGCGCATCGCCAACCAGCCGCGGCAGGAACCATGTGCCGCCGGAATCAGGAACGAGGCCGACGCGGGCGAACGACTGAACGAAATTCGCCTTCAGGCTGGCAATCACGATGTCGCAGGCGAGCGCGATGTTGGCGCCGGCGCCGGCGGCAACACCATTGACTGCCGCAATCACCGGAAAAGGCAGGTCACGCAATTTCCGCACCAGCGGATTGTAGTGTTGCTCCAGCGAATTGCGCGGCACCGGCGTTTCGCCCGGCTTCAGCAGGCGGTCGCTCAGGTCCTGGCCGGCGCAGAAGGCGCGGCCGGCGCCGGTGAGCATCAGCGCGCGGCAACTTTCGTCCGCTTCGGCGTCCTCGATCGCCTTGCGCAATGCTTCATGCATTGCTTCGTTGAAGGCGTTGAGCTTGTCCGGACGGTTGAGCGTAATCACGCGATAACCGGCACGCTGTTCGGTAAGGATGGGTTGGTCGGACATTATGGGCGGCCCCGGCAACTCAACTTATTTGGCTGTCATCATCCGCGAAAGCGGATGATCCAGTAAACACAAATCTCTCGGCAGGCTGCGGAGTACGGGATGCCCGCCTGCGCGGGCATGACGTCAGGAGGACTTGATGAACCTATCCAACGCGCCGGTTTCCTTGCCATCTTCCTCGAAGTCCGCCGCGATGCGCTCGTAGAATCTCGCGGCCGCCGACAGCATCTCGTTCTCGGCATGGTCGGCGCCGACAAAGCTCGCGATCTCATCGAGCTCCGCCACCCAGCGGTAGGCTTTCGAGTACATGCTGGGGACCTGGTTCGAGAGATAGCGCAGCAAATCAGGACGGCTTTCGGCGAGTTCGGCCCGCAGCGCTTCGGCGGAACCGCCGCGCGTCGCCGCGAGCATCATGCCGGCGCCAAGCGCGGTGAAGCCTTTGGTGATGCCGGCATAGGACATTTTCAAAGCGGAAGCCGCCGTCAGCGGGCCTTCGAGGACGCGTACGATCAGACCATAGTCATTGAGTTTGGCCAGGCCCATGGCAGACGGCCCGGACGCGTAAATCCGTGTATTCGTGCTGCCGGGCTTTGGCGGCGGGCCGATGATTCCGGCGCCGACGAATGCGCACCCGGTCGTCGCGATCACGTCCGCGATTTTCAGCATGGTCGGCGGGCTGACCGCATTGCATTCGACATAGACCGGTTTCTTGTTGGCGGCTGTCAACATCGGCGCAAGTCGCTGCGCCAGCGCCAGGGCCTCGCCAGGCGGCACGATCGACATCAGGAAATCGGCTTCCGCCAGCGCGCGTTCTTCGACCGGCTGCATGCCGGCCTCGCGCGCGCGTTTGGCGCTCTCTTCGCTGCGGCCGGCGAGGGATGTGAGGACCGTGACTTTATTTTCGGTCAGGCGGCCGGCGACACCGGCGCCCATATTGCCCGGCGCAATGATGGCGACTGTCGGGGTCATGAGCCTGTCACTCCACCGTCGAGATTGATGCTTTGCCCGGTGACGAAGGCGGATGCCTCCGAGGCCAGAAACAGCACGGCGCCGACCAGATCTTCCGGCACTTCCGCGCGCGGCACGCATTGCATGGCGATGATCCGTTCTTTTTGCGCCGGGGTCACGGTCTTGCGTTCGATTTCCGTAAAGGTTGCGCCCGGCAATATGGCATTCACGGTGATGTTGTCGGCCCCAAGTTCGCGCGCCATCGACAGGCTCATGCCGGCGAGCGCGGCCTTGGTCGCGATGTAGTGCAGGTAATTCGGCCGGCCGAGGCGCACGGCGCCGGACGCAACATTAATGATACGGCCCCATTTCGCGCGACGCATGGCGGGCAGCACCGCGCGGGCGCAGAGAAACGGGCCGGTGAGATTGACGCGCAGCACGCGCTCCCATTCGTCCAGCGGAATCTGGTCGAAGGGACGCATTTCCAGCGTGGAAAATATCCCCGCATTGTTGATCAGCACATCGATGCGGCCGTATTCGTCCTCAACCAGTTCAGCCATTTCATTGATCGAGGCTTCGTCGGCGACATCGGTCGTGACGGCAAGCGCCTGGCCGCCGGCCTTCATGATTTCCTCGGACACCGCCGCGGCTTTCTTTTCGTTGAGTTCGGCAATCACGGCGCGCGCGCCGGCGGCGGCAAAAGCCTTGGCGAAGACGCGGCCGATGCCTTGTCCGGCGCCGGTGATAATGACGACGCGATCTTTAAGTCCGGGAAAGACGACGTTCTGCAGGTCGGCCGTCATGCCGCGCCTCGTTCCAGTCGCGGCAATTGTTCAAGCGCCGCGCGCGCATCCCAGGGCGTCCACCACGGCTTCAGGCCGAGATCGTTCGCGATGACGCCGGCGCTGATGTAGCCCGCGCCGCCGGAAATGGCGCCGCCGGGGTGGCCGGCGGAGCCGGCGCTGTAGAGGTTCGGGATCGGCGAACGGTAGCCGAAGTGGTTGTACATCACCTGCTCGGCGTTGAAGGCGCCCATGAAGATGTCGCCGCCGCGCATGTTGATCATTTCCTGCACGTATTCGCGCCCGGTGTAGACGTAGCGCCCGAGAATATTCTTGCTCGTCATGTTCGGGCAGTAGCGCGCAAAGCACTCAATGATCTTGTCGGAGAATTCCTCCTTGAAGCTGTCATAGCTCTTGCCGCCGAGATCGGGATCAAGTGGCATCACGTGCCAGCAATAAGTCGTGTGCTTGCCCGGCGGTGCCTGCGTCGGATCGAGCAGGCTCAGGGGCCCTGAGCCAAACTGCACGAGCTTGGGCACGCGGCCGGCCTGCACGTCCTGATGCGCCGAAAACAGGTCCTCCATGGTTTCGGCGCCGATGCTCCATTTCATCGAGCGGTTGATGTTGGGATCGAATTTTTCCGCGGCAAAGCGCGGACTTTCGTTGAGCGCGAGATGCAGGCCGAACAGGCTCCACGCGGTGTACTGGAAGGCATCGAGCTTTTTCAGGAATGCCGTGGGCAACTGTTCGCGTCCGACGAGGCTCTCAAATGTCTGGTGTACATCGAGCGTGGAGGCGACGAACTGCTTCGCGCGCACGGTTCGTCCATCGGCCAGTTCGATGCCGGTGGCGTGGCCTTTTTCTAGGACGATGCGCTCGATATTGACCTGCGGCTGGAACGTGCCGCCAGCTGCGATGAAACTTTCCATAAGGCCGCGCGCCAGGTTGAACGAGCCGCCCTGGCAAAGCTGGTAGCCGCTTTCGAGGTCGAAGGCGCGGATCACCGAGCCCATCGGCGAGGTTTTCGACATCGTGTCGACCAGCCAGGTGCCGAACAGCGACACCTTGAACAGGAACAGCAGGCGCACGTGCTCGTTTTCGAACAATTCGCGCACGACATCGAGCGGCTGCCGGTTCGATACCTCGAGGAATTCGCGTCCCAGCGCCGTGCGCGACAGAAATGCCTCACGCTCCGCCTGCGCCAAAGGTTCGGCGTAGCGCTCGGGCAGGAAAATCTCGCGGGTGATCTTCTCCGCCTTGCGGTTCCAGTCGCGAAACGTCTGCGCATCTTTTTTGGAGAAGCGCGCAATGTTGGCGACCAACTCTTCCAGGTCGCGCCCCAGCACCAGTGCCGAGCCGTCCCGATGCGCCTGGCCGAATTCATAGCGCGGTGTGATGTAAGTGACGCGCTCGTCCAAATTCAGATCCTTGAACCACGGCGCTTCGCTGATGTGGAAGTGATTGATCGAGTGGAGGTTGTGATAGAAGCCGGGCAGCGTCACTTCGCGGGTGCAAAGACCGCCGCCATAAGTGAGCCGCCGGTCCACCAGGAGGATGTCGAGGCCGGCGCGGGCGAGATAGCTGCCGAGGATCAGCCCGTGATGCCCGGCGCCGATGATGATCCCGTCATAGGTTTTTTCGAGCGATTTCGACAAAGGTCGAAGAGTCCCATTGGTGGGCCGGCGGTTGGGGCCGGCCACGCTAGACTGCCGGGGCCCCGGAGCAGCGGTCAATGGCCGCCGTCGCATGCCCGTTAGCCGCAAATACCGGCGATCGCGAGCCAACTTCATCGGCCGAAATATAGTTCGGGCGTGTGCCAATGGACCTTTTGGCACGTATGCCGCTACATTAGACTACCGCAAGGAATAGGGCCGAATGGCCCTTGGGGAGGATGTCCATATGCGTAAAACACTCTTGGCCGCGAGCACGGCTCTGCTGCTCGCAGCGGGCCCAGCCATGGCCCAGCAAAAATCCATCAAGATCGGTTTCGTCAGCACGTTCAGCGGTCCGGTTGCCGTCATCGGCGAAGATATGCGCAACTCATTTGAACTCGCGCTTGATCACATGGGCCGCAAGATGGGTGGCCTGCCGGTCGAAGTCATCTACGAGGATGACGGTTTCAAGCCGGAAGTCGGCAAACAAAAAACCGAGAAGTTGATCGAGTTCGGACAAGGTCGATTTCATCGCCGGCTATATCTGGTCGAACGTGCTGCTGGCGTCGCTCAAGCCAATCGTTGATTCGAAGACCTTCCTCGTGATCGCCAACGCCGGCCCCTCTCAGGTCGCGGGCGAACTCTGCTCGCCGACCGTGTTCTCGACCTCGTGGCAAAATGACCAGACGCCGCAGGCGATGGGGCACTACATGAACCAGAAGGGCGTGAAGTCGGTATTCCTGATCGGCCCGAATTATGCCGCCGGCAAGGACATGCTCTCGGGCGTAGCCGCGACCTTCAAAGGCAAGATTGCCGGCGAAGAGCTCACCACCTGGCCGTCACAGCTCGATTTTTCCGCGGAGCTTGCCAAAGCGAAGGCCGCGAATCCTGATGCGATCTTCGTGTTCTACCCCGGACGGGCCGGAGTGCAGTTCCTGACCCAATATGCTCAGGCGGGACTCAAAGGCAAAATCCCGCTCTATACCGCCTTCACCATCGACGAACTCTCGCTGCCCTTGCAGAAAGATTTGGCAGTCGGCGTGCCCGGCGCGCAGGAATGGGTGAACGACCTTCCGAATGATGCGAACAAAAAATTCGTTGCCGACTATATTGCGAAGTATCCCGGCAAAAAACCGTCGTTCTACGGGGCGCAATCTTATGATGCCGCCAATCTGATCGCCTCTGCGGTGAATGCCACCAAGGCCAATCTGTCAGACAAGGGCGCAGTCCAGAAAGCCCTTGAGAAGGCCGATTTCAAATCGGTGCGTGGCAATTTCAAGTTCGGCAACAATCACATCCCGATCCAGAACTTCTATCTTCAGGACGTGGTGAAGGACGCCAAGGGTGATTACGTTCTCAAGACCGTAGCCACCATCGTCAAGGACAACCAGGACGCTTTCCATACCAAGTGCCCAATGAAGTGATTATTGGCGCAGGGATGCGGGGCGGCAGAAGCGGGGACGTTTCTGCCGTCTTGCTTTAGGAGGGGCGCCTCATCCTTCGAGACGCCGCGCTGTGCGCGGCTCCTCAGGATGAGGCTTGAGAAGCAGATCCTCACCCTGAGGAGCGCGGGCGAAGCCCGCGCGTCTCGAAGGGTGAGGGCGGAACGCGAAAATTCATGACGCTGTTTATCGAGCAATGCCTGAACGGGTTGCAATTCGGCCTGCTGCTGTTCCTGCTGGCGGCGGGGCTGACGCTCGTCTTCGGCATCATGGACCTCGTCAATCTCGCGCATGGCTCGCTCTACATGGTCGGCGCCTATTTCGCTGCGACGTTCGTGGCCTGGACCGGCAACTTCATCTTCGGCGTGGTCCTGGCACTTGGCGCGACCTTGCTGGTCGGCATGGCGGTCGAAGTCATTGCGATGCGCAGGCTTTACGGCCGCGATCATCTCGACCATGTGCTCGGCACTTTCGGCCTGATCCTGTTCTTCGATGAGCTGGTGCGGCTGATCTGGGGGCCGGAAGGGCTGACGCTGCCGCTGCCGTCATGGCTCAATACCTCGATCCAAATTCTTCCGGGCGTCGACTATTCCGCCTACAAACTATCGATCATCGTGGTGACGCTTGCGGTTGCGATATTCCTCTACTGGCTGGTGATGCGCACGCGCATCGGCATGCTGATCCGCGCCGGGGCCAGCAACCGCGAAATGGTCGGCGCGCTCGGCGTCAACATCAAGCTGCTCTATACGCTGGTTTTCGGGCTTGGCGCCGCGCTTGCGGGCCTTGCCGGCCTGATGCAGGCGCCGATCCTGACCGTGCAGGTCGGCATGGGTGAGAACATCCTCATTCTCGCCTTCGTCATCACCGTGATCGGCGGCATCGGCTCGATCCGCGGCGCGCTGGTGGCGGCAATTTTCGTGGGCTTTATCGACACGCTCGGCCGCGCCTTCTTCCCCGATCTCCTGCGCATGGCCTTTACCAAAGAAGTGGCCGCAACCGCAGCGCCCGCCCTCTCGTCGATGTTGATCTATCTGCTGATGGCGATCGTGCTGGTGGTCAAGCCGGAAGGCCTGTTCTCGGCGAGCGGCAAATGAGCGGCAGGCTCTCGGTTCGCAATCTTGCGATCGTTACACTGCTGCTCGCCTTGGTGTTGCTGCCGGTTTATGTCGAGCTGGGCGGCAGCCGCTTCCTGCTGACATTGTTCACGCGCATTCTGATCCTTGCAATGGCGGCGGTGAGTCTCAATCTTATTCTCGGCTACGGCGGCATGATGAGTTTCGGCCACGCCGCCTATCTGGGCATAGGGGGCTATGCGGTCGGCATGCTGGCGCATGAGGGCGTGTTCAGCGGTTTCGTGCAATGGCCGGTGGCGCTGTTGGCGAGTGCATTGTTTGCGCTGGTGATCGGTGCGCTCAGCCTGCGCACGCGCGGCGTCTATTTCATCATGATCACGCTGGCTTTTGCGCAAATGGCCTATTACGTCGTTGCGGGGCTGGCGCGCTATGGCGGCGACGACGGCCTCACCATCTACAAACGTAGCCAATTCGTTTCACCGATCAATCTCTCTAACAAGACACAGTTTTATTACATTTGCCTCGCGTTGCTTTTTGCGTCGATCTATCTGGTCTGGCGCATCGTCAATTCCCGGTTCGGCATGACGATCCAGGGCGCACGCTCGAACGATACGCGCATGCGCGCCATCGGCTTCCCGACTTATCGTTACAAGCTCGTGTGTTTCGTCATTGCCGGGACGATGTGCGGGCTCGCCGGTGCGCTGCTCGCCAATCACACCGATTTTGTGAGCCCGGCGATGATGTATTGGACGCGCTCGGGCGATCTCATCATCATGGTCGTGCTCGGCGGCATGGGCTCGCCCTTCGGTCCGGTGATCGGCGCAGTGGCATTGCTGGTGCTCGAGGAGGTGCTCTCCGGCATCACTGAATATTGGCAGATCATCCTCGGACCGTTGTTGCTGCTGGTCGTGCTGTTCGCGCGCGGCGGCATCGACGGCTTGCTCGCCAAGGTGCGCCATAGGGTGAGCCATGGCTGATCTGCTGCGGGTGGACAATCTCGCAAAACGTTTCGGCGGCATCGTTGCCACCGACGATCTCAATTTCGCTGTAGCCGAAGGCGAGTTGCATGCGGTGATCGGCCCGAATGGCGCGGGCAAAACGACTTTGATCGCGCAGCTGAGCGGCCAGCTGCCCTCTGATTCCGGCCGTATCCATTTTGCAGGCAGCGATATCACCGCGGTGCCGATGTATGCCCGCAGCGCGCTTGGGCTGGCGCGCTCGTTCCAGATCACGTCGTTATTTCTCGACTTGAGCGTGCTCGATAATGTCGCGCTGGCCGTGCAGGCTCATGCGGGCCATTCCTTCCACTTCTGGCGCGATGCGCGCCGCGAACCGGAATTGCGCGATCCCGCGCGCGCGGCGCTGGCGCGTGTCGGCCTGGGCGCGCGCGCCGACCTGCCGGCCTCCGCGCTCAGCCACGGCGAGCATCGCCAGCTCGAGCTGGCCATGGCTCTGGCCTCCAGCCCGCGCATGCTGCTGCTCGACGAACCGATGGCCGGCCTCGGGCCCGAGGAATCGGCGCGCATGGTGACGATGTTGCGCGAGCTGAAGAAGGAGCTGACGATCCTGCTGGTCGAGCACGACATGGAAGCGGTGTTCGCGCTCGCCGATCGCATCACGGTTCTGGTCTATGGCCGCGTCATCGCGACCGGAAAGCCGGAAGACATCCGCAGCAACGCCCAGGTGCGCGATGCCTATCTCGGCGAGCAGGAGGCCGCGCATGGATGATCCTCGGGCTGATCCTGTGGCTGGTCCTGTGCTTGCGCTTGAGGGCGTCGAGACCTGTTACGGCCTCAGCCAGGTGCTGTTCGGCGTTTCGCTCGCCATTGCGCCCGGTGAAATGGTGACGCTGATGGGCCGCAACGGCATGGGCAAGACCACGACGGTGCGTTCAATCATGGGCCTGACGGCGGCGCGGGCCGGCACAATCCGGTTCCTGCAAGAGGAAATTCGCGGCATGCCGTCGTACAAGGTGGCGCAGCGCGGCATCGGGCTGGTGCCTGAGGGCCGGCAAATTTTCCCGAATTTGACCGTGCGCGAAAATTTGCTGGCGACGGCGGTCAAGCGCGATGGCGACGATTGGACACTGACGAAAGTCTACTCATTGTTTCCGCGGTTGGCCGAGCGCGACGGCAGCATGGGCAATCAATTGTCCGGTGGCGAGCAGCAGATGCTGGCAATCGGCCGCGCACTGATGACCAACCCGCGCCTGCTTATTCTTGATGAAGCGACCGAGGGTCTCGCGCCTTTGATCCGCGCGGAGATCTGGCGCTGCCTCGCCAGCCTGAAGGAATCGGGCCTGTCGATCCTGGTCATCGACAAGAATGTCGGCGCGCTGATGAAGGTCGCCGACCGGCATTTCCTGATCGAGCGCGGGCGCGTGGTGTGGAAGGGTTCATCGCGCGAACTCGCCGCCGCGCCTGATGTGCAGCACCGTTATTTGGGGGTTTGAGATGCGCAGCCGTCATCGCCCGCGAAGGCGGGCGATCCAGTACGCCGCGGCATTGCGATCTGAATTGAAACGTCTGTGATTACTGGGTCCCCGCTTTCGCGGGGACGACAACAGCGATCACTCCGCCGGCTGGAGCGGTGGCGGCCGTCGACGGATGAAGGTGAAGGTTGCGCCGCCGAGCTTGCGGTGCAGCCGATCAAGCAGCAGATAGATCACCGGCGTCGTGTAGAGCGTGAGCACCTGCGACACCAGGAGGCCGCCGATAATGGTGATGCCGAGCGGCCGCCGCAGCTCCGAGCCCGGGCCAATGGCAATCACCAGCGGGAGCGCGCCCAGCATCGCGGCAAGCGTCGTCATCAGGATCGGCCGGAATTGCGCAAGGCAGGCATCATGGATGGCCTGCTGCGGCGACAGGCCCAGCCGCCGCTCGCCATCGAGCGCGAAGTCGACCATCATGATGCCGTTCTTCTTCACGATGCCGATCAACAGGATGATGCCGATGAAGGCGATCACCGACAGTTCGGTGCCGGAGATCTCGAGCGCGAGCAGGGCGCCAAGGCCGGCCGACGGCAGTGTTGAGATGATGGTCAGCGGGTGGGCGAGACTTTCATACAAGACGCCGAGGACGATATAGACCGCAATCAGCGCGGCCAGCAGCAGCAGCGGCTGCGCGCCGACGGCTTGTTTGAACGCCTGTACGTCGCCTGAGAAGTCGGCATGGATGATATCCGGAATGTGCATTTCGGCGACAGCCCGCTCGATCGACGCGGTTGCATCGTCGATCGTCGTATTGGGTGCCAGATTGTAGGTGATGGTCACGGAGGGGAATTGCCCTTGGTGGTTGACAACCAGCGGGGCGATACCGCGCTCATATTTTGTTACGGCCGATAGTGGCACCTGCGCGTCATTATTTCCGGGGACGTAGACGCGGCTCAGGTCGGTCGGATCGCGCTGATCGTCCCGGCTGACCTCCAAAATGACGCGATATTGGTTGCGTGGGCCATAGACAGTCGAGATCTGGCGCTGTGAAAAGGCATTGTTGAGCGCGTTGTCGATGTCCTGCACGCGCACACCGAAGCGCGAAGCAGCCGCCCGATCTATGGTGATGTTCGCTTGCAAGCCGCCCTGCTCACGGTCGGTGGTCACGTCCACAATGCCGGGGAGTTGTTTGACGCGCTCAAGCACGCGCGGCACCCATTTTTGCAATTCGTCGATGTCGGCGCTCCACAGCGTGAACTGATACTGCGAATCGCTCTGGCGGCCGCCGGCGCGCAAATCCTGTGCCGGCACCATGAAAACGCGGATGCCGGGAATCTGATTGAGTCTGTTGCGCAGACGATTCACCACTTGCTGCGTGCTGATGTTGCCGCGCTGATTGAGCGGCTTGAGGCTGATATACAAGCGCCCGCGATTGACCGAGGCGTTGAACGGCGAAGCGCCCACCGAGGATCCGAGTCCCGCCACCGCTGGATCGGCGAGGACTATGTCCATCGCCTTGCGCTGCAATTGCTCCATCGCTTCGAATGAAATGTCCGTCGATGCTTCGGTGCCGCCGAAAATCAGCCCGGTATCGTCCTGCGGGAAGTAGCCTTTGGGCACCTTGATATAGAGACCGACCGTCAGGGCGATGGTGGCGGCAAACACAATCAGCATCAGCGCGCGGTGCGCGAGCGCGAAGCTGAGCGTGCGGTCATAAAAACGGACCAGGCGCGACAGCACACCCTCAACACGGCGGTCGAGCCATGTCGCGTCGCGGCTCGGCGGCTGGCGCACGAAATAGGCGCAGATCATCGGCGTCACCGACAGCGACACCACGGTCGATATCGCGATGGCAAAGGCGAGCGTGACCGAGAATTCCCGGAACAGACGTCCGACGATGCCGCCCATGAACAGCAGCGGGATGAAGGCGGCGATCAGCGACACCGAAATCGACACGACGGTGAAACCGATTTGCCGCGCACCCTGCATGGTCGCGCGCAAGGGTGATGCGCCTTTCTCCAGATAGCGAAACGCATTTTCGATCATGACGATCGCATCGTCGACAACGAACCCGACGCTCACGGCAAGCGCCATGAGTGACAGATTGTCGATTGAGAATCCTGCCGCCCACATCGCTGCGCAGGTGCCGGACAATGCGAGCGGGACCGTGACGCCGGCGGCGGCAGTCGGCGCCAGCCGGCGCAGAAACAGAAATACCACCATCATCACCAGAACGACGGTCGCTGCGAGCGTGAGCTGCATGTCATGAACGCTGGCGCGAATGGTTTGGGTGCGGTCGGTCAACACCGAAATGTCGAGTCCCGCGGGCACCCATTGCCGAAGTTCGGGCAGCAGCGCGTAAATGCGATCAACCGTATCGATGACGTTGGCGTCACCCTGCTTGGTTATGATGAGGAGGACCGAAGGGTCTTTGTTGAACCACCCGGCTGCCCGGCTGTTGCGAACGCTGGGCCGGACAGAAGCGATGTCGGTGAGGCGGATGACGGTGCCGTTCACCGTTTTCACGACCAGCGGTTCGTAATCTTTGGCGCTGCGCAGCTGGTCGTTGATGCCGATAGTCACGCCACGTTTGTCGCCGTCGAAGGTGCCGATGGGCCCGGCGGCATTGGCGTTGGATATCGCCGTGCGGACATCCTCCATGGACAGGCCCATGGACGACAGCCGCGCCGGGTCGACGCGCACACGGACCGCCGGCTGCTCGGAGCCGGCGACGGTGACATCGGCGACGCCGCTCACCTGCGAGAGCCGCTGCGCAATGATGCTGTCGGCGGCATCGTAGATTTCGCTCGGCTGCATGGTCTTGGAGGTCAGCGCCAGGATCAGGATCGGCGCAGCCGCCGGATTGGCCTTGCGGAACGTCGGCAGCGTCGGGAGATCGGTCGGCAGGTCGCTGAGCGCGGCGTTGAGCGCGGCCTGTACGTCGCGCGCAGCACCCTCGATGCTACGCGAAAGATCGAACTGAACCGTGATCCGGGAATTGCCGAGCGAGGTCACCGAGGTGAGCTCGGTGACGCCCGAGATCTCGCCAAGCCGGCGCTCGATCGGCGCAGCCACAGTTGCCGCCATGACATTGGGATCCGCGCCCGGCCGGCTTGCGGTCACAAAAATGGTCGGAAATTCCACGCTCGGCAGGCTGGCGACCGGCAGGAAGACGTAGGCGACCGCGCCAACAAGAAAAAGGCCTATGGCCAGCAGCGTGGTGCCAATCGGCCGGCGAATGAACGGCGAGGAGAAATTCACGTCCGTCCCCGGGCCGGGCGGACCGCGCGGCGTGGCGCTGGTGGAACCCTCGGCGCCAGTCGGGCGCGCAGGCGCTCCATGTAGAGATAGATGACCGGCGTGGTGTAGAGCGTGAGCAACTGCGACAGCAGCAGGCCGCCGACAATGGTGATGCCGAGCGGATTGCGCAATTCCGAGCCGGTGCCGCTTTCAAGCGCCAGCGGCAACGCGCCGAACAGCGCCGCAAGCGTCGTCATCATGATCGGGCGAAAGCGCAACAAGGCGGCCTTCACAATCGATTGTTCGGGCGAGAGTCCTTCATGCCGCTCAGCCTCGATCGCGAAGTCGATCATCAAAATCGCGTTTTTCTTCACAATGCCCATCAGCAGCACGATTCCGATGAGGGCGATCACCGAGAGGTCGTAGCCGAACAGCATCAGAGCCAGCAGCGCGCCGACGCCGGCCGAGGGCAGGGTGGACAGAATTGTGAGCGGATGGATGAAGCTCTCGTACAGCACGCCCAGCACGATGTAGATCGCGATGGCGGCGGCGAGAATCAGCCACGGCTCGCCAGCGAGCGATTTGGCAAATTCGGCGGCGTCACCGGAATAGCTGCCGGTCACCGATGATGGCATGCCGATTTGCCGCTCGACCGACCGAATGGCAGCAACCGCATCGGATAGCGCGTAGCCCGGCGCCAGGTCGAAGCTGATGGTGACGGACGGGAATTGCTCCTGGTGCGCGATCGCGAGCGGCGCCGATGTCGGAATGAAGCGCGCAAATGCGGCCAGCGGCACCTGGTTGCTGCTCGTCACCGCGTTGGGTGTGGCGGTTGTGTTGGTATTGGTGTTGCCGGTTGCGGTATTGGCGACGGTGGCTGCGGTGCCCGTCGAGGTGCTGGCGCCGGTAACATAGAGCTTAGACAGCGAGTTGGGGTCCTGCTGGTAGCGCGGCTGCGCTTCCAGAATCACCCGGTATTGATTGGCCTGGCCATAGATCGTGGAAATCTGCCGCTGCCCGAAGGCGTCATTGAGCGTGTCGGTCACGCTTTGCATCGAGACGCCGAGACGCCCCGCCTGCTCGCGATCGACGTCAACCTGAATGCGGGGCCCGCCCTCCTGCGCTTCCGAAGCGACCTCGCGGAAGACCGGGTTGCCGCGCAATTGGCGCACCAGTTTGTCGGCCCAGTCGACCACTGCTGCGCGGTCGGTGGATACCAGCGTGTACTGATACTGCGCACGGCTCACGCGCGTGGAGATCTGGATGTCCTGTGTCGCCTGGAAATAAACCGTCATGCCGGGGACGCCGGCGACCGCCTGTTTGAGGCGCGCGACAATCGTATCGACCTTGTCGCTGCGCTCGTCGCGCGGCTTGAGCGTGATGGCAAGCCGCCCGGCATTGGGCGTTGCGTTGATCGGGCTGACGCCGATGACCGAAACGACGCTGGTTACGTCCGGATCACCGCGGATCGTGTCCTCCACCTGGCGCTGGAGGCGCTGCATTTCGGTGAACGAGATATCGGTCCCGGCCTCCGTCACCGCAGTGATCAGGCCCGTGTCCTGCAACGGCAGGAAGCCCTTCGGTATGATGATGTAGAGGAAGATCGTCGCTGCGAATGTCGCAAGCGTAATGATCAGGGTTTCGCGCTGCCGGCGCAGAACCCATTCGAGGCTTCGCCGATAGGCCTCGATTGTGCGTTCGGTCAGTTCGTGGAAGCGGGTGGTGAACGCATTTTCCATGCCGCTGCCGTGGCGCAGCAGCCGCGAGCACATCATCGGCGTCAGCGTCAGCGAGACGATGGCGGACGCCACGACGGCGATGGTGAGCGTGAGCGCGAATTCGCGGAACATGCGGCCCACCAGGCCGGTCATGAACAACAGCGGAATGAACACCGCGACCAAAGACAACGTCAGCGAAATCACCGTGAAGCTGATTTCGCGCGCGCCGCGCAAGGCGGCATCCAGCGCGTTTTCTCCATTTTCCATGTGGCGGACGATATTTTCGATCATGACGATCGCGTCGTCGACCACGAAGCCTGTGCCGATCGTGAGCGCCATCAGCGACAGGTTGTCGAGCGAGAAACCGCTGAACCACATCACGCCGAAGGTTGCGATCAGCGACAGCGGCAGCGCCACGCCGGCAATGATGGTGGCGCGGATGGTGCGCAGGAAGATCAGAACGACCAATACCACCAGCCCGATGCTGAGCACCAAAGTGAACTGCACGTCGTGAATAGAGGCGCGGATGGTGGTCGTGCGATCGTTGACGATGGTGAGGGTCGCGCCCGCCGGCATTGCACGCCGCAGACGTGGCAATTGCGCGCGCACGCGCTGCACGGTCTCGATCACATTGGCGCCCGGCTGGCGCTGCACGTCGATGACGATCGAGGGCTGGCCGCGATACCAGGCGCCGACCTTGGTATTCTCCAGCCCGTCGACCACGTCGGCGACGTCGCTGATCTTGACCGGCGCGCCGTTGCGAAACGCCAGCACCATGTCCCTGTAGACATCGACGGTCGTGATCTGGTCATTGGCCGCGATGGTGTAGGCCTGGTGTGCGCCGTCGAGCGAGCCTTTCGGTCCCGCGACATTGGCCCCGACGATGGCCGTGCGCATGTCGTCGAGTGCGATGCCGTAAGAGGCCAGCCGCGACAGATCGGCCTGAATGCGAATTGCAGGCCTGATCCCACCTTGCACCGAGACATGGCCGACGCCGGTGACCTCCGAAAGCCTTGGCGCCATGATGGTGTCCGCCATGTCGCTGAGCGCGCGCAGATCGATGGTCTGCGATGTGATGGCGAGTGTAATGATCGGCGAGTCGGCCGGGTTCACCTTGGAATAGAGCGGGGGATAAGGAAGGTTGCGCGGCAGCGTGGAGCCCGCGGCATTGATCGCCGACTGGACGTCCTGCGACGCGGCATCGATATCCCGATTCAAGTCGAACTGAAGTGTGATCTGGCTGATGCCGAACGAACTCGACGAGGTCATCGTCTGGAGTGCCGGAATCTGTCCGAATTGCCGCTCCAGCGGCGCCGTCACCAGCGCGGCGATCGTGTCGGGGTTGGCGCCCGGCAACTGGGTCGTGACCTGGATCGTTGGAAAATCAACCTGCGGAAGCGCGGATACCGGCAGCCACCAGTAGCCGAGAAATCCACCCAACATCACCGCGACGCCGAGGAGGGAAGTGGCGATCGGCCGGTGAATAAATGGCGACGATACGCTCATTGCTGCGGGTTCGGCCTCGTACTATTGCCGCCCCGTTGCCGTTGCTGTCCGTCGCGTGTCCGCCCGCCTGGCGCCGCTGCCGCCGGCGGATTGGCGCCGCCGACCGACACTTTGCTGTTGTCTGTCAGGCGGACGAAGCCGGTGGTGACCACACGCTCGTTCGGTTCGATGCCGCTCTTTACGACAGTCTGCGTTTCGTCCTGTTTCTGCACGACGATCGGCCGCATCGACGCCGTATTGTCATCCTTGACCACATAAACGAAGGCACCGTTCGGCCCGCGCTGAACCGCGCTGGTGGGAATCACGAGCACCTGACTGAGCGTGTCGATCAGCAGGCGAATATTCACAAACTGGCCGGGCCAAAGCTGCAGATCCGTGTTGGGAAATTCGGCCTTCAGCTTCACGGTTCCCGTTGTCTGGTCGACTTGATTGTCCACCACCCTCAGCGTGCCGTGGTCGATGACCGCGTCATTGTCCGAACGCTGCGCATCGACGGCGAGCGGCCCCTTGGCGAAAGCGGTATTCACCTGGGACAGGTCCTGCTGAGGCAGATTGAAGAAAACCGAGATCGGCCGAAGCTGGGTGATCACTACAATTGCGGAGGTGGTATCGGCCGCGCGTACCAGGTTTCCCTCGTCCACCATGCGGATGCCGGTTCGGCCATCGAGTGGCGCGGTAATGGTGGTGTAGCCGAGCATCGCCTGCGCGTTATCGATTGCGGCCTGATCGGCTTCCACCAATGCGGTGTTCTGCGCCACCAGCGCGCGTTGCGTGTCGGCCTGCTGCTTGTTGATGGCGTTTGTCGCGGCAAGTCTTTCGTAACGCTCGAGATCGATCTTGGAGTTGGCGAGCTGCGCTTCGTCCTGGGCCTTCTTGGCGATGGCCTGATCGAGCTGCGCCTTGTAGATGACCGGGTCGATCCGCGCCAGAACGTCACCCTTCTTGACGTCATCGCCTTCCTTGAAGTTGACGCTCAGCAATTTGCCATCCACTTGCGGGCGGACGGTGACGGTGTTGAGCGCCTTGATCGTGCCGACGGCATCGAGATAGACCGGCACGTCCGCGCGCGTCACAGGGGAGACGAGCACCGGCACGGGCCCCTCGGTGCCGAAGCGGTTGACGCGCCGCTGCTGTGCAGTCGGGCCGCTGAAGACGTAATAGAGCGCGGCGGCGACCGCGATCAGGATAATGACGGTCGCGAGCACGCGGCGTTTGCTGCCACCTGCCCTTGCGAGAAGCTGTTTGGAAAACTCACCGTGCATCGGCGGCTTCTACGGGTTTAGGCAGCCAGCCACCCCCGAGCGCCTGATAGAGGCTGACGATTGCTTGCACGTGCGCGAGGCGCGCCTGCACCAGTGCGTCCTGGGCCACATAGAGCGTCTGCTGCGTCTGCAACACGGTGACCAGATCGACCGTGCCCTCGCGCAGGCGCTGCTCCGATATGTCGAAGGCGCGCTGTGAACTCGTCACCACATCGCGCTGAAGCTTTTCGCGCTCGGCGGTTTTACGAATATCATCGAGCGCATTCTCGACATCGGCAAAGCCCGAAATTACAGCCTTGCGATAGTTCTGCAGGAGTTCGTCCTGCTTGCCCTTTTGCAGGTCGAGATTGCCGAGCAGTTTTCCACCCTCGAAGATCGGCTGGGTGAGGCCGGACGTTAGTGTGAAAAACATCGACTCCGGCCGCAGCAAGGTTCGCAGGATCGCGCTCTGATAGCCGCCTTCGCCGGTGAGCGTGATGCTCGGCAGTAGTTGCGCGCGCGCGTTTTCGACATTGGCGTTGGCGGAGGCGAGATTGGCCTCGGCCTCGCGGATGTCCGGACGCTGCGTCAGAAGTTCGGAAGGCAGGCCCGGTGTCACACGAGGATAGGCGATACCGCGCAAGCTGCCGCCGCGAACTTTTACACTCTCCGGGGAACGTCCCATCAGCAGCGCGAGTGTGACTTTGTTCTGCCGCAGCGTCTGTTCGAGCGGCGGAATGGCGGCGCGCTGATTGTTCACCAGGCTTTCCTGCTGCGCGGTATCGAGTGCGGAGGCGGTGCCGGCCTGGAGCCGCTGGTTGATCAGCTTGAGTACGCGGTCGGCGCTCTCGAGATTCTGGCGTGCCACGCGCAGGCGATCCTGCGCGGCGAGAACCTGGAAATAGGCATTGGCGGTCGCCACAACGGTCGTGAGGCCGACCACTTCGCGGTCGAAGCGGCTCGCGACCGCGATCTGCTCCTGCGCGCGCAAGGCGGAGCGGTTCTTGCCCCAGAAGTCGATCTCGTAGCTGGCGGTCAGCGAGGTGGAGAGCAGGTCGCGTTCGGAGCCACCGAGCGAGCCCTTCGTGCCGCCGACCGATGTGGATTGCGAGGTTCTTACGCGCGTCGCGCTGCCGTTGAGATCGACGACCGGCAAAAGCGCGGCGCCAGTAATTCGCGCGTTCGCGTCGGCCTGCACGATGCGGGCGATTGCCGCGGCAATGTCGAGATTGCCTTCGCGAGCGGCTTCAATGATCTCGGTCAGTTCACGCGAGTGGAAGGAGCGCCACCAGTCGAGCGGCGGGACAGCAACTTCCGCGGCCTTCGGGTTGCGCGGGCCGTAGTTGTAGCCCTGGGGAATGTCGAGCCCCGGCTCCGGCGGTTCGCCGGTCAGCAGGCAGCCCCCAACGGGCAGTGTGAGACATAGGCCCTGAAGCATGGTCCAAAACGGGCGCCCCCACGTATTCGTTCCCGCCTCCTTCGTCGTCCCGCCCCGATGCATTCCAATTTCTTTCAAAACCCGGCCAAAAAACGACTCAGGTCGGGAAATAATACTACTGTTTCGGGGCAACCGGTTTGCGTCCCGGGGGCCAATTCGCCAGCGCCTGGCGCCCGGATGGCGAGATTTTCGCGGCAATATTGGCAAATACGCCCTGCACCGTCTGGTCGTAGGCCAGACGGGCCGCCCGCGTCTGGGCGGTCGCTGCGCGCATGGCGTCGACGTCAAAGGGCTCCTGCCGCAACACGTCATGAATATGTTGCCGCGCCGAATGATATTTCGCCTGCGTGTCGTCGATGGCTGCGTGGTTTTGGTTGATCTGCCCGCGCAGGATATCCGCGTCGGCCGGCGGTAGCGTCGCGGCAAGCCGCTCGACACGCACGAAAATATTTGGGTCCCAATAGGATGGCTCCGGTGCGCGGACCGCCATGGCGATCGCAACGCCGACAAAGAACAAGTTGAGCGCGAGCGAGCCGAGCAACAGCCAGCGCGGCGAGCCGGGCGCTACGGACGGAACGGCATGGGCGACACTCATGGCCTTCCTCCCGTGAACGCATCGGGCTCGAAGGTGATCGTGCCGATGCCGCCACCACCGACAAAAGCGGGCGGCGCACCGGGATTATCGAATTGCCGATCAAGCCCGGCGATGCCGACGAAGAATCCGAGCACCGCGCAACAGGCCAGTGCCGCCATCCGCGGCCAGGCCGGCGCAAATTGCCAATCGAGCAGAACGCCGGGCAGGCGCCAGAAAGGCTGTTTCTGGTGCGGGAGCGGGCCACTCAGCCGTTTGAGCACGCGCTCGACCGCGGCGTCGTCGGCCGGCGCGGCCTGAGGCTTCAGTGCGGTTTTGAGGAAATTTTCGAACTGTTCGTTGGTCATTTCACTCACCTTTGTCGATCAGGTTGCCAAGTGTACGGCGCAGATTTTGTTTGCCGCGCACCAGCAGGGTTTCGACCGCTGACACCGACGTTCCGAGAATTTCGGCCACCTCTGCATTGCTCATGCCTTCGCTGTAAGTGAGCATGATTGCGTCGCGCTGGCGGGCCGGAAGTTTGCCGATTGCCGCCGTGACCATGCTCTGCCGCTCATCGGCTTCCGCCTGTTCCGTGACTCCGGGCGTCGGGTCGACAATGTCGCCCGCCGCCTCGAGATCGACCCAGGGCGTACGCCGTTTGCGATCGAGACAAAGGTTGACGACGATGCGCGTGAGCCAGGTCCGGAATTGCGCGAGGGGTTGCCAACGTGGCGCATGGGTCCAGACGCGCAAGAAAGCTTCCTGCGCAACGTCCTCGGATTCTGCGGCATTCCGGAGGATACGCCGGGCAAGCCCAAGCATGGCCGGCATATGACGGCGCGATAACAACTGGAACGCCCGTTCGTCGCCACGGGCGACCCGGGCCATGAGCGCCTCGTCGCTGTCATCCATCGCAAGGAGGTAGCTACCATAGGAATCGCCGGTCCGTTCCAGTTCTCGACCTGTCCAAATAACGGGCGAGCGGGGCAAATCCTGTGCTGGGGCTCGTACCGGTAAATGGGTAGGCGAGCGCCGCGGGTCAGCGTAACCTATTGAATTATCGTTTGTTTAAGGTGCCGCGGCGGGACAGAGCGGTACTATCGTTCATCGTCCCGCCACGTCCGTGAGCGCGAAGCCGGCGATGCGTTTGTAGTTTTCCGACAGCGCGCGCAATTCATCCTGCGTGATGTATTTGTCGAGATTGTCGAATGGCTTGTCGCCGACCAGTTCCTCGACCTTGATATTGATGAAATCAGGCGGGTGTTCGCGGTTGGTGCGCACGACCTTGGCGGCGGCACCGGCGCGCGCGGCCTCGTACTCCTTGAGCGCGGCGCGCGGGTCGGGATTTTTCGCCAGCAGGTCGGCCAATGTCCGCGCGTCGATGGCCGCTTGCGCCGCGCCATTGGAGCCGCGTGGATACATCGGGTGCGCGGCGTCGCCGGCGAGAGTGACGAGGCCATAGGTCCAGGTGTCGATAGGATCCTTGTCGACCATCGGATATTCCAGGATCTGGTCAGCGTCGCGGATCAGCTGCGCAACGTCGAGCCAGTCAAACCGCCAGCTTTCATAGAGCGGAAAGAAGTCATCGAGACTGCCCGGCTTGTTCCAGTCGTTTTGTTCGAACGTGTTACGCTTGATCTCCGCCATCCAGTTGATGAGCTGACGGCCCTCGCCGTCGATGGCGTCGATGATCGGATAGATCACGATCTTGCCGGTGAGGATGGAACCCACGCGCATGTAGGTACGGCCATCGAGGATCGGCTTGCGGCGTGTGATCCCGCGCCAGGTATTGATGCCGGCGAACGCGATTTTGTCGGCGGGATAAAACTGCTTGCGGATGGCCGAATTAATGCCCTCGCAATCGACGACCACGTCCGCACGGATGCTGTCCCGCTTGCCGCCCGCGCCAGTCTTGAAATGTATGGTCGCGCCGTGCGCGTCCTGTTCCACGCCGGTGCATTCGTGGTCGGTGCGGATTGCGTCCGCCCCCAGCCGGTCGCGCGCCGCCTTGTACAGGATCATGTGCAGGCGGCCGCGGTGAATGCACACCTCGGGATACTGGTACCCGGCCAGCTTGCCGCGCGACTCCTTGTAAATGAGCTGGCCGAAGCGGTTGTAGAAGCGGCTTTCGCGATTCTCGATGCCGGCCCTGAGCAATTCGTCGCCGAGGCCAAGCGCACTGAATTCGCGCATGGCATGCGGCAGCAACGTAATGCCGACACCGAGTTCCTTGATCTCCGGTGCGCGCTCATAGACGCGGCAGGCGATGCCGCGTTCCTTGAGGTTGAGGGCGAGCGACAACCCGCAGATGCCGCCGCCGATAATCGCTACATGCATACTCGTCCCTTCTTCGCGCGGAGAATGGACGAAATCGTCCAATCTCTGTCAACATACGCCGACCAACGCGGAATATTCCGTCATCAGGGAGGTACCCATGGACAAGGCACTCTACGACAAAGGCATGGCGATGCGCCGCAAGGTGCTGGGCGACGAATATGTCGACCGCGCCGTCGCCAATACCGACGATTTCAACCGCAAATTCCAGGATCTGCTCAATGAGTTCTGCTGGGGCGCGGTGTGGACCGATGAGGACCTCAAGCCGCGCGACCGCAGCCTGCTCAATCTCGGCATGATCGCCTGTCTCGGCCGGATGCATGAATTCGAGGCGCATTTCCGCGGCGCTTTGCGCAACGGGCTCACCCACAAGGAACTGTCAGCCGTCTTGCGGCAGGTTGCCATCTATTGCGGGTTCCCGGCCGCGGTCGACGCCCACCGGGTGGCCAAGCAGGTGCTGGCCGCGGAGGCCAAAAAAAGCTGAGCAAACCGCGAAAAATCACGTTAACGAGATAGCCGTATTCTTGTCTTGAATGTGCCTTCATCCCGGGGCAATCAGGGCGCGGGTTGGCGGCGATTCCGCCTGCCGATCAGGGTGGACGATGATCCGACTTTCAGCTGCTTTTCTGCTGACGCTGCCGCTTGCGGTGGCCCTTAGCGCTGCGCCGGCTGCAGCACAGTACAATCTGCCGCCGCCGGGCGTGTATGAGGAGCGGCTGCCGCCGGTCATGGGCGCCAATGATGAAGATGAGACCCTGCCGCCGCCGGGCCGCGGGCGTGCTCAGCGCCGGAACGTTGACCGTGTCCTTCCTTATCCGGATGACGAGCCGCCACCGCCGCCGCCGACCGGGCTGTTCGGCGCACCGGACCGGAGTCCTGGCGCAGGCTACGGACATCAGCTCGAAGCGCAGCAGCCGCCACCGGTCGTCGCGCCGCCGCGCGTGACCAATGATCCGGACGCGGTGCGTCCGCCGGGCGCCATCGGCGTTGCGCCTAATTCGGCATCACAAGCCGCACCCCAAGCGGGTCAGGCCGCTGGCACGAGCGTCATGTCGCTGCCGCCGGAGGATCAGCCGGAAGCCGGCAAACCCAAGGAATTGCCGGCGAACCTCAAGAAGCAACTGGTCGACTATCCCACCAGGGAACCGGCCGGAACGCTCGTGATCGATACGCCCAACACGTATCTCTACCTCGTGCTTGGTGGCGGTAAGGCATTGCGTTACGGCATCGGCGTCGGCCGCGAAGGGTTCACCTGGACCGGCACCGAGCGCATTTCCAGGATGAAGGAATGGCCGGACTGGTTCCCGCCATCGGAAATGATCGATCGTCAACCGTATCTGCCGCGCATGATGGCGGGCGGCCCGGGCAATCCGCTCGGCGCGCGCGCTCTCTATCTTGGCCACAGTTTGTATCGCATCCACGGGACCAACCAGCCCTCGACGATCGGGTCGTTCGTTTCGTCCGGCTGCATCCGCCTTCTGAACGAGGACATTGAAGATCTCTACAGCCGCGTGCAGGTCGGCACGCGTGTTGTGGTGTTGCCGGGCGGCAAGCCACCCGAACACGTCGCCAATACCGCCGCGCCGCCGGTTGCGAACGGGCTACCGCCGGCGGGTGCTCCGACGAACATTGCGCCTGGCTACCAGGGCGGCGGCAGTTCCGCCGCGATCTCGTCCGCGCCATTGCCGCCGGTACGCTGAGGCCCAACTGAGCCTCTTGGCCCATCACTCGCCGCTGAACTAACATCCTGCTCAGTCGGAGCAGCCTCGGTTCGGGGCCTCCGCATTAACGGAGGCGGATATGGCGCGCGTGCTATCTCAATCCCGATTAAATCGACGCAAGTTTCTCGCGGGCGTAGCCGTCGCCGGCGCGGCAGCGAGCCCGCTGCCGGCCGAAGCGGTCAGCGTCGCGAGCGCGCCTGCGTCCGCAGAACCGCGGCCGTCCGCCCTGCGGCCGACTGCAAAAGTTGCCGCGGCAGAAACCGGTGCCCCGCAAGTTGCCGTGCAAACCGAAGGCGCGCCGAATTCCGACTTCATGGTCGATGTTATCAAGTCGCTCGATATCGACTATGTCCCCTGCAATCCCGCCCAGAGTTTCCGCGGGCTGCATGAATCGCTGATCGACTACGGCGGCAACAAAAAGCCGGAATTCCTCACATGCACGCATGAGGAATCCTCCGTCGCGTTGGCGCACGGCTATTTCAAGATTGCCGGCAAGCCGCTGCTGGTGCTGTGCCACGGCACGGTCGGTCTTCAGCACGCCGCGATGGCAATCTACAACGCCTGGTGTGATCGCGTACCGGTCATTGTAATGGGTGGCACCGATCTCGATGCCGCCAAGCGGCCGCCGGGTGTGCCAACGTTCCACTCGGCCCAGGACATCAGCGCGCTCGTTCGCGATTTCACCAAATGGGACGACCAGCCGGTATCTCTGCAACACTTCGCGCAGTCTTTTGTGCGTGCCTACAAACTGGCGATGACGCCGCCGCATGAGCCGGTGATGATCGCGCTCGACTCCGGTTTGCAGGAGGAAATGCTCCGCGATCGCTCCAAACTCGTGATCCCGCGCTACGTGCCCACGGCGCCGCCGCAAGGCGATATGAACGCGGTGCGCGAAGCCGCGCGTCTGCTCGCGGCGGCTGAACGCCCGGTGATTATTGCCGACAAATACGCGCGCACGGCGGATGGTGTCTCATTGCTTGTTCAACTCGCCGAGGCCCTGCAGGCGCCCGTCATCGATCAAAAAGGCCGGATGAATTTCCCCAATACGCATCACCTGTTCCAAAACAGCCGTGGCCAGGCGTTGCTCAGGGACGCGGACGTAATTCTTGGGCTCGAACTGTCCGACTACTGGGGCACGGTGAACGGGTACGTCGACAACGGTGAAAATGACGGCGCGGGTTTGCAGGAATCGCACATCAAGCCGAATGCCAAGCTGATCAGCATCAGTTCGATCGTGCTCAACACCAAGTCGAACTACCAGGATTTCCAGCGTTTCCAGGTCGTGGACGTCGAAATGGCGGGCGATGCGCAGGCAACTTTGCCGGTGCTGATCGAGGCGGTCAAACAGGCCTTGCCAGCCAATCGCGCCGCCAACATTGAGGCGCGCGGCGCGGCGCTGAAGAAAGCTTGGGGCGAGGCGCGCGAACGAACGCGCCAGGCTGCGTCCTACGCCTGGGACGCGAGCCCGATCAGCACGGCGCGCATGACGATGGAGGTCTACGCGCAGATCAAGGATCTCGACTGGTCATCGGTCGGCGGTGACCGGCAGCTTTCGAGCTGGCCGAGCCGGCTTTGGCCGATGGACAAGCACTACCACCACATCGGCGGACCCGGGGGCTATGGCATTGGCTACAATGCGGCGGCGTCCGTTGGCGCCGCCTTGGCCAATCGCGCGCACGGACGCTTCTCGGTCAACTTTCAGCCCGACGGCGACATGATGTTCGGCCCCGGTGTGTTGTGGACCGCGGCGCGACACCAGATCCCGCTTCTGTCGGTGATGCACAACAACCGCGGCTATCATCAGGAAGTCATGCACGTGCAACGCATGTCGAACCGGCGTAACCGCGTCGCCAGTCTCGGCAAGGACATCGGTCCCGTCGGGACGCGTCTTGAAAACCCGACCATCGACTACGCAAAGCTTGCAAGCTCCATGGGCATGTGGTCAGCCGGTCCGATCACCGATGCCGGTGAGCTTGCCCCGGCACTCAAGAAAGCGGTCGATGTGGTCAAGTCCGGCGAACCGGCGCTGGTCGATGTCGTGACGCAGCCACGATGAAGGGCAATCTTATGCGCTTTTGGTTTGCATTCGCCGCTGCATTGGTTGCGGCGAACTTAAATACGGCCGCGTTCGCGGCTTCCGCCGAGCATGGCAAGACGGTCTTTATCCAGAAGGGCTGCTGGCAATGTCACGGCACCATGGGGCAGGGGTCGATTGCGACCAGCGGCGGCAAGCGTCTTGCACCCGACCCGATGCCATGGGAGGCGTTTTCCGGATTCGTGCGTTCGACAAATCGTTCGATGCCGCCTTTCAGCGACAAGATTCTTTCAGACGGCGATCTTGCGGACATCTACGCGTATTTGCAGTCGATCCCGAAGCCGCCTGCGGTGAGCAGCATTCCGCTGCTCAATCCTTAAGCGCGATCGTGACCCTGCGCATTGACGCGGGCAAGCCGCGTGACAGCCTCGATGATGGCGCCGGGGTCAGCCTGGCCCTTTCCAGCGATGTCGTGCGCGCTGCCATGCGCGACCGAGGAAAATAAAATCGGCGAGCCGATCGAGAGGCCGGCGGTGCGATTGAAGGCCTGCAGCTTGGCGGCGATGTGGCCCTGGTCGTGCAGCATCACGATGAAGGCATCGCAGCCCTTCTTGCGGAACATGGTGTCGGCGCCGAAGGGCCCCGAGGCCTCGATTCCATCCTTCACCGCACGCGCAATGGCGGGCGCGATGATCTCGCTCTCTTCCGAACCGAAGAGTCCCTCTTCACCGGCGTGGGGATTGAGCCCGCTGACGAATATTTTCGGCTGCGCGATGCCTAGTTTTTTGAGCGATGCGTCGGTGACGCGGATCACGCGTTCGACCCGCTCCGGCGTAACGAGCGCAACGGCCTCGCGCACGCTGACATGCAAGGTGGCGTGCACGATGCGCGACTGGTCGAAGCAGATCATCAGATAGACATCGTTGACCGGTGTTCCGGTCTCGCGTGCGACGAATGACGGATAACCGTCGAAGGCAATCCCTGCCGCCGCGATCGAGCGTTCCGTCTGTGGCGCGGCCACCACGGCTTCGACCTCATTGTTGAGCGCGGCCTTGATCGCGCGGCTCGCGCTCGCAAGCGAGGCTCGGCCGTAGGCCGCATCGACCGTGCCTATGTTGACCGGAACGTTGCTGCCGTCGCGTGCGTCGAGCAGGTTGACCGCGCCATCCGACCAATCGGCGTCGGCGGCCTTTTGCACGACGTGAAGTTCGGGAGACAGGCCCGCGGTGCGGGCATGCAATTCCAGCGCGGCGGGGTCGCCGACCAGCAGCGGCCGGCACAGGCCGCGCACGCGCGCGTCGAGCGCGGCCTTGAGTGCGATCTCCGGGCCGATCCCGGCGGGGTCGCCCGTTGCAATGGCGATACGCGGCAGAGGCATGGCGCTTGGCTTCCGTAACCGGCGTGGCTGCTTATAATGGCTGCCGACGACCGCAAAAAGCATAGCAAAGGCTCGAGGAAACGTCGCCATGATGTCGCGTGAACAAAACGATCAGCTCAGCCGCGTCGGCCCCGGAACACTGATGGGCAAGTTGCTTCGGCGCTATTGGGCGCCGTTCCTGCTGGTTTCCGAGATTCCGGAGCCCGATTGCCCGCCGGTGCGCGTGAAGCTGATGGGCGAAAACCTCGTCTGCTTTCGCGACAGCAAGGGACACATCGGGCTGATTGACGAGTTCTGCGCCCATCGCGGCGTGTCGCTCTGGTTCGGCCAAAACGAGGAATGCGGGCTGCGGTGCCCCTACCACGGCTGGAAGTATGATGTGACCGGCCAGTGCGTCGATCTGCCATCGGAGCCGGAGGAATCGGGCTTCCGCAAGAACATCAAGCTGAAATCCTATCCCTGCATCGAGAAAGCCGGGATCGTGTGGGCCTATCTGGGCCCGCCCGCGTTGCAGCCGCCGCCGCCGGCGCTGGAATGGACCGACGTCGAGCCGCCGCAGCGTTTCGTTTCCAAGCGCCTGCAGGAATGCAATTTCCTCCAGGCGATGGAGGGCGGCATCGATTCCAGCCACGTGTCGTGGCTGCACGGCAGCGAGCTCAACAAGGATCCGCTGTTCAAGGGCTCGAAGGGCAACGTCTACAACGAGCAGGATCGCATGCCGCTGTTCGAGGTCGAGGAATTTGCGGGCGGGCTGTTGATCGGCGCGCGCCGCAATGCCGAAGCCGGCAGATATTACTGGCGCATCACGCCGTGGATCATACCCTGGTATTCGATCATCCCGCCGCGGGCCGGCCATCCGCTCGGCGCGCACGCCTGGGTGCCGATCGACGACGAGACCTGCTGGGCGTGGAGCATCAATTATCATCCCAAGCGCGCGCTGATGAAATCGGAAGTTTCTGCGATGCAGGACGGCGAGGGCATTCACGTCAAATACGTGCCGGGCACGTTCATTCCGCTCGCCAACAAGTCGAACAATTATCTGATGGATCGCGAGTCGCAACGCCATGGCCATTCGTCGACCGGCGTCGACGGCATCGCCATGCAGGATGCCTCCATCCAGGAAAGCATGGGGCCGATCCAGGACCGCACCAGAGAACACCTGTGCGCGACCGACAGCGGCATCGTCATGACCCGCAAGATTTTGCTGCGCGCGGCAAATGCGGCAGCCGAAGGCGGCAAGGTGCCAGCGACTGAACCCGAGGCACAGCGCGTGCGTTCGGCCTCGATCGAGCTCGACAAGGATGTTTCGTTTACACAGGGCGCCGAGCGCGGGCTCTATGCTGCGCTCGGGACGGATCCGATGTCGGTTTGACACTTGTCGTCACCGGGCAACCGGGACCGGCCGCTGGCCGGCCCGGCTGTAAACTTGTCCCGGTGACCCCGCTTAGGAGGGCAGATGCCCCGATAAGCGAGATGGCCGGGACATAGGCGTGCGAAAGCACGCCGTCCTTTGGACGGCTATGCCCGGCCATCTACTCAGCCGCCGTCTTGGCCGGCTTTCCGATCGCCGCGTTGACGCGCGGCATCACTTCTTCGGCCATCAATTGCAGCGAGCGCTTGGCGAGCGCCGGATCGACCCAATCCATGCCGGCATAGACGATCTCGCCGAAATCGCCGGTTTCCTCGCGCAGTTTGAGGATGGCGTCAGTCACCTTGTTGACGGTCCCGAACGTCACGCAATGCTGCATGACGTAATCGAGCGTGATCTCGCTGTCGGGCTGTTCCTTGTGACTTTTGAATACATAGAGCCGGTTGCCGCGCATCATCTTGGCGCGCATGTTGCTGAAGTAGCGGCGGTAGGGACTGTTGGCATCGTCGCAGCCGTAACGCGCCGCCACCTTGTCGTCGTCGGCAACGAAGATCGTGCGCGCCACCCGCCAGTCGGCGACGTTGGCCTTCTGACCCGCTTCCGTTTTGCCCTTGGCGTAGTTGGTCCAATGCGACTTAAGATGGTTCGACAGCAGGAAGTTAGCCGACAGTGGATGGAAGTCGCGCTTGCCCATCAGCACCACGCCGGGAGAAAACGGCGCAACGACCGTGCCGACGATTTCGGGACGCGGTTTTTGGAAGGGTTTTGCCAGTATCCCGACACCGAGCTCGAGCGCGGCGGTGCGCGCAAAGCCGACCTTGAACCGGTTGTCCGGAAAATCGATGTCGTAAGGCGGGTCGCGCTCCCAGACGGCCAAAATGACGTCGATCGCCTCGGCGAAAATCTTGTTGCGGTCAAGGTCAAGAATGCCGATCGCCTCGGAGTCCGACGTGAGCGCGCCGGCGCTGATGCCCATTATGAATCGGCCTTGCGACAGATGATCGAACATTGCGGCGTTTACCGCGATCACCACCGGATGCATCTGCGCCAGATTGGTGGTGCCGGTCGCCAGCTTGATGTTCTTGGTCTCGTGAATCAGCGTCGCCTGGAACAACATGCTGTTGGTGATGTTCTCGCAGGCATCGGTCAGGTGTTCGCCGACGAAGGCATCGTAGAAGCCGAGCTTGTCGGCAAGAATGATGGCCTCGCGATCCTCGCGCAGCGTCTGCGACCAGTCCCGGCCCATCGGGTGCACAGGCATGGTGAAATAGCCCAACCGCATTGAGTGTCTCCCGCTTCTTGGGTCGCAAACTAACCGACCCGGTGTGCCGATGCAGCAAATCTTCCACTACGCGCGCAAATGAATGACCGGCGAAGCCTTTGTTTTCACGGTATTAAACTCGGCCTCCTCGGCGGCTCGCGAACGCGTAAAAGGAAGGGAGCCGATGTTTCCACAGGCGTGGTTTTTGCTGATTTCGCAACCCCGCAGCGAGCGACTAGGTTGCCTCGACGAGCCGCCTACCGGTGACGGGGTCTGCCATGATGCGCTGGTTCCACGCCTTGATGCCGAAGGAGGAGCGCTTCTTCGATCTGTTTGCCCGCCATTCGCAGGCCGTCCTTGCCGGCGCCGTGGCCTTGCGCGCGATGCTGGAGGGTGGCGAGGCGATCCAGCGTAACTACCAGATCGTCATGGACCGTGAGCACGATGCCGATGACGTCACCCGCGAAGTGCTGATCGCGGTGCGCCGCACTTTCATCACACCGTTCGACCGCGGCAATATCCGCGATCTCATCACCTCAATGGATAACAGCATCGATCAGATGCAAAAGACTGCCAAGGGCATCATCTTGTTCGACGTGACCGAATTCACGCCGCAAATGAAAGAGATGGCCGATGCGATCGTGAAATGTGCGGAACTTGCAAAGGAAGCTGCGCCGCTTTTGCGGGCGATCAGTTCCGAGGCGGTGCACATCAGTGACCTGACTGCGCAAATTTCCGCGATTGAAGGCCGCGCCGACGAATTGCATGACATCGGCTTGCGGGAACTTTATCTGACAAAATCCAAGGTCGACCCGATGGCGTTCTTCGTCGGCAATGAGGTTTACGATCACCTCGAAAAAGTTGTCGACCGCTTCGACGACGTCGCCAATGTCATGCACGGCATTGTCATCGAGCATGTATAGCGCATCCGGAGTTTAGTGCCGATGGACGTCGTGTTATCATTGCCGGTCCTGGTCGGGCTGATCGCGGTCGCGCTGGCGTTTGATTTTCTAAACGGCCTGCATGACGCAGCCAATTCCATCGCCACCATTGTCTCCACGCGCGTGCTGCGACCACAATATGCGGTGGCCTGGGCGGCGTTCTTCAACTTCATCGCCTTCCTGTTTTTCGGCTTGCATGTAGCCAACACGCTTGGCACCGGCATTATTTCGGCTTCGGTCGTCGACCCGGGTGTTGTATTCGGCGCGCTGATGGGCGCAATCGCCTGGAATCTCATCACCTGGGGTCTGGGAATTCCATCAAGCAGCTCGCATGCACTCGTCGGCGGCCTGGTGGGCGCCGGCCTCGCCAAGGCTGGTCCGGGCGCTATCGTGTGGCATGGCCTGTTGCCGACAACGCTTGCGATCGTCGGCTCACCGCTTATCGGCTTCCTGCTCGCGCTGGTCATGGTTCTTGCGCTGTCGTGGATTTTCATACGGTCTACGCCGTTCGCCGTCGACCGTACGTTCCAGCATCTGCAATTTGTTTCTGCTTCATTTTATTCACTCGGCCATGGCGGGAACGATGCGCAGAAGACCATGGGCATCATCGCGGTGCTGCTATACTCGCAAGGCAGCCTGGGCGCTCATTTCTATGTGCCATTCTGGGTCGTCATTGCCTGCCAGATAGCGATGGCGCTCGGCACACTGATCGGTGGCTGGCGCATTGTGAAGACCATGGGCTCGAACATCACGCGACTGACACCAATGCAAGGCTTCTGCGCCGAAGCCGGCGGTTCGGCCACGCTGTTTGCCGCCACTTGGCTTGGAATTCCGGTGTCGACCACGCATACGATTACGGGCTCTATTATCGGTGTCGGCGCTGCACGCAAAATGTCGGCGGTACGCTGGAGTGTAGCGAACAACATCGTCGTTGCGTGGATCATCACGATCCCGGCGACGGCGGCCATCGCCGCGCTGTTTTATTGGCTGAGCAAGCTTTTCAGCTGATCACGCCGCGACGCGCGCGAGAAAGCCTTCAACTTCCTTGCGGAGTTCGGTCGCCGCAGCTTCGACCGCCTGCGAGGCGGTGAGCACGCTTTCGGCGGATTCGCGCGTCTGCGTTGCAGCCCCTGACACATCGCCCAGCACCGCAACCACCATCTTCGCACCGTCGGAGGCACTGGCGACGTTCTGCGAAATTTCGCCGGTGGCGGCGCTTTGCTCTTCGACGGCGGCGGAGACGGCGGTCGCGCAACTGTCGATTTCCTGCATGCGGCCGGAAATACGGCCGATGGCCGACACCGCGCTTGTCGTCGCGCCTTGCACGGCCATGATCAGCCGGGAAATATCCTCAGTCGCCTTGGCGGTCTGCACGGCCAATGATTTGACCTCGGATGCAACGACCGCAAATCCTTTGCCCGCTTCACCGGCGCGCGCGGCTTCAATGGTGGCGTTGAGCGCGAGCAGATTGGTCTGTCCGGCAATCGCCCTGATCAGCTTGATGACATCGCCGATCTTCTGCGCGGCCTGCGCCAGCGCAGTGATCTGATGGTTGGTTCCCTGCGCCTCGCCGACGGCTGCCCGCACGATCTCGGTTGTCTTGGCGAGTTGCCGCCCGATTTCATTGATCGAGCCGGACAATTCGTCGGCGGCGACGGCGGCGGTCTCCACGTTTGTCGAGGCCTCATTCGAGGCCGACACCGCGCCATCTGCACTCTTCGAGGTTTGCGCGGAATTGCCAAACAAGGTCGTGGCGGTCGAATGCATCGTCTGGGCGCCTTCAGCCACCGTCTTGAGGTGATCCTCAACGCGTTTGCGGAAGGACGCGATCGCCTGCTCGATGATCGTGCGCCGCTGCTGTTGCTCCTGCATCGAGATGCGTTCACGTTCGGCGTCGCGCCGTTCGGTCACGTCCTCATGCGTTGCTACCCAGCCGCCACCAGACATCGGCCGGTTGATGACGGCGATTGTCCGTCCGTCTTTCGATTTGACTTCATTGCTGGTCGTGGTGCCCGCGGCCATGGCGCCGACCAGCTGGCTTCGATATTCCGCGGGGTCGCGCGAAAAGCTGTTGTTGCGGATGCGGTATTCGAGCAAGTTTTGCAGGCTGCAGCCGGGTTTTACGATTTCGGCGGATAGCTGGTACATCTCCATGTAGCGCTGGTTGCAGACGACCAGGCGTTCGTTGCCGTCGAACATGCACAGGCCCTGCGACATATTATTGATCGCCACGCGCATGCGCTGATTGTCCGTCCACAGCTTGCGGGCGAGCAGGATGGTGGTGACCGCCATTGCCGCCACTGCGATTGATGCCGCAAAGGAAAAGGAAACGACAGGCTCCGGGGCGGAGGCGATCCAGGCGCCGATCGGCAGGATGTAATGGAAAATGGCAAAGCTGACGGCAAAACTTGCGCTGCCGGTCAGGATGACCATGCGCCAATCGCGCGCGGCTGCGTGTGCGGAAGTAGCTTCGCCCATTTTCGCGTCCAGGTAGGGCCGCACGCTATTCCCCAACCCGTTTTTTTGCAGTTAATTGCTTGGCATGAAAGGTTAAGCGAAACTTAAAAGGCGCTGGAGGGCGGGGAATGGCCAAGTTGCGTGCGGCGGAATGCCGTGAATTCATCAAGGCGGTGGTTGAAAAGGCCGACGCCATGGGCGTGCCGGTATCAATTGCGGTGGTCGGCCCCGAGGGCCACCTCATTGCCGTCGAACGCATGGACAGCGCCGGCTTCATCACGCCGGAGACAGCCATTGCCAAGGCCTTCACGGTCGCCGCGTTCCGCTCGATGAGCCCGCGCTTTCCCGACGGTCTCGTGATCCAGCAATGGTTCAAGGAGCGCAATCCGCAGTTGCTGGTCAGTCTCGCCGCCATGACGAATGGTCGAATTGCGGCGAGCGGCGGCGCTGCGCCCGTCTTCAAGGGTGATGAGATGGTTGGTGCCTATGGCATTTCCGGCGGCACTTCGCAGCAGGATGAGGAAATGGCGATTCACGCACGCGCCGAAACCGGATGGGCGCATGTCCCCGAACACGATACGACCGATCCGGAGGTGAAGGCGCATATCAATGCGCTTTATGCCAAAGCCGGCATCACTGGCCACAAGCTTTAACATTTTGACCGGGGCACCGAATGACGCAATCGACCGCTGCTCGCGATAACGACTGGTCGGGACGTATCGAGGACGATGCGCTCTTGCGCGGACAAGGCCGTTTTGGTGACGATATCAAGCCAGAGAACGCGTTGGCCGCCTTCTTCGTGCGCTCGCCGCACGCCTTCGCGAAGATAAAGCGCATCGATACGTCCGACGCGAAGAAGGCGAAAGGCGCGGTCGCGGTGCTCACGGCCACCGATCTTGCGTCGGCGCATTATCACTCGATCTCGCATCCCGTTCCGATTCCCGGCCGCGAAGGCAAGAAGGCCGTCGGGCCGCACCGGCCGGCGCTGGCCGAGGGCCGCGTGATGCATATGGGCGAGCCGGTTGCGATGGTGGTAGCCATCAACGCAGCAGCGGCGCAGGACGCGGCCGAGAAAGTCGTCATCGACTATGAGCCGATGACGCCGGTCACCAATATGCGCGATGCAATAGCGCCAGGCGCGCCGCAGCTCTGGCCGGATGCACCAGGAAATATTGGGTTCGACTGGACCGCGCCGGCCGACCTGGACGGCAAGAAGCAAAACGCGCTTGAACGTGCTTTCAAGGATGCCGCGCATGTGGCACGCGTCGAACTGGTCAACCAGCGCCTGGTGGTGGCTGCGCTTGAGCCGCGCACTGCGACCGCGAGCTACGACACCGACAGCAATCGCTACACGCTGCGCGTCGGCACCCAGGGTGTCGGCGGCATGCGCATGCATCTTGCCGAGTCCATGGGCATCAAGCCGGAAGAGCTGCGCGTGCTGACCGACGATGTCGGCGGCGGCTTCGGCATGAAGGCCGCAACCTATCCGGAATATGTTGCGCTGTTGCATGGCGCACGCGCACTCGGCAAGCCGATCCACTGGGTATCGACCCGCTCGGAGGCCTTCGTCACCGATAATCAGGGCCGGGATTCATTGTGGACGGTTGAGCTCGCGCTCAACAAGCGCGGCCGCTTCCTGGCCTTGCGCGTGAATGGCCTCGGAAATACCGGCGCTTATTTCACCGGCATCGCGCATTTCATTGTCACCACGCATGTGTCCGGCTGCCTGCCGACGGTTTACGACATCCCGGTGGCGCAGGTGAACTCGCGCTGCGTGTTCACCAATACGGTGCCGACAGGGCCTTATCGTGGGGCCGGCCGTCCGGAGGCGAGCTACCTGCTCGAGCGCGTCATCGATGCCGCGGCCGACCTGACCGGTATCGACGCCGCAGAGTTGCGCCGGCGCAACCTGATTCATCCTGAAAAAATACCGTTCACCACTCCGTTCGGCAGCACTTACGACAGCGGCGACTTCCCGGCCGCTTTCGAGCGCGCTCTCAAGCTTGCCGACTACGAAGGCTTCAACGCGCGCAGGAAGGCTTCGAAAAAGGCCGGCAAACTGCGTGGCATCGGCATCGGTTGCTATCTTGAGATTGCCGGCGCCTTTCCGGAAGAGGGCGCGCGTGTCAGCTTTCCTGGTGGTGGCAAGGTCAATGTCAGCATCGGTTCGGGCGCCAGCGGACAAGCGCATCAGACAGTGTTCGGCAAGCTGGCGGCGCGTCGGCTCGGCATCGATGCTTCGGCGATCAACCTGCTCACTGGCGATTCCGACCGCGACGTGCCGGGCTTCGGCGCCGTTGCCTCGCGCTCGGCCATGATGTGCGGCAGCGCCATCGCGCAGACCATCGACAAAGTGCTGGAGAAGGGCAAGCGCATTGCCGCGATGCTGTTGCAGGCGGCGGAGAGCGATGTGGTCTATGAGCGCGGCAAGTTCAGCGTGAAGAACCGCGAGGCCTCGCTGTTCGAAGTCGCCGAGCGCGCCGGCGAACTCAAGCGCCAGGGCGTGATCCCGGAAAGCCTTGACACCCTGGACAAGGTCAAATTGCCGCCGTCATTCCCGAACGGTTGTCATGTCGCCGAAGTCGAGATCAATCCCGCGACCGGCGCGACCGAGATCGTGAAGTACGTCGCGGTCGGCGATTGCGGCGACGTGCTCGACGACACCATCGTCGAGGCGCAGATCCACGGGGGCGTGGCACAGGGCATCGGTCAGGCGCTGACCGAGGACACGATCTACGATAGCGGCGGCCAGCTCGTCTCCGGGACCTTCATGGACTATGCGGTCCCGCGCGCCGACACCGTGCCGCCGATGACCGTCGAGCATCACCCAATCGCTTGCCGCACCAATCCGATCGGCGCGAAAGGCACCGGGGAGGCCGGTACAACGGCCGCGCCGCCGGCGGTGATCAACGCTATCCTCGACGCATTGCCGGAGGGTGCGCAGCTCGACATGCCGGCGACGCCGGAACGCGTCTGGCAGGCGCTCCAGCGCGCCAAATAGCCACCGTATTTCCAGACGGCAGAAAAAAACCCGCCAACAAAGTTGGCGGGTAAGGGAGGAACGCGGAGGAGTCTTGAGGTCTCCGCGCAGTCAATCTGCCTGAAATTGAGAAGCGCCGACGTGAGCCGGCTCACATTCGTCGGCAAATGGGCTTGCTAGTTTCCGGCTGCAAGAACCGAAGGGGACGCGAGCACACGAAAGGCGAGGGGTTGCCTGACTAACGCAGGAGTACCGCCATGTTTGCTCTGCTACTGGAAATCCACAAGCTCATCATGATGTTTGGGCTCATCGGCACGATCGTTTTGTTGTCGCGCTTCGGCCAACAGCCGGCAAAGCCGCACGTCCAGAAGCGAAGGTAGTGCGTTACTGCGCCACGTCGATCTTCACGGACGTGGTAATCGTCCGCCAATGCTTCATTTCGCCGTCGAGCCAGGTTCTGGAGTCGGCAAGTGACTTGTTCGGCACAACGTTGAAGTTCTGCTTGTTGAGTTTTTCGATCGCCTCGGGCGACTTCAATGCCTTGCTGACGGCTGCGAACAGCGCTTCCAGAACCGGCTTGGGTGTCGCCGCCGGCGCGAACAGGCCATTCCAGGCCACCGTGCCCACGTCGGCGTATCCGATTTCCCTCATGGTCGGGACGTTGGGATACTCCTTGAGCCGCGTGTGATTGACCACCGCCAGTGCGCGGAACTTGCCGGCCTGGACCTGGCCCGCAGTCGACGCGACGTTGAGGAAGGCTGCTTGCACATCGCCCCGCAACATGTCCTGGATCACGCCGGAAGCGCCGTTCTTGTTTGGCAATCCGACCAGATCGAGATCGCCTGCGCGTTTCGCGAAATAAGCCATGTCGTAGTGCGGATACGAGCCGATGCCGACCGTGCCGTAACGGACTTTGCCGGGATTTTTCTTCGCATACGCGATTAATTCAGAGGCCGATTTCACCGGGAAATTGTCGGCCGTCGTCACGAGCAGGAAGGCCGGAATGTCAACCAGGTTGCTCACCGCCACGACGCTCTTGGCATAGTCGAGATTCATTTTTTTGGCGTAGATGATCGGGGTAATCGCATTGGTCGAGACATTGCCGATCATCAGCGTGTAGCCATCGGGCGCTGCCTTCACCATCTCGTCGATGGCCAGCATGCCGAAGGCGCCGGGCTTGTTGAGCACGACGAAGGGCTGCCCAGTAATTTTCTGGAGTTCGTCACCGACGATGCGGGCGACAATGTCGGTTGCGCCGCCGGGTGCATAGGGCACGATTACCTTGACGGCGCGGCTCGGATACTTGTCCTGCGCCGCGGCGGCGCCCGCGCTCAGCACGAGTGCGGCACATACGATCGCCACGAGACGATTCATGCAGTCCTCCCCAGGGTTATTGTGCGCCGGAAATTCTTGGACGTTCCCGTGCGCGGACGATCAGGTTGCCTTGATGCCGTGCAGGCTGTGCGAGGCATCCTTGACGGTAAAGAACACAACGTCGCCGTCAGCCGTTGCCTTGCCTGCGTGCACGGTGTTGGCCGGAATGTAGACGACCGAGCCCGGCGTCACGTCGATTTCCTTCCCGTCGATGTTGGCGTGGAAGGTTCCTTCCAGCACATAAATCCATTGTTCGTTCGGATGCGAGTGCGCCTCGGCCCCAGTGCCGGCTTTCATGCGCATCAGGCCGACGATCATGCGGTCACCCTCGACGCATGGCCCGTGTGCCGTCGAATAGGCGGGCCCGCCCATGATCTTCTGGACGGTACCGAGGTCGAAGACATACTCACCCGGGGCAGCGCGCTTGGCGCCAGGTGTGCGTGCGGTCGGCTCGTTTGGCATGACATTCTCCCGCAGCGGCTGATATCGCGAGATGTTAGTTGACGCTGCACGGCCGCGCCAGTAGATGCGGGACCTGTTTTGCCAGGTCCGCCGCTATCACCATTCGGCCACGGTCATTGCACTAAGCTCTCGCCGGTTCATGATTCGGGGAACAATTGCCGATGACGCCGTTTCGCCTCGCCGCAATCTTGCTGACGTTGGCTGCGGTCGGCGGTTGCGCCGACACTTACGTGCCGAAGTCAGAACCGAGCTTCTATCGCAATCTCGCGCAGCCGGGCGCCGAGCTCGATGCCGCTGCCGCGGCTTCGATGATTTCGGGCTATCGCGCGAACAACGGACTTCCGGCTGTTACGCTCGACCCGGAGTTGATGAAGCTGGCACAGGCGCAGGCCGAAGTCATGGCCAAGCGCGACAAGCTCGATCACGGCGCCGGCAAACCATTCGTGCAACGGCTCAAGACGTCGGGCTATGACGCGAAGGCCGCGGCCGAGAATATCAGCGCCGGCTATCACACGCTGGCCGAGGCTTTTTCCGGCTGGCGCGATTCAAGTCCGCACCGCGCCAATATGCTGCTGGCAGGCGCCACCCGCATCGGAATTGCGGCGGTCTACACGCCGGCATCGAAATACAAAGTCTACTGGTCGCTGATCCTGGCTGAGCCGGACGAAAAGAACAGCTAGGGCGGCCCGGGGCCGCAGCTCTCTGCGGCTCTTTGTGGCCCTTGGCGGTATCCGCGCATTCGCGATAACTTTGCGCTGGTTGAGCCTGGTGGGGACCAATTGTGGCGTTGGCAAATGGCATTTCGCGCGGGTTTTTGCAGGGAGCCGTGATCGCGGCGCTGCCGTTGTTGGCGCTGCCGGCGGCGGCTGAAACGCTGTTTCAGCTTGCTGAAAATAAGGTACCAGTGGCGCTGGTGCGGGTCGAGCGCCCGGCGGACCACACCGAACTTCATCTGCAGGCTCAGGCCGCGCTTGAAAAAGTGTGTTTCGCGGCAACCGGTCCCAACAGTCCCTATCTCCTCGCCAACGGGCAGAACTACCGTTACCTCGGCGGCGACAACGTCACGGTCTGTCCGCAACGGCGCGATTACGTGGCCGGCGAAGTTCTGGTGCTGCGTTTTGCGCCACTGGCGGCGGGCTCCAGCACGTTCTCCATGGCGTCCGGCAGCGAAAAACCGTCGGCCGATGCGGTATCCCCCGCGTTGCCATCCTGGAATTTTGTTCGCGTCATATTGAACTGAGCCGCGTGGCGCGGTTGCCGCCGTCTTGCGCCTTTGCCCCGAATCAAAGCAACGCATACCGTCCGGTACATATGGACTGATTCGCTTTCCGTTGCGTCTTCAATCCGTCCCGCGCCCCGTGTTCCGCTAGGGCAACGTGAGCAGAGGAAAAGATGCAATCGCCTTATCTCGTTGAAAACAGGCACATAGCGGTCAAGCGATGTAAATATGGCCTGTTCATGTACAACCGCAACGACGCATTTGTCGGGCGAGGCCTCGACCTCTACGGCGAGTGGTGCGATTTCGAAATTCAGCTGATGCGCCAATTTATCGAGCTCGGCGACATTGTGATCGACGCCGGCGCGAATATCGGCACACACACGGTCGCATTCGCCAATCTGGTCGGGCCGGGCGGCGTTGTCCATGCCTTTGAGCCGCAGCGCCGGAATTTCCTGATGTTGGCGGGCAACGTCGCGCTCAACGGGCATGACAACGTTTTCTGTCATCAAAAGGCGGTCGGTGACTCGAACGGAGAGATCAGCCTGCCGCCTTTGCCGCCGCCTGATGTCACCTTCAACTACAGCGCCGTCTCGCTCGTGAAGGGTTTGCCGACTGGCGAAAGCGTGCCGCTGGTGACGCTGGATTCGCTCAATTTGCCGAAATGCCGTCTGCTCAAGATCGATACCGAAGGTATGGAGGAGCAGGTACTGGCCGGCGCGAAATCGTTGATCGAACGCTGCCGCCCGATTCTGTACGTCGAAAACAACGAGGCCGGGGCGTCAAAAAAATTGAGCCAGATTCTCAATTCGCTCGGCTATGTCGCCTGGTGGTCGATCTTCCCGTATTACGACGAGCGCAATTTCTACTCGAACATGGAAAACGTCTGGCCGAACATCATGCCGTCCTGCAACATGCTTTGTGCGCCCAAGGAGCTGAATCTCAACCTGCCCGGTCACATGCCGTTCCTCGGCGAGAGCGACGACTGGAAGGCCTGCGTTCAACGGATGACCGCGGCGGCAGAGTAGAAAACAGCAACCGGACTGGACCCGGCGTGATCCGCTGACTAGTTTTGCGGCCATGCCGGTGCTGCCTCGCGTCCAGGACTACGACACCCTCTATCGCCAGTTTCGCTGGTCGGTGCCCGCCCGCTACAACATCGGCGTGGACGTCTGCGACCGCTGGGCCCGGAAAGAGCCGGATCGCCTCGCGATTTTGCACGTTTTGCCCGACGGACGGGACGAACACATCACCTATGGCTGGCTGCGCGACACCTCCAACCGGCTGGCCAACGTATTACGGGCGCACGGCATCGCGCGCGGCGATCGGGTGGCGATCCTGCTTCCGCAGTCACCCGAAGTGGCAGCGAGCCACATCGGGATCTACAAGCTTGGCGGCGTGGCGCTGCCGCTGGCTGTCCTGTTCGGCACCGACGCGCTGACCTACCGGTTACAGAATTCCGGCGCCGCCGCGCTGATCACCAACGCGCGCGGCGTCGGGCGCATTGCCGAAATCAGAAAAGATTTGCCCAGTCTCAAGCTGGTGCTTTCGCTGGACGGCGCCGGAGACGGCGCACTTGGTTTTGCCGATGCCCTGGCGCGCGCATCGTCGGATTTCACGCCGGTCGATACATCGGCGGACGATCCCGCGATGATGGTCTATACGTCCGGCACGACCGGCCAGCCCAAGGGCGCATTGCACGGCCATCGCGTTCTGATTGGCCATTTGCCCGGCGTTGAGACGCATCACGATTTCCTGCCACAGGCCGGCGACCGCATCTGGACGCCGGCCGACTGGGCGTGGGCGGGCGGCCTGCTTAATGTCCTGTTGCCGGGCCTGCATTATGGCGTTCCGGTCGTTGCACGCCGGTTCGAGAAATTCGATCCCGAAGAAGCCTTCGCGCTCATGGCGCGCGCGCAAATCCGCAATGCTTTTATCCCGCCGACCGCGCTACGCATGCTGCGAGCCGCGCCCAATCCGAAAGGCCGTCACGCGATCCACATGCGTTCGATCGGTTCCGGCGGCGAGTCGCTCGGCGCGGAAACTTACGAGTGGGGGAAATCCGCATTCGGCCTTGTCATCAACGAATTCTATGGCCAGACCGAATGCAACATCGTGTTGGCAGCCTGCGGTGCGCTCGGCGTGTCCAAGCCCGGTGCCATTGGCAAGCCGGTAGCCGGCCACACCGTGGCGGTCATCGATCCCGAGGGACGCGCGCTGAAAGCCGGAGAAACCGGGCAAATCGCGGTCAAGCGGCCCGATCCGGTGATGTTCCTGGAATATTGGGGCAAGCCTGAAGCGACGCGCGACAAGTTCATCGGCGACTGGATGACGACCGGCGATCAGGGCGTGATGGACGAGGAAGGTTACTTCAGCTTCGTGGGGCGGGACGACGACGTCATTACGTCAGCAGGCTTTCGCATCGGACCCGGGGAGATCGAGGATTGCCTCATCGGGCATCCGGCGGTGGCGCTTGCCGCCGCTGTCGGCAAGCCGGATGCGTTGCGTACGGAAATTGTGAAAGCCTTCATTGTGCTGAAGAAGGGCTACGCGGCGTCCGATGCGCTCGCGTCCGAGATTCAGGGCTTCGTCAAGACACGACTGTCGGCGCATGAATATCCGCGCGAAGTGGCCTTTATCGATGACATGCCGATGACGACGACAGGCAAGGTCATCCGGCGCCTGCTGCGCGAGCGCGTGTGATTTAGCCCGGCCGGCCGCCGAGAATGAAAAGGTGGAAGCCCAGCCGCTGTTTTGCCACGCGGTAGAACATGATGGATTCGGCGACCAGCGCCGTTGATGTCGCAAGCGCCGCGCCTTCGATCCCGATCCGTGGGATCAGAATGACGCACAACTCCGCGGCGCCTGCGGCCGGGATGTGAACGACGGCAAGGCCATCGCGGTCCCCTAGCAAGGAACCGTTAACATTCGGTTGGGTGATGCGATTTGCGCCGCTAATTCAGGCCATTTCCAGCCTGGCGACGTCGGCCAGTATGCCCTCGACCACTTCACGATCCGCGGGCGCGAGCGCGCCTTGCGGCGGCAGCGGATCGCCAACGGCGTAACCCTGGATCTGCAATCCTGCCTTGATGCAGGCGGCGAGGTTGAAGCGCGCGAAGGCTTCGTTGATGCGCCAGAGATCGCGCTGCAGCTTCATGGCCTCCGGCCATTTGCCGGCACGGCACAGATCATAGAGCCGCACGCTCTGGCGTGGCACGATGCAGGCAGGTCCGGCCATCCAGCCAACGCCCCCGATCAGCATGACGGCAGCGGGAATGTGCGCGGATGCGGAAAATACTTTAATGCGCGGCGTGCGGTTCATGATCGACAACAACCGCCCGGTATTGGTCGATGCGTCCTTGATGTACTGGATGCGCGGATGCTCCGCGAGACGCGCGATCACGTCGAGTGACAGATCGCTGCGCTGGAAATTGGGATTGGTGTAGAGCACGACGGGAATGTCGACTGCGTCGGCAATGGCGCGAAAATAGGATTCGATCTGCGCGTCCTTGAGCGGGAAGTAGGCCTCGAGAATTGCGAGAATCCCGTCAGCGCCAAGCTTTTGCCAGGTTTTGGCCTGCTCGACTGCATCTGCTGTGGCGGTCGAAGCAACGCCGGCAATCACCGGCACGCGTTTTCCCGCGGCCTCGATTGTTGCTTGCACGACGGCTTCGCGCTGCGTGCGATTGAGATAGGCGAATTCACCGGTCGAGCCGAGCGGCGTCAGCCCGTGCACGCCGGCCTTGATCAGGTCGGCGGCGAGCTTGCCCAGCACGTCGGAAAGAATGCGTCCCTGCGCATCGACCGGCGAGACCAGATAGGGGAAGACGCCGCGGAAATCCGACATGTATTGCTCGGCTGTCATGCCCGCGAAGGCGGGCATCCAGTAATCACTAACATAGGTATTCTCACTCAGTAACCAGCGCCGGGGTTACTGGGTCCCCGCATTCGCGGGGACGACCGATAATATTTAAAACACCCACAGCGCTTCGGGCGGGAATTCGACATAGTGCTCACCCGGTTCAAGCGGCGCCGACGCATAGGCGCGCACCGTGAGGGTCTCGCGCGCAAACACCAGTTCCCAGCGCTCGCCAAGATACATCGGCGCCTTGAGCTCCATTTTCAGCCTGTTGGGGCCGGCGCTCGACGCGCAGCGCACGCGCTCGATGCGGATGATGCCGTTGACCTTGGTGCCATTCGCGGCCTTGGTGCGTGATACGCCGGTCAGACGCTCACCAAACAATTCGATCGTCGCGCGGCCTCCGGCGTTGTCGACCAACTTGCCCTCGAGCCGGTTGTTGCTGCCCATGAATTCTGCGGCAAATTGCGTAGCGGGATCGTTGTAGAGCGTGGTCGGCGAGCCTTCCTGCGCGATGACGCCGGCGTCAAGCAACACGACCCGGTCGGCGATTGCCATCGCCTCCACCTGGTCGTGCGTGACGTGAATCGCGGATAACCCGAGCGTGACGATCAGCGTACGCAGCCAGGCCCGCGCTTCCTCGCGCAGCTTGGCATCGAGGTTCGACAAAGGTTCGTCGAGCAGGATGACCGGCGGCTCGTAGACCAGCGCGCGTGCAATGGCGACGCGTTGTTGCTGGCCGCCGGACAGCTGATGCGGGTAGCGCGCGGCGAGGTGACCAAGTCCAATCTGCGACAGCGTCTTTTCGACGCGTGTCTTGATCTCGGCGGTCGGGACATTCCGCAGTTTCAGGCCGTAGGCAACGTTGTCGAACACGGTCCGGTGCGGCCACAGGGCGTAGGATTGAAACACCAGACCGAGGCCACGCTGCTCGGCCGGCAATTCGATGCCGCGCGCAGCGTCAAAAAACACGTTGTCGCCGATCGCAATCGAGCCGCCATGTGGCGTCTCCAGTCCGGCAATGGCGCGCAGCAGCGTGGTCTTCCCACTGCCGGAGGGCCCGAGCAGAGCCACGACTTCGCCGGCCGGCACCGCAAGCGAGACTCCCTTGAGGATTTCGTTGTCGCCGAGCCGCAGCGCGACGTCCTTGACGATGAGTTCAGCCATGCAGACGCACTCCCAGCCGGACCGCGACGGCAAGGCCGACGCCGATCATGACCACATTAACAACCGACAGAGCCGACACCAGATCGATGGCGCCGGTGCCCCACAACGACACCAGCAGCGAGCCGATCACCTCGGTGCCGGGACCCAGCAGATAGATGCCGGTGGAATATTCGCGCACGAAGATCAGGAAGATCAGAAGCCAGCTTGCCAGCATGCCGTATTTGATCAGCGGCACGGTGACGTCGCGCTTCACGCGCAGGTCGTTGGCGCCGGCGGTGCGCGCGGCTTCCTCCAGTTCCGGCGCGACCTGCAGCAGCGTGCTGGACACGAGCCGCATGCCATAGGCGAGCCAGACGATCGTATAAGCCAGCCAGATCGACACCATCGTGGATTTGAGTGGCGAGAGGAACGGCACGAACAGGAACACCCACAACAGCGCGAGGCCCGCCACGAGGCCCGGCATCGCGCGGGGCACCATCACCATGTAGTCGACCAGCCGCGTCCAGCCCGAATTCCAGCGATGCACCGAAAGCGCAATCGCGGTGTACCAGGCAACTGCGACGGCGCCGCCGATCACGCCAATGCCGAGCGTGTTGAAGATGCCGCGAATGACGTTCGGGTAATCGGCGAGCTCACGGTAGTGATCAAGCGTGAGCACATCGAGCAGTTTTACGCCTTCGCCCCAGGTCACGACGAAGGAGCGCAGCGTGATGCCGAACAGCGGCACCACCACGGTGACACAGAGCCAAACCATGATGCTGGCGAAGGCAAACCAGCGCCAGCCGTGAAGCCGGAGCGGCTGCGTTTTCAGGCCTTTGCCGCGCACCGAGACATAGCGTTGCGCCTGGCTCAGCAGCAGGCGTTGCATGAAGACCAGTGGCGCGGTGACCGCGATGATGACCACCACGACGACCGCCATCAGTTGATACGACGGCACGCCGAGCTTGTTGGTGAGCTTATAGAGATAAGTGGAGAGCACCAGCACGTCCTGCGGATCGCCAAGGACGAGCGGCAGGCCGAACAGTTCGAAGCCCAGAAAGAACACCAGGACGCCGGCAAACAAGATCGCCGGCAAGATCATCGGCAGGCTGACATTGATCGCGACGCGGAACGGGTTGGCGCCCGACACGCGGGCGGCTTCCTCGAGGTCGGTGCTCAGGCCGCGCAAGGCCGCGGCGCTGTAGAGATAGACATGGGGCACGTGGGTGAGGCCTGCGATCGCAATCAGCGACCCAAGCGAATACAGGTTCCACGGCACGAAACCGAGGACGTCCTTGGCGAGCGTCGAGAAGATTCCGACCGGGCCAACTGCAACGACATAACCGAATGCGATCACCACCGCCGAAACGAAGATCGGAATGAGGATCAGCGGTTCAAGATATTTTCGTCCCGGCACGTCGGTGCGCACCATCAGGAACGCAAGCAAGGCGCCGAGCGGCACTGCGATCGCCGCCATGCCCGAGCAAATCGCGAGCGTAGTCCAGAATGCCTGCCAGAAATCCGGGTCAGCGAATACGAAGGAGTAGGCCAGGAACCCGAGCTGCGCCGTATGATCGAAAAACGGCGCCGTGAGAAAGCTCTGGTACACAACGAGCGACAGCGGCGCCACCACGGCCAGCGCGGTGACGCCGAGAACGAGCAAACGGTACACGGCTATCGGCATTCCGCCTCTAGCCCCAATCGGCCTCATCCTGAGGAGCGCGCAAGCGCGCGTCTCGAAGGATGACGGCCGCCTCATCCTTCGAGACGCGGCCCTGCGGGCCGCTCCTCAGGATGAGGCGGTTACGAATCTACTGCCCCTTCTTCGCCTGCTGCCACTTCGACAGGAAGGCGAGCCGCTTGGTCTGGTCGAGATTTTCCAGCAGCGTCTGGTCGATCGGCACCGGGCGGGCCTTGTCGCCGATCAGCTGCGTGACGCGTTTGATCGTCGCCTCACCTTCGACATCCGAGCGCAGCGAATAAAGATCAGCTTTGTTGGCGATGATCTCCTGGCCGCGTTTCGACAGGATGTAGTCGAGGAACAGCTTGCCGGCATTCGGATTTTTCGCGTGCTTGGAGATGAAGGCGACGCGCGAGGTCACCATCGTGTAATCCTTCGGCAGGACGATGCCGAGATTCGGGTCCTTCTTGGAGCGGCTCAGCGCGTAGGAACCGAAGATGCCGTAGGCAATCAGGTGTTCGCCGGAGGTGACGCGCTCCATCATGGCGCCGGCGCTGGTGTAGAGTTTCGCCTGGGCCTTGCCCATGGCCTTGAACAGGTCCCAGGCCTGCGGGAAATCCTTGATGTCCTCGTTGCAGAAAAGATAGCCGACACCGGAGCGCTCCGGATCGTAAGCCGTGATCTTGCCCTTGTAGAAGTCGGTCTTGGCGTTGAGCAGTTTCAACAGATCGGTGTGGTCCTTCGGCACGTCGGCTTCCGGCACCAGGCGCTTGTTGTAGACGAAGGCGATCGGCTCATAGGTCGTGCCGTAGGCGGCGTCTTTCCAGACCGCCCATTTCGGCAGCGCCTTTGATTCCGGCGAGGCATAAGCCGCGGCCTGGCCGTCGGCGACGAGCTTCACCTGCAAGTCCATGGCAGACGACCACAGCACGTCGGCGGTGCCGTTGTTGGCGGCGGCTTCCGCGATGAAGCGGTTGTAGAGCTCGGTGGAATTGAGATCGGAATATTCGACCTTGATGCCCGGATAGAGGGCCTCGAAATCCTTGACCAAAGGATTGGACGAGGCTGCATCGGTGGTCGAATAGATCACCACCTTGCCTTCTTTCTTGGCGGCCTCGACGATTTTTGCGTAATCAGCCGGATAGCCTTGCGGCACCTGCGCGTGAGCGCCGGCGCCGAAAATCAAGGCGGTTGCGATGAAAGCGGCGGATACGACGTGTCGCATGACAACTCCCTCGTGACAATTTCCCGGCGCCTGCGCCCCGCAGCGGCCGTTCGGCGGCGATGCTACTCCAGGCCTTCAGGGGCCGCCTAGTGGCGGGCGCAAGCAAAACCCCGCCGCCGGAGCGGCGGGGTTCGTTGTTTCGCGCGCGTCAGTGCGCCAGCGGGTCGGGCCGGAATTGGATGTGCACGGCGCGCGGGCTTGAGCCCTTGCCGGTTTCCATCAGCCAGGGCGTGCGATCACCGTTGGTGCTCCACAAACCGCGGCCTTTCCAGCCGGCATTCGGATCGTCGATGCGCCCGTCGAGGCCCTTGGCGTAGAAGCCCATCGGGTAGGGGATGCGCAGCGAGACCATCTTGCCGTCTTTCAACGCGACGAAGCCATCGCTGAGATTGGCGGTCGAGATCGGAACATTCTCGCCGAGGCCGAGCGTGTTGTGCTGATCGACCCAGGTGTAATAGCTCGCCTCCGCGCTGGTATCCGGGAATCCCTCAAAGCCCGGTCCGGGATATTTGTAGAAAGACCAGCCCTCCGGACAATGATTGCCGGTCGCCGTCGGTCCGTTGAGCGGGCCTTTGCACTTGCGGCGGTCGAAGCTCATCAGATGGCCGCTCGAGCCGGATCCCCACAGCACGCCATTGCCGTCGATGTCGCCACCGCGGATCCCGAAGCCTGGCTTGGGAATGTAGTAGACCTCCGACAGTTTTGTTTTCGGATCGAAGCGCAGGAATCCCGGCGGGCCACCGAATGTGCCGATGGCGTACCAGATCGAGCCGTCTTTCGGGTTGGGCATGACCGAGTAGGGTCCCGAGCCGGCGGTGATCCGCCGATCCTTTGCCGGATCGGCCGGCGCGTTCGGCTCGACAAAGTCATCGAGCTTGCCGTTGCCATTTGTGTCGAGCACCCATGGCGCCCAGCCCTGCGCCTTTTCCGCATCGCCGGTTTCCTCGAACACCTTGGTATTCACCCAGCCCGCGACCTGACCGGTGCCGCTGAACCACAGCGTATTGTCGGCGTCGTAGCCGAACTGCGGGTGATGGGTGGCGAAGCATGTGTCGACGAACGTGTACTTCATCGTCTTGGGATCAAGCATGGCGACCTGCCGCTGCGATTTTTCGAGCGGGAAGACCTTGGCGTATTGATTTTCGGAGCCTTTCTTGCAGTAGGCCGGGTTGTCCTGCCCGCGCACGCTCGCGGTCAGCCACACGCGGCCTTTTTCGTCGAACATGGAGTTGTGATTGTTGGCGCGCGTGTCCCATAGCGCACGGTCGCCCCAGTAGGGCGAGTCCGCCATCGGCTTGATGGCGCCGGCGTGGCCGGGTCCAAGCGACAGTGGCATGTCAGGGTCGCGCACCGGCATCTTGAAGAACGACACCTTGTTCGTCTTCGGATCGAGGATCGGCATGTTGTCGGTCGAGTATTCCGGCGAGCCATACAACGGGCCATTGGCATTGACCGTCGGATGCCGCCGGTCGGACGAAATCAGGTCGTGCAGATATTTGTCCGGTGTGGACCATTCCCACGACGTGATCACAATGTTGCGTTCGATGCCTTGCGGCCGCGGGGGCTCCATCTTCGGCACTTCGCCCTTGGCAATGCGGTCGGTCCACTCGCCGAAATATTTGTACGGCACGCCGCCCCACTGGCCGGCGAGCCGGTTCGTCATCATCTCACCCGCCTGACCCGATTGGACGCGCCGTACCCAGGCCTCCTCGCCCGAATTGAAGTGACCGAGCGTGGCCGGAATGGTGCGGGTCGATTCCTGTCCGAGCTGGTGGCAGCCGATGCAGTCGACATTGTTCATCTGCTTCAGCCAGTCGTTCTGCGTGAGCTTCTCCGGGATTGCGCTCTTGCCGCCGAACTCGCTCGCCGGCGGAATCTTCATCAACGTGTACCAGTAGATCGCCGGATAATAGTGCGCCGCCGCCGCTGCGTTCGGTGCGAGCACGGCCGTGAGATCGAGGGTGGTTCCTGGTTTCGCGCGCATCTTGGGCGAATCGACAAGACCGTAGCCGCGCACCCAGACGGTGTAGTCGGCCGTCGGCAGATCCGGAATGAGGTAACGCCCCTGATCGTCGGTGACGACGATCCTCGCGAACTTGGTGGGCAGTTCTGTCGTCTCGGCGATCACCCAGACGCCGGCTTCCGGACCCTTGGAGCTGGTGACGGTGCCGCCGATCTCGTTTGAGCCGACACTCAATCCTTGTTGTGCATGGAGTGGTGCGGCAATTGTGGCTGCGAGCAGGACAAAGCTGGCAACAATCAAAAAGCGCCGAAGCGCATCGGCAAAATGCAACACGAGTCGCCTCCCTTGCTTGCAACCGGCCTTGATGGCCGGCTCATTGTTGGATGCAAGTCTAGCAAAGGAGGTGGGCAGCGTCCCGCCGATTTTGCGTCAACCGCTGAAGCCACCCTCGTCGAGGAACTTCTGCTCCTCCGGCGTTGTCGCGCGGCCGAGCACCGCATTGCGGTGCGGGAAGCGGCCGAAGCGGCGGATGATATCGGCGTGGATTTCAGCCCATTTCAGGCCGTCGGCATCGCCGGTCGCCTTGTAAAAAGCGATGCCGCGTTCCTGGTCGGCGAGATCCTCGGAATGTTCGAAGGGAAGATAGAAAAAGCCGCGCAAATCCGCCGCGACCTGGCTGTCGAAGCCGCGCACGATCGCGCCCGCGGCAACCGCGCGCGCCAGTGGATCGGTCGCGAAGGTACGCGCGTCGCCGCGAAACATATTGCGCGGGAACTGGTCGAGCAGAATGAGCAGCGCCAGCGCATCCTGTGCGCTGTGCTCCCATCCGGACAGCTTGCCGGCGGCCGCAGCCTCATAAGTTTCGAAAAACCGCTCGCGGATCTGCTCGTCGAAAGCTGCGTCCTTGGTAAACCAGCGATCCGGTCCGGCATCGTGCCAGAATGATACGACTTCGGCTGCGCTTGCCAGCATCGGCGTTCCGTCTCAGTTGGCCGACGTCTGAGCGTCTTCGTCGCGCAAGACGCGCCGCAGAATCTTACCGACGTTGGTCTTGGGCAGCTCGTCGCGGAATTCAATCTGCTTTGGCACCTTGTAGCTCGCAAGGCGGGTAACCAGGAACGCCCGCAGTTCTGCTGCCGTGAGGCCCGGGTTCTTCCTGACAGCGAACAACTTTCCGGCTTCCCCTGAATGTTTGTCGGGCACGCCGACCAACGCGCATTCGAGCAGACCGCCCTGGCTCATGGCAACTTCCTCGACCTCGTTGGGGAAGACCTTGAAGCCTGAAACGGTGATCATGTCCTTCTTGCGGTCGACAATGCGGATGCGACCCTGGATGTCCATGACGCCGATATCGCCGGTGCGGAAGTAGCCGTCCGCGGTCATCGCCTTCGCTGTCTCATCGGGACGCCGCCAGTAACCCAACATCACCTGTGGGCCGCGCGCACAGATTTCGCCTTGTTCGCCGTTTTGCAATTCGTGGTGGCCATCGTCGTCGCGAATGGAAATATCGGTCGAGGGCAGCGGCAGGCCGATGGTGCCGCTCCATTCGGTGATATCGCCACGATTGCAGGTCAGCACCGGCGACGTTTCCGATAATCCGTAGCCTTCGATGATCGGCTTGCCGGTGGCTTTGACCCAGGCGTCGGCGACCGGCTTCTGGACCGCCATGCCGCCGCCGATGGCGCACTTGAACATGCTCCAGTCGATCTTGCCGAAGTCCGGGCTGTTGAGCAGCGCATTGTAGAGCGTGTTCACCGCCGGAAAAACGTTAACCTTGTAGTGGCTCAGCTCCTTGATGAGGCCGCGGATGTCACGCGGGTTTGGAATAAGCAGGCACATTCCGCCGGTGCGCACGCCCAGCAGGAAACACGCGGTGAGGGCGAAGATGTGGTAGAGCGGCAACGCGGTGACAAAGATCAGCCGGTCGATTTTTGGCGGCAGATCGACCAGCGGCTGGTTCCATGCCTCCACCTGCAACATGTTGGCGACCAGATTGCGGTGCGCCAGCATTGCGCCTTTGGCGAGGCCCGTGGTGCCCCCGGTATATTGCAGGAATGCAATGTCATCGGGCCCGACTGAGGCGGGCGTAAAATCGGATCGGCGTCCGGCCGCGAGTGCATCGTTGAACATGGTGGCCGCCGGAATTGCGTAAGGCGGCACCATCTTCTTGATATAGCGAACCACGCTATTGACCAGTGTGCCTTTGACCGTGCCGAGCATGTCGCCCAGGCTTGCGACCACGACATGTTTGACCGGCGTATTCGGCAGCGCCTGTTGCAGCACCGAGGCGAAGTTTTCCAGGACAAAAATGGCTTCGGCGCCGGCGTCGGAAAGCTGGAATTCAAGCTCGCGTGGCTTGTAGAGCGGATTGACGTTCACCACCGTGCAGCCGGCGCGCAGGATAGCGGCGATGGCCACCGGGTATTGCAGGACGTTCGGCATCATGATGGCGACGCGCGCGCCACGTTTCAGTCCCCGGCTTTGCAGCCAGCCGGCAAGTGCACGCGAGGCCTCATCAAGTTCGCCATAGCTCAAGGCCTTGCCCATGCAGACGCAGGCCTCCCGGTCGGCATAAGTCTTGAAGCCTTCCTCGAGCATCGCCACCAGCGAAGGGTAGCGCGACGTGTCGATCTCCGCAGGAACGCCCGGCGGATAATGCCGAAGCCAAAGCCGTTCCATGACGCTTCCCCCGCGCCGGGCGCTTGTCGTCGGACCGCCGGCTGTCGATTCGACAGCAGCATGATTTCAACCAGCCTTGCATGCAAGGCCGGTCACGGCGCCGCGAAACTCTAGCGTCCTCCGAACGGAATAAGCGGATTGTCGGTCAGGGCGGTGCGATCCGGGCGATCGGGAGCGGCGACCCCCAAAAAGGCCTCGAATAGCTCGCGCACGGCATGTTCCGGCAAGTCACGGGTGATGAAAACAAGCCGTGTGCGGTGATCGTCGTCCGGCCAGTGTTCGAGCCGAACCGTCGGATGAAAGACGTGCTGCACGCCGTGCACGACAACCGGTGTGTCCGGCATCTCGGCGAGCTTCACGATGCCTTTGATGCGCAGAAGCTTGGCGCCGTGGCTCGCGCGCAACAGCTCGAGAAACATTTCCAGCGTTCCGGCCGGGATGGCATCGTCCGTCGCGAGAACGAATGAACCGATATGCTCGTCATGCCGGTTGACGTCGTGATCGTGATGATCGTGATCGCCGCCATAGGCCTCGGCGGCGAGCCATTTCCTGACGTCGGGGATCTTCTTGTCGGGATCGTAGAGCCCGCTGCCGAGCAGCCGGCCGGCGGTCGCTTCCCCTTTGGCCGCATCGAGGATCGGCGCTGCAGGATTGAGCGCGCGCAGCCGTACGACAATCGCGTCGCGCTGCGCGCTGTCGGCGAGATCGGTCTTGGTCAGCACGATGCGGTCCGCCACTGCAGCTTGCTTCACCGCTTCGGGGTGGGCGTCGAGCGTTGCCACCCCGTTGATAGCGTCCACCACCGTGATCACGCCGTCGAGCCGATAGCGTAGCAGCAGATACGGATGCGACATCGCGGTGTGCAGCACCGGTGCCGGGTCCGCCAGGCCGGTGGTTTCCAGCAGCACGCGGCGGAACGTGCAGCGCCGGTTGTCGAGATCGCGCAGCAAAGTCTCCAGGGCATCGACCAGGTCGCCGCGCATCGTGCAGCAGAGGCATCCCGACTGGAGGAGCACCATGTTGTCGCCGATATACTCGACAAGGAGATGATCGAGCGACACCTCGCCGAATTCATTGATAATGACGGCGGTATCCGCCAGCGCGGGATCTTTCAGCAGCCGGTTGAGCAAGGTGGTCTTGCCGGCCCCGAGAAAGCCGGTGAGGACGGTCATTGGAATGGGCGTCGGCGGGACTTTTCGGTCACCGCGTGGCGCGGGCTCGCTCATTGCGTCGCCGAGCTGACTTTCGGTTTGGCGGGCTTTGCCGCCGGCTTGACCGGTTTGGCCGTCTTTGCAGCGTCGTCGGTCTTGGCGGTTTTTTCAGCGCCTTCTTTTTTCGTCGCAACCTTCTTCTTCTTTTTCGGCGCGGCGCTGGCAGTCTGCACAGCATCCGGATGATCGGCCGGTCCGGTGAAAACCACGACCGGCGGCGTCGTCTCGACCGCAGGTCCGAGCACGAATTTTCCGTTCGCCGGCTTCAGGCTGGAGAGCAACAGCGCGGGAGAACCGCCGGATTCGCCGCTCGCCGTCGTGGCCGCATCTTCCGGCTCTTCCTCGTTCTCCTCGGAAGGCGGCTTGCGCCGGTGGCCGCCGCACATTTCCTCGCGCAGGTTGGGCGGCTGCGCATCGATCGGCGCCAGCGCATCGACGGTGCCGAGCGAGGGCGTGAGCCAGGACAGGCCGCCGCTGTTGAAACCGCGCTCAAGCAATTGCGCGGCCTTCTGCGCGCGGACGGCGCCGGACCAGGCACCGAGCACGATCGCGATCAGCCGGCGGCCGTTGCGCGTCGCGGACGCGACGACGTTGTAGCCGGAGGCGCAAATGAATCCCGTCTTCATGCCGTCGGCGCCCGGATAGCGATCGATGAGCGAATTGTAGTTGCGCATGACCCGGTTGCCGTAGCGGATCGACGAGATGTGCCAGTAGCTGTCGTATTCCGGAAATTCGAGGATCAGTGCCCGCGCCAGGATTCCCAGGTCGCGCGCCGAGGTGACGTGGTTCTCGGCCGGAAGCCCGTTCGGGTTGACGAAGTTGCTCTGCGACATGCCGAGGCGCCGCGCATTGGCATTCATCAGGTCGGCAAAACCGGAAATCGAGCCGCCGACGCCTTCGGCGATTGCGACCGCCATGTCGTTGGCGGATTTGACCATCAGCATCTTCAGCGCATTGTCGACGGTCAGCGTGGTGCCGGCGTTGAACCCCATCTTGGTCGGTTGCTGCGCGGCCGCATTGCGCGAGACGGTCAGCAATGTATTGAGCGAGATGTGGCCTTCCTTGATCGCGCGCAGCGTCGTGTAGGCGGTCATCAATTTGGTGACGGAAGCCGGGTACCACGGGTAGGTCGCGTTTTCCGCGTGCAGCACTTTGCCTGTGGCCGCTTCGATCAGCAGTTGTGCTTCCGCTTGCGCGCGGCCTGCGCCGGCAAGCGACAGGGCGCTGACAACAAGGCCGATGGCCATTGCGCTAAGTGTGCGGCTCGAAGCGATAATCATTGTCTGCTGTTCAGGGTCCTAAGGCTTCAAGACCGGGGAAGTTCCATGGCCGGCGGCGCTAGGCTATCTAAGCTTTCGATGCTAGGCAAAGCGGATGAGCCGCCGGTGAATATTTATGGTGACTCGCATGCTCAATCGCTGAGGAAAGCGACCAAAATTCGGCAAAGGAGGCATTAATGACGGCCTGCATTGTCGGGTGGGCCCATACCCCCTTCGGAAAACTCACCGGTGAAACGGTCGAAAGCCTGATCGTGCGGGTGGCCGGCGAAGCGCTGGCTGACGCCGGGATCGGCCCGAAGGATGTCGACGAGATCGTCCTCGGCCATTTCAATGCGGGCTTTTCGGCCCAGGATTTCACGGCGTCGCTGGTATTGCAGGCCGCGCCCGAGCTGCGTTTCAAGCGTGCGACGCGCGTGGAAAATGCCTGCGCCACCGGCTCTGCCGCCGTGCATCAGGGAATCAAGGCGATCGACGCGCGTGCGGCGCGCGTTGTGCTCGTGGTCGGTGCCGAGCAGATGACAACGACGCCCGCGCCCGAGATCGGGCGCAATCTGCTGAAAGCATCATATGTGCGCGAAGAGGCCGAAATCGACGGCGGTTTTGCCGGCATTTTCGGAAAAATCGCCGGACTCTATTTCCAGAAATGGGGCGACCAGTCCGACGCGCTGGCCATGATCGCCGCCAAGAACCACAAGAACGGTGTCGGCAATCCTTACGCGCAGATGCGCAAGGATCTCGGTTACGATTTCTGCCGCACGGAGAGCGAGAAGAATCCCTTTGTGGCAGGGCCGCTCAAACGCACCGATTGTTCGCTTGTGTCGGATGGCGCTGCCGCGGTCGTGCTCGCCGATGTCGAGACTGCGCTCCAGCTGAACAAGGCGGTCACCTTCCGTGCCGTCGAACATGTGCAGGATTTCCTGCCGATGTCGAAGCGCGACATCTTGAAGTTTGAAGGTTGCGCCGAGGCCTGGCGCCGTGCGCTGGCCAAGGCGGGGCTTAAGCTCGACGATCTGTCGTTCGTGGAGACGCACGACTGCTTCACCATCGCAGAGCTGATCGAATACGAAGCCATGGGATTGACCCCCGAAGGGCAGGGCGCGCGTGCCGTGCTGGAAGGATGGACCCGGAAAGACGGCAAGCTGCCGGTCAATCCGTCGGGCGGACTGAAGGCGAAAGGGCATCCGATTGGTGCGACCGGTGTATCGATGCACGCGCTTTGCGCGATGCAGCTCACCGGAGCCGCCGGCGACCTGCAAGTGAAGAATGCCCGGCTTGGCGGCATCTTCAACATGGGCGGAACGTCGGTCGCGAACTACGTGAGCATTCTCGAGCGCATCAAGTAGTGCTTTTCGCGACTAGTTAAACTTGCGGAGCGCCGCCGCCGGCAGGAACGACGAATCGAAAATGTCGTCCAGCTTCGGTTTCGCCTTGAACTTGTGGGTGAGCGCGATTTGTTCGAGGGCGCGGGCGAAGCGATCTCCGTCGATGCCGCCATAGCCATTCGCCTTCACCTCCGGCGTGACGATGTTCTCGCGGATCGCCATGTTCAGACGCTCGAGCTCGATGTTTTTCCTGGCTTGCCCGTTGCGCTTGATGACCGAGTCGACCGCTATGGCAGGCTGCTTCACCGTGTCCTTCAGGCCTTTCAGAAAGGCGCGCAGGAAACCTTGCACGGCATCGGGATGTTCGGCGGCGAATTTTGTATTGACCAGAATGGCGCTGCCATAAAGCGCCACCCCGTAATCCGCCATCAGCAGGACGACAACGTCGTCGACCGGAACGCCTTTGTCCTTGAGATCGATGTAGGACAAGAATGAATAGCCGGTAATTGCGTCGACCTGGCCCGCCGCCAGCATCGGTTCGCGCACCGGAAAGCTGACGTTTTCGATGGCGATTTTGGACATGTCGATATTGTTGGCCTGCGCGAATATCGGCCATTGCGCGTAAGCGCCATCGGCCGAGGGCGCACCAAGTATTTTGCCTTCCAGATCCTTCGGCTTTTCGATGCCGCGGCTCTTGCGGCCGATAATGGCGTAGGCCGGACGGTTGTAGACCATGAAGACGGCCTTGACCGGCGCGGAAGGATTGGCATCGCGGAACTTGATCAGCGAATTGATGTCGCCGAAACCCATGTCATATTCGCCCGACGCGACGCGCTCGATGGTCTGGAGCGAGCCGAGCGAGGGGTCGATTGTGACGTTGAGGCCCTCCGCGCGGTAGTAACCTTTGTCGAGCGGCACCAGGAACGGCGCCGATTGCCCCTCGATTTTGAAATCGAGCGTGAAGCGAACGGTTGTTTCGGCTGCGGCATTGGTCGCGAACGTCGCAGCGAGCAGCAGTGCAAGCCACGCCGACCTGACGGCACGGCGAGCAATCATTGCAAGGCGCTTTTCTTGGGTCGTTTTGCGACGGCCCGCGCAGCTTCTGGTGCGGAACTCGGCCATGACCAAGCAAAGAACATGACACTGCAAAGGGCAAGCGCGGGCCGATGTTCGCGCGATCATTTACGACAGTAAGGCTAACAATATCGCCCGCTATTCTCAGGCAGCGAGAATCGAACATCGTGGCGAAGCATTTAGGATAGACTTGCGCATCGGTGCGGAGGTTCAACGCGATGCCGCCGGCCAAGACCGAAAGTCCAACGCGCGACATTCCGCCGGTGCGCGCGCCCTATGCGCCGCCGGACGAGGCGATTGCCGCCGCGTTGCTGGCATCAGCCGGCCGCTCGCGCGATGCCGAAGTGCGTATCGATACACGCGCAAGACATCTGGTCGAAGTTATACGTGCGCGCACCGGAATGCTGGGCGGTGTCGAGGATTTCCTGCACGCCTATGCGCTCTCGACCAAGGAGGGCCTCGCGTTGATGGTGCTCGCGGAAGCGTTGTTGCGCGTGCCCGATGCCGAAACGGCCGACCGCCTGATTGAAGACACGTTGCAGGCAGGAGACTGGGCGCATCACGATGCACGGTCCGCAGGGTTCCTTGTCTCCGCTTCCGCATGGACACTCGGCCTGACGGCCCGGGTCATTCATCCCGGGGAAACCCCGGAAGGTATCGTTGAGTCGCTGATCAAGCGACTGGGTCTGCCGGCGGTTCGCGTCGCCACGCGGCAGGCCATGCGGCTGCTCGGCTCGCATTTCGTGCTTGGGCAAACCATTGAAGAAGCTCTGACGCGCGCCGGCTCGCATCGCGAATTTCTCTATTCGTTCGACATGTTGGGTGAGGCCGCCCGCACCGGTGATGATGCCGGGCGCTATTTCGACGCCTATGCCAACGCCATCGCCGCGATCGGCAAAAGCGCGGGCAACGAGGCATTGCCGAAACGGCCCGGCATCTCGGTGAAGCTCTCCGCGCTGCATCCGCGCTACGAGGCACTGTCGCGCGGCCGCGTCCTCAAGGAACTGACGCCGCGATTGCTGGACCTGGCGCGGCTGGCGAAATCCCATGAATTGAATTTCACGGTCGATGCCGAGGAGGCCGATCGCCTCGAGCTGTCGCTCGACGTGGTCGCCGCAGTGTTGCGCGAGCCCTCGCTGCGCGGCTGGGATGGTTTTGGCCTTGCCGTGCAGGCTTATCAGAAGCGTGCCGGCGCGGTGATCGACTGGGTCGCGGAAACGGCCGCGGCGCTCGATCGCCGCCTGATGGTCCGTCTGGTGAAGGGCGCCTATTGGGACACCGAAATCAAGCGCGCGCAGGAGCGGGGACTTGCCGATTACCCGGTGTTCACGCGCAAGGCGATGACCGATCTTTGCTACCTCGACTGTGTCCGCAAATTGCTGGCGGCGCGGCCGCGACTCTATCCGCAGTTTGCCACCCATAACGCGCTGACAGTTGCCTGCGTGATCGAGGATGCCTCCGGCACCGGCGGCTTCGAGTTTCAAAGGCTGCATGGCATGGGCGAGGCTCTGTACGAACTCGCTGCTTGCCGAGCTGCCGGAACTGGCCTGCCGCGTTTACGCGCCGGTCGGCGGCTATTCCGATCTGCTCGCCTATCTCGTGCGGCGGCTGCTGGAGAATGGCGCCAATTCATCTTTCGTATCCGTTGCGGCCGACCCCGCGGTGCCGATTGCATCCATTCTGCGGCGCCCGCAAAGCTGGATCGCCGATGCGTCGCATGCGCGGCACTCGCATATTCCGCTGCCGCGCGACCTGTTCGGTGCGGCGCGGCGCAATTCGGCCGGCGTTGAATTCGGCGAGCTCGCCGCGGTTGAAGCCTTGCTCGCCGAAATTCGCGCCGCGCGGCAAAGTGTACGTGCAACGCCGCTGATTGATGGCGTCTCCGTCGCGGGGCGCGAGCGCGCACTGACGTCACCGATCGACGGCCAATCGATCGGCGCGGTGCAGGAGGGCGATGAAGCGATCGTGTCCGCCGCGCTCGCCGCTGCACTGGCCGCATTCCCGGCGTGGAACGAACGAGCGGTCGCGGATCGCGCGGCAGCGCTTGAACGTGCAGCGGATCTCTTCGAGCGGCACCGTGGCCGGCTGATCGCGCTGTTGCAGGCCGAAGGCGGGAAAACGCTCGACGACTGCATTTCGGAGGTGCGTGAGGCGGCGGACTATTGCCGCTACTACGCCGGCGAGGCTCGCCGTGCGCTGGCGCCGCAATTGCTGCCCGGCCCCACCGGCGAGAGCAATGAGCTGCGATACCGCGGCCGGGGTGTCTTCGTTTGCATTAGCCCGTGGAATTTCCCGCTGGCGATTTTTACCGGTCAGATTGCCGGCGCGCTCGCGGCCGGCAACTGCGTCGTGGCCAAGCCCGCCGAGCAGACGCCGCTCATTGCATATGAAGCTGTGAAGCTGATGCATGCGGCGGGCGTGCCGGCGGCTGCCCTGCATTTCGTGCCAGGCGACGGAAAAATCGGCGCCATGCTGGTTGCCGACCGCCGCGTGTCCGGCGTCGTTTTCACCGGATCGACCGAGGTTGGCCGCGCGATCAACCGCGCACTGGCGGCGAAAGAGGGGCCGATCGCGCCGTTGATTGCGGAGACCGGCGGTATCAATGCGATGATCGTCGATGCCACGGCCTTGCCCGAGCAGGTCACCGATGACGTCATCACGTCGGCATTCCGCTCCGCCGGCCAGCGCTGTTCGGCGCTGCGGCTCTTGTGCATTCAGGACGATGTGGCCGATCGCATACTGGACATGGTTGCAGGCGCGACCCGCGAGCTCAAACTGGGTGACCCGCGTGATCCGGCGACGCATGTCGGACCGGTGATCGATACGGACGCCAAGGACAAACTGGATCGCTGGATCGATGCGATGGAAGCCCGCGGCGCCCTGCTGTTCCGTTTGCAGGCGTCTCCGCCGTCCGGCGGAAATTATGTCGCGCCGGCGATCGTCGAGCTCGACAGCGCGCGCGAGCTCAAGGAAGAAGTGTTCGGCCCGGTTCTGCACGTGGTGCGATGGCGTGCCGGTGAGCTCGATCAACTCCTCGACGACATCGCCGCCAATGGCACAGCGCTCACGCTCGGCATCCATTCGCGCATCGGAGCGACCGTTGCGCACATCGCCGCGCGTCTGCCGCACGGCAATGTCTACGTGAACCGCAATATGATCGGCGCTGTCGTCGGTTCGCAGCCGTTCGGCGGCAGCGGGCTGTCCGGGACAGGGCCGAAGGCCGGCGGCCCGCATTATGTGAATCGTTTCACGCGCGAGCAGGTGGTGACCGTGAATACCGCAGCCTCGGGCGGCAATGCCACGCTGCTGTCCGAGGATGAGTGAAGGCTGTCACAAAGCGCCCAAGCGGGTCCCTAAGTAGCCGTAGATGCTCAGTTTTTCGGGCCAAAGGCCGGAGCGGACGGGGAACCTAATGTCGCCATTAAGTGCCTGATAACGGTGGCAAGCAGTTACCGTGACACATGCGCGCGTCGCCACAGGCGTTAACCGGTTTGGCGCGCGGATCGGATATTGTGGTTTGCATGACTGATTCGGTCGCCCGTCTTTATGAAGCTGTGATTGCGGCGCGCGGTTCCGACCCCGCCAAGTCACGCACCGCGCGGCTTTTGCGCGCGGGACGCGCCAAGATGGCCAAGAAGCTCGCTGAAGAGGCGGTCGAGGTCGTCATCGACGCCATGCACGGCCAGCCCGAAGCTGTCGTGCGCGAAAGCGCCGATCTGCTTTACAACCTCGTGGTGCTTTGGGTGCATGCCGGCGTGAATCCGGACCAGGTCTGGGCGGAAATGCGCCGCCGCGAGCTGATGTTCGGCATCGCCGAAAAAGTGCCGAAAGATCTGGTGCGCATCGCCTCACGGCGTAAAGTGGTGGCACTGGAGCCCCGGCGCGTGCGCAAGCGCCGCTGATCCGTCACAATTCTCCTCACGAGTACTGCGATGACTGCTGAGGCTGCCGAGCCGCGTTCTTTGCTGCGCCGTCTATATGACTGGTGCATTTCTGCTGCGCATAAGCCACACGCGTTGTGGACGATGGGCGCGGTTTCCTTCGCCGAAAGCTCGTTTTTCCCGGTGCCGCCGGACATCATGCTGATCCCGATGGCGCTGGCGCGGCCCGAGCGGGCCTATGTCATGGCGGCCCTTTGCACAGTGACGTCGGTCGCAGGAGGCCTGCTCGGTTACACCATTGGGGCGGTGCTCTACGATTCCGTCGGCGCCTGGCTGATTCACCTCTATGGCTACGGCGACAAAGTTGAGGCCTTTCGCGAGGCTTATGCGCAATGGGGCGCCTGGATCATTCTTTTGAAGGGCCTGACGCCCATTCCCTTCAAGGTCGTGACCATCACGTCCGGCTTTGCCGGCTACAATGTCGGGCTCTTTCTCCTGTTTTCGATCATCACGCGCGGTGCCCGCTTCTTTCTTCTGGCGTTTTTGCTGCACCGCTACGGTGAGCAGGCGCGTCATATTATTGAAAAGCGGCTCGGGCTATGGGTTCTGCTCGGCGCTGCTGTTATCGTCATTGGCATCGTAGCGGCGCTATACTTGATCTGAGGAATAGGCGTCCTCAATTTCGCCACCAGTGAACCGTAAACGGCGCGCGGTGATTTGGGGGATAGTCTGCCGTGAATGGCGGACAGGACGCCAAGCTTTGGCGAGCCATGGATACCAAACGGTCTTTGACGGTTTCGGGGAAAAGGGCTGCGGCGCCGAAGGCGCTGGCGGGCGCCTTGGCAATTGTTGTTACCCTGATGCCGGCTTTGGCCGTGGCGCAGGACACGTCCGTCGCGCCACCGAAGTCGGAGACGCCCGCTCCATCTCAACAATCCAATGACGGCGGTGGATTTCTGGCGGCGGTCAGCCGCTGGTTCAAGGATCAAAGCGCAAACGTCAATTCATCGTTCGAAAGTGCCCGTAAGAAGGTCGAAGGCATGAGCCGTGATGCCGGCGATGCGGCCAAGTCGACGGTTGAAGGCGCGAAAGACGCCGCCGGGGCTGTCGCGCGCATTCCGGTGGCGCGCGCTGTCAGCGGCCATGAGAAATGCCAGCTCGCACCAAACGGCGCGCCTGATTGCGTCGCGGCTGCCAGCACCATGTGCAAGGCGAAAGGCTTCGACTCCGGCAAGAGCCTCGACATGACGACGGCCGAGGTTTGCCCGCCCAAGGTCTATATGTCGGGGCGTTCGACCGGGCCGGAATGCACCACCGAGACCTTCGTTTCGCGCGCCTTTTGCCAATAACAGCCCCGCGCGGCCGCACTTGTGCGGCCGCTGCGGCTGTGTTTCCGTTTCGCGCATGAACCTGCACGCAAAACTGCTCGAGCGCGAGGCGGCCGGGCGGCCCGTCACGGTCGGCCTGATCGGCGCCGGCAAGTTCGGCACCATGTTTCTTGCGCAAGCGCGATTGACGCAAGGGATGCATGTCGTCGGCGTTGCCGATCTCGACGTGGCCCGTGCACGCAGCCAGCTCAAAACCGCCGGCTGGCCGGATGAGGCTTATGCGGCCGGCTCGCTTGCCGACGCACATAAGAAGCGCACGACGCTTGTCACCGACAGTGCCGACGCGTTGATCACAGATCCGCGGATTGAAGTCATCGTCGAGGCGACGGGCGTGCCCGGCGCGGGCATTCACCACGCGCTAACGGCTGCCGCAAACGGCAAGCACATCGTCATGGTGAATGTTGAGGCCGACGCGGTCGCGGGTCCGCTGCTCGCGCGTCGCGCCAAAGCCGCCGGAGTGGTTTATTCGCTCGCCTGGGGCGATCAGCCGGCGCTGATATGCGAGCACGTCGATTGGGCGCGCGCGGCCGGGTTCAAGGTTATTTGCGCTGGCAAAGGCACGCGTTACGAGCCGCATTATCACAAGTCCAACCCGGACAATGTCTGGGACATCCTCGACAAATATCTGAACATCTCCGACCGCAAGTCGATCAATCCGAAGATGTTCAACTCATTCGTCGACGGCACAAAATCCGGCATCGAGATGACGGCCGTTTGCAACGCGACCGGTCTGCTGCCGCAGACGAACGGTCTCAATTTTCCGCCGGCAACGCGCTTCGAGCTTGCCGACATCTGCAAGCCGAAGAGCGATGGCGGCACTCTGGAAAAAGCCGGCGTCACCGAAGTGACGTCGTCGGTCTACCGCGATGGCCGCGATGTGCCGCATCATCTGGCGCTGGGCACCTATGTTGTATTCGAGGGCGATACCGACTACGCGCGCCGCTGCTTCAAGGAATACGCCATGCTGCCGGACAAGACCGGCAAATTTGCCGCGCTTTACCGGCCGATCCACATGATCGGGCTCGAGCTCGGCATTTCGGTTGCCAGCTGCGCACTGCGCAATGAACCGACCGGCGCGCCGACCGGGTTTCGCTCCGACGTCGTGGCGACCGCCAAGCGCGATCTCAAGGCCGGCGAAATGCTCGACGGCGAGGGCGGCTTCTGCGTGTGGGGCAAGCAAACGCCGGCGGAATTTTCGCTGCAACACGAGCTGCTGCCGCTCGGCCTGGCGCACAACGTCAAGCTCAAGCGCAACATCGGTGAGGGCCAGCCGCTGAAATGGTCCGATGTCGCCTACGACCCCAACGATTCAGCCGTGAAAGTGCGGCGCGAGATGGAAGCGGCCTTCGGCCGGCGCAATGTCGGTGCCGAGCCGGCCTCCGTATAAGTCCCTAGGTGCCGGTTTGATCGGGATCAAATAGGCGCATCCGAAAACCACGATCCTCCCTAGCGTCGATGAGGAGGATTGCCGCGATGCGCAAGTACAGCAGGGCAATGACCTGTGAAGTTCGCGACGACTTTGAAATGTGGGTCATCGCGGCAGGCGTCCTTGTCGGCACCTTTATCGCTCTGGCAATTTAGGGGAGACCATTATGAACGCATCCCTGCTGACCGCGGATCGTACCACCCACGTCAAAATTGTTGCGATGGGCCTCTCGGCGGCGCTCACGATTGCGCTGTTGGCGCTCATTTTGCACTGATCCCGCGCGATTTCTTATTCCAGTTCGATGATGCCGTCGACCTTGTGATTGAGCCCGACCTTGCCGATGGTGAGGACCATCTGCGCGTCGACCGTCTTGGCCCCTTTCAGCCGGCCGTCCGCGACCGCTGCGCGGATCGCTTTTTCGATTTCCTGCTGCGAGGTGACGCCCACGACCTTGAGGAATTTTCGCAACGACATATTGAGGGCTTCTTCGTTCATTCCGGGACTCCTTGAAATGAGGCGTTTGGGTCGAGTTTACGGCGCGAATTGCGCTTGTACCATGCGGTTTTTTCGGTGGGACCGATCTCGCATTTTTGTTTGGCGGTTCAGAAACTTGCCGCTATAGCTAGGCCCCCAAAAGCCGGTGTGGCGGAATTGGCAGACGCGCACGACTCAAAATCGTGTTCCCAAAAGGAGTGTCGGTTCGACCCCGACCACCGGCACCACGCAACTCGTAGGGCATTCACGTTTCCAGCCGGCTCAGGCAAACATCGATTTATAGTGCCTGTACCAATCGCTTTGTATGATCTCTTTAGGATCGTGTTTCTGTTTTTTCCTGAGGAATTCAGGGAATTGCGGGTAGCACGCGAGCACCTGATTTTTTTGCGCCCAGCGGTGATAGGTCAGGTAATAGGAGCCGCCATAGGGTAGCGCGGCATCGATCAGCGCACGGAAATCGCGCTTAGCTTTCTCGATGCCATCGGGCGTGTGAAACACCCTTAGATTGAAGATAACGCAGACATAATCTTCTTTCGCCCAGGCCAAAAAGCTTTCGCGATCTTTTTTAATGAGCCGGATCGTGCCGTAAATGATATCGAAGTTTTCCTTGAGAGCCAGCTTGCGCACGTCCGCCATATAGGTGGTGAGATGTCTCCGCGGCACGTAGATTTCTGAAATCATCAGGGATGCGTCGTACCCAAGCTCCTTGTTCAACTTGATATGATAGTCTTCCAGATACACCGACAGCTGGTGGGTATCGGACCAGTAAAGCTGATCGTTGGTGCTGAGGTAATATTGCGAATATGCCCGGTATGCGCCGCCTTTGTCCGTAAATGCGAGGCGATATAATTTTTTCCAATCGTCAATCTGCAATTCGCGGTGTGTGTCTTTCGGCTCTTTTTCGTTGTTGCCCACCGGCAAATAGCAGGAGAACACACCTTTTTTCAGGAAGTCGGGCGACGTTGAGTCCGTCATGTATTGGAAATCGCCATACATGTAGCCCTGCTTGATGCGTTGCTCGAAAGCCGGGATCAGTTCGTCGATTTCTGTAATTTTGACGGTGCGTTTTAGCCTGACGCGCGGCATCAGTCGCAACTTGACGCTGCTGACCACGCCAAAGAGGCCATACCCGCCAATAACCGATTTGAATAATTCGGCGTTTCTCGACCGGCTGCATTCTACTTCTGTCCCTCCGGGCACAATAATTTTGAAGGATTCAACGTCCTGAATGAGCGGCCGCATGGTCAATCCACGTCCGTGCACATTGGCAGCCAGCCCACCGCCGATTGTCAGGGCATCTGCGCCCGTTTGCTTCTGCGAAATGCTCCAGGGCTTTGGATCGTTCTTCTGCTCGTTCCAGCAATAATCGATGATCGACGGCCACGTCGTGCCGCTGTCCACCTCGATAATTCCACGATGCCTATCGAGGGAAATAATTTTGTTAAGGGACGTCATATCGACCAGATCGGTATCAGTGCCGAATTGCTGGCCTCCCATGGCATGACGTTTCCCCGCCACACTGAGTTTGCGGCCCTGTTGCAAAGCGGATGCAACAATGTGAGCCAGCTGCTCGGCTGATTGCGGGGTAATAACCTCGTTAACGCGCGTGGGATTGAGGTGAGAATGGATGTCATTGACCAGTATGGAGCTAGTGGCACGCGCGGGAGAACCAAGCGTCGACAGGTAAGGCAGTGCAGTCAATGCAGCTGCCGCCTTCGCCGTGCCACCTAAAATGGCGCGCCGTGTGACATTACGATCTTTCATTGTCCCGCCTCGCTATGTCCCACCGTGCGGTGATGAATAATAAGCAAACCGCAATGAACTGTATCGCGTGATATAAAGCGTTGTGATTGAAATATTGGGGGTGCAACGGGATTTTTGCGATCTGGACGAATGATCCTATCAAAGTCAAAAAAATGCCAATTGCGCCCAAAAAAAGCGCTCTTTCGTTCGTTTTGAAATAGCTTCGCGCGAAAACAAAGAGCATAAAAACCGCCGCCGGCAGATAGTTGAGCGCAGCGAATAAAAAGTTCTGCGAATAAAATAAAATGAGGACGGCGAACAGCAAGAATTGGACGGCCGCCAGATGTTTAATTCGCCGGCCAGCATATTTGTGATGCAGAAAAGCAGCGCCAATTTGCCACCCTGCGAGCGCCAAAACGCCGATTGCAAGGAGCGCGGCGCGCCACAAGATTGCATAGCTCGATGATTGTTCGTCCGATAAAAATCCGTGCGTTATCCCGCCTGCAAGAGAAGCAATGCAGAGACTTCCAAACAGTAACAACCACGGTGAATGGGTCGATTTCTTGCAAACCAACGCGGCAAAACAGAAACATTGGATTGCCAGAATAAAATCGGTGATGGTTACATCGGGCTCTAGCACATCACCCTCGCCAGGCAGATATTTTCGCCTCTTGCGAGCGGTAGCTTTCTGTCGGGCGAATAATGTTTGGCGAGAAAGTCTGCGTCGAATGTGCGCTCGAGATGGTAGTCTGCCGCTGCAAGAAAACCGGCCAGTTCGCCGGTGGCAATTCCCCATTTAAAAACTTCATTCTTTAGCCCGAGCCACCAATCAACCAGTTTCGTTGCGGATTCAAATTGGATGGAGCCGGACGGCTGTTTATTCATGTAAGTGAAAAGAAATTGGCTTTTCGCATTGCGCGTGCAAGACCGTATCTGCTGGAAGAAGCGCTCGATTTCTCGTTCATTCAAATACATGGTGATGCCCTCCGCGATAAAGAGGCTGGCTTTGTCGGGTGAAAATGGCGAAGCGCGCAACGCCTCAACGATTGAGTCCTTGGTAAGATCGACAGGAATCAATGTGAAATTATTGGCGCTTCCCACCTTCTTGAGTGCAGACTTTTTGGCCCGCTGAGTGGCGGGGTGGTCGAGTTCGAAAAATGCCACGCCGGCATATTGCTGAGACAGCAAGGCCAGGAGTGGATCGAACCCTCCCGCAATCACCACCACCTGTTGTACCTGTGCTTCGGCCAAAAGGTCTTTTGCGACCTGCTCGATGCACAATTTACGCAAAGCATAGTGCAGATAAATTCCAGGAATGCTTATGCGCTCGACGAATTGATACCAACACCGGCGAGCCGGACCTGGACGCCATGGCTTTTGCTCAGCTGCTTCCACAAACGCACGATAGTAGTCCGCCCGCGCCGCGCTGACGGCATCGGAGCGCAAAAGAAGCTGCGACTTGGCAATTAATAACGCGGTCGCGCTTGGTTTTTCGTTGTGCATCGGTGTTTGATATACTATTCGAGCGTCTTGAGGTTTTGAATTGCTGGCTCATGGTCAAAGCCATCTAAAAAGCGCCCAAGTCCGGTTCGAGATCATGTGGCCCCGGTGCGTCGATCTCGACAAAAAGAGCAGGTCTTTGAAACGCATGAACGGCTATCTCTCTGCCGCCCGCAAGGATCCGCCGCTCACGGCGGCGGGCATAATCACCGTCGTCGGCGCGTTGACGATCTGCGGCTTCTTTTTCTTTCAGTACGTGCTCGGCTATCCGCCGTGCCCGCTGTGCTTCGAGCAGCGCACTGCCTTTTACGTCAGCGTCCCGCTCGCGGCGCTGCTCTGGCTCGGCGCCGGGCACGGCGCCTCGAGCAAGGTCATGATCGCGGGTTTTGCGGTCATCACCGCCGCCATGCTCTGGAACACAGGGCTGTCGATTTATCATTCCGGCGTCGAATGGAAATTCTGGCCGGGCCCGACGGATTGTTCGGGGCCGATCAACAGTCTGGGTTCGACCGGCAATCTGCTGAAATCGCTCCAGGACATCAAAATCGTGCGCTGCGACGAGGCCGCCTGGCGTTTCCTCGGGATTTCGCTCGCCGGCTATGATGTGCTGGTCTCGTTATTTCTTGCGGCGGTTGCCGCCTGGGGCTGCAAGACCTCCCTCGCGCGCCGCACGACATCCGATTAAAATCCAGTCCGGGGCAGGCCCTGACGGGCCGCCCATGCAATGCGGGAACATGACGCTATGGAAGTTCTGATTATCGGCGCCGGCATCGGCGGACTAACTCTCGGGCTGAAGTTGCATCGCGCCGGCATTCGCCTGCCGCATCTACGAAGCCGCGCCTGAACTCAAGGCGGTCGGCGTCGGCATCAATATGCTGCCGCATGCCTCGCGCGAGCTGTGTGGGCTTGGGCTGGAGGAGCCGCTTGCGAAAGTGGCGGTTACCACGCGCGAGTACTGCTTCTACAACCGCTTCGGACAGTTCATCTACAGCGAGCCGGCGGGGCGCTACGCCGGCTACGACGTGCCGCAGTTCTCGATCCATCGCGGCGATTTGCAGATGGTCCTGCTCGAGGCTTTCGTTGCGCGCGCCGGCAAGGACAAGGTCGTCCTCGGCCACAAGTGCACGCGCGTCGACTATGACGGGCCCGAGGCGGTTGCCTATTTCGAGGACGTCAACGGCAAGCCGCTGCCGCCGGTCAAGGGCAGCGTCGTCGTCAGCGCCGAAGGCATCCACTCGGTGCTGCGCAAGCAGCTTTATCCGAATGAGGGTCCGCCGAAATATTCCGGCATCAACATGTGGCGCGGCGTCACGCGCTGGAAGCCGTTTTTGTCCGGCGCCAGCATGATCCGCGTCGGCTGGCATCATCCGGCCAAGCTGCTGATCTATCCGATCCGCAACAATATCGACGCCGAGGGCCGCCAGCTGGTGAACTGGGTGTGCGACATCGAAACGCCGACATACAAGGAGCGCGACTGGAACCGGCGCGGGCGTCTCGAGGATTTTCTGCCGGCGATGGCCGACTGGCATTTCGACTGGCTCGACGTGCCGGAGTTCATCAAGGCGTCCGACCAGATTCTCGAATATCCGATGGTGGACCAGGATCCGCTGCCGCGCTGGAGCTTTGGCCGTCTGACGCTGCTGGGCGATGCCGCGCATCCGATGTATCCGCGCGGCGCCAACGGCGGCGCGCAGGCGATCCTCGATGCGCGGGCGCTTGCCGATGCGCTGTCCAAGATCGCCGACCCGGTTGAGGCACTCAAGGCCTACGAAGCCAAACGTCTGCCGGCGACCAGCGAGGTGGTGCTGGCGAACCGCAGGGCGCCGCCCGACGCGATCCTGCATGAAGTCTATCGCCGCACCGGCGACAAGCCGTTCAAGGATATCAATGAGGTCATCAGCCGCGAAGAACTCATGGCGCTGTCGGAGAGCTACAAACGCGTCGCGGGCTATGACAAGGAACGGCTGAAGGCGCCGGCGTAAGGCGGCTCAAAAACAATTCGACCACGAAATGCGAAGGCGCGCGTACATCCGGCGTCACCCACTCAATTTCGTGGCCTCGATGACAGAGCCTTGCGGCTCAACATCATCACTGGAACGCATATAGGGATTGTTCGTTCCAATACAAGGGCATGAGGAATCGATGGCTCAATCGGACGGCTATACGTCGCACCGCGAAATCGCTGCACTGGCTGATCGTGGGGCTGCTGGTCGCCCAGTTCATATTCGCGTGGACCATGCCGCACATCGGTCGCAATACGCCGGTGACGACGCTGATCAGCCTGCATTTCACGTTCGGTATGATCATCCTTGCGGTTGCGATCGTGCGCCTGTTCTGGCGGGCAGCTCACGCTGAACCCGCGCCCCTTGATGGCGTCCCGCCCTGGCAGGTGCAGAGCGCGCGCGTCATCCACTGGCTGCTTTATGTGTCTGCTCTTCGTGCTGCCGATTCTCGGCTGGATCAACGCGTCCTGGCGCGGCATGCCGATCGTCATGTTCGGCGCCGAACTGCCGAAGCTGGTCGGTACGCGCGCGCCCGGTTGGGGTTGGACCGGCGACGTGCACAACCTGCTTGCTTACTACGTGATGCTGACGCTGATCGGCCTGCACGTCGCGGCCGGCCTCTATCACTATTTCATCCGCCGCGATCGGCGTTCTCCAGCGCATGCTGCCGGGCGGCTGAGCGTCAAGGTTTCGCCATCACCTTTTTCTTCCAGCCGTCCCAGGTGCGCGCCAGCCCGTGGCCTTCGCGCTCCTCGATTTTGCGGGCTTCTTCCGGGTCCATGTAGGTGATCGGCGTTCCCATGCGCATGGCTTCGGCCTGAAGGGTTGCGTTGAGCGCGAGGAAGATCGTGCGGCCCACCACGCGCTGCAGCGACGGTCCAACAATGACCGCCCCGTGGCCGCGCATCAGCGCGGCAGGATGACTGCCGAGAGCGTCGGCGAGGTTGTGGCCAAGCGTCGGATTGCGAATCAACATGTCGGTCATGCCGGCACGCTCTCGGATCTCGAAAACCGGAATGCCGAAGCTGATGAAAGCCGAACGGTGGTACATCGGCTTGAGCGGCACGTTGGTGACGCCAAAGGGTATCAGCGAAGGCGCGTGCGTGTGCACGATGGCGATGACATCGGGGCGCTGCTTGTAGATCTCGCCGTGGATGTAACGCTCGGTGAACAAGGCCGACATAGGCAGGCCATGCGTATCGACCGGACGGCTGTCGAGATCGAATTCAATAATGTCCTTTGCCGACACGAGTTCGGCCGACATTCCCCGCGCCATCAGATAACGGTTGGGGTCGCGATTGTGCCGGACGGAGACGTGTCCCCAGCCATCGAGCAGCCCGTGATCGGCGAGGATGCGGTTGGCCGCGACAAGGTCTTCGATGAGCTGTGGATCGGGCTCTCCTGCTGACACAGGCGCTGTTTGCGCGGCGGCAGCACTGACGATGCACAGAGTGCTGAGCGCGACCGCGGCGATAGCCCATCCGCTGCGACGAACGTGCAGCCTGCTGGTCATGGCGAACTCCGATACAGAATGGCAGAGATGCCTTAAGGCTCGAGCTCGGTATCCCAATAGAGATAGTCGAGCCAGCTTTCGTGCAGGTAGTTGGGCGGGAACAGCCGTCCGTTGCGATGCAGGTGATGCACCGTCGGCTGGAACGGCATTTGCGACGGAAACATTCTGGCTTCCTGGGGCGTCAGGTTGCCCTTGCGCAGATTGCAAGGCGAGCAGGCGGCGACCACGTTGTCCCAGGTCGTGTGCCCGCCGCGCGACCGCGGCAGCAAATGATCGAAGGTGAGGTCGTCGCGGTCGCCGCAATATTGGCAGGAGAAGCGGTCGCGCAGAAAAACGTTGAATCGTGTGAAAGCCGGGTGCGTCGATGGCTTTACGAAGGTCTTGAGCGAGACGACGCTCGGCAGCTTCATCTCGAAGGATGGGCTGTGCACCGCGCGGTCGTAGTTGGCGACGATGTTCACGCGTTCGAGGAAAACCGCCTTGATCGCGTCCTGCCAGGACCACAGCGACAGCGGGTAATAGCTCAACGGCCGAAAGTCAGCGTTGAGCACCAGGGCCGGAAAACCAGCGGGCGAAACGTGCACGTTCAAGCGACGCTCCTCGACCTCCTTGGAACGCTGCCGCCACGCAGCTAACGAGCCTAGTAATAGGGCAGCGTGACGGGATTGTGAAGCCGGGACGGGGCGTTACCCGCAATGCAGCTACAAGGCAGCTATTTGCGGGCTGCAAAGCATTTGGCCAGGAATTCGCCGCCCTGACGCAGGCCTTCCTGGTCGATGCCGTGGCCTACTCCAGCCGAGATGTGCCATTGGACCGGGACCTCCAGCGCAGCCAGCCCCTGCGCAGAATGATTTACCGCCTGGACCGGAATCAACTGATCCTCGTCGCCATGAATGAGCAGCACCGGAGGCCTCGATTTGATCTCGGCCGCAAAGGTCTCAGACATGGCGTCGTCCGGCATGATCAACATGCCGGAATAGCCGACGATTGCCGCCGGCGGCACCGCGCGGCGCAGGCCGACATGCAGCGCCATCATGGTGCCTTGGGAAAATCCGACCAGCGCGAGCGCGGAGGGCGGCAGATTGCGGCGCTTGAGCTCGGCGTCGAGAAATGCGTCGAGCCCGGGCGCCGCGGCATTGACGCCCTCCCAGCGCTCGCCGGGAATGCGGAAACCCAGCGGAAACCATTCGCGGCCGGTCGGCGCCTGGGCACACGGTCGCGGCGCGTGCGGCGATACGAAAGCCGCATGCGGCAGCAAGCCCTGCCAGGCGCGGCCGATATCGATCAGGTCGTTGCCGTCCGCGCCATAGCCGTGCAGGAAGACAACCAGCTGGCGCGCGGGTCCTGAGCGCGGCTCAAGGCGCGGGCCATCAAGTTCAGCCATTCTTCTTTTTCCTTTTCATTGCCTTCTTGTTTTTTGCCTTCTTGCGCGGTGTCTTTTTCGGTTGGCCATTCGGCTGAACCGGCACCACGTCACGTTTCTTTACGGCGTGATAGTAGGCCCAGAGCAAATGCGCCGCCACGCCGCGCCAGGGCCGCCAGGCCTCGGCTATTTTTGTGAGCGCCTTGGCGTCGGGCCGCTTGCGCAGGCCGAAGGCAATGCGCGCGGATTCCTGAACGGCGAGGTCGCCGGACGGAAACGCGTCGGCGTGACCGAGACAGAACAAAAGATAAATGTCGGCGGTCCAGGGTCCGACGCCATGCAAAGCGGTCAGCGTTGCGTGCGCCAGGTCGGCATCCATGTTTCCAACTGCGGTGAGATCGATGCGGCCTTTGGCAACCGCTTTACCGATTTCCTTGATGGACTTGATTTTTGCGGCAGACAGGCCGAGCCGTTTGAGCTTGTCGGTGCGAGCGGCACGGACGGCGTCGTGATGAAACGGATCGAACGCGGCAAATAACCGGTTGCGGATTGTCGCGGCTGCGGCGGTTGAAAGCTGCTGGCCACACACGATGGCGCACAGGCCGGCGTAGCCGGCTTCGCGCCGGCGCAAACCGAAGGCCCCCGCTTTTTCGGCGACCGGCACGAGCCGCGGGTCGGCAAGGGTCAGTTGCACAAGTCCGGCCTGCAGGTCAGCTTCGGTGTGAAGGAAGTGGGTCATGTTCAGTTGCTGTCATGCCCGCGGAGGCGGGCATCCAGTAATCCGTGATATCGATTGGACTCGCAAGCGCTTCGGAGTACTGGATCGTCCGCTTTCGCGGACGATGACAACCGAGGGACTATGCCGCCACCCGTTTTCCGCTTCGCGCCCTCGCCGAACGGCTATCTGCATCTCGGTCATGCTTTGTCCGCGCTGCTCAATGCCGACATGGCGCGGACAGCGGCAGGGCGGCTGCTGTTGCGCATCGAGGATATCGATACGGCGCGCTGCCGGCCGGAATACGAGACGGCGATCTATGAAGACCTAGGATGGCTCGGACTGGCCTGGGACAGGCCGGTGCGGCGGCAATCGGACCATTACGACGATTATCGTGCCGCGCTCGGCCGTCTCGAAGCGATGGGACTGGTCTATCCGAGCTTCGAAAGCCGCGCCGACATCGCACGCCTGGTCGCGGCGAAGGAGGCGACTGCGCCGTGGCCGCGCGATCCCGATGGCGCGCCACTCTATCCCGGCGACGCTAAGTCGTTGTCAGCACCGGACAGGAAGCGGCGCATCGATGCGGGGGAGCCTTATGCCTTGCGGCTCGACATGACAGCCGCGCTTGCGCGCGCCGGCAAACTGACATGGGTAGAAACGGGTGCCGGACCCAACGGCGAGACGGGCACCATCGCCGCCGATCCCGCCGCGTGGGGAGACGTGATCCTGGCGCGGAAGGAAACGCCGACCAGCTACCATCTTGCCGTGGTCGTCGACGACGCGGCGCAGGGTGTCAGCGATGTCGTGCGCGGCCGCGACCTGTTTCATGCGACCGCCGTGCACCGGTTGCTCCAGGTGCTGCTCGGCCTATCGCAGCCGCGCTATCACCACCACCGCCTTGTCCTCGACGCAGACGGCGGCAAGCTTTCGAAATCCACCCAATCCACGGGCCTGCGCGAGCTGCGCGCGCGCGGCGTATCGCCCGCCGATATCCGCCGGCTGGCCGGGCTCGATTGAACGAGGCTTCCATGGCATTGTCGGTTCCGGGGTCAGGGAATGGCGAAACGCAAGCGCAAGAAGAAGCGCAATAGTAAGGCCGTCAAGCGGCGGCGCGCGTCGTCGCGCGCAAGCGCAGCCAGCCCGCGCGCCATCGAAGCCGCGCTTGCGGGAATCGCGCATGATATTCGCACGCCGCTCACCGGGATCGTGGCCCTGGCCGAGCTGCTGGCCTCGTCCGATCTGGGCGCGCGCGAGCGCGAATGGGCGAATGCCGTCAAGAGCGGCGCCGATCATCTGGCGGCGCTTGCCACGCTGATCGTCGATGCAGCCAAGGCCGATGCCAAAGGCCTCGTGCTGCGAAGCGAACCGTTTTCGCCGCGTGTGCTGGCTGAGGCCGTTGGCGTCGCGCTGACGGCCCGTGCCGGCAACAAAGCCATCAAGGCGGAAACGAAGATCGCGCGTGATCTGCCGGCTTCGGTGTCCGGCGATGCCTTGCGCCTGCGTGCCGCGCTGGAAAATCTCGCCGATAATGCGGTGAAATTTACGAGCGAGGGAACGGTCACGTTCATCGTCTCGGCCGAGGCGGCGCCACGCAATCGGACGCGGCTGATCTTCACTTTTGCCGACAGCGGCATCGGCATGAACGCAAGCGATCTCAAGCATCTTTTCCGCCCCTTTGCGCAAGCCAGCGTGGAGATTGCCAAACGTTATGGCGGGGCCGGTCTTGGCCTGTCCTTCGTCAAGCGGCTTGCCAAGGCGATGGGGGGCGACCTGGCGGTGACCAGCAGCCGTGGCCGCGGCTCGACTTTCCGGCTCACGATCCTGGCCGAGCCGGTGGACGCGCCCGCGATAAACCGCGTGGATCCGCGACCGGTGTCGACGCGGTCACTGTCTATTCTCTGCGCCGAGGATAACCCTTACGGCCGCGTTGTGATGAATACGATCCTGCGCGAGCTCGGTCATCGCACCGATTTTGTCGAGACCGGGGAGGCGGTTGTGGCGGCGGTTGCGCGTGGCGGTTACGACGCGGTGCTGATGGATGTCGTGCTCAGCGGTCTCAGCGGCATTGAAGCAACGCAGCGCATCCGCGCGCTTCCTGGCAATGTGGGCAAGACGCCCGTGGTCGGCATTTCGGGCCGCAGCGAGCGCGGCGATGAGCAGGCCGCGCGCGCGGCCGGCATGAATGCCTATCTCGCCAAGCCGGTCAGTCCGGGAAAGCTCGCGCAAATATTGTCCACTCTGTCATCACCGGGCTTGTCACCGTAGGTCGGATTTATCCGACCTACGCCGCTCAATTATGCGGAAGTCGGGCAGGCCCGGCTTCCGTTGTGATCCCGCTCAGGATGGCAATGCTGTGCGAATGAATCGGGATGGCCGGGACAAGCCCGGCCATGACGGCGGCTCAACCTACACGTTGCTGGCGCCCTTGGCGCGTTCGACGATCCGCACAACGTCCGACATGATGCGGTTCAATTCAAAATCCTTGGGAGTGTAAACCGCCGCGACCCCGGCCTTTTCGAGTTCGGCGGCATCCTCGGGCGGAATGATGCCGCCGACCACGACCGGTACATCCAGGCCGGCCTGCTTCATGCGGCCGACAACATCCTCGACCAGCGGCAGATGGCTGCCGGACAGCACCGAGAGCCCGATCACGTGCGCCTTTTGTTCGCGCGCGGCATCGACGATTTCTTCCGGAGTCAACCGGATGCCTTCATAGACGACTTGCATGCCGGCATCGCGCGCGCGCACGGCGATCTGCTCGGCGCCGTTGGAATGGCCATCGAGGCCGGGCTTTCCAACCAGGAAGGTCAGGCGTCGGCCCAGCTTGCGCGACACGCGGTCGACGTCGGCGCGAATGTCGTCGAGACCCGTGACATCGTTGCGCATCGCGCGCCCGACGCCGGTGGGCGCGCGGTATTCGCCGAAAGCCTCGCGCAGCGTCCAGCCCCACTCGCCCGTGGTCACGCCGGCCTTGGCGCACTGGATCGAGGCGGGCATGATGTTGGCATTGCCGGTGGCGGCGCGCTTGAGTTCGGCCAGCGCCTCCTGCACGGCCTTGTTGTCGCGCTGCGCGCGCCATGCTTTCAATTTTTCGATCTGGCCGCGTTCGGCATCTTCCGACACCGTGAGAATAGCGTCGGCGGCTGCGGCGAGCGGCGAGGGCTCGCTCTCGAGATATTTGTTCACGCCGACAACGATCTGGTCGCCACGCTCGATTGCTTCCAGTCGCGCCGTGTTTGATTCGACCAGCTGCTGCTTCAGGTAGCCGGTATCGACCGCGGCGACCGCCCCACCCATGTCGTCGATGCGCTTGAGCTCTTCTTTGGCCTGGCGCTTGAGCTCGTCAACCTTGCGTGCGATCTCCCCGGAGCCGTCGAAAATATCGCCGTAGTCGAGCAGGTCGGTCTCGTAGGCGAGAATCTGCTGCATGCGCAGTGACCATTGCTGGTCCCAGGGCCGGGGCAGGCCGAGCGCTTCGTTCCAGGCGGGCAGTTGCACGGCGCGCGCGCGCGCGTTCTTCGACAGGGTCACCGCCAGCATCTCGATCAGGATGCGCGCGACATTGTTTTCAGGCTGCGGCTCGGTAAGGCCGAGCGAGTTCACCTGCACGCCGTAGCGGAACAGCCGCTGCTTGGCGTCGGTGATCCCGTAGCGCTCGCGCGTTATTTCATCCCACAGCTCGGTGAAGGCGCGCATCTTGCAGAGCTCAGTAACGAAACGCAGCCCGGCGTTCACGAAAAAGGAAATACGCCCGACCACGTCGCCGAATTTGTCCGGCGGCACCTGCCCCGACGCCTTTACGGTGTCGAGGACGGCAATAGCGGTCGCGAGCGCGAATGCGAGTTCCTGCACCGGCGTCGCGCCGGCTTCCTGCAAGTGATAGGAGCAGACATTGATCGGATTCCATTTCGGAATTTCTTTGGTCGTGAACAGGATCACGTCCTTGATCAGCCGCATCGACGGTGCCGGCGGAAACACGTAGGTGCCGCGCGACAGATATTCCTTGATGATGTCGTTCTGGATGGTGCCTTGCAGCGATGCGCGTGGCGCAGCCTGCTCGTCGGCGACCGCGATGTAGAGCGCCATCAGCCACGCCGCGGTGGCGTTGATGGTCATCGACGTGTTCATCGTATCGAGCGGTATGCTGTCGAACAGCGCGCGCATGTCGCCGAGATGGCAAACCGGCACGCCGACCTTGCCGACCTCGCCCTTCGCCAGCACGTGATCGGAATCGTAACCGGTCTGCGTCGGCAGATCGAAGGCGACCGAGAGCCCGGTCTGCCCCTTGGCGAGATTTTTGCGGTAAAGCGCATTGGAATCCGCGGCCGTCGAATGGCCGGCATAAGTGCGGAAGATCCACGGCTTGTCGCGTTGAGGTTTGTCGCGCATTGCTCGCCTGACGCCGGCAGTGTGGCCCAGCGTTTGTTGCAATGCAACATCAACCGCTCCGCCGGGCTGTGGCGCCCGGCGGCCGCTGTTGATGTCCATAAGCCGATGCGGAGTGGGTTTTTAAGCCCGCTTTACGAGGCCGATGATGAAGAGCAGGACCACCGCGCCCACGGTGGCATTGATGATCGCGGCGATAATGCCGCCACCGATGTGGACGTTCAGAACGCCGAGCAGCCAGGTACCGATAAAGGCTCCGACGATGCCGACGATGATGTTGCCGATCAGGCCGAAACCCATACCTTTGACGATCATGCCGGCCAGCCAGCCGGCAACCGCACCGATGATAAGCAGAATGATGAGGCCTTGAAGATCCATGACGCCCTCCCTGACCGCAGCCCGCCCCGACGGTGGGCCGCCGATGGCGCGATTGAATACCAAAGCTGTGGCGGCGTCGACTACCGTGCGACGATGACTAGTTTTTGCGCGCCGGCGGCTTGGTGCGCCGCACATGCACCACGGCTATGTCGTCGGCGTAGGTTCGCTGCCAGTCGGGCAGCCGATCAAGCATGGCGACGGCCGGCGTCGAGGGCGCGAGCAGCGTCGCGCCGATATGATACTCGTCGAGCAGCCGCAGGAAGTCCGGGAGGTTCTGCAGGCTCAGCGCGCGATCGTGGCGAAGCATATAGGCCTCGCCGTAAAGTTCGGCGCGGCCGTCGATGAAGGGCGGAATTCCGGCAAAGTCGAGATAGCCACCGAAATTATAGTCGTTGAGAATCGTGCCGACCTTGGCGACGTCGATCGAATGCACCGCGCTCGCCGGTGTGTTCTTGGCGGATGGAAATACATCCGTGCGCATCGACGCGAGGCCGGTGATGGCGATCAACAGTGCCATCGCTGCGGCTTGCGGCCATAGCCCGAGCCGCGCAACGTCCGTCGTTCGGTTGGCCGCGAGCGCTGAAAATTGTCCGGCGAGCGGCCGTGCCAGGAAGACCGGCGCGAGCAATCCGAGAAGATCGGCGTGCCGCACTTGCGAGAGGCTCAGGTGCAAGACTCCGAACACCATCACGATGCGCAGCGATGGCAACGTGACGCCGCGGTAAAGCGCGAAACCAAATGCAGCGAGCATCAGAAGTTCGAACGTGCCGATGTGGCTGAAATCCTGTGGCCGCCATTCGGTGACTGTCGTCAGGGCTGCGCCGAGTGCCACGGTCCGGAACGTGACGAGAATCATTTCGGGTCCGTAAGGATTGATGCAGGCCGCAGCCAAAGCGAGCACGCCGAACAAGGCCCATTGACGCGCGAGCTTCATTCGCTTCGCCGGTGTCGCACGCCAGATCGCGTCGCACGCGATGGGCGCGACCATCGCAAGCCCGAACGTGAAGCTGCCGTGCAAATTGGCCCACAGCGTCATCAGCGGGATGAGAAGCAGAGGCGGGGCGCTGCGCGTGTCGACAGCGCGGATCAGCGTCGTGATCCATGCCACCATAATCGGTAATGCAAGAATATGCGGCCGCGCCAGGATATGCGGCGCGGTCAGCAGGAACGCGATGAGCACCGCCGCCAGTGTTGCGGTCGGTTGCCATTCACGCAGCAGAAACCTGGTCAGCAGCCCGATCGCGATCGACACCGCGGCCGCCGACAGCACGACAACGGCGGTCCAGCCGCCAATTGCGTAAGCGGCCGCAAACGTAACCTGTGACAGCCATTCAAAAGCAACCCAATGCGTTCCGCGCAACGTTGCCGAGAACGGATCGGTCGTCGGCACGGTGTGGTGTTCGAGGATCCAGCGCCCGAGCGCGACATGCGAGTAGGTGTCCGGGTCGGCGAGCAGCCGCGGGCCGAGCGCGAGCAGCAGCACGTACACGCCGGCGGCTACGAGCCACGGCATGGTGGCTTGTATGTCCACGATCCGTCCGGTCCGGCGAATAATCTGTTCGGACATCCTGTGCTCGGGGTGAGTTCGGGGCACGCTAGGCGCCTGGCATTGCAAAAACCTTAAGGGCGCCATCGCCGACTGCGCCGCGACGCCCGGAGGCCGGACCCTAAGTCGCTGCTATATCGGCAGTTTCCAGCACGTCAAAGGTAATATTGCGATGCAACATAATTTGCGCCAGACTGTTATCAGGGCAGGGAGAACGTCGATGCCGGCTGTCGCGAAGGTGAGGAGTGTTGCTCCGCTCAAGGATCTCTACGCGATCGGAGAAATTCCACCGCTCGGTCACGTGCCCGAGAAGATGCATGCCTGGGTGATCCGCAAGGAGCGCCACGGCCCGCCCGACAAATCATTCCAGCTTGAAGTGGTGCCGACCTGGACGATCGGCGACGACGAAGTGCTCGTCTACGTGATGGCGGGTGGCGTCAACTACAACGGTGTCTGGGCCGGGCTTGGCATTCCAATCTCGCCGCTCGACGGCCACAAGCATCCATTCCATATCGCCGGCTCCGACGCATCGGGAGTCGTCTGGGCGGTCGGCGCGAAAGTGAAACGCTGGAAGGTCGGCGACGAAGTCATCGTCCATTGCAATCAGGATGACGGTGACGACGAAGATTGCAATGGCGGCGATCCGCTGCTGTCGCCGTCACAGCGCATCTGGGGCTATGAGACGCCCGATGGCTCGTTCGCGCAATTCTGCCGGGTGCAGTCGCGCCAGTTGATGCACAAGCCGAACCATCTCTCCTGGGAAGAGTCGGCCTGCTACACGCTCACGCTCGCGACGGCCTACCGAATGCTGTTCGGCCATCCGCCGCACACGCTCAAGCCGGGCGACAATGTGCTGGTGTGGGGTGGCTCCGGCGGGCTCGGGGTTTTCGGCGTGCAGCTTGTTGCGGCGTCAGGCGCCAACGCGATCGCGGTCATATCGGACGAATTGAAAGATCGAATACGTTCTCAACCTCGGCGCCAAGGGCGTGATCAACCGCAAGGACTTCAAGTGCTGGGGTCAGATGCCGCCGGTGAACACGCCTGAGTACAACGAGTGGACCAAGGAAGCACGCCGCTTCGGCAAGGCGATCTGGGATATTACCGGCAAGCGCGACGTCGATATCGTGTTCGAGCACCCGGGCGAGCAGACATTTCCGGTATCGTGTCTGGTCGTGAAGCGCGGCGGCATGGTGGTGTTCTGCGCCGGCACCACGGGTTACAATCTCACGTTCGATGCGCGCTATGTCTGGATGCGGCAGAAGCGCATCCAGGGTTCGCATTTCGCGCACCTCAAGCAGGCCTCGCAGGCCAACCGCTTTGTGCTCGAGCAGCGCATTGATCCGTGCATGAGCGAAGTGTTTGCATGGGACAGCATCCCGCTCGCGCACATGAAGATGTGGAAGAACCAGCATCCGCCCGGCAACATGGCGGTCATCGTAAATTCGCCGCGCATGGGATTGAAGACGTTCGAGGACGCGCAGGAAGCGTCTGCCGGCTAGTTTTCTTATTTTTTCCTGGTGCGGCTTTGCGCGATCAATGAATTGAGTTCGCCGCCGTAGATGAAGATCGACGCGCACACGTAGAGAAACACCAGCGCGACCATGGCCGATGCGAGGCCCGCGTACATCGAGACATAGGCAAAGGCATATTCGGCGAGATAACGCCCGAAGAAAGCGCCACTGAGCAGCCACAACGCCAGAGTGGCGAGGATTCCCGGTGCGATCTGGGCGAACGAGCGCCGGCCGGCCGGCAGCCAGAGGTGCACGATCATCAGCGCGATGATCAGCACCACGGCCGCGACGGCGTAGCGCGCGAAAGTGATCAGATCGCCGAATTGTTCGAGCGCGGGCACGTATTGGGCGAGCTTTGAAAGGATCAGCGGCGCCAGCACCACGAGGAATGAAAAGGCCAGGATCGCCACCGCGCCGATCAGCACGTAGATGATCGATTCGATCCGCAGCAGCCACCAGGGGCGCGGCTCCTTCATGTTGTAGGCGCGGTTAAGCCCGATCCGCAGGCTCTCCACCCCGCTGGAAGCGAAATAAAGCGCGAACAGCACGCCGAGCGTGAGAACATCGCCGCGGGTCGAGGTCAGCACGCCCGAAATATCGAGAGCGATGGGAGCGGCCACCGCCTTCGGCCAGGCTTCCAGCAGGATATGCGCGGCCTCATCGGCGAGTTCTTTCGAACCGAAAAAGAATCCGGCCAGCGCCGTGACCACGATCAGGAACGGGAACAGGGCCATCAGCGTCGAGAGCGCGATGTGGCTCGCGATCGCCCACCCATCGTCGGCGATGAAGTGACGAAACGCGCCGTCCGCAATTCGCAATGACTGCTTGAGAAAACCCAATGGACGCTCCCGTTGGCGGGAACCTTTCAAATCATCCATTGCGGGACGCTTTGCAAGACCGTTCTCGCCCTCTTTCCGCACCGCGGAGGAGGGGAACTAGGCCGCCTGGACGTTGCTGAGGAACTCGCGGACCTGATCTTCCAGACCCTCGGCCTCATGCGCGACCGAGTCGGCGAGATCCTTGACGCCGGACGCCGTGGCACGGGCGTCGGCCGTCACGCCGGTCACGCGGCTCATCGCATCCGCACCGACGCGAGCCTCACCGGAGGCGCGGCTGACGCCTTCCGCGATCGAGGCCACGGCCGAGTTCTGCTGATCGACGGTTGCCGCAACCGTGGTCGCGATCGACGCCATGTCGCGGATGATGATGTCGACCTGCTCGATCGCCTGCGAAGCGTCCGCCGCCGCCGACTGGATCGCGCCGATCTGCTCGGCAATCTCCTCGGTTGCCTTGGCGGTCTGGCCGGCGAGCGATTTGACCTCCGCCGCAACAACGGCGAACCCCTTGCCGGTTTCCCCGGCCCGCGCCGCTTCGATTGTCGCGTTGAGGGCGAGAAGATTGGTTTGCCCGGCGATCGCCTGGATCAGGCCAACAACCTCGCCAATACGGGTTGCGGCATTGCCGAGTTCCTTCATCGTCGTGACGGTGCGCTGCGCCTCCGAAACGGCGCGGCCCGCAACGTCGGTTGATTTTGCGGCCTGCGATGCGATCTCGCCGATCGACGCCGCCAGTTCCTCGACCGAACTCGCGGCCACGGTGACGTTTTCCGACGCGGCGGACACCCGGCTCTTGGCGGTGTCGGCTTCCGAGGAAACCGTATCGGCCGCCTTGTTGAGGTCGGCCGCGCTCATTTCCAGTTTCATCGACGCGGCACGCAGCTTGCTCAGCGCGCTTTCGACCGAATGTTTGAAATGTGAAATCGTAAGCGCGATCGCGTCGCTGCGCTGCTCGCGCGCGCGGCTCGCCTCGGTCTGCGTCTGCGTCAGGCGCTCACGCTCGATCATGTTGTCGCGGAATACGATAACGGTGCGCGCCATCTCGCCGATTTCGTCGCGTGCGTGTGTCGCCGGGATGCGCGTGCTGGTATCGCCGTCGGCCAGCCGTTTCATGACTGTGGCAAGCCCGTTCAGCGGCCGCGTGATGCTGCGGCCGATCAGCCAGCTGAAGCCAAGGCCGAGCGCGACCATGGCAATGCCCACCATGATGATGCCGGTGCGCGTCCTGGCCTGCGATTTGGCCAGGCGCCGTGCGGCATCGTCGGCGGTATCGCGCGCATACTGGATGATTTCATCCGCGCGCGGCAGCATGTGCTGGCTGTCGATATCGATGATCGCCCGTATCGGGCGGACGCGATCGGTGCCTTCGACCCAGTGTGCAAATGTATTGGCGTAGGTTTTGACCTGCTGTTCGAGAGACGACTTCATCTGGGGCGTGCCATCGATGAGGGCAAAGGTGTCGGTAAATTTCTTGTAGCCCTGCTCGAATTCCTGGCGCGACATCTCGTCCTGGTCGACGCGGTAGTCCGCCTCGTAGTGACGCATGAGGAGCAGCGTCATCATTAATTTCGTGGCCTCATCCTTCGCCAGCCACGACATGTTCTCGTTGATGATGCGCTCGACAGCGTTGCCTGCAATGCGCAGGTTGCCGCGCAGCCCCGACGCGTCATCGAAGCCGAGAATCTTCTGTTCGCGCACCAGGTCATCGAAATTCTTGCGCAGCGCCGTAACATCTTTGCGCATGCTGACGATATTTTCACTGCGCGTCTGGTCGATCGCTCCCGAAATGCTGTCGAGCGCCTTGAGCGCCAGCCCGTGCGACTCGTCGAAAATGATGACCAGATTGTTGCTGGGGCTGACGCTGAAGTCCTTGACGACAAGGCGCATCGCCGCGACCGCGCTTTTGAAATCGCGACTGGCATCCGCCAGCGCAGTGGATTGCGTGACGGTCGTGAATGCGCGGCCGACGTCGCCTTCTCCAGATGTATATGTAAGTCCGTTGGCGACAAAACCTGCCACCGGGATCAGCGCCAGCACGACAATGCGGGTGCGCACCGATACCGAGGTGAGCATCCGGGCCAGCCAGTTGAACGGCAGCGATAAGTCGATGGAGCGCATGCAGCGGGTTCGGAGATCTCGGCAGGGGTCTGCTCAGAGGTACCTTCGTAATGAAAGCCGGAAATAGTTAATTATTATAGCAATTTGAGCCATTTCTGCCGGCCGGCGCGCCGAAAATGCCCGCCCGGCTTTGCTTTTGTGCAGTGCACGCGTAGTGTCGATCAGGACGGCGCTGCCGCCCGAGGATTTCATGCCGACCGCCGCTTCCCGTACCGCCATCGCGGATCCCGAACTGGTCGAACTCGCGCGCGAGGCCAGCGCCGCTCTCGACGCCTTGCTGGCGGATGCAACCGCCAAAGTGCGTGAGCGGGTGGTGGTCGAAGGCCATCTGGTCGGCCGCCTGTTCGACCGCGAGCAGCGCGCCACCCATGGGCTCGCCTGGTTTGCCACTTATGTCGAGGCGGTGCGGCAGCTCGCGGCCTACGCGGCCCGCATGGCCGCCGACGGCGCGCTTGGCGAGGTCGAGGACCTCATCGTTCGTATAGGACTTGGCGAATATATCGCGCAGATCGCCGGCGGCATCCCGATGAGTCAGGGCGAGGTGGTGCGGCCGTTCGATCTCGGTCTCTCGCCCGCGCAGGTGGCAGCCCGCATCAACCCGGTGATGGAAAGCCTTGCTGCCGGCGGCAACACGGCCGAGCGGCGCGCGCGGCTGATCGAACTGATCCGGGCGAGCCATGGCGCGACCATCGGCGCCTGCGGCCTTGACGAGACACTGGAATCCATTCGCGAGGAAATGCGCAAGTTCGCCGACAGCGAAGTTATTGGTCACGCGCAAGGCTGGCATCGCACCAACAGCTACATTCCGCTCGAGATCATCGCGCAGATGTCCGAGCTCGGCGTGTTCGGCCTGACGATCCCCGAAGAGTTCGGCGGATTGGGCCTCGGCAAGGAATCGATGTGCGTGGTGTCGGAAGAGCTTTCGCGCGGTTATATCGGCGTCGGCTCGCTCGGCACGCGTTCGGAGATCGCAGCCGAACTGATTCTCGGCAGCGGCACGTCCGAACAAAAGCAAAAATGGCTGCCGAAGATTGCGTCCGGCGAGGTGCTGCCGACGGCGGTCTTCACGGAACCCAATACGGGCTCCGATCTCGCCTCTATCAAGACCCGCGCCGTGCGCGAGGGCGATGTCTATAAGGTCTACGGCAACAAGACCTGGATCACGCATCCGGTGCGCGCCGACCTGATGACGCTGCTGGTGCGCACTAATCCGAAGGAGGCTGGCCACCGCGGCCTGTCGATGCTGCTGGCTGAAAAGCCGCGCGGCGATGACAGTAATCCATTCCCCGCGGAAGGAATGACCGGTACCGAAATCGAGGTGCTCGGCTATCGCGGCATGAAGGAATATGAGATCGCCTTCGATGGTTTCGAAGTCAAAGCCGAAAACCTGCTGGGCGGCGTCGAGGGGCTCGGATTCAAGCAACTGATGCAGACATTTGAGTCCGCGCGCATCCAGACCGCGGCGCGCGCCGTCGGCGTTGCACAGTCCGCGATGGAGCAGGCGCTCGACTACGCGCAGAACCGCGTCCAGTTCGGCGGCCCGATCGTCGGCTTCCCGCGCGTAGCCGACAAGATCGCCATGATGGCGGTCGAGATCATGATCGCGCGTCAGCTGACATATTTCGCCGCGCGCGAAAAAGATTCAGGCCGCCGCTGCGACCTCGAAGCCGGCATGGCCAAATTGCTGGCGGCGCGGGTCGCCTGGGCGGCCGCGGACAACGCGGTGCAGGTGCATGGCGGGAATGGCTTTGCGCTGGAGTTTCCGGCCTCGCGTATCCTGTGCGACGCGCGCATCCTCAATATTTTCGAAGGCGCCGCCGAAATCCAGGCCCAGGTCATCGCTCGCCGTCTGCTCGACGGCACGAACTGACAAAACCGCCTGTTCCGGCAACGAAATCGGCGCCTGGCGCGTTTGATCCAGAGCAAAACATTGCAGCCGCATCCGTCTTAGGTTGGTGAATATCTAAGGAGACAATCAATGTCCGGGCTTTTGATTAAACATGGCGAATGGGTTGTGGTCTGCGACGGCGCCAAGGCGCTGATCTTGGAAAATACCGGCGACGGCAAGTTTCCAAACCTGAAAACCTTGCAGGTTCTCGAGCAGAAGGATTTGCCTACTCATTTACTCGGCGCCGACAAGCCTGGTCGCACCCACAGCTCCGCCGGCCATGGCAGCAGCGCCGTCACGCAGACCGATTGGCATAATCAAGCTGAACAGCTCTTCCTGACGCATCTCGCCCAGCGGCTCGATGCCGATATTACAGCCGGCAAGGTGAAATCGCTCATCCTGGTGGCACCGCCGCGTGCGCTCGGCATGATCCGCCATGCCTATTCGCATCCGTTGCGCGGGGCGATCCGCACCGAGATCGACAAGGACCTGGTCAAGCACCCGGTGCACGATATCGAAAAGCACCTGACCGCATAGCTCATCTGACGATGTTCAATTGTGGCTGGCCCGCCGCCGCGGCGATGCTATGGTCCCCGCGAATCCCGGTATCGAAGGCTGGCTGATGACACTGATGTGCGGTCGAAAGAGGCGTGGCAACGCCGTTGTCTCTATAGTTGCCGCCATGCTGGCGATGACGATCACCGCCGGCCTGGCGCAGAATCCCCCGCAAGGCGCATCGCCCGCGCCGGCAACCGTCACGCCGCCGGCCGATACCATGTCGGTGCCCGGTTTCTGGGATCCGCGACGGCGGCCGGAGCGGCCGGACCTGTCGCGCATCAACATTATCCGCTTTCTCACCGAAACCGATTATCCGCCGTTCAATTATGCCGGACCGGACGGCGCGCCGACCGGCTTCAATGTCGATCTGGCGCGGATGATCTGCGAGGAGCTCAAGGTCGCCTGCACGGTGCAGATGCGCCGCTTCGACACGCTGATCAGCGCGCTCACCACCAACAATGGCGATGCCATCATTGCCTCGATCGCGGCCACTCCGGAAATGCGAACGCGGCTCGATTTCAGCGACCCCTACTACCGCACGCCGGCCCGGTTCGTTGCGCGCCGCGACAGCCCGATCGAGGATGTGCGGCCCGAAGCGCTGGAGAAGAAGAAGATCGCCGTGGTCGCCGGCACCGCGCACGAAGCCTTTCTCAAAACGCTGTTTACCGAGGCCGAGCTGCGCCCTTATGCAGACGCCGATGCCGCACGTTTCGCGTTGAAGCGCGGCGATGTCGATCTTCTGTTCGGTGACGGCGTGTCGCTGGCGTTCTGGCTCAACGGCACGGACTCGGCGAACTGCTGCGCGTTCCGCGGCGGGCCCTATCTCGAAAGCCGGTTCTTTGGCGAAGGTGTCGGCATCGCGGTCCGGCGCGGCAATGACCTGTTGCGACAGGCGTTCAACTGGGCGCTGTTCCGGATCTGGGAGAAGGGCCGCTTCACCGATCTATGGCTGCGCTATTTCCCGGTGAGCCCGTTTTGAACCGCGGATTTGACGCGGCGGCGCGGCATTTCTAGTGTCCGCGGCCCGGAGATCATGATGTCCGCCAAAGAGACCGCTGCCGCTTTGCGAGAAGTCGCCGAGCAATCGAATGCCTGGCCATTCGAGGAAGCGCGCAAGATTGTCGGGCGGCTCAAGAAGCATCCCAAGAGCGAAGTGATCTTCGAGACGGGCTACGGTCCTTCGGGATTGCCGCATATCGGCACGTTCGGCGAGGTCGCGCGCACCACCATGGTGCGGCACGCCTTCCGCGTTCTCACCGACGACAAGATCAAGACGAAGCTCATCGCGTTCTCAGACGATATGGACGGCTTGCGGAAAGTGCCGGACAACGTCCCCAACAAGGAGATGCTGGAGCAGCACCTCGGCAAGCCGCTTACCAAGGTGCCGGATCCGTTCGGGACGCATGCGAGCTTCGGCGAGCATAACAATGCGCGCTTGCGCGCCTTCCTCGACCATTTCGGCTTCGAATACGAATTCATGTCCTCGACCGAATGCTACAAGTCAGGTCGCTTCGACGAGGCACTGCTCAAGGTGTTGGCGCGGTTCGACGAAGTGATGGCCATCATGCTGCCGTCGCTGCGCGAGGAGCGGGCGGCGACCTATTCGCCATTCTTGCCGATCGACCTGCGGACCGGCGTGGTATTGCAGGTTCCTATTCTGGCGCATGACGCCAAGCGCGGCACGATTACATATGAAGAGCCCGGCACCGACGAACGCTTCACCGTTCCGGTGACCGGCGGCCGCTGCAAGCTGCAATGGAAGCCGGACTGGGCCATGCGCTGGGTCGCGCTCGGCGTCGATTATGAAATGGCCGGCAAGGACCTGATCGAACTCGGTCAAGCTATCCGGCGAGATCTGCCGCGCGCTCGGCGGCACGCCGCCGGAGGGCTTCAACTATGAACTGTTCCTCGACGAGAAGGGGCAGAAGATCTCCAAGTCGAAGGGCAATGGCCTCACCATCGACGAATGGCTGCGCTACGCCAGCCCGGAAAGTCTTTCGCTCTTCATGTATCGCGAGCCGAAAGCGGCCAAGCGGCTTTATTTCGATGTCATCCCGCGCACGGTCGATGAGTATTACCAGTTCCTCGACGGTTACCGGCGGCAGGACCAGCGCCAGCAGCTGTCAAATCCGGTCTGGCACATCCATTCGGGCAATCCGCCCGCGGTCGAGATGCCGATCTCGTTCAATTTGCTGTTGACGCTGGTGTCGTCATCGAACGCAGAGAATGCCGAAACATTGTGGGGCTTCATCGGCCGTTACCGTCCGGGCGTGACGCCGAAGACGCATCCCAAGCTCAATGACCTCGTGCAATATGCGATCCACTATTTCCGCGACTTTGTCCTGACGGAAAAGAAATTCCGCGAGCCGACCACAGCTGAGCGCGCGGCCTTGAACGACTTGCGCGACGCCCTGTCGCAATTGCCGGCCGAGGCCACGGCCGAGGATATCCAGAACGTGGTCTACGAAGTCGGCCGCCGCGAGCCGTTTCTGGATCAGAAGAAAAAAGCCAAGGACGGCAAGCCGGGCGTCTCGCTCGACTGGTTCAACATGCTCTACCAGGTGCTGCTCGGCCAGGAGAAAGGTCCGCGCTTTGGTTCGTTCGCGGCGGTCTATGGCCTGCAGAACACTGTCGACATGATCGACGGGGCGCTGGCACGCAGCGCGTGACGGCGTCCTAGGTAAACATCTCCGCTTTACCGTTGAGCGCCATCAGCCCCGTCTCGACCGCAAGCTTGGGATGGCGCTCGCCGACCCGCTTGCGAAATTCCATGAGCGAGGCCTTGTGCGTCTCGGTCTCGACGCGCGGGTTGGCGACCTTATCTTTGCCATAGGCGATCTCCGCGGCGCCGCAATCGCGATGGTTCATCGCGATCACCCGGTTGATTTGGTGCAATTCGATCGTGGCGGCGAGATTGTCCCAGAACGTTTTTTCCCAATCCTTGAAGGCGGGAGCCACCACGCCGATGGCCGCGCCGGCAAAGGTGAACTGGCTGTATTTCCCGACCAGGTGGCGCCGCTCCATGTAGTGAATCGTGGGCTCAGGAAAGCGCGGGTCGATGCAGTTCAGCAGCATCGCCTCGTATTTTCCTTTTGCCGCAAAGGACAGAGACGGGAAGGCCGTGACCAGTCCGGCGCCGGCCGTGAGATGAAGGAAGCGCCGTCGATCGAAGCGTGTGCCGAGCATGTCTGCGCAGCATGTGCAGGAATGAGTCATTGAGGCCATGGTTGTTCTCCTGGCTATGACGTTTGTAGTCGAACGAACGAACGGGCGCCTCGCGACCGCGGAACGTCTACTGGCTTGCCCAGACGATGCGCGCGACCCACACGACATCGGACATCTGTAAGGTGCGGTCGCGGTGTTCGGCATTGAGCGATTTGAGCTCGACCGACTTCGCGCTCTTGCGCTTGAGCTCCTTGACCATCACTTCGCCGTCCTTGGTCTTCACGACCACCCGGTCGCCTTTGCGCACGGTCGCCCCGGGCGAAACGATGATCACATCGCCAGCGCGGTAGGCCGGCCGCATCGAATCTCCGGAAATTTCCAGCGCGTAGGCGTGTTCGTCGGAGACGGCCGGGAAGGCGATCTCTTCCCAGCCTTTGCCGACCGGGAAGCCGCCATCGTCGAAAAAGCCGCCGGCGCCGGCCTGGGCAAAACCGATGACCGGAACGTTATTCATGGTCGACTTGCCGCCATCGGTGATCAAGGTGACGAACGTATCGAACTTGGTGTTCGTCGCCTGCAGCGCCTTGGCGACCGATTCCGTCGAAGGCCAACGCGGCCGGCCTTCCGGCGTGACGCGCTTGGACTTGTTGAAAGTCGTCGGGTCGAGGCCGGCCTTCTTGGCAAGCCCGGATGGCGTGAGCTTTGCACGGGCCGCCAGGCGGTCGAGCGCCGTCCAGATCTGGTTATGCGTCAGCATTGCCATGTGCAAATAGGCCCGTCTGCGACTGCGGTTCGCGGATAGGAATTATAGCCTTGAGTCGCCCCCCTTCCGCAACAGTTTCCTGTGAACGCGCCTTGAATAAACCTCAACGGGCCCGATAGGGTCGATCTTCGCTTATCTTCGGGGGCCGCCTGGTGATCGGTCTGTTCGACCGCCTGTCTCGCCCGCTGCTGCGGGCGCTTGATCCGGAAGATGCGCATGCGCTGGCGATTAAGGCGCTGCGTTTCATGCCCGTGGTCAAGGGCGCCGCCGATGCCGAAGAGCTTGCGGTGCGCGCCTTCGGGCTCAAGTTCCCCAATCCGGTCGGACTCGCAGCCGGTTTCGATAAAAATGCGCAGGTGCCGGACGCATTGCTGCGTCTCGGCTTCGGTTTCGTCGAAGTCGGCACCATCACACCGCGCGCGCAAAGTGGTAACCCGCAGCCGCGTCTGTTCCGTCTTGAGACAGACGAGGCTGTCATCAACCGGCTCGGCTTCAACAATGACGGCGCGGCCGTAGCGCACATGCGGCTTGCCCGTCGCCGCAACGGCGCGGGCATCGTCGGCGTCAATATCGGCGCCAATCGCGACTCGGCCGACCGCACGGAAGATTACGCGCGGCTGATCGAGACCTTTGCCGGCGTTGCCAGCTATTTCACGGTCAATGTGTCGTCGCCCAATACGCCGGGCCTGCGCGATTTGCAGCAGGCGACCGCGCTCGACGACCTGCTCGGTCGCGTGCTCGAGGCGCGCGAGCGCATCCGCGCGCGGGCCGGCCTCGTCCCGGTGCTGCTCAAGATCGCGCCCGATCTGACGCTGCCCGATCTCGACGACGTTGTGGGTGTTGCGCGCAAGCGCCGGGTCGACGGCATGATCGTCGGCAACACCACCATCTCGCGGCCCGGCTCGTTGCGTGATCGCGAGCGGGCGCGTGAGCAGGGCGGTCTGTCCGGCCGGCCGATGTTCAAGCTCGCGACCCGCATGCTGGCGGAGACCTTCGTGCGTGCTGAAGGCACGTTCCCGCTGATCGGCGTCGGCGGCATCGACTCCGGCGCGACCGCGATCGCCAAGATCAAGGCGGGCGCCACGCTGGTGCAGCTCTACACCGGGCTCGTCTATCGCGGCATCAATGTCGTGAATGAAATCAAGGCGGACCTTACGGCAGCGCTCAAGCGCGGCCATCGCAATTCGCTTGTATCGATGGTCGGCTCCGACGCCGCCGCGATCACGGCGGAAAGCTGGCCGGGGTGAACACAGTCTTGTCATCGCCGGGCTCGTCCCGGCGATCCCGATCATTTGGCACCAACTTGCCATCCTAAGCGAGATGGCCGGGACAAGCCCGGCCATGACGCAAATAAGATCTGTCTAGCTACTTCCCTCTTGGCGCGTTGAACAGCCGCATCAAGATCCACACCGGGATCACGATCACCGCGCCGAGCAGGAAATACCGCCACAGCCAGCGGAACGCATCGAAGCCCAGATTCCACAGGCTGCGAATCAGCCGCTCGATGCTGTGCACGATGTCGAAGGGGTCGAGCCCCAGCGCCGAGAGGATCACGCCGATCAGGATCGAAAGCAGAATGAGGCGGCCTGCAACCGCCAGCGGCGAGCCGCCGAAAACCTTGGTCACCGTTTCATTGCTCATAGTCCGATGCGTCCTCCTGCGGCCGCGATGCTAGCACGCGCGCGCCGCCGACAGATATGCCCTAAAATCGCTACTCTCAAGATCGCGCCAACAACGGAGAATTTGGAGCCTTGCCGCTGCAGCCGATCCACCTGTCGTCGGGCAACCTGATCGCCGACCGCCGCTTTGAGTGGGCGCGCGACTGCGAGGCCAAGGGCGACCTTACCGGCGCCGCCGACCTACTAACGCAGGCGCTCGAGCTCGCGCCGGGTTACGCCCCCGCCTGGTTTGTGCTCGGCGAGCTGCGCGAGAAACTGGGCGACCGCGCCGGCGCTATCGCGGCATTTACACAGGCGAGGGTAGCCGACCCGCAGGATCGTCACGGCGCCGCGCTGCATCTTGTGCGGCTTGGCGCCGAACCGGCCGCCGCCATGCCGGAAAGCTACGTGCGCTCGTTGTTCGACGGCTACGCGGCGGGTTTCGATCGGGCATTGACGGAAGGCTTGAGCTACCGCGCGCCAGAGCTGCTCTTTCACGCGGTCGCGGCTGCGCAGGCCGGTCAGCGCTTGAAATTCGGCTCTGTGCTCGATCTCGGCTGCGGCACCGGGCTTGCGGCCTTGCCGTTCCGTCCGGTCAGCGACTGGATGGCCGGCGTCGATCTTTCTCCGGCGATGCTGGCGCAGGCGCGCGCCAAAGGTCTCTATGACCGGCTGGTGGAAGCCGAGGTGCTGCGGTTTCTCGCCGGGGAAGCGGCGCTCAAGGCGCACTATCATCTCATCCTTGCTGGCGATGTCTTCGTCTATCTCGACGATCTCGCGCCAGTCCTGCGCGCGGCGGCGCAGGTGCTGGCGCCGTCCGCCGTGCTGGCGTTCAGCGTCGAAACCCACGATGGCGGCGGCGTCGTGCTGCGCGAGACCTTGCGTTACGCCCACGCGAAAGCGCACGTGCAGGCCGCGCTGGTTGCAGTCGGTCTCAAGCCCGTCAGCCTCGATTTTGCCTCGACGCGCACCGAAAAAGGCGCTCCAGTCCCGGGACTGATCGTCGTCGCCGCAAACTGACCGTCAATGAAACCTGCCCGCGATCTCTTCGACGCCCCGCCGCAATTGCCGGATATTTTCGCGCGCTGGTTCGCAAGGCGCGGTTGGCAGCCGCGCGCGCACCAGCTCGCATTGCTGGAGAAGGCAAAAACCGGCCGCTCAGCGCTGCTGATCGCGCCGACCGGCGGCGGCAAGACGCTGGCCGGGTTCCTCCCGACGTTGATTGAACTGAGCGAACGCGGCCTGCGCTCCCGCAATCTGACGTCGACTGGGCGGACGCTGACGCGCTCGCAGGGGCTCCATACACTTTATATCTCGCCCCTGAAGGCGCTCGCCGTCGACATTGCGCGCAATCTCGAAATTCCCGTGCAGGAAATGGGCCTGCCGGTGCGGCTGGAAACGCGCACCGGCGACACGCCGGCGTCGAAACGGCAACGTCAGCGGCGCGACCCGCCCGACATTCTGCTCACCACGCCTGAACAGCTCGCGCTCCTGCTGGCGAGCGCCGATGCGCCTTATCTGTTCGGCACACTTAAGCGCGTGGTGCTTGATGAATTGCATTCACTCGTCACGTCAAAGCGCGGCGACCTGCTCTCGCTCGGATTGGCGCGACTGTTTGCGCTGGCGCCGCAGCTGACGACCGTCGGGCTGTCCGCCACTGTTGCCGAACCGAATGAGCTCAGCCGTTTCCTGATGCCGCAGCCGCTGCATGGTCAGGCGCATGCCGACGTTGTAATCGCGCAAGCCGGAGCGCAACCGCGCGTGACGATGCTCGACACCGAAGAGCATCTGCCGTGGGCCGGGCATTCGGCGCGCCACGCGCTTGGTGAAATCTACGCGCTGATCAAATCGCACAAGACGACTCTGATTTTCGTCAACACGCGCAGCCAGGCGGAATTCCTGTTTCAGGAGCTCTGGCGCGCGAACGACGACAATCTCGCTATCGCCTTGCACCACGGCTCGCTCGACGTCGCGCAGCGGCGGCGCGTGGAAGACGCCATGGCAGCCGGAAAATTGCGCGCCGTGGTATGCACGTCATCGCTCGATCTGGGCGTCGACTGGGGCGACGTGGACCTGGTGATCAATGTCGGCGCGCCGAAAGGCTCGTCGCGGCTGATGCAGCGCATTGGCCGCTCCAATCACCGGCTCGATGAGCCGTCGGAAGCGGTGCTGGTGCCGGCCAATCGCTTCGAGGTGCTCGAATGCCGCGCCGCGATTGACGCGGTCGCTGAAAATGCCCAGGACACGCCGCCGTTGCGCACGGGCGCGCTCGACGTCCTGGCGCAACATATTCTCGGCCGCGCCGTCGGCGCGCCGTTCCTAGCCGACGAACTTTATGCCGAGGTGCGGAGCGCGGCGCCCTATGCCGGGCTCGCGCGCGCCGACTTCGATGCCGCGGTCGATTTCGTGGCGACCGGCGGCTACGCGCTCAAAGCGTACGAGCGTTTCGCCAAGATCAGGCAAGGTAAGGATGGGCGCTGGCGGATCACGCATCCGCGCGTGGCGCAGCGCTATCGCATGAATGTCGGCACCATTGTGGAAGCCGACATGATCAAGGTGCGGCTGGTGCGCTCGCGCCGCAGCGGCGCTGTTGTTCCGCGCGGCGGGCGGATCCTCGGCGAGGTTGAGGAATATTTCATCGAGACCCTGGCGGTGGGCGACACGTTTGTGTTTGCCGGCGAGATTCTCAAATACGAAGCGCTGGTCGAAGATGAAGCCTATGTGTCGCGTTCGAACGCCACGGATCCGAAAGTGCCGGCCTATGAAGGCGGAAAGTTTCCGCTCTCGACATATCTCGCCGCGCGTGTGCGCGCAATTCTTGCAAAGCCAGAGGCCTGGCGCGCGTTGCCGGATCAGGTGCGTGAATGGCTGGAGATCCAGCAATGGCGCTCGCTGCTGCCGCGCGCCGGCGACCTGCTGGTCGAGACCTTTCCGCGCGCCGCCAAATATTATCTGGTCTGCTATCCCTTCGAAGGCCGGCTCGCGCACCAGACACTGGGGATGCTGCTCACGCGCCGCCTCGAGCGCGCGCGCCTGCGGCCGCTTGGTTTTGTCGCCAACGAATACGCGCTCGCGGTCTGGGGCCTCGGCGATGTCGACCTGCACATTGCGCGCGGCGATCTCTCCCTCGCCAAACTGTTCGACGAGGACATGCTGGGCGACGACCTCGAGGCCTGGCTCGCGGAATCGGCGCTGATGAAGCGCACGTTTCGCAGTTGCGCGATCATTGCTGGCCTGATCGAGAAACGCTTCCCCGGTGAGGAGAAATCGCGCCGCCAACTCACGATTTCCACCGATCTCGTCTACGATGTGCTGCGCAAGCATCAGGCCGACCATATTCTCCTGCGCGCGGCGCGCGCCGATGCCGCGACCGGGCTGCTCGACATCAAGCGGCTTGGTGAAATGCTCTCGCGCATCAAGGGCCGAATCGTCCATAAAGCGCTTGATCACGTCTCGCCGCTCTCGGTCCCGGTGCTGCTGGAGATCGGGCGCGAGACGGTCTACGGCGAGGCTTCGGACAGTCTCCTGGCCGAAGCCGCCGACGAGTTGATCAAGGAGGCGATGACGTGAATTCTTCCGGTGCCAAACTCTCGGTGTCATCGCCGGGCCGCGCCGAAGGCGCGAGTCCCGGTGATCCCGATTCCTGGGCACCGTCTTTCCCTCCTAAGCGAGATGGCCGGGACACAGGCGAGCAAAGCGACGCCGTTCTTCGAACGGCTATGTCCGGCCATGACGTCTCAATTTCTGGTGTCTCGCTGCTCGCCGATCCGGACGGCGCGCTGTACTGGCCGGAGCAGGGGCTGCTGGCGGTCGCCGACCTGCACCTCGAAAAAGGTTCGAGCTTCGCGGCGCGCGGCGTGCTGCTGCCGCCTTACGACACCGCCGCAACACTCGCGCGTCTCGCGCGGCTCGTTGCGCATTACGCGCCGCGCTGCGTCATCGCCCTCGGCGACAGTTTCCATGACGGCGGCGGGCCGGCGCGCCTTGCCGATGATGCCCGCGAAGCCTTGCGCATCATGCAGCGCGGCCGCGAGTGGATCTGGATCACCGGCAATCACGACCCCGAGCCGGCCATCGGCATCGGCGGTACATTTGCCGGGTCACTGACGCTGGGCGCCTTGACGTTCCGGCATTTGCCGAGTGGCGCGGCCGGCGAGATCAGTGGGCATCTGCACCCGGTCGCGCGCATTTCCCATCGCGGCCGCGCGGTGAGCCGCCGGTGTTTCGCGGCGGACAAGACCCGCATGGTGATGCCGGCCTTCGGTGCATTTACCGGCGGCCTCAACGTGCGTGACGCGGCGTTTTGCGATTTGTTCGGCACGCTGAAATTCAGCGCGCACCTTCTGGGCGAAGGTCGTCTCTATTCGTTCAGCGCCAAGCGGTGCCTGCCGGACTAAGCCCCACTAGTCGCGCGCGAAATACCAGGCTGGCCATCCAGCCGATCATCAGCGCCATCAAGGCGGTTGCAAGGCCATAGAGCAGACCGTAGTCGCGCGCGGCATCGGCGACATATTGCTCAAAGCCGGTCTTGATGACTTCCAGCGCCGTATTGGTGCGCGCGACCAGGATGCCGCCGGAAAACAACTGGACGTCAATCGCGTAGGTGCCGGTCGACACGGCCGCAGGCATCGGAATTGCGGCACGAAATACCGTGGGCGTGAGGAATGTCACGGCGGTGCCGGACTCGCGGTAGAGTCCCTGCTGGTTTTGCAGCCGCACGAAGGCGCTGCGGAACGGATCGTCGCGAACGGTGTCGGCGAGGTCGGAGCCGATGCGCTGCGGCAACAGAAAATTGTCGAGGCCGATCTGCAGCCGCCGCAGCGTATCCTCGCGGGCGATCTCGGTGACCGGACGATTGCTCAGCACGGCGAGGTAAGTGGGCACGCCGACGAATTCGCGCGAGTCGACGTTGACCCAGATGCCGGCCATGCGCTGCTTGCGGCGCGTGCGTAGCGTCTGGCGCGGCCCCGACACCGTAACGACGAGATCATAAGGCGGATGCAGTGGCGTCGTCGCCAGGTCCGGTTCGACGGTGCCGAACAGCACCAGTTCCTCGCCGATGAAATTCGATGTGACGGCGACGCGATGGTTCGACAGCGACACCACAAGCCGCTCGGCGCTGGCGGGCCCGGTGGCGCCGGCCGTCACAATAACCATGAGGATGAGCGCGAGACGGCGCATCAATCGAGCCTCACGTAGCGAAGCGAATAGAGATCGTCGGGCTGCACGACCAGTTCGTAGGCAAAACGGCAACCGACCGCGAAAACCAGCAGGCCGAGCAGCAGGCGCAGCCGTTCGCCGCGCATTTTCTGTCCCATGCGCGCGCCGAATTGCGCGCCGATCACGCCGCCGACCATCAGGATCAGCGCCAGCACCGCATCGACCAGGTGGTTGGTGGCCGCGTGCATCACCGTCGCGGAGGCCATCGTGACCAGCGTCAGCACCATCGAGGTGCCGATGACGGTCGCGGTCGGCACCCGCAGAAAATAAATCAGCATCGGCACCAGCAAGAAGCCGCCGCCGATGCCCATGATCGCGCCGACAAAGCCGATGATGAATCCGATCGCCCAGACCGGGATCGCCGAGACGTAGATCTTCGAGCGCTTGAAGCGGAGCTTGAACGGCAAGCCATGAAGCCAGGTATGGCTGCCCGGCCGCCGCAGCGTCGCCGGCTGTCCCTGGCGCGTGCGCATTTCCGCGCGCAGGCTCTCGTAGATCATCATGCCGCCGACGGCGGTGAGCAAAGTCACGTAGGAAAGGCCGATCATCAGATCGAGCTGGTCGAGCGCGCGCAGCTCGGTGAACAGCCAGACGCCGGTGGCAGTGCCGACGATGCCGGCGCTCAGCAGCATCATTGCGAGCGCGATATCGAGCGCGCGCCGGCGCCAGTAGCTGATTGCGCCGGTGAACGAAGATGCGGCGATATGGCTGGCGACGGTCGCCACCGCCACGGCAGGCGGGATGCCGATAAAGATGAGCAGCGGCGTCATCAGGAAGCCGCCGCCGATGCCGAACATTCCGGAGATGTAGCCGACCGCGAGTCCCATCGCGAGCACGAGAAAGACATTCACAGGCAGGTCGGCGATGGGGAGGTAAATCTGCAAGCGCTGCGTCCGAGGTTATGACCGGTGCTCGGGCCGATGCATGCCGTGCACCGGAGCCGCTTCAAGGAAGTAAACACCATGACGCGCCGAAACGTCAGCGGTGTCGATCTTTATGACAGCCTTGAGACGAACTGAATCGAGGCTCAGGTCAACTTTAGCGGATGAATGCGCCGGTGATCACGCCCAGATGTGCCTGGGCCGCCGCAGTTCACAGTTTCCCCGAGTTGAACGCGCCGATCGGAAGCGGCGCGCCGGCGCGCGGCTTTTCCGGCGACGCCGGCGTGCGATCCCAGCCGCCTGCCGGCTCGGGGATCGTGATGGCTTCAGCCGGTTGGCCCTGCGCCACATAGCTTTTGACGGCTTGCTGGGTTGCGGCAAGCGTCTGGGCGTCCAGTTGCGTGGCGACCTCGTCGCGCTTGCGGCCGGCGTCCTTGTCGCCCTGGGCGGCGGCCAGCGCGAACCACTTGTAGGATTCGGCGATATTGCGATCCATGCCGATGCCGCGCGCGGCCAGCACGCCAAGATTGTACTGGCTGTCGGCCACGCCATGCTCGGCGGCCTTGCGGAACCATTGCGCGGCGCTGGCATAGTCCGGCTTGCCATCAATGCCTTCGGCATAGAGCACCGCGAGATTGTGCATCGCCTTGGCGTGACCCTTGCCGGCCGCCGCCACGTAGAGCTTGCGCGCGGACTCAAGGTCCTTTTTCACGCCCTGGCCCTTTTCGAGCATGCTGGCGTAGCGGAATTGCGCGGGCGTCAGGCCCTTGCTCGCCGCCAATTCACACCAGTGCGCCGCCTCGTCGAGATTGGCGGGCACGCCGCGGCCCTCGGAGAACCGCATCGCGATCTCGTAGGCGGCGCCGGCATCGCCGCTCAGCGCCGCGGTCCGCAGGCGCGGGCCGCCAATGGCGGCCGGCAATCGATCGGCGCCTGGCTGTGTTGCGGGCTGCGGCGGTTTATTGCCGGCCGGCGCACGCGCGACCGAGCCCGTCACATCGGTCTTCGATTCAGGAAGCGGCGCGCTCAAGGCCGGCATCGCAGTTACCGGCAGTCCATACTTTGCCACCTGATTGATATCCAGCGACGGTTGGACCGCGGACGGTGCCGCAGCGGTGGGCGGCTTGGCGGGCCCCGGGGCGGGCAGCGTCGGCGGCGCCAGCAACGAGGCTGTGATATCCGCGTTCGACGGCGTCGGGGTGAGGGCCGGATTTTGGCCGGGTGCCGATTGATTGTCCGCGAAGTCCGGTGCTGTTCCGGTGTCCGCCTCGGCGGTCGGCTCGTCGCCGGTCGGCGTATCGGCGTCGAAATCCTGGGCGAGCTTGGTGTTGTTCGAATCGAAAAATCCGAAATCGAAGATGTTTCCGGCAAACTGAATCGATCCGATCACGATGGCGACGATGCTCGCGGCCAGGAACAGCGACTTGACCCGCGTCATCATCTTGGAGCGGAGCGACTTGCCGTTGCCTTTGGACGCATCAGCGCGCGGTAACCGCGCCTTGGGGTCCTGTCCGGCCGCCTGCGCCGCGCGGCGCGCGGCGGCGATGAAGTCGGATTTGCTGCCGGAGGATGCCGACACGGGCCGCACGCCGCTGCGGCCTGATTCCGAGGCGACGATTCGCGCACCCGGATTCGTAGTCGCGCGCGGCGGGCCCGAGCCGGGCTCAAGCGGCTGGTCGGGCGGCGTGTCCGTGATGACGGGCGCAAAGCTCGCCGCCGGCTGACGAATGACGGCAGGGGCTGGTGCCGACTGCTCCTCCGCGACAACAGCCGCCGCTGCGGCCGGGGCGATTGCGGGGGCCTGCACGGGAATGTCCGGCTCCGATTGCGGGACGATCTCCGGTGCGTCGGCGGCAAAGCCGATCCCGAGGTTGCCGGCGGGCCGTGTCAGTTCGAGGATGTCGTCTTCGGGCGGCGCGGGCAGCGGGCGATCGCCGCGAATGTCCTTCTCGATCACGGTCAGGCGTTCGACCACATGGCCGAGCGTGCCGTGCATCGCCTCGACCGTACTTTGCGTGCGCGCGACGTCCTGCTTGAGCGCGTCGATGCCGGCGGTGTCTTCCGCCCGCAAGGCCGAGGACTGCTTGTTGGCGCGCAGATCCTCGATATGCACGAGCAGATCGGTCAGGCCGCGCTCGACCGCTTCCAGGTGTCCGAGCCGCGCGTCCGAAGCATCCAGCCGCTGTACCAGCTTGACGATGCGGTCCTCGAGATGCCCGAACGCGACCGGTTCGCTGCGCGCCTGCTGCATCTGCTCGATCTTGTCGGACATCGACTGCATCAGCGCCTCAAGGCGGGCGGGCATGCCGTCGCCGGTGGGCGTGCGCTGTGCCAGCGCGCGGCTGACTTCATCGATGCGCTGTTCGAGACTGCTGAACGCGGCGCTTGCGCCGCTGACGGCCAGTTGATCGACCTTCGCGCCCAGCGACTGCACGTGCGCGGCGAGGCCGTTCACGGTCTCGTTGGATGCGACATGCGCCGCCAGTTCGCGCAAGGTGGTGATCGAGTTCTCGAGCTGCATCATCGTCGCCGGATCTTTCTGGGCGACGATGAGGTCGATCTTGTGCGCGAGCGCGTTGATGGCGTCGGTGTAGCCGACGAGATTTTCCGCCGGCGTCAGATCGCGCAAGGCATCGCGTACGTCGGCAAGACCGCGTTCGATGCCTTCGAGCGCACCGCTGTTGACGCCGGCCTGGCGGCCTTCCGCGATGCGCTGATTGAGATCCTGAATTTGCTTTTCAATGGCTTCGAGTGCGCGGCGCGGCATCGCCTCGTTGAGCGTACGACCGATGGCGCCAAGTTCGGCGCGCAGCGCGTTGATGGCTTCTTCGACGCCCGGACGCCGCAAGGTCTCAATCTGGTTGGTGATCCGGCGCAATTCGTTTTCGAGACCGGACAGGTCCTGCGTCGGAATCGAGGCCGGTGCCGGCGCGGCCATTGGCGCCGCTTCGCCGTTGAGCACCCGCCGACGCGCGCTGATTTCGGCGACGGCGCGGTCGAGAACGGGCGGCACCTGCGTATTTTGTACAGCCGGCGGACGCGCCGCGGCAAATTGGTCAAACCGTTGCTCGAGGCGGGTAATCAGCTCGGCGACCTGGTCGGCGTCTTCGCGGTTACGTCTCGGCGCGTACGCCGCGGGCCCGCTGCGCGTTACCTGGTCCATGCGGCGCGCGAGATTGTCGAGCCGCAGATGCGTTTGCGAATAATTTTGGGACTCGTGATCGGCGGTGCCGCCGTCGTTGCCGCGCGCAAATGCGTTGGGGTTCGCGTGCTGCAGGATGACGGCGTTGAGCCACTCATTCAGCGGCAGGCCGGCGCGGCGCGCGGCCTCTCGCGCGGTGTCGCGCGCATCCGGCCGGATATCTTTGACGCTCCACGGGAAGCCAAATTTCATGCCCACACTCACGTCCGAGGTGGAGACGCAAAGAGTCGGATCGACTCTCGGAAAACCAGCGCGCGTTAACAGCGGGTGGATACGGGGCTCGGTCCTTCGTCCACACACCGACTTTTTGCCGGTTGTAGTAAACAAGCCGTTAACGTTTTGCAGATGTCCCGATGTTTCCGACGAATTCCTGCGCTCGCCGGTTCCGGGCAACAGAATATTCCCGTCCGCCAGTTGTAATTAATTGGCAGCCAACTACCTGAATGCCGCTACCCTTACAGGTTGCAGCACTAAAATGTACGCGATTCGAGATAATTGGATTCGAGTTGGCAGCCATGGCGAGCGAGGACCGCACGCGCACACACGACGGTAGCGATCTACCTGCTGGTAGTAGGGATTCGGCAGGTGAGGCGGGCGCGTGTGGAGGACTCACAATAGGCGAGCTTGCCCGCGAGGCGGGTGTGACGCTGCGCGCGCTGCGATTCTATCAAAGCAAGGGCCTGCTCGGCCGGCGCGACAGCGAGGGTGCGTCAAGGACCTTCAGCCAGGTCGACCGCGACCGCCTCGCGCTCATCCTCCAGGGCAAGCGGCTCGGCTTTACATTGAGCGAGATCCGCGAGTTGCTCGCCGTGCCGGCGAGCCGTTGCGCGAAGGTTCTGCCGATCGGCCGCCGCAAATGTGTCGATCAGATCAATTTGCTGGAGCGTCAGCGCCGCGACATCGAACGGGCAATCGCTGAATTGCGCCAGATCTATACCGAGATGCTCACGGAATCCGGCCCCGCGAGTCCCGCCCGCACGTCAGGAACGCGCTGATACCAGCGTTTCCGCGGCCCTTAACGCAGGTGTAAACCGGCTTCGTCATAATGCGAACCGAAGTGGCCGCTAGGTCAGCGCACTATCGGGGAAGCGGCAACCGTTCGCTTCATATTCTGTTAACACCTCGCGGCGCTTTGCCGGGGAGAGAACCATGCCGACATACAAGGCGCCTGTGGACGATGCGTTGTTCCTGCTCAACGACGTCTTCCATCTCGACCATTACGGCAATCTGCCCGGCTTCTCGGATGCATCCCCCGATGTGGTGGAAGCGGTGCTGCGCGAGGCGGCCAAGTTCAGCGAAGAGGTGCTGACCCCGCTAAATCGCGTCGGCGACAAGGAAGGCTGCAAGCGCGCCGCCGACGGCAGCGTGACGACGCCGACCGGCTTCAAGGATGCCTACAAGCAAATCGTCGAGGGCGGCTGGATCGGCATTTCAGTGCCGCCCGAATTCGGCGGCCAGGGCTTGCCGGCGACCATGACCATCGTCGTCAATGAGTTTCTCTGCTCCGCGAACATGGCCTTCGCGATGTATCCGGGTCTCACGCAGGGCGCGATCGCGGCCTTGCTCGTGCATGCCTCCGGCGAACTGAAGAAAAAATATCTGCCGAAGATGGTCGAAGGCGTATGGACCGGCACCATGAATCTCACCGAGCCGCATTGCGGCACCGATCTCGGGCTGCTGCGCTCGAAGGCGGTGAAGCAGGCCGACGGCAGCTACAAGATTTCCGGCACCAAGATTTTCATTTCCGCCGGCGAGCACGACCTGTCGCAGAACATCATTCATCTCGTGCTGGCGCGCATCGAAGGCGCGCCCGCCGGCACCAAAGGCATCTCGCTGTTCGTGGTGCCGAAATTCATGGTCAAGGACGATGGCTCGCTCGGCGCGCGCAACGCCGTCGCCTGCGGCTCGATCGAAGAGAAGATGGGTATCCACGGCAACTCGACCTGCGTCATGAACTACGACGGCGCAACCGGCTGGCTGGTCGGCGAAGAGAACCGCGGACTCAACGCCATGTTCACGATGATGAATGAAGCGCGCCTCGGCGTCGGCGTGCAGGGGCTCGCGCAATCGGAAGTCGCCTATCAGAATGCGGCGATCTATACGAAAGAGCGCCTGCAGGGCCGCGCGATTTCCGGCGCCAAATATCCCGACAAGCCGGCCGATCCGATCATCGTGCATCCCGACGTGCGCCGGACGCTGCTGACCATCCGCGCGTTCAACGAGGCCGCGCGTGCGCTGGTTTTGTGGACCGCGCTCAAGAGCGACATCGCGCATCGCTCGGAAGACGAAAAGGAACGCCAGAGCGCCGACGATCACATGGGCCTGCTCACGCCGGTCATCAAAGGCGTCCTGACCGATGGCGGTTTCGCCAATGCGGTGATGGCGCAGCAGATGTTCGGCGGCCATGGTTACATCGCCGAACACGGCATGGAACAGTTCGTGCGCGATGCGCGCATTGCGCAGATTTACGAAGGCGCCAACGGCATCCAGGCGCTCGACCTTGTCGGCCGCAAGCTCGGCAAGGACGGCGGCCGCGCCATCATGGCCTTCTTCAATGAAGTGCAGACCTATCTCAAGGAACGCGTCAACAACGACGCGATGAATGTCTATCTCAAGCCGCTGGGCGCTTCGCTGGCGCACCTCCAGCAGGCGTCGATGTGGTTCATGCAGAATGCCATGACCAAGCCCGACAATGCCGGCGCGGGCTCCTATGACTACATGCATCTCTTTGGGCTGGTGGCGCTCGGCTACATGTGGTGCCGGATTGCCGAAGCCGCGATCGCCAAAAACGCCAACGGTTCGGCGCAGCGCATGACTGCAAAGCTCGTCACCGCGCGCTTCTTCATGGAGCGGATGTTGCCGGAGACGGCGACGCGGCTGGCCCGCATCCAGGCGGGCGCGGCGTCCACCATGGAATTGCCGGACGACGCGTTCTGATCCTCTAGATATTAGAGAACGCGAACTTACTTTAGACCGCCGCCAGTTTGCCGCTGCTGCGCGACCGTTGCAGCAGCCAGGTCATGATCGACACATTCACCAGGTTCCAGCCGAGGCCGTTGAGGAACGCGGCACGGTAGGAGCCAGTGAGGTCGAAGATCAATCCCGACATCCATCCGCCCAGCGCCATGCCGAGCAGCGTCGCCATCAAGACGAGGCCGACGCGGGTGCCGGCTTCGCGCGGCGAAAAATATTCGCGCACGATAATGGCGTAGCTCGGTACGATGCCGCCTTGAAACAAACCGAACAGCGCCGAGATCACATAAAGCGAAACGAGACCATCGAACCAGAGATAGAGAAACAGCGCGGCGCCTTGCAGCACCGAACCGAGCAGCAATGTGCGCACGCCGCCGATGCGGTCGGCGATGAAGCCTGACGCGATGCGGCTGATGATGCCGAAACCGAGCATCATCGAGAGCATCTCGGCGCCGCGCGCGACGCCATAACCGAGGTCGCCGCAATAGGCGACGATATGCACCTGCGGCATCGACATCGCCACGCAGCAGGCCACGCCGGCGATGCACAGCAGGATTTGCAGCGTCAGCGGCGAGAACGGCGCCTCGGCCTGACGCCGCGCGGCGGCCGCGCCGGCAGCGTCGCTGTGATGATCCTCGATGCGCCGCCGCAGCAGGAGCACAAGCGGGAGCATCGTGACCAGGCAGAACAGGCCGATGCCGGCGTGGGTTGCGCGCCAACCGTCGGCGGCAATGAAATGCTGCACGACCGGCGGCCAGATCGTGCCGGCAAAATAATTTCCGGAGGCCGCGATCGCGACCGCGATACCGCGCCGGCGCACGAACCAATGTGAGATATCCGCCATCACCGGGCCAAATGTCGCCGAGCAGCCTAGCCCGATCAGCCCGTGCGCGAGCGCGACCTGCCACAGGCTCGACGACATTCCCGTGGCCAGATAGCCGGCCGTCGACGCCAGTGTTCCGATGGCCAGCGGCACCGCAATCCCGAAGCGGTCGGCGACCCGGCCCATGAGGATACCGCCGCCGGCAAAACCGAACATCACCATGGTGAAGGGCAATGAGGCATCGGCGCGGCTGACGCCGAAATCGGTCTGGATGACTGGCAGAGCCACCATGACAGACCACATGCCGACCCCGCCGATGGTGGACAGCACCACCGCCACAAAGAGCCGCAGCCAGGCAGATCCTGAATCGATCGGATTCGACGTCATCGGCACCATAAAAGTTTCAATGCGGAACGATTTTGAACGACCCGAAGAAATCGTCCTTCATGCCGATTGCCTTGCTGCGCATACTGCTGGGAAATTGGACGGCGAGCACGTAGCCGGCCGTCTTGCTGCGTATCATGCGGAAAAAATATTCCTGGTCTGGCTCGCTCAACGCGAACGACAAGATTTCCAAGCCATCCTTTTGCTCATGTTGCACGTCGGATGCAACCGCACCGGGCCGTGTTTTTGCCGTCTCGGCGACGAAGCTATCGATTGGCGATAACGGCTGGCGGAGCAGCGTCTCCGCCGCGGAGAATCTCAGGCCATCGGGGTCAATGCCGGACAACATACGTACAGCAGATGCCATTTCGCTGCCACCTGCGGCCTTCTGTCCGACACCCTGATATTCGACCTCCCTGTAAGGGATCGGAAAGCGGATTGAGAATGAGCCATTGGCGGGGCTGGTTTCGCCAGGCGGAGAATCCTTCCCGTGCAGGACGACTTGACCCTGCGCAGAAACAACAAGCACAAGCGCATAAATGGCAACGGCGCCGAGGCGATAGGCAGTCACCGGCAAGCCCTTTCTCTTGTCGCGCCAGGATGATGAAGCACTGGGCCGGTTGCCGCAATCCGGGTTACGCAGCCATTTACCCCTCGCGTCCGCTGGGACCGCGCCTTATCTTGTCGAAGGATCGATTCGACCATGGACGCCCTCAATCTCCCGCGCCCGGCCTGGATGAGCGAAGACCTTGTCCTGCTCGAAGAGCAGGCGCGGCGCTTCATCGCCGACGAGTTCGTTCCCCATCTCGATCGCTGGCACGAAGCCGGCATGTATGATCGGGATGTCTGGACCAAGGCCGGCGCGGCCGGGTTGCTCTGCGCATCGATGCCGGAGGATTACGGCGGGGCGGGCGGAAGCTTCGCGCATGAGGCAGTGATCAATCGCGAATTTTCGCTTGCCGGTTTTGATACCTTCGGCGCGCCGCTGCATTCCGGAATTGTCGCGCCCTACATTCTTCACTACGGCACCGAGGATCAAAAGAAGCGCTGGCTGCCGAAGCTCGCGACCGGCGAGATGGTCGGCGCCATCGCGATGACCGAGCCCGGCACCGGCTCCGATCTGCAAGGCGTGCGCGCGTCGGCGAAAAAATCCGGCAATGGCTACGTCCTCAACGGCTCCAAGACCTTCATCACCAACGGCCAGCACGCCAATCTGATCGTCGTCGTCGCCAAGACCGATCCGAAGGCCGGCGCCAAGGGCGTCTCGCTGTTCGTGGTCGAGGCCGACGATGCGCAGGGCTTCCGCCGCGGCCGCAAGCTCAAGAAGCTCGGCATGGATTCGGCCGACACCTCCGAGCTGTTCTTCGAGGACGTGCAACTGCCGGCATCGAGCCTGCTCGGCACCGAAGAAGGGCAGGGCTTCTACCAGCTGATGAAGGAATTGCCGCAGGAACGGCTGATCGTGGCCGTGCACGCGGTGGCGATGATGGAGCGGGCGGTTGCGCTCACCGTCGACTACGTCAAGCAGCGCAAGGCCTTCGGCAAGGCCATTATCGAGTTCCAGAATACCCAGTTCGAGCTCGCCGAATGCAAGACCGACACGACCATTGCCAAGGTCTTCCTCGATCACTGCATCGAGCAGCACGTCAAGGGCGAACTCGACACCGTCACCGCTTCGATGGCGAAATACCGGCTCACCGACACCCAAGGCAAAGTGATCGACCGCTGCCTGCAATTGTTCGGCGGCTATGGCTATATGGACGAATATCCGATCTCGCGGATGTATCGCGATGCGCGCGTTTTGCGCATTTATGCGGGCACCAACGAGATCATGAAGCTGCTCATTGCGAGGAGTTTGTAAAATGTTGCCGTCTCCCGGCCAAGCGAGCGATAGCGAGCGCGAGCCGGGTGAGGGGTCCTGTTAGTCGCTAGACGGCAGGCCCCTCAGACGGTCCTCACTGCGCTCCGACCACCCTCTCCCGCAAGGGGACGAGAGCGGAAAGAGGAGAGGCTGTGTCATGCCCGACGCATTTATCTACGACGCTGTCCGTAGCCCGCGCGGGCGTGGCAAGGCCGACGGATCGCTGCATGAGGTCACCGCGCTCAATTTGGCGGCGCAGACGCTCGCTGCCGTCAAGGACCGCAACAAGCTCGACCCTAAACTCGTCGACGACGTGGTGCTCGGCTGCGTCGATCCGGTCGGCGAGGCCGGCGGCGACATCGCGCGCGCGGCGGCGCTCGTCGCCGGCTTCGGCGATGAGGTGCCGGGCGTGCAGATCAATCGCTTTTGCGCATCCGGGCTCGACGCGATCAATTTTGCGGCCGCGCAGGTCATGTCCGGACAGCACGAGATGACAATCGGCGGCGGTGTCGAATCCATGAGCCGTATCGGAATCGGCGCGTCCGGCGGCGCGTGGCCAGTCGATCCATCGATCGCGGTGACGACCTATTTTCTGCCGCAGGGCATTTCCGCCGACCTGATCGCGACGAAATACGGTTTTTCACGCGACGACGTCGATGCCTATGCGGTCGAGAGCCAGAAGCGCGCGGCCAAGGCCTGGAACGAGGGGCGTTTCAAGAATTCCGTTGTCCCGATGAAGGACGTCAATGGCCTCACCATCCTGGCCAAGGATGAACACATGCGCCCGGCGACGACGATGCAAACGCTCGCTGCCTTGCAGCCTTCTTTCGTGCAGATGGGCGACATGGCGGGCTTCGACGCGGTCGCGGTGCAACGCTATCCGGAAGTCGAGGCGGTCAACCACGTTCACACGCCGGGCAATTCCTCCGGCATCGTCGACGGCGCCGCCGCGGTGCTGATCGGCAGCAAGGCGGCGGGAAAGGCTGCGGGCCTCAAGCCACGCGCGCGCATCCGCCAGTTCGCCAATATCGGTTCTGAGCCCGCGATCATGCTAACCGGGCCTATCCCGGTCAGCGAAAAAGTTCTGAAAAAAGCCGGCATGACCAAACGGGATATCGACCTGTGGGAGCTCAACGAGGCCTTTGCCTCAGTGGTGCTGCGCTACATGCAGGCGCTTAACATTTCGCACGACAAGATCAATGTGAACGGCGGCGCCATCGCAATGGGTCACCCGCTCGGCGCCACCGGCGCCATGATCCTTGGCACCGTGCTCGACGAGCTTGAGCGCCGTGACAAGGAAACCGCGCTGATCACGCTCTGCATCGGCGTCGGCATGGGCACGGCGACCATTATCGAACGCGTTTAGGTGAGACTGTAAATGCCGAAGATCGACATCGGAAAAATCGCAATTGATACCGCGACCGGTTATCCGCCGCCGTTCAACAAGGCGGTGGAGGGACGTTCGCGTAAACGGCTTGCTCGCGCGGCTGGCCTCTCGCAATTCGGCGTCAATATTTGCACGCTCAAGCCGGGCGCGGCCTCCTCGCAGCGCCACTGGCACGACAATGAGGATGAGTTCGTGTATGTACTGTCGGGCGAGGTCGTGTTGCGCGAGGACGAAGGCGAGACCGTGCTGAAGGCAGGCGATGCCGCAGCTTGGAAGGCCGGTGTTGCGAACGGTCATTGCATCATCAACCGGTCCGATCGCGATGCCGTCATCATCGAGGTTGGTTCGCGCGCGCCAACCGAGCGCGCGCAATATTCGGAAATCGACATGGTGGCCGTGCGCAGCGGCACGACCTTCACCTATACGCGGAAAAACGGCGAGCCTTACCCGAAATAGGAATCGACGCTCATGGCGAATTTCAAACTCGAAACGGATGCCGACGGCATCGCGCTGGTCACATGGGACATGGCCGACCGTTCGATGAACGTCATCACGATGGACGTGATCGCGGAGCTTGGCACGGTTGTCGAGAAAATCGCGGGCGATGCCGCCATCAAGGGCGCGGTCATCACCTCGGGAAAGGATGCCTTCTGCGGCGGCGCTGATCTCACCATGCTCGAGCGTATGGGCACGGTGTACGCCGACCTGGTCCGTACGAAAGGCGAGGAGGCGGCCGCTGCTTTCGTGTTCGAGGAAAGCCGCAAGCTGTCGCTGCTTTACCGGCGCATCGAAACCTGCGGCAAGCCGTGGGTCTGCGCGCTCAACGGCACCGCCATGGGCGGCGGCTTCGAACTGGCGCTGGCCTGCCATCACCGCATCGCGGCCGACGAGCCGAGGACGCGGCTCGGCCTGCCTGAAATCAAGATCGGGTTGTTTCCCGGCGCCGGCGGCACCCAGCGCATCGCGCGCATGATCCTGCCGGCGGACGCGCTGCAATTTTTGCTCAAGGGCGATCAGCTCAAGGTCGACCGCGCCAAGACAATGAAGCTGGTCGACAATGTCGTGCCGGCGGCCGAACTCATCAAGGCGGCGAAAGACTGGATCAAGGCTGGCGGCAAGGGCGTCGCGCCCTGGGATGTGCAGGGCTTCCGCCTGCCGGGCGGCGCGGTCTACTCGAAGTCGGGCATGATGACGTTCCCCGCCGCCAACGCAATCTACCGGCGCGAGACCTACGATAATTATCCGGCGGCGCGCGCCATTCTCCAGGTGGTCTACGAAGGCCTGCAGTTGCCGTTCGACACGGCGTTGCGCGTTGAGTCGCGCTGGTTCGCCAAGATTTTGCGCTCGCCGGAAGCAGCCGCGATGATCCGCTCGTTGTTCGTGTCGATGCAGGACCTCAACAAGGGCGCACGCCGTCCGCCGAACGAGCCGCCGACGTCCCTGAAAAAAATCGGCGTGGTCGGCGCCGGTTTCATGGGCGCCGGAATTGCGCAGGTCAGCGCCGCCGCCGGATTGCAGGTGGTGCTCATCGACCGCGACCAGGAAACCGCCGACAAAGGCAAGGCCGGCCTGCACAAGGCGCTCAGCGATCGCGTGATGAAGGGGCGGATGAAAGGCGCTGAGCGCGATGAACTGCTCAGCCGCATCACCCCGACGCCCGACTATGCAGCACTCAAGGATTGCGACCTCGTCATCGAGGCGGTCTATGAGGATCGCAAGATCAAATTTGACGTGATGGCGAAGATCCAGGCGGTGATCGGCGACAAGGCGATCCTCGGCTCCAATACCTCGACGCTGCCGATCAGCTCGCTTGCGTCCGAATTCAAGGATCCGGCGCGCTTCATCGGCATTCACTTTTTCTCGCCGGTCGATCGCATGATGCTGGTCGAACTCATCCTCGGAAAGCAAACCGGCAACAGGGCGGTCGCCGTCGCGCTCGACTATGTGCGCGCCATCCGCAAGACGCCGATTGTTGTGAACGACTCGCGTGGCTTCTACACCTCGCGCGTGGTCGGCACCTACATCCGCGAAGGCCACCTGATGCTGACGGAAGGTGTGCCGGCGCCGATGATCGAGAATGTCGGCCGCATGGCGGGCATGCCGGTCGGCCCGCTGTCGCTCAATGATGAAGTGGCGGTCGATCTCGCCTGGAAAATCCTCAAGGCCACCGAAGCCGATCTCGGCGCCAAGGCGATCGATCCGCGGCAGAAGAAACTGCTGCAGGAAATGGTCGAGAAGCGCGGCCGCTTCGGACGCAAGAACGGCAAGGGGTTCTATGACTACCCGGCGAGCGGGCCAAAGAAATTGTGGCCGGGCCTCATCGATTTGCAGCCGAAGAAAATGCTCGTTCCGGAAAAGATCGACATCGAGGAACTCAAGCTGCGGCTGCTCGGCATTCAGGCGCTCGAAACGTCGCGCTGCTTCGAGGAAAAAGTGCTCACCGACGTGCGCGAGGCGGATGTCGGCTCGATCCTCGGCTTCGGCTTCGCGCCGTTCTCCGGCGGCACGCTGTCGTGGATCGACATGATGGGGACGAAGAAGTTCGTCGCGCTCTGCCGCAAGCTTGAGAAGAAATACGGGCCACGTTTTGCGCCCAACAAGCTGCTGCTCGATCTCGCCGCGCACGACGAGGGCTTCTACCAGCGCTTCGCGCCGGCTGAAGAAAAAAGAAGCGGCGTAGTTCCCTCGCCCCGCTTGCGGGGAGCGGGTGGCGAGCGATCGCGATGCCGGGGGACGGCTTTCGCCGTGCTCAGGCCGTCGGCGACGCCCCCTCACCCGACTTCCTCGCTGGCGCTGGGAAGTCGACCGTCTTCCGGCATGCGCGGGAATGAGCGGATACTAGGGTTGTCGCGCCATGCCCTCCGAAACCCGCTCACTGTTCCGTTGGCGCGAAATTCCCGGCAGCGTCTGGGCGCTCGGGCTGGTGTCGCTGTTCATGGATCTCTCCTCCGAGATGATCCACGCCTTGCTGCCGCTTTATCTGGTGACCGTGCTCGGCGCCTCGACGCTCACCGTCGGCTTCATCGAAGGCATTGCGGAAGCGACGGCCTCGATCACCAAGATCTTTTCCGGCGCGCTCAGCGATTATCTGGGCAAGCGCAAGTTGCTGGCGGCGCTTGGCTATGGACTTGCCGCTTTCACCAAACCGGTGTTTCCGCTGGCCTCCAGCATCGCCTGGCTGACGGCGGCCCGCTTTGTCGACCGGATCGGCAAGGGCATCCGTGGCGCGCCGCGCGATGCACTCGTCGCCGATCTCACCCCGCCCGATCTGCGCGGCACCGCCTTCGGCCTGCGGCAGTCGCTCGACACCGTGGGCGCGGTCCTCGGGCCGCTCGCGGCGATCATCTTCATGGCGATGTTCGCGGACAATTTCACGACCGTGTTCTGGATCGCCGTCGTGCCGGCTTTCATTTCGCTGGCCATCATTGTTGTTGCCGTTCGCGAGCCGGATCGGGCGCCGAGTGCACGCGCCAGTGCGCTCGCCGTTCTCGCGGACCGAACTTGCGCGGCTCGATGTCCGCTACTGGATGGTGGTCGGCGTGTCGGCGATCTTCACGCTGGCGCGCTTCAGCGAGGCTTTTCTCCTGCTGCGCGCGCAGTCGGTCGGCATGGACGTCGCCATCGTGCCGGTCGGTGATGGTGGTGATGAACATCGTCTACACAGCCTCGGCCTGGCCGGCCGGCGCGCTGTCGGACAGCCTCGGCCGCTTTGGCATTCTCGTCGTCGGGTTCGGACTGCTGGTTTTTGCCGATCTCGTGCTGGCGCGTCGGCAATAGCGTATCGACGGTGATGATCGGCGTTGCGCTGTGGGGCCTGCATATGGGCCTGACGCAGGGGCTATTGTCAGCGCTGGTCGCCGATACGGCGCCGGCGGAACTGCGCGGCACCGCCTTCGGCATGTTCAATCTGGTGAGCGGCGTTGCGTTACTGGCGGCCAGCATTATTGCCGGCGCGCTCTGGGACATGATCGGCCCAAGCGGCACATTCTTTGCCGGCGCGCTGATCACGGCGGTTGCGCTGGTGGCGCTGCCGTTCGCGCACGGGCGGGTAAGCACTGCGAAGCAAGGCTGAGTTTTGCAGCATGTTCGCTTTCCCTCGTCCCCTTGTGGGAGCGGGTGGTCCGAGCGAAGCGAGGACCGGGTGAGGGGTCCGGACTTCGTGAGGTGCAGACCCCTCACCCGGCTCGCGCTCGCTATCGCTCCGCGCTCGCCACGCTCTCCCCAAGGGGAGCGGGAAGAAAGCTCGCGGCGCGTATTTCCATCCAACCAAGGCTGAAAAGACCTACACCACCACCGTCAGCTTCTTCGCCGCCCGTGTGACACCGGTGTAGAGCCAGCGCTCGCGGCTGTCCGGGAACGCAAAGCTCTCGTCGAACAGCACGACGTCGTCCCATTGCGAGCCTTGCGCCTTGTGCACGGTGAGCACGTAGCCGTAGTCGAATTCGTCATAAGGCTTGCGCCGCTGCCAATCGAGCTGCTCGATGCCGCCGGTGAAGCACTCCGGGCGCACCGACACCTTCACGCCGCGCGTCGCCGTTTCGTCATCGGGTAACAGCCGCATGGTCATGATGCCGGTTTTGCGCGCGCCGCGTTCCTTCACCGACCAGAGGCCGCCGTTGAACAGACCCTTCTTGCGGTTGTTGCGCAGGCAGACCAGCTTGTCGCCGGCCGAAGGCATGTCATCCTCGAAACCGCGGCGCTCGCGCATGCGCTTGTTGTACGACCGGCGCGTGGCGTTGCGTCCGACCAGCACCTGGTCGGCGTCGAGCACGCGCTCCGGATCGAGATCGGCTTTGCGGATGACCTCGGTCTCGCCATAGCGGCCCGGCTCGAGGTATTCGCCGGCACGGATGTTCATCGACAGCCGCACGATCGGGTCGTCCTGTGCCTGGCGGTGCACCTCGGTGAGCATCACGTCGGGCTCGGCCTCGGTGAAAAATCCGCCGCCCTGGATCGGCGGCAGCTGCGCGGGATCGCCGAGCACCAGCACCGGAACGCCGAACGACAGCAAATCGCGGCCAAGCTCGGCATCGACCATGGAGCATTCGTCGATGATGATGAGCTCCGCCTTGGATGCCGGCGCCTCGTCCCACAGGTCGAAGCTCGGAAGTTCCTCGCCGCTCTCGCGCGCGCGGTAGATCAGGCTGTGGATCGTCGAGGCACCGTGGCAGCCCTTGCCGCGCATCACGGAGGCGGCCTTGCCGGTAAAGGCGGCGAACTTCACGTCGCCGTCGACGTCATCGGCGATGTGCGTGGCCAGCGTGGTCTTGCCCGTCCCGGCATAGCCGAACAGGCGGAACACCTGCGGCGTGCCATCGGTCCCGGGCTTGGATTTGAGCCAGGCGGCGACGACGCTGAGAGCCTGGTCCTGATGGGGCGTGAACTGCGGCATGGGGCCCAAATCAATAGAGCAAGCCTGCCGCAACACAAAGAACAAAATATGAACAGCGTATTGACTATATTCCTAAGGTATGTTTTCCTATGATTATCCCGCTCTCGTGACCGAGGGGTGTCTGATGAGCGGCGTCCCGCGCGCCCTCGGTTCTTTTCCGGGCGACGCGAAAGCTGAAAAAATCCGGGCGGCGGAGCGTTGGCTGTTTGAAAGGTGAATCAGTGAGACGGGCAGTACGTGCAACCAATCCGTTCGTCCCCGCGAAAGCGGGGACCCAGAGCAACATGCAACGCGGTACGCTTGGTACCTGGGTCCCAGCTTTTGCGGGGACCAACGGGTGTGTTGTGGCGCGGACGGCGGTCAAGCCCGGCAATAACAACGGAAGCCCCGCAAATCCGCATGGGCCGTCTCACATTGCCCTTTGCCGGTTCCCATGTTTAAGGTCGCGACCTTTTTTGCCCGGACGGCTGCATGGCTCGTGACCAGATCGACATGACCCCGATCGAGACCCGCGACGAACTCGTCGCCTGGCTCGAAGCGGGTTGCAAGCCGAAGACGCAGTTCCGCGTCGGCACCGAGCACGAGAAGTTCGCCTTCACGGTCGACTATCATCGGCCGGTACCCTACGCGGGTAAGCGCAGCATCCGTGCGCTGCTCGATGGCATGCGTGATCTGCTCGGTTGGGAGCCGATCATGGAAGGCGACAACATCATCGGCATGTTCGACGTCACCGGCGGCGGGGCGATCTCGCTGGAGCCGGGCGGGCAATTCGAACTCTCGGGCGCGCCGCTCGACAATGTGCATCAGACCGCGGCCGAGCTGATGGCGCATCTGGCGCAGGTGCGGGAAGTGGCCAAGCCGCTGGGCATCGGCTTCCTCGGTATCGGGATGACGCCGAACTGGACGCGCGCCGACATGCCGAAGATGCCGAAGGGCCGCTACAAGATCATGACGGCGTACATGCCGAAGGTCGGATCGCTCGGTCTCGACATGATGTATCGGACATGCACGGTGCAGGCGAATCTCGACTTCTCGTCGGAAGCCGACATGGTCAAGAAGCTGCGCGTGTCGCTGGCGCTGCAACCGGTGGCGACCGCATTGTTCGCCAACTCGCCGTTCACCGAGGGCAAGCCGAACGGCTTCCTGTCATTCCGTTCGGAAATCTGGCGCGATACCGACAACCAGCGCTCCGGCATGCTGCCCTGGGCCTTCGAGGACGGCATGGGCTTCGAGCGCTACGTCGACTACGCCCTGGGCGTGCCGATGTATTTCATCAAGCGCGGCGACAAATATATCGACGTGTCCGGCAAGTCGTTCCGCGATTTCTTCGTGGGCAAGCTGGCGGAACTGCCGGGCGAGCGCCCGACGATTTCCGACTGGGCCAATCACCTGAGCACAATCTTCCCCGAAGTGCGCCTCAAGCGTTATCTCGAGATGCGCGGCGCCGACGGCGGCCCGTGGCGGCGCCTGCCTTCGTTGACGGCCTACTGGACCGGGTTGCTCTATGACGATGATGCGCTCAATGCCTGCTGGGAGATGGTGAAGGACTGGAGCGTGGAGGAACGGCAGAAGCTGCGCGATGATGTGCCGAAGCTCGGCTTCAAGGCGGAAATCCGCAAAACCAATATCTTCACGCTGGCGCAGGAGACATTGCGGCTAAGCTCGCGCGGCCTTGCGCGCCGCAAGCGGCTTGATCGCAACGGCCGCGACGAGACGCGCTATCTGCGTCCGCTGGAAGAGTCGATCGCGCGCGGCATCACGCCGGCGGAAGAACTGTTGGAAAAATTCCACGGCGAATGGAATGACTCGGTCGAGCCGATCTTCGAAGAGTATGCGTATTAAACATTGGACCGGTCATTGCCGGGCTTGTCCCGGCGATCCCGCTTAGGAGAGCAGATGCGCCCCTAAGCGAGATGGCCGGCACAAAGGCGTGCAAAGCACGCCGTCCTTTGGACGGCTATGGCCGGCCATGACAAACAACAATGCCGTGCAACTTACTCCGCCGCCTGCGCTGCTTCGGACAGGTTGTCGAGCGAGGAGACGATGTGTTCGGCCAGTGCATCGGCCAGCGCCGAACTTTCATGCGCGTTGCGGACCAATCCAACGCGGCAACTGGGCAGGTCCGGAAAACCATCGGCGGAAGAGAGCACGCGCATGCCAGGACGCAAACCCGATTCCGGCAGCACCGAGACCGCGAGGCCCGCGAGCACGGCCGCCGCAACCGCGCCGGCGTTCGAACTTGAGTAGAGCACGCGGAAGGGACGGCCGACCGATTCCATCCGGTCGATGGCGATGCGCCGCCACGAGCAACTCGGGCGTCCAAGCGCGAGCGGGATGCGTTCTTCCAGATGCGTCGAATGCCGGTTCGACGTCACCCACAGCAAGCGCTCGCGCCGGAACGTCTCCGACGCGCGCTTGCTTTCGCAATTGGTGACGATGGCGAGGTCGATCTCGTTGGCGTCGATGCGCTCGAGCAGATTGACGGAGGGTTCGCACAGCACCGACAGCTCGACCGCCGGATAGCCATGCGAAAAGCGCGCCATGATTTCGGGAAGATAGCGGTCGGCATAATCGTCCGGCACGCCGAGCCGCACGCGGCCGGAAAGTTCAGCGTCGGAAAATGCGGCCAGCGTCTCGACGTTGAGCTTGACGATGCGGCGCGCGTAATCGAGCAGGCGCTGGCCATCTTCCGTGAGCTTCGAGGCGCGCCCGTCGCGCGAAAATATCGGCCGCTCGAGCCGCTCCTCCAGCCGCTTCATCTGCATCGAGACAGCGGACTGAGTCTTGTTCACCACTTCGGCGGCCTTGGTGAAACTGCCGGTCTCCGAGATGGCGATGAAGGTGCGCAACTGGTCGACGTCGAGCATGGCGGTCATGGGCGTAGGTCCCTGAAAAGCCGGCCGTTCGGGGCCGGAAGGCCATATCAGTATCTCTTATCGATCAGATTAAAAACATTCGTTTCACTAATCAATCCCCGCAGTGCAATATACCACCACTTCCAGAGGAATCGGGTGGGGATTTCGGGTGGTTCTGGGCCGCGCCAGACGCGATTTTGGCTCGGTTAGCGAACGAATGGAGACTGCTATGAGCGCCAATTACCCCGTTTTGCCCGTGGCTGGCAGCGCCCTGGTGCGGGCCTTTGCCTCGCTGGTGGCCCTGGTCACCTATTGGTTGAAGGAATTTGCACGCGCGCGCCGTCACCGCCGCCAGGCCAATGTGCTGGCCGGCCTCGATCGCCGGATGCTCGCCGATATCGGCATCACCCGCACCGATGTGCGTGATGCTTTTTCGGAGCCCTTCTGGGACGACCCGACCGCATTGCTGCGCGAGCGCGCGCTTGAGCGCCGCCTCAGTCGGGCGGTGAGGCGAAGCAAGTGTGACGAGGGTGGGTTTAGGCGCCCGCCGACGGACCGGCCCGCGCGCCAGACCGTGTAACGAATAAAGCAAACGGCCGATCCCTCTCATCGGCCGCTCGATCCGACACCCGCGAATTCCCCTCTCGCGGCCGGATCCAGCGCCCGCCGGCCCCTCCGGCGGGCGCTCAATTTTCATCCCGATAAACTCTCGAGCGTTTTGAACGATTCAATGTGACTGGCTGCACATTCGCGGAGCGCTACGTTAGCATGCGCGCGGGCGAAGCTTCACCGACTCTCCGGTCTCGAGCGGGCGCGCATGCTGTTTCCGATCAGGCTCTGGATGGCGCTTGCGCTGTCCGTTTTTGCGCTGGCCAATTCAGCGCAGGCGCAGAACGGATACGATCGTCGTGGCGGCGACTATCTCAGGTTCGAAATTCGCAACGGCGATCCGGCGGATTGCGCGATGCGCTGCGAGCAGGACCAGCACTGCCATGCCTGGAGCTTTTCCTATCCGCGAACAGAAAACGCGGTTGCGGCCTGTTGGCTGAAGAACCGCGTCGCGCCGCGGGTCGAGGACAAATGTTGCATCACCGGCGTTCGTGGCGCAGGCGTCGTCGCGCCGCGCAAGGGACCGCTGGAATATTCCATCGACCGCCCCGGCGGGGACTATCGCAGTTTTGACATTCCGCCAGATCCTGCCGGCGCGCCTTGCATGGCGGCATGCGCAGCGGAGAACAAATGCCGCGCATGGACTTATGTGCGGCCTGGCTACATTTCACCGACGGCGCGCTGCTATCTCAAGGAAAAAATCACGCTGCCGCGGCAAAAGCCGTGCTGCATCTCGGGAGTCGTGCGGTAGCAGTGCTTAGTGCACGCCGGTAAAAAACCGCGACAGCCGCAATCCGGATGGCCATTCCTTCAGCGGCTTGCGTTTGACGGCGAGATCCCACGAACCGACAACGGCATCAACGCGGCCCACAAGATCCTCGACCGGCAACAGGCCGACGCCGCCCGCGCGCACCGGCACGCGGCTGTCGGCTGAATTGTCGCGATTGTCGCCCATAACAAACAAATGGTCCGGCGGCACGACGACGTCAGGCGTGTTGTCGAGTTCGCCGCGATCGACCAGCTTGAAGATCGAATGTTCGCGGCCGCCCGGCAGCGTCTCGACGAAACGCGCGGCTGCAACGACGCTGCCGTCTTCCACCTCGGATTCGCCGACGCCAGCCGGACGAATGCCGACCGGCGTGCCGTTGATCGATACGCGTCCGTTGCGCAGGCCGATGCGATCGCCCGGCAACCCGATCACGCGTTTGACCCAGACCTGCGACCGGTCGCCAGGCCAGCGAAAAACCACAACATCGCCGCGCTTGGGCAGTGTAGACAACACGCGCGGCGTTTGCAGCGGAATGAGAAAGGACGGCAGCGACGCGCCACTGTAGCCATAGGGAAACTTTGTCGCCAGCAATTCGTCGCCGATCAGCAAAGTCGGCTCCATCGAGCCCGACGGCACGTAGAATGGCTCGGCGATTGCGGTCTTTGCCGCCAGCACGATCAGCACGATGACCGCAATGTCGACGATGTTCTTGATCCAGCCGCGCAAGTTTTCCCGCACGCCAATTCGCTCCATCAAAATTACGCCGTGCCGCCGACGGTGATCTTGTCCATGCGCAATGTCGGCTGGCCGACACCGACCGGAACGCCTTGTCCATTCTTGCCGCAGGTGCCAATTCCAGGATCGAGCGCGAAGTCATTTCCGATCATGCTGATGCGATGCAGATCGGTCGGTCCGTTGCCGATGAGCATCGCGCCTTTCACCGGCGCGCCGACCTTGCCGTTTTCGATCTTGTAGGCTTCGGTGCATTGGAACACGTATTTGCCGGACGTGATGTCGACCTGGCCACCGCCGAAGCTGACGGCATAAAGACCGTTTTTCACCGAGGCGATGATTTCTTTCGGGTCATGTTTCCCGGCCAGCATGTAGGTGTTGGTCATGCGCGGCATGGGGACGTGGGCGTGCGACTCACGCCGCCCGTTGCCTGTCGGCTTCATATTCATCAGGCGCGCGTTCTGGCGGTCCTGCATGTAGCCGACGAGAATGCCGTCCTCGATCAGGACGGTGCGGTTGGTCGGCGTGCCCTCATCGTCGATCGACAATGAACCGCGCCGCGACTGCATGGTGCCGTCGTCGACGACGGTGACGCCCTTGGCGGCAACCTGCTTGCCCATCAGGCCGGCGAACGCGGACGTTTTCTTGCGGTTGAAATCGCCCTCGAGGCCATGGCCGACGGCTTCGTGCAGCATCACGCCTGGCCAGCCGGAGCCGAGCACGACGTCCATTTCGCCGGCCGGCGCGGGCACGGCATCGAGATTCACCAAGGCCTGCCGGATCGCTTCGTCGACTGCGCCTTGCCAGGCATCCGGCGCGATGAAGCGCTGAAAGCCCTCGCGGCCGCCGAAGCCATAGCTGCCGGTTTCCTGACGATCGCCTTCGCCGGCAACAACAGCAACGTTGAGTCGCACCAACGGACGGATGTCGCGATAAATCTCGCCGTCGGCGCGCAGGATTTCCACCACCTGCCAGCTCGCGGCAACGCTGGCGGTGACTTGCCGCACGCGGCCATCCTTGCCGCGGGCATAGGCGTCGATTGATTCCAGAAGTTTCACCTTCGCATCGAAAGCCGGCGTTCCGAGCGGATTGTCGTCGGCATAGAGCTTGCGGTTGGTGCGGCCGGGTGCTTCGGCATAGGTGCCGCTGTGGCCACCGTTGACGGCGCGCACCGCTTCCGCCGCGCGCGCAAGCGCTCCTTCCGACAGATCGGAGGCGTGCGCGTAACCGACCGCTTCGGCCTTCACGGCCCGCAGGCCAAAACCTTGCGCGGTGTCATAAGTCGCTTGCTTGAGCCGGCCATTATCGAAGGTGAGAGCCTCGGCCTGGCGATATTCCAGGAACAGCTCGCCGTCGTCGGCGCCATCCAGGCCTTGGCCGATCAATTGGCGTACTTTTCCGCGGTCGAGCCCGGCGCGGTCGATGAGAGAAGAAATGGCGGGATCCATTCGTTGCTCCAGGAGTGGGTCTTCTTACCGCAATAGATAAGGCGACCATGGCGATTCTGCGAGCACCGAAATGCACGGTTAATCGCGGCTGAACCGGATCGATACCTCGCCAATCGGCTCCAGCACATGGACCAACTCGGTCTCATCGGGCTCGATGATGAGGGGCGGCGTGATGGAGCCGGTGATAATCACATCACCCGCGGCAAGCTTTTCTCCGAAGGCCGCGAGGGTGCTTGCGACATGAGCCACAATGTCGGGCAGTTTGCCGGTCAGGGCTTCGGGATCGGTGGTGACGTTTGTTTCCTTGCCGCGCCGGAATACGCGCGACGTTAAACCCGAGGTCGCCGCGCCGGCGCGCGTGTTGCCGCACAAAACAACGTGCCGCTGGAAGATGTTGCCTTCGAGAACGGCATCGAGATTGTCCAGGGTCGGTGCGGGGTCGAGGTCCGCCAGTTCGATCGCCGGAAATATTTCTTTAATTGCGGCGGCGGCCTCATCTGCCGAAGCGTCGGACGGCAGATCGCGTGCCATCCGCACACAGATTTCCGGCTCCGCCACCGGCTTGATGTAGCCGCCGATTGGTGCGGTGCTACCCGACAAAAGCAAACCGCGCTGCATCAGAAAGCCGATAACAGGCGCCGCGAGCTTCAATCTTTCCATCGTCGCCGGTGCGCCCAGACCAACTTTCCAGCCAAGCGGCTTCTCGCCCGCGGCCATGCGCGCGCGACGTTTGGCAAGCTGTGCCGTCATGCCTTTCTTGATGAGCGGAGAGTCCCAGGCGTTCACTTGTGGCTCTCGGGATGCACTTCGTAGCCGGACGCTTCGATGGATCCGGCGTCCATCCATCCCCAGACAAGAACGACATCTTCGTTCGACGTGTTGTTGAATCCGTGCCAGCAGCCGCGCGGCGAATAGACGACGTCGCCTTCGCCCGAAGGCGACCTCGCCCTTGTCGGTGTAGATGTGGCCCTTGCCCTTGAGCACGATGAAGAACTCGTCGCAATTGTGATGACGGTGGTTCTCGTGGCGCGCGCCCGGCTTGAGTACGGTCCAGCCGACAACGTGATCCGCGTTCGCCGTTTTCTTGTCGATCAGGAACTGAACCTGCATATCAACCCAGCCGTCGTCACGCTTGAGACCTTCGACCTTCGGGACGTCGCGCAGGTTGGTGCGATACATCGTCGGAGCCGGATCGCCTTCCTTCCATTTCGCCGCTGTCCCTCGCATGGCCTTTGCCAATGCGGCGCCAATTTTCTCGCCTTGCGACGTCATGCTTGCCCTCCTAGTCGGCGGTAGACCTGATGTGCGACGACGAAATCGTTGCCGTCGATGCCAAGCCCGCGGCAGGCGTTCATCATTTCGTTGGCTGCAGCCGCGAGCGGCACGGGGCTTCCCATGGTTCGCCCGAGATTGAGCGCCAACATCATATCCTTTTGCTGCAAGGTGACGTCGGCCAATGGCACGGCAGGCATTTTCCCTTCAAGGATGAATGGCCCGCGATAACCGAGCACTGGCGAAGCCGCCACGCTCTTGAGGATGGCGTCGAGCGCGACTTCGCGCGCCACACCGCCTTTTTCCGCCAGGGCGACCGCTTCGCCAAAGGCGATCACTTCAACCATGAGCAGAAGGTTCACGGCGATTTTCATCTGGCAGGCAAGACCGTTTGCACCGATGCGGGTCACTTTCGGCCCGATTGCAAGCAGCACCGGCTTTGCGCGCTCGAAAGCCTGCTCGTCGCCGCCGATCATCACCGAGGCATTGCCCTGTGTGACCGTAACAGGCGAACCGGAGATCGGCCCATCGAGCATTGTGAAACCAGATTTGGCGAACTCGGATGCGACCGTGCGACTTTCGTCGGGTTCGATCGTGCTCATGTCGATATAAATTCCGCCCTTGCGCAATCCGGCGACGATGCCGTCCTCGCCCAGCGCGACCGCGCGGACCGCCTTCGCATCGGTGACGATCGAGAACACGATCTCGGATTGTTCGGCGACGGCGCGCGGCGTGTCTGACCAGCGCATGCCGGACTTGATCAGGAGCTTTGCTTTCTCGCGTGATCTGTTCCAGCCGGTGACATCGTGCCCTGCCGCCATCAGGCGTGGCACGATCAATTGCCCCATGGCGCCGAGGCCGACAAAACCTAATTTCACCTGTACCTCTCCCGCGCACGAGATTATGTCCGCGCAGTATCCACTGATCGGGCGGTGAAGGCGAGGGTGGGCAGATTGGGAGCTACGGCAACTTGTCGTAGCCTTCGCCGAAGCCTGCCAGGCTCATCGGGAAGCCGATGCCTTCCTCCGGAGTTTGGAAGATAATGAACGTCGCCGTCTTGGCGGTGCGCAATTTCTTGAGCAGCTCATCATCCATGATGACTTCGGCGATGCAACCGTTCGGCAGGCAACGGACAAATCCTGCTCGCCCGATATCGGCCTGGTCGATCTTCAGGCCCAGGCCCGACGGGAGCAGGACGCCGAGCGGCGCGACCACGCGCATCAAACGGCTCTTCTGATCGGCGGTCTTGAGGACGATCACGGTCAGGCCGACATTGGCGCGGTCTTCCGCCGTCACGCTCTGGATCAGCGCGCACTGCTCGGCCTTGGCGCCGGGCGGCGTATCGCAGCGGATCTGCCAATCTTTATGCACAGACTTCACGGCGCCCTGCGCGAGCGCGCGATCGACCGGTGCAACCGCCAGCAGCGCGACCAGCGCCGCCAGCGCGAGCCAGTTCGCGCCGCTGTAAATGAGCCTGCGTTGCTCGATAAGTCCCATCAGTCGATCCCTTGGCACCGGGTTATCGCAGCCTTTACACCGCCGGCAGACAGGCGAATCGCCGTTCCTCCGGCATTTTAGGCGTCTTCGTTGAGTCATGCCCGGTCGGGCCTTGTCAAGCAAGGCATGGCCGGGAGGGTCCCGTTAGCGCGGGCAGTGGCCAAATAGGGGGCAGCAGTGGCATTTCTGGGTACGCCGATTGTCGCATGGTGCAGACTATGAGGTGCATTGCGGCACGGCTGGAATTATGGTTTGAGAGGCCGGGATTTCCCCCCGTCCCGCCGCACCGCCCAAGCTGCCACGCCCGTGGCAAATGCCGTGCTCAGCGGGGCCGCGCCGAACATCATGCCAGTGGTGGGCGGCAAAAGGGGCCTGGGCAAGGCCGTTTTTCTCGTCGAAGGAGCGCATTGGACAATGCTGGTGCTCAAGCGGTTGATCGCATTCATCGTCACGAGCGTGGCGGTATTCGGCACAGGCGCGGCGCTCGCCGCGAGCGGCCAGCCCGAACCGTGGCAACTCGGCATGCAGCAGGGCGCCACGCCGGTGATGGACGACATCATCTGGTTCCACAATTTCCTGGTTTGGGCGATTACCGCGATTGTCCTGTTCGTGCTGGTGCTGCTGGTCATTGTGGTGGTGAAGTTCAATGCGCGCAGCAACCCGACGCCGTCGCGCACCACCCACAACACGACCATTGAAGTGATCTGGACCGTTGTTCCGGTTCTCATCCTGGTGACGATCGCGGTGCCTTCGTTCCGTTTGCTTTTCTATCAGCTCAATATGCCGAAAGCGGACGTCACGGTGAAGGCAACCGGTAAGCAGTGGTTCTGGAGCTACAGCTATCCGGACAACAAATTCGAATTCGATTCTTTGATGGTGCAGGAAAAGGATCTCAAGCCCGGTCAGCCGCGCTTGCTTGCTGTCGACAATGAAATGGTCGTGCCGGTGAACAAGATCGTGCATGTGCTCACGACCGGCGCAGACGTCATCCACTCATTTGCGGTACCTGCGTTCGGCATCAAGATTGACGCGATTCCGGGCCGTCTCAACGAGACATGGTTCAAGGCCGAACGCGAAGGCATCTACTACGGCCAGTGCTCCGAACTCTGCGGCAAGGACCACGCCTTCATGCCGATCATGGTGCGAGTCGTGAGCGACAAGGATTACACGGCGTGGATCGAGCAGGCGAAAAAGAAATATGCGACCGATGACAGCCATCCGACTGCGGTGGCTGCGGCGGACGGCGCGAACTGACGAATACGCGGGCGACAACGACGAGGTCGAAGGACAATAACGATGGCGAGCAACACGGCTGCTGCACACGGCGCACATGAAGCCCACGAGCACCATCCGACCGGGTGGCGGCGTTTCGTGTATTCGACCAACCACAAGGACATCGGAACGATGTATCTTGTGTTTGCGCTGGTCGCCGGCGTGATCGGCGGACTTCTTTCGATCGGGATCCGGCTCGAGTTGCAGAACCCCGGCGTTCAGATCTTCCCGACGCCGCACGAATTCAACGTTTTTGTCACGGCGCACGGCCTGATCATGATCTTCTTCATGGTGATGCCTGCGATGATCGGCGGCTTCGGCAACTGGTTTGTGCCGCTGATGATCGGCGCGCCCGACATGGCCTTCCCGCGCATGAACAACATCTCGTTCTGGCTGTTGCCGGCGTCGTTTGCATTGCTGATCACCTCGATGTTTGTCGAGGGTGAACCCGGTTCCAACGGCATCGGCGCCGGCTGGACTCTCTACGCGCCGCTTTCCACGAGCGGCCATCCGGGACCTGCGGTTGATTTCGGCATTCTGGCGCTGCATCTGGCCGGTGCGTCTTCGATTCTCGGGGCCATCAACTTCATCACGACAATCTTCAACATGCGCGCGCCCGGCATGACGCTGCACAAAATGCCGCTGTTCGTGTGGTCGATCCTGGTCACGGTCTTCCTGCTGTTGCTGGCGCTGCCGGTTCTGGCCGGCGCGATCACGATGCTGCTGACCGACCGCAATTTCGGGACGACGTTCTTCTCCGGTGACAATGGCGGTGACCCGATTCTGTACCAGCACTTGTTCTGGTTCTTCGGTCATCCGGAAGTGTACATCTTGATCCTGCCCGGCTTCGGCATGATCAGCCAGATCGTCGCTACCTTCAGCCGCAAGCCTGTATTCGGCTATCTCGGCATGGCTTATGCGATGGTCGCGATCGGCGGCATCGGCTTCGTCGTCTGGGCCCATCACATGTATACCGTCGGCATGTCGACCGGCGCGCAGGCCTACTTCATCGCCGCCACCATGGTGATTGCGGTGCCGACCGGGGTGAAGATCTTTTCCTGGATCGCCACGATGTGGGGCGGCTCGATCGAGTTCCGCACGCCGATGTTGTGGGCGTTGGGCTTCATCTTCCTGTTCACCGTCGGCGGCGTAACCGGCGTGGTGCTGGCCAATGCCGGCGTCGATCGCGTGCTGCAGGACACATATTACGTGGTGGCGCATTTCCACTACGTGCTCTCGCTCGGCGCGGTCTTCGCCATCTTTGGCGGCTGGTACTACTGGTTCCCGAAGATGAGCGGCTACATGTACAACGAGACCATCGGCAAGCTGCACTTCTGGGTCACCTTCATCGGCGTGAACCTCGTGTTCTTCCCGCAGCACTTCCTCGGCCTTGCCGGGATGCCGCGCCGCTACGTCGATTATCCGGATGCGTTCCATGGCTGGAACATGATCTCATCCTACGGCTCCTACATCTCCGGCTTTGGCGTCGTCATTTTCTTCGTCGGCGTCATCGAGGCCTTCGCGAAGAAGCGGGTCGCTGGCAACAATCCTTGGGGCGCCGGCGCGACGACGCTTGAATGGACGTTGTCATCGCCACCGCCGTTCCATCAGTTCGAAACGTTGCCGCGAATCAAATAGGGCGGAAAGCCGCACAACCCCATGTCGCTCGTCAGCGAAGGCGCAAATATCCGCGGTCGTCTCGCCGCTGATTCCGGCATCGCTGAGCCGAGCCTCGCGAGTGTGGGCGACTATATCGCCCTGATGAAGCCGCGCGTGATGTCGCTCGTGGTGTTCACCGCTTTGGTGGGACTTGCGGTTGCACCGGGTTCGCTGCATCCGGTCACAGGGTTCACGGCGCTGCTCTGCATCGCGGTGGGCGCGGGCGCGGCCGGCGCACTCAACATGTGGTACGACGCCGATATTGATGCGGTGATGACGCGCACCGCGCGCCGCCCGGTGCCAATGGGCCGCGTGCGCCCGGGCGAGGCGCTCGCTTTCGGATTGACCCTCGGTTCCTTCGCCGTGGTCGTGCTCGGTCTGCTGGTGAACTGGGTTGCCGCGGCGCTGCTTGCCTTCACGATCTTTTTTTACGTCGTCGTCTATACAGTTTGGCTCAAGCGCTCGACCCCGCAGAACATCGTGATCGGCGGAGCTGCCGGCGCCTTCCCGCCAATGATTGGCTGGGCGGCCACGACCGGCTCATTGTCTCTCGAGCCTGTGCTGCTGTTTCTCATCATCTTCTTCTGGACCCCGCCGCATTTCTGGGCGCTGGCGCTCTATCGCGCCGACGACTATGCCCGCGCGGGCATTCCGATGTTGCCAGTGGTTGCCGGCGACACCAGCACGCGCCGGCAAATTCTGCTCTATACCTTGATCCTAGCGCCGCTCGGCGTCGCGCCTTGGCTGTTCGGCTATACGGGCGCGCTTTACGGGCTGACTGCAATTGGCGCCGGTGCGATCATGATCGTGCTGGGCTGGCAGGTGCTGCGTGAACGGCCGCCCGCCGAAAGCGCCAGCCGCAAACTTTTTGCGTTCTCGATTCTGTACCTTTTTCTCTTGTTCGCAGTTCTGCTGGTAGAACGCGGTTGGGGCGGGCTGATCGCCCGATTGGCGGCGTGAGTGTCGGGATCGCCATGACCAAGCAACCTGATGACGACGGCATCGTTCTCACCGAAGCGCAGAAGCGCGCCCGGCGCTCGCGTTCCATTGCGATCGCCCTGGCGCTCGCGGCGCTGGTGGTGTTGTTCTACGTCATGACCTTGGTGAAAGGGCCGGGCGTTCTGGTCCGGCCGATCTGAGCGATACGCAATGACCGCACCAACTCCCCAGCACGCAAAGCAAGCCGTTGCGGCGAGACGTTCTGGTCGCCGCCTGTTGCGGCGCGCTGGTCGCCAGCATGGTTGGTGCGGCCTACGCGGCGGTTCCGTTCTACACCTGGTTCTGCAAGACAACCGGCTTTGGCGGCACCACCCAGGTTGCCGAGAGGGCGCCCGATCACATTCTCGGCCGCACACTCACCATCCGCTTCGATTCGAACGTTACACCCGGCCTGCCGTGGAAATTCCAGCCGGAGCAGAACGAAATTCAGGTGCGCATCGGCGAAGTGGCGACAGTACATTACAAGGTCATTAACGAAGCGGCGCGCGAGATCACGGGGCAGGCGGCGTACAATGTTTCACCGCCGACCGTTGGAGCCTATTTCGACAAGATCAACTGCTTCTGCTTTACGGAGCAGCGTATGAAGGCGGGCGAAACGCGCGAGATGACGGTGGTATTCTATGTCGATCCGTCGATCGTGAAAGACCACGACCAGGACGATCTCAGCACCATCACGCTGTCCTACACGTTTTACCGGCTACGCGAGCCGGAGCGGCCGGTCGCAGAGGCGCCGGAAGCAAATTCGAGCAAGCTCTAACGGAGATTAAGAATGGCCGACGCTCACGCCAAGCATCACGACTATCACCTGGTCGATCCGAGCCCATGGCCGGCGGTCGGCGCGGTGTCCGCCTTTGTTATGGCCGTCGGTGCCATCAGCTGGATGCATCACATGTACCCCGCGGCGCCGCTGGTCTTCGGCCTCGGCGTTCTCGGCGTGCTCTACACGTTCGTTGCCTGGTGGCGTGACGTCATCCGCGAAGCGCAGTTCGAGGGCTTCCATACCCGCGTTGTGCAGATTTCGCACCGATACGGGATGATCCTGTTCATCGCTTCGGAAGTGATGTTCTTCGTGGCGTGGTTCTGGGCCTATTTCAATACCGCGCTGTTTCCAGGAGATGTGCACGACGTCGCGCGTGTTGCCGCGACCGGTGGCGTATGGCCGCCGAAGGGGATCGAAACATTCGATCCGTGGCATCTGCCGCTGCTCAATACACTCATCCTGCTCACGTCGGGCACGACGGTGACCTGGGCGCACCATGCGTTGCTGGAAGATGACCGGCAGGGGCTGAAATGGGGCCTGATCCTCACCATTCTGCTGGGCCTCACCTTCACCTGCGTGCAGGCCTACGAATATTCGCACGCGGCCTTCCACTTCAGCGGCAATATCTACGGCGCCACGTTCTTCATGGCGACGGGCTTCCACGGCGCGCATGTGATCATCGGCTCGATCTTCCTGATCGTCTGCCTGGCGCGCGCGCTGGCGGGCCATTTCACCCCGAAGCAGCACCTCGGTTTCGAATTTGCCGCCTGGTATTGGCACTTCGTCGACGTGGTGTGGCTGTTCCTGTTCGCCTGTATATATGTCTGGGGTTCTGGCGTGCCGCACCCCGAATGAGCAACGCGAATGTTCATTGAAGAAGGGCGGCGTCACTGCGCCGCCCTTTTTTCATTGTGAGATGCGTTCATGACTGATCAGGAAAAGCCGAACAACCTGCCGATCGGTCGCGGCCTGCGCGGCCGCTGCCCGCGGTGCGGCGAGGGCCAGCTGTTTCAGGGTTTCCTGTCGCTGCGGCCGGCGTGCGAGCATTGCGGCCTGAGTTACGGCTTTGCGGATGCCGGCGATGGTCCCGCGGTATTCGTGATCCTGATTGGCGGAGCCATTGTCGTATTTGCGGCACTGATCACCGAAGTGGTTTATCAGCCGCCATACTGGCTGCATGCTGCGTTGTGGTTGCCCCTGGTCCTGATCGTGACCCTTGCTCCGCTGCGGTTGATCAAGGGGCTGTTGATTGCGCTGCAATATCATCACAAGGCGGCCGAAGGCCGTCTTGAACACCGGGGTGAAGTTTGAGCAGAGCGCCACGCAAGCGTCGCTCGACTGTCCTTGACGCGACGGTGTTCGCGTTGGTCGGGATTGTCATTCTCTGCGGTCTCGGCGTCTGGCAGCTTGATCGCAAGGTCTGGAAAGAAGATCTGATCGCGAGACTCAATGCGCGGCTTTCCCGTGCACCGCAGGATTTGCCGCCGCGTTCGAGTTGGCCGCAGCTTCATCAAGATGGCGAGGAATTCCGCCGGGTGGTGTTCCCGGCGGAGTTTCTCGATGGCGAGGAGGCTCTTGTCTACACCGCTGGCTCGCCCTTGCGTCCTGACGTGAAAGGACCGGGTTACTGGGTCTTTGCGCCGGCGCGTCTTGCAGGCGGCAGCATCGTTCTCGTCAATCGCGGCTTTGTGCCGCCCGAGCGCAAGGACCCGGCGCAGCGCAGCGAGGGCACGCCGCACGGCGTTGTCGATGTCGTCGGTGTCATGCGTTGGCCCGAGGCGCGAGGGGCATTCACGCCGGCCGACGATTCGAAAAAAAATATCTGGTATCTGCGCGATTCAAAATCGATTACCGAATTCAAGAAATGGGCGACCGCAGCGCCATTTTACATCGATGAGGAAGAACCGGTGCCGGCTGGCGGCTGGCCAAAGCCGGGCAAGCTCGAAGTGCGCTTGCCGGACGATCACCTGCAATATGCCATTACGTGGTTTGGTCTCGCGCTGGCGCTTGCCGGTGTTTACGTCGTTTGGCTCGCGCGCCGCCTTGTCGGGAAGCGCTGAGCGTTTCTTGTGAAAGCAGGCGCCCAAGGCTACTGTGCGGCCCACAGAACGGCCAATCTCAAGCGATAAAGAATAGTAAAAACAATGCGTTACGTCTCCACGCGGGGCGAGGCCCCCTCGCTCGATTTTGTCGAGGTGATGCTCGCGGGCCTCGCCCGCGACGGCGGACTCTATGTGCCGGAGACATGGCCGTCGCTGGACCGCGCTGCGATCGAGGGTTTCGCCGGAAAGCCCTATGCCGAAGTGGCAGTCGAGGTTCTTCGCCCCTTCGTCGGCGACGGAATTTCCGAGACGGACCTCGCGCGCATGGCGCGCGAAGCCTATGGCACCTTTCGTCATCCGGCCGTTGCGCCACTCACGCAGTTAAATCCAAGCCTGTTCGTGCTCGAACTCTTCCATGGGCCGACGCTCGCCTTCAAGGATCTGGCGATGCAGCTCCTGGCGCGGCTCATGGATCATGTGCTGCAGCAGCGCGGCGAACGGACGACAATTGTGGTTGCGACGTCGGGCGATACCGGCGGTGCCGCGATCGAGGCCTTTCGCGGCCGCGCGCAGGTGGACGTTGTGGTGTTGTTCCCGCAAGGCCGCATCTCCGACGTTCAGCGGCGGATGATGACGACGGCACGCGACGCCAATGTTCATGCGGTCGCCGTCGAAGGAACGTTCGACGATTGTCAGGCCCTGGTAAAGGCGATGTTCAACCATCATGCCTTCCGCGATCGGGTGCGTTTGTCCGGTGTCAATTCCATCAACTGGGCGCGCATCGTGGCGCAGGCGGTCTACTATTTTACTGCGGCCGTGGCCCTGGGTTCGCCGCGTCAAAAGATCGCCTTCACGGTGCCGACGGGAAATTTCGGCGACGTCTATGCGGGTTATGTCGCGTCGCGGATGGGGCTGCCGATCGATCGGCTTGTGGTCGCAACGAACGTCAATGATATTCTCGTCCGCACATTCGCCACCGGCGTTTATGAGATCCGGGAGGTCGTCGCAACGTCCTCGCCATCGATGGATATCCAGGTTTCCTCGAATTTCGAGCGCCTGCTGTTCGATGCCTATGACCGCGATGCCAAATCCGTGCGCGCCCTGATGGGATCGCTAGCGCAATCGCGCCGCTTCGCGATCTCGGCGCGCGCCTTGCAGGAGATGCGCGCGCTGTTCTCTGCCGATCGCGCCGATGAGCAGGAAGCTGCCGCCGAAATCCGCGCCTGGATGCGCGAAGCGGATTATTGCGTCGATCCCCATACAGCGGTTGCCCTGGCAGTCGCCGAAAAGGAAACGCGCGATCCCGCGGTGCCGATGGTGGTGCTGTCGACGGCGCATCCGGCGAAGTTTCCCGATGCGGTCAAGGCCGCCTGCGGAATTGTGCCCGCGTTGCCGGAATGGCTGGCCGATCTGCCAAAGCGGGAGGAGCGCGTCACCGTGTTGCCGGCCAACCAGGCAGCGGTGGAGAAATTCGTGGTGTCGGCGTCGCGGGCGGCGCGTGAAGGAGCAGCGGCATGAGCGTTGAAGTGACTCGTCTTCCCTCGGGCCTGTCGGTCGTGACCGACCGGATGCCGCACCTGGAAACGGCTTCGCTCGGTGTCTGGATCGGTTCGGGAAGCCGCAACGAAAATCCCGATGAACATGGCATTTCGCATCTGCTTGAGCATATGGCCTTCAAGGGAACCAGGCGCCGCACCGCGCGTGAGATTGCGGAAGCGATCGAGGCGGTGGGTGGCGATCTTAATGCCGCTACAAGCGTGGAGTCGACGGGTTATTTTGCACGCGTCCTCAAAGCCGACGTCCCGTTAGCGCTCGATGTTCTGTCCGACATTCTGTCCGACCCGACCTTTGATGCAGAGGAATTGCGGCGCGAGCAAAATGTCATCGTGCAGGAAATCGGCGCCACCGAGGATGCGCCCGACGATCTCGTATTCGACCGGCTGCAGGAAACCGCGTTTCCGATGCAGCCGGTGGGCCGCTCCATTCTGGGCACGCCCGATACGGTTCGATCGTTCAATGCGGCACGTTTGCGCGCCTATCTGTCGCGCAACTATCGCGGTCCCGGCATGGTCGTGGCTGCGGCCGGGGCGATCGACCACCGCGCGATTGTCGCCGATGTCGAGAAACGTTTCGCCGGCTTTGCGGGTCCCGCGGCACCGGCGCCTGAACCAGCGCAATTCCGCGGCGGCACCCGGGTCGAAACACGCGACCTCGAACAAGTTCATATCGCGATGGCGCTGCAAGGCGTGCCGGTGCGCGATGAGCGCCTCTACAGTTTGCAGGTTTTTACCAGCGTGCTGGGTGGCGGCATGTCTTCGCGTTTGTTCCAGGAAGTGCGCGAGAAGCGCGGGCTTTGCTACACCATCCAAGCGTTCCACATGCCTTATTCCGACACAGGACTATTCGGGCTTTATGCCGGCACGGATGAATCAGACGCGCCCGAGCTCATGCGCGTGGTGATCGATCAGATCGGCAATGCGACCGAAACGCTCAACGACACCGAGGTCAACCGGGCGAAGGCTCAAATGAAGGCAGGATTATTGATGGCATTGGAAAGCTCCGAGGCGCGTGTCGGCCAGCTGGCCCGACAAATGCTGGCATATGGGCGCCCCATTCCGCTTGAGGAGATCGTCGCGAAGGTCGATGCCGTCACAGTCGAAAGCGCACGCGCTGCAGGCCGGGCATTGATAGAGGGCGCTAAGCCTGCGATCGCCGCGCTGGGGCCGGGAAGCGGACTTGCCAGCACCGCCGCAATCGCTGAAAGTCTGGTTCGGCGCGCGGCCTGACCAATATAGTCCATGGCGTTTTTTCGGACCGTCAGCTTCAACGAAACGATGCCCGGTATCGCCGGCTCTGGCGTCACGCTGCGTGCGCCACACAGCGGCGACCATGCCGAATGGTCGGCATTGCGCGAAAGCAGCCGCGATTTCCTGGTGCCCTGGGAGCCGACCTGGCCGTCCGACGATCTCACGCGCAGCGCGTTTCGCCGGCGGCTCAAGCGATATGCGGAAGATCAACGCACCGACGTCGCCTATGCTTTTCTGATCTTTCGCAATGACGACAACGCGATGGTCGGCGGCCTTACGCTCGCCAACATCCGTCGCGGTGTGGCGCAGGCCGGAAGCATCGGTTACTGGATTGGCGCGCCCTATGCGAAGAAGGGCTATATGACCGCGGCGGTCCGCGCCTTGATCCCATACAGCTTTACTGCACTGCGGCTTCATCGGCTCGAAGCGGCTTGCATCCCGAACAACACCGCATCCATCCGTCTGCTGGAAAAGACCGGCTTCAAGCGCGAAGGCTATGCCCGTGGCTATCTTTGCATCAACGGCGCCTGGCAGGATCATTTGCTCTATGGACGCGTCAAGGACGACATCGGTTGAACGCCTGCCTTTGGGTTGCCACGCTTGACTTGCTATAACGAGTGCGCGGGGCAGCGGCTCAGAGAAACGCGAGAGAAGAAAATGGCTGGGGTGCGAAACGAACTGGAGGCGCGGGCGTGCAGGGGGCTGGCAACGGCATTGGCGTGCACGCTGTTGCTTGCCGGGTGCGGTTCCACCAATCTGTTCAGTACATCCGCGCTGGATCTTTTCAGTACCTCGTCGAAAGCGACCACCGGCAACGCTGCCGCCGGCGGCGAGTCCGTTACCGACGTTGAATGTCCGACCGTCGAGGTGCGGACGGGCGCGGCGACACTTATGATCGGTGGCAAGGCGGGCGAGGGCGAGCCGTCCGCGATTGACCTGCGGTATCAAGGCACGATCGTTCGCACCGCGCGCGAGTGTCGTGTCAGCGCCGGCGTCATGACCATGAAAGTGGGAATCGAGGGACGGGTCATCACGGGGCCGGCGGGCGGTCCCGGTACGGTCGATATTCCGCTGCGCATCGCGGTGGTTCAGGAAGGCGTCAATCCGAAAACGATCGCCTCGAAATTCGCGCGCATTGAAGTTGGCATCACAAGCGGAGTGGATCGCGTTCCGTTTACGCATGTCGATCCTGACGTTTCATTTCCGATGCCGGCGCGCGTGGCGGACATCGACTCTTACGTGGTCTATGTCGGGTTCGATCCTGTTGGCGCCCAGCAGGACAAGAAGAAGCCCGCACCCAAATCGAAGCCGAAGCCGGCCGCGAAGCCACGTCAAAGCTGAATAAGGACTACCAGCCGCGCAGATCGATGATTGCGCTCTTGAGCGCGCGCAGGTCCGGGATCACAGCGCGGGCACCGGCCGAGCGCAGAACCGTGTCGAGCTGACTGCCGGCGTGGCTGCCGCCGACAAAGCCGATCACCGTCATTCCGGCAGCTACGCCGGCGGCAACGCCGACCGCCGAATCCTCGACGACGATGCATTCGCTCGGGCTCACCTGGAGCTTGGCGGCAACGTGCAGGAACAGGTCGGGCGCCGGCTTTCCCTTGCGGACGTCGCTCGCCGAAAACAGGTTGGGTTCAAAGAAACGGATCAGCCCGGTGCTCTCGAGGCTGACACGAATGCGCTCATGCGAGGAAGACGAGGCGACGCACTTCGGACCGCGCAGCCATGACAAGGCGTAGTCAGCGTGGTGGCTCGCGCGCAGCTCTTTGCGAAACCGGCGCAGGATGACGCTGGCAACTGTTTCAGCGAAATTCGGCGGCAGTTTGCGGCGCGCGGCGATCTCCACCTCGGCGAACATGTCGGCAGGACGGCGGCCGGTGAAATAGCGCGCGACAACCTCCGGCGTGAGCGGGAAGCCGGCGCGCATGAACTCCTGGGATACAATGGCGGTCGCCAACGGCTCACTGTCGACCAGTACGCCGTTGCAATCGAAGATGACCACGCGGGCCCCCGATGCCTCGGCCGGAAATGTCCGGCCACGTCACGCACTGCTGACGAATCAGTCAGCCGGAGAATAGGGATGGGGCCGGAACACGCAATGATTGCCGTCCAGGGCGCGGCGGTTTTGCACATGGTCAAAATGTATAGCGGGGAAAACTCGTCCGGGCGTCGGCAATGCTCGGATTCATGGCACGCGGGATGCCGCCGCCACCTGCGATTGCAGAAAAAGCAGCCGACCCGCAGGCTAGTTCAGCTTCTTGCGGACGTCCTCAATGCCTTTGGCGATCAGTTCGCCTGCCAGCTTGCCTTGCGTTTCCGCCGTGAGGATCTTCTCGGCGGCCGCGACGGCAGCCTCGGCAGCGGCGCTACGCACGTCCGCGGCGGCTTGCGCTTCGGCCTGGGCGATCTTGGTTTCAGCCATCTTGGTGCGGCGGGCGACAAAATCCTCGATCTTTGCCTTGGCCTCGATTGCCAGCCTTTCGGCCTCGGCCTTGGCGCCGGCAATGATGTCCTGCGCTTCGCCTTCCGCGGCCTGCCGCTTGCGCTGATATTCGGCCAGCAACTGGGCCGCTTCATCTCTCAGGCGGCGCGCCTCGTCGAGTTCGGCTTTGATGCGCGTAGCGCGATCGTCGAGCGATTTTCCCAGCGTGCGATGCACGCCGATATAGCCGAGCAGGCCCAGGAAGACGAGAAAGGCCAGCGCCACCCAGGTTTCGGCCTCTTGCAGCAATTCGTGCACGAGTGTCTCCGTTACCGCTTGAGTGCGTCGCCGACCGCGTCGGACACGGCTTTGTCGGTCGGCGCACTGCCGATCAGCCGCTCAACAATGGCGCGTGCGGCATCTTCCGCTATTCCGCGCACGTTGCTCATCGCGGCCTGCTTGGTGGCGGCAATTGTCTTTTCCGCGTCCGCCAGTCTGACGTTGAGCTGGTCCTCGAGAGTTCTTGCGACGGGTTTCCGCTTCCGCAGCCTGCCGGTCGCGCGTCTCATTGGCGATCGCCTGCGCGCGGCCGCGGGCGTCTGCCAGCGCCTTTTCATAGGCTGCTGCCGCCTCGTCGGATTTGGTCTTTAACTGGCCCGCTTCGGCGATATCACCTTCGATGTGCTTTCGACGGCCCTCGATGATGGCGCCCACGCGCGGCAGCGCCAGCTTTGCCATCAGCACATAGAGCAGCACGAAGGCGATCGCGAGCCAGACCAGCTGGGACGCGAAGGTCTGCGACTGGAATGGCGGAAAAGCGCCATGCCCGCCCTCGGTGTGCGCGGTGCTAGTGGTGTGTGCCGGCTCGGCCATCGTCAGCTCCGGTGCGCGCCCGAACTCAGAGCGCGAACAGCAGCAGCAGCGCGATCAGCAAGGAGAAGATGCCGAGCGCTTCGGTGATGGCGAACCCGAAGATCAGGTTGCCGAACTGGCCTTGAGCAGCAGACGGATTGCGTAGCGCGGCTGCCAGGTAATTGCCGAAAATGATACCGACGCCGACGCCGGCGCCGCCCATGCCAATGCAGGCGATGCCCGCACCGATATATTTTGCTGCCACTGGATCCATAACAAAGCTCCTTCTGGTTCTGCTTTTCCGTTGGGGCCGTTAGTGGCCCGGGTGAATTGCATCGTTGAGATAGATGCATGTGAGAATGGCGAAGACGTAGGCCTGCAGGAATGCGACCAGCGTCTCCAGCGCAAAAAGAATGACGATCATCAGGAACGGAAGTACGCCGCCAATCCAGCCGACAACGCCGAGGCCGGCGCCGAGCAGAATGATGAAGCTGGCGAAGACCTGGAGCGTGATGTGGCCTGCCAGCATGTTGGCGAACAGAGCGGACGCTGTGCGATATCGGTCGCGACACGAACGAGAGGATTTCGATCGCGATAATCAGCGGCAGAATGTAAATCGGCACGCCCTTCGGCACGAACAGGTTGAAGAAGTGGAAGCCGTGACGGATCAGCCCGTAGATCAGCACGGTAAAGAATACCGTCAGCGCGAGTGCTGCGGTAATGATGATGTGGCTGGTGACCGTGAAGGAGTAGGGGACCAAGCCGATCATGTTCAGCGTCAGCACGAACATGAAAATCGAAAACACGAAGGGAAAAAATTTCATGCCCTCGGAGCCCGCGGTGCTGCGCACCGTCGTGGCCACGAACTCATAGGCGATCTCGGCGGCCGATTGCAGGCGCGAGGGAATGAGGCCGCGGCTCGCGGTCGCGCCGACCAAAAAGAAGGTAAGCCCCAGCACCGCGGCCAGCATGAAGGCGGCCGAATTGGTGAAGACGATCTCGGTGCCGCCGATCTTTACGACCGGGAACAAGCTTTGGATCTGGAATTGCTCGATAGGGTCGACGGCCATGATCGCTAGTCGTTCAGGTTTCTATCGCGCACGACACCTGCCGCGCGCATCACGTTGAGTACCCCGGCGGCGAAGCCGAGCAGCAGAAACACGATGAGCCCCCACGGTGAGATGCCGAGCCAGCGGTCGAGCAGCCAGCCGATCACCGCACCCACGAGTACGCCTGCCACCAGCTCTGTCGAAAGCCGGAAACCGCGCGCGAACGCCGACGCATCGGCGGTTGAACGAGGACCGGAGCCGTTTTCGGATGGTCGGTTCGCAGTTGCGAGCCGTTCGCCGAGCCGCTGGAGCCTCGCGGAGAGAGCAGCCTCGTCGTCCGGCGGTTTTTTGCCTTCGCCCTTGCCGCGCGTGCCGTCAGCCATGCTTTCGACTCGCGTGGACTTCAGGTTTCGCGTGTCCCGCCGCCCTAAAAGCCGCGCGGACCATACTTATGGGGTTTCTGCAAGTCAAGGAACCGCCCCTGCGGCATAAGTGTTTGATACTAGGTAATAAACCCGAGATTTTCCGGTAGCGAACGAAGAGTTCCAGCATGCGCTGCAACACGAATTTTGGTACGAAGTCGAGGTCAGGTTCTGTGCGCGAAGAACCGATGTTACGCTGGCGCATTCTCGGCATTGGGCTCAAGGAAAACGTCATGCGCGTCTCGATGCTTGCTGTAGTCGTGGGCCTTGTCTGTGTCGCAGTTCCCGCGCCGGCACAAACGGTCATCGACGTCGAAGGCCAGAAAGCGCCGCCTCCGCCGGCGCCTGAACGGAGCCAGCCTCAGCCTCCCAGTGAAATTCCCGGTCCGTCGCAGGAAAATCCGCCAGGCGCTCCGCCCGGCCGTTTCACGTTCAGCCGCGTCAACAACGGATTCCTGCGACTCGATAACGACAGCGGACAAGTTGCCCTTTGCAGCGGCCAGGGTCGTGGCTGGACGTGCCAGGCGGCGTCGGAAAGCCAGCCCGCGCTGGAAAGCCAGGTTGCCGGCCTGCAAGACGATGTGGCCGCGTTGAAGAAACTGGAAACGGAAATTGCCGCGTTGCAGGACGGGATTGCGTCCGTGAAGAAATTGCAAGCCGAAATTATCCGCTTGCGCGATGAGGTGTCTTCACTGAAGAACGAAATCGTGGTTCTCAAAGAGCCGCCACCGCCGCGTCCACCGGCGGATCTTGCGCCACCGGCTGACAAAGGCGGCGATGTCACAATTAAATTGCCGACGCGAGAGGATATGGCGCGCGCCGGTGCGTTTATTCAAGATACGATCCACGATACTTGGCGTCGTTTTGTCGACATGATCAACACCGTGCAAAAGGACATGATGCGCAAGGGTTGAGCGGCCCTGTTCGTCAGCGTGTGTCCATGCCGGGTCGAATGTCCGCCATCGTTGAAGTCGCGCCGCAACTGATTGCCACGGCAACATTGCGCGTCGAAACGCCCGGCGCCGGATTTACCGACATCACCGAAAATGCGGCAAGCTTCATCAGGCAGGTCGGCGCCGGCGACGGCGCCTTGCTGGTGTATCTGCGTCACACCTCCGCCTCGTTGACCATCCAGGAAAATGCAGACGCGGACGTGCAATCAGATCTGACGGCCGCGCTCGACCGGCTTGCACCTGAGAACGCGCCCTGGATTCATGATGTGGAAGGTCCGGATGACATGCCGGCGCATGTCAAAGCGATGCTCAATGGCGTATCGCTGCATGTGCCGGTGTCGGGCACCAAGCTGGCACTCGGTACCTGGCAGGGAATTTATCTGGTCGAACACCGGCGCCGGCCACATAGCCGAGACGTGATCTTTCAGTTCGTCGGGAGCAGGAAGTAGTGGCATTCACGTGCCAACGTGCGTGACGTCGTCGCGGCCCTGCCAGACGCGTCAATCGATAGCGCCGCTATATGTCTGAAAATTATGGTGTTTTAACTACTGTCCCGCAGCCTATTGATGCCCGGCGAGACAGCGGCGCATGATGACGCTGGCTTCGATTGAGGCGGCAAGACTATATCTGTCCGGGGCCCGTGGCCGCCCAATCCGGTCGAAAGGTAGTTGTTGTTGACTGAAATCGTGCAGTACCGGCTGGTCATCGCCGATGATCATCCTCTGTTTCGCGGCGCCTTGCGCGAGGCCGTGGGAGGATTGCTCGAGCGAGTGGACATTGCTGAAGCGGGCACCTTTGACGAACTCGTCGCTCTCCTCGATCGGGGTGGCGACGTCGATCTGGTGCTGCTCGACCTGACAATGCCCGGCGCGCGCGGCTTCTCCGGGCTGATGTATATGCGCGCGCAATATCCGAGCGTGCCGGTGATCGTCGTTTCGGCCAATGACGATCCGGCGGTCATACGCCGCTGCATGGAGTTCGGCGCCTCGGGCTTCATTCCGAAAACACTTGGTGTCGAAGCCATGCGCGCGGCGATTTCGCGCATCCTGGGCGGCGGTGTATGGACGCCGCCCGATGTCGATCTTGCGACCGGATCTGATGCGGAAGCGGCCGAGCTTATGACGCGCATGGCGACACTGACGCCGCAGCAGGTCCGTGTGCTGATGATGCTGTCGGAAGGGCTGCTCAACAAGCAGATCGCCTACCAGCTCGGCGTCTCCGAAGCGACGGTGAAGGCGCACGTGTCCGCGATTTTGCAAAAACTCGGCGTTGAAAGCCGGACGCAAGCCGTGATCGCCGCAGCAAAAATCGAAGCCGGCCAATGGCCGCAGAGCGTTGGCGCCGAAAACTAGTCTCTATTTCTATTCCGCGGCCACGCGCAGCACGCGCCATTGCGCAAGCAACGCGCGAAGCGCCGCAGGTTTGATCGGCTTGTGCAGGACCTGCACGCTCGCCTCACGCGCCTGTTCCCGTACGGCCGGCGAGCGGTCGGCGGTAATCAGAATTGCCGGCAAATCGCCGTAGCGGCGGCGTAACGCAGCAATGGCCTCGATGCCGTTGCCGTCATCGAGATGGTAGTCAACCAGCAATCCATTCGGCAGTGTCGCGCTTTCGGAAATCGCAGCGAGCGCGAACGCGAGGTCCGGCGCCTTGATCACGTCGCATCCCCATCCGCGCAGCAATGTTTCCATCCCATCGAGAACGGATGGCTCGTTGTCGACGCAAAGCGCGGTGATGCCGGCGAGTTGGCTGGGATCGATCCGGGCGGTCTCGCGCGCGAGCAACTCGACGGGCGCCTCGTTTGAAAGCGGTACTGTCACGGTAAAATGCGAGCCCCGTCCGCTTTCCGACTGAAGCCCTATCGGACAGTCAAGCACCCGCGCCACGCGCTCGACGATTGACAGTCCGAGGCCGAGCCCGCGCGCGATTTTCGCGCCCTGATCGAGGCGCTGGAATTCGATGAAAATATCGCGCCATTTAGACTGTGGAATGCCAACTCCGGTATCGTAGACGTCGATACGCAAGTTGGCGTCTTGCCGCCGGCAGCCAACAAGGACCCGGCCCTCGGGCGTGTATTTGATCGCGTTGGAGACGAGGTTCTGGATCAAACGGCGCAACAAGCGCCGGTCGGATCGCACGACCAGGGTGCACGGCACGATGATGAGATTGATGCCCTTCGAAGTCGCGAGCGGAGAAAATTCGAGCTCGATCTGATGCATCAACTCATTGACACGGAAGCTTGCGAATTCCGGCCGCAGCGCGCCGGTATCGAGCCGGGACATGTCGAGCAATGCGCCCAATATTTCCTCGACCGCCTCAAGTGAGGCGTCGATGTTGTCGACCAGGCGACGGTCGTCCTGGGCCCCGCGTTCGGTAAGACTGGTGACGTAGAGTCGCGCCGCATTGAGCGGTTGCAAGATATCGTGGCTGGCCGCCGCAAGGAACTTTGTCTTGGAAATATTGGCTGCCTCCGCTTCGCCTTTGGCGTGGGCGAGTGCGGCGTTGAGGCGCGTCAATTCCTCGGTTCGTTCCCGCACGCGCCGTTCCAATGTTTCGTTCGATCGTTCGAGGGCCTCGGCTGCCTCGACGCTGGCCGTAATGTCGGTGAACGTGGTGACGATGCCGCCATCCGGCATGCGGTTGGCGCGCACTTCGATCACGACGCCATGGGCGGAGCGGGCCAGGAACGGCTCGTAACCTGAAATGTAGCGCTCAAGCTGCGCCTTTACGGATTCCTCGGTTCCATCGGACGGGTTTTCGCCGCGCCCGCTGTTGAAGCGCACGATGTCCGCGAGCCCCACGCCAACCCGGATCAAGCTCGGTGGCAGGTCAAGGATTTCACCGAACTGCCGGTTCCAGCAGATCAGCTGAAGATCCTTGTCGAACACTGCTATTCCTTGACGCACGTGGTCGAGGGCGGTCTGCAGGATCTCGCGGTCGTACTGAATCGCGGCGTTGGCATCGTCGAGCAATTTCAGCGCGGCCTTGGTCGACACCGTGCGTTTCCGCAGCAGGAGCGAGAGCACCAGCCGCGAAGACGCGCCGCCAATCGCGGATGCAAGAATGTGCTCGGCGTGTCGCACCAGCCGAAAATCAGCCTCGTCCTTTGGCTCCAGAGTGATACGTTGAGCGCCGGCAAAACTTTCAAAAGCCGAGCGCGTGCGATCCTCGCCAAGATAGCGCGCGACCGTCGTTGTCAACTCGTCCACCGTGACGGAAGAACGCCAACGCCGGAAGCTGGGCGAAATCGGCGTGAGATCGGAAGGCACGAACGCATTCGCCTGTATTCGCTCGATAGGCGAGGGCGCGCGGCGCAGTGAGAAGCCGATGTAGCATACGATATTGATCAAGAGGCTCCACATGACGCCGTGAACAAGCGGTGGTAGATCGAGGCCGAACAAGTGCTGCGGGCGCAACATGCTCAGGCCGGCGGGCCCGTCGGTGAGTATGCGTTCGCCGATCACCCCGATGTCGGAGAGCGTCGGAAGCAGCAGGGTATAGGCCCAAACAAGAAAGCCGGCCGTCATGCCCGCAATGGCGCCGGCTGCCGTGGCGCGCCGCCACACCAGCCCTCCGAAGAAGGCCGGCGCCAGTTGCGCGATCGCGGCAAAGGATAGCAGCCCGATCGAGGCGAGCTGCGCTTCGCCGGCCGAGCGGTAGTAGACATAAGCGAGCAGCAGGATCGCAAAAATCGAAATCCGGCGAACCGTCAACAAAAGCGAGCCGACATTTCCGCGGCCTCTGATCAAAGCCCCGCGTCGCTGAAGGACGAGCGGCATGATCAGGTCGTTCGAGACCATGATCGAGAGGGCGACCGACTCCACGATCACCATGGCCGTGGCGGCGGACAGGCCGCCAACGAAAGCGACGATGGTGAAGAGGTTGGAGCCGCTTTGCAGTGGCAGCGCCAGCACAAACATGTCGCTGTCCACGCTACCCGTCGGAAATGTGAGCAGGCCGGCGAGCGCAATCGGAACCACGAACAGGTTTATGAGCACCAGGTAGACGGGATATAGCCAGACCGCGCGCTTGATCTCGTTTTCGTTGTTGTTTTCGACCACGGCCACATGGAATTGCCGCGGCAACATGATAAATGCCACGAACGATAACAGCGTCATCGCCACGAGCGTATCGATGCGTGGCTCCCGGCTGAAGATCGCGGCGGTGGTCGGTCGTTGCATCGCCTCGTTGAACAGCGCCACCGGGCCGTCGAACATCCAGAAGGTGACGAAAATGCCGACGGCGAGAAATGCCACGAGCTTGACGATCGATTCCGCCGCGACGGCCAGCATCAGGCCATCCTGATGTTCGGTCGCATCGATGTGACGGGTGCCGAACAACACGGCGAATGTCGCCATCGAAATCGCCACGAAAAGCGCAATGTCACCAAGCAGCGGCCGGGTGACATCCGTTGCCGGCGTGATATGGGCGAGGATGGTTTCCAGAGACGATGAAACTGCCTTGAGCTGCAGCGCGATGTACGGAATAGTCCCGACGATTGCGATGAGCGCGACTGTCGCCGCCACGGCCTGGCCCTTGCCGTAGCGCGCGGCGATAAAGTCGGCGATTGAAGTGATGTTATGCGTCTTCGCAAGCCGGACGACGCGAATCAGCAGCGGGCTGCACAGGCCGATGAGAAGTGCGGGCCCGATATAGATCGTCAGGAAGTCAAAACCGGTGCGTGACGCGAAACCGACCGAGCCGAAGAAGGTCCACGATGTGCAATAGATGGCCAGCGACAACGGATAGATCAGAAGCCGCGTGCGTCCTTCGCGGCCGAGGCCACGGGTACGGTCACCGTAACTCGCGACCAGGAAAAGCAACCCGATGTACGCAAGCGCGGCAACAATGACCACCCAACCTTGCAGCATGTACTCTCCACATCGGGACGACTGCCGATTGGCACTTTACCGAGTTGCTTCGCCTCAAAACACTTGGCGCTCGTGCCGCAGGAACCGGCCGGTGCGGCAAATTAGCTGGGCACGCCGTTCAAAACTACGTGCTGCCTCACCGAGGTACCATTTTGCCATCCGATTATACCATAAACAATTGTACTGATTACATTTTTTACCTCGATCCGGGCTGCATGAGGTGCACAATATCTGGCGGCGAGGGACTGCATCACTTCGAGGCACCAAACGATGGCTTCGCAGGACATACGGACAAATGAGCTTTTCGTCGTTGACGACGACCTCATGATACGGGATGCGCTCTCGATTGTTTTTACGCTGGCGGGCTACCGTGTCACCGGATTTGCGGACGCCGAGGCGTTTCTTGCGGCTGCGCGCCATCACACGCCCGCATGCGTATTGCTCGATCTGCACCTGCCCGACAAATCCGGCATAGCCGCGCTCAAGGAACTCAATGCGCAGAATTATCCCGCGCCGATATTCATTGTGACCGGCGATGGCGATGTCGGCTGCGCGGTGGAGGCGGTGAAAAGTGGCGCGTTCGACTATCTCGTCAAGCCGTTCGATGCCCGCTCGATTGTTATACGTGTGGCGGGCGCGATCGCCGCCTTCAGGAAACGCGTTGCTGATTCTGACGGCGACAACAGCTGGCGAGCCGAGTTTCCAGGCCAGGCATTGCTGACGCCGCGCGAACGCGAGGTGCTGGCTCAGATCGCAGCCGGTGCCTCCAACAAAGAGGCCGGCCGCAGGCTCGGCATCAGTCCGCGCACCATCGAGGTCCATCGTGCGCGCGTCATGGAGAAAATCGGCGCCCGCAATGCCGCCGATCTCGTGCGCATTGTGCTGAGCAGCGGCATTGGCCCGGCGACTGCACCGGTCTCCGGCATGGTTGCCTGACGATTTCGGATCGCCGTACCCTTTCGAGACATTTGACGTGACGGCTCGCGCGCGGCATTGATCGCGTCCAACGAGCTCAGGCGCGGGTGCGCCCGGCTCAGCGAGAGCCGGGCATTGTCCGCGCCACTAGCCGATAGCCGCATTAGCGACCCTGCGCCACCTCGGCGAAACGCTCGCCATTGCGCTGGCGGGCGGTGCCGCTTTGGGGCTGGCCGGTGTGCCTGCGGGCTGGCTGTCGGGTTCGATCCTGGCCGTGGCAGGGGCGTCGCTGGCCGGCCGGCCAATGCTGGTTCCAACGTTGATGATGCGCGCGATCTTTGTGCTGATCGGCATATCGCTCGGCGCGGTCGTAACGCCGGAAACGCTGCATGGTATGGCGACCTATCCGCTCAGCATCGCCGTGCTGCTGCTCGCAATGGCTGTCATTTCGGTCTGCGGCGCGGGGTACCTGTGCCTGGTCCATGGGTGGAGCAAGGTCGACGCATATCTGGCGGCCGCGCCGGGTGGAATGTCGCAGGTCCTGGCGCTCGGCGCCGAACTCGGAGCCGATCTGCGCGCGATTGCGATCGTGCAGAGCATTCGCGTGGTTGTCATTGCCGTCGGCCTGCCGGCCGGGTTGTCGCTGCTCGGCCTGGTTGGACGTGCGCCGCCGAGAGCGGCCGTAGCGCTCAATTTGGCGACACTCGACGAACTGGCCATTTTGGTTGCGGCCTCCACGGTCGCCGCATTGATTGCCTATCGCGTTCGCTTTCCCGGCGGCCTGCTGTTCGGCGCGATGCTCACCTCGGCCGTTCTGCATGGCAGCGGGCTGATTCATGCGGTCATGCCGTGGTGGGTCGCGAATACAGCGATGGTTGCCATGGGTGCGGTCACCGGATCGCGCTTCGCAAATATGCCGCTGCGGCTGTTGCTGAACTTTGTCGCCGCCGCCTTTGGCTCGTTTGCAGTGGCGGTGGCGATCGCCGCTGTTTTTGCGGTTCTATTAATCAGCTTGCTATCGCTGCGTGTCGCCGAGGTCATGATCGCTTTTGCGCCTGGCTCGGTCGATGCCATGATGCTGCTGGCACTGGCGCTTAACCTCGACCCCGTCTACGTCGGCGCCCACCATCTCACGCGCATATTTTTCGTGTCGCTCACCATGCCGTTGATGGCCCGACGCAGCGCGCGCACTTTGAAGACAGGAAATGAGCCGGCCAGGCAGCCGTTGAAGCGGCCGCCATATCAGGATTGAAGTTGCCGAGAATGCCGCCTATTCCGCAGCCGCCGCTTGCCGGCGTTGCGGCAGGCCAAGCCGCTCCCACACGTCCACCAGCGCTTCCGCAAGCGTGTCGATCAGCACATCGTCATGATAGGGCGAGGGCGTAATGCGCAGGCGCTCCATGCCACGCGGCACGGTCGGGTAGTTGATCGGCTGGATGTAGATGCCGTGCTCGGACAGCAGCAAATCGCTGGCTGCCTTGCACTTCTCTGCATCGCCAATCAGGACAGGTACGATGTGTGTGGTGCTCGGCATTACCGGAAGTCCAGCGGCATTGAGCACCGCCTTCACGCGCGCGGCGCGGTCCTGATGACGGTCGCGTTCCCAGCTTGACGATTTCAGATGGCGGATGGCGGCGGTGGCTGCTGCACATACGGCTGGCGGCAGCGCGGTCGTGAAGATGAACCCGGGAGCATAAGAGCGTACCGCATCGACGAGTTCTTCACTGGCCGCGATATAGCCGCCGAGGCAACCAAAGGCCTTGGCCAATGTGCCCTCGATCACGTCGACGCGCGCCATCGCATTGTCGCGTTCGCAAATACCGCCGCCGCGGGGTCCGTACATGCCGACCGCGTGCACTTCGTCGCAATAGGTCATGGCGCCATAGCGCTCGGCAAGATCACAGATCGCGTGCACCGGCGCGACATCGCCGTCCATGGAGTAGAGGCTCTCGAATACGATCAGTTTTGGCCGCGCGGGATCGGCAGCCTTCAGCAATTTCTCAAGATCGGCGACGTCGTTATGTTGCCAGATCTGCTTTTCGCAACCTGATTGGCGCACGCCTTCGATCATGGAATTGTGGTTGAGCGCATCGGACAGGATGAGGCAATTCGGCAGGAGCCTGGCGATCGTGGCGATGCCGGTCTCGTTCGACACATAGCCGGATGTGAACACCAAAGCCGCCGGCTTGCCGTGCAGATCCGCAAGTTCGCGCTCTAATTCAATGAGTGGATGATTGGTGCCGGCAATGTTGCGCGTGCCGCCGGCGCCGGTGCCCATGCGGGCAGCGGCTTCGACCATGGCGCCGATGACCTTCGGATGCTGCGCCATGCCAAGGTAATCGTTCGAGCACCAGATCACGACATCGCGCTGGCCGTGCGGAGAATGCCAAATGGCATGTGGGAACCGGCCTGCGATACGCTCGAGGTCGACGAAGACCCTGTAACGACGCTCGTCACGCAGTTTGTCGAGCGCCGTCGTGAATAGTCCCTTGTAATCCATTGTTTTTTTCCCGCCCGCCGTAACCACCTTTTAGAAGGGTTCCAGGGTGGTTGTCGAGGCGAGTTTTGTCGCATCTCAAAACCGCGCATTGATCGGCGTCAAACGGAGGAGCAACGGATGTGCCTCGGCGAAAGGCCGCAGAATCGATGAGGCGCGCACTTTGCCTATTGTGTCGCGTCAGGCTGCGTGTTTGCGGCGCACGCTTTGCGCTGGCCGCCGAAGAAAAGTTGTGGCGAAAGCGTAGAAATACCAGCGCAAATAATCCGGAAGCCACTTTACCACCTGGAAACGGCTGACGCCGCGGGTGCGCTCGAACCATTGCGCCGGGACCTCGCCAATGCGCCAGTCAATCCGGTGGCACTTCACAAGCAACTCGATGCTGTAACAGAAACCGCGCTCTGACTCGATTGCGATCTCGTCCAGCACGCGACGTGAGAAAAGACGAAAGCCGCTACTTGCATCATGGGTCGGCAAGCGCGCGACATGGTAGAGCGTGAAATTCGCAGCGCGAACCAGAACCGCCTTGAGCCAGGGACATCCAACCATGCTTCCGCCCGCCATGAATCGGCTGGCGCAAACGATATCGTATCCCTTGCCGCCTCCCTTGGCGGCTTCCGCGACCATCGAGTCGATGATGCCGGCGTTGAAATCGTCGTCCGCCGGAAATACGAGAATGAACGGAGCGGTACTGGCCGAAAATCCTGTCAGCACGGCGCCATGAGCGCCGCGGCCGCGGTTACGCACGAACTCGATGATCAGGTTATTGAAGCTCTCACGGTTGCTCTTGATCGCGGGCAGGGTGCTGTCGTCTTCGTGGTCGTAACAGATCAAAACCCGGTTTGGGGTTTTGACCTCGCGCGCAAGCGCGCGCAGCGTCGGCACGATATTGGCGCCCTCATTGTAAACCGGGATTATGATGTCGAGGCGTGGCGCTGCGTTATTCATTGGGCGACGTCGCCATCTTTGAACGTCTTCATGGCCGGCCGGATGAGCCCGGCTTCTCTCCGCTCGTGAGCACGAAGGGGCGGAACGGTTTCAGGACCGCCAGATTGAACAAGACATTGTCGATGAAATTATAAATCGGCAACAGGACGCGCGTGCGCCGCGAAGCCACATAGCGATAGGCGAGCCCGGCCAGATAATCGGACTGAACCGTAAATCCCTCATCGCGGAAAATACCGACCACCTGCCGCGCCAAAATCGGCCGCTCGTTTTCCGTTACGCCTACCGAACTGTAAAAAGGCGAGGACCGATCCCGATAGAGCCACATGAAGGGGTTCAGGCGATTGGGATCGAAGGCGACGAACCGGCCGCCGGGCTTGAGCACGCGTTGAACTTCAGCCGCCAGCCGCCGCGGATCGGGGAAATGGTGCACCAGCCCGCTCAACAGCACGCCATCGAGGCTCGCGGTTTCGAATGGCAGATTTTCGGCATCGCCTTCGATGAGTTCGAGACCGGGATATTTGCGACGTCCAAGCGCGACCAATTTGGGGCTGATGTCGAGACCGACGCTTTGATAGCCTGCGCGCCGCAGCAATTCTGTAAACACGCCCGAACCGCAACCGAGATCCGCGACGCGCGCGCCGGCCGGCAAACCGCTCAATCGTTTGAAGGCTGCGATCAGCCGATCGTTGGCCTGCGGCGTGAAGACGTCGTATTCGTCACTATCGGCATGGGCGTCGAAGAAAGCGACTTCCTTGCCCTTGTCCTGCGTGCCTTGTCCATTCATCGAATTGATCGCCTACAGCGCCCGCGGCACCGGCAGCGGCGTGATCAGCTGGCCGCGAAATCCTTTGGCCTTGAGCTTAGGCGCCAGTTCGTCGGCGATGTGCCAGGAAAAAATGACCGCGCAATCGGGCTGGTCGGAATACAATTTTGTTTCGTCGACCACCGGAATCTGCGTGCCCGGCATGCATTTGCCGATTTTCAGCGAGCCCGGGATTTCGCAGACATAATCGATCAGCCCTTCATCCAGGCCGACATAATTCACCAGCGTGCTCGCGCGGGACGGAGCGCTGATGCCGGCGACCCGCGCGCCCTTTTCCTTCAGGTCGCGCAACATCGAGAGCAAACGAAGCTTGGAGAGGATGACGTCGCGCCGGAAGGCCGCCAATCTTTTGGCCATCGCTTCGCCGCGCGGTTCGGCAGACAGCATCCGCCGGACACCGTCCTGCACGGTATGTGCGCCATGACGCGCGGCATAGACCCGGATCGAGCCGCCGTGGCTCGGGATTGGCCGCGCATGAAACACCTCGAGGCCGTGCATCTCGAAAAGGTGCTTCAGGCTCGTCAGTGAATAGTAGCGCAGGTGCTCGTGATAAATGGTGTCGTATTGCAGGGTCTCGAGCAGGGGAATGAGATAGTGCGACTCCGTCACGAATACGCCGTCGTCCTTCAGCATCTCGACGACGCCATCGACGATGGCGTGAACGTCCTCGATATGCGCGAAACAATTCGCGGCTGTCACCATGCTGGCCGGGCCGTACTCGCGTTTGACCTCGCGCGCCACTTCCGGTCCGAAATAACGCTTGATCGTGGGAATTCCGCGCTCATTGGCGATATCACCGACGTCGGTCGGCTCAATGCCGAGCACGCGCTGGCCGCCCTTCTGGAAATTCGACAGCAGCGTGCCGTCGTTTGAGCCGATATCGACGACGAGGTCCTGGTCGCCAAGGCCGAGCATCGCCGCGCTTTCGCGCTGCAGATCGGCGAAATTATCCCGCAGCAGCTTGGTGGTGCCGCTGGTGTAGGGATATTCCGGCGGGAAGATAATGACCGGATCGACCGCGAGGCCAAGCTGGACCAGCTCGCAATTGCGGCAATGCAGCAGGGTGGTCGGAAACCATGGAAGCTGACGCGGAACTTGTCCGACCGGCACCATCTGGTTGACCGGCGGCATATAGCCAAGCGACAGCACGTAATCGAGCGGCGCATGGCCGCACACCTGACAGCTTTCGATCGGAACGCTGGCGCCGGTGCCGGCAGCGTGCGCAACTTTGGTGGGACGCAAGGCGCGTGATCTCCTTCGAGGTTAGCGGGGCGCGAGCTGCACGTTGCGCCAGTACCAGTCGAGCGTCGGCTTCAGACCGTCGCTCAGCGTGACGCGAGGCTTATAGCCCAGCCTGCCGAGTTTCGAAATGTCGGGACAGCGGCGTGATGTGCCGCCGGGCGCGGGCTTTGCCGGCGACGAGGTCGATTTCGCGTTCGGCTTGCGTTGCCACGCGGCGCGCAAGATCGGCGATGCTGACTTCTTCCGTCGTGCCGACGTGATAGATGCCGAGATGCTCCCCTTTGTCACGCATCACCAGGACGCCGGCAACAAGGTCGTCGATGAAGCAGAAGCTGCGCGTTTCCTGTCCGCTGCCCTGGATTTCAAACCGCAATGTCCCTGCCGGCTGCTTTTTCGCCGCGGCGTCGAGGCGCAAGGCGAGCTGGGGAATGACGTGTTCCCAGCCCATGTCAGGTCCGTAGACATTGTGGGGGCGGAAGATAAGGACGCGCTCGAAATATTTGCGGCCGAAATTGATCGCCATCAGTTCGCTGATCAGCTTGCCGCCGCCGTAGGAGTAACGCGGGTTCAGCGGGTCGGGAATGGTGAGCGGGGTACTCTCGTCGGTCGGAATTTTGGGCGGTGTCTGATAGACCTCGGAGCTCGAGGCAAGAATCAGGTTGCCGACATTATTCTTGCGGCAGGCGTCGATCACATTGATCATGCCGCGCACGCCGACATCGAGCACCAGATCGGGCTGGGTATAGAAGAATTCCGTGCCATTGATGAAGGCGAGGTGATGCACCTCGTCCATCCCTTGCACGGCTTTGTCGACCGCGGCGGCGTCGCGAATATCTCCGGCGATGAACTCAATGTTCTTTTCAACCTCGGTCAGCCGGCGGGGACTGCCGCGTGAGTTGTCGTCAAGCACGCGCACATGATGGCCGGCGCTGACCAGTGCTTTCACAAGTCCGGAGCCGATGAATCCGCTGCCGCCGGTGACAAGAATACGGCTCAAGCGCGTCCCCCTTTTTTGACTCTCGCCTGCGCGAGGTCGATCCAGCGGCCCGACTGATGCGAGCGCCGCGCCGCGTCGATCAGCACCTGCACGCGATGGCCTTCGGCAAAGCCGGGTGCAGCGGGAACGCCCGTTTCTATCGCGTCCAGGAAAATCTTGACCAGCCGGGACACCGGCGCGATGCGGCCATCCGGATACTTAGCGTCTGCCGGGTCGTCCGCCGGGATGCGTTCGAACGGAGACGGCCTCCTGGCATGCAACAATTCAAAGCCGCGCATGTAGTCGGCGCTGGGGTTGTGCAGCACGAGCGTCCCATCCTCACCGAAGAATTCGATGCGGTGTCCGGTGCCGAGATAGGACGCGCAGCTCATCGACAGGCTTGCCAGCGGCCCTTTCGCGAATTGCAGGGCCATCGCCACGGTCGTCTCAAGCTCGCTGTCATCCGGCAGGCCGGAGACGCGCGCCGAAAGGCCGCTGATCGGCCCGCAGAACCATTCGAGATAGTGAAAGCAATGAGAAATGAAATTTCCCAGAACGCCGCCACCATCATCGCCCAGGGTCTTCCAGCTGCGCATGCGGAACTGGATGGCGCGGCTTTCCACGTGCCAGTGCACGGCCACATGGCGGAGCGCACCGATTGCATTGGCATCAAGCATTGCCTTGGCGCGCTGCCAGCTCATGATCTGATGAAAATTAAAGTCGATCATGGTCGGCTTGCGGCTCGACACTGCCTGCTTCAGCATTGCGCTTGCACCGGCGAGGTCGCCTGCCATCGGCTTTTCGGCGAAGACAGGCTTGCCGAGCTCCAGCGCGCGGACTGCGATCTGCGCCTGCAAGCTTGGCAGCGTGGCGATGGCGACCGCCTGCACGTCATTGTCTTCGACCAGGGCTCGCCAGTCGCCGTAGCCTTTGGCGATGCCTTCTGTCCTGGCCAATTCAGCCGCGCGCGCGGCATTGCTGCCGGCAATCGCCATCACCTCGCAGCGGGGGTCGGCGCGGAATGCGGGCAACTGGACGGTGCGTCCGTAATTGCTGCCGACGATGCCTACACGGATCACGGTTTCGAAGCCCCAGCAAAGAAGGATTTTGTCAGGCGCGGCATGGATTTGAGCCAAATCGACATGCTACGCAAGGGCGAATTAGCGCCGAGCCGGAACGAGATCGATGACCGCAATGCACGAGGACACTTCCGGCTCCGGTTGGCGCAAGCTGGCCGCGCTGCTGTTGTGCATCGTCGCAGTCGGCCTGCCGGTCAACACGATTTCCGACTACGCGCTGCTGGTAGTTCTGGCAGTTGTCATCTTTACAGGCGGCGCGCGCGCGTCCGGTCGCGCCTGGCTGGCCGCAATTGCGATCGTCATTGTTGGCGTACTGGGACAAGCGCTGCTGTCGCCGCAGCGCATTCAGGAAGGGCACAATGTGTTTTTGCCGGGCCCCGCGCTCGAGCGTAGTCTGCCGCAGGATGTCTACCATCATTTGTCGGCGGAGTTTGATGCGCAATATCCGCCGGAGAAACGCTGCGATCCGAAAAGTTTCGGCTGCTGGCAGAGCCAAGGCGTGCCCGATTCGACCTTTGCCTTCTCCGCCGACGGGATTTGGCGCGCACCGGCATATTCACGCGCGGTGCGCGCGCTCGATTTTTCCGATCCGGTCTGGCTGCGCCTCGGGTTTGTCAACGAGCTTCGCTACAACTGGACCGGCGAGACTGATGTGCGCCGCGCGCAACGTGACCGGCGTTTCTGGATGGGATGGAATCGCTGGCATTTCACAATGCCATGGTTCGAGGTCATCAGCCTGCCAGCGGCCTATGTCGGGGGTGAATTGTGCTGGCGCGGCGAGGTGATGTGGGAAGGCGAAAACCAGCACTTTGCGCCGCTCGCCGGAGACGCTTGCCGCAACATTACCAGCGCTGACGCCGGCAAACGCATTTTTGGTGTTGGCATCAGACCGGACACGCTTGCCATGCAGCTGACGCCACCGGGGAGCATGCGCCTGCGAAATTTTGCGCGCGGGATTTTGCTGTTGGCGGCTGTTGCCGGATTGATTGGAGTGCTGGTCCACGTCAGGCCCAGGCGGATGTTGGTCCCGGCCATTGTGATCGGCCTGTCTGCGCTGGTCATCGCGGTGGACGACGCCAGTTTCCTCGGCGGCCTTCGGCCATTCGATGGGGGCGACGACGGGCTCTTTTACGACGGCGTCGGACGCGTCATTTTACAGAAATTTCTGGCCGGAGATTTTTTTGGCGCGCTGGAAGGCGGCGAAAAAGTTTTTTACTACGGCGGGCCCGGCTTGCGTTATTTCCGCGCGCTCGAACACATTGTTTTTGGCGAGAGCTATCTTGGCTATCTCTCCCTGGTTCTTTTGTTTCCGTTCATTGCTTACGCCCTGTTTCGCCGCTTCCTGCCCGAGCGCTGGTCGCTGTCGCTGCTTTTCGTTTTCGTCGCTATCCCTGTCGGCACTCTGTTCGGCACCAGCTTCGTGCAGTACGAGCAATGGGCGTCCCGCGGTTTTGCGGACCCGGCCGCGTACATTCTGTTCGTGGCGGGACTCGTGCTGGTTGTGAGTGCGCCATCGGATGAGCGCCGAAACATTTGTCCGGCATTTTTTGGCGCCTTGCTGCTGGCGCTTGGAATTTTCATGAAGCCGATTGTCGCGCCGGCCGCTGCTGTCTTGCTCGGTGGCGCCGGCATCACGGCACTTTATTGGCGGCAGTGGGCCCGGCTCGCCGCGCTGTGCGTCGGATTTCTTCCGGTATTCTCGATCGCGCTGCACAACTGGGTCTATGGCCATGTCTTCGTGCTGTTCAGCGCCAATGCAGAGCACTCAGCCGTGCTTGTGATGCCGCCATCAGCCTATGTCGCGGCCGCGCATGAGCTTGCGACCCTGGAGTGGAACGGTGAGCACCTCAGACGTTTTCTTCTTCAGATTGCGCAATGGCTGAGCGGACCCGCGGAGTCATATGTCACGATCCCGCTCAATGCCGCGGGGGTCGCCATTCTTGTCTACGTCGTTCTCCGCGGTCGCCAGTTCGACCCATGGCTGCGCCTGGTCGGCGCCGCAGCGCTCGCGCAACATATTGTGGCCCTGTTCTATACCGCTGCCGTCGCGCGCTATCATTTCCTCACCTGGTTCCTCACCATGCTGGTCGCGGCGGTCTGGTTTCACCGGGTCGGAATTGACTGGCTGAAACGGCGTTTTCCTGCCCTTTCGCAGCAATTCGCCGTGCATCCTTGGCCGCGGCGGCTTGCATCCGGTCTCGCGTGGCTGCAAAAAGCATCGGCATGAGCAAAAAACCCACCGGTATCGCCAATGGTCTGACCAACTACGGCGACCGCGATTTCTCCCTCTACCTGCGCCGCTCTTTCGCGCGGTCGATGGGCTACTCCCAGGAGATGCTGGCCAAGCCTGTGGTCGGCATCGCCTATACGCCGTCGGGCTTCAATAATTGTCATCGTCATTTCCCCGAGCTGCTGGATGCGGTGAAGCGCGGCGTGCTGGCGGCCGGGGCGCTGCCGATCGAATTTCCCACGATTTCGCTCGGCGAGGTGTTTCTCAATCCGACCAGCCTGAAATTCCGGAATCTGATGTCGATGGACACCGAGGAGATGGTGCGCGCGCAGCCGATGGATTCAGTGGTCCTGATGGGCGGTTGCGACAAGACGGTGCCGGCGCAGCTCATGGGCGCGGTATCGGCCAACAAGCCTTCGGTCATGCTGGTGGCGGGCCCCATGATGACCGGACGTCATCGCGGCGAGCGGCTGGGCGCCTGCACCGACTGCCGGCGTTTCTGGGCGCAATATCGTGCCGGCAAGATCGACGACGAGGAAATCTCGGAAGTCGAAGGCAAGCTCGCCACCACCGCCGGCACCTGCGCGGTGATGGGAACGGCCTCGACGATGGCCTGCATCGCGGAAGCGCTCGGAATGATCCTGCCGGGGACTGCGGCCATTCCCGCCGTGCATGCCGACCGCCTGCGCGCGGCGGAAGCCACCGGCGCCGCGGCGGTCAAATTGATCGGTTCGAACCTGACGCCCGACCGCATCGTGAACAGAAGTCGGTCGAGAACGCGATTGCGCGTGCTGCTCGCGATCGGCGGATCGACCAACGCCATCATTCATCTCACGGCGATCGCCGGCCGCGCAGGAATCCCGGTGTCGCTGCAACGCCTCAACGAGTTGTCCGACACGACGCCGGTGCTGGTGAATCTGAAGCCGGTCGGCAACGGTTACATGGAAGACTTCTTCGCCGCCGGCGGTGTCGGCGCGCTGCTGCGCGAACTCAAGGATCTGCTGCATCTCGATTGCATGACCGTGACGGGTGAGACGCTCGGTGAGCGGCTGTCGCATGAAGGCGATGGATGGGTTGACCGCACGATCATCGCGGAGCGCAAGAAGCCTCTGGAGCCGCACGGCGGCCTGGTGGCGCTGTTCGGAAATCTGGCGCCCGAAGGCGCGATCCTCAAGCGGTCGGCGGCCGATTCCAGTCTGTTCGAGCATGAGGGGCGCGCCGTCGTCTTCTCGTCGCTCGAGGATCTCGCGGCGCGCGTCGATGATCCGAAGCTTGATGTCGATGCCAAGGATATTCTGGTGCTGCAAAATGCCGGCCCGCATTCGACCTCGGCCATGCCGGAGGCGGGTTACCTGCCGATCCCGAAGAAACTTGCGACCAAAGGCATCAAGGACATGGTGCGTGTCTCCGATGCGCGCATGAGCGGAACGGCGTTCGGCACAATCGTGTTGCACGTGACGCCGGACAGCGCATCCGGGGGGCCGCTTGCGCTGGTGCGGACAGGCGATCGAATCCGGCTTTCGGTGAGCAAGCGGCGCATCGATCTCGCCGTCGACGATGCTGAGCTCAAGCGGCGGGCAGCGGCATCCAAGCCGTCCGAGCCAACGCCGACACGCGGCTATGCCCGGCTTTATGCGCAGGAAATTCTGGGCGCCGATCAGGGCTGCGATTTTTCGTTTTTGAAACCGCGCTGATCATCACTTCCCGCAGCATTATTCCTTGTGTCTAGTCGGATCGATGTCGGCCCGCATCCGGCAAAAGCTGAACGAGCAAAACCTTCAGCTCGACGTCGCGCTCAACAATATGAACCAAGGCCTGTGCATGTTCGATGCGCAGAACCTGCTGGTGGTCTTCACAGCCAGCAGGCGGCAACCATCATCCGCGCGGTGATCGCGCTCGGGCGCGGGCTCAATCTGCCGGTGGTGGCGGAGGGCGTCGAGACCGAGGAGCAGTTGCGGTTTCTGGCGAGTGAAAACTGCAACGAGATCCAGGGCTACATCGTCGGTCGGCCGCAGCCGATTGATGAATACTCCGAGATCGTCGGTCGCAGGCGCGTGCCGCGCCGGCCGCGACGCAAGCCGCTGGCCGCCGCGGGTTGATCAGGCTGCTAAACTTTTCCAGGAAGGACTCGGCGTGCACAATACGCGGCAACGTCGGCAATGTGGCGGCGCCTGCCAGCAGATGAAGAAATGCCCTACGGGGAAGATTTCACGGCTTTACCCCCTTTTTAAATGCTTGAACCTGGCGCCGAGAGAACTGAGTGTTCCGGCTTCTCTGGCACCGATCAATTCGACGCTGGACCGTAACCGGGGGGGACGCTTAAGGTCCATGTTTCAGAAGCTTAATTGTTCTGAACGCGCGGCCACGACTGTTGAGTACGATGGATCGCAACAAGATCAGCTTTGGCCGTTTTGGCCTTGATGTGAACGAACGCCAGCTGGCGCGCGACGGCGTAATCGTGCCACTTGGCAGTCGGGCGGTCGACATTCTTTGTGTGCTTGCCGCGGCGAAAGGTGAGGTAGTCAGCAAAGACGAGCTGATGACCAGGGTTTGGCCCGGGTTAGTTGTCGAGGAGAACAACATCCAGGTCCATGTCTCGGCGCTAAGAAAAGCGCTTGATGAGGGAAAGAGCGGCCAGACTCAACATTGTGACCGTGCCAGGACGAGGTTACCGGTTGGTTGGTCTCAAGTCCTCGGTTTCAGATTTAAAAAGTGACCGGGATGTTTCATTGGGTACGGTGCGGTCAGAAAGACCCTCGATCGCAGTGCTGCCGTTCCAGAACATGAGCGGCGACCCGGAACAAGAGTATTTCGCGGACGGCATGGTTGACGAAATCATCACGGGGCTTTCGCGTATCAAATGGCTGTCGGTGATCTCTCGCAACTCGACTTTCATTTACAAGAATAAGCCGACAACCATTCAGGAGGTCGCAAATAAATTCGGTGTCCGTTACGTCCTCGAAGGAGGAGTACGCAAGTCGGGAAATCGGGTTCGAATCACCACCCAACTGATCGATGGAAAAACGGACGCTCATCTTTGGGCGGAGCAGTATGACCGCGTACTTGAAGACGTATTTGCGCTTCAGGACGAGATTACGATGTGCGTCGATTGGTGCAATCGAGCCGAGCCTTAGGAAGGCTGAGACTGATCGCGTCAAACGCCAAAGGCCTACCAACCTCAACGCCTATGATCTTGTTTTACGAGCGCTCCCCTTCGTTCTGGGGCACATACCAAGGACTTCGAAGTCGCGATCCCGTTGCTTCAGGACGCCTTGGAGCTCCAGCCGGACTACGCCGCCGCGCACGCGTTTCTGAGCAGGTGTTTCCATCATCGCTACGCTCGGGCAGGATTGCGTGATGAAGATCGCATCGCAGCAATTCATCACGCGCACGAGGCGATCGCTTACGGTAGTGATGACGCAACGGCACTCGCAGCCGCGGCACATGTCATCGCTTTGACTGAGCATGACGCTGTGACCGCGCTCAGGCTGTTCGATCGCGCGCTGGAGCTAAGCAACTCTAATGTCTTCGCACTTAATTTCAGCGCCATTATCCTCGCGTGGATGGGCAAGGGTGAACGTGCCATTGAACGGGCTCAGCGGGCTCTTCGCCTGAGCCCCTTCGACTTTTATAACTTTCGCGCGCACCGGTGCTGCCGGAGTGGATTGAACACTCGACCTCCCCCTTACCAAGGGGGTGCTCTACCACTGAGCTACGGCAGCATGAAAATGCGCAACGGAAAATGGCGCGGCGCGAATGCGGCGGAAACTGCCATACGGCTCCCGGTGGCGCAAGGCGACGGCGCGGCTTGCGAAACTATAAGACGGGCGGGTAAATGCCCGCATGACGCGCCAAAGCAAGGATCAGGACAAGACGAGAAAGCCGCCCCATAAACCGGCCGGCCGCGAGGCGCGCCTGGCGGCGGCGCTGCGCGAAAACCTGCGCCGGCGCAAAGCGCAGGAACGAGGCCGGGATATGCCGGGCGAAACCCGTGCATCGGCCAAGGACGGCGGCCCAGTTCGCTGAGGGAACCGGACTTTCGCCGCAATTTCGCGACGATGGTATCGGCCCTTGGGTGCTAGACTTTCTGGCATAAGACTTTTCAAAGGCCGATTGCGGGCCCATAAGTTGGGCGAAAAGCCGGCTAATGTGGTCGGTAGCGGGCGGGGCGGGCATGGATCGGATACGAATAGTCGGCGGTCAGCGTTTGAACGGCACGATCCCGATTTCGGGCGCGAAAAACGCAACTTTGCCGCTGATGATCGCGAGCCTGCTCACCGAGGATACGTTGATCCTCGAGAACGTGCCGCGCCTGGTTGATGTCATCCAGCTCCAGCGCATCCTCGGCAATCACGGCGTCGACGTGATGATCGCCGGCAAGCGCGCGGGCGATGATTTCAATAACGGCCGCACCATCCATATCTCGGCCAAGCACATCGTCGATACCACCGCGCCTTACGAACTCGTGTCCAGGATGCGCGCGAGCTTTTGGGTGGTGGCGCCGCTCGTGGCGCGCATGGGCGAAGCCAAGGTGTCCATGCCGGGCGGTTGTGCGATCGGCACGCGGCCGGTCGATCTGCTGATCATGGCACTCGAGAAACTCGGCGTGGAGATCGAGATCGAGGGCGGCTATGTCATCGCGCGCGCCAAGAAAGGCGTGCGTGGCGGCGAAATCGTCTTTCCGAAGGTCACGGTCGGCGGCACCCACACGGCCTTGATGGCTGCGTCGCTGGCGAACGGCACGACGGTGATCGAAAATGCCGCGCAGGAGCCCGAGATCGGTGATGTCGCCGACTGCCTCAACAAGATGGGCGCCAAGATCAGCGGCGCAGGCACCTCGCGCATTGTCGTCGAGGGCGTTTCAAAATTGCATGGCGCGCGCCACGCGGTTCTCCCGGACCGGATCGAGACCGGAACCTACGCAATGGCGGTGGCGATGACGGGCGGCGACGTGCTGCTCCAGAACGCGCGCCCCGAATTGTTGCAGGCCGCGCTGGACGTGCTGGCGAAAACAGGCGCGACGGTGACGCCCACCAACGAAGGCATTCGTATTGCCCGCAACGGTGCGGGACTTGAGCCGGTGGACGTGAGCACGGCGCCGTTTCCCGGATTTCCCACCGACCTGCAGGCGCAGTTCATGGCCTTGATGACGTGCGCCAAGGGCACCTCGCACATTACCGAAACGATTTTCGAAAACCGTTTCATGCATGTGCAGGAACTGGCGCGGCTCGGCGCACACATTCATCTTAATGGCGAGACTGCGACCATTGAGGGCGTCGATCGCCTGAAGGGCGCGCCGGTGATGGCGACCGATTTACGCGCGTCCGTGTCATTGGTGATTGCGGCGCTTGCCGCCGAGGGCGAGACCATGGTCAACCGTGTCTACCACCTTGATCGCGGATTCGAGCGGCTCGAGGAGAAGCTCTCGCGCTGCGGCGCGGCGATCGAACGGATCAGCGCCTGAACGCTTGCGTCATAATCTGTCATCACCGGGCATAGCCGTTCGAAGAATGGCGTGCTTTCGCACGCCCATGTCCCGGTGATCCCGCTCAGGCGGGCACGCACTCTCCTAAGCGGGATCGCCGGGACAAGCCCGGCGATGACAGTTTAGGATGTGCGCGGTAAAGGAGACATTGGGTGACTGCAACGAAAGTGATGAGCGCGGGCGCCGTGAAGTCGATGGTCGCCGCGCTGGGCGCCGAGTACGAACGCGAATCCGGCAACAAGCTCGATCTGAACTTCGGCACCGCCGGGTCGCTGCGCGACCGCATCAAGGGCGGCGAGGCGGCCGACCTCGTGATCTTGTCGCAAACTTATATCGCCGATCTGGCCAAGCTCGGGCTTGTTGTGCCTGACAGCGCCATCGATCTTGGCCGGACGGTCACCGGCGTTGTCGTGCGCGAGGGTGCGCCTATTCCGGATATTTCCACGCCCGATGCTTTCAAGCGCGCTTTGCTGAATGCGCGCTTCCGTCGCCTACACGGATCCAAAGGCCGGCGGCTCGGGCGGTATCATGTTCGCCGCGTTGTTGCAGAAGCTCGGCATCGCCGACGAGATCAACAAGAAGGCGGTCCTCGGCAAGGGCGGCCATGACGTGGCGGTCTCGATTGCCGAGGGCAGGGCCGAACTCGGCACGACCTTCATCAGCGAAGTCCTGCCGGTGAAAGGCGCCAAGGTGATCGGCCCGCTGCCGGGCGAATTATACAGCGCCAATACTTATTCCGCGGCCATTCATGCGCGTGCGCAGGACCGCGCCCGCGCCGCGGACTTCCTGCGCAAGCTGACCGATCCGGCGACCCGTCCGCGCTGGACGGCGGCCGGCCTGGAGCCTGCGTTTCCCGATCGCTGAGGACCTTGCGGGTTCTGTCCAGCTTGCCTAATTACGCGGGGAGGGGAGCGCGAACGCCAATGGACCCGCTGAAATTCGTGGTTCTCGACGAGGAAGACCTCGAGGTCGCTTCGGCCCACCTGCAAGACGCGGTGCTCAAGGTCTCCGACATCTTGTGGCGCCCGCAGGAAAGGCGCGTCGTCGTCGCGCTCAACCGGTTCGACTGGGAGAGCGCGCAAAGCAGCGTCCCTGGCGCCGAGCCGCAATACCGGCGGCGGCGGTCGGCCTTGCGTTTCGAGCGCGTGCTGTCCTGCAAGTGCCGGCAGGTTGACCCGGTCCGCAAGGACGCCGTCCTCAATCTTCTGGCGGTCGAATTTTCCGAAACGGAAGCGCCGTCCGGCGTCATCACGCTGACATTTTCGGGTGGAGCGTCGTTGCGGTTCGAGGTCGAATGCCTCGAGGCGGAACTGGCTGACCTTGGTCCATCATGGACAGCGACGTCGTGCCCCGCTCACGTCGATGTCGACGGTGGCGGCGCGAAATCCCGGCGCACCTGAACCGGGATCGGCGGAACCGGCGAAATCAGCTGGTGTCAGGGTTTGCCTTGCGCCGGGGCCTTTTGTTTCAGGACCGTGCGTCAAGGGTTGACGCCAAGGCGCGCATCACCCATTGACCTGTCAACCCGGCAGCATGCCGGCGGGATCAGGCTAATGCCCATTCGCTTGGACAGTCAGAGCGCGGAGTTTCCTGAGCGTTTTCGCAGTCTTCTCGCGATCAAACGCGAGGCTGCGCAGGACGTCGAGCAGGCCGTGCGCGGCATCGTCGCGGATGTGGTGGCGCGCGGCGACCGCGCCTTGTTCGAGCTGACCGCCAGGTTCGACCGGCTTGATCTCGCCAAGGTCAGCTTGCGTGTCGCGCCCTCGGAAATCGCAGCGGCGGAAAAGGCCTGCCAGGGCGCAGCGCTCGACGCGCTCAAGCTCGCGCGCGAGCGTATCGAGAGTTACCACCGCCGTCAGAAGCCCGCCGATGAACGCTTTACCGACCCGCTTGGGGTCGAGATGGGCGCGAAATGGACGGCGATCGAAGCTGTCGGCCTTTACGTGCCGGGTGGCACCGCGGCCTATCCGTCGTCGGTATTGATGAATGCAGTACCGGCCAAGGTCGCCGGGTGTTTCCAGGCTGGCGATGGTGGTGCCGGCGCCGGACGGCAAGCTCAATCCGCTGGTGTTGGCCGCCGCAAAGCTTGCCGGCGTCGACGAGATTTATCGCATCGGCGGCGCACAGGCCGTGGCCGCCTTGGCCTACGGCACGGAAACGATTGCGCCGGTCGCCAAGATTGTCGGACCCGGCAATGCCTATGTGGCCGCCGCCAAGCGTTTGGTGTTCGGCAAGGTCGGCATCGACATGATTGCCGGGCCGTCCGAAGTTCTGGTGCTGGCGGACAAGACCAGCAATGCCGACTGGATCGCGGCCGACCTGCTGGCGCAGGCCGAGCACGATGTCAGCGCGCAGTCGATCCTGATCACCGACGATCCCGCGCTGGCGACGCAAGTCGAAAAGGCGGTCGACTCGCAGCTCAAGTCCCTGGCGCGCGCCGACGTGGCTGGCGCGTCGTGGCGTGATTTCGGCGCGATCATCGTCGTGCCCCGACTGGCGGATGCGATCGCGCTGGTCGACCAACTCGCGCCCGAACACCTGGAAATTGTCGCCGCCGATGCCGAGCCGCTTGTTGCCCGCATCCGCAATGCCGGCGCAATCTTCATCGGCGCCCACACGCCGGAAGCGATCGGCGACTATGTTGCCGGTTCCAACCACGTCTTGCCGACCGCGCGCTCGGCGCGCTTTTCGTCGGGTCTCGGCGTCCTTGATTTCATGAAGCGCACATCGCTGCTCAAGTGCGGACCAGAGCAATTGCGCGCGCTCGGTCCGGCTGCCATCGCGCTCGGCGAAGCGGAAGGCCTGGGAGCGCATGCGCGCTCGGTGGCCATTCGTCTCAATCAAAAATGAGCGCGGCTAAATCACCGCCGGTTGCCATGAAGCGACGCCTCGTCGGGGTCGTGCTCGATGAGGCTTCGATCGGCCGGTCGAATCCGGACGTCGAGCACGAGCGTCAGGTCGCGATCTACGATCTGCTCGAGCAGAATTCATTTGCGCCGGTGGGCCACGACGACGGCCCCTACACACTTCATCTCAGCATCAACGGCAACCGCCTGGTGTTCGACATCCGGCGCGAAGACGGCACGCCGGTTGTCGCGCACCTGTTTTCGCTCACGCCGCTGCGGCGGATCGTGAAGGACTACTACATGATCTGCGACAGCTACTATCAGGCGATCCGCACCGCCACGCCCGACAAGATCGAGGCCATCGATATGGGGCGGCGCGCCATCCACAATGACGGCTCCAACATTCTGGTGGAGCGGCTGAAGGGCAAAGTGGTCGTCGATCTCGATACTGCACGCCGGTTGTTCACGCTGCTCTGCGTGCTGCACTGGAAGGGGTAGGGCTAAATTGGCTGCCGAGCGTTCTTCGCGGCCCCACGCGGTGCTGTTTGCCTGCGGCATGAACGCGGTGCGCTCGCCGATGGCGGCGGGTTTGCTCCAGCAGATGTTGGGAACAACCGTTTATGTCGGCTCCGCCGGAGTCCAGAAAGGCGATCTCGACCCCTTTGCGGTTGCGGCCATGGAAGAAATCGGCATCGACATCTCCCGTCATAAACCTACGACGTTCGAAGAACTCGAGGACCTCGAGGGGCTCAATTTCGATTTGATCGTGACGCTGTCGCCGCCCGCGCATCACAAGGCCCTTGAAATAACGCGTAACCTGGCGGCAGAGGTTGAGTACTGGCCGACATCCGATCCGACCGCCGCCGAAGGCAACCGCGAGCAGCGGCTCAATGCCTACCGCGAAGTGCGGGACCAGTTGGTGGCGCGCATCCGCGAGCGTTTCGGGCGTCCGGGCGGCGGCAATGAATGAGACCGTCTCCGCCGGTTCGGGTTGTGAAAACGGGCCTATTCCGCTAGTTTCCGCGCCCATTCTCATCGTCCCTTAAATCATCGCCATCACGCACACATATGATCGGCCGTCCCAAATTCGTGCTCGCTTCCGGTTCGCCGCGCCGGCTTGCCTTGATCAATCAGGCCGGCATCGAGCCCGATGCGCTCAAGCCGGCGGATCTCGACGAAACGCCGCGGCGCGGCGAAATTCCACGCGCCTACGCAACGCGGCTGGCGCACGCCAAGGCCACGACAGCGCTGGAAAATGTGAAGCTCGACGATGAATTGCGCGGCGCCTTTGTGCTGGCCGCTGACACGGTGGTGGCTGTCGGCCGCCGCATTCTTCCGAAGGCGGAGTTGCTCGACGAGGCGGCGCAATGCCTGCGGTTGCTGTCCGGCCGCAACCATCGAGTCTACACGGCGATTTGCCTGGTCACGCCAAAGGAAACATTCCGCCAGCGTCTCGTCGAGACGCGCGTGCGCTTCAAGCGGCTGACCGAAGAAGACATCGAGGCCTATCTGGCGTCGGGCGAGTGGCGCGGCAAGGCCGGCGGCTATGCGGCGCAGGGCATCGCCGGCTCATTCATCGTCAAGATCGTCGGCTCCTACACCAATGTCGTGGGTTTGCCACTTTATGAAGTCATGACGCTGCTGGGCGGCGAAGGCTATCCGGTTCGCTTTGGCTGGCTCAACGCGGTCTAGCGCGGAGCGAACGTGCGCACGTACAATAGCGCCGCGCGAGATTTGCCTGATAGCAACGAGTCCCGTTCCAGATGAACGAAATCAATCGCAAGATATCGCCCGGGCAAGGTTGCCCGATCTGCGGCAGGCCGGTGGAAACGGCTTTCAAGCCTTTCTGCTCGAAACGTTGCGCCGATATCGATCTCAACCGCTGGCTTTCCGGCGTCTACGCCGTTCCGGCAAAGGACGATGAGGATGAGGACGGCGAACGGCCGGCTGACGGTGAGGCGGGGGAGACATGAGCGCAGGCCCCGGCCATTGGCCGGATCAACTGTTCGACACGCTCAAGCGAGGCGGCGTCCGGCAGATCGGATATGTGCCAGATGCCGGCCATTCGCGCTTGATCGAGCGTTGCCGTGCCGACAGTGACATGCGCGACGTCGTTCTCACTACGGAGGAGGAGGGCGTTGCTCTCGCCGCCGGTGCCTGGCTTGGCGGCGAGCGTGCCGCGCTGCTGATGCAATCAAGCGGGGTCGGCAATTGCATCAACATGCTTTCGCTGTCGCGCGCCTGCCGCTTCCCGCTGCTGATGGTCATCACGATGCGCGGCGAGTGGGAGGAGTTCAATCCCTGGCAGGTGCCGATGGGCTCGATCGTCGAGCCGGTGCTCAAATTGTGCGAAGCGGATGTTTACCGCGTGAAAACGCCAGATGAAGTCGCCGGCGCGGCCGAGCGCGCGCTGCAACAGGCCTTCGGCGATGAGCGCATTGCCGCTGTCATTTTGTCGCAGCAGCTGATCGGCAAGAAGGTGTGGACCAAATGAAACTCGAGCGCCGCGCCGCCATGGCCACCCTGCTCGCCGGTCGCGGCGAGGATTTGCTGGTTGTCCCGGGTCTCGGTTCGACAGCGTGGGATGCTGCCGCTGCCGGCGACAATGACCGCAATTTCTATCTGTGGGGCGCCATGGGCGGCGCTGCCATGATCGGTCTGGGGCTGGCACTCGCGCAACCGAAGAAACGTGTCGCGGTGATCACGGGCGATGGCGAAATGCTGATGGGGCTGGGCGCGCTTGCGACCATCGGCATCCAGAAACCGCGCAATCTCGCGGTCATCGTTTTCGACAATGGCGTCTACGGCGAGACCGGAATGCAACCGAGCCATACCCAGAGCGGCGTCGATCTCATCAGCGTTGCCACCGCATGCGGAATCGGCACCTGTCTCGACGTGCGTGACGAGGCCGCATTGGCCGACCTTGCGGGCCGTCTGAAGCGTCTCGATGAGATGCTCTTTGCGCGTGTGCTCATTGCCGCCGACGAGCCGCCGCGCGTGCTTCCGCTGCGCGACGGCGCGGCGTTGAAGAAGCGGTTCCGCGCGGCAATTGGCCTTAATCCATGATTCGGGAGGCTGCAGGCGGCGTTCTGGACACTGCGGAGCAGGGCCTTTATAACGCCCGCGCTTCACTGATTGGCCCGTTCAGGGCCAATTCGGCGCCCAGGTAGCTCAGTTGGTAGAGCATGCGATTGAAAATCGCAGTGTCGGTGGTTCGATTCCGCCCCTGGGCACCACTTCCAAAGATAGTTTCTGATTTTGCGCAGTTTTTTCCTGGAAAAGCCCCATTCGAAGAATGGTATCCAACTGTGTACCTCGCCTGGCAAGACTCAAACTCAACAATGCCTTCTGTGCGGCCCTTCCAGCTACTGCGCTGAGCCCCAGAATTCGCGCGCCGCTTCGACAACCAACGCCAGCTTGCGGCGCTCATCGGACTCCGTGACAGGATTGCCAGCGACGGTGCTAGCAAATCCGCATTGCGGTCCGATCGCGAGCCTGTCGAGATCGATGTGACGGGTTGCTTCGTCGAGGCGGCGCTTGAGCGCGTCGAGGCTTTCCAGCGCCGGCGTCTTTGAGCTGATCACGCCGAGGACCACACCTTTGTCCTTCGGCACGAAACGCAGGGGTGCGAAGTCGCCGGCGCGTGGCGTATCATATTCAAGCAGGAAGTGATTCACTTTGGTATCGGCAAAAAAGCGCTCGGCGACCAACTCGTAGCCACCTGCGCCGAGGTAGTGACCCTTGAAGTTGCCGCGGCACATGTGCACGCCGACTATCACCTCGGATGGGCACTCCGCGACGGCGTCGTTGATGCTTTTAATGTAGAGGTCGACGAGCACATCCGGCTCGCTGCCCGAGCGCTTTATCTCGTCCCGGATGGCTGGATCGCACAAAAGTGCGACGGCGACCTCATCAAGCTGTACATAGCTGCAGCCGGCCTTGGCAAGCTCGGCGATCTCCTGCCGGAATACTTTCGCAAGATCTGTGAAGAATGAATCGACATTAGGATAAGCCCCGCGATCAGCATAGTCATTGCAGCGGTAGAAGTGCATGGTCGAAGGTGCGGGGAGGGTAATCTTGCCAGTGAGCTTGGTCGCGCCACGCAGGAACATGTATTCATCGAGCGCCAGCGGCTGCAGCCGCGTGATCTTTCTCGTGGCGTAAGGCGCGGTGAACTCGACCTCGTGGCCGGCGTCGTTGCGGAATTTGAAAGAGGCCGGTTTGATGGCGAAGCCGTCGGTGCGCTCGACGAAGCGACCCCAATAGGAGCCGCGGCGAAATTCGCCATCGGTCACCACCTTGAGCCCGACCTGCTCTTGCATCGCAACCACCTCGCGGATGCATTCGTCCTGTAATTTGCCGAATTCGGCGTCGCCGATTTCCTTCGCCGCGTGGCGGCGGAAGGCCTGGCGCAAAGCGGCGGGGCGGAGCAGGCTGCCGACATGGTCGGCGCGGAAGGGCGGTCGGCCTTTGGCAGTGCTCATGCACGCGGCTCCCGTATAAATTCTATACCTCAATAGATAGAATGTAGATCGCCTGCGCAGCAGAAGACAATGGCCTCGACGGCGAAAGCGTGCGACAATTCTCAACGTCCTCCAGAAGCGTGTCACGCGAGCAATCGGCATGAATGTTCACGCCTTGCCATCGACCCGGCGCAGCGGCAGCCAGCGCCGCCGCGCGCCGCAGATTATCGATGCCGCTTCGCGGGTCTTCGCGGAGCGCGGCTTTCACGGCGCCACCACGCAGGACATTGCCGATGTGCTCGGCATCCGGCAGGCGAGCCTTTACTATTATTTCTCATCAAAGGAGGCGGCGCTGGAACTCGTCTGCCTCAGGGGGGTCGAGGGCTTCTTCGAAGCCGCCAAAGCGATCGCTGCCCGGCCAGAAAGCGCTCGAAAGCGGTTGGTTTTATTGATCGAATCCCATCTCTCGCCTTTGGTGGACCGGGCCAATTTCGTCAAGGTTTTCCTCAACGAGCGTCAGCACCTGCCGCGCGAAAGCCGCCGCCGCATCGGCCGCTGGTCGCGTGGGCTTGAACGCATCTTCGAGGAAGTGATTGGGGAGGGCGTTGCCAAAGGCGAATTCCGCGTCGATCTCGATATTCGCCTCGCCACGCTCGCCATACTCGGCATGTGCAATGCGGCATCGAGTTGGCAGCGCAAGGAAAATTTCGGTGTGGCGGAGATTGCCAAGGAATTTGCGCGCCTGGTGATCGGCGGGATGGGCAAGCGCCCCACGATGCGACGAAAGTCTCGCTGAACGCCGACGTTGCTTGACGCGGGCCCGGATATCGAATTCGATAGAATTATAGAATTTTAGTCAGGCCAAGCGCGGGAAAAGCGCACGATGACCGTGACGGTCGATCGCGACAGGCTGCGCCATACGACCGCTCTGCATCTCCTGTGCGAGCGGGCGCGAGCAATGCCGGATTCGGTCGCCTTCCGCTCCAAGCATCTCGGTATCTTTCGCGAGCGCCGCTGGCGCGACTATGCGGCGCTGGTCGCGCACGCCGCGCGCGCGTTGCAGAGCCTCGGCATTGCGCGCGGCGAGCGCGTCGCCATCATGGGTGATGTCTGCGAAGAGTGGATGATCTGCGATCTCGCCGCGCAATCGCTCGGCGCCATCACCTACGGCATCTATCCGACAGCCGCGCCAGCTGAGGTCGAATACCAGATGCGGGACGGCGGCGCCTGCGTTTTCATCGCCGAAGACCAGGAATATGTCGACAAGATCCTGCCGATAGCAGGCCGGTTGCCGGACCTGCGCGCGGTCGTCGTGCTCGACGATTCCGCGATGTTCGGCTACGCGCACGAGAATCTGTACCGCTTCGCCGATCTGCTGGCCGCGGCGGAAAAGCCTGACCTCTCGTGGCTCGAAAAGAAACTGGCAGGACTTTCGCCGGCCGACCCGGCTTTCATCGTCTATACTTCGGGCACGACCGGTCATCCGAAGGGTGCGCTGGTCAGCCATGGCAAGCACCTTGCCGCCACCGACACCGTCATCACGCATTATCCGACATTGCGCGAGAAGCCGCATCGCACAGTCGTCTATCTCCCGATGTGCCACGTGCTCGGCCGCGACGTCGCCATCACGCTGCCGCTGATGTCGGAGCTGGTGCCGCATTTCGGCGAGGATCCCGAGGACTTCACGGCGACGCTGTTTGAGGTCGCGCCGACCGTGATGTTCACCGTCCCGCGCTATCTGCAGAAATTCGCATCGCATGCGCTGGTCGGCGTGCTCAACTCCGGCCGCATCAAGCGCGCGGCTTACGAGCTTGCGATGCGGTTTGCGCGCAGGCACGCTCGCCGCCGGTGGGATGGCACGACAACTGGCCTGCAGGAAGCCCTCTATCGCATCCTGCAGGCGCTGGTTTTCCGGCCGATTCTCAACAAATTCGGCTTCGACCGGCTGGAGCTTGTGGTCAGCGGCGGCGCATCGCTGCCGGCCGAGACCGCGGTGCTTTGGCAGATCTATGGCCTCAACGTGGTCGAGATGTACGGCCAGACCGAGGAGGCAGGCGGCATCATTGCTGGACAACGCGGCCCCTTCGCGCGCCCCGGCAATGTCGGCACGGCCGTCGAAGGCGTCGAGGTCAGGCTTGCCGAGGACGGCGAAGTGCTAGTCGGCAGCCCGGATCTGTTCGACTGCTACTGGCAAAACGATGCGGCAACGCGCGAGATCAAGCACGCCGACGGCTGGCTGCGCACCGGCGATATCGGCGAGTGGCGCGACGGTGCTTTACGCCTTGTCGATCGCGCACGCGACTTCATTGTGACCGTCGGCGGCAAGACGATTTCGCCGTCCTATATCGAGAACGCGCTGCGTGCGAGCCCTTATGTGGCGGAAGCCGTGGTGTTCGGACACGGCCGCAAATATCTGACGGCCGTCATAGAGATCGATTTCGACACCGTCGCCGACTGGGCGCGCACCAACAACGTCGGCTACACGGGTTTCACCAGCCTCACCACCCACCCGCAGATCGAAAAGCTGATGCGTGTCGAAATCGACCGCGTCAACGGCGATCTTGCGCGCGTCGAGCAGATCAAGTCGTTCCGTATTTTGCCGAAGGCGCTCGATCCGGAAGAGGAAGGCGAGCCGGTGACGCCGACGCGGAAGGTGAAGCGCAAGCTGATGTACGAGCGATTCCGCGATCTCGTCGACGGGATGTATGACGACAGCGAGGAACGTCTGATCGCCGCCGGAGCGGGCGATGTGATGCTTTAGAGGTAGCAGACAATGACAACGGGAGGGACCACCATGTTCAAGAAGGTTTTGCTCGGCGCTATAGCGGCGACAGCTATTGCGCTGCCCGCGGCCGCGCAGGATTACGTCGTCGGCGTAACGGCCGCGCTAACCGGCCCGCCGTCGAGCACTTATGCGCCGGCAGTGGATGCGATGCGTCTCTACATCGATCGGGTCAATGCCGGCGGCGGCGTTAACGGCCGTAAGATCAAGCTTGTGATCGAGGACGACGGCGCGCAGCCCTCGAAAGCCGCCGCGAACACGAAAAAGCTGATCACGCAGGACAATGTCATCCTGATGGTAAATGCCAGCCTGTCCTCCACCTATGCGCCGGTGATCGCCGAGACCAAGAGTGCGGAGGTGCCGCTCGTGTTTGCCAGCGGGGTCTGCCCGCAGAGCGTCTACCCGCCGGCCGATCCGCTGCAGTTCTGCACCACCGGATACGCCTCGCATTTCGACAGCCAGGCGACGCTCGACTTCATCAAGGCGACCGCGAAAGGCCCGGTGAAGATCGGCTTCTCGGCGATGGCGATTCCGCTCTCACGCGGCGAGATGGACTACGCCATGGACCTGTCGAAGAAGGTCGGCATGGAGCCGGTTGACCAGGAGGTGATCCCGCCGCCGACCGCCGACTACACGCCCTTCGCGACCAAGCTAAAGGATGCCGGGCCGAACTGGGTCTATTCCTGGGCGCCGTGGGTTACGCAGGTGCGCACGCTCGAGGCGCTGCGGAAGCTTGGCTGGAGCGATGACTATATCGCCTGGGGCCATCTCGAGGCCGAGGCCGAGCTTGTGCGGCTGAAGGACGGCAAATTCTTTGTCGTCAACTCAAACGCACTGTTCCAGGAAGACCTGCCGATCCAGAAGGAGATCGATGCGGCCGCCAAGCAGGCCGGTTCAAAATATCCGGCGCAGACCATGACCGAAGGCTGGATCGGCGGCATGGCGATCGAGGCGGCGCTGAAAGCTGCCGGCGCATCGACTGACCGCGCCAAGCTGCGCAGCGCGATGGAAAACCTGACCATAGATACCAAGGGCCTGCGCGGCGGGCCGATCGTCTGGACCAAAGACAATCACTTCCGCACGCAGCTCTACTACCGCGTCTACAAGTGGGACGGCAGCAAGATCTCGCGCGTGCAGGACTGGAAGAACTACGCGGTGAAGTGATCCGCCATCTGTTATTCCGGGACGCGGGCGTAGCTCGCGAACCCGGAATCCAGACGAAAAAGGCAGGCAGTGTGGATTCCGGGTTCACGCCTTCGGCGTGCCCCGGAATGACGACAACATTCTCTCTCACGTTGGATAGCTTCGTCCGTGCAACTTGTCGTCAACATCGTCGTCCTCGCGTCGATCTACGCGCTTATCGCGTGCGGCTACGTGTTAATCTATCGCGTCAGCCGCGTGCTCAATCTCGCGCACGGCGAACTGATGATGCTCGGCGCCTACATGGTGCTTGCGACCGCATCTCTCTTCAACGGCCACCCTGTTATCGCCCTGGCCGCGGCCATTCTGCTGAGTCTCACGGCCGGCGCGCTGGTCTATGTTTTTTTGATGCGCAAAATGACCGGCGAGATGGTGCTTGCCGCGATTCTCACGACGGTCGCGCTCGGCATTCTCATCCGCGGCGTGGTGGCACTGATCTGGTCGGCGCAGCAGCAATATCCGGCGCAGGCACTCGGCGTACCGAACCCGTCGCTGGTGCTGTTGGGCGGCGCGCGCATTTCGATGTGGTCTGCCGTGCTGGTCGCGACAACGGTCCTCGTCTATGCGGCGCTGTTTGCTTTCCTGCGCTTCGGCCGCTGGGGCATGCGCATGCGTGCCGCCGGGCAGAATCCGCTGCTGGCGGCGCAGCGCGGCATCAACCTGCACGGCATTTATGCGCTGGCCTGGAGTCTGTCGACGCTCACCGGGGCGCTCGCGGGTATTTTGATGGCTCTCGATTCCGGTGTGACGGGCGGTATGACGGTGATCGCGCTCAAGGCCTTTCCCGCCGCGTTGGTCGGCGGCCTCGACAGTCTGGTGGGCGCGCTGGTTGGCAGCCTGATCGTCGCAGCGGCTGAGGTGCTTCTCATTTATTACGTCGACGCGCTGCTGTCCGACGTCGTGCCGTTCCTGGCGCTGATCGCCATGCTGGCGGTGCGGCCGTGGGGCCTGTTCGGCACACGCGAGGAGCTCGATCGTGTTTAGGCCGGCGCCGCGCGCGAGCGGCTATTTCCGCACCGGCTACGGGCAGGACCTAGCGCTGGTACAGACGCGTGCCGAGCGCATCAGCTTGGCCGTATTCATGCTAACACTCGCGGGATTTCCTTTCGTCGCGTCGCCCTTTGCGCTCGATCTCGCCTGCCAGGTCTTTCTCGCCTCGGTCGGCGCGCTCTCGCTGATGCTTCTCACCGGCTATGCCGGGCAGATCTCGCTCGGCCATGCCGGGCTGATTGCCGCCGGTGCTTTCACGACGGGGATCCTCGCACGCGAAATTCATGCGCCGTTCTGGCTTACGCTGCCTGCGTCGGCCGTGACCGGGATCGTGCTGGGCTTCGTGTTCGGCCTGCCGTCGTTGCGGCTGCGCGGGCTCTATCTCGCGGTGAGCACCCTGGCGCTGCATTTCGTCGTCATCTATCTCGGCGGCGAATACGAGACCAAGCGCGGATTCTCAACCGGCATCATAGTCGAGCCCCCGAGCCTTGCCGGATTTAAACTGAACGGCGGCCGTGTCTGGTATTTCGTACTGTTGGCGGCCGCGACCACCAGCCTGCTCATCTGCATTAATCTCTTGCGCAGTCGCTCGGGCCGCGCCTTCCGTGCCGTTCATGCGCGTGAGACGGTTGCGGAAGCGCTCGGCATCGGCATCGCCAGGTACAAACTGCTCGCCTTCGTGATCTCGTCGAGCATGACGTCGGTCGCCGGCTGCCTGTTCGCTTATTACCGCGGCTTTGTGTCGATAGAGGCCTTCGACCTATTCCTGTCGATCCAATACGTCGCGATGATCATCATCGGCGGCATGGGCTCGCTGCTCGGCGCGCTGCTTGGTGCGGCCTTCGTAACGCTGTTTCCTTATGCGATCGAGGCGCTGCTGCATCTTCTGCCGAATGTCGAGAAGCTCGCTGGCGATATCTTCGCGGTGAACTACGCCTCCTTTGGCGCGGTGATGATCCTTTTCCTGGTGTTCGAGCCGCTTGGGCTCGTCGGTATATGGCATCGGTTGCAGAACTATTTTCTGCTCTGGCCCTTCAAGTACCGGCCGCTGGCGGGAGCACGCAAATGAGCGACGCCTTGCTGCAGGTCGAGAAGATTGAGGTCGTCTATAAACGCGTGATCACCGCCGTGCAGGGCGTCACTTTGTCGGTCGGCCCGAAACAGATCGTGGCGATTCTCGGCACCAACGGCGCCGGCAAGACGACGACTTTACGCGCAATCTCGGGATTTCTTGGCCTCGACGATGCACGAATCACCGAAGGCACTGTGTCATTTGAGGGAAGGCGCATCGAGAACGCGCCACCGCACGATATCGCCGCGCGCGGCATTGTGCTGGTACCTGAGCGCGACAAGGTCTTTCCCAATCTGACGGTTGCCGAAAATCTGGCTGTGCCGGTATCGCGCGCCAGCGCGGCGGAACGCCGGCGCCAGGACGAGCAGATTTTCAGCCTGTTTCCGCGCCTTGCCGAGCTGCGCCAGCGGATCGGTGGGCTGCTTTCGGGTGGCGAGCGGCAGATGCTGGCGATTGCCGGCGCTTTGATGTGCCGGCCACGCCTTCTTCTTGTCGATGAGCTCTCGTTGGGGTTGGCACCTGTTGTCGTGCAGGATCTCACGCGGCGCCTGCTTACGGTCCGCGACGAGCTTGGCATTGCGATCTTGCTCGTGGAGCAGAGCGCCGCCACTGCTCTGGCAATCGCCGACTACGCCTATGTGATGGAGAACGGCCGCATCGTGCTCGACGGCGATCGCGAACGGCTCAAGAGCCATCAGGACGTGCAGGAGTTTTACCTGGGTCAGGCTAGCGGTGAGCGCCGTTCGTACCGGGCCGTCAAGCAATATCGCCGGTCGCGGAGGTGGTATGGCTGAGCTCGACGTCACCCATTTATGTCTGAATTTCGGCGGCCTGACCGTGCTCGACGACGTGTCGTTTTCGGTTGCCACGGGTGAGCTGTTCGCCCTTATCGGCCCCAATGGCGCAGGCAAGACCAGCGCGCTCAACTGCATCAGCGGCATCTATCGCGGTAGCGGCGCTATCCGTTTCCGGGGCGAGGATATAGCCGGCCGTGCGCCGCACGAGATTGCCCCGCTCGGACTCGCCCGCACATTCCAACACGGCGAGCTTTTTCCGCAGATGAGCGTGCTGGACAACCTGTTGACCGGCCGCCATGCGCGCATCCATACAAATCCATTGGCGGAAATGCTGTTTCTGCCGAGCGTGCGGCGCGCCGAAATCGCGCATCGCGAGGCAGTCGAGCGCATCGTCGCGCTCGTGGAGCTGGAGCGCTATCGCCACGCTGCCGTCGGCAGCCTTCCGTTCGGCGTGCAGAAGATTGTCGGCTTTGCTCGCGCCCTTGCACTCGAGCCCACCATCATGCTGCTCGACGAGCCGTCGGCGGGCCTCAACCGCGAGGAACGGGAGGATCTCGCCCGCTTCATTTTGCGCATAAAGCATGAATTGAAAATGACGATGATCTGGATCGAGCACGACATGCAGATGATTGCCGATCTCGCCGACCGCATTCACGTGCTCGACTATGGCCGCACGATTGCAGAAGGCACTCCCGAGAGCGTCCTTAAGGATCCGAATGTGCTTGCGGCTTATCTTGGGGTCGAGGCGTAACGATTGGTCGCGACGAGGCCGCGGCCGCGAATATCTGCTGTCGGTGGTGAGCGGACATGCCGCTTAGTCGCGGAGCGACGATTTTAATTGTTGGTATCCTTGTTGGTATTTGAGCGATTTGCCGGTACAAAATCTGTAGATTTATCAGGAGCGTACTAGCCAATTTAGGCTCCGCCCCTGGGCATCACTTACCGTTCGCAGATGTTCGCGGACGTTCGAAACACCCGCAATAACAGCCCGATAACGGTGGGCCAGATCGCGCGTGCGGCGGATATCGACGCGCCGATGCCAATATCTTTTGATCCAACTGCACGGCGCAAAGTTGTAGCGTCCTATTGTTCGCCTTCGGCGCGGAAGGTCGCGCAATAGGGAAACATGGGTGCTGTCATGGGAAAAATTTTTATTCCAACATTGCTTGTGATGCTTTTTTCGGTCTGTTCGGCGAACGCAATCGAATTGCGATCCGCCAATGACCCGACGGACCATCCGTTCGGGATGACGGAATTAATGGCGCCTGAAGGCTTGACCAAGGATCAATGGCGACAGATCAAGGCCGATATTTTGGTCGAGTTGCCAAAATTGACGAAATGCCAGGCGAACCTCGACAAATGCACATCGACTGAAAAGCGATTTGGGGACATCGTCGGGGAAGCCGCACATCAGGATGGTCTCGCGAAAATTGCGCTTATCAACGCGACCATCAACGCCCTGATCGATTACGAACCCGACAGGAACCAGTGGGCTGTCGCCGACAAGTGGACTGCGCCCTTTGCCAACAAAAAAGGCGCTTTCGAAACCGGTCACGGCGACTGTGAGGATTATGCGCTCGCCAAATACGTGGCCCTCCGTCAGGCCGGCGTTCGTTCGGAAGACGTGCGCATGGTGCTCGTCCATGACAACGCCGTCCGTGCCGATCATGCCATCCTCGTGGTCCGGTACGACAAGCGCTGGCTAATTCTAGATAATCGTTGGGACAAACTGGTCGAGGACAAAGAACTCACCCAACTTAGGCCGCTCGCGATCGTCGATGCGAGCGGCGTAACATTGCTGGCCAAACAATTCACCTTGAGCAGCAAGATCGCGCCTGCGGCGAGTCCGGAGCGACGAGATTCGCGATAACGCTGCCGCACCTCGGTTGAGGCCTCGATCTCGCGTTGTGATGACGGAGGCATTATGAAGCATGCTTCGATTGCGGCAATTGCTGTCGCGTTGATAATATTTAGCCCGGCGCTATTTCAGATCGGTGCCTTTGCGCAGACCAGCAAAGGTGCACCGTCTTTGCCGTCGCCCACTCAGACGTGCAGAGAATGCGTGCTGGGTCTCAGTTCGTGCCTTCGCCGCTGCAACGAGCAAAACAGATCTACGCCCGACCGGCTAACCTGCGTCAACGCGTGCACCGATAAGCACAGATGTGTCAGGGCAGTGACATGTATGCCCAACAGTCCATGACGTTTGAATTATTGTCGACTTCGCAAAAAACCCCCGGACGCGTTGCCCGGGGTTTTGAATTTTCCAAAGCTGCGCGTCGAGCGCAGCCGTCTGAAGGCGCCTAGAAGAATCGATAGTTCACGCCAACCAGGACGGTCGTCTCGGTTGCCTTGGCGCTGAAGGCGCACCCTGGCGCACAGGTCGTTCCGACGGGAGTGAACGCGGTCCCGTTGCGCGATCCGAAGTCCATGTAGTTGCCTTCCAGGAATGCCGACCAGTGCGGCGCGAACATCCATTCAACGCCGCCACCAATCGTCCAGCCTGATCCGGTGTGGGAGGTCTGGCCGGTTTGAACGCCAGCGGCGGTGATGTTCGTGCTTGTATGGGCCCACGCACCGCCGCCCTGCAAGTAAAGCAACCAGGGCGATGCAAACGAATAGCCAAGGCGGGCCGTCAGCGTGTCGAACCATTGATTGTTGAAGTTGATCACGTCACCGGCGAGCGGGCCGCTTGCGATTGTGCCGCTCCTCTTGTTGCTCGTGCCGTCGAACATATTCCGGATGCCGACGACCCATCCGCCGCTGAACTGGTAATCGCAGCCGATCTGGCCGCCGCCGGCAAAGCCCGAACCGTCTGACGACACCGTTCCGGCCGCGCCACTTAAACTCGCATCGCCAAAAGCACCGCCGATGTTGGCGCCGAGGTAACAACCGGTCCAGTCATCGGAGGGGGAGGTGGCGGCAGGTAAGCCGGGGCTTTCCTCGGCAGGTCAGCCGCCGACGCCTGGCTTGCAGCCAGACCGATCGTCGCGGCAGCAAGTAAAATCATTGAGCGTCTTCGCATCGAAGTTCTCCTCTAACGCTTTGTGCCGGACAGGCCCAAATCGCGCGCCCGTCGCCTGCGCTCTTTGTATCGCTTCGAGGTTGTACAAACCAATCACGTCTCATTGGAACTCGGGCAACGCGCACAGTTTTTCGTCGCCCTGTGGCGAAAAAGGCACGGGCACAACCTACTGTGGTACCGCAAGACAAATCACATTCCGCGGCTTCACGCTCAGTTACGTTCGCGAGCAATTCAAAGCGGACCAGTCATGTTGCGCGCTCTCGGGCGAGCGCACTGAATGCGAGTGAATGCTTCACTTGCCCCGGTCGTATCGAACTCGATTAACGCATCGGCCGCCCAAGGAAGACTAAATTCGATTCGCAATATGGATGATGACGGCAGCCTGGACATAAATTCGGTCCACCCCAATGCGAGGGCAGCTCCATCATTTTCAACAGACGCTACTTTGTTGCAGAATTGGTGACTCTTGCCGGACCGAGATTCGCGTGGGTGAGTTCCAAAAATGAACATCCGCAATCGTTTCAAGCCGCGTGTCCTATTGCCCCTTGATGGAAAATCTGTCGACCAACGCGTTTTGTCCGTAGTCGGTGCTTCGCGGCGTGCGATTGTGATTGGGCGGCACCTCGGCCCGCGCCGTGCGCGCTGCCGACTCAATCTTCTCCAAGGCCTCAGGCATCGCCTTGGGCTGGGCAGCAAGCACCGCTTGCGATGTCATGTCGGGCGCCGGCGCTGGCGCGGTGGTGAGAATTTGTGTTGTGCCGGAGTGCCATGGCGGTGGCAGACCGACGCGGTCGCTGGTGATTATCACAGGCGAATCCCGCTCCAGCGTCGCATCGGCGACGAACAGCAGTGCAACCAGTGCAATACCTACAAATGCGAGAAAGGCGAGAACCGGCATTGCCGCGCTCCGGCATGATCGACTCGGGCGAGAAGGGCACTACGACCCATCCGTCGCCGGGAGCTAACTGAGTGTGCGGGACTGCCATCCCGCGTCCTCAAATATTGTCTGACCGTGTTCGAACTATTTTGTGCCGGCGTCTCCGGTACTGGTCGTTCCCGCGCCGGTCGTCTCTTTGCTGCCTCCGCGCCGCGCATCACGTCGCTGGTCACGTCCTTCGCGTCGTGTGTCACGTCGTTCCTGGCGTTCTTCCCGGCGCTCTCCGCGCCGCTCCATCCCATTCGTCTGGGCCTTAGCATTCGATGCCGAGAGCGCCGTCGCCGGTATCACGAAGCCCAGCGCTGCTGTCACTCCCAAAAGAGAAAATGCGGTTCGACGCGAAATTTTATGGTGCATGATTTTTTCAATCATCGGCACACCTCTTCATCGCTTTCAGTCTCACTGCCGGCATTTGTAAAACTGATTGATATACTCGGGATGTTTTTTTCCCGTTTGAAATTAATCAAAACAACGACAGTTTTGCTGGCGGGCGTTTGTGACGTGCGCAGTGTCATGGTCGGTACCATGATGCCGATCTGTGGCGCACCGTCGACCGCCGTATTCGAGGGAGCGGACTAGAGAAGCGCCTTGGCGCAAATATTGAGGTCGGCGACGAGGCGCTTGTACTGCGCGCGCTTGTCGGCTTCATCCCGAATGCGCAGGAGGTATGAAGGGTGGATCGTTGCGATCATGCGGCTGCCATCGGCGAGCTGCATGAGGTGACCGCGTATCTTGTTGATGGAGTGCGGACGACCGGCCACGCTCCGCACCGCGGTGGCGCCAAGAGCAACCAGAATATCCGGTTTGACGAGCTTGCGCTCAAACTCGAGCCACCAATGACAACGGTCGATCTCATAGGCATTGGGGCGCTTGTGCATACGCCGCTTGCCGCGCGGCGCGAATTTGAAATGCTTCACTGCATTGGTGACGAAGACCGTGCTTCGCTCGATGCCGGCGTCGGCGAGTGCTTTATCGAGAATGCGACCTGCCGGGCCGACGAATGGCCGTCCTCGCGCCGACCGCTGCGCACTTAACCTTACTCAGTCAGGTTACTCGGTGAGGTTACGCGCTCAGGTTATTACGCGATTAAACCCGCAGCCGTTTGTTCGACCGCTATAGAAATTCTGCCTTACGCGGCCGCGTAATTATTTTCAAGAAGCGCGCTGCGGGATTTCAACACAGCATGGAAGGCAGTGCTGTGGTTAGTGGGAGAAATTTGCATGCGTAAGTTTGTACTGGGAAGCTCAATCGCAGGGCTGCTGCTTGCGATTGGCGTTTTCTGTTTGCGGCCGCTAGCGATGCAAGCACGAATACGTTCGCACAAGCTCGCGGCTTGCCGCCGGGATCATGCGATCGGCTTTGCTGTTGGCCGTAGCGGTCTCGCAAGATAGCCAGAAATACGTGTTCGCCGGATCAACGACCAGCCGGTTCGGCGCAAAGTTGCCGACGATTACCGAGAGATATTGCGTCGTCGAAAACCACGACAACCGGTTGAGATCCGCATTGATGCGGCCGGACGAAACGAAATGCGGGTCGCCCAGTGACGGGTCGGCTGCCGTGCCCGTGGCCAACGTCTTCACGGCCGCTTTGTAGTCGGTCCAGGCAGAGACGAATTGGCCGGTTTCGACAGCGTAGACAAGCGTCACAATGACAAACGCGCCGGCGAATGCTTCGGCTGTGATTCCGCTGGTCAAGGCCATCATGGCGCGTTGCAGGCCGGGCATATCAAGAGCCAGCCCGTCCGCGCGCAGGGCATAAAATGCCGCCAATAGGCCGAGCGCCGGCGTGATGATCACCAGCATGGTGCGCATATAATACCGGTGGTCTGCAAGGATGGCCTGGTCAAACTCGTACCAGTAAATCGCGAGGGTTGCCGCCACGATCGCGGTCGCTCCGAAATGCGCTTTGCCCGGGACAAAACGTGACAGGATCGCGAAGGCAAGACCGTAGCCCACCAATGATGCAGCCAGCAGAAAGACAATGTTGACCTCGAAGGTCTCGGGATCGAAGAAATGCAGCGCCGCCGTAACGAAGACGCCGGCAAAGTAATTGCCAGGCGGCAGCAGCACTTTGACCTCAATCCAGACCATCAAAACCGCGACCATCGCGCCCGCCGCGCGCCGGAACGCGGCGTCGCGCGTGCCACGAAGGGCGGTCGTGGCAACGATCGCCAGCGCCAGCACCAGGGCGCCTTCATGCGTCAACGCCAGCGCGAGCAGCATCAAAAATACACAAGCAGTGCCGGCGACACCGCGACGCGCGTAGTGCGCGACGGCAAGCGTCGGCCAGAAAAGCGCGTGCGCCATCCACATCTCGGTGGGGAAGCCGAATACGAGCGGGCAGAGCAGGGCGGTCGAGAAGCAGGCGTAAGTGAAAATAATGCGGCCTTTCGAACGGTCGGCCGAAAAGGTCGCGAACAGTCCGACGAGCGGTGCAACGTAAAACAGGAATCCGTAGGCCACGACGCCGTCCCGGGGATTCCCGGTGGCGCCGGCAAACAGTTCTGCCGGCCAGAGAGAGAGGAGAAAGACCGTCAGCCGGCCTGAAATATTGTGCCAATGAAACGCCCAGACATCCTGTGCCGCGACCGCGTAGGAAAACATCGCGCCGTCGCCATAGAGCTGCAAATCGTATTCCAGCGCCACAATGACAAATGCGAGCGACCAGCTCAGTCCAATGACGATGCCGAGCGCGCGTAAGGACATCGGCGCCGGAACGCACGGCGTTCCAGGACAGGACGGCTGCGTTTTCCCTAATCGCGGTCACGGTGCTGACGATCCAGAAGTTGCTTGAAAACGTTGCCGGCGTTGTTCGCCACTTGTTCGAGCAGGCGCTGTCCCAACTCAGCGGTCGCGGCCTTGGGGTCGCCGATCGTGCCGGTATCGGCGATCTGTTTTTCGTTTGTGGTCCAGGGCCAGGTGACCGCCGGGTCGAGGACGATCGTGCGCACGGCGCCGGCATCCAACTTGATTTTTTGCGGGATCAGATCGCGGCGAACCAGCTGCGGCGCAATCGCGAGCATCATCGACGTTTCATTTTTCCCGCCATGGATCTCCGGGACGGCGGCGGCATTGCCAGCGTCCGCCCAGACCGCGGGGTGCAGGATGCAGACATTCAGGCCGAAGTCGGCGCGCAAATCCTGCGCCAGCGCTTCCAGGATTCCGCGATTGCCGCCATGGCCGTTGATGATCGCGAGATTGCGAGCCGTCAGGCTGCGCGCGATCTCGCGGCCGAGGTCGCGCACCAGAGCTGTCATTCCCTGAATCGACAGCGACAAAGTCCCGGGCGCCCACTCATGCTCGCGGGCAAGACTGATCGTGAGTGTCGGCAGCTGCCACAAGTCGTAGGTTTCGGCCCAGCGGCCAATAATGCGGCGCGTATATTCCTCCGCCAGCACCGCGTCGGTATTGAGCGGCAAATGCGGGCCGTGCTGTTCGATCGATCCGATCGGCAAGCAAAGAATCGACGCCGCGCGGAGACGCTGCGGAATCTCCTGGAACGTAAGCTCGCCGATCAACCGGCTTGGCACATTATTGGCCATGGCCGTCACCATCCCCGCCCGCGCCTATATTTGGCGCTTGGCATGAGGATACCCAGTGCCATCGAATGTTGCCAGCCTCGGCCAAATGGCTTCGGTCAGGAAGGGTCGCCGAGCGATGCCAGGAGATGATCGAGCCGGTGTCCGGCGCGCTCTGCCTTGGCCGTCATATAGCGACGGTTATCGGCATTGATCGGCGCCTCAAGCGGCATGCGGCTGGCGATATCAATCCCGGCCTTGGCAAGGCCTTCGAGCTTGGCGGGATTGTTGGTGAGCAGCACGATGCGCGTGCAGTTGAGCATCTGCAGCATGCGGGCTGCTATGCCGTAGTCCCGCTCGTCGTCATCGAAGCCAAGCGTGGTGTTGGCATCTACCGTATCGAAGCCGTGGTCCTGCAACTGATATGTGCGCATCTTGTTGGCAAGGCCAAGACCGCGCCCTTCCTGCGCCAGATAAAGAATGATACCGCCGCCAAGTTCTTCGACGCATGAGAGCGCAAGACGAAGCTGATCGCCGCAATCGCAGCGCCTGGAGCCGAACACGTCGCCGGTCAGGCAGGCCGAATGCAGCCGCACGGGGACCGGTTTGGTAAAATCAGGCTTGCCGACGATAATCGCGACCGAGCTGTCGCCGATTGCGTCGTGGAAAACGACAAAGCGCGTGCGGGTGCCGGAATTGAGCGGCACGGACGCTTCACTTGCGATTGTCAGCGACTGGATTGCGTCATTGGCAAAGCGCGCCACGGCACCAGCTTCAACGGTAATGATGGACGAGGCGGATGTGATTGCGTCCGGCGCAACCGTGGCGGCGAGCACCGACGGCAGGCCCTGTGCCAGTTTGACGAGCTGGATCGCGGCCGCCTCCGCGCGCCCGGCCGGAACAGCCTCGGGCACACGGTCGCTTGTCGCGTCGGTTACGAAGGAAAGGATTGTCTTTGCGTCGTCGGTTGCAGAGATATGCAAGGCCATCGGTTCATCGGCATGAATGCCGAGCGCGAAGGCACGCCGTGCGGTGACGATGAGGCGCGGAACGGATGGCGCGCACAGCGCTTTGAATTCGGCGAGCCGCTGCCGGTCGAGACCTTCAACGGGCAGGGCGAAAATCGTTTCCCCGGTGCCTTTGATGAGAACGGGCCGACGACTCTGGAATTCCGCTAATCCGCGACTGACGCTGGTATGTCCTCGAGTGCCAAAAAGCACCGAACTCACGCTCGTCCCCGCCGCGGTCATTACAAAACACCCTGCTTCTAATTAGCCGTAATAACAAACACCGCGCACTATCGTCTTAGTCCCCAGTCGTAAATAGATCTGATTTATGCCAGCTTGATGGCAGTCATGCGGATTCAACGCGCTGATCGTGCTTTTGGTTGAGTTGTGTCATCAAAAAACTTCGTCCCGCAAAGCCGCGGTAACCATACCAGCCAAGGGTCTGCCGACCCGTGGGCCGACTTTAGCAATATTTTCCGCTCGGGGGACCAGCCGTTACCGTCGTCTTTGTCCCGAGCCATGGCCTCAACCTTGGAGCGCCATATTTGGCCCACTGCGACAGGGCTCCGTGGACGATCTCGTGGTGGTGGGTCAGATCGGCCAATCCCTCGATGGCCGTATCGCGACTGAGTCCGGCCACTCAAAATACATCAATGGCGCGGCGGGCCTTGCCCATTTGCATCGGCTGCGGGCACTTGTCGACGGTATAGTTATAGGCGTCGGCACCGCCATCGCAGACGATCCGCAGCTCACCGTGCGGCGCGTGTCCGGGCCGCATCCGGCGCGCGTCGTCATCGATCCCAAAGGACGGCTGGGCCGCGACGCCAAAGTGTTTGCTCCCGATGGTACGCGCCGCCTGTTGATCGTTGCGCAAGGTACGCGCTGCGCTCCGCCACCTGGCGTTGAAACAATTGCGTTGCCGGCAAGTGACGGGCAGATTGCTCCCGCGGCGATCCTTGCCGCTTTGGCTGGTCATGGGTTTCGCCGGATCCTGATTGAAGGTGGCGCCGTGACGGTTTCGCGATTTCTTGCCGCCGGCTGTCTCGATCGGCTGCATGTGGTGGTGGCGCCGGTCATTCTAGGTGCGGGACACGCCAGTTTCACCTTGCCGCCGGTCGAACGCGCCGATCAGGCTTTACGTGTGCCCATGCATGTCCACCAGATCGACGACGAAGTGCTCTACGACTGCGACCTGTCGGCTCAGCGCGTTCCGATCGGTGTTGCAAAGACGTCGACATGACCGACGCGAAGCGATGAGCGTCCGGCCGCAACAATGTCGCGGCGTCGTGTCAGCCAGGCCGCGGTATCCGAAAGCGTGAGTGCATCGATCTCGCGCGCGGCATGCGCCCAGCCCGCGAGGATTTCATTTTGCATCTCCTGATCCTGCGGGCCTACGACCCAATCGGATTGGTCGTGCACCACGGAATAGCCAAACGATTGAAAACGCGTGACGGCGACGCCCGCCGCGGTCGGTCCCAGCGCGGGGCCGAAGCCCTTGTCCGTGCGCTGGTGCGCATTGACGGCGGCAATGACAGTTGCATCGAGCGGATCGCGCGGGGTGAGACCGATCGTGCCGTCGTAGCTCAATGCCGCGTAGAGGGGGATCTTGCGTGCGGCAATTTCCACGGCCAGCCGCTCCAGCCATGACTCGGAGACGAGATCAAGCAGCGCGGACGTGGTGACTAGATCGACCGGCCCATCGAGCGCCGCCTCGAGATCGCGATTGAGGTCGAGCGGAACCGCGGTGACGACGACATCATCGGAATGCTGCGTTGCCGTCGCGCGCGCCAGCAGGCCGAGATCGTTGTCGACAAGCTTCCAATTTTGCCGGCGGGGAAGCCGCGCGCTCAACGCGCGCAATGTCGATCCCGTGCCGCAGGCAAGATCGACGATCCGCACCGAAGGATGTGCCGCAACCGAAGCGGCGACCGCATCGAGAATCGCGGGATTGCGCGCGCGCATATCGAACGGCTCTCGCAGCGTGAGCCAGTCGGCCGAGAAGCCCGTCATTTCACGGTCCCCAGCGCGCGCGAGAATAATTGTGCGGAGTCCGGCCAGGTCGGAAGTTGGTCCGCCGCATGTCGCGCGGCATCTGCAAATCGCCGGCGCTCATCCGTGTTGCCGATCAAGCGGCGAAGCGCTGACGCAAAGGCGAACACATCGTCCGGCGCAACGAGCAGGCCAGCGTCCGTTGGTACCGTGCCCGGAATGGCGCCCGCATTTGTCCCGACAACCGGCAGCCCATGCGCGATGGCCTCGGCATAGGCCATGCCATAGCCTTCAAAGCGAGAGGCGAGCGCGAAGACATCGGCCTCTGCATACAATTCGGCGAGCCGCTGTTCTGAAACGGCGCCGAGGACAGCGACGCGTTTGCCGAGGCCGTGACGTTCGATATCGGCTTTCAATTGCGCTGCGGCCGTCGGGTTGCGGGTGCAATCACCGGCAATGGTCAGGCTCCATCGCAAATCGGGCAGCGTCGCCAGCGCCGCGATCAATACGTCATATCCCTTGCGAGGCACGACAGCGCCCACCGCCAGCAGCCGGACTATATTGTCCGCTTGTCGCGGCGCCGGAGGCACAGGATCGCTGCCGGGCCGTGCGACGGTTATCCGCTCTGCCGGAACGGCGTAGTGGGACTGCAACTGCTGCGCCGTTGCGGCGCTGGTGACCACAACATGCTTTGCCGCTGACAGTGCCGCTTGTTCACTGGCGCGCAAATTTTCGGCTTGCGCGGCGCTGATCCCGGATTCGACGGCGAGGGGATGGTGCACAAGCGCGAGCAGACGATCGAGCTTCCGCGCCGTTTCAGGCAAGACGCCGAGAGCCAGCCCGTCGACCACTACGACGCGATCCGCTGGAACGGCGAGCAGGCGCTCGTGGGCGGCTTTGCGTGTCGTATCGCTCGGAAAGGGGAAACCGGCTCCAAGTTCGATGATATCGATCTGCCAGCCCAGATTGCCAAGCTCGGCAATCATCCGCCGGTCATAGGCATAGCCTCCGGTCGGGGTAGCAAGATCGCCCGGAACCGCGAAGGCAAACCGCTTCACCACAAATCAGCCTCGTACCAGGCGCGCGCAACATGCGATTCCGAAAGCGTGACGCGGATCGCTTTGAGTTCGCGTGCCGCGCGGCCAAGTTCACCTGCGCGCGCCGCCGCCGCCAGCGAATCAAAAATATGCTTGGTGAGAAACTCGGTGGTCGTGTTGACGCCCTTGAGATCCGTCAGGTCGTCGAGATTGCGATAGTTGAGCGGCGCCAGGGCCGCCTTGAGGGCGTCGTGCGCGCGGCCAATATCGACGACGATACCATTGCCATCAAGTTTTTCCGCGATGAATGCGGCGTCAATCACGAATGTCGCGCCATGCAGGGCCTGCGCCGGGCCGAAAATCTCGCCGCGAAATGAATGGGCGATCATGATGTGGTCGCGAACTTCGACAGCGAACACGGGAACCCCCTTAATAGGCAATGAGCTGGCAAAGAGTGCCGCTCTTCGGATCGAGAATGGACGCAAGTTTCTTTGGCAAGTCCTGGAACGCGACGGCCGGTGCGAGCATGGCATCGAGGCGCGTATCGCCGAGCATGGCGACCGCGGCTGCGAGCCGCCGCGCATGCGTCCATCGCGGCCGATGCGACGGCGCGATCTGCCCGACCTGGCTGGATATCAGGCGAAGGCGGCGGCTGTGAAACGCGCCGCCGAGGGAAGCCGCAACCGGCATGTCGCCGTACCAGCTCATTTCGAGCACAGTCGCCTCCTCGCCCGCGAGCGCGATGGCGGAAGCAAGGCCCGCGGCGCTTCCGCTGGTGTGAAATACAATGTCGCAGTCGCCCTTGGCCGCTTCCGGCTTCGCAAAGCGAACACCGAGTTTTTCCGCTAATTCCCCGCGCGCGCCGTTGATGTCGATGAGCGTGACATCGGTCCCCGGAATCTTGCCGCAAAGAAACGCAACCAACGCGCCGACCGTGCCGGCACCGACGATGGCCACGCGATCGGCAGGACCGACAGCGGCATCCCAGACGGCGTTGAGCGCGGTCTCCATGTTCGCCGCCAGCACGGCGCGTTGCGGCGGGATGTTGTCGGGGACAACGACAGCGAGCTTGGCGGATATATTGAACAGGCTTTGATGCGGATGAAGTGCGAAGACGCTGCGGCCGCGCAGATCTTGCGGTCCGTCCTCGACCTGGCCGACCGTGGCATAGCCATATTTGACCGGGAAAGGAAAATTTCCGTCCATCAACGGCGCGCGCATGCGTTGATGCTCGCTTTCCGGCACGCGGCCGGAAAATACCAGTACTTCGGTCCCGCGGCTGAGTGCGCCGAACTGCGCGCGCACCCGCGCCTCTCCCTGGCTGACCGGCGCCAGCGTTTCCTGTCGTATTTCGGCTTGGCCAGGCGCGATGTACCAGAGTGCCTGCGCAAGCTTGTCGGTCCGGCTGGTATCCACTGTGTCTCTCGGCCCGGATTGGACTATTGGAGCCATTTTACGTGTTATATTACCAAACTCGCACGGTCCGCCGGGGATTAGAAGTCGTAATCGCGTGTTAAAGCGCCTTCCAACGCAACCCACGCAAACCGCCCTTGCCGGGATTTCCATGACCGGCCGGCGCGTGCTGTTTTTCGTTTTATTTGCCGCCACCATGGCCGGGTCTTTGCTGCTCGCCGCCGTCGCGCTGTCGCCCGGCGGCATCGGCATCGTCGATATTGTGCTGCTGGTTTTCTTTGCGATGACCTTGCCGTGGATGGTGGCAGGGTTCTGGAACGCGATGATCGGATTTTTGATCATGCGCTTTTCGGATGATCCGATTGCGGCGGTGGTGCCAGTCACGGTCCTGCTGCGCGGGGACGAGCCGCTCAATACTTCGACCGCGATCCTGCTGTGCATCCGCAACGAATTGCCCGATCGCATGATCCGCAATCTCGAGCCGATGCTGGCGGGCCTTGCTGCTTCCGGATTTGGCGATCGCTTTCATCTCTACGTGCTAAGCGACACCAGCGACTCCGATATCGCGGCGAGGGAAGAGGCGCGCTTCGATCTCCTGACAAATCGCTGGCGCGGTCGCGTCGCGATCACCTATCGCCGGCGCGACATCAACACGGGCTACAAGGCCGGAAACATCCGCGACTTCTGCGAACGGTGGGGCGCGCAGCACGAATTCGCCGTGACGCTCGACGCCGACAGTTTCATGACCGCGGATGCTGTCCTTCGCCTCGTCCGCATCATGCAGGCCGACCCGAAGCTCGGAATCCTGCAAGGCCTCGTCGTCGGTCTTCCGTCAACGAGTGCCTTCGCGCGCGTTTTCCAATTCGGCATGCGGCTCGGGATGCGCTCCTACACCATCGGCAGCGCCTGGTGGCAAGGCGATTGCGGGCCCTATTGGGGACATAACGCGACGATCCGGCTCAAGCCGTTCGTCACGCATTGCGCGCTGCCTGTTGTGTCGAAGGATGGATCCGACGACCGGCACATCCTCAGCCATGACCAGATCGAGGCCGCGCTCATGCGCGCGGCCGGATACGATGTGCGCGTGTTGCCAGAAGAAGATCTGGGCTGGGAGGAAAACCCGCCGACCTTGATCGAATTCATTCGCCGCGACTTGCGCTGGTGCCAGGGCAACATGCAGTACTGGCAGTTTCTCGTCATGCCGGGCCTCAAGTGGGTGAGCCGCTATCAGCTCGCGCTGGCGATCCTGATGTTCATCGGATCGCCGGCCTGGATCGGCATGCTGGTCGTGGCGACGGTTTCGCTCGTGTCCGTCGAAGCCCCGGCTCAGTACGTTCGTGCCGATGCAGGCGTGGCGCTTTTTATTTGCGTCCTGGTGATGTGGTTCTCGCCGAAGCTCGCCAGCGCCATCGACATTCTGTCGCGGCCCGCGCTTCGCCGTGAGTTTGGCGGAACGGCATGCTTCCTGACCAATTACGCGATCGAGACCATCTACTCGATTCTGTTGTGTCCGATCTTGTGGTTCGGCCACACGATGTTCCTGTCGGGGTTGCTGTTCGGCCATGAGATAGGATGGATCGGCCAAACCCGCGACGATCACGCCGTGCCATTCGCGCTGGCGTTCCACAATCTCTGGCCGCACACGCTGCTTGGTATTGCGACGCTCGGCGCGTTGGCGCTGTCGCATCCGGGGGCGATCCCTTACGCGCTGTTTCTTGCAGCCGGACCGGCTTTGGCGATTCCGTTCGCGATCGTCACCGCGTGGCCATCGCTGGGGATTTTGTCCGCGCGGATCGGGCTCGGGCGGTTGCCGGAAGAAATAGCGCCTCCGCCCGCGCTGCGCGCATTGATGCTGCCCGCAATCGAGACAGCGAAGCCGTTTCCACGGCCCAGCACGGTCTAACGCGGTGCTCGGCGCATTTCGGACCGTACGCAGCGTTATCCGCTCTTTGCGTATCTATTACGGCGATCGGTCGCACGCGCCGGCCATGGATCGGCTTTACGGCCAATTCGTCCAGCGTGGGGATCTGGTGTTTGACGTGGGGTCTCATGTCGGCGATCGCATTGCCTCATTTCGCCGCCTGGGCGCCCGCGTCGTAGCGGTCGAGCCGCAACCGGCCTTCGCCAGATTGCTCGGGTTGATCTACGGCCGCAGCCGCGACGTCGTGATCGAGCCGGTGGCGGTCGGCCGCGAGACCGGATCGACGCGCATCATGATCAATCCGGACAATCCGACGGTTTCAACGGCCTCGCAGGATTTTGTCAGCGCCGCACGTGATGCGCCGGGATGGGAAACGCAACGCTGGACCCGATCGCTGGTCGTGCCGGTCACGACACTGGACGCGCTGATCGCGCGGCACGGCGTTCCTGTTTTCATCAAGATCGATGTCGAGGGGTTTGAGGCGGAGGCTTTGCAAGGGCTGTCGCAGCCTGTGAAAGCGCTCTCGTTCGAGTTTACCACCATCCAGCGTCCAATCGCGCTGGCCTGCATTGACCGATGCGTCGCGCTCGGATTGTCGCGATTCAATGCGGCGCTCGGCGAAAGCCAAACGTTTGCTCATGCCGACTGGGTTGACCATGTGGCGATCCGTAGATGGTTCACCGAGTTGCCGCATGAAGCCAATTCCGGGGACATCTATGCCGCCGCGTGACAGTGCAAATGTTTGGCCGGCACGTCTCGCGCTCGGCGCGCTGATCCTGGCCGGCTACGGATTGATGCTGCTGGTTTTTTATCCAGGCGTAATGACCTATGACGCAAAATTCGTCTACGAGGACATTCCTAAAAGTGTGCTGGGCGACTGGCAATCGCCGGCGATGACCGTGCTGTGGCGTTTCATCAATCCGATCGCGCCAGGGGCGGGCAGCATGTTTCTGCTGATCATCACCGCCTATTGGCTTGCCTTCGGAACACTGGCGTTTGCGCTTGCCCGACAGTCGGTTTTCGCTCGCATTGCTGCTTCCACTGCTGGCGCTGACGCCGCCGGCTTTCGTCTTTGCCGGGATCATCTGGCGGGACGTCTTGTTTTCGGTTACGTGGCTGCTGGCCGGTTCGATCGCCTTTGTTGCGGTTGAGCGCGCCACCGCAACGCGCCTGTCGCTTCAGGCACTTGCACTCGCATTGTGCGGCTTTGGCGTTCTGCTGCGTCCGAATGCCCTGATCGCGGCGCCGCTGCTCGCTGCTTATACGATCTGGCCCAACCAGTTTAGCTGGAAGCGGACAGCCATCATGTTTGTGCCGGCTATGGCGGTGTTTTTTGGCTTGGTGCAAGTCGTCTACTACGGCGCGCTGGGCGCGATCCGCCAGCATCCGCTGCAATCGATCATGGTCTTCGATCTCGGCGGCATCAGCCATTTCGTCCAGGCAGAATCAGTTTCCCGTTCGCTGGAACGAGGCAGAGACCGCGCTGCTCCTGGACGTTTGCTACAAGCCGACGGAGTGGGACATTTATTGGACGCGCACGCCATGCCAATTCGTGATGCAAAAACTGGAAAAAGAAGAAAAGTTGTTCGGCACTCCGGCCGTGACCAGCGCTTGGGTCGGCGCCATCTTGCACCATCCGATTGCCTATCTCGAACATCGCACCGCGTTTATGTGGAATTTTCTGGCCGGCTCCAACCTCACGATGTGGTTGATCGACGTGAACGACTCGATGAAAATCCCGTTTCCAGATCGTCCCGCCTTTGTGGCGGTAACGACGATCCACGACGCGCTTAAACCGACACCTTTATTTCGCGCTGGCACCTGGTTGCTGCTCTGTATCGCGGTTTGCGCCTTTGGCTGGAGCAGGCGAGAGCGGCCGGAAGGGGCCTATATCATCGGTGTTTGCGGCTCGGCCGCGGTCTATGTCCTGACGTTCTATGCCGTCGGCGTGGCCTCGGACTTCCGCTATGCCTATTGGGCCGTGCTCGCCGGCATGACCGGCGGCGTCGTTGCGGCGGCGAGCGCGCTCAGGCGTCAATCGGCAGAAACTGCGCCTTCGTCAACTCCGTGAAGCGGCCACCCAATCGTTGCAATTCGTCGAACGCGCCTGCCTCGACGATCCTTCCACCATCGAACACGAGAATGCGCGTTGCCTTGCGGATTGTTGCGAGCCGGTGCGCGATGACAAATGTAGTGCGGTTTTTCATGACTTCGTCGAGCGCCGTCAGCACGCGCTGTTCGGTTGCGGCATCGAGCGCGCTGGTCGCTTCATCGAGAATGAGGATCGGCGGATCCTTGAGCAGCGCGCGCGCAATCGACAGGCGCTGGCGTTCGCCGCCCGACAGTGAGCGGCCGCGTTCGCCGACATCGGCATCGAAGCCGTCCGGATTGCGATCGATGAAATCGAGCGCCTGCGCGCCCGCGGCAGCGGCGCGCATCTGTTCGTGGCTGGCGTCGGGCTTGCCGACGCGCAGATTTTCCGCGATTGAGCGGTTGAACAGCAAGGCTTCCTGAAAAACGACGCCGATATTGCGGCGCAGGGCGCCGAGCTGGATGTCGCGCACGTCCTTGCCGTCAATTTTGATGCAGCCTGACTGCGGATCGAAGCCGCGATGCAGCAGCATGAGCGCGGTCGATTTGCCGGCGCCGGTCGCGCCGACCAGCGCGACCGTCTCGCCGGGCTCGGCGGTGAAAGTGAGTCCCGACACCGCCGGGCGCGTGCCATCGTAGGCAAACGAGACATTGTCAAACTCGACGCGGCCGGCGAAGCGGCCGGGATCGATCGCACCGGACTTGTCGTGCATCGCGGGCACGGTGTCGAGCACGCGAAAGAATTCGCGCAACTGGGCCGAATCGAGCGCCATGTGATTGGCAAAGCTGACCGCCTGCTCGAGCCGCGAGATCACCATGCCGGCGAGCGCCATGAAGGTCACGATCTCACCGATCGTGATCAGGCCGCGCTGAAATAACCACGTGCCGAGCGCTATAATGGAGAGCACCGCCAGCGTCGTCGAAGCGCGCGTGAGGACGGTCACCACCGCCCACCATGACAGCACCGGAAATTGCGCCGCCAGCAGCTGTTCACTGACTGACTGAAGCGCGCGCACTTCCGATTCCACGCGCGCGAAGCTCTGCACCAGCGCGATGTTGCCGAGCGCGTCCGACGCGCGCTCGGCGAGGTCAGAGTGATGCGCCTGCACGGTGTTTTGCAGTGTTTCGGTCTTGCGCAAAATCAGGGCGGTAAGCACGGCAAACAGCACGCAGAGGACAATCAGCAGAATAGCGAGCCGCCAATTGAGCGTGAGCGCCAGCGGCACCAGGATGATCAGCGTCACGAAGGCCGCGAGATGTTCGCGGAAGAAGCCAAGCCAAAATGACCAGAGCGTGTCGGTGCCCTGCAGCATGATTTTCATCAGGCGCCCGGAATGAACTTCGCCGTGATAGGCGAGCGGAAGTTGCAGCACGTGCTCGAAATAGCTGGTCAGCACCGCCAGACGCCGGCGATGCGCCAGCCGGTCGGCAAAGAGCGCAACCGTCGTTGCGCAGACGATCGTGAAGAGACCGAAACATGCCCAGGCCAGAAGCAGCAGCCATAGATGCGGCCAGTCCGCCGCCGCCGGATTGGCCTGCGCGCCGGCCAGCACATTGATCACGCGGCCGAACAGCACCGGCTCGGCGAACAGCGCGATGGCCAAGGCGACGTTGGCGATCGCCAGAAGCCAGCCGACGCGGCGGTCCGGCCCCAGCTGATCAAGCACGCGCCCGTAAAGGCGGACAAAACTCATAGCGCCATTGTAGCGGCTTAATGGGCTATTTGCTCTCAGCCGGAGGGGCTGGCGGTGCCGGGGGATTGGACGCCGGCGGCGCTGCGGCCGGCGGTGGGGCCGGGGGCGGCGGAGGCGCGGTCCAGGCCTTGTACTCGGCATCCTTGACGCTCGGCAGTTTCTTCAAGAACGCAACCACTGACCAGATCTCGTCATCCTTAGCGCCGGCGAGGGCAAAGCTCGGCATGCCGGTCATGTTGATGCCATTCTTGATCACCCAGAACAGTTGCGCGGGCGTGCGATGATCGACGACGTCCTTCAGGTCCGGCGGATCCGGATGCAGGCCTTCCGAAAACTTGGCCCAATTGACGCCCGGCGCGCCGTGACAGTTGGCGCAGCCGAGGGTGCTGTAGGCCTTTGCGCCCTTTTCGACGCTGGCGGGATCACTGATGCTGGCGGGCGGGAGGTCGGTCGCGTAACGGTTGATCGATGCGGTGCGGACCTGGATCAAGGCCCATTTGACGATCCCCGGCTCTTCAGCGGTTCCGGCGACGCTGTAGTAGCCGCCAAAGAAGAACACCGCCGCGCCGACACCAACGATAATCGCGAGCGCACCAACAAGAGTCAGAATACGCATGAAAGACCCCAATATTTCAAACCGCGTGAATTATACCGCTAAAGGATACACCGGATGCGAGCGTTTATTGCGTGAAATTTTCGTGAGCGGGGCCTGCGCGGCGACCGGAAAAAATTCTCCGCTGCGGCCTGGGCGCTGCTAAAATCGCACGAGGTTCGGCCGGGAGGCATGTTTTGACACGTGAAAACGCGACGTTGGCCGACTTCAAGTCCGGCCGTTTCGGCGCCTGCAAAATTGCGGTTCTCGTGCCGTGCTACAATGAAGCAAAGTCCATTGGCAAGGTCGTCAACGATTTCCGGACCGCGCTGCCGACGGCCGCAATTTTCGTCTACGACAATAATTCAACCGACAATACAGCGCGCGTGGCCCGCGCGGCCGGTGCCGAGGTTTTCCATGAGGTGCGGCAGGGAAAAGGCTTCGTCGTGCGCCGCATGTTCGCCGATGTAGACGTGGACATTTATGTGCTGGTTGACGGCGACGCGACTTACGATGCGCCGAGTGTCAGGCGGATGATCGGCCGGCTATTTGAAAAGCAGCTCGACATGGTCGTAGGCGCGCGTGTGGATCGTGAGGTGGGGGCCTATCGCGCCGGGCATCGCGCCGGCAACAAGCTGCTGACCGGATTTGTTGCGCGCATGTTCGATTCAAAACTCAACGACATGCTGTCCGGCTATCGTGTTCTGTCGCGCCGCTTCGTCAAGTCGTTCCCGGTGCTGTCGGGCGGATTTGAAATCGAGACCGAGCTCACCGTGCACGCGCTTGTGCTGGGCCTGGCGGTGGAAGAGGTCGATACGCCTTATTACGCACGGCCAGAGGGCTCTTTATCAAAGCTCAATACGTGGCGCGACGGCCTTCGCATTCTTCGCACCATCGGCAACCTGTATCGCGCCGAACACCCGCTGCCGTTTTTTGCCAGCATCGGTCTCGTGCTGGGGTTGATTTCGATAGGCCTCGCAGTCCCGATTATCACCACGTTTCTTGAAACCGGCCTGGTGCCACGGCTGCCGACCGCCGTTCTGTCGACCGGCCTCATGCTGCTCGCATTCTTGTCCGCTGCCGTTGGCCTTATTCTCGATACCGTGACGCGCGGCCGCCGCGAATTGAAGTTGCTGGCTTATCTGTCGCACGGTTTGCCGGCGACGGAATCGGTGAGAATACAAACGCGCAGCGATCTTAAAAATAAGGCCGTTTCCAGCGTGAAGGGTGCGCGGAAACGTTCGTCTTTCTAGACGTGCGGCACCGCCGCTGACGGCCGCGCGCTCCGCTACCGCTGTGCGTGCGGGAAAAAGCCCGTGGCGCGCCATTGCGCTTCATCGACCTGCGACGCCGTCAATTTAGCTGCGACCGCGTCACGAATTCGCGCGTAATAGTCCTTCGCGTGCGGAGGCGCATGCGCGGCCGCGAGGTTCAGCCACATGTAGGCGAGAGTATCGCTGCGCTCGACGCCGTGTCCCTTGTCATACATGAGGCCCAGCAAATATTGCGCGGTCGCGTGCCCCTGCTCGGCGGCACAGGTGTACCAATAGACCGCCGCCACATAGTCTTGCGGCACGCCGCGGCCGTGCTCGTACATGAAGCCAAGGAATGCCTGCGCTCGCGCATCGCCACGTTCAGCAAGCTGCAAGGCCCTGTTTGCCGCCGCGGTATCGCTTCCGCGTGCCAATCCGGCTGAGCCACCCGGACGTGGTGATGCGCAAACGAAGTGGTTCGCCGCGAGCAGGGCCGCAAAGCCGACAAGCAGGATGATGACGTTTCTTTTCATTTCAGCCCCCTGGCAGAAATTGCGTCAGGCGCGAGATGTCGGACGCATCGAGCGTGTCGAGCAGCCAGCCGGCCCAGATCGTCGGCGCGAAAAACAATCCGAACGGCAGCCGGTGCGTGGATTGCAAAGGTCGCCCGGAGAGACAGCGGTGCGCGGCATAAGCCGAGAGCGCGGCAAGGGCGGCGATTTCCACGACGATCGGTATGGTCTGCCAGCTCAGCCATGCGCCGGCGACGGCGGCGAGCTTGATGTCGCCTAACCCGAGGCCATCGCGCTTGCGCAGCATCCGGTAGGCAGACCGGAGCGTGAGAAAGGCAAGCGACAAGATGATGGCGCGCGCCAGCGCCAGCGCGACCTCAGCAAGGCCGCCAACGTCGGTGTGAAATGCCGCGGCCGCGAGCGCCAGGATGAATGCCGCAATATTCAATTCGTCGGGGATGATGTAGCTGCGCCAGTCAACGGCGGCGATGGCGACCATAAGCATGGCCAGTCCGGCGCCGAACAGGCCGTGTGCGTTGAGCGCCACCACGAGGCTTGTTGCGGCTGCGGCCGCAGCGGCACCGGCGGCAACAGTGTGGGTGTGGGTCCATGGTCCGATCCCCGCTGGATTTGCCAACATGGACACTGTGCCTCGTCAACGCAGTTTGGTTGTCAGCGGTCCGCTCGGCGCCTCCGCGCCTGCGATGCCCCTGAGTTTCGCGCGCATCTCTTCGGCCACGAAGTGCGCGTCGACGCCGTCGCGAATGATCTGCGGACGGATGAAGATGATCAATTCCGTGCGGGTCAGCGCGTTCGTACGGTTTGTCGTGAACACATCGCCCAATGGCTGCGGCAGCCGATCAAGCAGGGGAATGCCCTCGCTGCCGCGCTCCTGCCGCTCGCTGATGAGGCCCGCCAGCAAAACCGTCTGGCCGGTTGTGACCGAGACCGAGCTCTTGACCCTGCGCTGCGATACCGTGGGCGTGAGCGTGGTGGCCGAGCTTCCTGACGTCGGCGTCACGTTGCTGATTTCCTGTTCGATATCGAGGCGCACGATGCCATTCACATTCACTCTCGGTATGACACGTAGAATGATGCCGGTGTCGCGGTAATCGATGGTGTTCACGATCGTGTTGCTGGTTGTCAGCACGGTCGCGCTACCCGTTGAAATCGGCACCTGGTCACCGACCTGAAGGATGGCGGGCTGATTGTCGATCACGACCAGTGACGGATTGGACAGAACCTTGACGCTCGTCACGGCATGCAATGCATCGAGGATAAGCTGAGGCTGCGCTTCCGGACCGACGAGAAAATTGAAGCCGGGGAATGCGCGGTTCAGGAATGCATTGGCGATGCCCGACGCGTTAACTCCCGGCGGCTGGGTTGCTGCGGTATTGAGCGCCGAACCGGTATCCGGCCTCAAACCAAGATTGTGGCTGGTCAGGAAGAACTGGACGCCATAATTCAAATCGTTGTTGAGCGTGACCTCGGCGATCGTCGCGTCGATTGCGACCTGCATTTGTGGCCGGTCGATCTGCTGGAGCGCCCGTTCGATAATTCGATAATTCTCCTGGCTCGCATAGATGAGCAGGCTGTTATTGACGACGTCGGGTGTTATCCGCACGCCGGATAGCATCGGTGCGCCGCTGGCCGCGCCCGTCCCGGCGGGCGTTGCAATGGAGCCGGCCCCGGCAGGTGTGGCGCCGGCGTCGGCTGTGCGCTGATTGGGAGGCGTGACGCCGAGCTGCTGCCGCACACGGCTGTTGGCGCTCGATGACGTTCCGAAACCCGTTCCAAATTGCCCGCCCGAGCCCATTTGGTCGCCGCTCGACGTTGCGACAGCGCCCGAGCCGGGAGCGATTTGATTGACCGGCGATTTAACACCGCTTCCGGATCCGCTCCCGAGAAATATATCGTTGAGAACCTTTGCCATCTGGCGGGCCTCGCCGTAGCGAACCCGATACACCCTTACGCTTGTGCTCGCCGTATTGTCTCCGTTGTCGAGCCGCTTGATCCAGGTCGCCGCGGTTTTCAGCAGCTGTGGCTTGCGCGCAACCACGAGAATGGAGTTCATGCGCGTAATCGACTGGAATTTGACGAGATTCTGTCCGAGGCCACCCTCGCCGGAATCCACGATCTTTTCGAGTTCTGCGATGATCGGCTCCGGCGTGCTGTTACGCACCGGAAAAATTCCGACCGATTGGCCCTGCATCCACTCCGCATCGAAGCTGAGGACGGTTTCGATGGCGGCACGGCGCTCGGCCCCGCTGCCTTGAATGAGGAGCATGTTTCGCGCGGCATCGGCCCGGATCGTGCCGGGTTTGGTCGCAAAGCTGTCGAGCAGCTTGATCAAGGTTGGCGCGGAAACGTATTGAAGGGGGACCACCGAAACGCCGTAACCCGGCTCGGCCCGCGCCGGGTCGCTGTCGAGGTTGCCCGACCCGATGGCATCGCCGAGGGGGACGAGCCGGTAGCCGGCGGTCTCCCGCACCAGGACGACGTTGCTCACGCGCAGCGCGTTTTCCAGCACGAACAAAATGTCTGCTTTCGGAACGGGCCGTCCCGACGCGAGGCTGATTGTGCCCTGGACGCGCGGATCGATCGTGTATCCGACCCCTAGAATGTCTCCGAGCACGACCTTCGCGACGTTTGTGACGGGCGTGTTTTCAAAGTTGAGTTCGTAGCCCTCGCCGCCTTCCGGGGATTTCGCCGTACCGGACACGTTGCTGGCGGCAAGCGCTGTGACGGCCTCTCCAGTATAGACGGCCGACCGACGCCGATCGCGGGCGCCTCCGCTTGCCTCCTGGGATGCCGGCGAATGTGGCAGCAGGTCTACCGAACGGATTTCGGTCGAAAACGTCGGGAGGATAGCTTTCCGTGTCGTTGAGAGTGACGAGATTGCAGGCTGCGAGGCAGGCGCCACTGAATGCAAATGCTGCAACAAACAACATCTTATGTGCGGATATAAACCCGCGTGGTGGTTTACCGACCCGCACCACGTAACTCCACCATTGTTGCAGACGCACGGGGCCGTCCCGCGAAAGGCGGGATGCTTTTGCAGAGTGGAGATGAGTAACGGAGTTATGTGACAGATTTATAAGGTCCGAATCACATCGCAGGCTAAGAAAATTTCGCCGGTCGAGCTTGGACCAGGCTGCCATGACTTGTGCTCAATATGACAATGGCACCGAAGACCAGTGCGGTGGCGGTCGACGCAAGCGCCGACAGCGAATTAAAAACTGCGAAACGAAATCGGCATCGAAAAATTCCGTGAGAAATTAGTGGAAAAATTATTTAATCGACGCGGCTGAAATATTCAGCGTCCGGCGTATCGCGACACCTGACTAAGCTTTAAACGACAGCGCCAATGCCTAAAACGCGAACGCCGCCAAACTAATTGCTCAACTTATAAAACAAAATTCATTTGTCGACGTATAATAGAAAGCGGTGGGTACGAGTTTGCGCGTCATGCACACGTTGCATCATTGTTACAAGCCGAACCTACGTTCGCTCCCGTCGCCATCCGTCGGCGACTCGATCTCGCAACATCCCGCGCGGTCGATTTCCATTCCCACCATTCTCGTGTCTCGGGGAGCGATCACAATGAAGCACAGTCTTAAATTCAGCTGTCTTGCCGCGACTTTCCTGGTCGCGACGGCCGGTGCCATGGCGGATGACCGCGACGATGCTCGCACCGCCACGCCGATCAAACATCTCGTCGTGATTTTCCAGGAAAACGTCTCTTACGACCACTATTTTGGCACATACCCGCATGCGCTGAATCTTCCGGGTGAAACTCCCTTCCACGCGTCTCCCCTGACGCCGAAGAACAACAATCTGGTGATGCCGCTTGATCCGAACAATAATTTTGCTCCGATCCCAGGGCTCGATCTTATCAACCACAATCCGAACGGGCCGACCGGCAGCGGCGCGGCACAAAACGGTGCCGGCGCGTCCAACCCAATCCGCCTTTCGCCCGCGCAAGCGCTGACGTCGGATCAGGGACATAACGAGAGCCCCGAAGAAAGCGCGTATGACAACGGCAATATGGACCTGTTTCCAAAGTTCGTCGGGACGTCGGCGCCGCCGCCGGGAGGCTTGGCGATCGCAAGGGACTCGTGATGGGCTATTTTGACGGCAACACCGTTACCGCCTTGTGGAATTACGCGCAGCATTTTTCGCTGAACGACAACAACTATACGACGCACTTTGGTCCATCGACCCCGGGCGCCCTCAATCTGATTTCAGGCCAAACCAGCGGTGTTGATGCGACGCTCAATGTGTTTGGTCCAACGGGCAATCTGCTCCACGCGACCCATGAGGCATTCAGCGATGCGGCACACACGCCAAGCGCAATCACCGAAATCGGCGATGGTGACCCGTTACAAGACGTTTGCTCCAATGGGGCAATCGATCAAGTCACCATGCATGGCAAGAATATCGGTGACCTGCTCAACGCCAAGGGAATTACCTGGGGCTCGTTCATGGGCGGGTTTGACCTGAGTGTTGTCAACGCCAATGGCACGACAGGTTGCGCGCGCCTCACCAATCCGACGGTTGCGATAACTCCCGCCGGTACGCCGTTATCGCCGTCGGTCGACTACATTCCGCACCACGCCTGGTTCCAGTATTATGCGTCGACGCGCAATCCGACCCACGCGCGCCCGAGCTCTGTGTCGGCAATCGGTCACAGCCTGATCCCACACACGCATACGCCGGATCCGGCGAACCACCAATATGACATCAACGACTTCTTCGCGGCGCTGAAGGCCGACAATCTGCCGGCCGTGAGCTTCCTGAAAGCGCCCGCTTTCCAGGATGGCCATGCAGGCTATTCGGATCCGATCGACGAGCAGCATTTCCTCGTCCACATGATCAACACTCTGCAAAAGAGCCCGGAGTGGTCGGAGACCGCCGTGGTCGTCCTCTATGACGATTCCGACGGCTGGTACGACCACCAGATGCCGCCCGTCGTGAATCCGTCGTTCAACCCCGCGGTTGACACGCTCAACGCACCCGGTATCTGCAATCACGGTGTGCAACAGGGAAGGGCTACTCCGGCTTCGCCGCTCAACGGCGCCTTCGGCCAGCCTGCCTGGGGCCGTTGCGGCTACGGCACCCGCATGCCGCTGCTGGTGGTCTCGCCGTTCGCGAAGAAGAATCACATTGACCACACGCTGACCGACCAGACTTCGGTGCTGCGGTTTGTCGAAGACAACTGGCTCAACGGCGAGCGCATCCAGCCGGGTGGCTCGATGGACACGATCGCAGGTCCTCTCGACAACATGTTCGACTTCCACAAGCGGGACGAGCAACCGCGCAAGCTGTTTCTCGATGAAGCAACTGGCGCAATCGTCAAGATCGTCGCCTCGCATGACGACCATGACCATGATCGCGATGACCGACACTAGGCGAGCGATCTAAATGCCTCACCCGCATCGTGACTCGGATATGAGCGCGGTGCGGGTGGATCAAACACTGTCCGCACGCGGATGCCCGCGCTGCGGACAGTGATGTTTGTTGCGGAGGACGGCGTTCACGATGCTCACACGCGCGGTAGAGTTCGCGGATCACCTGCTCGGCAAAAGCCACATTCCGGAAAATGTGGACGCGCGTGCGGATACCCTCGCCGCAGATGGGCAGAGCGAATTACGGAAATTGTGGGAGCGCACCGAGCTTCCGGCAAATGAATTCGCCGATGAGGTCGCGGTTTTTTATCAGCTGCCGCGCGTGCATTTGCCGCAATTGCTGTCGGCATCCGCGCTCGTTCAGAGCTTTTCGCGTCGCTTTCTGCGCGAAACGGAAGCTTTTCCTTATCGAGACGAGCGGGGCGGCTTGCACCTGGCCATTGCAGATCCCACCGACACGGCCTGCGTTCGCGCCGCCGAAATCGTGCTTGGTGGTCCTGTGGCCGTTGAAATTGCCTCGTTTGAGGATATTGCGACCGCGCTCACCGAGAAAATCGGCGGTGATGACGCCTTGCTGGCCGGACCCGACGGCGAAGGGTCTTTCGGTCGCATTGACGATGACATCGACAGTCTTCGCGACCTTGCGAGCGGCGCCCCGGTCGTACGCGCGGTCAACGATCTCCTGGAAAAGGCGCTGGAGCTGCGCGCGAGTGACATTCACATTGAGCCATTCCGGGCCGCGCTGGTGGTTCGCTTGCGGGTCGATGGGCTGTTGCGCGCCGTGTCGGCTCCCGGAGCACCGGCGCAGGCGATAATTTCGCGCATCAAGATACTGGCGGGCCTCAATATCGCCGAACGGCGTCTCCCGCAGGACGGGGCGGCGCGGCTCCGTGTTGCAAGAACGGATCTCGACATTCGTGTTGCCATCATGCCGACGCAGCACGGCGAATTGGCCGTGATTCGTTTGCTGCCGAAAGACCGCGGTCTGCTCACGATCGACAAACTCGGTTTGTCCGGCACTGATGACGGCAAGCTTGCCCGGCTGTTGCAGCTTCCGCATGGGATGATCGTCGTGACCGGGCCCACCGGCAGCGGAAAGACGACGACACTTGCAACCATTCTTTCAATTCTCAACGAATCGACGCGGAAGATCCTCACCATCGAGGATCCGGTCGAATACGAGATCCAGGGCGTAAACCAGTCCCAGGTGAAGCCCTCGATCGGGCTGACCTTTGCGACGGCCCTGCGAGCCTTTGTGCGGCAAGACCCCGATGTGATCATGGTCGGCGAAATCCGGGACGCGGAGACGGCACATATTGCCATTCACGCAGCACTCACCGGCCATCTGGTTCTCACGACGCTCCACACCGAAACAGCCGCGGCAGCGGTGCCGCGTCTGCTTGACCTCGGCGTTGAAAGCTTTTTGCTCAAGTCGACACTGCGCGCCGTCATTGGGCAGCGCCTGGTGCGCCAGCTCTGTGACCGGTGCAAACTTCCGCGGAAGCTCACCACGGCTGATCTCGCGGCCGATCCACGGTACGCCGCGCTCGGATTCAGGCCCGGCGAGATGTTGCACGACCCGAAAGGTTGCGAACGGTGCGGCGGCACCGGTTACCGCGGTCGCGTTGGCGTGTTCGAAGTTTTGGAGATGACCGAAGACGTACGCCATCTCGTCCGCACAGACAGCGACTTATCGACCATCGACAAGGCCGCCATGGCGGCTGGCATGACAACGATGATTGATGACGGGGTCGCGAAGTGCCGGGCCGGAATAACCTCGCCGGCCGAAGTCCTGCGCGTCGCAACGATCCGGTGATGCAATGCCGAATTATCAATATCGTGCATTGACGCAAAACGGCGAAGTTGTCAGCGGCTCGATATCGGCAGCGTCTGCAGCCGAGGTCGCGCGGCGCATCGAATATCTCGGTCTCGTTCCAATTGAAGCGATCGTCGAGAGTGGCGCGACTATATCGCGCATGACGCTGGCTTTCCTCAGCCGTCCGGGTCCTGAGGACATCACGGTATTCACGCGCGACCTTGCATTGCTGCTGCGGGCCGGCGCGCGGCTTCACGATGCTCTCGATTTGCTCGCCAGCGATATGGACATCGGGCGACTGCGGCCGACCGTGGGGAAAATCGAGGCCGCGGTGCTTGCAGGCGAAAGCTTTGCCGATGCAATCGCACGGAACTCCGAACTGTTTTCACCAATGTACGTTGCGCTGGTCCGTGTTGGGGAGGTCTCCGGCACGCTCGACCACATTCTGGAACTGCTCGCCAATGAGCGGACGCGCGCCGGCGCCATGCGGCGCAAGCTCCTCGATGCGCTACAGTACCCGGCCTTTGTCTTGGCAGCCGCCTGCTGCGTGCTGACATTTTTTCTGCTGTTCGTCTTGCCGCAATTTTCGGCGGTGCTTCGCGATTTCAACGCGAAGCTTGATCCGGTCGTCAGCGTATTTCTCAATCTGTCGGATGCGCTGCACGCGCACACGACCGAAATTGGCGTGGGCGCGGTGCTCGTCGCAGTCGTGCTTTGGCTCTTGCTGCGGCGAAGCTCGGTGCGCGCCGTGCTCGTCGGCCAGTTCTCACGGCTGCCGTTCGTTCGCTCGATCTTCAATTACTACCGCTCGGCGCTGTTCTGCCGAAATCTTGGAATTCTCCTGGGCAGCGGCGTCAACCTGACCGCCACGCTTCGAATTCTGGTCGACATGATGGGCACGACCGGCAACGTCGCCGTCTGGGCGGCAACGGCCGACCGTGTGCGCCACGGCGGAAAACTTTCGGAGGCGCTGGCGACAACCGCGATATTGCCGCCAATGGCCACGCGCATGCTTCGCCTTGGCGAGGAAACCGGACAGCTCGGCACGTTGGCCGCACGGGTCGCCGATTTCTACGAAGCCAAGCTCCAGCGCAGCCTGGACCGCGTTGTCGGGATTGCGGGGCCGGCTGCGATCATCGTCATCAGCGTCGTCGTTGGCGGGCTCATCGTGTCGGTGATGACGGCGCTGCTATCGGTCAGTCAGGTCGTCGGGTAACTATAGGAGCTGCTGCATGGAACAAGGCACAATGGCCATCGCGCGCCGGCAAAGCCGTCGCTCCCGCAGGCGCGGCGAGCGCGGTTTCACGCTGGTGGAGATCCTTGTCGTCATCACGATCATCGGTCTCATCATGGCGCTCGTTGGACCGCGCGTCCTCAATTACTTGAGCGAGTTGAAGGTCAAGACCGCCAAGATTCAAATCCAGAGCTTCGCGAGCGCGCTCGATCTCTTCTACCTCGATGCGGGACGTTATCCGTCGAGCGCTGAAGGCCTCGGTGCGCTGGTGCGGCCCGTCGGCGGGGCTACAGCCTGGAATGGCCCTTATCTCAAAGGTGGAAACGTGCCGCTCGATCCCTGGGGAAAAGCATACATGTACCGATCGCCAGGCGAGCATGGCGCCTACGACGTTGTCTCGCTCGGCTCTGATGGTCAGGAGGGCGGAAGTGGAACGGCCGCTGATATCGCAAGCTGGTCGCCGTGATGGCGACGGCCCGCAGGACGGTTTCACATTGCTCGAGATCGTCTGTGTTCTTGCCATTGTTGCGCTTCTGGCAGCTATTCTTCTGCCGCGGATACCTGTCGGCACGACGCGACCGCGGCTGGAAGCTTACGCGATCGAAACCGCTGCGCTGCTCTCCGCCGACCGGAACGCGGCGATACGCCGGCATACGCAGATTTCCACCGCTGTCGACGCGTCGGCGCGCTCGGTACATTCAGCGGCAACCGGACGCACTGTGCGCGTTCCGTCGGACGTGGTTTTCGACGCGGTATTGCCGAAGCTCTGCAACAATCGTCCGTCGTTTTCGACCATCAGCTTTCTGCCATCCGGCATGTCGTGCGGTGGGTCGATCGTATTCAGGCGCCTGGGGGCGAGTTACGAAATTCGCGTTAACTGGTTGACCGGAGGCGTTGAAGTTGTCCCACGTCGCGCAACCTGACCGATCCCGCGAAGCGGGCTTCACGATCATCGAGGCGCTCGTGGCGCTCGCGATCGTGTCAGCGGCGCTCGCGGCCATCGGCGGCTTGATTGCGGTGTCGGCGCGCGGAACGCGCGCACTCGAGCAACATGTTGCCTTGATCGAGACGGCCCGCGCCGTTGAATTCGGCTCTGCCCAGGCGCGACCAGATCGCTCCTGGCGAATTCTCCGGCGTCCTTGCCGGTCATACGTGGCGTGTTGACGTTCTGCCGTTCAGCGCGGGAGGCATCGATCCAGCGTTGCCGTCGCCGTGGGTGCCGCAAACAGTTCTCGTCACGGTTCGTTCGCCGACCGGTGCGGCATTCCAGCTCGCGACCGTGCGTCTCCATCGGAGGGCCAAGGAATGACCCGCGCCTTTGCGCGCCGATCGGGTACGGCTGGCTTCACGCTGGTGGAGGCCCTGGTCGCGACACTCTTGATGGGCATGATCGTGACGGCGCTGGCGACCGTCACCGCGCAATGGCTTCCCAACTGGAATCGTGGCTTTGTCCGCGTGCAGCGAACCGAGCTGCTGGCCATTGCCATCGAGCGGCTGGCGGCCGATTTTGCGGCGGTGGCGTTCGTCCCGCCGAACCGCAAGACCGATCATCCATTGTTTGAAGGCACGGAGCTGTCCGCCACTTTTGTACGCTCGGCGATCGGGCCGAATACCCGTTCCGGTCTTGAGGTTGTGCGGATTGCAGAATCGGCGGACCGGCAAGGCCCGATCGTGGTCAGGTCGAAGGCGGCCTTCGCGCCTGGTCCCGGCTCCGTCGATCAGTTTTTCTTCAGCGATCCGGTCGTGCTGTTGCGCGCGCCTTATCGGCTTTCGTTTGCCTATGCGGACAAAGATGGCGCCTGGACAGGCAGCTGGCATGACGCTGCCACGCTGCCATCGGCGGTGCGCCTGAGCATTCGCGATGCCGCCACCGACCGCATCTTGCCGGTGTCCACCGTTGCCGTGATCCATGCCGATCTGCCGGCAGAATGCGCGGCCTCGGCAGACGATTGCGACGATCCGGGGCAAAGGAAGAAAAACAATGCGCAATCTCAATCGGGGGATGGCGAATGAGGCCCGAACGGCGCCAAAAGGAGTTTACCCATGACCGCGACGGCTTCATCGTGGTCGCGGCACTGTGGATTTTGGGCGCGCTTGCGGCGTTGGCGTCCATCTACTCGATCTATGTCGCCAATGCGGCGACCTCGGTGGCCGTGAATGACGACGCTCTTCGCGCAGAAGCGGTGGTCACGGCCGCGCTTGAGTTGACGGCCTATCAGGTGACGGGGGCGCCTCCGAAAGAACGGCCGTCGCGCGGACGGTTCGCAATCCGCATGAACGCGGCCAACGCCACCGTTGAATTCTGTTCGGAGGCGGCGCGAGTTGACCTCAACAAGGCGTCGAAGGACTTGCTGGCGGGACTATTCCGCGCGCTTGGCGCCGGTTCAAATGATGCAGAAGACTATGCAGATCGTGTCATTGGCTGGCGCTCACCCCCACCAACCGATTCACAAGACCCGGAAGAGTCGCTGTATCGGGCCGCCGGCCTGAATTATGGCCCACGCGGCGCGCCGTTCACTCATGCCGCCGAACTCGCGCTTGTCGTTGGCGTGCCGCCGGCCATGACCGAGCGCGCCATGGCTTATGTCACTGTTTATAGCGGAAGGCCGGAGATCAATGTTCGCGATGCGGCGCCGGAAGTTATAGCCGCGCTCCCCGGGATAACGCCCGAACAACTCAACGCGCTGCTCAGCGATCGACAGTCGCTTATGGACCAATCGTCATCAACGGCACTTGGCGCGACGCAGACGATGGCCACGACCGAGGGAAGCAAGGCGGTGCGTGTGACCGTAAGCATGATGTTCGATAGCGGCCGTGCCATCAGCGCTGAAGCAGTGATCCTGATCGACGGTCGCGACGAGCCTTACCGTGTGCTGGCGTGGCGAAACGACGCCGACATGCAACCGCTGGTGCGGACTTTCGGGCGGGGACGATCATGAACATGGGTGATCTCGGCGGCACATTCCGGGCTCTGGATGGACGGCGTTGCTGCAACCTTGAATGGCGGTATCGCCTCTGTCCGCCGTCCGCGCCGGGTCCGGCTCACGGAAGAAGATGCAGACACGTTCAAGGTCGACCTGACGCCCGCCGACGGAGACGCAAATAAATCCACCGAGCGCATACGGATCAATGATGGCGCGATTGTCGGCCAGCTGCCTCAGCAACTCGGTGATGCGCTTCTGGGCAGCCATATCGACCTGGTTTTGAGGCCAAACCGCTTTCTGTTCCGGCCGCTTGATCTGCCAACGCGGGCCGGCGAATTCCTCGAGGGGATCGTTCGTTCACAGATCGATCGCCTGACGCCCTGGAGCGCGACGGAGGCCGTCTTTGGCTGGACGCCGCCTCACGAAGCCGCGAAAGATCGAATTGAATTGACGGTTGTGGCGACGGCGCGCGCCCGCGTTGCGCCTTATGTGCAGCCGCTTGTCGATGCCGGCGCCGCCTCGATCAGCGTTACGACTCTTTCGAGTCTTGACGCGGACAACGCTGAACCGGTTGAGATTCTGCAACAGAGAGGTGCAAGCGCGCTTGACACCGATCGCATGCGGCGCGGGTTGGCGGGCATTCTGGCAGTCGCTGCACTGTCGATGGTGATCGCGATAGCGGCTGACCAGATTGCCGGCGCTGCGCTGGATGCGCAGAAGAGCGACGTTTTGCATCGCATCGCCGAACGCCGTGCCGCTGTACTTCGCGGTGGCTCGGCCGGCGCAGGGTCGACCCAGGCCTCGCTTGAGGAGCGCAAGCGTGAGACGCCATCGAGCGTTGTTGTGCTTGAGGCGCTGTCAAATATTCTACCGGACCATACCTATGCGACCGAACTTCGTGTTGAGGGCGACAAGCTGCAAGTGGTCGGCATCACGCATGACGCTCCTTCGCTCATTCGTTTGATCGAACAGTCCCCGCACTTTACGCGCGCGACATTCTTCGCGCCGACGACGCGTTCGCCGAGTGACCCAGGCGAACGATTCCATATCGAAGCGCGGATCATGCCCGGATTTGAGGTGCGTCGATGAGCGATAAAAACCCGGTGCAACGCGCGCTTCTGCGCTTCCCCCGCGCCGCCACAGCCGCCTACGTCGTGCTTCTTCTGGTGTTTGTTGCCGGGACCTGGAACGCGATTGCCGACGTCGTCCAGCAACGTGCCGATGTCTCGGCGGCGAGCGACATTCTGGAGCGGCTGGAGGGGCGTCGGCCGACATTGCCCCATGCCCGGGGTGCGATCGACGCCGTGCCATCCGGCTCGCCGACATTGGAAGGTCCGACCGTGACTGTCGCCGGCGCCTCGCTATTGCAACGGGTCGCGGCTGCGGTCGCCAAGGTCGGCGGGAACATGTTGTCGTCGCAAGTGGAGCTACAGGGCCCACAGGCGAAGGCCGGATTCGTGGGGGTCATTGCGAGTTGCGAACTTGACCAGCCTGGATTGCAGAAATTGCTTTACGACCTCGAGGCGGGGATGCCGTTTCTCTTCATTGATCAACTCGTCGTGCAGGCGCCGCTTGCGACGGCGAACGACCAAGAGGGGCGCATGCGCATATTGTTGGCGGTATCCGGCCAGTGGCGGGGGCGAAAATGACGTCACCCGTTGCATTTCGGGGCCTGATCGCCGCGCTCATCGTGTCGAGCGCTGCGGCCGGCGCGTCTGCGGTACCGACCACCCCGACGGACCTTGTGGCGGCCGATACCGCGCAAGAACTGCTAAAATTCGGCGACAATCGTGTGGCCGTGGCGGATCAGCCTCCGGCGGGCAATCCGCTGTGGGCTATTCCACTCAAGGATCTTTCCGCGACGCGCGAACGTCCGATCTTTTCAGCCACACGTCGTCCCCCGACGCCGGCCGTTGTCGCAACGCCATATTCGCCGCCGCCTCCACCCACCAAGCCGGCGGAGCCCGATCGCCCGCAACTTTCGCTCGTCGGCACCATCGCCGGCGACAGGGAAGGTTTTGGAATATTTCTCGATCGCTCTGCAAACTCGGTGCTCAGACTCAAGACGGGTGAGGAGCATAAAGGCTGGGTCCTTCGCGAGGTTCGAAGTCGCGAGATCGTGCTGGAGAAGGGCGACAAAACGGCAACGCTCGCCTTGCCTGTCCATCCTAGTGTTTCATTTGGCCATTCTGCCGACGACGCGACGGGGAACCGGCCGGTCACACCTGCTCGGCGTTGAGATAGGCGAGCCTTGCGCCACAAAAGGCGCAAACCAGCCCCAGTCCCAATGCCGACAAGCCTGCGATCACGTCGACCGTGCCGCCAAGATTGCCGGTCTTGCTCATGATGCCCCCGGCGGTGGCGGCCACGAAAACCAGCGCAATCAGGAACCGCTGGGCCAGCCGGTAGACTAGTTCGCGTTCACGCGCGGCCGCGATCAGATAGGCGGCGGCCGCCCAGCCGCCGACAAAGCCCGCACCGCCGATCGCCCACCAGGCCATCGCCGAGATAAATTGCTGCTTGTTGCCGGTGGCGGTGTCGCGCAGCACCGCGTCAAGGCCGAGTCCAGAGACCGTCAATAAAATGTGCATGACCAGCGCCGCAAATACGCCGCAGGCGATGGCGGCTGCATAATGGAGTCGGCGGAGGGTGTCGGTATCCATCGCGATCGTCCGAAACAGGCTGCGGCGAGTTGACCGCCGCCGCACCATACCCGATCGCAACGTCGCGCGTGAACTGTGAATTTCGGCGGCCGACTATCGGCGCTCAACCGCCCGTAGATGAGGGCTCAGGCTTTGCGCGGGGGCCGCGCCGGTTTCCCGGTCGACAATGAAGCGCGGGCGCGACTTGGCCTCGAAATAAATTTTCCCGACATATTCGCCGATCACTGCAATCGCGAACGTCTGAAACGAGGCGATCAGCAAAAACAGCAGCATGACCGACGTCCAGCCTTGCACCGTCTGCCCCGCCAGCCAGGTGCCAAAGACCCAGAGGCTCATCGCCATGAAGACGACGAACAATATGATGCCCATCAGGGCGATCATGCGGATTGGCCGCACCGATAACGAGGTGATCCCGTTGACCGCGAGGCCTACCATTTTCGCAAGCGTGTATTTGGTCTCGCCATGCAGTCGCGGTAGCCGGTCGAACTTGACGGTCGCGGTCCTGAAGCCGAGTTGAACGACGAGTCCGCGTAGGAATATGTGAGTCTCACCATAGAGCGAGAGCGCACGCAGCGCGCGATCTCCCATCAGGCGGAAATCGGCGTGGTGCGGGATGATATCGGCGCCGAGCCAGTTGAGCGTGCGATAGTAGAGATCGGCAGTGCCGCGCTTAAACCAGCTGTCGGTGGATCGTCCGTCGCGTACGGCGAAAACAATCTCGGCACCGTTGCTGAAATGCTCGATCATTCTTGCGACGACGGAAATATCGTCCTGCAAGTCGGCATCGAGGGAAATGACTGCGTCGGCCTTGCCGATCTGACCGAGCAGGCCGGCGAGCAGCGCGTTCTGGTGTCCAACGTTGCGCGACAACTTGAGGCCGCGAATGCGCTTCGAGTTCGCCTGCGATGCGGTTTCGATCAAGCTCCAGGTGCGGTCCGTGCTGCCGTCATCAACGAGTACAATATAACTCTTGGATGAGATGGCCTTGGATTTTTCCAACTTGTCGAGATCGGCGACGAGCCGCGCGAGCGTGTGCTGAAGGCCTGCCTGCTCATTGTAGCAGGGTATGACAAACGCGACGGTGGGTGCTTTGGCGGCGTTCATGTGCAAATTTCAGTTGCTGGCGTAGCGCGTTGGTTTCAGCGACCAGGACCGGCGGTTCCTGACCTTATGAACCGATGCCGCACGACCGCGTTGGTCTGGAGTATGCCCCAGCCAACGTTTACAAAGGTTTTACTGGCGTAAATACAGTCCCTTAGGGCCTGGAATCGGGCCGTTCCGCATTCCGGGGCACGGGGATTGATTGTATAGTCGAGGCGTCCTAATCCTCAGCGGGACGAAAGCTAGAACGATAATAATGGGTGGAGGAAACTTTGCGCTCCGGACGCGGCTCTGTCGCGCAGCTTGTCCAGAATCTCGTGCGTAAGCGCGATTTTTATGCTGGCGCGCTGGTCATTTTCTTCGGTCTGGTCATGGCATTAAAGGGCCCGGGCTACCGCCTCGGCACCCTGATGCACATGGGCCCTGGATTTCTTCCCACCGCACTCGGCGTCATCTTGATCTGTCTCGGCATTGCAATTGCCGGCACCGGATTGACAGTCCCCGAAGGCGAAGATGAAGACATCCTGCCGGAGCATCCCGAATGGCTTGGCTGGGCCTGCATCCTGGCCGGCCCGCTGTGCTTCATCCTGTTCGGGAGTTTCTTCGGCCTGATCCCCGCAATTTTCAGCTGTGTGTTCGTGTCTTCGCTCGGCGATCGCACAGCGAAGTTGAAGAATTCTCTCATCCTGGCTGCGTTCGTTACGGCATTCGGCGTCGGATTGTTCTCGTACATCCTGCAGGTTCCGATGCCACTCCTCACGTGGAGAGGCCTGTGATTGAAACCGCCCTGACGGATCTCTGGTACGGATTTGGCGTCGCGCTGCAGCCGCACAACATCATGTGGTGCTTCATCGGTGTGCTCGTCGGCAACATGGTCGGCGTGCTGCCGGGCATGGGCCCGCTGGCGACCATTTCGATTCTGCTGCCACTGACGTTCGGCATCAAGCCGGTGGGCGCAATCCTGATGCTCGCCGGCGTGATGTATGGCGCGCAATACGGCGGCGCGATCTGCTCGATTCTGCTCAATCTGCCATGTCACCCACCGCACGCGGTCACATGTCTCGACGGCTTCCCCATGACCAAGCAGGGCAGGGGTGGTGTTGCCCTCGGGTTGACCGTGATGGCGTCATTCGTCGGCGCCTCCTGGGGCATCACGGAAATGATCTTCCTGTCGCCGATCCTGGTGCGTGTCGCTCTGGAATTTGGTCCGGCGGAGATCTGTTCATTGATGCTGCTCGGCCTGCTGGCGGGCTCGACGCTCGCGCGCGGTTCGCCGGTCAAGGGCGTTGCGATGACCGTGCTGGGCCTGATGCTCGGCATTGTCGGCACAGACCTTGAAACCGGCGCCGAGCGTTTCACCTTCGGAATGACCCATCTCGACGACGGTATTGAGCTGGTTGCGCTGGCGCTCGGCCTGTTCGGCATCGCCGAGTTCATGAACAGCGTCAACCAGGTATCGCAGATCAATACCGCCTATACCAACGTCCGCCTGCGCGATATGCGGCCGAGCAAGGCCGACATCAAGCAGGCGATCGCGCCAATGTTCCGCGGAACGCTGGTCGGCAGCCTGTGCGCGCTGATCCCCGGAACGGGGCCAACCATCGCTTCGTTCGTCGCCTATGCCACGGAAAAGAAAATATCGAAGCATCCCGAGAAGTTCGGCACCGGATTGATCGAAGGCGTGATTGCGCCGGAGGCCTCAACCCATTCGTCGGTGCAGGGCGATTTCATTCCCACCATGAGCCTCGGTATTCCGGGCGACGCCGTCATGGCGCTGCTGCTCGGCGCGTTGATGATCCAGGGCATCGTACCCGGCCCGCAGCTCATCAAAGAGCATCCGGATATCTTCTGGGGCCTCGTCGCCAGTTTCTGGATCGGCAATATTTTGCTCGTTCTGTTGAACGTGCCGCTGATCGGAATTTGGGTGAAGCTGCTGACGATTCCTTACAAGTATCTTTATCCGAGCGCACTGTTCTTCGTCTGCATCGGCGTCTATGCCGCCAACAACGACATGTTCCAGGTCGGCGAAACGGTGGTGATCGGGATCCTGGGCTACGTCCTGCTGCGGCTCGGCTTTCACCCGGCGCCGATCTTGCTCGGTTTCGTCCTCGGGCCCCGCTTTGAGGAGAATTTCCGCCGCGCCATGTTGATCTCGCGTGGTGACATCGGAGTATTCGTGGAGCGGCCCATCAGCGCCGTATTCATATTCCTGTGCGTGCTGCTGATCGGATTGCAGATCTACGTGCGCATCCGGGGCGCCAAGCCGCCCCTCGAGATCCCGACGGTTCTCGAAGGCGCGGAATAGCGGCCTAAATTCCCGCCAACTCGCGCATGATCCGGTAAAGCCGGGCTTGGCCCTCGAAGCCGATGCCCGGCCGGTCGGACAGCGATATCGCGCCGTTTTCGATGCGCGCGTCATCGGCAAAACCGCCGAAATCGCCAAACACACCGGGATAGGATTCGGCGCCGCCGAGCCCGAAGCCCGCCGCGATCGCAAGCGACATCTGGTTGCCGCCGTGCGGAAACATGCAGGCGCGTGGCCAACCGTGCTGCGCCAGCATCTCAAGCGTGCGGGCATATTGCACGATGCCATAGGCCTGCGGCGGGTCGATCTGGATGACGTCATTGCGCGCGGGCCGCAGTCCGCCGAAGCGGACGAGGTTCTCGACGTCTTTCGTCGAAAACAGGTTCTCGCCGGTCGAAAGCGGCGGCTTGTAGACCCCGGCAATTTCCGCAAGCAACGCGAAGTCGAGCGGATCGCACGGCTCCTCAAACCAGCGCAAGCCGAACGGCTCAAGTCCGCGCGCATAGGCGAGCGCTGCGGCGCGATCGAATTTCGAATTGGCGTCGACCGCGAGCAGCGCGCCCGACGGCAGGATCGATTTCACTGCCTCGACGCGGGCAAGATCCTGGTCGAGCGGCATTCCGCCGACTTTCATCTTGACCATGGTGTAGCCGGCATCGAGATGGCCGCGCATCTCGTTTTGCAGGTCTTTCGTCGTCTTGCCTGGCGCATACCAGCCGCCGCCGACGTAGCAAAAAACCTTGTCGGGGACTTTGCCGCCGCTAAAGCGCTCGGCCAACAAGCGATACAACGGCTTGTCTGCGATCTTGGCGGCTGCGTCCCAAATCGCGACTTCAATCGTGCCGATGCCGACGGAGCGTTCGCTATGGCCGCCGGATTTCTCGTTCTGCATCATGGCGGCGAGAAATTTTTCCGGCGCGAAGTTGCCGGCGCCATCAAGCAATGAATCGGGCGGGGCCTTGAGGACACGCGGAATGAAGCGCGCTCGCATCTGTGCGCCGCAGGCATAGCGGCCGGTGGAATTGAACGCAAAACCGCACACCGGCTTGCCGGCGCGGACGACATCAGTGATCACAGCGACCACCGATGTCGTCATCTCGGAAAAGTCGATGCTCGAATTGGCGAGCGTCGAGTTGAGGGGGACGGCGGTCTCGCGGATATCGACAATGCGCATCAGGCGGGCCGGCTGCCGCTTACTGGATCTGCGGGATATTTGCGTCCTTGATCACCTTGGCCCACTTCTCGACTTCCGATTTGATGTAAGCGGCGAACTCGGCCGAAGAGCCGCCATCCGGTTCGAAGCCGAGCGGCGTCATTTTCGCCTTCATGTCAGGATTGGTGACAATCGCCGCAATTTCCTTTTGAAGGAGGTCGACGATCGCTTTGGGGGTTCCTTTTGGCGCAAAAACGCCTTGCATGGTTTCGGAGTCCTGCCCGGTGATTCCGGCTTCGGCCAAAGTCGGGACGTCGGGCAACGCTGTGGACCGTTTTTTGGTTGTCACCGCCAACGCGCGTAGTTTGCCGGTGAGGACAAGTTGCGTGGTCGGGGTCATTGCGACAAACGATGCTGGCACTTCATTGGCCAGCACGGCCTGGGCGGCCGGGCCGCCCCCTTTATAGGGTGCAATGGCGAAGTCGAGGTTGTAGGTAGCCTTGAACAGGTCACTCGCGAGATCCGGCGTGGTGCCGAGGCCAGGCGAAGCGAACGTGAATTTATTCGGATTGGCCTTGATGACGTCGATCAATTCCTTGGCCGTTTTGGCCTGCACCGAAGGATGAACGATCAGGATATTCGGCGTGATCGCGGCCAGGATGACCGGGACGAAATCCTTGTACGGGTCATAAGGACAATTCTTGTAAAGGCTCGGGTTGACCACGTAACTGGAGGACGCGATCAGGAGTGTGTAACCGTCTCCGGCCGCGCGCGCGACGCTGACGGTGCCGATGTTGCCGCCGGCCCCGCCGACGTTCTCGATAAAGAACTGTTGTCCGAGTTTTTCGGACAGTTTTTGCGCGATCAATCGGGCCATCACGTCGGTCGGGCCGCCGGCCGCGAACGGCACGACGATCTTGACCGGATGGTCGGGATAACCTGCGGCCGCCGCAGGCTGGCTGGCAGCGATTGCCGCAAAGAGGGCCGCGCCGACAGTCAGGCCCCTTACGCTTACGCGCATCAACTCCTCCCAATTTTTTGGCATCCTCATCCTCCCGATTTTTGAGCATCGTAACATTGCGCAGGACGAGCGCCAGTAGGGCTTGCATCGTCCGCGTTCACAGGCTGTATTCCCGCGGCCCTGCCTTTCCCTTTTCGTCAGAGGAAATTCAATGCCGGCTCGAAAGATTACCCGCCAGGACATGCGCGACGCTGCCGAGAAGTACAAAAATTGGGGCAAATGGGGCCCCCATGACGAGGTCGGTACGCTCAATTATACGACGCCGGAGGACATCGTCGCCGCGACGCGCCTCGTCAAAAAGGGCAAGGTCATTTCACTCGCGCTCAATTTCGATCACACCGGCCCGCAGGGCGCGAAAAGCAAGTATCCGGCGATGGGGCGGACCAACCCGATCCACAGCATGCTTCGCACAGGGACCGATGCCTATTCCGGCGTGCTCGACAAGCGCGGTATCCGTGCCGCCGATGACATGGTGACGATGCCGCTCCAGTGCGGCACGCAATGGGACGGCCTCGGTCACGTGTTCTATGAGAACTATATGTGGAACGGATACGATTGCCGTGAAGTCACCTCCGCCGGCGCGCAAAAATGCGGAATCGAAAAGACCAAGAACAGGATGGTGGGGCGTGGCGTGTTCCTCGATGTCGCGCGTTACAAGGGCGTCGAGTCGCTGGACGACGGTTATGGCATCACGAATGACGATCTTTATAAGACCGCCAAAAAGCAAAAGGTCGAGCTCAAGCGCGGCGACTACATCATCGTACGCACGGGCATGATGGAGCGTTGCCAAAAGGCCGGGAGTTGGGATGGTTATCCGGGTGGCGACGCGCCCGGCTTTTCATTCGAAACGCTCGACTTCGTCAAGGACACCCAGCTCGCCGCGCTCGCCAGCGATACCTGGGGCTGCGAGGTGCGGCCAAACGAAAGCGAGGAGGGGATCAATCAGCCCTGGCACTGGATCACGATCCCCATCATGGGCATGACGATGGGTGAAATTTTCAATCTGAAAGAGCTCGCGGACGATTGCGAGCAGGACAAGGTCTACGAATTCCTGTTTGTTGCTCCGGCGATTCCCATCACCGGCGCGGTGGGCTCGCCCGTCAATCCGTTGGCGATCAAGTAGCGGCAGTTCCGGGAGCGTGGTTATGGCAAAGCAATATCCGGTCACTCACACCGAAGCAGAATGGCGCAAACTGCTCACGCCGGAACAATACGCGATCATGCGCGAGCACGGCACCGAAATGCCGGGCAGCTGCGCGTTGCTGACCGAGAAGCGCGCCGGCACTTTTCGATGCGCGGCCTGCGACCAGCCCTTGTTTGTTTCCAAAATGAAGTTCGAGAGCGGGACGGGTTGGCCGAGCTTCAACGATCCGCTGCCCGGCGCGGTCGAAGGTGAGGCCGACAGTAGTCACGGCATGATCCGTGACGAGGTTCATTGCAGCCGCTGCGGGAGCCACCTCGGACACGTGTTTGACGACGGGCCGCCGCCGACGCATTTGCGCTATTGCATCAACGGCGTCGCGCTTAAATTCGAACCCACGTGAGTACAGCATGGTGACAGTCGGACATAACGCCAAACGCATCGGCGCAGAAGTTCTCGCGGACATGCTGGCGGGCTATGGCGTCACCCATGTTTTTATGGTTCCGGCCGTCCTACGGCGCACGTTTGCCGAAATGGAGCGCCGGACGAAGATCGCGCGCGTGCATTGTCACGGCGAGAAATCCGCCGCTTACATGGCGGATGGCTATGCGCGGGCGTCCGGTAAGCCCGGTATCTGCATGGCGCAGGTTATCGGTGCACTCAATCTGGCGGCCGGCCTGCGCGATGCGCACCTGGCACATTCGCCCGGTCATTGCCATGACGGGTGGACGCGACCCCAAGACAAAATTTCGCAAGGTCTACCAGGAAATCGACGACGTGCCGGCATTTGAGCCGGTGACAAAGATGAACGTCACGATCGACGATGTCGCGCGCATACCGGACATGGTGCGGCAAGCGTTTCGTGTGGCGACTACCGGCGCACCGGGCCCCGTCCACCTGCAATTTCGCGGCAATGAGGGCCAGGTCGATCTCGAAGAGGCCGAGATGGAGGCGATGGTGGAGTCGCAGTTCGCAAGTGTGCCGCCGTTCCGGCCCGAGCCGGAAAGCGCGCACGTCAAGGCCGCGCTCGATCTGTTGCAGAAGGCTGAGCGGCCGATCATCGTTGCCGGTGGCGGCGTGCGTGCGTCGGGTGCGGGCCGCGAACTGGTTGCACTTGCCGAAGCGTTGCAGATTCCGGTTGCCACTTCGCTCAACGGCAAGGACATCATTCCGGGCACGCATGCGCTGTCCGTCGGGGTCGTGGGAAGTTATTCGCGGGAGAGCGCCAATCGCGCAGTCAATCGCGCCGATCTCGTTTGTTTCATCGGTACAGAGACTGGCGGCATGACGACGCATTTCTGGGCGGTGCCTAAGATCGGAACGGCGGCGATCCAGATCGACATCGAGGCGGAATCGCTTGGACGGAATTATCCCTTGCAGGCCAGCGTCCTGGGCGATGCGAAGAACGTGCTGGTGCGCATGTTGGGCCAGATCGACAAGTCGAGCGCGGCGAAGCGCGAGCCCTGGATCAAGGAAATCTCCGCGCTGCGTGGCGAGTGGTACGCCAAATACAAGCCGATGCTTGAATCCGACAGCGTGCCAATTCATCCGGCGCGTATCTGCGGTGAACTCACGCAACACGTACCTGATGACGGCATCGTCGTGGTCGATACCGGCCATGCCGGCATGTGGATGGGGGGCATGTACGATCTGCGCAAGCCGACCCAGAGCTACATGCGAAGCGCTGGTCATCTGGGCTGGGCATTTCCGGCCGGAATTGGCGCCAAGGCGGCCTGTCCCGAGCGGCCGGTGGTGGTTTTCACAGGCGATGCGGGCTTCTGGTACCACATTGCCGAAGTCGAAACGGCCGTGCGCTGGGGCATCAATTCCATCACTATCGTGAACAATAACGGCGGCGGCAATCAATCAAAACGCGGGTTCGACCGAGCCTATGGCGGCGAGCAGACCGCACAGGCGCGTGAGCTGTGGACCTACAATCCGATGAACTTCGCCAGGCTCGCCGAGGACATGGGCGCGCTCGGCATCCGCGTGGAGCGACCGGCCGATATCGTGCCGGCGCTGCAGCAGGCGCTTGCCGCCAAGCGGCCGGCGGTGATCGATGTTGCGACCGACATTGAAGCGCTGGCGCCAACCGCCATTTCTTGACGAAAACGAGCATAAAACGCAGTTAGATTCGGATTTTGACAAGCGCTAGCCGCCTTCGAGTTTTGACCCACGTCAAGGTTGGCTACTCCTCAACGCGCTAGCCTTGCGTGTCATTCAAGGAGAGGAGTGCCAGCAATGAAGTACGTTCGACTGCACGCGGACAAGAGCGGCAATACTCATTTCGCGCAGGCCACCCTCGCGCTTGACGAAGCCGACTACCGCCCGCCGGCGCCCATGACCTTTGTGTCGCACGTCTTTCAAACTGATGGCGTGCAGTTCCTGCGGTTACCGTCCGGCTGGACTGCCGACTCCCTCCATCCACCCAAGAAACAGTTTCTGATCTGCCTGAAGGGGCACCTTGAGGTGACGGCGAGCGACGGCGAGAAGCGCAGCTTCGGTCCCGGCGACAGCGTGCTGATGGAAGATGTTGACGGCAAGGGTCATCGCACGCATGTCAAGGGTGCCGACGAGTGCCTTGCTGCGGTCATTCCGATCGACTGAGTTGGCGGTTTCGCCTTTGGCGGTCGCTTAGCAGCACCTACTTCAGCGGCGGTCCGATGTAGCGGAATTTCTGCGCGCGCTTACCGGTATCGACTTCGGTCGTGTAGACGTTTCCTTTGCTGTCCACCGCGAGATTGTGCACCCAGTGAAACTCGCCGGCGTTGCGGCCGTTGCGCCCGAACGCGCCGACAACCTCGCCGGTTTCGCGCACCAGCGTGCGCACCTCGTTGTTGGTGCCGTCGGCATTCATCAGGAAGGTCTGTTTGGCGTCCGGCCAGAAGTCGAGGTCCCACATCGAGCCCTGGCCTGGCGTTTCCTTGGCCACGAAAAATTCCTTCACGAAGGTTCCGTCCTTGCGGAAGACCTGAATGCGATCGTTTGAGCGGTCGCAGATGTAAACAAGTCCGTCTTTCGCGATCTTCACGCAATGAACCGGGTTGGCGAACTGCTGCGGTGGCGTGGAGGCCGGATTGTAGGGCGGCTCCTTGGCATCGCTCGGCGGCTTGCCATAGGCGCCCCAGTGCCGCTTGTACGCGCCGGTATCGGCGTCAAATACGATGACGCGGTGATTGCCGTAACCGTCGGCGATGAACACTTCGTTCGTTGCCGGGTCGACCTCGGTGTCGGCCGGGCGGCCGAGACGGGTGGTATCTGCGCTGCCGGTCTGCGGGCCCGGTTTGCCGATCTGCAAAACGAACTTTCCGTCCTGGGTGAATTTCAGTACGTGGCCGTCATTGTTGCCGTTGCCGCCGACCCAGACGAAACCTTTGTAGTCGATATTGATGCCGTGTTCGTTTTCGAACCAGTCATAGCCTTGGCCCGGGCCACCCCAGGATTTGAGAAGGTTGCCCTCCTGGTCGAATTCCAGCACCGGCGGCGCGGGTTTGCAGCATTTGGCGCGCGGCGGATTGAAGCTGGCCGCTTTCTCGTCATCGGTGAGCGAGCGCGGACGTTGGATGACCCAGATATGGTCTTGCGCGTCGACCGCGACGCCAGCGGCCTGACCCATGATCCAGTTGTTCGGCAACGTTTTCGGCCACGACGGGTCGACCTGGAATTTAGGAGCGTCGGCAGCGAAGACCGGCGTGATCGAAAGCGCGCACGCGAAAACCGACAGCAGCAATTTTCATGGACCTCTCCCCGGAGCCGGTTGCAACAGGCACCGGCATTGCACCAATGCTCCGTCTTCACCCGGCTGCAATCAAGGGGTGAGCCGTGCAATGCGGGAGATTTAGCCTTCGCCGATTTCGCGCAGAATTTCCGCGCTGTGTTCGCCAAGGCGCGGCGAGGGGCGTTCGGACGCCGCACGCCAGCCGTCGATCACGATTGGCGTGCGCACGCCGGGGATGGTTCCGCTCTTGGCCGCGCTGCTCGGCAGGTCGAGCTTCATGCCGCGATGCTTGACCTGCGCATCGTTGAACACCTGTTCGAGATTGTTGATCGGGCCGGCTGGAACGCCTTGCGCCTCGAGCTTTGCCGAGCAGATCGTCGCGTTTCATTTTTGCGGTCAGCGCAGTCAATTTACCGACCAGCTCGTTGCGATGTTTGAGCCGCCCGACATTGTCCTTGTACGCGGGGTTTTGCGCGAGCTCAGGCGCGCCGAGTACGTTACAGAACTTGACGTACTGGCTGTCGTTGCCGGTCGCGACAATCACAAGGCCATCGGCGACCGGAAATTCCTGATAGGGCACGATATTGGGATGCGAATTGCCGATGCGCTTTGGGAGTTCGTTCGACACCAGATAATTGAGCGCCTGATTGGCCAGCACGCCGACGGTTGAATCCACCAGCGCGGTGTCGACGTAACAGCCTTTGCCGGTCTTTTCGCGTTGCGCCACCGCGGCAAGGATGCCAATCACCGAATAGCAGCCGGTGAAGATGTCGGAGATTGCCACGCCGACGCGGGTCGGCGCGCCGTCCGGCATGCCGGTCAGGTCCATGATGCCGCCCATGCCCTGCGCCATCAGGTCGTAACCGGCGCGCTTGGCGTAGGGACCGTCCTGTCCGAAGCCGGTCACCGAGCAATAGATCAGCCGCGGGCACTCGTCCTTGAGGCTCTTGTAGTCGAGTCCGAATTTTGCCAGGCCGCCAACCTTGAAGTTCTCGATCAGGACGTCCGAGCGCGCCGCCAGCTTGCGCACGATGCGCTTGCCGTCCTCGCTTTCGAAATCCATCTCGATCGAGCGCTTGCCGCGGTTGGCAGAATGGAAATAGGCGGACCCGATGTGCTTGCCGTCGGCGCCTTCGACAAAGGGAGGACCCCAGCCGCGCGTATCGTCGCCGGTGCCCTTGCGCTCGACCTTGATGACGTCGGCGCCGAGGTCGGCCAGCATCTGCCCGGCCCAGGGCCCGGCCAGAATCCGGGCAAGTTCAAGGACGCGGAGGCCCGCTAATGGCTTTGGCATGTGCAGAAACTCCCCGGAAGAACGCGGAATGAATAGCGATGCCGGGGGGTTATAAGGTCATCGGCGCATGCTGGCCATAGTGCGAATTATCTATTAGTCGCATGCGGTTACAGGGAAATTTGGCGCAGGACCTATGGCGCTAGGTCGCACCGGCGGCTAATCTGAAATCGGGTGCGGCGAGGGGATTTTGGTTATTGTTCGAAATCAACCAAACGCAGCGGTATTTCCGCTGCCAAAAAAGACCCCATGGAGGAACACACGATGAGAAAAATCTCGACATTATTCGCCACGGCGGCAGCGGTGATCGTGCTGTCGGCGTCGGCGCAGGCGCAAATGACGATGAAAGCGTCGCATCAGTTTCCGGGCGGCAAGGGCGACGTCCGCGATGACATGGTGCAGATGATCGCGAAGGACGTGAAGGCCGCCAATGTCGGCATCGATATCCAGGTCTATCCGGGCGCTTCACTGTTCAAGCCGAACGACCAGTGGAACGCCATGGTCAATGGGCAGCTCGACATCACGCTGTTTCCGCTCGACTACGCCAGCGGCAAGGTGCCGGTCTTCAGCGCGACCTTGATGCCCGGACTGATCCGCAGCCAGGAACGCGCCAAGCGCATCAACAATTCGCAGTTCATGAAGGATATGCGCGCCGAGATCGAAAAGCGCGGCGTCATCGTTCTGTCCGACGCGTGGTTCGCCGGTGGCGTAGCAGCTAAAGGCGGCTGCATCGTTCGGCCCGAACGATATGAAGGGCCGCAAGTTCCGCGCCGCCGGTCCGACTTTCGCCGGCATGTGGGAAAACGCCGGCGCCAGCATCGTCAGTCCGCCGTCGAACGAAATCTATAATGCGTTCCAGAGCGGCGTCGTGAATGGCACCGATACCAGCCTCGGTACTTTCCAGTCGATGCGCTTGTACGAGGTCACCGATTGCCTCACGGCGCCGGGCAACAACGCGCTGTGGTTCATGTACGAGCCGGTGCTGATGTCAAAAAAGAGCTTCGACAAGCTCGACAAGAAGCAGCAGGACGCGGTGCTCGCTGCCGGCAAGAAGGCGCAAGCCTATTACGAGGGCAAGGCCGACGCAGTGAACAAAGAGGCGGTCAAGGCGTTCGAGGACCACAAAGTGAAGGTGGTGACGCTGAGCGATGCCGATTACCAGGCATGGCTCGACGTGGCGAAAAAGAGCTCCTACGCCGAATATTCCAAAAATGTGCCCAATGGTCAGAAGCTGATCGACGAGGCGCTCGCGGTGAAATAGCAGCAATGGCCGCCGGCGGGCATCTCAGCCCGCCGGCCGGCTTTTCAAGGCGCGGTTGCGCTCGCGCACGGTCCGGATTTTCGAACAAATTGGAACAGACAGGCCCATGGACACTTACATTCGGGCTGTAAACTTTCTGTCGCGCGTTGCGGGCGTGACAGCGGCATTACTCATCGCGCTCGCAGTGCTCGTGATTTGCGACATCGTGGTCGAACGGTACATACTGAATTTGACGACGATCTGGCAGATCGACGTCGTGACCTACAGCATCGTCGGCGCGACTTTTGTCGGCAGTTCCTACGTCTTGATGACGCGCGGGCACGTCAACGTCGACATCTTGCCACTGCATTGCGGTCCACGTGCCCGGTACTGGCTTGCTTTGTTCACCGGCCTTCTCGCGCTTGCGTTTTGCATCGTCATTTTCATCCTTTGCACCGCTTACTGGTATGAGGCCTATTCAGAGCGCTGGCTCTCCAACACCGTATGGCGCGCGCGGCTCTGGATTCCCTACCTCTCGATGCCAGTCGGCCTCGGCCTTCTCATTCTTCAGTATGTGGCGGAATTGCTCGCCTGGTGACAGGGCGCACGCCGCCGTTCGGTATCAAAGATCAGCTGGCTGCCGAAGACGTAGCCCGCGCCCAGGCGCAGGAAGCGCTGGGGGGCGCTCCATGAGCCCGACCACGCAGGGGACGCTCGTTCTCATCGTCACGCTGTTCATGCTGGTATCCGGAATCCCGGTCGCCTTCGGCCTCGGCGCGATTGCCATTTCCTTCCTGGTGTTCTTTCAGGGTTTCGATGCCCTGCATGTTGTCGCCGAGACGTTCTGGTCCGGGCTCGACGAATTCACGCTCGTTGCCATCCCGATGTTTGTGATGATGGGCGCGGCGATCGGCTCCTCGCCGGCGGGCAAGGATCTCTACGAGGCGCTCGATCGCTGGCTCTATCGTTTGCCTGGTGGCCTGGTGATTTCAAATATCGGTGCTTGCGCAATCTTTGCCGCGCTGACCGGATCATCGCCCGCGTGTTGCGCGGCCATCGGCAAGATGGGCATTCCGGAAATGCGCCGGCGCGGCTATCCGGACGACGTCGCCACCGGCTCGATCTGCGCGGGTGGCACGCTCGGAATTCTGATTCCGCCATCGGTCACCTTTATCCTTTACGGCATCGCGACCGAGACATCGATCGGCCGCCTGTTCATCGCCGGCGTCCTGCCTGGTCTCATGTTGACCGGTCTGTTCATGGCGTGGACCCTGTTCATCATCTGGAAGCGGGGGTTCCGCTCACACGCGATTGATTTCCGCTATTCGTGGAAAGAGAAATTCCAGTCCGTTCCGAAGATTGCGCCGTTCCTCTTCATCATAGTCGGCGTGATGTACGCGCTTTATGGAGGCGTCGCGACGCCATCGGAAGCGGCCGGCGTGGGCGCCGCGTTGTGCCTGTTCCTGGCGATTCTGATTTATCGCCTTTGGAGTCCCGGCCAGATCTGGCACATCCTGCGCGACACCATGCGCAAGTCGGTGATGATTCTGACCATCATCGCGACCGCCGTGCTGTTCGGCTACATGCTGACGTCGCTCTATCTCACCCAGACACTGGCGCAGGCGATCGCCGACCTGCACGCCAACAAGTGGGTGCTGATGTTCCTCATCAACATCTTTCTGTTGGTCTGCGGGTTCTTTATCCCACCGGCGGCCATCATCCTTATGACCAGCCCGATCCTGCTGCCCATTATTACGGCGGCCGGATTCGATCCGGTCTGGTTTGGCGTCATCCTGACCATCAACATGGAAATCGGGTTGATCCACCCGCCCGTGGGCCTCAATATCTATATCGTCAATGCCATCGCCCCCGATGTGCCGCTGGCGCAAGTCATGTGGGGGACATTGCCGTATGTCATTTGCATGATGCTGGCGATCGTCATCTTGTGCTTCTTTCCTGAAATTGCCACATGGTTGCCAAATCATCTGATGGGCGTTGCCATAGGGCCTAAATGAATACCTCGTTTTTCGGCGAGCTGTTGCAGACGATTTCCGAGCGCGGCCGCGCGTTGCTCGCGCGCGATCGTCGCGGGGAAGCGTCTGCCCACTCGGAAAACCTCGTGGAGTTATGCGAGGAAGTGCTGTCTGGCCGTGGCGAGGCCTCGGGCGTGGCGCTCGCGCGCGAAATTCTCGACCCGTTACGCGACGCTCACCATCGGGCCCCGGATCGCCTTCTTCGAAGCATTGGCACAGCGCTTTGGCACCGATCCGGCCCGGATGGAGCAGGCAATTGCCGCCTGGCGCACAGAACCGTCCGACTCAACCGCAGCTGAAGTCCACGCCGCATCGGAACCGCGCCGGCAGGAGCTTTTCCGAAGGCTCAATCTCGCGCCTGGCGGGACCGCAGCGCTGGTGCGCATGCGCGAGCAGCTCATGGATTCGCTCGATCACCGCGAAGACCTGCGTGCCGTCGATGATGATTTCGTTCATTTGTTCTCGTCCTGGTTCAACCGCGGCTTCCTGGTGTTGCGCCGGATTGACTGGTCGACACCGGCGATCGTGCTGGAAAAGATCATCCGCTACGAAGCGGTGCACGAAATCCACGACTGGCAAGACCTGCGCCGCCGCATCGACTCGCCAGACCGGCGTTGTTACGCGTTTTTCCATCCGGCGCTGGTGGATGAGCCCCTCATTTTTGTCGAGGTCGCGTTGACCCGCGACATTCCCGCTGCAATTGCGCCTATCCTTGCTAAAGAGCGCGAAGTGATGGAGACCCGAAAAGGCCCGCGCCGCAACGTTTTATTCGATTTCGAATTGTCAGCGTGGCCTTGCCGGCGTTTCCTTCGGCAATTTCCTGATCAAGCAGGTGGTCGAGGAAGTCAGCCGCGAGATGCCCAAGCTCTCGATCTTCGTAACGCTCTCGCCGGTGACGAATTTTTCCGACTGGCTCAAGCGGGAGCGCGCGGAGGAGAAGTCCGCCGCGCTCAATGAGGCCGACAAGGCGGCGCTCACATTGCTCGATCAATCGGCGTGGTGGACCAATGAGGAAACGGCCGCGCAGGTACAGGACGCGGTCATGCGTGCGGCCGCCTGGTATTATCTTCGCGCGCGCAACAGACGCGGCCTGCCGGTCGACGCGGTGGCGCGTTTCCATCTCGGCAATGGCGCGCGCCTCGAGCGCATCAATTGGCTCGGCGATACGTCGGAACGGGCCATGGCGCAGGCTTGCGGGCTGATGGTCAATTATCAGTACGATCTCGACGACATCGAGAAGAACCACGAAGCCTATGCGGAAGGCCCCACCGTCGTCGCCTCGGGCTCGGTTCAGCGGCTCTTGCGCGCGCCACTCGAGTTGGTGCCGATCGCCGGTTGATGAATTTTTTATCCGTTCGTCCCCGCGAAAGCGGGGACCCAGCCCTTCTTTCAAGTTCTGGAAATGATCTTCTGGATTCCCGCATAGGCGGGCGAAGCACGCCGTCCTTCGGACGGCTGTGCGCGGGAATGAACGGAATTAGGATTTCCCGTAGACCGGAACGATCGCCCCGCGCGTGACACGATTGTCGGGCGAGGCGAGGAAGAGGATTGTCGCCGCAACTTCTTCGACCTTCGGCCAGGCGTCGAAATTTGCCTTTGGCATGGCCTTGCGATTGGCAGGCGTGTCCATGGTCGATGGCGCGACCGCATTCACCAATATGCCGTTCTTGGCAACTTCCTCGGCGAGCGCCACGGTCAGCGCAGCGACGCCGGCCTTGGCGACCGTATAGGCGGTCATGCCCGCGCCGCTCCGCCACTCCAGTGCGGGCCGTGCGGCAATGTTGACGATGCGTCCGCCGCCGCCGGCCAACATCGCTTTCGCGGCGGCCCGGCAGCACAGGAAGCAAGACGTCAGATTGCCGTCGATCTGCGCCATGAGCGCTTTCCTGTCGGTGTCCGTGACATTGCCGGCCGCGAAGCCACCAGCAATGTGGATCGAGGCCCAGGGTTTTAGGCCTTGAAAGACCTTTGTAACCTCCGTCTCTTCGGAAAGATCGGAAACCGCAATCAGCGTGATGTTCGGATCGCCGCGGCTGGGAAAACGCTGCGCCTCGGCTTCATGCACATACGGGACGGTGCACGTCGCGCCGGCTCCGAGCAGACTGGCGACGACTGAAGTGCCGAGAGCGCCGGTACCACCTGTCACCACCACGTGCCTGCCGGAAAAATCCATTGCTAGCCCCGACCGCGTTTCACGCGTGTCGGCAAGACCTGGAATTCAATCCAGTTCGCGACCTCGCTGACGCGCAGTTTCTTGTCGAGCACGTTCTTGCTCACGCCGTGCCGCCAGGCCAGCCGCTTGCAGGCGGGGTCGCGATCAAGTGTATCGAGGTCGTGCGCAAAAGTTTTGATATCGGGCTCGTCGGCAAAGAAACCCTCTTCAATCAAGCGCGTGCCGATGCGTCTGACGATCGCCGCGACCTCGCGCAGCGGATATTCCGGATGATACTGCACCGCCCACGCGACAGAGCCATTCGTGCGGATCTCGGCGCTTTGCACGTCCGATACGGCATTGGTGGCCAGCACGATGGTGCCGGGCGCAAGCGCCTCCACCTCATCGAGATGCACGGTCGGCGCGTTGAAGACGTCGAGCTTGCCGGCATACATGGGGTGCTTGCGGCCAGCTTCGGTGAGGCGAATGCCACGCCCAAAGCCGATTTCACGGCCTTTCGGGTTCTTGCGGACACTGCCGCCGGCCGCGGCCGTGATCACCTGCAAACCCCAGCACGAACCGAACAAGGGCGTTCCGGTCTTTAGCGCAGCCCGCACCAATTCAATCTGCCGCATCACTTCGGGGCCCGCATTGTAAACGTGCAAGCCTGAACCGGTGATGGTGATGCCGTCATAGCCCTCCAGCGAGGCGCCTTCTGGCAATAGCGCGGCAGGATCGCCCGGATAACAGATATCGACCTCGGCGCCAGGCAGAAGCTCGCGCAACAGGTCGGAATAGCCTTTGCTCGCGACAGTGCCGCCGACTGCCACGTGATCCGCCATGGTTTCCGGTGAATTGCCTTCAATGACGAGCAGGCGGGGCGAGGGCATCGGCGCTGGTTTCAGGTTCCCTGGGGACGGCCAGGATACGAGCAACTGGGATCGGTTCTTTTGATATGGCTGCGCTGCGGTCATTTTGCAATCGCGGCGGATTTTTTTGCCCAAACGCGAGGTTAACGGCTTCTTGTTCTTGAGTGCGTCTCCTAAGCCGCTCATTCTGCCCGATGAAAGCGAATCAGCACGCAATGGCCGACTTCGATCTCGCCATCATCGGCGGCGGCATAAACGGAACGGGTCTCGCGCGGGACGCCGCCGGCCGCGGCATCAGCGTTTTGCTTGTCGAGATGAACGATCTCGGGTCGGGCACGTCGTCCGCCTCCAGCAAGATGATCCATGGCGGGTTGCGTTATCTCGAGCACGGGGCATTCCGCCTGGTGCGCGAAGCGTTGAACGAGCGTGAAGTACTTCTGCGTATGGCACCCCATGTTGTGCGGCCCATGCGCCTGATGCTCCCGCCGCTGCCCGGATTGCGCTCGCCGCTTTTGTTACGTTTCGGCCTCCTGCTCTATGATTGGCTTGGCGCGCGCAAATTGCTGCCGCCTTCTCGCACCGTTGACCTCACTCATAACGTTGTAGGTCAACCGCTAAAGCGGGAATTCCGGTACGGCTTCGAATATTCCGACTGCTGGGTCGACGATTCGCGGCTGGTGGCGCTCAGCGCGCTCGACGCGGCCGAACATGGTGCCGTCATTCGCACGCGGACGCGGTGCACGCGCGCGGAGCGGCGAGAAGAATGGGAGCTTGTACTCAATGCGCGCGGCCACCGCGACGTGAAGACCGCGCGTGTCCTTGTCAACGCTGCGGGCCCGTGGATCGGCGACGTGGCCGATACCATTATCAGGCAACCGCTCGCGCGGCCGGTGCGGCTGGTCAAAGGCAGCCACATCGTGGTGCGCCGCCAGTTCGAACACGACGACGGCTATCTCTTTGAAGCGCCCGATCGGCGGGTCGTATTCGCCTTGCCGTTTGCGGAGGATTTCACCCTGATCGGCACCACCGACCTCAACTTCGTCGGCGATCTGAACTCACCGGCGCCCAGCCCTGAGGAGATTATTTATCTTTGCAATGCCGTGAATCACTATCTTCGAAAAAACATCACTCCTGATGAGATCGTGTGGTCGTTTTCCGGCGTACGCTCGCTCTATGATGATGGCGCCAACAAGCCGGAGGATGTCACGCGCGACTACGAGCTTGTTCTCGACCAGCGCGATGGCCAGGCGCCGCTGCTCACTATCTATGGCGGCAAGATCACCACGCATCGCAAGCTGGCGGAGGCCGTGATGGCGAGGATCGGCCACTTCTTCGAGGCGATGCCTCCGTGGACTGCGACGTCGAGGCTTCCGGGCGGCGAATTTCCTGCCGAGGGGTTTGATGCGCTGGTGAGTGAATTGATCGAGCGATGGCCGTTCCTATCCAGGCCGCATGCGCGGCGGCTGGCGCACGCCTATGGCCGGCGGGTCGAGCGATTCTTAAAGGAAGCGCAAAGCATGGACGACCTGGGACCGCGTTTTGCAGGCGATCTGACAGGTGCCGAAGTGCGCTATCTGTTGGAAAACGAATGGGCGCAAACAGCGGATGACGTGCTCTGGCGAAGGAGCAAGCTTGGATTAAAAGCAACGGCCGAAGAAACCACGATGCTGGACCGCTACATTGGATCGCTGGGCATGTCGAAATAAACTCTAAATGAAGGCGCCGGGCGGCGCAGCCGGGGATAAAACGTGTCGACCGTTCTCATTGCTATCGACCAGGGCACAACATCGACGCGGGCAATCGCATTTGACGGTTCGCTGCGGCCGCTCGCGACCGCCCAGCAGGAGTTGCGCCAGATCTATCCGGCACCCGGCGAGGTCGAACACGATCCGGAAGAAATCTGGACGGCAGTCGTCGCAACAGTTCGCGGCGTCATGGCGCAGATCCGGATCACCGCGAAAGATGTCGCCGGGATTGGCATTACAAACCAGCGCGAGACCACCGTTATCTGGGATCGCGAGTCCGGCAATCCCATCCACAATGCGATCGTGTGGCAAGACCGCCGCACCGCGGATTTCTGCGAAATGCTTCACCGTTCTGGGCACGAAGGTGAAATTGCTCGCAAGACCGGATTGCTCCTCGATCCATACTTCTCCGCCAGCAAGATCGCCTGGCTGCTCAAGCATGTGGAAGGGGCGAAAAAAGCGGCCGATACGGGCAGGCTCGGTTTCGGCACGGTCGATAGTTTCCTGCTCTGGAGGCTCACCGGCGGAAAGGCTCATCTGACGGATGCGACCAATGCCGCGCGGACCCTTTTGTTCGATATCGAAAAAGGGAAGTGGGATGATGACCTGTGCCGGATGTTCGGTGTGCCGAAGGGAATGCTTCCCGATGTGCGCGATTGCGCGTGCGAATTCGGGGAGACAGTTCCGGAGCTATTCGGCGCGCCCATCCGCATTCTCGGCATCGCGGGCGATCAGCAGGCGGCGACCGTCGGGCAGGGCTGCTTTACGCCAGGCATGGTGAAATCAACCTATGGGACAGGGTGTTTCGCGCTGCTGAATACGGGCCCGGAACGAATCGTCTCACGCCACCGCTTGCTCACGACCATTGCCTACCAGCTCGAGGGAAAACGCTGCTACGCGCTCGAAGGCGCGATCTTCATCGCCGGCGCCGCTGTGCAATGGTTGCGTGACCGATTGAAACTTATTGCAAAGGCCTCCGACATTGGCGCGCTGGCGCAACAGGCCGACCCGGCCGAGCAGGTCTACCTGGTGCCTGCTTTTGTCGGCCTGGGCGCGCCCTATTGGGACGCGCAAGCGCGCGGGGCAATCTTCGGCTTGACCCGAAATTCGGGCGCCGCCGAACTTGCGCGCGCGGTGCTTGAAGCGGTCGCCTATCAATCTCGTGACCTGCTCGACGCCATGCGCGCCGACTGGCCGGCGGCGAAACATGCGATGACGGTTCTGCGCGTCGACGGCGGCATGACCGCCAGCGATCCCACCATGCAGTTTCTCGCTGACATGCTTGCGAGTCCGGTCGATCGCCCGGCGATCATGGAAACGACCGCACTGGGCGCGGCCTATCTCGCCGGACGGATGGCGGGCGTCTGTCCTGATCTTGACGGCTTCGCCGCGCAATGGCGCCTTGATCGCCGCTTCGAACCGCGCATGACCATGGAAGCGCGGGACCGCAAGTATTCCGGATGGAAAGACGCGGTGCGTCGCACCCTGACAAATCCCGTGTCGCCGGCCCAGACGATCTAATGTCCCGGGTTGAGCGGGCTCTTGCGTCCCGCTAGCGTGCGCGCCACGGCACGGGGAATCGATGGCGGACGACGGGGAAGCGGCGCAAAAAGGGATGGCGAGCGGACAGCCGCCACTGGTCCGCTTCGAAGCGGTCAGTAAACGCTTTGGACCGATTGCGGCGGTTGACGCGCTGACCCTCGAGATTGCGCAGGGCGAGTTCTTCGCGCTGCTTGGTCCCTCCGGCTGTGGCAAGACCACGCTGCTGCGCATGCTGGCCGGTTTCGAAACGCCCAACGAAGGCCGGATTTTGCTCGACGGCGAGGACATCGTCGCAGTGCCGCCGCACCAGCGGCCGGTCAACATGATGTTCCAGAACTATGCGTTGTTTCCGCACCTTACGGTCGAAGGCAATATTACCTTCGGGCTGCGCCAGGAGGATGTGAGCCGGGCCGACATTGCCGAACGTGTTACCGAGATGCTCGCACTGACGCGCCTGCAGGGGTTCGGGGACCGGCGGATCGATCAACTCTCAGGCGGGCAACGCCAGCGCGTGGCGCTGGCTCGCTCGCTGATCAAGCGTCCGCGGGTGCTTCTGCTTGATGAGCCTTTGGCTGCGCTCGACAAAAAATTGCGCGCCGAAACACAATTCGAACTGATGGAATTGCAGCGCAAGCTTGGCACCACCTTCGTCATCGTCACGCACGATCAGGAGGAGGCGATGATCGTTGCCGACCGGATCGCTGTGATGGATCGTGGCCGGCTGATGCAGGTGGCCGCGCCGTCGGAGATTTATGAGCGACCCAATTCGCGTTGGGTTGCCGATTTTATCGGGGAAGTGACTTTGATCGAAGGCCGGATGGCGGACGCTGACACGATCGGCACTGCGCTCGGGCAACTGCGCGTTACGGATGCTGGCGCTGTTGGAGCAGGGGAAGGCAGCTTGGCTCGCGCTGCGGCCGGAGAAGATCAATATGAGCGCGGAGCGGCCGGATGGAGATTTCAACACAGTTGCCGGAACTGTGTTCGAGATCGGCTATCGCGGCGACATGTCGATTTACAAGGTGCGCCTGGCGGATCGCTCGCTGATAAAAGTAGCGCTTGCCAATATGAGCCCACGCGACAGGGTGCGCTTCAAGGTGGACGACCTGGTGTGGCTGTCGTGGCGGCCGGATGCCGGCGTTCTGCTGACGGGGTAGATCATGACGGCACGGGCTGACAAGCGAGTCTGGCAAGCGCGCGTTGTCGTGCTGTTGCCCTATCTATGGCTCGCTATGTTTTTCCTTGCGCCATTTGTGATCGTGCTCAAGATCAGCCTGTCGCAGGCCGCGCTGGCCCAGCCGCCTTATTTGCCGGTATTCGACCTCGGCGCCGGCTGGGCGGGACTGAAAGAGTTTGCCGCGCAGCTTTCCGCCGATTCATTCAAGCTTCTGGCCTCCGACACCATTTATTTGCTGTCCTATTTCAAGAGCCTGGAGGTCGCGGCGGTCTCGACAGCGATCCTGATTTCGATTGGTTATCCGATCGCCTATGGCATCGCGCGCATGCCGCGCGGCTGGCAGTCGCTCTTTGTGATGGCGATAATCTTGCCGTTCTGGACGTCGTTCCTGATCCGCGTCTACGCCTGGATCAATATTTTGCAACGCGACGGGCTGCTCAACGAAGTTTTACTTCGTCTGCATCTCATCGACACGCCAATCGCATGGCTGTCTTCCGACACGGCGATTTATATCGGTGTCGTCTATTCTTATTTGCCATTCATGGTGCTGCCGCTCTACGCTACGCTCGAAAAAATGGACGCGAGCTTGCTGGAGGCGGCTGCTGATCTTGGCTGTCCGCGCTGGAAAGCATTCTGGCTCGTCACCTTTCCCTTGTCATTGCCAGGCCTCGCTGCCGGGGCGCTGCTCTGCTTCATTCCGATCGTTGGCGAATTCGTGATCCCGGATCTGCTTGGCGGTTCAGACACGCTCATGATTGGGCAGACACTGTGGACTGAATTCTTTTCCAATCGTGACTGGCCGGTTGCCTCCGCGATCGCAATTGCATTGTTGATACTGTTGCTGATTCCGATCCTTTCCTATGAACGTTTGCAGCAGCGATCACTGGAAGGAGACCGGTAATGCAACGCGGCGCATCACGTTTCAATGTTGTGTCGGTCGCACTCGGCCTGGCTTTTCTTTATTTGCCCATCACCATCCTTGTGATCTTTTCGTTCAACGCGTCCCGGCTGGTGACGCTCTGGGGTGGATGGTCGCTCATATGGTACCGCGAGCTTTTGCACGATGACGCCGTGTTGGAGGCGGCCTGGATCAGCCTGCGTGTTGCGTCCTTGTCGGCAACCGCAGCCACAATTCTCGGCACGCTGGCTGCTATGGCCCTTGCCCGCATGGGCCGCTTCCACGGCCGCCTGTTATTTTCCGGGCATGATTTACGCACCGCTGGTAATGCCGGAGGTGATCACCGGATTGTCACTGCTGCTGCTGTTCGTCGCGTTCAACGTGGATCGCGGATTTTGGACGATCGTCATTGCGCACACCACGTTGAGCATGTGTTTTGTAACGGTTATCGTGCAATCGCGGCTTGCTGATTTTGATCGCAGCCTGGAAGAGGCGGCGATGGACCTCGGATGTCCGCCGTTCAAGACCTTTCTCACCATCACGCTGCCGTTGATCGCACCAGCGATCGCCGCAGGCTGGATGCTGGCCTTTTCACTGTCGCTCGATGACCTGGTGATTGCGAGTTTCACCACCGGGCCAGGCGCTACGACTTTGCCGATCCGGATCTATTCCGAAGTGCGTATGGGCGTTAAGCCGGAGATCAATGCGGTGTGCACGATCATGATCGCGGTCGTCGCTCTCGGTACGATCGCGGCTTCGTTGATGGCAAAGCGCGGCGCCGCTCAGCGTGAACGGGCGGCTCTGGGTGCGCAGGTCTGATTGTTTGCCGGATAAGACCCTAGTCGCTGCTGCTCTTGCCGGGCGGCCGGAACAAAAACACCAGGAACCAGACCGGCACAATCACTACTGAGCCGAGCAGTACGTTCGGCCAAGCCCACGCGAAGCCCTGCCTTGCGTAGTCCTCGAGCCGTTCGGTTGAAAGGCCGAACGCGTGCATCAGCTGATCGGCCGTGATGCCGAAATGCGCGAGGATCGTTCCGACCACAAGCGAGGCGACGGCAACCTTGACCAGTGTTCGAAAGAGAGGATTCAGCATCCGCAGCCCGTACGCGCCGGCTTTCCGGCGGGTGATTCGTCTCGCGGGCGATAATAAAGGAATGAGGGTCCGGCGGCACGTGCGCGGTGGCGCTCCGTCAGATCTCTGGCCGTTATTGTGGCTTTTCGGACGTCGCGGCGGGGGCCGTCGATTGATCGTTCGTCGGAATAGTGCCGGAGGACGGCGTTCCACCCGTCAGCCGCTCGATTGCGGAGCGAACCGAGTCGCGATCGCGGCGCTCCCGTATGGCATTGAGCAACGGTGCGGCAGCGCCTGAGCGCCGGATCAGCGCCTCCGGGTCGGGCAGCATGATCGGATCGTCCCAGGAGCCCTGAACGATGAATGGCAGTTCGAACGGGGCAACGCCGGGTTTGGGCGGCGTGACGAGCGACGCGGTGCCTTTGAGATCAAGTTCACGCTCGGGAATCGATGCCGAGCCCGCCAGCCCCAATTTGACCGCCGTGCCCTCGATCTTCACGTCTTCGACGGTAACGGTGCCATCAGCGATCTTCAAAGCGACCGTGATTTTGTCATAAGGCGTGCGTCCGCTCCTGAATTCCCCGCCGCCGGACAGCGGCCGGCGCTCGAGGCGCCGCAACAGCTGTTCGACATTCAGGCCGGCGAGCGCGCCATCCGTACCGACAAGACCGGCCGTGCCGTTCAGCGTGTGTGTCACCGCGAGTACGCTGTCGCCAGTGCCCTCGACCGCGAGTGAAATATTGCCCTTACCTTCCAGTCGCCGCAGACCGAACAATTGACCGAGACAGCTTTCAAGATCGACGTCCGTGAATTGCAATTGCGATTTGACGTCGACGCCCTGCTCGAAATTGGCAAACGCCAGCGATCCCTTGATCACGCCGCCATAGGCCTGCGCTTCACCTACGGTAATCACCAGATGACTGTTGCGCAGGTTGGCAGCAATGGCCGTCCGACCGAGCTTGGCATTGGATACAACGACATTGCCTGCCGAAAGCCGCAGGTCGAGGTCCATGCCTGCCAAACCGTCAAGCGTGATACGTCCGTTGTTCCAGGCGCGCTCGTTGGCTGTGAGCAGGCGAACCGTGGAAATATACGGTGTCAAATCCAGCGTGTCCGCGGCCAGCGTCCCTTGCAGAGTTTTTCGTCCGTCGGCCGCAAATGTGAGGACGCCTTCGACGCTATTGCCGTCCAGCTCGGCATTCACGCTCGACAGGCTAATGGTCCCTCCCACGACGTTGGTCCGCGCCTTGATCGAGAAACGGCCGAAGCCGCCGCCAGGGAGCGGTTTTTGTCCGGCCCAGGCCAATGTGTTTCGCAGGGATGTGGCGTCAGCTGCGAGCGTGCCTTCGATCTTGAGGGTCGGATTGAGGCTGATCGCCCCTTCGAACGCGACCTTCCCGGGTGCGCCGGAGAGGCGCAATTTCAATCCGCTGCGATTACCGGCAAGCGCCGCCGGAAAATCAGCGAGCGCCAAACTCGCGTCCATCGGCGAGTCGTGCCAGATGAAATGTCCGGTGGCTCCAAAGCTCTTCGAGATCGAGGGCCAGGCCAGCGAGAACTCCACGCCGTACAAAGTCTCGACAAGCTTGCGCGCTTCATCGTGAATAACGACGGTGCCGCCGTCGATTCTCATCTCGGAAAAGGCAGCGTCGCGCTGCGTCGCGCTTTGGCTGCGCGTCAGCGCTTCGATCAGGCCCGACCAATTGGATTGGCCGTTCGGCAGCAATTCGACTGCAATGCTTGGATGGTCCAGCGAGACGTCGGCTATTTCGACCCGGCCAATCAGCAGCGGAAAAAACCGCAGGCGTGCCGTCAAGCGTTCGGCGGTAAGGGCCGGCTGGCCCGCATCGCCAAGGACCACGTCGGCAAAGCTGACACTGCCGGTCGGAAACAGCGAGACGCTCGCCTTGCCGCGCAATACCGGTTCGAGACCTGTGACCGCTCGGATCTCGCCCACGACCTGTTGGCGCACAGCATCGGCTGAAATCAGGTAGCCGGCTGTCGTGAGCACGGCCAACCCGGCCGCGATGACGGCGAGCAACACAATTCCCAGGCGTTTTAGGCCGGTGGCGGCTGTCAAAGGGGGTGTTCCGGTAGTTTCAGCGTCAATGCCGACGGACTATAGCATCGGCCCCGCTGTCGCCATACCTGAACGGGCTATGTGACCCTTTCATGGCTGGCTGTCTGCCTGCTTAATCCTGCCGCCTTGGCGGGCGTCGGCGATTTCCGCGATCATTTTCTTGATTATGGCCTGTCCGAACGAATTGAAGTCCTTGGCCTCCAGCACGAAGCTGCCGGGTCCGCCGGTGACATTGTCGCGATAGTATTTGGCCAGGCCGCCAGGCGGGTTGGTGTGCTCGGGATTCCAGGGAAGCGGCGTCTCGCTGAGAATAACCAGCCCGTTAATCGTAATGCCGAGCGCCAGCGCTTCATCCCGCGCCTGCCCGACATCGCGGCCGGCATTGTTGGTACCATCTCCGGAAACGTCGATCGTGCGGCGCTCGGCGCTGAACGGTGCCCGCGCGAGCTGTGCGACAGCGGCGTCGATACCGCCGCTGATGGACGTGCGATCGGCAAAAGAGCGCGGCGACTCGATCAACCGGTCACCAAATGCCTGAGCGGCTTTCGGTCCGTCAACGAGCGTCCAGTCGATCACGACCTTCTGGTTGCCAAGACCCGACCATTCGAGAAACAGCACGCCAATACGGCCATTCCGGCCGGCACGAATCGCATCGAGGACGCGGGGATTAGCGAGTGCGGCGGCGTAGCCTTCCCGCTGTAACTGGAACTTCTGGCTATCGACGCTTCGCGATACATCGGCCGCCAGAACAAGGAGCAAATCAACGGGTTCGGCTGCGCTCGCGCCCAAGACGGGCGCGCCAAACGAAAACGCCAGCACGATGATCGCGCAGCGGAACCAATGGCTCATGCAAGGAGCCTATCCGATTTCGGAATTACCGCGCCAGCACTCGTGTGGCCGGAAATGCCAATTCGACCAGCGTGCCGTCGTCGACGTGACTGGTTATTCGGAAACGGGCATGATTGGCTTCAGCCAGCGCCTTGGTTATCGGCAGGCCGAGACCCGTTCCGCTCGAACCCCAACGCGCCGCGGTCGCAACCTGGCGAAATGGTTCGAGCGCGGTTTGCAATTCTTTTTCACTCATCCCGGCGCCGGTATCGCGTACGCGCAGCACGACTTCCTGGTCGTCGGTCAGGGCCGTCGAGATAATGATCTGCCCGCCGGCACCGGTGAATTTGATCGAGTTCGACAGCAAATTCAGCGCGATCTGGCGCATCGATCGCGTATCGGCGACAATCTGCGGCAGATTGGCAGGCAGCGACGTGCGGATGATTACGCGCTCACGGTTTGCCTGTTCCTGCATGATGGCGACGCACTGCTGCACCAGGTCGTTGAGATTGACGCTGACGAATGTGAGCTCGAGTTTTCCAGCTTCAATCTTCGACAGGTCGAGCAGGTCGTTGACCAGCGAGATGAGATGACCGCCGGAAGAATGAATATCCTTGAGGTATTGCCGATAACGCTCGTTGCCGATGGGTCCGAAGCGTTCATCCATCATGACTTCGGAAAAGCCGATGATGGCATTAAGCGGCGTGCGAATTTCATGGCTGATCTTGGCGAGAAACTCCGACTTGGCGGTCGATGCCTGCTCGGCCGCCCGCTTTGCCCCGAGCAATTCCTCTTCGCTTCGTTTCCAGGCAGTAATATCGCGCAGCACCGCGCAGAGCTTTTCGCCATCCTCGATGCTGCCCATGCTCATGTACAGCGGAACAAGTCCGCCCTGGCGAACGCGTCCGATCACTTCGTAGCCGGCATCGAGCATGCCGGCTCCCGCGCCTCGCGCGAGCCGGTCGAGGTGCTCAAGCACGGCGTTCCGGCTTTCCGGCACCAGTAGTTCGCCGACCGACAGTTCGGCGAACTGTTTTGCCTCGTAGCCAAACAATGCCTCGGCACTGCGGTTGGCCGAAAGCACGCGACCGGCGCGGTCGAGCACCAGCACGCCATCGGTCGCGGTATCGAGGATCGCCCTGAGCTCGTCGTTTTCGCGGCGCAATGAGCTGTCCGCCGGCGCGGCGTCGGCTCCGGCCTCGGTATTGATCACAAGAACGAGCGCGTTTTCCTCGTTCCAGACCGCACTGAACAGGCGGCCCTCAACCGGTTTCTGCTTTCCATTGACGGTGGCAATGGTGAGCGATTTGGCGCCGCTTTTCGTGTCCTTTGATGGAGAATCGCTTTTGGTGTCGATGAAAAGACTATCAAGGCCGCCGGCCTCGCTCAGCGCCTCCAACGACGGATAATCGGTCCATTCGAGAAACGCCCGGTTTGCATAGATCAGCGTGTTCAGGCGATAGACCAAAATGCCGACCGGCAAGCGGTCGAGAATTGGGCGGCTTTCGTGCGCGTCGCGGCCGGTTTTCGACGGCTCATGTGCCGGCTCGCGTGCCGACTCTCTTGGCACCTCTCTTGGCGGCTGGGCAGGTTCGGAACTTGACTCGGCGCCAAAATCGTCGGGCGCCATTGGCTCGCTCTTCGCCGAAGGTCGTTTCAAACGCTCGCTGAGTTCGCGCGCCAGTTCCTGAAACGCGCCACGCTCGCGGGCATTCAGCGTCGGCTTTTCAACTGGCGGCGGCGGCGCGGACGGAAACGGCAAGACTTTGGATTGAGCGTCGGGAACAATCGGCGGTGGCTTTGGTTGCGTTGCGCGGCGCCTGCAAATCTCCATCAACCTCTCTGTGTCGCGACAGATGCCAAAACCGCGAAAGCCTTTGAACTGGCGGTCACGGTCGAACACAGGCAAGCCGGACATTTCGACCGGTATGCGTTGATCGGATTGATCGGCCGGCCAGCCGACGATGATTCCGCTGAACGTTTCTTGCGCCGTGAGCGCGGACGCGATTTTCCCCTCTGGATCGAGATCCAGGGCCCGCGCTGTTTCTCCCCACTTGCGACTAAGCGCAACGGCTGTTTTGGGGCCAAGCAAATCTGTAAATTCCTGGCTCGCCAGGGTGAAAAGCCCGTCGGCATTGGTTTCCCAAACGAAGCGAAAAGGGAAGGACTGTGGAGCAGGTTCTGCTGACGCAGGGTTTGGTACGGACGGAGGTTCGCATTTCTGCTCAGCATCGTTCGCAATGGCGCGCTGTGCGGCGAATATGACGAGCAGCACAAATGTGGTGCCGGCACCGAGCTTGCGGACGCCCACGTGGCCGACCTGCGTTTCGCCTTCAGCGGCGCCGTTGAGGGTTGCTTCGCGGGCAAGTTTGTCCGCGCCGAAGGCCATAAGATCGCGCTTGTTGCCGAGCCGCTCGCGTGCAGTCGGCTGCGCCTCGATCAACTCGCCATCCGCGGTAAATATCGCCGCCGGCGCGCCGCCGTTTTCGAGCAGACGGCGCGCGCGCTCGGGCAGGGCGAGTTCTTTGCCGGCGCGCTCGACCGACACCACCAATACGGCAGCCCGATTGTCGGTGAGGACAATGCGGGAGCAGAGGCAAATCAGAGTGCCGCCAAAGCTGGCGCCGAAACCACGCAGCCGTTCCAATCGCGGCGCGCCGCCTTGCGGCAGGGTGCCGGCGAGACGCGCGATCTGCGCCGCCGCTACATGACGTGGCTCGAATTCCCGTGCGGCAATCGCGCCGGGCGAGGGCGCGTCGAAAATTGCCGCTCCCGTCGGGTTTGCCCAGAGAATGCGATCGGCATCCGCGCTCCAGAGCCAGACGGGCACGGGATTGAGCGCGTGCGCCGCCAGCTGCGGCTCGCGCAAATATTTGAAATGCAGATCGGAACCCGTCATCGCGGTGTCGCACAAATTACGGCTAATGAAACCTTAATAGGGCTGCCGATGAGCGGCGTCCACGACTTGCCGGAGGTATCCGGAAGCAAGCCGCAATAACCTTAATGCTGCCAAGTTCCATGACTGGCGTGTGCAACGTATCGCCCTAAATAAGGTTAAGACCACGGGTGGCGGACATGCAGGAGGACTTCATGGCAGGAGACGATGGCACACGGTTTGAGATTCCCGCCGATATGCGCGCTTTGGCGGAAAAGAGCGTGGAACAAGCCAAACAGGCTTTTGATATTTTCATTTCAGCGGCTCAGCACGCGGTGAGTACCGCTGAAACTCATGCGGTCAATGCGCAAGTTGGCGCCAAAGAGATGGGCGAGCTTGCGATCGGCTTTGCGGAGCGCAACATCGCTTCGTCTTTCGCGTTCGCTCAAAAATTACTTCAGGCGAAGGATCCCAAGGACGTCGTGACGCTGCACACGGACTACGTGAACAGCCAGATTGCGACGCTGACCGACCAGGCCAAGGAACTGAGCAAACGCGCGGCTAAAATGGGTGGCCAAGACACCCAGCACTGAGGCCGCAATCCGCGTTCGGAGATTTTTTGTACGCCGGAACTCATCGATCCGGCGGAGGATAAGTGTGCTTTTATTGTGCAATGCAATATTTTTATTGCAATGCATCAAAAACTGGAATACAAGTATTTTATTCAGTCCACCGCGCGGCAAGAGACGTTCACGCTCGGTGGCATCACGACCGCGCGGGCCGATTTGTCGAGGGTGACGGCCCTGACGCGAACAGCGCCCTCCCAAGTCAAGGATGACTGTTATGCCTGAAACCACCACCAGTGCGGCTGCCACGCCGAAAACGAAACCGAAGCCGATCGCCGTCAACGCGCCGGCTTTTGACATGCCGAAGTTCGAAATGCCCAAGTTTGAAGTGCCCAAATTCGAGGTGCCGACTGCATTCCGGGAATTTGCCGAAAAAGGCATCGCGCAGGCCAAGGAAAACTACGACAAGGTCAAGAGCGCGGCCGAGCAGGCCACCGACGTGCTTGAGGACACCTACTCTACAGCGTCCAAGGGCTGCGCCAGCTACGGCCTCAAGCTGATCGAAACCACGCGCGCAAACAGCGATGCGGCCTTCGATCTGATGTCCGAGCTTATGGCCGCCAAGTCCTATTCCGAGGCGGTCGAGCTTTCGAGCGCGTATATGCGCAAGCAATTCGACGCCATGATCGCCCAGGCCAAGGAGCTATCCGAGCACGCGCAAAAGGTAGCGACCGAAACCGTCGAGCCGATCAAGGAAAGCATCAGCAGCACCTTCAACAAGGCGGCCTGACGAATTCAAATAAATCGTCCTGCTTGGGGAGCAGGCTGGCCAAAGCCCGGACCGCAAAGTCCGGGCTTTGTCTATAAAGGCGTGCCGGTTGCCATGCCCCGCTTGCCAAAAACGCGGGCGGCACCTAGGTTCCGCCCGCTTGGATCAGGCTTCACAAGAAGCCGATCACGCATGCAGGCGTAGCTCAGTTGGTTAGAGCGCTGGTCTGTGGAACCAGAGGTCGGTGGTTCAAGTCCACCCGCCTGTACCATCTTGCCAATGTCCATAGTCGAAACAAAAACGCCGGCGAAACATTTCGCCGGCGTCTGTCGTTGACTGCGAGTCACGAATTTAACGCGCGGTGTAGCGGCCGTTGCCGTTTCCGCGCGGCGCGGTCGGGACGTTGCGCGGCGGATAGGGGCGCGGGCCGCTTTGCGCGCCGCCGAACATCCAATCGAAGAAATTCGAACCGCCGCCATAGCTGTAGCCACCGCCGCTGCCGCCGTACATGCCAACCGGCATGCGCACCGGCTTGGATGAGGAATTCGGCGCGCGCTCGACGGCGATGTCAGCGACCTTGCGCTCGCTGCTTTTGAGAATAGCGATCATCTTCGCATCGCGGCCGTACACGTCGTCACGAAGCTGCAGCTTGCCCGCATCATCCACGAAGGCCGTCTGGTACGTCAGATGCACCGGGATGAACTTCGGGAAGTTGATGTTGATTTCGCTGCCGCCAAACATGCTCTCGAGGCGGGCCTCGGTGTAGTGCTCCTTCGGCAGCACCAGCGAAAGCAGCTTTTCGCCGTAAGTGAGCGGATTCTGAACCCGCATGCAGCCATGGCTGTATGCGCGCTTGTCGCGGGCAAAGAGGTATTTGTCCGGCGTATCGTGCTGGTAGACCAGGAACTTGTTGGGGAAGTTGAAACGGATCCGGCCGAGCGCGTTACCGGCGCCAGGCGGCTGCGAGATGTGAACGGTGCCGTCCGCGTCTTGCGTCAGTTTCAGACCGATACGGTCAAGCGCCTGAGGGTCTTCCTGCAGCGCCGGGAGATATTCTTTCTCGATAATCGACGGCGGCACGTTCCACGTCGGATTGACGGTGATGAATTTCATCTCGGCGCTGACCAGCGGCGTGGCTTTGTCGGGCTTGCCAACGACGATCTTGGTTTTCCAATAGACCTTGCCGTCGTTGTAAAGCGACAAGGTGTAGTCAGGAATGTTGACGACCACGTGCGGATTGCCCAGATCGCGCGGCAACCAGCGCCAGCGCTCCATGTTCACGATGATCGTGTCGACCGGATTGGCGGAAGAGCGGTGCACTTCCTTCTGCTCGCCGTTGAGCGCGTGCACTGTATTGGGACCCAGGTTTCCATCGACGCCGATGTCGCTTTCCGTCTGGAACGTCTTGACCGCGTCGCGCACTGCGTCGTCGTAAAGCTGATTGTCTTTATCACCCGCGACGTCGAGCCGCTTGCGCAACGCCGCAACGCGCGCGTCCTTCATCCCGGGACGCAGGATTTTGCCTTCGGGCACATGCACCCGCGGCTGCGCCGGCTTGTCCTCGGCCTTGCTGTCGGCGACTTTTCCGCCGCGCAACTCGGCAAGTTTCTCTCTCAGCGCCTTGAATTCCGGCTGTGGCGGATTGTAGCTGTCGAGCACCTTGCCCGCGTCGCTGCCATCGGCGAGTTTCGCGAGAACGTCGGCCGGATCCGGCGCATTCAGGTCGAATTGAATGTCGGCACTGACGCGCGTGAAATGGATACGGCCGATCTGCGCCTGGCGCGCGAAGGTGAGGGCGGAGGCGGTGAGCCTCAGCTCGGCCTCAGCCAGCGCGTCGGCATTCGAGGCCGACTTGAAATCGGGGGCCGGATAGTCGCTCGGGTCCAGCCCGACGGCGTCGGCCTGCGCCAGGTAAGCGATTGCGGATTTCGCGCGGTCATTCGCGGCGTTGTTGCTCACCCAGAGCGGCGCGTAGTTGTGCGCGCTGTAATAGGCCTCGACGCCGGCACGGTCGGCCTTTCGGCTGACGAGGCGCTCGAACTGCTTGCTCGAAATCAACTCGTGGATCTTGTCGCCGACGCTGCCATCGGCGGTCGTGGCCGGAGAGGCGGCCGGCGTGGCTGCCGCCTTGGCCGGTTCGACGGCCGGAGCAGCCTGAGGAGCGGCCGGCGTCGCCGGGGCAAGGTCTTTGGCCGTCGGGGGCGGAGGGAGCGTCGTGTCGGGGACCGGTACCGCCGCTACAATCCGCGAATCGCTTTGCTGCGCCATGCCGGCGTGGCCGGACAAAGCCAGCACCAGCGCGAGCGCGGTCGAGGCCAGCAGGCGGTCAAATCGGGCACTTTTCACCACGTATCTCCCAAAACTGTGCGGGGCAGGCGCGCCCCTTATATGTCCAACCCATTGTAACTGATAGTGCATACTCAGTTACGTATTTCCCAATAATCCACCCAGAAGACCTGTGGACTGTGGCTATTTTGCACGACAGGCCGGAAAGGGCAGATCGTGCGGGTTTTGGCTGCCGGACCGCAGAAGCCTAGGGCAACAACAGGCTAGCCCGGCGGTTCCTAGGCGGTTTTCACCGGTATTTCCTATGAATTTTGCGTGAGGTCTCCCTCGCCACACCGAAAATACGCGTCCGGTATGACATTGAGGCAACGCTGCTGGACTGAAGCGGCGCATGACCCCCTTGCAGCATTTTCTGTGTGCGCGTTAGAGTTGCGATAAGGCGCCACTCGAAAAGACCGCCTGAAAGGAAACGCCATGGCTTGGACCACCCCGATCCTCGTCGAGATCTGCGTCGGACTCGAGATCAACGGCTATCTGCCGGCCGAGTTCTAATTCGCTGACACTTTCTGACCGACCCCGTTAGATGGGGCGTCTCACCGCCATCATTCTTGGTTCGGCGGCGGGCGGTGCGTTTCCGCAATGGAATTGCCGCTGTCCGGTCTGCCAACTGGCCTGGGCCGGCGACCCGCGCGTCAGACCACGCACGCAGACGAGCATTGCGGTTTCCGCGAACGATGGGCGCTGGACTCTGATCAATGCGTCGCCCGATTTGACCGCACAAATTCGCGCAACACCTGCATTACACCCTCAAGGCAGTTTGCGCGGCAGCCCGATCGACGCGGTGGTGCTCACCGGTGCTGAAATCGATCAGACCGCCGGGCTTTTGTCGCTGCGCGAGAGCACGCCGTTCACGCTCTATGCCACACCGGCGAGTCACGCGGCGGTCGCAGCGAACGCCATGTTCGGGGCGATGAGTTCGATGGCGCGCCGTGCCGTCAATCCAGGGGCACAATTCACGTTGGCGGGCGGTATCGAAGCGACTCTGTTCATGGTGCCGGGCAAATTGCCGCTTTATCTCGAAGGTGAATCTCCAGAACTCGACATGGAAAGTGCTGCCAACGTCGGCATCGAACTGGTGCGCGAAAACGCCCGCATTGTGTTCGTGCCGGGAGCAGCGGCGGTGACGGATTCCATGCGCGAGCGATTTGCGCGCGCCGATGCTGTTCTGTTCGATGGCACTTTGTTCTCCGATGACGAGATGATCCGTAGTGGAACCGGTCAAAAAACCGGTCGCCGCATGGGTCATATGCCGATTGACGGCAACGATGGTTCCTTGCGCGCTCTCGGCGGGCTAACGACGCGGCGTATTTTCGTCCATATCAACAATACAAATCCGATATTGATTGATGGCTCAGCAGAACGGCGCAAGGTTGAGGCGGCCGGCTGGCACGTCGCAGAAGACGGCATGGAGATCGCGCTGTGAAACTGTTTTCAGCGGACGAACTGGAAGTCGCGCTGCGGGACATCGGCGCCCGGCGATATCATCGCCTGCATCCGTTCCACGGCCTGCTGCATGGCGGAAAATGCACGAAGGGCCAGGTGCAGGCCTGGGCGCTCAACCGTTATTTCTACCAGGCCATGATACCGATCAAGGATGCGAGTTTGATCGCGCGCTGCGAGGATTCCGCCGTGCGCCGCGAATGGCGGTCCCGCCTTGTCGATCACGACGGCGAACGCGACGGCGATGGCGGTATCGCGCGCTGGCTCAAGCTTACCGATGGGCTGGGTCTCGACCGTGAATATGTCACGTCATTGCGCGGATTGTTGCCGGGCACGCGCTATGCCGTGGAAGCTTATGTGCGCTTCGTGCGCGAGAAAACACTGCTTGAAGCAATCGCGTCGTCGCTCACCGAAATGTTTTCACCCGGTATCATCAGCGAGCGCATGGCGGGGATGCTGGCGAACTACGATTTTATCACCCGCGAGACTCTGAGTTATTTTGACAAGCGGCCGCCGCAGGCCCAGCGTGACGCTGATTTCGCGCTCAATTACGTCAAGCAAAACGCCAGGACTCCGGAGCAGCAGCAAGCAGTTCTGGCGGCGCTCGAATTCAAATGCGACGTGCTTTGGGCTATGCTGGATGCGCTCTATTCCGCTTACGTCATGCCGAAGCAGGTTCCACCGGGCGCGTTTGTGCCGAAGGATTTTTGATGGAGCCCGTAACACAAATTCCGGACACGGCGCGTCCGCGGTTGCGGCGCGGCGTGCGGTTGACGCAGAACGATGCGCAGGGCGGGTGGGTGTTGCTCGCGCCGGAGCGCGTGTTCAAGGCGGATGCAATCACGGTTGAAATCCTGAAACGCTGCACAGGTGACGCCACTCTTGGTGCAATCGTCGACGATCTTGCCGGTACATTTTCCGCGCCGCGTGAGCGTGTCCAAGCCGATGTCGTGAAGCTGCTGGGCTCTCTCGCGGACAAGCAACTGTTGGAGGTTTAGCGTGGCCGCGCCGGACTCGCTGCCCGCGCCGCTCGGCCTGCTTGCCGAATTGACGCACCGTTGTCCCCTCGGCTGTCCCTATTGCTCCAATCCGCTGGCGCTCGACAAACGTGATGACGAACTCGACGCGGGAACGTGGTCGCGCGTCTTCCGCGAAGCATCGGCGCTTGGCGTTTTGCAGGTGCATCTTTCGGGTGGCGAACCGGCTGCCCGGCGTGACTTGCCGGACATTGTCGCTGGCGCGCGCGAGGCCGGTCTCTACAGCAATCTGATCACGTCGGCGGTGGGACTGACAGTGCAAACTATCGCCGTCCTTGCCGACGCCGGTCTCGACCACGTGCAGATTTCGATTCAGGACAGCGATGAATCGTCCGCCGATCATATCGCGGGCTACAAGGGTGCTTCGGTCCGCAAACGGGCGCTCGCCGCCGAGGTCGTGAAGCTTGGCCTGCCGCTCACAATTAATATGGTGGTCCATCGCGCCAATATTGGCCGCATTGAGCCGATGGTGGAGCTGGCGCTGTCTCTCGGCGCCAGCCGCGTGGAAATCGCCCACGTGCAGTACTACGGCTGGGCGCTGAAAAATCGCGCCGCGCTGATGCCGACACGCGAGCAGGTCGATGAGGCGGTGCGTCAGGTCGAAATGCTGCGCGCCAAGCATCGCGGCAAAATCGTTATCGACGCCGTGGTACCTGACTACTTTGCGCGTTTTCCGAAACCCTGTGTCGGCGGTTGGGGCCGCCGGTCGCTCAATGTCACGCCGGCGGGCAGGGTACTTCCGTGCCACGCCGCGGAGGTTATTCCCGGCCTTGAGTTCTGGAACGTTCGCGACCATGCCCTTGCGGACATCTGGAAGTCCTCGCCGGCGTTTTCGGCCTTTCGCGGCTTCGACTGGATGGAGGAGCCCTGTCGATCCTGCGCGCGCCGGGAGCAGGATTTCGGCGGCTGCCGTTGCCAGGCATTCCTGATTACGGGCAATCCACGCGCCGCAGACCCTGTCTGCCACCTCTCGCCCGACCATGGCCGCATCGAACAACTGGCGGCGGCGCGCGAAGACGTGGCCTACAACTACCGGACCACCTGATCACGGCGAATTGCCAACTCTCCGATTGCAACGGAGGGGCGAAATGTCGGAGACTTGCGCTGGAAGGGGGCGCGCTCCGGGGCCGTTCTCGATTGGACCACGCGAGTCAAGCGCCTCCAGGTAAGGGAGGAATTCAATGATTCCGCGTGTCACGGCTCAGCGTTCCATTCTGCTCGCCGGCACGATCGCTGGTATATTGCTCGCCGTACCGGCTTTCGCCCAGCAACCCCCAGCTTCCGCTCCACCCGCCGCCGCGCCGGCTGTGGCTCCTGCATTGCCGCCCGGCTCGCCATTGATTGGCCGCCCGGAAGGCAACGAGGCCGCCGGCAAACTGGCGCCGGTCGCCGCGCCGCCGATCCCGGCAGCGGCCGACAAGCTTCCGACTGCGAAGCTTAAATTGCCGCCGGGTTTCAACATTGAGGTCTATGCGAGCGGCATTGCCAATACGCGTTCGCTGCGCATCGGCGACAAGGGCACCGTTTTTGTCGGCACCCGCTTCGGCAACAAGGTCACGGCTATCGTCAAGAAGGACGGCAAGACGGAAATAAAGACCGTTGCGGAAGGACTCTATCGTCCTAACGGGCTCGCCTATCACAATGGCACGCTCTACATCGCCGAGCTGTCGCAGATTTCCAAGATCGACAATATCGAGGCCAATCTCGACAAGCCGCCGAAGCCGACGGTGATCTACAAGGATCTGCCGAAGGACGAGGCGCATGGCTGGAAGTTCATCGCCATCGGCCCCGACAACAAGCTCTACATTCCGGTTGGGCAGCCCGGCAACAACGTCCTGCACGACAAGGATCACGGCCAGATCCGGCGCATTAATCTCGACGGTACCGGCCGCGAAGATGTAGCGCTCGGCGTTCGCAATACGGTCGGATTCGACTGGAATCCGGTGAACAAGCAACTCTACTTCTCCGACAATGGACGCGACTGGCTGTCGGAGGACGTGCCGGAGGACGAACTCAATCGCGTCACCAAAGTGGGTCAGGATTTTGGTGCACCCTACTGCTATCAGGGCAATTTGCCGGATCCGGATTTTGGCTGGGGCCACAAGTGCAGCGACTTCACCCCGCCGATCGCTTTGACCGGCCCGCACTCGGCTGGATTGGGCCTGCGCTTCTATACCGGCGACATGTTCCCGAAGAAATACAAGAACGCGATCTTCCTCGCCCGCCACGGCTCGTGGAACCGCACCAATAAATTTGGCGGCGACGTGGTCGCCATCTTCCTCAACAAGGACGGCACCGTGAGGTCGATGGAGCCGTTCATCACCGGCTTCCTGGCGGACAACAAATATATTGGCCGTCCGGTGGACGTGGAAATCATGAAAGATGGATCGATGCTGCTGTCCGACGACTGGAACGGCGCGATTTATCGCATCACATACGGCAAGGCGCACACCGCCAGCCGGTGAGCTAAATTGTGTGGCCGGGGGCGTCGCGCCCCCGGCCTTTTTTCGTTCAGGCCGTGAGTCATGCACACTGCGCCTTTTGTAAGTAGCTTTGTCGCCATGGTGTTTTGCGCGGGCAGTTTGCCGGCGCTCGGCGAAACCACGGCAGAGCGCGCTGCGCCTTGCCTTGCTTGTCATGGCGAGTCCGGTCAGTCGGAAACACCGGACATCCCCTCGCTTGGCGGACAACCGGCGCCCTACCTTCTCATCCAGCTTTATTTGTTTCGTGAGAAGCAACGCGCCTCCGAACTCAAAAAAGACGATCCAATGATCCAGGTCATGTCGGAGATGACAAAAGGATTCACCGACGATGATCTGCGAAATTTTTCGGATTTCGTCGCCAAACTGCCGGCCCCAAAACCGCCCGCTGATACGGGCGATGCCGCGCGTATGCAGCGCGGCAGCGCTTTGATCACGCAAAACCGTTGCAACAGCTGTCACAATCTGGATCTGGCCGGCCGCGAAAACATTCCGCACATCGCAAATCAGCGAGAAGATTATCTCGCGCGCACGCTGCGGGAGTACAAGACGAACGTGCGACACGGTTATGACGGTGTCATGGCCGAGGTGCTGGCGCCGGTGAGCGAGGATCAGATCGCGGATCTCGCCTACTACATCGCCCGATTCCGCTAATCACAATTCGTTGATCTCGCCGCACGAAAAAACCGGGCCCCTTGTGGGGCCCGGTTTCAGTGATTGCCGGCGTGGGGGCCGGCAACATCTTCCAGAGGGGAACATGCTGCGCACCGGCGATTCTGGGAGGATATCCATCCGGCACAACAGCGAGACGGGATTATGCGGAGCGCGCACAACACGAGCAACGCCGATCACCGCATGACTGTTATGCGCATCCGCGGTATGAAATTCGTTGGACGTCAATGTGGATTCGTATCTCCGGATATGGCAAGTCGCGAAGTGTCATGGCGGGCTTGTCCCGGCCATGTCTCGGTGCATCGCGCCCGACGTGTGCACCTAGGCGGTGCCTTATCGGAAGTCGAGATGGCCGGCACAAGGCCGGCCATGAAGCGCATCGGCGGCGGTGAGCACGCCACATATGCGAATTGCGGGAATGTTTTTATTTTCGAAATCTCGACAATCAGAAATGCCAGCGCTGCGCGTTGGCCACCAGAAAATCGCGGAAGACCTGGATGCGCGCGACTGACTTGAGTTCTTCCGGATAAACAAAATACGCGTCGAGCGCGAGCGTGTCAGCTTCGCCGAACAGCTGCACCAGGCCGCCGTTTTCCTCCACCAGATAATCCGGAAGCACGGCGACGCCCAATCCGCGCTGGCACGCGCGCAGGACGCCGAGCACGTTGTTCACCGTCAGATGCGGCGCGCGCGGCCCTTGCCCATCGCGGCTGATCTCCAGTAGCCAGCGCCGGTTCTGCAGATGCGCCGGCACCGCGCCGCCGCCAAGCAGGATAATCCGGTGCTTGTCGAGTTCCTCATGCGCGCGCGGCGTGCCGAATCGCTTGAGATAATCGGGCGAGGCGTAGGCATGGAAGTGGACCGAAAACAGCTTGCGCTGGATCAGGTCGGGCTGGGTCGGCTGACGCAAGCGGATCGCGACATCGGCCTCGCGCATCGCGAGGTCGAGCTCTTCGTCCGTGGTGATGAGCGTGATGTGGATGTCGGGATACAGATCGAGAAATTCGCCAAGCCGCGGGGTGAGCCAATGCACGCCGATGCCGGGCGTCGTCGATACTTTAAGCTCGCCGTTCGGACGCTCGCGGCTGTCGGTCAGCTTTGTGCGGGCGGCCTCCAGCTTCATGAAGACTTCGTGGGCGGTGCGATAAAGCAATTCGCCCTGTTCGGTCAGGATCAAGCCGCGCGCGTGACGGTGGAACAGCGAAACGGAAAGCTCGGATTCCAGCGCTGAAACCTGGCGTGATACCGCCGATTGCGACAGGCCGAGCCGCTCGCCGGCATGCGTGAACGAGCCGGCTTCGGCCGCCGCGTGAAACACCTTCAGCTTGTCCCAATCCATCGATGTGTTTGTTCCGGCCATGGCCTATTCTGCTGCCGCGCGGTCATGTTCGTGCGCAGCCAGGAATTTCTCCGCCTCGAGCGCGGCCATGCAGCCTTGCCCGGCGGCCGTCACCGCTTGCCGGTAAATGTCATCGGTGACATCGCCAGCGGCGAATACGCCGGGTACCGAGGTCGCGGTGGAATGCCCGGCGGTCACGATGTAGCCGGACGACTTCATCTGCACCTGCCCGGTGAACAATTCCGAGGCCGGCGAATGCCCGATCGCGATAAAGACGCCGTCGACACGGCGTTCGCTCACCGCGCCGGTCTTGATGTTCTTGAGCCGCACGCCGCTGACTTTCAGCGGATTGTCGCCGCCGACGACATCGTCCAGCACGCTGTCCCAGACCACTTCGATCTTGGGATGCTTGAACAACCGGTCCTGCAGGATCTTCTCGGCCCGGAACGCATCGCGCCGATGCACGACCGTCACCTTGGAGGCAAAATTCGTCAGGAACAGCGCCTCTTCAACTGCGGTATTGCCGCCGCCGATCACGACGACTTCCTTGTTGCGGTAGAAGAAGCCGTCGCAGGTCGCGCACGCCGACACGCCGTAGCCCTTGAACTTCTGCTCCGAGGGCAGGTCGAGCCAGCGCGCTTGCGCGCCGGTGGCGATGATCAAGGCGTCGGTGAGATAGATGTCGCCGGAATCGCAAATCAGGCGGAACGGGCGCTGCGACAGCTCGACCTTGCTGACGTGGTCGGTGACGATGCGGGTTCCGACGTGCGTTGCCTGCGCCTGCATCTGCTCCATCAGCCAGGGACCCTGGATGACGTCAGCGAAGCCCGGATAATTTTCGACGTCGGTGGTAATCGTCAGCTGGCCACCCGGCTGGATGCCCTGGATCAGGATCGGCTCCAGCATCGCGCGCGCGGCATAGATCGCGGCCGTGTAGCCGGCCGGCCCCGAGCCGATGATGATGACCTTGGCGTGGGTCGTCTTTGCCATGTCGTACGCCCCCCTGGATGGGCGTTGTCTGGCGCTTTGTGCGCGGGTGGCCGGACGTTGGCCGGCTCTTTTGCCCTGCCCGATGTATGGCTTTCGGCCGAGCTATGCAAGATACGCAACCCCCAAGCCCACAGGGTTGGCGGATTGCGGCCATCACGATCGCAAGAGCAACCCAAGAGCGCGCAATATTGTTTCGCGAAATAATATTTCGCGTTATGAGTATTCCCGCCAGTGACCCCGCCAGAGGTGCGTTCCGTGCCCGCCCGCCTTGATGCCATCGACCGCAAGATCCTCCGAGAGCTTCAGGACGATGGCCGCATCACCAATGTGGAGCTGGCGAGCCGCGTGGGCATTTCCGCACCGCCGTGCCTGCGCCGGGTGCGGGCGCTGGAGGAGGCCGGCTACATCAAGGGTTACCGCGCGCTGCTCGACGAGAAGAAGCTCGGCTACGAGGTGACGGTCTTCGCGATGGTGCACCTCGCGAGCCAGGCGGAAGCGGATCTCGTCGGGTTCGAGGAGTTCGTGCGCTCGCAGCCTTTGGTGCGCGAGTGCTGGATGCTCTCCGGTGAAATCGACTTCGTGCTCAAATGCGTCGCGCCGGACCTCAAGACCTTTCAGGCCTTCGTCGAGAAGCTCACCGCCGCGCCCAACGTGCGCAACGTGAAGACATCGCTCACGCTGCGCAATTCGAAAGACGCGGCCATGGTGCCGATGGAATAACCGCCCAAGGCGGCGGGAATCCGTACGATGCACTATCAACGTCATGGCCGGCCTTGTGCCGGCCATCTCGCTTAGGAGGGCAATGCCGTGCACACCTAAGCGAGATCACATCGGAAGTCGGGCTTGCCCGACTTCCGAAACTACGACTGCCGCAAGTCGGGTATACCCGACTTGCGGTGACAAGCCCGGTGATGACGGCTGCGCGCCGCAGCCGTCACGCAGCGCGGACGCGATTGAAGAACGTCGACACTTTCGCTTCCAGGTCCTGCGCGCGCGCGGACACGCGCGCGGTCAGATCGGCGATATCGGTGAAAGCCTGGGCGCTGCGGCCGGCGGCTTGCTCGACCGACAGAATTTCGGCGGACGCGCTCGCGGTATGATCCGCCGCCGTCTGGATGCTGACGGCGATTTCACCGGTGGTCATGCTCTGCTCTTCGACCGCCGAGGCGATGCTGGTCGCGGCCACCGTCAATTGATCGATCGAGCGCGCGATCGAGGAAATCTCGTCGACCGATTTTCGGGTGGCGTCCTGGATGCTGGCGACCTGCTGCGAGATTTCGTCGGTTGCGCGCGAGGTCTGATTGGCGAGCGCCTTGACTTCGGAAGCGACCACGGCAAATCCCTTGCCGGCTTCTCCGGCGCGCGCCGCTTCGATGGTCGCGTTGAGCGCCAGCAAGTTGGTTTGCGACGCGATGGTCGAAATGATGCTGACGATCGAGCCGATGCGTTCGGCGGTGTTGTTCAGCGACTGGATCGCCTGCTGCGCGCGCTGTGTATCGTCGACCGCCGTCCTCGCCATATCCAGGCCGCGCGTTGCTTCCTGGCCAATATGTTGAATCGATCCGGACAATTCTTCGGTCGATTGGCTGGTAATCATCACGCGCTGCGTGGTTTCCGACGCGGCCTTTGATGCGACCGCCATGCGGTTGAGCGTGTCGTCGGCGACCTCGCGCATGGTCGAGCACGTCGCCGTCAGCGATGTTGAGGCATCGGTGATGGCCTTGAGCACGTCGCCGATGGCGCTGCCGAAGTCGGCAATCGCTTCGTCGATCGTCGTTCGCCGCGCTTGTGCGGCCTTTGTCGCCGCTTCCCGATGCAGCGTCATTGCGTTTGCAACGTCGAAGGCGATGGCTTGCGATAGAAGCTTCGTGCCCTCAGCGAGCTTGCCGGGCGCGAACCGGTGTTTGCGGGCAAGCGCGTCGATCGCTGCCCGCAGCACGTAGTTTCCGGCGGTGCTGCGCAGACGGGCGTCGAATCCGAGTGCGGCTTCCTGCTCGACGGTCTTGCGGCATGACTCAAAATAGGGGTCGCCGAGCTCGCCGTTGAGCAGCGCTTCCAGGTGCGACAGTTCGAGCTGCTTGATCAAGGCGCGGTGCTGTCTTGTGATTGCGGCAACGTTCGGCAGGTTCGCCGCCGCATCGAGGATCGCGTCGACAGCGGTCTGGAGATGCGGCGCAATCGTCGGCCACATTTGCTTGATGGCGCGGCGCGCCTCGGCGTCCAGCCCGTAAAGCGCGTAGCGCGCTTCAACCCCATGGATGACTTCACCTGGCGACATATCAGCGATTCACGAGGCTGACGAAAAATGGGTGCTGATCAAGGGTATTACGTAGATTGGTTGTGCCAATCTTAACGATCAGGAAACCATTCGGTAACGCGGTGGCTGGTGGGTCCGAAGCGCGCCGCATGACTCCGGCACTCGTCGTTCCGACACACGTGCACCCACCCCGTCATGGCCGGGCTTGTCCCGGCCATCCCGATTCACATGGCAACGCCGTGCACGCCTAAGCGGGATCACCGGGACAAGTTTACAGCCGGGCCGGCCAGCGGCCGGTCCCGGTTGCCCGGCCATGACGGCGCGCTAAACGGCGCGCCTACTTCCAGTCGACCTTCTTGATCTCGTAGGCCTTGGCGCCGCCCGGCGTGTTGACTTCGACCGAGGCGCCCTTGGCCTTGCCGATCAGCGCCTTGGCGAGCGGCGAGGTGATCGAGATACGGCCCTTCTTGGCGTCGGCCTCGGGCTCGCCGACGATCTGCCACACTTTCTTTTCGTCGGTATCCTCGTCGACCAGCGTCACGGTCGCGCCGAAGGTAATGGTATCGCCGGACAGCTTCGACACGTCGATCACGTCGGCGCGCGCGAGCTTGTCTTCCAGCTCCGCGATGCGGCCTTCGTTGAGCGATTGCTGCTCCTTGGCGGCGTGATACTCGGCATTTTCCGACAGGTCGCCGTGCGTGCGCGCGTCGGTGATCTGCTGAATGATGCGGGGCCGCTCAACCTGCTGGCAATGCTTGAGCTCGGTCTCGAGCGCCGTGTAGCCGGCGGCCGTCATTGGAATCTTTTCCATCGTCTCATCTCCTCCCGGCGGGCGCCCGAAACAACCAGAATGACTTTCAGCGCCGCCAAGAACCTTTCGTCTTCGAAGTTCCGTGCAATCGAACTCGTAATACGACTCCGGCCACGGTCGCCCGCGAAACCGGAGTCATGGTGACGAGGGACGGTCAAAAAAACCCGTCGCGGCCAGCCTCACCTGATGCCGCGACCACGGATTTTCCGGCCTCGCTCGTGCCGTCACTCGGGTCTGGTGGGCCAATAATGGCCGTCAGCCCCGACCGCCGAAGTAGCTCTGCAAGGCGTGAACCTCGAGGTCACCCTCGAGATAGGCTTTAATGCCCTGCGCCGCGGCGACGGCCCCTGAAAGAGTGGTGTAGTACGGCACTTTATGCAAGAGGGCCGCATGGCGCAGGGAACGGCTGTCGGCCAGGGCCGCAGCCCCCTCGGTGGTATTGAAAACCAGCTGAACCCCGCCGTTTTTGATGGCGTCCACGATATGGGGCCGGCCTTCCAGCACCTTGTTGATCTTTGCCGTCTCGACCCCTTGTTCCGCGAGGTAGCGCTGGGTTCCCGATGTCGCGATCGTCTTGAACCCAAGCGAGGCCAGAAGCTTGACCGCCGGCAGGATGCGCGCCTTGTCGGCGTCCCGCACCGAAACGAACACCGTCCCGCTGCGCGGCAGATTGGTGCCGCCGCCGATCTGGCTCTTGGCAAAGGCAATCTCGAACGAGCCGTCTATGCCCATCACCTCGCCGGTTGATTTCATCTCGGGCCCGAGCACGGTGTCGACGCCGGGGAAGCGCGCGAACGGGAACACGGCTTCCTTCACGGCGCGGTGCTTGAGATGGGAAGGCTTGAGGTCGAAGCTTTTGAGTGTCTCGCCGGCCATCACGCGGGCCGCGATCTTGGCGACCGGCAGGCCGATCACCTTGGCCACGAATGGCACCGTGCGCGAGGCGCGCGGATTGACCTCCAGGACATAGATGTCGCCGTCCTTGATGGCGTATTGCACGTTCATCAGGCCGCCGACATTGAGCGCGAGCGCCAGCGCGCGTGTCTGCCGCTCGAGCTCGGCGAGCGTCTTCTTGTCGAGCGAATGTGGCGGCAGCGCGCAGGCGCTATCGCCCGAATGAATGCCCGCTTCCTCGATGTGTTCCATGATGCCGGCGATGAAAGTGTCCTTGCCGTCGGCAAGGCAATCGACGTCGACCTCGGTGGCGTCGGACAGGTAGCGGTCGATCAGCAACGGGCTCTTTTTCGAAACGACCAGCTCGCTCGGCCTGTCGAGATCGGATGAGAGCCGGGCCAGGTAACGATCGAGCTGCGCCGTGTCGCGCACGATCTCCATGGCGCGGCCGCCCAGAACATAAGACGGCCGGATCACCACCGGGTAGCCGATCTCTTCGGCGATCGCGCGCGCGGCATTGGGCGACGTCGCGATCCCGTTTTTCGGCTGGCGCAGCTTGAGCTTGTCGAGAAGCTTCTTGAAGCGATCGCGGTCCTCGGCCAGGTCGATCATGTCGGGAGACGTGCCGAGAATAGGGACCTTGGCCTTTTCCAGCGGCTCGGCGAGCTTGAGGGGCGTCTGTCCGCCAAACTGCACGATCACACCGTGCAGCGTGCCGTTGCTGCGTTCGGTGTCGATGATCTCCAGCACGTCCTCCGGCGTCAGCGGCTCGAAATAGAGCCGGTCGGAGGTGTCGTAGTCGGTCGACACCGTCTCCGGATTGCAGTTGACCATGATGGTCTCGTAGCCCGCTTCCTTCAGCGCGAAGCAGGCATGGCAGCAGCAATAATCGAACTCGATGCCCTGGCCGATGCGGTTCGGCCCGCCGCCGAGGATGATGACCTTCTTCTTGTCGGATGGCGCTGCCTCGTCGGCGACTTTTCCGGCGAACGGAGTCTCGTAGGTCGAATACATATATGCCGTCGGTGACGCGAATTCGGCGGCACAGGTATCGATGCGCTTGAACACCGGCCGCACCTCGAGCTTGCGGCGTTTGGCCATGACCGCCTCGGCTTCGTTGCCGGTCAATTTGCCGAGCCGCTTGTCGGAAAAGCCCATCGCCTTGAGCCGGCGGAACGGGGCGGCCGTCGTCGGCAGGCCCTTGGCCTTGATCTGGGCTTCCATATCCACCAGCTCGCGCATCTGGTTGAGGAACCAGGGATCGATGCGGCAGGCATTGTGAATGAGCTCATCGGTTGCGCCGAGCCGCATGGCCTGCGCGATCTTCAGCAGCCGGTCCGGCGTCGGCGAGCCGAGCGCGGCGCGGATTGCCGCCTTGTTGTCGGCATCATCGATGCCTTTTGCGACGTCAAAGCCCTCGATGGTGATTTCATCGAGCCCGGTAAGGCCGGTCTCCAGCGAGCGCAGTGCTTTTTGCAGGCTTTCCTGGAATGTGCGGCCGATGGCCATGGCTTCGCCGACGGATTTCATCGAGGTGGTGAGCACTGGCGAGGCACCGGGAAATTTCTCGAAGGCAAAGCGCGGAATCTTGGTGACGACGTAATCGATCGTCGGCTCGAACGAGGCGGGCGTTGCGCCGCCGGTGATGTCGTTGGCGATTTCATCGAGCGTGTAGCCGACCGCGAGCTTGGCCGCGACCTTGGCAATCGGAAAGCCGGTGGCTTTCGAAGCCAGCGCCGACGAGCGCGACACGCGCGGGTTCATCTCGATCACCACCAGCCGTCCGTCGCCGGGATTGATGGCGAACTGCACGTTCGAGCCGCCGGTCTCGACGCCGATCTCGCGCAGCACCGCGATCGAGGCGTCGCGCAGGATCTGGTATTCCTTGTCGGTCAGCGTGAGCGCCGGCGCGATGGTGATCGAGTCGCCGGTGTGCACGCCCATCGGATCGACGTTCTCGATCGAGCAGATGATGATGCAGTTGTCTTTTTTGTCGCGCACCACCTCCATCTCGAATTCTTTCCAGCCGAGCACCGACTCTTCGATCAGCACCTCGTTGGTCGGCGATGCATCGATGCCGCCCTCGACGATGTCGATGAACTCCGCCTTGTTGTAGGCGATGCCGCCGCCGGTGCCGCCAAGCGTGAAGGACGGACGGATGATCGCAGGCAGCCCGATGTCGTCGAGCGCTTCGAGTGCCTGCGGCAACGTCTTGATCTGGTGCGAGCGCGGCGTCGGCAAGCCAATTTTGGTCATCGCCTCGCGGAACAGCTCGCGGTCTTCCGCCTTGTCGATTGCCTCGGCAGTGGCGCCGATCATCTTGACGCCGAATTTTTCCAGCGTGCCCATCTTGCGCAAGCTGAGCGCGCAATTGAGCGCGGTCTGCCCGCCCATGGTCGGCAGCAGCGCGTCCGGCCGTTCCTTCTCGATGATCTTGGCGACGATTTCGGGCGTGATCGGCTCGACATAAGTCGCGTCGGCAAGATCCGGGTCCGTCATGATCGTCGCCGGGTTGGAGTTCACCAGGATGATCCGGTAGCCCTCTTCCTTCAGCGCCTTGCAGGCTTGCGTGCCGGAATAGTCGAATTCGCAGGCCTGGCCGATGACGATCGGGCCGGCGCCGATGATCAGGATCGATTTGATGTCGGTTCGCTTGGGCATTCGGGCGACGCTATTTCCCTTTCGTCATTCCGGGGCGCCGTGAAGCGGCGAACCCGGAATCCAGAGGTTGGCACCGTGCTTGTGTCTGGAATGGCAAGTATTCCAGGCACAAAAAAGGGCGCGCTTGTCGCGCGTCCCGGGGGCTGGCGCAGAGGCAAAGTCCCGCGCGCGAGGGGTGCTTAGACCAGAATCGGCGGGCAGGGAAGGGCAATCGGCGCATAAGCGGTGGACGGAGTACCGGCGATCAAAATCAGCACGTCCGCCTTCGCTCTGCGAGCTTCGACGCGATCGCCTTCGCACAAAGAACTTGCTGCGCCGAAGCTGCGGAGCGGCGAAGGCGAGAGGCCCGGCCTGGAACGCCAATGCAGCAGTTGGAAAAATAATCAGCGATCTCAGGAAATCCGCTGGGATATCACAGGCGGAACTTGCTGACCGGGCGTCTATCTAACTTCTTTACCGGCCCGCGCCAACGCGATTGACGCCACCGTTTGCATTGCCGCCGGCATTGTGCCGGACCGCAGCGCGCGCCACCGGACGAGGCCTGAGCACCACGCCGGCCCTGGCAACGCAACCGTGCGGATAGTCAACGTACTGGCAGTACACGACTGCCCCAGCTGGTGGCGCACTGACAGTGACGGCACCAAGCGCCAACAGAACGCTGGTCGCGATCCCTGCAACCGTCACTGACTTAATCGAGAAATGCTTCACGCTATGCATGGTGATTGTCCTCATGCTGCAAACAGAAAGCTGACTGAAGCCGCCCATTGCGGGCTGTACGTAGTATGAGCGCAAAAGGACAGGTGAAGTTGATCTAGATCAAATGTCCGCATTTGGCGCAAAGCGGACATTGCCCTGTGCTGCACTGCGCATGTCCGTTATTGGCCCAAAGCGGACGTTATTTATGCCCCTTTGGGCAATTCTCCCCCGCAAGGACGCGTCGTAAAATTTGCGGAGAAACACGTTTTAGCTGAGCACCGGCCGAAAAAAGATGCCGCGCCAGATGGGTCAACTCGAGCACACAAAGCAATCCGCGGTCGTCAAGCGGTCCATAGTGATCAATTCACATAAAACGAGCGTCTCGCTGGAAAACGAATTTTGGCTGGCCTTACGTGAGATTGCCAATAAGGAATATGTTGCCATCAATACTCTGGTGGCACGCATCGACAGCAGTCGAGGTAGCCACAATCTATCGTCTGCAATCCGTATCTATGTTCTCAGCTACTTTCAACGAGCATACGGGCAACATATCGCACCATCCCGCCAATCAGTTGGCATCGATACCTTGGGTTCGGAGGAGTAGCCAGTGAATAGGGTGTTGGCGCGTTATGCCGATGACAAGAGTTCACGCGGCACATTTGTGCTTCGATCACTAAAATTCTCACAAACGATTTTACGCAATTGCGATCAGCAGGCCTTAAGGAACAGTATTCTCGCATATCGGCGAGGTCCTATCCGGTACTGCCGCAATGCGATGATCGTTTGTGAGGGAGACCCTTCCGACTACATCTTCCTTGTCGTGAAAGGTGCTGTCAGAAGTTGCAGATCCTATCAGGACGGCAGCCGCGGTATCGTTGCTTTTCATTTTCCCGGAGAGCTTTTTGGCTGGAGCGGCGATCCGGTACATTTGCTCTCCGCGGAGGCGGTAACAGATACGCTGATATTGTTTTTTAAGCGCAGGGATTTACTTTCCGCAGCTGCTCAAGATGGCAAAATTGCAAGTTATTTGTTAGCCGCAACTACAAATGAGCTTCGACGCGTCCAGGAGCATTCACTGATGTTGGGCAGGCTAGCCAAATCGCGTGTGGCAACATTCCTGATTGACCTGTCAGCTAGGACGGGGAAACCGAAAAATCTCAAACTGCCAATGCCGCTATCCGATATTGCCGATCATCTCGGGCTTAAAATAGAAACGGTTAGCCGGGCAATTGCTGCACTGGAAAAATCGGGAGCCATTGTGCGCGCATCATACCGAACACTGGTTCTGCAAAACCGTGCTTCACTTGCCCGCACAATAAGCAACGACGACTCGCATCCGGCAAACTGAGACTGAAATGGGAAGCCGACCACGTCCGCTTTGGGAGCAAAGCAGACATCGGCGCATCAGTCGTGGACAGATATCGACGGCCGAAGACAGCTGGAGACAGCCAAAGACAACTTGGGATTCGTGAAATTGGAGGCCCGGCCTGGAATCGAACCAGGCTGGAAGACCTTGCATGGCTTCTGCGTCGCCACTCCGCCACCGGGCCGTTTGCAGCAATAAGGCCTCGTCCTTGCCGCCGGGTGTACGGCGGCCGCTGTCGCGCGGCGCGGTTAATGCGGGGTTAGTTGACGGGGACACAAGGGAACGCGTTCCGGCGCGCACGTTTATTCACTTTGTCATCGCCGGGTTTGTCCCCATTCTGCTGTCATGGCCGGGCTTGTCCCGGCCATCTCGCTTAGGAAGGCAGTGCCTTTCCAATCGGGATCGCCGGGACATAGGCGTGCGAAAGCACGCCGTCCTTCGGACGACTATGCCCGGCGATGACAGTCTGTGAGGACAAGCCCGGCCATGACGGTCTGGATTATCGTCCATCGACGCGGCAAAGAAACGTCATGCGCTGCTGATTATGGCCGATATTGTGCTCCGCACGCCTGGGCGCATAGCCGGCGCGCTTGAGCTTCTCGATCATTTTGGCTTCCGCGTAATGCGACAGCCCGACGGTCTTCTTCAGCCGCAAATAATCGGACACGAAGATCCGCATCAGCCCGAAGGCCGCAGCCCAGAAGAAGCCGTTCGCCGCGCCGAAGTGCAGCAGTGCGAACGCTGCCGCCGGCGCGGCCAAATGCAGCGGCACGATATCGCCGAGAACAAACAGTCCGCCAGGCTTGAGCAAGGAACGGAATAGCGCAAGCAGCCGCTCGAGTTCGGCCGCGCTCAGGTATTGCGCAACCGAATGCATGACGATGAGATCGAACGAGCCCTGGGGCAGCGCGGCGGCCTGTTCCGCGTCGATCACCGCAATTTTTTGATGCCCGACGTAGCGCGCCGCAAGAGAGGCGCGCACATGAGGCGCGGCTTCCACCAATGTCAGTTGACCACAAGCGGCAGCGACGAGATCCGCCGAAGTCGCTTCGCCGCAGCCATAGTCGAGCACGTGCGCGGCGGGCGAGGGCACAAGCTTGCGGATGTCCTCGGCAATGGTGCGGTAGTGCACGTCGCGATGACGCGCATTCACATAGATCACCGAATGCTTGAAATCGTAGAAGTCGATCCAGTTGGTCATGGGATTTGACACTAACCTGTCGCCACCGGGCTTGTCCCGGTGGCCCCGCTTAAGCGGGCAGTGCCGTGCCTGCCTAAGCCCGCTCAAGCGGGCAAGGCTGTGCCTGCCTAAGCGAGATGGCCCGCATAAAGTCGGCCATGACAATCACGCAATCTTCCGCTTCGCCTGGCCCCCGATCCGCTCGTCCCCGCGAAAGCGGGGACCCGGCGCTGGATTCCCGCATAGGCGTGCGAAGCACGCCGTCCTTCGGACGGCTATGCGCGGGAATGAGCGGGAGAAGAAAAGCCGCAGCGCGAAACCTACGCAATCTTCCGCTTCGCCTGCCGCATCATCTCCACGAAGCGCGTGAAGAGATAATGGCTGTCGCGCGGGCCGGGTGACGCTTCGGGATGGTACTGCACCGAGAACACCGGCTTGTCCTTGAGCGCGATGCCGCAATTGGAGCCGTCGAACAGCGATACATGCGTCTGCTCGACATTCTTCGGCAATGTCTCTTTGTCGACGGCAAAGCCGTGGTTCATCGAGGTGATCTCGACCTTGCCGGTGGTGAGATCCTTCACCGGATGGTTTGCGCCGTGGTGGCCCTGGTGCATTTTCATGGTCTTGCCGCCGACCGCGATGCCGAGCATCTGGTGGCCGAGGCAGATCCCGAAGGTCGGGGTGCCGGTGTCGATCAGTTTCTTGATCACCGGCACCGCGTATTCGCCGGTCGCAGCCGGATCGCCCGGACCGTTCGAGAGGAAGACGCCGTCCGGCTTGAGCGCGAGAATCTCGTCGGCCGATGTCTTGGCCGGCACCACGGTGATCTTGCAGCCCGAGCCCGCGAGCAGGCGCAGAATGTTGCGCTTGATACCGTAGTCGACGGCGACCACGTGGAATTGCGGATTGGTCTGGCGGCCGAAACCGCTGTCCCAGCCCCAGGGCGTCTCGTCCCAGATAAAGCGCTGTCCGCTTGTCACCATCGGCACGAGATCCATGCCGACGAGACCCGGCCACTCCTTGGCTTCTTTCTTGAGCGCGGCGAGATCGAACTTGCCGTTCGGCGCGTGCGCGATCACCGCATTGGGCATGCCTTTGACGCGGATCAGCGCGGTCAATGCGCGCGTATCGATGCCGCACAGACCGATAATGCCGCGCGCCTTGAGCCAGTCGTTGAGGTTTTTGGTGGCGCGATAGTTCGATGACGCGGTGATCGCGCTTTGCAGAATGACGCCGCGCGCGCCCGGCGTGGCCGCCATGTTGACGGTCTCGATGTCTTCTTCGTTGGTGCCGACATTGCCGATGTGCGGGAAGGTGAAAGTAATGAGCTGGCCGGCATAGGACGGGTCGGTGAGGATCTCCTCGTAGCCCGTCATGGCGGTGTTGAAGCAGACCTCGCCGACCGCATGGCCGGTGGCGCCCAGTCCGAAGCCTTCCAGAACGGTCCCGTCTGCCAATACCAAAAGCGCCGTTGGCTTGGGCTCGGCCCAAGATGCGCCAGAAGTCCCGGCGGGGGCGGCTTTCGGCTGGGTCATGGGCTCTTACTTGCGTATTATAGTGTGAGAGGCAAGGGGCCGCCGGGTGCTGCCCCCAAACGTTTAATGGCGCATGGTCCCGAAAAGTGGGTACCGGTTTTCGGGAAGACCATGCGCAAAGAATGCTCACGAAAGGGGTTCCCGTGCTGCGCGATGACATTAACAAGGCGCTCACCGAGGCGATGAAGGCCAAGAACGAGCGGGCGGTTTCGACGCTGCGCATGGTCAATTCCACGCTCAAGAATGCCGATATCGAGGCGCGTGGCGCCGGCAAGCCGCCACTGACCGATGCCGACGTGCTGCCGTTGCTGCAAAAGATGATCAAGCAGCGGCAGGAATCGGTCGAGCTCTACCAGAAGGGCGGCCGCGCCGACCTGGTGAAGCAGGAACAGGAAGAGATCGCCATCATCTCCGGCTATCTGCCCAAGCAGATGTCGGAGGCCGAGATGATGGCGGCGATCGATGCGGCGGTGAAGGAAACGGGCGCCGCCGGCATGAAGGACATGGGCAAGGTCATCGGCGTGCTGCGCGGTAAATATGCCGGCCAGATGGACATGGCGAAAGCGAGCGGGATGGTGAAGGCGCAAGCTGACCGGCTGATTAGCCGGTCATCACCGGGCCGGCCCGGAGGGCCGTGTCCCTCCTTCGTCATCACCGGGCAACCGGGTCCGGCCGCTGGCCGGCCCGGCTGTAAACTTGTCCCGGTGATCCCGTTTAGGTGCGCACGGCCTTGCCATTTGAATCGAGATGGCCGGGTCAAGCCCGGCCATGACAAACGAGAGGACAAGCCCGGCGATGACGGGCTAAATTACTGCAACGGAGTATACCGCTGGAGAAAGCGATGATGCGTATTTTGGTCTTATTCGCCGCGTTCATTACAGCACTGATAGGCACCGCCTTCGCCGACGACTATCCAAGCCGCCCGATCCACGTGCTCACCACATCGAGCGCCGGCGGCATCAGCGACATCTTCATGCGCGTGCTCGGCGAGGAGCTGCACAAGAGCCTCGGCCAGCCGATCATCATCGAGAACCGCCCCGGCGGCGCCGGCAACATCGCCTCGCGCGCCTGCCAGGACGCGCAGCCGGACGGCTACACGATCTGCATCATCAATGCCGATCCGATGGTCTACAATCAGTATCTCTTCAAGAATATTTCGTTCGATCCGGACAAGCTCACGCCGATCATCAACCTGTTTCACCTCATCCAGGCGCTGGTGATCAATACCGATCTCGGCGCCAAGTCGGTGGACGATCTTGTCGCGGTATCGAAGGCAAAGCCGGGCACGCTCTCCTACCTCACCGCGTCGATCCCGTGCGTTGTCTACATGGATGAACTGAAAAAGGACAAAGGGGCCGACTGGGTGCGCGTGCCGTTCAAGGGCGGCGGCGAGGCGACCAACGCCATCCTCGGCGGCTCGACGCCGATCGGGCTGCTCGGCATTGGCAATGTGATGGGGCATCTGCGCGCGGGCAAGATGACGGCGCTGGTGCTGGTCAACAATATCCGCACGCCGCTGTTGCCGAATGTGCCGACGCTCGCCGATCTCGGCTACAAGGGCGCGCCGTCGCAGACCTGGTACGGGCTGTTCGCGCCGCCGGGCACGCCGAAGCCGGTCGTCGACAAGATCGCGAGCGAAGTCACGCGCGTGTTCTCGGACAAGGAATTCGTCGAGAAATACGTGATCAACCGCGGCCAGGTGCCGGCGATCAACACGCCGGCGGAGTTTGCGGCCGAGATCAAGGCCGACCGCGAAGCGGCCAAGGACGTCGTGAAGGCATCGGGGCTCGAGCCGCAGTAGTCAGCGCCACAGCACCAACCACGTCATGGCCGGGTTGTCCTCACAGTCGTCATCGCCGGGCTTGTCCCGGCGATCTCGCTTAAGTGGGCAAGACCTTGCCTGATGAATCGAGATGGCCGGGACAAGCCCGGCCATGACAGCAAGGCCGGGATAAGCCCCGCGCGCGTTGCATTTACCGCCGCGACACGCCGCCGAGATCTTCCAGCGCGTGAATGAGTGCCTCCGGCTCGACTCTCACGCTGCCGGCGAACGGGTGGTCGATCACGATCACCGTCAACAGCGCGGAAAAGACCAGCGCCGCGAGCGCGCCCGTCATCAGCGCCTGCGCGCGCAAGTTCGGCGTGCCGAAGAAGAAGGTAAAACCCACGGTGACGATGGCGCCGCCGAACAGCACGAACCAGAGAATCTCCGGCACATTGCCATCGGCCGTGACGAAGCGCGCACGGCGTGCCACGCTGATCTCGTCAAGCTGGCGCAAGATCTCCGTCATCAGGACAGCGTCCGGTGCGGCGCCGGCACGGCCATTGACCAATGTCACATAGATATTGCTGAGCGCGACGGTGACGCCGGGATCAAGCGTGCCCCGTTCCATCGCCGGCCAGTCCTTGTCGATCGCGGCGCTGAGATAGGCATTCAGCGCGCCGCGCAGTGCAGTGCGGCGATCGCCGTTCAATCCCTCCGACAGGCGGTAGATCGTTGTCGCCGCGCCGGCTTCCTTGGCGACAACATTTTCGGAATCGTTGAACTTTTCCCACACGACGATGATCGCGAAGGCCAGCAGCACCGCGTAGAGGACGCCGACGGTCGCGAACTTGAATCCGGCGACTTCATTGTTGGTGCGCAACCGGTCGAGCCGGACATAGCGCCGGATGACGAACGGGCCGACCATGGCAATGGCTGTCGGCAGCGCGACAATGAGGAGGGCAGAAAGCCACAGCGGCAGCGTGGTGATGGCGAGCATGCGGGTCTCGCGTTGGGTGTCCGAGAGTACCGCAGAGTTCTGTTCAACGTCATGGTCGCATGCATCGCCCCGCCGTCATGGCCGGGCAACCGGGTCCGGCCGCTGGCCGGCCCGGCTGTAAACTTGTCCCGGCATGTGTCATGGCGGGCATGTCTATCCTCCGGTCATCACCGAGCTTGTCCCGGTGATTTCGATCAGGTGGGCACTGCCTTCCTAAGCGAGATGGCCGGGACATAGGCGTGCGAAAGCACGCCGTCCTTCGGACGCTATGCCCGGCCATGACGTGCTGAGATGACAAGCCCGGCGATGACGGCCTGCGAAGACAAGCCCCGCCATGGCATCGTGAGCGCGCCTATATGATCTCGTCGTAGAGATCGCGCCATGTCGGATTGTTGGCTGCAATTATGCGGGTTTTCCAGGCACGAGGCCAATGTTTGATGTTCTTTTCTCGCTGGATCGCGGCGTGCGCAGAATCAAAAATCTCGAAATGAACAAGTTTACTGATTGCATACTTCGCCGTGTGGCGCGCAACGCGGGAATTCCGGTGCTCACGGACGCGCCGGATGAGGTTGTTTGTCACGCCGACATACAATGCACCGCCGGGACGGCTGGCGAGAATGTAGACGTAGTACTGTTTCACCAAAAAGCATTCCGGGGGCGTCCCGCTGTCATCACCGGGCTTGTCCCGGTGATCTCGATCAGGTGGGCACTGCCTTCCTAAACGAGATGGCCGGGACAAGCCCGGCCATGACGTGCTGAGAGGACAAGCCCGGTGATGACAGCGGAGAAAGCCCGATCAGGATGATGTTAGGTTAGGTCCAAACGCGTCAATCCGCCGACCGGATGATGATTATGCGTAAGCTTACCGCGGTGGGCGTCACTGTGGGGCTGCTTTTCCGCTCACGCCACCTCGAGCAAAATATCCGTCAATCGGTCGGGCGCGTCGATCATCACGTCGTGGCCGCACGGCACCTCGTAAGTGCGCCAGCTGCGGTCGGCCTTGGCGCGCGCGTAAGCCTTTTCGAACGAGACGTTCGGATAGCCCGATGCGCGGATGTAGGTCTTCTTCGGGATGCGCTCGCGCGCGCCGGTCAGCCTGATCTTCTCGGCCATGGTGCCGATCGGCTGCGGCCCTGCCAGCGCATCCACCCAGGCGCGATCGTTCTCGTTGACGCGGAACGCGGCGGCATCGCGCACCGGGATGGTGGTTTCGCCGCGCTCCAATGCCGCCTGGATGATCTCCTGCACCGCCGGCTGCACCAGGTCGAGCGTGGCATCGCCATTGTCGGGAATAAAGGCGTCGAGAAAAACGATCGACCGGATAGCGTCCGGCACCGCTTCGGCCACGCCGGAAATGACGCAGCCGCCATAGGAATGCCCGACCAGCACGAAGTCGGTGAGCCGTTCGCATTTGATGAGGCCGAGCACATCGGCGACGTGCAACGAGAGATTGATTCCGGGGTGCAGCAGGTGCGCCCGCTCGCCGAGGCCGGTGAGAGTAGGAGTGAAGATGCGGTATCCGTGCGCCCTGAGCCGGTCGGCGACACGCACCCAGGCCCAGCCGCCATGCCAGGCACCGTGAACAAGGAGGAAGGTCTTTGCGGTCATGGGGGTTCCCTTCGGGCGATGCTGTCACAGGCCCATCGTCAGTGTCATGGGCGGGCTCTTTCGCCTCCGTCATCGCCGGGCAACCGGGTCCGGCCGCCGGCCGGCCCGGCTGTAAACTTGTCCCGGCGATCCCGCTTGGGGACGCACGGCCTTGCCCGACTAAGCGGGATGGCCGGGACATAGCCGTCCAAAGGACGGCGTGCTTTCGCACGCCTTTGCCCGGCCATGACAGTAGCAGGACTGTGGATAACTCACCGAAGGTCAATATTCGCGTCCCGAATAGCGGGGATGGTGCCGCTGCCTTCGGCACGACCCTATTTGGGTCCTAAGATAACGGCGCACCGAGTCGCGAAAACCATGCGCTTCACGCCCCAGTTCCTCGACGAGCTCAAGGCCCGGCTTCCGGTCTCGGAAGTCGTCGGCCGGCGCGTGAAGCTCATTCGCGCGGGCCGCGAGTTCAAGGGACTGTCGCCCTTCAACAAGGAAAAGACGCCGTCGTTTTTCGTGAACGACCAGAAGCAGGCCTGGTTCGATTTTTCCTCCGGCAAGAACGGCAGCATTTTCGATTTCGTCATGGAAAGCGAAGGCGTCAGCTTCCCGGAAGCGGTGGAGCGGCTGGCGCAGATGGCGGGCGTGGCGCTGCCGAAAGTCTCGCGCGAGGACGAGCAGCGCGATGCGCGCCGCAAGACGCTGCACGATGTGATGGAGCTCGCCGCGAAATTCTTCCAGGACACGCTCGCGTCTCGCACCGGCGCCAAAGGCCGCGGCTATCTCGCCGACCGCGGGCTCGATGCGGCCACGCAGCTCAAGTTCCGGCTCGGCTACGCGACGGGCGAGCGCTTCGCGCTGAAAGAACATCTCGGCTCGCACGGCATTCCGGCCGAGGACATGGTCGAGGCCGGGCTGCTGGTGTCCGGCGACGATATCCCGGTGCCGTTCGATCGCTTCCGCGACCGCGTGATGTTCCCGATCACAGACTTGCGCGGCCGCGTGATTGCCTTCGGCGGCCGCGCGCTCGAAAAAGATGCGCCGGCGAAATATCTCAATTCGCCCGAGACGCCGCTCTTTCACAAAGGCGGAACGCTCTACAACATCGCCGCCGCGCGCCAGGCTTCGCATGAAGGCGCGCCGATCATCGTGGTCGAAGGCTATATCGACGTGATCGCGATGGTGACGGCGGGCTTCCCGGCAACCGTCGCGCCGCTCGGCACGGCCTTGACCGAAGACCAGCTCGGGCTGCTCTGGAAAATGGCGGACGAGCCGGTGCTCTGTTTCGACGGCGACAATGCCGGCCTGCGCGCCGCCTACCGCGCGGTCGATCTGGCGATGCCGCGGTTGAAACCCGGCAAGAGTCTGAAGTTTGCGCTGCTGCCGCAAGGGCAAGACCCGGACGATCTGGTGCGCTCGGGCGGGCGCGAGGCGATCACCGACGTCATCGGCGCGGCAAAGCCGCTCGCCGCCATGTTGTGGGCGCGAGAGACCGAAGGACACACGTTCGATACGCCGGAGCGGCGCGCGGCGCTCGAAGCGCGCATCAATGACGTCACCTCGGGGATCGGCGACGAAGCCGTGCGGCGCTACTACCGCCAGGACTTCAACGCGCGGCTGTCGCAATTTTTCGCGCCCGCGCGGACGCAACAGCGCGAGCAGCGCACCGGCGGCAACTGGCGTGATCCACGCGCGGGCGGCAGCTTCCGCGAGCGCAATGGCGGCGACTGGCAGCGCCGCGAGGCGCCGCGCACCGCGGGGCGGACGATGCCCTATGTGGTGGTGAGCCAGCAGATGGCCTCGAGCCCGGTGCACCGGGGCAATCGCTCGACGGTGTCGCGCCGCGAGGCACTCATATTACAGGCGGCGCTCAACCATCCCTGGCTGCTGCACGACCACCTGGAGGAGTTCGCCTCGCTCGAGTTTCGCCATCCCGATGCCGAGAAGATCAAAGGGGCGCTGATCGACATTGCGGCGCATGCGCCGGCGCTCGATGCCGCTGCGCTCAAGGCGGAGCTCGCCGCCCGCAATCTCAGCGAGGTGACGGCCCGGATCGCGCTCTCGATCACCACCCCCTCGGTCTGGGGGGCGCGGCCGGAGGCCGCCCCGGACGATGTTTTGGTGACCTGGTCGCAGCTTGTCGCCTTGCATCGGCAGTGGCATTCACTAACTAAGGAGCTCAAGGACGCCGAGCAGGCGCTGGGCCAGGACGCGAGCGAAGCCAACTACTTGCGGTTGCGCGACGTCAAAAGCCGCCTGGAGCGGGTCGAGGGAACCGAGGCCCTGATTGAGGGCTTTGGAGCCTCTTCCGGTCGGGGCGTTCGTAGCTTATGAGTCCGCCGCCCGCGGCGCACGAAGGGTGGCAGGGCAGTGTTTCGGGCCGACATGGAATAAAGGGTCGATTCCAGCGGTATTCTTTTAGGTTAATCGGAGCTTAAGCGGGTTCCGACGACACTGGATGACCTGATTCGTGGGCGGCGCCTGTTGCGGGCGCGGCCCTTTTTGGCCGTCCGCCAGCATGTCTGGACGATGAGCCAGGAGAGACGGAATGGCGAGCAAGGCAAAAGCGGCTCAGGCGAAGGAAAAAGAACCGGCTCCGGAGAAGGAAGAAGGCGCGACCGAGTCCCCGCTGCCGCTTCTCGATCTGTCCGACGCCGGCGTCAAGAAAATGATCAAGGCCGCCAAGAAGCGCGGCTACGTCACCATCGACCAGATCAACGAAGTGATGCCGTCGGGCGAAGTGTCCTCCGACCAGATCGAGGACATCTACGCGATGCTCAACGAGATGGGCATCAACGTCGTCGAGACCGAAGAGGCCGACGGCGAGGAAGGCGAGAAGGCCACCGACGAGGACGATGACGACGACGATACCGGCACGGAAGTCGTCGAGGCGAAATCGAAGTCGCTCGCCACCGCCGAAAAGAAAGAACCGTCCGAGCGCACCGACGATCCCGTGCGCATGTATCTGCGCGAGATGGGCTCGGTCGAACTGCTCTCGCGCGAGGGCGAAATCGCCATTGCAAAGCGCATCGAGGCCGGCCGCGAGGCGATGATCGCGGGCCTCTGCGAAAGCCCGCTCACCTTCCAGGCCATCATCATCTGGCGCGACGAGCTCAACGAGGGAAAAGTCTTCCTCCGCGACATCATCGACCTTGAAGCGACCTACGCTGGCCCCGACGCGCAGAAGATGCAGCCGCCGGTCATCGGCCCGGACGGCAAGCCGATCATTCCCGCTGTCGGCACGCCCGTTCCCGGCGCGCCGCACCTCCAGGTCGTGCAGACGCCGGCGCCGCCGGCAGCACCGCCAGCCGCCACGCCGTTCAAGGCGCCGGGCGCGGATGGTGACGAAGAGCCGAAGGATCCGGGCGAGGCCGCGGCCGAGAGCGATTACGACGAAGACGACATGGAGAATTCCCTGTCGCTCGCGGCCATCGAGGCCGAACTCAAGCCGAAAGTGGTCGAGACGTTTGATACCATCGCGGATTCGTTCAAGCGCCTGCGCCGCCTGCAGGAGCAGGACATCGAATTCCGCCTGAAGAATTCTTCGCTCTCGCCCGCGCAGGAGCGCAAGTACAAGAAGCTCAAGGAAGAGATCATCTCCGAGGTGAAGTCGCTGCGGCTCAACCAGGCGCGCATCGATTCACTCGTCGAGCAGCTCTACGACATCAACAAGCGCCTCGTGTCGAACGAAGGCCGGCTGATGCGCCTGTCGGAAAGCTACGGCGTCATCCGCGAGGACTTCCTCAAGCAATACATGGGCGGCGAGCTCGACCCGCGCTGGCTCAACCGCGTCTCGAAGCTCTCGGCCAAGGGCTGGAAGAATTTCGTCGCCAAGGAAAAGGATCGCATCAAGGAGATCCGCGGCATGGTGCACGATCTCGCCGCGCAGACCGGCGTCGAGATCGGCGAATTCCGCAAGATCGTCCACATGGTGCAGAAGGGCGAGCGCGAGGCGCGCCAGGCCAAGAAGGAAATGGTGGAGGCGAACCTGCGCCTCGTCATTTCCATTGCCAAGAAATACACCAACCGCGGCCTGCAATTCCTCGATTTGATCCAGGAAGGCAATATCGGCCTGATGAAGGCGGTCGATAAGTTCGAATACCGCCGCGGCTACAAGTTCTCGACTTACGCCACCTGGTGGATCCGGCAGGCCATCACGCGCTCGATCGCCGACCAGGCCCGCACCATCCGCATCCCGGTGCACATGATCGAGACGATCAACAAGATCGTGCGCACCTCGCGCCAGATGCTCAACGAGATCGGCCGCGAGCCGACCCCGGAAGAGCTCGCCGAGAAACTGGGCATGCCGCTCGAGAAGGTGCGCAAGGTCCTCAAGATCGCCAAGGAGCCGCTCTCGCTCGAGACGCCGATCGGCGACGAGGAGGATTCGCATCTCGGCGATTTCATCGAGGACAAGAACGCGATCCTGCCGATCGACGCGGCCATCCAGTCGAACCTGCGCGAGACCACCACGCGCGTGCTGGCCTCGCTCACGCCGCGCGAGGAGCGCGTGCTGCGCATGCGCTTCGGCATCGGCATGAACACCGACCACACGCTGGAAGAAGTCGGCCAGCAGTTCTCGGTCACCCGCGAGCGCATCCGGCAGATCGAGGCGAAGGCGCTGCGGAAGTTGAAGCATCCGAGTCGGTCGAGGAAGCTGCGCTCGTTCCTGGATAACTGATCGCAGGCTCAGCCAAATACTCAGACGTCATCGCCGGCCTTGTGCCGGCGATCTCGTTTAGGAGAGCAGGGCTGTGCCCAAACAATCGGGATCGCCGGCACAAGGCCGGCGATGACAGGCGGTGGGGACATAGGCGTCCGAAAGCACGCCGTCCTTCGGACGGCTATGCCCGGCGATTCAATTCGTCTTGCTCGCCTGCGCCACCGTCACCGGCTGGGCGCGCCAGGCTTCCGGAAACAGCTTGCTCATGTTCTCGACCTTCGGCGCATCGTTGATGGCGATGTAGGGCTGGTAGGGATGATGGATCGCGTAATCCTGGTGATAGGCCTCGGCCGGAAAGAAGGCCGACTTCATGGTGTCGGTTTTCGTCACGATCGGCTTCTTGAAAACATGCGCGGCGTCGAGCTGCGCGATGTAGGCCTTGGCGGTTTTCGCCTGCGCTTCGCTCTGTGGGAAAATTTCCGAGCGATATTGCGTGCCGCTGTCCGGCCCCTGGCGGTTGAGCTGCGTCGGGTCGTGCGCGACCGAGAAATAGATCTGCAGGATCTTGCCGTAGGAGACCTGGCGCGGGTCGAAGGTCACCTGCACGGCTTCGGCGTGGCCGGTGCGGCCCGAACTGACGGTTTCATAAAGCGCATCTTTCTGCGCGCCGCCGGCATAGCCGGACACGGCATTGGTGACGCCTTTGACGTGCTGGTAGACGGCCTGGATGCCCCAGAAACATCCGCCGGCGAGCACGGCAGTTTCGAGGCCAGTCGCTTGCGCGGGCTGCTCCGCCGCGGGCGGCGGAATGGTGACGGCAGGCTCGGCCGGCGCCGCGAGCGGCGCAAAAGCGAGCGCGCTGGCCAAGGTGGCGAAGAGGAGGGCGGTGCGATGCTTCATCGTTTCATCTCCCGGAATCGATTGTTGCCCTCATATACGATCGCAGCCGCGCAGCGGCATCACACAAAGTTACACGTCTGCGTGAGAGGGACGTCATCCGTCATGGCCGGGCTTGTCCCGGCCATCTCGCTTAGGCGGGCACCGCTGTGCCTCATGTATCGGGATCGCCGGGACAAGCCCGGCGATGACAGCGAGGGGAACGAGCGCGGCCATGACGTATGAGAAGGGACAAGCCCGGCCATGACAGCTGAGAGCATCGCGTCGCTTACTCCAACGCCGTAATGATGCGGATGTCGCGCACGGCGCCGTCGCCCAGGGCGCGCAGCGCTTCCTTGTAGCCGGGGCTGTCGTGCCCGGCGATCGCCTTTTCGAGGCTGGGGAATTCCGAGACGACGACGCGTTCCTTCAGGCCCGCATTCGTAGGTGACGTCGGGCGTGCCGCGGCAGATATAGCGCACGCCGAACGGCGCGAGCGCGACCGGGGCAAGCTTGGAATAGGCGGCGAGCTTCGCAGGGTCCTTGATCTCGCGATAGGTCGTGACCCAGTAGGCCTTTGGCATTGGTCGCTCCCTCTGTGATGCGTTTCTTATAGGGCGCAATCCTAGCGCTTTCGCGGCGAGCGTGCGGAAGGTATCCAGATCACGAGGCTGTCATCGACGGCTTTGTGACGACAGAAGCGCACCAAGAGGTTGCCGGCCTCGTGCCTCTCTCTGTCATCGCCGGGCATAGCCGTCCGAAGGACGGCGTGCTTTCGCACGCCTATGTCCCGGCGATCCCAGTCATTGGGCACGGCGGTGCCCGCCTAAGCGAGATGGCCGGGACAAGCCCGGCCATGACAAACTGCGAGACAAGCCCGGCCATGACAGGCTGTGGGACAAGCCCGGCGCTGACGGTGCGAGAGACAAGCCCGGCGGTGGCGGTCCTGTGGGACAAGCCCTGCCGTCTCAGTGTAATGATCATCCGGGGGGCAACGCAGGATCATTCATGACGAGAACAATTGCTCTGTTTTTACTCGTGCTTATATCGGCGGCGCCGGCCCACGCCGCCCAATGCGGTGGCGATTTCAATGCCTTCCTCTCGGCCATGGCGCGCGACGCGCAGGCGGCGGGTGTCTCGCGCAGCGTCATCGACCAGGCCTTTGCCGGGGTCACACAGGACCAGAATGTGCTGGCCTTTGATCGCCGCCAGCGCGGCATGTTTCACAGCAAGAGCTTCGAGGAATACGCCTCAACGCGCGTGATCCCGCCGCGCATCAAGCGCGCCAAGGGGCTGATGGTGAAGAACGCGCAGCTGCTGGCACGCGTCGAGCAGCAATTCGGCGTGCCGAAAGAACTGATCGTGGCGATCTGGACGCTGGAAAGCGACAACGGCACCGGCGACATGGGCAAGCTGCCGGTCATCCGCACGCTGGCGACGCTCGCGCATGATTGCCGGCGCAGCGAGCTGTTCCAGAACGAGTTGATCGCGGCGCTGAAGATCCTCCAGCGCGGCGACCTGCCGTTGCGCGATCTCATCGGCGCCTATGCCGGCGAGATCGGGCAGACGCAATTTCTGCCGTCGTCCTACATCAAGTATGGCGTCGACTATGACGGCAACGGCCATGTCGACCTGCGCCACAGCGTGCCGGATGTGCTCGCGTCCACCGCCAACCTGCTGAAGACCAACGGCTGGAAAGCCGGCGCGCCGTTCGGCGAGGGCACCGAGAACTTCCAGGTGATGCGCGAGTGGAACAGGTCAGAGGTCTATCGCAAGACCATGGTGCTGTTCAGCGAGAAGCTGCGGGAGTAGGGGGTGATTTATGCGCAGCGGCTGTCCTCTTGTCATGGCCGGGCTTGTCCCGGCCATCTCGCTTAGGGATGCACGGCTGTGCCCAAGGAATCGGGATCGCCGGGACAAGTTTACAGCCGGGCCGGCCAGCGGCCGGACCCGGTTGCCCGGCGATGACAGCTCAATGGTCGCATTCAAAACCTCGGCACGTGCGAGAGCGCGTTGCGCGCCTGGATGTCGATGCTGCGGCGCTATTTCCCGATATTGATCAGCTGGACGCGGCGATTTTCGGCCGCCTCTGGATTGGCCGCATTGAGCAATTGCTCTTCGCCAAGGCCGACAGCCTCGATCCGCGCCGGCGAAATTCCGAACGGATCGATGAGCGCCGCGCGAATGGCGTCGGCGCGTTCCTGGCTGAGCTTGAGATTGTATTCGCGGCTTCCCTTGGCGTCGGTGTTTCCGACGATCAGGAAGCGATAGCCTTGCAGGTAGGGATGATACAGCGCGTCAGCCATCAGCCCGACGGCGCGGAACGAATCCGGGCGGATATTTGCCGAGTTGAAATCGAACTGGATGGCAATGGTGAATTGCGCAAGCTGATCGAGCTGGCCGAACAACGGCGCGCGGTTCACGCGATTGGTGCGGCTTGGATCGGCCATGGACTGGCTGACGAGCTGGCGCAGCTGCGCCGCGCTGACGGTTGTTGCGGCCGACTCCACGCCTTGCAGGCTGCTCACGAGCTGGCCGGAGGTCAGGTTGATTTTGCCGGAGCCAGACGAAGAGCCGAGCTCCACTTCGTAACCGGCGTCGGCAACGGCCTGCTGGCACGCCGCGCTGATGTTCTGCTTCGTCTTGTAGAAGCACTCCATCAGATTTCCGTCGCCTTGCTGGATGCCGGAGCATCTCCGTTTGATGTCCACATCGCAGACGCGCGGCACCGCGGCGCGGGCCGCTGCCCGCTTGACAAGGAGACTGCTCAGCGCGGCGATCGATCCGTTGCAGCGCGGGGAAATGCTGGCCTGATTTCGCAAGAGACATTGACGGACGCGGCCGCCACCGAGCGGTTCGTTCTTGCAGAACTTGGCGATATCCGCCCCGCAGCTCGTCCCGAGCTGGGCGAGCGCATCGGCATACCCGATTGTTTGCGCAGGCGCCGTTCCCGCCGAACCGGCGAAGATGGACAGGCCAAGTGCGTAGGCAAGGGCAATGGTCGCGCGCTGCAGCATCAGAATATCCCCACGGGTTGCCGCCGTGAAAAGATGTTCACGCCGGTGTCGCCATATAAGGATAAGCGCTACAGTGCCGGTGTTGATCTAGATCAACATTCGAGGGTCTATTGCCCTCAGGATGCCGATATCTGTGAGGGGGGCTCCTGTGCATCGCCGGGCAACAGCTGTCATCGCTGGGTTTTTGGTCGTCTGGGGCGGCTTCACGGGGATTGCGAGCGCGCAAGGTTCGCGGCCGTCGGCCACTGCCTGCGACAGCTACGCGAGAAATTATGCATCCAATTCCAGCCGCCAGGGCCAGGTGTTGCGCGGAGGCGCCGTCGGCTCGCTGATCGGGCTTGGACTGGGTTCGATTACTGGCGCGGCGGGCGTCGGCGCGGCGATCGGAGCAGGCGTTGGGATTATCGGTGGCGGAATGGGCCGAAGCGCGACAGCGGACCGAATGTACAATGCCGCCTATCAAGACTGCATGTCCGGAAGGCTTCGCTGACGCGGCCACAAAAAATCAGGAGCAACGAATGATTCAGACCCGAATGAAGACTATTTTTGCCGCGTCCGTGCTCGTGGGCACGCTCGGCGTGACCGCCGCATCGGCGCAGGACGTCGCCGACCGTACGGTCGAACAATATACGTGCAAGGATATCTTGCGCGAGGGTGGCTCGAACCGTGATGTCGCAATCGCATTCTTGCATGGATATCTGGTCGGAAAATCCGGAAGCTCGAAATTCAACATCGGCGTCCTGACAAAGCAGACCGACGAATTTATAGACCGCTGCCTGGACAGCCCTGCCGCAAAGGCAGTGGACGTCATGACCAAGATCAAGGGCTAGAACGTTTCGCGCGTCCCACGACACCCGTCCTCAAACATCTGGTGAACGACTATGTTCCGATTGATTGCGCTGGCGTTTGTATTCTTCACCGTCACCGCCGCTTCCGCACAGACGCAGACTCAGGTGCCGCCGAATAGCCGCCTGAAGGCGATAGCCGCCAGCAAGACGATCAAAATCGCGTACCGGACCGACGCCAGACCGTTTTCGTTTGTGAACGACAAGAAAGAGCCCGCCGGGTTTCAGCCTTGATCTTTGCCGGCTGGTCGTGAAATCGATGCAGACACAGCTTGGAATTCCCGAAATCAAGATCGAATGGGTGCCGGTGACGGTTCAGACCCGCTTTACGGCGGTTGTCAGCGGCAAGGCCGATATGGAATGCGGTTCCAGCACGGTGACGCTCGGCCGCATGAAAGAGGTCGATTTTTCAAACTTCATTTTCGTTGAAAGCACCGGCGTCGTCGTTGCGAAGGCCGCCAATATCGCCAAGTTCTCCGACATGGCCGGCAAGAAAATCGCTGTCGCAAGCGGCACCACGAATGAAAAGGCCGTCATTGAACAGATCAAGCTGCAGAAAGTCGACGCAACAGTCGTGCCGGTGAAGGACGGCAGCGAGGCGATCGCTGCGCTTGAGTCGGGCAAGGCCGATGCCTTTGCCAGCGACAAGCTCCTGCTGGTCGGCGCCAACTTGAAGGATCCGCAGGCCTACACAATGCTTCCGGATGACCTGTCCGTCGAGCCTTATGCGATCGTCGTGCCGCGCGGTGACTGGGCATTTCGCCTGGCGGTAAATACCGGGCTTGCACAGATCTTCCGCACCGGGACTGTCGTTGCCGTCTTCAACGGATGGTTCGGGCAGGTCGGCCTGCAAATGAGCCCGGTGCTGCGGATCATGTACGGCCTCGGATCGCTGTCCGACTGATCAGCCGTTCACTAGCCTTGCGGCTTGAACTTGACGATCTTCCAGCCGAGCTTGGTAATCTCGGCCTGCGCCATCGGCGTCACGATGCCGGTCGTTGCAAGGATCGGCACCGCGCCCGGCTTTAACCTGTGAATCTCGGCGGTGGCGGCGGTGAATGTGCGGGACTGCACCTCGGTCCACACGACGTCATCGAATGTGAAGGCCGCGACAATATTTCCATTGCGCAAGACGTTGATCGGCTGGCCCGCGACTGAAATGAAGGACGCAACGCCGCCGACGTCTTTGCTGTGCGCCGCCAAAATTTGCGCGCGGCGCCGGAAATAGAAGGCGTAATTGCGTGTGCCGGCGCCGGCCGCCTTTTCAACGAAGATATTGGTGTCCGCCGCGCCGAGCTCCCTGAGCGCGCGCGCCATGATGAGCAGGTCAGCCGGTGTGTAGTTGCGGTTCTCCAGCAGGCGGTCGATGTTGTCCTGCTCGATGTCGAGCTTCAGCAGAATGCCGCGTACTTCGGCGATCAGCTGGGCCGCCGTCTTGTCGCGCAAGGTATCCCTGGCGCTGCTCACGGTCGCGACCGAAGACACCGCGATGCCGATGCCGCCCGGCACGAATGACAGTCCGGCCTTGATCGGCAGCCCGCCGCTCGCCATCGCGCCGGCCATTTGCTTGAGGCGCTGCGCCAGCGGCGGGAAATCGGTGTAGGGGTCGACGTCGAGCTCCACCGCGAGTTCGCGTTGAGTATCGCTGATGCCGAGCAGACTTTCCATCAGCGGGTCGCGGTCGGCGCGGCTGTTGGACAGGCCGGCGCCGGCACGCTCAAACATATTGCCGATGCCGCTCAGCGAGCGCTCGACGGTATCCGCCGGCTTGGTGATGAGATCAGCGCCGAACTTGAAAGGGCCGAGCGCCGCCTGGCCAAAGGCCTTTCCGAATGCATCGGATTGCGACATTTTCTCAAGCGCGGCGACGGCGTTGAGCTCGTGCAGGCGCAGCTTGGCAAACTCGATGCCGTCGAAGGAATACTCGCCATATTTCGTATCGACGTCGAAAATACGCATGACACCGTCGCTGCGCACGACCGGCTTGACCTTGTAGTTTTCGCCGACCGCCGCAGTGCCGAGAAATTTTTCGACCGGCTCGGGTTTGGGCAGCTCAAGCGCAGCCGACGTGGACGACAGGGCCAAGACGCCAAGCGGCGCGGCCACAAGCAGGGGAATGATGCGCGCGCGCCAGGTGTTCTGTGCCAGATGCCGCACAGGTAGCGCTGCCGCCGCCGCGCACGTGGTGGAAACGCCCCGCATTGTCAGTCCCCCGAAAAACCCGAAACTGCGCAAATCCTAGCACTTTTCGAGCGTCCCGCGACCGGCAATTTGCCGGCACAGGGCATGCGGACAGCACTTTCGATAATGTGGTTAAATGCCTGCGTCAGCATCAGCCGGAGCAACGCGATGGTCGCGACGGACAAGGTTTTCGCGGGCTCGATCCCCGAGCTCTACGACCGGTTGATGGTTCCACTCATCTTTGAGCCCTATGCCGCCGATCTTGCAAAGCGCGTGGCCGCGGCGGGACCGAAGGACGTGCTGGAAACGGCGGCGGGAACCGGCGTCCTGACGCGCGCGCTGGCGTCCGGGCTCCCAAGCGGGACGCGTATCACGGCGACCGATCTCAACCAGCCGATGCTCGACTTCGCCATGGCGAGGCAGTCCGGCGACAAAAGGATCAGCTGGAAACAGGCCGATGCCCTGGCATTGCCGTTTGACGATGAAAGCTTCGATGTCGTGGCATGCGAGTTCGGGGCGATGTTTTTTCCTGACAAGGTCAAGGGTTACCAGGAAGCGCGCCGGGTGCTTAAGCCCGGCGGCCGTCTGCTGTTCAACGTCTGGGACAAGATTTCCGAAAACGACTTCGCCGCCACAATCGCGGAGGCGCTGGCAGAGCTTTTTCCCGACGATCCCCCGCGGTTCATGGCGCGCACGCCGCATGGCTATCATGACGGCAAGCAGATTCGCGCGGAGCTGGCCGAGGCCGGATTTGGTGACGTCACAATCGATGCAGTAGACGCCCGCAGCAAAGCGGCGTCGCCGCGCGACCCGGCCGTTGCTTATTGCCAGGGAACACCTTGGCGGAATGAGATTGAGGCGCGCGGTCCATCCCGCCTTGAGGAAGCGACCGACCACGCCGCGGAAGCCGTGGCGAAGAAGTACGGAAAAGGCGCCGTCGACGGCCGTATTCGCGCGTTTGTGATCACCGCCCTGCGTTAGTGAGTTGACGCGGGCGTTACTCAAGTCCAATCGAGCCGCGATATAGCCAGTTCGGACCATCGCAGCCGATGTCGTCGACCCATTTCAACGCCACGACAGCCAAGCGCAGAATCCTCGCGCTGGCGTATGGCGTGGCGTGCCACGGGCTGTTCGCGCTCGCGGTCTCGGTGATGATCTACGAAATGGCCTTTGGCCTGAGCCGGTCATGGGGCGCCTCTTGGGGCGTTCTGCACGGATCGTGGCGCTGGATCGGCAATGGTCTGCTTCTGTTGCAGTTCCCGCTCGCGCATTCGTTCCTGTTGAGTGCTCGTGGGCGCGGGCTCATGCGCGTCCTGGCGCCGGCGGGGCTCGGTACCGACCTTGCGACGACCAGTTACGTGATCGTGGCCTCGTTGCAGATTCTTCTGTTGTTCGGATTCTGGTCGCCTAGCGGGATCGTCTGGTGGCACGCCGAAGGCTGGACGCTGGCGGTGATGATTGCGCTCTACACAAGCGGCTGGTTGCTGCTGCTGAAGTCGATGCTCGATGCCGGCATTACCCTCCAGATCGGAGCGCTCGGCTGGTGGGCGGTCTATCGCAACACCAAACCTGCTTATCCGCCGATGCCAACGCGCGGCCTGTTTCGCGTCTGCCGCCAGCCGATTTATGTCTCATTCGCGATCACGCTCTGGACGGTGCCGGTCTGGACACCGGATCAGCTCGTATTGGCCGTTGTGCTGTCGGCCTATTGCCTTGCGGGGCCTCTGCTGAAGGAAGCGCGCTTTACGCGGCAGTTCGGCAGCGAATTCGAAGCCTATCGCGCGCGGCATCCTTACTGGCTGCCTTTTCCGCGACCGGCGAGTTCCGCGACTGACGAAGGCGGCGCTTCGCTTTATGACAGGGAAGCCGAGCACTGGTGGGACGGATCGCAGCGCTGGCTGCGCGCGCTGCAAAATCTCGTGCCTGCGCGCTTTGCGTTTTTTGACCGGCTGACATCGTGGAACGGGCGGACTGTTCTCGACCTCGGCTGCGGCGGCGGGTTCATGTCGGAAGCGCTGGCCAGGCGCGGGGCGGAAGTGATCGGCGTTGATGTATCACGCAGCGCTATCGCCATCGCCGAACGACATGCGGCCAGCGGTGGGCTGGCCATCCGCTACCTTGTGGCGTCGGGCGAAAACCTGCCGCTGCCGGACGCCAGCGTCGATTGCGTCGTCTGCGTCGATGTCCTTGAGCATGTGCACAGCCTTGATCAGGTTCTCGACGAAATCCGACGCGTGTTGCGGCCGGGGGGTGTCTTTCTCTTCGATACGATCAACCGCACATGGCTCGCCCGCTTCGTGATCGTGATCTGCGGTGAACGCCTATTTCGTCTGTTGCCGCGCGGCACGCACGATCCGGCGGGCTTCATTGCCGTTGCAGAACTCGATGCCAGGCTTGCCGCGCGCGGCTTTGCCGGGCGCACATTCCAGGGCCTCGGGCCGCGTGGAATCAACCGCCGCCTCGACATTGTCTTCGGCCCGCTTCCGGCCAAGCAGATCATGTATATGGGCTGCGCGCGCAAGGCCGCGCAGTTGATCCACCCTTGCTGGCGCAAGTTGACAGCTTTAAGCTCGTCGGGCCGGAAGAAGTTTATGCACGAGTGATGACGGTGAAACGATCTGGCGTGTGTTCCATGGTGGGAATCGGCCTGTTGGCGATGAGCATGGCCGCCGTCCCGTCGTTCGTCCGCGCTCAGTCGGCCGATCTGGTGCTGTGCGACCGGATCGCCGCCGACCCCGCCGATCCCGACAAACCGGCCGACGTCAAAGGCACGCCATCAATCGCGCCATCCGATATCGCGACCGCGATCAAGTTCTGCAAGATCGCATCGGCATCGTCGCGCCGCGCGCTCTACGAACTCGGTCGTGCCTACGCGGCCAACCGCCAGATGCCGGAAGCGATTGCCACCTATCGCAAGGCCGCGGACAAAGGCAGCACTTCGGCCATGGTCGAGCTCGGTGTGCTGTTGGGAACCGGCACAGGTGTCACCAAGGACGAAGCGCAGGCCCGCAAGCTGTTCGAGCGCGCAGCCGAAGCCGGCAATGCACGCGGCGTCAGCAATCTGGCCGCGCTCGGCGGCGGCAAGCCGTCAGATCCGGTCAAGGCGCGCGAATTGCTGTCGAAAGCGGCGGAAACGAATTCGGCGGAGGCGCAATATCAACTCGGCTTGATGCTGGCCGACGGCACCGGCGGTCCGAAGGACGATGCCGGTGCGCGGGCGCTGTTTGAAAAAGCGGCCGAGCAGGGCCATGCGGCGGCCCTCGAGCGGATGGGCGAGTTTGCCAAAAGCGGACGCGGCGGACCGCAGGATACCGCCGCCGCCAAGAGCCTATTTCGAAAAAGCCGCAGCGCTCGGCAATGAAGACGCCAAGGCCGCGCTCAAGCGCGCGGAATGTCCTTACGTCATCAAGGACAAGAACGGAAAATTCGTCACCAATCTCTGCTTCTAGTTCGGGCGTCCACTCACGGCTCGCCGACCTTCGGATCGATTTTCTTTGCGGCCGCGATATCGGCATCGCTGCCCACTTTGTCGCCCTTGGTCTGCTTGATCATGCCACGCGCGTAGAGCGCGCCGGCGTGCCCGGGGTAAATCCGGATCACCTGGTCGAAATCCGCAAGGGCATGATCGAGATCGCCCTTGGCGCGATAAGTGTTGCCGCGATTGTTAAGGGCCACGACAAATTTCGGATAGATCCGGACCGCCTCGCTGAAATCGGCGATGGCACGGTCGTAATCCTTCTTGTCCCGCCAGGCGAGGCCGCGATTGTTGAAGGCAAACGCATAATTAGGGTCGAACTGAGTCGCCTGGTCATAATCCGCAATCGCGTGATCGAGATCGCCTCTCATATGGTAGATCGAACCGCGGTTGCCGAAGGCGATCGCGTCCTTCGGATCAAGCCGGATCGCCTCGCTGAAATCCGCGAAAGCGTGGTCGTTATCGCCCTTGGCCTGATAAGCAAGACCGCGGTTGTTGTAGGGCATGGCATCTTTCGGATTGAGGCGGATCGCCTCGTTTGAATCCGCGATTGCGTGGTCATAGTCCTGTTTGTAGACGTAGGCGCCGGCACGGCTGATGAAAGCCCTGACATAATTGGGAACGAGACGGATCGCCTGATCGTAATCGGCGATGGCGCGATCGAGGTCGCCGTTATCGCGGTAGGCCGTGGCGCGGTTGTTGTAGGCCATGGCGTATTTCGGATCGATGCGGACCGCTTCGCTGTAGTCGGCGATGGCGTGCTCAAGGTCGCGCCTCAGATAAAATACGTTGCCGCGATTGTTGAAGGCAAAGTGGTCCTTGGGATCGAGCTCGATCGCCTTGTTGAAGTCGGCAAGCGCGTGATCGAGGTCGCCGCGATCGAGATAGACAGTGCCGCGGCCATTGAACGCATACCCGGCCTTGGGGTCGAGCCTGATGGTTTGCTCGTAGTTCGCCAGCGCATGCTCGGTATCGCCTTTGGCCTTGTAGGCGTTGCCGAGATTGTTGAAGGCAAAGGCGTTGTCCGGGTCGGCCTTGAGCGCGTCGCTGTAGTCGGCGATGGCGCGGTCGTAGTCTTTGTTCGCGAAATGCACGTTACCGCGCGCTTTGTAGGCGGCGGCGAGATCCTTGCCGGTAAATTTCTTCGACTGGATGGCCTCGGTGCAGCCCGCGATCTGCTGGTCAAACGGAATGCCTGAAGTGCCGGTGCATTGGAAATCGCTCAGCGACTGGGCCTGCGAAGCGGTCGATGCCAGCGCCAGGGCAGCCGCCAACATGCACCATCCAACGGCTTTCATGCATCACTCCCTTTGCCCTCCTTGGCGGCTGGCCGGAATGGCATGATAGCAGACGGCCGGATGCCTGAAACGGGCTGACGCCGCGAGTGCCCACAAAACGCTAGGCTGCGTGAGTGATTTCCGGATCGCTGCAAACGCGGTTGAAATCGATCTCTGACGCGGCCATCGGCTTGTAGAACAGATAGCCCTGTACGGATGTGACGCCCGCCATCCGCAGAAGCCTGAACTGGTCGGCCGTTTCGACGCCCTCAGCCGTGGTGCTGATGTCGAGCCCGCGCGCCAGCGTCAGCGTGGCCGAGATGATGATTGCACAATCCGCGCGCTTGGTCAGATTTTGCGTGAATGACTTGTCGATCTTGATCTTGTCGAAGGGGAACATCGTCAGGTGGCTGAGCGATGAGTAGCCGGTCCCGAAATCGTCGAGCGCAATCGACACGCCCAGATTCTTGAGCTGGCGCAGAACCGTCAGGCTGTCGGTGGCGGATTCGATAAGAGCGGTTTCCGTGACCTCAAGCTCAAGACGCTCGGGCGGCAATCCGGACTGCGCCAGCGCACAGATGACGACGTCGACCAGGTCGCGCTTGCGCAGTTGCACGGGCGACAGGTTGACCGATACGCGAACGTCGGACGGCCATTTGACCGCCTCCGCGCAGGCGGTTTGCAGGACCCATTCGCCGATCTGAGTAATCAATCCGGATTCTTCGGCCAGCGGGATGAATTTGTCGGGGGAAATCATCCCCTTGGTGGGGTTGTTCCAGCGCACCAGGGCTTCGGCGCCGCAGATTTTCCGCGTCTTGGAATCGATGATCGGCTGATAATAAAGCTCGAACTGGTCCTGCTGGATGGCGCGCCGCAATTCCGTTTCCAGCTCATGACGCACGCTTGCGGCGGCGCTCATTTCCGGATCGAAGAAGCAGAAACAATTTCGTCCGGACGATTTTGCGCGATAGAGCGCCATGTCCGCCATTTTCAGAAGGCTGTCGGGTCTCGCGGCATGCTCCGGTGCAAGAGCAATGCCGATACTGGTTGCGATGTTGACTTCGTTGCCCTCGATATTGAACGGCTGCGCAATCAGGTCGATCACGCGATTTGCAAGCTTGACGGCAGCTTCGCGCTGATTGCCTTCGCCGATCTGGATGATAGCAAATTCGTCGCCGCCAAGGCGCGCCAGGACGTCGGTTTCGCGCAGTGTGGCCTTGAGACGCGCGGCGGTTTCGCGCAGCAGGGCGTCACCGGCCGGGTGGCCGAGCGTGTCATTGACGTATTTGAACCGGTCGAGGTCGAGCAGGAGCACCGTGAATTGCTCGCCCCAGCGGCGCTGGCGTGCGCCCGCATCCTCCATTTTTTCAACCGCCGCGGCGCGGTTGGCGAGGCCGGTGAGGGCGTCGTGGTGCGCCATGAAGGCGATGCGCTGCTCGGACCGTTTTCGCTCGGTGATGTCTTCGATGACGAGCGCGAGGTATTTCGGCTCGCCTTGCTTGTCGCGGATCACGATGCGGCTGGTCGCCAGCACGCGCGTACCGCGCATCGGAATTTCCACCTCGTACTCGGCTGAGGTCACGCCGCTGTTGAGTTCGACGGCCTGACGATCCGCCTGGTCGAAAAGCGCCGCATCATGCTCGGCGTAAATGTCCTTGGCATGTTTGCCGATCAATGCGGCGTGCGACATGCCGACCATGGCCTCGAATTGCCGGTTCACAAGGGCGAACTTGAAGGTCTTGGCGTCCTTGACGACGACGGCAACCGGGATGTTTTCGATGATCGAGTCGAGAAAGCTTTTCGTTTCGTCGAGTTCCTGCGCGGCCAGTCGCTGCTCGGTGATATCTTCGTGCGTCGAAATCCAGCCGCCGCCCTCCATAGGCCGATGAATCACGGAAACGAAGCGTCCGTCAGCCAGCTTGCTCACGCCCTGGTGGCGCTTGTTCGCCACGATTTCGTCGACCCACTCGTCGAGGCTTTTTGTGTAGTCCTCGCGGCCGGTGCCCTGGGCGGTCCGGTAGGATAGAATCTCGCGCAAAGTCGTTCCGGGTTTTGTCTGGTTTTCGGTCAGCCGGTAAATTTCGGCGTATTGCTTGTTGCAGATGATCAGCCGTTGCGCCGCGTCGTACATCGACAGGCCTTGCGACATGTTTTCCACGGCGGCGTTGAAGCGCACGTTTTGCGATGACACGTCCCGCTGCCGTTTCAGCTCGGCTTCTGCGAGCGCGCGGCTTTTATCCGATTCGATGATTTGGGCGTGCGCGGCATTGAGGCGATCCTGCTGCTTCCAGGACCGGGCGATCAGGTGGGCAGCAACGATGGTGAGTAGAACCATCGCGGCTGCAATGATGCTCATTGTGACCGACGTTGCGCGCCAGGCCGCGAAGGCCGCATCTTCGCTTTGCGTGACAATGACGGCCAACGGGACATTCGAAAGTTTGTATGCAGCGGCAATGCGCGCCTGATGATCGACCGGACTGACCGAACGCGAGAGCGCTGATCGCGAATTTTCCAGTTTCTTCAGGCTTTCGACCGGGTGGACCGCTCCGATCGTTCCCGCGCGTGGATATCTGGCCAGCAGCGTGCCGTCCGTCCGCATCAAAGTTGCCGCGTAGCCATCGCCGAGCGCTGTTTTGCGGAATAGCTCCTCAAAATAGATCAACTGTGTCGAGCCGAAGACGACACCCAGGAATTGGCCCGACGCACCCACCACAGGCCGGGCGAGAACCATGGTCCACGTGCCGCTGCCGACGCCCTGCAACGGTTCACTGACAAAGGACTTTATCTGCGGATTTTTCTTGATGGCCTGGAAATATTCGCGCTTCGAGAGATCGACATTTGCGCTGGGCCAGTCACGTGAGTGGTTTATCCTGATGCCCTTCGCGTCGACGAAGCCGAGCGTGGCGATTTGCGGCAATCCGGACATCTTTTCGTTCAACAAAAGATAGAACGGCTTGTCGGTCAGTTTTTTCAGATCGGCATTCGCTGACGCATCGACGCGGATCTTGTCGGCGACGCTCTCCAGCACAAGGTCGACGGACTGGATCGTGCGCTCCGCGAGCTCCGACAAAGTCAGGCTTTGCCGCAGCAGATCATTCTGCACGTCTTCCAGCGCATCCCGACGCAATTCCTTGAGCACGATTGCGTTGGTGCCGATGATGGCCGCAACAGTGAATGCGGTGCCAAGAATCAGCCCATGAAAGCGATTTGGCGACAATTTTTTATTCGTAGTTGGCAGTTGCATCCGCAGACCGGCGCGCGAAATTGGTTGTACAGGCTGTACACGGAAAACCATGACGATTCGTGTATGGGCCGCACATAACGCGGGGGTAATGCGCGGCGGATCAGCCGATATCGCCCGCTGCGGACAACGCAGTTAAGCAATCATTATGTATCGTGCCCGGAATGGCCGGAGCGAATGCCGGCAAGCTTAACAACTGGTTTTAAGTGCGGTGTGCCGAGCCGGTACGGGGCGTCAGCCCCAGAGCTCATCGTAATTGTGGAACTGCGGAAGGATCGGATCCGAACGTGTCGGCTCCATCAGCGGAAGCAGCCGTTTCAATGCGGCATTGATCGGACCGGAGCTGTGACGCACGTAGAGATCGATCGGGTAAAGCGACTGGCGCAAATGCCACTTCGGATCATAGTTGAGGCTGCCGCTGTAAAAACGTTTGTAGCCGTTCGCGATGGCCCATTCGATGATGTCGTGGAAGACGCGATAATAGAGATTGAGATCGAACGCGACCGCGTAGTCGAAACCGACATATTCATGGCAGATATTGTCGGCCTGGATTGTGCACAGGCCAAAAGCGATGATGCGCGCATCCTGACGCCAGACGAAAAACCGCACCTTGTCGGGCATCCGCTTGCCGATGTCGCTCAGGAATTCCTTCGTCAGCTTTTCGAATTGCATCGGCGAGCGCTCGAACACCTTTTCATAGAGCGGGTAGATATCGTCCACGATCGCCGTCGCATCGGTCTCGACGGTCATCGTGATCGGCGGCTGCGCGCGTTCGGCCACGCGTAGCTTGCGCCGGACCTTCCCGCGCGTTGCCGGGCTGAGATTGCGCGACAGATAGTCGTCGAAATCCTTGTATTCGATATTGAGTGTCGTCATCGGCATGCTTGGCACGCGCGTAAATCCATAGTCGCGCAGGCATGCCAGCGGGGCGCGGTACCGCGTTGGAAATTCCTTGAGGACGACCAGCGCGCATTTCAATTGGCGCGCCAATGTTGTCAGCGACCGGCCGAGCAATTGCCCGATCAAGTCTTCGGATAATTCGCCGCCGTCGAGATGTCCTTCGCCGGCGGCGCATCCGACCATCAGCGTGCGTGCACGCAGGAAGCGGGGCCATAGGCGGCGGACGGGAGCGACCAACTTTTGCGCAAAACCACCGGTTCCGGCGAGAAGGTCCTGGTCGACAACAATATAAGGTTGGACCGCGCGAATGACTCCACCACTCTCGACCGCGAGGTAACCGTAGCTGAAATCACCGTTCAGCGTGTCTTCGATCAATTCGTAGTAACGATGATCCTTGCGCTCGCCGGCGAATGCCGTTTGCCAATGCGGCGAGGCGGCGATCTCGTTGCGCGTGGCAATTCTGATTGTTGCGTGCAAGTCCGCGGACGAAATCGAGCCGGCGCCGTCAATCCGCTGGTCCATCGATACACCTCGACCGGGCAGGCGTGCCCGCTGTCACGCGACGGCGAGGTCGGACGAGAATTCGTTGTAGTAGGGAAAGCCCATACCGACGCCGAGCTGCCGGCGCCCCGATCGCAGGGCGCGCCGGGCAATGTAGGCATCGCTCGCGACGCGAACCAGATCGGGAAACTGGCCGGGCTTTTGCCGGAGCGAGCGAATGACGGCCGGAACATCCGGCGTACCGTCAAGACGCAGGCCCAGGGTTGCCGCAGGCGGCAGCGTCCGGTGGGCCGGATCGATGATGACGCGGCAGGCAACGAAGGGGATGTGATGCTCGGCCGCGATTTTTGCCGCGATGTGCGATTCCATATCGACGGCGGCGGCGCCCGTCTCCTGATGCAGATCGTGCTTTTCAACCGCTGTCACGACGACGGCATCGGAGCCGGTGACTTCAGCATGAACCGCGCCCGGGAGCACCTCGAGCAATCTTTGCGTCCAGGGACGGTCGGTCGCGATCAGATCGTGGCCGCTGCGGACGCCTGAGGCGACGACCCAGTCGCCAGGACCCAAGTGGGGTGCGAGACCGCCCGCTATGCCGAAACTGATGATGCCCGAAACACCCCGGGCAATCGCTGCACGCAGGCCGTTGGCGAGCTCCAGGCTGTGATTGCAGAGCACGGATACGCCTGGGCCACGCGCAATGCGGGCCTCCAGCGCCAAACAGGTAACGGCAACGACCCCAGCGTGCCTCGACATCCGTCCCCCTATCCAGACCCCAATCTTCCTCACCAAGCCGAAAGGGTCAATGCCATCGGCATGTTACCCTGTGCCGCATTGTACAGAATCCTGATATGGAACCAGCGATTTTCGTGCCCGGCATGACATGCCCACCCCGTGGCAGTAGCATTGCTCCTGTCGTCGCGTAAAACCGCTGTCGCGCAGCGGTATCTGGAGACAGGAATGAGCCTCGACGTCCAACGCCTCTTTGCCGAACGGGAGGCGGAGCGTTACGCCCTGCACACGCGATATTTGAACGAGCAGATGGTCCGCGTGCTCAAGACGATTGGTTTCGACCAGGCGTACCGGCGCGGGCAGGGCCAATATCTCTACGACCGCAACAACCGGCAATATCTCGACCTGCTCAGTGGCTGGGGTGTTTTCGCGCTCGGCCGCAATCATCCAGCTGTCCGTGACGCCCTCAAGCAGGTCCTCGACAGCGATTTTCCGAACCTTGTGCAGATGGACGTATCGGCGCTGGCCGGCGTTCTGGCCGAACGGCTGCTACGTTACGTGCCGCACCTCGAAAAGGTGTTTTTCGCCAATTCCGGAACAGAGACGGTCGAGGCATCGTTGAAATTCGCCCGCGCCGCCACCGGGCGCGACGGCATCATCTATTGCGGCCATGCCTATCACGGGCTGACTTATGGTGCGCTGTCGCTCAACGGCGATGAGATATTCCGCAAGGGCTTCGGCTCGCTGGTGCCCGGCTGCGTGGAAGTGCCGTTCAACGATCTCGCCGCGCTCGAACGGGCTTTGTCTTCGAAAAAGGTCGCGGCCTTCATCGTCGAGCCGATCCAGGGCAAGGGCGTTACCATGCCCGACGAAGAATACCTGCGTTCCGCGCTCGATCTGTGCCGCAAGCACGGTACTTTGTTCATTGCGGATGAAATCCAAACCGGGTTGGGCCGCACCGGCCGCTTCCTTGCCTGCGAGCACTGGGGCGTCGAACCCGACTTGGTGCTGCTGTCCAAGTCGCTGTCCGGCGGCCATGTGCCGGTCGGCGCCGTGCTGACCCGCAAATGGATTTTCGACAAGGTTTTCGACCGGATGGATCGCGCGGTCGTGCACGGCTCGACATTCGCGAAAAACGACATGGCGATGGCAGCGGGCCTCGCCACCCTCGACGTGCTCGAATCCGAGAAGCTGATGCAGAATGCCGAACGCATCGGCGGGCGTTTGCTCGCCACGTTCACCGGCATGATCGGCCGTCACGAGCTGGTCAAGGCGGTGCGCGGCAAGGGTTTGATGATCGGTGTCGAATTTGGTTCGCCGCGCTCGCTGACGCTCAAGGCATCGTGGAATTTGCTCGAGACCGCGAACAGCGGATTGTTCTGCCAGCTGATCGTGATTCCGCTGCTGAAGGACCACAGGATCCTCACGCAGGTCGCGGGACACGGCAATCACACGATCAAGCTGTTGCCGCCTTTCGTGATCACGGATGCGGACTGCGACTGGATTGAAAAGTCCTTTGAGACAGTCATTGCGGACGCGCATCGCGTTCCCGGCGCGATCTGGTCGCTTGGGAAAACCTTGATCGAGAATGCCGCGAAGGCGCGGGCGAGCGGGTAGGGATCGCGGCCCCGAATGGCATTCAGTCAGTTGGGCGCGGCGGTAGTAGTTGCCGTAAACGCCCATCGTGTAATCCCGACGATGGCCCGCGTCGTGAACAACTGGTCGATGAATACGGAAACCGGGGGGAAGGCTATGAGGAGACTTGTTGTTGCGATGGCGTTGACGGCTTTTGCCGGTATTGCTTGCGCGCAGGCGCAAACGTACCCGTCACGCCAGATCACGCTTGTGGTTCCGTTCCCACCGGGTGGTTCGACCGACGTTGCCGCCCGCATCATGGCCGAGCGCATGCGGGCACCGCTCGGGCAGGCCGTCATCATCGAGAACATCGGCGGCGCCGGCGGCAGCATTGCGGTCGGTCGCGTCGCGCGTGCTGCGCCGGATGGCTACACGATCGATATCGGCCAGTGGGACACGCACGTCGGCAGCATCATTTACAAGCTGGATTACGACCTGCAGAAGGATTTCGAACCGATCGGTCTTGTGTCGGTCAATCCGCAGCTCATGGTCGCCAAGAAAAATCTTCCGGCCGACAATTTGAAGGAACTGGTTGCCTGGATGAAGGCCAATCCCGGCAAGATCAATTTCGTCAACCAGAATGCGGCGGCCAATGTCACCGGCGTACTCTTCGAGAAGCTGACGAACCAGAAAGTCCAGTTCATTCCTTATCGCGGCGCCGGGCCGGCCATGACCGACCTGGTGTCCGGCCAGGTTGATCTGCTGATCGTCCAGGGCGCGGTCGCGCTGCCGCAGATCCGCGGCGGGAAGATCAAGGCGATCGCCAATCTGTCGCCACAGCGCTCGGCATCGATGCCGGACATTCCGACGTCGGACGAAACCGGCGTGCCGGGTCTCTATATGTCGGGCTGGTTCGGTTTCTGGGCGCCCAAGGGCACGCCCAAAGATATCGTCGCAAAACTCAATGCCGCGATGGTGGAAACGCTTGCCGACCCGGCGGTGAAGGCGCGCTTCACCGAGTTGGGTCTCGATGTCGCCCCGCGCGAGCAGCAGACGCCAGAGGGCTTGGCCAAATTCCAGCAGGCCGAGATCGACAAATGGTGGCCAATCATCAAGGAGGCCGGCATCAGCACGCAGGCGCAATAAGGCGCTCGCGATCGAAGCAGCCGCTCATGTCCGCCGTCAGTCATGAGCGGATATGAAGGTCATAGATGGGTGATTGAACCCGGTTAGTTCGCCACGACGACGCAACTCTCCAGAGGAGTGTGGTCGTAAAGATAGATCACATCGTCATTGACGAGCTCGATACAGCCATCGGGCAGCCGCTGGCCAGCCGCGGTAGCCGCGTCGAATCCGTGAATACGAGAATCATTTTCAAGGTAAAGCACGCGCGCACCGAGTTTGTTTTTCACCCGGTCAGGCGTGGCATCGCCTGAATTGCTCTGCAATTCTTCCTTTCGTACGACGTGATAGAGTCCGGCCAACGCGCTACACCGGGTGCCAACGCCAATGCTGTAGCGCAACGCGGACACATTCGGCCGGACGACGTAGAGAAAGGTCTGCGTTTTATCGACGATGATCGTCCCTGCCGGTTGGTTCGTCCGATAGTAGACCAGCTGCCGCAGACGCACATAGCTGGTTTTCGTATCCGGAGGTTCGGCAGCAACCACAGCGGCGCTTCGTTGGCTCGAGATGCGATGGGCGCCGGATAGAATATTAGGCAAGTAGGAATAAACCACTGCACCGGCGGCGAGAATAAGTATGGCGCCGAAGGCGCCGGCGACAATGGGTCGCCGGTTTCTCATTTCCTTCAATGGCGGCCTGTCCGGATACTCTCCGCGGGGCGCCTCATAGATCTGCCGCGCCGGACTGGGCCGAGGCGGCGCGGCGCGATGTACCGCCTCTCTTTCGATGCGCTGAATCGCGGCCTCCAGTGCCGCGCTTTCAGCGTTCAGGTCTGTGTGCGCCAATGTCGGGTCGATTGTGCGAAGCTTTTCGACAAGGGTCTTGCGCGCGCGATCATAGAGAGCGTGGCGCTGGTCCTTGGTATTGGGACCAAGCGTCGAAACCGCGCGAACTAACAATGTATAATAATCGACCATCGAATTACGCTACCCTGGGCTAGATCGCTCGATTGTGGCTCACCCTTCGGCACAATATGGAATTCGTAATGCCATGAGATTAGCGCCACATTGGCTTGCTGGTTAAATCACGATTGCGTTTCGGTCAGCGGATTGGTGGTGCATAGAGAATGCCGCCTTTGCTCCACAGCTGATTGATCCCGCGTGGAATTCCCAGCGCGGAGCCGACACCGACAGTCCGCTCATAAACTTCGCCATAATTGCCGACGAGCCTGATGACGCGCGCCGCCCAATCCGTCGTAAGCCCCAACTTCTCGCCGTAGCGGCCTTCGGTACCGACCAGGCGCTTGATGTCAGGCTTTTCCGATTTTAACGCCTCATCGATGTTCTGCGACGTCACGCCGAGCTCCTCAGCGTTGACCATGGCGAATTGCACCCACTTTACGATGTTAAACCATTGCAAATCGTCCTGGCGTACCACCGGGCCAAGTGGTTCCTTGGAGATGACGTCCGGCAGAATGACGTGCTCATCGGGCTTCGAAAGCAATAGCCTGATGGCAAAGAGCTGCGACACGTCTGCAGTGAAAACGTTGCACGTTCCGGAATCGTAGCCTTTAATTGCAGCCTCCGCGGAAGGTGAAGCGAGCACTTCATATTTCATCTTGTTGGCACGGAAATAGTCGACGAGATTGAGCTCAGTCGTCGTTCCGGTCTGCACACATATTTTTGCACCATCGAGGTCGAGCGCGGTTTCCTTGTTCATCGACCTCCGAACGAGAAATCCCTGGCCGTCGTAATAATTCGTGGCTGTAAAGCTAAGTCCAAGCTCGATTTCACGCGACATCGTCCATGTGGTGTTGCGCGAGAGTACATCAATGCTGCCAGATTGAAGCGCCTCGAATCGGTGACTGCTTTCGAGAGGCGTGAAGTTGACCTTGCTTGAATCGTTAAAGATCGCTGCCGCAATCGCGCGGCACAGATCGACATCAAAGCCGCTCCAATTGCCGTCTTTGTCGCGTGCCGAGAATCCATAGAGGCCTTCGCTCACGCCGCAGTTGAGCGCGCCGCGGTCCTTGACCGTCTTGAGGACGTCCGCATTCGCCGCGGTGGCAAGGTGAACGGCGACAAGCGCCAGCAGAACCATCAGAAATGTTGTAACCGGTCTCCATCTATTCATACGCATTTTTCTTCTCATTCTTTGCAATCTAGTCCTGCTCGGCAGGCGATGCGGAATTGTAGTGGCTCAAACGGCCTTGTTGAAAGGGCTCTCCTGGCGCTGCCTGCCTCTGACGGGCAGGTCGCAGGACAAGTGTACACCCGTCATGCGGCCGCGGGCATTAGAGAAAGCGAGCGTGCCAAGTGCAAGAACCTGGCCGTTCCCTTCGTTGGCTAACTGCCGGTAGACCCTGAGTTACGAGCCGCTGCCGGTTCATGATCCGGTCGAATTTGGACAGCGCGAAGCGTCAAATATTGAACATCACAGGCTGGGCGCGAACATGACGCCGTCGGCAGCCAGATATTGAGCTCGCCGGCTCGGCCAAGCCGGAGATCAAGCCGGACTGCTGAAGCCGCTTGTGAAGCGGCTTCAGCAAAATGCTGTGGGCTAAGCGAATGTCGAGAGCGCAGACGCCGCTTGCGTCACCAATTGCGACTGCAGCCGGATCAATTGCTCGATCAGATTGCTGCTGTTCGATCCGTCAGATGTGCTACCGGGCGATCCGCCAGTCGAGCTGCCGTTCGATCCGCCGCTGCCCTGAGAGGCCGCCGGTGTCGTCATGCTGACCGTCGTGCCGTCGGCATATGTAATGGTCGTCGTGCTCGATCCATCGGCATTACTGGCGGTTTGACTGGTGGCGCCGGTAATATCGGTTGAATTGAGAAGTGACGACAATCCACCCTGTTGTGAGTCGCTGCCTTGTGCGGAGTCACCATTGTCGACGTGGTGGTGATGGTGGCCATGGCCTCGCGCTTTGGCGAGTTCGCTCTGGCTCACGCTGCCATCGTCGTTGGCATCGAGCTTGCCGAAGAGGGCGTCAGCACTTTGCGTGCCGACACCGGAGGTGCCGAGCGCCTGCTCGAATTCCGATTTGCTGATCTGGCCGTCACCATCCGCATCGAGTTGCGAGAACAGATCGGAGGGTGATTGCCCCACCACGCCGGTGGCCGATTGGCCTTGAAATGAAATAAGGGCTGCTAATGTGCCGGGGTCGAACGACGACCCGCCGAGTGGTGATCCTGCAAGTGACGCGGTGGATTGTGACTGGCTGGAGCTATCGATTCCAACCGGTGCCTGGTCCAGGGACAGCAGTGGGTCGGTATTTGTCGCCCCCACGCCGCTGGTGCCGGCTTGCAACAACTGTTGCAGGTAGGAAAGCGCATTTGAGGATGCGCTTATTGACATAGACATGACTCAATACTCCTCAACGCGCCACGCGCTGTGGCGGTCGTCGCACCCGAAAATTGCAACGCAAAAACCGCGCCACGCCTGCGCGGACGCAAAAAGTGTGCGCCAGCCCTGCACTTAAGCAGAGTGCGTTATTGAGCGCGTTCGATGTGGATGGCGTTGCACCAGGCAAATTTTGCCGGATCGAGCCAGCAGAAATGTTCGCCGTGCCCTGAGCGGACACCGCAACCTCGCGTATTGCGAGGTGGCTAGTTCACCAGCTTCTTGAGAGGGTACTGCTCGCTCGCGTAGAGCGACTGAATATCCTGGTGGTTGAGGCGCCGGTCCTCAATCTCGATGCAGGCTCCAAGCAACAATGGCTCGGGAAGTTCCTCGACTGCAAAACGAATGGCATCGGCCGCCGTTTCGAAGCGGCGATAACCGACCTTCCTGGTGCTCTTGCGATTGCGCCCGGGGTACAACTCGGCCGGCGCAGTGTAGTCGAATTTATGCACGCTCATCTCCCGATCATTCGTCGATGCGAATACGTTGAAACAGCCTCACCATACATGGGGTCTCAAACACCCCTTTAACAGGGCAGAGTCGTAAATTCTTCGACCGAAAGCGCGTGGATGGATCGGACTTTATATGGCTACACTATGAGTTTGTAGCGCAGTTTATGATGCAGCTCATGGAGGCTCTTGATGTTGCCTGAAGTCATTACGCTCAATCAGCTTTCGCTCGTGATATCTCAGGCCGCGGCTCCCGCCTTTCTTTTGGGCGCCGTGGCGTCTTTCCTTGCGGTGCTGGTCGCCCATATGAGCCGCATCATCGACAGGGCGCGGACGATCAACCTCACCCCGGACAACGACCCCAACAAGGCAAAACTCGCGGCAACTCTCCCCCAATTGAAGTTGCGAGCGGACCTGGTGAACCGCGCGATCTACTGGGCGGTCGCAAGCGGCATTTCAACATGCCTTCTCATGATTGCCGCCTTCGGAAGCGCATATTTCGGGATCAGGCACGAACCTGGTGCTGCCGTCCTTTTTACGTTGTCGCTCGGGCTCTTCACGTTTTCACTCATCTCGTTTGCGCGCGAAGTTAGGGTCGCCATGACCCATTCCGAGTTTGGCTGAATTTGGCGCGATCTTCCGCCGGCTACTTTTTCTTCGCGCCCGTGCGGACGATGCTCTTGATCGCAAGCGGTGCACGGCCAGACTTTTCGGCGATCTCGCGGTCCTGCTCAATAATGAAGCCGCGCGCAGGCTCGTCCTTTTCCAGCCCGCCGAGCAGGTCCGCCGGAACGCGCCGGTTGGAGCGCTGCGAGCCGTCCTCATAGACGACGTCGAAGAACACGAATTCGCCCTTCGGGTTGGTGCCTGGTTTTTTCGGCATGCGCGCTGTCCTAGCACAAAAGAAAACGCCAGCGCTCGCGCGCTGGCGTCGTCGTCCAAAGAAAAGTTAGACGGCTTGCAGATTGGCGGCAGCGGACTTGCCGCTGCGCGGGTCGGCCTGCACGTCGAACGAAAGCTTCTGGCCTTCGTTGAGGTTATGCATGCCAGCGCGCTCGACTGCCGAGATGTGAACGAACACATCGGGGCCGCCGCCGTCCTGCACGATAAAGCCGAAGCCCTTTTGGGCGTTGAAGAACTTAACGGTACCTGTGGCCATAGTGGCCTCCTTAAAAAAACGCGCAAAGGCGTTTATGCCCCATGCAAACCATTCGCATGGGCCTCATATCCGGATTTTGCGTGTTCCTGGGAAAAGGCGGTTAGGCCGAAACTGCAAGGGCAGGCTCAATCTCGAATGCGCCTGTATATAGGGTTTCACCGCCTTTATTGCAATCGGCGTCATTCGACCTTGCCGCGGTAAGGATAAGGGCCTCGAAACACGGCTCGGCGCGCGCCATTCCTTAACGAAAGCTTGCAGCTTTGCGGCGGAGATGTGGCGCGTTTCCGACGTGCATGCCGAATTGCCGTTTGCGCGGGCAAAGCGTGCCGAATCCAGAATCATTTGCATGCAATTGCGACACGCGCGCGACGTTTTGCATGAGTCATGCGCATGGACCCCATGTTGCATCGCGTCTGGTGGTATTGGCGAACTACAACTATGTTCGCGTCAACAACAAGAAGAAACGGGAAACGCCTGTGGAGTCGTCGAAGCCCAACAAAGGGAGATGACCCATGGCTTACGCTCCATCCACCGTCGCCGCGCGCGACTTCGCCATCGCCGAAACTCCTGCCAAGACCCGACCCGGATTTTTCCGCTGGTTCTTCGAGGCCATGGTGCAGTCGCGTCAGCGTCAGGCCGATCGTGAGATCGCGCGCTTTCTCGACAACGGAAAATTCACCGACGAAGCCGAGCGCGAGATCGAGCGCCGGTTTTTGTCGACGCCACCACGCTTCTGAACTGCAAGGAGATCGAAAGAGATGACTACGCTTCCAATCCGCGCGCCGATGGTGCCTTCGCTCACCGGTTTTGCGCGCGTGATTTTGTTCGTTACAATGCTGATTGATGTGTTCGCCGATGCGCAACGTGATGCCTCGGCCGCGCATAAAAGATATCCGTTCGCCGAGTGGTGAGGGCGGTCAGGCCGCCCCTTCGACGACGCGCATATCGCGCTCGACATTGCCCGTGCCAAGCGCCTTGAGCGCCTCCTTGTAGGCAGGCGTGTCGTGACAGGCGATTGCCTTGTCGAGACTGTCGAACTCGACCAGCACCACCCGCTCGTTCATTCCGGCCTCATAGGTTTTTGCAGGCTTGTTGCGGATCAGGAAACGGCCGCCGGCCGACTCGATCGCCGGCATCGCGAGCTTGGCATAGGCCTGCCAGGCTTCCGGATTTTTCACCGAACGGTAGGTCACCACCCAATAGGCTTTTGGCATGTCGCGCTTCCTCGTGTCATTTGTTCGTATCGTCAGGACACATTAGGGCGCAATTGCGCGTCGCAACAAGGCCCGCGCTTCATCGTTGCCGTCGAGCGGACGCAGCGTACGCCGCGTTACTGTCCAGCCGTTCTTACCGCGTTTGAGCTCCCACCGGTTGGCTCCGACCCGATGGATGCGGAAACCGGTTGAGGTTCCATGGCCCGACAGTTCACGCGGCGTGGCCTGGCGGTCCGGCGTGATGATTTGCAGATACGAAGTTGCCACCGCGGTGTCGCCGTCGACCTCCACACGTGGCAGACCAGCGAAATGGCAGAGGCCGCCGGCAATGGCCGCCTGGTGTTCTGGAGTTTTCACGATCGCCGCGATGGCTTCGTTGCCGGTGGCACCCTTGCCGCCTCCGAGGTCGACTTCGCCGTCGGCGGCAAATGCCTCGCGGTAATAGCGGTCGGTGCCGGTATCGGCGGCCGGCGGGTGGCTTGCGATCAGATGATAGATGGCAAGCTTGTCTTCGACCGCGCGCAGACGCTCTTCAATCGAGTCGTGCGTGCTCATGCGGAATTTCCCCCGTTAATTGTGAATCGCAACAGAGTTTAAGACGGCGCTTTTGACGACAGAGGGTGTCGTACACGGCAAGTTAGTGGCGCACAAAGCGGTAAATTAGAACCGTGTGAATTAATTCGTGATGGAACTAGCGGGGACTAACAGAGTTGCGGTCACAAAGTTGCCGGAGTTTCCCGTGAAAAGCCGCGCTTCCCCCCAACAGCCCCGCAATGATTCATCACTGGAGCCGCCATGATACGCACTCTTAGCATCACAACGATTCTGGTTACGCTGTTTATCGCGGCGTCGCCGGCTTCCGCGCAGAAGCAGCGTTTCGTGAGTCTGGATGCCAATGGCAATCTTGATTCTCTGATTGCTCGTCACGCCGCAGCAAATAATCTGCCGGAGGATTTGGTGCGGCGGGTCATCAAGCGAGAGAGCGGTGGTAATCCGCGTGTTGTCAGCGCCGGCAATTACGGGCTGATGCAGATCAAACTCGCGACTGCGCGAGCCATGGGATACACCGGTACCGCGGCCGGGTTGCTCGACGCTGACACCAACATGACCTATGCGGTGAGGTACCTTGCCGGCGCCTATCACACCGCGAACGGCAATAGTAATCAGGCTGTTCACTATTATGCCGCTGGTTACTATTACGCAGCCAAGCGCAAAGGAACGGCCATGCCTGGAGATAGTCAGGCGTTCAACGCATATGCATCTGAGTCCACGGCCGATGTTAAGTTCAGCTCGGAGCAAAAACTGCGCGGTGCGTTGTCTCGTGGCGAAAGCGTTGCGTCGTCATCAAGTCTTTACAGTGGCCGGCTCGATTACCACTGATCGCGTCGCCGCGATCAAGTTTGGAAAGCTGGCCGGAAAAATGTCGGTTCCCGTTAATATGCCGGGCGCGGGACCGGATATACATATGGAGCAGGCGCTTGTGCCGAGCGCGGCGCGTTGTACGCAGGCTGTTGGTATTGCTGCTGCCCATTGTAGTTCGGCTGATATTGCTGCCCGCCGAACAAATAGTCGAACAGAGTAGGCTGCCGCGGCGATCCGGTGTTCACCGCTACTCTTTGGCGTGCCCGATGGGCGGCGCGACGACGGATTTCATGCGGCTCCAGTTTTTTGGCCGCTGCCGGAGCTTCTTCTTGTGAGGTGACGGGCAACTCGGCTGAAGACGGTTCGCCGATTTCAATCGGAATACTGACACTAGGCATCTCGGTCGCCGGTCCGGTTTCCTCCGGTTCGGCGTCCGTTCGTTGGCTGGGTAGACCCGCAACCTTGGCTGCCTCGGGGGCCTCTTCGGAGCGGGCCGGCGAATCCGGAAGATCGCGGAGCCGACTTAGTTCGCTCGCGCGCTTGAGCGCGGCGAGAATAAGAAACTGCCGTACTTCAGGGTGGCGGTCGCGATCGACCAGCGCGCCCCGGGCCGGCGCGATTGTAGCGGTCAGGGACGAACGCGATCCGTCCGGCGGGCTCAGCGCGAGGACCAGAATTACAATGGCGAGAGCCACGCCGCCTACTGGAAGTATGCGAAGAATCGGCAGCATCGACTGTGCATAACTGAGTCGGCGTCAATACCAAAGCCCTGCTTGCACACCGTTAGTTCGACAACCGGCGGTGTGAGGCTTTTCGATCACGGCGCCCTGTCACATGTCGGTCATTGGGGGCCGTGACAGCCTACGTCGCGATTGCTAGGAAGCGGTTCCAATAATGTGCTGAGGAAGCGTCATGATGAAGAAGCCAAATTGCCCGATCATCGCCATCGAGGAACACTATTGGGATCCGGAACTTTCCAAGCACTTCACCGGGCCCGAGGCTGGTCGCGGCAATGAGACCGACGAGCGGCTTTACGATCTTGGCGCTATGCGTCTCAAGGAAATGGACGAGGCCGGCATTGACATCCAGGTCTTGTCGCACGGCGCTCCGTCTACCCAGAAGCTCGGAGTGGATATTGCCGCTAAATTGACCAGCGAGGTGAACGACCGTCTCGCGAAAGTATGCGCGGCTAATCCTAAACGCTTTGCTGCTTTCGCTTCGCTCCCGACCGCGGATCCAAAGGCAGCGGCTGACGAACTTGAACGCGCAGTCACGAAACTTGGCTTCAAGGGTGCAATGCTGCACGGAATGTCGAACGGTGAGTTCCTCGACCTCAAGAAATTCTGGCCGATTTATGAACGCGCCGAAAAGCTTGACGTGCCGATTTATTTTCATCCGTCGCTGCCGCATCCGAAGGTGACGGAAGTCTATTATCAGGACTACGCCAAAGATTTCCCGCTCGTTGTTCGACCGGCCTGGGGATACACGGTGGAGACGGCGACACAGGCGATCCGACTGGTGCTGTCCGGCGTTTTCGACGCGCACCCGAACCTGAAGATCATACTCGGCCATTTCGGAGAGACGCTGCCCTTCCTGGTTTGGCGTATCGATACCTCGCTCAAGCGGCCCGGCCAAAAGGCGATGAGCTTTCGGGATATATTCTGCAAGAACTTCTACGTGACGACGAGCGGCTTCTTTTCCGATCCGGCTTTGATTTGCTGCATGCTGGAGATGGGCGTCGACCACATATTGTTTGCCGTTGACTGGCCATTCGTGATGAATCCACCGGCCGTTGAGTGGATGAAAAGCGTATCAATCTCCGATTCCGACAAGGTCAAAATATTGAGCGGCAATGCCAAGCGGCTGCTGAAAATGTGATCAGCCGACCGGGTGTCGCCGATAGTATTTGGCATCGGCCGGCGACTGCCGCCAGTCTTCATTGCCGCGCCAGTCGCAGTGATGCGCGCGCATGTCAATGCCGTACCGCACGCGAAAAAGAAGTGTGCGACCAGGTCCGTTTTCGTATTCGTGAACTTCACCGGGCGGGTGGACTACGAATGCACCGGGTGTAACCGCGATCGTTGCTGAGGGCGTCCGCATGGTGCCGCCACCGGAAAAGCAGAAGTAGATTTCGGTGGCCTGCGGATGACAGTGATAGGGGCTGATCTGCCCAGGCTCCCAGCAAGCAACAGTAACGTCGCCGTCCGCGACTTTGCCCAGGATCTTCTCGACGTGGTGTTTGGCGTCCCACTGTTGCTCTTGTTCGAGGCTGAAGACATGCATGTCGATAGGCGTCCGGTGGAATGGGATCGATAGTCTAGCGCAAGCTGTCGTCTGACAGGAGAGGGCGGCGTTGCGCAATGCCCACACACGTTGATAGAAAGACCACGCCGGGCCCGTAGCTCAACTGGTTAGAGCCGACCGCTCATAACGGTCTGGTTGGAGGTTCGAGTCCTCCCGGGCCCACACACCACAATGTTCGGTCAGCTGGCCGCCTTCTTCATGGCCGACATAGCCTGGAGGAGATCCTGTCATTCGGCTGACAGCAAATTTCTCCATGTATTCGGACATGTCGACTTGGATCAGGGCATCTTCGCCGCCAAACATATGGATGGCTAGCAGACGGGCCAGCAAGGTTTTACCTACCCCTGTAGGACCTAAGAATAGGAAAGCGCCGATGGGACGGTTGGGATCTTTGATATCTGCTCGGCTGCGTCGAATGGCTCGGCAGACTGTCTTTAAGGGCTTCATCTTGGCCGATGATATTTTCTTTTAAGATTTCTTCCATTTTAAGAACTTTTTGCGTTTCCCCTTCTGTCAGGCGGTTAGAGGGAATTCCTGTTTGTTTGGCAACGACGTTGGCGACATCTTCATCTTCGACGATGACTTCATGCTCTTCTTTATTGATTTCCCATTCGGCGCGAATTTGCTGCAAGCTGTCTCGCGCAAAGTTTTTTCTTTATCGCGCAGTTTAGCGGCTTTTTCATATTCTTGCTTGCCGATCGCTTCTTCTTTTGCTAGGCGTGATTTCTTCAATTTCAGCTTCAAATTTGCTGATATCTTGAGGCTGATTCATCATCGAGATGCGCATTTTAGCGCCTGCTTCATCGATCAGGTCGATCGCTTTATCAGGCAGGAAACGGCCATGGATATAGCGATCGGATAGAATAGCAGCTGCACTGAAGCGGCTTGGGAGTATAAATACACTTATGATGCTTCTTCGTATTTCGGTTTTAAGCCCGTCAGGATTTCAATTGTTTCTTCAACACTTGGAGGGTGAATCGATAATTTTTTGGAAACGTCGTTCTAGAGCAGCATCTTTTTCAATATGTTTGCGGTATTCATCGATGGTTGTAGCTCCGATACACTGCAGTTCTCCGCGCGAAAGGGCAGGCTTTAAGAATATTGGAAGCATCGATAGCTCCTTCAGCAGCTCCTGCGCCGACAATCGTATGCAGTTCATCGATGAAAAGAAGAACATTTCCATTCTTCTTGATTTCATCCATGACCGCTTTGATGCGCTCTTCAAATTGTCCGCGGTATTTTGTTCCTGCAATCATCAAAGCTAGGTCGAGGGTGATCAGTTTTTTTTTCGCAAAGTTATCGGGAACATCTCCTTTGACAATCGCTTGAGCAAGACCTTCGACAATGGCTGTTTTTCCAACACCGGCTTCACCGACCAGGACAGGGTTATTTTTGCGGCGGCGGCAGAGGATCAGAATGAGGCGTTCGACTTCTTCTTTTCGGCCGATGACAGGATCCATTTTTCCTTCGCGGCACATTTCTGTCAGATCATGGCCATAGGCTTTCAGGGCAGGCATTTTATCGTTGTCTGTACCATGTCGGAGCTTTTTCATAAGGTTTGCTTTGAGCTCGCAGGCTGCTCCTGTTGACCTGGTAGGCACGGCGCCGGCTCCGCAATGGGAGGAAGTTGCAAATTAAAGGTTTCTAGTTCTTTTAGGACTTCTTTGCGCACTTCTTTGAGATTGACATTGAGATTTTCAAGGACTTGAGCAGCAACGCCATCGGTTTGTCGCAGCAAGCCCAGAAGCAAGTGCTCAGTTCCGACATAGTTGTGGTTGAGATTGGCGGCTTCTTCATTGGCATATTCAAAGACTTTTTTTACTTTTCCTGTCAGGGCAGGATCGCCATAGACTTGAATTTCAGGACCATAGCCGACCAGTTTTTCGACTTCATTGCGTACAGTTTCAAAATCGATATTCAGATTGCGCAGGACATTGACAGCGACTCCTTGTCCTAGCTTTAAGAAGCCCAGTAAGAACGTGTTCAGTGCCTAAGTAGTTGTGATTTAGCCGTTGAGCTTCTTTTTTGGCTAGTTTGATGACTTGCTTTGCTCGATTCGTAAATTTATCAAACATGGTGTACTCACTTTTATAACAACCCTACTCATTTCTTTTAAATGTAGAGGGTAATCCCGATTTTTTGCAAAAGATTTTCAAGAAAAATAAGAAGGGAAGAGGTAAAAAAAATTCATTTATCCATGAAATTATTATAACAATTATTTGATTTAATTTCAATACTTACCTTCCCAGTAGTGTACTAGCTTGAGAAATGCAGTCGTTTACTGAAACACCATCAAACGCACTCCCAATCGCATAGATCCTAGGCGATAATTGAGCTTTGAATCTCTCCCTGATTAAATCATAACCGATTTCATACTGGGGAATCGACTGCTTGGCTATTTTAATTTCAACGGCATCGGGCTCCATTTCTATACCCAAATGTTTATTCATAGCATCACAAGCTAATTCCTTACATTCATTTTCATGCCCCCCTACCATTACCGTCAAACGTGTCTCCTCAGCAAATTGATTTTGTTGAGGAAAAACACTCGAATCCCATATACAGCCCAAAATATCCTCATTTTCTCTCCGAGGAATCAGATAACCAAACCCTTTTTGCTTTAACACAGATTTTTTATACCCTAAATTAACTACCCCTACAGTTTTATATGGAATGGATGAAAGCAAAGGATATCCTAATAAATCACCAAGGGCAAAAGCTGGAAGGGCGGAAATAAGATAATCAGCGTCGATAGTTTTTCGATGATCCAATTTGACCGAAATGCCTTCCGAATGAACTTCCAATGCCAACGGCGCGCATCCAAAACGGATTTCCGCCTCAATTTTGCGGCATAGGGCTAACGGCAACGTTTCCATCCCATCTTTCAATGAAAAAATAGGGAGTTTTTGAATTTTTTGAATAAATGGCGTAGAATTCTCTCTTTTTCTTTTTTGATCATCCCCTTATGAGCGAACCATTTTCCTTTCTAGATTATGTATGAATGGAAAACAGGAGCGCATAGATAGCTTCCTCATATCACCGCATAAATCCGAGAAACAAAGACGGATCAATTAACATCTCCGTCAATTTCGTTCCGTAACCGTCGGACAAAGAAAAGTGTCTTTGATTTCTCTTCACTTCTAGAACCAGCTAAAGTAAATATATCGTGCCAGGCTGCTTTAATGATTCCAATAGTAAAAGGTGAAAATAATGCCGAGCGAAACTCCATACGGTAATGGCCTGAGCCGTCTCCGTGTAGATATACCGAAATTTAGCTGAAGCATCAGCGAAAACAACTTGATCCTGCAAAGATAAATCTTCTATCAGCCGTGAAGTATCAAATCCGGTGCCTCTTGTCCGGCAGCTATGGGGGCCTGCTCAAAAAGAAATCCATTCGATCTTATGGTTTGGATCGATCCACCGAGCCCGTTGGCTTTTTCCGTATTGTAATTTGCACATTAGATCCATATCCTCTTTTTAGAAACCAGGCACAGCTGATCCGCTGATGCCTGCCCTGAGATGACGACATGGCAGGGCATACGATCTTTTAACCCTCTCACACACTCGACTAATGTGCGCACAGATTGTTCAGAAGTATCGGGAAAAATCCCGTGGCCTAGATTAAAAATGAATCCTTGGTCATCGACCATTCCATCAAGAATGCGGTTGGTTTCCTTTTCAATCACTTCTGGAGGCGCATATAATATGTATGGATCCAAGTTCCCTTGTATAGCAACTCTAAAAGGAATTTCACGGCGCATTTGGGTAATATCGCAATTCCAGTCGAGGCTGATGGCTGCGGGATGAATATGAGCTAAATCAGCAGCAAAGACCGAAGAACCTCTGCAAAATAAAATAATGGGAATAGATCGGGTTCTAAAGCTATCTACAATGAGGCGTAAATAAGCTAATGAAAACTCGCAAAATTGAGGATAAGCAAGCACATTAGCCCAAGAATCAAATATCTGGATTGCATTGACGCCCGCATCGATCTGCATATTTAAATAGCAAAGGGACCAATCGGTGATTTTCTTCAACAATTGGTGAAAAAGCTGAGGCTGAGACAGCATAAATTGTTTTGTCAGTTTTAAGTCGCGGCTCGATTTACCTTCGATCATATAGCTTGCTACGGTAAAAGGGGCGCCGCAAAAACCAATCAAGGGAACACCGAGATGGGGTTTAGTCTGTTCGATTCCCCTTCTCACAAAATCCAGAGCTGCCATATTAGGTTCTTGAATTGCGTCGATATCCTTTTGATCCCGAATAGGCCGTTCGATAATAGGGCCGGCGTCTTCTTTGAAATGGAGCCCGAGCCCATTGCTTCTGGAATCACGAGGATATCAGAAAAAAGGATAGCTGCATCCATTCCAAAGGCTCTGATAGGCATCAAGGTCGCTTTGGTTATGAGATCAGGTTCATGGCACATTTCTAGAAACGAATATTTTAGACGCAAAGCACGGTAGGAAGCCATATAACGGCCAGCTTGTCGCATGATCCATACAGGCGGACGGGAGGTGTTACGGCATTTGAGGGCATCCAGTAGTAATTCGTTCATATATATACCAATAGAAATTCATTTTTTTCGCTTAGCCCGGAGGGCGACCAGATTTTAAAGCCCACAGTGACGAGCTTGCGAGGAACTGTGGGTATGATAAAAAAGATATAGAGCCCGTAGGGCGATTGATTTTTTGAGTTTAAAATATAGCAATATCATCAAATCAATCGCCCTACGGGCTCAATCTTTTTTTTATCCATACCCACCGTTCCTCGCTAGCGCTCGTCACGGTGGGCTTTAAAATCTGATCGCCCTCCGGGCTTAGCAAATATTGCTTTAAGTCAATCAAATATGTCTAAGCCCGATTTTGTTTTTTTTCCTTATAAAATACGTTCTAGTATCTCATCGACCGTAAAGCCGAATTCTTTATATAAATCACTGGCTGGCGCTGACTCGCCAAACCTATCTATGCTAATAGCAATTCCATCGCAGCCAATATACTTATGCCACCCCATTTCAACGCCAGCTTCGATGCTTACACTTTCTCCAAGATCTCCGCCAAAGATGCTTTCCTTGTAATCGTCAGGTTGCTTTTCAAAGATTTCCCAGCAAGGAAAAGAAATCACTCTGACAGATTTACCCATTTTTTCTAGTTCTTGCGCCACATTCATTGCTAAAGAAAGCTCCGAGCCTGTTGCAACAAGGGTGTAATCGGGTTTAGATTTTTCCTTTTTCACAATATAGGCACCCCTCCCCACACCATCGCTATAGGAAACTTTTGTTGCATCCAAATCAGGAAGATTTTGCCGGGATAATATGAGGACGGTAGGACCATGATAACGCAGAGCGGCAATCCATGCCATTTTTACTTCACGGGTGTCTGCCGGTCTGATCACTTGCAAATTGGAATAGCGCGTAATGTTGCATAGTGTTCGATAGGCTGGTGAGTAGGACCATCTTCACCCAAAAAGATAGAGTCGTGTGTAAATTGATAGATGACATGAACCTTTTGCAAACAAGCTAATCTGATCGCATTCCGCATGTAATCAGAAAATGTGAGGAAGGTTCCCACATAAGGAATAATAAGCCCTGTTTGATATAGCCCTGTGGCCATGGTCGCCATCCCGAATTCACGCACACCAAATTTGATATTACGCCCTTGAAATACATGAGGAGCTACAATCGGGTATTTTTTCAACCAAGTCATATCTGAACCTGAGAGATCAGCAGAGCCCCCATATATGAACGGCAGCAAATCAGCTAGAAAATTTAGACATTCCTGTGAAGCTTTTCTGCCGGCGATAGGAGCTTTAATTTGCAAATTATCAAGACGCTGTTCCAAATCGGAAGGCATGCTTCTATGGAGCATCGTTTCAAAATCTTTGAATTTATCTGGATTTTCCCGTGACCAAAGATCAAAAGTTTGTTTCCAATCATCTTCAAGCTTTGCAAGCTGAGGCAGTCTCTTTTGAAAGTAATTAATAACTGATTGAGGAATATAAAATTCTTCTTGAGGAATGCCTAAAATATCTTTGGCTGATTTGATCTCTTCAGGGCCCAAAGGGGCGCCATGGGCTTTGTGAGTGCCCGCTTTATTAGGAGCCCCTTTCCCGATGATCGTTTGAGCTATGATAAGGGTTGGGTGCTCGGGAGGATTTTCTCGCAGGCGGGTAAATACTTCGTGGATTTCATCTAAATCATTTCCGTTTATTTCATAAACATCCCATCCATAAGCTTTGTATCGTGTTTTTGTGTCTTCAGACATCACCTCGTACAAGGGGCCATCCAAGCAAATTTTGTTGGCATCGTAGATAGCGACTAAATTATTTAATTTTAAATGGCCGGATAAAGATGATACCTCAGAAGAAATCCCTTCCATCATATCGCCATCGCCCATAAGGCAATAAACCGTATTGGTGAAAATTTTCCGTTTTTCGGTATTGAATTTTTCGGCAAGCAGTTTGAAACCTAATGCCAAACCTGCTGCATTGCCTATCCCTTGCCCAAGAGGGCCTGTTGTGGTCTCTACACCATCGGTGAGATGCGATTCCGGATGGCCTGCCGTATGTGAATGCAGTTGACGAAAATTTTTGATGTCGTCGAGGGAAAGCTTGTAGCCAGCTAGATGAAGGCACGCATAGAGCAGCATGGAGCCATGCCCCGCAGATAAAATGAATCGGTCCCTATTGAGCCATTTGGAATGTTTCGGATTTTGCCTGAGGTAATATCCATAGAGGTAGGCCCCTAATTCAGCGCAACCCATAGGGAGGCCCGGATGCCCTGAATCGGCTTTCTGGACAGCATCCATAGCTAAGCCGCGGATCGTATTAGCAATTTTGGTAAGCATTTGCTTGAGTTCAGGATCAAGGGGTTTGACCGAGTTGGAATTGGTTTTAGAATTCGTTGAAGAAGTTTGTTGATTGATCATAGAGTATCCATGTTTAAATTTTAGGAATTTCAATTTATACAATTGAACAAAATATGTCGATCGTTATAGCAGCATCTGTTAAAATTATCTGAAAAATGAGGTTTGTATGAACAATTTTTGGCCTTTGACTAGAAATAATATTCTAATGTCAGCATTCTCTCTATTTGTTTTTTTTCAATCTACAATTTCTGCTGAAGCCGATTGGGCCAATATTATCAAGATAAGAAGAGCATCAAAGAGCCTGAAAAAGTAGTCTCTTTGGCAGATAAATATTTCGAAGAAGAGGGAGAAGCTCCAAGTTATGCTGTAGATCTAGGATCAGGTACAGGAAGACATACTTTATTTTTATTGTCAAAAGGTTGGAAAGTTTTGGCAATAGATAAGGAACAACGAGCTATAGACTTTCTTTTGAATCAAATCAATGAAGAGCAGAAAACGAATCTTGACATTCTGGTGGACACATTTTCTAATATGGTTTTCCCTTCAAATCTAAGGCTTATTATTGCGAGCCTTAGCCTTCCTTTTTGCGATCCGAAAGATTTTCAGGTTTGTTGGGAAAAGATTGTAGAAAGTTTATCAGTGGGAGGAAGGTTTTCAGGCCATTTTTTTGGAGAAAGAGATCAATGGGCTAATAGCCCTGACATGACATTTCATACGGAGGAGCAATTCAGAAAACTTTTTGAGGATCGTTTTGTGATAGAATATTTACAAATAGAGGAAGGTCGTTTTCCTAAAGCAGATGGAGAAATGAAGCAATGGCACAGGTTTCATGTTGTTGCTAAAAAGGTAAAATAGAGAGTGCTGCATACTTTTGCTCTGCGATAGGGAGGGTTTGCCCCAATGGCATTCGGTTAAGGTAAAATATTATGCCTTAGGTGTTTCTTGTTGAACCGTATATGTCGTTCTTTCAGAACTCAACTTCTTTGGTTAGCCTACCCAGGCCTTACGGCCTGGGCCTATAGAGGCAATTGCAAAAATAGAAAAATTTCAAGGTTTTTTGAATTTTAGAAAATTTTTTAATGAAAGAAAAAACCCTTTTTTGATATGTTGTGGGCTTTACCAAAACCCCTACAACATATCTAGAAAGGGAGAAACCCAATGGGTCAACTGAAAGATACTTTATCGAGTTATTGGAATATTATTCAAGGAAATCTTTTTCCTTGGTTGGAAGAAGAGCTTTCTCCTCTTACCGAAAAGCAACAACAACTTATTACCATTTTAGAAATGGTTCGTATTGAGGATTTTATTCCGAGCTTTGTGAGAGGCTTTCGTGGTCGACCGCAAGAGAGTCGAAAGGCAATTGCTCGCTCTTTTATTGCAAAATTTGTTTACAATATATGTACAACAAAGATGTTGATAGAAAGATTGCACTCGGATATTTCCTTCAGAAGAATATGCGGATACGAGGAAAAAAATCAAATTCCTAGTGAATCAGTTTTCTGTCGAGCTTTTGCTGAATTTGCACAAACTAAACTACCTGCAAGAGTGCATGAATCTTTAATCAAGAAGTTTTATAAGGACGAAATTATAGGTCATGTGATTACAGATGCAAGCGCTATCGAAGCAAGAGAAAAACCTGTCGAAAAGGCAAAAAAAGAAGAGCCAGTGGATATAAGTAAGCCAAAGAATTTAGGAGGCCGTCCGAAAAAGGGGCAAGAGAAACCAAAAGAGCTAACACGCATTGAAAAACAAGTGTCGAATCTGATAACGCTTGAAGAAATGCTAACTGACTTGCCACAACATTGCGATAAAGGTGGCAAAACAAACACAAAGGGAAATTTGCACTGGTGGGTTGGCTATAAGTTGCACCTTACAGCTGATGATCATGGCGTACCACTTGCTGGACTTTTAAGTTCAGCATCACTGCATGATAGCCAGGCAGCAATTCCTTTAGCTAAAATGACAGCACAACGAGTGGTAAATTTTTATGATCTCATGGATTCTGGTTACTATGCCCCAGGGATAATCGAACATAGCAAAGCAATGGGGCACATACCCATAATAGAGAAGCCAGCCGAACGTGGGTGCAAAGAAGAAAAAGCCGTTGAAAAACAAGCTTGGAAAGCAATAAATATGAAACCAGCAGAGATGGTTAGATATGAATGTCGTACTACCATCGAGCGCACCTTTTCAAGAATCAAAGATGAGTTTGGAGCAAGAACAATCAGAGTTCGAGGTGCAGTAAAGGTGTTCGCTCATCTAATGTTTGGTATTTTAGCACTAACAGCCGACCAATTTCTAAAACTAGTTACATAGTTTCGAAATATCCTTTTAACAGAATATTGAATTACGCATCAACGCTCGTTGCTGCTCAAAAGTAGCCCTCAGATCATTATTTGGATAGACTTTTTTGGTTTTGAAGGCTCATTTTGCTGTTTTTTTGAAAGAACTAATAAGTAGCAGCAATGTTTATGGATTGAAGATGGAATTGTTAAGTGCACATAGAGATCAAATAATAGATTTCAATTGAAGCAACAAGAAGTAATCTCAATTTTAACAGATTGATCTATAATATGTTATAATCAAATTACATCTTCGATGAAAAAATAAGCAAATTTTGCTTGAAGCAACATATTGATAATCATTGTGTTATTAAAATGATAATATTATATATTGGTTTTTTCCTAGGAGAAAATGTTGTCTAAAATTAAATTTTGGCTTGCCCGGGCCGTTGATCATTAACCAGAATTCAATTGGTATTAAGCGAAAACTTTTTGCAATTGCCTCTATAGTTTATAGGTTTCTCCTCTGCCTGGCATTTTAATTGATGCGCAGCATCTTTGGGAGTGCGAATGAAAAAGTTAAAAAATATGAAGGAAAACCCAATAGAAACGGTAAAAAAACATCAGAAATAAAAATCGATGTAATTCATGAGCTATTAACTAATCGAATATTAGATGTACGATTAGAACACAAAGATGTTCCTGATCAGGCTTTTAGTGATCGAATGCTTAAATTTATAGAACCGGGCGATTTAATAATTCGAGATTTAGGTTACTTTGTTTTATCTACTCTACAGGCAATTTCACAAGCAGGTGCATATTATGTATCTAGACTTTTGCCAAATGTTAAAGTCTTTCTTCACCAAGATAGTCGAAAACCTATTGATCTAAAAAGATTTGTTACTCAGAAATGTAAAAAAGCCCCATGTATAGATATAGAGGTCTTTTTAGGAGATTTAAAAGTACCGGCAAGATTAGTGCTATATCGTGCACCAATCGAAGTCAGAAGGGTTCGGCTAAAAAATGCGAAGGCAAGAGCCCAAGCAACTGGGCGGGTGATGAGCCATGGTAAAATGTTTACGATACATTATTCTGCTTTTATAACAAATGTACCAATAGAAATGCTATCTGCAGAATTGGTAGGGACTATATATCAATTAAGATGGGAAATCGAACTCATTTTTAAACAGTGGAAAAGCCTTCTTAAGATGAATATATTAGAGGGAATTAATCCTAATCGGATAGAATGTTTAATTTGGGGTCGACTATGTATGGTGCTTTTCATGGGTTTGGTAAGCCAAGAACTTGGTCAGATAGCAGAGTGGTTTGGCAAGGAACTGAGTTTAGTTAAAGTAATAAAATATGTTTTAAGAGAAGGCGGCTTTTGCAAAGCAATTCAAGAAAATAAAATTGATAATTACATGTATGAGATGGCAAAAGATACTCCAAGAATGCTCTGCAAAGATAGGAGATGCCGCAAGACTATGCGAGGAAGGGTTGTGCAAGGGGTCGGATTTTATGGAGTGCAAGCGCTTGATGTTCAGCGTGTTGCTTAGCTTGATGCGTATGCAGCAGCGCTGCCGCTTTCGGGCCGCACACTATTGCTTGGAGAACGTTTGAGTTGAGCAAGCGAGGCGCTAGCAGCGCGTCAAAAAAATTGTCATTCTTTAAATTTTTCTTTAATTATGATTTAATGCTCCTTAAAAGGCGTAATTTTATGAAATATTGGCCACACTGCTCCTTGTCATATTGTCGATACAGCAGGAACGTTCATTGTTACTTCTGCAACCTACAACAAAGAATTGCTGTTCAAATCTGATGAACTACTCGATCTATTAGAGGAACGTCTTTTTCATTTTGCCGAAAAATATAAGTGGATGCTACAAGCTTGGGCTATTTTTCCAAATCATTATCACTTTATTGCACAATCACCTTCTAATCCACAAAATTTAAGCCAGTTTCTGCAACATTATCATTCCGAAACTGCAATTCATCTCAATAAAATACAAAATAAACATGGAAGAAAAGTATGGTTCCAATTTTGGGAAACTCGGATTACTTTTCAAAAATCGTATTTGGCTCGCCTTAATTATGTTATTCAAAATCCTGTTAAGCATGGTATAGTTAAAGAAGCGCAAGATTATAGGTGGTGCTCTGCGAATTGGTTTAAAAAACATTCATCTCCTGCAACATTCAATACGGTGACTTCATTTAAGATCGACAATATAAATATTAAAGATGATTTTTAATCGATACGAATCTTATGAGAACGATCACGTCAGTAGCCTTAGATTTATGGTAGCGATCTTTTTTTTGACGCGCTGCTAGCGCCGCGCTTGGTCTAACTCGAATGCTGTCCACGCATAAGTGTCGAAGTCGAAAGCGGCAGCGCTGCTGCATACGCATCAAGCTAAGAATCGTCACTAACGTAAATAATTGGAAATTAAATTTTTAAAATGATAGAAAAAAAGGCCTTTCCAACCAACAACGAAAGGAGAAGGCCTGAATGAATCATTCAAACAAGATGATAGATATTTTCAATGAAATTCTCAATGAAAATCTTTCTTATGAGCTTTGTCGCCAGCATAAATTTATTCAACGCTCAACTAGCAAAATAAAAGGTCATGAATTTATAAAAGTCTTGACCTTACCTTCTGACGGCATAGCTGAAGCAAGTTTAAATGAGTTATGTAGACGTTTAAGGAATTTTAATCCTGATGCAAATTTGTCTGCTCAAGCTTTGTGTGAACGCATCAATCAAGAGAGCTCCGCTTCTTTGATCAAGGATGTTTTTTTTCGTATTTTATCTTATACTAGAAATAAGCTCTCTAACCAATGGCCATCCTTACTCAAAGCTTTAGGGAAGTTTTCGGGGATAAAAATTCAAGATAGCACTTCTATGAGCCTTAATGAAAAAGTTAAAAAATATGAAGGAAAACCCAATAGAAACGGTAAAAAAACATCAGAAATAAAAATCGATGTAATTCATGAGCTATTAACTAATCGAATATTAGATGTACGATTAGAACACAAAGATGTTCCTGATCAGGCTTTTAGTGATCGAATGCTTAAATTTATAGAACCGGGCGATTTAATAATTCGAGATTTAGGTTACTTTGTTTTATCTACTCTACAGGCAATTTCACAAGCAGGTGCATATTATGTATCTAGACTTTTGCCAAATGTTAAAGTCTTTCTTCACCAAGATAGTCGAAAACCTATTGATCTAAAAAGATTTGTTACTCAGAAATGTAAAAAAGCCCCATGTATAGATATAGAGGTCTTTTTAGGAGATTTAAAAGTACCGGCAAGATTAGTGCTATATCGTGCACCAATCGAAGTCAGAAGGGTTCGGCTAAAAAATGCGAAGGCAAGAGCCCAAGCAACTGGGCGGGTGATGAGCCATGGTAAAATGTTTACGATACATTATTCTGCTTTTATAACAAATGTACCAATAGAAATGCTATCTGCAGAATTGGTAGGGACTATATATCAATTAAGATGGGAAATCGAACTCATTTTTAAACAGTGGAAAAGCCTTCTTAAGATGAATATATTAGAGGGAATTAATCCTAATCGGATAGAATGTTTAATTTGGGGTCGACTATGTATGGTGCTTTTCATGGGTTTGGTAAGCCAAGAACTTGGTCAGATAGCAGAGTGGTTTGGCAAGGAACTGAGTTTAGTTAAAGTAATAAAATATGTTTTAAGAGAAGGCGGCTTTTGCAAAGCAATTCAAGAAAATAAAATTGATAATTACATGTATGAGATGGCAAAAGATACTCCAAGAATGCTCTGCAAAGATAGGAGATGCCGCAAGACTATGCGAGGAAGGGTTGTGCAAGGGGTCGGATTTTATGGAGTGCAAGCGCTTGATGTTCAGCGTGTTGCTTAGCTTGATGCGTATGCAGCAGCGCTGCCGCTTTCGACTTCGACACTTATGCGTGGACAGCATTCGAGTTAGACCAAGCGCGGCGCTAGCAGCGCGTCAAAAAAAGATCGCTACCATAAATCTAAGGCTACTGACGCGATCGTTCTCATAAGATTCGTATCGATTAAAAATCATCTTTAATATTTATATTGTCGATCTTAAATGAAGTCACCGTATTGAATGTTGCAGGAGATGAATGTTTTTTAAACCAATTCGCAGAGCACCACCTATAATCTTGCGCTTCTTTAACTATACCATGCTTAACAGGATTTTGAATAACATAATTAAGGCGAGCCAAATACGATTTTTGAAAAGTAATCCGAGTTTCCCAAAATTGGAACCATACTTTTCTTCCATGTTTATTTTGTATTTTATTGAGATGAATTGCAGTTTCGGAATGATAATGTTGCAGAAACTGGCTTAAATTTTGTGGATTAGAAGGTGATTGTGCAATAAAGTGATAATGATTTGGAAAAATAGCCCAAGCTTGTAGCATCCACTTATATTTTTCGGCAAAATGAAAAAGACGTTCCTCTAATAGATCGAGTAGTTCATCAGATTTGAACAGCAATTCTTTGTTGTAGGTTGCAGAAGTAACAATGAACGTTCCTGCTGTATCGACAATATGACAAGGAGCATGTGGCCAATATTTCATAAAATTACGCCTTTTAAGGAGCATTAAATCATAATTAAAGAAAAATTTAAAGAATGACAATTTTTTTGACGCGCTGCTAGCGCCTCGCTTGCTCAACTCAAACGTTCTCCAAGCAATAGTGTGCGGCCCGAAAGCGGCAGCGCTGCTGCCGCACTCCCAAAGATGCTGCGCATCAATTAAGAGAAACCTATAAACTATAGGGGGGCAAAGCTCCCTAAACATCAATAGACAGAAACCAAATCACTTCGCTTATGCTCCGTGCCTTCGGGCCTTCTATTTTTGGGTGTTATAAGATCAACGTCCCTATCAATTCCTGGCAATTGATCTCCAAAGATATCCTGAGACCATTTTTTAGTCATCGCTATTAGTCTTGCGATTTGTGCTGTCGTAAACTCCAAACATGGCGCTTGTTCACCAAACAATGATTTGGCATACTTTACGGTCAAATTGTTCCTGCGTTTGCACAAAACCAGGACCACGAGCTTTTCGACCTTCTAAAACAATTTTGATAATATCTAAGAACAATCCAACTGCATCTTTGTGCAATTTGCCTTTCTTGTTGCGTAAGCAACAAATCAAACCGTACCCGTCCGTCCGACTCCCGCCAAGCAATGGATAAGCAGCTTAGTGTTTGCGAGACTTGATCAAAGTTGTCGACTAAATCTTTCAGTTCATCAAGTTTAATGACTCTCTGGTCTGGCCGACCTTTACGGTCCTCACCGACATAATGTGTCCTAAATATTGTTTGTGCGGCTTTTCCGCGTTTATTTGTATCTACTATGCGTATTCATATCGCATCCAGTCTTTATCCTTGAGTTTTACCTGCAGGCGTGACCCTTAAGCTTCCAAATTGTGCCTCTTGTTCAGGATAGGTACGCGGCAGATCCGGAGTTATTTTAAGGCTTCTTAGCAAATCGTTTTCATTGGTTAAATCTAGGACATGCGTAATATTCTTCTCATAGAGCGCCCTCCAGTTGGCCGCTTGAGCAGTCTTGTCAATGGCATTTGGGAGGCCACGTATGCCTTCCATCCAGATCGGGCACAATATTGGCGTGTAAACATATATCCTATTCACCGACCTTAACTTCGATATTGTTGCCTAAAGGACATAAGATATCTTCTAATACATTATCTTCGGAGTTGATGGCGGTTTGTTTAGGCGCCGGCGAAATTTTACTATTTTGTATAACAGCGAACATATGGCGTGCAGTCAGGGTCTGAGAAATCGAAAGACCGGATTTCAGCTTCTTAATCGCCTCTATCCTTTGGACACGAGGCTCAGGAATAATCTCAACCCCCATCCCTTTTTTCCTCTGTAGACCCAACGAGGTAGCGGCTGCGGAAGCTTTCTTGCGTACATTTCTCAGACCTGAAGGGATGACGCCGTATGTATTAACAATGGCCATTACTTCTTTGACTCTGCCTGATAATGGCCCCCAGAATTTGGATCTTTTCCTAATTTTTCCATCTCTGCTTTCTTGTGAAGAGGAGCGAAAACAAGCTTGTAAAGATCCGATTTGTAATAATTTTTCTTTGCTGCGGAACTTCGTAGCAAATGCTTTTTGTAGAAATCATGAAAACCGGTAAAATTAATAATTTGAGCAAATTTTTTAGAAAATTTCTCAGGATTTGCCGGCTTAATCTGGATGTTGCTTCTCCACAAATCGGCATCATTGCGCTCTTCCTGGAAATCTTCGCTTGCAGCCATATCCTCGGCTGATATGGGATCGGACCCTTGCTGATAGATTTCTAGCTCAGGTGTGGAACCTAGGCCCAAGTAAGATAAGCTGATACGGACCTCACCTTCATGCCCATTAATATTATCGTTTATCAAAGCTTTTTTGATTTCTTCTGCTTCTTCAGCACTGATGAAAATCTTGAGAAACTTGTTGGATCGGATTTAAGCTGAATGTCGATACATGGGCCAGCGGGCTTTTGATGCGGTCCATAAGGCTTACCACCTTCTTCAGTGGAAAGATATCTATATGACATGAAAAGGTGCGGATGGAATACTTTCCAGGATGGATTTCCAGGGCATAGAAATCTACGACATCATTTGCCCTTACGATAGGCTGCATGCCTTCTGGGCAAGGCCATTGGTCAACCGGACTATCCTTTTGATTAGTTTCGGATTGACTCCCCACCACGATTTTTTCTTAAACATATCTACCGTACTGATATGCTTAAGATCTGTCGGTATTAATTTATCGACAATCGGCGTGTTCGAGCTTTCAGTATCTGTTTGCGCTTCATTCGTTTGCTCAGCTTTGGTGTCGACTTGTGTGGCAACAGCCATGCTGCGGCCAATCTCTGGAGCAGCGCTCACAGGATTTTCTCATTTACTTTTTCTTCCCCTTCTTTAAGCGCGTCCTCGATGATTGCATTCATCGCTTTAAATACTTTTTCTATATCGGGCGAGTACTTACTGTCTTTATAATTTTTCAGCCAATCATTGAGCGGTTTTAGAGCATATTCCTGAAAGCTTCTAAAGCTAAACGATCATCTAAAAGCTCTTCTATAGTACTATAGAGTGCACTGAATGTAGTAGGAAGCTTCACAATCAGGATTTCGTTGAGATCACGCAATTGGGGATCCTTTAGTTCCTCAAAGGAGGCTTCATCCAAAATGCGTTCACATTCTTGTACGACGTGCTTACGGAATTTTTGCTTGATCGTCACAACAGCATCTAAAGCTTGCTGTTTCGCCTGCACATTGGCCATGTACAAAATTGGATCCAAAATATTTTCGATCTTCTTCTCATTTGTAGCTTCTATTAAATTACATTGCGATGGGGTGAGATAGAGGTGGATGATTTGGCTATTGTGAATGCCGCGCATACGGCAGCAGCCTGGGAGAAATTGTTGAAGGTCAAGTTTTTATTCATTGTGATGGCAGCATGAGCTGTGGGCCATTGATCAGTGTCGGTTCCAAGGCAATGCACTTGATCGATAAGTGAAAACCGTTTGTCAGCTGGAACCTTCACCTTGTTTGCATCCATCGGTTCTGCGGTACCTCTTAGAAGCATCATCTTTTTATTGCCGTCAAAATAGATGACTGCATCCAGTTCCGGACGGAGTTTCAAAATTTCTTCAGCTAGTCTTTGATGCTTGATATCCATAAATAACGCCCCGCATCCAGAATGGCTAGTGTTTCTTGATTCTCGACCACTCTTGCAAAGCAGCGAGACTATCGTTTTCTTTTCGGAGAAAATGGAAGTTTGCTCGGCTATTCTTCCAAAGGGTTCTAAGCATTTTGCCATCAGTGCTTTTATCTAAGACGTGCCTGAAGCGCTCAGGCGCGTTGTCTGCATTGGGGGTTCCTGTAAAAGCTAACAGCGCTTCCAAACATATCTGCAAGCACTGGCCGTCGCTGATGAGACTTTCTTTGTAAACAGGAATGGTCGGTAATACATATCTTTCGACGCAAGCTAAAAGCACGCTTGGCGTATTATCCACAAACTCTTTCATCAGACCTAAGTCTTCGAGATCCAAGTCATATAGAGGATTGTTTCTTGCCCAGACTGGTCCAAAGACTTCGACATACTCTTTATAAGCCTCTGTTGTGACGGGATCATAATTGAGGGTGTTCTGCATTTCATCTTGAACAGCATCCTGCATGCGGCGCAATTCATTCATTAATGTAGAAGCGTCAATCCCTTCTAAAAGACGCATTTGAATCACGTAATTGATAAATTCAGTCAAATGGGCAAATTGAGAACCTATTTTGGGACAATGTGCGCCATCGTATGGCCCTGCCAGTACGCTAAACCCTTTTTTCTCTGGGAATAGTCCATATTTCACCCAGGGAATCGAATTCCAGGTAGCTGGAGATATTAATACTTCGCTATGCAAGAAGGATAGCTTGTCGCAGAGATCCTCACTTATCCCTTCCGGCAGCTGTATTTTGTCGCCTTCCTTCGCCAAGAGAAACTTCTCGATATCTTCGCCTTTGCCTTCACGAATATGCTTCTCTAGTTCAATATCAGCTTTGGCTAAAGCCTCAAGGGTGTTCTTGACGAGCCGCTGCTTGATTGTATCATAATCTGATAAAGCAAAAGGCTTGGCGGAATCCGTCTTCTCTTTCATAAAGTCAAAAGAAAAGGAAGATAGTATTTTTGGGTCGCACATGAGCTGATGGTACCATGTCACGGCCACATGCACATAGCGCATATTGATTTTGTTATCTTTCGAATTGAGCGCGATGCGCGAATCATGGCGGCAACCAAAAACTTTATGCGGTTCATCAATGATGGCTTTTCCTTTAGTTTTAAATACCTTTTTGACTTTTCGCAGTGCCTCAAATTGATTTTTTCTTCCGGGCTCACCTGTTCGCTACGGCAGATTTTAGTGCGTATTTCTCCGATCTTTAATTGAATCGTATGCAATTCTTGTTCCGTTACCAATAAAACCTGGATTCTTTCTAATATGTTCAATATGCTCCGGTATCAAGGACTTTCTTTCCTCAGCCCAATGTAACCTATTGATAATTTGCCCAAATCCTTTTCCAGATCTAAGCCAAAGACGGTTGGCTACAAGTTCAGCAAGCTCATCGGGCACTACAACCATCGATAATTGGTCGCCATCTGCATTCGCATAAGCCATCAAGATCGCCAAAATGTCGGTTTTTCCACCGCCCATAATGAGCTGCAGCATAGTATCTAATCTTCACAGTTCGGATATGGCTTTGACTTGTTCCGGACGGAGAAGCACTTTTAAATAATATTCAAATACTAAGAAAATATGGGCTTTCGGGTGATCAAGTGTATAAGCACGTTCAGCGTAAATTGCTTTGGCGAGTTCTTGTTTGCGCTCGTGCAACAGAGGGGCATATTTTTCTGTTTTTGGCACATTTTGTATGCCCTTAGCTTCTTCTTGATTACCTTTAACTGATCCCATTTAGATTTGGCTAATTTCATTTCTTCTAATTGTAAATTCAGCTCTTCGGCATTTTCGACGGTAAGATTGGTATTTCTTTCGCGATATAAGGCCAAATCTTTCTTACAGAAATCATAACCAACTCATCAATGGTCAGTTTATGCTTGCCTCCACCCTGCTGATCTAAATATTCAATGGCCGCTTGCTTTGGATCATCTGATCTTCTATTTGCGAGTTTGATGATCTTCTTACGGACCTGCTTGATTTTCTTTTCTTCTTCATCCAACTGACGGTTTACATGTTCCTCAAAATTGTCCGAGTTATCAATATCCAATTTCCAAGTTTCGGTTTTTTCATCATTAGCGATATCTGCTGCAACTCCCTCGAAAACTGCCTGATGACACGGCGTTCGACCCGGTTTTTTTGCGCCATTTCAGCTGCAAGCAACCTTTTTGTTAATTCGAAATCATCGTGTTTTTGCGGGACTTCAATTTTAACTACAAGTGCATCTTTCTCGTCAACAGGACTGGACCTCTTAGATTCAAGCCTAGGAGGTGCTTGTCCTGGCTCTGCCTGCTGTGATTTTTATTGTTCAGCTCACAAGCTTTTAAATAGGCAGTCTCGATTTTTTTTGAAAACTCAGTATCATTAAATTTTGCGGATACCAAATCATAAATAGGGGCCATATCATGCGGAAAATTTAACGCCGCGATCAAGATCTCACTATATAACTTGTTGCATAAATTAGGTTTAGAATCATATTGCGATAATAAATTTAAGAGACGTTGCCGTAACGGATCGGTAATTGAAATGAATTTATCCGTTGCAAGTTCATAAAGAGGATGGAAATACGGCAGCCAATCTGAGAACTCAGTAGAAAATCGATTTAAAAGAGCCTCATAGTAGGTTGTTGCCTCTATAGCAGGAAAACTTGGAGCAAAAATGCTTAGCTTCAGTGCTTCGATTTTATTCCAAATAGCCTGAGAAAAATGACTGAGAAAAACAAGGCTTTTGAAAATCGGTCCTCTAGAAACAGCAGCATGCTTAATAGATGCTTGTGCAGGAAAATGAACAGCCTCGCTTGGCATTACCGCAGAGAATTTTACCTGCTTTGATACTATTCCGTGATTCAGCCCATATGCTTGCAGAAAGGCGTTATTCATCCTTTTCGCAAAATCTGGATCATTATAATTCATAGGCAATAATTCAGAAGCATCGGGCATCTCTTTAGGATACTTTAACGCTGCGATCAACATTTCGCTATAATGCTTGAGTTGTGCATTTTCTTTAGATTCATGAAATACAGTTAACTTAGATAAGAGTTGTTGACGTAGCGGATCATTAACTGGAATGAATTTATCTGTCGCCAATTCGTAAACTAGATAGAAATACTGCAGCCAACCTGAGAATTCATCAGGCAGCTGATTTACAAGAGCTTCATAGAACGTTGTTTCTCGATTTGCATCTCCACCACTTGAAGTAATAATGGCTATTCTCAATTCATCGGTTTTATTCCAAATGATGTCGGTGAATTGACGATATTGATATCGAATATGATTCAACACAAAAGCCCTTAGATAGGCCTTATCCATCCTGTTTGCAAAATCAGGATCTTCAAGTGTCATGGGCATTAATTCATTAAAACGGTATCATCTTTTCTGGATTCTTTAATGCTGCGATCAAGATCTCACTATATACCTTGTAGGGGGATAAATTTTTAGAATCATGAAATAACATGAAGTTAGATAAGAGCCGTAAGCGTAAAGGGTCGTTAACCGGAATGAATTTATCAGTCGCAAATTCGTAAAGAAGATAGAAATAATTTATCCAATTTTCTCTCCAATAGTCGTTACTATTTTGAAATAATGATGGGAGTATGATTTACAAGAGCTTCATAGAACGTAGTTGATTCCTTTTAGATAGGAGCCGCCTTTTGGAGCAATAATGTCTTCTCTCAGTTGTTCGGTGTAATACCAAACTTCGTGATGATATTGACGGTGTTCAATGGGTGTATCCTTAGCCTCTTCCACTTTACTAACTTGCGGTCGCTTCCGCAGGTGTGCCTTTGCCTTTAAGTGCATCTAGTCTGCGGTCTCTTTGAACCGCTTTTTCCGCAGGCCCGGATAAATAAGAATTATTTCGTCTTCCGCGCTTATAAGTTCTTCCGGTCTATGTGCCAACTGTTCGAGATTACTTTTAATTACCCTCTGTTCGATAACGATTGCTCCGGTACTCGTCCCAGTAAATATTCGGGTTTCTTTATGACAAATCTTCGTCTTATATTCGTGAAGCAACGCTTCTACTTTCATATTAACGCGCAAGAGCCTGAGGAGTGTCGTATTTTAAAGCGTAATCGTCGAAATGGTTACCAGAGATATTATGTGTTATCCATCCGAAAATATTTAGCTCGTGCTCAGTATATGCTCTAGGCGGCATCATGGAAGCCCGGCTGAGCAATGCAAGTGCTTTCTCATAATCGCGGCCTTCGTTGTAGATATAGGCTAAATAAATTTGCGCTTCTAAATTATCAGAGGCGTCAAGATTGCCAAATTCATCGATGTACATACTCATAATATTCTTTGCATCAGTTGAGGTACGCCAGAGCCGAAAGTGAAGTCGATCCACGCCTAGTTTTGGGATTAATACTCTTTGTTCTCCTTCATCGTTTTGCAAAATCAGGCAATTTTTATACCAGGGCAAGGACGGAATGGAGGCAAAGTCTGCCAGGAAGAAGCCTTCATAAGGGCGGCCGGCATTAAGCCTGCAGCCGTCAACAGTCCATTCTGCATTGAATCTAATGCCATATTGCGGAAGTTCCACGATTTCAACCCGGCCTTCTTTGTTTCGCCAAATCATCGCTGAAGGATCAAAATTTCTTAATTGCACGTTCGTTTTTGATTTATGTACTTCGGGATCTACCAAATAAAGTCCTTTGCAGGGCCCATCCACGCATTTAAATTCATCCAGCTTGGGATTATAAATATAACGGAGTTGGCCAGATTTACGATCGAGGAAGTAAACTTGATGCGGCTCTACTGATGAATGCCATACCGTACATGTCTTTGTCATATAGTAATAGAAATGTTTGTGGGTATGCTGCCATTCTTCGTTGAGACATAATTCTCCGTTTATTATTTTTTGATTGATGGGTTCTGAAGAAGACGAGATCATTTTAGAAAAACAGGTATATCCAAAAGCGTCTTTAAACGTAATGACATCAGGCCCTCTGGAAGCAATATTTGTTATGGATGATTTCTTTCCAAAACAGACTTCAAATCGATCTGCATTCGCAAATTTTTCAGGAAGGGTATCAATAGGGCTATAGCCGTTCACATATATTCTACCTTCGAGTAAATCAATTTGAATGAAATAGGCCATGGTAGATGCAATGGTCCCATCTAATTCCCACTCAAGGTCCTTAATATCCTTATCACCAAGAGTTTCATTAAATATTTTTTGCCGTTCGTCACCCCTAAGCGCCTCAATGGCTTTTACTAGATCATATCCCAAATTGGTCACATCATCGTCCAAGGGGGCATTGAGATGATTGATGTATTGAAAATCGGGATTGAAAAGCTCCCTCAAGCGCACGTACTTCTTAAAGAGCTCAGAAATGTCTTGTTTATCAATTAGCCCTTGCCGTTTGATAGAGGCAAGCTGTTCACGTAAAATAAGCCATTCATTTTGCGGAGAGAGATTTTTCCTCGCTAATAGCCTCTCGGTTTCTTCCACAACATTTGGAAAATCTGGCTTTAGGGGCTTGGCAATCTTTGCAATAATCTCCAAGGTAATCTCCCATGCGGAGAAAGAATAAAGTCGTTGGAATATCATTTTTGATTTTTGTCCAGGTAACTCCCTACATGTATTAACTCTGAAAGATTGGCCGTAAATTCAGGATGAGCTTCAGGTTTTAATTGATCGCGCAAAACACCCGGCTCAAACATTCGCGCCTGAAAATAGAATTGCTCTTCAAGCGAAGCCAAAGAGAGTGGATTTTGTCTGTAAGAGGCAACTTACTTTTACAGATTGCTGGGATTTGTCCACTGCAGTACCCAATAGACCCATTTTCTTTTGCCTTTCATCATATTCACGCTTAAGCATGATTTCATTCAAACTTAATTTGGGATCATAGAGTGCTTCATAGGCCTTCTTGTAGGAAGGATCGTCGGGTGGTGCGACGGCCTCTTGAAAGCGATGTTTTCCTTTTCCCACCTCTAATTTTTTAATTCCTTCCTTGCAACCTACTCTCAAGCCAATAGAACGTTGCGTATTCTTCGCATATTCTGCAAACGATTTCTCTTCAAAATGAAATTTTTTGAACTCAACTTTGGAATAATCATTGTAATAAGGATAGGTACAAAAGAATTGCGTGATATAAGCCTGCGTGCGCAAGGCATAAAAAGCTTTGGGCAAATAGTCGCCTATCAATGCCTTGGCAATAATCAGATGTTCTGTAATTTGAAGATTTTCTCCTTTTAAATCCTGGATGATTTTCTCCCTGACCTCGGGATGCTTTTTAAGATAATCCATGACGTAGAGCTGTTCCGCTTTTAGCTTGATTCCGGTTGAATTGACATTATGAATAGTCGAAAGGCGGTTTTTATCCGGGTCCGTTAAATTATCCACAATCGATCCAGAAAACATGAGGTTGCGTTCTTTTTTGTGCGGATCATGGAAAAAGGCGACATTGTCTTTGTATTTTTTTTCTAAGTCGGGATTGCGAATAAATAGATATCCCGTTACACCAGTTTCATCCTCTCCATTATCAATAAAGATTGGATTCTTCTGTGCTATCAAGAATGCCCATGGATAATTTTTTGACCACAGCCAACGCCTGCTGCATCACGCACATGTACTCAATACGGCTATTTTTGGTATTTTTAATCTCGGAAGCCGTATCTGAAAAACGCTCGCTGAGATCGCTGAGAAGGACCATGCACTCTTCACGATGCATGTGTGGGATCGCATCCCAATAAGCATCTTTCACTGAAGGCATTTCTTTAAAAATTTTAAATAATGTTAAATGGACTTGTAGACGATCTTCATCAGGCGAACTCAATATTTTATGCCATCCTTGCAATTGCTCTAAGAGATTTGTTGGATTCTGCCATGCCGTTTTAATATCCAGCATTTTTTTGATGAGAATTTCGGGAGCGCCTTCTTCTTTACAGTTTTGCCCATCGAGTTTCAGGGTAGTTGCTGTTTTAAAAGTTAAGTCTTTGGCTCGATCGATGGCTAATTCTTTTTTTTCATGGGCTTGATTGAGGAGGCGATCGGCTTGATTGATCTCTTTTAAATAGCTTTTAATTTGGGCTGTATATTGCTCGGTTTCGTCGGCGTTCAGCTCTCCTCTCTTCACCGATTTTTCTACGCTTATGGAAAATTTTTCTATAATTCGGCGAGTAATGTGCAGCCTCTTCTGTTTATCATTAATCTCATCAATGCTTACTGCAGGATCAAATAGCTTATCTTTCTTCATTTTGGCCATGCTTTGAGCAAGAAGCCAAGCTTTATACTGAAGTTTAAAAGTCTTGTATAAAGCTTTAGATGGCAGCATGGTCCGCAACCATTGAAAATAGAGGCCCGCTGTATCGAATTTTGTCCTTTGTAATGTCGTTTCGCCAATTTTTAATGCTTCCAAATCTTTGGCATCAAGTTCTTTTGTAGCCCCAAGGCTAGGGAGCCAGCATGAAAAAATATGATGAAAAGAATATTTTTCTGGAAAAGGGGCTGGAACAAACATGATTTTGAGGTAGGCTGCCCAAGGCTCGGGGCTAAGGCACCATCTCAGCAGGCAGATTGGGGAAAATGCGAATCGGTTTGACTTTATATTTGAATCCGTCATAAGCACCATGCAGCATTTCTGAGGATAATGCTTCATCAGCCAACGTAAACACCGCCATTGCGAAACGGCCATCGGGCTGCTTACGGAGAACATAGAGCATGTCATGTCGCGGGTCAGGAAAGCCGTGGTGGTCCACTTTGCCATCCAACCGCCTGGAATTAAAAGTTCCTCTTCAGGCTTTAAGCTTTTTATTTTTTCAAGAATAAAATTTACTTTTTCACTAAAACCAGTTTTTGTTGTTCTTGGAAGATCGCATAGCTTTGTTATATTTTCTCCAGTGGTCTTCTTGTAAAGGAATGGATTCTACGAGCATTCTCAGAGCTTTTTTTAACGATTTGGCTAGTTCGTCATCTTTATCTCGTTGTTCTAATAAGGCAATCTTGGCTCTTAGAAAGGTAAATAAGTTTAGTGCCGGTGTGCTAAAATCAGATTTATCTAAAGGCTGTCCATTTATGGACACGTCCTTTATAAACGAGTCGCCCATCATAGTAGACAATGTACCTAAGGGATCTTTCAATGCATCGTCATTAGGGAAACGGCTTTGAGAAGCGCTTCGGTTGTATCATGCCATTTTGCATGGTCTATATTTGGTTCTTCATTTTCGAGTTTTGGCTTGCTGGCTGGCTTGTTGGCTGCCTTGATCGATTGAGAACTATTAGGTTCCAAACCAACGCCTGGAGATAATGGATCAAAAGAAGAAATCATCTTTGCCTGTTATTAAAATATATTTTATTAGTATTAGCAGTTTATTCTGAACAAAATTACTATTTTTATAATTTTCAATTATCCATATAAATTTAAATTTTATTTAAAGATTATATTAATTTTTGTTAAGGTAGGAAATTCAGGCATGGAGGCGAAGAGAAAGGGGGCCTGCCAGACCGACAATTAGACAGTTAGGACGATTAGGACAAACGACCTAAAGGACCTAAAAGACAAAAAGGACCTAAAGGACGAAAAGGACCTAAAAGACGAAAAGGACCTAAAGGACTATACTTTTAGGTACTAGTTGTCCTTAGTGTCCTTTAAATCCTTTGAGTCTTTTAGGTCCTTTAGGTCCTTTAGGTCCTTTAGGTCCTTTTGTCCTTTTCGTTTCTTCTGTAATCTAACCTTGCTTGAGTCATTGTTTCTTTGATACCGCCTTTCGTAACAAAATCTTTTTGCATTCGGCTAATTTGACGATCAAGCAAATAACAGGTCACCTTAATTAAACCAATAATGACATTTGCAGATATTTCTCGGTTTTGGTGTTCGATCCCTCTTTTAAATAGTGCATAAGTGGCATTTTTCTCCCTATTAAGTTCTCTTAAACGGACCGCATAAGGATGATCCTTGGCCCACTCGTTTAATCCGTTAATCCTTAAAAAATCATAGTAGTCAATAAGCAATTCTTCTAAGCTGGAACGGGCGACTATTGTAAGTCTTAGTTCGATTTCTTTAGAACCTGCTGACGCTTGACTTCCTTCTGCGATATTTTGTTTTCCCGACCTTGCAGCTTGAACCATTTGGTCGATTGTCCGGTCGCCCTTTCTGTAATACTTATTTGCAAAAAAGACTGTAGCATCAAAAATAATTTCCGATTTTTGGTAAGAAATTAATTTTTTGTATCCACCATGAGGAGGAAGAAACGGCTTTGCTTTATCGTTCATTTGATTTACGTCCTTTTTTTTCCAAATAAATTAAACTTATATTTATTTTTTTAAAAGAAAAAATGCGCGATTGCAGAAGTACGGTTTTTTTTGCAATTTTTCCAATATAAAGTTGAAGTAATAATAAGATTGTTATATTATATCATAATTTAATAAATCTTATTGGAGATTATTTTTATGACATATCCAATTAGTTTTAATGGCTATTTCTCTTCCCCTGAAGACTCCTTTACCGGAGGGCTTCTTTACTATTTGAAAACACTCGATAATCCTGATAATCCTTTCATTAATTTAGATCAGAAAACTTCAATCAATCACAAACTTAAAAACATTGCTATGAGGGTCATATTTGCCGTAGGAGTTCTTTTTTGTGACATGTTAGATCTCCTTTATTGGTGCAAATTAACTGTTCAGTGGAAGTTTCGACCAAAAAATCCAAAAGAGCATATTGCCAATCTCGTCTCTTTTATAGCGCTCCCTTTGCTAATTTGTACGATGCCCTTTGGCTATCTGCCAAAAATCCAATACTACAGGAGCCTTACCGGAAGAATTGATGAAATGATCAAAAAAAATCGTCAATTACTCAGCTATCAATATGAACATCTTCCTGCTTTAATTGAACATAATAAGATTAGCGTTGAAAGAGCATTATTACCCTTTAGCGCTGCTTTTCGAGGCAAATTATTTTTTCGAAAAGAAGATGAAAAAACATATCTTGCAGTGTTTCATTATTTTTTGAAGAAAGGCGTTGATCCTTTATGGATGATTGACAAGGATACTCGAGCATGTCCATATAAATTTTTGATTATTGGCAGCCTTTCCGCTTCTTGTTGGGGATGGCCGCAAGAAGTTATAGACGCTGACATTAAAATTAGAATAGATTTATTAAAAATGTTATTTTTAGCTGACGCATCTTTTCATGGTTCTGAGGCGCTTAAAAGATTTAATCCCTCTTATTTTGATTCCCTTGAATCTATTCTCTCAGCGCTCGAGAGAACCCCTTTAGCTGAGCGTCAAGGCAGGCGGGAAATGATCATTAACACTAATCGCCCTACGGACAATAATCCTTTTTTTGAAGATATAATCTCATTATTAGACAAATTGGGTGTATTTTCTGATCGAAACAATCATGCTGTTTTTCGTAATATTGTGGGATTGGCTCGAGAGCTCAACCAAATGCATATTCAAGTGCAAAAAATTGCCGCTGAAAAGCGGAAAAATTTTATCAATTCGGCCAATCCGAATCTCTTTCCTGTACTTAATGATATTATTATCGAATACTGGGACGATTCAATTCCATTAGAAAATGTCCCTTTCAATTTTCAAGTACCTGATATACAAATTTCTGAAAAATTAAGGATAATAGATGAGAAGAATTTAGTGGTTCCATGTTAATTGGATCCTTTCATCCGGGAACGCTGAGCCCGGAGGGCTGTCAGAATTTAAAGCCCACAGTGACGAGCGCCTAGCGAGGAACTGTGGGTATAGAAAATAGACCCTGAGCCCGTAGGGCGATTGATTTGAACATTTAAAAATCAGTCGCCCTACGGGCTCTAAAACTTTTTTACTCTTACCCACAGTTCCTCACTAGCGCTCGTCACTGTGGGCTTTAAAATCGGACCGCCCTCCGGGCTCAGCGATTAAGTTCTTCCGTCTTCCAATCTTACTATTCTTGTCCTTCTTCTTCGTCGTCCTCATCAGCATCGGCGATAAGGGCTTCTGAAAGAAGAATGATACCCGCAGCAGAAGAGGCAAACAGTAGAATATTTTTTTCGACCTTCGCAGGGTCAATCACACCAGCTGCTACTAAGTCCTCAACACGCTCTGTCATCGCATTGAAACCATAGTTACTCGGCGATTGCAACACTTGATTCAAAATCACGCTGCCATCAAATCCCGTATTAAAGGCAATTTGTTTAATTGGCGCTTCACAAGCTTGCAATACAATTTTTGCTCCAATCGCCTCATCGCCTTCAAGATTCAATTTTATCGCTTTACTTGCATGGAGGAGAGCAACTCCGCCTCCTGGAACAATTCCCTCTTCGAGAGCAGCCTTGGTGGAATTTAAGCTGTCATCAAACATTTGTTTTTTCTGTTTCATCTCTGTCTCTGTCGCAGCGCCAACGCGAATGACGGCAACACCGCCTGTCAGTTTAGCTCTGCGCTCTTCCAATTTCTCTTTATCATAAGAACTCTTCGCAAGTGCAATTTCGTTGTCAATTTGTTTAATCCTTGCCCCAATATTTTGCGGCGTGCCTCCACCATTTACAATGGTTGTTGCATCTTTTGTGATTGTCACTTTTTCTGCTGTCCCTAAAGCTGAAGCAGGGATTTCTTTCAATGACATGCCCACTTCTTCGGAAATGACTGTGGCGCCAGTAAGGACTGCAATATCTTGCAGCATCTCTTTGCGCCTATCGCCGAATCCAGGTGCTTTCACAGCCGCGACTTTTAAAGTCCCGCGCAGTTTGTTAACGACTAAAGTTGAAAGCGCATCGCCCTCAATGTCTTCTGCGATGATCAAGAGCTCTCTGCCCGATGTTGCAACTGCTTGCAAAACAGGGAGCAATTCATGGATATTTGAAACTTTTTTATCGATGAGAAGAATTTGCGCATTATTCATTTCAACGATCATTTTTTCTACATTTGTACATAGGTATGGGCTTACATACCCTCTGTCAAATTTCATCCCTTTAACGATCTCAATTGTAGTTTCGGTTGTTTTGCCTTCTTCAATGGTAATGGCTCCAGAATTTCCTACTTTTTCCATCGCTTCAGCAATGATTTCTCCGATTTCTTGATTCCCCGAAGCTGAGACCGTAGCGACATTCTGTTTTTCTTTTTTGGTTTTAATGGGAATTGCGTTTTTTTCAATCTCTTTGATGATCGCTTCGACGGCTTTGTCCATGCCCCTTTTGATCCCTATCGGGCTGGTTCCTGCGGAGATGTGTTTGATGCCTGCTTCGACTAAAGCTCTGAGTAATAGCGTCCCTGTCGTGGTGCCGTCTCCGCATTTTTCCTTAATCTTTTGGACCACTTCTTTAGCCATGGCGACGCCCATGTTTTCATATTTATTTTTCAATTGAATATCACGGATGATGCTTGCGCCGTCATTGGTGATTGTCGGAGCTCCCCAGCTTTTTTCTAAACCTACGTTGCGCCCTTTCGGGCCCAAAGTGAAGGCTACAACATCGGTCAGTTTTTTGATTCCATTTAAAAGAAGTTCGCGTGCTTCTTCTTCGAAGATAATTTCTTTTGGTGTCGCTGCCATATTCTACTCCTGTTTTTTGTAAATGAGATGTTAATGATAGTACAAAGGATTGGATTTTAGCAAGAGGAATTTTATTTTTTTAGCAACTGAATAATTGGAGTGCTAGATTTGTTGTTTCTAGGAGAGTGGAGGATATCCGGTTTTCCAACTTGCAAGAGCAAAAGAGAGTAATCAAGGAGGTCATTTTGGATCCCATGACCCTCCTTTAGGACAAAGATAAAGGGGTTTAGAAAATGACCGCTTTGCTCTTTATTATTTGATGCTCTCGTTCTCATATTATACCTTTTAATTAAAATGCTGCAGCTTCGGTTTCACTTACTGGTTGAAAAGGGTATTGTTCAAATATAAACAACTGTCTTTCGGGATTTATTAAGCATAATTTGGATTCATTGATGACGTCAGGATCTTTTTGCATGGCGTCTGAAGCGTATTGTTTTGCGCCAGTTCCCCCATGTCTTACTGCGGCTAAAACCACATCCTTATCGTTTCTCAGGGCAAAAGAAGCCCACCAAAGTGCAAATCCATTCTTTTTCACAGCTGCAAGAACGACTTCTTTATCACCTTGTAAAGCTTCTGACGCAAATCTTAGGGCAGCTCCGCTTACTTTTACAGCCGCAAGGACAATGTCCTTGTTATTACGAATGTCATCGGAGGCATATTTGAGGGCATTGCCGTTTCGTTTAATGGCTTCCTTGACAATATCTGCATCGTTTCTGAGTTCTGCAGATGCGAATGCTAAAGCTTCTCCATGTTTCTTTACTGCATCAAGAATGAAATTTCTTTCTTTTCTGAGTTCTTTTGAAGCTAAACCCAGGACATGGTGATTGTACTTAACAGCGCTTAATAGAAACTCTTTATCCTGTCTTAATTCCTCTGACACATCGTGAACATTTACTGCATCTCTTCGAAATTTAAAACTTGCAAGGGTCGATTCTTTAATGATTTTTGCTGGAAGGGTGGCAGCATCGACGAATTCTCGAATTTCATTTTTGCCTGTAAAGGCTTGGTGCCAAAGATTTCTACAATCGTGGCTGAATATGGCAAGGCCAAGGGTGAAAACAGTCAATACAATGGCTTTAATTAATGAAACGAGGCGATGGAATATGCCCAAATTTTGAAGGCCAGTTAGAACGTGAAATGATCTGCAGCAGAATCTTTTCCAAAAGTACCTTCAGACGAGTATGTAACGCCTTTGGGTAAATTTTTATAATTGGATTAAGTGTATGGAATCTGACATTTTAGCTCCTCATAAACAATTAATTAAAAGGACAATATTAGTTAATTTCGAACAATATGTCAAGGAATACGGACGGAAACGGACGAAACGGACATTGATTATGTCCGTATTTGTCCGTTTAGTCCGTTCCGTCCGTTTCCGTTCGTTTCCGTTCGTTATGAAATTCGTTATAAATTTCCCTTTTCGGGACGCCGCGTAATTCAGCTACTATCTTTATCGCCTCTTGCTTCGTGGCTCCATAGGTATTCTCAATCAAATCTACATGCTCTTTAGGACTCAAATTTTGCCACTCAAGCTTATCTGCTTTTGCTCCAGAAATCAAAATTACAAATTCACCTTTAGGCTGTACCACCGGCAGCAATTCAGATGCAGTACCCCTCACAATTTCTTCGAATTTTTTTGTTAGTTCCCTTGCTACAACTAGATGTCGATTAGGATCCATTTCATTAATTTGGCTTAAAAGAGATAAGATCCGATGAGGCGATTCATAGCAAATCGTGGTCCCAGAATAAGCTAAGAATTTCTTGCAATTCACGTTTTATCTCGCTTTCTTTCTTTGCGAAGAAATCCCCAGAACTGAAATCGGCTCTGTAGGCAAGCCAGAACAGATAAGCGCTTGGATGGCAGCGCATGGTCCGGGAATAGCCGTGACCGGGATTTTTTGTTCTACGCATGCTTTCACCAGGTCTGCTCCAGGATCAGAGATGCCTGGAGTTCCTGCATCGGAAATGAGGGCGATATTGTTTTCCGCCTTGCAGGTCTTCTAAAATTTGTTCAGCTTGAGAAGCTTCATTGAATTTATGATAGCTTTTGAGGGGTTTGTGAATTTGATAATGATTAAGCAGAATAAGGCTATGGCGAGTGTCTTCGCACAGGATATAATCGCACATCTTTAGTGTTTCGATGGCTCGAAAGGTGATATCGCTGAGATTGCCGATAGGTGTTGCAACAAGATAGAACATAAGTATATAAATAAGAAAGGTGGCACCCAGATTTGAACTGGGGAATGGAAGCTTTGCAGGCTTCTGCCTTACCACTTGGCTATGCCACCACGTAATTTGAGCCTTATACACAATCTTCCAAACAGAGGTCAAGAAAAAAAGATTTTTATGACAATTAGAAGATCAATTTTTTTATTGCGTCCGCAACAATAGCGCCGCTTTGCATCCCTTTTTGCATTCCACGTATTCTAGGATGATTTTTCATCGTTTCGTCAGCGTATTGCAAATTGCTGAAATCAGGTTTCAAAGCTACTACAACGACTTGTATATCCTTTTTAAAGACAGGGTCAAGATATTCAAGCACCGATCCTTGCTCGCGAAGGACTTTTAAGATGAATGGTTTGTCCCCTCGCAATTTATCGCTCGCATATTTAAATGCTTCCTTATACTGCTTGACTGCTGCCACAATAACATCTGGATCCTTCTTTAGCCTTTCAGAAGCATGCTTGATGGCCCATCCCTTCTTTTTTACAACTTCTAAAATAAAATCTTTATTATCTTTTACACTTTCGGCAGCTTCTTTTAAAGCTTCCCAGTTTTGGTTCACTGCAGCTCTTACGATCTCTAGATCGCCCTTTAAGACATCGTCAGCATAACCTAAAACCATTCCATTCTTCTGAACGGCAACTAAAACTAAGGCTTTATCTTGTTTAAATTTTTTATCTACCCTTGCTAAAACTTCCGGATTGTGAATAACAGCCTGCATCACAATTTTTGCGTTTGTTATTAAGCTTGGATCTATAAAATCGATGTTACTACCATCAATACGTACAGCCCAGCCAGCAATTTCCTGATCTTTTTTCAACTGCTCATCAACATATTTTACGCTCCATCCACACACTTTGACCATTTCTAAAACAAATGGACGATGTTTCTTCAATGCCTTTGCCACTTCCATTGGATTGCTAAGATTGCCTTCATGGACTTCATTATTTTCAAAGAAAAAGGGATCGATTTTAGCATTATAAATATGCAAACCTTTCAATGTTCTCCAAGAATGCAGGAAGCGCCCCTTTAATTGACCTAATGTCAGGATATAGATGGCAGCAAAAAGAGGGCCTTAAAAGCTTCGATCAGTCTTCTAAGGGAGGGGATATTAATTTTTTGTTCTATTGAGAAACGACCTCTTTCGTTTTGAATCGGCTCAATTTTTAGAATACCAAAAAGAGGGGAAGATATGTTATCTATACTCATAGATTTACCGATTTTATAGATTAAAATTAAGTAAAATAATCG